>NZ_SPUI01000012.1 GCF_004522095.1 Nocardioides sp. 503
TACTAATAGGCCGAGGGCTTGCCCCACAAACCCTCAACCAAAACCACAAGCACCCACTGCGTGCACGCGTCCACTACAAGACCACCCCACCACCCGGGGAACACGGTCACCACACCCCCCTCACAAAGAGGTCGCTGGTGAGCCGGTATCACCCCGGGCGGCATACTGGGGTCATAGAGTTACGGCGGCCATAGCGGCAGGGAAACACCCGGACCCATCCCGAACCCGGAAGTTAAGCCTGCCAGCGCCAATGGTACTGCAACCGAGAGGCTGTGGGAGAGTAGGACGCCGCCGGACAAACACCTCAGCAGGGCCATCCATTCGTGGGTGGCCCTGTTGCATTGGTGCGCCTGAGCAATGCGCCGGCAAGCTTCCACAGAGGCCCGTTCCGGCACCTGTCGTCCCCAGCCGCCGGTGCGCCGGGCCCCGGATGTCCCCGCCCTCCCCGAGTCTGGCTCGTGGAGGTGATGCGCATGTCAGCGCAGACGACGGAGACCGACGTGGAGGTCGCCAACGAGGTACGGCTGGTCGGACGGGTCTCGCAGGAGCCCGAGCTCAAGGAGATGCCCAGCGGGGACACGGTGTGGGTGTTCCGGGTGGTGGTGGCGCGTCCACCGGCGGCGGTGCGGCCCCACCAGACGGTGGACGCGCTCGAGTGCTGCGCGTGGAACGGCCGGGCCAAGCGCTCGGTCGCGTCCTGGCACGCCGGCGACCTGGTGGCCGTCGAGGGCAGCCTGAGGAGACGCTTCTTCCGGGCAGGCGGTGGTGCGGCCTCGCGCGTGGAGGTGGAGGTGAGTGCCGGACGGCTGGTCAGGCGCGCCGTCAGTCCTCGCGAAGAGAGCGGATGAGCACACCCAGGCTCGGCTTGGGCTGGAACGACGTGGCCTTCTCCGGCAGCAGCCGGTCGTCGCGCACGATCCGCAGCACCCGGTCGACCAGCGGCGCCGGCATCAGCACCGCCACGCCGGTGTCGGGCGCCACCTGTGCCAGCGCGTCCTCGGCCGTGTGGTGGTAGCGGATGTCGTGGGGGCCGTAGGGGAGGGCCGGGATCAGCTGGTCGTGCAGCAGCTGCACGGCGGTGCGGTCCGGTGGGACAGAGAGCGTGACCACCGCCCAACGGTCGTTGTCGGTGACGACCAGGTGGTCGGGGTCGAGGGCGGCCACGGCGACGGCGGCGGTGGTCTCCTCCACGCCCATGCCGGCCCCGGCCGCCGCTGCCACGACGTCGTCCACGGACGTGCCGGTCAGCACCCGGTGGATGGCACCGAGGAAGAGCGGAGTGTCCTCCTGGTCGACGAGCATGGCCAGGCCGTAGTCGCTGCCGGTGCCGGGGTTGCGCAGGTGCTGCCGCAGGTAGGCCGCGTAGCGGTGGTGCCCGTCGGCGATCAGCGCGGTCTCGTCCGCCAGCTGCGCCGCGATCGCCGCCAGCTCCTCGGGGTCCCGGATCGGCCAGATCCGGTGCTGCTGCTCATTGCGGTCGACGAAGTCATGCTCGGGGGCGCGCTCCTGCACCGCGGCGAGCAGCGCACGCAGGGGCGCCGGACCCCGGTGCACGAGGAGGATGGGTGCCGGGTTCAGCTGCATCTCCGACATCCGGTCGGCGAGGTCATCGGCCTGCGCGGGGTAGATCCCCTCGTGGGGCAGGATCGCGCGCTCCTCCGCGCGGCTCGCGCGACGCGAGACGTCGAGCAGCCCGACGAGTCCGCGGATGGTGATGCCGGCGGCGGTGTACTCGTGCAGGTACAGCGCGGGCTCGCTGTCCTGGGTCATCTGACCCTGGCTGCGCCACCTCTCCAGCCGGGCGGAGACGTCGCGGTAGGGGCGGGCGAAGGCACGCGCGGAGCTGGGTGCGCCGATGCGCGAGGGGGCCAGCATCATCGCGCGGAACGGCAGCAGCCGCAGGGGACCCCCGACGTACGGAGGGGTGACCACGGCGCTGGACTCCATCGGGGCATCGTAGGGTGCCCGGACCAGCCCACCGTGCCAGGAGGCACCATGCTCGGCGAGTCCGACACCGACCTGTCCACCGCCTACGACCTGGCGATGCTGGACCTCGACGGCGTGGTCTACATCGGCGGCGAGGCCGTGCCCGGCGCCCCGGCCCACCTCGACGCGGTGCGCGAGGCCGGCATGCGGCTCGCCTTCGTGACCAACAACGCCGCCCGGCCGCCCGGGGCGGTCGCGACCCACCTGCGCGAGCTCGGCGTGACCGCCGACCCCGAGGACGTCGTCACCTCCGCCCAGGCGGCGGCGCGGGTGCTCGTCGACCGGCTGGGCACGGGCGCCCGGGTCGTCCTGCTCGGCGCGGCCGGCCTGGAGGAGGCACTGGCGGCCGAGGGCCTGGTCGCCACCGACGTCGAGGACGAGGACGCCCAGGCGCTGGTGACCGGCTACGGGCCCGAGGTGCGGTGGCGCCACATCATGCGCGCGGCCGTGCGGGTCCGCGACGGGCTGTGGTGGGTGGCGAGCAACGCCGACTACACGATCCCCACCGCCTACGGCGTCGCCCCCGGACACGGGGTGCTCGTCGAGACCCTCGCCCGCTTCACCGGCGTGGACCCGGTCGTGGCCGGCAAGCCCCAGCGTCCGCTGCTGGACGAGACCGTGCGCAGGGTCGGGGGGCGACGCCCGCTCATGGTCGGCGACCGGCTGGACACCGACATCGAGGGCGCCCGCAACGCCGGCATCGACTCCCTGCTGGTGCTGACCGGCGTCACCGGCCTGCCCGAGCTGGTCGCCGCCGGGGAGGGCGAGCGCCCGACGTACGTCTCCCGCGACCTGGGCGGGCTGCTCCGCCCCCACGAGTCGCCGACGGGGGACGACGGCGGCTGGGCGCTCGGCGGCTGGCGCGCCACCGTCGCCGACGACCGACTCGAGGTGACGGGCTCGGGCGACCCGGAGGCCTGGTGGGCCGTCGTGGCGACGGCCGCCTGGGCCCACGTCGACGGCGGCGGCGCGGTGCCGGCCACCGACGCGCTGACGGCACCGTGACGCCGACGGGCACGGCGCCGAGCGTGCCGCTGGCGGCCGTCGAGGGCGGCCCCCGGTAGCCTCGGGACCATGACGCAGGAGCCGGCACCCGCAGCCCACGAGGCGCACGACGACGTGGCCGAGTCCCTTCCGGACGAGGAGCGCGTGCGCACCGGCGAGGAGCGGGTCGACTCCGTCGTGGCCGCGATCGAGCAGCTGCGCGACCGCCCGGTGGACGAGCACGTCGCCGCCTTCGAGCAGGCCCACGACGAGCTGCGCCGAGCCCTCGACGACGTCCCGCCGCAAGACCCGGCGTAGGGCCACCGCATGCCACCGCGCCGCCTGCGGCTCGATGCGGAGCTCGTACGCCGGGGCCTGGCCCGTAGCCGTGAGCACGCCAGCGAGCTGATCGCCGGCGGCCGCGTGAAGGTGTCCGGGTCCGTGGCCGGCAAGCCCGCGACCGGGGTCACGACCGACGTCGCGATCGTCGTCGTCGACGACCCCGACCGCCCCGACTACGCCTCCCGCGGCGGCCACAAGCTGGCCGGGGCCCTGGCGGCGTTCGGCCCGCAGGGGCTGGTGGTCGAGGGTCGCCGCTGCCTGGACGCCGGCGCGTCGACGGGCGGCTTCACCGACGTGCTGCTGCGGGCCGGGGCCGCCCAGGTGGTGGCGGTCGACGTCGGCTACGGCCAGCTGGTGTGGCGCCTGCAGAAGGACGAGCGGGTCGTCGTCCACGACCGCACCAACGTCCGTGAGCTCACGCCCGAGCTCATCGGGGGACCGGTGGACCTCGTGGTCGGCGACCTGTCGTTCATCTCGCTGCCGCTGGTCCTCGACGCGCTCGTGGGCGTCACCCGCCCCGACGGCGACCTGGCGCTGATGGTCAAGCCGCAGTTCGAGGTCGGCAAGGACCGGATCCCCAAGGGGGGCGTCGTGCGCGACCCGGGACTGCGCGCGGAGGCCGTGATCGGCGTGGCCACGGCGGCGGCGGCCCGGGGCTGGGGCGCGGTGCAGGTCGCGACCAGCCCGCTGCCGGGGCCGTCCGGCAACGTGGAGTTCTTCCTGTGGCTGCGGCGCGGGCCGGCGGTGCTGACCGACGACGCCATCCACGCCTGCGTGCAGGAGGCGTCGTCGGGAGCTCCGGGGGTCCCGGGTGAGAGGGTGGACCCGTGACCGACCAGCCCCCCGTGAGACGTGTCCTCGTGCTCGCCCACACCGGGCGGGAGGCGGCGCGTGAGGTCGCCCTCGAGTTCTGCCAGGGGCTCACCGGGCACGGCATCGTGGTGCGCCTGCTGGCCGGCGAGGCCGCCGACCTCGGGCTGGACCCCTCCGACTACGAGCCGCGCATCGAGCTGACCGAGTCCGAGAGCGACGCCAGCCGCGACTGCGAGCTCACGCTCGTGATCGGCGGCGACGGCTCGATCCTGCGGGCGGTGGAGCTCACCTACGCCAGCCAGACGCCGGTGCTCGGGGTCAACCTGGGCCACGTGGGGTTCCTGGCCGAGGCCGAGCAGGACGACGTCGACTCGACCCTCGCGGCGATCGTGGCACGCGACTACGCCACCGAGGACCGGATGACGCTCGACGTCCGCGTCTACCGCGACGGCGAGCTCGTGACGAGCACCTTCGCCGTCAACGAGGCCAGCGTCGAGAAGGCCGCGCGCCAGCGGATGCTCGAGGTGGTGCTCGGCATCGACGGCCGTCCTCTGTCCCGCTGGGGATGCGACGGCGTCGTGTGTGCCACCCCCACCGGCTCGACCGCCTACAACTTCAGCGCCGGCGGGCCCATCGTGTGGCCCAGCGTCGAGGCGATGTGCATCGTGCCGCTGAGCGCCCACGCCCTGTTCTCCCGACCCATGGTGGTCGCGCCGACCTCGGTCATCGCGATCGAGGTCCTGGCCCGCACCGACGGCGCCGGGGTGCTGTGGTGCGACGGTCGCCGCACCGTCGACCTGCCGCCCGGCGCGCGGATCGAGGTGCGGCGCGGCACCCAGCCCGTGCGGCTGGTGCGGCTGCACGAGGCGCCGTTCACCGACCGGCTCGTGGCCAAGTTCGGTCTCCCGGTCGAGGGCTGGCGTGGCAACGCCGAGCGCCGCCGGCGGGGTGAGGACACGTGATCGAGGAGATCCGCATCGGCTCGCTCGGCGTCATCGACGCCTCCGCGCTCGAGCTCGGGCCGGGCCTGACCGTCATCACCGGCGAGACCGGCGCCGGCAAGACCATGATCGTGACCGCCCTCGGGCTGCTCCTGGGTGGGCGGGCCGACAGCGGTGCGGTCCGCACCGGCGCCAAAACCGCCCGCGTCGAGGGTGTCGTCACGGTCAGCGACGTCCGAGGGCTGGCCGAGGCCGTGGAGCTGGCCGGGGGAGTCGTCGAGGACGACCGCGTCGTGCTGGCCCGCAACGTCTCGGCCGAGGGCCGCTCGCGCGCCTTCGTCGGTGGGGCCTCCGTTCCCGTCGCGACCCTGTCCGAGGTGGCGCAGCCGCTGGTCGCCGTCCACGGGCAGTCCGACCAGCACCGGCTCCTGCAGGCCCGCGCCCAGCGCGACGCGCTCGACCGGTTCGGTGGCGCCAAGCTGGCCAAGTCCTCGGCCGCCTACGCCGCCCTCCACGACCGGCTCGAGGTCGTCGAGGCCGAGCTGGTGGAGGTCGTGGCGACGGCGCGTGAGCGCGCGCGGGAGGCCGACCTGCTCCGCTTCGGGCTGGAGGAGGTCGAGGCCGTCTCGCCCGAGCCGGGCGAGGACGCCGTCCTGGCGTCGGAGGAGTCCCGGTTGGGCTTCGCCGACACCCTGCGCGCTGCGGCCGAGACCGCCCGCGAGGCGCTCAGCAGCGAGGAGGAGGCCCCCGACGCCCTGGCGACCACCTCGGCCGCCCGGATCGCCCTCGACGGCGTCCGCGAGCACGACCCCGAGGCCGGCGGGCTCGCCGACCGCCTGGCGGAGGTCACCTACCTGCTCTCCGACGTCGCCGCCGACGTGGCGTCCTACGCCTCGCGCATCGACACCGACCCGGCCCGGCTGGCCGCGGTCTCCGAGCGGCGTGCGGCGCTGACCGCGCTGACCCGCAAGTACGGCGACACCGTCGACGAGGTCCTGGCCTGGGCCCAGGAGTCCTCTGCGCGGCTGCTCGACCTGGACTCGACCGACGACCGCATCGCTGCGCTCAAGGCCCAGCGGGAGTCGCTGCGCGCCGACCTCGCCACGGCCGGCGGCGCTCTCTCCCAGCTGCGGCAGGACGCCGCCCGCCGCCTCGGCAAGCAGGTCACCGAGGAGCTGACCCTGCTCGCGATGCCCGACGCCCGGCTCACGGTCGCCGTCACCCAGGTCGACGGCGAGCCCGCCGAGGGCCGCCGCGCCCCCCTGCGCGTCGGCGAGCGCTGGGTGCGCTACGCCGCCCACGGCATCGACGAGGTCGAGCTGCTGCTCGCGGCCAACACCGGCTCCGAGCCCCGCCCGCTCGGCAAGGGCGCCTCCGGCGGTGAGCTGTCGCGGGTCATGCTCGCGATCGAGGTCGCCCTCGCCGGCACCAGCCCGGTGCCGACGTTCGTCTTCGACGAGGTCGACGCGGGCGTCGGCGGCGCCGCGGCGGTGGAGGTGGGCCGACGGCTCGCCCAGCTCGCCCAGACCGCCCAGGTGCTCGTCGTGACCCACCTGCCGCAGGTCGCCGCCTACGCCGACCGCCACGTCGTGGTCGAGAAGTCCAGCGACGGCTCGGTCACCAGCTCGGGCCTCACGGTGCTCGACGACGCGGCCCGCGAGCGCGAGCTGTCGCGCATGCTCGCCGGGCTCACCGACTCCGACACGGCCCTGGCCCACGCCCGCGAGCTGCTCGACGTGGCGCAGTCGGCGCGTGGACGCAGGTAGTTCGCGGATTCTGGGATAGCCTGGTCATCCGTGAAGAGCCCCACGCCCACCAAGCACGTATTCGTCACCGGAGGCGTCGCCTCCTCGCTCGGCAAGGGCCTCACGGCTTCGAGCCTCGGCCGGCTGCTGCGCTCGCGCGGGCTGCGGGTCACCATGCAGAAGCTCGACCCCTACCTCAACGTCGACCCCGGGACGATGAACCCCTTCCAGCACGGGGAGGTGTTCGTCACCAACGACGGCGCCGAGACCGACCTGGACATCGGTCACTACGAGCGGTTCCTCGACACCGACCTGGGCCAGATCGCCAACGTCACGACGGGGCAGGTCTACTCCAGCGTCATCGCCAAGGAGCGTCGCGGCGACTACCTCGGCGACACCGTCCAGGTGATCCCGCACATCACCAACGAGATCAAGGACCGCGTCCTGGCCATGGGCCTGGGCACCGGCGAGGACGCCGTGGACGTGGTGATCACCGAGGTCGGCGGCACCGTCGGCGACATCGAGTCGCTGCCGTTCCTCGAGGCGGCGCGCCAGGTCCGCCACGACATCGGCCGTGACAACTGCTTCTTCCTCCATGTCTCCCTCGTGCCCTACATCGGGCCGTCCGGCGAGCTGAAGACCAAGCCGACCCAGCACTCCGTCGCCGCGCTGCGCCAGGTCGGCATCCAGCCCGACGCGATCGTGTGCCGCGCCGACCGCGAGCTGCCCTCGTCGATCAAGAAGAAGATCTCGATGATGTGCGACGTCGACGAGGAGGCCGTGGTCACCGCGGCCGACGCCCCGTCGATCTACGACATCCCCAAGGTTCTGCACCGCGAGGGACTCGATGCCTACGTCGTACGCCGCCTCGACCTGCCCTTCCGCGACGTCGACTGGACGATATGGGACGACCTGCTCCGCCGGGTGCACCACCCGAAGGAGGACGTCACGATCGCGCTGGTCGGCAAGTACATCGACCTGCCCGACGCCTACCTCTCGGTCGCCGAGGCGCTGCGGGCCGGCGGCTTCGCCCACGAGGCGAAGGTGCACCTGCGCTGGGTCGCCTCCGACGAGTGCGAGACGCCCGCCGGCGCCCACAAGCACCTCCACGACGTCGACGCGATCTGCGTGCCCGGCGGCTTCGGCGTGCGCGGCATCGAGGGCAAGCTCGGCGCCCTGACCTTCGCGCGCACCCACCGCATCCCCACCCTGGGCCTGTGCCTGGGCCTGCAGTGCATGGTGATCGAGTACGCCCGGTCCGTCGCCGGGCTCGCCAAGGCCGCCTCTACCGAGTTCGACCCCGAGTGCCCCGAGCCGGTCATCGCCACGATGGAGGAGCAGAAGTCCATCGTGGACGGCGCCGGCGACCTGGGCGGCACCATGCGCCTGGGGCTCTACCCCGCCGAGCTCGTGGCCGGCACGGTCGTGCGCGAGGCCTACGGCCAGGCGTCGATCCAGGAGCGGCACCGCCACCGCTACGAGGTCAACAACGCCTACCGCGACCAGCTCTCGGAGGCCGGGCTGGTCTTCTCCGGGACCAACACCGAGCTGGGCCTGGTGGAGTTCGTCGAGCTGCCGCGAGACGTGCACCCCTACTACGTCTCCACGCAGGCCCACCCCGAGCTCCGGTCCCGCCCGACCCGACCGCACCCGCTCTTCGCGGGCCTGGTCGGCGCCGCCATCGAGCGCCAGAAGGAGCTCCGCTTCCCGATCGACGAGAGCCACCTGCGCGACGGGAAGTGACGAGAGCGTCGCTCGACGGCGACCGAGCCCTCAGTCGGTACGCCGCTTGGCGCGCTGCATGCGGGTCAGGGTGTCCCAGCCGGTGAGGATCGTCGAGCGCACGGCCGGCAGCACCTCGGGGGAGTCGGCCGTCGCGCGGCCGCGGCGCAGCAGGTCGTCGTCGGCGACGCTCGGGACCATCGCGCGCATCAGCGACATGATGTCGAGCATGCCGCCCCCGCTGAGCCGCTCCGCCTCGTCGAGGTAGCGCTGGGCGTAGGGGAGTAGGAGCTCGGACTGCCCCGGCTGCCAGAACAGCCCGGCGACCTGGATCACCGCTCCTCCGGCCGGGACCGACCGCCTCTCGAAGAGCTCGGCCCACACCCGGTCCTTGGCCGCCGCGTCCGGCTGCGCGGCGCTCACGCCCAGCACCCGGGCGGAGACGTCCGGGTCGGGGTCCCGCTCGCGCAGCGCCTCGACCGCAGCGGGGTCGTGGGACCCCAGGGCCGCTCGCCTGGCCAGTGCGCGCCAGGCCAGGTCGAGGTCGTCGCCGGCGGCGTCGTCAAGCGCCGCGAGGTGCTCGTCGGTGGTGGCGGACATGGCGAGCGCGCGCAGCGCCGGCTGCCGGTGCTCGCCGCCGGCCAGGGCGAGCGCCGCGTCCGCCAGCCGTCGCTGCCGCTCGGGGACGTCACGGTCGGCGCTCCACCGCGTCACGGTCGCCTGGGCCAGCCCGAGGAACGGCTCCACGAGCGCCGCTGAGCTCTCGCGCTCGAGGACGGCCAGGCAACAGTCCAGGAAGGCCCCGGGGCCGAGCTCGCCCTTGACCAGCATGTCCCAGGCGGTGGTGACGGCGAGCCCGCGCCCCAGAGGTGTGGGCAGGTCGGCGGCCCCGTCGAGCAGGGCCCGGGTGGTCGGCTCGTCGGCTCGGACGGCGGCGAAGGTCAGGTCGTCGTCGTTGACGAGGTAGAGGTCGGCCGCCGGCAGCTCGACCGGCGTGCTGGTGCCGGCGAGCTCGACCGCGACCGAAGCGGTGCGGCGC
Source organism: Nocardioides sp. 503 (assembly GCF_004522095.1). Taxonomy (GTDB): domain Bacteria; phylum Actinomycetota; class Actinomycetes; order Propionibacteriales; family Nocardioidaceae; genus Nocardioides. The sequence goes on from NZ_SPUI01000012.1 coordinate 9,573, forward strand.
AGCCCCGAGGCCTCGCGGGTGTAGCAGCCGACGTCGAGGCGGTGCGGTCGCGGTGGCTCGCCGTCGGGCCCCACGGCCTCCACCTGACCGTCGCGCAGGGTCAGGGTGTCGGTGCCGGACCGGTCGAGCCACTCCCGCGTCCAGCCGGAGAGGTCACGGCCGGCCGCGGTCGCCACCGCCCCCATCAGGTCGTCGAGGGTCGTGTTGCCGTAGGCGTGGTCACGGAAGTAGGCGCGCAGCCCCTCCACGAAGGCGTCCTCGCCGACGTAGGCGACCAGCTGCTTGAGGACGCTGGAGCCCTTGACGTAGGTGATCGCGTCGAAGTTGGCCGTGGCGGCGGCCACGTCAGGCACCGCCGCGCGGATGGGGTGCGTCGCGGGGCCCATGTCGTCGCGGTAGCCCTGGGACTTGAAGCGCGCCAGGAAGGCGGCCCAGGCGTCGGCGTACTCGGTGGCCGCGGCCAACGCCCAGTCGGCGGCCCAGGAGGCGAAGGCCTCGTTGAGCCACAGGTCGTCCCACCACCGCATCGTGACGAGGTCGCCGAACCACTGGTGGGCCATCTCGTGCAGCAGCACGTTGGCGGTGCGGATGCGCTCGGTGTACGTCGGCGCCGAGCGGGGCACCAGGTTGTCGCCCCAGGTGACGCAGCCCCAGTTCTCCATCGCGCCGCCCATGTCGGGGACGAAGACCTGGTCGTAGCGCCGCTGCGGGAACGGCGAGCCGAAGCGCTCCCCGAAGAACGCGAGCCCCTGCCCGGTCACGGTGAACAGCTCCTCGGCCTCGCGCTCGAAGACCGGGCGCAGCGACCGGCGGCAGTAGAGGCCCAGGTCGTAGCCGGCGCGCTCGCTGCGCTGCTCGTGGAAGGGCCCGGCGTTGACCACCACGACGTACGTCGACAGCGGCGGCGTGTCCGGGAAGCGCCAGGTGCGGGCGTCGTCGGTCGGCTCGATCGCGTCGGGACCGCAGTTGGACAGGACCGTCCACGACGCCGGGGCGTGGACGGTGAACGCGTGCGGCGCCTTGAGGTCGGGCTGGTCGAAGCAGGCCCAGGCCCGGCGCGCCTCGTCGGGCTCGAAGGAGGTCCAGAAGTAGACGAGCCCGTCGCTCGGGTCGACCGTGCGGAGCATGCCGGCGCCGGTCCCGGTGTCGGACTGGGTGGCGGAGACGACCAGGACGTTGTGCTCGGCCAGGTCGCTCAGCACGATCCGGCCACCGCTCGCCGTCGACAGGTCGAGCCCGACCCCGTTGAGGGTGGCGCGGCTCGCCTCCGCGACGCAGTCGACGAAGGTCTCGGCCCCGGGCTCGCGGCAGGTGAAGGTCACCGTCGACGTCGACGCGAGCACCTCACCCTCCAGCAGGCCGCGCAGGTCGACCTCGATGTCGTAGCGCTCCACCGAGATCAGCGCCGCCCGCTCGGCTGCCTCGTCCATGGTCAGGCTCGTCGCGTCCATCCCGTCACGGTAGCGTCCGAGGCATGCCCAGCGACCCCCACGCAGCCACCACCGGCCCGCTCGGCGACAGCGAGGAGACGTGGCCCGTGGCGGCCACCCGTGACCTGCACCGCGACGACTGGGTCGTCGCGCTGCGGCGCGACGAGGTCCGGCTGCCGGGCGACGAGGACGGCCCGACGTTCGGCCGGCTGGTGCTGGAGCACCCCGGCGCGGTCGTCGTGCTCGCGATCGACGCCGACGAGCGGGTCCTGGTGCTGCTGCAGTACCGCCACCCGGGCCGGCACCGCTTCGTCGAGCTGCCCGCCGGGCTGATCGACAAGGTGGGGGAGGCGCCGGTCGAGGTCGCGCGCCGTGAGCTGCGCGAGGAAGCGGCGCTCGAGGCGGCCGACTGGGCCGACCTGGGCACGGCCTACTCCTCGCCCGGGATCTCCGACGAGCTCATCCACTACTTCGTCGCCCGCGGCCTCACCGAGGTCGACCGCGACTTCGCGCCCGACCACGAGGAGGCGGACATGGAGGCCCGGTGGGTCCCGTTCGCCGAGCTGTACGACGCCGTGCTGGCCGGGCGGGCCCGCGACGCGCCCCTCGCGCTGGCGGTCCTCCTCGCGCACGCGCGCGGGCTCGCCGGCAGCGCCGGCGGCGGGCGATAGTGTCGCCGCGTGGCGTCCTCGCGCCACGTCCTCGACGAAGGAGCTGCAGGTGAAGGTCGGCGTCCCCAAGGAAGTCAAGAACCACGAGTACCGCGTGGCGATCACGCCGGTCGGGGTGCACGAGCTGACCGCTCACGGTCACGAGGTCGTGGTCGAGCGGGACGCCGGGGTGGGGTCCTCGATCCCGGACGAGGCCTACGTCGCGGCCGGGGCCACGATCTCGGACTCCGCGGACGACGTGTGGGGCTCCGCGGAGATGGTGCTCAAGGTCAAGGAGCCGGTCGCGGAGGAGTACCACCGCCTGCGCGAGGGGCTGACGCTGTTCACCTACCTGCACCTGGCGGCGGACAAGCCGCTGACCGAGGCTCTGCTCGCCAGCAAGGTGACTGCGGTCGCCTACGAGACGGTGCAGCTGCCCTCGGGCGGGCTGCCGTTGCTGTACCCGATGTCGGAGGTCGCGGGCTGTCTCGCACCGCAGGTGGGTGCGCACAGCCTGTTGAAGGCGCAGGGTGGTCGTGGGGTGCTGATGGGGGGTGTCGGCGGGGTCGCGAACGCGAAGGTCGTGATCATCGGCGCCGGTGTCTCGGGCCAGAACGCCGCGAACATCGCGCTCGGGATGGGTGCGGACGTGACGTTGCTGGACACCGACCTGGACAAGCTGCGGATGTCGTTCTGGCGTTACAACAACCGGGTCCACGGCCTGGCGTCGTCCAGGCTCACGGTGGAGCAGCAGGTGATGGAGGCTGACATGGTGATCGGTGCGGTCCTGATCCCGGGTGCTGCGGCGCCGAAGCTGGTGTCGAACGAGCTGGTGTCGCGGATGAAGCCGGGTTCGGTGCTGGTCGACATCGCGGTGGACCAGGGTGGGTGCTTCGAGGACACCCGGGCCACCACCCACGACGACCCCACCTACCAGGTGCACGGGTCGACGTTCTACTGCGTGGCGAACATGCCGGGCGCGGTGCCGAACACCTCGACGTATGCGCTGACGAACGCGACGCTGCCCTACACGGTCAAGCTGGCCGACCACGGGTGGGCCGAGGCCAGTCGTCGTGACCACTCGCTCGCGCTGGGCCTCAACACCCACGCCGGCCAGCTCACCAACGCCCCCGTCGGGGAGGCCGTCGGCATCGACGCGGTCACCCTGGAGAGCGTGCTGGGCTGACTTGGCCGCCACGACCGGACCAGGACCCGCGACGTCGACCGGCGACGTCGACCGGGCCGTGCGCACCTACCTCGAGCACCTCTCGGTCGAGAAGGGCCTGGCGACCAACACGCTGACGTCCTACCGGCGCGACCTGCGCCGCTACCGCGCGCACCTCGCGGGCGAGGGCGTGGAGCGCCTGGAGCAGGTCGACGAGGCGACCGTGGCCGGCTTCCTGATGCGGCTGCGCGAGGGCGACGCCGACCACCCGCCGCTGAGCGCGACGTCCGCGGCGCGCACCGTGGTCGCGGTGCGGGGCTTCCACAAGTTCGCCGTGGCCGACGGGCTCGCGACGCTCGACCCGGCCAGCGGCGTCAAGCCGCCCGCCGCGGCGAAGCGGCTGCCCAAGGCGCTGCCGCTCTCCGACGTGGAGGCCATCCTGGAGGCGGCGGGCGCCCCGGGCACCACCCTGGCGCTGCGCGACCGTGCGCTGCTGGAGGTGCTCTACGGCACCGGTGCCCGGATCTCGGAGGCGGTGGGGCTCGACGTCGACGACCTCGACGACGTCGACGGCACGGTCCTGCTGCGCGGCAAGGGCAGCAAGGAGCGGCTGGTGCCGATCGGGTCGTTCGCCCGGGAGGCGCTCGCGGCCTACCTCGTGCGGGCGCGCCCCGAGCTGGTCGCGACCGGCTCCGGGGCCGTGGGTGGCGCGCTGTTCCTCAACGCCCGCGGTGGCCGGCTGTCCCGGCAGTCCGCGTGGGCCGTGCTGGCCAAGGCCGCCGACCGCGCCGGGGTCACCCGCGACGTCTCGCCGCACACCATGCGGCACTCCTTCGCGACCCACCTGCTCGACGGCGGCGCCGACGTGCGTGTCGTGCAGGAGCTGCTCGGGCACGCGTCGGTGACCACGACGCAGGTCTACACGCTGGTCACCGTCGACAACCTGCGCGAGGTCTTCGCCACCGCGCACCCGCGGGCGCGCGACTGATGGCGCGCACCCTCGACCCGGACAAGGTCTACGACGAGATCACCACCTGGGCGGCCGGGGAGGGCCTCGAGCTCTACCCGCACCAGGACGAGGCCGTCATCGAGCTGCTGGGCGGCAGCAACGTCGTCCTGGCGACGCCCACCGGCTCGGGCAAGTCGCTCGTCGCGATCGGCGCGCACATGGCGGCGCTCGCCGACGACCGGGTGAGCTTCTACACCGCGCCGATCAAGGCGCTGGTGAGCGAGAAGTTCTTCGCCCTCTGCGGGGTCTTCGGCGCCGAGAACGTCGGCATGCTCACCGGCGACGCCTCGGTCAACGTCGACGCCCCCATCATCTGCTGCACCGCGGAGGTCCTCGCCAACATCGCGCTGCGCGAGGGGGCGTCGGCCGACGTGGGGCTCGTCGTGATGGACGAGTTCCACTACTACGCCGAGCCCGACCGCGGCTGGGCCTGGCAGGTGCCGCTCCTGACCCTGCCGCACGCGCAGTTCCTGCTGATGTCGGCCACCCTCGGCGACGTCACGGAGATCGCCGAGGACCTGAGCCGGCGCACCGGGCGGGAGACCGCGATCGTCGACGACGCCGAGCGGCCGGTGCCGCTGTCCTTCGAGTGGGCGCTGACGCCGCTCGACGACACCGTGCAGCGGCTCGTGGAGGAGCGGCAGGCGCCCGTCTACGTCGTGCACTTCACCCAGAAGGACGCCGTCGAGCACGCCACCAGCCTGCTGTCGCCGAGCTCGGCCATCGGCAAGGTCAGCGAGGCCGACAAGGAGGCGATCGCCGCCACCATCGGGGCCTTCCGCTTCGGGGCCGGCTTCGGGAAGACGCTCTCCAAGATGGTGCGCCGGGGGGTCGGCATCCACCACGCCGGCATGCTCCCGCGCTACCGCCGCCTCGTCGAGCAGCTGGCCCAGGCCGGGCTGCTCACGGTCATCTGCGGCACCGACACCCTCGGCGTCGGCATCAACGTGCCGATCCGCACGGTGCTCTTCAGCGGGCTGGCGAAGTTCGACGGCAGCCGCCAGCGGATCCTGCGCACCCGCGAGTTCCTCCAGATCGCGGGTCGTGCGGGCCGCGCGGGCTTCGACACCGCCGGCTACGTCGTCGTGCAGGCGCCCGAGCACGTCATCGAGAACGACAGGGCACGCAAGAAGTCCGACGCCAAGAACGCGTCGATGAGCGCCGAGAAGCAGGCCAAGAAGAAGAGCAAGCCGCAGCTGAGGAAGCCCCCCGAGGGCATGGTCGTGTGGACCGAGCAGACCTTCGACAAGCTCGTCAACGGCGAGTCCGAGCGGCTGCAGTCGCGCATGAAGGTCGACAACGCGATGCTCGTCAACGTCCTGGCCCGCGAGGAGGACGCGTTCCCGGTCCTGCGCAGCCTGCTGACGGACAACCACGAGGACCGCCGCGGCCAGCTGCGGCTCAGCCGGCGCGCGCTGCGCCTGGTGCGCAGCCTGCTGCGCTCCGGGACCGTCACCCGCCTCGAGGAGCCCGACGAGTTCGGGCGCCGCTACGTCCTCACCGTCGACCTGCCCGAGGACTTCGCCCTCAACCAGCCGCTGGCGCACTTCGCGCTCGCCGCCCTCGACGTGCTCGACCCCGAGAGCGAGACCTACACCCTGGACATCGTCTCGGTGATGGAGTCCGTGCTCGACTCGCCCCGCCAGGTCCTGTTCGCCCAGCAGCGCGCGGCGCGGGGGGTCGCGATCGGCGAGATGAAGGCCGACGGCATCGAGTACGACGAGCGGATGCTGCTGCTCGACGCCATCACCTGGCCCCAGCCGCTCGCCGAGATGCTCGAGGGCGTCTACGAGATCTACCGCGGCACCCACCCCTGGCTGCGCGAGGACGCGCTCGACCCCAAGTCGATCGTCCGGGAGATGTACGAGCAGGGGATGGGGTTCACCGACTTCGTGGGTCGCTACGAGCTGGCGCGGTCCGAGGGGCTGGTGCTGCGCTACCTCACCGACGCCTACCGGACGCTGCGCCAGACCGTGCCCGAGGCGCACCGCACCCCCGAGCTCGACGACCTCGTCGAGTGGCTGGGGGAGACGGTGCGCCAGACCGACTCCTCGCTGCTCGACGAGTGGGAGGCGCTCTCCGACCCCGAGCAGGTCGCGAAGGCGCTCGCCGAGGGCACCCCGCCGCCCATGAACCGGCCGATCTCCGCGCAGGAGCGGCCCTTCGCGATCATGATCCGCAACGCGATGTTCCGTCGGGTGGAGCTGGTCGCCCGCGACGACCTCGACGGCCTGATGGCCGTCGAGCGCGCCGCCGCGGACCGCACGGACCCGCCCGGCGAGGTGCTGATGACCCGCTCGGCCTGGGACGCGGCGATCGAGGAGTACTACGCCGAGCACGACACCGTCGACTTCGGCCCGGACGCGCGCGGCCCGCAGCTGCTCGCCGTCCAGCGCACCGGACGGCGCTGGGAGGTCCGCCAGACCATCCACGACCCCGCGGGCGACCACGACTGGGTGATCGAGGCCGTGGTCGACCTGGACGTCTCCGACGAGCTGGGCGAGCTGGCGCTGACCACCACCGCCATGCGCTGCCTGGGCGACTGAGCGCCCGTTCGGAGTTCTCAGCCCAGCAGCTGGGCGATCTGCGCGTAGAACTCGGCGGGGTCGCCGGCCAGCGAGGCCTTGACCATCGCGGTCCAGTCGTCGACGACGACCTCGATCGCGCCCGTGGTCAGTCCGTCGAGCGAGAGCCGAGGCACGTCGCGGGGGTCGATCTTGGGTCCGTCGTAGCCGTCGGTGAGGTCCGTGTCCGCCGCACCCAGCAGGACGCCCTGCACGAAGGTGCCCTGGGCGGCGAGCTCGAGGCGGACGCCGTTGGTCATGTTCCACTCCGCCGCCTTGGCCGCGGAGTAGGAGCCGCTGCCCGGAGCGGCGAACCACGACAGCGCCGACAGGACGTTGACGATCGCGCCCCCGCCGTTGGCCGCGAGCACCGGGCTGGTCTCGCGGATGACGTCGAGCGTGCCCCAGAAGTGGGTGTCCATCTCGCGGCGGACCTCGGCGAGGTCGCCGGTCACCAGCGGGGCGCCGGTGGAGATGCCGGCGTTGTTGACCAGGAGGGTGAGGTCGGGCACGGCGGCCGCCGCTGCGACGACGGAGTCGTGGTCGAGGAGGTCGAGCCGCAGCGGCACCACCCGGCTGTCCTCGAAGTCGAGGGTCTCGGGACGGCGGGCCGTGGCGTACACCTTCGTGGCGCCGCGCTCGAGCAGCTCGAGCACGAACTGGCGCCCGATGCCGCGGTTGGCTCCGGTGACGAGGGCGACCTGGTCGGGAATGTTCATCGGTTCCTTGCTTTCGGGTGAGGTCTGACGAGGCCGGCCTCGGTGGCCCGGCGTCGGCTACGCTAGGACCTGACGTTGACGTCAAGGGCAAGTCGGCGAGACCGACGACACAGCACGGACCGGCAGGGAGACGTACATGCGCATCGGTGAGGTGGCCGACCGGGCCGGGGTCAGCACGCGGGCGCTGCGCTACTACGAGGAGCAGGGCCTGATCGCTCCCGAGCGCACCGGCAGCGGGCAGCGGAGCTATGCCGAGTCCGCCGTCGAGCGGGTGCAGATGATCCAGCAGTTCTTCACCGCCGGCCTGCCGAGCCGCACGATCCGCCAGCTGCTGCCGTGCGTCGACACCGGGCACGGCTCGCCGGAGGCCTTCGCCATGCTCGCGGCCGAGCGCGACCGGATCACCGCCGCCATGGCGGACCTCGCGGCCGCGCGCGACGCCCTGGACGCGCTCATCGACCTCGCCCACCACCCCACGCCGGAGCACTGCCCGGCGCTGCGCGACCCGGCCTGGTCGTCCTACGACGCCGGGCTCGTCCGCGCCTGACGAGCCGTCTCGACGCTCTCGTCGCGGCCTGGACCACCGGCGTCGTTCCTCCACAGGAAAGTGCACAGGGGAGTCCCGGCCTGTGCAGGGGAGCGCGCGCGAGTGCACATCCTCTCCACACCTTTCCCTTGCCCCTGTGGGAATCCGGCAACGAGTAGGTGCATCGTCGGGACCGGGCCTAGAGTCCGCGGCGAGTCTCCGCAATGTCGTCGTGTCGACATTGTGTGATGGGGAGCAGAGCCCCGACCGGTCTCGGAGAACCCACGAGGAGTGGCACATGAGCAGCAACGGGAACTACCCCCCGAGCCACGGCAGCGGTGGCAGCGCCGCACCCGACATGCCTCCCCGGGCACCGGTCCCTTCCCCTCCCGACCGAGATGAGCACGTCGTGTCCGACCCCCTTCCCTTCGAACGCCCCCGCGCCGGCATGCCCGAGATGGCCGCCAGCAACGAGGCCCCCTCCGCCCCCGCGCCCGAGCGCGAGCCGGCCCTCGACGACGTCGACGTGCCCGCGGTCGTCCTCGGCCCGACCGGCCGCCCGATGCCGCACCTGCCCGAGCCGCGACCCGTCACCGGCGAGCACCGCGCGCGGGTGATCTCGATGTGCAACCAGAAGGGCGGCGTGGGCAAGACCACGACGACCATCAACCTCGGCGCGGCGCTGGCGGAGTACGGCCGCAAGGTGCTGCTCGTCGACTTCGACCCGCAGGGCTCGCTGTCGGTCGGCCTGGGGCTCAACCCGCACGAGATGGACCTGTCGATCTACAACCTGCTGATGCAGCGCGACGTGAGCGTCGAGGACGTCGTGGTCCCCACCGGCGTGCCGGGCATGGACCTGCTGCCGTCCAACATCGACCTGTCGGCCGCCGAGGTGCAGCTGGTGCACGAGGTGGCCCGCGAGCAGACCCTCCAGCGGGTGCTGGCCCCGGCGCTCTCCCAGTACGACGTCATCCTCATCGACTGCCAGCCCTCGCTCGGGCTGCTCACCGTCAACGCGCTGACGGCCTCGCACGGCGTGATCATCCCGCTGGAGTGCGAGTACTTCGCGCTGCGCGGCGTCGCGCTGCTCAAGACCACGATCGACAAGGTGCGCGAGCGCCTCAACCCGCAGCTGGAGATCGACGGGGTGCTCGGCACGATGTTCGACGGCCGCACGCTGCACTCCCGCGAGGTCATGGAGCGGCTCGTGCAGGCCTGGGGCGACAAGGTCTTCCACACCGTCATCCGTCGCACCGTGAAGTTCTCCGACGCGACCGTCGCGGGGGAGCCGATCACCTCCTACGCCTCCACCTCGGGCGGCGCCGAGTCCTACCGCCAGCTCTCGAGGGAGGTGCTCGCACGGTGCCTCGACGCGTGAGCATGCCCACGGCCGACGACCTGTTCCGGCCCACCGCCGTCCACGCGGTCCCGGACGCCCCCGAGACCGCCGAGCCGGCCGAGGCCGAGTCGGCGACGCTGCCCAAGCCCAGCGGCCGGATCCGCCACGACGAGAAGATGACCGTCTACGTCACCTCCGACGAGCTGATCCACATCGAGCAGGCGCGCCTCGCGCTGCGCAGCGGCCACGGCCTGGCGGTCGACCGCGGCCGGCTGGTCCGCGAGGCGGTGGCGCTGGTGCTGGCCGACTTCGACGCCCACGGGGACGACAGCGTGCTGGTGCGGCGGCTGACCGAGGGATGACCGCCCTCGCTGCCCCCGGCGAGGCGGGTGAGCAGGCTCCCGGCTTCGAGCTGCGGCTCGACAACTTCGAGGGTCCCTTCGACCTCCTGCTGAGCCTCATCTCCAAGCACAAGCTCGACATCACCGAGGTCGCGCTCTCGCGCGTGACCGACGAGTTCATCGCGCACGTCAAGGCCGGAGGACCGGTCTGGGACCTCGAGCAGACCACGTCGTTCCTGCTCGTGGCCTCGACCCTGCTGGACCTCAAGGCCGCGCGCCTCCTGCCCCAGGGCGACGTCGAGGACGAGGAGGACCTGGCGCTGCTCGAGGCCCGCGACCTGCTCTTCGCACGGCTGCTGCAGTACAAGGCGTTCAAGCAGGTCGCCGGCTTCCTCGAGGTGCGGCTGGCCGAGGAGTCGCGCCGCTTCCCGCGCGCGGTGGAGATGGAGGAGCGCTACGCCACCCTGCTCCCCGAGGTGCTCATCGGCATCGGGCTGGACCGCTTCGCCGAGCTCGCGGCCAAGGCGCTGGAGCCCAAGCAGGTGCTCGAGGTCTCCCTGCAGCACATCCACGCCAACAAGGTCAGCGTGCGCGAGCAGGCCGCCCTGGTGGTGGACCGGCTGCGGCGCACCGGCACGATGACCTTCCGTGCCCTGTGCGGCGACTCGCCCGACCGGCTCACCACGGTGGCGCGGTTCCTGTCGCTGCTCGAGCTGTTCCGCGAGGGCGCGGTGGCCTTCGAGCAGGTGACGGCGCTGGGCGAGCTGACGATCCGCTGGACCGGGGCCGAGGACGAGGAGATCGAGATCACCGACGAGTTCGACGGGGCGCCGCCCGAGCCGGGCGCACCGGCGCCCGCTGACGAGGAGACACCATGACCGACGCCCCGACCGAGCCCGACGCGGTCCCCGAGACCCCGGGGGAGCCTGAGGTGTCCGAGGCGGCCGAGGTGCTCGAGGCGCCCGAGGCGCGCGAGACCGACGGCGGCGACCTGCTCGCCGTACCCCTGACCGAGCTGCGGCCCGCGCTCGAGGCGGTGCTGATGGTCTCCGACCAGCCGCTCGACGACGTGAGCCTGGCCTCGACGGTGGGCTACCCCGCCGCCGAGGTGTCGGCGGCGCTGCACGAGCTGGCGGCGGAGTACACCGAGCAGGGTCGCGGCTTCGAGCTGCGCAACGTCGCGGGCGGGTGGCGCTTCTACTCGCGCGACGAGTACGCCGCCGTCGTCGAGGCGTTCGTCCTGGAGGGCCAGCAGGCCCGGCTGACGCAGGCGGCGCTGGAGACGCTCGCGGTGGTCGCCTACAAGCAGCCGGTCTCGCGCGCCCGGGTGTCGGCGATCCGCGGGGTCAACGTCGACGGGGTGATGCGCACGCTGCTCTCGCGCGGGCTCGTGGAGGAGGCCGGCCAGGACGGCGAGACCGGGGCCAACCTGTTCCGGACCACCAGCTACTTCCTGGAGCGCATCGGGGTGACCTCGGTCGACGACCTGCCCGAGCTCGCGCCGTACCTCCCGGACATGGAGGACCTCGAGGACGAGCTGGCCGAGATGGCGGCCTCGGAGTCGGTCCACGAGGGGCCCGCCGGCGGACCCGAGGCCGCGCCCACCGCGCCCGAGGCGACGCAGCCGTGAGCCGCGAGGTCGCCACGGACGACGACGGCCTGATCCGCCTGCAGAAGCTGCTGGCGCAGTCGGGGGTGGCGTCGCGGCGCAAGTGCGAGGAGCTGATGCTCGACGGCGAGGTGGAGGTCGACGGCGAGGTCGTCACCCGCCTCGGCACCAAGGTCGACCCGCGCACCGCGGTGATCCGGGTCTCCGGCCAGCGCCTGCCGCCGGTCTCCGACCTGGTCTACCTCGTGCTCAACAAGCCGACCGGCGTGGTCTCCACGATGTCGGACCCCGAGGGGCGGCGCACGATCTCCGACCTCGTCGAGCACCGCGCGGAGCGGCTCTTCCACGTCGGGCGCCTCGACACCGACACCTCAGGGCTGCTGCTGCTGACCAACGACGGCGACTTCGCGCAGCGCATGGCCCACCCCTCCTACGAGGTGGACAAGACCTACGTCGCCGAGGTCGAGGGCGAGCTCGGCAAGGACACGCTGCAGCGGCTGCTGGCCGGCGTCACGCTCGAGGACGGCCCCGTCACCGTCACCCAGGCGCGCACGGTCGCGGCCGCGCGCGACAAGTCGATCGTCGAGCTGGTCATCCACGAGGGCCGCAACCGCATCGTGCGGCGCCTGCTCGACGAGGTCGGCCACCCGGTCCGCAAGCTGACCCGCACCGCCATCGGGCCCGTCTCGCTCGGCTCGCTCAAGCCCGGCCACCTGCGCGAGCTCACCCTCGACGAGCTCGGACGGCTGCTCGACGACGCGGAGCTGTAGGCGGCCGGCGACGGCTCGCGCGGCGTAGGGTCGGCGCATGGTCGGCCCCCTGACGGTGCCTCTCGCCCTGCGGCCGTACGTCGCCTGGCTGACCGGCTACGACGTGGTCGGGCCTCCAGGGGTGCACCGCGGGCTGCCGGGGACCTCGCTGACCTTCGTGCTGCCCCTCGGGGCCCCGCTGGACGTCGCCTGGAGCGGTGACCCGGGCTCGCGGCGGGCGTCGTGGTCGAGCGTGGCCGGGCTGCACGCCGCGCCGGCGGAGATCCGGCACGACGGTCACCAGGAGGGCTTCTTCCTGGCGCTGACCACCGCCGGCGCCCGCGCCCTGCTCGGGCTGCCGGCGGCCGCGATCGCCGGGCAGCTGCTCTCTCTTGACGACCTCGCACCGGGCCTGCGGCACCTCCCCGAGCAGCTCCACGCCGCGCCGACGTGGCCCGAGCGCGCGGGCGTGCTGCACCGCGCGCTGGCGACCGCGCTGTCCGCCCACGCCGGCCCCGGCGCGCGGGCCGAGGTCGGCCGGGCGCTGGCCAGCCTGTCGCGCGGCGTCCCGGTCGCGGCGGTGGCCGACGAGGTCGGCTACAGCCGCCGCCACCTGCGCAACCTCGTGGTGGCCGAGACGGGGCTGAGCCCCAAGGAGTACCAGCGGGTGGCGCGCTTCGAGTCCAGCCGCGACCGGGTCCTGGACGCGGCCCGGCGCGGCGGCACCCTGGCGGAGGTCGCGGCCGTGTGCGGCTACGCCGACCAGGCCCACCTTGCCCGCGAGTGGCGCGACCTCGCGGGGTGCGCGCCGACCACGTGGCTGCGCGAGGAGTTCCCCGACGTCCAAGCCGGCGGCGTACTCCCGGGGTGAGGGTGGTGCCATGACGAACCCCACGGCAGCAGACGTCCGGCACTGGCAGACCATGACTTTCCGCGACGCGGAGACGATGATGCGCTGGCTCGGCGCCATCGGCTTCAGCGAGCACGCGACCTACCGCGACGAGCACGACCCCACGGTCGTGGCCCACGCCGAGTGGCTGTGGTCCGGCGGCGGCGGCATCATGTTCGGCTCGGTGCGCCCCGACGCCGCGGTCGACAACGCCGGCGGCTCCGCGGCCTACCTCGTCACCGACGACCCCGACGCCCTCTTCGACAGCGCCGTGGCCGCGGGCGCGACCGTGCTGCGGCCCATGGTCGACCAGGACTACGGCGGGCGCGGCGGCAGCGTCGCGGATCCAGAGGGCAACCACTGGTCCTTCGGGAGCTACCAGCCCCGATAGCATCGGCCGCGTGCCAGTCAGAGCCGTGCGCGGCGCCACCCAGCTCGACGCCGACGAGCGCGAGCACATGCTCGAGCGGGTCGCGGAGATGGTCACCGACGTGATGACCTCCAACGGCCTCGAGGTCGACGACTTCATCTCGGTCATCTTCACCGCGACCTCCGACCTGGTCTCGGAGTTCCCGGCCTATGCCGCCCGGCAGCTCGGCTTCGGCGAGGTGCCGCTGATCTGCGCGCGCGAGCTCGAGATCGCCGGCTCCATGCCGCGCTGCGTGCGGATGATGGCGCACGTCGAGACCGACCTGCCCCGCGCCGACATCACCCACGTCTACCTGCACGGCGCCGCGGCGCTGCGCAGCGACCTCACCCGGGTCCGCTCCGTGCCGGATGAGTGAGCTGACCGGTCCCGTCGAGATCGTCGGGGCCGGGCTGATCGGGACCTCGATCGGGCTGGCCTGCCGCCGGGCCGGTCTCGAGGTGCTGCTGACCGACCCCTCCGACGACCACCTCCGCACCGCCTCGGGGCTGGGCGCCGGGCGACCGAGCGCGCCGGGCGACCGCCCGCAGCTGGTCGTCGTCGCGGTGCCCCCCGACCACCTCGCCGAGGAGATCTCCCGGGCGCTCGACGGGGAGACGGTCGTCACCGACGTGGGCAGCGTCAAGGCCGGGCCGCTGGCGGCGCTCGCGGAGCGCCCCGGGGTCGAGCGGTACGTCGGCGGCCACCCCATGGCCGGCAGCGAGCGCTCCGGCCCGCTGGCGGCCAGCGCCGCGCTCTTCGACGGGCGGCCGTGGGCCGTGACCCCGCACCCCGGCTCCGACCCCGACGCGGTGGCGCTCGTGGAGGCGCTCGCGCTGCTCTGCGGGGCCGTCCCGGTGCGGCTCACCCCCGATGAGCACGACAAGGCCGTGGCCCGCACCTCGCACCTGCCCCACCTGCTCGCCTCGCTGGCCGCGGGCGTGCTCGCCGGCGCCCCGGCCGATCACCTGGCCCTGTCGGGGCAGGGGGTCCGTGACGTCACCCGCGTGGCCGCGGGCGACCCCGCGCTCTACGGCCAGATCGTCTCGGCCAACGCGACCGCGGTCGGAGCCCTCCTCGGGGAGGTGCGCGGCCGCCTCGACGAGGTGATCGCCGCCCTGGCCACCGGTGACCGGGCCGGGCTCGAGGCCGTGCTCGACCAGGGCGTCAGCGGGACGCGCGCCATCCCGGGCAAGCACGGCGGACCGCCGCGTCCCACGGCCGTCGTCCTGGTGGCCGTGCCCGACCATCCGGGCGAGCTGGCCCGGCTGTTCGCCGACGCGGGGGAGAGCGGGGTCAACATCGAGGACGTGCGCATCGACCACGACCCGGGCCGCCCCGTCGGGCAGGTCGAGCTGACCGTGGACGAGGACCGGGCGGAGCACCTCCTGGGCTCGCTCGAATCACGGGGCTGGGTGACTCACCGGTAGGCTTCGCTCCCGTGAACAGCACTCCCGAGGCACAGGTCGTGGTCGCGGTGGACGGCACCTCGGGGTCCGGCAAGTCCAGCACCTGCCGCGGCGTGGCCGACCGGCTGGGCCTGCGCTACCTCGACACCGGCGCCCAGTTCCGCGCGATGACGTGGTGGATGCTGCGTGAGGGCGTCGACATCCACGACGCCGACGCCGTCGCCGCGGTCGCGGAGAAGCCGACCATCGTCTCGGGCACCGACCCGCTCGACCCCACCATCGAGGTGGACGGCGTCGACGTCGCGACCGAGATCCGCACCGAGGCCGTCACCGGCTCGGTGTCGCCGGTCAGCACCGTCCCGCAGGTGCGGGCGCGGCTGCTCGAGCTCCAGCGCCGGATCATCGACGGCGGCGGGATCGTCGTCGAGGGCCGCGACATCGGCTCGGTGGTCTGGCCCCAGGCCGAGGTCAAGCTCTACCTCACCGCCGACCCCGCCGCCCGCGCCCTGCGCCGGGCCGCCGAGGAGGGCGGCACCGACGTCGCGGCCACCGAGCGGGTCCTGGCCGAGCGCGACCGGATCGACTCCGGGCGCGCCACCGCCCCCCTGACGATGGCCGACGGCGCCGTGCACGTCGACACCACCTTCCACTCGCTCCACGAGGTCATCGACCAGGTGGTGCAGCTCGTCGAGCGGGCCGCCCGGTGAGGGCCCCCACCACGCAGCGGGACCTCGACCCGCACCACCTCGAGCGACCCCGGACCGACCGCACGCCCCACCCGCCCCGCGCGACGCTGCGCGGCCTGCGGCCGATCAGCCGCTGGCTGCTGCGCCGCCGCTACGACGTACGGGTGACGGGCGCCGGGCGGGTGCCGGCCGCCGGTCCGGTGATCCTGGCCGCCAACCACGTCGGCGTCATCGACGGGCCGCTGCTGGCGATCTTCGCGCCCCGGCCGGTGCACGCGCTGACCAAGATCGAGATGTTCCAGGGGCGGCTGGGCCGCTTCCTGCACCTCTCCGGCCAGATCCCGCTGGACCGGATGGTCGCCGATCCTGCGGCGGTCAAGCAGGCCGTGCGGGTCCTGCGCGACGGGGGAGTCGTCGGCGTCTTCCCCGAGGGGCGGCGCGGGGCGGGCGAGCTCGACCGCTTCCATCGCGGCGCGGCGTACCTCGCCCTGGTCACCGGCGCACCCGTCGTCCCGGTCATCCTGATCGGCACCCGCGAGCCCGGCGGCCACACCGGCTCGCTGCCGCGCCGGGGCGCGAGGATTGAGCTCGTCATCGGCGCACCCTTCACACTGGAGCAGATGCCTTGGCCTCGCCGGCGCGCTGACGTGGAGACCGCGTCCTTGCGACTGCGCGACCGGATGCTCGACGATCTTCGTGAGGCGCTGGTGACCACCGGCCGCCGCCTCCCGGGACCCCTCCCGTCAGGGGAGCTGGAGCCCGACCCTTCCGGTGGCGTGACAGGAACGACGACGTGAGCGAGACGCTGGAGCCCGACGACAACGGACGAGAGGGCACGGACGGGCCGGTGCCCGTGCTGGCCGTGGTCGGGCGCCCCAACGTGGGCAAGTCGACCCTGGTCAACCGGATCATCGGCCGCCGCGAGGCGGTCGTGGAGGACGTCCCCGGCGTGACCCGTGACCGGGTGTCCTACGACGCCAACTGGGCCGGGCGCGCCTTCACGGTCGTCGACACCGGCGGCTGGGACCCCGACGCCCGTGGCCTCGCGCAGAGCATCGCCGCGCAGGCCGAGATCGCGGTGACGCTCGCCGACGCCGTGCTGTTCGTCGTCGACGCCTCGGTGGGCATCACCGACCTCGACGAGCAGGTCGTCAAGATCCTGCGCAAGTCCGGCAAGCCGGTCGTGCTGGCCGCCAACAAGGTCGACGACCAGCGCACCGAGGCCGAGGCCTTCGGCCTGTGGAACCTCGGCCTGGGCGAGCCCTGGCCCGTCTCGGCGCTGCACGGTCGTGGCTCCGGCGACATGCTGGACGCCGTCCTGGCCGCCCTGCCCGAGCCACCCCCCGAACGCGAGCACGAGGCCGGCGGCCCGCGCCGCGTCGCGATCGTCGGCAAGCCCAACGTCGGCAAGTCCTCGCTGCTCAACCGCCTGGCGGGGGAGGAGCGGGTGGTCGTCGACAACGTCGCCGGCACCACGGTCGACCCCGTCGACGAGCTGATCGAGCTGGGCGGGCGCACCTGGCGCTTCATCGACACCGCCGGCATCCGCAAGCGCGTCAAGGAGGCCTCGGGGCACGAGTACTACGCCTCGCTGCGCACCTCGACCGCCATCGACCGCGCCGAGGTCGCCGTGCTCGTCGTCGACGGCGGGGAGTCGCTGTCCGAGCAGGACATCCGCATCATCCAGACCATCCGCGAGGCCGGCCGCGCGCTGGTGATCGCGTTCAACAAGTGGGACCTGGTCGGCGAGGAGCGCCGCTACTACCTCGAGCGCGAGATCGAGCGCGACCTCGTCCAGGTGCAGTGGGCGCCGCGCATCAACATCACCGCCCGCACCGGCTGGCACGTCGACCGGCTGGTCCCGGCCATCGACAAGGCCATCGAAGGCTGGGAGACCCGGATCTCGACCGGCACGCTCAACGCGTTCCTCGGTCGGCTGGTCGCCGAGCACCCGCACCCGGTGCGCAGCGGCAAGCAGCCCAAGATCCTGTTCGGCACCCAGGCCCAGTCGGCGCCGCCGATGTTCATCCTGTTCACCAGCGGCAAGCTCGACGCCTCCTACGAGCGGTTCATCGAGCGCCGCCTGCGCGAGGAGTTCGGCTTCGTCGGGACGCCGATCCTGCTTCAGCAGCGGCCTCGGGAGAAGCGCAAGCGCTAGTGGAATGACTTCGTCATTCCAGTGGGAGTACTCGTTTCGCTCGTACTCCCGACTGTCCTGTTGTCCCGCGGGTCGGGGTCTGCTGACCTAGGGTGTGACGATGCGCACCCTGGCAGCCCTGACTCTCGGGGCGGTGGCCCTGGCCGTGCTGTCCCCGGTGGGCGGCCCGGAGGGCACGCGTACGTCGTCCCCTGACGTCCCGCGGGCCGACAAGACCGCCGCCGCGCGCTCGGTCGACGCCAAGCCGGTCGCCGGGACCAGGTGCTCGGAGTTCCCCGCCGACAGCTGGTGGCACGCCGACGTACGCCGTCTGCGAGTGCACCCGCGCAGCCGGGCGTGGCTCTCCCACATGTCGACCGGGCGGAGCCTGCACCCCGACTTCGGGCCGTCCGGCGACGGTCCGGGCTACGGCATCCCGGTCACCGTCGTGAGGTCATCGCACCGCACGGTGCGGGTGGGCTTCGACTACGCCTCGGAGTCCGACCGGGTCCGCTACCCGCTGGGGTCGGACACCCGCATCGAGGGCGGCCGCGCCTCCGACGGCGACCGGCACGCCATCGTCGTCGACCGCGGGCGCTGCCGGCTCTACGAGACCTACGACACCCGGGTGCGCGGCGGCCGCTGGCACGCCGGCTCCGGCGCGGTGTGGTCGCTGCGGAGCAACCGCCTGCGGCCCGACGGCTGGACCTCCGCCGACGCCGCCGGTCTCCCGATCCTGCCCGGGCTGCTGCGCTGGAACGAGGTCCGCGCCGACCGCATCGACCACGCGATCCGCTTCACCACCGACGTCACCGCCCGGCGCCACCTCTGGCCGGCGCGCCACGACGCGGGCTCCAGCGACAGCCGCGACGTCCCTCCCATGGGCGCCCGCTTCCGGCTCCGCGCGGGGTGGTCGGCGGCCGGCCTCTCGCCGTACGCCCGACGGGTGGTGCGCGCGATGAAGACCTACGGCCTGGTGCTGGCCGACAACGGCTCGCCGTGGTTCTTCCAGGGCGAGCAGCACCGCCGGTGGCCCGAGCGCCTCATCGAGGACCTCAAGACCATCCCCGCGTCGGCGTTCGTCGCCGTGGACACCGCCCCGCTGCGCAAGAGCAAGGACAGCATGGCCGTGAGGTGAGCCCGATTCCGCGGGGACCGGCGCGCTGTTGTAGTGTTCCAGCGCTCGGCCAACGCGAGAATCGGCCGGGAGATTCGGGCTGTGGCGCAGCTTGGTAGCGCACTTGACTGGGGGTCAAGGGGTCGCAGGTTCAAATCCTGTCAGCCCGACCGAAGAACCGCAGGTGAGGCCGCTTCCGGAGAGATCCGGAGGCGGCCTCGACCGATTTGCCGTCGTCGGCCACCTCGCCGGCGCGGCCACGCCGGGGTCCCGGCTAGATTCGCAGGCGTGTCGGCTCACCAGCGCGTCCTCGTGGTGAGCACGAGCGTGGGGGAGGCCGAGCTGGCGCGCCTGCGCCACGACCTGCGGCGCGACCCGCTGGTCCTCACGGCTCCGACGGCCGAGGCCAAGCGGGTGGTGCTCGCGCTGCGGGTCGAGCCCCAGGTGGAGGTGTCGTTGGCGCCGGTGCGGTTCCCGCCGGCCGACCGGGCGCACCGGCTCGAGGAGCTGGTCCGGCGCCACGCCCTGCGCGACCGCTTCCGCGACGTCGTCGTGGTGGTGGACCCCGCGACCGTGATCCTGCTCCTGCGCGCCCTGGCCCCCGACCAGCTGCCGGCGTCGGGTCCGGTGGCCGTCGTGGGGCTCCCGCGCGGCGACCGACCGGTCGACGTACGGCGTGCGGTCGTCGTGGGACTCGTGCTGGGCCTGGTCGCCGCCGCGGCCAACCCGGTGGTGCTCGTCGGGCTCGCGGTCTCGCTCGGGCTGGTGCTGCTGCTGGTCCCGCCCTGGCGCCACCTCGGCCGGGAGCTGCTCCTGGCCGCGGCCATCAGCACCGCGGTGGCGCTCGCGCTGGTGTCCAGCTCGGGTCGGTTCCCCGGCGGCTGGTAGCCCTTCCCGCATCCGTTCACCCACAAGTCACTCGGATGTCGCCGGGCAGACACCGGTGGTGGAAGAAGGTCCCCATGCGACCCGGACAGCAGGACACCGCGCCATGAGCACCTACGGCACCGAGGAGAAGGGCGAGCTCCGGTCCAACCTGACCAAGCTCTACCAGGCAGGCCGGCAGGACTTC
Organism: Nocardioides sp. 503; assembly: GCF_004522095.1. Lineage (GTDB taxonomy): Bacteria > Actinomycetota > Actinomycetes > Propionibacteriales > Nocardioidaceae > Nocardioides. The sequence goes on from NZ_SPUI01000012.1 coordinate 29,390, forward strand.
CCCGACCGCGCGGACGCCGTGAGCGCCGTGGCCACCGACGTGAACTTCCTGATCGAGGACCTCAACGGGCGGGCCGCCCAGCTCGGCGACCCGGCCGTGACCCAGGACATGCTGGCGGTGTGCGCACGGGTCGCCGACGCGCTGATCCGCACCGTCAAGACGCTCAACGCGTGCGCCGAGGGCCTGGTCTACATCGCCGACGACTTCGTGGCGCGTGACGAGTTCGCACAGCAGGTGTTCAACAGCCTGGGCGCGGAGCTGACCACCGGGGCGCCGGCGCAGGCACCCGTGCCCCAGCAGATCGACGGGGAGACCCTGCTGCACGAGGGCGACGGCGACGACTACGTGACCTCCGCCCCGCCCGTGAGTCCCGAGGCGGACGCGGACACGCGCAACGACGAGTACGACCAGGCCCAGGACGGCATCGGCTTCCCCGAGGAGGACGGCTCATGAGCGAGGGCAAGTTCGACCTCGGGCTCTTCTACGACCTCACCGGCGAGATCGAGCGCTACCTGGGTTGGCTGCGTGGCAACGAGGCCGTGAAGGAGTGGTGGGACTCCTACCAGGAGCAGCTGGGCCCCGACACCCCGCGCGTGATCCAGGGTCTCGGCTACACCTCCACGCCGTACGAGCCCGACCTCTGGGTCACCTTCATGTACTCGGGGCTCCCCGACCTCACGCAGGACGAGCTCACCGCCCTCACCGGACAGCTCAACGAGGCTGCGGACAAGGCCTGGCACAACGGGGTGGGCTGGGCGGCCGGCATCGGTGGCTACCTGCGCGACATCTGCGCCTCGTTCACGCGGCCGCAGGCCTCCTACCTCACCGAGGCGATGGACATGTTCGCCGCGACCCGCACCAAGATGGAGACGGCCATCCCGGTCAACGCGACCGAGCTCGACGTCGACGACTGGCACGGGCAGTCGCACGACGAGTTCAAGGCCTTCACCGAGCAGCTGCACGACTCGATGCAGCAGTACGCGACCTACTTCGCCTACGCCGAGAACTGGTTCGCCGCGGCGGCCACGCTGGCGGTCAACACGCAGAACGGGCTCATCCCGCTCCTCGAGGAGGTCCGGGACGCCCTGCGCCTGCAGCTCGTGGAGTGGGCGGAGACCCAGGGCAGCCCCATGGACAGCGGCCCGGGCAACGCGAAGGCCCTGGAGGTTGCTCAAGGTGGGCCGCGAGATCATCGGCTTCATCCCCGCGGCCGACAAGGTCATCGGCACCGCCGAGGACGTCGTCAGCACGACGGGGGACATCCTGGCGCTCTTCGACGCCGAGCCGAAGTTCTACGAGCCCGTGGAGTTCACGGTGACCTCGGCGGAGACCGTCTACAGCAAGCTCGTCGCCACGCTGACCGACAAGTACCTCACGCCGTTCGACGACTCGCTCACCGAGATGGGCACCAAGTCGGCGCCGGTCAGGGCGACGATCAACGACCTCGGGGACGACTTCTTCCCACCGGTGGTGAACGACGCGCGGTCCCCGGAGTGGAAGAACGACCTGGAGGACTGACACGAGGGTCTCGTCCCCGTCTCGTCCGCCCGGCGAGGCGGGGACCCGATGTGGAGATGTCGTGCAGGTCCCGCTGTCGCGGCCGCGGTCGGGGCCGGAGGCCCTAGGTTCCAGCCATGATGCGGCAGAGGCGGATCCTGGACGGGCTCCTGGCGGGGATCGCGGGGGTGCTCCTCACGCTCGCCGTCGTGGGGATCGTCCACGTCGCCCATCGGGTGGACGCGGGGCCACCCCAGCCGTTCACCGTGTTCGGCGTCTGCGCCGGCTCGGAGGTCGCGGTCACGCTCGCGCAGGCGCCGGGGAGCAGCCTCGTCCTCGTCGACGTGGTCATCCACGACGTGCCGCTCCACCAGCGGGGGCAGGTGACGTGGGCCGGGTACCCCGGACGGGCGGAGCGCATCTCGCCCGAGCTCGACACGAACGTCGCCCAGGTGTTCCGACAGCTCGGCGACCTCGACGACGGCCCGCAGCGGCGGGTCTGGATCCGACCGGACGGGCAGCGGGCCTGGTGCAAGACCGTCGCGCGCCTCGCCTGAGCTTCACTCGGGCGGACCTCTCGAAACCCGAGCCTCACTCGGGCTCGTGTCGTCTCGTGGAGCGTAGGATGGGCGACCTGCATGTCGTCCCAGCCCCCGACGGCCCGTGCTTCACTCGTGACTGCTGCCTGGGAGACCCGTATGACCGCGAGAACGTCGCCACCGAGAGTGGACCCGACGCCCATCGACAGGGCACTACGTCGTCGTGCCGATCAAGAAGACGTCACGACCGGAGTGGGGGCGAGATGAGCGCATCGCTGGAGGTGGTCCGAGCCGAGCTCACCGCCGCCGTCGCCGGTGCCGAGCCGGGCATCGATGCGGCCAACGAGCTCTGCCTGGCGTGCACAGGACTCTTCGGGGTCGATGGCGCGGCGGTCTCCATGATCCACGAGGGGTCTTCGCGCGGCACGTTCGGCTCGAGCGACGAGATCAGCAGGCGCGTCGACGAGCACCAGTTCACGTTCGGTGAAGGACCGTGCCTGGACGCCGCGGCGACACAGCAGGTCGTGCTGGTGCCCGACCTCGACTCCCCGCGCGAGGTGCGATGGCCGGGCTTCGCCGGTGCCGCGCTCAGCGACGGGATCCGGGGGGTCTTCGCCATCCCCATCATGGTCACCTCGGAGTGCGTCGGCGCCCTTGACCTCTTCCGGTCAGGTCCCGGTCCTCTCGAGGGCGACCAGCTCGCGGGGGCCTTCGTCGCCGCTGAGCTGGCGTCCGTGACTCTCGTGGAATCCCTCGCCGTCGACGCCACCGCCGCGAGCGATCTCGACGAGAGCCTCATGAGGGAGGGCGAGGACGCGTGGGGGCGCCTGGCGGAGATGGACCGCATCGAGGTCTACCAGGCGACCGGGATGCTGATCGCCCAGCTGGACGTCGACGCCGCCGAGGCGCTCGTCCGCCTCCGTGCCCACGCCATCGCCACGGGCCAGACCGCGAGCCAGGTGGCCTGGGCCATCGTCGAGCGCCGCCTCCGGCTCGACCGGGACAGCAGAGGCCCCGCAGGAGGCTTCCATGACTGACGGTAGAGAACGCGAGATCATCCGTGCCTTCGTCAACCTGTCCAACGACCTGGCCGACGAGTACGACGTGATCGACATGCTCACCACCCTCACCTCGCACTGCGCTGACCTGCTGGACGTCTCCTCCGCCGGCCTGCTGCTCGCCGACAGCAAGGGCGTCCTGCACCTGGCCGCTTCGTCGTCCGAGCGCGCGGAGCACCTGGAGACCTTCCAGCTCCAGCGCGACGAGGGCCCGTGCCTGGACTCCCATCGCAACGACGAAGTCGTCAGCGTCTCCGACCTGTCGGCCGAGGACGGACGCTGGCCCCAGTTCGCCCCCGCAGCCCGTGCTGCTGGGTTCACCTCCGTGCACGCGCAGCCCATGCGGCTGCGCCACCAGAATCTCGGAACGTTGGGTCTCTTCGCCAACCGCGCCGGTCTGCTCGGTCAGGACGACCAGGAGCTGGTGCAGGCCCTGGCGCACGTGGCCAGCGTGGCCATCGTGAACGAGGCGGCCGCCAGTGACAGTGCGACGGTCAACGCCCAGCTCCAACGTGCCTTGACGAGTCGCATCGTGCTGGAGCAGGCCAAGGGTGTCATCGCGCACACCGGCAGCGTCGAGATGGAGGAGGCCTTCAACGCGCTGCGCCGCTTTGCCCGTGACCGCGGCCGCAAGCTGAGCGACGTCGCCGCCGCGATCGTCAATCGCGACGAGTCGGGTGCAACGATCCTGGCGCACGCGGAGTCGGTGTCCATCCCTCCCTCCAGGTGAGCACGCGCCCGACCGAGGTGATGCCGTCCCGGGTCGCCCCACCCGAACGTCGACCCGGCGCACGTGTGCCGGGTCGCAGGACGGCGCGCGTCTCGGTCGAGGTCACTCGTCGCCGTTGTCGTCGTTCTCGCGCCACCAGGTGACCAGGAACCACGCCGCGAAGACGAGCGTCGGGACCAGCAGCAGCAGCTGCGGCACGTCGAAGCCCGCGATCCCCCCGGCAGCGCTGATCGCGAGACAGGTCATGGCGCCCCCCTGGCGGCTCGTCGTCGTGGCAGGTCGAGCCCGTCGGCCCGAGACGTCCAGGGACACCGGGCCCGTCGGCTGCCGGTGGGTCGGCGGACCGGGTCGCGGCCCTCACCCTCCCCCGGAGTGCGGCAAGCCTATCGAGCGAGGCGTGTGGACTCGGAGCCGGTGAGCTGTACCCGCTCGGTGGCTCGGTGCCGTCACGGCGCTCAACGCGTGCGCCGAGGGCCCGGTCCACCTCGCCGACGACTTCGTGGCGCGTCACGAGCTCGCGCAGCAGGTGTTCAACAGCCTGGGCGCGGAGCTGACCACCGCCCTCCTCCCCTCCGGGCGGCGGAGGGGCGCGGTGTCGCCGGGTCCCCAGTCTTGGGTATCTGACCGCCGATCCCGCAGACGGGTCGCGGCGATCCCAGAGGCTCAGGGGCGGAGTGGGGGACCGGAACCGTTCCTCGCCTGTCGCCTAGGGGCTCGTTGATGTCGAATCGCCGCTCGATGCTGACCGCCGTCGCGCTCATCGTGGGCCTGGCCGTCGCCGTGGGATGTGTGCTCGCCCTCGGTGTCGGTCAGGACCCGAGGGCCGACGCGGAGGGGGTCGCGCACCCGAACGCCCGGCCCGGCGCTGCGAGCGAGAGCTCCCAGGGCCGGCCCGGGACCAGCCCTAGCGGGGCGACGGAGTCGCGGCCGATGCCCTCCGCGTCCTCCGGCGAGGCACCGTCCGCGACGGCGTCGCCCCGGTCCGCGCCGACCTTCAGGGGCGGAGTGCGGATCGCGCCCGAGCGGCCCGGACCGGAGTCGGCGTACCGGCTTCCCGGTCTGCGCGCCGCCGCGCCGGTGTCCCTCCCGAGCCGGGACGACCTCCCGGCCGAGGCGGTGTTCGCCCGCGGGCGGCTGGTCGACGGCTATCCCGCCCGGCTGCTCCCGGGCGCGCCCGGCGGCTCGGTGGTCACCAGCAGCCTGGCTCCCTCGGCGGACCGGGTGCACGTGGCCCTGGTCGGACTCCGAGGGCGCCCCCCGCAGCGGGTGCTGCGCTTCTACCGCGCGTCCATGAGCCGCGCTGGGTTCCGGGAGGTCTCCGTCCGCGCCGCTTCCGGCAGCTCCGCCGCCGCCTTCGCCCGGGGAAGGAGCCGGGTGCTCGTCACCGTCGACCTCAGCGGGACCCGGGCCTACTCGCTCTTCGCCAGCCTCTTGATCGGCAGGGCCTGACCAGATGTACATCACGCTCAGCGACCGGCCGGCGGCCTCGCCCGCCGCTCCCGTCGCCGGCCGGCGGCGCGTGGCGCCGGTGGTCGTCACGCTGGGTCTCGTCAGCCTCGTCACCGACATCTCCTCGGAGTCCGTCGCGGCGATCCTGCCGCTGTACCTGACCGCGGTGGTCGGCCTGTCCGCCATCTCCTACGGGCTCGTCGACGCCCTCTACCAGGGGGTCAGCGCCCTGGTGCGCATCGGCGGTGGATGGGCGGCCGACCGAGGCGGACACCCCAAGTGGGTCGCGTTCGTGGGCTACGGCCTGTCGGCGGTGGCCCGCTTCTTCCTGCTCTTCAGCACCGGCCTGGCGGCCATCTCGACGGTCATCGCGGCCGACCGGGTCGGCAAGGGGCTGCGCACCGCCCCCCGCGACGCGATGATCTCGGCGGCCACCCCTCCCGAGAGCCTCGGGCACGCCTTCGGGGTCCACCGGGCGTTGGACACGGCCGGCGCCGCGATCGGTCCGCTCATCGCGTTCGCGGTCCTGTGGTGGATCCCGGACGGCTACCTCACGGTCATGGTGGTCTCGTTCGGGTTCGCCGTGCTGGGGGTGGCCCTTCTCGGTCTCCTGGTGCCGGACCGGCCGGTGGTCGAACGACGCCAGGACCGCGCCCCGGTGCGGTGGCGGGAGGTGGCGCAGCCCGGGCTCGTCCGTCTGCTGGTGGTCGCCGGCGCCCTCGGCCTGGTGACGGTGGGGGACGGGTTCCTCTACCTCGCGCTGCTCGACCTCGGCGGGTTCGCGGCCCACTGGTTCCCGTTGCTCTACGTCGGCACGAACGTCGTCTACCTGACGCTCGCGGTCCCCGTCGGTCGCCTGGCCGACCGGCGCGGCAAGGCGAAGGTGCTGATCGCCGGGCACGGCGCGCTGCTCGCGGCGTACGCCGTCGTGGCGCTGTCCCTGGACGCCACGGCGTCGACGCTGCTCGTGCTCCTGCTGCTCGGCACGTTCTACGCCGCGACCGACGGGGTGATCGCGGCCCTCGCCGGCCGGCTGGTGCCGGACGAGCTGAGAGCCAGCGGCATCGCCTCGGCCCAGACGGTCGTGGCGCTCGCCCGGATGGCCTCCTCGGCGGCCTTCGGCGCCCTGTGGTTCGTCCTCGGACCCCAGCAGGCGCTGGTCGTCGTGGGCGGCGTCCTGCTCCTCGCGCTCCCGGCGGCGTTCGCCACGGCCCGCGGCCTGGACCTCGACGCGGCGGAGCTCCCATGAGCCAGCGCGCCAGGGTCTCCCTGTTCCTCGCCCTCGTCTTCGTCGTCGTCAGCGGTGTGACGGCCTACGCCGTCGGCTCGGCCGCCGACTACCGCGAGACGCACGAGCGGACGCCGAGCGTCCCCACGGTGTCGCACCCCGACCAGGACGCCGGCACGAGCACCGGGCCGCGGATCCTCTTCCGGCACACCGGCATCGACGAGAGCTACGGGCGGGTGGGCGCGGTGTCGCTCGACGACCCCTCGGGTCCGCGGTCCTTCAGCGACGTGAGCTGCGACCGACTGGACGCGACCGCCGAGGTGACGGCGTGCCTGCGGACCGAGCGAGGGGTCGTGACCACCTACTCGCTGACGGAGTACGACGCCGACTGGCACGAGCAGCAGCGGGTCGCGGTCCCGGGGATCCCGAGCCGCACACGTCTGTCGGCCGACGGGACACTGGTCGCGACGACGACGTTCGTCAGCGGGCACGACTACATGCAGGCCGGGTTCTCCACGGCGACCGAGATCCGCGACGTCGGCGGGCGCGGGCACGGCGACCTCGAGCGGTTCGCCCTCGTGATGGACGGTGAGCGGGTCACCCCCCGCGACCGCAACGTCTGGGGCGTCACCTTCGCCGACGACGACACGTTCTACGCCACCGTCGGCACGAACGGCGAGACCCACCTCGTGCAGGGGAGCCTGTCCGCCCGCACCCTCACGTCGGTCGCCGACCAGGTGGAGTGCCCGTCGCTCTCCCCGGACGGCACCCGGATCGCCTTCAAGCAGGCCAGCACGCGGGACGGGAGGACCTGGTGGACCCCGGCCGTGCTCGACCTGGCCTCCGGCGAGCGGACCGTCCTCGACGCCGAGCGGGCCAGCGTGGACGACCAGCTCGAGTGGCTCGACGACCACACCCTGCTGTACGGGCTTCCCCGTGAGGGGGAGACCGGCAGCACGGACGTCTGGGCGCTCGACACGCGTGGGTCCGTCCCTCCGCGACTCCTGATCGCCCAGGCCTGGTCACCCGCGGTGGTGCGGCCATGAGCACGACGAAGGGAACCCGAGTGCACCCGCAACCCCCCGCCCCTGCCGACGCCCCTGCCGACCTCGAGGTCGCCGCCGCGTGGCCGCGCGTCGCCGCGATGCGGATCGACGACCCGGCGGCCCCCGACCGCGTCCTGCGGCTCACCACCCTCGCCGAGCGGGGCCTCGCCGCGGGGTACGACGCCGGCACCGGGTCCTTCGCCCAGACGGTCCGCGGTGTCAGCGGCGGCCACGGGGTCCGCGTCCGCTCGGAGGGAGCGAGCCTGCGCTACACCGCGATGGCCGCCCTGGGGATCGGCCGCCTGCCGGAGGCTGCACAGCGAGAGATCCTCGGTGGCCGCACCGCGGGGGAGGTGGCGCTGCGCACCGCGGAGCGGGCACTCGACTCCGACGACCCGGGCGCCGTCGCGCTGGCGGTCTGGGCCGGCGTCGAGCTCACCGGCTCGGCCCCCGGCGTGCTGCTCGACCGCCTGGGCCGCCTCCTGCGTGAGCGCCGGTCGCTGCCGACGGTGGATGCCGCCTGGATGCTGACCGCCGCGGTCGCGGCCGCCGATGACACCGACACCGGGGACATCGTGGGGCGGGCGGCCGCGCTGCTGCGGCGCCATCACGGCCCGGGCGGCACCTACCCGCACGTCCTGCCGCCGCACACCCAGTCACGTGTGCGTGCCCACGTCGGCAGCTTCGCCGACCAGGTGTACCCGTTGCAGGCCTTCGCCCGGGCGTCCCGGCTGACCGGCGAGCGGTGGATGCTCGAGCTGGCCGACCAGACGGCGGCCGCCATCTGCGCCGCCCAGGGTCCGGCCGGTCAGTGGTGGTGGCACTACGACTGTCGCGACGGCAGCGTGGTCGAGCCGTACCCGGTCTACAGCGTCCACCAGCACGCCATGGCGCCGATGGTCCTGTTCGACCTGCGGGAGGCCGGCGGAGCGGACCATCGTCCGGCGATCCGACGCGGCCTGGAGTGGGTCGACACGCACCCGGAGGTGGTCGAGGAGCTGGTGACCGAGCGCTTCGGCCTGGTCTGGCGCAAGGTGGGCCGGCGCGAGCCGCGGAAGGCCGCGCGGGCACTCGCGTCCGCCGTCACCTCGGTCCGGCGGGGAGCCACGGTCCCGGGCATCGACCGGGTCCTGCCGCCCTCGGTGGTCGACCACGAGTGCCGGCCCTACGAGCTCGGCTGGCTGCTCTACGCGTGGCTCGCGCCGATCGGTCGACGGTCCGGGGTCGAGGATGCGTGACACCGGCGTCCCGACCCGGCGGCTCTTCGGCCTGGAGGTCGACGCGCTGACCCTCGAGCAGACCGTGGCGCTGGCCGAGGAGGCCGTCCGCCGGCACGAGCGGCTGCTGATCGGCGTCGTCAACGCCGCCAAGATCGTCAAGCTCAAGGCCGACCCGGTGCTCCGCAGCTCGCTCCTCGAGGCGGACCTGATCCTCGCGGACGGGCAGTCCGTGGTCTGGGCGAGCCGGCTCCTGCGCCGGCCGCTGCCCGGACGGGTGGCGGGCATCGACCTGTTCGAGGAGCTGCTCGGCGTCGCCGACCGGCTGCACCTGCGGGTCTTCCTGCTCGGCGCCACCGCCGCCGTGCTCGCCAGGGTCGAGGACGAGGTCGCCCGCCGCTGGCCGGGAGCCGTCCTCGCCGGGAGCAGGGACGGCTACTTCGCGGAGGAGGAGTCCGCCCAGGTCGCGGACCAGATCGCCGGGTGCTCCCCGGACCTGCTCTTCCTCGGGATGACGACCCCGAAGAAGGAGATCTTCCTCGGACGGTACGGCGACCGGCTCGGCGTCCCCGTCCAGCACGGCGTGGGTGGCTCCTTCGACGTGCTGGCCGGGGTCACCTCCCGTGCACCGCGCTCCTGGCAGCGCCTCGGCATGGAGTGGGCCTACCGGGTGGCCCAGGAGCCGCGCCGGCTGGGCCGGCGCTACCTGGTCACCAACCTCGCCTTCGTCGGGCTCGTCGGGGTCGAGCTCGTCCGCCCGCAGCCGGCGTACCCGCGCCCCCGCCCGACCACGCGGCTCGAGGCCGTGACCGAACCGCACCCACCACGGAGGGAACAACCATGAACGAGGTCTTCGAAGGACGCATCGCCATCCTGGGGCTGGGCTACATCGGCCTCCCCACCGCGGCCGCCCTGGCCACGCGCGGCATCGAGGTGGTCGGCGTCGACGTGAACGAGGCCACCGTGAAGGCGGTGGCCAACGGAGAGGTGCCGTTCGTCGAGCCGGACCTGTCCGCGGCCGTGAGCGGCGCCGTGGCCATGGGCCGCCTGACCGCCTCGACCGAGACACCGGCCGCCGACGCCTACATCATCGCGGTGCCCACGCCGTTCCGCGACGACCACCAGGCCGACCTGCGCTACGTCCAGCAGGCGAGCGAGCAGATCGCGCCGATGCTGCGCGGAGGTGAGGTGGTCATCCTCGAGTCCACGTCCCCGCCCGGGACCACCGAGCGCGTCAGCCGGTGGTTGGCGGAGCTGCGGCCGGACCTGGTCTTCCCGCACAGCTCCGAGGGCGTGCCGGACGTCTACGTCGCGCACTGCCCCGAGCGGGTGCTGCCGGGGCGGATCATGATCGAGATGGTGACCAACGCCCGCGTCATCGGCGGGATCACGCCGCGGTGCGCCGCGAAGGCGGCCGCCATCTACCGGGTCTTCGTGCAGGGCGAGATCGTGCTCTCCGACGCCGCGAGCGCCGAGATGGCCAAGCTCGTGGAGAACGCCTACCGCGACGTCAACATCGCCTTCGCCAACGAGCTGTCGCTGATCAGCGAGCGCATCGAGCTGGACGTCTGGGAGGTCATCCGCCTCGCGAACCACCACCCCCGGGTCAACGTCCTCACGCCGGGCCCGGGAGTGGGCGGCCACTGCATCGCGGTCGACCCGTGGTTCATCGTGGGCGCCGCTCCCGAGGAGGCCACCCTGATCCGGGCCGCACGGCAGATCAACGACCACAAGCCCCACCACGTGGCCCACCAGGTGGCGCTCAAGTCCGAGCGGTTCCGCAACCCGACGATCGCGTGCCTGGGGCTGGCCTACAAGGCCAACGTCGACGACCTGCGCGAGAGCCCGGCCATCGACATCGTCGCCGCCATCGCCCAGGCGCAGCCCGAGCTCGACATCCGCGTCGCCGAGCCGCTGACCCACGTCCTGCCCCACCAGCTCGCCGACTACCCGAACGTGCGCCTCGAGGCCGCGTGCGACGCCATCGCCGCCGCGGACATCGTGGTGCTGCTGGTGGACCACGACCACTTCAGGTCGCTGAGCCGGTCCCGGCTCGCCGGCAAGGTCGTGTACGACACCCGCGGGCTCTGGAGGTAGTCGTGCCGAAGGTGATGGTGGTCTACGGGACCAGGCCCGAGGCGATCAAGCTGGTCACGGTCATCCGGGCGCTGTCCGCCGCTCCGGACGTGGACGTCGTGAGCGTGGTGACGGGACAGCACCGCGAGATGCTCGACCAGGTCAACGGGCTCTTCGGGATCGTGCCCGCCCTCGACCTCGACGTCATCCAGCCCCGCCAGCAGCTGGCCGACCTCACCGCCCGCGTGATGGCCGGCGTCACCGGGGCGATCCGCCGCTTCCGGCCCGACGCCGTCATGGTCCAGGGCGACACCACCACCTCGTTCGTCGCCGGGCTGGCGGCCTTCTACGAGCAGGTGCCGGTCCTCCACGTCGAGGCCGGTCTGCGCACCGACGACCGCTACAACCCGTTCCCGGAGGAGGTCAACCGGCGGCTCACGTCGCAGCTGGCCTCGCTCCACTTCGCGCCGACGCGGCTCTCCCGCCAGAACCTGCTCGCCGACGGCATCGACCCTGCGGACGTCCTGGTCACGGGCAACACGGTGATCGACGCCCTGCTCGAGGTCGTCGCCCGCGACCTGCCGGTGGAGAACCCGGACCTGGCCGTGCTGGACGGCGGCCCGGCCGTCCTCGTGACCAGCCATCGCCGCGAGTCGTGGGGGGAGCCCATGGCCCACACGGCGGCGGCCCTCGCGCGGCTGGCCAAGGAGTTCTCCTCCGTCCGGTTCGTGCTGCCCGCGCACCTCAACCCGGTCGTCCGCGAGGTGCTGCTCCCGCCGCTGCAGGGGTTCGACAACGTGACCATCACCGAGCCGCTGTCCTACGGCGACTTCGCGTTCGCGATGAACGCCTGCTCCGTCATGCTCACCGACAGCGGGGGAGTGCAGGAGGAGGCGCCCAGCCTCGGCAAGCCGGTGCTGGTGCTGCGCGACAACACCGAGCGGCCCGAGGCCGTCCACGCGGGCACCGTCCGGCTGGTCGGGACCGACGAGGACCGGATCGTCGAGGAGGTGTCCGCGCTGCTGAGCGACCCGGCGGCGTACGACGCCATGGCGCACGCCGTCAACCCGTACGGCGACGGGCTCGCGACGCCGCGGATCGCCGCGGCCGTGGCGCACTTCTTCGGCGTCGGGGACCGCGAGGACGAGTGGGGCGGCACGCCCTGACCCGTGTCTCGGGCGGTCCGCGAGCAGGTGGTACGGGCCCGGGCCGGTGTACGTTGAGGGGCGACCCACCCCCCGCGCGTCCCCCCCCGACGCACCCCTGGAGGTCCCAGTGCGCCCACACGACCGGATGCCCCGCCGCACCCTGAGGTCGGCCCTGGTCGTCCTCACGTCGGCCGCCGCCGTCCTCGCCGCCACCACCGCCGTCCCCGCCCCGAGCTGGTCGGCGCCCGCGGACGACGCCGCCCGGAGCGGCCCTGGCGCCTCGCGCGCCGGCGCCCGGGCCGTGGTCGGGCTGAGGACGGCCCGTCAGGTGTCGAGCCAGCGCGGGGCTCGCGCGGTCGTGACCGTCACGCGAGCCGCCGGCCGCGTCCCCGCGGGCCGGGTCGTGCTGCGCAGCGGCACCCGGGTCCTGGCCTCGGTGACCACGAGAGCCGGCCGCCGGGCCCGGGTCGTGCTCGACCTGCCTCGCCTGCGCCCCGGGCAGCACCGCGTGCGTGCCTACTTCCGCGCCGGCGGGCGACGCCTCGGGCGCAGCCCCGCCGTCGCCGTCACCTCGCGCGCCGGGTGCGCCTGGAAGCCGTCGGCCTGCGGGTTCGCGTCGGCCGGGACGACGGGCGTGCCGCGGGGGACCCGCCTGCGGGCGTCCGGGTCCGTCACGGTCACGCGGCCGGGGACTGTCATCGACGGGCTCGACATTCGGGGCACCCTGACGATCAAGGCCCCCCGGGTGGTGGTCCGCAACACCAGGATCCGCGGGGCGGGATTCTGGGTGGTCACGGTCGACAAGGCCGCCTCCGGCGTGGTCCTCCAGGACGTCGAGGTCGACGGGCTCGGGACGCGGGGGGTGGCGGGGTCCTCCGGCATCGTCGGAGGGTCGCCCACGATCATCGGCGCGCGCGTCACCGGCGTCGAGAACGGCCTCGTCCCCGGGTCCGGCACGCGGATCCGGCGCTCCTACGTGCACGGACTGGCCTCACCCGGCGCCCCGCACTACGACGGGATCCAGATCGACGGCGGCGTGAAGGACATCTCGGTGACCGCGAGCACCATCGACGTCTCGGACCAGACGCAGACGTCGGCGGTGATGATCGACAACTACTTCGGAGCCGTCTCGGACGTGTCCGTCACCCGCAACCTGCTGATGGGTGGGGGCTTCACCGTCTACGCCGACGGGGCCTTCTCCGACTCCGACGGCATCGAGACGGTGACCTACGCGAGGAACCGGCTCGTGCGTGGCTACTACGGCTACCACCTGGTCCGGAACGCGCGGGTGCGGTGGGCCGGCAACGTCGTCGACCGGACCGGCTCGCCGGTGCGGGTGCCCGCATCCAGCTGAGCCTGCGTCATGGCCCGCGCAGGCCGTCGCCTGCCACCACCACCGCGCGTGCCGGCTCCGTCGTCGGCGCCTGGAAGTGCTCGGCCCTGACGATCCTCCACAGCGCGTCCACGAGACCCAGCGACAGCGCGGTCACGGCGGCGGCCGTCGGGAACGTCAGCGCGTCGAAGAACGCGTAGCTGAGCGTCAGCCCGCTGATGCCCGCCGCGAGCGCCCCCGCCAGGGACCTCAGCTCCGCGGACGCCGTCCGGCGGCGGGCGGTCAGCGCCACGCCGATCCCGGTCAGGAACGTCGCCACGAGCGCCAGCGTGCCGACCACGCCGGTGTCGATGAGCAGCCCGAGGTACTGGTTGTCGATCACCCGGTAGGGCGGCAGGAACGTCATGAACCCGCGCCCGAAGAGCGGTGCGTGCTCGATGAAGGCCCACCCGAGCTCGTAGCTCCCGGTGCGCGAGGTGGTGGTCGGGTCGTCGGAGAGGCCGCTGAACATGCTCGTGATCGTGCCGAGCATGCCCGGCACGAGCAGGAACAGGCCGACCGTGCCGAACGCACCGACGATGCAGGCGCGCAGGCGCACGGGAGCCGGCCACAGCGGGAAGATGACGACCAGCGCTGCCAGCAGCGCCAGGAACCCGGACCGCGAGTTCGCGAAGGGCACGGCGAGCACCACGACGACGGTCGGCCACCAGCGGCGCAGCAGGCCCCCGGTGCCGTGCAGCCCGACGTGGACGCACAGGGGCAGCATCGCCGCCATCACGACGCCGAACTCGATGGGGTTGATCGTGGTGCCGATCGCCCGGCTGAAGCCGTCGCGGGGTGCCACCGTCGGAAGGATGGTGTTGACCGACAGCCCGGGGATCGACAGACGGTCCGTGAGCGCCTGCCCGGTCACGAACTGGATGATCCCCACGGTGGCGCACGCCCCGACCCCGACCGCCAGCCGCCGCACCAGCAGGCTGATCCGGTCGTGGCTGGTGACGCCGTCGGCGGCGATCACGACCAGGCCGGCCCAGCCGCACAGCATGATCAGCGCGGTGTGGATGCTGTTGAGCTCAGTGCCGGTGATGGGACGCGACATCGCCGCGACGTAGCTCGCGAGGACGCCGAGCACGAAGAGGGTCCCCACGGTCCGGACCGGGTGGGGGCGGGCGAGGGGACGGTCGACCCGGGAGATCCGGTCGAGGAACCAGCAGCACGCGCCGAGGAGGGCGAGCATCCCGGCCGGGGTGCCGGCGGCCCCCAGCGGCGCCGCCACCAGGCTCGCCGGGATCGCGAACAGCACGAGGATGTAGAGCGTCAGGAAGTCGACGCCGTCGACGTCGTGCGCCTCCGCCCAGGCGACGACGGCGTCCCGCAGCCGGCGGAGCAGCAGGAGCCCGGTGACCATCTCCAGGACGCGCTGCCACCCCATGGCTCAGGGCTTCCGGCCGCGCGCGGCCGTGAGGTCGGCGACCCCGTCACGGCTGTCGGTGTCGTCGGGCTCCTCGGTCATCCGCAGCTGGGGCACGGCCCGCTCCGCTGACCGGGCACGTCTGCGTCGTCTCCGCAGCAGCAGGCTGTCGGCCAGTGCGGTCAGCATCAGGGTCGCTGCCAGCCCCGCACCGAGCACCATGAGCGCCGCGCGCAGCTGCGGCCGGTAGGAGACCTGCGGCTTGTCCGACGAGGCGATGACCTTGGAGCGGATGAGCTGCCTGTCCTCGACGCCGGCCGACGCCTGGATGGTCGACAGCGTCGCCGGGACCTGGTCGACGAGCACCTTCAGGCCGTCCGCGGCCGACTCCGCCGACGGAGCCTCGACGGTCACGAGGAGGATCGGGGCCGCCGTGCCGCTGTCGCGCTCGACGAGGCCCGACACCGCACCGGTGCCCGCGAGCCGCTCCTGGACCGGGTCGGACGACAGCCCGGCGGCGGCGACGTCCACCGCCGCCTCGAGCCCACCCATCACCAGGTAGGGGTTGCCGCCGGGTCCGACCGTCTTCTCCGGTGCGAGGAGCACGACGCTCGCCTTCATCGTGTACACCGGGGACACCCGTTGCGTGGCGAGCTGGGTGAGCGGGAGGGTCACCAGCAGCCCGGCGATGACGAAGTACCACCGCCGCGTCACCAGGCCCAGCACCCCGTTGAACTTCACTGCCTCGGCATCAGATGCCATGCGGATCCCCTTGTCCCCAGGAGGCCTGTCCGGGCCGGTGTGGCGCGGCAGGCGTGGTCGTCACGAGCGCGCGGGAGGGTGCGCTGCCCTCGGAGTCCGAGGAGGCCTGGTGCCGTCCTCGACGGGCGTCGAGGCTGCGGGTGCCCCGACGGCAGACCACGGCCGTGAGCACGAGACCCAGCAGTGCGGTCGCCGCCATGGCGCGCTCGCGGTGGGTCGGCGCGTAGCGCACCTGCGGCTCCGCCGGCACGCTGCTCGCGGTGGCCCGGGTAGGGGTCGGCACACCGGCCTCGTCCTGCAGCCGCTCCAGCGCCCGGGTCACCCGGGCGATCCCGTCCTGCAGGCGCCTCGAGACGCCCTGCGGGGTCTCGTCCACGGCCTCCACCCGGATGAACGGCCGGCTGAAGTCGTTGGCCCACTGACCACCGAGATTGACCAGGCTGATCATCGTCTCGTGGCGCAGCCCCTGGTCGGCGAGGGTCAGTGACTGGTTGGTGACCCGGGGCACCTCCTCGCCGTGGGTCGCGACCTCGGCGACGAGCGCCGCGAAGCGGACGGCCTCCTGGTTCGAGGTGGCCAGGGGGTTGGGCACCGCGAGCGTCCGGGGCAGGTGGACCACGACCTCGACCTTGCCGACGTAGACGCCCTGCGCGGACCCCACCGCGCTCGTCATGAGGACCGTCACCACCAGGCCGCCGAGCGCGAGCGCCAGGACGAGGAGCCGGCGCCGCGCGGGCGCCCGGGCGGCGGACGCCGCAGACCCCTGGTCGTCACCGGGTCGAGGCACGCTGACCACCGAAGGCGCCCCTGTCGTCCGCGGCTCGCAGCGAGATCCCCGCCGCCGCGAGGTCCAGGGTCGCCAGCGCGTCGACGTGGATCCCGATGACGTGGCGCGCCGGCCACGGCGGGCGCTCCAGGGTGCTCAGCGCGAGGTCCTCCAGCTCGTGCAGGACCCGCTGGTCGGGGGAGTAGAAGAAGAAGCGATAGCCCCACTCGCCACACCGTTCGTACCAGGGGATCGAACGCTCGCCGATCAGGAGGACGAGGATGGAGGCGGCGCCGCGGGCGAGCAGGGCCGCGGCCCCGGACAGCACCTCGGGCTCGTAGCCGGCGACGTTGATCTTGAGCACCGAGATCCGGGGCAGGCCCAGACGTGCGACCTCGTCCGTGAGCGTGCGCACGGCGACCAGCTCCGAGGACCAGGCTCCCGGGACGGGCCGGTCGAGACGGCTGAGGTAGCTGTTGCCCTGGGTGACGAACGCCTGCTCGCCGACCCGGTCGGACAGGGCCACCTGGTGCACGTGGACGCGGTCGCCGAGGCGGTTGTCCGCGAGATTGCGCCGAAGCGAGGAGATGTTGGCGCCGCTGGGCTCGAACGCGTGCACCTCGGCGACCGGGAGGCCGGCGGCGAAGACCGAGAACTGGCCGATGGCGGCCCCGACGTCCACGACCAGCCAGTCGGGCTCGGCGATCTCGGACAGCAGCGGGAACTCGGGGTCGATGAGGGTGCGGAACATGACGAGTGCCGGTGGCAGCTGGGAGGCGACGTCGAAGCTGATCGACGCACCCGAGCGCAGCCGGACGTGTGCTCGCTCCCGGCGCCCCAGGCGGAGCCGCGCCAGCCGGACGCCGCCCGCGACCGCGGGCCAGAAGCCGACGACGCGTGCCCCCCACCGGAACTTGTCCCAGGCCTGCCACACCCGCCGCAGGCCGTGCCGGCCCGCTCGCGGCAGCAGGTGGCGCGCATCGCGCAGCGGCCTCCGCAACCGCCCGGACCATTCCACGACAGACTCCTCGTTCGCCAGCCCTCCGGGGGCGCCACGTGGTCGCGAGCACCCCGCGGCCCGACCGGGCCGCGCTCGTCCTCCAGTCTCCGGCGAGGCTCCCGACCGGTCCGCGCAACGGCGACGACATCCCCAATATTGGCTACCCGCCGCGGGGACCCCGGACCGCGCGTCGCGCCCGCCGTAGCGTGCCGGGCGAAGCCTCAGTGAGCGCCGGCAGGCGCCCAGGCTGAGGGACGGGCGAGGGACAAGGTGCCGCGTGGCCACATCAACCGGACCAGCGGGCGTGCCCGCGCCGCTGCGGGCGGACGCGGCGGGCCCTGCGGTCCAGGCGCGATTCGACTACCTGGACGGGATCCGGGCGGTGGCGGCGGTGTTCGTGGTCGTCCACCATTCCTGGCTGCTGGTCTACCCCGGCTTCCCGCGCAACAGCGGCCCGTCCTGGCTCGGCTGGATGCTCTACGGCCATCTGGCCGTCTCGGTCTTCATCGTCGTCTCGGGCTTCTCCCTCGCCCTCGCCCCGATGCGCCGCGACCTGCACCTGCCGGGGTCGACCGCGCAGTTCATCGCCCGTCGCGGATGGCGCATCCTCCCGACGTACTGGGCGGCGCTGGCCTTCTCGTGCGTGGTGTTCGGGGTGGTGACGGCCGACCAGACCGGGGACACGGTCGACCTGAAGGCCGTCCTCGTCCACGCCGTGATGCTGCAGGACGTCGTCGACAGCGCGAAGCCGAACGGCGCGTTCTGGTCCATCGCCGTCGAGTGGCAGATCTACTTCCTGTTCCCCGTCATGGTGTACCTCTCACGGCGCGTGGGGATGGGTCTGACCTTCGCAGGCACCGTCGGCCTCGTGCTCGTCGGCTACCTGCTCGCCGTGAACGCCAGCCCCTTCGAGCGCTTCCTGAACATCACGCCGCAGTACGTCGCGCTGTTCGCGATGGGGGTGCTGGCCGCGGGACTGCTCCGTCCCGGCTCCGACCCCCGGTCCGCCCGGTTCCTGATGCCCGCCAGCGTCGTGCTGGGGCTCGCGTTCGTCGCGCTCTGCCTGGCGCAGGGCTCCGTGTGGGTCGTGGGCCACTTCTTCTGGGTCGACCTGCTCGTCGGCGCCGCGGTGGCCGCCGCCGTCGGCGGGCTGGCGGTGGGACGTGGCCGCGCCGCTGCACGGGTCCTCGGCAGCCGGGTGCCGGTGAGGGTCGGGGCCTACAGCTACAGCATCTACCTGATCCACGCCCCGATCCTGTGGCTGGTCTGGCTCGTCGGGGTGTCCCGGCCCGACCTCCCGCCCGGTGGCAGGCTCGCCCTGCTCCTGGCGACCGCGGTGCCGGTCGTGCTGCTGACGTCCTGGCTCTTCCACCTCGTCTTCGAACGCCCGTTCCTCGCTCGCCGCTCGTGGGCGGCCTGGCGCGACGCGCTGACGTCGTACGCCGGCGCGCGTGGTCGCCACCCGGTGCGGGTGCTCGCGGAGCCGGCAGCGGCCGCGGACCTGGGGTCGCCCCAGCCCGCGGGGGAGCGTTGAACGGGCATCCTCAATATTGGGTAAATCGGGACCACGACGCACCGGTCCCGCGCTCGCGTTTGCCCTGGTGACGCGCCTGGGACGGCGGATCCGGGCGGTTCTCGCGCCGCCCCCGGAATTTGCGCTCTGCCGTGCGACCGGGTTCGTTGGACGGGAACCACCAGGGCAGCCTGCCCACGATCCTGCAGCCCGAAGAGCCGACGACAGGTCGGTCCTCGCGGCTCGTCGCCTCCAGGCGGCACAGGGTCGGACGTCGCGCGTGGGGGCACCGCGTGACACCAACGAGCCCCTCTGGAGTCACCACATGAGCAAGTTCTCCCAGGCGCGCCGTGCCGCGCTCGCCGGCATCGTCGCCGCGACGCTGTGGGCGGCGGCGCCGGTCGGCGCAGCACCCGACGCGTCGTCGGACCGATCCTCGGTCCGGCCCGACCACCGGGTGTCGGCCGAGACCTGGTCGGGCGCGCGCCGGCACTGCTGGCCGCACCGCCGTCACTGCTGGTGGTGGCCGGGCCCCACGCCCACCCCCGTCCCGACCCCCGAGCCCACCCCCGAGCCCACCCCCGAGCCGGCGCCGGAGCCGGAGCCGACGCCTGACCCGACGCCCGAGCCGACGCCGGAGCCCGAGCCCGAGCCCACGCCGGAGCCCACGCCGGAGCCCGAGCCGGTGCCCGAGCCGGCGCCGGAGCCGGAGCCGGTGCCCGAGCCCAGCCCCGCCCCGGGCAGCTACGGTGACGCCGCCTCGACGGGAGTCCCGGCAGGCACGAAGCTCACCGCCTCGCGGAGCCTGACGGTCACCACGGACGGCGCGGTCGTCGACGGGTTGGACATCGACGGGACGCTGACGATCAGGGCCTCGAACGTCACCGTGCGTAACACCCGCGTGCGCGGGAGCGCCTTCTGGGTCGTGACGATCGCCAACAGCGCCGAGAACGTGCGGTTCGAGAACGTCGAGGTCGACGGCCTCGGCATGGACGGCAGCCCGGGCTCCTCCGGCATCGTGGGCCCCGGCACGTTCGTGGGCGTCGACATCCAGGGCGCCGAGAACGGCCTGGTCCCGAGCTCCGGGTCGGTGATGCGCAACTCCTACATCCACGACCTGGACGCTCCTGGCGCCCCGCACTACGACGGGATCCAGATCGACGGGGGACAGAGCGACGTCCGCATCACCGGCACCACCGTGGACATGTCCAACCACACCCAGACGTCCGCGGTCATGGTCGACAACTACTTCGGCCCGATCCGCAACGTGGTGGTCGACGGCAACCGCCTCCTGGGCGGTGGGTACACGGTCTACGCCGACGGCAACTTCTCCGCCAGCGACACCATCACCGGCGTGCGCTACGTCGACAACCGGATGGGCAAGGGCTACTACGGCTACGGACTGCTCCGGCAGGCCCAGGTCGAGTGGGCCGACAACGTCGACGACACGACCGGACGGCCGGTGACCGCAGGCGGCTGATCGGCTGCAGCGACCGCGATCCGCTCGTAGGATCGCGCCGTGAGCCAGCCCGTCGACGTCGTCGTCGTGACGTACAACAGCGCGGCCACGATCGGGCCCCTGCTCGACAGCCTTCCGGCTGCGGCGGGGGCTCTGTCGTACCGCACCACGATCGTCGACAACGCGTCTGTCGACGCCACCCCCGCGGTGGTGGCACGCCGGGCCGACGCGCAGCTGGTGCCGGCGCCCAACGACGGCTACGCCGCGGGCCTCAACCGCGGGGTCGCGGCGGCGGGTGGCAGCGGCCCGATCCTGATGCTCAACCCCGACTGCGTGCTCGAGCCGGGCTGCGTCGAGCGGCTCGTCGAGGCTCAGGAGGAGACCGGCGCGGGGGTCGTCGTGCCGCAGGTGCTGGACCAGGACGGCGCCACGGCCCGGTCGCTGCGCCGCGAGCCGTCGCTGCCGCGGTCGGTCGGCTTCGGGGAGTCACGGTGGCCGCTGCTCAGCGAGGTGGTCACCGACGACGCGGCCTACGCCCGCCGCCATCCCGTGGACTGGGCGACCGGGGCCGTGATGCTGGTGAGCCGTGACTGCTACGACGCGCTCGGCGGCCTGGACGAGTCGTTCTTCATGTACTCGGAGGAGACCGACCTGTGCCTGCGGGCGCGCGACCTCGGTCTCCTCACCGTCGTCGAGCCTCGCGCACTGGCGATGCACCTCGGTGCCGCCTCGGGGCAGAGCCCCGAGCTGTACGCGATGCAGGCGGTCAACCGCGTGCGTCTCTACCGCCGACGGCACGGCGCGGCCGCCAGCCTCCTCTTCCTGATGCTCGCCGTCGCCCGGGAGGCCGGCCGGGCTCTCGCGGGCGACCCGGAGGCGCGGCGAGCGCTGGAGTCCCTGGTGCGCCGCTCCCGCCGGCCGGCGCAGCTGCCGTGGACGGGGTCGATCCTGCGCCGGTCGTCCCCAGACAGGTCGCTCACGTCCGCGTGAGTCCCGGGGCCCTCAGGTCTCCGACATCAGCGGCGCACAGATCCGCAGCAGGTCCGCGCGCAGCCCGTCCTCGTGGTAGCGGTGGAGCACGGCGGCGGAGGCGCGGCGTCCCGCGGCCGCGAGCGTGTCCAACGGCAGTGCCATCACTCGCTGGAGCTCGCGCACGAGCTGGGCGGTCGACCTCACGGGGCTGCAGTAGCCGGGGTCGAAGAACTCCTCCCCGCCGCCGCCGGGGTAGCCCACGACGTAGGCGCCGCACGCCATGGCCTCGGCGGGCGGCAGGCCGAAGCCGTCGCGGTCGCTGAAGCTGACGAAGAGAGGGACGCGGCGCAGCGTCTCGGCGACCTGGCCCTCGGACATCCCGGTCAACGGCACCGGCTGCCACCCCACCCCGAGGGCGCGCAGCATGTGCAGGACCTGGTTCCGCTCCTGCGGGCGCCGGGACGGGGCGTAGGCGAACGCCCTCCGGTCCGGCACGGGTCCCGGGTGGAAGAGCCGGCCGTCGACGACGGGCCGGGCGACGTCGACAGGCACGTCCGGGAAGGACATCGCCAGCAGCTCGGCGCTGTCGCGCGACACCGTCATGATCCCCTCGAGGCGACCGAGGTCGCGGTACGGCGATCCGGGCGCGGTGGTGTCGAGGTCGAGGGCGTCGAAGGTGAGGTAGGCGCCCTGGTTGAAGACCAGCACCCGGATGCCGGGGTCGAGGTGGCGCATCGAGGGCCCGTAGACCTCCGGCACCACGAGCAGGTCGTCGGCCCCGAACCGCAGGCCCTGGCTGTCGACGACGCGGGTCGTGTGGGCGAACCAGGTCGCGCGGAACCCGGGCGCCGTGTGCAGCACGGCGGCCCGCAGCCCGAGGGCGTTGAGGAGGTCGACGTGGCGGTAGGCGACCCGCACCCCGCCGTGCGGGGTGTCGACGTCCGGCACGAGGTAGTAGATCGTCGGGGTCCCTCGGGCCGGGTGCACCCGGATCGAGGGGACCCGCCGCCACCGCAGCTCGCGGTGGGACCGGTAGCGACCGACCACGGCCCGGGCCGCCTCCGAGGCGCTAGGCAGCATGGTGGCTCCCCACGGTGCTCGCCGTCGTCGTCGGGGGAGCGTGACCCACCGGCGCCTCGTCGAGGACGAGTCGCCGCAGGTGGGGTCCGGCGGTGAGCGCGTAGACGCCGGTCATGGCGAGCCCGGCGACGGTCAGCTGGAGCCACGGGTCGTCCAGCGCGGCCACGGTCACCAGCCCGACGCCCACGGTCGGCACCGCCGCGGCGACGGGGAGCCCCAGGGCGCGGAGCACCTGGGCGCTGCCGACCCCGGCGCTCCGCAACGCCACGAGGAACGCGGGGAGGGCCACCAGGGACGCGATCGCGACATGCGCGAGACCGGCCCCGGCCAGGCCGCGACCCTGGACCGCCCACCACATGGTGGGCGCCAGGGCCACGAACCACAGCAGCTGACAGCTCAGCAGCAGGAGCGAGCGTCCATGCGCGGTGAGGTAGGCGACCCACACGTCGATCAGGATCCGCATCGCCCCCAGCGGGGCCAGCCAGACCAGTTCCGTGGCGGCGGCCGCCCACCGTTCGCCGTACAGGATCGTCACCACCGGGTGGGCCAGCACGGCGAGGCCGATCGACATCGGGACGGCCACGCCCCACGTCAGGCCGCAGGCGCGTGCGAGCGTCGCGGTCGAGTCGTCCGTCCCGTCCCGGTGGATCTCGGCGAACGCCGGCATCGCGACCGCCCGGATGGCCGTGCCCACGATCGAGCTCGGCCACGAGGACAGGTTGAAGGCGATGCTGTAGAGACCGAGCGCGGTCACACCGCCCAGACGGCCCACCGCCACGTTGTCGATGTTGAGCAGCCCGAGGGACAGCAGCCCCGCGACCGACAGGGGCAGGCCGAAGCGGAGCCCGGACCGGGCGACGGACCGGTCCCACCCGACCTGCGGGCGGGTGCGCGTCAGAGCGAACTGGAGGACGACCACCGCCGTCTGTGAGACCAGCCGCCCGATCGCGATCGACATCGCGCCCCAGCCCGCGACGGCCAGCCCGAGTGCGAGGCCGGTCGACAGCGCGAAGGCGACGAGCTCGACCTGGAAGAGCTCCCGCTGCCGCAGGTCTCGCTGCAGGCGGGAGAACGGCACCACGCCGACACCGGCAAGGAGCAGGGTCAGCGCCATCACGCGGATGACCGCGGTGGCCTCCGGTGCCGCGAAGAAGTCGGCGAAGGCGGGGGCGGCGAGCAGCACGGCCACCGTCAGGAAGCCGGAGGAGACCAGCGACAGGGTGGCGATCGTGGGCCCCCGCCGGTCGATGTCACCGTGCCGGATCAGGTCGGCCGCGAGCCCCAGCTCGCTGAGGGTCATCAGCGCGGTCTGCACGGTGAGGGCGATGGCGAAGACCCCGAACGCCTCGGGGTCGAGCAGGCGGGCCAGGAAGATGCCGGTCACCAGCGTGCCGAGTCGCAACGTCAGGTTGTTCAGCGCGCTCCACATGATGCCCGTGCGAACCCGCGCGCCCAGGGTCGCGGGCGCGGTCATACGCCGTACCTGCGCCAGAGCCGCCACCTCAGGTGCTCCTCGACCCGCCGCAGGAACGCCGCGGCGCGGTGCTCGAGGAGCCCGTCGGCCAGCGCGGCCAGCGGCCGCGGGGAGGCCGCAGGCACGGTGGTCTCGGTCTCCTGCGCGAAGCGGGTGAACGCGTCGGTCTGGTCGGCGCCGGCCCCGTCGCGGCGGCTGGCGAGGGCGAGGCGCCGAGCCCGGCGCACGACGGAGCGGTGGGCCTGCTCGCGGAGCCCGCTTCCCAGGTCGACCCCTCGCGGCGGGTCGTCGAAGAGGATCCGGAGGACCTCGCGCTGCTCGACGAGGTCGCGGTGCATCCCGGCGAACCTCGTCAGGTGCATGTTGGCGCCGTGCACGCGGTAGAACGCCTGGGCGCCGTTGTTGACGCGGCCGACTCCCCAGCAGGCGGCGGCCTGGTACCAGAGCAGCATGTCGGCGCCCAGCGGGAGGCGCTCGTCGTAGGCGCCGATCTCCGACCACGCGGCGCTGCGCATCACCGCCGTCGGCGTGTAGACGGGGTTCCTGGAGCGGCGGGCGCGCGGCGTCAGCCACTCGCCGGGGCCCCACACCGACCAGCTCCGGGGGCGGCAGTCGACCTCGGGGGGCGCCTCGGTGAACGACGGGGCGTGACCGTAGACCAGCCCGACCTCCGGGTGGGCCTCCATGAGCGCCGTGGCGCGGGTCAGCGCGTCCGGCGTCAGCAGGTCGTCGGCCGAGAGCAGGACGAGGTAGTCGCCACTGACCTTGCCGAGGCCCTCGTTGTAGGTGCGGATGTGGCCCTGGTTGGTCTCGTGCGCCAGGACCTGCACCCGGTCGTCGCCCGCCGCGATCCGGTGGGCGACCGCGACGCTGTCGTCGGTCGAGGCGTCGTCGACGATCAGCACGTCGACGTCGACGTGGTCCTGGTCGAGCGCCGAGGCCACCGCCTGGGGCAGGAACCGCCCGTAGTTGTAGCAGGGCACGACCACCGAGACGCGGGGACGCGACGTGAGCGGCACCGGCCGACGCAGGCGCACGTCAGCCCTCCTGGGACGCGGCCACGGCGGCGGCGACCCGCTCCTGCTGGTCGCCGGCCAGGTGCGGGTACATCGGCAGCGACAGGATCTCGCCGGCCGCTCGCTCGGCCACCGGGAAGCTGCCCGGTCCGAGACCGAGGTGGGCGTAGGCCCCGGTCAGGTGGACCGGCGTCGGGTAGTGGACGCCCGCACCGATGCCCGCGGCGCCCAGGTCGGCGAGCAGACGGTCGCGACGCTGTGACCGCACGACGTAGAGGTGCCAGACGTCGCTGTTGCCCTCGGCCGATCGCGGCACCCGCAGTCCCGGCACGTCGGCCAGCAGCTCGGCGTAGCGGGCGGCGGCCTCGCGACGCAGCTCGTTCCACTTCTCCAGCCGGGACAGCTTGGCGCTCAGGTAGACGGCCTGGATGGTGTCGAGGCGGGAGTTCATCCCCACGACGTCGTGCACGTACTTGCGCGGCGATCCGTGGGCGGCGAGCAACCTGACCGACGCGGCGATCTCCGGGTCGTCCGTGGTCACGGCCCCCGCGTCACCGGCGGCGCCCAGGTTCTTCCCTGGGTAGAAGCTCGTCCCCGCGACGGCGCCCAGCGAACCGGCCGCGCGACCGTGACGCTGGGCTCCCTGCGCCTGGGCCGCGTCCTCGACGATGGGGACGCCGCCCGCCAGGGCCCGCAGGCGCTCGACGAACGCGGTCTGGCCGAAGAGGTGCACGGGCACGATCGCCTGCGTCCGAGCGGTGATCGCGCCGCGCACCTCCTGGGGGTCGATGAGGAGGTGCTCGTCGTCGACGTCGACGAGCACCGGGTGCGCCCCGATGCGGGACACCGCCTCGGCGGTCGCGATGAAGGTGTTGGCGGGCACGATCACCTCGCCGCCGGCTCGCACCCCGACCGCCCGCAGCGCGAGCTCGAGGGCCTCGGTCCCGTTGGCGACGCCGATGGAGTGCCGGGTGCCGACGTAGGCGGCGTACTCGCGCTCGAAGTCGTCGACCTCCCGCCCACCCACGAACGCCGTCCTGTGGAAGACGTCCGCGAGGCCGATACTCACCTCGTCCGCGACCTCGTCGTGCTGAGCGGCGAGGTCCACCAGGGGGATGGTCATGGCACATGCCTTCCTCGAGCGCCGCGAGCGCCCGACTGGTCGGGGGTGGTGGGGCGGTTCGTCCCGAGCGTCATCTCGAGGCGGCGGGCGGGGACGCCGGCCCACACCTGCTCCGGCGGGAGGTCCCTGGTGAGGGCGGCTCCCATGCCGAGCGTGGACCCGGGGCCGACGGTGAGGCCCTCCCGCACGGACGCGTTCATGCCGACGTACGCCGCCCGGCCGACCCGGACCCGTCCGCCGAGCACGGCCCCGGCGCACACGGTCGCGTAGTCGGCCACGTCGTCGTCGTGGGTGAGCGTGGCGTTCGGCATCACGACGACGTGGGACCCCAGGCGCACGTGGGCGGTGAGCACGACGCCGGCGAGCAGGATGCTGCCCCGGCCGATGGTGCAGTCCGCGGGCAGCGACACCGAGGGGTGGACCAGCGTGAGGTAGCGGTCCTCGTGGACGCCGAGCCCGGCGAGCCGCTCCACGATGCTCCGGCGAGCCGTGCCGCGCCCGGCGCACACCAGCACCCGGTGCCCCTCGTGCTGGCGAACCTCCGCCAGGCCGCCCACGACCGGCACGTCGCCCAGGTCGGTGCCCCAGCGGCCGGGGTCGTCGTCGAGGACCACCGCGTCCTCCAGGTAGCCGAAGGTCCGCACGGCCGCGATCGCCTCGAGAGCGAGTCCGCTGGCGGCGACGAGCACGAGCCTCATGTCGTGACCCGCACCGGCGCTGCGGCGGCCGGCTCGCCGGCCAGCGGGACCAGGGTGCCCTGCGCCCGCATGCTCGCGCCGGCGGCCTCCAGGACGTGGAGGATGCGCAGCCCGGCGCGGCCGTCGGTGCGCGGCGCGCGCTCCTCGCGGATGCTCGCCGCGAACTCCTCGACCATGGCGCCGAGGGCCTCGCGCTCCTGGAGCGCCGGCGCCCACGTGTCGCCCACCCGGTAGGCGACGTTGCGCGCGGCGCGGGCCTCGCCGTCGGCCGGGCGGTCCGTCAGCTCGACGCCGCGGTCGTAGATGCTGACGCGCTGGACGAGGTTGAGGTCGTCCCAGACCAGCGTGCGGCGGGAGCCGCCGATGACCATCTGCCGGATCTTGGTGGGGCTGAGCCAGTTGACGTGGACGTGGGCCATCGCCCCGCTCCGCAGGGGCAGGTTGAGGTGGCCCACGCAGGCCTTGCCCGCACCCAGCGGGTCGGAGCCGTGCGCCGAGACGCCGATCGGGTCGAGGCCTCCCGGCAGCACGAAGTCGAAGACCGACAGGTCGTGCGGCGCGAGGTCCCAGAGCACGTCGACGTCGGGCTGGACCAGGCCCAGGTTGATCCGGACGGAGTCGATGAACAGGATCTCGCCGAGCGCGCCGTCGGCCACCAGCTCGCGGATCTTGCTGACGGCCGGCGTGTAGCAGTAGGTGTGGTCGGCCATCAGGACCAGGCCGTGCTGCTCCGCCTGACGCACCATCTCGCGGCCGCGGGCCGTGCTGTCCGCGAGCGGCTTCTCCACCAGGACGTGCATGCCGGCGCGCAACGCCGCCAGCGCCAGTCCCTGATGCGTGGCGGCGGGCGTCGCGATCGCGACCGCGTCCACGTCGCTCATCGCGAGCACCTCGGCCAGCGAGTCGGTGACGGTCACGAAGGGCAGGTCCTGCACGAGCCTGCGAGCCTTGCCGGTGTCGAGGTCGCACACCGCCACCAGGTCCCAGTCGTCGCTGGCCAGGAAGTTGCGGACGAGGTTCGGCCCCCAGTAGCCGGCACCGACGACGGCGACCCCCAGACGGTCACGGGACATCGTGGTTCTCCTTGCTTGAGGCGCTCACAGGCACTTCTCGAGGGCGGTGACGACCTGGTCCTGCTCGTCGTCGGTCAGGCCGAAGAACATCGGCAGGAGCACGGTCCGGGCGGCTGCCTCGTCCGTGTGCGGCAGCGACGCCGTCGGCAGGTCCGCATAGGCCGGCTGCGTGTGGATGGCGAAGATCCGGCGGGTCGCGACCCCCAGCTCGAGCATCGCCACCATCAGCTCCTCCTGGGTCCGCTCGGTGTGCAGGCGGACGTTGTAGGACTGGTAGACGTGGGTGAAGCCCTCCGGGACGTACGGCGTCTCCACGCCCTCCTGGCCGGCGAGCAGCTGGTCGTAGCGACGACCGAGCCGCTCGCGCTCGGCGACGATCTCGTCGACCCGCCCCATCTGGACGACCCCGATGGCCGACTGGATGTCGGTGATCTTGTGGTTGAAGCCGACCTCGGGGTAGGTCTCCAGGACCACCTTCTGCGCCCGGTCGCGGTCGGCGGTCGAGACGGAGGCGGAGTGGGCGCGCAGCAGGCGGATCCGCTCCGCGGCACGCGCGTCGTCCGTGGTCACCATGCCGCCCTCGCCGGTGGTGAGGATCTTGCGAGCGTCGAAGGAGAAGCAGGTGAGGTCCGACAGGGCGCCGAGGCGCCGACCGTGGACGGTGGCCCCCAAGGAGGGCGCCGCGTCCTCGACGACCTTGAGGCCGTGTCGGCCGGCGACCGCGTTGATGGCGGGGATGTCGGCCGGGAGACCGATCTGGCTCACCGGCAGGACCGCGCGCGTCCGCGCCGTGACCGCGGCCTCGACCAGGTCCGCGTCGATGTTGTAGGTGCGCGGGTCGATGTCGACGAAGACCGGGGTGGCGCCGCAGTAGCGGATGGCGTTCGCGGTGGCGATGAAGCTGAACGACGGGCAGATGACCTCGTCGCCGGGGCCGACCCCGGCGGCGAGGAGCGCGAGGTGCAGCCCCGTGGTGCAGCTGCTGACGGCGACGGCGTGCTCGGCGCCGACGTACTCGGCGACCAGGCGCTCGAACTCCGCCGTGCGCGGTCCGTTCATGAGCCAGCCGGAGTGGACGACGGCGGCGGCAGCGGCCGCCTCGGCCTCCCCGAGGGCGAGTCGGGTGATGGGGATCATGAGCGGGGGCTCCTGTGCTCGGACCAGCCCGGCCCGAAGTCGGGGTGGGCGCGGTAGTCGGCGAAGGAGGGCGCGCCGGCGTCCTTCGCGGAGGTGAGGGGTTGCTCGACCGGCCAGGCGATCGCGAGCTCGGGGTCGTCGTGGGCGAGGGCGCGCTCGGCGTCGGGCCGGTGCAGGCCGGTGCACTTGTACTGCACCTCGGCCACGTCCGAGACCACCGCGAACCCGTGGGCGTAGGAGGGCGGGACCAGCAGCTGCGAGCGGCTCTCGGCGCTGAGCCGGACGCCCAGCCACTGCCCGAAGGTGGGGGAGTCGACCTCGAGGTCCACGACGACGTCGTGGATCTCGCCCACGGTGCACCGGACCAGGCGCCACTGCGCCCCGTCCGGCCCCTGGTAGTGCAGGCCCCGGACGACACCCGCACGGGACCGCGAGTGGTTGTCCTGCACGAACGTCAGGTCGATCCCGAGGTCGGCGAACGTGCGTCGGCTGTAGGACTCGTAGAAGAACCCGCGGTGGTCCTCGTGCGTCTCGAGCTCGAGCAGCCGGACGCCCGGCAGGGCGAGCTCGGTGGCCACGACCTTCATGCGCCCCAGTTCCTGTCCTCGATCTGGGCCAGCATCGACTCGGGCGACTCGGGCCGCTGGGTGAACCACGAGACCAGCTCCTCGATCCCGTCCTCGAAGGCGATCCGTGGCTCGAAGGCGGTGAGCTTGCGCATGAGCGTGTCGTCGACGAGGAGGCGGCGTACGTCGCCGGGCCGGTCCTCGGCGTGGACGGCGGCCGGCACGTCCGCGTCGACCTGCTGGCGGATCAGCTCGACCAGGTCGTTGATGCTGGTCTCGCTGCCGGAGCCGAGGTTGACGGTCTCGCCGACGGCCTCCTCGCACGTCGCGAGGGCGATCAGGCCCGCCGCGGTGTCGGAGACGTGCGTGAAGTCGCGGGTCTGGGTGCCGTCACCGAAGACCAGCGCCGGCTTCGAGCACATCGCCCGCACGATAGTCCGCGGGATGACCTCACCGCTGTCGCCCTCGAAGTGGCTGCGCGGACCGTAGGTGTTGAACGGCCGGACGACGACCACCGGGAGCCCGTAGGTGCGGAAGTGGGCGCGCGCGTAGGCCTCGCCGGCGAGCTTGGAGGCGCCGTAGACCGTCTCCGGCCAGGTCGGGTGCCGCTCGTCCATCGGCACGGTCTGGGCGGTGCCGAACACCTCGCTCGAGCTGACGTGCACGAACCTGCCGACGCGCTCCCTCCTGGCCGCCTGCAGCAGGTGCAGGGTCCCCTCGGCATTGACCGAGTGGTTCTCGACCGGGTCGTGCAGGCTGTGCCGCACGCCGAGGCAGGCCAGGTGCATCACCACGTCGGCCCCCTGCAGCAGCGGGGTAACCGCCGCCCGGTCGCGGATGTCCACCACCGCAAGATCGGTACGGGGGTCCTCCAGCGCCGGCGCGAGGTTCTCCACCCGGCCGTTCACCAGGTTGTCCACGACCTGGACCTTCGCCACGTCGGCGGCCAGCAGCGCGTCCACCAGGTGGCTGCCGATGAAGCCGGCGCCCCCGGTGACCAGGACGGTGGCGCCTGCGAGGGCACTCGTCTGAGTGTGCACGTCTCTCCCCAGGTTCTTGTGCGGTGCGGTGGTGTCGGTGCGCCTCACGCTTCAGCATCCGCGGACCGTGCGGACCGTTTGCGGTCCCGCCTCCCCTAAATAGGGGAGGGCGTCGGAGCACCGTGGATCGGCGGCGTGGCTCAGTTCGTCTGGTAGCGGTAGACGACGTCCACCCAGTAGTTGCTGCCGCCGCCCGAGGTCCCGTTCGGGAAGCCGCCACCGGCGCCGTAGCGGTAGCGCCCGTTGGCGGCTGTCGCCGACAGCGGGCCGACGCTGACCGGCGCCGTGAAGAAGCCGGGCGTGATCGCGAAGACCCCGGTCGGCGAGTAGTAGGACACGACGTAGGTCTGGCCCGCCGTCAGGCTCAGCGGGGTCGCCAGACCGGCGCTCTGCCACCCGGACGCGCTCTCGCCGGTGAAGGTGACCGTCGCCAGCCGGGTGCCGCTGGTGCTCCAGATCGACCCCGTGTGCGTGCCCGTGTTGGAGGTCCCCTTGTAGAAGCGGATGCCGGTGACGGCGCCGCTCGCGGACGGGGTGAACGCCATGCCCAGCTCGATCGGCTGGCCGTCGCTCACCGCGGGGCTCGCGGGGACCTGACCGTCCAGCAGGGACGCGAACGCCGTCGCCCCGGCCTCGGTGCGGAACGTCCAGGTCTGCGTCCCGAGCGCGGCACCCTCGGTCGACACGATGCCGGTGAGGGTCACCGTGACGTCGCTCGAGGCCGGCAGCGTGCCGCTGGGGGTGAACGTCATCGTCTGACCGTTGGCGGACAGCTGAGCAGAGCCGGCGACGGGGGTCGACCCCGCTGCGACGGTCATGGTCCCTCCAGGCTCCACCGGAGCGGTGAAGGCGACGGCCGGCTTCGCCGTGCGCGGCACGTCGTCGGCCCCGGGTGCAGGCGCCCGCGAGGCGATGCCCACGGTCGGGGCGTCGGGCTTGAGCTGGACGTCCACGAAGTAGTTCGTCGAGGCCCACGAGCTGGTCGGGAACCCACCCCCGGCGCCGTACAGGTAGCGGCCGTTGCTCCCCGCGGGGGCCGTCAGGGCTCCGTTGGTCCACGGACTCGCGAAGAACCCGGGGGTGAAGGCGTAGTGGCCCTGAGGCGCGTAGTAGGACACCAGGTAGGACGTGCCGGCCGTCACCTGCACCGGCGAGGACAGCGTGGCCGTCTGCCACCCGCTCGCCGTCTCGTCGGCGAACGTCACGGTGGCGAGCCGGTCACCCGCGGCACTCCACAGGGACCCGGTGTGGGTGCCGCCGTTGCCGGCCCCCTTGAAGAACCGGATGGCGGTCACCTGGCCGTTCTTGGTGGGCCGGAACAGCGTGCCGAGCTCGACCGGCGAGGACTCGTTCGCCGACGGGGTGTCCGGCACGACGTCGCTGAACAGGGTCTGGGCGTCGGCGGAGTCGGGTCCTCTCGTGCGGAACGTCCAGGTCTGGGTGGCGAGCGCGGCCCCCTCGACCGACGTCACGCCCGACAGGACGACGCGGACGTCGGTGTCGGCCGGCAGAGGTGAGGAGGGCGTGAACGTCAGGGTCATGGAGTCGGGGGAGCGCGTCACCGCTCCCGCGACCGGGGTGAGCCCCGCCCCCGTCACCTGGCTCACCTGCACCGAGTAGCCGGTCGGCTGGACCGGGTCCGTGAACGACACCTTGACCGGCGCCGTGCGGGGCACCGAGAGCGCTCCGGGCGCAGGGTCCTGGCCGGCGACGCCGATCGCCGGGGCACCGCGCTCGAAGAGCACGTCCACGTGGTAGTTCGACGCCGACGGTGAGCCCGGGAACCCGGCACCGTAGGTGTAGGACCCCGAGTCCCTCAGGACGTGGAGCGGGGCGCGGTTGAGGTCGGTCCCGCCGAAGGCGTTGAGGTCGGCCGACCAGCGGCCCACCGGCGCGCGGTACGACGCGACGTACTGGGTGTTCTTGGCGATCGGGACCGGCTCGGCGAAGGTCAGCGTCTGCCAGCCGGCCGTCGACTCACCGGTGAACGTGCCCTGCGCGAGCTGGGTCCCGCCGGCCGTCCAGAGGGCGCCCGTGTGGGTGCCGGTGTTGTTGACGCCCTTGTAGAAGCGGATGCCGGTGACCGATCCCGCCTTGTCGGAGGTGAACCGCACGCCGAGCGTGACCGGGCCCGGATCGTCGGACTCCAGCAGGCTCGGGACCTTGGACTCGTCGAACAGGGTGCAGGGGCACACGCCGGGAGCGCTCGCGGGCTTCGCGGTGGTGAAGGTCCAGGACCCGCCGGACGAGACCTGGTTGCCCCCGGGGTCGGTCGCGCTCACGGTCGCGGTGTGCCGGACGAAGCCGGCGAGCGGGGAGGTCGGGGTGAAGGTCCCGGTCCGGGTGCTGCTGTCGTAGGAGGTCGTGCCGGGCACGGAGCCGTTGGCGGCGTCCTTGAGGGTGAGCGCGACGCTGCTCGCCGTGACGGTCTTGTTGAGCTTGACCGAGACCGTCGTGGACGACGGCACGCTGGTGGAGCCCGCGATCGGCCACGGATCCGTCGCGGCCAGGGGCGAGTCGTCGACCGAGGTGAACATCGCGTCCACGAAGTAGTTCGCCTGGCGCGCGCTGTTGACCGGGAACCGGTCCGCGACCGCGTAGACGCCGGCCGGGACGGAGCCGAAGCCGCCGTCGACCTTCAGCGGCACGGTGTCGACGCCCTTCGCCGCGAAGGCCCACGGCTCCACGCTGAAGTGGCCCTGGGGTGCGGTGTAGGAGGCGACGTACGTCTGGCCGGCGGTGACCGGGACGGGGGTCGCGAACCGCACGGTCTGCCAGCCCGTGGCGGTCTCCTCGGTGAACGTCGCCCGGGCGAGCCGCTCACCACCGGTGCTCCACAGCGAGCCCACGTGCGTCCCGCCGTTGCCGGCGCCCTTGTAGAAGCGCACCCCGGAGACGAACCCGTCCGCGGTGGGTCGGAACCGCAGACCCAGCTCCACCGACGCCGCGTCGTCGACGGCAGCGACGGCGGGCACCGTGGACCCGAACACCCCGCACGGGCAGGTGACGGTGACGTCGCGGGTCACGGTCGTGCCGATGTTGGCGCTGTCGTCGATGGCGCGGACGCGCAGCCCGGTGGCTCCCATGCCCGACTGCGAGAAGGAGTAGGACCAGCTCGTCGTGCCGGTCGCCGGGTGCCAGGTCGCCCCGGAGTCCGTCGACACCTCGACCCCGGCCACCCGGCCACCGCCGGTGTCGGTCGCGGTCCCGGTGACCGTCGTCTGCGTCCCGTGCGCGATGCTCGCGCCGCTCGCCGGTGCGGCGACCGCGACGGTCGGTCCGACGAGGTCGGTCGACTTGGTCGCCAGGGTGAGCGTGCTGTCGAGCGTGGTCGGCTGGGCGCTCATGTCGGCCAGCAGGTTGACCTGGGCCTGCTGCATCCGGCGGTCCGCAGGCTCGGGGGCGTAGGGGGAGTCGTGCTCGGCGTCCAGCCCCCAGCTCCACTGGATGCTGCCGGCGCTGAACACGAGCGCCTTGCTGGGAGCCCGGTACATCGTGACGTGGTGCGTCGTCGTCCCGACCGCGGTCGTGTTGCCGAAGTCCTGCAGGTACTCCGGCGAGTGGCCCGTCGTCGTCGACAGCCGGATCAGCCCGGGTGGCCGCTCACCGTTGTCCACGTCCTCGTTGGACTCGTAGCCCACGGTGTGGGGCGCGAGAGCCGCCGAGCCGGACGTCATCGAGGTCAGGGTGGTGCCTCGCCACAGCCGCATCTTGCCCTCGGCGGCGCTCACGGTGACAGGCAGGTCCGTGAAGTTCGACATGTAGATCGTCCCGGTCACCGCGTTCTCGGGACGCCCGGCTCCCGCGCTCTTGGGCGCGTAGCGCGGGTCGCGCCAGGTGCCGGTCCACTCGCTCGCGGGGTCGATCTTGGCCTTCTCCCACGTCTCCTTGTAGGACACCAGGGTGCGGTAGGCCGTGTGGCCGGCGTCGGCCGACGGCTCGTAGCGGGTGCGCCAGTACATCTCGTTGCCGCTCAGGAACATCAGGTTCACGCCGGCGTCGCGCGCCGCCTCGACGTTGGCGCGCTGCGCGCCGCTCCAGTACTCGTCGTGGCCGACGGACAGGAAGGTCTTGTGGTTGAGCAGCAGTGACCCGGAGCGAGCGGTGTCGACACCGGCCAGGTAGCTGACGTCGTAGCCGTTCCTCTCCAGGAAGCGGACCATCGGGTACTCGGCCGAGAAGAAGAAGTCGTGGTTGGTGCTGCCGCCGCGCGTCGCGAACGGCCGGTTGTAGCTCGCCTTGAAGGTCCGCCCGTTGGCGCCCCCGTGGTAGAAGCTCGAGCCGCCGTAGTCGTTGTAGGCCTGCCACGTGGTGTCGGAGGTCTGGAACACCACGTCGGAGTGGCTGGAGTCGTCGCGCACGATGAAGGTGATGTGGCTGGAGCCACCGGTGTCGGGCCGGTCGAGGTGGGCGATGTAGACGCCCGAGACCGCGGTCGTCGGCACGTTCCAGTAGGCGGAGACCTTC
Source organism: Nocardioides sp. 503 (assembly GCF_004522095.1). Lineage (GTDB taxonomy): Bacteria > Actinomycetota > Actinomycetes > Propionibacteriales > Nocardioidaceae > Nocardioides. The sequence goes on from NZ_SPUI01000012.1 coordinate 64,268, forward strand.
CACGTGCCGCAGTCGTACAGCTCGGTGGCGGCGTCGGTGATGCAGTCCGGCTGCGACTGGGGCAGCGGGACCGACGGGTTCACCGAGGTGATCCGGCGCGCGCCGTCGCCGTCGTAGTAGCCGAGGCGGTAGATCGTGATGTCGTAGTCGCTGGCATCGGTGTCGATCTTGAAGTCCACCCGTTGGCCGACGTTGACGCTGATGTCGGTGGAGAAGCCCTGGATGGTGTCGTCACCCGCGCCGTAGAAGTCGTCCCAGACGCTCGACGGCGTGCCGGGCAGGCTGTTCTCGCAGGCGACCTTGTTGCCGCCCGCACCACAGGGAGCGATGGCCGCGGCCACCCCGGTCACCGCGCTGGACCCGGTCGGGGTCCCCACCACCGTCAGCCCGCCGATCGCCAGGACGAGCACGGCCGCAGCCCGGAGGCGTCGCGACAGGGAGTCACGGATGGATCGACTGCTCGAGCGATTCGACATGTGTCTTCTGCTTTCGTCTTCGGGTGGCACGGGGGCTAGGCCCGCGAGCTCTCGTCGCGCAACCAGGTCGTGAAGTCGCGGGTCCGCACGGCGCGGCGCGACCTCGCACGGGCGAGGAGCCCGATGCCGAGGAAGAGGGGGAGGTGGAGCGCGAGCCGCGGGTGGCGGGCCGCCATCGCGAGCAGCACGGTGGGGGTCGTGACCGACTCCCGGCGCCGGATCCCGAGATCGCTCGCCTGGGCGTTGCCGGTGACGACGCGCACGCGCCGGTGCAGCAGGTCGGCCGTCGTGCGCGGCGGGTGCACGACCACCGTCGCGTCCGGGACGACGCGCCGCTCGGCCTCCCCGAACGCTTCCGAGATCGCGAGGTCGTCGCTCATCAGCGTCGGCAGTGCGTCCACGCGCCGCTGTCCCGCGGCGGAGAGGGCGATGGCGCCGCGACCGAAGAGCCCTCGACGTACCTGCGGCAGGCGCTCCCAGACGCGGTAGTAGCTGCGCACCGGCCACGAGGACCGGGCGAGCGGCAGCACCCGGACGGGTGCCACGGCGTGGACCTCGTCGCCGAGGGCGGCGGCCAGCCTGAGGACGTCGGCTCCGGAGATCGTCACGTCGGCGTCGAGGTGGACGCGGGGGAACGCCGTCGCGCACGTGTTGCCGACCTGGACCGCCCGGGCCTTGGACGGCTCGGTGATCTCGACCACGCGCACGCCGTCGAAACGTCGGGCGATGTCGGCGGTCTCGTCGGTGCACCCGTTGCAGACCACCACGACCTCGAGCCGGCCCGGCTCCGTCCCGTCGAGCAGGGCGTGGAGGTTGGCCTCGATCACCGCCGCCTCGTCGTGGGCGGGGATGACGACGCTCACGCGCGCCGGGTGCCCGACCTGCCGCGTCGCGTCCTTCGTCACCGCCCACACCCTTCGATCGCACGCCGAGTGCGCGGCCTCCTCCTCATGTGGCCCCACATGCCTGAGGGTCGCGGCCCTGGAGGCCGGGGCGCCGATGAGCGGGCGATGTTCCCGTCTATTGGGTATGCGGCTCCTCCCGGGCCTGGTCGGCCTCGGCCCGGGACAGGTGGGGTCGACCCTCCGGATCCCTCATCTGGGCGATGACGGCCGGCCCCGGGCGGACCGATGCTGGCCAGGTGCCTGTCGCGGCGCGAGCGTGAGCCGGAGGGCGGAACGCTCGCGTGCGGTCGCCAGGTCGGGCTACCGTCGTCGCCCCCCATGTCGGCGGCGGTGGCCCCTCGCTCATGTCGGCGGCCTGCTCGCGGCGACAGTCGTCGCTGTCGTAGGCGCAGGTCCTGGTGCTCATCGACCAGGGACCGAGCTGAGCATCAGCTCGGTGAAGACCTACGTGCGCACCCTGTACCGCACGATCGGGGTCGTGCGGCGAAGCCAGGCGGTGGTCTGGGCGGCACGCCACGGGTTCGCGCGCGAGTTGCCGGAAACCGCTGCGGACCCGCAGCGCACTCAGTAGCCTCGACGTGTCGGAGCAGCCCACGTACATCGGGTCGTGACTCAGCACCACGGCGGGTGAATCTCACCAGCGCGAGCGGGTCCCACCGGCGTCGACCTCCGCTCGGACCCCATGCCGGGCGGAGGTCGGCACTCCAGCCGGCCGCCAGGGCGCGGGCGGTGCCGCGAAGGCGCCCCTGTTTTCGGTCGCGCGCAGCGGGTACCAGCGGCAGTGACGACGAACCGGACGAAGAACCTGGTGCTGGCGCGCGTGGGCCGCAGATCGCTGCACGCGAACTGGCTAGACGGCGACGTGGAGCGCGACTACGACGTGGTGCTGGTGCCCTACCAGCCCCTGGCACCGCAGGACGACCTCGACTGCGAGGTCGCCGACGTCATCCCCGGCCCCAAGTGGTCGGGGATGCGTGAGCTCCTGGGCACGTGGGACGGCTGGCGCGACTACGACCAGGTCTGGATGCCGGACGACGACATCCTCACCAGCCCGGACGCCATCAACCGGATGTTCGCGACCGCGAAAGCGGTGGGGCTCGACCTGTTCGCGCCCGCGCTGCAGGACGCGTCGTACTTCGCGCACTTCTCGACCATGCAGAACCACAGCTTCGCCGGGCGCTGGACCGGCTTCGTCGAGATCATGATGCCGGGCTTCAGCGCCTCCGCCCTGGACCGGCTGCTTCCCACGCTCGAGCTCACCGAGACCGGGTGGGGATGGGGCCTGGACTCGCTGTGGCCCCATCTGCTCGACCACCGCGACGTCGGCGTCATCGACTCCACACCGGTGCTGCACACGCGGCCGGTCGGCCGGATGCGCGATGAGGAGCTGCGGCGCCGGGTCGTCGCGGAGTCCGACCGGATCCTCGGCGAGCACGACTGCCGGCAGGAGCACACGACGTTCGGCGCCTTCGGGCCCGACGACAAGCGCGTCGAGCTCGGGCCCGAGGCGTTCTTCGCCGAGCTCGTGCGGGGGTGGCAGCACCTCGTCGACGCCGACCCGCGGGTGCTGACCTGGCTCGTGCACTTCCAGCAGCAGCTCTTCGACTGGCCGGCCTACCCGGTCGAGGGGACGCCCGCCGGTGGGTGGGGCCGGCTCCCCGAGGACGTCTAGCCGCCCAGGCCGAGACGCGCGAGCACCCGCGCGCCGGCGTCGCCGTCGTCGAGCGGGGTGAACGTCTCGCGGAAGGCGGTCGAGCGGACCGCCCAGGCCTCCTCCAGCGTCTCGAGCCCGCCCAGGGCGTCGACCAGCTCACTGGTGGACGCCACGATGGGCCCCGGTGCGACGGACTCCAGGTCGACGTAGAAGCCGCGCACGGTGTCGCGGAAGCGCTCGAGGTCAGGTGCCAGGTGCACCATCGGGCGTCCCGTCACGGCGAAGTCGAACATCGCCGAGGAGTAGTCGGTGACGAGCACGTCCGCGGCGCAGTAGAGGTCGCGCAGGTCGGGGTAGAGCGACACGTCGTGCACGCCGGGGAGGGCGTCGAGGTGCAGCCGCCCGGTCAAGAGGTAGTGCGCGCGCACCAGCAGCACGTGCCCCGGCCCGAGGCCCCGCATGAGTGCCGCGGGGTCGAGCGGGTAGGTCAGCTCGGAGCCCTGCTCCTTCTCGTCGTCGCGCCAGGTGGGCGCGTAGAGCACGACGACCGCGTCGTCGGCGATGCCCAGCCGGCGACGTACGTCGGCCCGCACGGTCTTGCTCTCCGGGCGCGACAGCACGTCGTTGCGGGGGTAGCCGGACTCGAGCACCTCACCGTCCCGGCGGAAGGCGCTGCGCAGCCGCGGCGTGCTCCAGGCGCTCTGGCTCAGGAGCAGGTCCCAGCGCGCGACATCGCGGTCGAGGCGGTCGAGCACGCCGTCGGGCGCCCACCGCACGTCACGGTGCACGCGCTTGAGCGGCGTGCCGTGCCAGGTCTGGACGTACGTCGTGCCCGGCTGCTTGTCCCACTCAACCTCGGTGTGGGTGTTGGCGACCACGAGGTCCGCCGACTCCAGCGCGTCACGGGCGGCGGCGCCGTCGATGTCGACGGTGCGGACGTGGGACGGGAACGAGGAGAGGTGGGCCTCGTGGGCCAGCCAGACGTGCTCCACTCCGTCCCGACCGTCGAGCCGCTCCCACAGCGCGCGGGGGTTGTCGGAGAACCTCCCGTGGAAGCTGTTCCACACCACCCTCAACGAGGCACTCCTCCCGTGGACACCGGCGACCATCGTGCCAGCGCCGGGGCCCGGTCCGCGATTCCACCGACGTCCTCGGTCAGCGCGTGCAGCGCCGCGAGGTGCGCCACGGCGGCCGCGGCCTCGACCAGCTCCCAGTCCTTCCCGACGGTCCGGGCACCGGCGGCGACCAGGTCGGCGGCGCGACGCGAGCGCTCGGCGGGCGGGACGAAGGCCAGGATGCCGACGACCGGGATCCCGGCCGCGGCCGCCGAGGTCACCCCGGAGGCGGCGTCCTCGACCGCGAGCGCGGCGGCGGGCGGCACACCGAGAGCAGCGACAGCGGCGGTGTAGACGGCCGGGTCGGGCTTGCTGGTCGGGACCGGGAGCGAGTCCTGGGCGCTGTACCGGCTCTCCGGGGGCAGCAGGTCCGCGAGCCCGGTCACCCGGAAGCAGGCGTCCAGGCGGGCCAGCGCGCTCGAGCTCACGACCGCGAGGCGCCAGTGACGGGCCAGGCGGCGTACGGCGGCGGTGACCTCCGGATCGGGGCGCAGCGTCGCGGCGAGGTGAGTGGTGACGACCTCCTGCTCCCGCGCCACCCATGCCTCCAGCCCGACGTCCCTGGGCGTGCGACCGGCGTCGCGGGCCAGGTCGGTGGCGAGGCTGCGGAAGTTGCGCCCCACGGCACGCTGGCGCAGCTCGTCGGGGGTCCACTGCTCGGTCGAGCCGAGCTCGCGCAGGAAGGCGTTGGTCACCCGCGTGGACGCCTCGAAGGCCGGCTCCTCGGAGGGGAAGAGGGTGCCGTCGGCATCCAGCAGCAGGGCGGGCCGGGCGTCGCCGGGCCGGTGGTCAGGACGCCGCACGGGCACCTCCTCGGACGGTGGCCAGCTCGTCCTGCAGGTCGCGGACGAACGCGGGACGGGCCCGCAGCCGCTCGAACCCGTCGGCAGCAGCCAGGAACGGACGTATGTCGGTGTGCGCCTCGCGTGCCAGGGGCAGGAGCGTGTCGAGCGCCGGCTCGCACAGCGCCTCGCGCTCCTCGGGTCCGAGGTCCTCCTCGGAGAGGCCCCCGAGGTGGTCGACCCAGGCGGCGAGCACCGACAGCAGGACGCGGTGCGGGCGGCTGCCCAGGACTGCGTCCTCGAGCGAGGGCAGCACGTAGTGGCGCATCCGCACGGACCCGCGGCGCCGCAGCCGTGCCAGCGGGTCGCCGATCGCGGGGTTGCCCAGCCGCGCCAGCACCTCGTGCCGGTAGGCGACCGGATCGACGCCCGGCGCCGGCGCGAGCAGTGGCTGCACCTCCAGCCGGAGCATCTGCTCGACCAGGCCACCGAGCGCCGGGTCGGCCATGGCGGTGTCGGTGGTGGTGTGCTGCGTGGGGGCGGCGAGGTAGCCCAGCGCGAGGTGGGCGGCATTGAGCATCCGGGTCTTCATCGCGGTGTGGGGAGCGACGTCGCCGACGACGTGGACCCCCACCTCCTCCAGCGGAGGACGCTCGCCGGCGAAGCAGTCCTGCACCACCCAGTGGCTCGACGGCTCGGTCACCACGGGCGCGCGGTCGTCGAGGCCCGAGTGCCGGCGCAGCTGCGTGCGGTGTGCCGCGGTGGGCGTGGGGGTGATCCGGTCCACCATCGTGTCCGGGAAGGCCACGTGACGCTCGACCCAGGCGGCCAGGCCGGGGGACCGGTGGCGTCCGGCCGCCGCCACCACGCAGCGTCGCGCGGCGCTGCCGTTGGCCGGGAGGTTGTCGCACGACATCACCGTGAGCGGCGCCAGCCCCCGCCGCCGTCGCAGCGCCAGGGCATCGGCCAGCAGGTCGAACACCGCCCCGTCGCCACCCGTGTAGGTCGGCGCGGTCACCGTCAGCGTGACGAGCCGCGTGTCCGGGTGGGCGAGCGAGGCCAGGGCGCGCCCGCGGTCCTCGGGGGCGGAGACGTAGTCGCGCAGGACGCCGACGACCCGGACCCGCGGCTCCTCGGCCGACAGCTCGGTGACCGAGTAGAGGCAGTCCTGGGCGAGCAGCTCGCGCCGGGCCCGGGAGCGGCGCACGCCGATCCCGACGACCCCCCAGCGGTCCGAGATCCTCTCGTCGGCGATCCGGTCGAGGTACACCGCTTGGTGGGCACGGTGGAACATCCCGACCCCGAGGTGCACGACCCCCGGCCGCAGCGAGCGCACGTCGTACGACGGACGGGCGACGGCGGGCGGCAGGTAGGGCAGCGTGGCGCGGCGCAGGCTGATGGGGAGGTCGGGGCTGGTGCTCGTCACGGGCGGCTCCGAAGGTCGAGGGCTCGGGACCCGGGCTGGTTCACCGATGCCTGCCGGTTCCCGCTCACGACCAGCGCAGTCCAACCCGTACGGGTGACGTCGCCCACGAGCGGAGGACGTTCACCCCTGGGGACGAAGTGCCAGTGAGCGTGACGGCCGCGGCACGGGGCACCGGCCGCCGACCTTGTCCGCCCCGGACGGGCGGAGCACTCACGGACGAGACGAGGAGCCCGTGGCAGAGCGACGGCGGAACACGTACCGCGGACCCGCTGCTCGGGGCGAGGCCCTGCGGGGCGTCCTGTCGCGGGAGCTGTCGCTCCGGCTGGTGCGCGACCGCTACTCGGCGCTCGCGCGGCTGCGCGCCGCCACGAACCAGCACCTGGCCGGCCCCGACGACGAGCTCGGCGAGTCGGCCCGCGGGGTGCCGCTGGACCGCATCCCCTCGCTCCCGCCCGACGGCGTCACCCTTCAGGAGGTCCGGTCCCGGGCCGAGGCGGTGTCGGCCTGATGACGACCACGGCGCCGCGGCCGACGATCCAGCCTCCCGTCGAGCACCTGCGTGGGCAGGCGGGCACCGCCGCCGAGCCCGCACCGGACAGCCGGACCGGCGACCAGCACGACGACGACGGCGCACCCCGCCAGCCCCGGATCTCCAAGCGGCTGCTCGTGATCCTGGCCCTGTTCGTGGTCATCGGCGCCGCACTGCGTCCCGGAGGGCTGCCCGGCATCGTCGCTCACGTGGTGGGGCCGGTGGCTACTCCGGGTCCAGGTCCTGGTCCAGCTCCAGGTCGATGACGGTGGCGGCCAGCTCGGCCTCGCTCACGCCGGCGCGCCGAGCGGCCTCGCGGAGACGGAGGCGGGCGGCGTCCAGGTCCGTGCCGTCGCGTCGGGCGATGATCGCCCACGCCACGGTGAGGTCGACGTCGGCCCGCAGTACCTCCGGTGCGTGCTCCGCGACCTTGCGGGTGCTGAACGACAGGTCCGCGTTCGTCACCGCCCCCGGGGCCCAGGCGCCGAGGATCGCCGCGATCTCCCGGTGGTGACCGTCGAAGCCGTGAGGGGTCGAGGCGTACAGGTTCACGCTGCCGACCACCCGGGTGCCCTGGAGGATCGGCAGGGTGAGGGTGCTGGCGACCCCCAGCGCGCTCGTGGCCTGGGCGAGCATCTGCCACTCGTTCTCGTCCAGCCCCTCACGGTCGAAGGAGAGCACCTGCTCGGCATCGCCGGCCTCGACGCAGGGGCCGCCGTCGAGGTACTGGACCCCGTCCAGCAGCGCGATCTCGGCGGCGGTCGCCACCAGCGTGAACGTCACGTGGTCCTCGTTGGGACTGATGCTCAGGCCCACGCACTGGGGGACCACCGCGCGGATCTGGGCGGCCTTCTGGCGCAGCTCCTCGACCAGGTCCTCGTCCTCGATCTCGAATGGTCCGAAGTCCTCGATGGCACGGACGGTCTCAGGGATGGGTTCCACGACCGGCTCGTCCCTGCCTCATCGTCGCTCGATCCCGGGCGCGACGACGCCCGACTTCCTGGTTCGAGGGACCAGGTTGTTCTCGTGGGCCCACACCACGGCCTGGCTGCGGCTGTGGACACCGGTCTTGGCGTAGGCCGTGCGGATGTAGGTCTTGATGGAGTTGACGCTGAGGAAGACGGTCCTGGCGATCTCCTTGTTGCTCAGGCCCTTGGCGATGAGCGCGAGCACCTCCGCCTCGCGCGGGCTGAGGTCGTAGGCATGCGTCGGGGCGTCGGCGGACTCCTCGCCCAGCATCACGTCGTAGGTGTCGCTCGTGACCACCGCGCCGCTGCAGATGTCCTCCAGCGACTTGACCAGCTCGAGCGGGCTCAGCGACTTGGAGAGGTAGCCCGCTGCCCCCTGCCGGAGGGCCGACGCGACCGTCTCGGGATCGGCGACCCACGTGAAGACCACCACCTTCGGACCACCCTCGCGGATGACGTCGCCGAGCGCGGGGTGCTCGCCCTGCAGATGGGCGAACATGTCGAACAGGACGAGGTCGGTCTCGTCGTCGGCCGGCAGCTCGTCCTCGACCTCCACCAGGACGATCCGGTCCGCGTAGGGCTCCAGCATCGTGGCCACCCCGGAGACGATCACTGGGTAGTCGTTGACCAGGGTGATGCGGACGGGGCGCGGAGACGTGGGCATGGTTCCACCTGTCATGGCTGTGACAACGCGGCGATGCCCTGGAGTGAGCGCGCGCTGTCGGCCGATGCGGTGTCAACCGGCGATCCTGCGCTACCACTACCCAGCGCGGGGCCGGCCCAAACCTCGTCAGCAGTCCGATCGCGCGGCCGGTGGCGGAAGGGGCATGGGTTCGGTCCGGAAGGTGTGCGAAGGTGGAGGCATGGCCCTCGACTCGCTCTCCGAGCGGATGGCATCGGCCGCCCGCGAGCTCCAACAGCAGCACGACCCGGGAGCGACCCTGCGGAGTGCTGCCCACCTCACCCTGACCAACCTGTCCGGGTGCGACAGCGTCGGCATCTCGATCGTGCACCGTGACGGGAGGGTGGAGACCGACGCGTGCACGGACGACCGTGCGGCGCGAGCCGACCAGCTCCAGTACGAGATCGGGGAAGGGCCGTGCCTCGACGCCGTCTGGCAGGAGCAGACCACCCACACGCCCGACCTGATGCTCGACGCCCGGTGGCCCCGTTGGGGCCCTCAGGTCGCCGCTGAGACCGGCCTGCGCAGCGTGCTCGCCTTCCAGCTCTTCACCACGGAGGACACCCTCGGTGCCCTGAACGTCTACTCCAGCCAGGTCGACGCCTTCACCCTGGAGGACCGTGAGGACGGGCTGGCGCTCGCGGCCCACGTCGCCATCGCGGTGTCCAGCGCGGCGAGGATCCAGCAGCTCAACCAGGCCATGGACACGCGTACCGTGATCGCGCAGGCCACCGGCATCGTCATGGAGCGCTTCGACCTCGACGGCGCCCGGGCCTTCCAGGTGCTGTCGCGCCTGTCGTCACGCTCGGAGCGCAAGCTCCGCGACGTGGCGGCCGAAGTAGTCGAGACCCGAAGGTTCCCGGATCCCGACCAAGCTGAGCCGTCGGGAGTCGGCGGGGGGCGGCGAGCCTAGGCAGCCCTGAAGCTCCTCCTGGTGCCCGACCGCCCAGATCACGGCCTGCGACCGTGAGGCGGCGCCGATCTTGCGGTAGGCCAGGCGGATGTAGCTCTTGACCGTGTTGACGCTCAGGAACAGCGCCGCTCCCACCTCGCGGTTGCTCAGACCCTGCCCGATCAGGAAGACCACCGCCGCCTCCCGCTGCGTGAGCGTCTCGGGCTCCGGCGCTGCTTCCTCGGCGGTCCCTCCTGCCGCCGTGGCGGCGTGGGACGCATGGGCCGCGGTCAGGGAGCGGACGAGCGCGTCCGCATCCAGCCCCTTCGACAGGCAGGCAAGCGCGCCGGCCGCGCGCGCGGAGGCGACCTGCTCGGCCTGCGGCTCCAGTGTGAAGACCACGATGGGGGCGCCGAGCACCCCACTGATGCGGCGGAGGTCCGGCAGGGAGCCGAAGGCCGACGCCGCGAAGGCGTCGTAAAGGACGAGGTCGAGGTCGGCGCCGCGAAGCGCTGGGTCGGGCATCTCACCGGAGACGACCGTGACGCGGTCGCGATAGGGGTACAGCATGCCGGTGAGCCCGGCTGCGACCAGGTCGTGATCGTCGAGGAGTCCCACCCGGAGGGCGGGAGGGAGGCCCGCGAGGGGGCCGTTCATCGGTCTGTGCGAGATCCACGCATGGTGAGATCCGTCCGTCGGCTGCAAACGGCCATGTCTAGACCTGGGCAGCACTACGAGGCTACACCCGACGGACCCTCCGGGGTGTCGTCCCGCTACGCCCCGAGGGGTGAAAACTCGGCTTCTTCAGTGGCCGCGCACCAGCACGTTGCGCGCCAGCAGGGCGTGGTGGGCGAGCGTGAAGCCGACCGTCACCAGTCCGAGGAGCTCGTCGGCGGAGGCGATGTCGCGCGCCACCGTCCGGTCGCCGATCCGGGTCGTGCCCGGGACGGCCGAGACCATCTCGGCGGCCAGCATGTTGGGCAGGTCGAGCTCGAGCCGCAGGCTGTCGGGCACCGCTACGAGGCGCATGCGGTCCGCTCGACGTACGGCGTCGCGGGCGCGGGCCTGCACCAGGTCGCGCGCCGGCGCCGGCGCGAGGGTGGAGGTGGCGGAGTAGCCGTGCGCGACCTTGACCGCGGCGGTCACCACGCCGGGCAGCAGCGCCTGCGCGAGGTCGCAGATCACGTCGTCGCCGGTGACGAGCCCGACGGGCACCCCGCGGGTGGCCGCGAACAGCGCGTTGACGGACGTCTCGGAGGCGTCCTCGCCGTTGACCCGGACGCCCAGGAAGTGCGACGAGAACGTGTGCGCCAGCACGCCCCGTGCGCCCGCCGGCGCGTGGTAGCCCACGAACAGCGCCAGGTCGTGCTCCTCGGTGAGGCCCTCCGCCATGCAGAAGCCGCGCGGGGAGCCGAAGACCAGTCGCGCGCGCGGGTCCAGCCGCTCGTGGAGCAGGTTGTCCATGGTGCCGTGGCTGTCGCTGACGACCACCTCGGTCGCGCCACCGTCGAAGGCGCCGCGCACGGCGGCGTTGGTCTCCTCGGTCATCAGGGCGCACGCGCGCTCGTAGCCGTGGCCGCCGCGCACCACCTGGTCGAGGGTCGCGACGCCGGCGATGCCCTCCATGTCCACGGAGATGTAGACCTTCACGGGTGTCCTCTCGTCGATGCCTCCTCGCATGCTGGTCGAGGGGAGCGACGCCGTCTTCGTCGACGGACACCAAGAGACGGGTCCCGGACCGTCGGACCCGCCGGAGCACGGCGACACGGCCGCCGGCAATCTTGATCGGTTCCAGAAAACGCCCTAGGGTGAGGCCATGTCCCGCTCCCCGCACGAGGTCGCGCTCCGCGAGGCGTCCCTGCGGGTGACCCAGCCCCGCCTCGCCGTGCTGGCGGTCGTGCACGACCACCCGCACATCGACACCGACGCGGTGATCGGACGGGTCCGCAGCGACTACGCCACCGTGTCCCACCAGACCGTCTACGACGTGCTGCGGGCGTTGACCGACGCCGGGCTCATCCGCCGGATCCAGCCCGCCGGGTCGACGGCCCGCTACGAGTCGCGCGTCGGGGACAACCACCACCACGTCGTGTGCCGCACCTGCGGTGCGATCGCCGACGTCGACTGCGCGGTCGGCCACACCCCCTGTCTCACCGCTTCCGACGACCACGGCTTCGTGGTCGACGAGGCGGAGGTCGTCTACTGGGGCACCTGCCCCGAGTGCGCGGCCGCAGCCCTTGCCCCATCCCTCACCGAGTGAACCCGCCAGCCGGAAGGAAGCACATGAGCGACAGCCAGGACAGCAGCACCCCCGAGAGCCCCCAGGGGGTGGATCGCAAGGAGGAGGCCGGCTGCCCGGTCATGCACGACTCCGCCGCCGCCCACGGCAGCGAGAGCGAGAACCCCGCGATCGACTCGCCGACCGCCAAGACCGGCCGTCCCCACACCAACCAGGACTGGTGGCCCAACCAGCTCGACCTGTCGGTGCTGCACGTCCACTCCTCCAAGGCCAACCCCCTCGGCGAGGGCTTCAGCTACGCCGAGGAGTTCGCCAAGCTCGACCTCGGTGAGCTGCGCCGCGACATCGTCGAGGTGCTCAACACCTCGCAGGACTGGTGGCCGGCCGACTTCGGGCACTACGGCGGCCTCTTCATCCGCATGAGCTGGCACGCCGCCGGCACCTACCGCATCTACGACGGTCGCGGCGGCGCGGGCGAGGGCAACCAGCGCTTCGCCCCGCTCAACAGCTGGCCCGACAACGCCAACCTCGACAAGGCCCGCCGCCTGCTGTGGCCGGTCAAGCAGAAGCACGGCCAGAAGATCTCGTGGGCCGACCTGCTCGTCTACGCGGGCACGGTCGCGCTGGAGGACATGGGCTTCCAGACCTTCGGCTTCGGCTTCGGTCGCGAGGACGTGTGGGAGCCCGAGGAGATCATCTGGGGTCCCGAGGACACCTGGCTCGGCGACGAGCGCTACGCCGGCGAGCGCGAGCTCGAGGAGTCCCTGGGCGCGGTCCAGATGGGCCTGATCTACGTCAACCCCGAGGGCCCCAACGGCAACCCCGACCCGCTGGCCTCGGCCAAGGACATCCGCACCACGTTCGCGCGCATGGCGATGAACGACGAGGAGACCGTCGCGCTGATCGCCGGCGGCCACACCTTCGGCAAGACCCACGGCGCCGGCGACCCCGACCTGATCGGTCCGGAGCCCGAGGGTGCCCCGATCGAGGACCAGGGCCTGGGCTGGAAGAGCGGCTACGGCTCCGGCAAGGGCGCCGACGCGATCACCTCGGGCCTCGAGGTCACCTGGACCTCGACCCCGACCCGGTGGAGCAACGACTTCTTCAAGTTCCTCTTCAAGTACGAGTGGGAGCTCACCAAGAGCCCGGCCGGCGCCTTCCAGTGGGTGGCCAAGGACGCCGAGGACATCGTCCCGGGTCCGGCCTCGGACTCGCCGAAGCGCAAGCCGACCATGCTCACCAGCGACCTGGCCCTGCGGTTCGACCCGGAGTACGAGAAGATCTCGCGCCGCTTCCTGGAGAACCCCAACGAGTTCTCCGTGGCGTTCGCCAAGGCCTGGTACAAGCTGCTGCACCGTGACATGGGCCCGGTCGAGCGCTTCCTCGGCCCCTGGGTGCCCGCGCCCCAGCTGTGGCAGGACCCGGTCCCGCCGGTGCAGGGCGAGCTGGTCGGCGACGCCGACGTGGCCTCCCTCAAGAGCAAGGTCCTCGAGTCGGGCCTCTCGGTCTCCGACCTCGTCGCCACCGCGTGGGCCTCGGCGTCGAGCTTCCGCTCGACCGACAAGCGCGGCGGTGCCAACGGCGCGCGCATCCGCCTGGAGCCGCAGCGCAGCTGGGCGGCCAACCAGCCCGAGCAGCTCTCCGCCGTCCTCGAGAAGCTCGAGGGCATCCGGGCCGACTTCAACGCGGCCGGTGGCGCTCAGGTCTCGCTCGCGGACCTGATCGTCCTCGCGGGCAACGCGGCGGTCGAGAAGGCGGCGAAGGACGCCGGCGTGGAGGTCACCGTGCCGTTCCACGCGGGGCGCACGGACGCCACGCAGGAGCAGACCGACACCGACTCCTTCCGGGTGCTGGAGCCGCGCGCCGACGGCTTTCGCAACTACCTGCGGGCCGGCGAGAAGCTGCCCGCGGAGACGCTGCTGCTGGAGAAGGCCTACATGCTCGACCTCACTGCGCCCGAGATGACGGTGCTGCTCGGGGGCCTGCGCGCCCTCGGCAACAACGTCGGCGGTGTGCAGCACGGCGTCCTGACCGACCGGCCGGGCGTCCTGAGCAACGACTTCTTCGCGAACCTCCTGGCCCCCGGGACCCGGTGGAAGGCGTCGGAGTCGGAGGAGAACGTCTACGAGATCCGCGACGCGGCGACCGACGAGCTGAAGTGGACCGCCACGGCGGTCGACCTCGTCTTCGGCTCCAACTCGCAGCTGCGGGCCCTCGCGGAGGTCTACGCCAGCGACGACGCGCGCGACAAGCTCGTCGCCGACTTCGTCGCCGCCTGGACCAAGGTCATGGAGCTGGACCGCTTCGACCTGGTCTGAGCCCAGCCGTCAGAGGCATCCGGGCCCGGTCGACCACGAGGTCGGCCGGGCTCGCTGCTGTCCGGGCGATGACGGAGTCGCTCAGCCCTGGTCGGCGACGCGCTCGGCCAGCCGCACGGCGGCGTGGCGCACCAGGTCCGCCTCGTCGGGGTCGGCGGCGAGCAGCTGTGGCACCTGGCCCCCGAGCAGCCCGACGGGCTGGGTGAGCCAGGCCCAGGCGCGCCACGGGTCCATCCCGGCGGCGAGCAGCGGCGCGATCACCGGGGCCAGATCGGGCCGCGGCTCCCCGGCCGGCGTCAGCTGGAACGCCGGGACGACGGTGCCGCTCTCGGTGGCCACGACGAGCAGCCGGTGCGCGTCCTGCGCCTTGTGCACCGCGAAGCGGGTCGCGTTGACCGAGGCGCCGCGCAGCTCGGCCAGCGTCTCGTAGGTCAGCCACTCGGTGTCGAGCAGCTCCTGGCGCAGGCGCGCCTGCCGGGCGATCAGCAGCAGCGGCACGGGCACGGCGTGCTCCGGCTCGGAGCCCTCCTGGTGCAGCAGCCGGTCGAGCTGCTCCAGCTGGTCGGCGTCCAGGGGCAGGCCCGTGCCCGGGTCGGTCCAGCGGGCACGTCCGTCGGCGTCGCGCTCGAACGTCGGCAGGCCGGCGTCGGCCAGGTGCGGGGCCAGCCCCAGGTCGTCCAGCCACCGGGCCAGCCGCTCGCCGCGCTCGGGGGCTCCGTCCGCTGTCATGGGCCCAGCCTGCCGCACCGGCCCAGCCCACGGGCGACGAGCCCGGTGCTGGGGGGCGTGCCCCGTCGTGGCTCGCACGGGGGTGGTGTCGAGACGGGGCTTCGTCCCTCCTCGACCACCGGGGTGGCGTGCGGCTCGCGGGGTCTCGACGGGCGCTCACTGCGCTCGCTGCTCGACCACCGGTAGGTGGTTTCGAAGCCCGCTTCGCTCGCACCTCGACCAGCGGGGTCGGCGTTCGTCTCGCTGCTCGAGCACCGGGTGGTCAGGGGAGGGTGGGGAGGCCGAAGTTGAGGAGGAGCTGGAGGAGGATCGAGACGCGGCCCTCGACCGGGATGGCGGTGACGACGACGGTGCGTCCCTGCGCGGTCACGTCGCTCACGTCGAGGTGCTCGGTGACCTTCGGCTCGGCGTAGTCGGCGCGCAGCCGGTCGAGCGCGGCGCTCGCGGCGTCCTCGTCGCCGGCGTCGTAGGCGATCACGAAGCCGGGCTCGCCGTCGTCGACGGTCCAGCCGACCCCGACGCTCTGCGTGCCGTCGTCACCCCCGAAGCGGATGAGGTAGGCGGAGATCACGTCGTGGTCGTCCAGCGCTCCGGCCACCGCGCCCAGCGGCTCGTCGTCGGCGAGGGTCTCGGCGTCGCCGGCGAGCCAGTCGGTGACCGAGTCGGTGCTGAGCGACGTGACGGCCTCGGAGCCGTCGGTCGCCACCTGGACCGGTCGGCCCAGGAGGTCGCCGTCCTCGTCGCTGCCGGTCGACCAGGTCCCGTCGCCGGTGTCGGTGAGGTCCTCGGCCAGCTCGACCGGCTCGTCGTAGGCGGCCCAGGTGAACTCCTCCGGAGGCGCGGAGACGGTCGCCATCCGGTCGGACTCGAGCCAGGAGAAGCCGAAGCGCCCACGCTCGTCGTTGATGTTCGAGCTGCGGCTGATGGCTCCGGGGTTGAGCATGGCGACGGCGTCGGGGTCGTTGCCGGTCATCGCGATCGCGTAGTCGCCGACCGCGTCCTCGTCGGCGGGGTCGGGGACCTCGAGCCCGTTGGCGGCGCGCACGGCGGCGACGTCGGCGACCGAGATGTTGGCGCCGTGCGCGTCGCTGTCCAGGGCCGGGAGCTGGGCGAGGGAGGAGGTCACCGAGAAGTCGGCGCCGGCCTCGCGCCCCGGCCCGTCCGGCTCCTCGTCGGTCCCGCCGCAGGCGGCCGCCGCCAGCGTCAGCGTGAGTGCCAGTGCCGTGCCCCAGGTGCGTCGCATGGCGGCAGCCTTCCCCGGGAGGCCGTCGCCCAACCGGCATGGGACCCGCCGTCGGGGGTACCCCCGGAGTCGGCACGAAGGGACCCGATGGATGCCAAGGGAGTCGACCGGCCGATGGCCGTGGTGGCGGGGCTGCGCCCGGACGTGGGCCGGCCGCTGGTCCGGGACCTGCTCGACCGGGGCTACGAGGTGTGGGCGGACCGGGCGTCGGTCCCGGAGGCCGGGCTGGTGCCGCCGGGGCGGGTCCACCGCCTGCCCGTCGACATCGACACCGACGGCGGCTGCGAGTTGGTCCTCGACACGATCGCGGCCGTACGGCGTCCGGTGGCGGCCGTGGCGTTGGGGGTCGTCCCGGGCTCCCCAGCCAGGCGACGCCTGGTCGGCACGCTGCACCAGTTCCTGATGGCCTGGGGGAGCGGAAGCCTGCTGCTGGCGTGCGACGCCCGCGACGGGGGTGCCTGGCGCTCCTGGCGCGACGTCCGCCGGGAGGCCAGGGCGTTGCGCGCGAGCGAGCGGGAGTCGGAGGTCGCGCGCGGCCGCCCGGGACGGGTCACCGTCGGCACGCTGCTGATGGTGTCGGGGCGCAGGCGCACCCGGCGTCCGGGCACGGCCGCCGCGCGGGCGCTGTTCGCGGGTCGGGACCGTGTCGTGCGCGCCGGACTGCCCGGCGCCTGACGGCCCGGCGTCCGACGGCGTGGCCCATGATGGTGAGCCATGAGGTTCACCGAGCACGAGATGACGGTGGCGGTCGACGCCGTGGCGCGCCGGCTCTTCGCAGCGACCCGCCCCCCTTGGAGGCGTGGCGACGTGGACGCGGCCTACGACGCGCTGAG
This sequence comes from Nocardioides sp. 503, assembly GCF_004522095.1. GTDB lineage: Bacteria > Actinomycetota > Actinomycetes > Propionibacteriales > Nocardioidaceae > Nocardioides. The sequence goes on from NZ_SPUI01000012.1 coordinate 81,059, forward strand.
CAGGGCCGAGGCCTACCCCCGCAAGTCGGCCGCCGGCGAGATCGTGCTGCCCGTGCTCACGGCGCTGCCCGAGCGGGCGACCGTGGGCGCGCGTCCGGAGTTCAGCGACGCCGAGCTCGAGCAGGCCGCCGAGGAGGGCAGCCGACAGCTGCTCGACCACCGCACTCCCGGAGCCTGGGACGCGATGCCGGCCCGGCGCCGGCGGCGGCTCGTGACGGCCGCCGCGGAGCTCACCCGGGTGGGCGTCGCCGCGATGCCGGTGCGCCAGGACCCTGACGCCCTGGTCGTGCCCGACCACCTGTGAGTCCTGGACGCCGTCGGTCGGCGTTCCTAGGGTCGGGACCATGACCCCCGAGGACGTCGCCGCCCACGCGAGCGGCCTGCCACGGTGCAAGCGCAAGGGCACGGCGTCCCGCCCGGCCTGGTACGTCGACGACCGGCTGGTCGTGCGGCTCGAGGACGCCACGACGCTCACCGTGCGGTCGACCTTCGAGGCCCGCGAGCGCCTGCTGGCAGAGCATCCCGAGACGTTCGGGGTGCCGCCCGCGATGGAGCGTCACCTCAAGGTGCAGGTGGTGCTCGACCACGGCAACGACGACGCGATCCGCGAGGCCATCAGCGCGGCCTACGAGCTGCAGCGGCGCTGAGCGCTCAGGAGCGCATGCCGCGGTAGATGCCGCGGCGCACGACCCAGGGCTGCAGCACGGTGCCGACCGACCAGGCGGGGATCCGGAAGGGCCGCCCGTTGGGGGCGAAGATCTCGAGACCGTCGGGCTGCGGTCCGAGAACCGAGCCCCACCGGCGACGCGGGGCGCGGAAGGCCGTGAGCTCGCGCCCGGCCGCCTGCGCGCGGATGTTGGCGGCCACCAGCTTGTCGGCGCGGTTGCGCGCCGAGGAGCGCAGCGGGTCCGACGCCGCGACGTCGCCGACGGCGAACACCTCGTCGTGGCCGGGGACCTGCAGGGTCGGGGTCACGCGCACGAAGCCGCGCTCGTCGAGCAGCTCGGGGGGCAGCCAGCCGGTGTTGGGTCGGACCCGGCCGATCGCCCAGACCACGGCGTCGGCGGACGAGGGCGGCTGCCCGGTGCTCCAGGCGACCGGGGCGTCGGTGATCGCGTCGCACGCGAAGCCGTCGGGCACGACGGCGCGGCGGCCCGGCCTCAGCACGACGCCGGCGTCGCTCAGCCGGCGGCGTACGTGGCTCCAGACGCGGGCGTGGTGCTGGGGCAGGGCGCGTTCGCCGGGGTAGCAGAGCTCGACGTGCGTCCCCGGGTGCGACCGGGCCAGGTTGAGGGCCGTGCTCACCGCCGCCGCGCCACCGCCTACGACGAGGACCGACCGGGCCGAGGCCAGGCGCTCGTGGTCGGCGCGGAGCGCGGCGGCCACCTCGTCGTGGGACTGCAGGTCCGGACGGCGCCAGAACCCGTTGCTGACGCCGGTGGAGATGACGAGGACGTCGTACTCCTCGGTGCCGGTGGTCCCGTCGGCGGCCGTGACGCCGACGGAGCGCGCGCGGAGGTCGAGGCCGGTGAGGGTGCCGTGGACCGTGCGGGTGCGGTCGAGGCGGCGGAACCGGTCGAAGGGGACCAGGTAGTCGCGCGACCAGTCGTCGGGAGCCGCGAGGCGCAGACCGAGCTCCTGGCCGCTGACGAGCGCGGGCTTGGCCGAGATCCCCACGACGTCGGCGTGCCGGGACAGGTGGATCGCGGTGAGCAGCCCGCTGTCGCCGAGCCCGGCGACCAGGACCCGCGGTCGGCTCACGCGGTCGCCCGGCGCGGGGGCCGCGGCACGAAGCGGGGGACGCGGTCGACGACGTCCTGGTACGTCGGGCGCCGCTCCAGGCTGCGCTCCTCCATCATCGGGATGCTCGCGCCGAGGAACATCGCCAGCATCATCACGGCGCCCACGAGCACCCACCAGGAGCCGGGGGAGGCGGCCAGGCCGAACAGGCCGAGCGCGAGCCAGAACCCGAACTCGCCGAAGTAGTTGGGGTGGCGCGACCAGCCCCAGAGGCCACGGTCCATGACCTCGCCCGGGCGCCGGTCTCGCACGAAGCGGTGCATCTGGACGTCGGCGGCGAGCTCCAGCGCGACGGCGGCCAGGCCCACGACGAGCGCGACGGCGTCCAGCCAGCCGACGTCTCGGCCCGTGCGGGTCACCGCGACGTAGACCGGCACCATGCCCAGGAACACCTGGAAGGTGGGGATCAGGTGGATCGCGACCAGGTCGACCAGCGGCTCCCACCTCCCGGCCTTGTCCTTGAGCAGCGGGTAGCGCCAGTCCTCGTGGTGCAGGCCCGGGAAGGCGTAGACCCAGTTGGCCGTCAGGCGCACCGCCCAGACCAGGATGACGACCATGACCAACCAGGCTCGGGTGTCGTTCACGTCGGGGCTCGCCGAGGCCCACCAGTAGGCGGCCAGGACCGGTGGCAGCACGCTCCAGTAGGCGTCGTAGAAGCTGGAGTTGCCGTAGCGACGGCTGAACGCGTAGACGACCAGCGTGGCCAGCACGTCCGCGACGAGCCCGTCCAGCCAGAGCCACCGGGTGTCGGGCCCCCAACCGAGCCAGGCGCCCGCCACGAGCAGCCCGATGAGGTAGCAGGCGGCCACGCGGAGCAGGGAGCCGGTCTTGGTCATGGCGTGACGCTAGTCACTCCGGGAGCCCGCGCGCAGCGAAAGACCGCGATTCGCGTACCGCGGGTATCTGGGCCGGCCGGCCTCAGCCCACGAAGCGGTCGGCGGTCACGGGGATCTGGCGCACCCGCACCCCGGTGGCGTGGAAGGTGGCGTTGGCGACGGCCGCCGCGGTGCCGACGATGCCGATCTCGCCGATCCCGCGCGAGCCCATCGGGTTGACGTGCGGGTCCTCCTCGTCGAGCCACACGGCCTCGATGCCGCGGACGTCGGCGTGCGAGGCCACGTGGTACGTCGCCAGGTCCTGCGTCACGACGTGGCCGAACCGGGGGTCGCGGTGGGACTCCTCGAACAGCGCCGCCGAGAGCCCCATCGTCAGGCCGCCCAGGAGCTGGGAGCGGGCGGTGACCGGGTTGAGCACGCGGCCCACGGAGTAGACGCCGAGCAGGCGCGGCACGCGCACCTCCCCGGTGTAGCGGTGCACCCGCGTCTGCGCGAAGACCGCACCGAACGCGTGCGTCGCGTACTGCTCCATGCCGGGGCTCTGCGCCGCCGAGGCGGTCGTGTGCACCCCGGAGTCCGGGTCCTCGCCGTGGTCGCGGCGGAAGAGCTGGGCGGCGGCCACGATGGCCGAGCCCCACGAGCTGGTGCCGGAGGAGCCCCCGGCCACGGTTGCCATCGGCAGGTCCGTGTCGGCGATCTCCAGGTCGACGGCCTCGACCGCGCAGCCCAGCGCGTCGGCCGCGATCTGGGCCAGCACGGTGCGCGCACCGGTCCCGATGTCGACCGCGCCCACCGCCACGGAGTAGCGCCCTCCGCCGAGGGCGGAGACCCGCGCCTGGCTGCCGGCCTGCGTCATCGTCGGGTACGTCGCACTGGCCACGCCGGTGCCGACCCACCACTCGCCGTCGGCGGTGGCGCGCGGCTCGGGCGTGCGGTCCGCCCACCCGAAGAGGTCGGCGCCGCGCTCGAGGCACTCGACCAGCCGCCGGCCGGAGAACGGCTTGCCGGTCTCGGGGTCCACGTCGGGCTCGTTGCGCAGCCGCAGCTCGATCGGGTCGAGGCCGCAGGCGATCGCGAGCTCGTCCATGGCGATCTCGTGGGCGTAGACGCCCGGCATCTCCCCGGGCGCGCGCATCCACGACGGCACGGCGACGTCGAGCTCGACGAGGCGGTGGCGGGTGCGGCGGTGCGGGGCGGCGTAGAGCATCCGGGTCGGGGTCGCGGTCTGCTCGGCGTACTCCTTGAGGGCCGACGTCTGCTCCCGGACCTGGTGGTCGATGGCCAGCAGGGTGCCGTCGGCGCGGGCGCCGAGGCGGAAGTGCGACACGGTGGCGGTGCGGTAGCCGGTCAGCGCGAACATCTGCTGGCGCGTCACCGCCAGCTTGACCGCACGCCCCGGCACCGTCCGAGCCGCCAGGACGGCCGCCATCTCCGGCGCGTGGGGAAGGCCCTTGCTGCCGAACCCGCCGCCGACGTACGGCGCACGCACGCGCACGCGGTCCTTCTCCAGGCCGAGCATCGGCGCCAGCGTCGCGGCGACCGGGTGCACGCCCTGCGTCGAGTCGACCAGCGTGACCCGCGGGCCGTCGTCGTCCTCGAGCCAGGTGACGCTCAGGGCGTGCGGCTCGAGCGGGTTGTTGTGCTCGTAGGCCGTGCGATAGGTCTGGTCGACGACCACGTCGGCCTCGGCCAGACCCGCCTCGACGTCGCCGTCGTCGCTGTCGGTGGGCTGGTCGGGGTTGACGCTCTCGGGCGCGTAGGCCGGGGAGTCGTCGCGCAGCTCCGCCCGGTGGGGCTCCGTCTCGTAGCGCGCCGTCACCAGCGCCGCTCCCTCGCGGGCCGCCTCGGAGGTCTCGGCGAGCACGGCGGCGACGATCTGGCCGCGGAACGCGACCCGGTCGTCCTGGAGGACCACCAGCTCGGGGTCGGTGGTGTCCGGGTCGTCGGTGACCAGCCGCGGCGCGTTGGTGTGGTCGAGCACCGACACCACGCCCGGGTGCGCCAGCGCCGCGGCGGTGTCGAGGTCGACGAGCCGGCCGCGGGCGACGGTCGACTGCACCAGCCACAGGTGCAGGGGGTCGTCGGCCGGGTGCTCGACGGCGTACGTCGCCAGGCCGGTGACCTTGGCGGGCCCGTCGGCGCGCAGGCGGGCCGAGCCCATGGCGCGGGCCGGGACGGGGTCGGGGAGCAGCTCGGTCATCGGTCCTCCTTCGCGAGGCGCCCCAGGACGAGGGCGGAGACGTTGCGCACCATCGGCACCTTGAAGGCGCTGTCCTCGGACGTGACAGCCGCCGCGAGCTCACGGTCGCACGCCGCGAGCACGGCCTCCTCGCTGAAGGTCGAGCCGCGCAGGGCGTCCTCGGCGACGGTGGCGCGCCACGGGCGGTGGGCGACTCCGCCCCAGGCGAGGCGCACGTCGGTCACCGTGTCGCCGTCCAGCTGCAGGGCGCCGGCCACGGACACGAGCGCGAAGGCGTAGGACGCGCGGTCGCGGGCCTTGTAGTAGGTCGAGCGGCGGGTCAGGCGGCCCGCGGTCAGCTCCACGGCGGTGATGAGCTCGCCGTGGGCGAGCGTCGTGTCCTCCTCGGGCCGGTCGCCCGGCAGCCGGTGGAGCTCGCGGACCGGCAGGCGCCGCTCGCCCTCGGCCCCGCGGACGACCACGGTGGCGTCGAGAGCGGCGAGCGCGACCGCCAGGTCCGAGGGGTGGGTCGTCACGCAGGCCTCGCTCGCGCCCAGGATCGCGTTGTAGCGCGCGTAGCCCCCGATGGCGGAGCAGCCGGTGCCGGGCTCCCGCTTGTTGCAGGGCGTCGTGACGTCCTGGAAGTAGACGCAGCGGGTGCGCTGCAGGAGGTTGCCGGCGGTGGTCGCCTGGTTGCGGATCTGTCCGGAGGCGCCCGAGAGCAGGGCGCGGGCGACGGCGGGGAACACGCTGCGCACGACCGGGTGGGCCGCCACGTCGCTGTTGCGGACGTTGGCGCCGACCCGCAGGACCGGGCCGTCCTCGCCGGCGACCTCCTCGACCTCGTCGAGCGGCAGGCGGCGTACGTCGACGAGCAGCTCGGGCGACGTGACGCCGAGCTTGAGGTGGTCGACCAGGTTGGTCCCGCCGCCGAGGTACTGGGCGCGCGGGTTGTCGGTCACCGCGGCCACGGCCGCGCCCACGTCGTCGGGCCGGAGGTAGGCCAGCTCTCTCATGACCGGGCCGCCTCGCGCACGGCGGCCAGGATTCCGGCGTAGGCGCCGCAACGGCACAGGTTGCCGCTCATCCGCTCGCGGATCTCGTCGTCGTCGAGCTCGGGGACGGCCTCCAGGTCGTCGGTGACGTGGCTGGGGTGGCCCTGCTCGGCCTCGTCGAGCATCCCGACCGCCGAGCAGACCTGACCTGGTGTGCAGTAGCCGCACTGGAGGCCGTCGTGGTCGAGGAACGCCCGCTGCACCGGGTGCAGCTCGTCGTCGGAGGCCGCGGCCAGGCCGGCGGAGGTCACGACCTCGGCGCCGTCGTGGGCGACCGCGAGCGCGAGGCAGGTGAGGTGGCGGCGGCCGTCGAGCAGCACGGTGCACGACCCGCACTGACCGTGGTCGCAGCCCTTCTTGGGCGAGGTGTTGCCCAGTCGCTCGCGCAGCAGGTCGAGCACCGTGGTGCGGGTGTCGACCGTCGTGCGGTGCTCGGTGCCGTCGACGGTGAGCGTGATCTCGGCCTGCATGGCGCCTCCTGGGGGTCGGCCTCCCGGTGACCCGTGGGCGGCGTCCCAAACCGGGGCGGCGGGTTCGATGCCTCGACGACGAGCGGGTACCTGGACGTCGTGAACGTCGAAGAGCGGATCGTCCTCGTGACCGGAGCGTCGAGCGGGATCGGGCTGGCCACCTGCCTGCGCGCGAGCAGGCAGGGCGCCCACGTCGTGCTCGTGGCCCGCGGCGTGACGGCGCTGGAGGAGGCGGCGCGCCAGTGCGCGGAGGCCGGCGCCGGGTCCACCCTGGTGCTGCCGGCCGACGTCGGTGACGACGAGGCGGTCGCGAGCGTCGTCGGTGCCGTCCTGGAGCGCCACGGTCGCCTCGACGCGGTGGTGAGCAACGCCGGCGTCGTGGCCTACGGCCGCACCGAGGACGTGCCGGCCGAGGTCTTCGACCGGGTCCTGCGGACCAACCTGACCGGGTCGGTGAACGTCGCCCGCCACGTGCTGCCGGTGCTGCGCCGCCAGCAGGAGGGGTCGCTGCTCTTCGTGGGGTCGGTCATCGGCCACATCGGCGTCCCGACCATGAGCGCCTACGTGCTGAGCAAGTGGGGCGTGCGGGCGCTCGCCCGCCAGCTCCAGCTGGAGAACCGCGACCTCGGCGACGTCCACATCGGCTACGTCGCCCCGGGCGGGGTCGACACCCCGATCTACGAGCAGGCCGCCAACTACGAAGGCGTCGTGGGGCGTCCGCCCCCGCCGGTCTCCAGCCCGGACAAGGTCGCGGCGCAGATCCTGCACCACCTCGACCACGACCACGCGCGCGAGCAGCTGACGCTGGCCAACGACGTGATCCGCTTCGGCTACCACGCCCTGCCGTTCGTCTACGACCGGCTGGTGGCCCCGCTGTTCCGGCTGGGCGCGGTCGACCTGACGCGGGAGACGCCGCCCACCGCCGGCAACGTGCTGGAGCCGCACGAGGCCGGCAACTCGCTCACCGGCGGCGCGGGCGGCGCCCTGGCCGGCATCCTGCGCAACGTCCGCAGGGCCGTGCGCCCCTGAGACGGCGCCGAAACGCGTTGTCGCGGGGTCGGGCAGCCGCCATACTCCGGGCATGGACCTCCCCGCGCCCACGGTCGGCCAATGGCTCGCGTTCGTGGCGGCGAGCATCCTGTTCATCCAGGTGCCCGGGCCGAGCCTGCTGTTCACCATCGGGCGCGCGCTGACGGTCGGCCGGCGCGACGCGCTGCTCTCGGTGCTCGGCAACGCCCTCGGCATCGTCGTGCAGGTGGTGGCCGTCGCCCTGGGGCTGGGCGCCGTGGTCGCGGCCAGCGCGACGGCGTACACCGCGATCAAGCTGGTCGGCGCCGTCTACGTCGTGTGGCTGGGGGTCCAGGCCATCCGGCACCGCGCCGACGCCCGCGGAGCGCTGGGGGACCTGGACGCCGACGAGGCCGCGACCGCGCGCGCCCGGTCGGCGCGGCGCTCGCTGCGGATCGGCTTCTTCGTGGGGCTCACCAACCCCAAGACCGTCGTGTTCTTCCTGGCCTTCCTCCCGCACTTCGTCAACGAGGCCGCCGGGTCGTCGAGCCTGCAGCTGCTGATGCTCGGCGCGGTCTTCGGGGTGCTGTGCGTGGCCTCCGACAGCCTGTGGGCCCTCGCGGCCGGGAAGGCGCGCGACTGGTTCGGCAGCCGGCCCGAGCGCCTCGACGCGCTGGGTGTCGCCGGCGGCACGATGATGGTCGGCCTCGGCGTCAGCATGGCGGCGATCGAGTAGACCACCCCGCCCGTGAGAGGGTCGCGGCGTGTGGGAGCTGCAGCCGACCGAGCGGGCCCGGGCGTTCGTGCTGAGCCACGACGGCCGCGCGCAGTCCCACGTCGATCTCGACGACCCGACGTACCTCGCCTTCGACTACGTACGCCGCATGGGCGACGTCGTGGACGTGCTGGCGACGCCCGGCGAGCCGTTGCGGGTCGTGCACGTCGGGGGAGCGGGGATGACCCTGCCGCGCTACGTCGCCGCCACCCGGCCGACCTCGGCGCAGGTCGTCCTCGAGCCCGACGAGGCGGTCACCGAGCTGGTGCGCGCCGAGCTGCCGCTGCCGCGTCGCAGCGGCATCAAGGTGCGCCCGGTCGACGGCCTGACCGGCGTCGCGGCCCTGCCCGACGGCCGCGCCGACCTGCTCGTCCTCGACGCCTACGCCGACGGGCGGGTGCCGGCCGAGCTCCTCACGCGCGAGCACACCGCCGAGGTGGCGCGCACGCTCACCCGAGGCGGCGCGTACCTGCTGAACCTGAGCGACCGCGCGCCGTTCGCCCACACCCGGAGGGTGGTGGCCGGGCTGCGCGCGTCGTTCGCCCACCTCGCGATCGGCGCCGAGCCGGCCACCCTGCGCGGGCGCCGCGACGGCAACGTGATGGTGCTCGCCGGGCGCGAGCCGCTGCCGGTCGAGGCGCTGCGGCGACGGGCGTCGGAGTCGCCGGCGCCGTACCGCGTGCTCGACGCGGACCTGGTCTCGGACTCGTTCGGCGGGGGCGTGCCCTTCACGCGGTGAGCCTCGGGCGTGGCCGGGCTCGACATGGGTACCCGGCGCGGATGACGACTCCGAGCCCGCCGACCGTCGCCGCCGGGCTGCTCTACGGGCTGGGTCTGGGTGGCTTCGTCGACGGGATCGTGCTGCACCAGGTGTTGCAGTGGCACCACATGGTGAGCCACGTGGACGACTACCCGGTCACCACGGTCGCCGGCCTGGAGGTCAACACGATGGCCGACGGCTTCTTCCACCTCGTCACGTGGGTGCTCGTGCTCGCGGGCTCGCTGACGACGATCCGCTCGTGGCAGCGCGGGCGACTGGCGCCGAGCTGGAGCTTCCACGGTGGCCTCGTCCTGGCCGGGTGGGGCCTCTTCAACCTCGTCGAGGGGATCGTGGACCACCACCTGCTCGGGGTCCACCACGTCCGCGACGACGTCGGCGCGCCCCTGTCGTGGGACCTGGGCTTCCTCGCCTTCGGCGCCGCGCTGGTGGTCGTCGGGGTCCTGGTGCACCGCCGCGGGAGGCGCGCGCTGCCGGCGGACCCGGTGGGGGTGGCGTGGCCGGGTTGAGGGACCGCGGTTGAATGTCCCGTGAGACCCCGGGTACCGAGGGTCTTCTCGACTCAGCTCCAGGTCGGGTGAACAGTCACTCCGCACCGCGGGTCGAGAGCCACCGTCTCCGCCCCTCTATCGGGCGGAGACGGTGTGCTGTCGGGGCCCGGTGACCGGGACGCGCGTCTTGCCTCAGGAGGCGACGAGCGCCGGCCGGGGAGCCGGCGCCGGGTCGACCGTCTCGTCCGCCAGGCGCAGGACCCACAGCAGCGGGTCCTCCGCACCGGCACGGAAGAGCGGGGCGCGGCGCCACACGTCGTGGAACACCCCGACCACGGCATCCTCGACGGCCGCATGGGCGTCCTCGGGGGTGGCGCGGCGGGACAGGCGCCGGCGGACGGTCGCACCGACCACGCCGTGCAGCAGGTCGAACAGCGTCCCCAGCGACGCCTGGTCGCCCCGCCCGCAACGGACCAGCAGCCCGCTGAGCATGCCCTCGCACGGCGAGGCGGCGGGTCGGGGGTCGAGGTCGGGCACGGGACCAGCCTGCTGGCTCCCCGCGTCGGGGAGAAGGGGCGAACTTATGCAAGAACTGACGAATGTTGCACAAACTCTGGAAACCGGGTCGGATGGAGTCGTCCGGGCGCGACACGCTCGGCGGGGGACGGGGGCGGGAGTGACCGGCGAGGACGCACGCATCGGGGACGGTCTCCCGATCCAGGAGGTCAGCCGCCTGCTCGGCGTCCCCTCGCCGACCCTGCGCTCCTGGGAGCGCCGCTACGGGATCCCGACCACCCCGCGCAGCGCGGGCGGGCACCGGCGCTACTCCCGTGAGGCGCTCGAGGAGGTGCGGCTCATGCGTGACGAGGTCGCGCGGGGTCTCAAGGCGTCGGCCGCCGCCCGCTCGGTCCGCGGCCAGCTCGACGCCGACGACCCGGCCCAGGTGTGGATCGGCCGCATGCTGGCGGCAGCGTCCGACCTGGACCCCGCCGCCCTGCGCACCGTCCTCGACGAGGCGATGGCGGCCCTCGGGCTTCCTGACACGTTGGACCGGGTGCTGATGCCGGCGATGCGACGCATCGGCAGCCTGTGGGAGGACGGGCGCTGCGACATCGGGCAGGAGCACCTCGCCACCGAGGCGGTGCGCGGCTGGCTGGCGCGCACGACCACGCTGGCGCCCTCGCCGACGGCGTCGGGCTCGGTCCTGCTCGCCTGCGGCCCCCGCGACCTGCACACGCTCGGCCTCGAGGCGCTCGCGGCCGCCCTGGCCTACCGCGGCGTCGGTTGCCGCTCGCTGGGCGCCCGGACCCCCCAGCGCACGCTCGTGACCGCGCTGGCGGCCACGGAGGCCGCAGCCGTGGTCGTCGTCTCGCACCTGTCCACCCACCGCCGCCAGGCCGTCGAGAGCCTCCAGGCGGTCGCCGGCTCCGGCTGCCCGGTCTTCTACGCCGGCAACGCGTTCGGCTCGCCCGACGCCCGTGAGGGCGTGCCGGGCACCTACCTCGGGGGCTCGCTGGGTCAGGCCGCCGACACCGTCGCCGACGTGGTGCTGGCGCTGCCCTGAGCGGGTCACCACGCCGGACGCGCGAGCGCGGCCCGGGCCGTCTGCGTGAGTCGACCGGGCCGCGCCGAGGAGTGGGGAGTCCGCCCGAGTCGGCCGGTGTCGCGCGGGTCCTGGTGCTCGAGGACGAGCTGCGGGCGCTTCGGGCGCGTGACCGACGCCGCAGGGATGGAACGGTCTGACCCCGGGTACTGGGACTCGTTGGACCGATCCAATAGGTTCAGCCCGACACTTCCCGATCCCATCACCGGAGGCACCGTGCTCGAGTCCTGGCCAGGTCAGGCCTACCCCCTGGGAGCGACGTACGACGGCTCCGGCACCAACTTCGCGCTCTTCAGCGAGGTCGCCGAGCGCGTCGAGCTGTGCCTCTTCGACGAGGACGGCGCCGAGGAGCGCGTGGAGGTGTGGGAGGTCGACGCCTTCATCTGGCACTGCTACCTCCCGCACGTCCAGCCCGGCCAGCGCTACGGCTACCGCGTCCACGGCCCCTACGCGCCCGACCAGGGCCTGCGCTGCAACCCGAACAAGCTGCTGCTGGACCCCTACGCCAAGGCGACGACCCGCGAGATCGACTGGGACCAGAGCCTCTTCGGCTACAACTTCGGCGACCCCGACTCGCGCAACGACGACGACTCCGCCGCCCACATGACGCTCGGCGTGGTGATCAACCCCTTCTTCGACTGGGAGGGCGACCGCCGCCTCAACTACCCCTACAACGAGAGCGTCATCTACGAGGCGCACGTCAAGGGCATGACCCAGCTGCACCCCGACCTGCCCGAGGACATCCGCGGCACCTACGCGGGGCTGGCCCACCCGGCGATCACCGAGCACCTCCAGCACCTCGGCGTCACGGCGATCGAGCTGATGCCGGTGCACCAGTTCATCCAGGACAGCACGCTGCTGGAGAAGGGCCTGCGCAACTACTGGGGCTACAACACCCTGGGGTTCTTCGCGCCGCACGCGGAGTACGCCGGCACGGCCCAGGCCGGCCAGCAGGTCCAGGAGTTCAAGGCGATGGTCAAGGCCATGCACGCCGCCGGCATCGAGGTCATCCTCGACGTGGTCTACAACCACACCGCCGAGGGCAACCACATGGGCCCGACGCTGAGCTTCAAGGGCATCGACAACCCGGCCTACTACCGCCTGGTCGAGGACGACCAGCAGTACTACATGGACTACACCGGGACGGGCAACAGCCTCAACGTGCGGCACCCGCACTCGCTGCAGCTGATCATGGACTCGCTGCGCTACTGGGTCTCCGAGATGCACGTCGACGGCTTCCGCTTCGACCTCGCCTCCGCGCTGGCGCGCGAGTTCTACGACGTCGACCGCCTCGCCACCTTCTTCGAGCTCGTGCAGCAGGACCCGGTGGTGAGCCAGGTGAAGCTGATCGCCGAGCCGTGGGACGTCGGCCCCGGCGGCTACCAGGTCGGCGGCTTCCCGCCGCAGTGGACCGAGTGGAACGGCGCCTACCGCGACGTCGTGCGCGACTTCTGGCGCGGCGAGCCGTCGCTGGGCGAGTTCGCCTCGCGGCTGGCCGGCTCCGCCGACCTCTACGAGCACTCCGGTCGCCGCCCGGTGGCGAGCATCAACTTCGTCACCGCCCACGACGGCTTCACGCTGGCCGACCTGGTCTCCTACAACGAGAAGCACAACGAGGCCAACGGCGAGAACAGCCAGGACGGCGAGAGCCACAACCGCTCCTGGAACCACGGCGTGGAGGGACCCACGGACGACCCGGAGATCCGGGCCTTCCGGGCGCGCGAGCAGCGCAACGTCCTGGCGACGCTGCTGCTGAGCCAGGGCGTGCCGATGCTGCTGCACGGCGACGAGATGGGCCGCACCCAGCAGGGCAACAACAACACCTACGCCCAGGACTCCGAGATCGCCTGGATGCACTGGGACGACGCCGACAGGCCGCTCGTGGAGTTCACCGCGGCGCTGATCAAGCTCCGCATGGACCACCCGACGTTCCGCCGCAAGCGGTTCTTCACCGGCAACACCGTGCGCACCGAGGTCCCCGGAGGGGAGGGTGACCGGCTCAACGACATCGTGTGGCTGCACCTGGACGGCCGCCCGATGGAGGACGCCGACTGGACCGACGGCTCCCAGGCGATCGGGATGTACCTCAACGGCCACGGCATCGCCGGCAAGGACGCGCGCGGTGAGGAGATCACCGACGACCACTTCCTGCTCTACTTCAACGCCGACGGCCCGGCCGAGCTCACGCTCCCGCCGGACGAGTACGCCGCCGCGTGGGACGTGGTGATCGACACCGCGGGCGGCGTCGACGGCCAGACGCCGTACCACGCCGGTGCGACGCTCAAGCTGGAGCACCGCTCGCTGGTGGTCCTGCGCGAGCACGTCGAGCCGGAGGCCGAGCCGGACCACTCCGTGGCAGCGTCGCTGGCGGCGCAGGACCGAGGCTGAGGCATGGCGACTCGGGCTCCGCAGAGCACCTACCGGCTCCAGATCACCGCCGACTTCGACCTCCACGAGGCGACGAGGCGGCTGCCCTACCTGCACGCGCTGGGCGCCGACTGGGTCTACCTGTCGCCGATCCTGGTGGCCGAGCCGGGCAGCACCCACGGCTACGACGTGGTCTCCCACGCGACGGTCGACCCGTCGCGTGGGGGCCACGAGGGCCTCGCGGCCCTCGCCGCCGAGGCCCGGCGCCTGGGGCTGGGCGTGCTGGTCGACATCGTGCCCAACCACATGGGCGTCGCCACGCCCGTGGAGAACGCGTGGTGGTGGGACCTGCTGCAGCACGGCCGTGACTCGGCCTACGCCGACTACTTCGACGTCGACTGGGACTTCGGTGGCGGCCGCCTCCGGATCCCCGTCGTCGGCGACGGCGACGAGGGCTCGATCCGGGTGGAGGACGGGGAGCTGCGCTACCACGACCACCGCTTCCCGCTCGCGCCCGGCACGAGCACCCACGACGAGCAGCACTACGAGCTCGTCTCGTGGCGCGCCGCCGACTCCGAGCTCAACTACCGGCGCTTCTTCGCGGTCAACACGCTGGCCGCGATCCGGGTCGAGGACCGCAAGGTCTTCGACGACAGTCACGTCGAGATCCGTCGGTGGTTCGACGAGGGGCTCGTCGACGGGCTGCGCGTCGACCACCCCGACGGCCTGCGCGACCCCGGCGGCTACCTCGACGACCTCGCGGACCTCACCGGCTCCGCCTACGTCCTGGTCGAGAAGATCCTGGAGCCGGGCGAGGAGCTGCCGCGCTCCTGGGCCACGGCCGGCACCACCGGCTACGACGCCCTCGGCATGATCGACCGGCTGCTCACCGACCCCGCGGGGCAGGCACCCCTCGACGCGCTGGAGACCCGGCTGCGGGGGAGCGAGGTCGACTGGCACGCGATGATCCGCGGCACGAAGCGGATGATCGCCGACGGCATCCTGCACTCCGAGGTACGCCGGATCGTGCGCGAGCTGCCGCAGCCGCTGCGCGACGGCGACGCGGGTGTGGCCGGCCTGGAGGACGCCGTGGCCGAGCTGCTCGCGTGCTTCCCGGTCTACCGGTCCTACCTGCCCGAGGAGCGCTCGGCGCTCGACGACGCGTTCGCCGCCGCGCGCCGCTCCCGGCCGGACTTGACCGCCGTACTCGACGTGCTGGAGCCGGTGCTCGGCGACGCCGGCGACGAGGGCGCGGTGCGCTTCCAGCAGACCAGCGGCATGGTGATGGCCAAGGGCGTGGAGGACACGGCGTTCTACCGCTACTCCCGGCTGACCTCGCTCAACGAGGTCGGCGGCGACCCGAGCGAGTTCGCGCTGTCGCTCGACGAGTGGCACCGGCGCGTGGCAGACCGGCAGGAGCACTGGCCCACGGCGATGACCGCGCTGTCGACCCACGACACCAAGCGCGGCGAGGACGTCCGGGCCCGCATCACGGTGCTCTCCGAGGTGCCGCAGGAGTGGGACGACGCGCTGTCGCAGCTGCTCGAGCTGGCCCCCGCGCCCGACCCGGGCTTCGCCTCCCTGCTGTGGCAGGCCGTGCTCGGCTCCTGGCCCGCGTCGCGCGAGCGGCTGCACGCCTACGCCGAGAAGGCGATGCGCGAGGCCGGCGACCGCACCACGTGGACCGCGCCCGACGAGGACTACGAGGCGGCCGTGCACGGCCTGGTCGACGCGGCGTTCGACGACGCGAAGGTCCGCAAGGTCCTCGAGGACCTGCTGGCCCGCATCACCGGCCCCGGCTGGGGCAACTCGCTCGCCGCCAAGCTGCTGGCGATCGCGATGCCCGGCGTCCCCGACGTCTACCAGGGCAGCGAGCTGTGGGAGCAGAGCCTGGTCGACCCCGACAACCGCCGGTTCGTCGACCTCGACGCCCGCGAGGGCCTGCTCGCCGGCATCGGCGAGTGGGGACCCGTGCCGTCGGTGGCGCTGGACGACCTCGGCGTCGACAAGCTGCTCGTCACCACCCGCGCCCTGACCCTGCGCCGCGACCGGCCCGAGCTGTTCACGTCGTACGCCCCGGTGGCCGTCTCGGGCGCCGCGGCCGACCACGCCGTCGCGTTCGACCGCGGCGGTGCGATCGCGGTCGCCACCCGGCTGCCCGTCGGCCTGGCCGCCCGCGGCGGCTGGGGCGACACCACGCTCGCGCTGCCCGAGGGGCGCTGGCGCGACGTGATCTCCGGGCGGGTCGTGTCGGCCGAGGTGGCCGACATCCTCGCCACCCTGCCCGTCGCCCTGCTGGTCAAGGAGGACTGATGTCTCGCGGACGCTTCGACGTATGGGCCCCCCGGCCGAGCCGGGTGCGGCTCTCGGTCGCCGACGAGGTCGTGGAGATGACACGCGGCGCCGACGGCTGGTGGACACCGGCCGAGCCCGTGCCCGACGGCGAGGTCGACTACGGCTATCTCCTCGACGACGACGAGACGCCGCGGCCCGACCCGCGGTCGCTGCGGCAACCGTCCGGGGTGCACGAGCGCTCGCGCACCTACGACCCCGCCGCCTTCACCTGGACCGACGAGTCGTGGACCGGACGGCAGCTCGCCGGCGCGGTGATCTACGAGCTCCACGTCGGGACGTTCACGCCCGAGGGGACCTTCGACGCGGCCCTCGGCCGGCTCGACCACCTGCGCAGCATCGGCGTCGACTTCGTCGAGGTGATGCCGGTCAACGCCGTCAACGGCACGCACAACTGGGGCTACGACGGCGTGCTGTGGTCAGCGGTCACCGAGGAGTACGGCGGCCCCGAGGGCTACCAGCGATTCGTCGACGGCTGCCACGCGGCCGGGCTCGGCGTCATCCAGGACGTCGTCTACAACCACCTCGGGCCGTCCGGCAACTACCTGCCGCTCTACGGGCCCTACCTCAAGTCCGGCGCCAACACGTGGGGCGACCTGGTCAACCTCGACGAGGAGGGGTCGGGCGAGGTGCGCCGGTTCATCCTCGACAACGTCCGGCTGTGGCTGAGCCACTACCACGTCGACGGGCTGCGGCTCGACGCCGTGCACGCGCTGTCGGACTCCTCCGAGACGCACCTCCTGGAGGAGATGGCGATCGAGGTGGCGGCGTACTCCGCCCACCAGCGGCGCCCCCTCACCCTCATCGCGGAGTCCGACCTCAACGACCCGAAGCTGGTCACGCCCCGCGAGGCCGGTGGCTACGGCCTGGACGCGCAGTGGAGCGACGACTTCCACCACGCCGTGCACGTGGCGCTGACCCGCGAGACCGAGGGCTACTACGCCGACTTCGAGCCCGTCGGTGCGCTGGCGAAGGTCTTCGAGCGGGGCTTCTTCCACGACGGCACCTACTCGTCGTTCCGCGAGCGCGACCACGGCGTCCCGATCGACACGGCCGCGATGCCCACCTGGCGACTGGTGGTCTGCAGCCAGAACCACGACCAGATCGGCAACCGCGCCGTCGGCGACCGGATCACCGAGCACCTCGACGACGACCAGCTGGCCTGTGCGGCGCTGCTGACGATGGCCGGACCGTTCACCCCGATGCTCTTCCAGGGCGAGGAGTGGGCGGCCTCCGAGCCGTTCCAGTTCTTCACCTCCCACCCCGAGCCCGAGCTCGGCAGGGCGACGGCCGAGGGGCGCATCGAGGAGTTCGAGAAGATGGGCTGGGACCCCGCCGTCGTCCCCGACCCCCAGGACCCCGAGACGTTCCGCCGCTCCAAGCTGGACTGGGCCGAGCTCGAGGGCGGGCGGCACGCCCGGATCCTCGGCGTCTACCGACGCCTGGCCGAGCTCCGGCGCACCCTGCCGGACCTCACGGACCCGTCCTTCACCCGGACGTCGTGCACGGCCGACGAGGACGCCCGCACGTTCGTCATGGAGCGCGGCGCCGTCACCGTCGCCGTCAACCTGTCCGACGAGCCGCGCGTGGTCGACGTCCGGTCGGGGGAGATCCTCTTCATGACCGAGTCCGGCGCCGAGCTCGACCAGGGCCGCCTCACGCTTCCGGGACACGCCGGAGCGCTGCTGCACGTCGATGCCTAGGGGGGAGCAGCGACCGCGCTGCGAGCAGCCTCACCCCCCTGCTGTGCTGGATCGAGACCCCTCGAGCTGGTGCAGTCCCTGGTGGACGACGACGGGATCGAAGCGTCGCGGGTGTCCCCCCACCTGTCCCTGCAGCACGACGCGGACACGGTCAACGCCCGCAGTCGGTAGGTTCGGCGCGTGACCCACTCCCACCACGACCACGACGGCTTCGCCGCCCCTCTCCGCCAGCAGCTGGAGGACTTCCTCGACCAGCACCGCGAGGGTCTGCTCGCCTCCCTCGACGACCTCACCGACGAGGAGGCCCGCCGCTCGCTGGTGCCCTCGAAGACCACGCTCCTGGGACTGGTCAAGCACGCGACGTTCGTCGAGCTGGTGTGGTTCGACGAGGCCTTCACCGGCCGCTCCCGCGCCGAGATCGGCATCCCGTCCGGCCCCGACGAGTCCTTCGACCTCGAGCCCGAGGACACCGTGGAGAGCGTCCGGGCGGCCTACGCCGCGGCCATCGCCGCCTCGCGGGTCGCGGCCGCGCCGCTGGGCGTCGACGACGTCGTCACCGGCAACCGCCGCGGAGCCCTCCCGCTCCGCTGGATCTACCTCCACATGATCCGCGAGATCGCCCAGCACTGCGGCCACGCCGACATCCTCCGCGAGCAGGTGTTGGCCGCCCGAGACGCCTCCCAGGGCTGAGGACGGACCTAGAGCCGCAGCAGCTCGGTCGCGAACGAGGCGTCGTACGTCGCGGGCCAGCTCGTCGCTCGCCTGAGGGCGCCGCTCTCGACGTCCCAGGTGACGAGATGCTCCTCGGACGTGCCGCGGGGGAGCACGGAGAAGAGGACGGTGTCGTCGTCCAGCCACGCCCGGGGCGTGAGCGCCTGACCGACGTAGTAGGAGCTCGCGTCGCGCACCGGCAGGTAGCGGCGCGCAGCGAGTGTGTCGCGGTCCAGGGCGATGAGACCGTCGCGGTCGTCGACGGCGGGTGGCGAGGAGATGACACGGTTGCCTCGAGCGGCCACCAACGAAGTGGCTGACAGCACGGGGTGGTGCAGACCCTCCAGCAGATTGATGATGACCCTGCGCAGGCCGCCGGCGGGCTCCTGGCTCACCAGCTCGCCCTCACGCGACACGTAGGTCAAGAAGCCCTGCGGGTCCGCACCCCAGGCCACATAGCCCGTGAGCTCGGGCAGGCTCCGCTGCCGACCCGTCCCGAGGTCGACCAGCACGCCCGGCAGGTGGCTGCGCAGGACCAGCGAGCTGCTTCCGGGCAACCACGTCACCTCGATGCCCTCACCGGTCACGGAGTGGGGGACGTCGACGCGCTGCCAGGCCCCACCGTCGAGCTCGCGCCAGAAGAGCCCGCTGATCCCCGCGGCCGCCACGCGCCTGCCGTCGGGCGACAGCGCGGCGGTGCGTTGGACGAGCAGTTCAGGTGCGCCGTTGCGTAGACGCGCGAGAGCGGCGGCGCTCTGGGACTTGACGGTGCCGACGGTGATGCCGAGCACCTGGGCGGTCTCGCGCTCGGTGAGGTCGTCGAAGTAGCGCAGGACGACGACCGACCGCTGCGCGGGAGTCAGCCTCGCAAGAGCGCGCCGTACGACCAGTCCGGCCTCGGCGTCCGTGGAGACCCCGGACACCGGCTCGCGGTCGAGCACGGGGGTCGGATCCACGTTGACCTCGCGGCGGCGTCGTCGCCACCACGAGATGGTGTCCCGCACGACGATGGTGCGTGCGTAGGCGGTCGGTTGACCGCCCCGCAGGCGTGGCCATCGCATCGCGACCTTGACCATGGCCTCCTGGACCCGGTCCTGGGCGCGATGCAGGTCACCGGTCAGCAGCACGGCCGAGCGGAGGAGCTGACGCTCCGCGCCCACCGCCCATGCGGTGAACTCCTGGTCGTACTGCTTGTCGGACGTCATCGAAGGACCAACGCTCACACGCCCCGAGAAGGTTGGGGCGGGTTTCGTGAGGGCTGCTCCTCACTCCCGCTTGTGGAAGGAGACCTTGCCGCCCGGGTGGTGGGTCATGACGTAGCCGGGGTGGTGGGCCAGGGGGTGGTGGCCGGTGCACAGCAATCCGCCGCGCTCGACCGAGGTGTTGCCGCCCTGGGACCAGGGGTCGAGGTGGTGGGCGTGGCACCACGCCGAGGGCCGATCACAGCCCAGAGCGATGCAGCCACCGTCGCGGACGGCCATCGCGATCCGTTGGGCTTTGGTGTGGAACCGCATCCTGCGGCCGACGTCGAGGACCTGGGACTTCCCGCCCAGGACGACGGGGATGACACCGGCCTCGCACGCCATGCGCCGGGCCAGGCCGGGGCTGATGGGGGTGCCGGTGTCGAGCTGGGCTGCCTTGAGGCCGCCCATGAGCGTCTCGAGGGACATGGTGACCACGACGGTGGCGTCCATCCCACCCGCCTGGGGGAGCTTCTTGGTCGGGAAGCGGTCGATGTACTCGATGAACGCCAACCCCATCCCGTGCGGCGTCGAGCCCTCGCCGCCGGCCTTGGGTGCGGACAACGCGTCGAGGGGCTTGCGGAGCTTGTCGGCCTGATGGGTCGGGATCGAGAACCGGCCGTGGGTGGTGCCGTGGCCGTCGTCGTGCATCGTGAACCGCGCCTTCGCCTCGCCCTTGCGCTCCTGGGACTCGAGCTGACGGGCCGTCTCTGCCTCGCCGACCTCGGGGGCCACGACCTCCAGGACGTGCACGCCCAGGACCCGCAGCCGCTTGGCGTCGAAGTGCGCCGCCTCGGCGAGGAGGTGGTCCCGCGCCTGGTCCTTGACCACTGCTCCGACGTCGTCGGGGAGCGCGTCAACGGCCTCGACGATCACCTTCGCCTGGTCGGCCAGGATGTCGCCGCGACCCAGCGCCTCCTC
>NZ_SPUI01000013.1 GCF_004522095.1 Nocardioides sp. 503
TACTAATAGGCCGAGGGCTTGCCCCACAAACCCTCAACCAAAACCACAAGCACCCACTGCGTGCACGCGTCCACTACAAGACCACCCCACCACCCGGGGAACACGGTCACCACACCCCCTCACAAAGAGGTCGCTGGTGAGCCGGTATCACCCCGGGCGGCATACTGGGGTCATAGAGTTACGGCGGCCATAGCGGCAGGGAAACACCCGGACCCATCCCGAACCCGGAAGTTAAGCCTGCCAGCGCCAATGGTACTGCAACCGAGAGGCTGTGGGAGAGTAGGACGCCGCCGGACAAACACCTCGTAGAGGCCACCGTCATGGTGGCCTCTACGCTATTTCACACACGTTCATGCGGCCGGGACGGTCGCAGCCGAAAGGGATGACAATCGTGGCTGAGGATCGTCGAGGCCAACGGCCCGCTCGCAGCACCGGGGGCGGTCGCCCCTCCTCGGGCAAGCCCTCGTCGGGGAAGCCGGCCAGCGGCGGCTCGTCGTCGGGGAGGCCGGCCGGTGGCCGAGCCTCCGCGTCCGGTGACCGTCGCACCGGTGGCAAGCCCACCGGCGACCGCCGGGGCGGCGGCAAGCCGTCGGGCTCGCGGCAGGGCTCCGGTCAGGGTCGCCCCGCACGCGCCGGCGACTGGAAGCGCTCGTCGGACGACCAGACGCCGCGCACCCAGGAGCAGTCCCTGTACGACGGTCCCGACCTGCCGCCGGAGATCACCGGTGAGGAGCTCGACCGCGCGATCGGCGCCCAGCTGAAGGGCCTTCCCGAGAAGCTCGCCAACCGCGTGGCTCGTCACATGGTGGCGGCCGGTCTCCTCGTCGACGAGGACCCGGAGACGGCCTACCAGCACACCCTGGCCGCTCGTGCCCGCGCGCCGCGGCTCGCGGTCGTGCGCGAGGCCGCCGGCGAGGCCGCCTACGCGGCCGGTCGCTACGCCGAGGCGCTGGCCGAGCTGCGCGCAGCCAAGCGGATGAACGGCGCCACGGCGTACCTGCCGATCATGGCGGACTGCCACCGCGCCCTCGGCAACCCCGAGCAGGCCCTCAAGCTGGCCAAGAGCCCCTCCGTCGCGAACTTCGTCCCGGAGGCCAAGGCGGAGATGACGATCGTCGAGGCCGGTGCCCGGCGCGACATGGGTCAGCTCGACGCGGCCCTGCGCACGCTGGAGCTCGCCCCGCTGACGTCGAAGAGCCGTGCCCCGTGGGTGACGCGCCTCCGCTACGCCTACGCGGACATCCTCGAGGCGGCCGGTCGCGAGACCGACGCGCTCACGTGGTTCCACCGCACCCACGCGGTCGACAGCGACGAGATGACCGACGCCGCGGAGCGCGCCGAGGCGCTGGAGAAGCGTCTCGGCGTCTGAGTCGGCGCTTCGTCCGAACGCTTCGGGGCGCCCTCTGGTGCTCAGGGGGCTCATGAGTCACAATGGGGACATAACTACACACGTGTCACACGATTGATCCGTTCATCGCATGCGAGATCGCTGGGGAAGGCGTAGCTCGCGCCGACGATGAAGGAGGTCATGGTGACCACACGCACTGCCACCCACGCGGCGACGAGGGGCGTTCTCTACGTCCACTCTGCGCCTTCCGCGCTGTGCCCCCACATCGAGTGGGCGGTCGGGGGCGTCCTCGGCGTCGCCGTGAACCTCTCCTGGACCCCGCAGCCCGCACAGTCCGGTGCCTACCGCGCCGAGATGTCGTGGGCGGGCTCCGCCGGCTCGGCGGCGCAGATCGCCTCGGCGCTGCGCGGCTGGAACCACCTCCGCTTCGAGGTGACCGAGGAGCCCACGTCGGCGACCGAGGGCACCCGGTTCTCCTACACCCCCGAGCTGGGCGTCTTCCACGCGGTCACCGGCCTCCACGGCGACATCATGATCCCCGAGGACCGGCTCAAGGCCGCGGTGGTCAAGGCCGCCCTCGGCGACACCACCCTGCTGGTCGAGATCGACCGGCTGCTCGGCAAGCCGTGGGACGACGAGCTGGAGACGTTCCGGCACGCGGGCGACGGCGCCCCCGTGCGCTGGCTGCACCAGGTGGTCTGAGGACGCACCCTCCGCTCGGCCGCGGCCGGGTTAGCGCGGACGCCGGAGCCGGAAGTGGGTGGGCCGGACGTGGGCCTTGCTGCCCTGGTCGAAGGTGCCCGCATAGCTGGTCACCAGCATCCTGAGGGTGAACCGTCCCGGAGCCACCGCGGCTCGGCACACCCGGAACCGGCGTACGGCGGCAGCAGGGTCCGACTCCGAGACGAAGGTCCGGGAGGCGACCGCCCGCCCGCGCGGGGAGAGCACCCGCACCTCGGCCGTCCAGGCCGTGCCGGGTGGGGTGACGCGGTAGGCGAAGCGGTAGCTGCGGCAGCCCCGGCGCAGGGTCTGGTCCGGCGCACGCACCCGGCCCCAGGTCGGCTCGTAGCCGACCGTCGAGCGCTCGCTCGAGGCGTCTGGAACGGCTGAGGAGGGCGCGGACGCGCTCGCGAGGCCGAGGGCCAGCAGGACCGGAGTCACCAGGGCGGCCAGGGCGGTGCGCACCATCGAGGCCTCCCGGCGTGTGGCGGACGTGAGGTACAACGTCGCGCCACGCGCCCGGTTATGCCTCAGAGGGGGATGTTGCCGTGGTTGCCGTGCAGGACGCCGTGCGTCTGCACCGCCTCGTCGATGGCCCGCGCGATCGCCGAGCGGGTGCGGTCGGGGGCGACCACCTCGTCGACGACGCCGATCTCCACGGCCTTGTCGACGCCACCGGCGATGCGCTCGTGCTCGGCGGCCAGCTCGGCCTCGACCTGGGGGCGGATGTCGGCGGACACCTCGGCCAGCTTGCGCCGGTGCAGGATGCGGACGGCCGCGACGGCACCCATGACCGCCACCTCGGCGCCCGGCCAGGCGAAGACCTTCGTGGCGCCCAGCGAGCGGGCGTTCATGGCGATGTAGGCGCCGCCGTAGGTCTTGCGGGTCACCAGCGTGACCCGGGGGACCACGCACTCCCCGAACGCGTGCAGCAGCTTGGCGCCGCGGCGCACGACGCCGTCCCACTCCTGCCCGACGCCCGGCAGGTAGCCCGGGACGTCGACGAGGACGATGAGGGGCACGCCGAACGCGTCGCACATGCGCACGAACCGCGATGCCTTCTCGGCCGAGAGGGAGTCCAGGCACCCGCCGAGGCGTAGCGGGTTGTTGGCGACGACGCCGACGGTGCGGCCGCCGAAGCGCCCGAGCGCGGTGACGATGTTGGGCGCCCACCGCGCGTGCAGCTCCTGGGTGGTGCCCTCGTCGAGCACCGAGTCGACCAGGGGGTGCACGTCGTAGGCGCGCTTCTTGGACTCCGGCAGCATCGACTCCAGGTCGCGGTCCTCGACGTCCTCGACGCGCAGGCTGCCCTGGGAGCCGAGCAGCGACGCCACGTCGCGGGCCCGGTCGAGCGCGTCCTGCTCGGTGTCGGACACGATGTGGACGACCCCCGAGCGCCGACCGTGCGGCTCGGGGCCGCCCAGGCGGAGCATGTCGACGGCCTCGCCGGTGACGGAGCGCACCACGTCGGGTCCGGTCACGAAGATCCGGCCCTCGGGCCCCAGGATGACCACGTCGGTCAAGGCGGGCCCGTAGGCGGCGCCTCCGGCCGCGGGACCCAGCACCACCGAGATCTGCGGGATCTTGCCCGAGGCCTGGGTCATGACGTGGAAGATCCGGCCGACGGCGTGCAGGGACAGGACGCCCTCGGCGAGACGCGCCCCACCGGAGTGCCACAGCCCGATGATCGGCAGCTGGTCGGTCATCGCGCGGTGGTAGGCGTCGACCACGACCCGGCAGCCGACGTCGCCCATGGCGCCGCCCATCACCGTCGCGTCCGAGCAGAACGCGACGACGCGGGTGCCGTCGACCAGGCCGATGGCCGCGATCATGCCGGAGTCGTCGTCGGGCGTGATCAGCTCGAGGGTCCCCTCGTCCATGAGCGCACGCAGGCGCGTGACGGGGTTGCGGGGGTCCTCCTCGCGGGGGACCTTGACCGGCTTGGGGACCCGCTCGGCGGTGGGCGCGCTCATCAGACCGAGCCGAACGCGACGGCGACGTTGGCGCCGCCGAAGCCGAAGGAGTTGTTGAGCGCCGCGATGTCGCCCGCCGGCAGGTCGCGCGGCTTGATGGCGATGTCGAGCTCGACCTGGGGGTCCAGGTCGTCGAGGTTGATCGTCGGGGGCACGACGCGGTGGTGCAGCGCCAGGACCGTGGCGATCGACTCGAGCGCACCGGCGCCGCCGAGGAGGTGGCCGGTCATCGACTTGGTGCTGGTGACCACGACGTTGTCGACGTGGGCGCCGAGCGTGGCGTGGAGCATCAGGCCCTCGGCGATGTCGCCCAGCGGCGTCGACGTCGCGTGCGCGTTGACGTGGAAGATGTCGCTGGCCGAGATCTCCGACTCGGCGAGCGCGCGCAGGATGGCGCGCGAGCCGCCGCGTCCGGCCGGGTCGGGCTGGGCGATGTCGTGGGAGTCGGCGGTGATGCCGGCACCGAGGACCTCGGCGTAGATGGTGGCGCCGCGGGCACGGGCGTGCTCCTCGGACTCCAGGACCAGCACGCCGGCACCCTCGCCGAGCACGAAGCCGTCGCGTCCGGTGTCCCAGGGCCGCGAGACCGTGGTGGGGTCACCGGCGTTCTTGGACAGCGCCATCATGTTGGCGAAGGCGGCCATCGGCAGCGGGTGGATCGCCGCCTCGGTGCCGCCGGCCACGACGACGTCGGCCCGGCCGAGCCGGATCTGGTCGAGGGCGAGGGCGATGCCCTCGTTGCCCGAGGCGCAGGCGGAGACCGGTGTGTTGACCGCCGCCCGCGCTCCGACGTACAGGCTGATGTTGGCCGCGGGGGCGTTGGGCATCAGCATCGGCACCGCGAGGGGGGAGACCCGGCGGGGTCCCTTCTCCTTCAGGATGTCGTAGTTGGCCAGCAGCGTGTTGACGCCGCCGATCCCGGAGGCCATGGCCACGCCGACGCGGTCGCCGTCGACGCTGCCCTCCTGGACGGAGCCCTCGAGGCCCGCGTGCCGCCAGGCCTCCATGGCCGCGACCATCGCGAACTGCGAGGACCGGTCCAGGCGGCGCGCCTTGACGCGCTCGATGACCTCGGTCGGCTCGACGGCCACGCGGCCCGCGATCTTCACGGGCATCTCCGCAGCCCACTCGTCGGTCAGCTCACGGATGCCGGAGCGCCCCGCGACCAGGGACTCCCACGTGCTCTCGACGTCACCGCCGACAGGGCTGGTGGTGCCCAGACCGGTGACCACGACTCGGATGCGGTTGCTCATGATGTGCTCTCTCAGGCCTGGGCGCGCTCGATGAACGCGACTGCGTCACCGACGGTCTTGAGGTTCTTGACCTCGTCGTCGGGGATCGAGACGCCGAACTTCTCCTCGGCGGCCACGACGACCTCGACCATGGACAGCGAGTCGACGTCGAGGTCGTCCACGAAGGACTTGTCGAGCTGGACGTCGTCGGCGTCGATGCCGGCGACCTCGTTGACGATCTCGGCCAGGTCGGAGCGGATCTCTTCGGTGGTTGCCATGGGGCTTCCTTCTCTTCGGTGGGTGGTGGGGTGGTGCGATCAGGGGACGACGACGACCTGGGCCGCGTAGGCCAGGCCGGCGCCGAAGGCGATGAGCAGGGCGGTGTCGCCCGACTTCGCCTCGCCGTCGGCGATCATCCGCTCGAGTGCCAGCGGCACGGAGGCCGCCGACGTGTTGCCCATCTGGGCGATGTCGCGGGCGATCTTGACGGTGTCGGGGAGCTTCATGGAGCGCGCCAAGGCGTCGATGATGCGCATGTTGGCCTGGTGGGGGACGAAGCAGTCCAGCTCGGAGGCCGGGACGCCGGCGCGGTCGAGCGCCTCCTGGCCGACCTTGGCCATGGAGAACGCCGCCCAGCGGAAGACGGCGTTGCCCTGCATCGTGAGGTGGGGCATCGACGGCTGGTCGCTGGCGATGACGTCGCGCCAGTCCTCGACCTGCCGGATGTGGTCGAAGTGCTCGCCCTCGGAGCCCCAGACGACCGGACCGATGCCGGGGGTCTCGCTCGGTCCGACGACCACGGCGCCGGCGCCGTCGGCGAAGATGAAGGCCGTGCCGCGGTCGGTGAAGTCCGTGATGTCGGAGAGTCGCTCCACGCCGATCACCAGCACGTGCTGGGCGGTGCCGCCCCGGACGAAGTCGTTGGCCATGCCGACCGCGTGGCAGAACCCGGCGCACGCGGCGGAGATGTCGAACGCCGCCGCGTGGTCGGTGCCGAGCTCGTGGGCGATCGCCGTGGCGATGGCGGGGGTCTGCATCATGTGGCTGACGGTCGCCACGACGACGCAGTCGATCTGGCGGGCGTCGATGCCGGCGCGCTCGAGCGCGATCCGGGAGGCGGCCACGGACATGGACTGCACCGTCTCGTCGGGCCCGGCGATGCGGCGCTCCTTGATGCCCGAGCGCTGCTGGACCCACTCGTCGCTCGACTCGATCGCGTCGACGATCTCGGAGTTGGGGACGATGCGGGTGGGGCGGTAGGCGCCGACCCCGAGGATCGCGGCGTGCGACGTGCCGGTCGTGGTGGCGAGCGTGGCCATCAGTAGCTCCCCACCGGGTGGATGCGGACGAGCGGCTGACCGGGGGAGACCGGGTCGCCGTCCTCGACGAGCCACTCGACGATCTCGCCGCCGTGGGCGGACTTGATGACGACCCGGTCGCGCGTGCTGGCGACGTCGCCCAGCGTGGCTCCGGCCTCGAGCACGTCGGTCTCGGCGGCGGCGCTGTCGAGGTGGAAGGTGCCCTTGCTGGGGGAGACCACCATCCGCCAGGTGGGCGTGGTGTTCATCAGCGAGCCCTCACCGTGCTTGTCGCAGAAGGCGCGGGCGTCGTCGAGCTGGTCGGGGGTCTTGAGGGCGAACGTCTCGACGCCCTTGAGCGCGCGCTTGGCGATGCCGGTGAGCGTGCCGGCGGGCGGCATCTCGAGGATGCCGGTCACGCCGAGGTCGGACATGGTGTCGAGGCACAGGTCCCACCGCACCGGGTTGGCGATCTGGCCCACGATGCGGCGCAGGACCTCGGCGCCGTCGTGGATGACGTGGCCGTCCTTGTTGGAGATCACCGGGATGCGCGGGTCGTGGACGGAGACCGAGCGGGCCAGCGCGGCGACGTGACCGACCGCCGGCGCCATGTGCTCGGTGTGGAAGGCACCGGCGACCTTGAGCGGCATCAGCCGTGCTTTGGCGGGCGGCGCCTCGGCGAAGGCGGCGAGCTGCTCCATGGTGCCGGCGGCGACGATCTGGCCCGGGCCGTTGTCGTTGGCCGGGGTGAGGCCGTGCTGGGCGATCGCCGCGAGGACCTCGTCGCGGTCCCCGCCGAGGACGGCGGTCATGCCGGTGGGGGTGGTGGCGGCCGCGCGGGCCATCGCCACGCCGCGCTCGCGCACCAGGACCATGGCCTGCTCGGCGGTGATCGTGCGGGCGCCGGCTGCGGCGGCGAGCTCGCCCACGCTGTGGCCGGCGACCGCGCCGACGCGCTCGAAGGCGTCCATCGGGTGGGGGAAGAGCTCCAGCGCGGCGATCAGCCCGGTGGCGACCAGGAGCGGCTGGGCCACCTGGGTCTCGCGGATGGCGTCGGCGTCGGCCTCGGTGCCGTAGTGGGCCAGGTCGAGACCGGCGACGGCCGAGAGCCAGTCGATGCGCGAGGCGAAGACGCGGTCCTCGAGCCAGGGAGTGAGGAAGCCGGGGGTCTGGGCCCCCTGGCCGGGAGCGACGATGACGAGCACACGTCCACTGTGCCGGGACGGGGCGGTCCGGCGCGTCTCCGGCACCCACCAAAGAGACCGTCGAGGTTTGTAGGGTTCCTACAAGTTTGCCGGACCCGCGTCGCGACCCGACTGGCGCCCGAGCACCAGCGCGATCTGCAGGGCCAGGGCGTCGCGCGGCACCGAGGGTGTGTAGCCGGTGGCGTCGGCCACCTGGCCGAGCCGGTAGCGGACGGTGTTGGCGTGCACGAACAGTGCCCGCGCGGTCGCCTCCAGCGAGGAGCCGGTGGCGAAGTAGGAGGTGAGCGTCTCGATGAGGGTGCCGCGCGCCCGCAGGAGCGGTACGTAGACCTCCTCGACCAGGTGCCGCCGGGCGTGACCGTCACCGGCGAGGACCCGCTCGGGGAGGAGGTCGCTGCTGCGCACCGGGCGCGGGGCCTCGGGCCAGCCGGCGGCCGCGCGGTAGGCCGAGAGCGCGGCCCGCGCGGACAGGTAGGCGTGGCTCAGGTCCTCGGTCACGGGTCCCACGACGATCGGCCCGTCGGCGACCAGCTCCACGAGCGCCTCGGCCGCTCGTTTCTCGTCGTCCACCCCGCCGAGCAGCACCACCAGCCGGTCACCCTGCACGGCGCAGAGCGCGTCGAGCCCCGCGACCCGGGCCCTGCGCCGTACCTCCATGAAGAGGTCGGTCTCGGTGCGCCGCTCGGGCATCGCGGCGAGCACCACCGCGACCCGTCCGCTGGTGCCCCACCCCACGGCACTGGCGCGCGAGAGCACCGACTCGTCGGTCTCGGCACGCAGCACCGCGTCGACGACGAGCGCCTCGAGGCGGGCGTCCCAGGCGCCGCGTGACTCCGCTGCCCGGGCGTAGACCTCCGCGGTGGCGAAGGCGACCTCGCGGGCGTAGCGCATCACCGCGGCATGGACGTCGGGTGCGTCCTCGGGCTCCAGCACGTCGTCGATGTTGCTCTCGACCACCTCGATCGACAGCCGCACCAGGTCGACGGTCTGCTGCAGCGTGATGACGCCGGCCAGTGCCCGGGGGGCCGCGCCGAAGACCGAGGACGCCAGCGCGGTGCCGCCGCTCTCGGCGGCCGCGTCGTCGGAGGGGTACCAGTCCACGAAGCCCTTGATGCCGGCCTGGATGATCGCGGCGACCCAGGACCGGTCCTCGGCGCTGAGCTCGCGGAACCACGCCATGTCGGCCTCCATGCGGGCCATGGCGGCGGTGCTGAGGGCGCCCGTCGACCGGCGCAGTGCGGTCGCGGCACGCGCACGGGGGTTGTTGGTGGAGCGACGGGGCACGCGAGGAGCCTAGGCCGTGGTCGTCCCCGACTCACCTCGCAGGGGGAAGCGCTCACGCGAGCAGCGGCGAACCCCCGTGCCGCAAGGGAAATTGCGGGTTTCTGGAGGTGGCCGACCTACCAACGGGGTCGGTCCTCTGGTTGAATCCTGCACAACGCCGAACCGAGGAGGCTCCGGTGGGGGGACCCCAGCACGAGGTGCAGTTCGTCACGATCCACGGACATCGGCGTGCCTACGTCAAGGTAGGACACGGGCCGGCGCTGCTGCTGCTGCACGGCCTGGGCTGCGACCACACGAGTTGGGAGCCGGTCATCTCGACGCTGGCCAAGCGCTACACCGTCATCGCGCCCGACCTGTTGGGCCACGGGCGGTCGGACAAGCCGCGGGCGGACTACAGCCTCGGCGGCTACGCCAACGGCATGCGCGACCTGCTGACCGTGCTCGGCGTCGACAAGGTCACCGTGGTGGGCCACAGCTTCGGTGGGGGCGTGGCGATGCAGTTCGCCTACCAGTTCCCCGAGCGCACCGAGCGGATGGTCCTGGTGGCCTCCGGCGGTCTCGGCCCCGAGGTGTCGACGTTCATCCGCGCGATCACCACTCCCGGCTACCACCAGCTGATGGGCGTCCTCACGCTCCCGGGGGTGCGGCACGTCGGCCTGGCCGGCATGCGCGCCCTCTACGGCACCGGCTGGAAGCTCACCCGCGACCTGCGCGAGGTCGCCGAGATCTACGACTCCTTCAAGGACCCGGCCGCGCGGGCCGCGATCCGCCACGTCGTGCGGGCCGTCGTCGACTGGGAGGGCCAGATCGTCACCATGGCCGACCGCGCCTACCTCACCGACGCGATGCCGATGTGCGTCGTGTGGGGCCGCGACGACCAGGTCATCCCGGTGCGCCACGCCAGCAACGCCGCCGCGCTCGCCCCCAAGGCGCGCGTCGAGGTCATCCCGAACGCGGGCCACTTCCCGCACAAGGACCACCCCGAGCGCTTCGCCAAGGTGCTCCACGAGTTCATCCGGAGCAGCCAGCCGGCGTCGTACAGCCGGTCGAAGTGGCGGGGCCTGCTCCGCAACGGCCAGGTGGGACCGCAAGGCCCCGTCGCCGCCCCGGTGGCGACCGTCACGGACATCACCGGCTAGGGCTGGTCGTCGGCTCACGGGGTTTCGAGACAGGCGCTGCGCGCCTTCCTCAACCCCCGGGGAGTCCGGGGTCGAGGAGGTTGCGCAGCAACCGTCTCGACACCCAGTGAGCCGGACGCCCCCTGGACGCGGGGGATCCGGCTCACCGTCGGTCGTTCGTCTCACCGGGTCTCGACACGCGCGGACGCGACCTCGTTCCTTGGTCGCGCGCGCTGCTCGACCACCATCGATCGGATCCGCTGAAGCGGCTCCGATCAGGCGTCGCCGCCCTCCTGCTTGACGCCGGCCACCGCGGTGGGGTCGTCGATGCGGTACTTCTCGAACGCCTTCACCACGACGTCGCGGTCGATCTCACCGGCGTCGGCCAGGGCCTGGAGGGCCTGGACCACGACGGACTCGGCGTCGATGTGGAAGAAGCGGCGCGCCGCCGGACGGGTGTCGGCGAAGCCGAAGCCGTCGGCACCCAGGACGCGGTAGTCGCCGGGGACCCAGCGCGCGATCTGGAGCGGGACCGCGCACATGTAGTCGGAGACCGCCACGACCGGGCCGCTGACGTCGGCCAGCTTGTCGCTGACGTAGGCCGTGCGCGGCGCCTCGCCGGGGTGGAGGAGGTTCCACTCCTCGGCGTGGACGGCGTCGCGGGCCAGCTCGTTCCACGACGTCACCGACCACGTGTCGGCCTGGACGCCCCACTCCTCGCGGAGCAGGTCGGCGGCCTTGGCCACCCACGGGAACCCGACGCCGGAGGCGAGCAGCTGGACCCGCGGCCCGTCGCCCTGGGCGTCGGCGACCTTGTGGATGCCGCGCAGGATGCCCTCGGCGTCCACGCCCTCGGGCTCGGCCGGCTGGTGCACGGGCTCGTTGTAGACGGTGAGGTAGAAGATGATGTCCTCCGCCTGCTCGCCGTACATCCGCTCGAGCCCGGACTTCATGATGTGCGCGACCTCGTAGGCGAACGCCGGGTCGTAGTGCACGACCGCAGGGTTGGTCGCCGCGAGCAGCGGCGAGTGGCCGTCGGCGTGCTGCAGGCCCTCGCCGGTCAGGGTCGTGCGGCCGGCGGTGGCACCGATCAGGAAGCCGCGCGCCAGCTGGTCGGCCATGGCCCAGATCGAGTCGCCGGTGCGCTGGAAGCCGAACATCGAGTAGAAGATGTAGAACGGGATCATGTGCTCGCCGTGCGTGGAGTACGCCGAGCCCGCCGCGGTGGCCGAGGCCATGGCGCCGGCCTCCGAGATGCCCTCGTGGAGCATCTGGCCCTGCTTGGACTCCTTGTAGGAAAGCAACATGTTGCGGTCCACCGACTCGTACTGCTGACCGCCGGGGTTGTAGACCTTCGCGGACGGGAACATCGCGTCCATGCCGAAGGTGCGGTACTCGTCCGGCGCGATCGGCACGACGCGCTGCCCGATCTCGGGGTCCTTCATCCAGTCCTTGAGCAGACGGACGACGGCCATCGTGGTCGCCACCGAGTGCTTGCCGCCGCCCTGCTTGAGCTCGGAGTAGATCTTGTCGTCGGGCAGCTTGAGGCTCTTGGCGCGCAGCACCCGCTGGGGCACCGACCCGCCGAGGGCCTGGCGGCGCTCCATCATGTACTCGAACTCGGGGGAGTCCTGGCCGGGGTGGAAGAACGGCGCGGCGCCGGTCTCCTCGTAGGAGCGCTCGAGGTCGCGGTCGGAGATCGGCAGGTAGAGGCGGTCGCGGAACTTCTTGAGGTCGTCCGGCGTCAGCTTCTTCATCTGGTGGGTGGCGTTCTTGCCCTCGAGGGCGTCGATCGTCCAGCCCTTGATGGTCTTGGCCAGGATCACCGTCGGCTGGCCGACGTGCTTGGTCGCGGCGTCGAAGGCGGCGTAGACCTTGCGGTAGTCGTGACCACCGCGCGGCAGCTTCTGGATCTGCTGGTCGCTCATGTGCTCGACCATCTTGCGCAGCCGGGGGTCGCCGCCGAAGAAGTTCTCCCGGACGTAGGCACCGTCCTCGACCGAGTAGGTCTGGAACGCGCCGTCGGGGGTGGTGTTCATCTTGTTGACGAGCACGCCGTCGACGTCGCGCGCCAGCAGCGGGTCCCACTCCTGGCCCCAGACGACCTTGATGACGTTCCAGCCGGCACCGCGGAAGTTGGCCTCGAGCTCCTGGATGATCTTGCCGTTGCCGGTGACCGGGCCGTCGAGCTGCTGCAGGTTGCAGTTGATGACCCAGGTGAGGTTGTCGAGCTCCTCGCGCGCCGCGATGCGGATCGCGCCGAGGGACTCGGGCTCGGCCATCTCGCCGTCGCCGAGGAAGGCCCAGACGTGCTGCTCGCTGGTGTCCTTGATGTTGCGGTTGGCGAGGTAACGGTTGAAGCGGGCCTGGTAGATCGAGTTGATGCCGGTCAGGCCCATGGAGACGGTGGGGAACTCCCAGAACTCCGGCATCAGCCGGGGGTGGGGGTAGGACGGCAGGCCCTTGCCGGCCCCGTGCTGGACCTCCTGGCGGAAGCGGTAGAGCTGCTCCTCGCTCAGGCGCCCCTCCAGGAAGGCGCGGGCGTAGACGCCCGGCGAGCCGTGGCCCTGGATGTAGATCTGGTCGCCGCCCCCGGGGTGGTCCTTGCCGCGGAAGAAGTGGTTGAAGCCGACCTCGTAGAGGCTCGCCGAGGACTGGTAGGTCGCGATGTGGCCGCCGACCTCCAGGCCCTTGCGGTTGGCGCTCGACACCATGACGGCGGCGTTCCAGCGCAGGAACGCGCGGATGCGTCGCTCCACCTCGAGGTCGCCGGGGAACCACGGCTCGCGCTCGGGCGGGATGGTGTTGATGTAGTCGGTGCTGCGCAGCGCCGGGACGCCGACGTTGCTCTCGCGGGCCCTCTCGAGCAGTCGCAGCATGACGTAGCGGGCGCGTTCGCGGCCGCGCTCCGTGACCAGGTCGTCGAAGGACGCCAGCCAGTCGGAGGTCTCGTCGGGGTCGATGTCCGGCAGCTGGGTCGGCAGTCCCTCGTGGATCACAGAGAGGGGGGTGCCGGTGCGGGTGCCTGAAGTGGAGGGTGTTTCTTCGGTCACCCGTCCATCGTCCCATGTGGGTGCGCGCAACCAAATCTACCCATCGGTAGTCCCACCAGGCGTCGCCTCGCGCGGGCTTTGGTGCCTCACCGGGTGTCCATGAGACGGTCCTGGTGTCCGCGAGAGGTTGCGCCCCTGGGCCAACTCCGGTGGACTACTCCCCAACCTGGTCCGCCTGGCGGGCCCCATCGTTCCAAGACTGGAGGAACCAGTGAGTTCGACCGCGGGTGGCGGGTCCACCCAGACAGGCTCTGTCACCGGACCGGCCGAACGGCTGGGCTTCAAGCCCGGCATGGTCATCCAGGAGCTCGGCTGGGACAACGACACCGACGACGACCTCCGGATCGCGATCGAGGACGCCCTCGACGCCGACATGGTGGATGCCGACTACGGCAACGTCGTCGACGCGGTCATCCTCTGGTGGCGCAGCGAGGACGGTGACCTGGTCGACGGTCTGGTCGACTCGCTGACCGACCTGGTAGGCGGGGGCGCCATCTGGCTGCTCACGCCCAAGATCGGACGGCCCAACGCCGTCGACGCCGCCACCGTCGCCGAGGCCGCGCCCGTCGCCGGCCTCGCGCAGACCACCACGGCCGCGGTCAGCAAGGACTGGGCCGCGACGCGGCTCGTCGCCCCCAAGACCCCTGCCTGAGGCGAGCCTGGCGCGACGACCCGCACGGGTCCGTCGTACTCTGCGACCGTCGTCTCCCGCTAGGACCCTCACCGTGCTCCAGAAGCTTGTCCTCCGTGCGTCCTCCCTCGGCGTCAGCGCCAAGGTGCTGGCGGGATCCGGGGTGGTCCGGCCGTACTCGCCGCGGGTCCTGGCCGACCTGCTGAGGACCGTCGTGACGTGGGGGACCGGACCCGCAGGCGGCTTCGCGTCGCTGGCGGTCCGCGCGCCCCACCAGGTGGGGCTGGTCGACGAGCTGGGCGAGCTCACGTTCGGCGAGCTGCACCAGCGGTCCAACGCGCTCGCGCGTGCCCTGCGCGCCCAGGGCGTCGAGGAGGGCGACGCGGTCGCGCTCATGTGCCGCAACCACCGCGGCTTCGTCGACGCCAGCATCGCCGTGGCCAAGCTCGGCGCCGACCTGCTCTACCTCAACACCGCCTTCGCCGGGCCCCAGCTGGTCGACGTGCTCGAGCGCGAGAAGCCGACCGTCGTGATCCACGACGAGGAGTTCACCGAGCTGCTCGCCGGCGCCGATGCCGGCCGGCGGGTGCTGGCCTGGACCGACAGCGACGAGGTCGACGCACCCACGGTCGAGGGGCTGATCTCCTCGGAGTCCACCGACGACCTGGACGCGCCGTCGCGGCACTGTCGGATCGTGATCCTGACCTCCGGCACCACCGGTACGCCGAAGGGGGCGCCGCGCAGCGAGGCCGGCATCGACGCCGCGGTCTCGCTGCTCTCGCGGATGCCGCTCCGCGCCGGCTGGCGCACGCACATCGCCGCGCCGCTGTTCCACACGTGGGGCTTCGCCCACCTCGCCCTCGCGATGCTGCTCGGCTCGACGGTCGTGCTGCGCCGCAGGTTCGACCCCGAGGGGGTGCTGGACGTCGCCGAGTCGGAGCGCTGCGACTCGCTCGTGGTGATCCCGGTGATGCTGCAGCGGATCCTGGCGCTGCCCGAGGAGACGCTGGCTGCCCACGACCTGTCGCGGGTCAAGGTGGTGGCGGCCTCCGGCTCCGCGCTGCCAGGCGACCTGGCGACCGCCTGGATGGACCACTTCGGCGACCACCTCTACAACATCTACGGGTCGACGGAGGTGGCGTGGGCCTCGATCGCCACGCCGGAGGACCTCCGCGAGTCGCCGACGTCGGCGGGGCGACCGCCGTACGCGACGGTGGTGAAGATCTTCGACGCCGACGGCCAGGAGCTGCCGGTGGGGGAGTCGGGTCGGATCTTCGTGGGCAACAGCCTGCTCTTCGAGGGCTACACCGGCGGTGGCGGCAAGGACATGATCGACGGGCTGATGTCGTCCGGCGACGTCGGGCGCTTCGACACCGACGGCCGGCTGCACGTCGAGGGCCGTGACGACGAGATGATCGTCTCCGGTGGGGAGAACGTCTTCCCCAAGGAGGTCGAGGACTGCCTCGCGCGCCACGAGCACGTGGTCGAGGCGGCCGCGGTCGGGGTGGACGACGAGGAGTACGGCAAGCGGCTCAAGGCCTTCGTCGTGGTCGACGACGACGCGGTCGGCGAGGACGACCTCAAGGACTGGGTGAAGCAGAACCTCGCCCGCTACAAGGTGCCCCGCGAGGTGGTGCTCCTCGACGAGCTGCCCCGCAACTCCACGGGCAAGGTGCTCAAGCGCGAGCTGGCGAAGGACGAGAGGGACTCATGAGCGGTATCGAGTGCGGCGGGCAGGCGCCCGACTTCACGCTGCGCGACCAGTTCGGCCAGGACGTCACGCTGTCGTCGTACCGCGGGAACAAGGCGGTCGCCATCTTCTTCTACCCCTACGCGTTCTCCGGCGTCTGCACCGGCGAGATGGCCGGGATCCGCGACCGGCTGGCCGACTTCCTCACCTTCGACACCGAGGTCCTGGCGATCTCGTGCGACCCGATGTTCGCGCTGCGGGCCTTCGCCGACCAGGACGGCCTGAACTTCCCGCTCCTCAGCGACTTCTGGCCGCACGGCGAGGTGGCCCGTGCCTACGGCGTCCTCGACGAGACCACCGGCGCCGCCCACCGCTCGTCGTACGTCATCGACAAGAGGGGGACCGTCCGCTGGGCGACCCACAACGCGATGCCGCAGGGCCGCGACCTGGACGAGCACCTGCGGCAGCTCACGTCGGTCGTCTAGACCGATCTCGCCGATTTCCGCAGAACGGGTGACGGACGGCGAGGGACTCCTCTAGTGTCGTCCACGTTGAACCGCTGGTGACCCGAGACGCCAGCGGTTCAACTTCCATTTCGGGCCCTTTCGCGCGTCGGCCAGTGGTCACGTAGTCTGCTCCCGCTTCGAGCACGGGCGTATAGCTCAGCGGTAGAGCC
Organism: Nocardioides sp. 503; assembly: GCF_004522095.1. Lineage (GTDB taxonomy): Bacteria > Actinomycetota > Actinomycetes > Propionibacteriales > Nocardioidaceae > Nocardioides. Next base: position 16,229 of record NZ_SPUI01000013.1, read on the forward strand.
CCTCGCTTACAACGAGGTGGTCGGGGGTTCGATCCCCTCTGCGCCCACCAACCGGCTCCAGTTGCGGCGTTTCGCCCCGCGAGACGCACGACGCGGGCATGCTTGACGGCGTGTTCCGGAAGACACCTCGGCTCGCCCGCCCCACCCCTGCGTCGTCGACGACCCTTCTCCTCTGCGGCCTGCTCGTGGCCGGGAGCGTCGCGCTGGCCGCACCCGCCTCTGCCGCCTCGCCAGTGGCGGTGGACGACAGCTACACGGTGACGCGCGGGGGCACCCTCAACGAGGCGGCGCCGGGCGTGCTGGCCAACGACTCCGACCCGGACGTCGGCGACTCGCTGTTCGCCACCGGGCTCACCGTCGCGCCGCAGCACGGCACCCTGACGTTCGGGGTCAACGGCTCCTTCACCTACGTCCACGACGCCGGCGCGGCGACGAGCGACACGTTCACCTACCTCGTCACGGACGGTCACGGAGGGGTCGACACGGCCAATGTGACCATCACGGTGACCACCCCCAACGGGGCCCCGGTCGCGCTCGGCGACAGCGTCACGGTCGCGGAGGGCGGCACCGCGACGACCCTCACCGGCGGCGCCACGAGCGTGCTGACCAACGACACCGACCCCGAGGGCGACGTGCTGACCGCGGTGCTGGTGACGGGTCCCACCAACGGGACGCTCACGCTCAACGCCAACGGGACGTTCGGCTACACCCACCACGGCTCGGAGACGACGTCGGACTCGTTCACCTATCGCACCTCCGACGGGACGGCACTCTCCAACGTCGTCCCCGTCACGGTGACGGTGACGCCGGTCAACGACCCGCCGGTCGCAGTGGGTGACGCCTACAGCGTGGCGGAGGACTCGGTGCTGACGGTCACGGCGGCCAACAAGGTGACGCTCAACGACACCGACGCGGAGAGCAGCGCGCTCACCGCGGTCCTGGTGAGCGGGCCGTCGCACGGGACCCTGACGCTCAACGCCGACGGCACCTTCACCTACACCCCGCAGGCGGGCTACGACGGCGCGGACTCCTTCACCTATCGCGCCGACGACGGGTCCAGCAGCTCCAACGTGGCCACCGTGTCCCTGACCGTGACGGAGGTCGACGACGCTCCGGTCGCGGTCGGCGACAGCTTCATTGTCGCGGAAGGCGGCACCGCGACGACCCTCACCGGCGGCGCCACCAGCGTGCTGACCAACGACACCGACCCCGAGGGCGACGTGCTGACCGCGGTGCTGGTGACGGGTCCCACCAACGGGACGCTCATGCTCAACGCCAACGGCACGTTCGGCTACACCCACGACGGCTCGGAGACGACGTCGGACTCGTTCACCTACCTGGCCTCCGACGAGACGTCGTCCTCGAACACCGTGACGGTCTCGGTGACAGTGACGCCGGTCAACGATGCCCCGGTGGCGGTCGGCGACGTCTACAGCGTGGCCGAGGACTCGGTGCTGACGGTCACGGCGGCCAACAAGGTGACGCTCAACGACACCGACGCGGAGAGCAGCGCGCTCACCGCGGTCCTGGTGAGCGGGCCGTCGCACGGGACCCTGACGCTCAACGCCGACGGCACCTTCACCTACACCCCCCAGGGCGGCTACGACGGCGCGGACTCGTTCACCTACCGCGCCGACGACGGGTCCGACGGCTCCAACGTCGTCACGGTGACGCTGACGGTGACGGGGGTCAACGACGCGCCGGTCGCAGTGGGTGACGCCTACAGCGTGGCGGAGGACTCGGTGCTGACGGTCACGGCGGCCGACAAGGTGACGTTGAACGACACCGACGCCGACGGCGACGCGCTCACCACGACGGTGGCGAGCGCGCCCGTCCACGGGACGCTGTCGTTGAACCCCGACGGCACGTTCGTCTACACCCCGGCGGCGGACTTCCACGGGACCGACTCGTTCACCTACGTCGCGAACGACGGTCAGGACGACTCGGTGCCCGGCACGGTCACCATCACCGTCGCCGACCTCGACGACGCACCGACCATCGGGCGCATCGCCAACCGGGTCATCGAGCGGAACCGGCGTACCGGTCGGCTCTCCTTCACCGTCGCGGACGATCGCACCTCGGCCACGGGCCTCGAGGTGTCGGCCACGTCGAGCAACGCCCGCCTCGTGCCGGCCTCGGCCATCCAGCTCACCGGCACCGCGGGTCGCCGTCAGGTGTCGATCACGCCGCGACGCGACCGCGTCGGCTCGACGGTGATCACGCTGACCGTCACCGACGGTGAGGGCGGGCGGGCTCAGTCCCGGTTCACCCTGACCGTGCGGCTCGGCCCGCCCTGCACGGTCAGCGGGACCAGCGGGGACGACGTGCTCGTCGGTACGCCGGGCCGTGACGTCATCTGCGGCCGTGCGGGCAACGACGTCCTGCGCGGCCTGGGCGGCGACGACGTGGTCCGGGGCGGCACCGGTGACGACCGGATCCTCGGCGGGGCCGGTGACGACGTCCTGCGTGGCTTCGACGGCGACGACGTGATCCGCGGCGAGGTGGGCGACGACCGACTCTTCGGAGGCCTCGGGAGGGACGTCCTCCGGGGCGGCGCGGGCCACGACCGGCTGGTGCAGGACCGCCCACCCGGCCGGGTGGCCTAGCAGCCGGGCTGGAGCCCGAGCTCCCGCCGACGTATGGGTGGCCGGGCCATCCCCCGATCGGCCCGGCCACCAACGAGGTCAACGGGCGAGGTGACGTCGGGTCACGGCTCACGTCGAAGAACTTCCGAGCGTCCGCTTGTCGAGGGGATCCGAGCGGGGTCATTACAGTGAGGCGGTCACAGCGTCACCTCCAGGAGGATTGCGTTGATCGTCCCCTTCAGCATCTCCGACTTCATCGACCGAGCGGTCCAGGTGTACGGCGCACGCGTCGGCGCCGTGGACGAGCCGGACCAGCCGGCCGCGCCGCTGGGCGACGAGCGCGGCGAGCTCACCTACGCCGAGATCGGCGCCCTCGCGCGCCGTCAGGCCGCCAGGCTGGACGAGCTCGGCATCGGCGTGGGCGATCGCGTGGCCGTGGTGAGCCACAACAGCTCGCGGTTGCTCACGTCGTTCTTCGGGGTCGCGGGCTCCGGGCGGGTGCTGGTGCCGGTGAACTTCCGGCTGAGCCCCGACGAGGTCCGCTACATCGTCGAGCACTCCGGTGCGCGCGTGCTGATCGTCGACCCCGAGCTGGACGACACGCTGAGGGACGTGACCGCGGAGCACCGCTTCGTCATCGGCGACGACGACCTGCTGTTCGCGCCCGAGGGCGTCGAGCCGCAGCTGTGGGAGCCGGACGAGAACGCGACCGCCACCATCAACTACACCTCCGGCACGACCGCCCGGCCCAAGGGCGTGCAGATCACCCACCGCAACATCTGGGTCAACGCGGTCACCTTCGCGATGCACGCCGGGGTCACCGACCGCGACGTCTACCTGCACACGCTGCCGCAGTTCCACGCCAACGGCTGGGGGATGCCGTTCGCGATGACCGGGCTCGGGGCCAAGCAGGTGATGATCCGCAAGATCGACGGCGCCGAGATCCTGCGCCGCGTGCGTGACCACGGCGTGACCGTGATGTGCGCGGCGCCTGCCGTTGCCGCCGCGGTGCTCGAAGCCGCGCAGGACTGGGAGGGCGAGATCCCCGGGCGCGACCGGGTGCGGATCATCATGGCCGGCGCACCGCCGCCGACGAAGACCGTCGTGCGCGTGCAGGAGGAGCTGGGCTGGGAGTTCATCCAGATCTACGGCCTCACCGAGACCTCGCCCCTGCTGACGATCAACCGCTCCCGCGAGGAGTGGGACGAGCTGTCGGCGGAGGACCGCGCGGCCAAGCTCGTGCGGGCCGGCGCGCCGGCGCTCGGCGTACGCCTGGAGACCGACGACTCGCCCGAGGGCGGGGGAGAGGTGCTGGCGCGCTCCAACGTCGTGCTCGAGGGCTACTGGGAGCAGCCGGAGGAGAGCGCGACGGCGCTGCGCGACGGGTGGTTCCACACCGGTGACGGAGGCGCGATCGGCGAGGACGGCTACCTCACGATCCAGGACCGCAAGAAGGACGTCATCATCACCGGAGGTGAGAACGTCTCCTCGATCGAGGTCGAGGACGTGCTGTTCTCCCACCCCGCCGTGGCCGAGGTCGCCGTCATCGGCGTCCCCAGCGAGAAGTGGGGGGAGACGATCAAGGCTCTCGTGGTGCTGGGCGAGGGCGAGCAGGTCACCGAGGCCGAGCTCATCGCATGGTGCAAGCAGAAGGCCGCCGGCTACAAGGCGCCGACGTCGGTGGAGTTCCGCGACGAGCTGGCGCGCACGGCGACCGGCAAGCTGCAGAAGTTCAAGCTGCGCGAGGCCTACTGGCAGGGCTACGACCGTCAGGTCAACTGACGGACGGGCTGCTGCGCGGTGGCGCGACCGCGTGGAGGAGTTTCACCGGGTACCCGGTGAAACTCACGCTTCCGGTACGAAGTTTCATGCCGGGAGCGTGAGTTTCGTCGGGGCAGTGTGATCGCTGGGGCGCAAGGGTCCCGGGCGATGGGGACGCCGAGGTCCGGGGCTCGCGCCTCGACTGCGGCCGCGTGTCCGGTCAGCTCGGCCTGACGTCCAGCACGACCTCGAACTCCAGCAGGTCCGCGCCGCTGGCGACCGGCTTCGGCCGCTCGCCGCCGTCAGCCGGTCCGGCGTGCGCTGCGCGGGCGTCGCCGTCGCGCCAGGCCGCGAAGGACTCCTCGTCCTCCCATTGCGTCACGACGAAGTAGCGCTCCTCGCCCTGCACCGGCCGCAGCAGCTGGAAGCCCAGGAAGCCGGGCGTGCCGTCGATGGTGCCGGCCCGCGCGGCGAAGCGCTTCTCGAGCTCCTCGTGGGCCTGCGGGGGGACACGGATGGCGTTGATCTTCACGACGGGCATGGGTCGAGCCTAGGCGGGGGCCCCGAGGCCCTGCGCCGGTGCAGGGCCTCGACGTGCGCTCGTCGCTGGCGCTCCTCGCTGCTCGACCACCGAGCGCGGGCCACTACCCTGGCGCGCATGCCGACTCTCCAGGACGTCATGGACCTGCTGCACGGCTGGTACCCGCCGAGCACGGCGGACCAGTGGGACGCCGTGGGGCTCGCGTACGGCGACCCAGCCGCGCCGGTAGCGAAGGTGATGTTCGCCGTGGACCCGACGGCCGAGGTGGCCCTCGAGGCGGCCGAGTGGGGCGCTGACCTGCTCGTCGTGCACCACCCGCTGTTCCTGAAGCCCGTCCACGGCGTCGCGGCCACGACGCCCAAGGGGCGCACGCTCGCGACGCTCGCCGGGGCGGGCTGCGCGCTGCTGACGGCGCACACCAACGCCGACCGCGCCGACCACGGCGTCTCCACGTCGCTGGCCGACGCGCTCGGGCTCACCGACGTCACGCCGATCGTGCCCAGCACGGGGCCGGCCCGCGACAAGCTGACCGTCTACGTGCCGGCCGACGCCGCAGCCCCGCTGCGCGCCGCGATCGCGGAGGCCGGTGCGGGACGCATCGGTGCCTACGACTTCGCGTCCTTCTCCTCCCCGGGCCAAGGCCGCTTCCGTCCGCTGGAGGGGGCGAGCCCCGCGGTCGGCACGGTCGGCACCATCGAGACCGTCGAGGAGGTGCGGATCGAGGTGGTGCTGGACCGCGAGCTGCGCGCCGACGTCGTCCGCGCCGCGCTCCGCTCGCACCCCTACGAGGAGCCGGCCTACGACGTCGTGGAGCTCGCCGACATCGGCGACGCCACGACCGGGACCGGACGCATCGGGTCGGTCGCGCCGACCACGCTGGGCGAGTTCGCCGCCCACGTCGCCGCGGTCCTGCCCGAGACCGCGCACGGCGTGCGGGTCGCGGGCGACGCCGAGCGCGTCGTACGCCGGGTGGCGGTGTGCGGCGGAGCCGGTGACTTCCTGCTCGACGACGTCCTGCGCACGGACGCCGACGTCTACGTCACCAGTGACCTGCGCCACCACCCGGCGAGCGAGTTCGTCGAGCAGGGCGGGCCGGCGCTGGTGGACGTGGCCCACTGGGCGGCGGAGTACACGTGGCTCCCGGTGGTGGAGGCGAAGGTGCGTGCGGCGCTGGGCGATACGGTGGGGACCCGCGTGAGCACCATCGTCACCGACCCGTGGACCACCCGCCTCTGAGGAGCACCCGCTGAAAGCCGACCCGTTCGCCCAACTGAAGCTGCTCGACGTCCAGGCCCTGGACGCGAAGGCCGACCAGCTGCGGCACCAGCGCTCGCACCTGCCCGAGCTGGCCGAGATCGCCACGCTCACCGAGCAGCGCAAGGAGCTCGACGACCAGGCGCGTGACGCACGGATCGTCGTCGACGACCTGACCGCCGCCCAGGCGAAGGCCGACGCCGACGTCGAGCAGGTCAAGGCCCGACGCACGCGCGACCGCGACCGCATGGACTCCGGTGCGATCACCAACCCCAAGGACCTCGAGCGCATGCAGCACGAGCTCGCGTCCCTGGAGCGACGGGTCTCCACGCTGGAGGACGAGGAGCTGGAGGTCATGGAGCAGCTCGAGCAGGCCCAGGCCGCCCTGACGCGGGTCACCGAGCAGCTGAGCGCGGTCGACATCCGGATGGCCGACCTGGTCGCCGTGCGCGACGAGAGGACCGCCGCGATCGACGTGGAGCTCGGGGCGGTCGTCGCCGAGCGGGTGCCGGCCGTCGAGGGGATGCCCGAGGACCTGCTGGCCCTCTACGACCGGCTGCGCGCGAGCAAGCACGGCGTGGGCGCGGCCGAGCTGCGCCAGCGGCGCTGCAGCGGCTGCCAGCTCACCATCGACCACGCCGAGCTCGCCGTCATCCGGGCCAAGCCGACCGACGAGGTCATCCGCTGCGAGGAGTGCCAGCGGATCCTGGTGCGCACCGGCGAGTCAGGCCTGTGAGCGAAAGCCCCCGCCGCGTCGTGATCGAGGCGGACGGCGGCTCGCGCGGCAACCCCGGCCCGGCGGCGTACGGCGCGGTGCTGCGCGACGCCGACACCGGCGCGGTGCTCGCGGAGGACGGCACCACGATCGGTCGGGCGACCAACAACGTGGCGGAGTACTCCGGGCTGATCGCCGGGCTGCGCCTCGCGCAGGAGCTCGCGCCACAGGCGCAGATCGAGGCGCGGATGGACTCCAAGCTCGTCGTGGAGCAGATGTCGGGTCGCTGGAAGATCAAGCACCCCGACATGCGCCCGCTGGCCGCGGAGGCGACGAGACTGGCGCCCGAGGGCACGACGTACACCTGGATCCCACGCGGTGACAACGCCCACGCCGACCGCCTGGTCAACGAGGCGCTCGACGGCGTCCGCGAGGGCGTCACGGTCACGGCGCCCCCCGACGACGCCGACGAGGACTCGCTGATCGAGGAGATCGAGTCCCCGGCGGCCGGGGAGGCACCCGCCTCGGTGCAGCGCCAGGCCCGGGGCTGGTCGGCCGGCGGGGGAGTGACCACCACGCTGGTCCTGGTGCGCCACGGCGTCACCGCCCACACCCTCGAGAAGCGCTTCTCCGGCGGCCTGGCCAGCGCCAACCCGCCGCTCAGCGACGAGGGGCGCGACCAGGTGCGCGCCACGGCCGAGTGGCTGGCGCCCATCGCCGGCAGTGTCGAGGCGGTCGTCCACTCGCCCGTACGCCGCACGCGCGAGTCGGCCGAGATCCTCGCCGAGGTGCTGGGCAGGCCGCTCGAGGTGGAGCCGGGCTTCGCGGAGATGGAGTTCGGGATCTGGGACGGCCTGACCTTCGCCGAGGTGTCCGAGCAGCACCCCGACGCCCTGAAGCAGTGGCTCGGCTCGCTGGACGCCGCCCCCGAGGGCGGCGAGTCGTTCCGGGTCGTCGAGGAGCGGGTGCTCGCGGGGCTGCGGCGGGTGCTCGACGAGCACGCCGGCGAGACGGTCGTCGTGGTCAGCCACGTGACGCCCATCAAGACGCTGGTCGGCCATGTCGTCGGTGCGCCGCTCGACTCGGTGTTCCGCATGGAGCTGACCCCGGCGTCGGTCACGGTGATCTCGTTCTTCTCCGCCGGGGCCGAGGGTGAGGAGCCGCGCACGTCGCTGCGCCTCTACAACGCGCTGCCACCGGCCCGCGACGCCTTCTCGGACCCGGCCGCCTGGTAGCGCCCGCCTCAGTGGTGCTCGTCGGTGCTGCGGGAGTCGGTGAGGGTGAGCGCACCGCCGGCCGCGACGAGACCGACGACCACCGCGAGGAGGGCGTAGGTCACCCGCTCGCCGTGGAAGAACGACGCCACCAGCTCGTGGCTCCACGTCCCGGCGGGCAGTCGGGTGGTGACCAGGACGGCGATGAGGGTGCCGACCACGGCGGTGCCGATGCTGGTGCCGACCTCCTGGGCGGTGTCGTTGAGCGCCGCGCCGATCGAGGTCCGGTTGCTCGGCATCGCGTCGACCAGCGCGACCGCGCAGATCGTCATGACCGTGCGGAGGCCGATGGTCATGACGACCATGCTGGCCGCGATGGCGGCGTACCCGTGGTCGACGCCCCAGGCGAGGCCACCGAGGGCGCCGGCCATGAGGCCGGCCCCGACCAGGCAGGCGATGCGGTGGCCGAACTGCCGGGCCAGCCACTCCGAGACCGGGGTCGCCGCGATCATGGTCACGATCAGCGGCAGGTTGGCGAGGCCCGCCTTCACCGGGCTCCAGCCGTAGGCGTACTGGAAGTGCAGGATCAGCCCGAACATCACGCTCGACATGGCGATGGACGTCCCGAGCTGCGCGATGGCGGCGCCCCGGACGGTGCCGGAGGAGAAGAGGCCGAGGTCGAGCATGGGCGAGGCCGTACGACGCTCGTGCCACACGAAGGCGACGCCCGCGAGCACGGCTCCGACGACCGAGCCGAGGGTGGCTGCGGACAGCCAGCCGTGCTCGACGCCGCTGGTCAGCGCGTAGCAAGCCAGGCCGATCGTGACGATGCTGAGTACGGCGCCGGGCAGGTCGAGCCGGTCGCGCGTGAGGTCCTCGGGCCGGTCGGCGGGGACGCCGAGGCGCACGCCCACAAAGGCGATCAGCGCGATCGGCGCGTTGACGACGAGCAGCCACTCCCAGCGCACGTGCGCCAGTGCGGTGCCACCCAGCAGCGGGCCCAGGATGAACCCGGACATGCCGACGACGATCATGACGGTCATGGCGCGCATGCGCAGGGCGTCGTCGTCGAACAGGCGGAACACCAGCGAGTTGGTGATCGGCGCCATCGCCGCGGCGGCGAGGCCGAGCACGGCGCGCAGGGCGATCAGCTGACCGCCGCTGTCGACGGCGACCACGAGGGCGCTGATCGAGCCGAAGGCGACGAGACCGACGAGCAGCACCCGGCGACGTCCGAGCCGGTCGGCCATCGACCCGGCGGTGAGCAGGAGCCCGCCGAAGGTGAGCGAGTAGGCGCCGGTCACCCACTGCAGGGCGGTCGTGCCGCTGCCCAGGTCGCGACCGATCGTGGGCAGCGCGATCGTGAGCAGCGTGTTGTCCACCATCTCCACGAAGAAGGCGAGGCACAGCGCGGCGAGGGGGATCCAGGCCGCCCGGAGGGAGGCGTAGGTCCGGGTGGGGGCGGTGGTGGTCGGGGTGGTGGTCATGGCCGGCTCCTGTCATCGAACGACGTTCGACAATCGAACGATGTTCCATAAACTAGAACATTGTTCGATGCGGCGCAAGATGTGATGGACTGTGACTCATGGCACCCCCACCCGCCGCCCCGGCGTCCCGCCCCTCACGACGCTCCGCGTCGCGCCCCGACGGCACCCGCCGCCGGGCCTCGCACTCGATGGAGGCGGTCCTCACCGAGGCCGTGGCGCTGCTGGACGAGGCGGGGGAGGGCGCGCTGACCTTCCGCGCGCTGGCCGCCCGGCTGGGCGGCGGCGTCGCCAGCATCTACTGGTACGTCGCCAGCAAGGAGGAGCTGCTCGACCGGGCCGCCAACCACGTGCTGGCCGACGTGCTCGCCGACGCCGAGCTGCAGGTCGAGCGCGAGGACCCGATCGACGGCATGCGCGCGATCGCCGTGACCCTCTTCGACGCGGTCGCCGACCGGCCGTGGCTGGGCGCCTACTTCATGCGCGACACCGAGCTGCAGCCCCACGGCCTGCAGCTCTACGAGCGGCTCGGCCAGCAGACGCTGCGGCTGGACCTCACCCCACGCCAGCGCTTCCACGCGGTGTCGGCCGTCATCGGCTTCGTCGTCGGCACCGCCGCGGACATGGGCCAGGAGCCGCCGCGCGAGGTGCTCGAGGGCGAGATCACCCGCGAGGAGTACCTCGCCCGCTGGGCCGAGGAGTGGCGCTCGCTCGACGCGGACTCCTACCCCTACGTCCACCACATCGTCGACGAGTTCGCCACCCACGACGACGCCGAGCAGTTCCGCGCCGGCCTGGAGCTGATCCTGGCCGGGCTGCGGCTCCAGGCCGGGGGCTGAGGGGGCCTAGCCGTCCTGGGGCTGCTGCTCCCGGGCCGCGGGGCCCTGCGGCACGAAGTCCTTCTGCCGGATCAGCACCAGGCAGCACGCGCCGGCGACGTAGGCGATGACGGCGCCGATCACGATGATGTGGTTGAGCGCGTCGACGAAGCTCGAGGTCGCGACGGCCGCGAGCTGGTCACGTACGGCGGCCGGGGCCTGCGCCAGCACGGCTTGGATCTGACCTCCGGTCACCGCCTCCGCGATGCCGTCCGACTGGCCCGCGGCGGGGGTGCCGGCCAGCCCGTCGCGCACGCCGTCGGCGACCTGGTGGCTGAACAGCGAGCCCAGCGCCGCGATGCCGGTGGCGATCCCGACCTGGCGGAACGTCGAGTTGATGCCCGACGCCATGCCGGAGCGCTCGACGGGCACCACGCCCACTGCGGTCGAGGCGAGCGGGGTGTTGATCATGCCGATGCCGACCCCGGCCACGAGCAGCCCCGGGATCAGGTGGGTCCACGACGAGTCGGGCTCGAGGCCGCCCATCAGCAGCAGCCCGGTGCCGGTCAGCGCGAAGCCGGGCACGATCAGCCACTTGGCCGGGATGTGGGCGGTGAGCCGGCCCGCGATCGCCGCGGCCACGAAGGACGCGCCGGAGAGGAAGAGCACCCGCACGCCGGTGCCGACGGCGGAGTAGCCCTGCACGTTCTGCAGGTAGAGCACGAGGTAGGTGAGCAGCGAGAAGATCGAGGCCGAGACGCCGAACGCCGCGATGAGGCCGCCGGTGAAGGTCGGCTTGCGGAGCAGGGTGAGGTCGAACATCGGGTGCTCCTGGAGCAGCTGGCTCACCACGAACGCCGCCAGCAGCACGGCCGCCGCGACCAGGCAGACCAGCACCCGGTCGTCGCTCCAGGACTCCTGCCCCGCGCGGATCAGGGCGTAGACCAGCGACGCGAGCGCGACGGAGAACGTCACGAAGCCGATCCAGTCGGGGCTTCCCGCGCGCGGGTCGTGGGACTCCTTGACCCGCCACAGCCCGATGGCCATGGCGGCGAGGCAGATGGGGATGTTGACGAAGAAGATCCAGCGCCACGACAGCCCCGAGGTCAGGACACCGCCGAGCACGGGGCCGATCGCGACGGCCACCCCGGTCGTCGCGCCGAAGGCGCCGAAGGCCACGCCGCGGTCGCGGCCGGTGTAGGCCGAGGCGATCAGGGCCAGGGCGGTGGCGAACATGGCGGCGCCGCCGATGCCCTGGAACGCGCGGGCGACCTGGAGGAAGAACACGTCCTGCGCGGCCCCGCACGCGATCGAGCCGAGCATGAACAGCCCGGTGCCGATGACGAAGACCATGCGGCGTCCGTAGAGGTCGGCGAGCGACCCCGCCGTCAGCAGGAGGGCCGCCAGGCTCAGGGCGTAGGCGTCGATGACCCACTGCAGGTCCGACAGCGAGGCGTCGAGCTCGGTCTGGATGTCGGGCAGGGCGACGTTCACGATGGTGATGTCGAGCAGCAGGATGAACACGCCGGTGCAGACGGCGATCAGCGTCCACCACTTGGGGTCGCGCGCGCCGGCTCGTTCGGGTGCCGAGGTGGCCTGGTCGGTCATGGTTGGACCTCTCTGCGATTCATCACGTGCCTCACGATTACCCTGTGAACGGTATCCGAGTTCCGCGATCCGTCAAGTACCTAACGATTCAGTGAGAGAGGGATCACCGTGACGCTGCTCCCCGCCCTCGCCGGCTCGCTCGGCCACGTGGTGTGGCGAGCGGCCGCCCGGGTGACCGGTGCCCTCGACGCCACCCTTCCACTCGGCGTCGACATCCACGGCTACGCCGTCCTGACCGCGCTCGCCGACGGGGCGCCGCGCTCCCAGCAGTGGCTGGCCGACGCCGTCGCGGTGAGCCGCACCACGATGACCAAGGTGGCTGCGCAGCTGGTGGAGGCGGGGCTCGTGGAGAGGGACCGCAACCCGGTGGACCGGCGGGCCTACGCCCTGACCCGGACGCCGGCCGGCGCCGCCGCCGTGGAGCAGTGGGCGGACCACGTGGTCGCCGTCGAGGACGCGCTCGTCGCCGGCCTCAGCCGCTCCGAGCGCTCCGAGCTGCACGCGCTGCTGGTCGCCCAGGTCGGTCAGGACCTGGGGGAGGACACGCCGGCGCCGCTGCTCGCCAGCACGGCCTTCCTGGTCACGCGCCTGCACGCGCGCCTGCACGTCGAGGTCGCGGCGGCCCTGCGCGAGCTCGACGTCGAGCCGCGCCACCTCGGCACCTTCCTCGTGCTGCACGACCGCGGTCCCGTCGCGCAGTCCGAGCTCGCCCGCCACCTGGGCATCAGCGGTCCGAGCGTGGTGGAGATCGTCGACCAGCTGGAGCGGCGCGGGGCGCTCGAGCGCCGCCGCTCCGACACCGACCGACGGACCCAGCTCCTGCACCTGCTGCCGCTGGGGGAGGAGCTGCTGCCCGTCGTCCACCGCCGCGGGGCGCAGGCCGCCGACCGGGTGCTGGGGCGGCTCTCGGCGCGAGAGCGCGACCGCCTCCGTCTGCTGCTGGTCAGCTTCGTCGCCGGCGGCTCCTAGAGCTGCGCCACGACCACGTCGAGCTGGGTGCCCTGGGGCGTGGGTTCGCCGACCTCGACGACCCAGCCGAGGTCGCGCAGGACCTCGGCCAGCCGTGCCGGGGTGCGCGGGTCGCGGCCGTCCTCCAGCAGCGCCCGCACGATCCGCCCCTTGGTCGCCTTGTTGAAGTGGCTCACGACCTGGCGGCGGCCGTCCACCTCGTGGAGCACCCGCACGGTCGCCACCCGGCGGGCCAGCGCGGGCGACGGGCGCCAGAAGGCGGCGTACGTCCCGGAGCGGAGGTCGACCAGCAGCCCGGTGCCCATCGCGGCGGTCACCGCGTCGCCGAGGTGGGCGCGCCAGTGGGCCGCGACGCCGCCCAGCCCGGGCAGCGAGGCGTCGCCGGAAAGCCGGTAGGCCGGGATGCGGTCGGAGGGACGGACCAGCCCGAACAGGCTGCTGGTCACCGCGACCCGGCCGGTCGCGCGCCGCTTGGCCGCCGTGGAGAGGGTCGCGAAGTCGAGGGCCTCGTAGACCACGCCGCGGTAGACCTGGTCGCCGCGGGCCGTGGGCGTGCGCCGTACGTCGGCGTTGAGGCGGACCAGCTCGAGCTGGGTCTTGGGGACCCCGAGCGTCTTCGCCGCGACCTCGACATCGCCCTCGCAGAGCTCCACCAGCGCGTCCAGCACCTGCTCGCGGGCGGCCGTCAGACCGGGGCTGCCGAGGGTGGTCAGGTCGAGAGGCCGGCCGCGGCGCGGTGCGGCCTTGCCCTCGCTGGGCGGCAGCAGGATGAGCACCCCGCAACCCTAGGGGGCGGTGATCTAGGGTCGAGCACATGCCGAGCAACCGGGTCGTCCACATCAAGGTCGCCGACGACAGCGCCGCGGACGGCGCCGTCGTCGCGACGCTGCGCGCGGGCATCGAGCGGATCCGCGCCGAGCTGGACGTGAGCCCGGACTTCCCGCCCGAGGTCGAGGCGGCCGCGGAGGCCGCCGCGGCCGCACCGCGCCTGCCCGACCTGGACCGCACCGACATCCCGTTCGTCACCATCGACCCCGAGGGGGCGATGGACCTCGACCAGGCGCTGCACATCGAGCGCGCCGGCGACGGCTACGTCGTCCACTACGCCATCGCCGACGTGGCCGCCTTCGTGAGCCCCGGCGACCCGATCGACCTGGAGTCGCACCGGCGGGGGGAGACCCTCTACGGCGCCGACTCCAAGGTGCCGCTGCACCCCAAGGTCATCTCCGAGGACGCCGGCTCCCTCGTGGCCGGCCAGGTGCGGCCGGCGCTGCTCTGGACGATCGCGGTCGACGACACCGGCGAGGGCACCGACGTGCGCGTCGAGCGGGCGCGGGTGCGCTCGACGGCCAAGCTCTCCTACGAGGCCGCGCAGGCCGCCGTCGACGACGGCAGCGCCGACGAGGTGCTGCAGCTGCTGCAGGAGATCGGCGAGCTGCGGCTGGCGCGCGACGCGGCGCGCGGCGGCGTCTCGCTCCCGCTCCCCGAGCAGGAGATCGACATCCAGGGCGGCCACTGGAGCCTGGAGTTCCGCAGCCTGCTGCCGGTGGAGCTGTGGAACTCCCAGATCTCGCTGCTCACCGGCTTCGGCGCCGCGACGCTCATGGTCTACGGCCGCGTCGGGCTGCTCCGCACCCTGCCGGCCCCCGACCCTCGCGACGTGCAGCGGCTCCACCGCACCGCCCGCGCGCTGGGCATCGAGTGGCCGGCCGAGATGCTCTACCCCGACTTCATCCGCTCGCTGGACCCGACGCGGCCCACGCACGCCGCGATGGTCGTGGCCAGCGCCCGGCTGTTGCGCGGCAGCGGCTACGTCGCCTTCGACGGCGAGGTGCCCGCCGAGCCGCTGCACTCCGCGCTGGCCTCGGAGTACGCCCACGTGACGGCGCCCCTGCGGCGCCTGGCCGACCGCTACGCCGGAGAGGTGTGCGTGGCGCTGTGCGCCGGCGAGCCCGTGCCGGACTGGGTCCTGGCCGCGCTGCCCGACCTGCCCCGGACGATGCAGCAGTCGAGCCAGCGCGCCAAGGGCTACGAGCGGGCGGTGCTCGACCTGGTCGAGGCCGGCCTACTGGCCGCCCGGGTCGGGGAGGAGTTCGACGGCGTGATCGTCAGCGTCGACGAGAAGCGGCCCGACCACGGGGTGGTCATGCTCGCCGAGCTGGGGGTCGAGGCCCGCATCGTGGGCGAGGACCTGCCGCTCGGGACCGACGTACGCGTGCGGCTGGAGAAGGCCGACGTCGACACCCGCAAGGTCGAGCTGAGCCTGGTCCGCTCCTAGGACGCCGCGACGAACTCCGCGAGCGCGGAGCCGGGCGCCGACCAGGCCTGCCGGAAGCTCGGGTGCAGCGGGAGGTCCTCGACCTCCGACGCCGGGACCCAGGCGTGCCCGTCGCTCTCCGACAGGTCGCTGAGCTCCAGGCGGCCGGTGGGCACCGCGAGCACCGTCTCGTAGGTCCACCCGCCGCAGCTGGCGGTGGAGGAGCCGCGCACCTCCACGTCGTGCGAGGCGACGCCGAGCTCCTCACCGGCCTCGCGGAGCGCGGCCTGGACCCAGCTCTCGCCCCGCTCGCGCGCCCCGCCTGGGATGGACCAGGTGCCGCCCTGGTGCGCCCAGCGGGCGCGCAGCTGCAGCAGCACCCGACCGCCCTCGGCAAGCAGCAGGCCGGCGGCGCCGCGGCGGCCCCAGTGGGCGTGCCCGCGGTCGCACGTCGCCCAGCTCATGGCCCCAGCCTAGGGGCGCGCGAAAGGCGAGCTCGGTCCTCCCGGGTCAGGGGAGCACGGGCTCGGTGTCGGGGAGCGTCGGGTCCGCGGGAGTCTCGCCGGGGCCGGGGTCGGGCGTGATGACGGGGTCGCCCGGGCTGGTGGGCCCGGGGCTGGGCACCACGTCGGGGTCCGGCAGGGGCTCGGTCGGTGTCGTGGTCATGCCGTTCCGTTACCCGGGCGCGCCGCCGTCCATGCCCGACCGCATCCTTCCGGGCCGCTCAGGGGAGCGGCTTGACGACGCGCGCGGGGTTGCCGACCGCCACGACGTCGGCGGGGAGGTCCTTGGTGACCACCGAGCCTGCGCCCACGACCGTGTTGGCGCCGATGCTCACGCCGGGGCAGACGATGACCCCGCCGCCGAGCCAGACGTTGTCGCCGAGGGTGATCGGCCGGGCGGCCTCCCACTTGTCGCGTCGCGGGCCGGGCTCCAGGGGGTGGGTGGGAGTCAGGAGCTGGACGTGGGGGCCGATCTGCACGTCGTCACCGATCGTGATCGGGGCGACGTCGAGAGCCATGAGGCCGTAGTTGACGAAGCAGCGGGCGCCGATGGTGAGGTGGCTGCCGAAGTCGACGTAGAGCGGCGGACGGATCGCGGTCTCCTCGCCGACCGAGCCCAAGAGCTGCTCCAGCAGGGCCCGGCGCAGGGGCCGCTGTCGCGAGTGGGTCGCGTTGTAGGCGCCCATCAGGTCCTGGGCGACATGGCTCTCCTCGTCCAGCTCGGGGTCGTCGGCGAGGTAGAGGTCGCCGGCGACCATCCGCTCGCGCATCGAGCGGTCGTCGGTCGGGTCGACGGGGGAGTCAGCCATGGCCGCACGCTACCCGCACGCGGCGCCGCGATGCCCGGCCCAACAAGTGGAGCACCCCTCCGGTTAGGGGCTATCCTGAGGTGGTGGTGACGCTGGATCAGTGCCGGAGAGCCCCCGGCGAGCGGCTGCGCGACCGAGCCCGGGACGCCGTGCCGGAGCGTGTTCCGGCGACGGCGTCACGGCTGGTGTCGGCCCTCCGGGCCCACTGGGTCGTCGAGCTCGGGGTGCTGGCCGGGCTCTTCGCCGCCTACAACCTGATCCGCGCCGCCCAGGGCGACGACGCCGGTGCGGCCATGGCGCACAGCCGCTGGGTGCTCGGCCTCGAGGGGGACGTCTTCCGCCACGTCGAGGTGCCGCTGAACGCATGGATGGGCACGTCGCCCGTCGTCGCCGTCGCGGCCTGCTACTTCTACGCGCTCATGCACTACGTCGTGACGCCGACGGTCCTGCTGCTCACGCGCCGCGCCGGTGGGTGGCTCTACTGGCGCGGCTACTGGGCGATCGTCCTCGCGTCGGCGATCGCGCTGGCCGTCTACGCCGCCTGGCCGATGGCGCCGCCTCGTCTCGTCCCCGACCTCGGCATCGCCGACGTGATGCGCGACTACTCCGCCTACGGGTGGTGGGGCTCGGCGGCCTCCGCTCCACGCGGCATCGGCGACGCCACCAACCAGTACGCCGCGATGCCGTCGCTGCACTTCGGGTGGTCGCTGTGGTGCGCCGTGCAGCTGTGGGGACTGCCGTCGCGTCTCTGGCGGGTCCCCGCCGTGGCCTACCCCGTGCTGCAGGTCCTGGTCGTGCTCGCCACCGGCAACCACTTCCTCCTCGACGTCGTCGGCGGCGCCGCCGTCGTGACCCTGGCCTACCTCGCGGTGGCTCTCGGGCGCCACCTCCTGCTCTCCCGCGACGAGCGCGCCAGGATCTGACACCACATCCGAGCAGGTGCGTGTCGGACGCAACCTTCCGCGCGGAGGTGTCGTCAAGTGGGGTACGAAAGGGGTGCCCCGATGGCCTTCTCGACCACCAAGCAAGCACCAGCCGCGCCGGCGTACGACGAGTACGCGGCGTCGGCCTGGCCGTGGCTCTACCGCTGCGCGTACCTGCTCAGCGGCAACCACGCGGACGCCGAGGACCTGGCGCAGCAGACGCTGCTGCAGGCCTACCGGTCCTGGTCCAAGGTGAGCCGCGCCGACGAGCCGCGTGCCTACCTGCGACGGATGCTGACCAACCTCTACATCTCCCAGCGCCGCCCCCAGGCGCGCCGCCTGGAGCTGCTCACCGACGCCCCGCCCGAGCCGCGGACGGCGTCGGGGGACGCGGGCCCCGAGGACCGGATGGTCCTGTGGCCGCACGTCGCGTCCCTGCCGCCGAGGCAACGGGCGGTGATCGTCCTGCGCTACTACGAGCAGCTCAGCGAGCGCGAGATCGCCGATGCGCTCGACTGCTCGACCGGCAACGTCAAGTCCACGGCGCACCGTGCGCTCCAAGCCCTGCGAGCCGCCGTCGGCCCCGAGGCACACGACGGAGAGGAGGTCTGACATGGCCACCGAGATCGAAGAGATGCTGGCCCGCGAGCTGCACGAGGTCGCGGGTGGAGTCCGGGTGCCGCCCCTGCCGGCCCTGCCCACCGAGGCGCCGAAGGCGGCCGCGTCGTGGGTCGTCAGGCCGCTGCTGGCCGCCGCGGTCGTGGCCCTGGTCATCGGGCTCGTGGCCGTGATCGCCGGCCGCGGCGGTGACGACAGGCCGCAGCCCGCTCCCTCCCCGAGCCCGACCGTGACCGAGACCGACGTCTCGACCGCGGCGCCGACGGTGCCCTACGTCGTCGACGGTCGGCTCTACTCCGGCGGCGAGCAGGTGCCGGGGGAGTGGTGGGGGTTGCAGACCGGCGGCGAGGTGTGGCTCGCGGTGCAGTCGGACGGCTCCTGGTGGTGGGGCCGGCCGGGTGCGGAGCCGCGCCGTCTCGAGGGCGAGGTGCAGCAGTCGCCGGCCCTCTCGCCCGACGGCGGCTACGTCGCCTGGATCGACGTCAGCAGCGGGAAGGCGGTGCTCACCGGCGCCGACACCCAGCCCGCGGGGGAGGGCTTCGGGGACGCGCCGATCGAGGACCTGCCGACCTCCGAGGACGGTGTCGGCCTCACTGTCCCCGCCGTCACCGACGAGGGCGACGTGTTCGTCACCGGCATGCGCACCCGCCTGATGTGGCGCGCGCAGTTCGAGGACCAGCGGACCGTCGTGGACCTCACCCAGACGGCCCCGGCCCAGCGCGTCCTGCAGGCGACGGTGGCCGGGCTGGTCGTGGTCGACGAGTCCGACGGTCCCACCGACTCCGCGGAGACGGCGCCGTACCTCGCCACCGTCTCAGGCGAGGGCCGGATCGACGAGGTGTCGCCGCTGCCGACGTTCGACTCCTTGGAGGTCAGCACCGCAGGCACCTGGCTGGTGCGCTCGGCTGGTGGGACCACCGTCGGCGACGTCATGGGCACGGCGACGCTGCAGGCCCAACCGACCGTGGGTGGCGACGAGGTCGTCCTGCGAGCGCCGCAGGGCGGAGCCTTCGGCAACTCCAGCTGGCACTGGGAGGACGACGACAACCTGATCGCCTGGGTGACGCCCGCAGGGCGGGACGACGGGGGACAGGCGACCCGCTGCAACGTCAGTCTGGGGAAGTGCGTGCTCCTGCCCGACGCCTAGCCGGTCAGGATCTCGCGGTGGTCGTCGAGGAAGGCCCGCAGCGTGCGGGCCGGGCGGCCGGTGACGCGCTCGACCGTGTCGGTGACCACCGCGAAGGTGCCTGCCTGGACCCGCTCGAAGGTCACGCGGGTGAGGTCCCGCTCGAAGCCCTCGGTGCCCTCCAGCGCCGCTTCGAGCGGGATCTCACGGTGCGTCACGGGCCGACCGGCGGCCTCGGCGAGCAGGCCGGCGGTGTCCTCGAGGGTGACGGCCTCGGGACCGGAGAGCTCGTGCACCTGGCCGCCGTGCCCGTCGTCGAGCAGCGCCCGTTCGGCCACGGCCGCGATGTCGCGGACGTCGATCCATGCCACGGACGCACCGCCGCTGGAGAACCGCAGCTCCCCGGTCTCGGCGATCTCGTCGAGGTAGAAGCGCGGGTCGGTGAGGACCTGCATGAACCAGCTCGGCCGCAGGATCGTCCAGGGCCGCCCGCTGTCGCGCACCGCGCGCTCGGCCCGCACCGCCCAGCCGGCTGTGCCCTCCGGCACGTCTTCGGCCGCCCTCTCCGACAGCAGCACGATGCGGGTCGAGGGCACGGTCTCGGCGACCAGCGCCGCGATCAGCTCCGGGGCATCGGCGCGGTCGGGCCGGACGACGTACACCGCGTCGACGCCGTCGAGCGCCCCTGCCCACCCGTCGGGGTCGTCCCAGGAGAAGGAGGTGGGGCGTACGCCGTCAGCGGTCACGGTGGACGGCGTGCTGCTGCCGCCGAGCACCTCGACGTCCGGACGCGCGGCGAGCAGCTCCGCCAGCGGCACGCCGGTCTTGCCGCGGACACCGGTCACCAGGACACGCGTCGATGCAGTCATCCAGCCAGTCTGTCGGTCCGGGCATGGACAGCGGCATGAGAGTGCGGAGCCGTCAGCGGGTTCGGGTCCGTGAGTAGACCAAGACGCCGATGAAGATTGCGCCCAACGCGGCTTGCATCACAGCACTGGCCCAGTCTTGTCGTGCCACCTGGTAGACGGCGCTCGCCACCAAGAGCACGGCGAGCGCGCTGACGCCGATGAGTCCCCACGAGTCTCGCAGGCGGCGCTGCGTTACGGCTGTCACGCCCGAACCATACTCAGCCAGGGACGAACGGGCTGGCCTGTAGGCCGGGTTCTGTCCTCGGTCGAGACCGAGGGGCGACCATCCATCTACGGCTGCCGTTGCCGCCAGCCTCCAGCGATCTACCCGTGCACTCGGGCGAGCAGCCCTCGGACGTGCACTGTCTGATCTTGCTCCAGGTGGGGTTTGCCGAGCCAGTCCGGTCGCCCGGGCCGCTGGTGGTCTCTTGCTCCACCGTTTCACCCTTACCGACTCCCTCCCGGAGGAGAGGGCCGGCGGTCTGTTCTCTGTGGCACTTTCCCGCGGGTTGCCCCGGGTGGGTGTTACCCACCACCTCGCTCTGCGGAGCCCGGACCTTCCTCGGGGAGTCTCCTCCACGCGGTCGCCCGGCCAGCCCGTTCGCACCTCGCACTGTAGGGCAACCGGCCCGTGGGCGTCGCGTCGCCAGGAATGACCGCGTCGGTGGGGCTGTTGAGCAGGCATGAACGACGACAGCATCCTCCAGGCTCCTCCGGTGGTGTTCCCGGGGCAGCAGCACGCACCCGAGTCCGCCTACGGCACGGCCTACGACCTGCTGTCGCGCCGCGCCCCGCGGGAGGCGATGGCGGTGCTCGAGCCGGCACTCGAGGCCGAGCCGGGCAACACCGGGCTGCGGCTGCTGCGCGCCTGGGCCTACCTGATGCGCGCCCAGCTGCGACGGGCGGAGGCGGAGCTGGCCGGGCTGGTCGAGGAGTACCCCGACGACGTGTGGGCCCGCCACGCCCTCGGTCGCAGCCTGGAGCGCCAGTCGAAGCTGGCCGAGGCGCTGCCGCACCTGCGCCTGGCCGCGGTGATGAGCGGCGAACCCCGAGCACGAGCTCGCCGTCCTGCGCGTCGAGCGGCTGCTCGCCGAGCGCGGCGAGAAGCGCTGGGACGAGCTCGCCTGAGGCGGCCGCCTACGCGATCCGCGTCAGCGTCACCTCGACCGACATGCGCGAGGTCGAGGAGCCGGAGTAGATGCCGCTGAGCGGCTTGACGTCGCGGTAGTCGCGGCCGGTGGCGATGACGACGTACCGGTCGCCGGGCACGGCGTCGTTGGTCGGGTCGAAGGCGTGCCAGCCGTCGTCCCACCACTCCACCCACGCGTGCGACTCGCCGGGCACGGTCTCGCCGAGGACCGGGTCGTCGTTGGGGTGGAAGTAGCCCGAGACGTAGCGCGCCGGGATGCCGACCGAGCGCAGCCCGCCGATGACCAGGTGGACCATGTCCTGGCAGACGCCGGCGCGCTGCTGCCAGGCCACCGCCGCATGGGTCTGTACGTCGGTCGCGCCCGGCAGGAACTCCACCTCGTCGTGCACCAGCGCGCAGACGTCGCGCGCGGCCTCGCCGGGCAGCTCGTAGTCGGCGGCGATCTGCTTGACCCGCTGGGCGAAGTCGGCCGGCGGCTCGACGATGTCGG
The DNA here is from genome assembly GCF_004522095.1 of Nocardioides sp. 503. Taxonomy (GTDB): domain Bacteria; phylum Actinomycetota; class Actinomycetes; order Propionibacteriales; family Nocardioidaceae; genus Nocardioides. Next base: position 37,962 of record NZ_SPUI01000013.1, read on the forward strand.
GCAGCGTGAGGTACTCCGTCCACCGGTCGGCCACCTCGCGGGTGGTGAGCGACTCCCACGAGGCCGACGGCGGCGGGGGAGCCGGGCGGTAGGTCTGCACCGTGGCCGTGGCGGTGACCGTCATCGCGTCGTGCGGGTCGACGACCTCGAACGCCGTCACCAACGTGCCGAAGTAGTCGCGGTACTCGTAGGTCCACGGCGGTGGCGACACCTCGAGCCGGCTGTGCAGCACGATCTGCTCGGGGGTCGTGACCGGGGTCAGGCGCGCCTGGTTGTAGGAGGCGACCGCCTTGCCATCGTACTCGAAGGTGGTGGTGTGCACGATCCGGATCTGCATCAGACGACTCCCTGCCAGGTCAGTGCCTCGGCGCCGGCGAAGTAGCGGCGGGTGACGGCCTCCGTGGCCAGCGCGCACGCCCGCTGGAGCCGCTCCATCTCCGTGGGCAGGTCGTGCAGGACGTCGGACAGGGAGCGGTACTCCAGCTCGGCGCGCATCCGGCCGAGCAGCCGCTGCGCCTCGTTCTGGAAGCCCGCGCGCGGGCCGGCCGACTCGAGGTTGTCGAGGCACTGCTCGGCCCGGTTGAGCGAGAACACCACCGAGCGCGGGAACAGCCGGTCCAGCAGCAGGAACTCCGCCGCGCCCCGGTCGGTCTCCAGACCGCGGTAGGTCCGCAGGAACGCCTCGTAGGCGCCGCACGCGCGCAGCGTCGAGGTCCACGGCGAGCCGTGGGAGAGCGACGCGGTGGCCACCAGGCGCGAGGTCATGTCGGCGCGCTCGACGCAGCGCCCGAGCATCAGGAAGTGCCAGCCCTCGTCGCGGGTCATGGTGGCGTCGGCGGTGCCGTTGATCAGCGCCGCCCGCTCGCGCACCCACTGGAAGATCCCCGGCGCCCGCTGGGCGTGGAACTGCCCGCTCGGGATCGCCCGGTACGTCGTGTTGATGGCCTCCCACATCGGGACCGAGAGCGTCTCTCGGGCCCGCCGGGCGCTCTCGCGTGCCGCAGCCAGCGCGGAGGCGATCGAGACGGGGGAGGAGGGGTTGTAGGCGAGCTGGTCGAGCACCATCGTGACGCCGACCGCGCTGGTCGGCTCGTCCTCGACGCCCATGATCGACAGCAGCCCCCGGCAGGTGGCGTCCTCGTCGAGCGAGCTGTCCTCGAGCAGCAGCTGGGTCTGGACGTCGAGGATGCGGGCGGTGTCCTCCGCGCGCTCGACGTAGCGGCCGATCCAGAACATCGACTCCGCGATCCGGCTCAGCATGACGCCCCCTCGAGGTCGACGCGGCTCTTGCCCTGCTGCTGCTGCTCGGCCTGGTTCTTCAGGTCGAGGATCGCGGGCCCCTCGTCGGAGGGTTGCGAGGGCGGCGGCGAGGGAGGGGCGGCAGGCTCCTCCGGTGCGGCCGGAGGCGCGGGAGCCGGCACCTTCGGCCCGGCCAGCACCCAGGTGTCCTTGGAGCCGCCGCCGCGCGAGGAGTTGACGATGAGCTCGCCCTCCGCGAGCGCGACCCGGGTGAGGCCGCCGGGCAGCACCCAGACGCGGTTGCCGTCGTTGACCGCGAACGGCCGCAGGTCGACGTGGCGGGGGCCGAGCTTGCCGTCGACGAACGTCGGGACCGTCGAGAGCTGCACCACCGGCTGCGCGATCCAGGAGCGCGGGTCCTGCAGCACCTTGGCCCGCAGCTCGTCGAGCTCCGCGCGCGAGGCGGCGGGCCCGATCACGATGCCCTTGCCCCCGGAGCCGTCGACCGGCTTGCAGACCAGCTCGTCGAGCCGGTCGAGCACCTCCTCGCGGGCGTCGTCGTCGCCCAGGCGCCAGGTGTCGACGTTCTTCAGCACCGGCTCCTCGCCGAGGTAGTAGCGGATCAGGTCGGGCAGGTAGGTGTAGACGAGCTTGTCGTCGGCCACGCCGTTGCCCGCGGCGTTGGCCAGCGTCACGTTGCCGGCGCGGGCGGCGTCGATCATGCCCGGGCAGCCCAGCATCGAGTCGGCGCGGAAGTGCACCGGGTCGAGGAACTCGTCGTCCACGCGCCGGTAGATCACGTGCACCGGCTCCAGGCCCTTGGTGGTGCGCATCATGACGCGGCCGCGGTGGCACTCCAGGTCGCGGCCCTCGACGAGCTCGACGCCCATGGTGCGGGCGAGCAACGCGTGCTCGAAGTAGGCGCCGTTGTAGACGCCCGGGGTCAGCACGACGACCGTCGGGTCGGTGACGCCGGCCGGGGCCGCGGCGCGCAGCGCGGCCAGCAGCCTCTGGGGGTACGCCGCCACCGGGCGGATCCGGTGGGCCGCGACGGTCTCGGGGAGGGCCGCGGAGATCGCGCGCCGGTTGGTCATCACGTAGGAGACGCCCGAGGGGACCCGCACGTTGTCCTCGAGCACCCGGAACTCGCCCTGGTCGTCGCGGATCAGGTCGATGCCCGACACGTGCACCCGCACCCCGTTGGCGGGCCGGACACCGGCCGCCTCCCGGTGGTAGTGCGACGAGGTGGCGATGACCGAGCGCGGGATCACGCCGTCGTCGAAGACCTGCCCGGCGTCGTACACGTCGGCCAGGAAGGCCTCGAGGCAGCGCACCCGCTGCTGGACGCCGCTCTCGATCGTGGTCCAGGTGTCCATCTCGATGACCCGCGGCAGGATGTCGAGGGGGAACGCGCGCTCCTCGCCGCCGATGTCGAACGTGACGCCCTGGTCGAGGTAGGTCGCCTGCAGCGCCTCGACCCGCGCCACGAGGTCGGGCGTGGTCATGGTCCCGAGGGAGTCGCGCAGACGGAGGTACGGCGGGCGCAGCTCGTCGCCGTCGAACATCTCGTCGTACGCCTGGCCGCCCGAGCCGTAGCCCTGGAACATCGCGTTCATGGCGCACAACCTACAAAGGGCGTATGTCGCTCACGTGACGCGCCGCGCATGCTGGACCGACGACCTCGTCGGCGATCCCGGGCGCCGCGTGTAGTTTCGGCCGCATGAGCCAGTTCTGGTACTGCATCAAGCACAGCCGCGTCGAGGGCGAGGACGGTTGCCCCAACAAGGACCGCCTCGGCCCCTACGACACCGAGGACGAGGCCGCCCACGCGCTGGAGAAGGCGGCCGCGCGCACCGAGGAGTGGGACCACGACCCCGACTGGAACGACGACAAGCTCGAGGACTGACGACCCGGGTGTTCTCCCGTCGTCGCCGCGCCACCGCGCCGCGCACAGTGTCCCCGTGGCCGTTCGTGGGGATGGGGCTGATGGCCGCGTCGTTCTTCCTGTACGCCGCCAGCGGGCTGCTCGCGCCCGCCTGGGGCGTCGTCGTGCTGCTGGTGATCTGGCTGGCTCTGCTGCTGCTCTGCTTCGCCTGGTGGACACCCCACCCGCGGCGGCTGCCGTGGGTGGGGGTGTTCGCCGTGGCGTTCTGGTTCGCCGCGCTCAACGCCGGCGGCGCCTTCCTGGGCTGGACGGCGTAGGCCGCGACCTAGCGGGCCGGGCGGACCCGCAGGACCAGGCCGGTGCCGTCGTCGCCGTCGGTGGTGACCAGCAGGTCGCCGTTGGGGGCGACCGTCACCGAGCGGAGCCGCCCGTAGCGCTTCAGCGCCGCCGGCACCCGCTTGCGGACCAGGTTGCCCCGAGGGCCGAAGGTGAGGAAGAGCATCCGTGAGGCCTTGAGCGCCGCGACCGCCATGGTGCCGTTGAGGGCGCCCCACTTGCGGCCGTAGACGAAGGCGGCGCCGGACGTGGCGATGGTGGGGTCGCCCGAGCGCCACTTGGCGCCGATCTGCTGTCCCGGCAGGCTCTGGTCGGTCATCGGCACCGACTCGTCGTAGCCGGGGACGGGGTTCCAGCCGTAGTCGCCGCCGTTGACGAGCTTGTTGACCTCGTCGTCGCGCGAGGAGCCGTGCTCGACCGACCACAGGCTGCCGTCGCGGCGCTGGGCGAGGCCCTGGACGTTGCGGTGGCCGTAGGTGTGGACGAAGCGGCGGGGACGGTCGGAGCCGGCGTACTTGTTGGTCGGCCAGGGCCGCCCCGTGAAGCGGTTGAGGCGCAGCGTCTTGCCGCCGAGCGAGTCGAGGTCGCGCGGGTTCGTGCCCACCGCGGCGTCGCCCGTGCCGACGAGCATCGAGCCGTCGTCGGTGATGAGCAGGCGGCAGCCGCCGTGGCGTCCGCTGGTGGTGGGGAAGCCGCCGATGAGCTTGCGCACGAAGGCCGCGCGGGTCATCTTCTTGTTCAGGCGCCAGACGTTGACGCGCACGTCGTGGCCGCCGCCGGACAGGAAGCCGCCCGAGCAGGTGTAGAAGCGGCGGTTGGTCGCGAAGCGGGGATCGACCTCGAGCGACATGAGGCCGGTCTCCCCGGAGTGCCACACCTTGCTGGACGGGAACCGCACGACGCGCTTGCCGCCGCGCTTGCCGGCGACGATCACGCGCGCGGTCTCACGCTCGGTCACCAGCAGCCGGCCTCCGGGCAGCGGCTTGACGTCCCACGGCTTGCTGAGGCCGGCGACCCGCTTGGTCACGACGAGGCGGGGCACGGCGCGCCGCTGAGCCTCGGCGAGCGTGATGGTGTCCGTGGCACGTGCCGAGGCGGCGACGGGTCCGGCCTCCGCGGCGGAGGCGCCGCCCGCGGGGGCGGCGGCGAGGACCAGGCTGAGCATGACTCCGAGTGTGACGATGCGCATGCCGCACGGTAACCGGTGGTCAGAAGGTGTGGTCGGGTCCTGGGAAGGTGCCGCCCTTGACGTCGGCGTCGAACGCGCGCGCCGCCTCGAGCAGGACGGTGTGGAGGTCGGCGTACTGCTTGACGAAGCGCGCCATGCGTCCGGTGCGCAGCCCGAAGGCGTCCTGCCAGACGAGCACCTGGCCGTCGCAGTCGGCGCCGGCGCCGATCCCGATGGTGGGGATCGAGAGCTCCTTGGTCACCTGCGCGGCCACGTCGCCGGGCACCATCTCCATCACGACCGCGAAGGCGCCGGCCTCCTGCACGGCGAGCGCGTCGGCGAGCACCCGCGTCGCGGTGTCCCCCCGGCCCTGCACGCGGTAGCCGCCGAGCGTGTGCTCGGACTGCGGGGTGAAGCCGATGTGGGCCATCACCGGGATGCCGCCGCGGGTCAGCTTCTCGATCTGCGGCGCCATCTCGACCCCGCCCTCGAGCTTGATCGCGTGCGCTCCGCCCTCCTTCATGAAGCGGACGGCCGTGAGGTAGGCCTGCTCGGGCGAGGCCTGGTAGGAGCCGAAGGGCAGGTCGCCGACGACCAGCGCCCGCTGCACGGACCGGCTGACCGCCCGCGTCAGCGGGATCAGCTCGTCGACGGTGACCGGCAGCGAGGTCTCGTTGCCGAAGACGTTGTTGCTGGCGGAGTCGCCCACCAGGAGCACCTCGATGCCGGCCTCGTCGAAGGTCTGCGCGGCGTACTGCTCGTAGGCCGTCAGCATCGAGAAGCGCTCGCCGCGCTCCTTGAGCTCGCGCAGGTGGTGCGTGCGCACCCGCTTGATCGCGGTCGGCGCCTGCGCCTCGGGCTTGGTCGGGCCGCTGCCGTAGGGCGCGGTCTCCTCCGGGGTGGGAGTGCTCATCGTCGAGCTCCGTTCACGTCATCTCGCAGCTCCCTGATGGAGTCCACGGACCGCTGTCCAGGCTAGCCCCGCAACACCGCTCCCGGCGCTGTGTCGCCGGTCACGCCGGCTGGGCTCGCGCGCTCAGCCGGCCGCGTCGGCCGCGGCCTCCAGGTCGGCGACCACGATCCGCTGCATGCCGAGCATGGACTGCGACGCCGCCTGCGCCCGGGCGGGGACGGGGTCCGACAGCAGCTCGTACAGGCGCTCCGGCACGATCTGCCAGGACAGCCCGAAGCGGTCTTTGAGCCACCCGCACATCGACTCCTCGCCGCCGTCGACCAGCGAGTCCCAGTAGTAGTCCACCTCCGACTGGTCCTTGCACGTCACGCTGAACGACACCGCCTCGGTGAAGTGCGCATGCACCGGACCGCCGTTGATGCCACGGAAGGTCAGCCCGTCCAGGTCGAACTCACCTGCCATCGCGTCCCCGCTGGGCAGCCGCGCGAGGTAGCGCACCGAGGAGCGGGGGAAGATCCGTGTGTAGAAGGTCGCCGCCTCCTCGAGGTTGTCGTCGAACCACAGGCAGGGCGAGATGCTGGTCATGGGTTCCCCCTCGGGACGGGTGCGATGACGGTGAGACCGGCCTGAGGCCGCTGACTCATCGTTGAGGTGCGTGGCGAGGCTCCCTCGAGGGCCGCGGGCGTGCCGATGCCCCGCAGGTGGCGTCCGGCGGGGTGTGGGGCGTTCAGGGTCGTCGTCGGTGGTCGAAGGGTTGGGTGCCGGTGTGGTCGCGGCGGTAGAGGTGGCCTTGGGGTGAGTGCCACAGGTAGGTGCCGCGGTCGAGGACGTCGTAGGTCCAGCGGCTGTGGGTCTTGAGGCGGTGGTGGCTGCGGCACAGGGGTGCGCTGTTGCAGGAGCAGGTGGGTCCGCCGTCGTGGTAGGGCACGACGTGGTCCTTGTCGCAGCGTTGGGCTGGGCGGGTGCAGAAGGGGAAGGTGCAGGTGAGGTCGATGAGCTCGTCCTGCTCGATGAGGCGGTGGGGGTGTTCGTAGGCGGCGACGTGGACGTGGTCGGCGAGGTCGCGGACCGGTCGGACGCGGATGATGGTGTCGGGGTTGTGGCACCACTGGCGGACGGTCTCGGCGTTGATGGGGGATCTGGTGGTCTCGCAGCGGGCGACGTTGGCGGCGGGGTTGCCGAAGACGGTCTCGGCGTGGAGGTGGACGACGAGCTCGACGGTCCGCTTGACCCTCGGC
>NZ_SPUI01000014.1:2500-5512 GCF_004522095.1 Nocardioides sp. 503
CGTAGAGGGTGATAGCCCCGTAAGTGTAAGGCCTAGTCTGCTGAGTGATTTCCCAAGTAACACGGAACTCCTGAAATTCCGTGTGAATCTGGCGGGACCACCCGTTAAGCCTAAATACTTCTCGATGACCGATAGCGGACAAGTACCGTGAGGGAAAGGTGAAAAGTACCCCTGGCGGGGAGTGAAATAGTACCTGAAACCGTGTGCCTACAATCCGTCAGAGCTGTGCCCTTGTGGTGTGGTGATGGCGTGCCTTTTGAAGAATGAGCCTGCGAGTTTGCGTTGTGTTGCGAGGTTAACCCGTGTGGGGTAGCCGTAGCGAAAGCGAGTCTGAATAGGGCGTCGCAGTAGCACGATCAAGACCCGAAGCGAAGTGATCTATCCATGGGCAGGTTGAAGCGCGGGTAAGACCGCGTGGAGGACCGAACCCACTTAGGTTGAAAACTGAGGGGATGACCTGTGGATAGGGGTGAAAGGCCAATCAAACTTCGTGATAGCTGGTTCTCCCCGAAATGCATTTAGGTGCAGCGTCGCGTGTTTCTTGCCGGAGGTAGAGCACTGGATAGCTAATGGGCCCTACAAGGTTACTGACGTTAGCCAAACTCCGAATGCCGGTAAGTGAGAGCGCGGCAGTGAGACAGTGGGGGATAAGCTCCATTGTCGAGAGGGAAACAGCCCAGACCATCAGCTAAGGCCCCTAAGCGGTGACTAAGTGGAAAAGGATGTGGAGTCGCAGTGACAACCAGGAGGTTGGCTTGGAAGCAGCCACCCTTGAAAGAGTGCGTAATAGCTCACTGGTCAAGTGATTCCGCGCCGACAATGTAGCGGGGCTCAAGTCATCCGCCGAAGCTATGGCATTCACATATTAAACTAAGCCGCCGACTTGTTTGGTTGGTTCAGGTGTGTGGATGGGTAGGGGAGCGTCGTGTCGCGGGTGAAGCCACGGAGTGATCCAGTGGTGGATGCGACACGAGTGAGAATGCAGGCATGAGTAGCGAATGAAGAGTGAGAAACTCTTCCGCCGAATGATCAAGGGTTCCAGGGTCAAGCTAATCTGCCCTGGGTAAGTCGGGACCTAAGGCGAGGCCGACAGGCGTAGTCGATGGACAACGGGTTGATATTCCCGTACCGGCAAAGTAGCGCCCATGACGAGCCCGGTGATGCTAACCATCTGAAACTCATCTGATCGGACCCTTCGGGGCGAGACGGGTGAGCGTAGCGTGGGATCCGAACCGGTAGTAGTCAAGCGATGGGGTGACGCAGGAAGGTAGCCCAACCGTGGCGATGGTAGTCCACGGGTAAGCAGGTAGGGTGTGTCCTAGGCAAATCCGGGACACTGTCTTTGATGACGGACCTGAGACGTGACGCCGACCCCGTATGGGGGAAGTGGGTGATCCTATGCTGTCGAGAAAAACCTCTAGCGAGCTATACGCCGCCCGTACCCCAAACCGACTCAGGTGATCAGGTAGAGAATACCAAGGCGATCGAGCGAACCATGGTTAAGGAACTCGGCAAAATGCCCCCGTAACTTCGGGAGAAGGGGGGCCCGAACCGTCAACCCACTTGCTGGGTGTAGCGGGGAGGGCCGCAGAGACCAGGCCCAAGCGACTGTTTACTAAAAACACAGGTCCGTGCGAAGTTGTAAGACGATGTATACGGACTGACTCCTGCCCGGTGCTGGAAGGTTAAGGGGACCTGTTAGAACTTCGGTTCGAAGCGGAGAACTTAAGCCCCAGTAAACGGCGGTGGTAACTATAACCATCCTAAGGTAGCGAAATTCCTTGTCGGGTAAGTTCCGACCTGCACGAATGGAGTAACGACTTGGGCGCTGTCTCAACCGTGGACTCGGCGAAATTGCACTACGAGTAAAGATGCTCGTTACGCGCGGCAGGACGGAAAGACCCCGGGACCTTTACTATAGTTTGGTATTGGTGTTTGGTTCGGCTTGTGTAGGATAGGTGGGAGACTGTGAAGCGGCCACGCCAGTGGTTGTGGAGTCATCGTTGAAATACCACTCTGGTCGTACTAGATATCTAACCTAGGTCCATGATCTGGATCAGGGACAGTGCCTGATGGGTAGTTTAACTGGGGCGGTTGCCTCCTAAAATGTAACGGAGGCGCTCAAAGGTTCCCTCAGCCTGGTTGGCAATCAGGTGGCGAGTGTAAGTGCACAAGGGAGCTTGACTGTGAGACAGACATGTCGAGCAGGGACGAAAGTCGGAACTAGTGATCCGGCGTCGGCATGTGGAAGCGACGTCGCTCAACGGATAAAAGGTACCCCGGGGATAACAGGCTGATCTTCCCCAAGAGTCCATATCGACGGGATGGTTTGGCACCTCGATGTCGGCTCGTCGCATCCTGGGGCTGGAGTAGGTCCCAAGGGTTGGGCTGTTCGCCCATTAAAGCGGCACGCGAGCTGGGTTTAGAACGTCGTGAGACAGTTCGGTCCCTATCCGCCGCGCGCGTAGGAAACTTGAGAAAATCTGTCCCTAGTACGAGAGGACCGGGATGGACGAACCTCTGGTGTGCCAGTTGTCCCGCCAGGGGCACGGCTGGTTAGCTACGTTCGGAAGTGATAACCGCTGAATGCATCTAAGCGGGAAGCACATTTCAAGATGAGGTTTCCCACCCCTTGTGGGTTAAGGCCCCCAACAGACTATTGGGTTGATAGGCCGGAGGTATACAGCAGCAATGCCTAGCCGACCGGTACTAATAGGCCGAGGGCTTGCCCCACAAACCCTCAACCAAAACCACAAGCACCCACTGCGTGCACGCGTCCACTACAAGACCACCCCACCACCCGGGGAACACGGTCACCACACCCCCTCACAAAGAGGTCGCTGGTGAGCCGGTATCACCCCGGGCGGCATACTGGGGTCATAGAGTTACGGCGGCCATAGCGGCAGGGAAACACCCGGACCCATCCCGAACCCGGAAGTTAAGCCTGCCAGCGCCAATGGTACTGCAACCGAGAGGCTGTGGGAGAGTAGGACGCCGCCGGACAAACACCTC
>NZ_SPUI01000015.1 GCF_004522095.1 Nocardioides sp. 503
GACCCATGACCAGCCCCGCCGCCGACCTCCTCGAGGTCATGCGTCACGAGACCACCGCCGCGACCGCGGCCGAGGTCCGACGCCTGCGCGCGGCGATCGCCTGGTGCACCCTGCACACCACCGACGAGGAGGCCGACGCCGCGTTCGGTGACCACGGCATCCCCCTGGCCGGCGACGGCACCCCCTGGGTCAGCGAGTTCGCGGTCATGGAGCTCGGCGCCGCACTCGGCATGTCCACCGACTCCGCGAAGAGCTACGTCGGCGCCGCCCTCGAGATCCACCACCGCCTCCCCCGGCTCTGGGCCCAGGTCGACCACGGACACCTCCCGTTCTGGAAGGCCAAGTGGATCGCCGAGCACACCATGGCCCTGTCCCAGGCCGGCGCCGCGTTCGTCGACGAACGGATCGGGGCCTACGCCCACCGCCTCTCCTACGCCGAGATCGAGCGCCAGATCACCACCGCCGTCGAGCGCTTCGACCCCGAGACCGCCGAGAAACGCCGCCGCGAACAAGCAGACGCCCGCCACTTCACCATCCACAAGACCGACACCACCATCGCCGGCAACGTCGAGGTCACCGGCACCCTCGACGCAGCCGACGCCCTCGACCTCGACCTCGCCGTCACCCACCGCGCCGAGGACCTCAAGACCGCCGGGTCCACCGAGCCCCTCGACGTCCGCCGCGCCCAAGCCGTCGGCGACCTCGCCCGCGGCTACGACCCCTTCCCCTTCGACCACGCCGAAGACGACCGCGCCCCGGTGCCGCGGCCGAGGGTCAAGCGGACCGTCGAGCTCGTCGTCCACCTCCACGCCGAGACCGTCTTCGGCAACCCCGCCGCCAACGTCGCCCGCTGCGAGACCACCAGATCCCCCATCAACGCCGAGACCGTCCGCGAGTGGTGCAACAACCCCGACACCATCATCCGCGTCCGACCGGTCCGCGACCTCGCCGACCACGTCCACGTCGCCGCCTACGAACACCCCCACCGCCTCATCGAGCAGGACGAGCTC
>NZ_SPUI01000001.1 GCF_004522095.1 Nocardioides sp. 503
GCCGAGGGTCAAGCGGACCGTCGAGCTCGTCGTCCACCTCCACGCCGAGACCGTCTTCGGCAACCCCGCCGCCAACGTCGCCCGCTGCGAGACCACCAGATCCCCCATCAACGCCGAGACCGTCCGCGAGTGGTGCAACAACCCCGACACCATCATCCGCGTCCGACCGGTCCGCGACCTCGCCGACCACGTCCACGTCGCCGCCTACGAACACCCCCACCGCCTCATCGAGCAGGACGAGCTCGTCGACCTCACCTGCACCTTCCCCTTCTGCACCCGACCCGCCCAACGCTGCGACAAGGACCACGTCGTGGCCTACCACGACGGCGGACCCACCTGCTCCTGCAACAGCGCACCCCTGTGCCGCAGCCACCACCGCCTCAAGACCCACGGCCGCTGGACCTACGACGTCCTCGACCGCGGCACCTACCTGTGGCACTCACCCCTCGGCCACCTCTACCGCCGCGACCACACCGGCACCCAACCCCTCGACCACCGACGACGACCCTGAACGCCCCACACCCCGCCGGACACCACCTGCGGGGGCATCGGCACGCGTAGGCCCTGGGATACTCCCGAGGTGACCCTCCACGCCATCACCGTCCTCGGCCACGACCGGCCCGGCATCATCGCCGACGCGACCGCGCGGCTCGCCGGCCTCGGGCTGAACCTCGAAGACTCCTCGATGACGCTGCTGCGCGGACACTTCGCCATGACGCTGGTCTGCTCCGGCACGGCCGACGACGCGGCCATCGCCACGGCGCTCGCGCCCCTCGGTGAGGACGGCACTCTCACGGTCTCCGTGCGCGAGGTGCCGACCGAGCAGCCGGCCACCAGCGACGGCTCGCCGTGGGTGCTGACCGTCCACGGCGGTGACCGCACCGGCATCGTGTCGAGCGTCGTCGGGCAGGTCGCCGGCGCCGGCGGCAACATCACCGACCTGACCACCCGGCTGGCAGGAGACCTCTACCTGCTCCTCGCCGAGCTCGACCTGCCCGGCGGGACCGACGTCGAGGCGCTGCAGGCCTCGATCAGCCAGGTGGCCGCGGACCTCGGGGTCGTCGCGACGCTGCGTCCGGCCGAGGCCGACGACCTGTGACCGACGACCGGGTCACCGCCTGGTCGGAGGACGAGCTCGCGGTCGCGGGCCGGGTCCTGGCCGTCGTACGCGCCCCCGACCCCGTGCTCGCCACCGCTGGCGCCGACGTCGACCCCACCTCGCCCGAGACGGTGCAGCTCGCCGCCGACCTGGTCGCGACCATGCGTGTGAGCCCGGGCTGCGTGGGCCTGGCGGCGCCGCAGGTGGGCGTCGGCGCCCGGGTGTTCTGCGTCGACGTCTCGCAGCACCCCAAGGCACGGACGCACCACGGCACCTTCGTCCTGTGCAACGCTGAGGTCGTGGAGTCCAGCCGCAACGAGAAGGCGAGGGAGGGCTGCATGAGCGTGCCCGACCTCACCGGCGACGTGAAGCGCGCCAGCCGGCTCGTCGTCCGCGGCCAGCTGCCCGGCACCGGCGAGACCGTCACGGTGACGACCGACGCCTTCGAGGCCCGCGCCCTGCAGCACGAGATCGACCACTGCTCGGGGCTGCTGTTCCTCGATCGCGTCGCCGGCGCCCACGCGGTCTACGCGCGCACGACGTACTTATGACGTCCTAGAGACCCGCCCCCGTATCCCAATCGGCAGAGGAAGCCGCCTTAAAAGCGGCACAGTCTGGGTTCGAGTCCCAGCGGGGGCACCAGAGGTGGTCGATGACACCACGCCGACAGCTGCGCCCGTGCCTGGGCTCAGCACATGGCGGAGAGGTCGGCGCGGTACCAGTCGTGGCCGACGAACACGTGCAGCTGGTCGCCGCGTCCGTCGAGCTGGGCCGCGTCCGGGACTGGACTGCCGTCCGGAAGGGCGATCGTGGCGCGGCCCGACTCGACGAAGGTCGTCTCCAGGAGTCCGGTGACGACGCGCTGGCGCTCTGAGCGGTAGCCCCCGACGAGAGCGGCGCGGGTCCCGTCGGTGACCAGGGCCTTCGCGCCGCCGACCGTGGTGGGCCACACCGTCACGTCGTCGCCGTCGATGCGAACGATGGGGAAGCCGGAGTAGTAGTACGCCCAGCCGATCTCGCCGTCGACGTTCAGCGCGTAGCAGGCGTCCACGGGTGGCGGGCCGGACGTCGGGAACGCCCACTGCGGGGAGAGGTCCGCTCCGCAGCGGACGATGCCGGAGCGCCCGAGCGGCGGCGGCCCCGGATGGCTCCCCCAGCCCATGTTGCCGAAGACCCCCTCGTCGGAGAAGCCGAGCCAGAGGCGACCCGACGGGGTCGTCTGGGCGTGCTCGATGCCGTCACCGACGCAGGCTTCCTGCAGGAGATCTCCCGTGTCGTCGAAGACGAGCGCGTTGGGCTCGGCGGCCTCCGGTGTCCACGCGGCCCTGGCTCCGATCCACGCGACGCGGCCGTCGGGAAGTGGCTGGACCATGGGGTACGACGGGAGGACCGCCGAGACGACCATGCTGGTGTCGAGACGTGGACCCTGCGTGGTGATGATCGCCTCGGTGACTCCGGGGCCTGCGCCGTAGGGAAGGTCGGTGGGGCCGTCGTGCGCTCCGCGCAGCCGCCCTGTCTCGGCCGCGCTCCACGCGCAGACCGCCGTACCGTCGAACGTGGGTGAGACGGACAACAGGCGTAGGCCGGGGCCGGGAGGCTCGATCCGTGAGTGGTGGCGGAGCCTCACCTTGCGGGACCGTCGGAAGAGACTCACCCGGGCAGGCTAGCGATGGGGCCTCCACCTCGCACCGCGCCGAGCAGATCCGAAACTTCGCGACGCGTGCGCGGTGCATCGCGGCGCGCGGGGTACTGGACGCGTTCCGAGGACATCCAGGAGGTCCCCTGATGAAGGCGATGGTCTACCGCGGTCCCTACCGCGTCCGCGTCGAGGAGAAGCCGCGTCCCAAGATCGAGCACCCCAACGACGCCATCGTGAAGGTGCAGCTGGCGGCCATCTGCGGCTCGGACCTGCACCTGTACCACGGGATGATGCCGGACACCCGGGTCGGCCACACGTTCGGCCACGAGTTCATCGGGGTCGTCGACGAGGTCGGGCCGTCCGTGCAGCACCTGCAGGTCGGCGACCGGGTGATGGTGCCGTTCAACGTCTACTGCGGCTCGTGCTTCTTCTGCGCGCGCGGCCTCTACTCCAACTGTCACAACGTCAACCCCAACGCCACGGCGGTCGGCGGGATCTACGGCTACTCCCACACCACCGGCGGCTACGACGGCGGCCAGGCGGAGTACGTCCGTGTCCCGTTCGCCGACGTCGGCCCCAGCAGGATCCCCGACTGGCTGGACGACGAGGACGCCGTCCTGCTCACCGACGCGCTGTCGACGGGCTACTTCGGCGCCCAGCTCGGCGGCATCCACGAGGGTGACGTCGTCGTGGTGTTCGGCGCCGGACCGGTAGGCCTGTTCGCCGCCAAGTCGGCCTGGCTGATGGGCGCCGGCCGCGTCATCGTGATCGACCACCTCGAGCACCGCCTGGCCAAGGCCCGCGACTTCGCGCACGCGGAGACCGTCAACTTCACCGAGCACGACGACATCGTCGTGCTGATGAAGAAGATGACCGACCACCTCGGGGCCGACGTGGCCATCGACGCGGTCGGCGCCGAGGCCGACGGCAACCTGCTCCAGCACGTCACGTCGGCCAAGCTCAAGCTCCAGGGCGGCTCGCCGATCGCGCTCAACTGGGCGATCGACAGCGTGCGCAAGGGCGGCACCGTCTCGGTGATGGGTGCCTACGGTCCGCTGTTCAGCGCCGTGAAGTTCGGCGACGCCCTCAACAAGGGGCTCACCCTGCGCATGAACCAGGCGCCGGCGAAGCGCCAGTGGCCGCGACTGTTCGAGCACATCCGCAACGGTTACCTCAAGCCCAGCGACATCGTCACGCACCGGATCCCGCTTGAGCACATCGCCGAGGCCTACCACATCATGTCCGCCAAGCTCGACGGCTGCATCAAGCCGTTGATCGTCACCGACGCGTCCTGAGGAGCCCCGATGTCTCTCACCGACCCGTACGCCGGCAAGAAGCCGGCCCTGCCCGAGTCGATCGAGTCGCTGCGTGAGCGGATCCCGGGCTGGGGCGCCGACCTCGACCCGGCCGACCGGCCGTCGTACCCCCGCGAGTCCCTCGACCTGAAGCCCGAGGGGGCGGCCGACGGCCTGCCCGAGCTGCAGCACCGGGAGGGCTACCGGGAGCGCTCCATCGAGCACGCCGACCTGACACCGGTCTTCGGCACGGCCCAGCCGCTGCACGGGGTCTCGGGGGCGATCCGCAAGCTCGCCTACGAGCGCTACAGCGAGGCGCGCGCCGCGCACTGGCTGCTGCTCATCGCGGGTGACCGGGTGGAGGTGCTCGGCAGCACGGTCCGCTCGTTCGTCAGCACACGCCCCGACAACCTCTTCAGCGAGACCGGGATCAAGGCCGAGGTCACCCACCACGGGCTGAGGTCGAGGCTCGGTCAGAAGCGCGCCGACGTCGTCCACCACCCGCTCGACCCGGTGATCGTCGCCGGGCCGTGGGTGCTGGGGGCGTGGGCCGCGTGGCGCGTTGCCCGCGGCCTGCGGGGGAGGGGCTGATCCCCTGCGCGGCATGCGTGTCGTGACCACCGGGTACCGAGGAGCATGAGCGACGACGAGCTGAGCAAGGGCGACCGGGTCGAGTGGAAGAGCCACGGCGGCACGGCCGAGGGCAAGGTCGAGAAGAAGATCACCGAGGACACCCACGCCGCCAAGCGCGACGTGAAGGCGTCCGAGGACGACCCGCAGTACCTCGTGAAGAGCGACAAGAGCGGCGGCGAGGCGGTCCACAAGCCCGGCGCGCTCAAGAAGAAGTCGTGAGCGCCGACGACCTGGCCGACGTCTGGGAGGACTGGCAGGACGCGGTCAACATGACGGCCGGCGAGCTCGAGGACTGGCTGGAGACCGACGAGTCCCGTTCGGTGGGTCAGAAGGACCTCGCCCAGCGCCCGTCGGGCGACGTCGAGGACACGGCGTGGCGCTACTCGCTGATGAACTGGGTCACGACCCGCTGAAGGCCTGACCCCCGCGTCCGTACGGCGCACGCGCGCCGTCGACGCGCCCGGCTGCAGCCGCGAGCCGCCGACGTCGCCTACCGTGTCGTCCACCACAAACCGGAGGAGACGCGTCCATGGAGATCGTGCACTCGGCCATCGCCATCCTGGCGGCCATCGTGCTCATCATCGCCCTCAAGATCGACCCCGTGATCTCGCTGCTCCTGGCGTGCGTCTACCTCGGGCTCGCGACCGGCCAGGGCGGAGAGGGCACCGTCGGGGCCATCACCGGCGGCTTCGGCGAGATCATGGCCGAGGTGGGGCTGCTCATCGGCTTCGGCGTGCTGATCGGGGCGCTCCTGCACGCGATGGGCACGTTCCGCGACCTGGTGGAGATCCTGGCGCGTCGGGTCGGTCGCAAGTTGCCGTACGCCATGGCCGGCACGCTCGCCGCGATCTTCCCCTCGATCTACGTCGACGTGCAGGTCGTCCTGGCGGCCCCGATGGCCAAGGAGTCGGCGCCCGCCGTCGACCGGCGCCACGGCCTGCCGTGGCTGGCCGGCGCGATGGCCGTCGGCATCTTCTCCGGCTACGTCTTCGTCGTTCCCGGCCTCGCCGCGGTGGCCATCGCGGGGCTGATGGACGTCCCGCTGGGCACCTACCTGATGTATGGCCTGCCCATCGGCCTGGCGACCGCGCTCATCACGACGTTCCTCTTCCGCCTGATCCTGGGCCGCGGCTTCTGGGACGACAAGACGGACTTCGACCAGGACGTGGTGCTCGAGGACGGCCGCCCCCGCGCCGAGGCGGAGGAGGTGCCGCAGGCGGAGGGCGCCTCGCGGCTGCCGCTGCTGGTGCGGCTGCTGCCCATCCTGGTGCCGCTGGTGCTCATCGGCGCCGCGGCGATCCTGGACGTGGCCGGCTCCTCCAACTCCGTCATCGCCTTCCTCGGCGACGCCAACATCGCGCTCTTCATCGGGCTGCTGATCGCGTTCGCGATGGTGCGGCTGGCGATGGACGCCGACGGCGTGGGCCAGGTCCTCACCTCGGGCTTCCACACGACCGGGGAGATCCTGCTCGTCACCGGCGTCGGCGGCTCGCTCGGCGCGGTGATCGCGGAGAGCGGGATGGACGCGACCCTCAAGGACCTGTTCTCCGCCGACGCGGGCGCTCCGGTCATCCTCAGCATCCTGCTGGCGTGGTTCATCGCGGCGGTGCTGCACTTCGCCATCGGCTCGGTGTCGGTCGGCGCCATCACGGCGGCAGGGATCATCTCGCCCGTGGTGGGCTCGCTCGACGTCGACCCCGTCGTCATCGCGCTCGCGATCGCGTCCGGCGCGATGTTCGCGCTCCACGTCAACAGCAACTTCTTCTGGATGTTCAGCACCCTGCTCGACCTGTCGACCAAGGGCAGCCTGAAGACCCTGACGCTCGCCACCTCGCTCGGCGCCGTCGTCTCGCTGCCGTTGGTGCTCGTGGCGAGCCTGGTGGCAGGCGCGACCTGACGCACGCGACGCCCGGCCTCGTTGCTGCGGTCCAACCGGGGTGCTGCCAAGGTGGAGGCATGAACAGCGAGACGTACGACGTCGTGGTCATCGGAGCCGGTCCCGTCGGGGAGAACGTCGCCGACCGGGCAGTGCAGGGCGGGCTCAGCGCGGTGATCGTGGAGCGTGAGCTCGTCGGGGGCGAGTGCTCCTACTGGGCCTGCATGCCCACGAAGGCGCTGCTGCGCGACGCCTCGGCGGTCCGCGCCGCCCGGGCGCTGCCCGCGGCCGGCAAGATGGTCACCGGGCACCTGGACCCGGCCCTGGTGTTCGCCCGGCGGAACAGCTTCACCTCCGACTGGAACGACGCCGGGCAGGTCGAGTGGCTCGAGGGCGCCAAGATCGACCTGGTCCGTGGCCATGCCCGGCTGACCGGCGCGCGCACGGTCACCGTGACCGGGCCCGACGGCGCCACGGTCGACCTGGAGGCGCGGCACGCGGTGGTCGTCGCCACCGGGAGCAACGCGCTGGTGCCGCCCATCGACGGGCTCGCCGACGTGCACCCGTGGACCAACCGGGAGGCGACCGAGGCCACGACCGTGCCCGGGCGGCTGGTGGTCATCGGGGGAGGCGTCGTGGGCTCGGAGATGGCGACCGCCTTCGGCGCCCTCGGCTCGCAGGTCACGGTGATCTCGCGGACCCGCCTGCTCCCCGGCGTCGAGTCGTTCGCCAGCGAGCACGTCATGGACGCCTTGCGGGAGTCGGGGGTGACCCTCGAGGTGGGGATCGACGCCACGGCCGCCCGCCGCGACTCCTCCGGCACCGTGCACGTCACCCTGTCCGACGGCCGGGTCATCGAGGCCGACGAGGTGCTCGTGGCCACCGGCCGGCGCCCCAGCACCGCCGACCTCGGCCTGGAGCAGGTCGGTCTGAAGCCCGGCGACTGGCTCCCCGTCGACGACGGCCTGGCCGTGCTCGACGCGACCGGAACGCCCATCGACGGCCTGTACGCCGCCGGCGACGTCAACCACCGGGTGCTGCTGACCCACCACGGCAAGTACCAGGCCCGGGCGCTCGGCGACGCGATCGCCGCGCGGGCCCGCGGCGAGCGCCCCGACCTCGGTGTGTGGGGGCGCCACGCCGCGACCGCCGACGTACGCGCCACGACCCAGGTCATCTTCACCGACCCCGAGGTCGCCGCCGTCGGCCTGACCGCGGAGGCCGCCGAGGCCGCCGGGCTCCGCACCCGCGTCGTCGACTACGACCTCGCCTCGGTCGCCGGCGCGTCGATCCACGCCGACGGCTACCGCGGCCAGGCGCGGATGGTCGTCGACGACGAGCGCAACGTGCTGGTGGGCTTCACCGTGGTCGGGCCCGACGTCGCCGACCTGCTGCACGCCGCCTCGATCGCCGTCGCCGGCGAGGTCCCGCTGGACCGCCTGTGGCACGCGGTCCCCGCCTACCCGACGGTCAGCGAGATCTGGCTCCGCCTGCTCGAGACCGACGGCCGCGACCACTAGCCCCGAGGCTCAGTCGCGCCAGAACAGGTGGTGCACCACGCCGTCCGGACGGGGGACGACGTCGCGGTGGTAGCAGTCCAGCAGGTCGTCGGGGGAGTCCCACAGCCGCGAGCCGGAGCCGAGCTCGACCGGTGCGACGGCTACGTGGAGGGTGTCGACCAGCCCCGCGTCGAGGAACTGGCGCACGGTGTCGGCGCCGCCGCCGAGGCGCACGTCCTTGCCGTCGGCGGCCTCGAGCGCCAGCGCCAGGACGTCGGCGGGCTCGCCGCCCACGAAGTGGAACGTCGTGTCCGACAGGGTGAACGACGGTCGTTCGTGGTGGGTCAGGACGAAGACCGGGGTGTGGAAGGGCGGCTCGTCGCCCCACCAGCCCTGCCACTCCTCGTCGGCCCACGGGCCGCGCTGCGGGCCGAACTTGTTGCGGCCCATGATCTCGGCGCCGATGTTGCGGTGGAAGTCGCGGGTCAGGTAGTCCTCCAGGCCGCGGCTCCCGCCGGGGTCGGTGCGGTTGGGCCAGCTCGCCGTCGCCCCTGCCCAGCCCATGAACGCCATCGGGTCGGCGTGACCGAAGGGCCGCTCGAGGCTCTGGCCCTCGCCGGCGGCGTACCCGTCGCTCGACACGCCGAAGTTGTGGACCCTGACCAGCTGCGTCACTGCGTCTCCCTCAGGTTGGTGATCGTCACCATCCTGGACCGGGCGGCGCAGGCAGACTCATCGGTGCCGAGCGGAGCGGCTGCCCTGGCTACTGGGGGTAGTTCAGCCACATGTGGGTGAACGTGTGGTTCGCCGTGGTGTCGCCCAGCTTCCACGGGACGTTGTAGTGGTCGTTGTTGTGGGCGGTGACGAGGTTGTTGACCGGGTCCGTGACGATCGAGACGTGCTGGTAGGTGCCGTTCTGGTCCCAGTCGTAGTTGACGATGTCGCCGTAGCCCAGACCACCGATGCCGGGCGAGACGAGCCCGCGGCCCTGGTTGATCGTCCAGTTCCGCAGGAGCCAGTTGTTGACCCAGCGGTCGGTGCCGCACCACCGGTTGCTGTAGCCGCACGCGGACCCGTTGTAGCGCCTCCAGTAGCCGGAGCCGTCCGGCTTCTGGTCGCCACGGAAGAGGCACTGCGACACGAAGTTCGCGCAGTCACCGCCGCAGCTGTTGTAGACGGCGTAGTTCGCGTTGTAGCTGGACCAGTAGCTCGCGGCGTAGTTGACCGCCGCCTGCCAGTCGTAGGTGCCGGACACGGCGGCCAGCGCCGAGGTCGACGCGAGCGACTTCTCCGGCGACACGGGCTGCTGCCGGTCGGCGGTGGCCGCGTAGGCCTGGACGGTGCGGGAGTCGACGAGGTCGGGGGAGTCGCCGAACAGGCTGGGCTCGGCGTACGCGTCGGAGACGACGAACCAGCCGCTGGTCGACCTCTCGAGCCGCAGCTCGTGAGGAACGGAGATGCCGCTCGTCACGGCCGTGCCCGGCTTGCGACCGGCGCCGTAGCGGGCCGGCTCGGACTTCAGCCCCTGGAGCGCCTCGCCCGTCACGGGGCGCGGATGCGGCGCCCAGGTGATCCGCGTGGTGTCGCGCAGGTGGACGACGGCGCTGCTGCTGGACTCCTGGGTCACCTCCAGGCCGCTTCCCTGCGAGCCCAGGCCCAGCATCGTCCCGTTCCAGTCGTCCGTGCGTCCGAGGCTCCGCAGATAGCCCGCACGCTCCCGCTCGAACCGCAGCACCGACGCCGACGCCGGTCCCCGGAGAGTCGCCGCCCGGGTGCTGTCGGCGGCTGCGGCTCGGGCCGCGAGGTACTGCTCGACGGCCTCCGCGACGGACCTTTCGGCGGGGGCCGCGCCCCGCGCGGCGCCGGCGCCGAGGCCCCCGACGGCGATGGCCGCCGCGCTCGAGCCCGCGAGGCGGAGCATGCCGCGTCGCGTCGGCCTCATGTCCGGCGTGGGGTGGTCGCTCATGTCTGGCCTCCGCTTCCCGAGGCACCCGCGGCCTCCCGTGTCAGGTCACCCTGACGCGGGCGCAGCGGGCGGTCAATGACCCGAACGGGCCATATCGACCCGGTGCCGCAGGCCTACGAGGACTGGCGACGCGCCAGCTCGAGCAGCTCGGCCTGGGTCGGTGAGACCGGGACGCCGCCCTCGGTGACCTGCTGCCGGAGCTCTGCGGGGAACAGGCGCGCGATGTCCTCCTCGAGCCTCTCCTGCCGGGGCAGCTCGACCTCGGTGAGCTCGATGTCGGTGCCGGAGCCGGCGACCGTGAGCACGGCCGGCTGCGACAGCCCGGATCGGAGCACGGCGTCGCTGCCCGTCGTGTAGCGCCCGCAGAGGACCCAGGCATAGAGGTGGTGGGCGGCCGCGTCTGCGGCGAGGACGTTCATCCCGCACAGCACCACGCTGCCAGGCTGGTCCGCCCCCAGCCCGGACGTGATCGCCGGGTCTGCCGCCAGCTGGGAGATCAGGGCGGCGTCCCGGGACGCAGGAGGGGCCGACGGCGTCCCTGCGGGACTCGTGGGGCTCGGCTGCCCGGTGCCCGTGCCGGCTGTCGCCGGCGGCGGGTCGGTGACCGTCTCGTCGCCGAGTCCCGCGGCCGCGACCGCTCCGACGGCGATGACCGCCACCGCGGCGGCCACGGCGGGCACCACCAGGGCGGTGCGGCGGCGGCGGATCCGGGCCGCCCGTCGGATGACGCCCGGGACCGGGTCGCCGGCGGGGGTGATCTGCTCGGCACGGGCCCGCTGCACTTCGTAGATGCGGCGGTCCAGGTCGTCGGTCGTCATGAGGACACCTCTTCTGTCTGAGCGATGAGCAGCCGCAGCTTCTGGCGGGCCTTGGAGGTCTGGCTCCGGACCGTGCCCGCCGAGATGGACAGGGCATCGCAGATCTCGGCCTCGGTCAGGTCCTCGTAGTAGCGCAGGACGAGGATGGCGCGCTGGCGTGTCGGCAGCGTCATGATCCCGCGCCAGAGGTAGTCGTGCTCGTCGACCTCGGCGGTGGGCTCGGGGACGTGGTGCTCCTTCCCCTCCATCGCGGCCACGACGTCCCACGGCCGCCGTCCACGCCACCGGCTGATCGACCCGTGGACCATCACGCGTCGCAGGTAGGCGTCGGGGTTCGTCACCTCGCGTCGTGCCGACGCGAGCCACAGCTTGGCCAGCGAGTCCTGCACGAGGTCCTCGGCGTAGCCGTGGTCACCGGTCAGGAGGAACGCCCGTCGCAGCAGCGCGGGGTAGCGGCTGCGCACGAAGTCCGCGAGCTCGTCCTCCACGACATCTCCTGTGTCCATACCTACTCCGACGCACGCCGTCGCCGATCCGATGCCTCCCTCGACCGACGAGTTCGCCGCGACCTGGTCGGGGACGGCTCAGTCGATCGTGCTGGTGTCGATCACGAAGCGGTAGCGGACGTCGGAGGCGAGGACCCGCTCGTAGGCCTCGTTGACCTGGTCGGCCGCGATGACCTCGACCTCGGCACCCAGGCCGTGCTCGGCGCAGAAGTCGAGCATCTCCTGGGTCAGGGCGATGCCGCCGATCATCGAGCCGGCGAAGGAGCG
This sequence comes from Nocardioides sp. 503, assembly GCF_004522095.1. Classification (GTDB taxonomy): domain Bacteria; phylum Actinomycetota; class Actinomycetes; order Propionibacteriales; family Nocardioidaceae; genus Nocardioides. Next base: position 11,599 of record NZ_SPUI01000001.1, read on the forward strand.
GCGCCCGCCGATGAGCGACATGGCGTGGACCGGCAGCGGGTCGGCCGGGGCGCCGACGTTGACCAGCGTGCCGTCGACGGCGAGCAGGCGCAGGTAGGCGTTGACGTCGATCGCGGCGCTGACGGTGTTGACGATCAGGTCGAAGCGGCCGGCGAGCTGCTCGAAGGTCTCCGGGTCGGACGTGGCGAAGTACTCGTCCGCGCCCAGGCGCAGTCCGTCCTCCTGCTTCTTCAGCGACTGCGACAGGACGGTGACCTCGGCGCCGAGCGCGTGGGCGATCTTGACCGCCATGTGACCCAATCCGCCGAGGCCGACGACGGCGACCAACTTGCCGGGTCCGGCGTTCCAGTGCCGCAGCGGGGCGTACGTCGTGATGCCCGCGCAGAGCAGGGGCGCCGCGGCGGCCGGGTCGAGGCCGTCCGGGACCGACAGGACGTAGTCGGCGTCCACGACGACGTGGGTGGAGTAGCCGCCCTGGGTGGTGGTGCCGTCGCGGTCGGTGACGGCGTAGGTGCCGACCATGCCGTCGAGGCAGTACTGCTCGTCGCCGTTGCGGCAGTTGACGCACTCCCCGCAGGAGTTGACCATGCAGCCGACGCCGACGCGGTCGCCGACCTGGTGGCGGGTCACGTCGGAGCCGACCTCGGCGACGACGCCGACGATCTCGTGGCCGGGGACGACGGGGAACGGCTGCGGACCCCAGTCGCCGTTGACGGTGTGGATGTCGGAGTGGCAGATGCCGGCGTACTGGATGTCGATCAGGACGTCGTTGGCGCCGACGTCGCGGCGCTCGATGGTGGTCTTGGCCAGGGGCTGGCCGGCCGCGGGGGCGGCGTAGGCGGTGACGCGCATGGGGGTACTTCCTTCGGGTCTGGGGGTGGAGCCGGTCTGGTGCGTGGGGAAGGGGGAGCGGGAGGGACTAGGTGGGGTACTCCTCGTCGGTGACGTGGTCGAGCCAGGTGACGACCTCGCCGTGCTCGTCGGCCTCCTGGATGGCGACGTGCGCCATGAACCGCTCGGGGGTGGCGCCGTGCCAGTGCTCCTCGCCGGGCTCGATGTAGACGACGTCGCCGGGGCGGATCTCGCGCACGCCGCCCTCGCGGGTGGCGACGAGGCCGATGCCGTCGGTGACGTAGAGGGTCTGCCCCTTCGGGTGGTGGTGCCAGGCCGTACGCGCGCCCGGGCTGAACCGGACGTGCGCGCAGCCCACGGCGGACTGCTCGTCGGGGTTGCGGATGCCGTCGATCTGGACGGTGCCGGTGAACCAGTCCGCCGGTCCGGGCGCGGTCCGGCCGCCGCTCGTGGTGAGTCTCATGGTGCCTCGTTCCTCGGTAGTGGGTCAGGCGCGCCGGAGCTCGTCGGCGAGGACGCGGGCCTCGCCCGACAGCAGCTCGGCGCGGGCCTCGTCGCCGGCGTCGACGGCGTGCCAGTAGTCGATCTTGAGCGCGACGTAGCGCTGGCGCAGCACGAGCTGCTGCGCCTCGTCGGTGAGCCGGCGGCGTCGCTCCTCGAGCAGCTCGATCTGCTCACGCGCCGCCGACGGACCGACCTGGCCGTTGGCGACGTACCTCTTCATGTCACTGACGGACATCCCGGTCGCGGCGAGGCAGGCGACCCACATGACCTGGTCGAGGTCGTCCTCGCCGTAGAGGCGGTGCCCGCTGCTGGCTCCGCGGCTGATCGGGGCGATGACGCCGATGGACTCGTAGTAGCGCAGCGTGCTGGCCGGCAGCCCCGTCAGGGCGGCCGCCTCCTTGATCGTGTACTCGTGCTGCGTGGTCCGGGCGCTCATGTCATCGACGTTAGGAACTTCAAGTACTTGAAGTCAAAGGCCGGCTGCGTCACACCGACGGCAGCGCAGCACGACGCCGGACCCCGGTCGATGTCTCGACTGGGGGCCGGCGCGGCGGAGGGACGGTCAGGCGTGGGGCTGGCGCGGCCCCAACTTGAGGTGCTTGTCGCCGATGCGACCTGACAGGCGGGAGTCGTCGCCCATGGACGTGCGCAGGTTGCGGGGCGCCGCGACCATGCCGAGGCCGACCTTCACCCAGGCGGGGTCGCCGAGACAGGACCGGGGGATCGTCGCGGTGACCTGCTTAGTGGAGCGCTTCGCCGACCAGGTCGCGCCGACGCATTCCGCCTCGTCGCCGGAACCGGACGGGGTGAGGCTGAACGCCTCGCCGATGGGGCGCTTGGAGTAGTCGACCATCAGGTCGAAGCGTCGGCCGTCGGGCGTCTGGATCTCGCCGATCATCAGGCGGTAGCCCGAGCGGCCCAGCTCTCGGACGCGCGTCTTCACGACGAGCTGCTCGGCCTGGTGGTCCACGACGGTCCGGGTGATGTCGGAGGTGCGGTTGCGCGGGGCCGGCTGCTTCTTCTCCGACTCGGTGTCGAAGCGGATCGCGTCGCGACGCGCGTCGCGGTGCACGACGCGGTGCTCGCCCTGGGCGGCCTGAGCGGGGCTCGACGCGGCCGGTGCCGCGCCGGGCGCGGCGGAGGCGATGACGGCGGGAGTCAGTGCGGCGACGGCGAGGACGGCGGAGCCGGCCAGGGCGGCGAACGCGAGCGGTGTGCGGGGACGGCGGGGGCGGGAGGTGGTGGTCATGGGCACCACTGTGCGCGAGCGTCAGCGCCGGCGAATGCGTCCGGGTACTCAGGTCGTGACCCAGACCACGCTGAGATCCGTGCGCCACGGGTTGAGAACTGCCTCGGCGCGATGCTCACGTCGGACGGGGCGGCGATCTACAGTGCTGTCCCATCGTCGAAGGGGAGCTGGGCGTGCGGGTGCCGGTGAGGGTGCAGGTGCTGGCGTACGTGCCGGTGGTCGACGATGCGGCGTATGCGCGTCTGGTCGAGTGGTGGGTCGGGCGCTGCTTCGCCGCGTGGCAGCGGGTCACGGGCGTGGACCCCGTGGCTGACCCACGTGTGTGGGTGGAGTGGGCGGTGTTCTCTGAGGGGTCACGACCAGCTCAGAGCACCGGTGTCCGGAAAGTCACCGCGAACGACCTGCGCCGCTTCCACGGCGCGGTCGGGCGGGGGCGAGGCAGCATGGGGATGGGCGTGCACGGGATGAACGTGACGGATCACCCGACGATGCCTCGAGAGTTCAATCTCGGCTCCACCACCGTCGCTTGGGAGAGCGTGTGCGTGCTGGACGCAGAGTTCGTCGTCGGACCGTATGCCGACGACGGCCAGATAGAACTGTGCGAGGAGGCGAGTGTCGCGTTGGTGCGCGGGCTGGCCAGTCAGCACGTTGTGTGGTTCGCCAACGTCACTGACGACAACCCGTCGGCGGCCGGCGACACTGCGCTCGACAGTGCCTTGGGACAGAACTCGCGTCGCCCGACGCCGCGGCTGCTGCCGGGATACTCGTGGGTGACGTTCTTGACTCCGCAGGTGCTGGAGGTGTTGGGGGGTGTCGAGTCGGTGGAGGCCTCGGGCGTGTTCGTGTCGGTGGAGCCCGTCGGGGGCGGTGCGTTGGTGAGGGCGACGGAGCGGTTGCAGGACTTCGCGGGGCCGGTGGTGCGTCGGGTGCGGGATGCGGTTGCGGCGGTGCTGCCGGAGGGGCGTGCGGTGGAGCCGGAGGGCTTCCCGAGCTCGACGACGGGGTTGCGGATCGCGTGGGACAACGGGGTGGACGGGCCGGTGGACTACGGGGCGGACAACCGCTACTTCCAGCCGAGGAGGCCCGGAGTGGTGCAGCTGCCGGATGGGAGCTGGGTGCGGGTATCGCCAGGCATGGAGGTGCGGCGGCTGCGGTGAGAGAGTCGTAGGCTTCCGCGCATGGGCGCCTCGGGCTGGCAGTACACCGTTCCCTACGACTCCGACCTGCAGGCGGCACTGGACCGCCTGCGTGCCGAGACGTTCTCCCGAGGGGACTACCTCTGGCCCTGGGAGGGCGACTGGCTCGACCCGTCGGAGCAGCGCCCCCGACCGACCAGCATCGAGGAGCTGGTGACCGACGAGGAGGTCGCGCAGGAGGGGACGCACTCGATCATCGACTGCCCCCGGGTGGTGGAGGCTCTCCCCGCCGATGATGCGGCGTGGAGCTCGGCGACGTACCAGGGGACGATCGTGCCCGTGACCGGAGCCGAGCTGCTGGCCGCCGTCGGCACGGACCACCCGGGCCGCGACCAGCTCGACGTGCTCGACGAGGTCGTGCCCTGCGCTCGGTGGGTGGGACGCGCTGCGGTCCTGTACTCGTCGTCGGGCGAGCCGGAGCAGCTGGCCTTCTGGGGATACTCCGGCGACTGACGCGCGCATCCCTCAGGATGAGCACCATGGACGACACCACGGGCCCCGAGGGGCCGGTCAGCTTCGAGCGCTACGAGCACGTCACCGGACCGTTCTTCCACGGGACCAAGGTCGCGCTCCAGGTGGGCGACGAGCTGGTGCCGGGCTACGGCTCGAACTTCCAGGAGGGGCGGGTGCTCCGCCACGTCTACTTCACCTCGGTCCTCGAGACCGCGGTGTGGGGCGCCGAGCTGGCGACCGCGCTGGCCGGCAGCGACGAGCGGGGACACGTCTACGTCGTCGAGCCGGCCGGGCCGTTCAAGGACGACCCCAACGTGACCGACAAGAAGTTCCCCGGCAACCCGACCCGCTCCTACCGGACCCACGAGCCGCTACGGGTCGTCGGCGAGGTCGAAGACTGGGAGGGGCACCCGCCGGAGGTGCTCCAGGGCATGCTCGACGGCCTGGCGGTGCTCCGCGCCGAGGGGCGCGACGTCATCTTCGACTAGGGGTCGCGCCCTCGGCGACGAGCCGGATCGCCTCCTCGGCGGAGACCGTCGACGGTCGGCGGAGGTAGTGCCGCAGGCTCATCGCCCCGCCTCCTTCCTCACCTGGAGCAGCGTCAGCGGGCCGCTCAGGAGCGGCAGCACGGCGTAGACGCGCGTCCGCGTGGCCAGTCCGCGGCCGAACAGGGCCGTGACGGCGACCGCGAGGTAGAGGGCGCCGTGCGTCGGGCCGAGCGCGCTCGCGACGCGGTCGTCGTGCACGGTGGCCAGGTTGACCAGCAGCGCCACGACGCTGACGAGCTCCAGCAGCGACAGGATGCTCAGCGTGCGGAGAAGCGGCCTCACGAGTAGTCCGACCCGGGTCGCACGATCATGAGCACGACGACGACCGCCCAGAGCAGGTTGAAGATCCCCGCGAGCATCGACAGCCGGCGCAGCCGGCCACCGTCGTCGGGATGGTCGAGAGCCTCCTGCTGGAGCGGGGTGATCCGAAGGACGAGCAGCGCCCCGGCGACCGCGGTCAGGCCCATCGCGACCAGGATCCAGATCTCGGTCGTGCGCCCCTGGACGGTGGCCAGGACGAGGCCGACGACCGGCACCACCAGGGCCAGACCGCCGTACACGCGAGTGACGCGGTGCAGCATCCGCGCGACGTCGAGGCTCCGGACGCCCACGTCGGGCGAGGGTGGGACGGTCCGCGGGGCGTAGCGCGGGAACAGGCTGGTCGTCACTGCGACGGGCCCCACCAGCAGGATCGCGGCCACGACGTGGACCGAGAGGAGGAAGGCTTCCATGCCTTCAGGTTAACTGAAGGTGGCTCCGCCTCCACCAACGGTCGGCGGCAACGACGCGCGAAGGGCGCCGATGAGCTCCGGGTGGGCCGCCGCCAGCTGGGCATCGAGCCGACCCAGCACGGCGGTCACCTCGCCGAGCAGCGCCTCGCCCGCGGCCGTCACCTGCAGCGTCGAGGCGGCCCCGGCGTGCGCGGTGCCGTCGCCGACCAGACCGGCGGCGGTGAGCGCCGCGACCGCCGTGTGGGCGCTCTGGACGGTGATGTGGGACCGGCGCGCCAGCTCGCTGAACGAGATCCCCGGCGTCCTCCGGACGTGCCCCAGCAGCCCGTACTTGCGGATCGTCAGCCCCAGTGGCTTCAGCGCCTCCGCGAACGCCGCCTCCCACGTCCGAGCCACCGCCAGCAGTGCGATCGTCGGACTGAACGGAGGCGGCGCCGGCATGGGGGGAGCCTAGTCAGCCAGGCGCCGCCCGACGGTCGAGGAGGACGAAGTCCTCACTCCAGACCACGGGGACGTCGTCGCAGCGATGCCCTCGGGCTCTGGCCGAGACATCGACAGAGGCCTGAGGGCGGTTGCCCAGGAGACGAGGGCGTCTTGGCTCGTTTGCCTGAGGTGGGGCCCGGGACTCGCCTATCGTCGGGCGCACCACGTCGACAGTGCTGAGGAACGGACGCCAGCTTCATGGGTCGGAAAGTTGCAGTTGCGAGCGCGCTGGTTGCCCTGCTCCTCGTCACGTCGCTGGGAGCTGTGGCGGACGCCGCTCCACGATCCGGCGAGATGCCAGGTCGCGCGGGTGCGAGGCTCACCTGCGCGGACGCGGAGGCCGCGGTGCAGGCGGCCGCAGTGTCGCTGCGTTCTGCGAAGAAGCAGGTGAAGCGAGCGCGGGCGGCTCTGAAGCGTGCGGTGCGCTCCGGCCGGCCCACCCGTCCGGCGAAGGTGCGGCTGCGCAAGGCCCAGCGGGTCGCGGTGGCGGCTCGGGCGCGCCTGGACCGTGCCCGCCGACAGATGACCGTCTCGTGTGCGTCTGCCCCCGCTCCCGCACCCGTGACCGGCCTCGTGACCGTCGTCTCGGCTTCGTCGGTGAGCCTGTCGTGGCACGTCCCCACCCCCCGGCCGGTGGGCATCACCGTCCGGAGGGCCGTCGGGCGCGTGGCACCCACCGCAGCGAACCCGGGCGCCTTGGTGGCGAACCTGCCCGGCACGGCGGCCGGGCACGTGGACGCCACCGTCTCGTCCTCGACGACGTACAGCTACAGCGTCTTCGTCCGCGACAGCGCCGGGCGGCTCTCTGCGCCGGCATCGGCATCGGCGACCACGCTGGGCGCACCGGACACGACCGGCCCGGGCGCTGTCACCGGGCTGGACGTCGACCCGACGTCGTCCACGATCGCCTTCGTCTGGACCCCTCCCGATGACGCGGACCTGGCCGGCGTCGAGATCAGGCGCTCGGACGGCGATGTCGCGCCCGGGGTGGGTGGAGGCGTGCTCGTGTTCACGGCTGCGCCGTCGGCCGCCGACTACACCGACGCCGGCCTGACGAGCGGCCAGGCGTACTCCTACTCGTTCGTGACCTTCGATGCGGCCGGAAACCGTGGCGCGCCGGTGAACGTCAGCGTCGCTCTCCCGGACGCGGAGGGAACGGCCACCGGGGTGGCTCCGAACTCGGACACGGTCGAGCCGTCGCCCGACCTGGTGAGATCGGTGGTCGACAACGGCGACGGGACCGTGACGTTGACGGTAGGCACAGCGCCGACGGCTCGTGGTGCGAAGGCCGGTGCGCGGTGGCGCATCGGCTCAGCCCAGGTCTCGGGTACGCCGGTCGCCGGGCAGAACCAGTGCGACTACTTCGGTTTCCAGCTGTCGGGCGGACAGCCTGGCTCGACGTTGGTGCGTCCTTTCGCGGGCGCGCCGTACGGGTTGATGCAGCGCAACACGGTCGTGCAGACCGACATCTCGGGGTCCTACTGCAAGGTGACGGGTCCTCGGGCGACGATCGACGAGGCCTACAAGACCTTCGACCGGGCGTGGGTCGTCGAAGGCAGTGCCGTGGGTCCCCGGTACTCCGGAGACGTCGGGTACGCCGACAAGGCGAAGCTGCCGTTCGGGTGCACCGCGAGCAGCGGTGCGACCTTCTCGGCGACGGCGGACTTCTCGGACATCTCGGGTCGCGCAGACATCAAGTGGACCGGGTCGGGGACGCCTTCGGTGGAGGTGTCGGTGACAGCCAAGCCGACGTTCACACTCGAGGCGAAGGTGTCGGGGAACCTCACGTGCACCCCGTCGCTGGGGAAGGGCTTGTTCCTCCCGCTCGGGTCGACCCCCTTGGTGTTGGAGCTGAAGCCGGAGGCGACCGTCACGATCGACGCATCCGTCGACGCCACGTTGACCTTCAGGCCCACGCTCACCCTGTCGACGACGCAGGCGAAGAACCACCTCACGGTGCCGGCGCCGGTGCTGTCCGGGGCGGCCGAGGCCACCCTCGACGCCGGCCTGTACCTCAACGCGAGCCTGATGGTGGCCGGCGTGGCCGGGATCGAGGGGAAGATCGGTCCACACCTGACGGCACCGCTGACGAGCCCGTTCTGCGGCGACCTGTCCATCCATGCCTCGCTCGCTCTGAAGGTGGACGTGCTGTTCCGGAACTGGACGCAGCCACTGGCGTCCGGCGACTTCGCACACACCAAGGTGGGGGACTGTCCGGGCTTGGACGGAAGTGTGCAGCTCGGGCCCAGTGGCCGAGGGCAGTCGCTGGACGCCGAGCTCGACGAGACCGGCCAGGTACTCCTCCACGACTACAACTGCTACGGCCGAACGACGGTGCGAGCGACGAACGTGACGACCTCCGTGGGCGACGACGCCATCTGCTTCACCAACGACATGACGTCGGACGCCAAGGCGGTCATGTACCCGCAGTACTCGAGGAAGAACGTCGTCCCCCAGTCCCAGGTCGACTGCCCCGACCCGCAGGGGTACATGTACCGCTGGGACCGAGCGACCAAGGCGACGGCCTGGATCGACCTGGGGGGCGCCTGTCACTACCAGGCGTTCAAGGTGAGCGACAACGGCCGCTGGCTCGCCGTGCTCGTCGACGAGAGCGGCGGACGGCTCCTGCTGCGAGATCTGGAGACAGGCTCGACCACCGAGATCGCTCCACCGTGCGAGTGGTGTGCTCCTCGAGGTGTCAGCGATGACGGTTCTCGGGTGGTCTACGACGGTCGGACGCAGCTGGTGACGCGGGACGGAGACGTCGTCGACGGCGCGACCGAGGCCGCGGTGTACGTGTGGGAGCGCGGCGTCGGGTCGATGCGCATCGCCGGGGGCGGTGCCGCCACCGACGACGTGAGGGTCCTCTCGACGAGTAGGGACGCGCGGACCGTGGCGTTCAGCCGGACACCGGGGGCTGCCGGTGCCATGAACGAGCTGCACCTGTGGCGCGCCGGGACCGGTGCGGAGCAGGTGCCGATCGGGGACAACAACGGGTACCTCGCGGTGTCGCTGTCCGCCGACGGGAGTGTCGCCGGCGTCACCTACCGGGAGCCGGCCGGTGACGAGCTCTGGCGATCATCGTTGTACTGGTCGGACAGCCAGGTGCTCCAGACGGTGGAGGAGCTGGGGTTCGCGCACACTGCGTCACAGCTCGTCCTGAGCGGCGACGGGTCAACGATGGCGTTCAACACCGAGGACACCTTGGTCGCCGAGGACGTCGACAGCAGCACGGCCTACGACGACGACTACGACTGGTACTTCGCGGAGGTCCCCCCGCCGGCCTGAGGCACGTCGGAACCTGTTGCGGCACTGGGGCTCAGAGACCCGCGGGGAACCGGTCGCGATGCCACGGCGATCGACTCCGCGCAGGGCTGGCTACACCGCGGCGCGCAGGTGGGCGCCCCAGCCCTCGACGAGGTCGAGGTACTCCTCCGGGCTCTCCATCATCAGCGCGTGCCGGCGGTCGTCGAGCACGTGACCCTGCCAGTCGGGCCGGGACTTGAGCACCTGGCGCAGGACCTTGGCAGGCACCAGTGCGTCGGCGGTGCCGCCCAGGATGAGGGTGGGCGCCTCGACGGCGGCGATGGCGCGCAGGACGCGGCGCGGGTTGGTCCACAGGGCAGCGATCGACAGCAGGGCGGTGCGCAGCGCCTTGCGGCGGCCGGCGGCGAGGTCGTCGTCGGGGTCCGCGAACTCCTGCGCCATCAGGTCGATCAGCTCGGGGCGTACGCCGTCCGGGTCGGTGAAGATCAGCCGCAGCAGGTGCCGGTTGCGGCGCTCGTCCGAGCCGGCTCCCGCGCCGACCAACCCGAGGGCGGTGGCGCTGATCGACGAGAGCACGATCGGCGCCATGCCGTCGAAGGTGGCGCGCGCCGGGACCAGCAGGCGGAGCGGGTGGGACGGCGGCAGGGCGGGGGAGACCAGCACCAGGCGCTCGACGCGCTCCGGCTGCTGAGCGGCGAGGAGGGTGGCGATCAGGCCGCCCATGGAGTTGCCGTGGAGGTCGAAGCGGGTCCAGCCGAGGGCGTCGGCGACCTGGATCACGAAGGCGACGTAGGAGTCGACGGTCAGCGCGTCGTCCTCCTGGGCCTGCGTCTGGCCGAAGCCGGGCAGGTCGACCGCGACGACGGGGCCGGTGGCGCTCAGTCCGGGCATGACCTCGACCCAGGTGACCGAGGAGCCGCCGAGGCCGTGGACGAGCAGCTGGGGCGTCCCGTGGGCGGCGCCCTTCTGGGCCGGTGCCCGCAGGATGCGGACGGCGCGGCCGCCCACCTCGAGCGTCTCGTCGACGACGCCGGGCCAGGCCCGACCGACTCTCCTGGCTGATCGCATACTCCGAGTATGCCAACCGGTGGGCTGATCGCGTACCACCCCTAGAGGTGTCACTGGCTGGGGCGGGGCTCGGGCTCCTCGAAGACCAGGAGGGTGCGGGTGGAGATGACGCCGGCCATGCCCTGGATCTGGTCGAGGACCACGCGGCGCAGGTCGGCGTTGTCGGCGGCGCGGACGAGCAGGACGACGTCGAACTCCCCGCCCACCAGCGCGATGTGCTCGACGCCGGGCAGGGTCTGGAGATGCTCGCGGATGCTGCGCCAGTCGGCCTGGCGGACGTTGAGGGTGACGTAGGCCGAGGTGCCCAGGCCGCTGAGCACCGGGTCGACGTCGGCGCGGTAGCCGCGGATCACCCCGGAGGACTGGAGGCGCTCGACCCGCGCGTAGGCGTTGGCCCGCGAGATGTGCAGGGTCTCCGCGAGCGTGCGCATCGACATCCGGCCGTCGCGGGTGAGGGCGTCGAGGATCCGTCGGTCGGTGTCGTCGAGGGGGCTGGCCACGTGTCTCGTCCTGTCTGCCCGACTCGCGGCTGAGTTGGACGTATGGCACCCGAAAGTGCCGTTCGGTGAGACATAGTCTTGCATCTCGCACGACAGTGGCGTCTGATCGGCCGTGACAGCAGGATCGCGTCATGACACGCGATCCGGAAGCACTGCTCCCGTCCGCCGAGCCGGTGATGCTGATCGACCCCTCGGGCGTCCCGACGGGCCTGGCCGAGGTCCCCGACGACGACACCATGCTGGCGGCGTACGGCGCGCTGGTCGCGGCCCGTCGCCTCAACGACCAGGCCTACGCGCTGGTGCGCCAGGGCCGCCTCGCGGTCTACCCGTCCTCGCACGGCCAGGAGGCCTGCCAGGTCGCCGCGGCTCAGGTGCTCGGCGCCGACGACTGGCTCTTCCCGACCTACCGCGACACCGTCGCGGCCGTCACCAGGGGCGTCGACCCGGTCGAGGTGCTAGTGCTGCTCAAGGGCGACTGGCACTCCGGCTACGACCCCTACCGCACCAAGGTCGGCCCTCAGGCCACCCCGCTCGCCACCCAGCTGCTGCACGCGGTGGGCGTCGGCTACGCCGCCAAGCTGCGCGGCGAGCCCACCGTCGTGATGGCGCTCTGCGGGGACGGCGCGACCAGCGAGGGCGACTTCCACGAGGCGCTCAACTTCGCGGCGGTCTTCGGCGTGCCGGTGGTGTTCTTCGTGCAGAACAACGAGTACGCGATCTCGGTGCCGCTCGCGCGCCAGTCCGTCGCACCCTCGCTGGCCCACAAGGGCGTCGGCTACGGCGTGCCGGGGGAGCGCGTCGACGGCAACGACGTCGCCGCCCTGCTCGCCGTGCTCGGCGGCGCGGTCGCCAAGGCCCGCGCAGGCGAGGGCCCGCAGCTGGTCGAGGCCCACACCTACCGGATGCAGGCGCACACCAACGCCGATGACGCGACCCGCTACCGCCAGGACGACGAGGTCGCGGCCTGGGTCGAGCGCGACCCGCTCATGCGCGCGGAGGCCTACCTCCGCGGGCGCGGGGTGCTGGGCGACGACCAGGTGACGGCGTACGCCGCCGAGGCCGACCGCGTGGCCGCGCACGTGCGCGAGGGGCTCAACCGCGACGTCGAGCCCAACCCCGACGACCTGTTCGACTTCGTCTACGCCCGCCGTACCCCGCAGCTCGAGGAGCAGGCCGCGCTGGTCGCCGACGAGCTGTCCCGAGAGGACGCGTCATGACCCACGAGAAGCTGACGATGGCGCAGGCGCTCAACCGGGCGCTGCGCGACGCGATGGCCGAGGACCCCACCGTCCTGATGTTCGGCGAGGACGTCGGCCCGCTGGGCGGCGTCTTCCGGATCACCGACGGGCTGACCGCGGAGTTCGGCGAGGAGCGCTGCTTCGACACCCCGCTCGCGGAGTCCGGCATCGTCGGGCTCGCCGTCGGCATGGCGATGAACGGCATGCGCCCGGTGGTCGAGATGCAGTTCGACGCGTTCGCCTACCCGGCGTTCGAGCAGGTCGTCAGCCACGTGGCCAAGCTGCGCAACCGCACCCGCGGCGCCGTCACGGTGCCGATGGTGATCCGGGTGCCGTACGCCGGCGGGATCGGCGGCGTCGAGCACCACTGCGACTCCTCGGAGTCCTACTACGCGCACACGCCGGGCCTGCACGTGCTGGCGCCGGCCAACGCCGCCGACGCCTACGGCCTGCTGCGCGAGGCGATCGCCTCGCCCGACCCCGTCGTCTTCCTCGAGCCCAAGAAGCTCTACTGGTCCAAGGAGGAGGTCGACCTCGCCGCGCCCGTGCCGGGCATCGGCAGGGCCGCCGTCGTCCGCGAGGGCACCGACGCCACGCTGATCGCCTACGGGCCCTCGGTGCCGACCGCGCTCGAGGCCGCGGAGGTGGCGGCCCAGGACGGCCGCAGCCTCCAGGTCGTCGACGTCCGCTCGATCGTGCCGTTCGACGACGCCACCGTGTGCGACGCCGTGCGCTCCACCGGCCGCGCGGTCGTCGTGGCCGAGGCCGTCGGGTTCGCCAGCGTCTCCTCGGAGATCGTCGCCCGCGTCACCGAGCGCTGCTTCCACTCGCTCGCCGCACCGATCAGGCGCGTCACCGGCTTCGACATCCCCTTCCCCCCGCCCAAGCTGGAGCACTTCCAGCTGCCCGGCGTCGACCGGATCCTCGACGCCGTCGACGACCTCCAGTGGGAGGACTCGTGACCACCGCGACCGAGACCGGCCAGGTCTTCCTCCTGCCCGACCTCGGCGAGGGCCTCACCGAGGCGGAGGTCGTGCGCTGGCTCGTGGCCGTCGGCGACGACGTGACCGTCGATCAGCCGATCGCCGAGGTGGAGACCGCGAAGTCGCTGGTCGAGGTGCCCTCGCCGTACGCCGGACGCGTGGCGGTCCTGCACGGCGCCGAGGGCGAGACCCTCGACGTCGGCACGCCGCTCATCACCGTGGAGGTCGCGACCGGGCCCACGGACGAGGCGGAGCTCTACCGCGAGGAGGAGAAGGCCGGCTCGGGCAACGTGCTCATCGGCTACGGCACGCCGGAGGCCGGCGGCTCGCGCCGGCGCCGCCGTCCGCGCGCGGTGACGGCTCCTGCTGCCGCCGCGCCGGTGGCCTCGCCGCCGCCCAGCGGCCGCCGTCGCCCGCCGCGCGTGGTCTCCCCGCTCGTGCGCCGGATCGCCGCAGAGGCGGGGGTCGACCTGCACGCGCTGACGCCGACCGGCTACGGCGGGATCATCGTGCGCGCCGACGTCGAGCGCGCGATCGCCGCGCCCCTCCCCGCCGACGCGCCCGAAACTCTCGGGCGGGTCAGCGGGGGCGGCGAGCGGATCCCGCTCAACGGCTTCCGCAAGGCCGTGTCGGCGGCGCTGTCGCGCAGCCGCTCGGAGATCCCCGAGGCCACCGTCTGGGTCGACGTCGACGCGACACCCCTGTGGGAGCTGCGGGAAGGCAGCCGCACGGCTACCGACCCGGGGCCGGGGATCCTGGCCTACCTGGCGCGATTCGTGGTGGCCGCGCTGAAGGAGTACCCCGTCCTCAACTCCCGTCTCGACGTGGAGCGCGAGGAGATCGTGCTCAGCGACACCGTCGGCCTCGGCATCGCGGTGCAGTCGGAGCGGGGACTGGTGGTGCCGGCCGTGCTCGGCGCGGAGTCGATGACCACCTCCGGTCTCGACGCCGCGATCCGCGACCTCACGGCGCGGGCTCGCGAGGGTCGGGCCACGGCCGAGGAGATGGCCGGCGGGACGTTCACGCTCAACAACTACGGCGGATTCAACGTCGACGGCAGCGCCGCAATCATCAACCACCCCCAGGTCGCGATCCTCGGCCTCGGGCGGATCATCGACCGTCCGTGGGTGGTCGACGGCGAGATCGTGGTCCGCAAGATCACCCAGATGTCCTTCGTCTTCGACCACCGCGTGTGCGACGGCGGTACGGCGGCCGGCTTCATGCGCAGCGTCGCCGACGCGATCGAGGATCCCGCCAGCGCGATCGCGAGGCTGTGAGCGTCTTCGGTGGTTGAGGAAGGCGCGCAGCGCTTGTCTCGAAACCCCTGTCCTGGGGGTCGTGGTTTCGAGATGGTCGCTGCGCGACCTCCTCAACCACCGGACACCACCCAGATGTGTTGAACTGAGAGGCATGGCCGGGATGCACGAGCTGGAGCCGATCGAGACCGCATCGGTGGACGAGCTGCGGGCGCTGCAGCTCGCGCGACTGCAGGACACGCTGCGCCGTGCGTACGAGCACGTGCCGCACTACCGGCGGGCCTGGGAGGCGGCCGGGGTGCACCCCGACGACGTCCGGGAGCTGGCCGACCTGGCGCGGCTGCCGTTCACGACCAAGGCCGACCTGCGCGACAACTACCCCTTCGGCATGTTCGCGGTGCCGCGCACGGAGGTCGTGCGCGTGCACGCCTCGTCCGGCACGACAGGCAAGCCGACCGTCGTCGGCTACACCGCCGAGGACGTCGACATGTGGGCCGCGGTCATGGCGCGCAGCATCCGCGCCGGCGGCGGGCGCCCGGGCGACGTCCTGCACAACGCTTATGGCTACGGGCTGTTCACCGGCGGACTCGGCGCGCACTACGGCGCCGAGAAGCTCGGCTGCACCGTCGTGCCCGTCTCCGGCGGCATGACCGAGCGCCAGGTCCAGCTGATCCTCGACTTCGAGCCGCGCGTGATCATGGTGACGCCGTCGTACATGCTGGCGATCGTCGACGAGATGCGCCGCCAGGGCGTCGACCCGCGCTCGACCTCGCTGGAGGTCGGGATCTTCGGTGCCGAGCCCTGGACCAACGAGATGCGGCTCGAGGTGGAGAGCATCCTCGGCATCGACGCGGTCGACATCTACGGGCTCTCGGAGGTGATCGGTCCCGGGGTCGCGTCCGAGGTCGTCGAGACGAAGGACGGCCTGCACGTCTGGGAGGACCACTTCTACCCCGAGGTCATCGACCCGGTGACCGGCGCGGTCCTGCCCGACGGGGAGAGGGGCGAGCTGGTCTTCACCTCGCTCACCAAGCAGGCGATGCCGGTGATCCGCTACCGCACCCGCGACCTCACCCGGCTGCTGCCCGGCACCGCGCGCACGATGCGGCGGATGGAGAAGATCACCGGACGCACCGACGACATGATCATCCTGCGCGGCGTGAACCTGTTCCCGACGCAGGTGGAGGAGCTGCTGCTCGGTACGCCGGAGCTCTCACCACACTTCCAGTGCGTGCTCTCTCGCAGCGGGACGCTCGACGAGATGACGGTGCTCGTCGAGCACCGCGAGGGCGTCGCGACCCCCGCCGCGGAGGAGGCCGGGCGTCGCCTGCGGCAGCTGGTGAAGAGCACGATCGGCGTCAGCATCGCCGTCGAGGTGCGCGAGCCCGGCGGGATCGAACGGTCCGTGGGCAAGATGCGCCGGATCGTCGACCAGCGCCCGAAGCGCTAGCTCCGGGAGGGTGGTTTCGAGACAGGACTTCGTCCTTCCTCAACCCCCGGCTTGCTGGATCTCCTCGACCTCGCCGGTGAACATCACCTTGCGCGCGACGTCGTAGGTCTCCGCGTCGGCGGCCGCCGCGTCGTTCTGCGGGGAGGACAGGCCCGCCTTCATCGCGTCCCTGTCGGCGAACCACAGCTCCGCGACGAGGTACGGCGCACCGTCACCGCGCGGGGTGGTCAGGGTGAAGCGCTCGAGGCCGGGGATGGCCTGCACGAGCGGGACGTGCCGCTCGCGGTAGGCGGCCAGGAACGCGTCGCCGTCGGCCGGGTCGAAGTACTGCACGGTCAGTCGGTGCATCAGCGGTCCCACTCCTTCGCGACGAGCGTGAGCACGTCGTAGGTGGCGACAGGGTCGCCGTCGGCGTTGGTGACCACAGCATCCCAGCGCACCTCGCCGTAGTCGGCACCGGACCGCGGGGTGATCTGCTTGACCGTCAGCGTGACCGCGATCGAGTCGCCGGCCTTGACGGGAGTCAGGAACCGCAGGTGGTCGACGCCGAAGTTGGCCAGGACCGGGCCCGGGTCGGGGTCGACGAACAGGCCCGCGGCGAGCGAGACCACGAGGTAGCCGTGGGCGACGATGCCGCCGAAGAGCGGGTTGTCCTTGGCGGCGGCCTCGTCGGTGTGGGCGTAGAACGTGTCGCCGGTGAAGTCGGCGAAGTGCTCGATGTCCTCGAGCGTCACCGTGCGTGCCTCCGAGGCGATGGTGTCGCCGATCGCCAACGTGGCCAGGCTCTTGCGGAACGGGTGCACGTCGCTCGCGGTGCGCGCCGAGCCCGTCGTCCAGCGGCCGGTGATCGCGGTCATCATGTCGGGGGAGGCCTGCACGGCGGTGCGCTGCATGTGGTGCAGGACGGCGCGGACGCCACCGAGCTCCTCGCCACCGCCGGCGCGACCGGGGCCGCCGTGCACGAGCACGGGCAGCGGCGAGCCGTGGCCCGTGGACTCGCCGGCGTCGTCGCGGTCGAGGACCAGGACCCGGCCGTGCCACGGCGCGACGCCGAGCACGACGGTGCGGGCGACGGCGGGGTCGTGGGTGACGAGCGAGCCGACCAGGGAGCCCTTGCCGCGCGCGGCGAGCTCGACGGCCTCCTCGACGGAGTCGTAGGTGAGCACGGTGCTGACCGGGCCGAACGGCTCGACGTCGTGGGCCTCGACCGCGCCCTTCTGGGCGCGCAGCAGGACCGGCGACATGAACGCGCCGCGCTCGGCGTCGGCGTCGACGACCTCGACGTGGTCGGGGTCGCCGAAGACGACCTCGGCGGAGGAGCGCAGCTGCTGCACGGCCTTGCGTACGTCGTCGCGCTGGCCGAGCGAGGCCAGCGCGCCCATGCGGACGTCGTCGTGGGCGGGGTTGCCGACGGTGACCTTGGCCAGCCGCGCAGAGATCGCGTCGACGACCGCGTCCGCGATCGCCTCGGGCACGATCGCGCGCCGGATCGCGGTGCACTTCTGCCCGGCCTTGACCGTCATCTCCGCGACGACGCCCTTCACGAACAGCTCGAACTCCGGGTCGTCGACCGAGACGTCCGGGCCCAGGATCGAGCAGTTGAGCGAGTCGGCCTCGACGCCGAGCTGGACGCCGCCGTGGAGCACGTTGGTGTGGTTGCGCAGCATGCCGGCGGTGTGGGCCGAGCCGGTGAACGCGACCGAGTCCTGCACGGTCAGCTCGTCGAGCAGGCCCGAGGCGCTGCCGCAGAGCAGCTGGAGCGTGCCCTCCGGCAGGATGCCCGACTCGACGATCCGGCGTACGGCGAGCTCGGTGAGGTAGGCGGTCTGGCTGCCGGGCTTGACGATCGTCGGCAGGCCCGCGAGGAATGCGGGCGCGAGCTTCTCGAGCATGCCCCAGACGGGGAAGTTGAAGGCGTTGATCTGCACCGCGACCCCGGGCCGCGAGGTGTAGAGGTGCTGGCCGACGAAGGTGCCGGCCTTGCCGAGACGCTCGAGGCCGCCGTCGAGCGCGACGATGTCGTGGGGGAGCTCGCGCGTGCCCTTGCTGGCGAAGCTGAAGAGCGTGCCGATGCCGCCGTCGATGTCGACCGCCGAGTCGCGGCGGGTGGCGCCGGTGCGGAAGGAGAGGTTGTAGAGCTCGTCCTTGCCGGCCATCAGGTGCTTGGCCAGCTGCTTGAGCAGGGCGGCCCGCTCGTGGAAGGTCAGCGCGCGCAGGGCGGGTCCGCCGACGGTGCGGGCGTGGGCGGTCATCTCGCCCAGGTCGAGCCCGGTCGCGGAGATCCGCGCGACCTCATCGCCGGTGGCGGCGTCGAGCAGGGCGTTGCCCTCGTCGCTCGCGCGGTGCCAGCGGCCGGCGGCGTAGCTCTCCAGAAGTCTCGACACGGGGGTCTCCATCTCGTTGCGCGGGGTCGGATCGTGTGTCAGAGTATTACAGACCGATCGGTCAGTAAATAGGTGAGGAGGCGTCCATGACGCTCACGGACCACGAGCTCGAGCAGGCCTTCGAGACGACCATCGCCCACAACGACCGCATCGAGCCGCGCGACTGGATGCCCGAGGGCTACCGCAAGACCCTCGTGCGGCAGGTCGCCCAGCACGCCCACTCCGAGATCATCGGGATGCAGCCCGAGGGGGCGTGGATCACGCGCGCGCCGTCGCTGCGCCGCAAGGCGATCCTGCTGGCCAAGGTGCAGGACGAGGCCGGCCACGGGCTCTACCTCTACTCCGCGTGCGAGACGCTCGGCGTCTCCCGGGGCGAGCTGACCGACATGCTCATCCAGGGTCGCCAGAAGTACTCGTCGATCTTCAACTACCCGACGCTGAGCTACGCCGACGTCGGCACGATCGGCTGGCTCGTCGACGGCGCCGCGATCTGCAACCAGGTGCCGCTGTGCCGCACGTCATTCGGGCCCTACGGCCGCGCGATGATCCGCATCTGCAAGGAGGAGTCCTTCCACCAGCGGCAGGGCTACGAGCTGCTGATGACGATGATGCGCGGCACCGACGAGCAGCGCGCGATGGTCCAGGAGTCGGTCGACCGCTTCTGGTGGCCGGCGCTGATGATGTTCGGCCCGCCCGACGCCGAGTCGCCCAACTCCGCGCAGTCGATGGCCTGGGGCATCAAGCGCAACACCAACGACGAGCTGCGCCAGCGCTTCGTCGACATGAGCATGCCGCAGGCCGAGGCGCTCGGCGTCACGTTCCCCGACCCCGACCTGCGGTGGAACGAGGAGCGCGGACACTACGACTTCGGCACGCCCGACTGGGACGAGTTCATGCAGGTGGTCAAGGGCGACGGGCCCTGCAACCGCCAGCGCATCGCGCACCGCAAGCGGGCCCACGAGGACGGCGCGTGGGTGCGGGAGGCCGCCACGGCCTTCGCCGCGAAGGAGCTGTCCGCATGAGCGAGGAGCCCCAGGCCGAGTGGCCGCTCTACGAGGTGTTCGTGCGCGGCAAGCGCGGCCTCAACCACGTGCACGTCGGCTCGCTGCACGCAGCCGACGACGAGATGGCCGTGCGCCACGCCCGTGACGTCTACACGCGGCGCAACGAGGGCGTGAGCATCTGGGTGGTGCGCGCCGAGGCGATCACCGCCTCCAGCCCCGACGAGAAGGACCCGTTCTTCGCGCCCAGCGGCGACAAGGTCTACCGCCACCCGACCTTCTACGCCATCCCCGACGACGTCCCCCACATGTAGGAACGGACTGACATGTCGCACTCCACCCCGGACCCCAACGACGCGCACGGCTCGGTCTTCGACGGCCTGCTCGGCTCCGACGACTCGCAGTGGGCCTTCGGCACCGACTTCGAGGACCCGCTGGCCGGCGTCGACACGACCATGCCCGAGGGCGTCGCGCCCGACGCGCTGGCGACGTACTGCGTGATGCTCGCCGACGACGCGCTCGTGCTGTCGCACCGGGTGTCGGAGTGGTGCAGCAACGCCCCGGACCTGGAGGAGGACATCGCGCTGGCCAACATCGCGCTCGACCTCCTCGGCCAGGCGCGGCTGCTGCTGGCGCGCGCCGCGGCCGCCGACCCGACCGTCGTGCCCGCGCTGCCGGAGGGCTCGCCGGTGCCGCCCGAGGACGCGCTCGCGTTCTTCCGCGAGGCCGGCGACTTCCGCAACGTGCGGCTGGCCGAGGTCGACAACGGCGACTTCGCCCACGTGGTGTGCCGGATCCTGCTCTTCGCGACGGTGCGCCTGGCGCTGATGGAGCGGCTGCGCGAGAGCCGCGACCGGGTGCTAGCCGCGGTCGCAGCCAAGGGTGTCAAGGAGCTGGCCTACCACCGCGACTACGCCGGACGCTGGTTCCTCACGCTCGCGCAGGGCACCGACGAGTCGCGCCGCCGCCTGGTCGCGGCGCTCGAGGACCTGTGGCCGCTCTATCCCGAGCTGCTCGCCACCCACGCGGTCGAGGACGAGGTCGCGACGGCCGGGGTGGGCGTCCGCCCCGCCGACGTCGCCGCGGAGGTCGAGGTCGTGCTCGAGCAGGTGCTCGCGATGAGCGCCGTGGAGCGCCCCGACCGGCGGGCGCTGGCCGGCGTGCGCGGCCGCACCGGCCGCGACGGCCTGCACACCGAGGCGCTCGGCCGGATGCTCGCCGAGATGCAGGTCACCGCCCGCGCCCACCCGATGGGCCAGTGGTGAAGGGCCAGTGGTGAGCACGATGACGCAGGCGCTGACGGCGTACGACGTCGCGCGGACGGTCACCGACCCGGAGATGCCCATGCTGACGCTCGAGGACCTGGGCGTGCTGCGCGAGGTCACGGAGGAGGGCGGCGCGGTGATCGTGGCGATCACCCCGACCTACTCCGGCTGCCCCGCCATGGCGACGATGCGCGACGACCTCGTGCACCGGCTGCGCGACGCCGGCTACGACGACGTGCGGGTGCGCGTGGAGCTGGAGCCCGCGTGGTCCAGCGACTGGATCACCGAGCGCGGGCGCGCGGCGCTCGCCGAGCACGGCATCTCGCCCCCGGGTCCCGCAGACCACCGCGCCGGCCCGGTCGTGCTCAACCTGTTGCCCACCCGCCGCGCCCTGCACTGCCCGCGCTGCGGCGCGGCCGAGGTCGAGCTGACGTCGGAGTTCGGGGCGACGGCCTGCAAGGCGCTCTACCGCTGCACGGCCTGCCTCGAGCCGTTCGAGCACGTCAAGGAGATCTGATGTCCCTCGCCGCCAAGGCCCCCGCCCGCGTGGGCCGGGTGCAGCCGGTCTTCCACACGCTCACCGTCGCCGCGGTCGAGCGGCTGACCGACGACTCCGCCGCCGTCACCTTCGACGTGCCTGAGGATCTGCGCGAGGCCTTCGCCTTCGCGGCCGGTCAGTCGCTGACGCTGCGGCGCACGATCGAGGGCCAGGAGCACCGCCGCACCTACTCGATCTGCGCCCCCGTGGGCGACCTCCCGCGGGTCGGGGTGCGCGAGATCCCCGACGGCCTCTTCTCCTCGTGGCTGGTGCGCGGGGTGCGCCCGGGCGACGAGGTCGAGGTGCAGACGCCGACCGGCAGCTTCCGCGCCGACCCGGCCGAGGGTGGGCGCCACCTCTGCATCGCCGCCGGCTCCGGCATCACGCCGATGCTCTCGATCGCGAGCACGGTCCTGGCCGGCCACCCCGAAGCCGAGGTGACCCTGCTCTACGGCAACCGCACCAGCGGCTCCGTGATGTTCGCCGAGGAGCTCGGCGACCTGAAGAACCGACACGGGCAGCGCTTCCGGCTCTCCCACGTGCTCAGCCGCGAGCCGCGCGACGCCGAGCTGTTCTCCGGTCGCCTCGACGCCGACCGGCTGCGCCGGCTGCTGTCGGTGCTCGTGCCCGTGCGCGCGATGGACCACGTCTGGCTGTGCGGGCCGTTCGCGATGATCAACGACGCGCGTGAGGTGCTGGCCGAGCTGGGCGTCCCGGAGGAGCGGGTGCACTTCGAGCTCTTCTACGTCGACGAGCCGCCGCCCGAGCTGGTCCGCGAGATCGCCGTCGCCGACGGCGAGACCAGCGACGTGACCGTGGTGCTCGACGGGCTGTCGGCCACGGCGCCGATGCCGCGCGGCCAGGCGATCCTCGACGGCGCCCAGGCCACCCGCTCGGACCTGCCGTTCGCCTGCAAGGGTGGCGTGTGCGGCACTTGCCGCGCGCTCGTGCGGGAGGGAGAGGTCGACATGCGTCGCAACTACGCGCTGGAGAAGGCGGAGGTCGAGGCGGGCTTCGTGCTCACCTGCCAGTCCTACCCGGTGAGCGACGTGCTCACCGTCGACTTCGACGCATGAGCGTCCTGCTCGTCGAGGAGTCCGACGACCGGGTCGTCCTGCGGCTCAACCGCCCCGAGGCACGCAACGCCATCGACCAGGAGATGGTCGATGCCCTGCACGACGCGTGCGCGCTGCTCGAGCGGCACCCTCGGGTGGCGCTGCTGGGCGGCGAGGGCGGCACGTTCGCGGCCGGCGCCGACATCGGCCAGCTGCGCGAACGCCGCCGCGACGACGCCCTGCGCGGCATCAACTCCGGCATCTTCGACCGGGTGCGACGGCTGCCGATGCCGGTGATCGCGCTGGTCGAGGGCTACGCGCTCGGTGGTGGCGCGGAGCTGGCCTACGCCTGCGACTTCCGCCTGGGCACGCCCACCACCAAGATCGGCAACCCCGAGCCCGGCCTGGGGATCCTCGCCGCGGCCGGAGCCAGCTGGCGCCTGGCCGAGCTGGTGGGGGAGCCCCTCGCCAAGGAGGTGCTGCTCGCCGGCCGCGTGCTGGACGCCGCCGAGGCTCACGCCGTACGGCTGCTCAACGAGGTGGTGGAGCCCGACGACCTGCTGGCCGCCGGCCACCGGTGGGCCGACCGGATCGCGCGCCAGGCGCCGCTCGCCGTACGGCTGACGAAGACGGTGTTCCACGCACCCCGCGAGGCGCACCCGGTCATCGACGACCTCGCGCAGGCGGTGCTCTTCGAGACCCAGGACAAGCAGGACCGGATGACCGCGTTCCTCGAGCGCAAGGAGAAGAAGCGATGACAGTCCCGCAGCGGGTCGGCGTGCACGGCGGCGGCCGGATGGGGGCCGGGATCGCGCACGCGTTCCTGGTCGCCGGCGCCGAGGTCACCGTCGTCGAGACCGACGAGACCACCGCCTCGGCGGCGCGCGAGCGGGTGGCCACGAGCCTGGCACGGGCGCAGGAGCGGGGCGGCCTGTCGGAGCCCGTCGACGCCGTCGCCTCCCGGCTGAGCGTCGCGACGGACGCGTCCGCGTTCGCCGGGTGCGCGCTCGTGGTGGAGGCCGTGCCCGAGGACGTGGCGCTCAAGACCCGTGTCCTGCAGGCGATCGAGGCCGCTGCCCCCGACGCGGTCGTCGCGAGCAACACCAGCTCGCTGTCGATCGACGGCCTCGCCGAGGGCCTGGCCCGGCCCGAGCGCTTCCTCGGCCTGCACTTCTTCAACCCGGTGCCGGCCAGCGACCTCGTCGAGATCGTCGTCGGCAGCCGCACCGCACCCGACCTCGTCACCGAGGCGCAGGGCTGGGTCGAGGGCCTCGGCAAGACCGCAGTCACCGTCACCGACTCGCCCGGCTTCGCCAGCAGCCGCCTCGGCGTCGCGATCGCGCTGGAGGCGATGCGGATGCTCGAGGACGGCGTCGCCAGCGCGGCCGACATCGACACCGCCATGACCCTGGGCTACCGGCACCCGGTCGGGCCACTGCGGACGACCGACATCGTCGGGCTCGACGTGCGCCTGGCCATCGCGGAGCACCTCAGCCGAGAGCTGGGCCCCCGCTTCGAGCCGCCGCAGGTGCTGCGCGACCTCGTGGCCGCCGGACACCTGGGTCGCAAGACGGGACAGGGCTTCTACGCGTGGTGACCCCGGCCGACCAGGAGCTCGCGGAGCGCAGCGTCGCCCGCATGTGGTCCGGCGACGCGGCGAGCGGGGCGCTCGGCATGCGGCTGCTCGAGGTGGCGCCCGGCAGGGCGGTCGTGACGATGACCGTGCGCGAGGACATGGTCAACGGCTGGGGCCTCGCCCACGGTGGGCTGATCGCCTCGCTGGCCGACTCGGCGTTCGCGGCGGCCTGCAACTCCCGCGGGACCGTCACCGTCGCCGCCGGCTTCGACATCACCTTCCTGGAGTCGGCGAGGCTCGGCGACGAGCTCGTCGCGACGGCCGAGGAGCGCGCCCTGCGCGGACGCTCGGGGCTCTACGACGTGTCGGTGCGCCGAGCCGACGGCACGGTCGTGGCGGAGCTGCGCGGTCGCAGCCGCTCGACGCGGCGGACGATCGAGGACTGAGCGACCCGATCCACGAGTGCGTTCAGCGCATGCCAAGGATGCGAAGGTTGCATTTGTGCGGGTATCCGAACGCCCCTACCGTCGAGGTGCACGTCCGCCCCGACCACAGGAGACCCCATGCAGCGCGTACCTCTCGGCCAGTCGTCGATCACCGTCAGCGAGTTCGTCTTCGGGGCCGGCTCGATCGGAGGTGTCGGTACGTCAGCGGCGACACGCGGCCGCGGGATCTCCCCGGAGGAGGGCATGGCGCGCCTCGACGAGGCCTGGGACGCCGGCGTCCGGCTCATCGACACCGCCGACGCCTACGCCGGTGGGCAGAGCGAGACGACGGTCGGCGAGTGGCTGCAGAGCCGGCCCCGTGACGAGATGCTGGTGTCGACGAAGGTCGGCCTGGTCAGCCGCCCCGACGGCACCCGCGGGTTCGACAACTGCGCCGGGCACATCGCGCGCCAGCTCGACCAGAGCCTTCAACGGCTGGGACGCGTCGACCTGTTCCTCTCCCACGCGCCGGACCCGGTGACGCCGCTGGAGGAGACGGTGACCGCGTTCGCCGAGGCCCAGGAGGCCGGGCGGATCCAGGGCTATGGCCTCAGCAACGTCAAGGCCGACCGCATCGCCGCCGTCCTGGAGGTGGCCGACCGGCTGGGCCTGCCCCGACCGGTGATCGTGGAGAACCGGTTGAACCTGCTCGACCGCACCGACGAGGCGGAGGTCCTGCCCCTCGTGGCCGCCGAGGGGATCGGCTACACGCCGTTCTCGCCGCTGGCCGGAGGCGTCCTGTCGGACCGCTACCTCGACGGCGCGCCGCCCGAGGAGGGCAGTCGGATCGCAGTGGCGGGCGAGATGTACTACACCGGCTTCTACACGCCCGAGAATCTCGAGCGCGTCGGGCGGCTGCGCGACGTCGCCCGGGAGCTCGAGACGAGCGTCTCGGGCCTCGCGCTCGCCTGGCTGCGCGACCACCCCGGCGTGACGGCACCGATCGTCGCGCCCAGCCGGGCGTCGCAGTGGGACGCCGTGCACGAGGCGGGCAGGGTCCGGCTCGACGAGGACGCCCACGCGCGCATCTCGCAGATCTTCGCCTGAAAGGCCGGTCGGCCCCGGGTCAGGGGCGGCGGTAGAGCCCCGCGAACGCCTCCCGGACGACCCCGCGCATCCAGGCGTGGGCCTTGTCGTTGTCGTAGCGCTGGTGCCAGGCCAGGTACAGCGGCACGGGCGGGATGTCGAGCGGGATCGACTTCGTGCGCAGGCCCAAGGACTCGATCGTGTCGTGGCACATGTGCTGGGGCACGGCGACGACCAGGTCGCTGTGCCGGACGAAGTACAGCGCTGCGGTGCTGGTGGGCGCCGAGGCCACCACCCGGCGCGGGGACTCGAGCCCGTCGAGCGTGACGTCGACGGGGTCGCTCAGCCGTCCTCGCCGCGAGACGATGACGTGGTCGGCGCCGGCGAAGCGGGCCACCGTCATCCGGCCCCGCAGGAGCGGGTTCTCGGGCCGCATCGCGACGACGAGCTCGTCGTGGCCCAGGAGCTCGGTGCGGATCTCCGGCAGCTCCGGCTCCGTCGAGCCGATCTCGAGGTCCACCTGGCCGTGACGCAGGTCGTTGGTGTCGCCGCTCGGCTCGGCGAGCAGCCGCACGGACACGTCCGGCGCCTGGTGCTGCACGGCGTCGAGCAGGCGCGGGCCGATGGCGACGGTGACGGCGTCGTGTCCGCGCAGGGTGAAGACGCGGTCAAGGGTCGCGAGGTCGAGCTCGCGCTCGGGCGCCAGCGCGGCGCGGGCGCGCTGCACCAGGTCGTGCACCTCACTCTGCACCGCGAGTGCGTGCGGAGTGGGGGTCATCGTGCGCCCGGTCCGGACCAGGATCTGGTCGCCGGTGGCGCGACGGATCCGTCCGAGGGTGCGGCTCATGGCGGGCGCCGAGAGGTGCAGGCGGTCCGCCGCGCCGGCGACGCTGCCCTCCTCGAGCAGGGCGTCCAGGGCGGTGAGCAGGTTCAGATCCAAGTGCACGGCGGTAAACCTAGGCGTACCAAGGATGCACTGGCAAGTCATCGTCGGGCCACCTACGTTCGTGTCACCACCCGACCGAGACGAGGAGTCCCATGGAGATCTGGCAGCTGGGCGCGACCGAGGTCGCGCTCGCCCTGCGGACCGGCGCCCTGTCGTCCGAGGAGGTCACCCGGGCCGTGCTCGACCGCGTCGAGGACGTCAACCCGACGGTCAACGCCCTGGTCGAGGTCCACACCGAGACGGCGCTGGACCAGGCCCGGCTGGCGGACGACCGGCGCCGGCGAGGTGAGCCCCTCGGAGCTCTCCACGGCGTCCCGGTGACGACCAAGATGAACACCAACGTCGAGGGACTCCCGACCACGGACGGCGTGGCGGCCTACGCCGACCACGTCGCGTCGGAGACCGACCCACAGGCGGCGAGCCTGCTGGCGGCGGGGGCGGTGCTGGTCGGGCGCACCAACTGTCCTCCCTTCGCCACCCGGTGGACCACCGAGAGCGACTTCTACGGCGCCACGCTCAACCCGTTCGACCCCGCGGTGACCCCGGGCGGGTCCAGCGGCGGTGCCGCCGCCGCGGTCGCCACCGGGATGGGCTTCCTGGCCCAGGGCAACGACATCGGCGGGTCCATCCGCTATCCCGCCGCCTGCTGCGGCGTCGTCGGGCTGCGCCCCGGCGCCGGGCGCATCCCGTCCTGGGCCGGCTCCCCGTCCTTCGACCCCCCGATGTCGGTCCAGGCCTTCGTCGCCCAGGGCCCGATCGCGCGCAGCATCGCGGACCTCCGCCTCGGACTGGCCGCGATGGAGCGCTACGACCCCCGCGACCCGCGCGCCGTGGCCGGCGTCAGCCGCATCCCGCGTTCCACGGGACGCCCGCGCGTCGCCGTGGTCACCGACCCCGGCCCCGGGAGCGTCCTCACCGGCGCCACCGGCGAGGACGCGGCGGCCGCGACCCAGGTCGCCGCGGGCTGGCTCTCCGACGCCGGGTACGACGTCGAGGAGGTGTCCCTGCCCCTCCTCGGTGAGGCGTCGCGACTGTGGTGGCAGCTGGCGCTCACCGAGTTCGCCGTCGCCCTCAAGGCCGAGGTGGCCCGCGTCGCCGAGCCGGGCTACCGCGTCTTCTTCGACCTCATGTACGACGTCTACGACCAGGAGTTCGGCTCGGTCGACCTGCCGCAGTTCATCGCCGGCTGGTCGCGCCGCGGGATGCTCCAGCGCGAGCTCTCGGTCTTCATGGACCGCTACCCGCTGATCCTCACACCGGTGTCGGGGGAACCGCCGTTCGTCATGGGCGCGGACGCGGAGAGCGTCTCGCGCTCCGCCGAGCTCATGGGCCACCAGTGGCCCTCGATGTCGGTCGCGCTGCTCGGCGTACCCGCGCTGGGGCTGCCGGCGGTCTCGGGCGCGGGTGCTCCGCTCGGCGTCCAGGTCATCGGCCGCCCGTTCGAGGAGGACGCCGTCCTCTCCGCTGGCGAGGTCATCGAGTCCCGCCTCGGGGTGCTCACCCCGCTCAACCCCCGCACCGGAGGTGCCTAGCGTGTCGCACGAATCCTCGACCCCCGCCCCGTCCTGGTCCAGCGGGGGGCTGCACCAGCCCAACCCCCACCTGGAGCAGGACCGCGCGCTCCTGCCGGCGCTCGTGGCCGCGGTCCAGGAGGCCGGACGGACCATGGTCCCGCTCCAGCTCGGACGTCCCGACTTCGAGACCCGCGACGACGTGGTCGCTGCGATCTACGCCAACGACGACGCCTCGCTGGCCGTGCTCCGTCCGCGGCTGTCCGCCCTGCGCCCGCACGCGGGCTGGGTCGACGACGAGCTCGAGGGCGGGGTGCTGCCGCCGGGCGAGTGGTGGGTCGCCGACCCGGTGGAGGGCAACATCAACCACGCGCACGGCCTGCCCGACTGGGGGGTGACCGCCACCCTGGTGCGCGACAACGTGCCGGTGGTCACCGCGATCCACCTGCCCCTCACCGATGAGACCTACTCGGCGGTGCTGGGCGGCGGGGCTGACGTCAACGGCGCCCCGTTGGTCCCGTCGGCGAAGCGCGAGCTGGTCTCGGCCCTGGTCGGCACCGGTCAGGCGGCGCCGGGAGAGTCGGCCGAGGTGTTCGACCGCATCGGGACGTCGACGACCTTGATGCTCCACCACGCCATGGTCCTGCGGGTCTCGGTGCCGGCGACCCTGCAGCTGGTCCAGGTGGCGGCGGGCCGGATGGACGTCTTCTGGCAGTTCAGCCAGGTCCGCTCCGGCCTCCTGGCCGGCGCCCTCGTCGTGGCCGAGTCAGGCGGCGTCGTCAGCGACACCCGCGGGCTCCCCTGGAGCCTCGACAGCCCCGACTTCCTGGCCACCACCCCACGACTGCACCAGGCCGCGGTCGAGGTCCTCTCGACCGTCGCGCAGGTCAGCCCAGACCAGCGCGAACTCACCCATATGAGGAGAACCCCATGACCAGCATCGCCATCCTCGGCTCCGGCCGCGTCTCGCACTCGCTTGCAGGCGGGCTCGCAGCCGCCGGCCACGACGTCCACGTCGGCAGTCGGGATCCCGGGGCCTCCGCCGCCTCCTTCGAGGGCACCGGCGTCAGCGTCGTGGACGTGGCGACCGCCGTGGCCGCGGCCTCCGTGGTCGTCAACGCGACGCCGGGTGACACCTCCGTCGAGCGACTCTCCGCCCTCGCGGCCGAGCTCGACGGCAAGGTCCTGGTCGACGTCGCGAACGCCACCGTGCGGGGCGAGGAGGGCCAGCCCGGCGGTCTGCTCTACCCAGCGGGCAGCCTCGCCGAGGAGCTGCAGGCCGCACTTCCCGGGGTGCGGGTGGTCAAGACCCTCAACACCATGCTCTTCACGGTCATGGCCGCGCCCGACAGCCTGTCCGCGGCCCCCACCGTCTTCGTGTCGGGCGACGACGCCGCGGCCAAGGCCGAGGTGCAGGGCCTCCTCGGAGACCTCGGGTGGCCCGAGTCCCAGATCCTCGACCTGGGAGGTGTGGTGTCCGCACGCGGTCCGGAGTCGATGATCCTGCTCGTGCCGCACATCATGCAGGCTCGTGGCATGAAGCCCTTCGCCCTGACCGTCATCTCATGACCGGCCGGGAGCCCGCGGCACCGACCACCCTGGGGGGCTGGTCGGCGCAGGGCGGCGCGGCGACGACGGCCCGGCTCGTGGCGGCCCGCGACGCGGCGCTCGCCAGCGTGGGCTCCCACGGCGTGTTCATCGACGTCCTCGACCAGGACCGCCTCGAGACGCTCGGCGGGTCCGCGGGCGAGCTCGCCGGCGTCCCGTTCGCGGTCAAGGACAACATCGACGTGGCCGGCACGCGCACGACGGCCGGGAGCGCCCTGCTGCGCGACAGCGTGCCCGACGTGGACGCGAGTGTGGTGGCGGCGCTGCGGGAGGCCGGCGCCGTCGTCGTGGGCAAGACCAACATGCACGAGCTCGCCTTCGGGATCACCTCCAACAACGCCGCCTTCGGTGCCGTGCGCAACCCGGTCGACCCGACCCGCGTGGCGGGCGGCTCGAGCGGGGGGAGCGCGGCGGCGGTGGCCCTCGGCATCGTGCCGTTCAGCCTCGGCACCGACACGGGCGGCTCCGTCGTCATCCCGGCCGCGTTCTGCGGCGTGGTGGGCTTCCGACCCACCACCGGCCGCTACCCGGGGGACGGCCTGGTCAACCTGTCGTGGACGCGAGACACCGTCGGCCTCCACGCGGGCTCGGTCGCGGACGTCCGCCTCGTCGACCGGGTCATCAGTCGTCAGCCGTCCGCCGCCGAGCCTCGGCTCGCGGGAGTGCGCCTCGGGGTGCTGCGCTCCCGGCTGGAGGACGTGGAGCCGGCCGTCGCCGAGGCGACCGCCGCCGCCCTCAAGGCACTCGCCTCGCAAGGGGTGGAGCTGGTCGACGTCGAGATCGCGGACGACCAGGCCATCGGCGGCGGTCCCGGGCTAGGGATGGTGCTCTACGAAGCGGCCCGGCTGCTGCTCGCGCGGGCGACGACCGTGCCCGGGGGCAGCAGGTTCGCGACCTTCGGCGACCTGGTGCCCGAGCTGACCTCGCCCGACGTCCGCGGCCTCGCCCAGCACATGGCCGACCAGCCCGTCCCCGCCGAGGCCTACGAGGACGCCCGGCGCGCGCGGCTGAGGCTGCGTCGTACGTATGCGGAGGCCTTCGAGCGGTCGAGGGCCCGCGCGCTCGTGGCGCCCTCGGTCCCGGTCCTGGCCCCGCCCGTCGGCGCCGACGAGGTCATCGAGCTCCACGGCCGCGAGGTGCCCACCTTCGCGACGGTCACCCGCCACACCGCGCCCGGCACCGTCGCCGGCGTCCCGATGCTGTCCCTCCCGCTCCGGAGGCCGCACGGGGCGCTTCCGGTCGGCCTCACGCTCGAGGGCGCCTTCGGCGAGGACGCCGCGCTGCTCGCTCTGGGTGCGGTGTTGGAGAGCGCTCTCGCCCCCTGACCACGCGCACACCCGGTCCGGTGGTGATGAGTTCCGCCGCTCGCCGCCGTCTTACCTCCGACGAGACACGACGGAAGGATGATGAGATGAGCGCGGACACGCGACTGGAGGAGCTCGGCGTGAACGGTCGGGGCGAGGTGGACGAGTCGGAGTTCTCGGGCCTCGCGCAGCGGCACCGACGCGAGCTGCACGTGCACTGCTACCGGATGCTCGGGTCCTTCGAGGACGCCGAGGACGCGGTGCAGGAGACGTTCCTGCGTGCCTGGCGGCGACGCGAGACGTACGAGGGGCGGTCGACCTTCCGGGCCTGGCTCTACCGGATCGCCACCAACACCTGCCTGGACCTGCTCGCCCGACGTCGGCCCGAGCCCGCTCAGGGAGGTGAGGTGCGGTGGCTGCAGCCCTACCCCGACGCCCTGCTCGACGAGCTGCACGCGGGTGACGAGGACGAGCCGGAGGCGGCAGCGGTGTCTCGGGAGACGATCGAGCTGGCGTACCTCGTCGCGGTCCAGCACCTGGCGCCGCGCCCGCGGGCCGTGCTGATCCTGCGGGACGTGGTGGGCTGGCCGGCCAAGGACGTGGCCGATCTGCTGGGTGACTCGGTCAACTCGGTCAACAGCGCGCTGCAGCGGGCTCGGGCCGGCATGCGCGAGCACCTGCCGGCCGAACGACGGGAGTGGGGCGGCGCCGCAGAGGACCCGGCGACGCGCGAGCTGGTGCGACGGTTCGCCGACGCCAGTGTGGCCACGGACCTCGACGCCATCGCCACCATGCTGCGCGACGACGTGCGCTGCACGATGCCGCCCGTGCCCGGCCTCCACGTCGGGCGCGACGCGGTGCTGGCCGACTGGGTTGCGGGAGGCTTCGCGGACTTCGAGGGCCTGCGCGCGCTGCTGACGTCGGTGAACCGCCAGCCCGCGGTCGCCGTCTACCAGTGGCAGCACCACGAGGACGCCTACCTGCCGCTGGCGCTCGACGTGCTGGGCGACATCACCGACGGCGGGGTCGGCGAGATCACGATCTTCGGTCCCGACCGGTTCCCGCGGGTCGGGCTCCCGGAACGGCTGCCTGCGGCTGCCACGGCGCCTGTCGACGGTGGTGCGGCATGAGCGGCGGCATCCGGACCGGCGCCGTCGCCGGCGCGGCGTCGTCCCCGACCGGTGAGACCGGCCGGGCGCTGGTCGGCCCCGGGCTCGTGGCCGCGCTCGCGGCCATGGCGCTCACCACGCTCGTCGCGGCGACCGCCCGGGCCGCGGGCGTCGAGCTCGAGATCCCCGACGAGGGCGAGGAGGTGCCGCTGTCCGGGATCGCGTTCATGACCGGCTTCTTCTCGGCGGTGGGCCTCGTCCTCGCGCTCGCGCTCCGTCGCTGGAGCGCCCGTCCCGCGGCGTGGTTCGTGCGGACGACGGTGGCCCTGACGGCGGTCTCGCTCGTCCCGCCGTTCCTCGTCGACGCCGCCGCCGCCACCGCCGCCACGCTCGCCGGCCTGCACCTCGTGGCCGCGGTCGTGGTGGTCCCCGCTCTGGCGCGCCGGCTCAGCGGGCGACGTTGACCTGGGCGATCGTGGCGGCGCAACTCCGAGGCGCACCACCTAGCGTCCGACGTAGACCGGCTCCCGCTCCTCGCGCATCGCGGTGAGGCGCTCGGCGAAGTCCGCCGTTCCCATGAGGTCGTAGAGCGCCGGGAGCAGGGCGGCGAAGACGTCGTGGGCAGGGCCCTCGACGGCGCGCCGGCCCAGGCGCAGGGTCTCGCGGACGGCCAGGGGCGGGTGGGCCGCGATGGTCGTGGCGAGCGCCAGCGCCCGGTCGAGCTGGCTGCCCACGGGCACGACCTCCTGGACGAGGCCCAGGCGGAGCGCCTCGGCCGCGTCCCAGTCCTCGCCGGTGAGGAGCCACCGCATCGCGTTGCCCCACCCGACCTCCAGCGGCATCCGGACGGTTGCGCAGCCGGCCGGCGTCGTACCCCGGCTGACCTCGCCCTGACCGAAGACGCTGTCCTCGGCGGCGACCCGGATGTCGGCAGCCAGGAGGAGCTCGTGGGCCATGGCGCCGACCCGCCCCTGCACCGCGACCACCAGCGGCTTGGACAGGCGCGTGGTGGTGCCGAACGGGTTGACCAGACCCGGCCCGTCCGTGCTGTAGCGACGCGCGACCAGCTCGGGCAGGAACGCCTGGGGGTCCAGGCCGACGCTGAAGTCGGCGCCGGTGCCGGCGAGCACGACCGCCCGGGTGTCGCCGTCGTGCTCCGCGCGGTGGTACGCCGCCGCCAGGGCCGCGAAGGTGGGCGGGTCGATCGCGTTGGCCCGCCCGGGCCGGTCGAGCTGCACGAGGGCGACGGCGCCTCGCTCCTCGTAGGTCACGGTGCTCGTGGACTTCGGGGCGCGGGCCATGGGGTCTCCTCGGTGCGGGGTCCGCCGGGCTGGCGGTCGCCTCACGCTAAGGGCGGTCCTGGACGGACTCAACTGCAACCTCGGCACCCCTCGAGTTACCCAGACACATTCGACATGCATGCGTCCAGGTAAGTCATTGCGTAGCGAGAATGCACTGGTGTATCGGTCACACCGCTCCTAGCGTGAGCGGCATGGCCACCCTGTCCCGCAGCAGATCCCGTGCCCCCGCAGCCTCCGACGCGACGAGCGATGCGTCGGTCTCGATCACCGGCGCCAGCAAGACCTTCGACAACGGCTTCGAAGCCATCACCCACGCCGACCTGCAGGTCGCGCCGGGTGAGTTCGTGTCCATCGTGGGCGTCAGCGGGTGTGGCAAGTCCACGCTGCTGCGCATCGCCGCGGGGCTCACCCCGCCGAACGCCGGGATGGTGGAGGTCGGCGGCACGCCGGTCGCCGGGCCGCACCCGGGCGTGGGCCTCATGTTCCAGAAGCCCGCCCTCCTGGACTGGAAGTCGGCGCTGGAGAACGTGCTCCTGCCCGTGGGCATCCATCGACGTGTGGCCGAGGCCGACATCACCGAGGCGATGCGCCTCCTGCGGCTCTTCGGGCTGGGTGGGTCGGAGTTCAAGTTCCCCCGGCAGCTGTCCGGGGGGATGCAGCAGCGCGTCGCACTCGCCCGGCTGCTCATGACCGGCGCGACCGTCCGCCTGCTCGACGAGCCGTTCGGCGCCGTCGACGAGCTCACCCGGGAGCACCTGAACCTCGAGCTCCTCAGGATCCACGACGCCGACGCGTCGACCACGGTGCTGGTCACGCACAGCATCACCGAGGCCGTGCTGCTCTCCGACCGCGTGGTCGTGATGACCCCGAGGCCCGGCCGGACGCGCGCCGACATCGCCGTACCGCTCCCGCGGCCGCGTACGCCGGAGATGATCCGGCTTCCCCAGTTCCAGGAGATCGCGGCTCAGGTGCGCGAGGGCCTGGCCGCCACAGACGGGTCGGTGGTGGGCTCATGACGGACCAGGCGGCCATGCCCACCGTACGACGAGCGGCCCGCGCCCGGCGTTGGTCGCGCGTCCTGCCGCCCGCCGTGTTCCTAGTGGTCGTCGTGACCCTGTGGGAGGTGGCCACCCGCAACGAGTGGGTCAGCTCGCTCGTGCTGCCCCGCCCCGGCGACGTGGCCACCTCGCTCTACGAGCTGTTCTCCACCGGCCTCATCTGGGATCACCTGTGGGCCACGCTCTACGAGACACTGGCCGGGTTCGGGCTCGCCTCCCTCATCGCGGTCAGCCTCGCGCTCGCCGCGGGCTGGTCACCGCTCCTGCGCAGCATGATCCAGCCGTACGCCGTGGTCCTGCAGGTCATGCCGATGCTGGCCCTGGCGCCGATCATCATCTCAACGTTCGGCTTCGGCTACTCCTCCAAGATCGTGGTCGCGGCGCTGATCGCGTTCTTCCCGATCTTCGTGAACACGCTGACCGGACTCCTGATGCCCGACCCCCAGACCGAGGAGCTGTTCCGCTCGCTCGGCGCCGGCCGGGCCAAGACCTTCACCTACGTCCTGCTGCCCACCGCAGCGCCGCTGATCTTCGCCGGGCTCCGGATCGGGCTGACGCTCGCCCTGGCCGGCGCCATCGTCGCCGAGTTCGTCTCGGCCCAGCAGGGGCTGGGTCTGCTGGTCCAGCGCTTCAGCTACCAGCTCAACCTCGACGACGCGTTCGCCGTGATCCTCATCCTCACCGCGATCGGCCTGTTGCTCTACGGGGCGGTCGCGGTCGTGGACCACCTCGTCGTCTTCTGGCGGCGCGACAGTGGCCTGAACTTCCGCAGCAGGGTCCGCAGTCGTCGCTACCAGCGACGTCTCGGCGACCTCGACGCACCCGTCGACGCCCCCACGGGCGCGACGTCTCGGGACACCCACGAGAAGCACCCCCACCTGGAGGTAGGCGCATGAGCACATCACGAGCGAACCGAGGCATCCTCGTCGCGGCCGGACTCACCCTGAGCATGACCGTGCTGGCCGCCTGCGGAGGTGACGAAAGCGGGTCTGGCCCCAGCGGGGGCGGTGACTCCGGCACCATCACGGTGGCGAGCCCCGCGCCCAACTCGCTCTTCACCTACAACGAGGTCATCGCCCGCGAGCTGGGCTTCTACGCCGAGGAGGACCTCGAGGTGGAGCTCGTGGCCATCTCCGACGCGGTGCCCGCCGCCGCCCTGGTCGAGAACGGCAAGGTGGACGCCGCACTCATCGCCTCCAGCGACGCGCTCGCCGCGGCCGCCAAGTCCGACGACCTGAGGCTGCCGTACGACGAGCGCACCGGCGGCAGCGACTTCATCTACGGCATCGTCGTCCCGGAGGAGAGCGGGATCGAGGACCTCAAGGAGCTCGAGGGCGAGAACATCGGGCTCGCCTCGCCCGACCAGGACCTGGCGCTGCTGGCGTCGGCGCTCGAGCAGGTGGGCATGAGCCTGGACGACGTGAAGACCACCGTCGTCGGCCCAGGCGGCCCGTCGGTGGCGCAGTCCCTGGAGTCGGGGAGGATCGCCGCCTACACCGGCACCCTGCAGGACTTCGCGGCGTTCGGGGACGCCGGACTGGAGACCGAGAACATCATCCCGGAGGGCCTGGAGGGGCTCCCGGTCGGCGGCTACGTGACCACTGCCGAAGCGCTGGAGGGACAGGACGTCGTGAAGTTCCTGCGGGCGCTGGCGAAGGGCACCTACGTCGCCCTCGAGCGGCCGAAGGTCGCCGAGCTCGTGACCCGGGAGGTCGCGGCCGAGCAGTGGCGCGAGCCCGAGCTGGCGACGTTCCTCCTCGAGGGTCTGGCCTCCACGCTCGCGCCCTTCGACGGCACGACGTTCGGGGAGATCAAGGAGGAGCGCTGGCAGAACGCCCAGGACCTTCTCGTCCAGGTCGGGGCGATGAGCGCCCAGGCGGACCTCCAGCAGTTCCTGACCAGCGACCTGATCGAGGAGATCAACGACTGGGACCGCGAGGAGGCGCTGGCCACGGCGGACGCCTGGTTGGCGGACAACCAGTGACCCTGACCCCCCTCGAGCGGGCATCGCCGGTGGCCGACCTCGATCCCGCGGAGCGCATGAGCCGGGACCAGGTGGAGGCGCTGCAGCTCGAGCGTCTGCAGGCGACGGTCGCGCACGTCTACGCCCACGTCGAGCCCTACCGCGCGAAGCTGAGCGCGCTGGGGCTCGCTCCCGGCGACATCCGGACCCTGGAGGACGTGCGGCTGCTGCCGTTCACCACCAAGGAGGACCTGCGTTCGACGTACCCCTTCGGGATGTTCGCGGTCCCTCGGGAGCAGGTGGCACGCATCCACGCATCGTCGGGCACGACGGGACGGCCCACGGTCGTGGGCTACACGTCGGCCGACCTGCGCACGTGGGCCGGGCTCATGGCGCGGTCGCTGCGGGCTGCCGGGGTGCGGCCCGGGATGCTCGTGCACAACGCCTACGGCTACGGGCTCTTCACGGGTGGGTTGGGCGCGCACGCGGGCGTCGAGGCCCTCGGCGCCACCGTGGTGCCGATCTCCGGGGGCCAGACAGCGCGGCAGGCCCAGCTGATCCGGGACTTCCGGCCGGACGTCGTGCTCTGCACGCCGACCTACCTCCTGACGATCGCCGACGCGCTGGAGGAGCTGGGCGTCGACCCGCGATCGACCAGCCTGCGCCTGGCCGTCCTCGGGGCGGAGCCGTGGACCAACGAGATGCGCCGCGAGCTCGAGGACCGGCTGGATCTCGAGGCGATCGACATCTACGGGCTGAGCGAGGTCATGGGTCCCGGGGTCGGGTCGGAGTGCCTGGAGACCAAGGACGGCCCGCACCTGTGGGAGGACCACTTCCTTCCCGAGGTCGTCGACGCCGACTCCGGCGAGGTGCTGCCCGACGGTGAGGTGGGTGAGCTGGTGTTCACGAGCTTGACGAAGGAGGCGTTCCCGGTGATCCGCTACCGCACGCGTGACCTGACGCGGCTCCTGCCCGGGACCGCCCGCCCCGGCATGCGTCGCATGGAGAAGGTGACCGGCCGCAACGACGACATGATCATCCTGCGAGGAGTGAACCTCTTTCCGACCCAGATCGAGGAGATCGTCCTCGGGATCGGGGAGCTGACGCCGCACTTCGTCCTGGAGCTGTCGAGACGCGGACGCCTCGACGCGCTGACGGTGTGCGTGGAGACTCGCCCGGGGGTGGACCCCGGGGCTGCGGAGCACGCGGTGGAGCTGCTCGGGAGGCGGATCAAGGACCAGGTGGGGGCCACCGTCGGCGTCCGTCGCCAGGAGCCCGGCACGTTGCCCCGGAGCGAGGGCAAGCTGGCGCGGCTGCGCGACCTGCGACGCGGGTGAGCGGCGCAGCACCGCTACCGGTCGGGATCGTCCAGCACGTCGAGTGGGAGGGTCCGGGGCTGCTCGCCGGCGTGCTCACGGCAGCCGGGCTCGCGACCAGAACCCTGTGGATGGTCGACGGCGAGGCCGCTCCCGAACCCGAGAGCCTCGCCGGCCTGGTCGTCCTGGGCGGGCCCATGCGGGCGACCGACGTCGAGCGGTACCCGTCGTTGGCCGCGGAGGTCGACCTGCTGCGCGCGGCCGTGGCGGTGGACCTGCCGGTCCTCGGGATCTGCCTCGGGCACCAGCTCCTCGGGCTGGCGCTCGGCGGCCGGCTGCTCACCGGGCGCGCGCCGGAGGTGGGGGTCGGGCCGGTGAGCCTGGCGACCGGGTCAGCGCTCGGCCCGGAGGGCGAGTCGGTCGACGTCGTGCACTGGCACCGCGACCAGGTGTCGCTACCGCCGGGCGCGCAGCTACTCGCCTCGAGCGACGCGTGCGACAACCAGGCGTTCCGCCGGGGTACGGCGTGGGGTCTGCAGTTCCACGTGGAGGTCGACCGGCCGATGCTCCGTCGCTGGCTCGGGCACCCGCACATGCGCCACGACGTACCGGCCGGTGCTCGGGTCCTGGAGGACTTCGACCGCGCGCAGGTCGGGCTGGCGAGGCTCGCAGACGCCGCGCTCGGCCAGCTCACGCGACACGCCGCCCGGTGCGCGCGGACGAAGGGATCGTCATGACCGGCACGCCCCTCATCTCGGCCACCCGCTCCGCGGCGATCGCGGCTCCACCGCACACGGTCATCGACCTCGTCGCCGACCCACGCCGGCTCCCGGAGTGGGCACCGGCCTTCGCCGCGCGGGTCGAGGAGCGCGGGGGAGGCGTGTGGACGGTCGCGACCGGCCCGGGACCGGGCCGCGACATCCGGGTGCGTCGCTCCGACGCGCTGGGCGTCGTCGACTTCGTCTCGGTGGGGCAGCCCGACCGCGGGGCGTTCCTGCGGGTCCTGCGCGACGGTCCCGGCAGCCACGTGACCTTCACGATCGTGTTCCCCGCCGAAGCCGACCCCGAGGCGGTGGCGGAGGAGATGCGCGGGGTCGAGCAGGAGCTGGCCGCGCTGGGGGAGCTGCTTGCCCCCTGAGGCGGGTCGAGCATCGCTGTCAGGGGCGGTGCGCGACCAACCCGTCGAAGGCGATCGTCGTGATCGCCCGCGCCAGGACGTCGGCGTCGACGACGCCGCCCGGGCGGTACCACTCGACGAGCGAGTTGACCATGCCGAAGAGCAATCGGCTCACCAGGTCGGGGGCGACGTCGGCGCGCAGTGCGCCCTCGTCGACCGCCGCGGCGACCAGCTCGGCGAGGCGGGCGTCGATCCAGCGCCGGCGGGCCAGCGCCGCCTGCTCGACCTCGCCGTTGCCTCGCACGCGCAGCAGCAGCGTGACGGCGTCCTGGTGGGCGACGAGCACCCGCACGCTCTCGCGCACGACCTCGCGCAGCCGCTCGTAGGCCGTGCCGGTCGACTCGTCCACGGCCGTCTCGACCAACGTCGTCAGCTCGTCCAGCGCCTCGTGCAGAGCCTGCTCCAGCAGGTGCGACTTGCTCGGCACGTGGTGGTAGATCGCGGACTTGGAGAACCCCAGCTCCTTGGCGAGATCACCCATGC
This sequence comes from Nocardioides sp. 503, assembly GCF_004522095.1. Lineage (GTDB taxonomy): Bacteria > Actinomycetota > Actinomycetes > Propionibacteriales > Nocardioidaceae > Nocardioides. Next base: position 50,483 of record NZ_SPUI01000001.1, read on the forward strand.
TGGTGCCGTCGTAGCCCTGCCGGTTGAACAGCTCGATCGCCCGCCGCAGCACCGTCTCCTGGTCGTAGCCCGGCCGTCCGCGCCGCGCCGGCTCTGCTGGTGGCTCGACGGCAGGCTCGGACATGCCGCCACTTTCTCACGTGTCCGTGGTCGAGCAGCGAGGAGCGCCAGCGACGAGCGTCCGTCGAGACCCGGTGAGTCGAGGCAGGCGTTCGGGTGCGGGGGTTTCGAGACGGTTGCTGCGCAACCTCCTCAACCCACGAGGCCGACCCCGGTGGTTGAGGTGCGAGCGCAGCGAGCCTCGAAACCACGTGTCGGTGGTCGAGCAGCGAGGAGCGCCAGCGACGAGCGTCCGTCGAGACTCGGTGAGTCGAGGCAGGCGCTCGGGTCGCTGCGGTTTCGAGACGGTTGCTGCGCAACCTCCTCAACCCACGACGCCGACGCCACCCCAGGGCCGAAAGTAAAATCGGAGAAAGAAGCCACTAACCCTCCACACCCTGTGGATAACCGGCCTTTCCGGCCTACCACTGTCGGTGGTCGCTGCTTGAGTAGACCCATGAGCAGCCCCGCCACCCACCCGCCGAGCCACCCCGTGCTCGCCGCCGTGCTGCGCGCGCAGGCCGAGCTCGACGCGGTCGCCGACCAGCCCATGTGGTCGATGACCCCGCAGGAAGCAGCCCTCGCGCTGGTCGAGGAGACCCGCCTCAACGCCCGCCTGGCAGCCCTCACCCTCAAGACCGCCGCCCACGCCGACCGGACCGAGGTCGGATCCGCCCAAGGCGCGACGTCCTCGGCGGCCTGGTTGGCCCACGAGACGCACATGACGCAGCGCGACGCCGCCGCGCTCACCAAGCTCGGCAAGGCCCTCGAAGCCCACGCGCCGGTCGAGGAAGCGCTGGGTCGCGGCGACATCCTGGCCGACCAGGCGAAGGTGATCGTGGAAGCAGCGGACGCACTGCACGACGACGTCGGCACGACGGTGAAAGACCAGGCCCGGGACCACCTCCTCGCCGAGGCGGCGCACTTCGACGCCAAGCGGCTACGGGTGCTGGGCGTGCACGTCCTGGAGGTCGTGGCCCCCGAGGTCGGCGAAGCAGAGACAGCCCGTCAGCTCGAGGCGCAGGAGCGCAAGGCCGAGGCGAAGACGCGGTTCACGATGCACGACGACGGCCACGGCACCACCCACGGCCGGTTCTCGATCCCGACCCATCAGGCAGACAAGCTCCGCAAACCACTCAACGCCCTGGCCGCACCCAAAGCCGGCGGCGAAGGATCCACCCCGCACGGGATGGGGTTGGCGTTCATCGAGTACCTCAACCGCTTCCCCACCAAGAAGCTCCCCCAGGCCGGCGGCATGGACGCCACCGTCGTGGTCACCATGACCCTGGAGACCCTCATGGGCGGCCTCAAGGCGGCGCACCTCGACACCGGCACCCCGATCAGCCCCGGCCTCGCGAGGCGGATGGCCTGCGAGGCCGGGGTCATCCCCGTCGTCCTGGGTGGGAAGTCCCAGGTCCTCGACGTCGGCCGCAAGATGCGGTTCCACACCAAGGCCCAGAGGATCGCGATGGCCGTCAGGGACGGCGGCTGCATCGCTCTGGGCTGCGACCGGCCCTCGGCGTGGTGCCACGCTCACCACCTCGACCCCTGGGCCCAGGGCGGCGACACCTCCGTCGAGCGCGGCGGGCTGCTCTGCACCGGCCACCACCCCCTGGCCCACCACCCCGGCTACGTCATGACCCACCACCCCGGCGGCAAGGTCTCCTTCCACAAGCGAGAGTGAGGAGCGCGTGCTCGACACTCCTCGTCAGCTCCCGACCGGCTCGTCCGGCCAGTCCGCGAACCTGCTCGTCACTCGTCCCTCGGAGTCACGGCCGACCCACTCACCGGGGCCGGACGGCCGCGCCCGCCCCCCATCGCCACCCAGCCTCGGTGAGGCGGAGGGCACGAGCCGGTACGTGCCGTAGACGGCGTAGCCATCGCTAGGGCCCATCTGCCCCAAGGTCTGCCTCACGTCGTCCACGGCATCCTCGAAGCTGCCCCACATCACGCCGGTCATGTCGTCCCACTCGTCGGGGGTCAGCATCACCAGCACCCGACGGCCGGGGCCGCCGTCGCCGGGCAGCGCCACCTCGATCGTGCCGTCGGCGACCGCGGTGGCCGCCGTCCAGTCATCGAGGGCTGTGACGAGGTCGTGCCACGAACGAACCTGTTCCATGGTCATCAGCATGACCCAGCGGCGGGTTTGAGAGCAGTGACCTCGCGCCCGGCGCCGGGGCCCTAGGCTCCGCAGCATGCGGCGCTTGGTCACCATCCTCATCAGCGTGCTCGTGCTTGTAGGGATCGCGTGCCTACCGGCGCTCTTCAACGGCGGGCCGGACGGCGACGAGGAGACCGAGAGCGAGCCCACCAGCATCACGCAGTACGACGCGACATTCGACGTCGCCGACGACGGCGACCTCAACGCGGTGGAGACCATCACGGTGGACTTCCCGGTGGGGGACCGGCACGGGATCTTCCGCTTCTGGGACCTGACCGACACCAACGATCCGCACACCCGTCTGGACGTCGAGAACATCTCGGTCACGATGGACGGCGGCGACGTCCCCGTCGACGAGTCCACGGAGCAGGGCGGACAGATCCTGGTCGCCAAGATCGGGGACCCGGACAGCACGGTCGCCACGGGGCAGCACGTCTACGAGATCAGCTACCACGTCGACGGCGTGCTCGTGGACGGCGACCTGGGCAGGACCGACTTCTACTGGGACCTGGTGCCGTCGGGGTGGCGGCAGACCATCGACCGGGCGCGCCTGACCGTCAACCTTCCGGCTCCCGCTGGGGAGGTCCAGTGCGGTGTCGGCCTCGGCGACGCGCCTCAGGACTGCGACAGCGTGGAGGGAGCGGGGACGGACACCCTCACGATCACGGCGAGCGACCTGGCCAGCAACACGCCCGTCACGCTGCGCGCGGGGCTCGACATGGACCCGCCCGAGGCGGGGCTGACCCTTCCGTGGACCTCACGCTGGGACCGCGTCCTCGGCCGGAGCCCGACGGCGCTCGGAGTCGTGGCGCTCCTGGCGGTCGGCGCGGCGCTGCTCGGCGGTCTGGCCGCCCGGCGCTCCTACGAGGCCGTGCCGCAGTTCCCCCTGATGTACGCGCCGCCCGAGGGCATCGGCCCTGCGCAGGCGACCTACATCCTTCACGAGACCATCGACCGCGAGGCCTACGTCGCCACGCTCATGTACGCCGCGGAGAAGGGCGCCGTCGACCTGGACAAGACCGACGACGCCTGGACCATCACCGACAAGGGCGGGGCGGCCGCGTGGGCCGAGCTCGACCCGGTCACGACGAAGGTGGCGCACCTGCTCGGGGGGCCGGGGTCGTCGTTCACGGCCAGCCCCGACGACGTCGAGGCCGGCAAGCGGCTGCAGACCGAGATCGAGTCGTTCGAGAAGGCCACCGAGCGCTGGGCCTCGGACGAGGGGCACCTCGTGTCGACCGGGTTCGGGGGCGTCGGCGGGCTGCTGGTGCTTGGGGCCTTCCTGCTGGCGATCGCGAACGTCATCTTCAACCCGTTCTCGATGACCGCGCTCTCGCTCGTGCCCGGCGCCTTCGCCATCTTCGCCAGCCCGCTGCTGCGACCCGGGTCGAGCACCAAGCGCACCGCCTCGGGGCGCGACCTGTGGTCGCGGGTGGGTGGGTTCCACCGGGTGCTCTCGACCGACTCCAGCGTCGACCGGTTCGACTTCTCTGGCCGCCAGGAGCTCTACACCGCCTACATCCCCTGGGCCGTGGCGCTCGGCGTCGCGGACCAGTGGGCGGCGAAGTACCGCACCGAGATGGGCGTCGAGCCGCCCGCGCCCAGCTACTTCGGCGCGAGCTACGCCGGGGCGTACGCCGGCTCGACCGTCAGCTCCATGGTCGACGACTTCGACTCCACGGTCGGCAGCGCGATCTCTTCCTACCAGGCCACACAGACCTCGTCCTCGAGCGGTGGCGGGGGAGGCGGCTTCTCGGGTGGTGGGGGCGGCGGTGGCGGAGGCGGCGGCTCATGGTGAACACTCGCAGCGGCGCAGCAGCGCCATCCAAGCGAAAGAGGGCACGTCCGTGTTGATCTTCATCATCGTCCTGGTGGTCCTGGTGGTCCTCGTCGTGGGCTTCGTGGTCGTCGGCTTCAACAAGCTGCGCACGACCGACGTGGGCGCCGAGGAGGCGCTGGGCGGCATCGACGTGCAGCTCACCCGCCGCGCCGACCTGATCCCCAACCTGGTCGAGACGGTCAAGGGCTACGCCGCCCACGAGAAGGGCGTCTTCGAGGAGGTCACGCGGGCACGCGCCGCCGTGCAGACGGCCGCCGCCGGCAACGACGTGCCCGCGAAGGCCGCGGCCGACGCCGCCCTGCAGCAGTCGCTGGTCCGGGTCAACGCCGTCGCCGAGGGCTACCCCGACCTCAAGGCCAACACGAACTTCCTCGAGCTGCAGAAGCAGCTCGCCGAGACCGAGAACCAGATCTCCTTCGCCCGGCAGTACTACAACGACGCGGTCGCCACGCTCAACAAGCTGGTGCTCACCATCCCGTGGATGTTCCTCACCGGCATGGCGGGTGTCCACAAGCGCGAGTTCTACGACGCGCCCGAGGGCCAGCAGGCCGCCCCCAGCATCGAGTTCTAGGAAAGAGATGCCGAGGCCCGGTCAGTCCTGAGGACTGACCGGGCCTCGGTCTGTGGGGTAGGTGCGGTCAGGCGACCTGCGTGAGCTTGTCGAACTCCTCGTCGGTCAGCTCGATGTCGGCGGCGGCGACGTTGGACTCCAGGTGGCCGACGCTCGAGGTGCCCGGGATCGGCAGCATGACCGGCGAGCGGCGCAGCAGCCAGGCGAGCGCCAGCTGCGACGGGGTGGCGCCGTGCTCCTGCGAGGCCGCGGCCAGCGGGCCGTCCTCCTGCGAGAGCTCGCCGGTGGCCAGCGGGAACCACGGGATGAAGCCGATGCCCTGCTCCTCGGCGTAGTCCAGCAGCGGCTCGGCGTCGCGCTTGACCAGGTTGTAGAGGTTCTGGACGGTGGCGATCGTGGCGACCTGCTGGGCGGCCTTGGTCTCCTCGACGCTGACCTCGGAAAGGCCGATGTGGCGGATCTTGCCCTCGTCCTGCAGCTTCTTCAGCTCACCGACCTGGTCCTCCAGGGGGACGGCGGGGTCGATGCGGTGCAGCTGGAAGAGGTCGATCGCCTCGACGCCGAGGTTGCGCAGCGACAGCTCGGCCTGCTGGCGCAGGTACGCCGGCACGCCGACGGGGGTCCAGACGCCCGGGCCCTGGCGGGTGAGACCGGCCTTCGTCGCGATGACCACGTCGTCGGCGTAGGGGTGCAGCGCCTCCTTGAGCAGCTGCTCGGCCACGACCGGGCCGTAGGAGTCGGCGGTGTCGAAGAACGTCACGCCCAGCTCCACCGAGCGGCGCAGCACGCGCACCGCCTCGTCGTGGTCCTTCGGCGGTCCCCACACGCCGTCGCCGGTGAGCTGCATGGTGCCGTAGCCGAGGCGGACGACCGGGAGGTCGCCGCCGATCGAGAACGTGCCGGACGCTGCTGCGGTGGTGGTGGTGCTCATTCAGATCTCCGTCTCGGAGCGGTCGCCCGCCCAGGTCGTGTGGAAGGTGCCTTGCTTGTCGGTGCGCTGGTAGGTGTGGGCGCCGAAGTTGTCGCGCAGCGCCTGGATCAGGGACGCGGGCAGCCGCTCGCGGCGCAGGCCGTCGAAGTAGGCCAGCGACGACGCGAACGCCGGGGTGGGGACCCCGCCGCGGGCCGCGACCGCGACGACCTCGCGCCAGGCGTCGACGCCGTCCTTGACGGCCTCGGCGAAGTAGGGAGTCGTGAGCAGGGTCGTCAGGTCCGGCTCGTCGGCGTAGGCCTCCTTGATCCGGTCGAGGAACTGCGCGCGGATGATGCAGCCGCCGCGCCAGATCGTCGCCGTCTGCCCGAGGTCGACGTCCCAGCCGTGCTCCTCGGCGCCGGCCGCGATCTGGTCGAAGCCCTGGGCGTAGGCGACGACCTTGGAGGCGTAGAGCGCGGCGCGGACCTGGTCGACGAAGGTGTCGCGGTCGACGTCGACGCGCTCGTCCTCCGGCGAGGTGGAGAACACCTTGCGGGCGGCCTCGCGCTGGGCGGTGTGTCCCGACAGGCTGCGCGCGAACGTCGCCTCGGCGATGCCCGTGATGGGCACGCCCAGGTCGAGCGCGCTCTGCACGGTCCAGCGGCCGGTGCCCTTCTGCTCCGCGGCGTCGCGCACCACGTCGACGAACGGCGACCCGGTCGCGGCGTCCACGTGGCGCAGCACGTCGGCGGTCATCTCGATCAGGAAGGACTCGAGGTCGCCGTGGTTCCAGTCCTCGAAGACGTCGGCGATCTCGGCCGGCTCGAGCCCGGCGACGCTGCGCAGCAGGTCGTAGGACTCCGCGATCAGCTGCATGTCGGCGTACTCGATGCCGTTGTGGACCATCTTGACGAAGTGGCCGGCGGCGTCGGGTCCCACGTGGGCGCAGCACGGCGTGCCGTCGACCTGTGCGGCGATCTTCTCCATGATCGGCCCCAGCACGTCGTAGGCGTGGTCGGAGCCGCCGACCATGATCGAGGGGCCCTCGAGGGCACCCACCTCGCCGCCGGAGACGCCCATGCCGACGAAGTGCAGGCCGTGCTCCTCCAGCGCCTGCTGGCGGCGCAGCGTGTCGGTGAAGTGGGCGTTGCCGGCGTCGACGACGATGTCGCCCTCGTCGAGCAGCGGCACCAGCTCGTCGATGACCGCGTCGGTCGGCTCGCCCGCCTTCACCATGATGATGACCGCGCGCGGCTGCTGGATCGCGGCCACGAAGTCCTCGAGCGACTCGGCGCCGACGAAGGCGCCACCGCTCTCGAGCGGCTCGTCGCCGAACTCCTCGAGCAGCGAGGTTGTGCGGGCGTAGGTCCGGTTGTGCACCGCGATCGTGTGGCCGTGGCGGGCGATGTTGCGGGCCAGGTTGCGCCCCATCACCGCCAGTCCGGTCAGCCCGATGGAGGCGGTGGGATCAGTGGTCGGCATGACTTGATGTAACCGCCGCGGGCGGTCCTGTGTTCCCCGCGGGCCGGTGTTTCCACATCACCGACTGGGTTTCGGCGCGCCGTCGCGACCCCGTTCCTCGGTCGCGACGCTTGCTCAACCTCTTCTAGTGTCGCGGCTTCGCAAGCTCAGCCGCGCTAGAAGACATTGAGAGGCCGGAACTGCACCGACATCCGCGGGCCGGCGTGGGCCACCTTGGGGACGGCGTGCTCCCAGGTGCGCTGGCAGCTGCCGCCCATGACCAGCAGGTCGCCGTGGCCCATCTCGATCGCGATCGACTCACCGCCGCCGCGCGGGCGCAGGTGGAGCTTGCGGGGGTCGCCGACGGAGACGATGGCCACCATCGTGTCCTGCTTGCTGCCGCGCCCGATCGTGTCGCCGTGCCACGCGACGCTGTCGCGCCCGTCGCGGTAGTAGCAGCAGCCGGCCGTGCGGAACGGCTCGCCGAGCTCGGGCAGGTAGTGCTCGCTCAGCGCGTCGCGGGCCTCCTCCAGCACGGGATGGGGGAGCTGCTCGCCGATCATGTAGGTGTAGACGAGCCGCGGCACGTCGACGACGCGGTCGTACATCTGGCGGCGCTCGGCACGCCACGGCACGGCGTCGACCATCGTGGTGAAGATGTCGTCGGCCTCGGGCACCCAGGAGCGGAGCAGGTCCACCCAGGCGCCCTGACCGAGGGTGCGTCGCTCGATCCCGTCGAAGGACCGGAGCCCGTGCGGCGGCGCCGCGAAGAGCGAGGTCTGGAAGTCCATGACCCCAGGATACGCGATCGTTCGAACACGCGTTCGATCTCGCGCCGTGTCTTCTTCGCCCGGCCGCGGGTCAGGACAGCGTGCGCACCAGCTGGTCCACGGTGTCGTCGGCCAGGCGGTCCACGGGGCGCCGGATGAACAGCGGGACGACCGGGTCGCCCAGGCGGCCGAAGTCGAAGCCGGCCCGGGAGCGGATCGCGGTGCCCGCACCGTCGGGGGAGAACGTCAAGGTGTCGGCATTCCCGGTGGCGGGGGGTTGCGCGGCACGAGAGGCTAGCCCCATGACCGACGCCCCGCTCGCCGACACAGGCGTCACCCGCACGCCTGCCGCCCGCGTCCAGCACCTCACGAAGACCTACGGCGAGGGGCTCGCGCTGGTCCGGGCGCTGGACGACGTGACCCTGGACATCCTGTCGGGGGAGTTCACCGCGGTCATGGGCCCCAGCGGCTCGGGCAAGTCGACGCTCATGCACCTGTGCGCCGCGCTCGACACCGCCACCAGCGGCACCGTCGTGATCGGCGACCGCAGCCTGGAGCACCTCTCCGACAAGGAGCTCACCCGCCTGCGGCGCGACGAGATCGGCTTCGTCTTCCAGTCCTTCAACCTGGTGCCGACGCTGACGGCCAAGGAGAACATCCTGCTGCCGATGTCGATCGCCGGCCGCAAGCCCGACCCGGCCTGGTACGACGAGGTCATCGCCACCGTCGGCCTCGCCGACCGGCTGGGCCACAAGCCCAACGAGCTCTCCGGCGGGCAGCAGCAGCGCGTCGCCGTGGCCCGTGCGCTGGTCAGCCGCCCGCGCATCGTGTTCGCCGACGAGCCCACCGGCAACCTCGACTCCAAGTCCGGGGCCGAGGTGCTCGAGCTGCTGCGCAGCAGCGCCGCCGACCACGGCCAGACCGTCGTGATGGTCACCCACGACCCGGTGGCGGCCGCCTACACCGACCGGGTCGTCTTCCTGGCCGACGGCCGGGTCGTCGACGAGCTGCGCCACCCCGACCGCGACCGGGTGCTCGAGATCATGGCTCGCATGGCCGATCCGGAGGTCTGAGCGTCATGTGGCGCGCCTCCCTCAAGAGCCTGCTCGGGCGCAAGGTCCGCCTGCTCATGAGCACCTTCGCGATCGTGCTGGGGGTCGCCTTCGTCGCCGGGTCGCTGATCTTCTCCGACACCCTGAGCCGCAGCTTCACCGCGCTGTTCGCCTCCACGGTCGGCGACGTCGTCGTCCGGCCGGTCGGCGGCGAGACCGCGGCCGGCTCGCTGTCGTCGCTCACCGTCCCCGCGTCCCTCCTCGACGAGCTCGAGGACGCCGACGGGGTCGCGCGGGTCGACGGGAACGTCAGCGCCATCGGCGTCTACGTCGTGGGCCAGGACGACAAGGTCATCGGCGGCCTCGGCCCGCCGGCCCTCGGCGGCAACTACAACACCGCGCCCGCCGCGGGCGGCGCCGGGTTGGAGCTGGTCGAGGGCGAGGCCCCCGAAAGGCCCGACGAGGTCGTCCTCGACGAGAGCACCGCCGAGAAGGGCGGCTACGAGGTCGGCGACACCGTGGAGCTGCTGCTGCCGCGCGGCGTCAGCAAGCTGGCGCCGACCCTGGTGGGGCTGGCCGGCTTCCCCGAGGGCGGCTCCCTCAACGGCGCCACCCTGTCGATGTTCGACACCGCGACCGCGCAGGACCTGTTCCTCGGCGGCAAGGACGAGTACAACGACGTCTGGGTCACCGCCGAGGACGGCGTCTCCCAGGAGGACCTGCGTGACGCGGTGGCGGGCGCGCTGCCGAAGGACATCGAGGCGGTCACCGGCGACGAGGCGGCCGACGAGTCGGCCAGCCAGCTGCTCGAGGCGATCTCGTTCATCACCGTCTTCCTGCTGGTCTTCGCGTTCATCTCGCTGGTCGTCGGCGCGTTCCTGATCGTCAACACGTTCTCGATCCTGGTGGCCCAGCGCAGCCGCGAGCTGGCGCTGCTGCGCGCGCTGGGGGCGTCCAAGCGGCAGGTCGTCCGGTCGGTCCAGCTCGAGGCGTTCGTGCTGGGGCTGCTCGGCTCCACCATCGGGCTCGGTCTCGGCGTGCTGCTGGCGATGGGCCTGCGCGTGCTGTTCGGGCAGTTCGGGCTGGACCTCTCGGGCCAGCCCCTGGTCTTCGGGCCCCGCACCGTCGTGGCGTCGTACGCCGTCGGCGTGCTGGTCACGATGATCGCGGCGTGGCTGCCGGCGCGGCGCACGTCGCGCATCTCGCCCGTGCAGGCCATGCGCGACGACGTCGCGCTCACCGAGAGCTCCATCTGGCGACGCTTCTCCTGGGGGCTGGTGCTCGCGGCCGTGGGCGTCCTCGCGGTGGCGCTCGGCCTGTTCGCCGACATCCCCTACGCCCTGCAGACCGCCGGCGCCGGGATGTTCCTGATCCTGCTGGCCGCGGCGGCCGTGAGCCCCGTGGTGTCGAGGCCGTTCCTCACCGGCGCCCGGTCGCTCTACGCCCGCCTCTTCGGCTCCATCGGCAACCTCGCGGGGCAGAACACGCTGCGCAACCCGCGCCGCACGACGGCCACGGCGTCGGCGCTCATGATCTCGCTGACGCTCGCGTGCATGATGGCGATCGTCGGCGCCTCCGCCAAGGCGTCGGTCGACAAGTCGGTGGAGGAGAACTTCGTCGGTGACTACGTCGTGAGCAACGTCCGAGGGGGCGAGTTCAACCCGTCCATCGCCGACGACATGGCGAAGGTCGACGGCGTGGCCGACGTGGTGCGCCAGCGCTACCAGTTCGGCGACTTCGGCGGAGACGGCGTGTCGGCCATCGACCCCGCCACGGCCGACCGCCTCGAGCTCGACGTCCTCGAGGGCGACCTCGGCGACTTCGAGGACGGCACGGTCGTCGTGCCCGAGGACTACGCGGACGACGAGGGTCTCGAGGTCGGCGACACCGTGGACTTCGAGACGCCCGACGGGAAGAAGACCTGGCCGGTGGTCGCGATCTTCGCCGACAACCCGATCATCTTCCTGCCGCTGGTGACGACGCTGGCGACGCTGGAGGACTCCGGCTACGAGGCGGCCGACAACGCGCTGATCATCTTCGCCGAGCCCGGCGCCGACGACCTGCAGGCGGGGCTCGACGCGGTCGTCGAGGAGCTGCCGATCGTGACGGTGAAGGACCAGGCGGCGTTCGCGGAGGAGCAGCGCGAGCCGATCGACCAGTTCGTGCTGATCATCTTCGCGCTGCTGGGGCTGGCCCTGATCATCGCCGTCCTGGGCGTCGTCAACACCCTGGCCCTGTCGGTGATCGAGCGCACCCGCGAGGTGGGCCTGCTGCGCGCGATCGGGGTCTCCCGCTCGCAGCTGCGCTGGATGATCACGCTGGAGTCGGTCGTCATCTCGGCCCTCGGCGCCGTGCTCGGCGTGATCCTGGGGATCGGCTTCGGGATCGCGCTGATGTACGCGCTGCGCGACGAGGGGCTCGAGGTGATCCGCGTGCCCTACGGCCAGCTGGCTGCGTTCCTGGTGCTCTCGATCGTGATCGGCATGCTCGCGGCGGTCCTCCCCGCACGTCGCGCAGCGCGGCTCGACGTCCTGCGCGCCATCGCCACCGACTAGCCGTCGGGAGTGCCGGAGGCCGCAGGTGTGACGCGGTCCGGCCAATTCGGGGACGCGGGAGCCCCCGTGGCCCTAGGGTGCAAGGGTGGAAGAGGCGCTCCTGACGGACGGAAGGACGCTGAAGCACGTCCAGGTCCGGGAGTACGTCCGCTCGCTCGTCACCGGCAGCGCCCCCGGATCGCCGGCGCCCTCGGAGCGCGAGCTGGTGCACCGCTTCGGCGTGGCCCGCATGACGGTCCGCCAGGCTCTGGACGCCCTCGTCGTCGAGGGGCTGCTCGAGCGGATCCCCGGGCGCGGCACGTTCGTCGCGCGCCCCCGGCAGGCCGTGAGCCGGATCTCGGGCTACACCGAGGAGATGACCCGGCGCGGGCTGCTGGCCGAGTCGCAGACGCTGCTCGCCCGCCGTGAGCAGGCCGGCCCCGGCGTCGCGCGCGCGCTCCACATCTCCGAGGGCGACGCGGTCATCCACTGGCGCCGGCTGCGCCGTGGCGACGGTGCTCCCGTGTGCGTGGAGGACGCCTACCTCAACGAGGTCCTCCTGCCGGGCTTCCTGCAGAGCGGCATGCCCACCAGCCTCTACGACGACCTCGACCAGCGCGGGCTGCGGCCCTCGTGGGCCGAGGACTCCATCACCGCCGACCGCCCCACCGTGGAGGAGTCGACGCTGCTCGAGCTCCCGCCCGGCGGCGTCGTCCTGCGCCACTCGCGGCGCGCCCTGTCGGGGGAGAAGATCGTCGAGGTCTCCCGCTCGGTCTACCGCGCCGACCGCTTCACGATGTGGGTCCAGCTCGGCGCCTGAGCGCCCTCAGGCCGCACCCAGGTGGCCGAGCGCCGCCGCGACGCGGCCGGTCTCCTCGCAGACCCAGACCGGCTCGGGTCCGCCGAGGTCGGGCTGGATGTAGAGCGAGTGCACGGGGCCGTCCTCACACTCCAGGCACAGGGGCCAGCGGCCCGAGGCCTCGAAAAGCGCGTCCTGGACGTCCTGGGCGACCAGCCCGGCGACGTAGACCTCGCCCTCGGGCCACTGCTCGGCCCACCATCGGCGCGAGGCGCAGGCGTCCTCCAGGACGGACACGGCCTCGGGCGTCGCGAAGCGGCGGGCCTGCAGGTCGGCCAGCACGCGGGCGCGGGCGTCGAAGTACAGGGTGTTGTCCACGTCCCCCATTGTGCCGACGCCGCAAGCGGGACGCGCTCGGAGACCCCTGGCGGTGTGCCCGGGAGTGCTGCGCGCGTCCCGGGAGCCGGGTCCGTGACCGCCTAGAGTGCGGACATGAGCAGAGCGCTCCTCGAGGTCGCCGTGCTGCACGCACGCGACCTGCCGGGCTGCGAGCAGGGCGGGGCCGACCGGCTCTCGCTCGCCGTCGAGGGCGAGGGGGACGGCCGCTCACCCGAGCTGGCCCTGGCCGCGTCGGTGATCCGCGGCACCCACCTGCCGGTGCGGGTGATGCTGCGCCTCAACGACTCGCTGACCACGACCGGCGGGGAGTTCGTGCGCCTGGTGGCGCTGGCCGAGGAGCTGGTCTCCCTCGGCGCCGAGGGCGTGGAGCTGGGCTTCCTGGACGCCGACCTCGAGATCGACGTCGAGACCTGCCGCGCGCTGGCCGCGGCGCTGCCCGGCGTGCCCTGGACCTTCCACCGCGCCGTCGACCACGTCCTGGAGCCGGCCCGCGCCTGGCGCGCCCTGGCGGTCGGCCTGCCGGGCCTGACCGCCGTACGCTCCGGCGGCTCGCCGCTGGGCCTGGACCACGGCTACGACGACCTGCTCGCGCTCGCGCAGTCCGACCCCGACGTCGCCCGGCTCCTCCTGCCCGCCGGGGGGCTGCGTCCCGAGCACGTGCCCTGGCTCCTGCGCGCGGGTGTGGGGCAGCTGCACGTCGACGTCCAGGTGCGGCCGGGGTCGACCACGCGCTCCTACGTCGACGCCGACTACGTGCGCTCGTGGCGGCTGATGCTCGACGACGCGGCGTCGCGGTCGGCATGACGCTGCTCATCGACCCGCCGGACGTGCCCGGCCACGGCCGGATGTGGTCGCACCTGGCCAGCGACACCTCCTACGAGGAGCTGCACGAGTTCGCGCGCGTGCTGGGCATCCCCGAGCGTGGCTTCGACCGCGACCACTACGACGTGCCGTCGGAGTGGTACGACCAGGTCGTCGCCCTGGGCGCGCAACCGGTGACCTCCCGGGAGCTGGTGCGCCGCCTGATCGGGGCGGGGCTACGGCGCCGCAAGCCGCGTTAGCTCCGCCTCGACGTTGGCCCGTGCCGGCGCCTCCCAGGTGTCCCGGGCGTAGGCGGTGTGGAAGAGGTGGGGCTTGGACAGCAGGTCGCGCAGCACCGCGGCCCGGCCCTCGACGAAGACGTCGTCGGGCACGTGGGCGTAGTCGACCCGCACCGCCGCGACGTAGGCGGCGTAGCGGGCGGGGTCGGCCGCGAGGATGCCGAGGTCGGCGTCGGACAGCGCGCAGCCGGACGGGTCGTCGGCCTCGGGGCGGTGGGTCTCGGTGAGCCGCACGAGCCGCGCGACCTCGTGCACGAGGTGGCCGTCGACCAGGCCGGGCAGCTCCGCCTCCGCCCACGCGGCCGAGCGCTCCTCGGCGTCGCGCTCCCCGTCGTAGACCGCGTCGTGGAACCACGCCGCGAGCAGCACCGGAGTCCGGTCGTAGGCGGCGCCGTGGCGCGCGAGCTCGTCGAGGCGGCCCAGGACCTCGGCGAGGTGCGTCGTGTCGTGGTAGCCCCGCGCCTCGTCGGAGTAGGCGGCGAGCAGGCGGTCACGCAGGTCGGTGCCGTCGGGCAGCGGCCAGGCCGAGAGGAGGTCCACCGGCACAGTCAAGCACCGGATCCGGACAGGCAGGGCCTCGCGGCTGGACTCATGCCGGTCGCCCGGCCCCCATCGCCCAGCGGATGGTCCCGGTCGCCAGGCCGCCCAGCGCCCGCACGACCGTGCGCTCGGACACCGGCAGCCACGGGAGCCGGAGCGGTCGCCGCGTCCAGCGCGGCATCATCGCCACGGCGGCCGCCACCAGGACGCCGTAGGGCGCCCGGGCGGCCAGCGGGAGCGGCGGCTTGAAGAGCAGGTAGCGCACGGCCTCGCGGGCCTCGGGCGTCCCGCGGAGCTCCGGACGGAACGCGGCGAGGTCGGCGGCGAGGTCGGCCTCGGTCAGGGGCGGGTCGATGACGCCGAGCCTGCGGGCGACCTCGGCGCTCTGGGCGACGTACTCGTCGCGCCCGGCCTGGTCGAGCGGCTCCTTGCCGTAGAGCGTGTGGGCGCGCAGGAAGCTGTCGACCTCGGCGACGTGCACCCAGCGCAGGAGGTGCGGGTCGGAGGCGCGGTAGGGCGTGCCGTCCGGCATGGTGCCGACCACGCGCTCGTGGATCGAGCGCACGATGTCCACCGACTGCTGGGCGTCCTCGGCCGTGCCGAACGTGGTCGTCGCCAGGAATCGGCTGGTGCGGTTGAGCCGTCCCCACATGTCGCCGCGGAAGCCGGAGTGCTCCGAGACGGCCCGCATCGCCGCGGGGTGCAGGGTCTGCAGCAGGAGGGCGCGGATGCCGCCGACGAACATCGACGCGTCGCCGTGCACCCGCACGATCGCGCTGTCGGGCTCGAACCAGCGCGGTCCGGGGGCGCCGTGGATGCGCGCCGCGTGGGCGGCGCCGTCGGGACCGGCCACCCGCAGGAAGAGCGCGGTGCCGAGCCGCTCGCGGACCTCGCTCATCGTGGACACCCTGCCATCGTGCCAGCGGTGGCCAAGCGGCTCGGGGCCGCGAGCAGCCGCTAGGGGGAGACGGTGGTCGTGACCGTGACGGTCGTGGTCGCCGTGGCCGTGGAGGTCGAGGTCGGCGCCGTCGCCGACGGGCTGGTCGGCGTGCTCGTCGGGGTGCTGGTCGCCGTGCTCGTGGGCGTCGTGGGTGGGGTGCTGGACGGCGTGGTCGTGGCGTTGCGCTGCAGGCGCAGGTTGGGCAGCCGCACGTCCTGGTTGATCCGGACGCTCAGGTTGGGGACGGTCAGCTGCTTGTAGTTGCCGTCGAAGCTGTTGTAGGCCACGAGTGTCATGCCGACCTGGCTGCGGAGGTTGCCGCCGAGGTAGAACCCGCCGTTGGTCGAGCTCGTGGTCTGCGCGATGAGCGCGCCGGCCCGGTTGTAGAGACGCAGAGTCACGCCCTGGAAGGCGGTGCCGCTGTCGTCGCGCAGGACCCGGCCCGTGAGGGCGCCGCCGCGCTGGGTGAGGGCGAAGCTGCCGAAGGCGCCGCGCCCGGGCCGCACGTAGCCGTTGGAGACGTTGCCGCTGCGCCCGAACCACCGACCGGCGTCGGGCATGATGATGCGGTAGCGACCGGGGTAGACGCCGGGGAAGGCGATGGAGCCCCGCGAGAACTTCGCGGTCCAGAACTGACCGGTCTTGCGGCTCACCACGGTGGCGAAGCCGCTGCCGGTGAGCGGCTGGCCGCCGGCGTACAGGTCGACGCGCAGCTCGCCCGCGCGCTTGCGGAGGTTGATGCGGACGTTGCGGAACTTCCCGGCCTTCACGCGGGGCGCATAGAGGCTCTTGCCCACCCAGGTGCGGCGACGGTCGTAGGTGAAGATCGAGTAGTTGCCTGCCGGCAGGCCGCCGATCGCGAACTGGCCCTGGGCGTTGGCGACGGTGTCGAAGGACTGCTCGCTGGTGTTGGCCGCGACCACCTTGGCGCCGGCACCCGGCTTGCCGCCGGTGCGGACGACGCCGGTGATGGCCGCCCCGCGACGCATCCGGGCGTTGCGCACGGTGGTCGAGCCGGCGCGCACCCGCACGAGGACGTCGGTGGGCGCGTACTTGCGGACGTCGTAGGAGGGCCGCTTGTCGACGAACTGGAGGCGGTAGGTCCCGGCGGGAAGGGTCAGGGAGTAGGTCGAGCCGGCGATCCGGCGGGCGCCGATGTAGCTCCAGTCGGCCCGGAAGAGCAGCATCTTGAGCCGCAGCCGGCCGTCGCTGGCCCGGCCGAGGACGTTGCCCCGGACCTTGCCGACCGACACCTTCGCGCTGGTCACCCCGCCGCTCGTGCCGGCGCCGGACCCGTCGCCGGCGAGCGCCGACTGCGCCGGCATCACGAGCGCGAGGCAGGCGACGATGGCGGTCAGCACCACGGCGATGAGGGCGTGGTCGCGGCTGCGGGACGGGGAAGGCATGTGACGGGCTCCAGGTCGGGATCGCGGCCCAGCGCCGACGGTCTCCTCACCAGGGTAGGTCGCTCCAGGGCGTCGCGGGGCATTACCGCACGGGACGTGCTGGACGTCACCCGGGATTACTCGGCCCTTCTGCGGGGCAGGGTGCGGGGCATGAGCCAACCGCCCGTGCCCCCGCCCTACCAGCCGCCCACGCCGCCCACGCAGCCGCCGGCGTACCAGCCGCCGGCCCCGCAGGCGCCGGCGTACCAGCCGCCGGCTCCCCAGGTGGCTCCGCAGCCGACCCCGGCTCCCGACCCGAGCACGGGCTGGCTCCAGCTGACGCTGCAGGGCAACGTCATGACCAGCGGGCTGATCCCGCCCACGGTGCGGATCAACGGCTACCAGGTGCCGACCCGCTACGGCCTCAACACGATCCCGCTGCCGGCCGGCCGGTGGCACGTCGACGTGCACGGACAGTGGCTGCGGACCTACGGGCAGGCCGCGCTGGACGTCGACCTGGCCCCGGGCCAGCAGGTGCCGGTGTTCTACGCGATGCCGTACCACCAGTTCACGACCGGCAGCATCGGCTTCGAGAAGCAGAAGCGCAAGGGCGTGTGGTTCGTGTTCGCCCTCGTCGCCTTCCTCGTGGTCCTCGTCGCCCTGATGGTGCTCGCGGCGTTGCTCTGAGCCTCGCCGCTCAGGCCGGCAGGTCCTCGGCGTCCATGATCCGGTAGGCGTAGCCCTGCTCGGCCAGGAAGCGCTGGCGGTTCTGGGCGAAGTCGGCGTCGACGGTGTCGCGGCTGACGATCGTGTAGAAGTGCGCGGACCTGCCGTCGGTCTTGGGGCGCAGCAGCCGGCCCAGGCGCTGGGCCTCCTCCTGGCGCGACCCGAACGAGCCGGACACCTGGATGGCGACCTCGGCGGAGGGCAGGTCGATCGAGAAGTTGGCGACCTTGCTCACGACCAGCAGCCCGACGTCGCCGGAGCGGAAGGCGTCGAACAGCCGCTGGCGCTCCTTGACCGGCGTCTCGCCCTTGATGACCGGCGCGTCGAGGGCGGCGGCCAGCTCGTCGAGCTGGTCGAGATACTGCCCGATGACCAGCGTCGGCTGCCCGGGGTGCTGGGCCACCAGGTCGCGCACGACCTGCACCTTGTGGTGGGTGCAGGACGCCAGGCGGTAGCGCTCCTCGGGATCGGCGGTCGCGTAGGCGATGCGCTCCTGGGTCGGCAGGGTCACCCGGACCTCCACGCAGTCGGCCGGTGCGATCCAGCCCTGCGCCTCGATGTCCTTCCACGGGGCGTCGTAGCGCTTGGGGCCGATCAGGGAGAAGACGTCGCCCTCGCGCCCGTCCTCGCGGACCAGGGTCGCGGTGAGGCCGATGCGCCGGCGCGCCTGGAGGTTGGCGGTCATCCGGAAGATCGGCGCGGGCAGCAGGTGGACCTCGTCGTAGACGATCAGGCCCCAGTCGCGGGCGTCGAGCAGCTCGAGGTGGGAGTAGACGCCCTTACGGCGCGTGGTCATCACCTGGTACGTCGCGATGGTGACGGGCCGGATCTCCTTGACCGCGCCGGAGTACTCGCCGATCTCGTCCTCGGTGAGGCTCGTGCGCTTGACCAGCTCGTCCTTCCACTGTCGCGCGCTGACGGTGTTGGTGACCAGGATCAGCGTGGTGGCCTGGGCCTGCGCCATCGCGGCCGCACCGACGAGCGTCTTGCCCGCGCCGCACGGGAGGACCACGACGCCGGAGCCGCCGTGCCAGAACGACTCGGCGGCGTCGCGCTGGTAGTCGCGCAGGTGCCACTCGGACTCGTCGAGCGCGATCGGGTGGGCCTCGCCGTCGACGTACCCGGCGAAGTCCTCGGCCGGCCAGCCCAGCTTGAGCAGCGCCTGCTTGAGGTTGCCGCGCTCGGAGGCGTGGACCGCGACGGTGTCGTCGTCGAGCCGCTCCCCGATCATCCCGGCGATCTTCTTGGCCCGCAGGACCTCCTCGAGCACGGGGCGGTCGTTGCTGACCATCACCAGGCCGTGGACGGGGTGCTTCTCCAGGCGCAGCCGGCCGTAGCGGGCCATGGTCTCGGCCACGTCGACGAGCAGCGCGTGCGGGACGGCGTAGCGGCTGAACTCCAGCAGCGTGTCGACCACCTGCTCGGCGTCGTGCCCCGCAGCGCGGGCGTTCCACAGGCCCAGCGGCGTGAGCCGGTAGGTGTGGATGTGCTCGGGGGAGCGCTCCAGCTCCGCGAACGGCGCGATCGCACGCCGGCACGCCGCCGCCTGCTCGTGGTCGATCTCGAGCAGGAGCGTCTTGTCCGACTGGACGATGAGGGGGCCGTCGTTCACCTGGTGAGTCTACGGACCGGGTGAGTTTCACCGGGTACCCGGTGAAACTCACGCTTCCGGTAGGAAGCTTCGTACGGGAAGCGCCAGTTTCGTGCCGGCCCTGGGTCGCGTGGGGTGAGGGGAGCCCTCAGGCCGACTGGGCGAGCGCGAGGGCCTGCGCCTTGCGGCGCGCGCGGTAGGCGGCGACGTTGGCGCGCGACGAGCAGCGCTCGGAGCAGTAGCGGCGCGACCGGTTGGGGGAGGTGTCGACGAAGACGTTGCTGCAGGGCGCGGCCTCGCAGACGCCCAGGCGCGAGGGGCCGAGGTCGCAGACGAGGGTGGCCAGGCCGAGCAGTGCCTCGCCGACCAGCAGCTCGGCCACCGACGCGGTCTTGGTGGCGACGTGGAGGTGCAGGTCGCCGGGGTCGTGGTCGGAGATGCGGGGGGTGATCGGGTGGCGGACCATCAGCGCGTTGAGGCCGTCGATCACGCCGCGGTCGTCGCCCGTGGCCGACGCCTCGAAGACCGGGCGGAGGTCGCGCTGGAAGCGTCGCAGCTGCGCCAGGTCGCGCTCGGTGCACTGCTCGTGGAGCCAGTCGCGGCCCTCGAGATGACCCACGAGCGCGTCGAGGTCGGCCAGCTCGGTGTTGAGGAGGCCGGCCGACCGCTCGGCGTACCTGATGAAGTCCACGGGGACGAGTCTACGAAGGCACGTCCAGCGACTTCACGCTGGTGATGCGGTGGACCGCGAAGGTGCGTACGTCGTCGGAGCGGTGGTCGCGCGCGGTGAGCTGCCCGCCCTCGACCGAGAGCGGGTCGACGATGCGGTCGGTGGCGGTGCCGTGGTTGTCGACGTAGCCGATCAGCACGGCCCCGCCGACCTCGATCGCCTCGCGCAGCGCGGTCAGCGAGCCGCTCGGCGAGAGCGTGGCCCCGGTGGCGGGGCGCGACGCCGCGGCCCGGTCGCCGGAGCGGATCGCGGTGAGGGTGGCGGCGATCCGCGCCGACTCGTGGGCGGTGGCCGCGGCCGCGCGTCGGCCCCGCGGTGAGCGGGCGCGCAGCTGGTCGGGGCGCGTGACCCTGACGGTGCCGTCGGCGGCCTCGACGACGGGGGCGGCGCCGAGCTCGCGCAGCCGGGGGAGCAGCACCTCGATCGGGGTGGAGCTGATCAGGACCGTCGGCGCCAGCCGGCGCAGGCCCAGCGGGCCGACCTTGGGGTGGTGCAGCAGCTCGGTCAGCGCGGTCTCGTCGTCGGCCCGCAGGAACGACTCGGCCTGCCCGACGCGGATGGCGCCGAAGGTGCGCACGGTGTCGTCGACCAGGTAGGCCAGCGGCTGCGGCACCGGCGTGCGCGAGACCGTGCCGAGGAACTCGTGCACCTCCGCCGCCGTCCAGCCCAGGTCGAGGGCGCGGCGCACCGAGCCGGGCGTGAAGCGGTAGGTCGTCGCACCGCCGCGCGACTCCACGTCGGCCACCAGCTGCAGGCGCCGCGCCAGCGACGACTCCAGCGGACCGGGCGCGACCGCCGTGAGGTCGGCCTGGATCAGCACGTGGTCGACCGGCTCGGGCAGCATCGCCGCCATCGTGTCGTGCGGATCGCCGCCGTCGAGCAGCACCCGGGCGTACGACGCCAGGCCGCCCAGCCCCGTCACGCCGAGCGCCGCGGCCTCCTCGACGGTCCACGCGACCTGGTCGGCGCGCGAGCGGGGCCGCCGGGGCCGGAGCCACGCGAGCCGCGCCAGCAGCGAGGGCACGCCGGTGCCGGCTGCGAGCACCTGGCCGGGCGGCAGCTCGGCCAGCAGCCGCAGGGTCATCGCCCGCGACTCGGGCATGGTGCGCGCCGCGAGCTCGGGGGTGAGGACGTTCCACGGCTTGCCGGCCGGGTCGCGGCTGCCGACCAGGCCGGGCATCCGCGGGCTCTCCAGCCACGAGCGGGCGACGGTGGCCCACCGGGCCGGGACGTCCTGGGCGCTCCAGGTGTCGAACACGTCGGTCGGCACCCACACGAGGTTGCCGTCGGTGTCGGCCCGCGACGCCAGCAGCCCCGCGGTCGAGGCGCACTCGACGAGCAGGGCGGCAGCCTGCTGGTCGACGTGGAGGAAGGTCGCGGCCGCCTTGAGCTCGCGCACGCCGAGACCGCCGCTGCGCAGCGCCGGGGCGGGGTGGGTGCCCCAGTGGTCGAGGAGCAGCTCGAGGCGGCGTACGAGCTCGAACGCGGCGCCGCCCGCGACCCGGTCGACCAGGGCCTGCTGGCGCGCGGTGGTGGACAGCTCCGGCGGCCGGTCGGCCGGCTCGGCGGTCGTCGTGCCTCCGCGCAGGACCAGCCCGACCTCGCCGGGCAGCACGACCGTGCCCGAGCCTCGGGGCACCAGCAGCCGCCGCGAGAGGAGCTCCTCGGCGGGGTTGGCGGCCTCGCTGGGCGAGACGGTGTGGCGCGCCGCGCTCGTGGTGGCCTCCCCGCCCTGCTCCAGGACGTGCTCGAGCAGCGCCCGTGCCGGGGCGGACAGCTCGGCGAGGCGGGCCTGCACCTGCGCGGCCGTGAGCGGCTCCGCGCTGCGAGGGCGCAGGCCGCTGACCCCGGCCTCGGGGCCGCCGGTGAGGCCCTCCGCGACGCCGGTCAGCGGCCGCAGCCCACCGGTGGACTCCCACACGAGCACCAGGTCGGTGAGCCTGCGGAGCGCCTCCTTGACGGCACCGGGGTCGGCCTGCACAGATGTGCAGAGTTCGGTGGGTGTGGTTTGGCCACTGACCACCAGGGCATCTAGGACAGTGAGCTCGAGACGCGTCAGACCGTCGAGCGCTCGGACGACCGACGTACGCACGGCAGCACGCGAGGCGAGCTGGCCGAAATCATGAGGGGCGGGAGTGGCGAGATCGGGACGCTCGGAGAGCAGGGTCGACAACCGCTCGTCCGTCCAGCCGCGCAGCTGGTCGGCCAGCGACCGGAACCCCCTCGTCGTACTCATCCTTCCCACGCTATCCGGCCTCCCCACCCGCGAGGCCACCAGATGACCGGCGTGGAGCTGCACCACGGGGCGGCGACCGACGTGGGGCTGGTCCGCGAGGTCAACGAGGACGCCTTCCTGGTCGCCCCACCGGTCTTCGTCGTGGCCGACGGCATGGGCGGCCACGACCGCGGTGACATCGCCTCCGCGATCGTCGTCGAGGAGTTCGCCCGCCTGGCCGACCAGGGCTACGACCCCGCCCGGGGTGCCGCCGTCGTCGCGGAGACCCTCGAGGAGTGCCAGGCCCGCATCGCCGAGTACGACGCCAGCCAGCGCGCGCAGGGCGCCCCGGACTTCCACGCGGGCACGACCGCCGTGGTCGCGCTGCTGATCGAGCAGTCCGGCGAGCCCAAGTGGCTGCTCGCCAACCTCGGCGACTCCCGCGTCTACCGCTACAACCACGGCGCCCTCGAGCAGGTGAGCGTCGACCACAGCCTCGTGCAGGAGCTGGTGGAGTCCGGGGCGATCACGGTCGCCGATGCCGCGGTCCACCCCGAGCGGCACGTCATCACCCGCGCGCTGGGCGGCTCCGGGAGCACCGACGCCGACTACTTCGTGCTGCCTCTCTCGGCCGCCGAGCGCCTGGTGCTCTGCTCCGACGGCGTCACCGGGATGATCGACGACGCCGCGATGCAGCGGATCCTCGGCTCGACCGACGACCCCCGCGACGCCGCCGACCAGATGGTCGCCGCCGCGGTCGCGGCCGGCGGACGGGACAACGCGACGGCCGTCGTGATCGATGTGGTGGGATTGGTCGCCGAGACACCGTATGACTCCGAGCGCCAGCGGGTGAGTCTCGAGGAGAAGTTGGGAGCCCTGCCGTGAGCACTGCCACGAGCCCTGCCACGTGGTCCTACCGCCCGGGGGACTGGCTGGCGATCTTCGGGACGGCCACCACCCTGCTGCTGCCCGCCAGCGAGAAGGCGCGCGCCGCCCAGCTCTGGGACCAGGTCGACGGCGGCGCCGGCTTCGCCGAGACCCTCGACCAGGTGCTGGCCCCCGGGCTCAGCGTCCTCCCGGCCTTCGTCCTCATCGGCACCGGCGACGGCCCGACCAAGGTCATCGTCCGCGGCGCCGGCGTGCGCGCCACGCTCACCACGGGCTCCGAGACGGTCGAGCTCGACGGCTCGACGGTCACGACCTGGGTGGAGAAGACCCTCGAGGACGTCAGCGCCATCGGCGTCGAGGTGGGCGAGGCCGGACGCCCCGGGCCCGACTACCTCATCGACGGCGGGCTGGTCCGCGTCGCCCGCATCGACTTCCCGTCCCGCACCGCGGACGAGTCGCCCGCGATCCCCGCCCCCGCGCCGGTCGCCGCGTCGCTCGACGCGCCCGAGGCGCCGGTCATACCCGAGGCGCCGGTCGCACCCGAGGTGCCGGTCGCACCCGAGGGCGACGCGGTCGTGCCCGAGGAGCAGCCCGCCACGGAGCTGCTCGACGTGGCGGCGTACGACGCCGAGGTGGACGCCGCCGAGACCGAGACCGAGGGCGAGGGCGCCGAGCAGTACGACGAGCAGCCGGCCGGCCTCAGCATCCTGGAGGACCCGCCGGCCGACGAGGCTGACGGGTCGCAGTTCGTGTGGGACGACGAGGACGGCGCCGAGGCGTCGCTGCCGCCGCTGCCGCCGCCCCCGGTGCCGGTCCCGCCGGCTCCGGCGCTCGGCGGGCCGCCGGCGGGTGCCACCGTGCCGCCCGTCTCCGCCCCACCGCTCACCGACCACGACGGGCTGACCCAGACGGGGCCGGCGACCGGCGAGTTCGCCCGCGAGAAGCCGGGCATCCCCGGGCAGCCGCCCGCCCCCCACGTCACCCGCCCGGTGGCGCGGCTGGTCGTCTCCAGCGGGGACACCGTCGAGGTCGACCGGGTCGTGCTGATCGGCCGCGCGCCCGAGGCACGGCGCTTCACCGCCACCGAGCAGCCGCGGCTGGTCACCGTCCCGAGCCCGCTGCACGAGATCTCCTCCACCCACGTCGAGGTGCGTCCCGGCACCGGCGCCGACCACGGGAGCGCGGTCGTCACCGACATGGGCTCCACCAACGGCACGGTGCTCGTCCAGCCGGGGCTCGGACCCGAGGACCTCAAGCCCGGCATCGCCGTGCAGCTCATCCCGGGGGCGATCATCAACCTCGGCGACGGGGTGACCATCCAGGTCACCAACCCCTGACCCGAGAGACGGACCCATGAGCGCGCCGCAAGACGCCACGACGTACCCGCCCGCCGAGCTCGACCGACGCTTCTACGCGTTCGCGATCGACCGGCTCATCGCGTGGAGCCTCTACGCCGGCGCCTCCTACGCCGCCTACGTCCGCCTGATCGAGCCGGGCGACGTCGGGGCCGGCATCGCCCTGATCGCCGGCACCGTGCTGCTCGTGGGGCTGGCGTACGCGCTGCTGCTCGGCCTCAAGGGCACCTCTCCCGGCAAGGCCCTGGTGGGGCTGCGGGTGGTGGAGGACGCGACCGGCACGCCGATCGGGGTCGGGCGGGCGCTGCTGCGCACCCTCGTCCTGGGCGTCGCGACCCTGCCGACGATCGGCCTGGGCGTGGCGACCCTGGCCTGGACCGCGGTCATGGACCCGGGCAACCAGCGCCGCGGCTGGCACGACCACGTCAGCCACGGCGTGGTCGTGGACGTGCGTCCCCTGCCCACCGTCGAGGAGGTGGAGGAGGTACGCCCCCGCCAGCTCGTCAACCTCACCGCCATGCGGCTGGTGCCGGCCCCCGCCCAGCCGGTGGTCTCGGTGCCGACCCCGCGCCGCCTGCCCAAGCCGACGGCCCCGCCGGCGACCCCGCCCAGCGGCCCGCCGCCCGCAGCGGCGCCGGTCCCGGCACCTCGCGTCACGCCGCCCGCGGCCCCGTCCGCCACCCCGGCCGTGACCCCGCCGCCCGCCGCCCCGCGGGTCGCCCCCGCGTCCGCCCCGACGCCGGCGGCACCACCCTCCCCGGCGCCGATCGCCCCCGCGGCCCGTCACGCCGCTCCTGCTCCTGCACCCGCGCCCGCCGCTCCGCGCCCGCCCGCCGCCACCCCGCCGGCGCCGGCCCCCGTGCCGCCTGCCCCGGTGCCGCCCGCCCCCGTGCCGCCGGCCGCCACGCCGACCCCGGCGCCCGACCCCGCGCCCGGCCGGCCCTCGCAGCTGGGACCCCCGCTGGTGCCGGAGGCGTCCGCGGTGCCGCGCTGGCGGGTCGCGTTCGACACCGGCGAGACGTTCGTCGTCGAGGGGCTCGCCCTGGTCGGGCGCCGCCCCGAGGCGCGGCCGGGGGAGTCGGTCAGCCACCTGGTGCCGCTGCGCTCCAGCGACATGTCGCTGTCGAAGACGCACGCGCAGTTCCAGGTCACGCCGGCCGGGGCGCTGGTGGTCATGGACCGCGGTTCGACCAACGGATCGGTCGTCGTGCGGCAGGGTGTCTCCAAGGCCCTCACCGCGGGCCGCCCCACCACGCTGCTCGCCGGCGACACGGTGCGGTTCGGAGACCGGAGCATGACCGTGGAGCCCGCATGACCTTCCGCTACGAGCGCACCGTCACGACCACCGCCGACCCGGCCGAGATCTGGGCGCTGTGGTCGGACACCGGTACGTGGGCCGACTGGGACCCCGCCGTGCAGGCGGTCACGCTCGACGGCCCGTTCGTCGAGGGCGCCACCGGCACGATGACGCTCACCGGGCCGATCGAGGTCCCGGTCAGCCTCGAGGTGGTCGTGCCCGGCAGCCGCTACCTCGACCGGCTGACGATGGGCGAGCTGGTGATCCGCATCGACCACGTCGTCCGCCCCACGGCCGACGGCGCGGAGGTCACGGTCACGACCACCATCGAGGGCCCCGGCGCCGAGGACATCGGCCCCATGGTCACCGCCGACGCCCCCGTCGCCATGGAGGCCCTGGTCGTCGCCGCCGAACGACGCTGACCCGCCCGAAGCTCTCGGGCGGGGCAGCGATGGGCGTGGTCAGTTGTCGGGGATCGTGTCGAAGACGTCGGGGCGACCGACGAAGTGCGCGCGGCCGGGAGGCCACACCAGCGTGAAGACCTTGCCGACGACGAGGTCGACCGGCACGAACGCCTTGTCGGGGTCGCACTTGGGGCCGCGGTTGACGCAGAGCCGGGCCGAGGAGTCGGCCGACTCGTTGCGGTTGTCGCCCATCACGAACATCTCGCCGTCGGGCACCGGGCCGGCGGTCCATTCGCACGCGGGACCGGGCATCGGGCCGTCGCACTTCTGCGGCTTGATGAAGTCGTCCTCGTCGAGCGCGACGCCGTTGACCTCGAGGCGGCCCTTCTCGTCGCAGCACACGATGGTGTCGCCCTCGACGCCGATGACGCGCTTCACGAGGTGGCCGCCGCTGGGGTAGAGCCCGATCTTCGTCAGGCCCTTCACCAGCGGGCTGGTCGGCTCGGGCGCCAGCCCGTCCAGCCACCCGCCCGGGTCCTCGAAGACCACGACGTCCCCGCGGGACGGCGAGCCACCGAACCAGTACGACACCTTCTGCACCAGGATCCGGTCGTTCTCGACCAGGCCGGGCTTCATCGAGGCCGAGGGGATGTAGAACGCCTGGACGAACAGGGTCTTGATGACCAGGGCCAGCACGACGGCGACCGTCAGCAGGACCACGGTCTCGAGCCACAGCGGGAGCTTGCGCTTCGAGGGCTCCTCGGGAGCGTCGGCTTCGGGCACGGATGGACCCTACGCCAGGGCTCCACGCCCCCCGCGGCGCGTCGGGCACGCGTCGCCTGGCGCCGACCCAACCCCACGGCAACGTCGGGCGTCGTAGGTTCAGGGCATGGAGTCCTATGCCTCAGGAGAGCTCGAGCCGGCCCTGCTCGAGGAGACGATCGGAGCCAGCTTCACGCGCACCGCCACGACGTACGCCGAGCGTGAGGCCCTGGTGGAGATGGCGACCGGGCGCCGCTGGACGTGGGCGGAGCTCGACCGCGACGTGGACGACCTGGCGCGCGGCCTGATCGCCGCCGGGATCGCCAAGGGCGACCGGGTCGGGATCTGGGCGCCCAACAGCGCGGAGTGGACGATGGTGCAGTACGCCGCCGCGAAGGCCGGCGTGGTGCTGGTCAACGTCAACCCGGCCTACCGCACCCACGAGCTCGCCTACGCCGTCAACCAGTCCGGGCTGCGGATGCTGGTGGCGGCGTCGCGCTTCAAGACCAGCGACTACCGCGCGATGGTCGAGGAGGTGCGCGACCAGTGCCCCACGCTGGAGCGGGTGGTCTACCTCGACACCGACGACTGGGCCGACCTGGTCGCCGAGGGGGCGGACCTGCCCGGGGCGGCGCTGGCCGAGCGGGCGGCCTCGCTGTCGCCGCACGACGCGATCAACATCCAGTACACGTCGGGCACCACCGGCTACCCCAAGGGCGCGACGCTCAGCCACCGCAACCTGCTCAACAACGGCTACTTCACCACCGAGCTCATCAACCTCACCGCCGACGACCGGCTGTGCATCCCGGTGCCCTTCTACCACTGCTTCGGCATGGTGATGGCCAACCTCGGCTGCACCACCCACGGCGCCACCATGGTCATCCCGGGCCCCGGCTTCGACCCCGAGACGACGCTGCGCACGATCGCCGAGGAGCGCTGCACGGCGGTCTACGGCGTCCCGACGATGTTCATCGCGATGCAGAGCCACCCGAGCTTCGCCGAGCACGACCTGAGCTCGCTGCGCACCGGGATCATGGCCGGCTCCATCTGCCCGGTGGAGGTGATGAAGCGCTGCGTCAACGACATGCACATGGCCGAGGTGTCGATCGCCTACGGCATGACCGAGACCAGCCCGGTCTCCTGCCAGACGCGCGCCGACGACGACCTCGAGCGCCGTACGTCGACGATCGGGCGGGTCCACCCGCACGTCGAGGTCAAGGTGGTCGACCCGGTCACCGGGGAGACCGTCGAGCGTGGCGTCACCGGAGAGCTCTGCACCCGCGGCTACTCCGTGATGCTGGGCTACTGGGACGACCCGGACAAGACCGCCGAGGCGGTGGACGGCGACGGCTGGATGCACACCGGCGACCTCGCCGAGATGCGCGAGGACGGCTACTGCAACATCGTCGGGCGCATCAAGGACATGGTGATCCGCGGTGGGGAGAACATCTACCCGCGCGAGATCGAGGAGTTCCTCTACGCCCACCCCGACATCGAGGATGTCCAGGTCATCGGCGTCCCCGACGAGAAGTACGGCGAGGAGCTCTGCGCGTGGGTCAAGATGCGCGCCGGCGCCGAGCCGCTGGACGCGGAGGCCGTGCGCGCCTACGCGAGCGGGCGGCTGGCCCACTACAAGATCCCGCGCTACGTGCTGGTGGTCGAGGACTTCCCGATGACGGTCACCGGCAAGATCCGCAAGGTGCAGATGCGCGAGGAGACCGCCCGCGAGCTGGGGCTCTGAGCCCCGGCCGCCGGCTCAGCGCTTGGGGTTGCGGCGGGCTCGCGCCTTCTCGACGGCGGACTTGATCTTGGCCTGGTTGTGGGGCTTGCGCGCCTCGTCGTAGACCTTCTTGGCGATCCCGATGGCGGCGGCTCCGCGTAGCAGCTTCATGCCGGGCCGGTACCCGCGTGGCCTCGGGTCAACCGGTCCTCAGCGGAGGAGGACCGGGACCCGGGTCGTGGTGCCGCCGGCGCCGCGCCACACGACGTGGCCGTCGTCGGACCCGCGGCCCGTGGCGTGCACCGTGTAGGTGCCGGTCTCGCCGGGGGCCAGGCGCAGCGCGGCGGGGGTCACCCACGCGTGCCGCCGGGAGAATCCGCGCACGGTGGAGGAGAAGTAGAACGTCCGGCGCCCGACGTTGGTCACCGTCCGGGTCGTCGAGCGCTCTCCGCGCCGCAGGACCGCCGAGGGGGTGTTGAGTCGGGTCCGGCGGTCCTGCCACCAGGCGCGGTAGCGGGCCGGGTCCAGCGAGTGCACGAGCCCCGGCCGCCCGGCGGCGGCCGGCCGCAGCAGCCCGGCGCCCGCCCGCTGCACCGACGTACGGCGCACGGGTGCGGCCGTGGTGGCGAGCGCGGACCGCGTCTGGACCGCCGTCCAGTCGTGCCGGCTGCGCAGCACCGCGGCCGCGCCGCTCACGGCGGCGGTGGCCGCCGACGTGCCGGTCACGAAGTCCCAGCGAGCCCCGTCGGAGCGTGGCGGCACGGCCCCGAGCACGCCGACCGCGGGCGCGACCAGGTCGGGCTTCACGACCCCCGTCGCCGGGTCGCCGGCGCCGGACCAGCCCGCCACGCGCGCCGGGGTCCGCGCCACACCGGCGGGTCGCAGCGCCACGCGGGCCCCCGGGTGACGGGCCAGCCAGCGCTCGAGCGAGGCGGCGGCCGGGCGGTCGAGGTGGACCGTGGGGACCCGGTGGAAGTCCGCGTCGGTCGAGCCGCGCCGCACGTTGGCCAGCACCATGCCCACCCCGCCGGCCAGCGCGACGGCCTCGGACTTGTCCACGCGCCCGACGCCGCCCCGGTCGCAGACCACGATCCGGCCCGCCACCGCCGCCGCGTCGAGGCTGCCGGGCAGGCACCGCCGCGCGTCACCGGGCCGGGCGTCGCGGGTGCCGGCCCGGGCGCCGAGGACCAGCGGCGCAACGGGGGAGCGCCGGCCGGAGACCATCGCGCCGTGCAGGCCGGGGCCTCCCGGCAGGTCGACGGTGCCGCGCGGCCGCTCGCCCAGGGTGCCGCCCACGGTCGTGACCCAGGGGCTGGGGTGAGCGGCGCTCCCGTCGTTGCCGGCGGCGGCGACCACGACGACGTCGGCCTCGGCCGCGCCCAGCAGCGCCAGCTCCACGGTGTCGATGTGCGAGGGGCCGTCGACGGAGAGGTTGAGCACGTCGACGCCGTCGCGGACGGCCTGGTCGACCGCGGCCACCAGGTCGGCCGCCGCGCAGCCGTCGGCGCGCGGGTCGGGCGCGGTCCAGCACGCCTTGTAGACCGCCAGCCGCGCCTGGGGCGCCGCTCCGCTGTAGCGGCCCAGCCGCACGTCCCGCACGCGGGCGTCGACGCCCGCGTTGCCCGCGGCGATGGCCGCCATCTGGGTGCCGTGCCCGTCGTCGTCGAGGGCGGAGAGGTGGGCGGCACTGCGCACGGCGTCGGCGCCGAACCCGGCGACGTACCAGCGGGCGCCGACGAGCTTGCCGGTGCACTCCGGGGCGGCCTCGCCGCCCTCGCAGGCGCCGTCGAAGCCGACGGCCGGTCGCCCCAGCCGGGGGACCGCCGCGAAGAGCGGCCCCTCGGGGTCGATCCCGCTGTCCACGAGGCCGACGACCACGCCGCGCCCGCCCGTCGTACGGCGTGAGGTGCGCGCCGCCGCCGGGGCCGGTGCGCCCGCGGCCAGGCGGCGGACGGTGTTGCGCTCCACGAGCGCGACGCGCGGGTCGGCGGCCAGCCGGTCGGCCTGGCTGCGGGTGAGGGGGACGGCGAAGCCGTTGAGCGCGGTCGTCCAGCGGTAGACCGGGGCGGGGGCGCCGACGGACGTCATCAGGCGGTCCTGCTCGGCGCGCATCCGGGTCTCCCCGGAGGCCCCGGCGCCGGAGGTGCCCGGCCCGTCGAGGGTCACGAGGTAGAGCGCGTCCGTGGAGTCCCGGTCGGGTGCGGCGGCCGACGGGCCGGGCGCGGCGAGGGTCGCGAGCGTGGTGCCGGCGAGCGCGCCGAGGAGGGCCAGGCGCGTCGCGCGCCGGACCCCACGTCGTGCCGCTCGCGTCACGGTGCTCCCTGGTCGGACCTGGACAAGAGACCCATCCTGTCGCAGGAACCCCAGCAGTGACACCTTGATGGCGCCACTACCGTGGGCGCGTGACCTCCTCGCCGCTCGTGGTCGGCTTCGACCTCGACATGACGCTCATCGACACCGTGCCCGGCTTCGGTGCGGTCCTGGGCGCGCTGGGCGAGGAGCTCGGGGTCGACTTCCCCGTCGCCGAGATGACCCAGCGCCTCGGCCCGCCGCTGGAGACGCTGCTGTCGGGCCACCTCGACCAGGAGGCGATCGGCCCCGCGGGGGACCGCTTCCGCGAGCTCTACCCCGCGCACGCGATCGACTCGGTGCCGGTGCTCCCCGGCGCCCACGAGGCGCTGGCCGCCGTGCGCCGCCACGGTGGCCGCACCGTCGTGGTGACCGGCAAGTTCACCCGCAACGCCCAGCTCCACCTGGACCACCTCGGCCTGGACGTCGACGTGCTCGAGGGCTGGGTGTGGGGCGTGGGCAAGGCCGAGGCGCTGCGCCGCGAGGGCGCGTCGGTCTACGTCGGCGACCACGTCCACGACGTGGAGGGCGCCCTGGCGGCCGGGGTGCTGAGCGTCTCGGTGGTGACGGGTGGCTGCACCCGCGAGGAGCTGCTGGCGGCGGGCACCGACGTGGTGCTCGACGACCTGCGGGATTTCCCGTCGTGGCTCGACTCCCACATGGCTTAGTCTTCGACGTCGCGCTCGGATCGGCCGGGGGTGCTCACGAGAGGTAGGACCGTGCCCAGTGGCAAGGTGAAGTGGTACGACGCCGGCAAGGGGTTCGGCTTCCTGTCCCAGGAGGACGGTCCGGACGTCTACGTCCACTCCGACGCGCTGCCCGAGGGCACCACCAACCTCAAGCCCGGGACCCGCGTGGAGTTCGGCATCGCCCAGGGCCGCCGCGGTGAGCAGGCGCTGCAGGTACGGGTGCTCGAGGCGCCCGCCTCGGTCTCGCGCAACCAGCAGCACGCCAAGCGCCGCCCGCCCGAGGACATGGTGACGATCGTCGAGGACCTGATCCGGCTGCTCGACGACGTCGGCGAGGGCTACCGTCACGGCCGCCACCCCGACGCCCGCACGGCCAAGCCCACCGCCAAGCTGCTGCGCGCGCTGGCCGACGAGCTCGAGCTCTGAGGGCGGCCGGCCCGCCGTCTCAGGCGGGTGCGGGTGCCGGTTCGGGCTGACCGCTCCGGGGGCGGCTGGCCAGCACGAAGAAGGCCCAGGCGGCGAGCACGACCGCCGCGACCCCCAGCCCCAGGCGTGGCTGGAGCGGCATCGCGATGCCCACGAAGCCGCCGACCACCCAGGCCAGCTGGAGGGTCGTGTCACTCCGCGCGAACGCGCTGGCCTGCACCTGCGCGCGCACGCCGGACTGGATCGTCGCGTCGAGCGACACCTTGGCCAGCGACTGCGCGAGGCCGGCGGTGAGCCCGATGAGCGCGAGCATCAGGATCCCGTAGAAGACGCCCGCCAGGGCGATCACGATCGCGTCGGCCAGCAGGGCCGCGACGACCGTGACCGCGGGGTTGATCTTCTTCAGCAGCGACGCGCAGAGGATTCCGAGGGTGTTGCCCAGCCCGGCGCCGCCGACCACGATCCCGAGCAGCAGCTCCGGCGCGTAGTCGCCGATCGGGTTGTCGCGGAACAGGAACGCCATGAACATCGTCAGGAAGCCCGACAGCCAGCGCGGACCGCAGTTGGCCCGCAGCGCGAACGACACCGCCGAGGGGATCCGGGTGCCGCGCCGGCCCTCGCTGTCGGTGCGGCGCAGCGTCATCGACTGCTCGCCGGCGCTGGAGTCGACGGCGGCCGGCAACCGGATCGCGGCGATCGTGCCGAGCACGAAGACCAGGAACGCGAAGCGCAGCGACCACTCCGCGCCGACCGTCGCGGCGAGCCCGGCGAACGGCGCCGCCACGCCGGCCCCGACCACGCCGGCCAGGGAGACCCGGCCGTTGGCCTTGACCAGCGTGAGGTCGTCGGGCAGCAGGCGGGGGACCGCGGCGGCGCGCGTCACGCCGTACGCCTTGGACGAGACGAGCACGCCGAGGGTGGCCGGGAAGAGCCAGATCGAGTCGTTGGCGACCGCGTCGGCCAGCACCCAGCACAGGAAGCCGCGCAGCGCGAAGGTCCCGCCCATCGCCCAGCGCCGACCGTGGCTGAACCGGTCGAGGAACGGCCCGATCAGCGGCGCCACGATCGCGAACGGCAGCATCGTCAGGCCGAGGAAGAGCGCCACCTGACCGCGGGCGTCGCTGGTCGCGCCGGCGAAGAACAGCGTGCCGGCCAGCGAGATCACGACGGCGGCGTCGGCGGCGGCGTTGCACGCGTGGAGCTCGATCAGGCGGGAGAGGCCGGACTTGTCCGCCCCTTGCGCGTCGGCGGCGCGGCGCGCCTGGCGCACCGTGAAGGAGCCGGCGCGGCCGGTGACCCGGGCGGCGCCGCGCACCCCGCGGCCCGTGACCCGGGCGCCGGCGCCGAGGCCCCGGCCCACCGACCGGGCCCGGGAGCCGGGGGCCGGCGTCGGGGGCGGCTCCGGGGGCGGGGTGGTCATGCGCCCATCCTGCCCGCTCGGCGCGCGTCCGGGGCGGGACACCCCGGCCCGACCTGACAGCCGGTGCGGTCATGAGTCATGCTTTCGTCCGTGGCGATCATCGTGCGCAGCAAACCCGACCCCGTGACCGCGGCTGCGGTCGACGAGGCCCGCTCCGCCCTGCTCGAGGAGGTGCCGGCCGCCGACGTCGGCGAGCACCTCGGCTCGCAGGCCGAGGGCGAGCGCGTGGTCACCCACCTCTTCGCCTGCAACCGCAAGGGCTACGTCGGGTGGCGCTGGTCGGTCACCGTGGCCCGCGCGTCGCGCCAGAAGAACGTCACCATCGACGAGATCGTGCTGATCCCCGGCGACGAGGCGATCGTCGCCCCGCAGTGGGTGCCCTACCGCGAGCGGCTGCAGCCCGGCGACCTGTCCCCGGGCGACCTGCTGCCGGTCTCCGACGAGGACCCGCGCCTGGTGCCGACGTACTCCTTCGGCGACGACCCGCTCGACGCCGACGAGAAGGCCCAGATCCGCACGGTCGCCAAGGACCTCGGCCTGGGCCGAGCGCGCACGCTGTCGCCCGAGGGTCGCGACCTCGCGGCCGAGCGGTGGTACGACGGCGACGGCGGCCCTACCTCGCCGATCGCCCAGGCCGCCCCCGACCACTGCCACAGCTGCGGCTTCCTCGTGCGACTCGCCGGCCCGCTGTCGGAGACGTTCGGCGTCTGCGCCAACGGCGACGCCAACGACGACGGCCGCGTGGTCTCGTTCGACCACGGCTGCGGCGCGCACTCCGAGGTGCGCCTGGCCAAGAAGCACGAGCCCGAGCCGATGCCCGAGCACGTCTTCGACACGCTCACCAGCGACGGCTACGAGCTGATCTGACACGGCGAAGGGGCCCGACCGGATGATCCGGTCGGGCCCCTTCGTGCGTGCGGGTGGTGCGGGCTACTCGCTGGCGGCCTCCGCAGCCTCCTGCTCGGAGCCGGCACCCGCGGTCGACAGGTTGCCGGCCTTGTCCTCCAGGTGCGCACGCACGAACCAGTGGAACAGCTCGAGCTGCTCGGTCTGGGCGATGAACATGTCCTGGGTGACCGGGTCGAGCTCGTCGAGCTCCTCGAACGAGCCGCGGTAGCTGCTGATCACGCCCTGGTAGACGAGGTCGAGGGCGCCGAGGTGCTCCTGCGTGGTGGCGCGACCGATGGAGTACTCGTCCCACTCGCGGGCCTCGACCAGCGCGCCGGGCGTGCCGACCGGCGAGCCGCCGAGGGTGGCGATGCGCTCGGCCAGGTCGTCGGCGAAGCCGCGGACGGCCTCGACCTGGGGGTCGATCATCTCGTGGACGGCGATGAAGTGTGGGCCCACGACGTTCCAGTGCACGTGCTTCAGCGTCAGGTGCAGGTCGTTGCAGGCGTGGAGACGGCTCTGGAGCAGCTCGACGACGCGCTCGGCGTCGGGCTGGCTCATGCCGGGGACGGTGTAGTGCAGCTTCGAGGTCATGCCCTCCGGTTACCCGCCGAGGGGGACTCAAAACCCCGAGCCGCCGGGGTCACCCGCCTCAGGAGGACGGCGTGGCGCCGGCGTCGGGGGCCGACAGGTGGGAGTCCTCGCGCTCGCTGCGGAACGCGCGACGCCGTCGGCAGTACTCCAGGCCGAAGAGGCCCAGGGCCACGCCGCACAGGCACATCCACAGCCACCACGTGCGGTCGTCCTCGACCAGGCGCCCGTAGAAGGGGAGCAGGCCCAGGAACCCCAGGAAGAAGACCGCCGTGCCGACCTGGACGGTGCGCACGCCGTCGACGTCCAGCGGCTCCACGTCGGCCAGGAGGTAGGTGCGGTTCCTGAACTCGTGCGCCATCGGTTGGTCGTCGCGCAGCTCCACAGGTCCACGGTAGTCCACCCGGTTCCCAGGGAGGCCGGACCTCTGGAATGCTCACCCGCTGTGACGACCTCCACGCACTCGCCCCGCAGCGGCATCGACGGCTACTTCAAGATCAGCGAGCGCGGCTCCACGGTGGGCCGGGAGGTGCGTGGCGGCGTCGTCACGTTCTTCACGATGGCCTACATCGTCGTGCTCAACCCGCTGATCCTCGGCTTCGCCCCGGACGTGGACGGCAGCTTCCTGGGCGGAGGCGACGCACCGAACCTGCCCGTGATCGCCGCCGGCACCGCCCTGGTGGCGGGCGTGCTGACGATCCTGATGGGCGCGGTCGCCAACTTCCCGCTCGCGATCGCGACGGGTCTGGGCCTCAACGCCTTCCTCGCCGTCGCCGTCGCGTCGCGCATGACGTGGGCCGACGCCATGGGGCTGGTCGTGCTCGAGGGGGTGCTGATCCTGGTCCTGGTGCTGACCGGCTTCCGCAAGGCGGTCTTCCACGCGGTGCCGGGCCAGCTCAAGGTCGCGATCTCCGTGGGCATCGGTCTCTTCATCGCGCTCATCGGCTTCGTCGACGCCGGCTTCGTACGCCGGATCCCGGACGCCGCCCAGACGACCGTGCCCGTGCAGCTGGGCCAGACCGGCCAGCTCGCCGGTTGGCCGGTGCTGGTGTTCGCCCTGGGCCTGCTGCTCCTCATCGCGCTCTGGGTGCGCCGGGTCAAGGGCGCGATCCTGATCTCGATCGTGGTGACCACCGTGCTCGCGATCATCGTCGAGACCGTCGGCGACCTCGGGCCGGGGGCCGACAGCCCCACCGGCTGGGCGCTCACGGTCCCGGCCTGGCCGGGCGACGTCTTCGACCTCCCGGACCTGGCCACGCTCGGAGAGTTCTCGCTGTTCGGCTCGTTCGAGTCCGTGGGCGTCGTCTCGGCGCTGCTGCTGATCTTCACGCTGATGCTCGCCGACTTCTTCGACACCATGGGCACGATGACCGCGATCGGCGCCGAGGCCGGGCTGCTCGACGAGGAGGGCACCCCGCCGCACGCCCAGCGCATCCTCGTCGTCGACTCGCTGGCCGCCGTGGCCGGTGGCGCGGCCGGGGTCTCCTCCAACACCTCCTACATCGAGTCGGCCTCCGGCGTCGGCGAGGGCGCCCGGACGGGTCTCGCCTCGGTCGTCACCGGCGTCCTCTTCCTGCTGACGATCTTCTTCGCCCCGCTGGTCGCGATCATCCCCTCGGAGGCGGCGGTCCCCGCGCTGGTGCTCGTCGGCTTCCTGATGATGCAGCAGGTGGTCGGCATCTCCTGGGACGACCTCGAGATCGCGATCCCGGCCTTCCTCACGATCGTGCTCATGCCCTTCACCTACTCGATCTCGGTGGGCATCGGCGCCGGCTTCGTCTCCTTCGTCCTGATCAAGCTCGTGCTCGGCAAGCACCGCGAGGTGCACCCCCTGATGTACGTCGTCGGCGCCCTCTTCGTCGTCTACTTCGCCATCAACCCCCTCACCGACTGGCTCAGCTGACCCCGGGCTCTGCAGGTCCGGCCCGGTCCGGGCCGGGGGTGACCGCAACAGCGGAATAGTTAGCACAGGTAATGACTTATGCTAACGACATGCCCACCGTTGAGAAGGTCGCCCGCACCGACGCGGGACTCGCCTCCGAGCTCCGGCTCTCGGTCATGCGCCTGCGCCGGCGCCTGGCCACCGAGCGCCACCCGGACAACGAGCTGAGCATGAACGCGATGGCGGTCCTCGGCGCGCTCCACCGCAACGGCGGGGAGCTGACGGTCGGGGAGCTGGCGCGGGCCGAGATGGTCCAGCCGCCCAGCATGACCCGCACCGTCAACTGCCTGGTGGACGGCGGCTTCGCCAGCCGCCGTGCCCACGACACCGACCGCCGCCAGGTGCTGGTGGCGCTGACCGACCGTGGTCGCACCACCCTCCTGGCCGACCGCGCCCG
The DNA here is from genome assembly GCF_004522095.1 of Nocardioides sp. 503. Classification (GTDB taxonomy): domain Bacteria; phylum Actinomycetota; class Actinomycetes; order Propionibacteriales; family Nocardioidaceae; genus Nocardioides. Next base: position 87,437 of record NZ_SPUI01000001.1, read on the forward strand.
TCGCGACGAGTGGCTGGCGACCCGTCTTCGCGACCTCACCCCCGACGAACGCGCCGTGCTCCGCAGCGCGGCCCCGATCCTCGAAAGGCTGGCGTCTGGGTGAGTCCCACCTTCCGCTCCCTCCGCAACCCCAACTACCGGCTGTACGCCGCCGGCAACCTGGTGTCCAACGTCGGCACCTGGATGCAGCGCGTCGCCCAGGACTGGCTGGTGCTGCTGCTGACCGCCAACAGCGCGGCCGCCATCGGCATCACCACGGGGCTGCAGTTCCTCCCCTTCCTCCTGCTCTCGCCGGTCGCCGGCCTGGTCGCCGACCGCATCCCCAAGCGTCGGCTGCTCCAGATGACCAACATCGGCATGGCCGTGCCCGCCGTGCTGCTGGGCCTGCTCGCCGTCACCGGCACGGTCCAGATCTGGCACGTCTACGTCCTTGCGCTCGTGCTCGGCGTCGCCTCGGCGTTCGACGCCCCGGCACGCCAGTCGTTCGTGTCGGAGATCGTCGACGCCGAGGACCTCACCAACGCCGTGGGCCTCAACTCCGCCGGCTTCAACTCCGCCCGGCTGCTCGGCCCCGCGCTCGCGGGCGTCTCGATCGCCCTGCTCGGGTCCGGCGTCGTCGCCACCGGCTGGGTCATCCTGATCAACGCGCTCACCTACATCGCCCCGGTCACGGCCCTGGCGCGGCTCGACGTCGACCGCCTCCACGTCGCCGCCCTCGTACGCCGCCAGCCGGGCCAGATCCGCGCCGGCGTCTCCTACGTCCGCCAGCGCCCCGACCTCATGCTGATCCTCGGCATCGTGTTCTTCGCCGGCACGTTCGGCCTGAACTTCCAGATGACCTCGGCGCTCATGGCGACCCAGGTCTTCGACAAGGGCTCGGCCGAGTTCGGGATGCTCGGCACCTTCCTCGCGGTCGGCTCGCTCGCCGGGTCGCTGCTGGCCGCCAGCCGCGAGCGGGTGCGCCACCGCCTGGTGGTCGGCGCGGCCGTCGTCTTCGGACTGGTGGAGATCGTGGCCGGTCTCGCGCCGTCGTACCTCACCTTCGCCCTGCTCTGCCCGGTGCTCGGCTTCACCGCGCTGACCATGATCACCAGCGCCAACGCCTTCATGCAGCTCACCACCGACGAGGGCATGCGCGGGCGGGTGATGGCCCTCTACATGATGATCTTCATCGGCGGCACCCCGCTCGGAGCGCCTCTCCTGGGCTGGGTCGGCGAGGTGTTCGGCGCCCGCTGGACGCTCATCGGGGGAGGGGCCATGACGGTGGCCGGGGTGCTCCTGGCCAGCGCCCTCTACCTCCGCGCGAAGTCGGCCACCGAGGGTCGACCGGCCCGCGACCTGGTCCACGCCTGAGCCCGGGGCCGGGACGCGCTCACGGCGTTTTGACCGGTTTCGGGGGGCCGAGTAATCTCGGGACTTGTGTCTGGCACGACCAGACCGTTGCGCGTGCCCAAATCCGGGCGCACTCACCACAGGCACACAGAACCACTGCCACACGCCGTGCCCGGCAAGGTGCCGAGCACTGAGAGCTACATGAAAGGGAACCACCAAGGTGCCCACGATCAACCAGCTGGTCCGCAAGGGCCGACAGGACAAGGTGTCGAAGAACAAGACGCCTGCCCTGAAGGGCTCGCCCCAGCGCCGCGGTGTCTGCACCCGCGTCTACACGACCACCCCGAAGAAGCCGAACTCCGCCCTCCGCAAGGTCGCCCGCGTGCGCCTGTCGAGCGGCGTCGAGGTCACGGCCTACATCCCGGGGGTCGGCCACAACCTCCAGGAGCACTCCATCGTGCTCGTCCGTGGCGGCCGGGTGAAGGACCTTCCCGGCGTCCGCTACAAGATCATCCGCGGCACGCTCGACACCCAGGGTGTCAAGAACCGCAAGCAGGCCCGCAGCCTCTACGGCGCGAAGAAGGAGAAGAGCTAATGCCCCGCAAGGGTCCGGCCCCGAAGCGGCCGATCGACATCGACCCGGTCTACGGCTCGCAGCTGGTCTCCCAGCTGGTCTCCAAGGTCCTGCAGGACGGCAAGAAGCAGGTCGCCCAGCGCATCGTCTACGGCGCCCTCGAGGGCTGCCGCGAGAAGAACGGCACCGACCCCGTCGTCACGCTCAAGCGCGCGATGGACAACGTCAAGCCCTCCATCGAGGTCAAGTCCCGCCGCGTCGGCGGCGCGACCTACCAGGTCCCGATCGAGGTCAAGGGCACGCGCGGCACCACGCTCGCGCTGCGCTGGCTGGTCGGCTACGCCGCCGACCGTCGCGAGAAGACGATGTCCGAGCGCCTCATGAACGAGATCCTCGACGCCTCCAACGGCCTCGGTGCCGCAGTGAAGAAGCGCGAGGACACCCACAAGATGGCCGAGTCCAACAAGGCCTTCGCCCACTACCGCTGGTGACCTATGCGTGAGGGGTACGCCGTACCCCTCACGCCACCGGCTCCACACCAACTTCCGAGGGACTGAGACTTTCAGTGGCTGTCGACATCACCACCGACCTCAACAAGGTCCGCAACATCGGCATCATGGCCCACATCGATGCCGGCAAGACCACCACCACCGAGCGCATCCTCTTCTACACCGGCATCACCTACAAGATCGGTGAGGTCCACGAGGGCGCGGCCACGATGGACTGGATGGAGCAGGAGCAGGAGCGCGGCATCACGATCACGTCCGCCGCGACGACCTGCTGGTGGAAGGACCACCAGATCAACATCATCGACACCCCCGGTCACGTGGACTTCACCGCCGAGGTCGAGCGCTCGCTGCGCGTCCTCGACGGCGCCGTCGCGGTGTTCGACGGTGTCGCCGGCGTCGAGCCCCAGACCATGACGGTGTGGCGCCAGGCCAACAAGTACTCCGTGCCCCGCATGTGCTTCGTCAACAAACTGGACCGCACGGGTGCCGACTTCTTCCGCTGCGTCGACATGATGGTGGAGCGCCTCAACAGCACCCCGCTGGTCCTGCAGCTCCCGATCGGCGCCGAGGGCGACTTCATCGGCGTCGTCGACCTGGTCGGCATGCGCGCGCTCGTGTGGCGCGGCGAGACCACCATCGGCGAGGACTACGTCGTCGAGGAGATCCCGGCCGAGCTGGCCGAGCAGGCCGCGGAGTACCGCGAGAAGCTGCTCGAGACCCTCTCGGACGCCGACGACGAGATCATGGAGAAGTTCCTCGACGAGGGCGAGTTCACCGTCGAGGAGATCGAGGCCGCGATCCGTCGCGCCACGCTGGCCGACAAGCTCAACCCGGTCCTGTGCGGCACCGCCTTCAAGAACAAGGGCGTCCAGCCCCTGCTCGACGCGGTCGTGAAGTTCCTGCCCTCGCCGCTCGACATCGACGCGATCATCGGCCACTCGGTCAAGGACGAGACCGTCGAGGTCAAGCGCCTGCCGTCCGACGACGAGCCGTTCTCCGGCCTCGCCTACAAGATCGCGACCGACCCGCACCTCGGCAAGCTGATCTACGTGCGCGTCTACTCCGGCAAGCTCACCGCCGGCGCGACCGTGGTCAACTCGGTCAACGGCCGCAAGGAGCGGATCGGCAAGGTCTACCAGATGCACGCCAACAAGCGTGAGGAGATCGCGTCGGTCGGCGCCGGTCAGATCGTGGCCGTCATGGGTCTCAAGGACACCAAGACCGGTCACACGCTGTCCGACCCGCAGCACCAGGTCATCCTCGAGTCGATGACGTTCCCGGCCCCGGTGATCGAGGTCGCGATCGAGCCCAAGACCAAGAGCGACCAGGAGAAGCTCGGTACCGCCATCCAGCGGCTCTCCGACGAGGACCCCACGTTCACCGTCAAGGCGGACGAGGAGACCGGTCAGACGATCATCGCCGGCATGGGCGAGCTCCACCTGGAGATCCTGGTCGACCGGATGAAGCGCGAGTTCCGCGTCGAGGCCACCGTCGGCAAGCCGCAGGTCGCCTACCGGGAGACCCTCCGCAAGGAGGTCACCAAGCACTCCTATACCCACAAGAAGCAGACGGGTGGCTCCGGCCAGTTCGCCAAGGTCGTCGTCTCGCTCGGTCCCAACATCGACCCCGAGACGGGCACCGGCGCGGGCTACACCTTCGTCAACAACGTCTCCGGTGGTCGCGTGCCGAAGGAGTACATCCCCTCGGTGGACCAGGGTGGCCAGGAGGCCCTCGAGTTCGGCGTCCTCGCCGGCTACCCGATGGTCGATGTGAAGTTCTCTCTCGAGGACGGCGCCTACCACGACGTCGACTCGTCCGAGCTGGCCTTCAAGATCGCCGGCAACCAGGCCTTCAAGGAGGCCGCACGCATGGCCAAGCCGGTGCTGCTGGAGCCGATGTTCGCGGTGGAGGTGACGACTCCCGAGTCGTTCCTCGGCACCGTCATCGGCGACATCAACAGCCGTCGCGGCCAGATCCGCGCGCAGGAGGAGAGGCACGGCGACATCGTCGTCAACTCCCTCGTGCCGCTGTCCGAGATGTTCGGGTACGTTGGCGACCTGAGGTCCAAGACCTCCGGCCAGGCGTCGTACTCGATGGAGTTCGACTCGTACGCCGAGGTTCCCACGAACATCGCCGACGAGATCATCAAGAAGGTGCGTGGGGAGTAGTCCCTCGGGAGTACCGCCACGCACCACGCACCACACGTCAAGTACGAGTCAAGTAACAACCACACCAGGAGGAGCCCACAGTGGCTAAGGCGAAGTTCGAGCGGACCAAGCCGCACGTCAACATCGGCACCATCGGTCACATCGACCATGGCAAGACGACGCTGACCGCAGCAATCACGAAGGTGCTGCACGACAAGTACCCGGATCTCAACGCCGCCTCGGCGTTCGACGAGATCGACAAGGCTCCCGAGGAGCGGCAGCGCGGCATCACGATCTCGATCGCGCACGTCGAGTACCAGACCGAGGCGCGCCACTACGCGCACGTCGACTGCCCGGGTCACGCCGACTACATCAAGAACATGATCACCGGCGCGGCCCAGATGGACGGCGCGATCCTGGTGGTTGCCGCCACCGACGGCCCCATGCCCCAGACGCGTGAGCACGTGCTGCTCGCTCGCCAGGTCGGCGTGCCGGCCCTGGTCGTGGCGCTCAACAAGTGCGACATGGTCGACGACGAGGAGCTCATCGAGCTCGTCGAGATGGAGGTGCGCGAGCTCCTCTCCGAGTACGAGTTCGACGGCGACGAGATCCCCGTCGTGCGCGTCGCTGCCTTCCCGGCGCTCCAGGGCGACGCGAAGTGGGGCGAGTCGATCCTCGAGCTGATGAACGCGGTCGACGAGGCCATCCCGACCCCCGAGCGTGAGACGGACAAGCCGTTCCTCATGCCCGTCGAGGACGTCTTCACGATCACGGGTCGCGGCACGGTCATCACCGGCCGGATCGAGCGCGGCATCGTCAAGGTCAACGAGGAGGTCGAGATCGTCGGCATCCGCGAGGGCGCCATCAAGTCGACCGTCACCGGTGTCGAGATGTTCCGCAAGCTGCTCGACGAGGGCCAGGCCGGTGAGAACGTCGGTCTGCTGCTTCGTGGCACCAAGCGCGAGGACGTCGAGCGCGGCATGGTCGTCATCAAGCCGGGCACCACGACCCCGCACACCAACTTCGAGGCCTCGGTCTACATCCTCTCGAAGGAGGAGGGCGGCCGTCACACGCCGTTCTTCAACAACTACCGTCCGCAGTTCTACTTCCGCACCACGGACGTCACCGGCGTCGTCACGCTGCCCGAGGGCACCGAGATGGTCATGCCCGGCGACAACACCGAGATGGCCGTCGAGCTGATCCAGCCGATCGCCATGGACGAGGGCCTGCGCTTCGCCATCCGCGAGGGTGGCCGCACCGTCGGTGCCGGCCGCGTCACCAAGATCACCAAGTGATCCCCGCCGGTCACTGACCGGCTAGCACTCCCAGATCGGCCCCGGACCCCAGGTCCGGGGCCGATCTGCATGTCGCGTCAGCGCGGAGTGGGAGGACGGGAGCGGGTTCGGGAGAATGGGGAGCATGAACGAGCAGGCGACGGCGCGGCCGCACACGAGGCGGTTGGAGGACGGTCGGCGGGTGCAGCAGGTCCTCAGCTACGCGCGGCGGGGGAGCCGGTTCACCCCCAGCCAGCAGGAGGCGTGGGACGCCCACCACGAGGACTGGGTGATCCCCGACGAGGCCGTCGACGAGCCGGGCTTCAGCTGGGCGGAGGTCTTCGGGCGCGAGGCGCCGCTGGTGGTCGAGATCGGCCCCGGGGTCGGCGAGGCGACCGGGGTCCTGGCCGCGGCGCGCCCCGACTGCAACGTGGTGGCCTTCGAGGTGTGGCTGCCCGGGGTGGCCGCCGGGCTCGCCGAGGTGGCGGCGGCCGGCGCCGACAACGTGCGGTTCTGCTCCGTGGACGCCGCGTGGTCGGTCGAGCACCTCGTGGCCGAGTCCTCGATCCGGGAGCTGTGGACGTTCTTCCCCGACCCGTGGCCCAAGACCAAGCACCACAAGCGCCGGCTGGTCAGCCCGGAGTTCGCGCGGCTGGTGGCCTCGAGGCTGGAGCCGGGCGGCACCTGGCGCCTGGCGACCGACTGGGCGGCGTACGCCGAGCAGATGCGGCGCGTCCTCGACGCCGAGCCGGGCCTGGAGGGTGGCGAGGTGCCGCGCTGGGACGAGCGGCCGGTCACCAAGTTCGAGCGCAAGGGTCTCGCGGTGGGCCGCGACATCGTGGACCTGGCCTACCGGCGTCCCCTGCACTGAGAGCGCAGAGCCGGCTCCGCGGTCAGCGGCGCGACGTCAGCCGGTGCCGGAGCTGGGCCTCGCGGTGCAGCCGCGCCTGGTCGCGCTCGCGCCGTGAGGCGACCACGGCTGCGAGGAAGTCCTCCGGCAGCGTGCCCGCCGGCGGCGGCGGGGCGACGTAGCGGTGGACCTCCGTGGCCAGCTGGACGGCGACCGACCTGCGCGACTGCGGGTCGAGGGTGTGGAAGCGGCCCAGGAACTGCCGCACCGCCAGCGCCAGGCCCGTGGGCAGGGTGGTGATGTCGGCGGTGCGGGCCCACGCAGCCAGGTGGTAGGGCATCTGCGACGGCACGGTCAGGCGCAGGGGCACGCGGTCGCGCACCACGTAGGTGCCGGCCGCGAAGTCGCCGAGGCGCTTGCCGCGCGAGCTCACCAGGGCGGAGAAGAAGGCCGGCACCCCGCCGAACGTGTAGATCTCCACGAAGCCCACCAGGGTGCGGACGAACGCGTGCTGGAAGGAGATCGGCCCGGCGTCGTCGCGGACCGTGCGCAGGCCGAGGGCGAGCTTGCCCAGGGAACGGCCCCGCGTCAGCGTCTCCAGCGTCACCGGGATGACCAGGAAGACCGTGATGAACGCCCCGACGATGGCGACGTGCAGCAGGGCGCCGTCGGTGCTGATGGCGGCCACGAGGAAGAGCATGAACACCGCGAACAGGGTCAGGACGGTGACGAGCAGGTCGATCAGCCCCGAGGCGATGCGGGCCCCGAGGCTGGCCGGGGGCAGGTCGAGCGCGACCGCCTCGCCGGTGACGAGGTCGTCGGAGGTGAGGGTCGCGAACTCCTGGGCCATCGCGGCTCAGTGTAGGTGTCCCGACCCGCCCGCCACCTAGAGTGTGCGCGTGGACCTCGACGCCTACGTGCTCGCGCACGCCCACGAGTGGCAGCGCCTCGAGGAGCTCGTCCGCACGCGCCGGCTCACCGGCGCGCAGAGCGACGAGCTGGTGGAGCGCTACCAGCAGGTCGCCACCCACCTGTCCGTCGTCCGCACCTCCGCCCCGGACGCCTCGCTGGTCGCCCACCTCTCCTCGCTGCTGTCCCACGCGCGCAACAAGGCCGTCGGCACCCGCGTCGGGTCGTGGCGAGGGCTGCGGACCTTCTTCCTGGAGCGCTTCCCGGCGGCGCTGTACCGGCTGCGGTGGTGGTGGCTCGGCTGCTTCGCCGCCAACGTCGTCGTGACCGCCGTGATGATGTGGTGGCTGCTCGACCATCCCCAGGTGGAGCAGTCGCTGCTGACGCCCTCCGAGGTCGACCGGCTCGTCAACGAGGACTTCGAGGGCTACTACAGCGAGTACGCCGCCAGCCACTTCGCGGCGCAGGTCTGGATCAACAACGCGTGGGTGGCCGCGCAGTGCGTCGCCCTGGGGATCCTGGGCTTCCCCGTGGTGACGCTGCTGTTCGACAACATCCTCAACCTGGCCATCATCGGGTCGGTGATGACCCGTCACGACCGCGGCGAGCTCTTCTGGGGACTGATCCTCCCGCACGGCCTGCTCGAGCTGACGGCGGTCTTCGTCGCAGGGGGCGTGGGGCTGCGGCTCTTCTGGTCCTGGATCGAGCCCGGGAGCCTGACGCGCACCCAGTCCATCGCCCGCGAGGGCCGCACCGCGGCGACCGTCGCGCTGGGCCTGGTCGCGGTGCTCGCGATCAGTGGCGTGATCGAGGCGTTCGTGACGCCGTCGGGGCTGCCGACCGCGGCCCGCGTCGGCATCGGCGTGCTGGCCGAGCTGACCTTCTTCGCCTACGTGTTCGTGCTCGGCCGCAACGCCGTGCGCCGCGGCTCTACCGGCGACATCGACGGCTCGCTGCTCGAGGACCGCGTCGCGACGCAGGCCTAGAGGCCGGCCAGCACGGCTCTGGCAGCGCGCGCCCCGCTGACGAGCGCGCCCTGGATCGAGGCGGTGTCGCGGTGGTCGCCGCACATCACCAGGCCACCGTCCACGACGACGGGGCGGCGCTCGGTGAACGGAGCGGGCTGCACGGGCAGCGCGTCGCGCACCTCGTAGCGCGCGAGCGATCGCCAGCCGGAGGTGGCGGCCCCGAGCAGCTCGCCCGCGTGCAGCCGCAGCTCGTGCTCGGTGGGGGCCGGACGGTCGCGCGGGAGGAGCGCGGAGGCCTGCACGAGGTGCCGGCCCGCCGGGGCGTAGGAGGGGGCGACCGCCGAGACGACCGCGGTGTTGACGACCGGGCCGGACGGTGTGGGCCGGGCGTCGACGTGCAGCAGGCGCACGGGGGTGGGCGGCTCGTCGGCCGCGAACCACTGCGTGACGACACCCTTGGTGGCCGCCGTCGGCTCGCCGGTCAGCGCCCCGGCCTCGGGCGCCGCGGCGGCCAGCACGACCCGTCGCGCCCGCACGGTGCGGCCGGCCACGGACACGACGTGGGCGCCGACGGACCCGGAGACCGACTCGACCGGCTGCCCGAGCGAGATCCGCCCGGCCAGCTCGGCCGCCAGCTGCTCCGGCAACGCCTGCATCCCCGCGCCCGGCAGGCCGGGGGAGCCGGCGGCGAACGCGCGCACCAGCAGCAGCGCGTAGGCGGCGGACGTGGACTGGTCGTCCTCGAGCAGCACGCCGGTCAGGAAGCGCTCCAGCACCACCCGCAGGGTCCCGTCGACGCCGGCGCGGTCGAGGGACCCGCGCAGGCTCGTGTCGGTGGACCCGGTGAGGCGGGTGGCCAGGCGGCCGGGGCCGAGCGAACCGGTCGCCAGCGGGGTGAGCCAGCGCAGGACCCGGGCGGCCTCGCCAGGGCGGGAGGCGAGGGCCCGCGCGGTGGTCGCCGCGAGGCGCGGCTCGCGCCAGGGGTGGGCGAGCAGCTGGAGCCGGTCGTCCAGGCGCGCGGCGACCCCGGCGTCGAAGGCCTGCAGCCGCAGCGCGCCGACGTCGACCGTGCGCCGTACGGCGGGGTAGGCGGGGTTGAGCAGCTGGAAGCCGCGGTCGACCAGGAAGCCGTCCACCACGTCGGTGCGGATCCGGCCGCCGACGGTGTCGGAGGACTCCACGACGTGGACGTCGAGGCCGGCCCGGCTCAGCATCCGGGCGCACTGCAGACCGGCGAGGCCGGCACCGACGACGACGACGTCGTGGTCGTCCACCTCAGCGACCGAAGCGGTCGACGTAGGTCACGACGCGGTTGAACATGGAGGTGACCGAGGCCAGGTCGGTCACCGCGTCCGTGGGGTCCTCGGCAAGGTCGTAGAGCACCGGGGCCGCCTCGGCGACGCCGGCCGCGCTGGCCACCTGGGCGCAGGCCCGGGCCGCGTGACGGACGGCCAGCGGCTCCACGGTCCAGACGGCCTCGAAGAGCCGGTCGCGGTCGCGCACCTGCGACTGTCCCGGGAGCTCCCACGCGGTGAGGGCGGCGGGCAGCTCGGGGGAGTCGCACACCACCGTCCACTCGCGCCGCATGGGAGCGTCCTCCTGCAGGTGCACGCGCACCGGCCCGGGACGAGGGGCGACGTCGTCGAACTCCGCCATCACGAACGCCGAGGCGGCTACGCGGGCCAGCTCGACCCAGCGCTCCTCGGCCGGCAGGTAGGTGGCCTCGTCCTGGAAGCTGCCGAACAGGTGAGGGCGCGTCGCCCGCGCCGCGAACTCGTCCTCGATCGCCCACGACAGCGCGAGCAGGGTCGACTTGCGCAGCCGGTTGGAGGCGAGGTGGGGGTGGTGGCGGCGCAGCTCGGCGTAGACCGACGGTGCCGGCGGCTCCGCCTGGGCGAGGGCGCGGGCGGTGGCCTGGGCGATGGCGACGTCCAGGCGCACCCCGGAGTCGCGGCGGCGTACGACGTCGCGCACCGTCGCGACGTCGGCGCGGGCGTAGCGACGGTGGCCGCTGGCGAGCCGCGCGGGCGTCGGGAAGCCGTGGCGCTGCTCCCACATCCGCAGGGTGGCGGCGCTGAGCCCGGTCTCCTGCGCGAGATCACCGATGGTGAGGTCAGGGGTTGACAGCATGTTCATGATGGAAGCATAGAACCTCAACACCGTGTTGAGGAAGTCATCGAGCGGAGAAAGATCATGGAGACGAACGCCGGCACCGACGAGGTCGTGGACTGGACCGACCTCGGGCAGCGCATGTGGAGCTTCCTCACCGGCCGTGAGGCGGCGATCCACTACCGCTTCGAGGGCATGGAGGTCGAGGTCCCGCGGGACACCGGCGCCCAGGCCCCGCGAGCGACCTGGCGGCTCAACGGCACCCTCACGGTCACCACGAGCGAGCACGGCGCGGCCGCCGTCGCTCGCCCCTGACCCATGACCGTCCTGGTCGACGCGGACCTCGAGGTCACGCTCGACCGTCCCGGTGAGGCCTCGGTGCACGGCAGGCTGCGCGGCAGCGCGAGCCGGCTGACCCTCGAGCTCGACGATCCCGGCGTCTTCGCCGGGGCCGCCGACGCCGCGGCCGTGCGCGGCATCGCCGAGGTGCTGGCCGCCCAGGGGATCGTGCTCAGCGTCGAGAGCGGCGGCGAGCGCCTGGTCTCCCTCGGCGCCGTGGCGGCGCCGTGGTGGCAGCGCCGGCTCACCGGGACCCGCCGCATCCGCCTGGGCGGCCTGCGCGGCGCCTGGACCTCGGCGCGGTCACGCAGCCGCAGCACGCCGTCGGTCCTGCCCGGCGCCGGTCTCACCCCACCCGGGACCCTGTGGCCGCTCCTGCCCACGATGCGGCGCCGGTCGCGGAGACCCACGACGACCCACGACCCCTCCCGCGGGGGAGACCCGCGGCTGGTGCTCACCCGCGAGACCGCGCTGCCCGGCGACCGGCGGCCCGTGTTCCGCCTCGTCGACGGGATGACGCTCGGCTCCGACCCGGGCTGCTCGGTCGTGCTCGCCGGGCTCGAGCCCCTCCATGCCCGGATCCGCCACGACGACCGCGACGAGTGGGTGGTCGACGCCGTGGCCGGGGTGACCCGCGTGCACGGCGCCGTGGTCGCCTCCCAGATCCTGCGCACCGGCGCGCGGCTCGACCTCGGTCCCCACCGGCTCGCCTACGTCCGTGAGGAGTACGCCGACCACGGCCGCCCGTTCGGTGGTCGGATCGGCGGCGAGGCGGGCCGGCAGCTGCCCCAGCCGCCGCGGGCCGCGGTGCAGCGCGACAGCCCCTGAGCGGCCCGTCCGGGAGGGCTGGCCCGCCCGGGCTTGACAGCGTGTTCATGATGTAGATAGAAAACCTCAACAATTTGTTGAGGAAGCCCAGGGAGGCCACCATGAAGATCCGCACCCGGACCGCCGAGGTCGACGCGTGCCCGGACCTCCAGGAACGGCGCCGGGCCGACCGGGACCGCGAGGTGGCGGGGGGCGTGCTGCTCGGGGACCTGACGACCGCCCTCACCCGTCCCGGTGCCGGCCCCGTCCGGGCCCGGCTGCTCGCGGGCGACTCCCGGCTGGTGCTCGAGCTGGACGACCCGACGGCGTTCGCGGCGTTCGACGACGCCTCCGCGCTTCGGGCCGTCGCCGAGTCGCTGGCAGCGCGCGGCGCCGTGGTCGACCTCGTCTCCCACGGACGGCTCCTGGCCACGCTCGGAGCGGTGTCGGCGCCCTGGTGGCAGCGCCGGATCACCGGCACCCGCAGCATCCGCGTGGCGGACCTGCGCTCGGCCTGGCGGGCACCGCTGGCCGGCTCGGCCGACCAGCACGCCACCGCACCCGCGGCGCCGGTGGTGGCGTTGCCGACGATGCCGGATCCCCCCGAGCTCGGTCTGGTCTCCTGACGGCTCGAGCTAGAGCAGCCCCTGCGCCTTGAGGTGCAGGTAGTGGTCGGCGAGCGCCGGGGGGAGCCGCTCGGCGTCGGCGTCGACCACCTCGACGCCGAGGGCGCGCAGCAGCTGGGTCGTGCGGCGCCGGCGGCCCAGGACCTGCTCGGCCGCGGCCGCGTCGTAGACGTCGTCGATGCTCGCCCGCGCCGACGCGAGCCGGTCGAGCGCGGGATCGCGGACCGAGGCCAGCACGACGCGGTGGTGCCGGGTCAGCGCGGGCAGCACGGTGAGCAGGCCCTCCTCGACGGCCGAGGGCTCGAGCGGGGTGAGGAGCACGACGAGGGCGCGCTGTCGGCCCAGCCCCTGGACCGCGCCGACGAGGGCGTCCCAGTCGGCCTCCGCGATCACCGGCTGGAGGTCGGCCATCGTGTCCTGGAGGCGGGCGGTGACGTCGCGGGACCCGGCCGAGCGCAGCCGCGAGCGGACACGTCGGTCGCCGGCCACGAAGTCGATGCGGTCGCCCGCGCGGGCGGCGAGCGCGGCGAGCAGGAGTGCGGCGTCCATCGCGGAGTCCAGGCGGGGCACGTCCTCGACCCGTCCCGCCGACGTGCGGGAGGTGTCCAGCACCAGCACCACGCGGCGGTCGCGCTCGGGCTGCCAGGTGCGCACGACGACGTTGCGGTTGCGCGCCGAGGCCCGCCAGTCGATGGAGCGGACGTCGTCGCCGCGGACGTACTCCCGCAGCGAGTCGAACTCCGTGCCCTGGCCGCGCACCCGCACGGCGGACCTCCCGTCGAGCTCGCGGAGCCGGAGGAGCCGCGAGGGCAGGTGCTTGCGCGACTCGAACGGCGGCAGGCTGCGGACCGTGCCCTCGACGGCGACGGTCCGCTGGCGCGACGCCAGGCCCAGGGGCCCGGCGCTCCGCACGGTGACGCCGACCGCCCGCAGGTCGCCGCGGCGCCGCGGCTGCAACGGGGTGCGGAGCACGGCCCGCTCGCCCGGTGCCACGCTGACGCGGTGGCGGTTGCCGGTCGCCCCGGCGCTGGGCTGCCAGGCGTCCCGCACCAGGGCGCGGACCCGCCGACCCGAGCCGTTGGTGGCGACGAGCAGGGTCTCGGTGGGGTGGCCCATCCGTACCGTCCCGACCGGCCGCCGGGCCCAGGCCAGGGCGTCGGTCCTCGGCGCGAGCAGCCAGTCGGCCGCGCACAGCAGCACCACGACGAGCAGCCACAGGAAGACCGTCGACATGCTCGGACGCAGCACCACCGCGATGATGCCGAGCAGCAGGAGCAGCGGTGCCCGACCGGAGATCGCCATCAGCGGGTCACCGGGTCACCGGGGGACCGGCACCGAGCCGAGCGCCGAGGCCAGGACCTGGCCCACGTCGACACCCTCGAGCTCGGCCTCCGGCCGCAGCCCCAGGCGGTGGACGAGCGTGGCGTGCGCCAACGACTTGACGTCGTCGGGGGTGACGAAGTCGCGACCCACGAGCCAGGCCCAGGCGCGGGCGGCGCGCAGCAGCGCGGTGGCGCCGCGGGGGCTGACCCCGAGGCTGAGCGAGGGGGACTCGCGGGTCGCGCGGGCGATGTCCACGATGTAGCCGGCGACCTCCGGGGAGACCTGGACCCTCTTCACCGCGGCCTGTCCGGCCGCGATGTCGGAGGCGCCCGCGACCGCCGTGACCCCGGCACCCCGCACGTCGCGGGGGTCGAAGCCGGCGGCGTGCCGCCGCAGGATCTCCAGCTCCTGCTCGCGCTGGGGGATGGGCAGCACCACCTTGATCAGGAAGCGGTCGAGCTGGGCCTCGGGGAGCGGGTAGGTGCCCTCGTACTCCACGGGGTTCTGCGTGGCGGCCACCAGGAACGGACGGGGGAGTGCGTGGGAGACCCCGTCCACCGAGACCTGCCCCTCCTCCATCGCCTCCAGCAGCGCCGACTGGGTCTTGGGCGGCGTGCGGTTGATCTCGTCGGCGAGGAGCAGGTTGGTGAAGACCGGTCCCTCGCGGAAGCTCAGCTGGCCCTGGTGGCTGTCGATGACCATCGACCCGGTGATGTCGCCCGGCATCAGGTCGGGCGTGAACTGCACCCGCCGGGTGTCGACCGACAGGGCCGCCGCCAGCGTGCGCACGAGCAGCGTCTTGGCCGTCCCGGGCACGCCCTCCATGAGGACGTGCCCGCCGCAGAGCAGCGCGACGAGCAGCCCGGACACGGCAGCGTCCTGACCGACGACGGCCTTGGCCACCTCGGTGCGTACGGCGGCCAGCCGCTCGCGGGCCGACTCGTCCTCGACGGATGCGGGGGGAGCGGCCTCGGTGGGGTGCTGGGTCATGTGCGGCGTACCTCTCTGTCGAGCTCGGCCAGCTGCCTGGCCAGAGCGATCAGGGCTGCGTCGGTGGCGGGGGCGGGCGCCAGGGGACCGATGAGGGCGTCCACCTCGGTCTCGCTCCGGCCGAGGTGGTGGGCGACGTCGCGCACGAGGGCGTGCGGGTCGGTCACGGTGCCCAGGTGCAGGCGCTCCGCGGCCCGGTCGCGAGCCGCGCGGCGCAGTGCCTGCGCGGCGTGCTCGCGGTCGCCGGCGCGTCGGTAGAGGCGACCGCGGCTGAGGGTGGTCTCGATGGCCTTGACGACGACGGGCAGCGGCTCGCTGGCCAGCGCCCCGAGCCGACGCCCGCGCCACACCGCCACCCCGACGACGGTCAGGGCGAGCAGCCAGACCCCGGGCCGGACCCAGTCGGGGGCCAGGCTCTCGAGGGTGACGCCGTCGCCGGCGCCGAGGTCGTCGACCTGGGGGACGTACCAGACCAGGCGCTCGTCCCGGCCGAGGAGGCGCAGGGCGAGGGCGGCGTTGTCGGCGCGCAGCACCTGGTCGTTGGTCAGGGCGTCGCCGGCGCCGAAGAGGCTCACGTCGCCGCGCTCGACGAGCACCGCCGCTCCGGAGCCGTCCCCGAAGCAGCCGGTCCCCGGGTAGGACAGCGCCACGTCGACCTCGAGCGTCAGGTCCGCGAAGAGCGGGTCGTCGCAGTCGGCCTCGCGGCCGCCGTCGAGCGAGTCCGGGAGGGCGTCCCCGTCCATCCCGACCTCCTCGGCGACCGTCGGCCCGGGCTCGACGAGGACGAGGCGGGCGGCGCCGACGTGCTCGAGGAGCCGGTCGACCGTGCTGGCGCCGAGGGCGTCGGTCGAGGTGACCAGCACGGTCGTCCCGGGCCCGACGTCGGTCCGCTCGAGCTCGGCGGCGCCGCGGGCGACCGTGACGTCGACCCCCTCGTCGTCGAGCACGCGCGCGAGCGCCCGGGCGCCGTCGGGTCCGGGGTTGGCGGGATCGAGCGCGGTGTCGGTGCGCTCCTCGCCGTCGCTCCACACGACGACCAGGACGGCGAGCACGAGCCCGAGGACGATCAGGATCATCCCGCGGTGGCGGCGCAGGGCGCCCGAGGCTCCGGTGGCGCCCGTGCCGGTCGCAGGGGCGGCGGTGTCCGTGCTCATCGCGCGCCCACCAGATCGTCGTCGAGCGCGAGCACGCCGAGCGCCTGCTCACGGGTCGCCGGCCGGTCGCCGTAGAGGACGGCGTCGAAGAGCCGGGCGCTGCCGTCCACGCGCGGGCGCTGGGAGGGGTACTCCGCGGCGAGCGCGAGGGCGACCTCGTGGGCGGTGGCCCCGGGGGCGTCCTCGAGGCGGCCGCGCTCGGCCTGGCGCAGGGCGAGTGCCCGGAACCCGTCGACGACGGCGTCCTCGTAGCGCTCCTCCTCGATCGCGGCGCGGGCGCGGGCGCGCAGCTCGGCGGAGGTGACGTCCTCCCCGGTCAGGACCGGCTGCTCCTCGTCCTCGGCGCGGGCCGTGCGCCGGGCGCGGGACACCAGGAACGCCAGGCCGCCGAGCAGCAGCACCACGACCAGCATGACCGCGAAGGTCTGCAGGGGCGGCGCGTCGCCTGCGGTCCGGACGCCCCCGTCGAGCCGGCGGCTGAGCCAGTCGCCGACGCGCTGGAGGAGGTCCTGGTCGTGGTAGTCGGGCGCGAGCAGCTCGCGCCGCAGCAGCGAGCGCGCCTCGTCGGGAGTGGGGTCCAGCGGCGGGTCCGCCAGCCGGCCGGCCAGGGTGCCGATCACGGGCCGAGGACCCCGGCGCGCGACATCAGCTCGACGTCGTAGCCCTCCTTGCGCATGCGCAGGTCGACGTACTGCAGGGCGACGACCGCGGCCGAGAACGGCGCGGCGAAGGCCGACGACACGACCGTGGCGAGCGCCTGGGTGACGACCAGGACCAGGGCGGCGTGCGCCGGGTCGACGACCTCGCTCAGCAGCAGACCCGCGACGCTGAACGGCACGGCGAGCAGCTGCGAGGCCACGGCGGTGATGAGGAGGGTGAGCAGGGCGATGCCGAGCGTGCGCGCGGACTGCCGCGAGGTCAGGCGGTAGCCGCGCCCGATGGCCCGGAACAGCCCCACCTGCTCGAGGACGAGGACCGGGGCGGGCAGGTAGAGCACCCGGATCCAGAGCCAGCCCATCAGGAAGACGAACGCGGGGAACGACACCACCCCGAAGAGGAGGGGGAGCACGACGCCGTCGGTCAGCGCCACCACCAGCACCCAGGCGACGACGTAGCCGACGAAGACCACGACGAAGGCCACCAGCACCAGGAGCGACAGGCCGATCAGCCGCCAGCGCCGTCCCCGCGTGGCCGCCCACGTGGCGCCCAGCGTGGTGCGACGCCCGATCGCGGCCTGGGAGGTCACGTGGGCGACGCAGGCCGTCACGAACACCAGCGAGACCTGCAGCAGCAGCACGCTGAGCACCGTGCTCCAGGACCCCACGGCGTCGCCGACGCCCTGGCTGGCCTCGTCGACGGTGACCCCCAGGGTGAAGGTCAGCACGGCGGTGACCAGCACGGGCACCGCCATCGTGATCGCGGCGACGAGCACGGCCACGCCGACGGTCGCCTGGGGGTTGACGCGGATGATCCGGAACGCCGCGTCGTAGATGTCGCCGAGACCCAGCGGCCGCAGCGGGATGACGCCCGGCCGGTGGGCCGCGCCCAGCATGGCGACCGGCGGGGTCCACGGTCGCCCCGCGGCGTACGTCGCAGGAGGCGGTGGCGGTGCCCAGCCCGGGGGCGGGGGTGGCGGGGTCGTGGGCTCACCGAAGGGCGCGCCCGGCGGCGGAAAGTGCTCGTGGCCCGACATCGCTCCCCTTCGTCACGCTCATCCTGTCAGGTGACGGGCGTGGCCAAACCTCGCGCCGCCGGCTCAGCCCCCGGTGGCGTGGCTGGTCGCGTGGCTGGGCAGCACGCACGCGACGTCGAGGCCCAGCACCCGGTTGAGCCGGCCGAACGCGATCCACGAGCCGAGGCACATGGACAGCTCCACGATCTCCCGGTCGGAGTACGCCGCCTTCATCCGCGTCCAGAACCCGTCGTCGAGCCCGTGGTGGTCCAGCGAGTAGCGCTCGGCGTACTCGGCGGCCAGGCGGGTGCGCTCGTCGAAGTCACCGGTGGTGCGCCAGTCGGTCACGGCGTCGGCGAAGCCGTCCTCGACCGTGACGCCGTCCTTCTCGGTGCGCCAGTCCTGGCAGAACAGGCAGCCGTTGATCTGGGCGACGCGCAGCCGGGCGGCCTCGAACTCCCGCAGTCCCAGGGTGCCGTCGGCGTAGACGCTGGTGGCGAAGCGCGAGGCGGCCGGACCGATCCCGGGCACCATCTCCCCCCACACGTAGAGGATCGGGTCCTTGCCCTCGGGGACGTCGATGATCATGGGCGTGCTCCTGTCGCTGCGGTGGGGGTGCGGCTCCGGCCGAGGCGGCCGGACGCGGGGGAGAGGGGGACCTCGAGGCCGTCGTAGAGACCGGGAGACGCGGCGCGCAGCCACGGGATCGCGTTGACGAGTCGGTTGGCGGCGGTGGCGTTTCCGCCCGCGGCGCGGTTGCCGCCCTCGTCGGTCGCCTCCAGGTTGATCTCGATCCGGGGGCGGCCCTCGATCACGACGCGGTGGGCGCCGTCGCCGCCGTCGGCGGGAAGCGGCCAGTCGGGCGCGACGTCGCGGGTGATCCGGGTGACGTGCTCGACCACGATGACCGCCTCGCCGTCGACGACCCCCTGGACCTCGAAGCGCAGCGCACCCTGGGTGCCGGCCGCGAAGCGACCCATCGCGTTGGTGACGTCGCGCTCGAGCGGGCGCCGCTCGAGGGTCTCGCGGACCTCGTCGAGCTCGACCCCGAGCGCGCGGGCGATCAGCCGGACCTGACCGCCCCACACCATCGTCGGCACGGTGGGCGCCACCATCGGCGGCTCGTAGTCCATCGGCTCGCCCATGCCGACCAGCATCCGCACCGCCTCGGGGGCGTCGTAGGTCGAGTAGTCGAAGATCTCCTGGCACCGCACCTGGTCGACCGTGCCGGCCAGTGCCGTGGCGAGCACCGGCAGCAGGTCGTTGCCCCAGCCGGGGTCGATGCCGCTCACGAACAGCGCGGAGCCGCCGGCCCGCGCCGCCTCGAGCAGCGGGTCGCGCAGCTCCGCGGGGGCGCTGCGGTGGTCGTAGAGGGCGTAGATCGCGGGGGTGACCACCACGGCGCCGGCGCGCAGGGCCCGCGCCACGTCGGCGGCGGCCGCATCGGGTCGGACGTCGCCGGAGGCCGTGTAGGCCACCGCGGCCGCCCCGGCGAGCGCGGCGTCCGGGTCGTCGGTGGCTGGCACGCCGAGCGCGCGTCCGAGGCCCGCGAGCTCGCCGGCGTCGCGCCCCACCTTGGCGGGGTCGTGGACCACCACCGCCGACAGCCGGAGCCTGGGGTGGGCCTCCACGGCGCGGATGGCGGCGCGGCCCATGTTGCCGGTGCCCCACACGACCACCGGCAGCGGCTCGTCCGACCCCTCCGCCGCTAAGTAGAACGTGTTCTCGTTTGCCATGGCGCGAGGCTAGCGCGGCCCGCGACGGCGGGGTAGTCCCTGACGCAACGGTCGCGAAACGCCGCCCGGGATGACACGATCGTCCGGGACTATCCGCCCGGCAGGGACCACCGTCGATCCGATTTGGCGCAGTGGGAGAGATCTGCCAAGATAGTCCGGTTGCTCCGGCGGGTCGCCGGGGTGCGGCACATCTTGACTACTGAATCGCGTCTCCCAGCTCCTCACGGAGCGTTGTTTCGGTAGCAGGCCTGTGCCAGCACCGCGCCTGGAGACCCGATCAGCCTGACGAACCGTCAGGCGCCACCAACACCGCAGATCGATCCTGGTCCCGTGGTGCGAGGAAATCTCGCGACACGCCCGACCGCGGGGGTCGGCCACGGGGTGGCGAGCACAGGGCGGAACGGGTTCGACCTGAAGACGTTCCGGACAGCGACGTGGACCAGTAGAAGGTAGAGAGAGACCTATGGCGGGACAGAAGATCCGCATCAGGCTCAAGGCCTATGACCACGAGGTGATCGACACCTCGGCGCGCAAGATCGTGGACACCGTCACCCGCACGGGTGCCAAGGTCGCCGGCCCCGTGCCGCTGCCGACCGAGAAGAACGTCTACTGCGTGATTCGCTCGCCCCACAAGTACAAGGACTCCCGCGAGCACTTCGAGATGCGCACGCACAAGCGCCTCATCGACATCATCGACCCCACGCCCAAGACCGTCGACTCCCTGATGCGGCTCGACCTGCCGGCCGGTGTCGACATCGAGATCAAGCTCTGAGGTCCAAGCAATGACTGTTGAGAAGAACGTGAAGGGGCTGCTGGGCACCAAGCTCGGCATGACCCAGCTCTGGGACGAGAACAACCGCATCGTCCCCGTCACCGTGATCGCCGCGTCGACCAACGTGATCACCCAGGTCCGCCACCCCGAGACCGACGGCTACAACGCCATCCAGGTCGGGTTCGGCGAGATCGAGGGTCGCAAGGTCAACAAGCCGCAGGCCGGACACTTCGCCAAGGCCGGCACCACGCCGCGCCGCCACGTGGTGGAGATCCGCACCTCCGACGCCGCGTCCTACACCGTCGGCCAGGAGCTCGCGGTCGACACCTTCGCCGCGGGCGACGTCATCGACGTCACCGGCACGAGCAAGGGCAAGGGCTTCGCCGGCGTCATGAAGCTCCACGGCTTCCACGGCGTCGGTGCCTCCCACGGTGCCCACCGCAACCACCGCAAGCCCGGTTCGATCGGCGCCTGCGCCACGCCGGGCCGCGTGTTCAAGGGCACCCGCATGGCCGGCCGGATGGGTAGCGACACCGTCACCACCCAGAACGTCACCGTGCACGCCGTCGACGCCGACAAGGGCCTGATCCTCCTCAAGGGTGCCGTCCCCGGCCCCAAGGGTGGGGTCATCGTCCTGCGCTCGGCTGCGAAGAAGAGCCAGGAGGCCTGAGATGGCGACCGAGGAGACCACCAAGAAGGCCGCGAGCAAGAAGGCGGCCCCGAGCAAGAAGGCCGCCGCCAGCAAGAAGGCGGCCCCGAGCAAGAAGGCCGACGCCGGTAAGGCCACGACCGTCCAGGTCGACCTGCCCGCCGAGATCTTCGACGCCAAGATCAACATCCCGCTGATCCACCAGGTCGTCGTGGCCCAGCAGGCCGCGGCTCGCCAGGGCACGCACTCGACGAAGCGCCGGGGCGAGGTCCGCGGTGGCGGTCGCAAGCCCTACAAGCAGAAGGGCACCGGCCGCGCCCGTCAGGGCTCGACCCGCGCCCCGCAGTTCGCCGGTGGTGGCGTCGTCCACGGCCCCAAGCCGCGCGACTACGACCAGCGCACGCCCAAGAAGATGAAGGCCGCCGCCCTGCGCGGTGCCCTCTCCGACCGGGCCCACAACGAGCGCATCCACGTGGTGGAGTCGCTGGTGTCGGGCGAGGTCCCCTCGACCCGCGCCGCGATCGCCTCGCTGGCCTCGCTCACGTCGCGGACCAAGGTCCTCGTCGTGCTCGAGCGCGCCGACAGCCTCACCTGGCTCTCGCTGCGCAACGCGCCGTCGGTGCACATCGTGGCCGTCGACCAGCTCAACACCTACGACGTGCTCGCCTCCGACGACGTGGTCTTCACCAAGGGCGCCTACGACGCGCTGGTGAACGGCACCGCCGCGGCGACCGAGACGGACGCGAACGCCGAGGAGGGCGACAAGTGAGCACGCTGCACAAGGACCACCGCGACGTCCTGATCGCGCCCGTGGTGTCCGAGAAGAGCTACAGCCTTCTCGACGCCAACAAGTACACGTTCCTGGTGCGCCCGGACTCGAACAAGACCGAGATCAAGATCGCGGTCGAGAAGATCTTCGGCGTCAAGGTCACGTCGGTCAACACGATCAACCGAGTCGGCAAGACCCGTCGCACCCGCAACGGTCTGGGCAAGCGCAAGGACACCAAGCGCGCCATCGTCAGCCTCGCCGAGGGCCACCGCATCGACATCTTCGGGGGACCGGTCTCCTGACCGGCTCCCTCGACTAGGAACTGATATGGCTATCCGCAAGTACAAGCCGACCACGCCGGGCCGACGCGGCTCGTCCGTCGCCGACTTCGCCGAGGTCACTCGGACCACGCCCGAGAAGTCGCTGACCCGTCCGCTGCCCAAGAAGGGCGGCCGCAACAACCAGGGCCGGATCACCACCCGGCACCAGGGTGGCGGTCACAAGCGCGCCTACCGGATCATCGACTTCCGTCGCTACGACAAGGACGGCGTGCCGGCCAAGGTCGCTCACATCGAGTACGACCCCAACCGCACCGCCCGCATCGCGCTGCTGCACTACGCCGACGGCGAGAAGCGCTACATCGTCGCGCCGAAGGACCTGGCGCAGGGCACGATGATCGAGTCCGGCGTCGGGGCCGACATCAAGCCCGGCAACAACCTGCCGCTGCGCAACATCCCGGTCGGTACGACCATCCACGCCGTGGAGCTGCGTCCCGGCGGCGGGGCCAAGATCGCCCGCTCCGCCGGCAACAGTGCCCAGCTGGTCGCCCGCGAGGGAAGCCGCGCCACGCTCCGCATGCCCTCGGGCGAGATGCGGTTCGTCGACGTGCGCTGCCGCGCCACGGTCGGTGAGGTCGGCAACGCCGAGCAGTCCAACATCAACTGGGGCAAGGCCGGCCGCATGCGCTGGAAGGGCAAGCGCCCGACCGTCCGAGGTGTCGTCATGAACCCGGTCGACCACCCCCACGGTGGTGGCGAGGGCAAGACCTCGGGTGGACGTCACCCGGTGTCCCCCTGGGGCAAGCCCGAGGGCCGTACGCGCAAGCGCAAGGCCAGCGACTCCCAGATCATTCGTCGCCGCAAGTCCGGCAAGGGTAGGAAGTAACTGACATGCCTCGTAGCCTGAAGAAGGGCCCCTTCATCGACGACCACCTTCAGAAGAAGGTGGACGCCGAGAACGCCAAGGGCAGCCACAACGTCATCAAGACCTGGTCGCGCCGGTCGATGATCATCCCCGACATGATCGGCCACACCATCGCGGTGCACGACGGCCGCAAGCACGTGCCGGTGTTCGTCACCGACGCGATGGTCGGTCACAAGCTGGGCGAGTTCGCCCCGACCCGCACCTACCGCGGGCACGTCAAGGACGACCGGAAGGGACGCCGCCGATGAGCACCACCGAACGCCACCGCACCAGCGCGCGGCGCGAGTCGCTGATCGGCGACCAGCCCGGCGCCTTCGCGAGTGCCCGCTTCGTGCGGATCACGCCGATGAAGGCCCGCCGCGTCGTCGACATGGTCCGCGGCATGCCCGTCGACCAGGCGCTGTCCCTGCTGCAGTTCGCGCCGCAGGCCGCGTCCGAGACGGTCTACAAGGTGCTCGAGAGCGCCGTCGCCAACGCCGGCACCACCGAGGGCCTGGACACCGGTGACCTCGTGGTCTCCGTCGCCCAGGTCGACGAGGGTCCGACGATGAAGCGCTGGCGCCCTCGTGCCCAGGGCCGTGCGACGCGGATCAACAAGCGCACCAGCCACATCACCCTGGCGGTCCAGCCCGCCGGCGTGGTCAAGGCCGGCAAGGACAAGCGGACCCCCAAGAACGGAAAGAGTGCCTGATGGGCCAGAAAATCAACCCGAACGGCTTCCGGCTCGGTATCTCCACGGACCACAAGTCCCGGTGGTACGCCGACAAGCTGTACAAGGCCTACGTCGGCGAGGACGTCGCCATCCGCAAGCTGCTCTCCAAGGGCATGGAGCGGGCCGGCATCTCCAAGGTCGAGATCGAGCGCACCCGTGACCGGGTCCGCGTGGACATCCACACCGCCCGTCCCGGCATCGTCATCGGCCGCCGCGGCGCCGAGGCCGACCGCATCCGCGGCGAGCTCGAGAAGCTCACCGGCAAGCAGGTCCAGTTGAACATCCTCGAGGTCAAGAACCCCGAGGTGGACGCCCAGCTGGTCGCCCAGGGTGTGGCCGAGCAGCTCTCCGGTCGCGTGCAGTTCCGTCGCGCCATGAAGAAGGCGATGCAGACCTCGATGCGCTCCGGTGCCAAGGGCATCCGGATCCAGTGCTCGGGTCGGCTCAACGGCGCGGAGATGTCGCGCACCGAGTTCTACCGCGAGGGTCGCGTCCCGCTGCACACGCTGCGTGCCGACATCGACTACGGCTTCTACGAGGCCAAGACCACCTTCGGCCGCATCGGCGTGAAGGTCTGGATCTACAAGGGCGAGGTCGCCGGCACCCGTGCCGAGCGTCAGGCTCAGGCCGCCGCCCGCGCCGGGGTCCCCGGTCGCGGTGGCAGCGCCGGTCGGCCCACCCGCGGTGGCGAGCGCCCGAGCCGCGGCACCCGCCCGACCCGCAACGACCGCGAGTCCGCGCCGGCCACGACCGAGGCTCCGGCCGAGGCCACCGCCGCCGCTCCCGCCGAGGGCGCTGCCGCGTCCGGAACGGAGTCCTGACCATGTTGATGCCGCGTCGTGTCAAGCACCGCAAGCAGCACCACCCCAACCGTCGGGGTGCGGCCAAGGGCGGGACCAAGCTCGCGTTCGGCGAGTTCGGGATCCAGGCGATCGAGGGTCACTACGTGACCAACCGACAGATCGAGTCGGCTCGTATCGCGATGACCCGTCACATCAAGCGAGGCGGAAAGGTGTGGATCAACATCTACCCCGACCGCCCGCTGACCAAGAAGCCTGCCGAGACCCGCATGGGTTCCGGCAAGGGTTCCCCGGAGTGGTGGATCGCCAACGTGAAGCCCGGCCGTGTCATGTTCGAACTTTCCGGCGTCGACGAGACGACCGCACGCGAGGCCATGCGCCGCGCGATGCACAAGCTTCCGATGAAGTGCCGGTTCATCTCGCGAGAGGCGGGTGAATTCTGATGGCTCAGGGACTCAAGGCCCACGAGCTCGACGAGCTCAACGCGGTCGACCTCGAGGCGAGGCTCCGCGAGTGCAAGGAAGAGCTGTTCAACCTGCGCTTCCAGGCGGCCACCGGCCAGCTGGAGAGCCACGGTCGGCTCAACACGGTCAAGAAGGACATCGCCCGGATCTACACCGTGGTGCGCGAGCGCGAGCTCGGCATCCGGTCGGCCCCCGGCACTGACAAGGAAGAGGCGAGCGCATGAGCGAGCAGCCCACCAGCGCCGAGACGCCCACGGCTGAGCGCAACGCCCGCAAGACCCGCGAGGGTCTGGTCGTCAGCGACAAGATGGACAAGACCGTGGTCGTGACCGTCGAGGACCGCGTCAAGCACGCCCTCTACGGCAAGGTCCTGCGCCGCACGAGCAAGCTCAAGGCGCACGACGAGGCCAACGAGTGCGGCATCGGCGACCGCGTCCTCCTCATGGAGACGCGTCCGCTGTCGGCCACCAAGCGCTGGCGCGTCGTCCAGATCCTCGAGAAGGCCAAGTAACCCCCGGGCCACCGCCCGCAACTGACAACCGTTCGGCAAGGCTCGCCGCCCAGGCGGCGAGAACCAGCTCGACAAGGAGAGACGAATGATCCAGCAGGAGTCGCGACTCAAGGTCGCCGACAACACCGGTGCGAAGGAGATCCTCTGCATCCGTGTTCTCGGAGGCTCGGGTCGACGCTACGCCGGTATCGGCGACGTCATCGTCGCCACCGTGAAGGACGCGATCCCCGGGGGCAACGTGAAGAAGGGTGACGTCGTGAAGGCGGTCATCGTTCGCACCGTCAAGGAGCGCCGCCGCCCCGACGGTTCCTACATCCGCTTCGACGAGAACGCCGCCGTGATCCTCAAGACGGACGGCGAGCCGCGAGGCACCCGTATCTTCGGCCCCGTGGGCCGCGAGCTGCGCGACAAGAAGTTCATGAAGATCATCTCGCTGGCGCCGGAGGTGCTCTGATGGCCAAGGACAAGCACACCGTGAACCTGAAGAAGGGTGACACCGTCAAGGTGATCGCCGGCAAGGACAAGGGCGCCGAAGGCAAGATCATCAAGGTGCTCCGCGAGGAGCAGCGCGTGATCGTCGAGGGTGTCAACCGGATCAAGAAGCACACCAAGGTCGTCAACCAGGGCGGTCGCGCCGGCACCACGGGCGGGATCATCACGACCGAGGCCCCGATCCACGTCTCCAACGTCATGCTCGTCGAGGGCGACGGCGTGACCCGCATCGGCTTCCGCCGTGACGAGGTCACCAAGCGCCGCCCGGACGGCTCGACGTACCCCTCGACGCGCAGCGTCCGCATCTCGCGCAAGACCGGCAAGGAAATCTGATGAGCACCGAGACCCCCGAGGCGACCGAGAAGGTCACGCCCCGTCTCAAGACCCGCTACCGCGAGGAGATCCTTCCCTCGCTGCAGTCGGAGTTCGAGATCAAGAACGTCATGCAGGTGCCCGGCCTGACCAAGATCGTGGTCAACATGGGTGTCGGCGAGGCCGCTCGCGACTCGAAGCTGATCGAGGGGGCGGTCAAGGACCTCACCGCGATCACCGGCCAGAAGCCGCTCGTGACCAAGGCACGCAAGTCCATCGCGCAGTTCAAGCTCCGCGAGGGCATGCCGATCGGCGCGCACACCACGCTGCGCGGCGACCGGATGTGGGAGTTCCTCGACCGGCTGCTGTCGCTCGCGCTGCCCCGCATCCGGGACTTCCGCGGTCTGTCGCCCAAGCAGTTCGACGGCAAGGGCAACTACACCTTCGGCCTGACCGAGCAGGTCATGTTCCACGAGATCGACCAGGACAAGGTCGACCGTCAGCGGGGCATGGACATCACGATCGTCACCACCGCCACCAACGACGAGGAAGGCCGCGCGCTGCTCAAGCAGCTCGGCTTCCCCTTCAAGGAGAACTGACATGGCAAAGACCGCGCTCAAGGTCAAGGCCGCTCGCAAGCCGAAGTTCGCGGTCCGGGGCTACACCCGGTGCCAGCGCTGCGGCCGCCCCAAGGCCGTGTACAGGAAGTTCGGCCTCTGCCGGATCTGCCTGCGCGAGATGGCGCACCGCGGCGAGCTGCCCGGCGTCACCAAGTCCTCCTGGTAACACCACCCACAACCGCTGAAGGTCCCACCGAAGATGTCGGTGGGAAACCACAGGAAGAAAGGGCCATCCGGCCATGACGATGACTGACCCGATCGCAGACATGCTGACCCGTCTGCGCAACGCCAACCAGGCGTACCACGACGCGGTGACCATGCCCTACAGCAAGCTCAAGCAGGGCGTCGCCGAGATCCTCAAGCAGGAGGGCTACATCACGTCGTTCGACGTGAAGGAGCCCGCCGAGGGCGAGGTCGGCCGCACGCTGACCATCACCCTCAAGTACGGCCGCAACCGCGAGCGTTCCATCGCCGGTGTGCGCCGTATCAGCAAGCCCGGTCTCCGGGTCTACGCCAAGCACACGGGTCTCCCGAAGGTGCTCGGAGGCCTGGGCGTCGCGATCATCTCGACGAGCCAGGGCCTGCTGACCGACCGCCAGGCCAACCAGAAGGGCGTGGGTGGGGAAGTCCTCGCCTACGTCTGGTAACGACGAGACCGAGAAGGAGAACACCAGCATGTCGCGCATTGGCAAGCTCCCCATCCCGGTCCCGTCCGGCGTGGACGTGGCCATCGAGGACTCCCGGGTGACCGTCAAGGGGCCCAAGGGCACCCTGTCGCACACCGTCGCCGCTCCGATCACGGTCGAGCGCAACGACGGCGTCCTGGACGTCAAGCGCCCCGACGACGAGCGCGAGAGCCGGTCCCTGCACGGGCTCACGCGCACCCTGATCAGCAACATGGTCCAGGGCGTCACCGAGGGCTACGAGAAGAAGCTCGAGATCGTGGGCGTGGGTTACCGCGTCCTGTCGAAGGGCCCCACCCAGCTGGAGTTCCAGCTCGGCTACTCGCACGTGATCGTGTTCGACGCCCCCGAGGGCATCACGTTCAACGTCGAGAGCCAGACCCGTCTGGGCGTGTCGGGCATCGACAAGCAGCTCGTCGGAGAGGTCGCGGCCAACATCCGCAAGCTCCGCAAGCCCGAGCCCTACAAGGGCAAGGGCGTTCGTTACGCCGGCGAGCAGATCCGCCGCAAGGTCGGAAAGGCCGGTAAGTGACATGGCGATCTCGCTGAAGCTCAACAAGCACACCGCTGCGCGCACCAAGTCGCGTCTGCGCCGTCAGGTCCGGGGGCGCAAGCGCATCTCCGGCACCGCCGAGCGCCCGCGCCTGGTCGTCACGCGCTCGACCAAGCACATCACCGTGCAGGTCGTCGACGACCTGGTCGGCAAGACGCTGGCCTACGCCTCGACCATGGAGGGCGACCTGCGCTCCTTCGACGGTGACAAGACCGCCAAGGCCAAGAAGGTCGGTGAGCTCGTCGCCGAGCGCGCCAAGGCCGCCGGTGTCGACGGCGTGGTCTTCGACCGCGCCGGCAACAAGTACCACGGTCGCATCGCGGCCCTTGCCGACGGTGCTCGCGCTGGGGGCTTGACCTTCTGATGGCCAGCTACAAGCAAGAGAAGAGGAACCACTCATGAGCGGAGCCCAGCGCGGACAGCGCAGTGGCGAGCGCCAGTCTGGTGGCCGTGGTGGACGCGACGGAGGTCGCGGCCAGGGCGCCGACAAGAACACCTACATCGAGCGCGTCGTCGCCATCAACCGCGTCGCCAAGGTCGTGAAGGGTGGTCGTCGCTTCAGCTTCACCGCCCTCGTGATCGTCGGCGACGGTGACGGCATGGTCGGCGTCGGCTACGGCAAGGCCAAGGAGGTCCCCGCCGCGATCGCGAAGGGTGTCGAAGAGGCCAAGAAGGCCTTCTTCCGCGTCCCTCGCATCCAGGGCACCATCCCGCACCCGGTCCAGGGCGAGAAGGCGGCCGGTGTGGTCTTCCTGCGCCCCGCCGCTCCCGGTACCGGCGTCATCGCCGGTGGCCCGGTGCGCGCCGTGCTCGAGTGCGCCGGCATCCACGACGTCCTCAGCAAGTCGCTGGGCTCGTCGAACCAGATCAACATCGTCCACGCGACGGTGGAGGCCCTGCGGATGCTCGAGGAGCCCGAGGCCGTGGCCGCTCGTCGCGGCCTGCGCGTCGAGGACGTCGCTCCGGCGGCGCTGCTGCGGGCGAAGGCGGCCGGCATCGCCGAGGCCGCCGACGTCGCTGCGGCGGGGAGGTCCTGATGGCACAGCTCAAGGTCCAGCAGAAGAAGTCGACGATCGGCTGCAACGCCAACCAGCGTGAGACCGTGCGCTCGCTGGGTCTCAAGCGGATCGGCGACGTCGTCATCAAGGAGGACCGCCCGGAGATCCGCGGCATGGTCCACACCGTCCGTCACCTGGTGACGGTCGAGACAATCGACGGAGGCGAGTGACGCCATGACGCTCAAGCTTCATCACCTGCGCCCGGCCCCCGGCGCCAAGAAGGCCAAGACCCGTGTGGGTCGCGGTGAGGGCTCGAAGGGCAAGACCTCGGGTCGTGGCACCAAGGGCACCAAGGCCCGCTACCAGGTCCCGGCCGCCTTCGAGGGTGGCCAGATGCCCCTGCACATGCGGCTCCCCAAGCTGAAGGGGTTCAAGAACCCGTTCAAGGTGGAGTTCCAGGTCGTCAACCTCGACCGCATCAACGAGCTGTTCCCCGAGGGTGGCACCATCACCGTCGACCAGCTCGTCGACCGCGGCGCGGTCCGCAAGGGCCAGCCCGTCAAGGTCCTCGGACAGGGCGACATCTCGGTCAAGGTGGAGGTCAGCGCCAACGCGTTCTCCTCCTCGGCCAAGGACAAGATCGAGGCCGCGGGCGGCACTGCCACCCTGGTCTGACCAGCCTCGTCTCGTGACGCGTAGGGGCACCGCCCTCCACTCCTCGCGGAGTAGGGGTGGTGCCCCTCGTGCGCGAGCCGGAAGCACCAGGGCGCCTGTTAGGCTTCCACGGGCCCTGGACCAGCTCCCAGGTCACGCCGGTCGAGGCGACAGACATTGGGGCCCGCCACCAGCTTGGAGAAAGAGGATGTCGTGCTCAGCGCGTTCGTGAACGCTTTCCGAACCCCCGACCTGCGGCGCAAGCTGCTGTTCGTCCTGCTGGTCATCGTGATCTTCCGGGCCGGTTCGCAGATCCCCGCCCCCGGCGTCGACTTCGGCAACGTCCAGGACTGTCTCGGCAACAAGGAGAACAGTGAGGGCGTCTACAACCTCATCAACCTGTTCTCCGGCGGCGCCCTGCTCCAGCTGACGATCTTCGCGCTGGGGATCATGCCCTACATCACCGCCAGCATCATCCTGCAGCTGCTCGTCGTGGTCATCCCGCGGCTCGAGGCGCTGAAGAAGGAGGGTCAGTCGGGGCAGACCAAGATCACCCAGTACACCCGCTACCTCACCCTCGGGCTCGCGCTGCTCCAGGCCACCGGCATCGTCGCGCTGGCCCGGTCCCGCAACCTGCTGCAAGGCTGCCCCGAGCCGCTCCTGCACGACGAGGGCACCCAGACCTTCCTGGTCATGGTCGTCACCATGACCGCCGGCACCGCCGTCATCATGTGGCTCGGCGAGCTCATCACCGACCGCGGCGTCGGCAACGGCATGTCCATCCTGATCTTCTGCCAGGTCGTCGCGACCTTCCCCAGCGCCCTGTGGGCCGTCCAGGTCAGCCAGGGCTGGTGGATCTTCTCCATCGTCATCGCGGTCGGACTCGTGGTCGTCGCGGCGGTCATCTTCATCGAGCAGGCGCAGCGCCGGATCCCGGTGCAGTACGCCCGACGCATGGTGGGCCGCAAGATGTTCGGCGGCAGCTCGACGTACATCCCGCTGAAGGTGAACCAGGCCGGCATCATCCCGGTCATCTTCGCCTCGTCGCTGCTCTACCTGCCGGCCATGGCCGTGCAGTTCAACCAGGACAGCCAGTCCGGGTGGGTCAAGTTCGTCAGCAAGTACCTCGTCTCGGGCGGGCACCCGCTCTACATGGCCGTGTTCTTCGCGCTCATCGTCTTCTTCACCTACTTCTACGTGTCGATCACCTTCAACCCGACCGAGGTGGCCGACAACATGAAGAAGTACGGCGGCTTCATCCCGGGCATCCGCGCCGGGAAGCCGACCGAGGACTACCTGTCCTACGTCTTGGCCCGCATCACCCTGCCGGGCGCCCTCTACCTGGGGCTCATCGCGTTGATCCCGCTGATCGCGCTGGTGCTCATCGACGCCAACCAGAACTTCCCGTTCGGTGGCACGTCGATCCTGATCATGGTGGGCGTCGCACTCGACACCGTGAAGCAGATCGAGAGCCAGCTGCAGCAGCGCAACTACGAGGGCTTCCTCCGCTAGGGGACGGGGTCGGCGCACGTCCGCGCCGACGCCACCGCGCACCTGCCGGTCCCGGCATGCGAAAATGCACGGACCAGGTCACGACAAGGAGATCCGTCGGTTATGCGACTCATCATCATGGGCCCCCCCGGAGCGGGGAAGGGCACGCAGGCGAAGTTCGTCGCGGACCACTTCAAGATCCCTGCCATCTCCACCGGTGACATCTTCCGGGCCAACGTCACCAAGGGCACCGAGCTCGGTGTGAAGGCCAAGGAGTACATGGACGCCGGCGACTACGTGCCGGACGAGGTCACGAACCTCATGGTCCGCGACCGCATCGACGAGCCCGACGCCGAGTCCGGCTTCCTCCTCGACGGCTACCCGCGCACGCTCGCGCAGGTCGAGGAGCTCGACGGGATGATCACCTTCACCGGTCACAAGCTCGACGCCGTCCTCGTGCTGACCGTCGACCAGGACGAGATCGTGGAGCGGCTGCTGCAGCGCTCCGAGGTCGAGGGCCGCGCCGACGACACCGAGGACGTCATCCGCAAGCGCCAGGAGCTCTACGTCGAGCAGACCGAGCCGCTGATCGAGGTCTACCGGGCCCGCGGGATCCTGATCGAGCTCGACGGCATGGGCGAGGTCGACGAGGTCACCCAGCGCATCTTCGACGCGCTGGACGTCTGGCCCCAGAGCTGACCTGACGGTGGGACTGCTCGGCCGCGGCATCGAGATCAAGTCGCCGGACCAGGTCGACGCGATGCGACGGGCCGGTCTGGTGGTGGGGCACACGCTGGAGCTGATGCGCGCCAGCGTGCGCGCCGGCATGAGCACCGCCGAGCTGGACGCGCTCGCCGAGGACCACATCCGCTCCGCCGGCGCGGTGCCGTCGTTCCAGGGCTACCAGGGCTTCCCGGCGAGCATCTGCGCCTCGGTCAACGACGAGGTGGTGCACGGCATCCCCGGCCCCCGCGTGCTGGCCGACGGCGACCTGGTCTCCATCGACTGCGGCGCGATCGTCGACGGCTGGCACGGCGACGCGGCGATCACGGTGGCCGTGGGCGCCGTCCCGGACGACCTGACCCGGCTCTCCCGCGTGACCGAGGAGGCGATGTGGCGCGGCATCGCCGCCGCGCGTCTGGGGGGACGGGTCACCGACATCTCCCACGCCGTCGAGTCTCACGTGCGCTCCGCCGGCGCCTACGGCATCCTCGAGGACTACACCGGGCACGGCATCGGCAGCCAGATGCACCAGCCGCCCGACGTCCCCAACTACGGCCGCGCCGGTCGCGGCCCCAAGCTGGTCGAGGGACTGGCGCTGGCCGTCGAGCCGATGATCACCCTCGGCACCAAGGACACCCTCCTGCTCGACGACGACTGGACCGTCGTCACCGCAGACGGCTCGCGGGCCGCGCACTTCGAGCACACCTTCACGATCACCGACCGCGGCACGTGGGTCCTCACCGCCCTCGACGGCGGCGAGGAGATGCTGCGCCAGCTGGGCGTGCCGTTCGGCGGACGCTGAGTTTCACCGGGTACCCGGTGAAACTCACGCTTCCGGTACGAAGCTTCGTACGGGAAGCGTGAGTTTCCGGTGGGCAGTGGGGCGGGTGGGATCACGCGGCGGTCGCTGGGCTCGGGGCCCTCTCGCGTCCTTCACGCGCTGGCGCGGTCCTGGTCGGAGACGTTCTCGGCGGCGACCCTCGCGGCGTCGTCGAGGGCGTCGGCCGCCGAGCGGAGCGCCCGGACGTGGGCGGACTGCCAGTCGCCCTCGAAGCGGTCCCGGTCGTGGCCGACCCAGGAGGTGACGGCGAGCTGGGCGGTGAGGCGGGCCTCGAGCTCGCGCACCCGGGCCGCGACGGTGGCCATGCGGCTCGAGAGCCGGGCCACGCTCTCGGTGTCCATCCCGTAGATCACGGCGCGACCTCCTCGGACGACGTCGCCTGGGCGGCCAGCGCGTCGACGCGGGCGCGCAGCGAGGCGACGGTCTCGGGCCTCGCGGTGACCTCACCGGACGCCGGGTCCGCCACGACCGACCACGAGCCACGCGGGCCGGTGAAGAGACCCGTCATGGCGGGCCGCTCGCCCCGGTCTGCGTCGATGACCAGGACGTCGGCCCGGACGTAGGCGGCGCCGAGGTGCTCCAGGAGCTCGGGAGGTGCCTCACCCTCGGGGGAGGCGGCCAGCACGACCGGCTCGCCACCGCCGTCGGTCGCCTCCGGGTGCAGGGTGGCCCCGGCGAGCAGCTCGGCGAGCGCGGCGGTGTGGCCGAGGGCGAATCGGTGCAGGCCGTCGGTGCCGACCTCCTCGAGCAGCGCGATCTCCTCGACCAGGTGGGCGTACCAGAAGTCCTGGCCGGTGGCGGTGGTGCGGGCGACCGCGACGACGCGGCGTGCGGCCTGGCGCAGCGTCAGCGCCGACAGCACGTCCTGGCGCACCATCGCGCCGACCTCGACCTCCGTGCCGCCCGAGCCGGGCACCGCGGTGGCCGGCGCGTCGGCCGCCGGCGGGTCGACGATGCCGCGGGCGACCAGCCCGCGCAGCGCCGTACGGCGCACGGCGTCGCGGTCGGCCTCGGGGACCGAGGAGAGGTACGGCGTGACGGTGGCGCCGGGTCCCGGCGTGAGGACGGACAGCTCCTCGTCGGTGAGGACCTCCAGGGCGACGGTGGAGACGGGCATGGTCAGGCTCCTGCGGGTTGCGGGGTGGGCGACAGCAGGCCGCGTGCCCAGGACTTGGCGGCCTCGAGGCCGCTCTTGGCGCCGTCCCAGACCCGTCCGGCCGTCTCGTCGATCGACGACCAGTGGTCCACGACGAAGTTGCCGGCGCTCCAGAGGCCGTAGACCACGACCGCGCCGCCGGCCACCGCGGCCGTGATCGGGGCGGAGACCGCCAGCGCGGTGCCGCCGAGGAGCAGGGTCGCGGCCCCGGCGGCCCCGGCGAGCCCGAAGCCGCGGGTGGCGGCCTCCCGCCAGCCGTCGTAGCCGCCGCCGGTGAACGCGTCCTTGAGCCCGGAGAAGATCGTGATCGGCAGCGACAGCTTGCCCATCAGGTTGTGCGCGCCCGCGAACAGGCCGGTGGCCTGCTTGCCGTTGCGCATCAGCTCGAGCGCGGCCAGCAGCTTCTCGGCACGCACCAGGCCGGCGAAGCCGGTGGCCGGCATCATGACGGCCTTGAGGAAGTCCTTGAGCAGCAGCGCCTTCTTGACGGCGTCGAACGGCTTCTTGAAGAAGTCCAGCAGCGTCTTGGCGTCGAGGCCCCAGTCGAGGACGCCGTACGACGGCCCGCTGGTCTCCGAGCCGCTGGCGCGCTCCTGCTCCTCGGCGTTGTCGGACAGCAGCCGCGCGGCCGTCTCCAGCGCGTCGGACACGCCCGTCATCTGCACCTGGGCGAAGGAGCCCCACTCGTCCTTGCACCGGGTGGCGTCCGGGCCCTGCCAGTCGGCGGCGTCCTCGATGCCACTGGTCAGCTCCGCGGCCAGCTCGCGCAGCTCACGGGCACCGTCCCCGAAGGACGTGGCGAGGCGCTGCAGCTCCTCGACGTCGGCCCCGATCATGGTCATGGGCCGACGATAGGTCCGCCGGCGAGCCCGGGTCAGCCGGAGACTTCCGGATCGTGGGGACGCGGTCGCCCGTTTCGCGTCGCCGCGGGGTCGTGAAAGGATGGGGGGTGTAGGAGGGGAGTATTCCTTTCGCTGCGGTGTCGTCAGCACGATCAGCGCCTCGGCGCGGTCCGGGGCCGTGGGTCGCTTCCGAGCGGCGGAAGAGACCTCTGGGTTTCCCTGTCCCCTTCACCCCTGGAGTCTCTTGTGGACGTTTCCACCCTCGAATGGACCATCACGATCGGGGTCACGATCGCCGTGCTCCTGTTCGACGTCGTCGTCATCGCCCGCGACCCGCACGAGCCGACGATGAAGGAGTGCGCGATCGCGCTCTCGATCTACATCGGCGCCGCGATCGCGTTCGGCATCTGGACGCTGCTCTACCACGGCCACGACTACGGGGTGGAGTTCTTCGCCGGCTGGCTGACCGAGTACAGCCTCTCGATGGACAACCTGTTCGTCTTCATCATCTTGATGGCGGCGCTCAAGGTGCCCCGGCAGCTGCAGCAGGAAGCGCTGATGGTGGGCATCATCCTGGCCCTCATCTTCCGCGCGATCTTTATCGCCCTGGGCTACCAGCTCATCGAGAACTTCTCGTTCGTCTTCTACGTCTTCGGCGCCTTCCTCGTCTACACCGCCTACACACTGGTGAAGAGCTACCGCTCGAACGACGACGAGCACCCCGAGGACAACGCCGTCGTGAAGTTCGCGCAGAACCACCTCAACGTCGGCGAGGAGTTCAAGGGCCTCAAGCTCTGGTACAAGGAGAACGGCTCGCGCGTCGTCTCGCCGATGCTGATCGTGGTCATCGCGCTGGGCAGCACGGACATCCTGTTCGCCCTCGACTCGATCCCCGCGATCTTCGGCATCACCCAGGAGCCCTACCTGGTCTTCGCCGCCAACGTGTTCGCGCTGATGGGCCTGCGCCAGCTGTACTTCCTGCTGGGCGGCCTGCTCAAGCGACTGGTCTACCTGTCGCTGGGGCTCTCCTTCATCCTCGCGTTCATCGGGGTCAAGCTCGTCCTGCACGCGCTCCACGAGAACGAGCTGCCGTTCATCAACGGCGGCGAGCACGTGTCGGTGCCGGAGATCACCTCGCTGGTCAGCCTCGGCGTCATCCTCGTGACGCTGGTCGTCACCGCGGTCGCGAGCCTGGCGAAGGACAAGCGCAACGCCGAGGAGCAGGCGGCCGACGCCTAGGTCGCCGTCCAGGTCCGAAGGGGGCGTCAGCCGACGCAGTCCTCGGTCCACGGCGAGGCGTAGCTGCCGCGGATGAGCCGCACCTGGAGACAGGTGCGGCTCGGGGACGTCACCGTCAGGCGCGCGTCCTCCGTGCGCCGGCTCTCGCCGGTGTCGGTGCGCTTCCACTCCCACGTGTCGCCGGCCTGCCCGGCGTCGGGGGAGCGCCAGCTGAAGACCACCCGGTCGCCGTCGCGCGTGCCACGTACGACGGGCGGCCGGGCCGGTGCCTCGGGCGCCACCGACAGGGGCGTGCGGCTGCGGGTGGGGTCGGGCTGTGTCGGCTCGGGGTCCTCCCCACCGGACAGGTTGACGACGAGCAGCACCCCGACGGCGACCAGGGCCGCGACGCCGGCGAGCGCCCACACGACGGTGGAGCGTCGCTCCCTCTCGGGGGCGGGCCGCGCCGCGGGCGCCTCGAGCGCGGCCGCACGCGGGCCGCTTCCCGGGATGACCGTCATCGGCTTGACGTGGGTCGTGTCCTGGTCGACGACCGCGGGTGCGGCCACCCCCGCCGCCGGCCGGTCGCCCTCGACGGCGATCGGGGTGCGGGAGTAGCCGGCCTCGGCCTCGATCCGCTGCAGGGCGCGGGCCAGCTCGAGCGCCGACTGCGGCCGGTGCTCGGGTCGCTTGGCCAGGCACTGCTGCAGGAGCCGCTCCAGCGCGGGCGGCACGTCGGGACGCTGCGTCAACGGCGGCGGAGCGTGCAGGATCCGTGCGGTCAGGGCGCGAGGCGAGTTGTCGCCGTTGGGCACCGAGTAGGGGGACCGCCCGGTCAGCAGGTTCCAGATCGTCGCCCCGAGCGAGTAGACGTCGGAGGCGACCGAGCCGTTGGAGCGGCCGTCGAGCAGCTCGGGCGGCGACCAGGGGTAGGAGATCCGGACCTCCTGCTCGCTCGCCAGCTCGTGCACGTGTCCGGCGATCCCGAAGTCGCTCAGCGCCGGCTCGGAGTAGCTCGTCACGAGCACGTTGCTGGGCTTGATGTCGCGGTGGATGATCCCCGCGCGGTGGGCTGTCTCCACCGCGCTCGCGAGCTTGACCGCCGTGCTCATCGTGTCGGCGACCGACATCGGCGCGGCCCGCACCCGCACCCCGAGGTCGGGCGGCGGGCAGTAGCGCATCACGAGGTAGGGCCGGTCGTCGGTGACGCCGGCGGTGATCACGCTGACGATGTAGGGGTGGTCGGAGAGCTGGGCCATGGCGTTGGCCTCGGCGGTGAACAGCTGCTTCTCGCGCTCGGTGAGCGGTACGTCGGGGCGCACCACCTTGACCGCCACCCGCTGACGCGGCCACTCCTGCTCGTAGAGGTAGACGTCGGCGAAGCCGCCGCGACCCAGGTGCTCGAGGTAGGTGTAGCCAGGGATCGACGGTCCGCTCACGACCCCACCTCGTAGACGACCTCGCAGCTGTCGGCGAGGTCCAGCACCTGGCCGGGCTCCCAGACGTACGGCTCGTGCGCCCGGATGCGCTCCGGCGCCCGCCCGGGCACGCGCAGGGTCGTGCCTCCTCGCGAGCCGACGTCCGTGGCGACGACCAGCCACCCGTCGAGCTCGACGCGCAGGTGGGTGCGGGAGACGTAGGAGGAGTCGTGGCCGACGCGCACCAGGTGCGGCCAGTCGGCGGTCTCGGGCGGCGCGGTGGGCTGGCGGCCGAGGACGACGCCACGGTCCAGGGGCACGGTGTCGCCGTCGGGCAGCCGCAGCACGCCCAGCTGGGGGCGCGGGACGCGGACGGGGTCCTGGGGGGCGACCGGGCGCGCGCACACCCGGCAGGTCGGGACGAACGCGGGGGTGACGTGGCCCGTGGGGCAGCGGACGGCGAGCACGGTCTCGTGGGTGGGCTGGTGCAGGTGGTCGGGAGCCCTCGCCGGTGGCGGCGTGGTCGGGGGAGGGGACGACGGCGCCTGGGCGGAGCGGAACGTCGTGTGGCCGTCGTGGTCGGGGTCGACGGCGCGGCGCACGGTGTGCCCGTGACCCTCGTCCGGTCGTGGGAGGTCGTCCTCGAGGGGGTCGGAGGTGACGACCGGTGGCGGCTCCGGCGGCGGGTCGTCGGGCCGGCTGGCCAGGATCTCCGGGGGGATCGCGTCGATGATGCCGGGGACCGGCGGTGGCGGCGGGGCCGTGACCGCCGACCCGACCACGGGGACGGGGCGCGACGGGACGGCGGCCG
This sequence comes from Nocardioides sp. 503, assembly GCF_004522095.1. Lineage (GTDB taxonomy): Bacteria > Actinomycetota > Actinomycetes > Propionibacteriales > Nocardioidaceae > Nocardioides. Next base: position 125,448 of record NZ_SPUI01000001.1, read on the forward strand.
GGCGCAGGTCGACCGCGGCCGCGGCGACGGTGCCCGCGACCAGGCGCAGCGACCCGGGGACGTGGTCGGCACCGAGGGTCAGGGTGTGGACGCCGTCGCTCTCCACGACCCGCGCCCCACCGCGACTGACCTGGGCGCGGTGCGTCGGAGCCAGGTCGACGTAGGCGAGGGACACGCCCTCACCGTAGTGAGCGACCAGCGCGTCGACGACGAGGTCGGCGGCCGGCGCCGCAGCGGTCACCAGGTCCCACACAGGGTCGACCACGTCGGGGTCGGCGGGTGCGTCGAGCAGCAGCCAGCGGGTGCCCGCACCGAGGAGGGTGCCGCTGCCGGGCACGTACCTGACCTCCACCGGATGTGGCTCCCTTCGCCGCCTCGCCCCCATTGTCCCGGGCGGCCCGGGTGCCGGGTCAAGCGGCGTCGAGTTGTGAGGGGTGGACACGGCTCTTACGCTTCGACCGAGCCTCGCGTGCAACAGAAGGGAACGGCCCGTGTCCGTCTCGGGGGTGGTCCGGCGGCACCGGATCGCCATCGCCTCCAACCTGGCCCTCCTGACGGTGGTCGCCGGGGTGGTCGTGGCTGCCGTCCAGGCGGACGGCTACCAGACGCACGAGGCCCAACTCAACGACGGCGGCATCTGGGTCACCAACTCGCGCGACGGCTTCTACGGCCGGGTCAACAAGCCGATCGGCCAGCTCGACGGCGCGCTCTTCGCCGAGCTCGACGCCCAGCTCGACGTCGTCCAGGACGGCGCCTCGGTCGTCGCCGTCAACGCGTCGTCGGGCGCCCTGGCCGCGATCGACCCCGCCTCGGTCGAGCACCCCGACGGCGACACCGCCAGCATCCCGGGCGCCTCGCAGGTGGGGCTCGCCGGCGGCACCGTCGCCGTGCTCGACCCCTCGACGGGCAAGCTGTGGGCCGACCTCGCCGACCCCGAGCTCGGGGTGCCCGTCGTCGGCAACCTGGACAGCCAGGCCCCGCCGCTGGCCGACGTGGGCAAGGCCGCTGCGCTGGCCGTGACCCGGGACGGCGAGATCCTCGCGGTGTCCTCCGAGGACGACACCCTGACCCGCTTCACCCGCACCGACGCCGGCTTCTCGGCGCCGGTCGAGAGCGACCTGACCAGCGACTCGGGCCCCGGGATCACGGTCTCGGCCGTGGGCAGCACGCCGGTGCTGCTGGACACCGAGTCGGGCTCCCTCACCGTCGTCGGCGGCGCCGAGACCGACGTACCCGCGGGGTCGGTGCTGCAGCAGCCCGGTCCCGACTCCTCCGCCGTCCTGGTGGCCACCTCCGACCGGCTGCTGGCCGTCGACCTGCAGTCCGGCGAGGAGAGCACGATCGCCGAGGGGGTCGGCGGGCGGCCCACGCAGCCGGTCCGCCTCGGCGCCTGCCAGTACGGCGCATGGTCCGGCGGGGTCGGGGCGGTCGCCACGCGCTGCGGCGAGGAGGACCCGGTCGTCAACGAGCTCGGCACGGAGTCCAACGACCTGGTCTTCCGCGTCAACCGCGGGGAGATCCTGCTCAACGACCGCGCCTCCGGAGCCGTGTGGAACATCGACTCCGACAACCCCACCCGCCTCGACAACTGGGACGCCTTCAAGAAGAAGGTGACCAAGGACGACAAGAACGAGGAGAACGAGGAGGAGGCGGAGGGCGACCGCCGCCCGCCCGAGGCCAAGCCGGACGACCTCGGCGCGCGGCTCGGGCGCACCACGGTCCTCCACCCGCTCGACAACGACACGGCCCCCAAGGGTCGGCTGCTGTCCATCCGGTCGGTGCAGGACATCACCGGCTCGGACGCCGACGTCCGGATCAGCCCCGACGGCCAGACCGTCCAGATCACCCTGCCCGAGCAGGCCGGGACGACGACGTTCGAGTACTTCATCGACGACGGCCGCCAGGACGTCTCGGCGCACGCCACGGTGACCGTCCGCCCCCGCACCGCCACCGCCAACGGGTTGCCCCAGCTGCGTGAGGGCTTCGAGCCGCGCGTGTGGAACGTCCCCTCGGGCGGCACCCTCGACGTCCCCGTCCTGCCCGACTGGCGCGACAAGGAGGACGGCGACCCGCTCTCGGTCTCCGAGGCCACCGCGCGCGGCGGCGAGCGGACCGGGGCGGGAGCCCGGGTCACGACGGGCGGCCGGATCCGGTTCACCGCACCGGCCAAGGCCGGTCTGGTCACGGTCGCCTACGCCGTCAGCGACGGCATCGGCGAGACCGTCGGCGACGAGCTGAAGTTCCAGGTCCAGGGCCCCAAGGACCGCGTGGCCTACCCGGCCGTCGCCGAGCCCGACGTGGTGTCGGGGGAGGCCGGCAAGCCGATCACGATCCGCCCGCTCGGCAACGACCTCCCCGGCTCCGACCCCGTGATGCCCGACGCCGAGCTCGAGCTGGCCGGCAAGGTCGCCGCCACCGGCGGCGCCGACGTGCGCACGGACGTCGTCGGCGGCACGGTCACGTTCCGCTCGGCGCAGCCGCGCACCTACTTCCTGGACTACGACACCCGCTACGGCAACGCGCCGTTCGCCCGGGGCCGCATCCGCGTCGACGTCCGCAAGGCCGAGAAGCCGCCCCAGGCGCCGGTCGCGATGCCCGACAACGTCACGCTCTACGGCCAGGCCGCGACGCTGGTCGACGTCCTCGCCAACGACGTCGACCCCACCGGCGGCCTCCTCGTCGTCCAGGGCGCCGACGCCGACGAGGCCAACCAGCTCGACGTCGCCGTCGTCGAGGGACGCTGGCTCCGCGTCGCGGCGCGGCAGGGCAGCCTCGCACCCGCGCTGCAGGTCGTCCGCTACCGCATCAGCAACGGCAGCCGCTCCGGCATCGAGGGCGAGGTCGTCGTCACCCAGCGCCCGGTGCCGGAGGACACCTCGCCGGTCACGGAGGCCGACCGCGTGGTCGTCCGCGAGGGGGCCGGCGTCTCGATCCCCGTGCTCGACAACGACTTCAGCCCCTCGGGCGACGAGCTCGGCCTGGTCGAGCACGTCGCCGGGGAGACCGCCGGGTCGCTGACCGTGCTCCCGCCGGGCGACGACGAGGTGCCCACCGGCACGGCGTACGTCGCCGGGCGCTTCGTGCGCTACGTCGCCCCGCGCGACCTCGACGACGCCCAGACGTTCACGGTCCGCTACCTCGCGTCCAACGCGGCCGGCGAGACCACGCCCGGGAAGGCCGAGATCACGGTCATCCCGGCCGACCGGCCCAACGAGCCACCGGAGCCGCCCGCCCTCGAGGCGCGGGTGGTGTCCGGGGACGCCGTCAAGCTGACCGTCCCGGGCGCCGGCGTGGACCCCGACGGCGACCCCGTCACCCTGACCGGCATCACCACGGCCCCCACGCTCGGCCGCCTGGTCGCCTACGGCGCCAACTCCCTGCAGTACCAGGCCTATCCCGGCAGCGTCGGCACCGACGAGTTCGGCTACACCGTCGTCGACCCGCAGGGCGCCGAGTCCACCGGCAGCGTGCGCATCGCCGTCGTCCAGCCGGCCCGGCCCCAGCCCCCGCTCGCGGTCGACGACGCCGTGACGGTCGAGCCCGGACGCGTGGCGACCGTCGACGTGCTGGCCAACGACCTGGTGGCCGACGGCGACCGGGTCGGGATCGAGCTGCTGGACCCACCGAAGGGCGTCACGCTCGAGTCCCCCCAGGGCCCGGTGGTGGTGGACTCCCGCGCGGCAGGGTCCGGCCGCGACGTCGAGGCCGTCTACCGCCTGAGCAACGGGCTGAGCGCGTCCCAGGCCGCCCTCACCCTGCGCACCTCGAAGCCCTTCAACAACCCTCCGGTCGTCTTCGACGCGTTCGGCGAGACCGACGACGGCGACACCGTCCGCGTCGACGTCCTGGAGACCGCCTACGACCCGGACGGTCCGGCCTCCGCCCTGCGCGTCACCGAGGTCATGACGCCGCCGGGGCTGACCGCCGAGATCGCCGGCGGCACGGTCACCGTCCAGCGCGGGGACCACCCGCTCGTGGTGCCCTTCCGGGTGAGCGACGCCGACGGGGGAGTGGCGACCGGGTCGCTGTTCGTGCCGCCCGTGCGCGCCGGTGCTCCCTACGTCGAGGACGGGGCGCTCATCGAGATCGACTCGGGCGACACCGAGTCCCTCGACCTGTCCGACTACGTCGTCAACCCCAGCGGCGGCCCGGTGCGGTTCACCCTCAAGGACCGCATCTGGGCGTCCCCGCCCTCCCAGCTGGGCCCCGTCGTCACCGGCGACGGCACCTTCGACCTCGAGGCCGCCGAGGGCTACGTCGGTCCCGGCGCCGTGGTCTTCGAGGTCACCACCGGCACCTCGGTCGACGACGCGGCGGGCGTGCGTGCCGTGCTGTCGGTGCCGGTGCAGGTGGGGGCGCAGACGCCGATCCTGCGCTGCCCCGACGAGCCGGTGCAGATCGCCCAGGGGCAGTCGCTCGACATCGACGTCGCGTCGCTGTGCCACGTGTGGACCCCCGACCCCGCCGACGCCGGCGGGCTGGTCTTCGACGCCGACTGGGAGGCCTCGAGCGACGGGCTGGCGATCATCGAGCCGAGCGGCCAGGCCATCGGCGTGGCCGCCGACGCCGACGCCCGGGTCGGCAGCCGCGGCACCATGCTGGTCACCAGCGAGGGCAGCGAGCCGGGCCGGGTCGAGCTGGTCGTGGTGAAGTCCCCGCCGCCCTCCCTGGCCGCGATCCGCGTCGGCGACATGCGCGCGGGCGAGACCCGCACGATCGACCTGGCGCCGTACCTCCGCGCGGGCGTGCCCAACCCCGAGCCGACCGTGGTCGAGGCCACCCAGCTCACCGACCTCGAGGTGCGCGCCGAGGTCGACGGCTCGCGCGTCACGATCACCACCGGCGAGCGAGTCGACGGGCGCGCGGAGTTCCGGGTCGTGATGAGCGACGTGGCCGGCGACCCCGGGCCGGAGCGGCTCGTCGAGGGCCGCATCGCGGTCGAGGTCCTGGACGTCCCCGACACCCCGACCGCCCCGGTGCCCGGCGAGACCGTGCGCGACCAGGAGGTCCTGCTCAGCTGGCGTGCGCCGCAGGCCAACGGCGCGCCCGTCGACCGCTACGAGGTGCGCAGCGGCGGCGTCACCCAGCAGTGCGGCGGCACCTCCTGCGAGGTCCGGGGCCTCACCAACGGCCGGCCCTACTCCTTCCAGGTGCGCGCGCACAACCGCATCGGGTGGTCGGAGTGGAGCCCCGGCTCCGCGCAGGCGACCCCCGACGCGAAGCCCGGCCTGGTCGGCCCGATCCGGCAGGTGCGCGAGGGCGACCGCGTGCTCGTGATCTCGTGGACCAAGCCGACGACCAAGACCAGCGCGATCCGCCGCTACCTCGTGTCCTGGCCCGGGGGGAGCAAGAGCTCCACGCAGCCCTCGATCACGATCACCGGCCTGGACAACAACAAGAAGTACGCGTTCTCCGTCGCGGCGGAGAACGCCCGCTTCATCGGGCCGGCGCGCCGCTCCGCGCCGTACCAGTCGGTCGGGACGCCGGGCACCCCCGCGGCGCCGACGGTCACCGACCAGCGCACACCCGGCGACACCGGTGCGGTCACGCTCACCTGGCCCGAGGTCAACCCCAACGGCCCGACGCCCGTGCGCTACACGGTGCTGCGCGACGGCCGACCGCTGCCCTCGTGCAGCAACCTCGTCGCCACCCGCTGCGACGACGCCGGGATGTCCTACGACGGCCGGACCTACACCTACGCGGTGCGCGCCACCAACAAGAACGGCCAGGGCAAGGTCGCCACGGGGCCGGGCTCGCCGTGGAACGCCGTCGGCCAGCCCGAGCCCTGGAGCGGCGGCTTCCTCGTCGTCCCCACGGGGCAGGACCAGTCGGGGCGCGCCCAGTTCACCGTCCCGCGCTCCCGGGGGGCGCAGTCGAAGGTGACGATCTACTCCGACGGGGCCCCGGTCAGCACCTTCAACGGGACCGGCTCCCAGGACGTGCCGTTCAAGGTGGGCTCCAACGACCACCCGTACACGATCCAGCTCGAGGTGTGCAACGAGTCCGGGGCGTGCGAGCGCTCGGGGACCAAGCCCCTGCAGACCTACGGCAACCTCGGGCGGGTCCACATCACCCGCCTGGACCCCACGGTCAACGGCCGCAACGTCTACTGGACGATCACCGTGGACGCCAACGGCGACTCCGCCTCGGTCACCGTCGACAGCGACAAGCGGGCCAAGGAGACCTTCGCCTCCACCAGCGTCGACGTCTCGACGTTCCGCACCTCCACGATCGACATCGGCTACACCGCCACCGAGCGGCTGACGGTGACGCTGTCGGACAACAGCCCGAAGCGTGGGCCGGCGGAGCGCACGGCGGAGTCGCCGCAGACGGAGAACCAGCCGAAGCCCAAGGTCACCATCAGCCGCGGCGACCGCTGCAGCGACGTGAGCAACAACCCCGCCTGCAACCGCGACGGGTCGGGGGAGGACTGCCTGCACGCGAGCTGCGGCAGGATCCTCTTCACCAGTGAGAACTGGGGCTACAGCCCGATGAACTGCACCTTCTACGACGACGTCTCGCCGAACGGCTACGCCACGCGGGCGGTCGCCACCAACCGCTCGGTGCAGCCCGGCGCCTACTACGGGTGGCCGGCCCGCTCGGTCTGGGTGAAGTGCGACGGTGTCGAGTCCAACCACTACAACTGGCCCAACAACTAGGCACCCCGAGGACCTCCGTGACGATCTCCCACGACCAGGCTGCGTGGTTCAAGCAGACCTTCGACCAGCTGACCGACAACATGGCCAAGGCCGTGCTCGGCAAGCGGCACGTCGTACGTCTGGCGCTGACGTGCCTGCTGTCCGAGGGGCACCTGCTGCTCGAGGACTTCCCGGGCACGGGCAAGACGATGCTGGCGCGCTCGCTGGCCAACACCGTCCAGGGCAGCCACGCGCGCATCCAGTTCACGCCCGACCTGCTGCCCTCCGACGTCACCGGCGTGACCGTCTACGACCAGCACAAGGGGACCTTCGAGTTCCACCCCGGCCCGATCTTCCACACGATCGTGCTCGCCGACGAGATCAACCGGGCCTCGCCCAAGACCCAGTCGGCGCTGCTGGAGGTCATGGAGGAGGGCCGCGTCACCGTCGACGGCCATCCGCACGAGGTCGGGCGCCCGTTCATGGTCATCGCGACGCAGAACCCCATCGAGCAGGCCGGCACCTACCGGCTGCCCGAGGCGCAGCTGGACCGGTTCCTGATGAAGGCCTCGGTGGGCTACCCCGACAAGGCCGCGACCATCGAGCTGCTCGTCAACGCCAAGGTCCGCGACCGCGCCGCCCTGGTCACGCCGGTCATCACCTCGGCCGCCGTGGCGCAGATGAGCAGCCTGGCCGACGAGGTCTACGTCGACCCGGCCGTCGTCGGCTACGTCGCCGAGATCGCCGAGGAGTCGCGCCGCCAGCCGCACGTCAAGCTCGGGCTGTCCGCCCGTGGGTGCCTGGCGATGATCCGCGTCGCCAAGACCTGGGCGGCGGCCGACGGCCGTGACCACGTCGTGCCCGACGACGTCAAGGACCTGGCCGTGCCCGTGCTCTGCCACCGTCTGCTGCTCGATGCGGAGGCCCAGTTCAGCGGCATCTCCATCGACACCGTCATCGCGCGGCTGCTCGACTCGGTCGCGCCGCCGACCGACCGGGTGGCCTGACGCCCGTGCGGCAGGTGCGGGGGATGCTCCAGGGGCTCGAGCGGGTGGTCAACCCGCTCGGGTGGATGGTGCTCGCCCTGGGGGTCCTCGCGCTGGCCGGTGCGGCCTGGGGCGGGTGGCGCGAGCTGGCCGTCCTCGGCGTCGCCTGCGTGCTGCTCCTCCTGGCCTCGCTGCCGTTCCTCGTGGGGCGGACCCGCGTGCACGTCGACCTCGTGCTGGAGCCGGCGCGGGTCAAGGCGGGCGAGACCGTGTCGGCCGGCATCGACGTCACCAACACCTCCTCGCGCCGGATGCTGCCGACCATCTTCGAGCTGCCTGTGGGCGACGCCGTCCACCGCTACGGCATCCCCACGCTCGCGCCGGGAGCGACGCACGAGGAGAGCTTCACCGTGCGCACCGAGCGCCGCGGCGTGATCGGCGTCGGTCCCGCCACCACGCGTCGTGGCGACCCGCTGTCGCTGTGCTCGCGCGACACGGAGTGGACCGAGCTCCACGAGATCCTGGTGCGCCCGGCCATGGTGCCGCTGGACGCCCTCGGCGCCGGGCTGCTGCGCGACCTGGAGGGGGTGGAGACCGAGGCGATCTCCCAGAGCGACCTGGCCTTCCACACCCTGCGCGAGTACGTCGCCGGCGACGACCTGCGCCACGTGCACTGGCGCTCCTCGGCCAAGGCCATGGCGTCGGCCGGGGAGAGCCAGCTGCTCGTGCGCCAGTACCTCGACACCCGGCGCAGCCACGCCACCATCGTGGTCGACGACCTGCCGGCCAGCTGGGGAGCCGACGAGCGGGGCGAGGAGCAGTTCGAGACCGCGATGTCGGCGGCCGCCTCGATCATCGTGCGCGCGGTGCTCGACGACTTCGAGGCGTCGTTCGTGTGCGGCGCCCACGCCTCCTCGGGCTTCGACGGCCACCTCGCGCTCGACGCCGTGTGCCGCGCAGAGACCGGCCGGGTCGGGCTGGTGCCGGCGGCGCGCAAGGCCGCCGACATCGCCTCCGACACCAGCCTGCTGTTCCTCGTCACCGGCCCGGACGCGCCGTTCGAGACCGTGCTGCGCGCCTCGGCGACGTTCCCGCCGGAGGTGCGCCGCATCGCGATCGTCGTGGACAGCACGGCCACCCACCGCGTCACGGAGACCAGCGGCCTCACGGTCCTGCACGTCGCCACCAAGGAGGACCTGCCCGGGTTGCTGCACTGGAGCGCGCGGTGAGCCGCCTCCTCCCCGGTCGGCACGACCTGGTCGACGCCGTGCTGCTGCTCGCAGCGTGCGCGACCGCGCTATCGGGCCTCGCCACCACCTACACGGGCGTCGGGCACCTCGTCGTCGGGCTCACCGGCGTCGTGCTCGGGATCGTCCTGGCCCACGTGACGACCTCCCTGCGCTGGCCCGGCATCGCCGCCGTGGTCCTCGGCATCGTGGTCTTCGTCCTGGTCGGCGCACCCCTGGCGCTGCACGCGGCGCCCGGGCCGTCGGCTGTCGGGGAGCTGGGTGACCAGGTGCTCTTCGGCTGGAAGGACCTGCTCACCACGGTGCCGCCGGTCGACGGCGACGGGCCGCTGCTCGTGCTGCCGTGGGTGCTCGGGCTCGTGGCCGGGCTGCTCGGCACCCTGACCGGGCGGCTGCGCTCGGGTCCGGTCTGGCTGCGCGCCGTGCTGCCGGTGCTGGTGCCGGCGGCGCTGCTGGTCGCGGTGATCCTGCTGGGCGTGGCCCGTCCGCAGTCGGTGTGGCTCCAGGGGGTCGTCTTCACCGTCCTCGCGATCGGGTGGCTCGCCCTGCGCGTGCAGCGCTCGAGCGCGCCGGTGCGCGGGGGGATCGGCCGGGGACGCCGGCTCGCCCTCGGCGCCGCGATGGTCGGCCTGGCTGCCACGGCGGCGCTGCCCGTCGCCACCTGGGCCACCGGCTCCGACGACGGGCGGGTCGTGCTGCGCACCTACGTCGAGCCACCGTTCGACATCGGGCAGTACCCCTCGCCGCTGTCGTCGTTCCGTCGCTACGTCAAGATGCCCAAGCCCGACGCGGTCAACCTGCACGACAAGACCCTGATGACGGTCGAGGGCGCCCCCGAGGGTGCCCGGATCCGGATCGCCGCGCTCGACCGCTACGACGGCGTGGTCTGGGGAGCCGCCGAGGACACCGTGCCCAACAGCTCCGACGACACCTTCCAGCGGGTGTCGTCGACGATCGACAACCCCGTGGACGGCGACGACGTGGACGTCACGGTGACCCTCGGCGAGGGCTACTCCGGCGTCTGGCTGCCGACGGTGGGGGCCCTGCAGTCGATGGAGTTCGAGGACGGCGCCACCGAGGAGATGGCGGAGTCCTTCCGCTACAACCTCGCCACCGCGACGGCCGTCGTGCCGTCGGGGCTCGCTCCCGGCGACCGCTACCACTTCACCGCCGTCCGGGCCGACGACGAGGTCACCGCGACCTCGGTGCCCTCGGGCTCGCTCGGCGAGGCCGCGCTGGCCGCCGGCTTCCTCGACACCCAGGCGGTCCAGTGGTCGGCCGGCGCCTCGGAGCCGATGGAGCGGGTCTTCGCCGCCGCGGAGCACCTGCGCACGGAGGGCAAGTACTCCGACGGCGTGCTGGAGAGCGAGAAGATCTACCACGCCGGTCACCACGTGCGCCGGCTCGCCGAGGAGTTCGTCAACGCGCCGATCATGGTCGGCAACGACGAGCAGTACGCCGCCGTGATGGCGCTGCTCGCCAACAAGATCGGGGTGCCCGCCCGTGTCGTGCTCGGTGCGGTGGTGCCCGACGACGGGGTCGTGCAGGGCAAGGACGTGCACGCCTGGGTGGAGCTCCAGGTGGCCGACGGCAGCTGGCGCACGCTGCCGACCGAGACGTTCATGGACACCGACCGGCCGGCCGAGCAGCCGCCGCTGACGGAGCAGGAGATGAGCGGCACCGTGGTGCCGCCGCCCGCTCCGATCCCGCCGCCGTCGACGCTGGCCGAGCAGAACGACGCCGAGCTCAACGCCCGCAAGGGCGACCGCGACGCCGACGAGAGCGGCGGCCTCCCCGCCTGGGTGCGGGTCGTCCTGCTCTACGTCGGCCTGCCGCTGCTCGTGGTGGTGCTGCTGCTCTCGTCGGTGGTGCTGGCCAAGGTCCTGCGCCGCCGTCGCCGTCGCGCCGCCGACCGGATGTCCGCGCGCATCGTGGGAGCCTGGCGCGAGCTGGTCGACCACGCCCGCGACCTGGGCCAGCCCGTGCCGGTCGGCGCGGGGTGGACGCGTCGCGAGCAGTCCTCGAGCGTGGCGTCGCCGCAGGCGCCGGGTCTCGCGGCGCTCGCCGACCGGCACGTCTTCGGTCCGGGTCAGCCCCCGGAGGCCGCGGCGGCGTCCTACTGGGCCGCGGTGGACGCCGAGCGTCACCGGCTCTCCCGCGAGGTGCCGCGGCTGCGGCGCCTGAGGGCCGCCCTCAGCCTGCGCACCTTCCGGCGTCGCTGACGCCGTCATCGCGCAGGCCGAGGGCGGGTCCCCGCGTGGGGGGACGCGGGGGGTCTGGTGAGGTCGTGGGGGCTAGCGGACGACGACCTTGATGACCTTCGAGCGCGACGTGCTGGCGTGCACGCTGCCGGCGTAGTAGGCGCGCAGCCGGTGGGTGCCCTTGCGCAGCTTCCTGGTGATGCGCACCTTGGCCCTGCCGCCCGACAGCGTCGCGGTGCCCACCACCCGGGAGCCCTTCCTCAGCACCACGACGCCGGTGGGCGTGGTGCCCGCCGCACGCACGGTGACGGCGACGCGGATCCGGCGCTTGGCGGCGGCCCGCTTCGTGGCGACCTTGCGCTGACCGCTCGTGCTCGACGGACGCATGGTGTACGCCCACAGCTCGCGGCCGTGAGCCTCCGTCGCGGCGAAGAAGAGCGTGTTGGACACCGCCGCCACGGGCTGGGCGTTGGACTCGGCAGCACCGGGCAGGATGTCCCGGGTGAGGTGGGTTCCCGCGGTCGTGCCGTCGCTCTGCCACAGCTCCCGGCCCTGCGCGCCGGAGGCGCCGCAGTAGAACAGCAGGCCGCCGGCGGCGAGGAGCTCGCTGGGGCCGGTGCCGCCGACGGACTCCTTGACGAGTCGCGTGGTCGCCGCGGTCCCCTGCGTGGCCCACAGCTGGTTGGCGGTCTGGGTGCTCGCTGCCGCGAAGTACACCGAGCCTCGGTAGACGACGGCGTTCTCGGGGCCGAAGCTCTCGGCGCCGGGGCGCAGGTCGGCCACCATGTGGGTCCCGGGGGTCGTCCCGTCGGTGACCCACAGCTCGTTGCCGTGGACGCCGTCCCAGGCGTCGAACACGATCTTGTCGCCGAAGGCGACCAGGTGCTGCTGACCGTTGCCGGTGGCGCCTGGCACCGTCTCCTTCAGGAGCACGGGCAGGGTGCCGTCGCTTCGCCACAGCTCGCGGTTGCCGTCGCTGGACTGGGCGGTGAAGACGATGCTCGACCCGAGGACCGTGAAGTCCCGAGGGGCCGACGACCCGGTCGGGTTGATGTCTCCCAGCTTCTGGGTCCCCGGGCCCGGGTTGCCGTTGCTGACCCACGGCTCCGCACCCCCGGCGCCGGTGGCGGAGAACACGAGGTTCTTGCCCCAGCGGGTGAGGGCCTGGATCTCGGCGTCGTCGCTGCCGGCCCCGATGTCGGACACCAGCGTGGTGCCGGCGACGGTCCCGTCGGAGCGCCACAGCTCGCGCCCGTTGAACGGGTCGGTGGCCGTGAAGTAGACGGTCGCTCCCACCGCCACCAGCTGGTCCGGCTCGCCGGACGGGCTGCCCGAGCTGATGTCCCGCACGAGGCGGGTGCCGGCCGCGGTGCCGTCGGTGACCCACAGCTCCCGGCCGTGGGTGCCGTCGTCGGCGGTGAAGAACACGCGGGACCCGACCGTGAGCAGGTGGTAGGGGTAGGAGCCGTCACCGGGGCGCAGGTCCTTGAGCACGTGGGTGCCGCGGGCGCTGCCGTCGCTCACCCACAGCTCGGCCCCCGCCGTCCCGGCGCTGGCGTTGTAGAGGACACGCGAGCCGAGGGTGACCACCTCCGAGGGCTGCGAGTCGGCTGGGCCGGGGTCGGCGTCGAGGACCAGGTGCGGCACCGGGTCGAAGTCGGCGGCGTGGGCCGGTGTCACGGTCACCGCGGAGAAGGCACTCGCCGCGAGGCCGAGCACGAGTCCGGTCGTGGCGGTGCGGACGGCGCGGGCCGTCAGGGTGGGCAGGGGTGTGCGCATGGGATCGCCTTCGAGGGAGGGGTCGGTCCCGACGCGAGAGGACGCGGAGTGCGGGACCGGGTGAGTGCGCGACGTTAACAACGTTCGGAGGAGTTGGCTAGGTGTTCCATGTATTCAATACATATGAAGCCAACTGGATTAGACCAGTGACGTCGACGATGCGTGACCCGGGCCGGGCAGGGCGGACGTCGTCGGACCGATGGCGAGGATCGCCGCCCGAAGCCACGCGACGTACGACGCGGGGGAGTAGCCCCAGTCGTGCACGAGCTGGTCGTAGGTCTCCTGGGAGGTGAGGACGTAGAGGTACGCCGCGAACGCCTCGGGCGCGGCGGCCTCGTCGGCCATGCCGCGACCGAGGTACCAGCCGTGCCCGAGCAGGAAGTCCGAGCGCTTGAGCGCGATCAGCTCGGCGACGGCCGCCGAGACCCGCTCCTCGGACATCGCCGCGGCCCGCACCGCGGCCCAGATGCCGCCCGAGCGCCCGTTGGCGGCGCCGATGAACTCGGCGTAGGCGCCCACGGCCCGCTCGGTGTCCTCGTCGGACATGATCGCGAGCAGCTCCGGCTGGTCGATGATCGAGCGCCACCCACCCTCGCCGGCGTAGGTCTGCTGGAACGCCTTGACGAGCAGCTCGGGCTTGGTGCCGACCTTGTTGACCGACTCCAGGGAGACCCCGGCGCGCTGGGCGACCTGCTGCATGGTGGCGCCGGCGTAGCCCTGCTCGGAGAACACCTCGGCGGCCGCGGCGATAATGGCGCGCCGGGTCTCGGCGGCCTTCTCGGCCCGCAGCGGCGAGCGGTAGGCGCGGGGGCGTGGTGGCGTCGTCATGTCACTCCAGGTCCGGGGGTCCGCCGGGCGCCTGCGCGCCCCGGCCCGTATTCACCTGGCACAGTCTGCACCCAATTACCTCCGGCTGGGTGCCCGGCCGGAATGAACCGTGCTCGGCGCCGGTTGAGCAGGTGATGTCCACGACCATGCCTGCCCTGTCCGTGCTCGACCTGGTGCCGGTCCGCAGCGACCAGACGACCGGGGACGCGATCGCCGCGACGCTGGCGCTGGCGCGCGTGGCCGACCAGGTCGGCTACACCCGCTACTGGATCGCCGAGCACCACAACATGCCGGCCGTCGCGGCCACCAACCCGCCGGTCCTCATCTCGATGGTCGCCTCGGCCACCGCTCGCCTGCGCGTCGGCTCCGGCGGCGTGATGCTGCCCAACCACGCCCCGTTGGTCGTGGCCGAGCAGTTCGCGCTGCTCGAGGCGGCGTTCCCGGGTCGCATCGACCTCGGCATCGGCCGGGCCCCCGGCACCGACCCCGTGACCGGCTGGGCGCTGCGTCACGGCGCCGGCGGGGTCACCGACGAGGCCGTCACGCTCTTCCCCGAGTACGTCGACAACGTGCTCGCGATGATGGAGCCCGGCGGCGTCGGGCTGGCCGTCCAGGGGCGCCGGCACGTGCTGCGCGCCACCCCGACCGCCACCTCGGTGCCCCAGATCTGGCTGCTCGGGTCCTCGGACTACTCCGCGCGCCTGGCGGCCGAGAAGGGCATGCCCTACGTCTTCGCCCACCACTTCTCCGGCGACGGCACCCGGGAGGCGATCGAGCTCTACCGCTCGCGCTTCACCCCCTCGCCCGAGCTGGCCGAGCCGCGCACGTTCCTCACCGTCAACGCCGCCGTCGCCGCGACCTCCGAGGAGGCCCAGCGCCGCGCGCTGCCGCAGCTCCTGCAGATGGTGGCGCTGCGGACCGGCCAGCCGCTGACCGCGCAGCGCACCGTCGAGGAGGCCGAGGCCGAGGGCGTGCCCGACGCGCACCGCGGGCTCGTGCAGGCCATGGCCGCCCGGTGGGTGATCGGCGACGCCGAGCAGGCCCGGGCCCGCGTGGCGGAGCTCGCGGCGACGTACGGGGTGGACGAGGTGATGATCCACCCCGTGGCCGGGGCCACGACCGGCACCGACGCGGGGATCAGCCCCGCGCGCGAGGAGACCCTGCGCCTGCTCGCGGCCTAGTCGGTCCCGACAGCGCGGACTGCAGGGTCGCGACCGGCCGGATTCGTGTTTCCGGCAGGAAACCTCGTAAACTGGCGTGTCGGCCCAACGTGGGTCTGCCCTGCGGTGCCTCGCGGCTGCCCGGAGCGTGTCCGTCCTCTCGCAAGAGCGGTGCGGTCGTGCGTCCGGTCTGAGGCTCCGAAGAGCGATCCTACGAGGTCCACCGGTCACCCGACCGGAGGTTCCCGGGCCGGACGGTAGACACACGAAGCGACATCCAGACAACAGATTGTGGAGGACATGCCGAAGAAAGAAGGCGTGATCGAGCTCGAGGGCACCATCACGGAGGCCCTCCCCAACGCCATGTTCCGCGTCGAGCTGAGCAACGGCCACAAGGTGCTCGCCCACATCAGCGGCAAGATGCGCCAGCACTACATCCGGATCCTCCCCGAGGACCGCGTGGTGGTGGAGCTCTCGCCGTACGACCTCACCCGGGGTCGCATCGTCTACCGCTACAAGTAAGCAGCCGACCAACCAGAAAGGGTCGACGCATGAAGGTCAACCCGAGCGTCAAGAAGATCTGTGACAAGTGCAAGACGATCCGTCGTCACGGCGTGGTCATGGTGATCTGCGAGAACCCGCGTCACAAGCAGCGCCAGGGCTGAGCACCGCTCACCCCGGCACCGCACAACTGAACACCCCATCAACGTGAACGCTTAGCCCCGCGCAGCACCATCGCGGGGGGCGAACCACCTCCGGAGCAGAAGGCCGGAGCCGGGCACCACCCCCGGGCGCGTCACGATCGAAACCTCTGTGAACCACCGAAGGACACACCGTCCTTCAAGAAAGGGCCATCACATGGCACGCCTTGTTGGTGTCGACCTCCCGCGCGACAAGCGCATCGAGATCGCACTCACCTACATCTACGGCATCGGCCGTACCCGTTCCCAGCAGCTGCTCGCACTCACCGGGGTCGACCCCAACCAGCGCGTGCACCAGATGGGTGACGAAGAGCTGGTCAAGCTCCGCGACGCGATCGAGGGCAACTTCAAGATCGAGGGCGACCTCCGTCGAGAGGTCCAGGCCGACATCCGTCGCAAGATCGAGATCGGCAGCTACCAGGGTCGCCGCCACCGTCAGGGCCTCCCGGTCCGCGGTCAGCGCACCAAGACCAACGCCCGTACCCGCAAGGGTCCGAAGCGCACGGTTGCCGGCAAGAAGAAGGCCAAGTGAGCCGTCGCGCTCGCGCGCCTCACTGCCTTCCTAACTCACAGACCAGCTAACACAGGAGAACTGCATGCCTCCCAAGGCTCGTGCGGCCGGCGCCAAGAAGGTCCGCCGCAAGGAGAAGAAGAACATCGCTCAGGGCGAAGCCCACATCAAGAGCACGTTCAACAACACGATCGTCACGATCACCGACCCCACGGGTGCGGTCATCTCGTGGGCCTCTGCCGGCACCGTCGGCTTCAAGGGCTCGCGCAAGTCCACGCCGTACGCCGCCCAGATGGCCGCCGAGGCCGCGGGTCGTCGCGCGATGGACCACGGGATGAAGAAGATCGACGTCTTCGTCAAGGGCCCGGGCTCGGGCCGCGAGACGGCCATCCGGTCCCTCGGTGCCATCGGCCTCGAGGTCGGCACCATCCAGGACGTCACGCCCACCCCGCACAACGGATGCCGCCCGCCCAAGCGCCGGCGCGTCTGACCCGAGACTGAGAAAGAGAGACTGACCCATGGCCCGTTACACCGGACCCATGACCCGGAAGTCGCGCCGTCTCGGTGTCGACCTCGTCGGTGGCGACGCAGCGTTCGAGAAGCGCCCCTACCCTCCGGGCCAGCACGGCCGCGCCCGCATCAAGGAGAGCGAGTACCGCTCCCAGCTGCAGGAGAAGCAGAAGGCTCGCTTCACCTACGGCGTGATGGAGAAGCAGTTCCTGAACTACTACAAGGAGGCCTCGCGCCGCTCCGGCAAGACCGGTGACAACCTCCTGCAGCTGCTCGAGTGCCGCCTCGACAACGTGGTCTACCGCGGTGGGTTCGCCCGCACGCGTCGCCACGCCCGCCAGCTGGTGTCCCACGGGCACTTCCTGGTCAACGGCAAGAAGGTCGACATCCCGTCCTTCCAGGTCTCGGCCTACGACATCATCGACGTGCGCGAGAAGTCGCTCGAGATGACGCCGTTCATCGTGGCCCGCGAGACCTTCGGCGAGCGGGTCGTCCCGGCCTGGCTCGAGTCGCTCCCCAACCGCATGCGGATCCTGGTCCACCAGGTCCCGCTGCGCGCGCAGATCGACATGCCGATCCAGGAGCAGCTCATCGTGGAGTACTACTCCAAGAAGTGATTGCGTCGGTGGCCGGGCTCGCCCGGCCACCGCTCGCACGTACGTCGCCGCCGTCAACACGCAAATGTTCGGGTCCGTCATATAGCGGGTGGGTCCGGAAAGGAAAGAATCAGTGCTCATCGCACAGCGTCCCTCACTGTCGGAAGAGACCGTCGACGAGTTCCGTTCGCGGTTCGTCATCGAGCCGCTGGAGCCGGGTTTCGGCTACACGCTCGGCAACTCGCTCCGTCGTACCCTCCTGTCGTCGATCCCCGGTGCCTCGGTCACGAGCATCAAGGTCGACACCGTGCTCCACGAGTTCTCGACGATCGAGGGCGTCAAGGAGGACGTCACCGAGATCATCCTGAACCTCAAGGGTCTGGTCGTCTCCTCCGAGCACGACGAGCCCGTCACGATGTACCTCCGCAAGTCCGGCGCCGGTGCCGTCACGGCCGCTGACATCGCGCCCCCCGCCGGGGTCGAGGTGCACAACCCCGAGCTGCAGATCGCCACGCTGTCCGACAAGGGCAAGCTGGAGATGGAGCTCGTCGTCGAGCGTGGCCGCGGCTACGTCTCCGCCGTCCAGAACAAGGGCGCCGACAACGAGATCGGCCGGATGCCGGTCGACTCGATCTACAGCCCCGTGCTGAAGGTGACCTACAAGGTCGAGGCCACCCGTGTCGAGCAGCGCACCGACTTCGACAAGCTGGTCATCGACGTCGAGACCAAGCCCTCGATCCTACCCCGCGACGCCATCGCGTCGGCCGGCAAGACCCTGGTCGAGCTGTTCGGCCTGGCGCGTGAGCTCAACGTCGAGGCCGAGGGCATCGACATCGGCCCCTCGCCCGTCGACGAGCAGCTCGCCGCCGACCTCGCCCTCCCGGTCGAGGACCTGCAGCTGACCGTCCGTTCCTACAACTGCCTCAAGCGCGAGGGCATCCACACCGTGGGTGAGCTCATCTCGCGCTCGGAGCAGGACCTGCTCGACATCCGCAACTTCGGTGCGAAGTCGATCGACGAGGTCAAGGCCAAGCTGGTCGAGATGGGCCTGTCCCTCAAGGACAGCGCGCCCGGCTTCGACCCGCAGGCCGCGCTCGCCGCCTACGGCGACGACGACGACGACGCGTTCGTCGAGGACGAGCAGTACTGACACCACCGCCGACCCGCCCTCTCGGGCGGGTCGGCGTCTCAGCAGCACCCGCCCTCTATCCCGGTACCTGACACGGCCGGGGAGAATCGAGAAGAAGAGCCATGCCCAAGCCCACCAAGGGTCCCCGCCTCGGCGGCAGCCCGGCCCACCAGCGCCTGATCCTCGCGAACCTCGCGAGCCAGCTCTTCGAGCACGGTCGGATCACCACGACCGAGGCCAAGGCGCGCGCCCTACGCCCGCACGCCGAGAAGCTCATCACCAAGGCGAAGAAGGGCGACCTCCACAACCGCCGCATGGTGCTCAAGACCATCCGCGACAAGAGCGTCGTGCACACCCTCTTCACCGAGATCGCGCCGACCTTCTCCGAGCGTCCCGGCGGCTACACCCGGATCACCAAGCTCAACCCCCGCAAGGGCGACAACGCCCCCATGGCGGTCATCGAGCTCGTGACCGAGGCCTACTCGCCGACCGCTCCCCGCACCAAGACGGCCCCCGCGGCCGCTGCCGCTCCCGTCGAGGAGGCCCCGGTCGAGGAGACCGAGACCACCGAGACCACCGACGAGACGGCCACGACCGACGCGCCGACCGAGCTCACCGAGGAGGCGTCGCCCGAGGAGAGCGTCGTCGCCGAGGAGGAGCCCACCGAGGACGAGGCCCCCGCGGCCGAGGACGACACCAAGTCCTGACTCACCGCTTCACCACTTCACCGCCGACCCGCCCGAGACCTTCCGGCGGGTCGGCGTCGTTTTCCCCTCGGGCCCGACCGGTCAGCGCAGCAGGGGAGCCGGGTCGACGCTGCGAGGGGCGCCGCCGGCGCGGACCAGGTCGTGGGTGGCGCGCTGCACGGCCTCGTTGACCGGCGCCGCCAGGTCGTGCAGGCGTCCCAGCAGGACGATCTCGCCGGCGAGGTAGTCGATCTCGACCCCGCTGCCACCGCGGGCGACGCTCTGCCACGTGGACCCGCCCTCCTCGACGGGCAGGTGCTCGCGGCGGCGCAGGTGGTCGCCGCGGCGCTCGCGGTCCTGCTCGGCGCTGACGACGGCGATGCCTGCGGCCGCCAGCACCTCCTCGCCCTCGGCCTGTGCGCGGCGCACCAGCTCGTCGGCGTCCTCGCCGGGGGTGAAGACGGCGTCCACGCCGTTGCCGAGGTTGGCCAGCAGCTTGCGGTGCTTCCACGCCATGATGTCGGGCCGCGCCACCGACTCGAAGCCGCCTCGGCGCAGGTCGGCCGCGATCGCCTCGGCGCGCTCGTCCAGCCCGCCGGGGGCACGGCCGACGTCGAGGATGCCCGGCGTCGAGCGTGACTTCTGCACGACCAGGCCGGGCTCGAGGTGCGTGGCGGGGAGCATCACGCACACGGCGTACGTCGCCGCGGTGCTGCGCAGCACGGCCCGCTCGTTGGCGACGCCGTTCTGGACGCACACGACGGGCACGTCTGCGGGCGCGTGCGCGAGCAGGTCCTCCAGGGCGACCTGGGTCTGCTGGCCCTTCACGCACAGCAGGACGACGGTGTCGTCGGTCCACGCCACCTCCGCGGCGGTGTCGGTGGCCGGCGCGTCCACGCGGTGCCGGCCGTCCTCCCGGTCGAGCGTCAGCCCGTCCGCGCGGATCCGCGCGAGGTGCTCGCCGCGCGCGACCAGCGTGACCGGCACCTGGGCCAGGTGCAGGTTGCCGCCGATGACGCCGCCGACGGCGCCCGTCCCGTAGATGACGTAGCGCATGTCGTCCTTCCTACCCGAGGCAACGTTTGACAGGGTCCACCGGGTAGTACGGGACATGGAAGCAACGACAGCCGAGTCTCGGGACCTGGCGCCGGACCGGAAGCGGGGTGGTGGGGTGGAGGCGGTCGGGTTCGACGAGTTCGTCGTGGCCCGCTCCACGGCCCTCCTGCGCACGGCGTACCTCCTCACCCACGACCACGCGCTCGCGGAGGACCTCCTCCAGACGGCGCTGAGCAAGGCGTGGTTCTCGTGGAGCCGCATCGACGGCAGCCCCGAGCCCTACGTCCGCAGGATCCTGGTCAACACCTACGCCACCTGGTGGCGCCGCAAGTGGAACGGCGAGCTCGCCACCGAGGAGCTGCCCGAGCGGGCGCACTCCGACGCCAGCGACGCCGTGAGCTCGGGCCACGACCTGTGGCAGGCGATGGAGCGGCTGCCGCGCCGCCAGCGCGCCGTGGTGGTGCTCCGCTACTTCGAGGACCTCACCGAGGCGCAGACGGCCGACCTGATGAGCTGCTCGGTCGGCACGGTCAAGAGCCAGCTCAGCAAAGCCCTCGCGAAGCTGCGGATCGACCCCGCGCTCGCCACCTCCGACGGGAAGGACCTGTCATGAACGGCCTCGACGAGCTCCGCTGGACCCTCGACCGGCACGCCGCGGACGTGGTCGACCACGACCTCGGCGGCCGGCTCGGTCTCGTGCATCAGCGGGTGCACGCCGTACGTCGCCGGCGGCGTACGGCGGCCGCGGGTGCTGCCGCCCTGGCCGTGGTGGTCGCGGTCGGCGTCGGGCGCGTGACGGGCAGCGACCCCGAGGTGGAGCCCTCTCCAGCGAAGCTCGGCGGGCTGGACGTGCCGGGCAGCATCGAGTCCCTGGGCTACACCTACCGCTACTCCTCGGGCGAGGTCGGCGAAGGGATCGCCGCCGTGGTCCTGGAGCCGGCCGCCCGGCCACGGCTCGTGTCGTGGGGCAAGGCGGGAGCGGACGACCGGGTGACGATGACGGGCCCGGATCCCGACGGCGCGCCGCTGGACTACGACGTGCCCGACTTCAGCGAGTTCGTCAGCGTGCCGGCGGGCATCGAGGCCACGGTGTCGGCCCGGGGCGACGGTGAGTTCGCCCTGGCGGTCTACGAGCTCGACACGCAGGCGGCGCCGCCACCGGGAGTGACGGTCGACGGCGTGACCTTCCGCGAGGACGTCGCGGGGGACCGGCTTCTCGACGCCGCGGTGGGCTCACCCGGCGAGTCCGAGGTGACGGTGTCCGGCGCAGGCACGGGATCGGTCTCCTACCGCTACTTCTGCGCCGACGCTCCTCCCGGAGCGACGGTGCACCTCGAGGTCCCGGGCGCCGGCGCGGTGACCGGCGAGTGCGACCCCGTCCCCGACACCGACCCCGGTGCCGGGAGCGGTGTGACGGTGGAGGCTCCTGCCTCCGGCGACGTGGGCGCCCGCCTGTGGGTGACCGACGGGGAGGAGGGCCCGCCGCTGGTGAGCGACGACGTGGTCGTCGCCCTCGGCGTCTACGCCGTGACCCCCGACCGCAGCGCGGCAGCGGGCTACGCCGTCCGGGACCTCGTCGAGCACGACGGACGGCTGTGGCGCAGGGCGGAGGTCCGCGCCTCCGAGCCGGGGCAGCGCGAGGTCGTGGTGGCCGGCCGTGAGGGCCGGCTGCCGCAGCTGGTCGTCGGCTTCGGCCGCGGTGACGAGGTGAGCGCCCGCCTGGAGCACGACGGGTCCATGTGGCGCTCCGGATTCGTCGACGACGACGGCGTCGTGGTGGGTCCCCTGTGGGAGGGGGACCGGGCAGCCGTCCGGGTCCTGAGCGAGGAGGTCCCCGCCGCCGTCCGGCTCGTGATCGCGCTCTACGAACGGGTGGACGAGGGACCTGTCGGCTAGCTCGAGGTCCAGGCGTCGGTGACGAGTCGCTGCGCCTGGGCCAGGCTGACCCCCGAACGACGGGCGGTCGCGGCGAACAGGATCGCGGCAGCCGCGACGTCGGCCGGCGCGACCGGTGCCGAGATGAAGGTGCCGCGACGGCCCTCGGTCTCGACCACGCCGTCGGACTCGAGCTCGCGGTAGGCACGGGCGACGGTGTTGACGGCGAGGTTGAGCTTGGTCGCGAGCGCCCGCACGGTGGGCAGGCGGGTGCCGGCGGGAAGCTCACCCGAGGCGGCCTGCGCGGCGATGTGGCCGCGCAGCTGCTCGAAGGGTGGCTCCGGGGTCGAGGGGTCCAGCACGATGTCGAGCACAGTCGACGGTAACCCGGAAACGTGGAGAAGGGACCGTCGCCGCTCGGGTGCAGTCGACCCGAGGCGCAGGGGTGGCTCGCGGAGGTGCTCGGCGACCGGTGATAGAAGGGGACCGTGCAGCCTTACGCCCTGGTGGTCGGAGAGTCCCTGGTCGACGTGGTCCTCGAGCCCGACGGCTCGCGCACCGAACGGCCCGGCGGCAGCGCCGCCAACGTGGCGGTGGCGCTGGCCCGCCTCGGCCGGCCGGTGCGCTTCGCCACGGCCTTCGCCGACGACGAGCGGGGCCGCGCGATCGCCAGCCACCTGGCCCGCGACGGGGTCGAGCTGGCGACCGACGCCTACGCCGTCGCGCGCACCTCGTCCGCCGAGGCCACGATCGCGGCCGACGGCTCGGCGTCCTACGTGTTCGACCTCGAGTGGCGGCTCAACCCGCTGGGAGAGGAGCTCCCTCTCTTCGTGCACGTCTGCTCGATCGGCGCCGTCCTCGAGCCGGGTGCCGACGACGTGCTGGCCATCCTGGACCGCATCGAGGGCGCGACGGTCAGCTACGACATCAACGCCCGTCCGGCGATCACCGGCACCGGCCCGGAGCTCGTCGCCCGGGTGGAGCGGGTCGTGGCGGCCGCCCACCTGGTCAAGGCCAGCGACGAGGACCTGGCGGCGCTCTACCCGGCCCTGACGCTCGGCCAGGCCGTGCAGCACCTGCTGGAGCTGGGGCCTCGTGCGGTCGCGGTCACCCTCGGCGGCGAGGGCGCCACCTGGCGCGACGCGGACGGGGTGGTGGAGGTGACCGCCCCGGAGGTCGACGTCGCGGACACGATCGGCGCCGGCGACACCTTCTCCGCGGCGATGATCGACGCGCTCTGGGAGCGTCCGGACCGGGCTCCGGCCGAGGTCCTGGCGCACGCGGTCCGGGCCGCCGCCGTCACCGTCTCGCGGCCCGGCGCCGACCCGCCGTACCACCGCGAGCTCGTGGAGTGACTTCGTCCCTCCAGTGGGAGTACTCGCTGCGCTCGTACTCCCGCGCTGTGCTGGGCTAGGTCGTGGGTGCGAGGTAGGTGTGGACGAGGGGGACCACGGAGGAGCCCTCGCCGGTGGCGGCGGCGACCCGTTTCATCGAGCCGGCGCGGATGTCGCCGACGGCGAAGACGCCGGAGAGGGTGGTGGCCAGGCTCTCCGGCGGCAGGTGGTGGGACCAGAGGTCGGTGGGGATGTCGCGGCCCGTCAGGACGAAGCCGCGCCGGTCCCGGGCCACCGAGGGCGGCAGCCAGTCGCAGTTGGGCTCCGCACCGAGCAGCAGGAACAGCCCGTGGGCCTCCCGACGGGTGACGGCGCCGGTCGTGGTGTCGCGCACGTCGAGCCACTCGAGGCGGCCCTCGCCGCCGCCGTCGGCGACCTCCGAGCACGGCTGGACCGTGATCCGCGGGTTGTAGGCGATCTCGCCGATGAGGTACTGCGACATCGTCTCGGCCAACGAGGCGCGCCGCACCATGATGGTCACCGAGTCGGCGAACCGCGCGAGGTGGATGGCGGCCTGGCCGGCGGAGTTGCCGCCGCCGACCACGACCACGTCGTAGCCCTCCATCTCGCGGGCGGCGGTCATGGCGCTGCCGTAGAAGACGCCCAGGCCCACGAGGTCCTCGATCGCCTGGATGCCGAGCTTGCGGTAGGCGACGCCGGTGGCGACGATGACGCTGCGCGCCTCGACACTCCCGCCGCCCGTGCTCAGCAGGTGCGTGCCGTCGGGGCGGGTCTCCAGCGACTCCACGTCCCAGCCGGTGTAGAACTGCGTGCCGAAGCGCAGCGCCTGGTTGCGCGCCCGCTGGGCCAGCCGCATCCCGGAGATGCCGCGCGGGAAGCCGAGGTAGTTGCGGATCATCGAGCTCGTCCCGGCCTGGCCGCCGATCGCCTCGGACTCCAGCACCACGGTGGTCAGGCCCTCCGAGGCGCCGTAGACCGCGGCCGCCAGCCCCGCAGGACCGGCGCCGACGATCGCGAGGTCCACCAGGCCCTCGACCTTGACGTCGCCCGGTGCGCCGTACATCGAGATCGCGACGTCGCGCACCGAGGTGGCCACGAACGACGGCCGGCCCGGCGTGGAGACGATCGGGTACGCCGGCTCGCCGGGCGTGGCGCACTCCAGGACGGCCTCGCGGCCGATCTCGGTGTCGGGCGTGTAGAAGCCCGACGGCATCCCCATGCGGTCGGCGTAGTCGCGGATCGCCAGCGTGAGCGCGGTGGGGGCGGGCGCCACGATCCGCACGCTCTCGACCTCGGGCTTGGCGACCGTGGAGCCCCAGTCGGAGAGGAGCTCGGTCACGGCGCCGTGGAACTCCTCGTCGCGCACCCCGCGCGGCATCAGCAGGTAGGCGTCGTACTTGCCCTTGGCCATGCCGGGACGCAGCGCGGGCGCCCGCTCGAGGAAGTGCTCCCAGTGGGCGGCGATGATCCGCCGCGCGGTGGGCACGACGGTGCGCCAGGCGTGGAAGGCCTCCAGCACGTGGGCGTCGGGGAGCTCGGTGTCGGTGACGAAGAGGGCGACCTGGCCCCCGGCGTCACGGATGGTCCGGGTGACCTCGAGCGCGCCCTTGCAGGAGGTCGCGGTGTGGAGGTCGTAGTCGCGGGCGTAGCGCCCGAACTCGTCGAGGAGGAAGGCGGTGTGCTCGTCGGAGACGAGAATGATGGCGGGCTGCACGAGGACCAGTATTACGACCTGCGAAACTTGGCGCGTGCGGTTGCGGATCGAGTGTGCCTACGACGGCACCGACTTCCATGGCTGGGCGACCCAGCCGGGCCTCCGGACGGTGCAGGAGGTGCTCGACCACGCGCTGGCCACGGTGCTGCGCGTCGACTCCGTGGCGACGGTGGTCGCGGGGCGCACGGACGCCGGGGTGCACGCCCGCGGCCAGGTCGTCCACGCCGACGTCGGCGACGTTCCGCCCCAGCTGCTGCGGCGCCTCAACGGGGTCCTGCCGCCGGACGTGCGGGTGCTCGCGGTGGGGGAGGCCCCTGCCGGCTTCGACGCCCGCTTCTCCGCGCTGTGGCGGCGCTACGCCTACCGGATCGCCGACGACGCCGCCCTCGTGGACCCGCTGACGCGGCGCCACGTCCTGGTGTGGTCGCGGCCCCTCGACCTGGACGCCATGAACGACGCCGCGCAGGCGCTGGTCGGCCGTCAGGACTTCGCGGCGTTCTGCCGGCGGCGCGAGGGCGCCACCACCATCCGCACGCTGCTCGACCTCACCTGGTCGCGCTCGCCGGAGGGCCTGGCCGAGGCCACGGTGCGCGCCGACGCGTTCTGCCACAGCATGGTGCGTGCGCTGGTGGGCTGCCTGCTCGCGGTCGGCGACGGGCGGCGACCGCCCTCGTGGCCGGCCGAGATCCTGCGCGCCGAGGCCCGGGACCCCTCCGTGACGGTCGCGCACGCGCACGGCCTCACGCTCGAGGAGGTCGCCTACCCGCCCGACGACGAGCTCGCCGCGCGGGCCACCACGACGAGGGCGAGACGCGATGGATGAGCACTACTTCTCCGCCGACCCGACGGTGGCGTTCAAGCGCTCGCCCGTGGTGGCGACCGTGTGGGGCCACGAGCTCCGGCTCACGAGCGGCTCCGGCGTCTTCGCCAACGGTCGCGTCGACATCGGGACGGCGATCCTCTTCCGCGAGACCGAGCCGCCGGCCGGCGGACGCATCCTCGACCTGGGCTGCGGCTTCGGCGTGATCGGCCTGGCGATCGCGGCCGCGGTCCCCGACGCGGTGGTCACGGCCGTCGACGTCAACGAGCGCGCCGTCCTGCTCGCCGGCGAGAACGCCGCCGCGCTCGGCGTCGCCGACCGCTTCGCCGCCGTCACCCCCGACGGCGTCGACCCCGCCACGACGTACGACGAGATCTGGTCCAACCCGCCGATCCGGATCGGCAAGGAGGCGCTGCACGACCTGCTCCTCACCTGGCTGCCCCGGCTCGCGCCGGGAGGGCGCGCCGTCATGGTCGTCGGCAAGAACCTCGGCGCCGACTCGCTCCAGCGGTGGCTGGGGGAGCAGGGCTACCCGACCACACGGCTGGCCAGCGCCAAGGGCTTCCGGGTGCTGGAGACGCGCCGCGCGACCGACTAGCGGAGGTCGACGCCGCCCCACTCCTCGGGCGCGACGTCGCGCAGCGTCTGGGTCAGCTGCCAGCGGTGGCCGGCCGGGTCCGCGACCAGGCACTCGAGCTCGCCGTAGTCGCGCTCCGTCAGCTCCTCCAGCAGCGTCGCGCCTTGGCCCAGGGCGCGCTCGAGGGCGGCCGCGGAGTCGTCGACCCGGACCTTGATGACGTGGGTGACGGCGCCGGGAGCCGGCGGCTGGTGCTCGCCGCGGGCCTCCGCGACCACCATGCCCACTCCGGGCGCCACCGACATCTGGGCGCGGTGCCCCTCGCCGATCCGGACCGTCTCCTCGAAGCCGAACGCCGCGCTCAGCCAGGCGACGGCCTCTCGGACGTCCGGGTAGACCAGGACCGGGGCCAGCGCGCCCGGTGGGGCGGAGCGGTTGGTGACCATCGACCGACGGTACTCCCGGCTCAGTCGCTGACGCGACCGTCCACGAACATCTCCAGCCGTTGCTGCGTGCGATGCGGGTCCTCGGGCACGTGGCCGTTGACCGCCCGCGCCGCCCATCCGAGCCGGGTCGCCACGGACACCGCCTCCACCAGGTCGGCGCGCGAGAGGTGGGGGTAGGCGGCGGCGTACGGCGCGAGGAAGGTGTCGCGGAACGGGGAGGTGTCGAGCGACCCCTCCACGTCGTCCAGCCCCCACGCGAGCTGGCCCTCCAGCGCGACGGAGAGCACGAAGAACGGGTGGGACACGCAGGCGTCGCCCCAGTCCATCACCCGGTGCCGGCCGTCACGGACGAAGACCTGGCCGTCGTGGAGGTCGTCGTGCTCGATGCTCTCGCGGACGCCGTACGCCGCCAGCCGGTCGGCGAGGTCGGCGACCGTGTCGGCCGCGGCGCGGAACCGCGGCTCCGCGCCGATCTCGTCCAGGAGGGCGGCGTAGCGCTCGGGCAGGACGGCGAGCCGCACGTCGGGGAGGCCCGTCGCGAGCAGCGCGTCGACATCGTCCTCCAGGGCCAGGCTGATGCGGGCCACGTGGTCGAGGGCGTGGTGCCAGCGCTCCAGGCTGCGCTCGACGACCACCAGCTCGCGCAGCCGCTCGCCGGCGTCGTCCATCAGCATCCAGCCGCGGTCGAGGTCGGCGGCGAGCAACGGGTCGACCAGGTCGGGGACCCGCTCGGCGAGCAGGGTGACCACGGCCGCCTCGTGCTGCAGGGGTCCGTGGTTGGCCTTGAACCACACGGGTCCGGACGTCGTCGGGACGCGGAGCACCGTCGACCAGACCTCGACGTGCGGCTGCTCGACGTCGCCCGTGCGGGTGCCGCCGAGCTCGACCAGTCGTGCGTCGACCCAGGCGTGCGCCTGCGCCAGCCATGCCGGGTCGGTCCACTGGAGTGCCACGAGGAGATGTCTAGCGCTGATCCTCGACAGCGACCACCGATTTGCCGCCACCCTCCGGTGGTCGAGCAGTGACGAGCGCCAGCGAGGAGCGCACGTCGAGACCCCTCGCGCCTCTGGCTGCCTGCTCGGGGGGCTCCTCGTCGGCTTGCGCGCCGCCGTTGGTTGCGGTGTTTGGCAGCTACGGGGACGAGGTGGGCGCTGGGTTGCGCGCCGCTGCCGGCCGCCTGGCCCGGTGGTTGAGGAGGGACGAAGTCCCGTCTCGAAACCACCCCCGAAAAAAAGCTCAGAAAGTTTCGACAGCCCTTGTGGATAAGGCCTCCTGAGCCCCCTTGCAGGGCTTTGACTGTCGGTGGTCGGTGCTTGAGTAGACCCATGACCAGCCCCGCCGCCGACCTCCTCGAGGTCATGCGCACCACCACCCGGGCCGCCGCCGCGGTCGAGGTGCAGCGCCTTGGCGCGGTCATCGACTGGTGCGTCCTGCACACCACGACCGACGAAGCCGAAGCCTCCTTCGGCGACCACGGCATCCCGCTCGCCGGCGACGGCGCCCCCTGGGTCTCGGAGTTCGCGGTCATGGAGCTCGGCGCGGCGCTGGGCATGTCCACCGACTCCGCGAAGAGGTACGTCGGCGCCGCCTTGGAGGCCCGCTACCGCCTCCCCCGGGTCTGGGCACGGGTCGAGGCGATGGAGCTGCCGTTCTACAGAGCCCGCTGGATCGCCGAGCACACCATGTGCCTCCCCCCAGCCGGGGCCGCCTACGTGGACCGGATGGTGGGGTTCGTCGCGCACAAGGTCTCCTTCGCCGAGATCGAGCGCCAGATCGCCGCCGCCAAGGCGCGCTTCGACCCCGAAGCCGCCGAGAAGGCCCGCCGCGAAGAGGCCGACTCCCGACGGCTCGACGTCGACAAGGCCTACGTGTCGATCAACGGCACCGTCGAGGTGTCCGGGACGCTGGACTACGTCGACGCCGTCGCCTTCGACGGGGCGTTGTCCCGGCGGGCGGCCGAGCTCAAGGCCGCCGGGTCCGAGGAGTCCCTCGACGTGCGTCGGTCGATCGCGGCCGGGGACCTGGCCCGCGGGTATGACTCACTGCCCTTCGACGACGCTGGGGAGGGTGGTTTCGAGACGGGACTTCGTCCCTCCTCAACCACCGAGGTGGTCGTCCACGTGCATGAGGACCTCGACGGGGTCGGACGACTCGGCAACACCCGGACGCCGCTGCTCGCCGAGACGATCCGGGAGTGGTGCGGGCGCCCCGACACCCGCGTCATCGTCAAACCCGTCCGCGACCTGAGCGGCCACGTCCACGTCGCGGCCTACGAGATCCCCGACCGCCTGCGTGAGCAGGACGAGCTCGTCGACCACACCTGCGTCTTCCCGTGGTGCACCAGACCCGCCGTGCGCTGCGACGTGGATCATGCGATCCCGTTCGCCGAGGGTGGGCCGACGTGCTCGTGCAACACCGCGCCGTTGTGTCGAGGGCACCACAGGCTCAAGACCCACGGCCGCTGGGACTACGACGTCCTCGACCGCGGCACCTACCTGTGGCACTCGCCCTTCGGTCACGCCTACCGCCGCGACCACACCGGCACCCAGGCCATCACCACCCCGACCTCGGCCCACGAACCCCCTCGACGAACCTGACCGCCCCCCACCCCGCCTCGGCGGGGCCATCGGCGCGTCCGGAGAGCGTCACCTCGCGGCTGAGGGCCGGGATCTCGACGGGCGCTCCTCAGCTGCGCTCGTGGCTTCTCGACCACCGGGGGCCGGAGGTCAGACCTCCAGCGGGTCGAGCAGGTCGTAGTCGGCGACCTCGGAGGAGAGCACCCGCAGCTGGTGGTCGCCGTCGCCGAAGAGGTGGTCGAGGGCGGTGAGGTGGGCGACGAACATGCCGACGTTGTACTCCGCGGTCATCGCGATGCCGCCGTGCAGCTGGATGGCCTCCTGGCCGACGTGGCGCCCGCCGCGGCTGACCTGGAGGGACACGCGCGACGCTGCCGCGGCGACCTCCTCGGGCGAGCCGGCCGCGATGACCATCGTCGACCAGTCCACGAGGCTGTGGGTGAGCTCCAGCGAGGTGTACATGTCGGCGGCCCGGAAGGTCAGGGCCTGGAAGGTGTTGAGCGTGACGCCGAACTGCTTGCGGCTCTTGAGGTAGTCGGTCGTCGCCTTCAGCAGCGTCTGCATCGCGCCGAGCGCCTGGTTGGCGGCCATGATCCGGGTGATGTCCAGGACCGTGGCGATCGAGGCGGTGAGGTCCAGGCCGGGCGCGCCGAGCGGCGAGCCCGGGGTGCCCTCGAGGGCGATGCGGGCGGCGCGCCCGCCGTCGTACGTCGCGTAGCCGGTGCGGGTGAGGCCCTCGGCGTCGCCGGCGACCAGGAAGGCGCCGGTGCCGCCGTCGGGCAGCGCGGCGCTGACGACCAGCACATCGGCGCGGGCGCCGTGCAGGACCGGCTCCTTGACGCCCGTGAGCGTCCAGGTGTCGCCGTCCTGGGTGGCCGTCACCGTCTCGGCGCTCGCGCCCCAGCGGCGGCCGGGCTCCTGGTGCGCGAAGGACAGCACGCTCTCGCCGGCCGCGAGCGCGCCGAGCACCTCCGCGCGCTGCTCCGCGGTCCCGGCGGCGGCGACCAGGCCGCCGGCGAGCACGACCGAGGCCAGGAACGGCTCGGGCGCGATCGTGCGCCCCAGCTCCTGGCAGACGATCCCGATCTCGACCGGGCCGGCGCCGACGCCGCCGTCCTCCTCGGAGAACGGCAGCCCCAGGACGCCCATCTCGGCCAGGCGGGCCCACTGCTGCTCGTCGAAGCCGGGGTCGGCCTTGACCACCTGGCGGCGGTGCTCGTAGTCGTGGTAGGCCTTGCCCACGAGGCCGCGGACGGCGTCGCGGAGGGCGACCTGCTCATCGTCGTACGTGAAGTCCATGTCGTGTCCCCTTGGCTCAGAGTCCGAGGATCGTGCGGCTGATGATCTGCCGCTGGATCTCGTTGGAGCCGCCGTAGATGGATGCCTTGCGGAGGTTGAGGTACGTCGGCGTGACGGTGCGCGCCCAGTCGGGCAGGTCGGACTCGTCGCCGGCGCCCGAGGCGACGGACGCGGGCCCGGCCAGGTCGACCATGAGCTCGCTGACGGCCTGCTGCAGCTCGGTGCCCTTGAGCTTCAGCACCGAGGAGGCCGGGTGCGGCTCGCCGCCGGCCGAGTGGGCGACCACGCGCAGGGCGGTGAGCTCGAGCGCGAGCAGCTCGTTCTCGAGCTCCACGATGCGGGCGCGGACCAGCGGGTCGTCGAGCAGCGTGCCGCCCTCGCCGTCCGAGGTCTCCTTGGCGAGGTCCTTGGCGCGGGCCAGGATGCGCTTGGTGGCACCGACGGGCGCCACCCCGACGCGCTCGTTGCCGAGCAGGAACTTTGCGATCGTCCAGCCGCCGTTGAGCTCGCCCACCAGGTTGGCGCCGGGGACGCGCACGTCCTCGAACCACACCTCGTTGACCTCGAAGCCGCCGTCGATGAGCTCGATCGGGCGGACCTCCAGGCCCGGGCTCGTCATGTCGATGAGCAGCATCGAGATCCCGGCCTGCTTCTTCACGTCGGGGTCGGTGCGGACCAGGGTGAAGATCCAGTCGCCGAACTGGCCGAGCGTCGTCCAGGTCTTCTGGCCGTTGACGACCCAGTCGTCGCCGTCCTTGACCGCGGTCGTGCGCAGGCTGGCCAGGTCGGAGCCGGCGTCGGGCTCGGAGAAGCCCTGGCTCCACCAGATGTCGAGGTTGGCCGTCTTGGGCAGGAACTGCTGCTTCTGCTCCTCGGTGCCGAAGTGCGCGATCACCGGCCCGATCATGGAGGCGTTGAACGCCAGCGGCGTCGGCACGCCCGCGCGCTGCATCTCCTCGTGCCAGATGTGGCGCCGCAGCTCGCTCCAGCCGCGCCCGCCGTACTCCTCGGGCCAGTGCGGGACGGCGAGGCCGGCCGCGTTGAGCGTCTGCTGGGCTTCGACGATCTGGTCGCGGGTGAGCTCGCGTCCCTCGATCACCGTGCGGCGGATCTCCTCGGAGACCCCGGTGGTGAAGAACGCGCGCATCTCGGCGCGAAACTCCTGGTCGTCCTCGGACAGCTCGAGCTGCATGCGGGTCGGCCCCTCTCCTGGTCGGCTGCCCCGATGCTACTGACAGGTAGAAGCAGGGTCAGACGCGCACGTCGTCAGCGGTCGCCTGGACCTCGGCGCGGTCCTCGCGCCGCCGCTCCCAGCGACGGCACAGCACCATCACGAGGCCGGCCAGGGCGCCGCCCGCGATCAGGTCCACGACGTAGTGCTCGCCGTAGTAGACCAGCGCCAGGCCCATCGCCACGGGGTAGGCGAAGAGCGCCCAGCGAAGGGGGCTGCGCAGCCGCCAGGCGGCGTAGAGCGCGATCAGGAAGGCCGTCCCGAAGTGCAGCGACGGCATCGCGGCCACGGGGTTGCCCACGCCGTTGAGGATCACGTCGACGCGCTGCAGGCCGATGTCGCGCCAGCCGCGCGAGGTGAGGCGCTCGACCGGGCCGAGGTAGCCCTCGTCGGAGGCCAGCCAGGGCGGCGCCATCGGGTAGGAGATGTAGATCAGCAGGCCGCCGAAGTTGAGGCCCACGAAGCGGCGCATCCAGACCTGCCACTCGGCGTGGTTGCGCACCCACAGCACCACGGCGAGGGTCAGGCCGGTCAAGAAGTGGGAGGCGTAGACGAACGTGAACCCCACGTCGTACCAGCGCGGGTCGCTCTCCTTGGTGCACGGGTCGCCGCACCAGGCCGCCTGCAGGTGCTCGGTCGGGGTCGTGCCGAAGCCGAGCCAGCGGTCGACGTCGATCGGCATCGTCCAGTGGACCGGGATCTTCAGCTCGTCGGTGAGGCCGCGGCTGAAGAAGTAGAACGTCAGGAGGGCGGCCGGGAGCCACCAGTCCTTGAGGAAGTTCAGGTGCTCGCGCGGGTGGGCCTCGATGTTCCACGCGACCGTGCCCAGCCACAGGGTGATCATCACGGTGATCGAGTCGTTGGGGATGCCGAAGCGCCACCACCAGACAGCGACGGCGGCCACCCACACGAGCATGGCGGCGAGGCGGACCCCCGGACGGCGGGTGCGGGCGGCCTCCACGTCGCTGTGCGCGACCTCCGCCTGTGCCGTCATGACAGCCAATCCTAAAACACGGTGCTTCCTCCGCGCACGCCAGTATCGCCCGTTCGGGTGTAGCGAGTCGTCGGGCCGCGGGTCCCGGCTCCCGCTCGTAAAGAAGGTGCCTCACGGCGTCGCATGGCGGAGAATCGCTCCACGTGGGACACGTAGAGGTCAGTGGAGTGCGCTTCGAGCTGCCGGACGGGCGGGTGCTGCTCGACGACGTGTCGTTCCGCGTGGGCGAGGGCGCCAAGGTGGCGCTGGTCGGGGCCAACGGTGCCGGCAAGACCACCCTGCTCAAGATCATCACCGGCGACCTGGTGCCGCACGCCGGCGCCGTGACCCGCAGCGGCGGCCTGGGCGTGATGCGGCAGATGGTCAACGCCGGGCTCGGCGACCAGCCGACCGTGGGCGACCTGCTGCTGTCGGTCTCCCCGCCGCGGGTGCGCGCCGCCGCGGCGGACGTGGACCGCTGCGAGCTGGCCCTGATGGAGACCGACGACGAGAAGACCCAGATGCGCTACGCCGAGGCGCTCGCGGAGTACGCCGACGCCGGGGGCTACGACATCGAGGTGACGTGGGACGTCTGCACGGTCAAGGCCCTCGCGGTGCCCTACGACCGGGCCAAGTACCGCGAGCTGCGCACCCTCTCGGGCGGTGAGCAGAAGCGGCTGGTGCTGGAGTACCTCCTCGCCGGGCCCGACGAGGTGCTCCTGCTCGACGAGCCCGACAACTTCCTCGACGTGCCCGGCAAGATCTGGCTCGAGCAGCGCATCCGCGACTCCGACAAGACGATCCTGTTCATCAGCCACGACCGCGAGCTGCTCGACAACACCGCCACCCGCGTCGTCACCGTCGAGCTCGGCCACGCCGGCAACCTGGTGTGGACCCACCCGGGCGGCTTCGCGAGCTACCACGCCGCTCGTAAGGACCGGTTCGCCCGCTTCGAGGAGATGCGCCGGCGCTGGGACGAGGAGCACGCCAAGATCAAGGCGCTCGTGCTGCGCCTGAAGATCAAGGCCGAGTACAACGACGGCATGTCCAGCCAGTACCGCGCCGCCCAGACGCGGCTGCGCAAGTTCGAAGAGGCCGGCCCGCCGACCGAGCAGCCCCGCGAGCAGCAGGTGACGATGCGCCTGAAGGGCGGCCGCACCGGCAAGCGCGCGGTCGTCTGCGAGCACCTCGAGCTGACGGGGCTGATGAGGCCGTTCGACCTCGAGGTCTGGTACGGCGAGCGGGTCGCCGTGCTCGGGTCCAACGGCTCGGGCAAGTCGCACTTCCTGCGGCTGCTCGCCGCCGGCGGCAGCGACCCCGACGTCGAGCACCAGCCCGTGGGCGAGGTGGCGATCAAGGCCGTGCCGCACACCGGCACGGCCAAGCTCGGCGCGCGGGTGCGCCCCGGGTGGTTCGTGCAGACCCACGAGCACCCCGAGTTGGTGGGCCGCACGCTGACCGAGATCCTGCACCGCGGCGACGGCGAGGCCGACGGGCGCGGGCGCCATGGCATGGGTCAGGAGCAGGCGGCGCGGGTGCTCGACCGCTACGAGCTCGCGCACGCCGCCGACCAGCGCTTCGAGTCGCTGTCGGGCGGGCAGCAGGCGCGCTTCCAGATCCTGCTGCTCGAGCTGTCCGGAGCCACGCTGCTGCTGCTCGACGAGCCCACCGACAACCTCGACGTCCAGTCCGCCGAGGCGCTGGAGGAGGGGCTGGAGGCCTTCGACGGCACCGTCGTCGCGGTGACCCACGACCGGTGGTTCGCCCGCGGCTTCGACCGGTTCCTGGTCTACGGCGCCGACGGCGAGGTCTACGAGTCCGACGGTCCCGTGTGGGACGAGGGCCGGGTGCAGCGCACCCGATGAGCGAGCTCCGGACCCGCCTCGTGGACCCCGACGACGACGCGGCCGTCGTGGCGTGGCACGACGTCTACTCGCGCGCCGAGCGGCACGGACGTGAGGAGCTCGCGACACCGTGGCAGCTGGCGGAGCTGCGCGTCCAGCTAAAGAAGCCGAGCCGGCGCCGCCGCTGGGTCGGGATCCTCGGCGAGGCGGACGGTGGGGTGGTCGCCGCCGGCGCCGTGATGCTCCCGCTGCTCGACAACCTCGACCAGGCCGAGGTCGCCGTGCACGTCGACCCGGGCCGTCGACGCCGCGGGCACGGCACCGCCATGCTCGCGGCCGTCGAGGAGGTCGTGCGGTCCGAGGGCCGCCACCTGCTCGCCGCCGAGGCCGCCTGGCCCTACGACCTGGGGCCCACGGGCGCCGGGTCGCCGGGGCTGGAGTTCGCGCTCGCCCACGGCTTCCGGCTAGCGCTCGGCGACGTGGTGCGCGAGCTGCGCCTGCCGGTGGCCGAGGAGCTCCTCGCGGAGCTGGCGGCCGAGGCGGCGGCGTACCACCGGGGCTACACGCTGCGCTCCTTCGTCGGGCCGGTACCCGACGAGCTGCTGCAGGGCTGGGCCGAGCTGAGCTCCTCGCTGATGACCGAGGCACCCACCGGCGAGATGGACCGCGAGCCAGAGGCCGTCGACCTCGTGGCGCAGCGGGAGGCCGAGGACCTGCACCGCCGGCAGGGGCGGACGAAGTACAACACCGTCGCCCTCGACGCCGACGGCGCCGTCGTGGCCTACACCGACGTGGCGACGACCGTCCACGAGCCGGGCCGCGTCTACCAGTGGGGGACGCTGGTGCGCCGCGCCGACCGCGGCCACCGGCTGGGGATGGCCGTCAAGGTCGCCAACCTGCGACTGCTGCAGCGCGAGGACCCCGGAGCCGAACGGGTCGTGACCTGGAACGCCGAGGTCAACGGCCACATGGTCGGCGTCAACGAGCGGCTGGGCTTCGTCCCCGTCGAACGGGCCGGAGAGCTGCAGAAGCGCCTCACCTGACGGCGGGCGCTCCTGGCGGGGACGGTAGGGGACTGGGCTGACGGGCGGGCGGTCTCGGGTCACCCGCCCGTCAGGTTCAGGAGGAGCTGCGCTGGGCGTCGGAGTCCAGGGTCAGCGTGGCGGTGTCGCTCTTGCCGTCCCGCTCGTAGGTCACCGTGACCTGGTCGCCGGGGCGGTAGGTGCGGATGGTCGCCACCAGGGAGTCGGCGCCGGTGATGATCGTGTC
Organism: Nocardioides sp. 503; assembly: GCF_004522095.1. Classification (GTDB taxonomy): domain Bacteria; phylum Actinomycetota; class Actinomycetes; order Propionibacteriales; family Nocardioidaceae; genus Nocardioides. Next base: position 161,455 of record NZ_SPUI01000001.1, read on the forward strand.
GTCGACCTTGGTGATCACGTCGCCCTCCTCGAGACCGGCGGAGCCGGCCGCGGAGCCGTCGCTGACGTTCCCGATCTGGGCGCCCTCGGTGACCTCGGCGCCGGTCGCGTCGGCGACGTCCTGGACGCTCACGCCGAGCTTGGCGTGGGTCGGGGTCTCGCCGTCGGTCATCTGCTCGACGATCGGCAGGACCGAGTCGATCGGGATCGCGAAGCCGAGGCCGATGGAGCCGGCCTCGCCGCTGCCGTTGGAGGCCGAGCGGATCGAGGAGTTGATGCCGATGACGTTGCCGTCCATGTCGGCCAGCGCGCCTCCGCTGTTGCCGGGGTTGATCGCGGCGTCGGTCTGGATGGCGGGGTACGTCGTGCTGTTGCCGTCACCGTCGGAGCCGACGTCCACGGGCCGGTTGAGCGCGCTGACGATGCCGCTGGTCACGGTCGACTCCAGGCCGTAGGGCGAGCCGATCGCCACGACCTCCTCGCCCACGTCCAGGTTGTCGGACTCCCCGATCGTGGCCGGCGTCAGCCCGCTCACGTCCTGGGCCTGGATGACCGCGGTGTCGGTGAGGGGGTCGGTGCCCAGCACCTCGGCGGGGGCCTTGGTGCCGTCGTTGAACGACACCGTGATCTGGCCGTCGTCGCCGGCGAGCTCGACGACGTGGTTGTTGGTGAGGATCTGCCCGTCGGAGCTCAGGATGATGCCCGAGCCGGACCCGGCGCCCTGCCCGCCCGACACGTCGAGCTTGACGACCGAGGGCAGGACCGAGGAGGCGACCTCCTCGACGCTGCCGGCGGGCGCGTCGCTGTCGGGGGTGTTGGCGACCTGGGACGTCGTGCGGTCCGGCGTGGCGCTCGAGGAGGCGCCACCGCCGTCGTCGTCGTAGGTGTTCCAGGCGGCGGCGCCACCGACGCCGGCGGCCCCGCCCACGAGGAGCGAGGCGCCGACGACGGCGGCGGCGAATCCGGCCCGACCACGGCGAGGGATCGCCGGTCGGGAGGTCGGGGCCGGGGAGGGAGCCGCTGCCGGCGGTGCGGCGAAGGACAGCGGCTGCGTGGTCTCGAAGGACTCGGTGGAGTCCGTGGGCTCGCCGGGGCGGTGGCTCGGCGGCGGGAAGGTCGGCTGGTCGTTCATGTCCTCCATGCTGCGCACGCCGCCTGTGACCATCCTGAGACGCTGCTGGGCGCCGCCGAAGAACTCCGGAGGCTCTCCTAGGGTTTGCGGATGACGACGGCGCGCACGGTCCCCGTCACCACCGAGATGGACGGTGACGAGCTCGACGCCGAGGACGCCTGGCGCCTCGCCCGGCGCTTCGGGCTCCGCCGGGTCGCGGTCGACGGCTTCGTCCGGTTCCGCTACGGCGACGGGTTCACCAACAGCCGGGCGCTCGCCCTGCAGACGTGCCTGGCGGTGGTGCCGTTCATGCTCGCGGTCACCGGCCTGGCCGCCGACCTCGACGAGGACCGCTCGGCCCAGGTGGTCGCCCGGACGATCAACGCGGTGTCGCCCGGCTCGAGCGGCGACGACGCCCTCGTGGGGGCCATCGCCTCGGGGTCGGAGGGCGGCGGCGAGCTCGCGCTGGTCGTCGGCCTGCTCTTCGCGCTGGTGTCGATGACGACCGCGATGGCGCAGGTCGAGCGCGGGAGCAACCGGATCTACGGGATCCGCCGCGACCGCCCGGCGCCGGCCAAGTACGGCCGGGCGGCGGCGCTGACCGCCGTGCTGGCGGTGCCGGTCGGGCTCGGCTTCCTGCTCCTCGTCGCGGGCGGAGCCTTCGGGGACGCGATGGTCGAGGAGTACGGCTGGTCCCGCGGCACCCACACGACGTGGCAGGTGGCGCGCTGGCCCGCAGGGCTGCTGCTCCTCGTCGTCACGATCGCGGTGCTGCTCGACCACGCCCCGCGCCGCCGGCAGCCGGCGCTGTCCTGGCTGGCGCTGGGCGCCGCCGTCGCCGTGGGCCTGAGCATGCTCGCGGCGGCCGGGCTCGCGCTCTACGTCAACCTCAGCGGCTCCTTCGGCAGCACCTACGGACCGCTCGCGGGCATCGTCGCGCTGCTGCTGTGGAGCCTGCTCTCGTCGATCTCGCTGTTCTACGGCGTCGCGGTGTGCGCCCAGCTCGAGGCGCTGCGCGCCCACGAGCAGGAGCCGGCCTACGACGACCCGGGGCGCCCCGAGGAGGAGCGGGTCTGAGGCGCTGGTCCGAGGCGGCCAGGCCCCCGAGGTGCGAGGATCGGTCCATGACCCCTCGCACCCGCACCCTCGCCGCCGCCCTCATCGCCACGCTGCCGCTCGCGCTCGCCGCAGCCCCGGCCGACGCCGCCGTACGTCGCGGCGACGACCGCGCCAACACGCTCGTGGGCACCCCGCGCGGCGACAGCATGTGGGGCTACGGCGGTGCCGACCGCCTGCGCGCCCGCGCCGGTGACGACTCCGTGTGGGGTGGCGCCGGCAAGGACCGACTCAACGGCGGCAAGGGCGAGGACTCCCTGTGGGGAGGCGGAGGCAACGACACCATCGACACCGGTCGCGACGGCCGTGAGGACTCCGCCTGGGGCGGCGCCGGCAACGACACCATCTACGTCTTCGGCGACGACTCCGCGTGGGGCGGTGGCGGCGACGACCGGATCTTCGCGACCTACGCCGACGACGACCTCGAGGTCCGCTGCGGTGCGGGCAAGGACGTCGTGGTCTTCAACTCCGAGCCGCCCGCCGAGGCCACCGTCATCGGCTGCGAGACCGTCAAGGTCGTCTCAGCCGGCTGAGTCCACGTGAGCGGGCAACGCCCACGCCGACCACGGCGAGGTCCGGTCGCCCAGGAGCGTCGCCACCATCTGGCCGGTCATGCCGGGCACCCGCATCACGGCCGGTGACAGCAGGTCGCGCGGTCAGGCCAGGGGTGCCAGGTCGCTCTGGAACACCGGCATCATCAGCCGGGTCAGCCACTGGTACCACCGGACGTGCCGGGCCCGGTCGGCGGTGTAGGCCGGCAGGGCGTCGCGCAGGTCGGGGTGCGCGGCCAGGGCATGGTCGAGCGCCCACGCGTCCGCCAGGGCCAGCGAGGTGCCCGTGCCGAGCTGGGGGCTCATCGCGTGGGCGGCGTCGCCGACCAGGACCGCGCCGCGCGCGCCGTCCAGCCGGTACGGCGTGCGGGTGACGACGTCGCGGTAGCCGGCCGGCAGGAGCTCCTCCACGGCCTCGAGCAGCGGCGCGAACCTCCCCGCGAGCGGACGGGCCTCCTCGCGCCAGGCGGGGAGCCCGCGTGCGACCACGGCGTGCATGTCGCGGCGCCGCACCGACCAGAAGACCGAGCTGCGGTCCTGCCCGGTGGGCAGCACGCCGAGGTAGGAGCGGGTGCCGCGCAGGCTCTGGAACAGGCAGTCGGCGGCCAGGGAGCCGGGGTCGTCGACGATGGCCCACAGGGCGCCGTACTCGTACTCCCGGTCGCGCACGGTGACGCCCATGCTGCGCCGGACCGACGAGCGGCTGCCGTCGCAGCCCACCACCAGGTCGTAGGACGAGTGGTCGCCCGAGGCGGTCTCGACCGTGACGCCGGCTGCGGTGGGCCGCACCCCGCTCACCGGCACCCCGAGGTGGACCGGCACCCCGCGTCCCAGCACCGCCTCGTGGAGGAGCCCGAACAGCGCGCCGCGGTGGACGCCCAGCGCCGGCTGCGCCCCCGGCACGGCGTCGTAGCCGAAGTCCAGCAGCTCCCGCCCGGTCGACGTCTCGATCCGGACGCGCGACACCGGCCGGGACACCGCGGCCAGTGGCTCCAGCAGGTCGAGCCGGTCGAGGACGGCCTGGCCCATCGCCTGAAGCCAGATGCCGGCGCCCGTCGGGCGCGGGTCCTCGGCCTGCTCGAGGACCGTCACGTCGACGCCGCGGTCGGCCAGCAGGCAGGCGAGCGTCGCGCCGCCCATCCCGAGTCCCACGATCCCGACACGCATGGGCCGCACCATTTCACATGCGGCCGCGACGCGAGACACTCCGGTCATGAGCGACTTCAACGACCAGGTCATCGCGGAGTTCCGGGCCAACCACGGCAAGGTCGGCGGTCCCTTCGAGGGCGCGCCGCTGCTGCTCCTGCACAGCACCGGCGCGAAGTCCGGCCAGGAGCGGGTGAGCCCGATGATGTACCTGCCGGAGGGGGAGCGCTACGTCGTGTTCGCGTCCAAGGCCGGCGCCGACGACAACCCGGACTGGTACCACAACCTCAAGGCGCACCCGGACGCCCGCATCGAGGTCGGCGACGACGAGGTCGCGGTCCGCGCGGTCGAGGTGACCGGGGTCGAGCGCGACCGCCTCTACGCCCAGCAGGCCGAGCTCTACCCCGGCTTCAAGGAGTACGAGGCCAAGACCTCGCGCGTCATCCCGGTCGTCGCGCTGGTGCCGGCTCGCTGAGGTCGCGCGCCTGCTCGCCGACGGGGCGCTCGCTGACGTAGAGCCGGAACAGGCACCAGGCGCTCAGCGCGCACAGCAGGTGCCACACGCCGTGGCCCTGGTAGAGCGAGGTCGGGAAGCACAGGGCGGAGCCGGTCTTGGCGGTGGTCCAGATCGCCAGCGCGACCAGGATGCTGCCGGCGGCCGCCCACGCCCAGCGGGTGTCGAGGACGAGCCGGCCCCCGCGGGCCACGCGCGACTCCAGCCAGAGGGCGCTCGCGAGGCCGGCCCCGAAGGCGACGTTGCCGGCGTGCCCCAGCCACGGCACCTCGCCGAGCAGCGCGACGAGCTCGCAGACGACCAGCACGGCGAGGTAGAGCGCCGCGAGGAACGCCGGGCCCCTCTCCCAGCGCCGCATGGCGGCGTACGCGACGGCGAAGGCGGCGATGAGGTACATGCTCGCCATGTCGAGGTGACCGCCGAGCTCGGTCTCCGTGGCGTGCATCGCCATGCTGGCCGGGCCGAGCAGCACCACCACGCAGGCGTACGCCGTCGCGAGCCCCGGCCGCTGGGCCAGCGTGCCGGTGCCGAGCCCACCGGGGCGTCCCGCCTGCCGGGCGACCAGCAGCCCGACCGCGACGAAGCCCAGGTTGCTGAGAGTGTTGACGGGCTGACGGACGGTGCCGGCGGCGGCCTCGCAGAAGTTGGCGCCGCGGTCGACGTCGGCGCCCAGCCACCCGCCGGCGACCGCCAGCGCGAGCAGGCCCAGGGACAGGAACGCGACAGCCCCCGCCCAGACGAGGGGCGGGGGCTGTCGGACGGTCAGCGGACTACGCCCAGCGCTCGGAGGCCGGCACGAAGTCCAGCCGGCGGTCGCCGGTGTAGATCTGCTTGGGGCGCGCGATCTTCTGCTCCTTGTCCTGGACCAGCTCGAGCCACTGGGCCAGCCAGCCCGGGGTCCGGCCGATCGCGAAGAGCACGGTGAACATCTCGGGCGGGAACTGGAAGGCCTCGTAGATGAGCCCGGAGTAGAAGTCGACGTTGGGGTAGAGCTTGCGCTTGACGAAGTACTCGTCCTCCAGCGCGATCTTCTCCAGCTCCAGCGCGATGTCGAGCAGCGGGTTGGTGCCGGTGACCTCGAAGACGTCCTCGGCGGACTTCTTGATGATCTTGGCGCGCGGGTCGTAGTTCTTGTAGACCCGGTGGCCGAAGCCCATGAGCCGCTCGTTGCCGTCCTTGACGCCCTTGATGAAGTCGGGGATGTTCTCCTTCGACCCGATCCGCCGCAGCATCCGCAGCACGGCCTCGTTGGCGCCGCCGTGCAGCGGGCCGAAGAGGGCGCCAACCCCCGCCGACACGGCGGAGTAGGGGTCGACCTGGGTGGAGCCGACCGAGCGCACGGCGTTGGTCGAGGCGTTCTGCTCGTGGTCGGCGTGCAGGATGAAAAGCACGTCGAGCGCCTTGACCAGCCGCTCGTCGGCCTCGAACTTCGACTCGCTCATCTTGAAGAGCATCGAGAGGAAGTTGGCGGTGTAGCTCAGGTCGTTGTCGGGGTAGACGTACGGCTTGCCCTGCGCGTGGCGGTAGGACCAAGCGCCGAGCGTCGGCATCTTGGCGATCATCCGCACGATCTGCATGTGCCGGTTGTCGGCGTCGCTGATGTTGCGCGCGTCGGGGTAGAACGTCGACAGGGCGCCCACGGACGCCATGAGCATCCCCATCGGGTGGGCGTCGTAGCGGAAGCCCTGCATGAACGTCTTCACGTTCTCGTGCACGAAGGTGTGGTAGGTGATCTCGTGCACCCAGGAGTCGTACTCCTCCTTGGTGGGCAGGGTGCCGTGGACCAGCAGGTAGGCCACCTCGAGGAAGCTGGACTTCTCAGCCAGCTGCTCGATGGGGTACCCGCGATACTCGAGGATGCCCTTGTCGCCATCGATGAAGGTCACGGCGCTGCGGCAGGAGGCGGTGTTGACGAAGCCGGGATCGTAGACGGCCAACCCGGGCTCGTCCTCTCCCGTCTTGATCTTCCCGACGTCGGCGGCCTTGATGGTGCCGTCGAGGATCGGTACGTCGTACTCCTGTCCGGTGCGGTTGTCTCGGACGGTGAGAGAGTCAGTCACGCCGTCCAACCTAAACCGCGGGTGGTCGGGGCGCGAACCCCGTGTCCATGTTCGCGTCTCCGGGGGTCGCGGCCGGGTGTCTCGCGGACCTGCCTCGCGCGAGGTCCGCGCGCCTCGTTTTGACCCTCGTGGCGCCAGCGCCGTAGTCTTGCCGGTCGCGACTCCTGCCGCGTCCGGACCTGCTCACGCAAGGCTCGGATGCAGTCCCGGACACCAAGCCGGGCCGTGTTCGTCAGAAGGCGCAGCTCCACCGCCCGGAAGTCTCATCCGACGGGCTCCCACGAACGAAGAGAGAAGAACCGTCTTGCGCACGTACAGCCCCAAGCCCGGCGACATCCAGCGCGACTGGCACGTCATCGACGCGGAGGACATCATCCTCGGCCGTCTCGCCGTCGAGGTCGCCACGCTCCTCCGCGGCAAGCACAAGCCGATCTTCGCCCCGCACATGGACACCGGTGACTTCGTCATCGTCGTCAACGCGGAGAAGGTCGCCCTGACCGGCAGCAAGCGCACCACCAAGCTGGCCTACCGCCACTCCGGCTACCCGGGCGGTCTCACCTCGACCCCCATCGGCGAGGTCCTCGACAAGGACGCCCGCAAGGCGGTCGAGAAGGCCGTGTGGGGCATGCTCCCCAAGAACAAGCTCGGCCGCGCCCTGATGAAGAAGCTCAAGGTCTACTCGGGCCCGAACCACCCGCACTCGGCCCAGCAGGCCACTCCCTTCGAGATCACGCAGATCTCCCAGTAATCATCGACGTCGAAAGCAAGGTTGAGGAACACAGTGGCTGACACCAGCACCGAGGTCGAGGAGACCTACGAGACCGACGAGCAGGGCGTTGCCTACAGCTCCGAGAGCTCCGCGTCCGCGGACACCCCCGCCCGCCCGGCGACGATCGCCCCCGCGGCCGCCACCGGCCGCCGCAAGGAGGCCGTCGCCCGCGTGCGGATCGTCCCCGGCACCGGCGTGTGGACCGTCAACGGTCGCACGCTCGACTCCTACTTCCCGAACAAGCTGCACCAGCAGGTCGTCAACGAGCCGTTCGCCGAGCTGCAGCTCGAGGGCCGCTTCGACGTCATCGCGCGCATCCACGGCGGCGGCATCACGGGCCAGGCCGGCGCGCTGCGCCTCGGCGTGGCCCGCTGCCTGAACTGGATCGACACCGACGCCAACCGCCCGGCGCTCAAGAAGGCCGGACTGCTGACTCGTGACGCCCGCGTCATCGAGCGCAAGAAGGCCGGTCTCAAGAAGGCCCGCAAGGCGCCTCAGTTCAGCAAGCGCTGATCGCGGCGTAGCACTGCATGCCGCGCATCTTCGGCACGGACGGGGTCCGGGGCCTGGCCAACGGTCATCTGACCGCTGAGCTGGCCCTGGACCTTTCCGTTGCCGCCGCCCGGGTCCTCGTCGACCGCGGGGAGTACGCCGGACCCCGGCCGATCGCCGTCGTCGGGCGCGACACCCGGATCTCGGGGCAGTTCCTCGAGCACGCCGTCGTGGCGGGGCTGGCCTCGGCCGGCGTCGACGTGGTGCGCCTGCGGGTGCTGCCCACCCCGGGCGTCGCCTACATGACGCACGCCCTGGGCGCCGACCTCGGCGTGGTCATCAGCGCCTCGCACAACCCGATGCCCGACAACGGCATCAAGTTCCTCTCCCGCGGCGGGCTCAAGCTCGACGACGCCGTCGAGCGCGACATCGAGGCGCACCTCGAGATGGCCTGGGAGCGCCCGCTCGGCGGCGAGGTCGGCCGCGTCTCGCCGTACGCCACCCCGGTCGAGGAGTACGTCGACCACCTGCTCTCCACGATCCACCGGCCGCTGACCGGCCTCAAGGTCGTCCTCGACTGCGCCCACGGCGCCGCTCACGAGGCCGGGCCGCGCGCGCTGCGCCAGGCCGGCGCCGAGGTCATCGCCATCGGCGTCGAGCCCGACGGGCTCAACATCAACGACGGCTGCGGCTCCACGCACCTCGGCCCGCTGCGTGAGGCCGTCCTGGAGCACGGCGCCGACGTCGGCTTCGCGCTCGACGGCGACGCCGACCGGTGCCTCGCCGTCGACCACGAGGGCAACACGGTCGACGGGGACCAGATCCTCGCGGTCCTCGCGATCGCCATGGCGGAGTCCGGCCAGCTGGTCAAGGACACCGTCGTGGCCACCGTCATGAGCAACCTCGGCTTCGTGCAGGCCATGAAGGCCGCCGGGCTGGGCGTGCGCCAGACCAAGGTCGGCGACCGCTACGTCCTCGAGGCCATGCGGGTCTCCGGCTACACGCTGGGCGGCGAGCAGTCCGGCCACGTGATCATGAGCGAGCACGCCACCACCGGCGACGGCATCCTCACCGCCCTGCACGTGCTCGACCGGATGGTCGCCACCGGCCAGAGCCTCGCCTCCCTCGCCGGGGTCGTCACCCGGCTCCCGCAGGTGCTCGTCAACGTGCCCGGCGTCGACAAGACCCGCGCCGACGACGACCCGGTGCTGGCCGCGGCGGTCGCGGAGGAGGAGTACGCCCTCGGCGACACCGGCCGCGTGCTGCTCCGCCCCTCAGGCACCGAGTCGCTGGTGCGCGTGATGGTCGAGGCCCCCACCCAGGAGCTCGCCCAGGACGTCGCCGACCGGCTCGCCGGCGTCGTGCACGCGCAGCTCGCGCTCTGACGCGTCGCTCGGGGGAGGAGATTCACCGGGTACCCGGTGAAACTCACGCTTCCGGTACGAAGCTTCGGCCGGGAAGCGTGAGTTTCCGGCGGGCAGTGGGGCGTCAGGGGCGGGTGTGACTGACGCCCGCCCAGACACGGGGGATGGAGCGGCTCGGCCTCGGCCGAGGGCGCTCAGAGCTTGCGCAGGCGCACGTAGCGGACCGAGTGGTCCCGGTCCTTGCGCAGCACCAGGGTGGCGCGCGAGCGGGTGGGCAGGATGTTCTCGACCAGGTTGGGCCCGTTGATGCCGTCCCAGATGCGCTCGGCCTCGGCGACCGCCTCCTCCTGCGTCAGTGCGCCGTACTTGGCGAAGTAGGAGCCCGGGTCGCGGAACGCCGTCTCGCGCAGCCGCAGGAAGCGCGAGACGTACCAGTCGCGGATCTTGTCGCGCCCGGCGTCGACGTAGACGGAGAAGTCGAAGAAGTCGCTCAGGGTCAGCCCGGCGGTGCCGTCCTCGCGCACGCGCGCCGGCTGCAGGACGTTGAGGCCCTCGATGATCACGATGTCGGGCCGCTTGACCACGACCTTCTCGTCGGGGACGACGTCGTAGACGAGGTGGGAGTACGTCGGCGCCTCGACCTCGTCGTTGCCGGACTTGATGTCGACCACGAAGCGCAGCAGCGCGCGCCGGTCGTAGGACTCGGGGAAGCCCTTGCGGTGCATCAGGCCGCGGCGCTCGAGCTCGCGGTTGGGGTAGAGGAAGCCGTCGGTGGTGATCAGGGCGACGTTGGGGTGCTCGGGCCAGTGGGCCAGCATCTGCTGCAGCACGCGGGCGGTGGTCGACTTCCCGACAGCCACCGAGCCGGCCAGGCCGATGACAAACGGCGTGCGCGGGGGGTTGCGCTGGTGCAGGAACGCCTCCTGCTCGCGGTGCAGCTTGCCCGCGGCCTCGACGTACAGGCTCAGGAGGCGGCTGAGCGGCAGGTAGACCTCCTCGACCTCGTCGAGGTCCAGCTGGTCACCGAGCCCGCGCAGGTTGCGGATCTCCTCCACGCTGAGCGGGTTCTCGGTCTCGGCGGCCAGGGCCGCCCACGCCGCACGGTCCAGCTCGACGTAGGGCGAGCTCTCCCGGTGGTCGTCGTGGCCACCGTTGCGATGGCCCCCGCCTGTCGACATGCCGGGATTCTTGCAGCAGCGGGTGCGGGCCGGGGGAGCGGCGTCTCACCCTTACAGTGGGGCCCATGTGTGGCATCGTCGGATACGTGGGGCCGAAGCAGGCCCAGCAGGTCGTCATCGAGGGTCTGCGACGGTTGGAGTACCGCGGCTACGACTCGGCCGGAGTGGCCCTCGTGGTGCAGGGAACCCTGGCCTCGGAGAAGCGGGCCGGCAAGCTCGCCAACCTCGAGAAGGCCATCGCCGACGCCCCGCTGCCGGAGTCCACGACCGGCATCGGGCACACCCGGTGGGCCACCCACGGGGCGCCCAACGACACCAACGCCCACCCCCACGTCGGCGGCGCGCGGCGCGTGGCGCTGGTCCACAACGGCATCATCGAGAACTTCGCGACGCTGCGCACCGAGATCGAGACGGCCGGGGGCGTGCTGCTCTCCGAGACCGACACCGAGGTCGCGGCCCACCTGCTGGAGTCGCTGGTGGAGTCCGGCCTCGACCTGACCACCGCCATGCAGCACGTGTGCCGCCGGCTGGAGGGCGCCTTCACGCTGGTGGCGGTCGACAGCCAGGACCCCGACCGGGTCGTGGCCGCGCGCCGCAGCTCGCCGCTCGTGGTCGGCATCGGCGAGGGCGAGAACTTCCTCGGCTCCGACGTGGCGGCGTTCATCGAGCACACCCGCGAGGCCATGGAGCTGGGCCAGGACCAGGTCGTCACGATCACGCGTGAGGGCGTCGAGGTCACGGACTTCGACGGCGCCCCGTCGGAGGGCAAGCGCTACCACGTCACGTGGGACCTGTCGGCCGCCGAGAAGGACGGCCACGACTGGTTCATGCGCAAGGAGATCTTCGAGCAGCCGCGCGCGGTCGCCGACTCGCTGCTCGGGCGGCGCAACGCGGAGGGGCTGCTTCAGCTCGACGAGATGCGGCTGTCCGACGACGAGATCCGCGACGTCGACAAGATCATCATCATCGCCTGCGGCACGTCTTTCTACGCCGGCATGGTGGCCAAGTACGCCATCGAGCACTGGACCCGGGTCCCGGTCGAGGTCGAGCTGGCCTCGGAGTTCCGCTACCGCGACCCGATCCTCGACTACTCCACGCTGATCGTGGCGATCAGCCAGTCCGGGGAGACCGCCGACACCCTCCAGGCCATCCGGCACGCGCGGACCCAGCGCTCCAAGGTCCTGGCCATCTGCAACACCAACGGCTCGACCATCCCGCGGGAGTCCGACGCCGTGATCTACACCCACGCCGGCCCCGAGATCGGCGTCGCCTCCACCAAGGGCTTCCTCACCCAGCTCGTCGCCTGCTACCTGCTCGCGCTCTACATCGCCCAGGTCAAGGGCACCCGCTACGGCGACGAGATCACCGAGATCATGCAGCAGCTCGAGGAGATGCCCGGCCACATCGAGACCGTGCTGGAGTCCGCGGAGACCGTCTACGAGCTCGCCCGCAGTCACCTGGACACCCGCTCGGTGCTGTTCCTGGGCCGCCACGCCGGCTACCCCGTCGCGCTGGAGGGTGCGCTCAAGCTCAAGGAGCTGGCCTACATCCACGCCGAGGGCTTCGCCGCGGGCGAGCTCAAGCACGGCCCGATCGCGCTCATCGAGGAGGGCCTGCCGGTGCTGTGCGTCGTACCTCCCCAGGGCCGCGACCAGCTCCACGGCAAGATGATCAGCGGCATCCAGGAGGTCCGGGCCCGGGGCGCGCGCACGATCTGCCTCGCCGAGGAGGGCGACACCTCCATCGAGCCGTACGCCGACGTGCTGATCCGCCTGCCCAAGGTGCCGGTGCTCCTCCAGCCGCTGGTCTCGGTCGTGCCGCTGCAGCTCTTCGCGTGCGAGCTGGCCACCGCCATGGGCCACGACGTCGACCAGCCGCGCAACCTCGCCAAGTCCGTCACCGTCGAGTGAGCAACCCGTGGCGGTGATCGGCGTCGGCATCGACGTGGTCGACATCGAGCGCTTCGGGGAGTCCCTGGAGCGCACCCCCGGCCTGTCGGCCCGGCTGTTCACCCCCGCCGAGGCCGCGCGCCCGCTCGCGTCCCTCGCCGCGCGGTTCGCCGCCAAGGAGGCCGTGGCCAAGGCGCTCGGCGCGCCCGTCGGCATGTCCTGGCAGGACGCGGAGGTCGTCAACGAGGCGTCCGGCCGCCCCCTCCTCGAGATCCGCGGCTCCGTCGCCGCCCGCGCCGCCGAGCTCGGCGTCGCCAGCGTCCACCTCTCCCTCTCCCACGACGCCGGCATCGCCTCCGCGGTCGTCGTCCTCGAGTCCTGACCCGCGGCTCGACCGGGCGCTCGGTGGGCGTTGGTCGGTGGCCGAGGATGGGTCGTGTGCCGCAGACAGCGCTCCCGCGCTGCGTGAGGCACACGACCCCCACGGTGCACATGGGCTAGATGGGTGAGCGGGCTGGCTGGGTGCCCGGACCATGGGTCGTGTGCCGCAGGCAGCGTCAGGCCGCAGCGCCCGGCACACGACCCGGCAGCCCGAGCGCGACCAGGTCGAGGGCGACCTCGGCGGGTTCGTGGCGGAGCTCGAAGGCAGAACAGCGCAGGATCGTCCGCGTCGGCGTCGTGATGCGGCGCGCCCGACGGAGGTCGGCGCGCCACTCGAGGGCCTCCATGTGGAACGAGCCGTCCACCTCCAGCACCAGGACGGAGCCGTCGGGCAGGTCCCACTCGCAGTCGGTCCACCGCACCCGGCCGGTGCGGTCGGCGCGCGGCCGCTGGCGGAGGGGGAGTGGCATGGCGAAGCGCAGGCACATGCGACGTACGTCGAGCTCGGCCATCGACTGGACCCCACCGTCGATCAAGCTCAGGGTCGCCTTGAACGGCTTCGAACGCCGCAGCGGGCGCAGCTGGTCGACCCACTCGACCAGCCGGCCCGCCGTGGTCAGCCGCTGCTGCACCACAGCCGCAAGGACCCCGTGGGCGGCGCGCGGCTCGGCCGAGTATGCCGCCCAGAGGAGGACTGCCGGTTCGAGATGACAGCGGGGGATCCCGGGGCGAGGGCACCGCAGCAGCTCGTAGGGCCGACGGGTACGGAAGAACCGGACGCCGTCGACGGGCTCGAAGGACAGCTCGTCGTCGACGAGGACGCACACCTCGGTCCGGGGCCATCCCTCCAGCCCATGGATCGCGGCTGCGGTGAGACCCCCCAGCATGCTGCGGGGCCCCGCGTGCAGGACGGCCGTCCACAGTCGCTGGCTCGGAGCCAGCGGCCCTGTGGTCGTGCTGATGACCCGTGGCGTGCGCTCGGCCCACCGACCTGCGGCGACGTTGTTGCGGACGTGACCCCAGTCGATGCCCCGGTCGTTGAGCTGGCGGCGGGCCACCATGCCCTGCTGTTCCCGTAGCAGCTGCTCGAGTGTGTGCATGGATGAGGTATTCCCCGCCTCGATGTCTCAGCATCGGTTGTCCACAGGCGGCGGCGGACGGGTCGGGGTCGTGTGCCGGACGCAGCGTCGGGACGCGGTCTCCGGCACACGACCCACCCGCCACCCCGGCTAGCGTGAGCACATGAGGTACGCGCACACCGTCGAGCAGGTCCGGGAGGCCGAGGCGGCGCTGCTCGCGCGGCTGCCGGAGGGCGCCCTGATGCAGCGGGCGGCCCATGGGCTGGCCTACGCGGTGCTCGAGCTGCTGGGCTCGGCCTACGGGCGGCGGGTGCTGCTCCTAGTCGGTGGCGGCAACAACGGCGGCGACGCGCTGTACGCCGGCGCCGTGCTCGCCCGGCGGGGCGCGTCCGTCGAGGCGTGGCTGCTGTCCGACGCGGTGCACGAGGGCGGGCTGGCGGCGTTGAGGGGGGCCGGTGGCCGGGTCGTGTGGCGCAGCCAGCGCCCGGGCGCTGCCTCCGGCACACGACCCGACCCGACCACCATCGCCACCACCACCGCCCCCGAGCTCGTCGTCGACGGGATCACCGGGATCGGCGGCCGGCCCGGGCTGCGCGAGGAGGCGCGCCGCGCGCTGGCCGAGGTCGAGGGCGTGCCCGTCGTGGCTGTCGACACGCCCTCGGGGGTCGACGTGGACAGCGGCGAGCTCGGCGGCGCCCACGTCCGGGCCGACCTCACGGTCACCTTCGGCACCCTTAAGGTCGCGCACCTGGTCGACCCCGCCGCGTCCGCGAGCGGCGTGGTGCACCTCGTCGACCTCGGTCTCGACCTGCCCCCCGCGGCGATCGAGGCGCTCCAGCCCGCCGACGTGGCCGCGCGGCTGCCGCGCCCCGCGGAGGACGCCCAGAAGTACAGCCGCGGCGTGGTGGGCGTCCGGGCCGGCTCCGACGAGTACCCCGGCGCGGGCCTGCTGAGCGTCTCCGGCGCCGCCTGCGGGCTCGCGGGCATGGTCCGCTACGTCGGTGCCGCCGGCGTCGCCAGCCGCGTGCGCGACGCCCACCCGGAGGTGGTCGGCGACGGTCGGGTCCAGGCCTGGGTCGTGGGGTCCGGCAGCGGGCAGCACGCCGCGGCCGAGCTGGCCGCCGCGCTGCGTGACGACGTGCCCGCCGTCGTGGACGCCGACGCCCTCGCTCATCTCGCCGGGCCTCCCGGAGTGCCCGCCGTGCTCACGCCCCACGCCGGCGAGCTCGCGGCCATGCTCGGGCGCGACCGCGCCGACGTGGAGGCCCGGCCGCTGGCCCACGCCCGGGAGGCGGCGGAGACCTACGGCTGCGTGGTCCTCCTCAAGGGCCGCCACACCCTCGTCGCCGAGCCGGCCCAGCAGGGCGGCCGCACCCGGGTCACCACCACCGGCAACCCCTGGCTGGCGACAGCCGGCGCCGGGGACGTCCTCGGCGGGCTCATCGGCGCCCTCCTGGCCGCGGGGCTGGAGCCCTTCGACGCGGCCTCGGTGGGCTCCTGGCTGCACGGCGCGGCGGCCACGACGGCCGGTGCGGGAGGCCCGTTGGTGGCCGGGCAGATCGCCGGTGCAGTGCCGGCGGTCGTCCGCGGGCTCCCGCCGCTCGGCTGACCGAGCGCCGTGGATGGGACAATCGGCTCCATGACCAGACCGCGGGCCGAGATCGTCGTCGACCTCGCCGCGATCCGCCACAACGTCCGCACCCTGCGCCGCACGGCCGGCGTCGCGCTCATGGTCGTCGTCAAGGCCGACGGCTACGGCCACGGCATGGTCGAGGTCGCGGCCGCGGCACGTGACGCCGGGGCGGAGTGGCTCGGCGTCGCCACCCTGGACGAGGCGCTCGCCCTGCGCGCCGCGGGCGACACCGGACGCCTGCTCTGCTGGCTCACCGTCCCCGGCGAGCCCTACGCCGACGCGCTCGCCGCCGACATCGACCTCACCGCCTACTCCGTCGCCGAGCTCGACGAGATCGCCGCAGCCGCCGGCCGCTCCTCGCAGCCCGCCCGCGTCCAGCTCAAGGTCGACACCGGCCTCTCCCGTGGCGGCGCCGCGGAGCGCGACTGGGTGGAGCTCTTCGTCCGGGCGCGGGCCGGGGAGGAGGCGGGGCACTGGCGCATCACCGGCCTCTGGTCCCACCTCGCCTGCAGCGACGAGCCCGACCACCCCGCCAACGACGCCCAGGAGGCGACGTTCCACCGGGCGCTGGACGCCGCCGAGCGGGCGGGTCTGCGCCCGGACGTGCGCCACCTCGCCAACTCCGCCGCCGCCCTGCTGCGACCCAGCAGCCGCTTCGACCTGGTCCGCTGCGGCATCGCCTCCTACGGGCTCGACCCGGCCCCCGGCGAGACCGACGACGTCGGCCTGGTGCCGGCGATGACCGTGCGCGCCCGGCTGGCCATGGTGAAGGCGATCGACGCCGGAGACTCGGTCTCCTACGGCCACGCCTGGACCGCCGACCGCGCCACGACCGTGGGCCTGGTGCCGGCCGGCTACGGCGAGGGCGTGCCGCGCCACGCGAGCAACGCCGCGTCCGTCGCCGTGGAGGGCCGGCAGCGCCCGATCCGGGGCCGCGTGTGCATGGACCAGGTCGTGGTCGACCTCGGCGGTGACCTGCCCGACGCCGGCACGGAGGTCGTGCTGTTCGGCCCGGGCCGCCACGGCGAGCCGACGGCCCAGGACTGGGCGGAGGCATGCGGCACCATCAGCTACGAGATCGTGACCCGGATCGGCGGGCGCATGACCCGCACCCACGTCGACAGCGAGGCCCCCGCATGAGCGTCCAGCGCCGCATCGTCGGCATCGCCGCCGGCGCGGTCGGCCTGGCCGCAGCCGGTACGGCGGTCGAGGTCGCCCGCCGCAACCACGCCATCGGCAGCAGACGCGACGTGTCGGCGGAGTTCGGGACGCTGCGGTCGGCGCCCCTCAGCGTGATCACCGAGGACGGCGTGCCCCTGCACGTCGAGGTCGACGAGGTGACCGAGGCGCCGCCGACGCAGCGACGCTGGTCGCGGCGCGGCCCGGATCCCGAGGTCACGGTCGTCTTCGTCCACGGCTACTGCCTCAACCTGGACGCCTGGCACTTCCAGCGCGGGGCCTACCGCGGCCTGGTCCGCACCGTCTTCTACGACCAGCGCTCCCACGGCCGCTCGGGCCGCTCGAGCAACGAGAACGCCACCATCGACCAGCTCGGTCGCGACCTCAAGCAGGTCATGGACGAGGTCGTCCCCGACGGGCCGGTGGTCCTGGTAGGGCACTCCATGGGCGGCATGTCCGTCGTCGCCCTGGCCGAGCAGTTCCCCGAGATCATCGGGGAGCGCGTGGTCGGCGTCGGCCTGATCTCCACCACCGCCGGCGGCCTCGACGTCGGCCGCATCCTGCTGCCGCTGCTGCCCAGCCGGCTCAGCGGCCGCCTCACCAGCGGGGCGGTGCGCACGCTGCGCCGCAGCCACCGCTCGGTCGACACGTTCCGCCGCATGGGAGCGGCCGTCGCGCGGGTCACGACCGACGTCTTCGCGTTCGGCGACAAGGTCCCGGCCGCCTACGTCGAGTTCGTCGACGACATGCTGTCCGCGACGCCGTTCGAGGTCGTCGCGGAGTTCTTCCCCAGCTTCAGCAGCCTGGACAAGTTCGACTTCGTCGAGGTGCTGGGACGGGTCCCCACCTCCGTGATCTGCGGGACCGAGGACAAGATGACCTCGATCGGCCACAGCCGCAAGCTGCACGCTCGGATCGCCGGGTCGCGGCTGCTGGAGTGCGAGGGCGCGGGACACATGGTCCCGCTGGAGCGCCACGACCAGGTGACCGCCGAGCTGGACCAGCTGATCACCGCCGCCACGACCCGGGTGGGGGGCCGGTGACGCTCTCCGTGCGGCGCGTCGGCCACGAGTCGGCCGCCGTCGTCCACCACATCGTCCACGAGGCCTTCGCGAGCCGTCCGGCCCTGCACCCGCCGGCCGACGCGCTGGGCGAGACCGTCGAGTCCATCGGCACCCGCCTGGCGCTCAACGGCGGCCTGGTCGCACGCGTCGACGACGAGCCGGTCGGCGCGCTGCTGTTCGACCCCGTCGGCGACTCGGTCTACCTGCGGCGCTTCGGCGTGCTGCCGGCGGCGCAGGGCCACGGGGTCGCCGCGGCCATGGTCGCGGCCGCCGTCGAGGCCTGGCCGGGCAAGGCGCGGCTGTCGGTCGTCGCCCGCGAGGAGCTCCCGGCCACGGTCGCCTTCTGGCAGCGGCGCGGCTTCGCCCAGGCCGACCGCCGCCACCCCTACGTCGAGCTGTCACGCCCGCTGCCGCGCAGCTTCGACGTGCCGACGGCCGAGGACATGCGCGCGCTGGGCGTGCGCATCGCCGGCGAGCTGCGGGCCGGCGACCTGCTGGTCCTCTCGGGCGGGCTCGGCGCCGGCAAGACGACGTTCACCCAGGGCCTGGGAGAGGGGCTCCAGGTGCGCGGCGGGGTCACCTCGCCGACGTTCGTCATCGCCCGGGTCCACCCTTCCCTGGTGGGCGGACCCGACCTCGTCCACGTCGACGCCTACCGGCTCGGGGGCCTCGACGAGCTCGACGACCTCGACCTGGACACGTCCCTCGACGAGGCGGTCACGGTGGTGGAGTGGGGCGAGGGGATGGCCGAGTCCCTGTCGGACTCCCGGCTCGAGGTGCGCATCGCCCGGGCCGAGACGGCCGACGGTGAGCTCGACCCGCGCCAGGTCGAGGTCCTCGGCATCGGCACCCGCTGGGCGAATTAGTAGGTTCGTCCCGTGCTGCTCGCCTTCGACACCGCCTCGCCCACCGTCACCGTCGCCCTCCACGACGGGGAGGACGTCGTGGTCGAGCTGACCTCCGACCGGTCGATGAAGCACGGCGAGCAGCTCGCGCCGCTCATCGAGGAGTCCCTCCAGCGCGCCGGCATCGTGCGCCAGGACCTCACCGCGATCGCGGTGGGCGTCGGCCCCGGTCCGTTCACCGGTCTGCGCGTCGGGCTGGTCACCGCACGCACGCTCGCGCACGTCCTCGAGCTGCCCGTCTACGGCGTGTGCTCGCTCGACGTCCTCGCCGCCGAGGCCGCCGGGCAGCTGCCCGGGCCGTTCGTGGTGGCCACCGACGCGCGCCGCAAGGAGGTCTACCTCGCCTCCTACGACGACGGCGGCGTGCGTCAGGCCGGGCCGGCCGTCGCCAAGCCCGACGCCGTCGCCAGCGAGCTGCCGGTGGTCGGGGAGGGCGGCACGCTCTACCCGGCGGCGTTCCCTGCCCACACCGGGCCGCAGCGACCGAGCGCGGGCTGGTTGGCCCGCGTGGTGACCGAGGAGCTGGCCGAGCTCTACGACCCCGACCCGCTCTACCTGCGCCGTCCCGACGCGGAGAGTCCCCGCCCGCCCAAGCGGGTCTCGTGATCAGACCGGCCACCGCCGCCGACGTGATCGCCATCGCCGACCTCGAGTCCGACGCGCTCGGCGCCGACGCCTGGTCCGAGGGCCTGGTGCGCGAGGGCGTCGAGGGCAACCTGCCCACGGTCCACTACGTCGTCGCGGACGAGGCCGGACTGGTGGGCTACGCCGTCGCGAGCGTCGTGGCCGACATCGCCGAGCTGCAGCGGATCGCCGTACGCGGCGAGCGGCGCCGCAGCGGGGTGGCCACGGAGCTGCTGGCCGCCGTGGTCGCGCTGGCCGCCGACGCTGGCGCCGACCGGCTGCTGCTCGAGGTGCGCGACACCAACACCCCCGCGCTGGCCTTCTACGCCGCCCGGGGCTTCGTCGAGGTCGACCGGAGACCCCGCTACTACCGTGACGGCTCGCCGGCCGTCGTCATGCGGCGTGCGCTCCGCGCGGGCTGCGGGGGAGGATGACCCTGTGAAGCACGAACCCCTCGTCCTCGGCATCGAGACCTCGTGCGACGAGACCGGTGTCGGCGTCGTACGCGGGCACACCCTGCTCGCCGACGCGGTCGCCAGCAGCGTGGAGGAGCACGCCCGCTTCGGCGGGGTCGTGCCCGAGGTCGCCAGCCGGGCCCACCTCGAGGCCATGGTCCCCACCATCGAGCGCGCCTGCGAGACCTCCGGGATCAAGCTGCGCGACGTCGACGCGATCGCCGTGACCAACGGCCCGGGCCTGGCCGGGGCCCTCCTGGTCGGGGTCGCCGCGGCCAAGGCGCTCGCCCTCGGGCTGGGCAAGCCGATCTACGGCGTCAACCACCTCGCCGCCCACGTCGCGGTCGACCAGCTGGAGCACGGCGCCCTGCCGGAGCCGTGCCTGGCGCTGCTGGTCAGCGGCGGCCACTCCAGCCTGCTCAAGGTCACCGACGTGACCACCGGCGTCGACCCGATGGGGGCCACCATCGACGACGCGGCCGGTGAGGCGTTCGACAAGGTGGCCCGCCTCCTGGGCCTGCCGTTCCCCGGCGGCCCCCACATCGACCGGGTGGCGCGCGAGGGCGACCGGGTCGCGATCGACTTCCCGCGCGGCCTGAGCGCCCGCCGCGACCTCGAGCGGCACCGCTTCGACTTCTCGTTCTCGGGGCTCAAGACTGCCGTCGCCCGCTGGGTCGAGGCCCGCGAGCGCTCGGGGGAGCCGGTCCCGGTCAACGACGTCGCGGCGAGCTTCCAGGAGGCCGTCTGCGACGTCCTCGTGCGCAAGGCCCTGGACGCCGCCTCCAGCGAGGGGATCGAGGACCTGCTCATCGGGGGCGGCGTCGCCGCCAACTCCCGTCTGCGGGCGCTCGCGAAGGAGCGGGCGAGCAAGCTCGGCATCCGCGTGCGCGTCCCTCGTCCGGGCCTGTGCACCGACAACGGCGCCATGGTGGCGGCGCTCGGCGCCGAGATGGTCGCGCGCGGCCGTCCGGCATCCCCCCTGGACCTGCCGGCCGACTCCAGCCTGCCGGTCACCAGCGTCCTGGCCTGAACGCCGGCGCGCCGCCGACCCGCGCGGGGAGCGCTGGTCGACGGCGCGACGCGGGTCGTCGGCGGTGCGTCAGTCGATGATGCCCGGCGCCGCGTCGGCGTCGTCGATCCAGTCCTGCCCGTCGTCGAAGAGGTCGCGGTCGCCGCGTCCCTCCTTCTCGTCCTTGCCGCCGTTGCGGCCACGCCCGCCGGCAGCTCCGGTCCCTGCGGCGCCGCCGCGTCGTCCGCCCGCTCCGCCGCCGGCCCCGGCGGCTCCCCGGCCACCGGCTCCTCGGCCACCCGCACCGCCGGCGCCGCGCGCGCCACCGCCGCGCCCGCCGGCCGTGCCACCGGGGCTCGCCGCGCCGCGGCCGCCCGCCGGCGATCCGGCTCCTCCTGCAGAGCCACGTCCGAGGGCGCCGGGCGCTCCGGCTCGTGATGAGGCGCCGATCGGGCGTCCCGCCGCGCCGCCGGCGCTCGCCGCGCCGCCGCCCATCATCCCGCGGATACCGCCGACGGCCGCGCTCGCGAGCCCGCCTCCGGCGACGGCGCCGATGGCGGCGGTCGGCATGCCGCCACCTCCACCGCCGATCGTGCCGGCGCCACCGCCCGGCCCGGTCGGGACCGCGCCCGGCGGGGTCACGACGGGCTGCGACGGAGGGGAGGTGGGCGGGTTGGTCGTCGGGGGCTGCGGCTCGTAGATCGGCTGGTTGTCGATCGGAGGCGGCGGCTCCACCGGGTGGACCGGGTGAACAGGGTGGACGGGGTGCACCGGATGCACCGGGTGGACGGGCGTCACCGGGTTGACCGGCTGCGGCGTACGACCGCCCCCGCCCGGAGGGGTCGAGCTGCCCGGAGGTGTGGTGCCGCCCGGGGGCTGCACCGGAGCGACCGGGTCGGGGATGCCGTGGATCTGCTTCATCTGCTCGGTCGCGTCGGCGAAGTCGTTGTCGATCCTGTCGGCGGCCTTGCGGGCCGCCTCCTCGCGCGCCTCGAGCGAGTTGGTGTAGGCGTCCACCTTGTCCTGGTGCTTCTGCTTGTCGGTGGTGTCCGAGCCGTCCTTGGTGTCCACCGGCGGGTAGTAGGGGCCCGGGTTCGGCTTCTGCGGGTGCTGCTTGTCCATGACGGTCTGCTGGTGCCGCGCGGACACGATCGCGCCCGCCGCGAGGTTGAGGGCGTCCCTGCCCTTGAGCAGCTCGTCCTGCTTCTTGCGCATGCCCGTGGCCGACTTGCGGAAGGCCTTGGCCATCGCGGGCCCGGTCTGTCCGCCGATCGTGCCCTCGGCCTGGGCGGCGCGGTCGAGGGCGTCGGCGACGCGCAGCAGCAGCTCGGAGCAGCGCTGCCACTCCCTGCCTGCGCCCTCGAGGGCGGTCTCGGAGGCGCCGGAGAGCGCCTGCTCGAGCCTCATCTGTTGGGGTCCGGTGACCATCAGCTGTCTCCTACGGGGCGGGACACGAGTTGTTGGTGGTGACGTCGGGCTGCGTCAGGCACGGCGTGAACGCCTCGACGGTGGTGAGCAGGCCCGTGGAGTCGGCGGCCGAGACCTCATCGGCGCTGCGGACGCCGGACACGAAGGTGTCGACGCCGTCGCGGAAGCTGGTCAGGCCCGTGACCATGTCCTTCATCGCCTCGCGCACCTTGTCGTGGGCCAGGTCGGTGTGGTGCGCCAGGATGGCTGCGCTCTGGGCCCCGCCGAAGGCGGCCGACGGAACGCCGTCCAGGGGCAGCTCGAGCCCGTCGATGCTGCTCTCGAGGATCCCCACGATCGCCTTGATCGTGGCCTCGTCGACCTCGATGCCCTGCAGGAAGCCCATGATCCCGTCGACCGCGGCCGCGACGTCCGCGGAGGTCGTCGCCTCCACGAGCGCGGTCGTGGCTGCGGTGTAGTCAGCCTCTCCCGCCATGTCCTTCTCCTTGAGTCCGAGTGAGTCCGAGTGAGTCGGGGTAGTAACCGTGCCAGACCCGCCTACCCGCGCCGCGAGCGACCCAAACGTGGCGAGGGGGGGTCTTCGGGTCCGGCTAGGGTGAGGCCCCGTCCACAGCGGAGGAGATCACGTGATGCGCAAGCTCGGGCCGGTCGCGGTCCTCACCCTCGCCCTGGTGCTCGTCTCGGGATGCTCGGACGACGAGCCGTCCGGTGACCCGGGGGAATCCGGCTCCCCGTCGGCCTCGGAGAGCTCGCCCGAGGCGCCGGAGAGCTCCGGCGCCACCGAGGAGCCCACCGAGGAGCCCAGCGTGGACCCGGCCGAGGGCGAGGAGGTGCGGGTCGAGCGCCTCGCGATCCGCGCCCCCGAGGGCTGGACCGTGACCAAGGAGGGCGACCCCTACTCCGCGCAGATCGGCAAGGACATCAACGCGATCTACATCCAGGAGCTGCCCGACTTCGGCGGCGGCAAGCTCTCGCTCCAGGAGGTCGCGGAGACCCGCCTGCGCAACGGCCCCTACCTGCGCGAGCCGAAGATCGTCGAGCCGGTCACCGTCGCGGGCCAGGAGTGGTACCACATCTCGGGCCGGGCGACGGAGACGACGTACGCCGAGGACTTCGGGACCGTCGCCGACGGCCTCGCGCTCCTCGTCGCCATGAGCTTCGACCGCAAGCTCCCGGCCGATCAGCGTCAGGCGGTCGTCGACGAGGTCCTCGCGTCCGTCACCTTCGAGTGACCCTCCGGGCATGACCCCGGTGACGGTCGGCCGACCGTCGCTCAGCGCACCAACAGGTAGGCGGGCGCGTCCTCGACGCCGGCGGCGCCGCCCACCACCCGCTCGGGCTCCGCGCCGGGGGTCAGTCGCCAGATGCCCCACGCCCGTAGGTCCCGCTCGTAGGCCGTGACGAGCAGCGCTCCGTCGCCGGCCCACACCTGGTCCCGCACGACGCCGTCCTCCGGCTCGAGGCGCGCGACCTCCTGCTGGTCCTCGTCGAGGATCGCCACCCAGCCGTGGCCGTCGCCGTCGCCGTCGGCGTGGGTGACCGCCACCTGCTCCCCGGACGGCGCCAGGTCGAGCAGGTCGTAGGTGCAGGTCTCGTACG
Organism: Nocardioides sp. 503; assembly: GCF_004522095.1. GTDB lineage: Bacteria > Actinomycetota > Actinomycetes > Propionibacteriales > Nocardioidaceae > Nocardioides. The sequence continues at coordinate 185,000 of NZ_SPUI01000001.1, forward strand.
TCGTGGTGCCCGAGCCGGCGTCGTAGAGCGCGAAGCAGCCCGTCCCGCCCTCCGAGGAGGCCAGGCCCGCGATCGTGTCGGCGTTGGCGTCGCGCAGCCCCAGAGGAGCCGAGCCGCCCTCGACGACGTCCCGGACGGAGCCGTCCGCGCCGACCACCTGCGGCGGCGCGGCGCCGTCGCCGTGGGAGAGGTAGACCCGGCAGCCGGCGTCGTCCTCGTCGCACGCGCCGACCAGGGCGGAGGGGAGCAGGTTGGGGCCGAGCTCGCGGGCGACCGTGCGGCCGCGGTCGGCGGTGTGCACCACCACCTCACCCGCGGTCGTGACGTAGGCGATGGCCGTGTGCTCGTCGTTGACCACCGGGCCTGCCACGACCCCGCGCAGCGTCGTCGTGACGGTGCCGTCCGCGTCGACGAGGTCGAGGGTGTCGATGCCGGTGTCGTCGTCGTTGCGCACGCCGACGAGCAGGTCCTCGAGGCGGAGGCCGGCGTCGTAGGCCGCCGGCAGCCGCACCTTGGTGCCGTCGGCGCGGACCCACGTGCGGCCCTCGACGTAGTCGCCGCCGAGGCCCTCGTCGCCCGCGTCGGCGCCGCGGGTGGGCACGACGGTCGGCTCCGAGCTCCGGCTGGCGGGCGGCACCTCCCCGTCGCCGCTGCCCAGCCCCTGGCCGGCGAGCAGGCCCACGGGGACGAGCACGGCGGCCACGGCGAGCACCGCTCCGGCGGTGGCGAGACGTCGGGTGCGTCGGATGCGCCGGGCGCGGCCCTTGACCCGGTCGAGGGAGAACGGCGTGTCGTCGAGACCTCGTGCGCGCTCGTCGAGACCTCGGCTCATCTCGGACTCCCAATGCTCGTTGCTCATCGCTCCTCCTCCCGGTGGGCAGGGTCCAGCTCGGACGGGACCCGGTCGCGCAGCGTGGCGATGGCCCGGCTGCACTGGGACTTCACGGTGCCGACCGAGATGCCGAGGATGTCGGCGGTCTCGGCCTCGGTCAGCTGCTCGTAGTAGCGCAGCACCACGACGGCGCGCGCCTTGCGCGGCAGCGTCTGGACGACGTCCCACAGCGCAGCGCCCAGGCCCTCGTCGTAGGTGTCGCTGACCTGGCGGTCGGGGACGACCTCGGTGGCGTGCTCACGCCGCTTCCAGCCGCGACGCCACAGCGAGTTGTTCTCGTTGACCATGATCCGGCGCACGTAGGCGTCCACCGAGTCGCGGTCGCGCACCTTGTCCCAGGCGAGGTAGAGCTTGGCCAGGGAGGTCTGCAGGACGTCCTCGGCCTGGTGCCGGTCGCCGGTGAGCAGGTACGCCGTGCGCAGCAGCTGGGCCTGGCGGGCCTCGAGGTACGCCGTGAACTCCTCGTCACGGTCGGCCAGGCGCGCACCCATGAGCCCAGTGTCGGGCCTGGGACGCGCCGGGGGCGCCAAGGTGGCGGTGCAGTCGTTCACGTGTCCAAGACGCGAACGCCTCCGAGATGGTTGCAATCGGAGGGTTCGACCTCCCCACCCCCTGCACGACCAGGCGGCCCATACGGTTGCATGGAGCCCACCACAGCGCATGACGAAGGGGACACGGATGCAGCAGGTCAAGGCGGTCGTCGCACGAGCCAAGGGTCAGCCGACCGAGGTGGTGACCATCAACGTGCCCGACCCGGGGCCGGGGGAGGCCCTGGTGAAGGTGCAGGCGTGCGGGGTCTGCCACACCGACCTGCACTACCGCGAGGGCGGCATCAACGACGACTTCCCGTTCCTGCTCGGCCACGAGGCCGCGGGGGTGGTGGAGGCCGTCGGGCCGGACGTGACCGACGTGGCGCCCGGCGACTTCGTCGTCCTCAACTGGCGCGCCGTCTGCGGCGAGTGCCGTGCGTGCAAGCGCGGCGAGCCGCAGTACTGCTTCGCCACCCACAACGCCACCCAGAAGATGACGCTCGAGGACGGCACCGAGCTGAGCCCGGCGCTGGGCATCGGCGCCTTCGCCGAGAAGACCCTGGTCGCGGCCGGGCAGTGCACGAAGGTGGACCCGTCGGCGCGCCCCGCCGCCGTCGGCCTGCTGGGCTGCGGCGTCATGGCCGGCATCGGCGCGGCGATCAACACCGGAGCGGTGACCCGCGGGAAGTCCGTGGCCGTCATCGGCTGCGGCGGCGTCGGCGTGGCCGCGATCGCGGGCTCCGCGCTCGCCGGTGCCGCGACGATCATCGCGGTCGACATCGACGCCAAGAAGCTCGAGAAGGCCACGACCATGGGCGCCACGCACACGGTGGACTCCTCGCAGGTCGACCCGGTGACGGCGATCCAGGAGCTGACCGGCGGCTTCGGCGCCGACGTCGTGATCGAGGCCGTGGGCCGTCCCGAGACCTGGAAGCAGGCGTTCTACGCCCGCGACCTGGCCGGCACCGTGGTGCTCGTCGGCGTACCGACGCCCGACATGACGCTGCCCGACATCCCGCTCATCGACGTGTTCGGCCGCGGCGGCTCGCTGAAGTCCAGCTGGTACGGCGACTGCCTGCCCAGCCGCGACTTCCCGATGCTGGTCGACCTCTACCAGCAGGGGCGCCTCGACCTCGACGCGTTCGTGACCGAGGAGATCGGCATCGACGACGTCGAGGCGGCGTTCGACCGCATGCACCACGGCGACGTGCTGCGCAGCGTGGTGGTCCTCTGATGACGGCCGCGCGCATCGACCACGCCGTCTCGTCGGGGACGTTCAGCCTCGACGGCGAGACCCACCAGGTCGACAACAACATCTGGGTCGTGGGCGACGACACCGAGTGCGTCGTCATCGACGCGCCCCACTCGGTCGAGGACATCATGGCGGTGGTGGGGGAGCGCACGGTCAAGGCGATCCTGCTGACTCACGCCCACGACGACCACTCCCGCGTCGCCCCGGCGCTGCGGGAGCGCGTGGTCGCGCCGATCATGCTGCACCCGGACGACAGGCCGCTGTGGGAGCTCACCCACTCCGACGAGCTGTGGGACCTCGACCTCGCCGACGGCACCGAGGTCGCCGTCGCCGGCACGACGCTGCGGGTGCTGCACACTCCCGGCCACGCACCCGGCGCCGTGTGCTTCTACGCACCCGAGCTCGGCTGTGTCTTCACCGGCGACACCCTCTTCCAGGGCGGCCCGGGCGCGACCGGTCGCTCCTTCAGCGACGAGGACCTCATCGTGAGGTCGATCCGCGCCCAGCTCTTCGCGCTCCCCGACGACACCGTCGTCCACACCGGTCACGGTGACGACACGTCGGTGGGGGCCGAGAAGGCCGCGCTGGGCTGACGCCGGGACCAACGTCCCGCCCCGGCGCTGACCTTCAGCACTGCTGGGGGCGGCGTGCCGTCCCTAGGTTCGAGGTGGAGCAAGGACATCCCGTCCTCGCCCGGACCTGGAGGACATCATGCGTTCCACTCTCGACAAGCTGATCTCCGGCACCGGACTGCTGCTGGCGGCGGTGCTGCTCGTGGCGGGAGGCCTCCTCACCTGGGCGAACGTGTTCATCGGCGACCAGGTCGAGGAGCAGCTCCTCGCCCAGGACATCGTGATGCCCGAGGGCCCCGGCCTCGAGGGCCTGCCGAAGGCGGACGCCGAGGCGCTCGAGGAGTTCGCGGGCTCGCCGATGGACAGCGGCGCCGAGGCCCGCGCCTACGCCGACCACTACATCCAGGCCCACATGAACGCCAGCGGCGAGGAGCTGGCGGGCGAGCCCCAGACCTACTCCGAGGCCAGCGCCAAGGCCCGTGAGCTCGGCGCGGCCGTCGCGGAGAACCCCGCCGCCACGCAGGAGCAGAAGGACGAGGCGGCCGCGTGGGGCGACCTGCGCGAGACCCTCTTCATGGGCAGCACGCTGCGCGGCCTGCTGCTCTACGCCTTCGCCTTCGCCACCATGGGCGTCATCGCCGGGTACGCCGCCGTCGCGTCCTTCGTCGGCGCGGCCGTCCTGCTGCTGCTGAGCCTGCTCGGCCTGCGGCACGCCAGGAAGATCCACACGACCGGCGGCACGACCCCCACCGGCACCACCCCCACACCGGTCGGCGCCCACGCCTGACCCGAGGCGCCGAGAGCCCTCAGCACGAAGCCCTGCCGCCCCTCGGGGCGGCAGGGCTTCCTGCGTCCTGCGTCCGTGCTGCGGGCGTCAGGAGTGACCGACGCGCTCGTCGCGCTCGGCGTCGGTCTCGTCGCCGTGGCCGGGCCACCACGCGGCGTGGCCGATCAGGGCCGTGATGGCCGGCGTGAAGAACATCGCCATCACGAAGGCCGCCACGAAGATGCCGAACGAGATGGCGAAGCCCATCGAGACCAGCAGCGAGTTGCCGCCGAGCATCAGGGACGCGAAGGTGCCGGCCAGGATCACCCCGGCCGCGGCGATGGTCGGCCCCGCGTGGCGCAGGGCCTGCGAGGCCGCCTCGCGGGAGCCCTTGCCCTGGCGTGCCTCCTCGCGCAGCCGCGCGATCATCAGGATGTTGTAGTCGGTGCCGAGGGCGACCACGAACAGGTAGATGTAGATGGGGAGCAGGAAGATCAGCCCCTCGTCGCCCTTGATGTGCTGGAAGACCAGCGCCGTGGCGCCCAGCGTCGCGCCGAAGCCGAGACCGACCGACGCCATCAGGTAGAGCGGCGCCACCAGGCTGCGCAGCAGCAGCGCGAGGATCAGCATGATCACCAGCGCGGCCACGGGGAACACGACCTTGTAGTCGCGGTTCATGGCGGCCTGGAAGTCCACGAAGATCGACGTCGTACCGCCGACGAGGGCCTCGGTCCCGTCCGGAGCCGCGTCGTGGGCAGCGTCGCGCAAGGGCCCGCGCACGTCGGCGATGGCGGCGTCCGAGGCGGGGTTCTCCTCGAGCAGCACGGTGACCGCCCAGGTGCTGCCGTCCTTGGACGCCGCGCCGAGCTGCGCCGAGGACACGCCGTCGGCACCGCCCACGGCGTCGACGAACGCCGCCGCGTCGCTCTCCGGGATCTGCTCGCCGTCGCGCGAGGTGAGCATGATGTAGCCCGGGTCGCTGGCCCCGGCGGACACGCTCTCGGTGAACTTGTCGGTGGCCACCGTGGACTCGGCGTCCGCCGGGACACCGGAGTCGCCGAGGTCGAAGGTCGGGGTGAACGTGAACGCCATCACCGCCAGCACGGCCAGCACTCCGCCGGACACGATCGCGAAGACCGCCGGGCGCCTGCCCAGCGCCGAGCCGACCGCGGCGAACCGCGCGGAGGTGGGCTCGACGAGGTACTTCTTCGAGGGCCAGAAGAGCGCCTTGCCCAGCAGCGTCACGACGGCCGGCACCAGGGTGAGGGACGCGACCAGCGTGACCGCCACCGCGATGGCGAGGGCCGGGCCGATGGACTTGAAGATGCCCAGCGAGGACAGCACCAGCGCCATGAAGGACACGATGACGGCACCACCGGCGGAGGCGATCGCCTCGCCGGCCCGGGTCAGGGCGTGCGCCACGGCGTCTCGCGTGGCCTCGCCGTCGCGCAGGCGCTCGCGGTAGCGGAACAGGAAGAACAGGATGTAGTCGGTGCCGATGCCGTAGAGCACCACGAGCAGGATCACCTCGACGTCGCTGCTCGCCTTGAGGTCGAACACGTCGTTGGCCCAGGCGATGAGCCCGTTGGCCACGACGGAGACCAGACCGACGATGACGATCGGCATCAGCGTGATGATCACGCTGCGGAAGATCAGCGCCAGCAGCACCACGATGAGCAGGATCGTCGCCGCACCGACGATGGCCAGCGCGTCGCCGGACGCCTCCTGGGAGTCGTAGCCCTGCGCGACCGGGCCGGTCACGCCGTAGCGGAGGTCGGTGCCGTCGGTGGCCTTCTTCAGGTCGCCGCGCAGGTCCACGACGTCGTCGAACGCGCTGGGCTCGTAGCCGGTCACGTCGTCGGCGAGGGCGACGATGGAGAAGGCGATCTTGCCGTCCTCCGAGGGGGCGACGAGGGCGTCGGGCTGCTTGGGGTCGAGTGCCTGGACGCCGTCGAACGTCGCCCCGAGCTCGGCCTGGACCTCGGCCATCGTGGCGTTCGCCGCGGCGAGGTCCTCGGGCGTGAGCTTCTCGCCGTCCTCGCGGTCGAAGACGACGATGCCGCCGACGGAGCTGTTGGTGTCGGGGAAGGCCTCGGCCTGCAGCTCGGCGGCCTTGATCGACTCGTAGTGGCGGGGCAGGAACTCCGACTGGTCGGTGGTCGCCTCCAGCTTGGGGGCGAGGGCGATCACCAGGCCGGCGAACACCACCCAGGCGGCGATGACGTACCACGGACGACGGGAGGCCAGGCGGCCGAGGGCTGCGAACATGGCGTCAAGGTATCGGTCGGTGAGGGGTACGGGGCAAGCCGTTTGGTGAACGCCGCGAGTCGCCCCGAGGACGGCTCGGCGCGACTCAGAACGGCTGGACGAGCAGGACCGTGCCCTGACCCGCGACCCGGGTCATCACGATCGTCGCCTCGTCGTCCCCGGCGAGGTCCAGGCGCTTGCGCAGCTGCTCGGGGACCACCTCGACGCCGCGCTTCTTGATCGTGAGGCGACCGATGCCGCGCTCCCGCAGTGCCGCCTTGAGGGCCTTCTCCCGGTAGGGCAGCTCGGCGACGACGCGGTAGCCGCGGGCGAACGGGGTGTGGAAGGAGGAGTCGGAGGTGACGTAGGCGATGTGCTCGTCGACCAGGCCACCGCCCACGCCGGCGGCCACGGCCGTGACGAGGCCGGCGCGGATGACCGCGCCGTCGGGCTCGTAGAGGTACTCACCCACCGCTCGTACGTCGCCGCCCGGGTCGTCCTCGTCGGTGAGCGTCGCGAGGCCGCCGTCCCCGATCACCGTGGCGCGTCGGCGCACGGTGGCCAGGCGGCCCGACCAGAGCGCCGCCTCCTTCACCTCGCCGTGGTCGCTCACCCACTCCGCCTCCACGCCCTCGGGCACCAGCGCGTGGGGGATGCCGGGTGCCACCTTCACGCACGCATCGCGGCGCAGGAGGGCCTCGACGAAGGGCCAGGGGGGCGCCCAGTCGTCCACGTCGAAGGTCCGGCCGCGCGCCGTGCGCCGCGCCGGGTCGGCGAAGGCCACGTCGAAGGGCCGGGTGTCGATCTCGGTGGCGTCGGCGACGCCGACCGCGCCGCTCAGGTCGAGCGCGGCCAGGTTGGCCTCGGCGACGGCGACCCGCACGGGGTCGAGGTCGACCCCCACGCACACCACTCCCACGCGTGCCGCGGCGACGAGGTCCCCGCCGATCCCGCAGCCCAGGTCGACGAGGCTCTCCGCGCGGAAGGCCGCCAGGCGACCCGCCCGGTGGTCGGCCACCGAGGAGCGGGTGGCCTGCTCGAGGCCGTCGGGGGTGAAGTACATGCGGGCGGCGAGGTCGCCGAACTTGGTCGCGGCCCGCTCGCGCAGCCGCACCTGGGTGAGCGCCGCCGCCGCGTGCTCCGCCGAGGCCAGGCGCCGAAGGGCGGTCTGGGCGCGCAGCGGGTCCGGCTCGTCGAGGGCGCCGGCCTCGGCCAGCAGTCGCTGGCCCGGCTCGGTCAGCAGCCAGCGAAACGCCTCGAGGTCCACACGGGTGATCCTGTCAGGCGCGCACGTTTGCCGACGTAGGCGGCACGGAAGCATCCCGGTGTGAACCGACTCCCGCTGCTGGCCCTGCTCCCGCTGGTCCTCGCGCTCGGCGCGTGCACCGGCGACGCCGACGACGGCGACGACCTGCCCCGCGCCGACGTCGGCGACGTCATCCAGCAGCCCGGCGGCCGGGTCGAGGGCCGGCACACCTTCGTGGTGCTGCCCAGCGGTCGCTACGACTTCACGGTGAGCACCCCCCGGGAGCGCACGGACACCTTCGCCGCGAAGGACGCCGGGGTGAGCGCCGAGGCGGGGGAGGACCGGCGGTTCGTGGAGGTCGAGTGGGAGCGCGGCGTGGTCGCGGGGGACGCCTTCGTGATGCAGGCACCCGAGGACGTGTCGCCGATGCTCACGGTGACGGCCGGCGGGGAGCGGTACCCCCTGGGCGCCCTGGACGAGGAGGGCGTCTACGCCGCTGCGGTGGTCGTACCGGAGGAGGCGGGCGACGACATCGGCCTTGAGGTCGAGTACGACGGTCTGACCCAGGTGATCCGCGACGCCTACGACTCCGCGGTGACGCGCGCGGACGGGCCCGAGGAGCTCTACTTCGAGTCGCCGGGGCAGCGGTGGGCGGCGTGCCCGGAGACCTCGCTGAGCGGCGGCGACCCGGCCGTGGACTTCTTCGGCGCCGACTGCCGGGCCAACATCACCAGCCCGCTGCCGTACTTCGGACCGAAGGGCTGGGCCCCCGAGGGGCGCGCCTGGGTCGTGGTGAGGTTCGACGCGGGGTCGCCGAGGACCGGCTACGACGGGCCCGGGGGCTACGTCGACTACTCCGTGCGGCCCAGCGAGGTGCGGCTGAGCATCGAGGGGGCCGAGGCCCCCGAGCTGTTCCCCTACGAGGAGGGCGAGCCGGTGGGGCAGCAGGACGACGGGTCCTGGGAGGCGCTGGCCGTCTTCTCCGTGCCGAAGACCCGCGACGTCACGGTGCGCTTCCGCCGGGTCGTCGTGGCCACGCCCGAGGACCCCTCCGACGCCGCGGCGGCCGGCGCGCCACAGCAGATCAGGCGGGTCCACGCCGGCTCGCTCTGAGCGGATCCCGGGACCCCGCTGGCACTCGCCTGGTGCGAGTGCTAGTTTCGGTGGTGGCACTCTCCTCATGAGGGTGCCAGAGCTTGCAGTGTGGTGCGACCCCCGCGACGGCGTACCTCCCCGCAAGCCCCAACGTGGGGAGGACGCCGTCCTCCCAGGTAGATCAACCCAGAGTCAGAGAAAGTGGAGGTCGACACCGTGTCGGTCAACATCAAGCCTCTCGAGGACCGCATCGTCGTGAAGCCGCTCGACGCCGAGCAGACCACGGCTTCCGGCCTGGTCATCCCGGACACCGCCAAGGAGAAGCCCCAGGAGGGCGAGGTCGTGGCCGTGGGCCCCGGCCGCTTCAACGAGGACGGCGACGAGCGCATCCCCATGGACATCTCCGTGGGCGACAAGGTCATCTACAGCAAGTACGGCGGCACCGAGGTCAAGTACGGCGGCGATGAGCTCCTCATCCTCTCCGGCCGCGACGTCCTCGCCATCGTTTCCTGATTTTTCCTCCGGGTCGTGGGGGGGGGGGGGGGGGGCGGGGGGCCCCCCCCCCCCCCCCCCCCGCGGGGTTGTGGGGTGGAACAGAGCCCACATACAGGGGGTAGGCG
>NZ_SPUI01000002.1 GCF_004522095.1 Nocardioides sp. 503
TACTGTTTTTCTTTTTGCCTCCTGGGGGGCGGGCGGCGGGGCGCGCGCCCCCCCCCCCCCCCCCCCCCACGACCCGGTCTCTTTGCTTAGGAGAACCATGCCCAAGATCCTGGAGTTCGACGAGAACGCCCGACGCTCCCTGGAGCGCGGTGTCGACGCCCTCGCCAACGCCGTCAAGGTCACGCTCGGCCCCAAGGGCCGCTACGTCGTCCTCGACAAGAAGTGGGGTGCACCCACGATCACCAACGACGGCGTGACCGTCGCCCGTGAGATCGAGCTGGACGACCCGTTCGAGAACCTCGGCGCCCAGCTCACCAAGGAGGTCGCCACCAAGACGAACGACGTCGCCGGTGACGGCACCACCACCGCCACCGTGCTGGCGCAGGCGATGGTCCACGAGGGCCTGCGCGCCGTTGCGGCCGGCGCCAACCCGATGAGCCTCAAGCGCGGCATGGACAAGGCGACCGCTGCGGTCGGCGAGGCCCTGCGCGAGGCCGCCCGCGAGGTCGACTCGGTCGAGGACATGGCCGCCGTGGCCACCATCTCCAGCCGCGACGCCCACATCGGCGACCTGCTCGCGCAGGCCTTCGACAAGGTCGGCAAGGACGGTGTCATCACCGTCGAGGAGTCCAACACCATGGGCACCGAGCTGGACTTCACCGAGGGGATGCAGTTCGACAAGGGCTACATCTCGGCCTACTTCGTCACCGACACCGAGCGCATGGAGGCCGTCCTCGACGACCCCTACATCCTGCTGCACCAGGGCAAGATCTCGGCGATCTCGGAGCTGCTGCCGCTGCTCGAGAAGGTCATCCAGGCCGGCAAGCCGCTGTTCATCCTGGCCGAGGACGTCGACGGCGAGGCGCTGTCGACCCTGGTGGTCAACAAGATCCGCGGCACGTTCAACGCCGTCGCCGTCAAGGCCCCGGCCTTCGGCGACCGCCGCAAGTCGATGATGCAGGACATCGCGACCCTGACCGGCGGTCAGGTCATCGCGCCCGAGGTCGGCCTCAAGCTCGACCAGATCGGCCTGGAGTCGCTCGGCACCGCCCGTCGCGTCGTCATCACCAAGGACGACACCACGATCGTCGACGGTGGCGGCGACGCCGGAGAGGTCGAGGGCCGGGTCAGCCAGATCAAGGCCGAGATCGACAACACCGACTCCGACTGGGACCGCGAGAAGCTCCAGGAGCGTCTCGCCAAGCTCGCCGGCGGCGTGTGCGTGATCAAGGTCGGCGCGCACACCGAGGTCGAGCTCAAGGAGAAGAAGCACCGCATCGAGGACGCCGTCTCCGCGACGCGCGCCGCGATCGAGGAGGGCATCGTCGCCGGCGGCGGCTCGGCCCTCATCCACGCGGTCAAGGTCCTCGAGGGCGACCTCGGCCTGACGGGCGACGAGGCGGCCGGTGTGCGCATCGTCCGCAAGTCGGCCGACGAGCCGCTGCGCTGGATCGCCGAGAACGGCGGCGTCAACGGCTACGTCGTCACGACCAAGGTCCGCGAGCTGGGCGTCGGCAACGGCTACAACGCCGCGACCGACACCTACGGCGACCTCGTCGCCGAGGGCGTCCTGGACCCGGTCAAGGTGACCCGCTCCGCGCTCGTCAACGCCAGCTCGATCGCGGGCATGCTGCTCACGACCGAGACGCTGATCGTCGACAAGCCCGAGGACGACGAGCCCGAGGCCGGCGGCGGCCACGGGCACGGCCACGGCCACTGATCCACGGCACCTGAAGGACCGCTGACCCGTCACCCTCGTGGTGGCGGGTCAGCGTCACCTCCGGCCCTGGTGCTCGCTGCTCGACGATCGGCAGCCGTAGCGCGCCCGAAACAACATGGACCCCGTCCGGCAACCTGCGCGGGGCAGGCTCGTGCCATGTTGTGGAGAGTGCGCGCCACCCTGCCCGAGCGGCCCGGGGCGCTGGCCGCCTTGGCGGCCGAGTGCGGAGCGGCCGGGGTCAACATCCTCGGCGTCCAGGTCTTCCCGGGCATCGAGGCCGTCACGGACGAGCTGGTGCTGAGCACCCCGGACGCGTGGACCGCCGCCGACCTCGCCGAGCTCGTGGGCCGGGCGGGCGCGGAGTCGGTGACCGCGGCGCCGTGCACCGAGGCGGCCCTGACCGACCAGCCCACGCGCTACGTGCAGGCGGCCCGCGCCGTGCTGGAGACGCCGGCGTCGTTCCCCGAGGTCGTCGCCGCCCTCTTCGACGCCGACGTGCTACCCGTGGGCGGCAGCCAGGACGTGATGGAGATGACCGTCGGGGCGGTTCAGGTGCAGATCCGGCGCGACGCCCCGTTCACGGCCACCGAGCACGCCCGGGGCTCCGCGATGGCCGACCTGGTCAACGACGTCCTCAGCCGCGAGCAGCACCATCCCCACCACCCGGCGTTCGCCATGTCCGACAACCGGCGCATGGGCGAGGGCAGCGCGCCGGAGTATCACGTCGAGGGCCGGTCGGCGGTCGCCAGCATCGGGGGCGCCCGGGTCGGGGTGGCCACCCTGCGCGAGGCCGGCCCGGACCTGCCCGGCGTCCTGCCGGTGGACCTGGAGGTCGACCCCGCGTGGCAGCGCCGCGGCATCGGCACCCGGCTGCTGAGCGACGCCGCGCGCCTCGCCAACGGACTCGGCGCCGAGGCGATCCTGCTCACCACCCGCTCGGACAACCAGGCCGTCATGCCGATGGTCATGGCGGCCGGGATGCGGGGCCGGATCCGGATGGCCGGCGACGCGCTGACGGTGCGCATCGCGGTGCGCGACCTGCGCCCCCTGCCGGTCGCCCAGCCGTGACCCAGCCATGACGCAGGCCTCACTGCCGGCCGCGACCCGCGGGCTCCGCTGCGACCGTTCCGCCACTAGACTGCGATGGTGGAACTCCCCGACAAGTTCGCCGCGCTGGGCCTGACCTACGACGACGTCCTCCTGCTGCCGGGTCACTCCGACCTGGCCCCCGACGAGATCGACACGAGCACGCGGCTGACGCGCGAGCTGACGATCAAGGTCCCGCTCATCAGCGCGGCCATGGACACCGTCACCGAGTCGCGCATGGCCATCGCCATGGCGCGCCAGGGCGGTCTCGGCGTGCTGCACCGCAACCTCTCGATCGAGGACCAGGCCTACCAGGTCGACCTCGTCAAGCGCACCCAGACCGGCATCATCTCCAACCCGGTCACCATCGGGCCCGACGCGACGCTGGAGGAGCTCGACGCGATCTGCGGCGAGTACCGCGTCTCGGGGCTGCCCGTGGTCGACACCGACAACCGGCTGCTGGGCATCTGCACCAACCGCGACCTGCGCTTCACGCCGGTCGCCGAGTGGGCCACGACCAAGGTCGACGAGGTGATGACCCCGATGCCCCTGGTCACCGGGGCCGTCGGGATCTCCCGCGAGGAGGCCACGATGCTGCTGCGCAAGCACAAGCGCGAGCGGCTCCCGCTGGTCGACGAGCAGGGCCGGCTCGCCGGGCTCATCACCGTCAAGGACTTCGTGAAGTCCGAGCAGTTCCCCAAGGCGTCCAAGGACGGCGACGGCCGCCTCATGGTGGGCGCGGCGATCGGCTACTTCGGCGACGCCTGGGAGCGGGCGACGACGCTCATCGAGGCCGGCACCGACGTGCTCGTCGCCGACACCGCCCACGGCCACGTCCGGATGCTCCTGGAGATGGTCGAGCGGCTCAAGAAGGACCCCGCGACGCGCCACGTGCAGGTCATCGGCGGCAACGTCGCCACGCGCGAGGGTGCCCAGGCGTTCGTGGACGCCGGGGCCGACGCGGTCAAGGTCGGGGTCGGGCCGGGCTCGATCTGCACCACCCGCGTGGTCACCGGCGTGGGCGTGCCCCAGGTCACCGCCGTCTACGAGGCCTCGCTGGCGGCCAAGCCCGCCGGCGTACCCGTCATCGCCGACGGCGGCATGAAGCACTCGGGTGAGATCGCCAAGGCGCTGGTCGCCGGCGCCGACTCGGTGATGCTCGGCTCGCTCCTGGCCGGTTGCGAGGAGAGCCCCGGCGAGCTCGTCTTCGTCAACGGCAAGCAGTACAAGTCCTACCGCGGGATGGGCTCGCTCGGCGCGATGTCGAGCCGCGGCAAGAAGTCCTACTCCAAGGACCGCTACTTCCAGGCCGAGATCCTCACCGACGACAAGCTCGTGCCCGAGGGCATCGAGGGCCAGGTCGCCTTCCGCGGTCCCCTCGCGGCCGTCGCGCACCAGCTCATCGGCGGGCTCAACCAGTCGATGTTCTACGCCGGCGCCCGCAGCGTCTCGGAGCTGCAGGACAAGGGCCGGTTCGTGCGCATCACGTCGGCCTCGCTCAAGGAGAGCCACCCGCACGACGTGCAGATGACCGTCGAAGCCCCCAACTACTCAGGCCACTGAGTCGGAAGAGACGACCTCCATGACCGAGATCCAGATCGGCCAGGCCAAGCGCGCCCGCCGTGCCTACTCCTTCGACGACATCGCGATCGTCCCCTCGCGCCGTACGCGGGACCCCGAGGAGGTCAGCATCGACTGGCAGATCGACGCCTACCGCTTCGACCTGCCCATCCTCGCGGCCCCGATGGACTCGGTGATGTCGCCGGACACTGCGATCGCGCTGGGCAAGTTCGGGGGGCTGGGGGTGCTCAACCTCGAGGGGCTGTGGACCCGCTACGAGGACCCCACGACGCTCCTCGAGGAGGTCTCGGACCTCCGGGGCATCGACGCCACTGCGCGGATGCAGGAGATCTACACCGAGCCGGTCAAGGCCGAGCTGATCACCCACCGGCTCCGCGAGGTACGCGACGCCGGCGTCACCGTGGCCGGGTCGCTCTCGCCGCAGCGCACCAAGGAGTTCGCCAAGGTCGTCGTCGACGCCGGGGTCGACATGTTCGTCATCCGCGGTACGACGGTCAGCGCCGAGCACGTGTCGTCGCAGGCCGAGCCGCTGAACCTCAAGGAGTTCATCTACGAGCTCGACGTCCCGGTGATCGTCGGCGGGTGCGCCACGCACCAGGCCGCCCTGCACCTGATGCGCACCGGAGCCGCCGGCGTCCTGGTCGGCTTCGGCGGGGGCGCAGCGCACACCACCCGCACCGTGCTCGGGGTGGCCGTGCCCATGGCCTCGGCCGTCGCCGACGTGGCCGCGGCTCGCCGCGACTACCTCGACGAGTCCGGCGGGCGCTACGTCCACGTCATCGCCGACGGGTCCATCGGCAAGTCCGGCGACATCGCCAAGGCGATCGCCTGCGGCGCCGACGCGGTCATGGTCGGCTCGCCGTTCGCGCGCGCCAGCGACGCCCCCGGCCACGGCTTCCACTGGGGCGCAGAGGCCCACCACGCCGACCTGCCGCGCGGGGAGCGCGTGGAGTTCGAGCGGGTCGGCACCCTCGAGGAGATCCTCTTCGGCCCCTCCCGCGTGGCCGACGGCACCATGAACCTCATCGGCGCGCTCAAGCGGGCCATGGCCACGACGGGCTACACCGACCTCAAGGAGTTCCAGCGCGTCGAGGTCGTCGTCGAGTAGTGGGCACCCACCCGGTCGTCATCCACACCGACGGCGCCTGCATCCCCAACCCCGGGCCCGGTGGCTGGGGGGCGCTGCTCCAGCAGGGCAGCCACGAGCTCGAGCTGTGCGGCGGCGAGGCCGCCGAGACCACCAACAACCGCATGGAGCTGATGGCGCCGATCCGGGCGCTGGAGGCGCTCAAGCGGCGCTCGGTGGTGCAGATCCACACCGACAGCACCTACGTGCGCAACGGGATCACCAAGTGGGTCGTCGGGTGGACCGGCAACGGCTGGCGGACCTCCGCCAAGCAGCCGGTCAAGAACGTCGACCTCTGGCAGCGCCTGGTCGCCGCCTGCGCCGAGCACGACGTGGAGTGGCACTGGATCAAGGGCCACGCCGGCCACGAGGGCAACGAGCGGGCCGACCGGCTGGCCGCCAAGGGCCTCACCGAGGCCGTCGCGGCCGCCCGCGGGGCCTGATCCCTGGGGTCGCTTGCGACACTGGAGGCATGAGCCTGCCTCTTGTGCCGCCGTCCGCGCTCGGCCCGGAGGCACGCGACCGGTCGCTGGCCGCGATGACCGGCCGGTCGGGCGAGCTGGAGCTCGATGTCCTGGTCGTCGGCGGCGGCGTGGTCGGCGCGGGCACCGCCCTGGACGCGGTCACCCGCGGCCTCAGCACCGGCCTGGTCGAGCAGCGCGACCTCGCCAGCGGGACCAGCAGCCGCAGCAGCAAGCTGATCCACGGCGGCCTGCGCTACCTCGAGATGCTGGACTTCGGGCTGGTCCGCGAGGCGCTGCAGGAGCGCGGCCTGCTCCTCACCCGGCTCGCGCCCCACCTGGTGCGGCCGGTGTCGTTCCTCTACCCGCTGACCCACCGCGGCTGGGAGCGGCCCTACGTCGGTGCCGGCCTGGCGCTCTACGACGGCATGGCGATGCTCGGGAAGTCCGAGATGGGCGTGCCGCGCCACCGTCACCTGTTCCGCCGGCAGGTCGCCCGGATCGCGCCCGACTTCAAGTCCGACGCGCTGGCCGGCGCGATCCAGTACTACGACTGCCAGGTCGACGACGCCCGCCTGGTGCTGGCGCTGGCCCGCACCGCCGCCGGCCACGGCGCGCACGTCGCCACGCGGGTGCAGGTGACCGGCTTCCTGCGCGAGGCCGAGCGGGTCGTCGGCGTACGCGCGCGGGACCTGGAGTCGGGGGAGGACCTCGAGATCCGGGCCCGGGTCGTGGTCAAC
This sequence comes from Nocardioides sp. 503, assembly GCF_004522095.1. Classification (GTDB taxonomy): domain Bacteria; phylum Actinomycetota; class Actinomycetes; order Propionibacteriales; family Nocardioidaceae; genus Nocardioides. Next base: position 6,715 of record NZ_SPUI01000002.1, read on the forward strand.
GCCGCCGGGGTGTGGACCGACGAGATCCAGGAGATGGTCGGCGGGCGCGGGGCGCTGCACGTCCAGGCCAGCAAGGGCGTGCACATCGTGGTGCCGCGCGACCGGATCCGCTCGGAGGCCGGCTTCATCGTCCGCACCGAGAAGTCGGTGCTCTTCGTCATCCCGTGGGGCCGGCACTGGATCATCGGCACCACCGACACCGCCTGGGACCTCGACAAGGCGCACCCCGCCGCCAGCCGGGCCGACATCGACTACATCCTCGACCACGTCAACGCGATCCTGCGCGAGCCGCTCGACCACGACGACGTCGTCGGCGTGTGGGCCGGCCTCCGGCCGCTGCTGTCGGGCGAGTCCGAGCCGACCTCGAAGATCTCGCGCGAGCACACGGTGGTCACCCCGGTGCCCGGCCTGGTGATGATCGCCGGCGGCAAGCTCACGACGTACCGGGTCATGGCCAAGGACGCCATCGACGCCGCGGCCCACTCCCTGCGCACCACCGCCAACCTCACGATCCGCGACTCGATCACCGACCGGGTGCCGCTGCTGGGCGCCGACGGCTTCGAGACGCGCTCCAACCAGCGGGTGCTGCTCGCCCGCCGCTCCGGGCTCCACGTCGCCCGCATCGACCACCTCCTCGGCCGCTACGGCGGCCAGGTCGACGACCTGCTCGCCCTCGTCGCCGAGCAGCCGGAGCTGGGGGAGCCACTCACCGGCGCCGAGGACTACCTCGCCGCCGAGGTGGTCCACTCCGTCACCCACGAGGCCGCCCGCCACCTCGACGACGTCCTCACCCGCCGCACCCGGATCTCGATCGAGACCTTCGACCGCGGCGTCGCCGCGGCCGGGCCCACCGCCGCCCTGATGGCCGGCCTGCTGGGCTGGGACGACGCCCGCACCGCCGACGAGGTCGACCACTACCTGCGCCGCGTCGAGGCCGAGCGCCGCAGCCAGTCCATGCTCACCGACCAGGAGGCCGACGAGGCGCGCGTCGCCGCCGCCGACATCGTCTGAGCAGGTTTTTCAGCATCTGCTGTTGTTCCGTCGCTTCTGGGCCGAAGTTACGCCCAGAAGCGACGGCTTTTCAGCAGATGCTGAAAAACCTGCTGCTCGCCGACACCACGGGTCCCCGTTGACAACTAGAACACGTTCCACCCATGCTGACACCTGTCAATTGCGACTCACGTCACAGGAGAGCAGGAGATCCACAGTGACCCAGGCGCCTCCGCCCGCGGACCTGAAGATGCAGCGCACGAGCAGGGACGCCACCACGGTGCCGCGGCTCCTGGGCGACTGGCTGGCCACCCTCCTGCCGCCCGGTGCGAAGCCGAGCGTGGTCCTCCACTCGGGGATCGACGCCAACGGCATGTCGTCGGAGACGATCCTGCTCGACGTCACGTGGACCGAGGACGGCGCCACGCAGGTCGGGCGCTACGTCGCCCGCGTCGAGCCGGCCGCGGCGGACTTCCCGGTCTTCCCGACCTACGAGCTCCAGGACCAGTACGACGCCATGCGCATCGTCGGGGAGCGGACCGACGTGCCGGTGCCGGCCGTGCGCTGGATGGAGCCGACCGGGGACGTGCTCGGCACGCCGTTCTTCCTGATGGACCGCGTCGACGGGCTGATCCCCCAGGACGTGCTGCCCTACAACTTCGGGGACAACTGGCTGCACGACGCCAGCCCGGAGGACCAGCGCCGGCTGCAGGACAACACCGTCGGGGTGCTGGCGGGGCTGCACGCCATCCCCGACGCGCAGCAGGCCTTCGGCTTCCTCGACCCCGCCCGCCACGGCCACGAGGGAGCGTCCCTGGTCGAGCGCAACCTCGCGCGCACGGTGGCGTGGTACGAGTTCGCCAAGGCCGACATCGGGCCGAGCCCGATGGTCGAGCGGGCGCTGAGCTGGCTGCGCGCGAACCTGCCCGACGCCACCGACGAGGACGCCGTCCTGTGCTGGGGCGACGCGCGGATCGGCAACACGATCTACGAGGACTTCGCCCCGGTCGCGGTGCTCGACTGGGAGATGGCGGCCATCGGTCCGCGCCAGCTCGACCTGTCCTGGATGGTCTTCGCCCACCAGGTCTTCGAGACGATCACCGGGATGCTCGAGCTGCCCGGGATGCCGCACTTCCTCCGCGAGGAGGACGTCGTGACGACGTACGAGCGGATCACGGGGGAGCGCGTCGGCGACCTGACCTGGTACCACGTCTACAACGGGCTCCAGTGGTGCATCGTCTTCATGCGCACCGGTGCGCGGCAGATCCACTTCGGCGAGATCGAGCGCCCCGACGACATCGAGTCGCTCTTCCACTGCAAGCCGCTCGTGGAGCGCATCCTGGACGAGGCGGGTGCCTGACGTGGTCAGCCACCTCGACGAGTACCCGATCCACCAGGTCCCGCTGCCGGCCACCTGGGCCGGGACCAGCGACCGCAACTTCTACGACCGCTGCTACTTCAACGCCCACGACCGGACCGGCGACATCTTCCTCATCACCGGCGCGGGCTACTACCCGAACCTCGGCACCAAGGACGCCTTCGTCCTGGTCCGCCGCGGCGACGAGCAGACGGCCGTCCACCTGGGCGACGCGATCGACGACGACCGCCTCCACCAACGCATCGGTGCCTACCGGATCGAGGTGGTCGAGCCGCTGCGCAAGCTGCGGCTGGTCCTCGAGGAGACCGAGGGCATCGCCATGGACCTGACCTGGGAGGGCTCCTTCGACGTCCTCCAGGAGCAGCCGCACGTCATGCGTGCCGGCAGCCGGGTCACCCTGGACGCCCAGCGGTTCGCGCAGGTCGGGACCTGGGAGGGGTCGATCTCGATCGATGGCGAGGACATCGCCGTGGACGCGAACCGCTGGGTCGGCACCCGCGACCGGTCGTGGGGCATCCGGCCGGTGGGGGAGGCCGAGCCCGCGGGGAAGCCCGCCGACCCGCCGTTCGAGGGGATGTGGTGGACCTACGTCCCGATGCGGTTCGACGACTTCGCGATCGTGCTGATCATGCAGGAGGAGCCCGACGGCCACCGCGTCTTCAACGACTGCTCCCGGGTATGGAAGGACGGGCGCGTCGAGCAGCTCGGGTGGCCCCACGTCACGGTGCGCTACGCACCCGGCACCCGGATCCCCACCGGCGCGAGCATCCGCTGCACCACCCCCGACGGCAAGCCGCTCGACCTCGAGGTCGAGTCCAAGCTGGCGGTCCCGCTGCACGTCGGCGGCGGCTACGGCGGCGACTCCGACTGGAGCCACGGCGTCTGGAAGGGCCCCGAGTTCACCGAGCGACGCACCTACGACCACACCTCGGCCGAGGTCGCGGGCCGGGTGATGTTCGGCGTCATCGACCACGTCGGCCGCGCCACCTGTGACGGCGCCGAGGGCTGGGGCCTGTTCGAGCACGGCGCCATCGGCCGGCACGACCCCAGCGGCTTCGCCGACTTCTTCACGCTCGCCCCCTGACCCGAGGAGACCACCCATGACCACCCTGGACCGCGACGCGTTCTACATCGACGGCGGCTGGGCCGCCCCCACCGGCGACGGCCGGCTCGAGGTCGTCTCGCCCCACACCGAGCAGGTCGTGGCCACGGTGCCGGAGGGGAGCATCGGCGACATCGACGCCGCGGTCGCGGCCGCTCGTCGCGCCTTCGACGAGGGTCCGTGGCCGCGGATGTCGCCGGCCGAGCGCATCGCGGTGCTCGAGGCGTTCTCCGGTCTGTACGCCGCCAAGCTGACCGAGATGGCCGAGCTGATCACGATCGAGATGGGCTCGCCGACGTCGTTCTCCAACCTCGCGCAGTCACCCGCGCCGTGGATGCAGATCGAGGCGTTCCTGGCGATCGCCCGCGAGTTCCCGTGGGAGGAGACCCGGCCGGGAGCGCTGGGGATGCCGGTCATGGTGCGCCACGAGCCGGTCGGCGTGGTCGCGGCCATCCCGCCGTGGAACGTCCCGCAGTTCACGATCATGTCCAAGGTGGTCCCCGCGCTGCTCGCCGGCTGCACCGTCGTCGTCAAGCCCGCTCCCGAGACGCCGCTGGACACCTACCTCATGGCCGAGCTGCTCCAGGAGGCCGGAGTGCCGGCCGGCGTGGTCAACATCGTCGCCGCGGGCCGCGAGGTCGGCGAGCACCTCGTCGCGCACCCGGGCATCGACAAGGTCGCCTTCACCGGCTCGACCGCCGCCGGACGACGCATCGGTGCCATCTGCGGAGAGCAGCTCAAGCGGGTGAGCCTGGAGCTGGGCGGCAAGTCGGCAGCGATCGTGCTGGACGACGCCGACCTCGCCAAGACCGTCGAGGGGCTGAAGTTCACCGCGCTCATGAACTCCGGGCAGGCCTGCGTGGCCCAGACCCGCATCCTCGCCAGCCGCGCCAACTACGCCACCGTCGTCGACGCCCTCGCCGAGGCCGTGGGCGGCATGCAGGTCGGCGACCCGGCCGACCCCGCCACCGAGATCGGCCCGATGGTCGCCCAGCGCCAGCAGGAGCGCGTGGAGAAGTACATCGCGCTCGGCCAGGAGGAGGGCGCCCGCCTCGTGGTGGGCGGCAACGGCATGCCCGACGGGCTCGACCGCGGCTGGTACGTCCGTCCGACCGTCTTCGCGGACGTCGACAACTCGATGCGCATCGCCCAGGAGGAGATCTTCGGCCCGGTGCTCTCGGTGATCCCCTTCGACGACGTGGACGACGCCGTGCGGATCGCCAACGAGTCCGACTACGGGCTGGCCGGCACCGTGTGGACCTCCGACCAGGCCGCCGGCCTCGATGTCGCCCGCCGCGTGCGCGCCGGCACCTACGGCGTCAACACCTATACGATGGACTTCGCGGCGCCCTTCGGCGGCTTCAAGGCCTCCGGTGTCGGGCGCGAGTTCGGCCCCGAGGGCCTGGCCCAGTACACCGAGCTGAAGTCCGTCTACCTCGAGTCCTGACCGACCATCCCGACGGTCACAGCTCCTGGATCGCGCCGGCGCGCGGAGCGGGGAGCCGGAGCCGCTCGCGCAGGTACGACGTGCCGCCGGCGCGCTCGAGGCTCGCCTGCGTCCGGTCGACGGTGCGAGCAGTCGGGAAGGCGTGCAGGACGAAGAGGGCCAGCGAGACCGCGGCGCCGACGAGGTAGGTGACGTAGGAGCCCTCGGAGACGAGGAAGGCCAGCGCCACCGAGGCCAGGGCGACCGACTCCGACAGCGCGGCGCGCAGCATCGTCCCGGCGCTCAGGGCGCCGGCCGAGGTGCGGCCCGCCACGTCCGGCGGGGTGCCGGGTGCGATCGCCGGCGTGCGGTAGCCGACCAGCGTGATGAGCAGGTGCAGCGCGACGCCGGCCGCGACCAGCGCCCCGACCACCCACAGCTGCGGGGCGTCCAGGAGGCCCTCGCCGGGCTGCGGGTCGGAGCCCGGGGCGAGCACGAAGTAGAGGGCCAACGCCATGAAGAGCAGGAACGTCATCATCGCGCCGACGGTGAGACGCAGGGAGATCAGCATGGCCGGGAACCTACCCAGGACGGCCTGCCTCACACCCGTAGCAGACCGCCGTTGACATCCAGCAGTCCTGTGTAAAGTCCCACAATCATTACCAGACAGTAGGCAGGAGAGATGCCGCTCACATACTCTCGGTACATGAGCGCCTCTGACCCCACTCCTGCCGGCGGGGTCAACCCGCTCGCCGAGGGACCCGCGGACCCCGAGCACGACCCGACCGCCGCCTACGCCCTCGAGCGGGGGTACGTCGAGTCGCTCACCGCTCGCCTCGTCGCGACGTCCGGGCAGTCCGTCCAGGTGTTCTCGCCGCTCAACGGCGCGCCGCTCGCCCACGTCCCCCAGTCCTCCGAGGCCGACGTGACCGAGGCGTTCGCCAGGGCCCGCCGCGCCCAGCGGGCGTGGGCGCAGACCCCGCTCGACCACCGAGCCGCGCTGCTGCTGCGCCTGCACGACCTCGTCCTGGACCGCCAGGAGGAGATCATCGACCTGATCGTGTGGGAGTCCGGCAAGGCTCGCAAGCACGCGTTCGACGAGCCGCTCCACATCGCGCTGACCGCGCGCTACTACGGCCGCACCGCCCACCAGCACCTCGACACCAAGCGCAAGCTCGGCGTCGTCCCGGGGCTCACCCGCGTCGAGGTCAACCAGGTCCCCAAGGGTGTCGTCGGCATCATCTCGCCGTGGAACTACCCCTTCACGATGGCGCTCTGCGACGGCCTGCCCGCGCTCCTGGCCGGCAACGCCGTGGTCGCCAAGCCCGACGCCCAGACGATGCTCTCCGCGCTGCTCGCCGCGCAGCTGCTCGAGGAGGCCGGCTTCCCGAAGGACCTCTGGCAGGTCGTCGCCGGCCCCGGCTCCGAGGTCGGCCCGCAGATCATCGGCCGCGCCGACTACATCTGCTTCACCGGCTCGACCGCCACCGGCAAGCTCGTGGCCCGCGGCTGCGCGGACCGCCTGATCGGCGCCTCCCTCGAGCTCGGCGGCAAGAACCCCCTCCTGGTCCTGCGCGACGCCGACCTCGAGAAGGCCGCCGAGGGCGCGGTGCGCGCCAGCTTCTCCAACGCCGGCCAGCTGTGCGTGTCGATGGAGCGGCTGTTCGTCGCCGACCAGGTCTACGACCGGTTCGTGGAGCGCTTCGTCGCCCGCACCGAGGCGATGACCCTCGGTGCCACCCTCGACTGGGGCAACGACATGGGCTCGCTCATCTCCGAGGCCCAGCTGCGCACCGTCACCGCCCACGTCGACGACGCGGTCGCCAAGGGTGCGCGGGTGCTGGCCGGCGGCCGGGCCCGCCCGGACCTCGGCCCCTACTTCTACGAGCCCACGATCCTCGAGGGCGTCACCCCCGACATGACCTGCTTCGGCAACGAGACCTTCGGCCCGGTGGTCTCGCTCTACCGCTTCCACGACGAGGCCGACGCCGTCTCGCGCGCCAACGAGGGCGACTACGGCCTCAACGGCTCGATCTACAGCCAGGACGGCGCCCGCGCCCGCGCGATCGCGCGCCACATCAAGTGTGGCACGGTCAACATCAACGAGGCCTTCGGGGCGACGTTCGCCAGCGTGGACTCGCCGATGGGCGGCATGCGTCAGTCCGGCATGGGCCGGCGCCAGGGGAGCGAGGGGGTCCTGCGCTACACCGAGTCGCAGTCGGTCGCCACGCAGCGACTCATCCGCTTCGCTCCGATGCTCGGCATGTCCGACGAGGCCTACGGCAAGATGATGACGGCCAACCTGCGCCTGATGAAGAAGCTCGGTCGGGCATGACCGACCAGGGCTACGACTACGACGTCCTGGTCATCGGGTCGGGCTTCGGCGGCTCGGTCACCGCCCTGCGGCTGACCGAGAAGGGCTATAAGGTCGGTGTCATCGAGGCCGGCCCCCGGTTCCGCGACGAGGACTTCTCCTCGGGCACGCTCGACGTCAAGAGCTACCTGTGGGCGCCAGCGCTGGGCATGTACGGCATCCAGCGCATCGACGCGCTGCGCGACACCCTGATCGTCGCGGGCGCGGGGGTCGGCGGCGGGTCGCTGGTCTACGCCAACACCCTCTACGAGCCGCTCCACCAGTTCTACGCCGACCCGCAGTGGGCCGGCATCACCGACTGGAAGGACGAGCTGGCGCCGTACTACGACCAGGCCAAGCGGATGCTGGGCGTGGTCGACAACCCGGTGCACACGCCGGCCGACGAGGTCATGAAGCAGGTCGCGGGCGACATGGGCGTGGCCGACACCTTCCACCCGACCCCCGTCGGCGTGTTCTTCGGCGGGCCCGGGCAGGAGCCGGGCGCGGCCGTGCCCGACCCGTTCTTCGGCGGCGAGGGCCCGACGCGCAACGCCTGCCTCAACTGCGGCGAGTGCATGTCCGGGTGTCGCCACAACGCCAAGAACACCCTGGTCAAGAACTACCTCTACCTCGCCGAGAAGCGCGGTGCGAAGGTCCTGCCCCTCACCACGGTCACCCGGCTGCGGCCCCGCGACGCCGGCGGCTACGAGGTCACGGTCAAGTTCACCAAGGCCCGTCGCGCCACCAAGCGCACGACGCGGGTGCTCACCGCCGAGCACGTCGTGCTGGCGGCGGCGTCGCTGGGCACCCAGAAGCTGCTGCACCGGATGAAGGACGAGGGCCACCTGCCCGAGCTCTCCGACCGGCTCGGCTACCTCTCGCGCACCAACTCCGAGTCGGTGCTCGGCGCCATCGCGCCCAAGGGCCACACGACCGACTACACCCACGGGGTCGCGATCACCAGCAGCTTCCACCCCGACGAGCACACCCACGTGGAGCCGGTGCGCTACGGCAAGGGCTTCAACACCATGGCGCTCCTGCAGACCGTGCTCACCGACGGGGACGCGCCCGGCCCGCGCTGGCGCACCTGGCTCAAGGAGCTGTGGGTCCAGAAGTCCCAGGTCCGTCAGTTCTACGACTTCAAGCACTGGTCCGAGCGCACCGTCATCGCGCTGGTGATGCAGAGCCTCGACAACTCCATCACCACCTACGGCAAGCGCAACCGGGTCACCGGCCACTGGCGCATGACCTCGCGCCAGGGTCACGGTGCCCCCAACCCGACCTGGATCCCGGCCGCCAACGAGGCCGTACGTCGCATCGCCGGCGTCCTGGGCGGCACGCCCGGCGGCAACATCGGCGAGCCGTTCAACATGCCGCTGACGGCCCACTTCATCGGCGGCTGCGCCATCGGCACCAGCCCTGACAACGGCGTGGTCGACCCCTACCAGCGCGTCTTCAACTACCCCGGCCTGCACATCGCCGACGGGTCCGCGATCTCGGCCAACCTGGGGGTCAACCCCTCGCTCACCATCACCGCGCAGGCCGAGCGCGCCATGGCCCTGTGGCCCAACAAGGGCGAGGCAGACCCCCGCCCCGAGCTGGGCGCCGACTACGAGCGGCTCGCGCCCGTGCCGCCGGTGGCCCCCGCCGTCCCCGAGAGCGCCCCGGGGGCCCTGCGGCTCCCGATCGTCCAGGTCACCTGAGCGAGCGGTCCCTGCCGCCTTCCGTCCGCAGGGACCGTAACCGCGCTCCGCACCCCTCGTTGGAGCAGTGGAACCGCGCCGCGATGCTCCCTGGCGCCGGTCGGTTCCGCTGGTCCAGGCGCTGCTCCCAGTGACGTGGACCACCAGGGCCCGGCCACCCTCCCTCCCCGGCCGGGCCCTGGTGCGTTGTGCCAGCCGGCGCGGCGGAGCCGCGCCGGCTCCGGCGAAACGGGTCGAGTAGGCGCGGTGCGCGGAGCGCAGGGACGCGGCCCGAACGCGTACCGAGACAGAAGTCCCACTACCTTGCATTGCAAGGTAACGTGTTCTGCATGGTGTCAACGCCCGCACCCGCGGCTCGCGAGTCCCGGCTGATGCACGGAGTGCTGGAGATGTGTGTGCTCGCCGTGCTCGAGGATTCCCCGCTGCACGCCTACGGGATCGTCCAGCGCCTGCGCGACCACGGTTTCGTCAACGCCAGCTACGGGAGCATCTACCCGCTGGTGACCCGGCTCCGCAAGAGCGGCCAGCTGGACCAGCGGCTGGAGCCGGGCAGCTCCGGCCCGGCCCGCAACGTCCTGGCGATCAACGCCGCGGGGCGAGCAGCCCTCGCGACGTGGATGGAGCAGTGGGTTCAGACGACCGAGGTCGTCGGCGCCGTCGTGGCGTCGCGACGAGACCAGGAAGCGGTGAGCAGGACATGCTGACGAACGACCAGGTGCTCGACCCCCGGCTCTCGGCCTGGGTGGACGTCGTGGACTACTACTGGCAGCGCGCGACCGTCCCTCGCGGAGACCGCGAGCGACTCCGGGTCGCGCTCGAGCACGACCTCGCCTCGTCGGTGGCCGAGGGCGCCTCGGTCGAGGAGCTGGTCGCGGCCGACCCCGCCGCCTTCGCCTCCGAGGTCGCCGGTGCCGATGGCATCGAGCCGCGCGAGCTGCTCCTGCCCGACCCGCCGCTGACCGACGCGGGTCTGCTGGGCACGGTGCTCACCGGTGCGGCAGCGGGTGCGGCCACCTCGCTGGCGACGGTCTACCCGATCGGCTTCGACCTGATGGACCAGAGCTCGTTGACGTACGACCAGGAGGGCTGGGCCGCCGTCGGCATGCACGGCGTGGCAGCTCTCGTCTGCCTCGCCGCCGCGCTGGCGTCGGTGTGGTGGCGCTACCGGTTCCGGGGGCGGGTGCGCCGCACCCTCCTGCTGACGGGGGGCCTGCTCGTGGTCGGCGGACTGGTCAGCATCGCGCCCGCGATGCTGCTCGCGAGCGCGACCGGCTACAGCAGCGCCGCGCCCGTGGTGCTCGCGGAGGTCGGCATCGTGGTCGGTCTCTGCTCGCTCGGGGTCCTCGCCGCCCGGCGCCTGGTCTCGGCGTCGCAGCCACCGGGCAAGGACGACCGCCCCCCTCGATAGGCTTCGCCCATGACGCAGCCCGCGGAGCACGATCTGGTTCTGGTGGTCGACTTCGGGGCGCAGTACGCGCAGCTGATCGCGCGGCGGGTGCGCGAGGCTCGGGTCTACTCCGAGATCGTGCCGCACCACATGCCGGTCTCCGAGATGCTGGCCCGCAACCCCAAGGCGATCATCCTGTCCGGCGGGCCCGCGTCGGTCTACACGCCGGGCGCGCCGCAGCTGGACCCCGCGCTGGTCGACGGTCGGGTGCCCGTGTTCGGCATCTGCTACGGCTTCATGGCCATGGCGCAGGCGCTCGGCGGCACGGTCTCCCACACCGGCCAGCGCGAGTACGGCCGCACCGAGGTCGAGGTCCTCGAGGCGGGCACCCTGCTGGCGGCGGTGCCGCCCACGCTCACCTCCTGGATGTCGCACGGCGACGAGGTCGTGGCGGCGCCCGACGGCTTCACGGTCAACGCCCGGTCCCCGCGGGCCACGGTGGCGGCGTTCGAGCACGTCGAGCGGCAGCTCGCGGGCGTGCAGTGGCACCCCGAGGTCATGCACAGCGAGCACGGCCAGGCCGTGCTCGAGCACTTCCTGATCGACATCGCCGGCTGCCGCCCCACCTGGACGATGGTCAACATCGTCGAGGAGCAGATCGAGACGATCCGCGCCCAGATCGGCGACCGTGGCCAGGCGATCTGCGGCCTCTCCGGCGGCGTCGACTCCGCGGTGGCCGCCGCGATCGTGCAGCGCGCGATCGGCGACCGCCTCACCTGCGTCTACGTCGACCACGGGCTGATGCGCAAGGGCGAGACCGGGCAGGTCGAGCGCGACTTCGTGGCCGCGACCGGCGTGGACCTCAAGGTCGTCGACGCCGAAAAGCAGTTCCTCGACGCGCTCGCCGGGGTCACCGACCCCGAGGACAAGCGCAAGGTCATCGGCCGCGAGTTCATCCGGGTCTTCGAGGCCGCCGAGGCCGAGATCCTCGCCGACGCGGTGTCGGGTGACGACGGCGACAAGGTCGCGTTCCTCGTGCAGGGCACGCTCTACCCGGACGTGGTCGAGTCCGGTGGGGGAGCGGGGGCGTCGAACATCAAGTCCCACCACAACGTCGGCGGCCTGCCCGACGACCTGGAGTTCGAGCTGGTGGAGCCGCTGCGCACGCTGTTCAAGGACGAGGTGCGACTCATGGGCGAGCAGCTCGGCCTGCCCGCCGAGATCGTGCACCGCCAGCCCTTCCCCGGCCCCGGCCTCGGCATCCGCATCATCGGAGAGGTGACGCGCGAGCGCCTGGACCTCCTGCGCGAGGCCGACGCCATCGCCCGCGAGGAGCTGACCCGCGCCGGCCTCGACCGCGACATCTGGCAGATGCCGGTCGTGCTGCTCGCCGACGTCCGCTCCGTCGGCGTCCAGGGCGACGGACGCACCTACGGCCACCCGGTCGTGCTGCGTCCGGTGACCTCCGAGGACGCGATGACCGCCGACTGGGCCCGCCTGCCCTACGACGTCATGGAGCGCATCTCGACCCGGATCACCAACGAGGTGGCCGAGATCAACCGCGTCACCATCGACATCACCTCCAAGCCACCCGGCACGATCGAGTGGGAGTGACCGCGACCGCGCACTGACCGTTTGCCCCGTCGTGGGCGGGGCACCGGACCCCCATGAGTCACACCCCCACGCCTCCGGCTTCCGAGGAGCCTCTCGGCGCGCTGGTGCACCGGCTGTCCGAGCAGATCCCCGAGCTGGTCCGCAGCGAGCTGCGCCTGGCGCAGACCGAGCTCGCCGAGAAGGGCAAGCGTGCCGGCATCGGCGCCGGGATGTTCGGGGCCGCGGGTCTGCTGGCGCTCTTCGGCGCCGCGACCCTGGTCGCCACGGCCGTGCTGGCGCTCGACCTCGTCCTGCCCGCCTGGGCGGCCGCGCTGATCGTGGCCGCCGTGCTGCTGGCCGCGGCGGGCCTCGTCGCGCTGCGGGGCAAGAAGGAGATCCAGACCGCCACGCCGGCGGCGCCCGAGCGGGCCATCGCCGGCGTCAAGGAAGACGTCGCCGTCGTGAAGGGACAGCACTGATGTCGAGCAACGGAAGCACCCCCGAGCAGCTCGAGGCCGACATCGCGCGGCAGCGTGAGGCGCTCGCCGAGACCGTGGACGCCCTGCACCAGCGCCTCGACGTGAAGTCCCGCGCGCGGGGCAAGGCCGCCGAGCTCAAGGGCCGCGCCACCACGGCCGACGGCTCGCCGCGTCCCGACCTCCTCGCCGGCGCCGCGCTCGCCGCGGTCCTGGTCGTCGCCCTCGTCGTGTGGCGTCGCCGCCGCTGACGTCGTACCACTCCTCGTCCCACCCAGTCCCTCCATCCAGTCCTTCCACCCAGTCCCCGATCCAAGGAGCACCCCATGAAGAAGTTCCCCCTCCTCGTCGCCGCCGGCGTCGGCTACGTCCTCGGCGCCAAGGCCGGCCGCGGCCGCTACGAGCAGATCCGCACGGGCGCGCAGAAGATCGCCGAGAACCCCACCGTGCAGTCCGCCACGCACAAGGCCTCCGAGGCGGTCGCGACCCAGGCCGCCGCCGCGGCCGACGTCGCCAAGGAGAAGGTCACCGACGTGGCTTCCGCCGCAGCCGACAAGGTGCGTCACGAGACGTCGATCAACCCGGCTCCGTAACCGACCCACATCTCGCGGAGGGAGCCGTCATGCCGGCCGACGAGAAGCCAGGTCCCAGCGTCAAGGACGACGAGCTCTACGAGAAGCTCCGCGACGAGGGCAACAGCAAGGAGAAGTCGGCGCGCATCGCCAACGCGGCCGCCGGCTCGTCCCGCTCCCAGGTCGGGAAGAAGGGCGGCGAGTCCGGGTCGTACGACGACTGGACGGTCGACGACCTGCGCAAGCGTGCCGCCGAGCTGGACATCGAGGGCCGCTCGTCGATGACCAAGGAGGACCTGATCGACGCCCTCCGCCACCACTGAGCCGCACCGCGGGCTGACTGCCGCACGCGCGTCCGGGGTACCGGCCGACCATGGAGAACGAGAAGCTGGAAGCAGTTCAGGCCGTCGTCGACCGCGTGACCTCGTGGCAGGACGGTGCGACCGAGGGGACCGTCGCCGAGGAGCTCCGCAAGGGGGCCACCGAGGTCGGCGTCGACCTCTCCGACGACGACATCGCCAAGCTGGCGGACGCGATCGAGTCGCGCCACGGTGCCGTGCACGCCTCGGAGGTCCTGTCCTGACCGGCCCGGACCCCGCGCACGTCCGCCCCGACGGGGTCTCCGACGACACCGTCAGCGCCCTCGGCAAGCTGTCGGAGGCGCTGGAGGCCGTCGAGGCCGCGCGCGGTCACCTCTACGCCTTCCACCGGTTGTGCGGGACCGCCGACCTCACGCTGGGCGACGCGGTCGACGAGCTCCGCGACGCCGGGCACGACGACCTGGCCGATCGCATCTCCGAGGAGCTGGTGGGCCGCAACGTGCTCGAGGGGCGCTGGTCCTTCCAGATCGTCGAGGACTACGACGACCACTACTGGTCGGCGTTCCGCGACCTGGAGCGCACGGCGCGCGAGGAGCTGGTACAGGGCCGTCGCCATCTTTTCGAGTCGGAGATGAAGGAGGACCGCCGCACCCACGGCCGTCCCCACCACGAGTCCAGACCTGGGGACTGAACGAGAACACGTTCTAGTTCGGGACGCTAGGCTCCGGCCATGCGCTTCTCGATCGTGACCGCCTTCCAGCCGTGCGACCAGCTGGTGCCGCTGGCGCGGGCCGCCGACGAGCTCGGCTACCACGCCATCTCGGTGCCCGACCACGTCGTGGACCTCGAGGTGCTTCAGACGCCCTACCCCTACACGCCCGACGGCAGGCGGCGGTGGGACACCGACTCGGAGTGGCCCGACCCGTGGGTGCTCATCGGCATGCTCGCCGGTGTGACCACCCGGGTGCGCTTCTTCACCAGCGTCTACGTCAACGCCCTGCGCAACCCCTTCCAGGTGGCCAAGACCGTCGGCACGGCTGCCGTGCTGTCGGGGGACCGGGTCGCGCTGGGGGTGGGCATCGGCTGGTGCCGGGAGGAGTTCGAGCTGCTCGGCCAGGACTTCCGGACCCGCGGCCGGCGTACGGACGAGGGGCTCGCCCTGATGAAGGCCCTGTGGCAGCCAGGGTGGACGGAGTTCGAGGGCGAGTTCTACTCCGCACCCAGGATGATGATGAACCCCTCGCCCGCGGCCCCGGTCCCGATCTACGTCGGCGGCCTGTCCGAGATCGCGTTCGCCAGGGCCGCCCGCCACGACGGCTGGGTGGGTGACATCTACACGGTGCAGGAGGCGGTCGAGCACGCGCGCCGGCTGCAGGAGGTGCGGGACGAGGCGGGCGCGACCGGCGACTTCCAGATCATCACGGCCCTGTCCGACGCGTTCCTGCCCGAGCACTTCGAGACCGCCGAGGCCGGCGGCGTGACCGAGGTCTGGACGATGCCGTGGGCCTACTACCACGGCCTCGACGCGACGCTGGCGCAGAAGATCGACGGCATGGAGCGCTTCGCCGCCGACGTGATCGTCCCCCTGGGTCCCTCGCACTAAGGTGCAGCATGGCGCGCGCGATCCATCACCTCGACCTCTGGGTCTCCGACCCCCTCCTCGCCGCTGACGAGTGGGGTTGGCTGCTCGGCGAGCTGGCCTGGGAGATCGACATCCCCGGGTCCTCGTGGGTGCACCCCGACGGCACCTACCTCTTCCTCGAGCGCTCCGCCGACCAGTCGCCCGAGCCCCACGACCGGCTGCGGCCCGGGGTCAACCACCTCGCGCTGCACGTCGAGAGCCGCGAGCGGCTCGACCGGCTGCGCGCCGAGTCGTCCGCGCACGGGTGGCGCGAGCTGTTCGCCGACCGCTACCCCCACGCCGGCGGCGACCAGCACGTCGCGCTCTACGTCGAGAGCTCGGAGGGCTTCGAGGTGGAGGTCGTCGTCGAGGGCTGACCCGTCGCCGGCGGCCTCAGGGCAGGATCGAGTCGACGTAGCCACCGTCGACCCGCACGGCGGCGCCGGTGGTCGCCGACGCCAGCGGTGAGCTGAGGTACGTCACCATGTGGGCGATCTCCTCGGGCTCGATGAGCCGCTGGAGGAGGGACTGCGGGCGGTGCTCGCGCATGAAGCGGCGCTGCGCCTCGTCCCACTCCAGGTCGTCGCCGACCAGGCTGTGGACGAAGTCCTCGACCCCGCCGGTGTGCGTGGGGCCGGCGATGACGGAGTTGACCGTGACGCCGGTGCCGGCGGCGGTCTTGGCGAACCCGCGGGACACCGCGAGCAGCGCGGTCTTGGACATCCCGTAGTGGACCATCTCGACCGGGGTCACCACCGCGGAGTCGCTGGCGATGTAGAGGACGCGGCCCCAGCCGCGCTCGGTCATCGAGGGCAGGAGCTCGCGGGTCAGGCGCACGGCCGCGAGGACGTTGACGTCGAAGAAGCGGCGCCACTCCTCGTCGGTGATCTCGAGCGCGGGACGGGACTCGAAGATGCCGAGGTTGTTCACCAGGACGTCGACGTCGGGCACCGCGGCGACCGCGGTCGCCGCGCCCTCCTCGGTCGTCACGTCGGCGACGACCTCGACGAGGTCGGCGTCCGGGAGCGTCTCGCGCAGCGTGGCGATCGCCCGGGTGACCGACTCGGTCGAGCGGCCGTTGACGCCGACGCGGGCACCGGCCTGCGCGAGCCCGTGGGCGATCGCGAGGCCGATGCCCTGCGTGGATCCGGTGACGAGGGCAGCCTTGCCGCGGAGGTCGATGTGCATGCGTCGACCGTACGCGGGGCCGCCCGGCTACTTGAAGATGCTGTAGCCACCCGGGCCGACGGCGAGGCCGACGATGATCAGCACGACGCCCCAGAGGGTCTCGCCCTTGAAGAGCTGGAAGATACCGGCGATGACCAGGATCACCGCGATGATCCAGAGGATGAAGCCCATGTGGTGCTCCTTGCGTAGGTGGTGCTCGGACGCGGTCGCCCGATGTTCCAGCATCGCAGTACCCGGCGGTGCTCGGGAGTAGTCAGCCGGGGGTTGACTTAAGTTCGAGTCTCGTACTTAATGGAGGAATGGCTCTGGTGCTCGGTGTGGACTCCTCGACGCAGTCGACGAAGGCGGTCCTGGTGGACGCGGCCGACGGCACGGTGGTGGACGAGCGCAGCGCGCCCCACCCCGACGGCACCGAGGTCGACCCGCGCGCCTGGCTGGCGGCGTACGACGAGGCGACGGACGGGCTGCTCGAGCGCGCCGACGCGATCGCGGTCGGCGGGCAGCAGCACGGCATGGTGGCCCTCGGTGACGACGGCGAGCCGGTGCGCGAGGCGCTGCTGTGGAACGACACGCGGTCGGCCGAGGCCGCGCGCACGCTCGTCGAGGAGATGGGCGGTCCCGACGCCTGCGCGAGCGAGGTGGGCAGCGTCCTGGTCGCCTCGTTCACCGTGACCAAGCTGCGCTGGTTGCGCGACCACGAGCCCGACCGGGCGGCCGCCGTGCGCGAGGTCCTGCTGCCCCACGACTACGTCTCGCGCCACGCCTGCGCCCCGGGGACCGCCGCGTTCACCGACCGCGGCGACGCCTCGGGCACCGGCTACTTCGACGCCCGGAGCGCATCGTGGCGCCCCGAGCTGGCCGCCGCGGCGCTCGGGCACGAGCCGGCGCTCCCGCGCGTCGCACCCGACGGTTCCGCCGCCGCCGAGACCGCCGCGGGCCAGGTCGTCGCCCCCGGCACCGGCGACAACATGGCCGCCGCCCTCGGCATGGGGCTGGGCGCCGGCGACGTGCTCATCTCGATCGGCACGTCGGGCGTCGCCTCCGCGGTGAGCGCCACCCCGGTCGCCGACGGCACCGGCACCGTCACCGGCTTCGCCGACGCGCAGGGCGGCTACCTCCCGATGGTCACGACCATGAACGCCGCGCGGATCCTCGCCCTGCAGGCGCGGTGGCTCGGCGTCGACCTCGACACCCTCGCCGAGCTCGCGCTGGCCTCCGAGCCCGGCGCGCACGGAGTGGCGCTGCTGCCCTACTACGGCGGCGAGCGCACGCCCAACCGTCCCTCCGCGGTCGGCACCTGGACCGGTCTGACCGAGGCCACCACCCGCGAGGACCTCGCCCGCGCCGCCTTCGAGGCGCTCCTGTGCTCCCTGGCCGACGCGGTCGACCACCTGGCCGCGACCACGGGGGACCAGCCGCAGCGGGTGCTCATGGTCGGCGGCGCGACCCGCAGCGCCGCCGTGCGCGCCCTCGCCCCGGCCATCCTCGGCCGCCCGGTCACGCTCCCGCCGCCGGGGGAGTACGTCGCCCGCGGCGCCGCCCGCCAGGCCGCCTGGGCGCTGTCGGGTGAGAGCGCTGCTCCCGAGTGGGCACTGGCCGACACCGTCGAGCTCGAGGCCGCGCCGACCCCCCACGTCCGCGAGGCCTACGCCCGGCTGCGCGACCGCACCGACACCTGGTCCTGACCCCATCCAGCACACGAGAGGCACCACCATGACCCAGATCCCCACCCCTCGCCCCGAGGACAAGTTCTCCTTCGGCCTCTGGACCGTCGGCTGGCAGGGCCGCGACCCGTTCGGCGAGGCCACCCGCGAGCCCATGGACCCCGTCCACGCGCTCGAGAAGCTCGCCGAGCTCGGCGCCTACGGCGTCAACTTCCACGACGACGACCTGATCCCCTTCGGCAGCGACGACGCGTCGCGCGACGCGATCATCGAGCGCTTCAAGAAGGGCCTGGCCGACACCGGCCTGGTCGTCACCACCTCCACCACCAACCTGTTCACGCACCCGGTGTTCAAGGACGGCGGCTTCACCTCCAACCTGCGCGACGTGCGCCGCTTCGCGATCCGCAAGGTCATGCGCAACATCGACCTCGCCGCCGAGCTCGGCGCCGAGATCTACGTCGCCTGGGGCGGCCGCGAGGGTGCCGAGTACGGCGCGTCCAAGGACGTCGCCGCCGCGCTCGACCGCTACAAGGAGGCCTTCGACCTGCTCGGCCAGTACGTCGTCGACCAGGGCTACGACCTCAAGTTCGCCATCGAGCCCAAGCCCAACGAGCCGCGCGGCGACATCCTGCTGCCGACGATCGGCCACGCCCTGGCCTTCATCGAGACGCTCGAGCGCCCGGAGATGGTGGGTGTCAACCCCGAGATCGGGCACGAGGAGATGGCCGGCGTCAACGCCGCCCACGGCTACGCCCAGGCGCTGTGGCAGGGCAAGCTCTTCCACATCGACCTCAACGGCCAGCACGGCCCGCGCTACGACCAGGACCTGCGCTTCGGCGCCGGCAACGTGCGCGGCGCCTTCTGGGTCGTCGACACCCTGCTCGCCGGTGGCTACGACGGCACCGTCCACTTCGACTACAAGCCGGCGCGCACCGACGGCGAGGCCGGCGTGTGGGCGTCGGCCCAGGCCTGCATGACCAACTACCTCGTCCTGCGCGAGAAGGCCCTGGCCTTCCGCGCCGACCCCGAGGTGCAGGAGGCGCTGGCCGCGGCGGCCCTGCCCGAGCTGGCCAAGCCCACCCTGGGCGAGGGCGAGACCTGGCAGCAGCTCAAGGACTGGGAGCTGCCCGACGTCGAGGCGCTCGCCGTCCACGAGGCCGGCTTCGAGCGCCTGGACCAGCTGGCCCTCGAGCACCTGTACGGCGTCCGCGGCTGACGATGGGCCCGGCGATCGGCTCGGACCTGCCGGCCAGCACGGAGGGCCTGCGGCGACGCAACACCTCGCTCGTGCTCCGGAGCCTGCGCCAGCAGGGTCCGGCCACCCGCGCGGAGCTCGCCAAGCGCACCGGGCTGGCCAAGGCCACGGTCGGGGTCATCGTCGGCGGGCTCGCGGAGGCGGCCGCGGTCGACGAGGCCGACTCCGTGCCCGGCGGCCGCGGCCGGCCCGGTCGTCCGGTCACGCTCACGGGCCGAGGCCTCCTGGGCCTCGGCCTGGAGCTCAACGTCGACTACGTCTCCGCGGTCCTGCTCGACCTGGGGGGCCGGGTCCGCCTCAGCGAGACCCGGCCCGCCACCGACGCCGCGCGGCTCCCGGCACTGCTGGAGCTCGCGCGTGACGTCGTACGGCGGGAGCCGGCGGGGCGGCTCGTGGGCGCGATGGTGGCCGTGCCCGGCCTGGTTCGGGGCGACGACCGCTCCGTGGCCTGGACGCCCAACCTGGACGCCACCGGGCTGGCCGCCGACGTCGAGGCCGCCCTCGACGGGCGCTGCGGAGTCTCGGTGGGCAACGACGCCAACTGCGCCGCCTACGCCGAGTCCCACCACGGCGCGGCCACCGGGGTGGCCCACGCGCTCTACCTCACCGGCACCGTCGGCATCGGTGCCGGCATCGTCAGCGACGGCCGCCTCCAACGCGGGTCGACCGGCTTCGCGGGGGAGGTCGGCCACATGCCGATCGGCGACTCCACCGCGCTGTGCGGCTGCGGGCGGCGCGGCTGCTGGGAGGCCTCCGTGGGACTGCACGCCATGCTCACCGCGGTCGGGCTCCCCGAGCTCGCCACCCCGCTGCGCTCGGCCCAGGCGGTGGCGGCCCGCGCCTCGGCGGACCCCGCCGTGCGCGAGGCGCTCGCCCGGCTGGGCCAGGACGTCGGCCTCGGCCTCGCCGTCCTGGCCAACGTGCTCGACCCCGAGGTCGTCGTCCTCGGCGGCTACTTCGTGCCGCTGGGGGAGCACGTGCTCGCCCCCGCCCGCCGCTCCCTGGACGAGCGGCTGCCCTCGGCGGCCCAGCGCCGCCCCGAGCTGCGGCTGAGCACCCTCGGCATGGAGGCCGCCGCACTCGGCGCGGCCGAGCTCGCGCTCGAGGGTGTCTTCTCCGGCGACGTTCCCGTCACCTGAGGCGAGACTCCGCGCTCCGCGTCAGCCGGCGAGCTTCGCGCCGACGCCGGTGATCGCGGTGTGGAGGCCGGCGACCGGGTCGACGAACAGCGGCTCGAGCGCGATCTCCGCGGCGCCGAGCAGCACCGAGTCGGCGCCGAGGCCGGGCAGGGTGAGGGTGACCGACTCCAGGGGAGCGGGCAGGGCACGCTGGGCGAGTGCGGCGTTGACGTCGGTGCGCACCAGCCGGAAGAGCTCGCGGAAGTAGCCGCCGAGCACCACCACGCGCGGGTTGAACGCGTTGACGATGCTGGCCAGGCCGTGGCCGAGGTGGGTGCCGATGACGCGCAGCTCGGGGGTCGGCTCGCGGAAGCCCTCGAGCACCTCGCCCAGCTGGGCGACCTGCTCCTGGGGGCAGCCGATCGCGGCGGCGATGGCGTGGGCGCCGACCTCGGTCTCCCAGCAGCCGCGGTTGCCGCAGTGGCAGGGGTGTCCGGAGGGGTTGAAGCTCAGGTGGCCGACCTCGCCGGAGTAGCCGCCCGCGCCCTCGAGCCGGAAGCCGCCGGTGATGACGCCGGCGCCGACGCCGACGTTGCCGGAGACGTAGATGAGGTCGTCGATGCCCAGGCCCGCACCGCGGTAGTGCTCCGCGAGGGCGCCGAGGTCGGCGTCGTTCGCGACGAGCACGGGGACGTCGACACCGAGCGCGGCCAGGATGATCGACCCGAACGACACGTCGTGCCACTCGAGGTTGGGTGCCAGCCGGATCAGGCCGTCGTTGCGCCGGACCATGCCGGGCACGCTGACGCCGATCCCGACCAGGGGAGCGGTGTCGGGGCTGTCGGCCACGACCGTGCGGATCAGGTGGGCGACGGTGCCGCCCACCTGCCAGGCCTCGCTGCCGCCGACGATCGGCGCGGTCGCCCGGTGCTGGATGTCGCCACCCAGGCCGACGCGGGCGACGACGACGCGGTCCACGCCGAGGTCGACCGCGATGACGAACGGCCCGCTGCGCGAGATCCCCACGCCGGCCGAGGGACGTCCGGCGCCGGTGCGCGGGTGGGCGGGCAGGGCCCGCTCCGTGACGCCCAGCGACTCCAGCTCGCCGACCAGCCCTGCGATGGTGCTGCGGTTCAGCCCCATCTGCAGGGTCAGGTCGGCCCGCGACATCGTGCCCGCGCGGTGGACGTGACGCAGGAGGGTGCCCAGGTTGTGGCGCCGGACCCCCTCCTGGTTCGTCCCGAGACCGGAGCGCTGACGGCTCATGAGGTCGGCCTAGACGCCCGCCGCGGAGCGACGACGGCGCGAGATGGCGTCCACGCTCGCGGCCAGGAGCAGCACGCCACCGGTCACGAGCAGGTTGATGTAGGCCGCCTGGTTGAGCAGGCCCAGCCCGTTGGGGATGGTCGCGATGACGAGGCCGCCGATGACGGCGTCCATCGCGCGACCACGTCCGCCGAAGAGGCTGGTGCCGCCGATGACGGCCGCCGCGACGGCGTACAGCAGCTCGTTGCCGCCACCGGAGCCCGGGGAGACCTTGCCGGTGTACGACGCGGCGAGCAGCCCGCTCACCGCCGCCATCGAGGAGGCGATGACGAAGGCGGAGATGCGGATCCTGGTCACGTTGATGCCGGCACGACGGGCGGCCTCGGCGTTGCCGCCGACCGCGTAGAGGTGACGCCCGAAGCGGGTCCGGGTGAGCACGAACGTCCAGAACAGCAGCAGCGCGATGACCACGGGCAGGACCCACGGGATGCCGCTGATGTTGAAGAGGTTCGGGTTGGGCGCGCGGTTGGCGCTCAGCAGGGCGGTGAGGCCGAAGATGATCACGGCCAGGACGACGATCTGGATGATCACCAGCGGCAGGGGCTGGTGCACCAGGCCGCGTGCCGAGCGGGACCGGTAGCGCCACAGCGCCAGCGCGGCGAAGCCGAGCACGATCACGACGGCGGCGATCCAGCCGGCGGTCACCGGGACGTTCTTGATGGACAGCCCGCGCAGGACCTCGTTGTTGAAGCGCAGCGAGCCGCCGGAGCCGATCAGCTTGAGCGGGATGGCCTGAAGGGCGAGGAAGAACGCCAGGGTGACGACGAACGAGGGGATCCCGAGGAACGAGACCAGGGCCCCGATCGCCAGGCCGATGACGGCGCCGACGACGATGCCGGCGATCGTGGCCAGCAGCCAGTGCCAGTCGTGGTCGATCAGCATCAGTGCCGTGACGCACGCGGACGCACCGCCCGCCACGCCGGCGGACAGGTCGATCTCGCCCAGCAGCAGGACGAACACCAGGCCCATCGCCAGGACGATGATGGAGCCGGCCTGCACGACCAGGTTGGCCATGTTGTACGTCGTGAGGAACCGGTCGTGAAGGGTCGAGAAGACGACGAACAGCACGACCAGTCCGAGGATGGCGGGCAGCGAGCCCATGTCGCCGCCGCGCAGGCGGTTGACGTAGTCGCGGGCCGAGTCGCCGAGAGTCACCGCCTGACGGTTGTCGCTGGCGAAGGCGCCGTCGGCGGGCTTCGCGGGGGTGTCGGATTCGACAGACATGATGAGAGGTTCTCCGGTCCTGGTCAGACGGTCGCGGTCGCGGGGTTCTCGGCGATGCCGAGATCTCCGGAGCGTCCGGCGGTGATGAGCTCGACGATCCGGCCGTGGGTGACTTCCTCGACGTGGACGTCGGCGGCCACGCGGCCGAGGTAGAGCGCGGTGACGCGGTCGGCGACCTCCATGACGTCGCCCATGTTGTGCGAGATCAGCACGACGCCCAGGCCGCGGTCGGCGAGGCGGCGCACGAGGTCCAGGACCTGGCGCGTCTGCGCGACGCCGAGAGCGGCGGTGGGCTCGTCGAGGAGCACGACCTTGGAGTTCCACAGCACGGCCTTGGCGATGGCCACGGTCTGGCGCTGGCCGCCGGACAGGCTCGAGACGCTCTGGCGCACGGACTTGACGGTGCGCACCGACAGCGAGGCGAGGGTCTCGCGCGCGCGCGACTCCATCGCGACCTCGTCGAGGGTGATGCCCTTGGTCTCCTCGCGGCCGAGGAACATGTTCTCGACGATGTCGAGGTTCTCGCAGAGGGCGAGGTCCTGGTAGACGACCTCGACGCCGAGGGCGGCGACGTCGCGCGGCCCGTGGACGTTGACGGACTGGCCGTCGAAGAGGTAGTCACCGGTGTCCCGGCCGTAGATGCCGGCGATGATCTTGACCAGCGTGGACTTGCCCGCACCGTTGTCGCCCACGAGGGCGGTGACCTGGCCGGGGTAGACGGCGAAGTCGACATCGTGCAGGACGTGCGCCACGCCGAAGCTCTTGTTGACCCCGCGCAGCTCGAGCAGCGGTTGTGCCATGAGGTCGGACTCCTCAGTAGTCGTAAAGGGATGAACGAGCAGCGCCCGGACCGATGGTCCGGCCCGGGCGCCGCTCGAGCAGGTCCGCCCCACGAGAGGCGGTCTGCAGTGGTTCAGACGGTCAGGAGATCCCGGCCTCGGTGCACATCGCGGCGAACTCGCCGGAGCACACGTCCTCGGCCTTCTGGCCACCGTCGGTGATCACGTCGCCCACGTTGTCCTTGGTGATGGACTGCGGGTCGAGCAGGATCGAGGGAACCTCGCTCTGGTCGGACGAGTCGACCGTGGTGCCGGTGGTCTTGGCGTCGTCACCGTTGACCAGCGCGATGGCGGTCTCGGCGAGGGCGTTGGCCTCCTGCGTGGCGGACTTGTAGACCGTCATGCACTGGGTGCCGGCGAGGACGTTCTGCAGACCCTCGACCGTGGCGTCCTGACCGGTGACCGGGACCTTGCCGGCCTGGCCAGCGCCCTCGAGGATGCCGATGGCAGCGCCACCGAGACCGTCGTTGGCGGCGAGGACGCCGTCGACCTTGCCGTCAGCGGCGGTGTAGAGCTGCTGGAAGATCGTCGCAGCCTCCTCGTTGTCCCACTCGGGGACGGCCTGCTCGCCGACGACCTTGTAGCTGGTCATCGAGTCGAGGACGCTGTGCGCACCCTCGGCGAAGAGCGTGGCGTTGTTGTCCGTGGGCGCTCCGTTGAGGTAGACGATGTTCGCGTCCTTCTCACCGAGGCAGTCGGCCAGACCCTGGCCCTGCAGCTCGCCGACCTTGGTGTTGTCGAACGAGACGTAGTACTCGGCGCTGCCGCCGAGGGTCAGGCGGTCGTAGTCGATCGTCGCGACGCCCTGCTCCTTGGCCTTCTCCTGGATCGCCGCGCCCGACTCGGAGTCGAGGTTGACGATCGCCAGCACGGTGACGCCGTTGCCGATCATGGTGTCGGCGATCTGCGTCATGCGCTCCGCGTCGCCCTCGGCGTTCTGGATGTCGTACTCGACACCGGCCTCCTTGAAGGCCGACTCGAGGGCCGGACGGTCCGCGCTCTCCCACCGGACCGAGGACTCGGTGTCGGGCAGGATGACGCCGATCTTGCCGTCCGCCGCACCGCCGTCGCCGCCGCCCTTGTCGCTGCTGTCGTCGTCGTTGCCGCATGCCGACAGGGACAGGGCGACGCCCATGAGCCCGACGACTACCAAACTGTGCTTTCGCTTCACGCGAACCGCCTCCTCGCGGTGATGGGCGCCGCCTCCACCGAAGAAAAGGCGCCTGTTTGTTGTCTCGCACAACTTAAGCAGTGACTGCAGTCACGTCCAGAGAATGAAGAAAATGTTTCCAGAACGTGTCCTAGCGCCGCGTGGTTGCTGGTCTGGACCGCCATTGACGATACGGGCACGCGCACTGATCCAGGGTGGAACCCCGGGGGTTTGTTGTTCGACACACCGTT
This sequence comes from Nocardioides sp. 503, assembly GCF_004522095.1. Taxonomy (GTDB): domain Bacteria; phylum Actinomycetota; class Actinomycetes; order Propionibacteriales; family Nocardioidaceae; genus Nocardioides. The sequence continues at coordinate 31,651 of NZ_SPUI01000002.1, forward strand.
TAACCGGAGGTGGGCGGCGCGGACGCGAGGGGCGCGGCGCGGTCAGCGAGCGGCGTACGTCGTGGTGCGCTCGCGCACCGGGCGGCCGATCCCGGCGCCGATCTCCACCAGCTCCGCCACCGTCTTGGCCGAGCCGTGCTCGGAGCCGGCCATCCGCGAGATGGTCTCCTCCATCAGCGTGCCGCCGACGTCGTTGCAGCCGGCCCGGAGCATCGCGCGGGTGCCCTCGGTGCCGAGCTTGACCCAGGAGGTCTGGATGTTGTCGATACGGCCGTGCAGCAGGATCCGTGCCATGGCGTGGACCGCGAGGTTGTCGCGCATCGTGGGCCCGGGACGGGCCACGCCGGCGAGGTAGATCGGCGAGGAGGTGTGCACGAACGGCAGCGGGACGAACTCGGTGAAGCGCGCCGCGCCGTGCTCGAGGGAGGCGTCCTGGATGCGGCTGAGCACGCGCAGGTGGTTGACCCAGTGGCGCGGGTTGTCGACGTGGCCGTACATCATCGTCGACGTCGTCGGGATGCCGACGCGGTGGGCGGTGGAGATGACCTCGATCCACGTGCGCGTGGGGAGCTTGCCCTTGGTGAGCACCCAGCGGACCTCGTCGTCGAGGATCTCGGCGGCGGTGCCCGGTAGCGAGCCGAGCCCGGCCTCGCGGGCCTTGATCAGGAAGTCCTCGATCGAGAGGCCGGTGCGGGCGGTGCCGTTGACGATCTCCATCGGCGAGAACGCGTGCACGTGCATGTGGGGGACGCGGGTCTTGACCGCCGTGACGAGGTCGAAGTAGGCCGACGCGGGCAGCTCGGGGTCGATCCCGCCCTGCATGCACACCTCGGTGGCGCCGAGGTCCCAGGCCTCCTCCGCGCGGTCGGCGACCTCGTCGAGGGAGAGGCTGTAGGCGTCGGCGTCGGTGCGCCGCTGGGCGAAGGCGCAGAACCGGCAGCCGACGTAGCAGACGTTGGTGAAGTTGATGTTGCGGTTGACGACGTAGGTGACGTCGTCCCCGACGGTCTCGCGGCGCAGGTCGTCGGCCAGCCTCGTCACCTGGTCGAGGAGAGGGCCCTCGGCGGTCATCAGCGTGTAGGCGTGCTCGTCGGAGAGGTTGCCCGGGTCGGTCTCCGCGGCGCGCAGGGCGTCGGCGCCCTCGGCGTGGAGCACCGCGGGGGCGCCGTCGACGCTCCCGGTGCTGGCGGCGGCGTCCTTGACCGAGCCCCAGTCGCCGTAGACGTCGGCGAAGTCGGAGCGACGGTCCTCGGTGCGGCCCTCGGTGTCGACGGCCGTGTGCAGGTCGGTGCGACCAGCCGAGGCGAAGCCGCCGTCGGGCTCCTGCCAGGGCAGCCCGACCGGGCGTACGCCGGGCCGCGCGAGGCCGTCGTCGGTCGCGAGGGCGGCGACGTGCGCCGAGACCCGGGGGTCGAGCCAGGGGCTGCCGCCGTCGAGGGCGGCGCGGACGTACTCGGGGTGGACCGTGAGCCGTGGCTTGAGCTCGAAGCCGCACTGGGCGGTGAGGTCGGTCAGCCGCTCGAGGCTGGGCCAGGGGCGCTCGGGGTTGACGTGGTCCGGGGTCAGCGGCGAGACGCCACCCCAGTCGTCGACGCCGGCGTCGAGCAAGGCGCGGCACTCCTGGAGGTCCACGAGGTTGGGCGGCGCCTGGACGCGCGCCTTGGGCCCGAGGACGAGGCGGGTGACGGCGATGACCGCGCGGTAGTCGTCCAGCGGCAGATCGTCGGCGTGGCGCATGGCGGTGTCCGGCTTGGACCGGAAGTTCTGGACGATGACCTCCTGCACGCCACCGAACTGGGTCGACACCTTGCGCAGCGCGAAGATCGTCTCCGCCCGCTCCTGCAGCGTCTCGCCGATGCCCACCAGGAGCCCGGTGGTGAAGGGGATCGAGAGCCGACCGGCGTCCTCGAGGACGCGCAGCCGGACGGCGGGGTCCTTGTCGGGCGAGCCGAAGTGGGCCTCGCCCTTGGTCTCGAACAGCCGCCGCGAGGTCGTCTCGAGCATCATCCCCATGGAGGGGGAGACCGGCTTGAGCCGGTTCATCTCCTCCCACGACATGACGCCGGGGTTGAGGTGGGGGAGCAGCCCGGTCTCCTCCAGCACCCGCACCGCCATCGCGCGGACGTAGGCCAGGGTGGAGTCGTAGCCCTTGGAGTCCAGCCACTCGCGGGCCTCCGGCCAGCGGTCCTCGGGGCGGTCGCCCAGCGTGAACAGCGCCTCGAGGCAGCCCATCTCGGCACCTCGGCGGGCGATGTCGAGGATCTCGTCGGGGGACAGGAACATCTCGTGCCCGGCGCGACGCAGCTGGCCGGGCGACTCCACGAACGTGCAGTAGTGGCACCGGTCGCGGCACAGCTTGGTGACCGGGATGAAGACCTTGGGGGAGTACGTCACGACGCCCGGGCGGCCCGCGGCGGTGAGCCCGGCGTCGCGCACGCGAGCGGCGGCGGCGGTGAGCCGGTCGAGGTCCTCGCCCCGGGCTGCGAGCAGCACGGTCGCCTCCGCGACGTCGAGCGCGGCCGCGCGCTCCGCCCGCGCCAGCGCGCGACGGACCTGCTGGGGCGTGGGGAGCTCGGTCACCCCGTCCACGATAGGCGCGGGTCGGTCGGAGGACCCCCCCGGCCCACCCGCTGGAACGTCGCGGACGCCGCTCAGACGGGCACCTTCTCCTCGTCCTCCGTCGTCCCCGGGACGACCTCGTGGCCGTCGCGGTCGAGCTTGCTCGGCCACCAGATCCTGCCGCCCAGGTCGAGGTTGATCGCGGTGACCAGCACCGAGCGGACGATCATGGTGTCGAGCAGGACGCCGAGCGCCACCGCCACGCCCAGCTGGGCGAGGAAGACCAGGGGCAGCGAGCCGAGGACGAGGAACGTCGCGGCCAGCACCAGCCCGGCGGAGGTGATCACCCCGCCCGTGGACGACAGGGCGATCAGCGACCCTTGCCTCGTGCCGTGCTGCGCCGTCTCCTCGCGCACCCGCGTCATCAGGAAGATGTTGTAGTCGATGCCGAGGGCCACGAGGAAGACGAACGCGAACAGTGGGAACCCGGGGTCGGCGTGGGCGAACCCGTCGTTGACCTCGAACAGGCCGATGCGCGTGAACACCTCGGTGAAGAGCAGCGCCGAGATGCCCAGGGCGGCTCCGAAGGACAGGATCACGGTGCCGATGAGGATGAGCGGCGCGAGCAGCGCTCGCAGCAGGATCATCAGGATCAGCAGCACCACGACGAGCACGATCGGGATGATCACCCGGTTGTCCCGCTCGGAGGCGATCTTGGTGTCGAGGTAGAACGCCGAGCCGCCACCGACCAGCGCATCCGCGCCGTCGACCGCGTGGGCGGCGTCGCGGGCGGCCTCGACCGCGTCGAACGAGGCGGGCGAGGACATGTCGCTGCCGAGCGTGGCGGTGAAGAACGAGCGGCCGTCGCCGATGTCGGCCGGCTGGCTCGGGTCGCCGAGCCCGTCGACGTCGGACAGGGCGCCCGCCACGTCGGCGGCCTGCGCGGTGTTGGTCACCACCTGGACGGTGTTGGAGGTGTCGGCGAGCCCGTGGTCGGTGAGCAGGGCCTGACCCTTGATCGAGTCGAACTCCTTGGTGTACTGCTCGTCCTGCGCCAGACCCGACGGGTCGAGCTTGAACAGGCCGAGGCAGGCGAGCAGCAGCAGGCCGGTCGTGACGACCCAGACGCGCCGCGGTCGGGGCTGGATGCGGGAGCCCACCCTGGCCCAGAAGCCGGTGCCGGTCGGCTCGCGGGAGCCGAAGTCGGGTCGGCTGTGGACGCTGGTCCAGTGCTCGATCGCGACCTGGATCAGCGCCAGCAGTCCCAGCAGCGCGGCGAAGGCTCCGATGGCCCCGAGGAAGCCGCCCACGCCGCCACCGACGACGCCGGCCAGGACGGCAAGGAGCACGCCGCCGCCCAGCATCGACGCGCTGACGAGCGTCCACTTGCGGTGACTCGTGGCCTGCGGGCCGAAGACCCAGCGGCCGCAGATCACCAGGAGAGCCGGAAGCAGCACCACCATGACGAGGAACGTCACGGCGACTCCCACGGCCAGCACCGGACCGAGTCCGGCGGTGGAGTTGAGGTCGGAGAACACCAGGCACAGCAGGCCGATGACCACCGTGGCGGCGCTGGCCAGGATCGCCGGGGTCGCGCGGTGCAGGGCGAACGCCATCGCGTCGTGGCGGTCCTCGTGTCGGCGCAGCTCCTCGCGGTAGCGCGCGACCAGCAGCAGGGCGTAGTCGGTGCCGGCGCCGATCACCAGGATGCCGAGGATCGACTGGCTCTGGCCGTTGACCGTGAGGTCGGCGTACTTGGCGAGCAGGTAGACCACGCCGCCGGAGATCATGTAGGCGAAGACCGCCGAGAGGATCGGCAGCAGCCACAGGTAGGCGCTGCGGTAGGTGAGGAGCAGGATCACGATGACCACGAGCAGCGTGGCCCCGATCAAGGTCGTGTCGATGCCCTCGAACGCCTCGGACGCGTCGGCGGCCTGCCCGCCGTAGCCGGCGAGGTGGACCGTCACCCCGTCGATCTTCGCGATGTCGCGGACCTCCTTGGCGGCGTCGGGGATCGACAGCCAGCCGTCGGCTCCGAAGTTGAACGTGAACGCGAGGTTGGCGACCTCGCCGTCGTCGGACACCAGCTTGACCGGGATCCCGGCCTGCTCGGCGGTGGTGGGCGAGAGCACGCCCTCCTTGGTCACTCCGTCGACCTTCGCGATCTCCGCGGCCTGGGCGTCGAGCGCCTCGAGGTCCGCGGGCGTGAGCCCGCCGTCGCGGTGGTAGACGACCAGGGTGTCGATGTCGTTGGGGTCGACGGTGCCGGTCAGCGCCTCCAGCACCTTGGTCGACTCCGCGGACTCCGGCAGCCACGAGGAGGCCTCGTTGTTCTGGACGTCCACGAGCTTGGCGTTGAGGGGAGCCATGAGCCCCACGATGACGACCGCGCCGACCAGCACGATCCACTTGCTGATCCTGCCGGTGAGCCTGCCTGCGATCTGACGGTGCATGAGGGGGAGCCTCTCAGTGGGCGCGGACGGTCCGCATCAGGGATTTCCCCGATCAGACCTCGGGGTCGACCCGAACTCATCGCAATCCCGTGCCTGACCTGCGGTTGTCCACCCGACACCGCTCAGGGGCCGGGTGTGACCGCGCCGTCCCACTGGTCTGGACCGGAGCGCCAGCTGCCGTCGACGCCCCGCACCGCGGGTCCTCAGGAGTAGAGGCGCTCCAGCACGTCGGAGTACTTCTTGTTGACGACACGGCGCTTGAGCTTCAGCGTCGGCGTGAGCTCCTCGGACTCCGCCGTCCACTCCACGGGCAGCAGCTCGAAGGCCTTGACCTGCTCGGGGCGCGAGAGCCGCTCGTTGGCCGCGTCCACGGCGGCCTGCGCCATGGCCAGGATCTCCGGCTTCTGGGCGAGGTCGGCGAGGTCCCGGAACTCCAGGCCCAGCTGCTGCGCGACGGCCGGCGCGACCTCGGAGTCGAGGGTGAGCACGGCGACGACGTACGGCCGGGCGTCGCCGACCGCCATGGCGTGGCCGATGATCGGCGACTCCTTGAGGTAGTTCTCGATGTTGGACGGCGCGATGTTCTTGCCCGCGGAGGTGATGATCAGCTCCTTCTTGCGGTCGACGATCGAGAAGAAGCCGTCCTCGTCGAGGGTGCCGATGTCGCCGGTGTGGACCCAGCCGTCCGCGTCGATGAGCGCGCGCGTGGCCTCCTCCTGGCGGTGGTAGCCCGACGTGTTGACCGGACCGCGCACGAGCACCTCGCCGTCCTCGCCGAGGACGATCTCCATGCCGGGGGTGGCGCGGCCGACGGTGCCGAGCTTGAAGCCGGTCGGGCCGTTGGCCGTGACGGCCCCACAGGTCTCGGTCATGCCGTAGACGTCGAAGACCTTGAGGCCGAGCCCCGCCATGAACCGCGCGACCTCGAGCGGCATCGGTGCGGCGGCGGACGCGGCCCAGGTGACCTGGTCGAGTCCGAGCAGGAGCTTGAGGAAGCCGAGGATGGCCGCGTCGGCGGCCTGGTAGGCCTCCTCGACCTCGGGCGTCATCGTGCCGCCGTACTCCTGCGCCTCGACCCAGGCCAGCCCCGCGGCCATGGAGTCCTGGACCATCTTGACGTTGGCGGGGTCGGGGTCCGCGGCCAGCTTGGCGGAGATGCCGGTCTTGATCTTCTCCCACACGCGCGGGACGCCGAAGAACGCCGTGGGGTGGACCTCGCCCAGCGCGGCGAGCAGCTCGCTGGGGTCGCCGATGCAGTGGATGTGGCCGCCGACGACCTGCGGCCCGTAGATGCCCAGCACCCGCTCGGCGATGTGGGCGAAGGGGAGGTAGCTCACCTGGCGCTGCCCGCCCTCGAGTCCCGCCGCCTCCAGGGTGCTCAGCGCCTCGTAGAGGACGTTGAAGTGGCTGAGCACGACGCCCTTGGGGTTGCCGGTGGTGCCCGAGGTGTAGAGGATCGTCGCCGCCGAGTCGGGGGTCAGCTCGCGGTGGCGGGCCTCCACCTCGTCGGTGTGGGCGGCGCGGTGGGCCCGGCCGGCGGCCACGAGGTCGTCCCAGCTCTCGAAGCGCTCGCCCTCGGGAACGGCGGCGGCGTCGATGACGACGACCTTGCGCACGCTGCCCGACTCGTCCAGCGCGCGACCCCAGCGGGCCAGGTGGTCGGCGTTCTCCAGGATCACGACGCTCGGCTCGGCGTGCCCGGCGACGTAAGCGACCTGCTCGGGGGAGAGCGTGTTGTAGATCGACATCGGCGTCGCCGCCGCGTGCACCGCGCCGAAGTCGGCGAGCACGTGCTCGACCCGGTTGGTCGCCATGACCGCCACGGTGTCGCCCGGAGCCACGCCCAGCGCCATCAGGCCGGCGGCCACGTCCAGGGTGTGCTCGCGGACCTCCGCCCAGGTGAGGGTGCGCCACGCCTCGTCGCCGGTGCGGTGGTGCTTGTCGGAGTACGCCGGCTGGTCGGCGTTCGCTGCGACCGTCCGGAGGAGGGCGTCGGGCAGGGTCTGCCCGGCGACTGCCGCCTCGATCCGCGCGCGCTCGGCCAGTACGTCGTTGCTCATGGGTCTCCTCGGGTGGGCTGCGCACAGTGTGGCGTGGGCCACACGTCCGGACAAGGGTGTCGCCGGAACGTCAGATGCCGAGGCTGCGCCCGATGATCTCCTTCTGGATCTCGGTCGTGCCGCCGTAGATGGTCTGGATGCGGCTGTCCACGAAGGCCCGGGCGATCGGGTACTCCATCATGTAGCCGTAGCCGCCGTGCAGCTGGACGCCGCGGTCCACGACCTTGGTCTGCAGCTCCGTGGTCCACCACTTCGCCATCGATGCCAGCGTGGTGTCGACGTCGCCGGCGTTGAGCCGCGTCACGCAGTCGTTGACGAACACCCGGGCGATGTGAGCCTCCGTGGCCATCTCGGCCAGCATGAAGCGGGTGTTCTGGAACTTGCCGATCGGCTTGCCGAACGCCTCGCGCTCCTTGGCGTAGTCCAGGCACAGCCGCAGCACGTGCTCGACGGCCGCCACTGCCATGGCGGCGATCGAGATCCGCTCCTGCGGCAGGTTGACCATCAGCGAGATGAAGCCCGAGCCCTCCTCGCCGAGGAGGTTCTCCTTGGGCACCTCGACGTTGTCGAAGAACAGCTCGGCGGTGTCCTGCGCCTTCATGCCGACCTTGTCGAGGTTGCGCCCGCGCTCGAAGCCGGCCATGCCGCGCTCGACCACCAGCAGGCTGATGCCCTGGTGGCCGGCCTCGGGGTTGGTGCGGCACACGACGATGACGAGGTCGGAGAGGATGCCGTTGCTGATGAAGGTCTTGGAGCCGTTGAGGACGTAGTGATCGCCCTTGTCGACGGCGGAGGTGCGGATGCCCTGGAGGTCCGAGCCGGCGCCCGGCTCGGTCATCGCGATGGCGGAGATCAGCTCGCCGCTGACCAGGCCCGGGAGCCAGCGCTGCTTCTGCTCCTCGGTCCCGAGCTGGCTGATGTAGGGGACGATGATGTCGGTGTGGACCGGGAAGCCGGGGCCGCTGGCGCCCACGCGGCACATCTCCTCGGCGACGACCATGTTGTAGCGGAAGTCCTTGACCCCGGCGCCGCCGTACTCCTCGTCGACGTCGAAGCAGAGCAGGCCCTGCTCGCCGGCCTTGCGCCAGACCTCGCGGCTGACCTGCCCGTCCTTCTCCCACTCCGCGTGGTGCGGGACGACCTCCTTCTCCAGGAAGGAGCGCACGGTGGCACGGAAGTCCTCGTGCTCCTGCTCGCAGATGGTGGGGGTGTCGGGCATCGGGGCCTCCAGGCGTGCGGGGGACAGGCGGGACGGCCATGTCCTTCTCAGCGCCACTGTGACAGCAATGCTGTCAGCATTCAAGCCGGTCGCCGGAATCTCTCGTGGATGCTGGGCCAGCACTACTGTGACGGTCATGAGCGTCCCGGCCGCCGACCCCAGCGAGGGGCTGCTGACGGTCGACGAGCTGGCGGCCGCCGTGGGCATGACCGTGCGGACCACCCGCTACTACGCCAGCCTGGGCCTCATCCCCGCACCGGTCCGTCGCGGCCGCATCGCCTACTACGACGCGGTGCACCGCGCCCGGCTCGAGCTGGTCCGCGCGCTCCAGGAGCACGGCTTCACCCTCCAGGCGATCGAGCGCGTGCTGGCCGGCGTCCCGCTGGACGCCGGGGTCGAGGACCTCCAGCTCCAGCGCGCGATGCTCACCTCCTGGACCGGCCGGCCGCCCGAGCGGCTGAGCGAGCACGAGCTCGTGGCCAAGGCGGGGCGCCCGCTCACCGACGAGCACCTGCGGCTCCTGGTCAGCCTCGGCCTGATCGAGCGCACGGACGAGGACTGGGTCGTCATGCCCAACCTCGACGTCGGCCTGGGCCTGCTCGACCTGGACATGCCCGAGGCCGGCATCGCCCGCGCCGACCGTGCCATCCGGCACCACATGGAGGCGCTCGCCGACGAGCTCACCGACATCCTGCGCGACGAGATCCTCGAGCCCTACCGTCGTCAGCCGCACTCGCCCGAGGACGCCGCCCGTCTCGAGCACACCGTCGCCCGGCTGCGCCAGCTCACCCTCGAGGCCGTCGTCTCCGGCTTCCAGCGCGCCGCCAACGCCGTCATCACGAGGTCCCTCCGCCGCTGACCTGCGCGAGGTCCGAGGGTCGGGTCAGCTGATCCACTCCTTGACCTGGCGGATGGTGGCGGCGGGGTCGTCGGAGGCGGGGGAGACCGAGAGGTTGGTGACGCCGGCCTCGGTGAAGGCGGCGATGCGCTCCTTGACGTACGACGCCGGCCCGACCAGGTTGCCGGCCTCGAGCCACTCCAGGGGCACGAGGGCCTCGGCGTCGCGCTTGTTGCCGCCGAGGTAGAGGTCCTGGATCTGCTGGGCCTCCTTCTCGTAGCCGTACTGGCAGGCGAGCTCGTTGTAGAAGTTCTTGCCGCGGGCGCCCATGCCGCCGACGTAGAGCGCGTACATCGGGCGCAGGAAGTCGAGCATCCCCTTGACGTCCTCGCCGATCGCGACCATGCCGCCGGCGCTGATCTCGAGCGGGCCGAGCTCGGGGGAGCGCGTGGCCGTACCGGCCGCCAGGGCGTCGCCCCACACGTCCTTGGCCTTCTCGGGGTGGAAGAGGAAGGGCAGCCAGCCGTCGGCCACCTCGGCGGTCATCCGGACGTTCTTGTCGCCCAGCGCCGCGACCCAGATCGGGACGACCGGGCGCTCGGGCTTGTTGAGCAGCTTGAGCGGCTTGCCGAGGCCGAGGCCCTGGTCGGCGGGGAGCGGGAGCTTGAAGATGCCGTCGCTCACGAGCGCCTCGCGGCGCAGGCCCATGCGGACGATCTCGATGACCTCGCGGGTGCGCCCGAGGGGCTTGTCGTAGGGCAGGCCGTGGAAGCCCTCGATGACCTGAGGCCCCGAGGCGCCCAGCCCCAGCACCGCGCGTCCGCCCGAGACGTTGTCGAGCCCGGCCGCGGTCTGCAGCAGGGCGCCCGGGGTGCGCGAGTAGACGTTGAGGATGCCCGCGCCGATCTCGACGGTCTCGGTCTTGGCCGCCAGGTAGCCCATGAGCGTGGGCGCGTCGAAGCCGTAGGGCTCCGCGACCCAGATGGTGTCCAGGCCCGCCTTCTCCAGCGACGCGACCTGGTCGGCGGACTCGCGCGGGTTGCCGGCGTAGACGAGCGGCATGGACAGCTTCATGGAGACCCCTGGGATCGGCGTGGATGACGCCGCCACTGTGACAAGGCCGCTGTCACGATGGCAAGGCGGGGGCGGGTGACCCTGGTCCCAGGAAGCGATCTCACCGCGGCGCGCCGGGAGGGCGGTGAGACACTGCTGGTCCACCCAGCACCCCGAGGAGCCCGCCTGTGACGACCTTCCGCATCGCCGTGATCGGTGGCACCGGCCCCCAGGGCAGGGGCCTGGGCTACCGCTTCGCCCGGCACGGGCACACCGTGGTGCTGGGCTCGCGCGCGGCCGAGAAGGCCGTCCCCGTGGCCGAGGAGGTCACCGCCCGGCTGGCCGGCGTCGAGGGCGCGGGCGCGGTCACCGGTGCTGCCAACGCCGACGCGTGCGCCGACGCCGACGTGGTCCTGCTGGCCGTGCCCTACGACGGTCACGACGAGCTCGTCGCCACCCTCCCGCTCGAGGGCAAGGTCGTCATCTCCTGCGTCAACCCGCTGGCCTTCGACAAGCAGGGCCCGCACGGCCGGATCATCGACGACGGCGCCGGCTCGGCCGCCGAGTCCGCGCAGCGCATCGCCCCGGACGCGACCGTCGTCGGCGCCTTCCACCACGTGTCGGCCGTGACCCTGTGGGGCGAGGCCGACTACCTCGACGACGAGGACGTCCTGGTGTGCGGCGACACCACCGAGGGCAAGGCCGTCGCCATCGAGCTGGCCCGCAGCGTCACCGGCCGCGACGGGATCGACGCCGGCAAGCTGCGCCTGGCCCGCCAGCTCGAGCCCCTGACGGCGGTGCTGATCTCGATCAACAAGCGCTACAAGGCCCACTCGGGCGTGCGGATCTCCGGCCTGCGCTGACGGCCTGCACTGACGGACACCGGGCCGGGTGCCTAGTGGCGCCCGTTCCAGCTGTCCCACAGGGCGGCGTACGACCCGCCGGCCGCGACCAGCTCGTCGTGCGAGCCCAGCTCGGAGATGACCCCGTCCTCGACGACGGCGACCCGGTCGGCGTCGTGGGCGGAGAACAGCCGGTGCGCGATCGCGATGACGGTGCGCCCCTCGAGCACGGCGGCCAGGGAGCGCTCGAGGTGACGCGCCGCGCGCGGGTCGATCAGCGACGTGGCCTCGTCCAGCACCAGCGTGTGCGGGTCGGCGAGCACCAGCCGGGCCAGCGCGACCTGCTGCGCCTGGGCGGCGGTGAGGGTCCGCCCGCCCGATCCCACGACGGTGTCGAGGCCCTCCGGCAGCGCGTCCACCCAGTCGAGGGCGTCGACGGCGCCGAGGGACTCGCGGATCTCGGCGTCGGCGGCACCCGGCGGGGCCGCGAGGGCGAGGTTCTCGCGCAGCGTCCCGACGAAGACGTGGTGCTCCTGCGTCACCAGCGCCACGTGCCCGCGCAGCTCCTGCAGCGGCAGCTCGACCAGGCCGACGCCGCCGACGGTGACGGCTCCGGTGCGCGGAGGGTGGATGCCCGCGAGCAGCCGCCCGAGCGTCGACTTGCCGGCGCCTGACGGACCCACCATCGCGATCCGCTCGCCGACGCCGACCGTGAGGTCGATGCCGTGCAGCACGTCGCGCCCCTCGACGTAGGAGAAGCGCACGTCGCGCGCCTCGATCCCCTCTCCGTCGGGGCGCTCGCCCGAGACCTGCCGGTCGTCGGGCACCTGGGCCACGCCGAGCAGGCGCGCCAGCGACGCGGCACCCATCTGCAGCTCGTCCAGGATCGACACGATGCGGTCGACCGGGTCGATCAGCATCTGCACGTAGAGCGTGGCCGCCGTGACGTCGCCGAGCGAGACCTGCCCCTGGGTGTAGAGGTAGCCGCCGAAGAGCAGCGTGGCCACCGTCGGCACGAGGTAGCTGAGCTCCATGGCGGGGAAGAACACCGTGCGGAGGTAGAGCGTGTAGCGCTCGGCGCGGAAGGACGCGGCGATGTCGCGGTCGATGGTCTCGATGCGCTCGGTGCCCAGGCCGAGGGCCTCGACGGAGCGGGCGCCCTCCACGGTCTCGGTGAGGCTGGCGTTGATGGTGGAGTACGACGCGCTCTCCCGCAGGTAGCCGTCCTTGGCCCGCGCGAGGTACCACCGCAGCCCGATCACGAGCGGCGGCGCACCGAGCAGGCAGGGGAGCGCGACCCACCAGCCGACGCTGACGGCCGCGCCGAAGGTCAGGACGGCCGTGACGACGGCGATCGTCCACTCCGGCAGGGCCATGCGCACCGACCAGCCCAGCTGGTCGACGTCACGGCTGGTCCGCGTCAGCAGGTCGCCCGAACCGGCCGACTCGACGACGCCGACCGGCAGGGCCAGGGCGTTGCCGACGAAGTCCTCGCGCAGCTCGGCCAGGACCTCCTCACCGAGCACCTGGCTGACATAGCGCGCGAAGCGCGTCAGCACGGTCTGAAGCACCAGGAACCCGGCGAGTGCGGCGACCACGCGGTCGACGTGCCCGGTGGTGGTGCCGCGCTCCACCGCCTCGACCAGGTCGCCGAGCAGGCGGGGCACCGCGAGCGCGGCGGCCGCCGCGAGGACGTGGAGCGCCAGCGCACCCCAGAGCAGCCGCGGGTGGCGGCGCGCGAGCTCGCGGACGTACTGCCGCAGGGCGCCGGGGCCGGCGACGGGCAGGGTGGTGTCGCTCATGCCTCCGCCGCCCCGGTCAGCTCGGTCTCGCGGGTCACGACGGCGCGGTAGCCGGCGTGCGTGCGCAGCAGCTCGCCGTGGGTGCCCGTGGCGACCACGACGCCGTCCTGGAGGAACGCGACCTCGTCGACGGCGTCGAGCATCAGCGGGCTCGTGGAGGTGACCACGGTGGTGCGGCCGGAGCGCTGCTCGCGCAGGCGCCCGGCGATGCGCGCCTCGGTGTGGGCGTCGACGGCGGACGTCGGCTCGACCAGGACCAGGATCTCGGGGTCGACCGTGAGCACCCGCGCCAGGACGAGCCGCTGGCGCTGGCCGCCCGAGAAGCTGCGCCCGCGCTCGGTCACGAGGGTGTCGAGGCCCTCGGGCAGCGCGGCCAGGATGTCGTCGGCCGAGGCGGTGTGCAGTGCCCGGTCCAGCCTGCCGTCGCCGCGCGCGGTGCCGGTGAGGTCGAGCCGGTCGCCCAACGGCCCGGAGAAGAGCGCGGCGCCGGTGTCGGAGACCAGGATCCGGCGACGTACGTCGGACCGGCTCATGGCGGCCAGCGGCACCCCGCCCAGGGTCACGTCGTCGTCGACCTCCGGTGCGCAGAGGCCGAGCCGGTCCGCGAGCGCGGCGGAGTCGTCGGGCTGCTCGCTCACGATCGCCGTGACCGCGCCCGGCCGGACCCGCAGGCCGCTGCGCCGGTCGCGCAGCTCCGAGCCCGGTGCTGGGAGCGGCGCCGGGTGGGCCGGCTCGGTGACGTCGGGGGTCAGCCCCAGCACGTGGCACACCCGCCGGGCCGAGACCCGGGCGCGGATGAGCTTGTTGGCGAACTCGGTGGCGGTGCGCAGCGGGATCATCAGGAACGCGGAGTAGCCGTAGAAGGCGACCAGCTCGCCGGCGGTGATGGTGCCGGAGACGGCGTAGCGCGCGCCCACCCAGACGATGACCACGACGAACGTGCCCGGAAGGAACACCTGGAGGGCGTCAAGCACCGACTGCAGCTTGGCGACCTCCACGCCGGCGCGGCGGGTGGTCTGGCTCTCGCGGCGGTAGCGGTCGTGGAAGACCTGCTCGCCGCCGACGCCGCGCAGCACGCGCAGGCCACCCACGATGTCGGTGGCGGTGTTGGACAGGTGCCCCATCAGCTCGCGCTGCCGGGTGCTGCGCCGCTGGAGCGGGGAGAGCAGCGGACCCACCAGCAGCATGAGCAGCGGCACGCCCAGGAGCACGATCAGGCCCAGCGTGACGGAGGTCTGCAGGAGGATCACGGCGACCAGCAGGAACGACACGACGGCGCCGGCGAAGCGGGCCGACACGTCCATGACCTGGCCCAGGTGGGAGATGTCGCTGGTGCCGATCGCGACGACCTCGCCGGTGGAGACCTTGCGCGGCAGCGCGCCGCCGAGGTGGACGGTGTGGCGGCCCACCAGCTGCACGGTGCGGTAGGCCGCGATCAGCCAGTTGGTGACCGCGAAGCGGTGCCGGATGATCCCGGCGGCGGCCTGCACCAGCCCGATCAGCAGCAGCAGGCCGGCGAACCCGAGCAGCGCGTCCCCGTCGCGGTCGGCGACACCGCGGTCGATGGCGCGGCCGATGACGGCGGGCATGACGGCCTGCGCGCTCATCCAGACGATGCCGAAGAACATGCCGCCGGCGAGGGTGCGCCACTGCGCGAGGGCCATCCACCACAGGAAGCGGCCCGGGGTGCGGTGGTCCGCGGTCCCGGGATGGTCGAGAGGGAGGCGGCGCACTCACCCCAGCCTACGGACCTCGGGCCCCTGCCCGCGAACGGTTAAGCGACCTCAGCGTGCGAGGTCGGTCACCACCTCCGCACCGGGCAGGAGGGCCAGCAGCGAGCCGGGGAGCAGCAGCTTGGAGCGGCGTACGCCGGAGCCGATCACCGCGGTCCCGATCTCCACCGCGCGGGCGTCCACGAGCACCCGCCACCTGGCCGGAAGCCCCAGCGGCGTGATCCCGCCGTGCTCCATCCCGGACTCCTCGACCGCGCGCTCCATGGGCAGGAACGAGCACTTGCGGACCTCCAGCAGCCGACGCACGACGCTGTTGACGTCGGCGCGCGTGTCGGCGCGCACGATGCAGGCAGCGACCCGCTCCTCGCCGTCGCGGCGCCCCGCGACCAGCACGCAGTTGGCGCTGGCCTCGGGAGGCACGTCGTAGGCCTCGCCGAACGCCGCGGTGTCGGCCAGGGCCGCGTCGATGGCCGTCACGGCCAGGGAGGCGGCGTGGTCCCAGGACGCCAACGCCGCCGCCACCGGGGGAGCGAGGAGCTCGGGGCGGTCGGCGGCGGGCAGGGGCTCGAGGGTGCCGAGGCGGGGGAGGGTCACGACCCCATGCTGCCAAGAGCGGCGCCCGGACCGCTCAGGACTCGCGCTCCTCGGTCTCGGTGGTCCTCGTGGTCTCCGTCGTCTCCGGGGCCTCGAGCCAGCCGGTGTGGCGGACGCCGTGGCGGCGTCGCGTCGTGGTCGC
Organism: Nocardioides sp. 503; assembly: GCF_004522095.1. Taxonomy (GTDB): domain Bacteria; phylum Actinomycetota; class Actinomycetes; order Propionibacteriales; family Nocardioidaceae; genus Nocardioides. Next base: position 46,946 of record NZ_SPUI01000002.1, read on the forward strand.
GGCCAGGACCAGACCGGCGGCGCCGGCGAGGACCCACGGGATCGGCAGGAGCCAGCGCACGTCGCGGCCCTCGACCACGTCGTTCGCGATCAGCGACCAGACCACGGCCAGGCCGACGAAGGCGATGCCCATGACCAGGTGGCCGATGTTGACCGGGTGCCGCCCGGCCTCGACGGTGTCGCGCATGTCGCTCATCGGGGGCTCCTCTGGGTGTCGACGACGATCTCGCCGAAGGTGACGTCGGCCTCGATCTGGAGGAGGGGGGCGTCGTCGCCGCCCTCGTGGAAGTGACGGTCGGAGCCGTCGCGGTCGTCACCGAACAGCGCGGAGTGGCCGAGCCCGTCGACGGTCGCGTCGGCGTCGACGTCGACGCCGTCGGGGACGATGACCTCGATCCGGCCGAACGTCGACTCCAGGTGCAGGGTGAGGCCGTCGAGCGCCCCGGGGTCGTCGAGCCGGCGCAGGTCCAGCACGATCTCGCCGGCCCCCAGCTCGTAGCGGTCGTCGAGCTGCGCCACGGTGCGCGGGGACTCGACGATGCGCCCGCTATCGATCTCCCCGGCGGCGGTGGTCCCGGCCGTGGCGACCGCGGCGAGCAGGCCGAGGGCGATCAGGCCGCCGGCCCGTCCGTAGAACGCGCCGAGCAGCAGCATGACGCCGATGATGCCCAGCGCCAGCGCGGGATAGCTGGAGTCGCTCACGCTCGCCCCCGCCAGGTCGACGGTCGCCAGGACCCCCTCCGCGACGGCGATCAGCGCCAGGGTGAACCAGAACAGGAGGGGCCCGCGGCGGCGCGGGTGGCGCGGCGGCACCGGCAGCGGGACGTAGACCGGGTGCGAGGGCGGGGCGTACGCCGGCGGCACGGTCGCGGTCGAGCTCCCGGCCGGGTCGACGGGCGCCCCGGGGCCGGACGGTGCGCCGTAGAAGGTGGCGGGGGCGGGCCGCTCGCCGCGGCTCATCACGACGGCCAGGACGACGAGCCCGACGACCGCCAGCGGCCACGGGAAGCCCCAGCCGCCCACCGAGTCGCCCAGCATGGCCAGCGCCGCGACGAGGCCCACGATCCACAGGGCGAACGTGCGGCTGCGCTCGTCGAGGTTGACCGTGGCGCTGTGGGTGCGCTCGTCGGGCACCAGCAGCCAGCAGGCGCCGTAGACGATCAGGCCGGCGCCGCCGAAGAAGGAGAGCACCACGAACGCGACGCGCAGGATGATCGGGTCGATGTCGAGGTGTCGGGCCAGGCCGCCGGCGACGCCTGCGACCTTGCGGTCGTAGGCGGAGCGGCGCAGCCGGCCGAGGTCGCGGACCTCGTCGCGGGTGACCCGCGGGCCGTCCTGGCCGCCGGGGTCGCCGGCGCTCGAGGGCGCTTCGGGAGGTGTCGTGGTCATGGCTCCAGCCTGCTCCCCGTCCGTGCTCCCCACCATCGGGGACGACCCTGATCCTGGCACGTTCCGAGGCCCCTGGTCTCAGGGTCGGACCGGGGTCAGTCCTCATGTGGTGCAGGCCTGCGCTGTGTGACGATGGAGCCACGATGACCACCGCCCCTGCGCCGCCCCGGCCCGAGCTCCGACCGGAGGTCCGCCGCGCCTACCGCGACACCCACGAGCCGGTCATCGGCGGCGTCGCCGCCGGACTGGCGCACCACCTCGGGCTCCCCGTGCTGTGGGTGCGCGCCGCGTTCGTCGTGACCGCCGTGATGGGCGGCCTGGGCATCTTCCTCTACGCCGGCCTGTGGCTGATGCTCCCGGCGGCGCCCCACTTCGTCACGCAGGCGCCCGGCCTCGAGAGCGCCAGCCGCGGTGGTCGCCGGCCCGGCCGGATCCGCCGCCTGGGCGACGTGGGCCCGGTCATCGCGCTCGCGGCGCTCGGGCTCGGCGCGGTGCTGGTCCTGCAGGCGGTCGTCGGTCGCGGCGGTGTCGTCTGGCCGATCGCCATCGGCCTGGTGGGGCTGGCGCTGCTGTGGCGTCAGGCCGACGAGGCCCAGCGCGAGCGGTGGCTCGACACCAGCGGCCGGGTCGACATGGTCCGGGTCGTCTTCGGCAACGGCGGCTGGGCGTCGTACGCGCGGGTGGGTGCGGGCGTCGTCCTGCTCCTGTCGGCGTTCTTCGTCTTCGGCTTCGACAACGGCTCGCTGCAGCAGGCCCGAGGGGCGCTCATCGCCGGCGGGCTCGGCGTGGCCGGGCTGCTGCTGGTCGTCGGTCCGTGGATCTTCCGCCTGGCCTCCGAGCTCACCGACGAGCGCGCCGAGCGGATCCGCACGCAGGAGCGCGCCGACGTCGCCGCCCACCTGCACGACTCGGTGCTCCAGACGCTGGCGCTCATCCAGAAGAACCCCTCCGACGCGGCGACCGTCGCCAAGCTCGCACGCGCCCAGGAGCGCGACCTGCGCGCCTGGCTCTACTCCGGCGAGGCCACCGACGAGCGCAGCCTCGCCTCCGCGCTGCGCGGGGTCGCGGCCGAGGTCGAGGACACCCACGGCGTCTCGGTCGAAGTCGTCAACGTCGGCGACGTCGACATGCACGAGACGCTGCGGCCGATCGTCGCCGCCGCGCGCGAGGCGCTCACCAACGCCGCCAAGCACGCCGGCACCCCCCGCGTCGACGTCTACGCCGAGGCCTCGCCCCGCGGCGTGGACGTGTTCGTGCGCGACCGCGGCCCGGGCTTCGACCCGGAGGCGGCCCCCGACGACCGCTACGGCGTACGACACAGCATCATCGACCGCATGCAGCGCCACGGCGGCACGGCCGAGATCCGCTCCGGCGACTCCGGCACCGAGGTCCGCCTGCACCTGCCCTGCCCCACCCAGGAGGACCCCGATGCCTGACCAGACCCCCGTGCGCGTCGTCATCGTCGACGACCACGCCATGTTCCGCAGCGGCGTGCGCGCCGAGCTCGTCGGCGTCGGTGCCGGCGTGGTCGAGGTGCTGGCCGAGGCCGCCGACGTCGACGAGGCCATCGCCGCGGTCGTGGCCCACCGGCCCGACGTCGTACTCCTCGACGTGCACCTGCCCGGCGGCGGTGGGGTCGAGGTGATGCGTCGGCTGCCGGCCGAGCGACGGGCGGAGACCTCGTTCCTCGCGCTGTCGGTCAGCGACGCCGCCGAGGACGTGATCGGCACCATCCGCGGCGGCGCCCGCGGCTACGTCACCAAGACGATCACCGGACCCGAGCTGGTCTCGGCCATCCGTCGCGTCGCCGACGGCGACGCGGTGTTCTCCCCGCGGCTGGCGGGCTTCGTGCTCGACGCGTTCGCCGGCTCCATCGACGTCGCTGCTGTCGACGAGGACCTCGACCGCCTCACCGAGCGGGAGCGCGAGGTGATGCGGCTGATCGCGCGCGGCTACTCCTACAAGGAGGTCGCCAAGGAGCTCTTCATCTCGATCAAGACCGTGGAGACCCACATGTCCTCGGTGCTGCGCAAGCTGCAGCTGTCCTCGCGCCACGAGCTGACGCGCTGGGCCTCGGACCGCCGCCTGCTCTGACCACCTGACGGACACCTGCTCGTCACCGGGGGTTTGGGGGCCGCGCTGACGGGTATCCGGGTCTGACGCGTCGCCCGAGCCAGGAGGCCCCTGTGAGCACTGCGAGTCCCGACACCACGGCAGAGCCCGAGGGCGGCGAAGAGCTCAAGCGGACCATCACCGGTCGCCTGCTCTTCTTCTACACACTCGGCGACGTGCTCGGCTCGGGGATCTACGTCCTCGTGGGGCTGGTCGCCGCGGCGGTGGGCGGCGCCTTCTGGATCGCCTTCGCCCTCGGCGTCTCCGTCGCCGCGATCACCGGGTCGGCGTACGCGGAGCTGGTGACGAAGTACCCCCGGGCGGCGGGTGCGTCCCTCTACGTCAACAAGGCCTTCGGCAGCCGCCCCCTCACCTTCCTGATCACCGTGTCCTTCCTCGCCGCCAGCATGGCGGCGTCCGGCTCGCTGGCGGTCGGCTTCGCGTCCTACTTCGACACCCTCTGGTCCGGCCCTCCGGCCCTGCTGGTCTCCCTGGTCTTCGTGGCGCTGCTCGTGATCGTCAACTTCATCGGCATCACCGAGTCGGTCGTGATGAACATGCTGATGACCTTCGTCGAGGTCGGTGGCCTGATCATCGTGCTGATCATCGGCATCGTCGTCATCTTCCAGGGCGACGCCGACTTCGGCGTCCTCACCCACATCGACACGTCCGGGGAGTTCAGCAGCCCCGCGCTCGCGATCCTGGCCGGCATCTCGTTCTCGTTCTTCGCGATGACCGGCTTCGAGAACACCGCCAACGTCGCGGAGGAGACGGTCGACCCCTACAAGGCGTTCCCGCGCTCGCTGGTCGGCGGCATGATCGTGGCCGGCCTGGTCTACGTCCTGGTCTCGATGGCGGCCGCCCTGACCGTGCCCACGGAGACGCTGGCCAGCTCGGACGCCGCCCTGCTCGAGGTGGTCAAGGCCGACGTCCTGCCCATCTCGGTCGACTTCATGACCACGCTGTTCTCGGTCATCGCGCTGATCGCGATCACCAACACCACGCTGGTCACGATCGTCACCCAGCCCCGTGTCCTCTACGGCATGGCCAAGGAGGACGTCGTACCCGCCGTGTTCGCGAAGGTCCACCCCGTCCGCCGCAGCCCCTGGGTCGGCCTGATCTTCTCCGGCGCCGTCGTGGGCGCACTGCTGGTCATCGGCACCCTGGTGACGGAGGCCGGCGGCGGCATCGACCTGGTGGGGCGTCTCGCCACCGTCACGGTCGTCCTGCTGCTGGCGATCTATGCCCTGGTGATCGTCGCGTGCCTCAAGCTGCGCGGCCAGGACGAGGACGGGCCGTTCTTCCGCGCCAACACGCCCCTGCTCTTCGTGGGCCTGGTGGGCAACCTCGCGATCCTGTACTTCACGATCTACGACGACCCGCACTCCCTGATCTGGTGCGCGGGCCTGCTCGGTGTCGGCTTGGTGCTCTTCCTCGCGGAGTACTTCTTCGGCAGCCGTGACCGTTCGAACGCCGTCGAGCCCGGCACCGCCGTGGCGGACAAGGAGCTGTGAGCATGCACGTCATCGTCGCCACCGACGGGTCCAAGCAGTCCCTCGCGGCCGCCCGTCACCTCAAGTCGTTCGCCGACCCGTTGAAGATCACCACCGTCTCGGTCGTCGCGGTGATCCGGCCCTACGCCGCCGTCGCGTTCGCCGACGACCTCACCCCGCGCAAGGCGCCCAAGGCCGACCTGGAGTCCCTGTCCTTCCGCGACGCCGCCGACTCCGCGACCAAGGTGGTCGCCGGCGTCTTCGAGGGCTGGGGACCGAAGGTGCAGATCAGGATCCGCAGCGGCTCGCCCGCCACCGAGATCATCAAGGCGGCCAAGCAGGCCGACGCGGGCCTCGTGGTCGTGGCCGCGGGCAGTCGGGGGCTGAGCGACACCGTGCTGCTCGGCAGCACCGCGCAGCGCGTCCAGCACTCCGCGCCCTGCCCGGTGCTCGTCGTACGACCCGCGCCGCGCAAGCCCAAGAGGAAGTAGCCGCATGGCTGGGTCCGCGCCGGGTCACTAGTCTGCCGACATGGACACCCTGCGCCAGATCCTCCTGATCGTGCACCTGCTCGGCTTCGCCGCGCTCTTCGGCGGCCTGGTCGTCCAGGCCGGGTCGCAGTTCAAGCTGGTCAACGGCGCGATGCGCGACGGCGCCGGCACCGCGGTCCTCGCCGGCCTCGCGCTCGTCGGCGTGCTGGAGGCCGGCGACACGGGCGTCAACCACGCCAAGGTCGGCGTCAAGCTCGTCATCGGCCTGGTGATACTGGTCCTCGTCATGGCCAACCTCCGCAAGGAGCGCATCCCCCAGGGCCTCTGGGTCGGCCTCATCCTCCTCAGCGTCGCCAACGTCGCCGTCGCCGTGCTCTGGTCCTCCGCCCACGGGTAGGCGGCGATGATGTAACACGTTGTTATGACCTCTTCCACGTCGAAATATCAACGTGGAAGAGGTCAAAACGACGTGTTACATGACGCCGGTGCGCGTCTGCGGCCGCTCTGGGCCGAGACGGGGTCAGGCGGCGTGCGGGCGGGGGCGGGGCCCGCGGATGACGAACGGCGCGAGGTCGTCGATGGACGTGCCGTAGAGGCGGACGGTCTCGAGGTACTCCCGCCTGACCCGCGTCAGCGCCGCGACCCTGGCGTCGCCCCACAGGTCCGACCAGACCAGGCGCGACATGCCCAGCTTGAAGCCGCATATCCAGTCCTGGCGCTGTTTCTCGTCCCACAGGACCTCCTCGGCAGAGGCGAGAGCCACCCCTCCCTGGGCGGCCCGCTGGTACTTCACCCATCCGTCGAACTCGATGACGTGCCGCCCCAGTCGTAGGTCGCACCACGCCTTGCGCCGCCCGTCGGTGATCCCGAACTGTGTCTGGGGGCGGCCGAAGCCGAGCTCGCTGACGAGGAGGCGAGCCAGCGTCTCCGCGGGGTTGTCGGCGCCCGGGTCGGACAGCTCGACCGCCTCGCGCACCCGGGTCACGTACGGCCAGTTGCGCATCGGCCCCACCGCCGCCCACAGCTCCTCGAGCGTGCACCCCATCCGACGCGCGGAGTCGCAGGCGACCACCCCGTGCTCGAGGGGGTGCTCGCGCGCCAAGTCCGCCGCCGTACGCGCCAGGTCGAGCACCCGCCGGCCGTCGACCTCCACGACCTGGTCCGCCCGGTACGGCGCGAGGTGGTGCTTGACGTCACGGCGGACGTGCGAGCCCACCAGGCCGGGCCGGGTGACGTGGGTCAGCGGCGCGAGCGGTGTCAGGATCGCCATCCCCAGCTCGTACGCCGCCGAGTCGTGGCTCATGACGTGGGACCGACGCTGCTGCAGGCTGGCGGCCCGGTCGACGAGCAGCCGGCGGTCGCGCTGGGTGGTGGCACGGTGCGACACCTCGGCGAGCGCGTAGACGCCCCAGCGGACGGTCACCCACTCGCGCGAGCGCAGCAGCCGCTGCAGACGTCGTGGATGCATGCCGAGCGTCAGGGCCTGGTCACGCGTGACCAGCCCTTGCTGCGCCCTCATGAGCGCTGCGAGTTCGGGATGCATCCCACGACGATGCCTGGCGGCCTACCCGGCCTGCACCCCTGACCTTCGGGCCTGTGGATATCGAGCGCGGGCTGGAATCCCATGTAACACGTTGCTATGACCTCTTCCACGTCGAAATATCAACGTGGAAGAGGTCATAACAACGTGTTACATGCAGTCGACCACCGCCAGCACCAGCGCCGGGGGACCCCGGACGTAGGCTTGAGGCAGCATGAGTACGCCGTCGAGAGCAGCCCAGGCAGCACAGTTCGCGTTCCCCGGCATGGACGGGCCCGGCGCGGACGAGCCGCGCACCTCCCGGCGCGGGCCCTCCCGCGAGGAGCTGCTCGAGGGGCTCAACGAGCCGCAGCGCGCCGCGGTGATGCACGAGGGGTCGCCGCTGCTGGTGGTCGCGGGCGCGGGGTCGGGCAAGACCCGCGTGCTGACCCGCCGGATCGCGTGGATCATCCAGGAGCGCAAGGCCCACCCGGGCTCGGTCCTGGCGATCACGTTCACCAACAAGGCCGCCGGCGAGATGAAGGAGCGCGTCGAGGAGCTGGTCGGCAAGCGCGCGCGGATCATGTGGGTGAGCACGTTCCACTCCGCCTGCGTCCGGATCCTGCGCAAGGAGATCGACAAGCTCGGCTACAAGTCCAACTTCTCGATCTACGACGCCGCCGACCAGAAGCGGCTGATGAGCCTGGTCATCAAGGACCTCGACCTCGACGCCAAGAAGTTCCAGCCCGGCCCGGTGCTCCACTGGGTCAGCAACCACAAGAACGAGCTGCGCGACCACGAGGACGTCGCCAAGGACACGCGCAACCACGTCGAGGAGCAGTACGCCGCCGCGTACTCCCTCTACCAGCGCCGCCTGCGCGAGGCCAACGCGCTCGACTTCGACGACCTGATCATGACCGCGGTGCACCTGCTGCAGGCGTTCCCCGAGGTGCGCGAGACCTACCGTCGCCGCTTCCGCCACGTGCTGGTCGACGAGTACCAGGACACCAACCACGCCCAGTACGCCCTCATCCACCAGCTCTGCGCCGACAACCCCGAGGTCGTCGAGGGCGAGGAGCGCGTCGAGCCGGCCGAGCTGATGGTCGTCGGTGACGCCGACCAGTCGATCTACGCGTTCCGTGGCGCCAACATCCGCAACATCATGGACTTCGAGCAGGACTTCCCCAACGCCACCTCGATCCTGCTCGAGCAGAACTACCGCTCCACCCAGACCATCCTCACCGCCGCCAACTCCGTCATCGGCCACAACAAGGGCCGCAAGCCCAAGCGCCTGTGGTCCGACGCCGGCGACGGCGAGCGCATCGTCGGCTACGTCGGCGACGACGAGCACGACGAGGCGCGGTTCGTGTCGGAGGAGATCGACCGGCTCGTCGACGAGGGCGGGCGCGCCGGCGACGTCGCGGTCTTCTACCGCACCAACGCCCAGTCCCGTGTCTTCGAGGAGGTGTTCATCCGCACCGGCCAGCCCTACAAGGTGGTCGGGGGAGTGCGCTTCTACGAGCGCCGCGAGGTGCGCGACGCGCTGGCCTACCTGCGGATGCTCAACAACCCCGACGACCAGGTCTCGCTGCGCCGGATCCTCAACACCCCCAAGCGCGGCATCGGCGACCGCGCGGTGGCCTGCGTCGGCCTGCTCGCGGAGCGCGACGGGCTGACGTTCTGGGAGGCGCTGCGCCGCGCCGACCAGGCGCCGGGTCTGGCCACCCGCTCCCTGACCAACATCAAGGGCTTCGTCGCGATGGTCGAGGAGCTGCAGTCGATGGTCGAGGCAGACGAGCGCGCCGACGTCATCCTCGAGTCCGTCCTTGCCCGCTCGGGCTACCTCGCCGAGCTCGAGGCCTCCGACGACCCGCAGGACGCCACCCGCCTGGAGAACCTCGCCGAGCTCGTCGCGGTCGCGCGCGAGTTCTCCGACGACCCGGTTGCGGGGCCCTCGGCCGACCCGACCGACGTCGACGCCGGCCTGGTGGCCCCCGGCCTGGGCGACTTCCTGGAGCGGGTGGCGCTGGTCGCCGACACCGACCAGCTGCCCGACGACGACGGCGACCAGGGCGTGGTCACGCTGATGACGCTCCACACCGCCAAGGGCCTGGAGTTCCCGGTGGTGTTCCTGACCGGGCTCGAGGACGGCGTCTTCCCGCACGCGCGCTCGCTGGGCGACCAGCCCGAGCTCGAGGAGGAGCGCCGCCTGGCCTACGTCGGCGTCACCCGCGCCCGCGAGCGGCTCTACATCTCGCGGGCCGTGGTCCGCTCCGCCTGGGGCGCCCCGTCGCACAACCCGGCGTCGCGCTTCCTCGACGAGCTGCCCGTCGACCTCGTCGACTGGCGCCGCACCGAGGCCGCCCAGACCCGCTGGGGCCGGCCCAACCTCGCCGCCGGCTCACCGGCCGCCATGGGCTCGCCGACCGCGGCCGGGCGCCGCAACTTCTCGTCCGCCGCCGCGCGTGCCGACGCCGCGGCCAAGGCCAAGCCGGCGCGCGAGATCCCCTCGCTGGAGCCGGGCGACCGGGTCGTGCACGACTCGTTCGGCATGGGCACCGTCGTGGCCCTCGAGGGCAGCGCCGACAAGGCTGTGGCCTCGATCGACTTCGGCTCCGAGGGCGTCAAGCGGCTGCTGCTGCGCTACGCCCCGGTCGACAAGCTCTAGGCGCTCCGACCGCGGCGAGGCGCGGGAGCGTCGGGTGACCTCAGAAGGTGGCGCCGTGGACCAGGAAGGCCTGGTAGGGGTCGACCGGGTCGCCGCCGCCGGGGCGGACCTCGACGTGGAGGTGCGAGCCGGTGACGTTGCCGGTGGTGCCGACGGTGCCGATGTTCTCGCCGGCGCGGACGACGTCGCCCTCGTTGACGAAGATCTCGGTCTGGTGGCAGAACCAGATCTCGGTGCCGTCCTCGAGCGTGACCACGGTCTTGTTGCCGTAGGCGCCGTCGGAGCCGGTGGAGGTGACCACGCCGTTGGCGATCGCGTAGATCGGGTCGCCGGTCTCGCCGTTGAAGTCCAGCCCGGTGTGGTAGCTCGACCACAGGCCGTACTGCCCGAAGCGGGCGGTGAGGTGGACCTCGTCGAGCGGCATCACCCAGAGGTTGAGCGCGATCTCGCCGGCGCGGGCCTCGGCCTGCTTGGCGAACTGCGCCAGGGCGGCGTTGCGCTGCTTGGCCTGCTTCTCGGCGGCCTTGACCAGCTCCGTGGGAGCCGTGTCGGCGAGCGCGTCGCGTCGCGAGTCGCGGCTGACCTGCTGCTCGCGGTCGCCGAGGTAGACGCTGCCCGTGCCGCTGGCGCCGGAGAGGGCGCTGGGCTGCCGGACACCGGCGGCCGCGCCGGCGGCGAGGTCGGGGCCGGTGGAGGTGAGGGCGCCGCCGACGGCGACGGCGAGCGTGGCGACGCCGAGCAGCAGCGGGGCCGACGGGAGGCCGCGGAACAGCGGGCCGCGGGAGCCGGCGTGGCGGACGGCCTTGCGGCAGCCCGGCTGGCGCGCGGCGGCGACGGTGGACGTGGCGGCGGTCTCGACCGGGGCGACCGGGGCGGCAGCGACGGCGGCGAGGACCTCGGTGCGCAGCCCGGCCTGCTCGGCGGGCGCGGGTCGCGCCGCGCGGCGGCCGACGTAGGTGCTGGGGCCGTCGGTCGTGACGGCCGGTACGTCGGCCCGGCGACTGCCGGGAGTCCCCGAGGGTCGGCGGCTGGAGCCGCTTCGATCCGCTCGGTGGCTACCCATGAATAGTCGCTCCGTGTCGTCGGTGGTGGTGGTCGATGTTTCAACGTGCGTGAACGTGGGAACTACGCACGGAAGCCAGAACTGTAACGGATGGGTCACGGACCCGAAAATCGTGCGGTGCCCCCGTGTGGAGAACCAGTCTGGACGACCCCGGGCCACCCCGTCAGCCGAACGCCCCATCCCGTCGTGACGGCCCCGTCGGCTCGCGGCTCGTATGCCCCTCGTCACGTCGCACCGGTCTCGTCGTACGCCGGGTGGCGGGACTAGGGTGCCGGGGATACCCCAAAGCGGCGCGTGGCCGTCCGTGGCTGCCCGCTCAAATCTGAGGACACGGTGGATCAGTGGATCTGATGGAATTCCAGGCGAAGGAGCTCTTCGCCAAGCACGACGTCCCGGGCACCCCCGGCATCGTCGCCACGACGCCCGCCGAGGCGCGCGCGGCGGCCGAGCAGCTGGGCGTCTGCGTCGTCAAGGCGCAGGTCAAGGCCGGCGGTCGCGGCAAGGCCGGCGGCGTCAAGCTCGCCAAGACCCCCGACGAGGCCGAGGAGCACGCCACCGCGATCCTCGGGATGCAGATCAAGGGCCTCACGGTCCACCGCGTCCTGGTCGCGCCGGCCGCGAGCATCGAGGAGGAGTACTACTTCTCCTTCCTGCTCGACCGGGCCAACCGTCAGTACCTCTGCATCGCGAGCGTCGAGGGCGGTGTCGAGATCGAGGAGGTCGCGAAGACCAACCCCGACGCCGTCAAGCAGATCCCGATCAATGCCGGCACCGGCGTCGACGAGGCCAAGGCGCGCGAGATCGTCGCCGAGGCCGGCTTCCCCGAGGCCCTGGTCGAGCAGGCCGTCACCACGGTGCTCAACCTGTGGAAGGTCTTCGTCGAGGAGGACGCCACGCTGGTCGAGGTCAACCCGCTGGCCCGCCTCGAGGGCGACATCCTCGAGGCGCTGGACGGCAAGGTCTCGCTCGACGAGAACGCCGAGTTCCGCCACGAGGACCACGCGCAGTACGAGGACAAGGACGCCGCGGACCCGCTCGAGGCGAAGGCGAAGGCCAAGGGCCTCAACTACGTCAAGCTCGACGGCGCGGTCGGCATCATCGGCAACGGCGCGGGCCTGGTCATGTCGACCCTCGACGTCGTGGCCTACGCCGGTGACGCGCACGGCGGCGTCAAGCCCGCCAACTTCCTGGACATCGGTGGCGGCGCCAACGCGCAGGTCATGGCCGACGGCCTCGACGTCATCCTCAACGACGCGCAGGTCAAGAGCGTGTTCGTCAACGTGTTCGGCGGGATCACCGCGTGCGACGAGGTCGCCAACGGCATCAAGGGTGCCCTGGAGATCCTCGGCGACGCGGCCACCAAGCCGCTGGTCGTCCGCCTGGACGGCAACAACGTGGAGGAGGGCCGCCGGATCCTCGACGAGCTCAACCACCCGCTGGTCACCCAGGTCGACACGATGGACGGAGCGGCCGACAAGGCCGCCGAGCTCGCGAACGCGTAAGGACGAAGACATGTCTATCTACCTCAACAAGGACTCCAAGATCATCGTCCAGGGCATGACGGGCGGCATGGGCTCCAAGCACACCACCCTGATGGTCCAGGCCGGGTCGAACATCGTGGGCGGCGTCAACGCCCGCAAGGCCGGCACCTCGGTCGAGCTCGCGGGCAAGGACCTGCCGGTCTTCGGCAACGTCGCCGAGGCGATGAAGGAGACGGGCGCTGACACCTCGGTCGTCTTCGTGCCGCCGGCGTTCACCAAGGACGCCTGCATCGAGGCCATCGACGCCGGCATCGGCCTGCTCGTGGTCATCACCGAGGGCGTGCCCGTGCAGGACACCGCCGAGGTGTGGGCCTACCTGGACGGCAAGTCCACGCGGATGATCGGGCCCAACTGCCCCGGCATCATCACGCCGGGCGAGTCGCTGGCCGGCATCACGCCGCACACCATCGCGGGCTCCGGCCCGATCGGCCTGGTGTCGAAGTCCGGCACGCTGACCTACCAGATGATGCACGAGCTGCGGGACTTCGGCTTCTCGACCGCCATCGGCATCGGCGGCGACCCGATCGTCGGGACCACCCACATCGATGCCCTCGCGGCGTTCGAGGCGGACCCCGACACCCAGGCGATCGTGATGATCGGCGAGATCGGCGGCGACGCCGAGGAGCGGGCGGCGGCCTACATCAAGGACCACGTCACCAAGCCGGTCGTCGGCTACGTCGCGGGCTTCACGGCCCCCGAGGGCAAGACGATGGGCCACGCCGGCGCGATCGTGTCCGGCTCGTCCGGTACCGCGCAGGCCAAGAAGGAGGCCCTCGAGGCCGTCGGCGTCAAGGTCGGCAAGACGCCGTCCGAGACCGCCCAGCTCATGCGGGACATCCTGCAGAGCCGGTAGATCACGCACAGACCGCTGACCCGTCAGAAACTCTCCGACGGGTCAGCGGTCATGTGGTTGAGCTTGTGACGGGTCAGCAACCGGCTTCGGTGAAGGCGCACATCGCGGCCACGACCTCGGCGGCGTCGGCGGTCTGGCCGGCCAGGGTGCCGTCGGCCGTGGCGGCCATGCCCTCCCCGCTGGTGGTGTCGACCAGCAGTGCCCGGCCGAGCCGGACCACGTGGAGCACCTCGAGCCCGACCGACGGGCTGCCCTCGAACTCGTAGCTGCGCACCACCGCCCAGGACTCGCCGCCCACCGCCGTGCGCCGTACGTCGGAGAGGGTGGTGAAGCCGTCGGAGGTCTCCTCCCGCGGGCAGGCGCGGTACGGCGCCAGGAGCTGCGCCTGGAAGTCGATGGCGCCCTCGGCGTCGTCGAAGGTCAGCAGCAGCCGGGACCGGTGGTCCTCGACGTTGCCCCAGCGCGCGGCCAGCCGATCCGTCGACGGCGCCGCCGGCAGGGCCACGCCGCAGGCCTCCAGCCCGTCCAGCACCTCCACGTCGGGGCCCGGCCCGACCAGGCCCTCCTCGCCGGGCTCGTGCTCGTCGGGCCACGCCGCGGCGAGCGGGAACCCCGCAGGGATGTCCGCCGGCTCGACCGGCGGCTCCGAGGTCCGCGGCGCCTCCGGGGTGGTGGTGACCGACGGGACCGGCGGGGCCGGGTCGGGTGCGGCGCCCTCACGGCCACCGCCGAGCACGGCGGCGCCGGTCGCCACGACGACGACCGCGGCGGCCGCGGCGAGCGCGACCCCCGCCGTACGGCGGTGACGGTGGCGGTCGCCCAGGCGGCGTACCTCGGCAGGGGGTAGCGGGGTCATGGGGGCTCCCGGGTCGAAGCTCTCGAGCTGGTCGATGGGGTCAGGCATGGGTCGCTCCCTCCTCGAGGCCGTTCGGTTCGTCGGACAGCAGCGCCGCGAGCGCCGCCCGGCCGCGGCTGAGCCGGGCCTTGACGGTGCCCTCGGGCACGCCCACCTCGTGGGCGACGTCGTGGACCGACAGGTCCGCGAGGTGGTGCAGCACGAGCGCCTGGCGCTGGGCCTCCGGCAGCTGCCGCAGCGCGGCGACCAGGGCGACGTGGGCCTCGCTCGGTGGCGGCACCTGCGCGCTGGCCCCGACCGCGCGGTCGGCGGGCCGGCGCGAGAGCGTCGTACGCCGCCAGCGACTCACGGCGAGGCGGTAGGCCGTGGTGCGCACCCACGCCTCGGGGTACTGCGTCCGGTCGAGCTTGCGGCGGTGCGACCACGCCCGGACGAACGCCTCCTGCACGCACTCCTGTGCCTCGTCGCGGTCCCCGATCATCGCGTAGAGCTGACCGGTGAGGCGCGCGAACGAGGCGGTGTAGAGCTCGTCGAACTCCCGTTCGTCCATCGGCTGGTCCCGTCTGTGGTGGCTGTCGGGAGGGTTACGCGCTCACGACGACCACGGTTGCACGCCGGGGCCGGGAATCTCCGTCAGCCGCGGTCGGGGGCGGGCAGCCGTCCCAGCCGGTCCAGCGCCCGGTCGACGAGGTCGACGAACGCGCCCTCGGGCAGGGTGGCGTCACCCGCCGGGACGAACTGGACCTGGGCGACCGCCGTGCCGCGGCGCAGGATCGCCATCGAGTAGCTGACCGACTCCTTGTCGGAGATCTCGGTCGTCATCTGCCACACCGACACGTCGACGTCGCGCTCGTCGCGGTGCGCGACCCGGGTCACGTCGGTGCCGAGGTCCTTGTCGGGACAGGCGGCCAGCTTGGCGCGGACCCGGTCGACGAAGCCCTCGGCCCGCTTGGCGGGCAGGGCGCCGAGGGTCTCGGTCAGGCCGAACCGGTCCGGCAGCCCCGCCTGCGGGATCACGAACGTGCGGGTGGCGGTGTTGCTCCACGTCGCGCCCTCGACGTCACCGGCGAAGGCCGCGCTCTCGCACCGGGTGGAGGCGGTGTTGGTCGTGGCCTGCACCGGCGGGGTGCCGATCCACGGCCGCTCGACGCCCTGGACCGGGGGCAGGTCGAGCTCGGCGAGGATCGCCGGGAGCTCGCCCACGGGCAGCGGCGCGACGGTGGTGACCCGGGGCCGCGCGGCGCAGGCGCCGGCCTCGGGCAGCGTGCACAGGCCGCCGACGGCCGTGCCGAGCAGCCTGGCCGCGCCGGGCACGTCGGGCTCGGCCTCGCCGCGGGTCCGCGAGGCCGTGGAGGTGACGTAGCGCCCGGTGCGCGCGAGGGCGACGGTGAGCGTCTCCACGGGCTTGGCCCACGCCCGCAGGGTCAGGATCATCGCCTGGTCGCCGACCCCCTGGACGCGCCGCGTCGAGAGCAGCTGGACCCGCTCGGTCTGGCAGCCGGCGTACCAGCCGAGGGCGTTGCGGTATGCGCGCTGCGCGGCCCGCGGGGTGCGCGACGCCTCCGTGGCCTGTACGACCGAGACGGCGGGCTTCTTCTTCAGGCGCGGGGACGTGAACGTGCGCACGAGCGCGGCGCGTCCTCGCGGGTCGGCGTAGCGCTCGCGCTGGCAGGGCGTGAGCATGCCGCTGCCCTCGGAGTTGTCGGTGGTCTGGCCCTCGACCCACGTGCGGTCGCGCAGGCCCGCCGTGACCTGGGCGAGCGTGAGCAGGTTGTCCTCGGGCAGCAGCACCTCGGGCGGCCCGCCGCCGTCGACCGTGCGGCTCGGCTCGGCCACGGCCCGATGGAAGTCCAGCGTCGGACGGACCCCGGTCGCGTCGGTGATGAGCGAGCCGCTGACCAGGAAGGCGGCGACCAGGGCGATCACGCCGACCGTCGTGTGGGTACGCCGCCGGGCGGCACCGGCCCGCCGCACGATCGGCGGCCGGGGGAACCGCACGCCGCTCACGACCTGGCTCAGCCCCTCGAACTGCAGCGGGATCTCGGCGGCGCTGACGTCGCGGGCGAGCGCGAACTGCGCGGCCCCGCTCTGCAGCTCGCGCTCGGCCTGCTCGAGCGGCACCCCGACCTCGCGGGCCATCTCGGGCATGGACACGCTGGCCAGCTGGGTCAGCAGCAGCGCCTTGCGCTGCGTGACGCTCAGCGTGGCCAGGGCGTCGAGCGTGGCCTTGACGTCCGGGTCGATGGACTTGTCGCGGTGCCACAGGCGGGCGGTATGGCGACGCTGGGCGTGGCGCCAGGCGTGCGGCCGCACGGCGGCCTCGGGGTCGTCGAGCTGGGAGACCTTGCGCCAGTGGTGCCAGGCGACGACGAAGGAGTCCCGCACGGCGCTGCGGGCGGCGGTGAGGTCGCCGGTCAGGGCGTACGTCTGCAGCAGCAGCCGCTCGCCCGCATCGCGGTAGAACGCGTCGAAAGCGTCGGGGTCCCTCATCGCCGGTCCACGGTACGCGAGCCGCGGCGAGCCTCCCAAAGCCGGACCGGTCGGCGTGGCTGCGCCGAGCGCGGCGGCGCCCGCGTGATGATGAGTCGGCCATGACTTCTCTGCTGCCCACCTCGACCCGGTCCCGGGAGCGCTCCGCGGCGGAGGTCTCCGAGGACCTGGCGACCCGCCGTCCGCTGGTGCTGCTGGCGCCGCTCGGGGGAGTCGCGGCCGCCGCGAGCGTGCTGGTCGTGTGCCTGGCCGTCGGGGTGGTGGGCTGGTTCCTGACCGACGCCGGCGCCCACGGGACCCCGCGCGACGGCCTGCGCGCCGGCGCGCTGGGCTGGCTGATGGCCCACGGCTCCGGCGTCACGGTCGCCGGCGCGGCGGTCACGCTCGTGCCCCTCGGCATCACGGCCCTCTGCGCCTGGACGATCTGGCGCCTCGGCCTGCGGGTGGGGGAGTCGGTCTCCGGTCACGGCCCCGACGCCGTCAGGATCGCCGACGGCGAGCGCGACCTCACGGTCCCGCTGGCCACCGCCCTCTTCGCCCTCGGGTACGTCGCCACGGCGGTGCTGGCCGCGCGCCTGGCCGCCACCTCGACGAGCGCCCCCGACACCGGCGCCGTCGTGCTCTGGTCGCTGGTGCTCACCGCCACGGTCGGTGGCAGCGCCATCGCCGTCGGCTCCGGTCGCGCCGCGATCTGGGCGTCGTTCGTGCCGCCGTGGGTGCGCGCCGCGCTCGTCGCCTGCCGGCGGATCCTGGTCACCTGGCTGGTGGTCTCACTGGCGACGTTCGCGACGGCGCTCGTGCTGGACCTCAGCACCGCCGTCAACGTGATGTCCCAGCTGCACACCGACGCCGGCGACGCGACCCTGTTCACGCTGCTCAGCGCCCTGCTCCTGCCCAACGCCACGATCTTCGCGGGCGCCTACCTGCTCGGCCCGGGCTTCTCGGTGGGCGTCGGCACCCTCGTCTCGCCCGGCGCCGTGGTGATCGGGCCGCTGCCGATGTTCCCCCTGCTCGCCGCGCTGCCCGAGAGCGGATCGCAGGCGGGCTGGACGACCTACCTCGTGGCCGCGCCGGTCCTGGTCGCCGCCCTCGGCGCCGCGTGGGCCCAGCGTCGCCTGCCCACCGTGCGCTGGGAGGAGGGCGCGGTGCGCGGCCTCGCGGGCGGCGTGCTGGCGGGCCTGTTCTTCGGGATCCTGGCCTCCGTCGCCGGCGGTGCCGCCGGGCCGGGCCGCATGCGCGACGTCGGGCCGCTGGCCCTCGACGTCCTGGTCTACGCCGTGGCCGCCTTCGGCATCGGCGCGCTGCTCGGCGGGCTGGCCATGACCTGGTGGCAGCGCCGTGGCGCCGAGACCGACGAGGACCTCGACCCCGCCTGACCCTAGGATCTGGCGCGTGACCGGTCCTGCTCGTCTCGTCGTGCTCGTGTCGGGCTCCGGCACCAACCTGCAGGCCCTGCTCGACGCCTGCGCGGACGACGCCTACGGCGCCCGCGTGGTCGCGGTCGGCGCCGACCGCGACGGCATCGAGGGCCTCGCGCGCGCGGAGCGGGCCGGGGTGCCGACGTTCGTCAGCCGGGTCCGCGACTTCGCGACCCGCGAGGAGTGGGACCGCGCCACCGCCGAGGCCGTGGCCGGCTTCGAGCCCGACCTGGTCGTGCTGGCGGGGTTCATGAAGCTGGTCGGGCAGGCGTTCCACGACCGGTTCGGCGGCCGGGTCGTCAACACCCACCCGGCGCTGTCCCCGTCCTTCCCCGGCATGCGCGGACCCGCCGACGCGCTGGAGTACGGCGTCAAGGTCACCGGCTGCACGCTGTTCGTCGTCGACGACGGCGTCGACACCGGCCCGATCGTGGCGCAGCGCGCCGTCGAGGTCGAGGAGGCCGACACCGTGGAGTCGCTGCACGAGCGGATCAAGACCGCCGAGCGCGAGATGCTCGTCGACGCGGTGGGGCGGATGGCCCGCGAGGGCTTCGCCGTCGACGGTCGGGCGGTGCGCTTCGGCCCTGTTCGGTGACCCGGCCGCGGGCCGATAGGCTGGCCCCACACGACTGGCGCGGGTGGGCAACCACCGGGGAGTGATCGTGGTACGGCCATCGTCCGCCTGGGTGGCCCTCCTTTCTCTCGACCGAGGAGTGCACCTGTGAGCGACGACAAGCAGATCCCGATCAAGCGGGCGCTGGTCTCCGTCTACGACAAGTCCGGGCTCGAGGACCTCGTGCGCGGCCTGCACGACGCCGGCGTCGCCCTGGTGTCCACCGGCGGCTCCGCCGCGCTCATCGAGGGCCTCGGCCTGCCCGTCACCAAGGTCGAGGACCTCACCGGCTTCCCGGAGTGCCTCGACGGCCGGGTCAAGACCCTGCACCCGCGCGTGCACGCCGGCATCCTGGCCGACCGCCGCCTGGAGTCGCACGTCGCGCAGCTCGCCGAGCTCGACGTGGAGCCCTTCGACCTGGTCGTCGTCAACCTCTACCCCTTCCGCGAGACCGTCGCGTCGGGTGCCGCGCCCGACGACGTCGTCGAGCAGATCGACATCGGCGGCCCCTCGATGGTCCGCGCCGCGGCCAAGAACCACCCCTCGGTCGCGGTCGTCGTCTCGCCGTCGGCCTACGGCGACGTGCTCGCCGCGGTCGGCGCGGGCGGCTTCACGCTGGCCCAGCGCAAGGCGCTCGCGGCCGAGGCGTTCGTCCACACGGCGGCCTACGACGTGGCCGTGGCGAGCTGGATGGGCAGCGTCCTGACCGACACCTCCGAGGGGCAGGGCTTCCCTGCCTGGGTCGGCGGCACGTGGGACAAGGCGGCGGTGCTGCGCTACGGCGAGAACCCGCACCAGAGTGCGGCGCTCTACCTCAACGAGTCCGGCTCCGGGCTCGCGCAGGCGACGCAGCTGCACGGCAAGGAGATGTCCTACAACAACTACGTGGACGCCGACGCAGCCCGCCGGGCGGCGTACGAGTTCGACGAGCCGACCGTCGCGATCATCAAGCACGCCAACCCCTGCGGCATCGCGGTCGGCAGCGACGTCGCCGACGCGCACCGCAAGGCCCACGCCTGCGACCCCGTCTCGGCGTTCGGCGGCGTCATCGCCACCAACGTGCCGGTCACGGTGGAGATGGCCACCCAGGTGGCCGAGGTCTTCACCGAGGTCGTCGTGGCCCCGGCCTTCGAGGACGGCGCCGTCGAGGTCCTGGCCGCCAAGAAGAACGTCCGCCTGCTCGTCTGCGGGCCGCTCGGCAAGGGCGAGGTCGAGATGCGACCCATCTCCGGCGGCCTGCTGATGCAGCAGCGCGACTACGTCGACGCCGACGGCGACGACCCGACCACCTGGACGCTCGCGTCGGGCGAGGCGGCGTCGCCCGAGGTGCTGGCCGACCTCGCGTTCGCCTGGAAGGCCTGCCGGTCGGTGAAGTCCAACGCGATCCTGCTCGCCAAGGACGGCGCCTCGGTCGGCGTCGGCATGGGGCAGGTCAACCGCGTCGACTCCTGCAAGCTGGCCGTCGAGCGCGCCGGCGACCGGGCGCCCGGCTCCGTCGCCGCCTCCGACGCCTTCTTCCCCTTCGAGGACGGCCCCCAGGTCCTCATCGACGCCGGCGTCACCGCCATCGTCCAGCCCGGCGGCTCGATGCGCGACGAGCTCACCATCACGGCCGCGAAGGCCGCCGGCGTCACCATGTACTTCACCGGCACCCGGCACTTCTTCCACTGATCGCTCCGGCACCGGCCCGAGCGATCGTCGGCGGTCGAGCAGCGACCCGGTGAGGCGCGCGCCCACCGCCACCACTCAGTCCCCAATGCAAGGATGTGGAGAATGACCGCACAGCGACTGGACGGGTCCGCGACCCTCAAGGTGATCAAGGCCGAGCTCACGGAGCGCGTCAAGGTGCTCAACGAGCGCGGGGTGTTCCCGGGCCTGGGCACGGTCCTGGTGGGCGACGACCCGGGCTCGCACTGGTACGTCGGCGCCAAGCACAAGGACTGCGCCGAGATCGGCATCGAGTCCATCCGGCGCGACCTGCCGGCGACCAGCACCCAGGCCGAGGTCGAGGCCGTGATCGACGAGCTCAACGCCGACCCGGCGTGCACCGGCTTCCTGGTGCAGCAGCCGACCGGGCTCGACGAGTTTGCGCTGCTGTCGCGCGTCGACGCCGACAAGGACGTCGACGGGCTGCACCCGCTCAACCTCGGCAAGCTGGTGCTCGGCGAGTCCGGGTCGCTGCCGTGCACGCCCATCGGCTGCATCGAGCTGCTGCGCCGCCACGGCGTCGAGCTCAACGGCGCCGAGGTCGTCGTCGTCGGCCGCGGCCTGACCGTCGGTCGCCCGCTCGGGCTGCTGCTGACCCGGCGGTCGGAGAACGCGACCACCACCCTCTGCCACACCGGGACCCGCGACCTCGCCGCGCACGTCCGCAACGCCGACGTGGTCGTCGCGGCCGCCGGCGTACCGGGGATCATCACCGGCGACATGGTCAAGCCGGGTGCCGCCGTCCTCGATGTCGGCGTCTCCCGGGTCGACGGCAAGATCGCCGGTGACGTGGCGGCCGACGTCTGGGACGTCGCCGGCTGGGTCTCGCCCAACCCCGGCGGCGTGGGACCGATGACGCGCGCGATGCTGCTGAGCAACATCGTCACGATGGCCGAGAAGGCCGCCTCCTCGTGACCGAGGGTGCGCTCCCCGGCGACCCGCTCCCGTCGGAGCCGGTGGCGGAGGGCGAGCCCGCACCCCCCGAGGAGCGCCGCTACCCCTCGACGATCGGCGGCGCGTTCTACCTCGGCATCCTGCTCACGACCGCGATCGGCCTCGGGATCGTGGTCGCCGGCAACTGGCGCCTGGGCGTGCGCTGGGTGGCGGTGTCGCTGGAGGTGGGCGCGGTGCTGCGGCTGGTGCTGCCGCGCCGCGACGCCGGCATGCTCGCCGTACGCCACCGCGCCTTCGACTGCCTGCTGCTCGCCGGCGTCGGCGCCGCGCTGCTGTTCCTCGCCGAGACGATCCCCGAGCAGCCGCTGTAGACGAAAGGCGTGAGTTTCACCGGGTACCCGGTGAAACTCACGCCTTCCGTATGAAACTTCGTACCGACAGCACCAGATTCACCGGGTAAGCGGTGAATCTTGGGGCGCACGGGTCAGATGAGACCCAGCTCGGTGACGGCCTGACGCTCGTCGGCGAGCTCCGCGGTGGAGGCGTCGATGCGGCCGCGCGAGAAGTCGTCGATCTCGAGACCCTGGACGATCTCCCAGTCGCCGTCCTTGGTCGTGACGGGGAAGGACGAGACGAGGCCCTCGGGGACGCCGTAGGAGCCGTCGGAGACGACCGCCATCGAGACCCAGTCGTTCTCGGCGGAGCCGAGCAGCCAGTCGCGGGCGGCGTCGACCGTGGCGGAGGCCGCGGAGGCGGCCGAGGAGGAGCCGCGGGCCTCGATGATCGCCGCGCCGCGCTTGGCGACGGTCGGGATGAAGTCGTTCTCGATCCAGGCCTGGTCGCCCACGGTCTCGGCGGCGTTGCGGCCGCCGACCTCGGCGTGGAAGAGGTCGGGGTACTGGGTCGCGGAGTGGTTGCCCCAGATCGTCATCTTCCTGATGTCCGTCACGGGGGCGCCGGTCTTGGCCGCGAGCTGCGAGATCGCGCGGTTGTGGTCCAGGCGGGTCAGCGCCGAGAAGCGCTCCTGCGGGATGTCGGGGGCGTTCTTGAGCGCGATGAGCGCGTTGGTGTTGGCGGGGTTGCCGGTGACGCCGATGCGGACGTCGTCGGCGGCCACGGCGTTGAGGGCCTTGCCCTGCGCGGTGAAGATCGCGCCGTTGGCCGAGAGCAGGTCGCCGCGCTCCATGCCCGGGCCGCGCGGGCGCGCGCCGACGAGGAGGGCGAGGTTGACGCCGTCGAAGATCTTCTCGGCGTCGTCACCGATCTCGATGCCGGCGAGGTGCGGGAACGCGCAGTCGTCCAGCTCCATCACGACGCCCTCGAGCGTCTTGAGGGCCGGGGTGATCTCGAGCAGCCGGAGCTCGATCGGACGGTCGCCGAGCAGCGAGCCGCTCGCGAGACGGAAGAGCAGGCTGTAGCCGATCTGGCCGGCGGCACCGGTGACGGCGACCTTCAACGGGGCTGAGCTCACGAGTACTCCTAGGGGCGGCACGGACTGGGGTTCGCTTCCGACGCTAGCAGCGCGGCGACGCCCCGGGTGAGTGGGGTCACGGGCATGGGAGACGATGGCCGCATGACTGTGACGGCCCCCCGCGACGCCGTACGGCGCACGCTCGCCGCCGCCACGGCGCTGGCGTCCCTGGCCGCCCTCGGCCTGGCCTCGGGCTGCAGCAGCGCCTCACCGCCCAGCCCGCCGGCCGGGGTCGACGAGCTGACCGTGCCCACGCCGAGCCCGGACCCGGACGACTTCGTGGCCGCCGTCGACAACCCGTGGCTCACCCTCGAGCCGGGCGCACGCACCACCTACGCGACCGGGGACGGCGAGCTGGTGACGACGGTGGCCGCCGGGCCCGAGATCCTGGGAGTGGCGACGACCGCGCTGACCGGCACGGCCACCGACTTCTACGCCCAGGACGAGGCGGGCAACGTGTGGTGGTTCGGTCGCGAGGGGGAGTGGCAGGCCGGCGAGGCCGGCGCCGAGGCCGGCATCGCGATGCTGGCGAAGCCGCGCGTCGGCGACGGCTACGCCCAGGCCGAGCCGGGCCCGCGCGCCGAGGTGCTGGCCCTCGACGGCGAGGCCCAGACGCCCGCCGGCGACTTCGACGACCTCGTGGTCGTCGAGACCACCGAGGAGTCCGGGCGCGTGCTCACGTCCTACTACGCACGAGGCGCCGGCCTGGTCTACCGAGAGACCGAGACCGGCGCCCCGGACGAGACGCTGGAGCTGACCGACTAGACCCCGTCGGGCGGGCGGACCTGGGTCTGGCCGCCGCCGGCCTCGGGGGCCGGCCACTGGGCCTGCGGCGCCTGCTGCTGAGCCGGGATCCACTGCTGGGCCTGCGGGTCCCACTGCCAGCCGTCCTGGATGATCGGCTGCTCGCCCCAGGGGTTCTGCTGGGCGGGCGCCTGCTCGGCGACCGGGGTGGGAGCGGGCGCCGGAGCGGCGGCCTGGGCCGACGGGTAGGCGGGGTTCTGCTGGTTCCACTGCTGCTGGTACTGGTCGGGCATGCCGTAGCCGGGCACGGCCGCGGGGGCGGCCGACGAGCGGCCGAAGTTGAGGCCCGATCCGGGCACCGGGTCGCCGGCGTGGCCGAAGAGCGCGGGGTAGAGCAGGCCGGCGGCCGCGGCGCCGAGCAGCGGCCCGACGATGAACACCCAGACCTGGATCAGCGGGTCGGTGCCGGAGAAGAGCGCGGGGCCGATCGAGCGGGCCGGGTTGACCGAGGTGCCGGTGGCCGGGATCGCCACGAAGTGGATGACCGCGAGGGTGAGGCCGATGACCAGGGGCGCCATCGCGGGGTGCTCGTTGCGCTCGTCGGTGACGGCGAGGATGACCAGGACGAAGATCGCGGTGAGGATCAGCTCGAGGAGCAGGGCCGCCCACAGGGCGTAGCCGGAGCCGTCGTCGCCCCAGCTGTTGGCGCCCAGCGAGGTGTCGAAGGCCTCGAAGCTGTCGAAGCCCAGCCCGACGACCAGCAGCGTGCCACCGGCGACGATCGCGCCGAGGAGCTGCGCGCCGACGTACATCGGGACCTGGTTCCAGGCCATGCGGCCGCTGAGCGCGGCGCCGACCGAGACGGCGGGGTTGAAGTGACCACCGGAGATGCGGCCCACGGCGTAGGACATCAAGGCGACGGCCAGACCGAAGGACAGCCCGATCGACACGATGGACGGCAGCGTGGCGAAGTCGCCCGCCGACTCGACCGAGCCCGCGGCCAGCGCGGCGAGGAGCACGGAGCCGCAGCCGAGGAACACCAGCACGAACGTGCCGAGCGTCTCGGCGATGAACTTCTGCGCCGTGGTGGGTGGGGTGGGAGCGGGTGCGGTGTCAGTCGTGGCCATGGCCGTGTGTTGCCCTTCAGCAAGGAGGTCGAAACCTGGGGTGCGTGCACTCTAGACCGGCGGGGGACCGGGGGACGGCGTCACCGTCGTTGCCGGTCACCCCCGCGGATGCGAGGCTGGCCTGCGTTCGACGCCGGATGCCCCGTCAGGTATCTTGACGTCAAGAAACTTCAACGTCCCACTCGCCACCGTTCAGGAGCCGCAGGACATGGCCAAGATCATCTACACCCACACCGACGAGGCGCCGCTGCTGGCGACGTACTCCTTCCTGCCGATCATCGCGGCCTACGCCGCGAAGGCCGGTGTGGAGGTCGAGACGCGCGACATCTCGCTCGCGGGCCGCATCCTCGCGCAGTTCCCCGACCGCCTGACCGAGGAGCAGCGCGTCGACGATGCGCTCGCCGAGCTCGGCGAGCTGGCCACCCAGCCCGAGGCCAACATCATCAAGCTGCCCAACATCTCCGCCTCCGTGCCGCAGCTCAAGGCCGCGATCAAGGAGCTGCAGGAGCAGGGCTTCGACATCCCGGACTTCCCCGAGAGCGCCGACACCGACGAGGACAAGGCCGTCCGCGCCGCCTACGACAAGGTCAAGGGCTCCGCGGTCAACCCGGTCCTGCGCGAGGGCAACTCCGACCGGCGCGCCCCGCTGTCGGTCAAGAACTACGCCAAGGCGCACCCGCACCGCATGGGCGCCTGGACCTCCGAGTCCAGGACCAACGTCGCCACGATGGGCAAGGACGACTTCTTCTCCAACGAGAAGAGCGTCGTGATCGACAAGGACGACACGCTGCGCATCGAGCACGAGGGTGCCGACGGCACCGTCACCGTGCTCAAGGAGTCGATCCCGGTCCTGGCCGGCGAGGTCGTCGACGGCACGTTCATGAACGTCGCCGCGCTGCGTCGCTTCCTGACCGAGCAGATCGCGCGGGCCAAGGCCGACGACGTGCTCTTCTCGGTGCACCTCAAGGCCACGATGATGAAGGTCTCCGACCCGGTCATCTTCGGCCACGCCGTCCAGGCGTTCTTCCCCACGCTCTTCGAGCAGTACGGCGAGCAGCTCGCCGCCGCGGGCATCTCGCCCAACGACGGTCTCGGCGCGCTCCTGGACGCCACCTCCGCGCTGCCCGAGGGTGACGCGATCAAGACCGCCGTGCAGCAGGGCCTCGCCGACGGCCCGGCCATGGCGATGGTCGACTCCGACAAGGGCATCACCAACCTGCACGTGCCCTCCGACGTCATCATCGACGCCTCGATGCCCGCCATGATCCGCCAGTCGGGTCACATGTGGGGCCCCGACGGCGAGGAGGCCGACACCCTCGCGGTGATCCCCGACTCCTCCTACGCCGGCGTCTACCAGGTCGTGCTCGACGACTGCCGCGCCCACGGAGCGTTCGACCCGTCCACGATGGGCTCGGTGCCCAACGTCGGCCTGATGGCGAAGGCCGCAGAGGAGTACGGCTCCCACGACAAGACCTTCGAGGCCCCGTCGGCCGGCACCATCCGCGTCGTCGACGGCTCCGGCACGGCGCTGATCGAGCACACCGTGGAGCCGGGCGACATCTGGCGCGCCTGCCAGACCAAGGACGCCCCGATCCGCGACTGGGTCAAGCTGGCCGTGACCCGCGCCCGCGCCACCGGCTCGCCGGCGGTCTTCTGGCTCGACGAGGCCCGCGCGCACGACGCCAACCTGATCGCCAAGGTGAGGGAGTACCTCGCCGAGCACGACACCGACGGGCTGACGATCGAGATCATGACGCCGGCCGAGGCGACGGCGTACTCGCTGGAGCGCATCCGCCGCGGCGAGGACACGATCTCGGTCACCGGCAACGTGCTGCGCGACTACAACACCGACCTGTTCCCGATCCTCGAGCTCGGCACGTCGGCCAAGATGCTCTCGGTCGTGCCGCTGATGAACGGTGGCGGCCTCTTCGAGACCGGCGCCGGCGGCTCGGCGCCCAAGCACGTCCAGCAGCTGGTGAAGGAGAACTACCTGCGCTGGGACAGCCTGGGCGAGTTCTTCGCCCTGGCCGCGAGCCTGGACCACCTGTCCGACTACGCGGACAACAAGGGCGCCAAGGTCCTCGCCGCGACGCTCGACAAGGCGACGGAGACCTTCCTCAACGAGGACAAGTCCCCGACGCGCAAGATCGGCGGCATCGACAACCGCGGGTCGCACTTCTACCTCGCCCTCTACTGGGCCCAGGAGATCGCGGCCCAGACCGAGGACCCGGACCTGGCCGCGGTGTTCAAGCCGTTCGCCGAGTCGCTCGCCGCCGACGAGGAGAAGATCGTCTCCGAGCTCAACGGCGTCCAGGGCAGCCCTGCCGACATCGGCGGCTACTTCCGCCCCGACGACGCCAAGGCCGAGCAGGTCATGCGGCCCTCGAGCACGCTCAACGAGGCGCTCGCCGCGCTCTGACGACCGACCCGCACGCCGGGCGTGTCGGACCGCAGTCGCGGTCCCGACACGCCCGGCGGCTTGGTTTTCGGGCCGGAGCGTGACCACAGTGGAGGCATGACCACCGACACGAAGATCACCGTCCAGCGCACGATCGACGCCTCGACCAGCGCCGTCTTCGACGTGCTGTCCAACCCCGCCCGGCACACCGAGCTCGACGGCAGCGGCTTCGTCCTCAGCGACGAGCGCAGCGACCGGATCACCGCCAACGGCCAGAAGTTCCGCATGAACATGAGCGGCGACCACATGGGCGGGGAGTACCAGACCGACAACGTGGTCAGCGCCTACGACCCCAACAAGATGATCGGCTGGAAGACCGCGCCGGCCGGCCAGGAGCCTCCGGGCTGGGAGTGGCTGTGGGAGCTCGAGGCGCAGGGCGCCGACAGCACCGACGTACGCCTGACCTACGACTGGAGCAACGTCACCGACCAGGACCTGTTGCAGAAGATCAAGTTCCCGCTGGTGTCGCAGTCGCAGCTCGAGGACTCGCTGGGCAACCTCGCCTCCGCCGTCGCCGGGTGAGGCTCCGCCATCCTGGGTCGATGAGGACCGCGACCGTCGCCGCCACCGCCCTGCTCTCGCTCGCCCTGGTGGGCTGCTCGGACGTCGAGGACGCGGCCAAGGGCGCGGCGAGCGACGCCGCCTGCTCCGTGGCCGACAAGGCCATGGACGAGGCGGGCACGCAGGCGAAGCAGGCGGTCTCCGACCTCGGCGCCGACCCCGCGGCGGCCAAGCGCGAGCTGACGGCCGTGCGCGACGGGCTGAAGTCCCTGGAGGGCCAGGTCGACGGGGACACCGGCGGCAAGGTCACCGACGCTCGCAAGGCGCTCGACCGGCTCGTCACCCAGGCCGACGCGGCGCGCGACGGCACCCCCGTCGACGACCAGGCGGTCGAGGACGCCCAGGCCGACCTGGACACCGCGATCGAGGACTTCGGCGACCTCTGCTGACGCCCATCGGTGGAGGCAGTGACGACCGCCACGTGAGCGGCGGCGGGGGACCTGCGGAATAGGTGTGCGCCGGGGGCTGGTTGGACAATGAGTGACGATGACGACCACCCTCGGCGGAGCCCCCTCCGCCCCGCCCCGGGCGACCCACGCCGGCCTCGCGCTGCTCGCGCTTGCCATGGGCGGGTTCGCCATCGGCACCACCGAGTTCGTGACGATGGGGCTGCTGCCTCAGATCGCCGACGGCGTCGACATCTCGATCCCCACCGGCGGGCACCTGATCTCGGCCTACGCGCTGGGCGTCGTCGCCGGCGTGCCGGTCCTGGCGCTCTTCGGGGCGCGGCTCCCGCGCCGCGCGCTGCTGATCGGCCTGATGGCGGCCTACGGGCTGTTCAACGTCCTGACCGCGGTCGCCTCGAGCTACCACCTGGTCCTCGCCGCCCGCTTCCTCGACGGGTTGCCGCACGGCGCCTACTTCGGCGTCGCCTCCCTCGTCGCCGCCAGCCTGGCCCCTCCGGGCAGGACCGGGCGATGGGTCGCGGCGGTCATGCTCGGGCTCTCGTTCGCCAACGTCCTCGGCGTCCCGGCCGCGACCTGGCTGGGCCAGCAGGCCGGCTGGCGCACGGCGTACGCCGCCGTCGCGGTCATCGCCGCGGTGACCGTGGCCATGATCTGGGCCTTCGTCCCGTCGGTGCCCGGTGACACCCAGGCCACCGGTCGCCAGGAGCTCACGTCGTTCATGCGCAACAAGCAGGCGTGGCTCACGCTGCTCGCCGGCGCGATCGGCTTCGGCGGCCTGTTCGCCACCTACTCCTACATCGCCCCGATCGTCACCGACGTCGCGGGTCTCGGTGAGGGCACGGTGCCGGTCTTCGTGCTCGCGTTCGGTCTCGGCATGGTGGCCGGCACCTGGTTGGCCGGCGAGCTCGCCGCCTGGTCGGTGTTCGGCTCGCTGATCTGGTCCGGCATCGGCTCCGCGGTCGTGATGGTGGTCTTCTGGCTGGTCGCGCCCTACGGCTGGTGGCTGCTGCCGGTGGTCTTCGCGGTCACCGCGCTCGGCTCCGTCCTCGTGGTCAACCTGCAGCTCCGCCTGATGGACGTGTCCGGCGACGCCGCGACGCTCGGCGCCTCGATGAACCACGCCGCGCTCAACGTCGCCAACGCCCTGGGCGCCTGGATCGGCGGCGTCACGATCGCGGCCGGCTACGGCTACCGATCGCCGGCCCTGGCCGGCTTCGGGCTGTCGCTGCTCGGCATCGGCGTGCTGCTCTGGTCGGCGGCGGCTCACCGCAGCGACGCGCGCGGCACCTCCGCGGCCAGCACGTCGTAGAGCGCCATGTCGGTCTGCCCGTCGCGCAGCCGGATGCCCAGCCGCTCGACGCCGTACTGACGGAAGCCGTTGGCCTCGATCACCCGTCGTGAGGCGGTGTTGCCCACGGCGGCGTACGCCGTCACGCGGGCCACGCCCAGCCGGTCGACCACGTGCCGCGTGACGATGCCCATGGCCCGGGTCATCAGCCCGCGGCCGCGCGCCTCCGGGTGGGTCCAGTAGCCGACCTCGCACTCGACCTCGGGCGTCCAGCGGAACCACCCGATCGTGCCCAGGATGGCGTCGTCCTCGGTGGTGGTGACCGCCCAGGTCACGCCGCTGCCCTCGGCGAGCTGCTGGGTGCGCGACTCGACGTAGGTGTGCGCGTCCTCCAGCGTGTAGGGGCTGGGCAGCTGGCCGAGCCAGTACTGCGTGCGCTCCTCCGAGCAGGCCTCCTGGATGCGCGGCGCGTCCGCCGCCACGATCGGGCGCAGGCGGAGGCCGTCCTCCTCGAGGACGGGGCAGTCCAGCCAGGTGCTGCGCGGCTCGCGCGGGTCCTCGCGCAGGAGCGTGCCGACCCAGGCGTCGTGGATCTCCTCGCGCTGGGTGAGCCAGCGCCGCACGGTCCCGTCCACCTCGAAGCCCAACCGCCAGGCCGCCTTGCGCGACGCCCAGTTGCCGCGGTGCGCCCACCAGATCACGGTCCCGAGCCCCTGCTCGTCGAAGCCCCAGTCGAGCAGCAGCCGCAGGGCGCGGTGGACGTGGCCGGTGCCGCGGACCCAGGGGTGGGCGCCGTAGGCGATCTCGGCGCGGCCGGCCCCCTCGTTGCGCAGCGAGACGGTGCCGGCGAAGCGGCCCTCGGCCTCGATCGCGAACGCCCACTCGGTGTCGGAGAGCCAGCCCACGGCCACCGTCTCGTTCACGAACTCCTCGGCCTGGGCCAGCGAGTAGGGGACCGGCACCGACGTCCACTGCTGCGACAGCGGGTCCTGGCACTGCTCGAGCACCCCGGGAGCGTCCTCGTGGCGGTGGGGGCGGATCGTCACCACCCCGTCGGTCAGGGTCACGGGCAGCGTCGGCATGCGTGCACCCTGTCAACCGCTCCTCGGGCGGGGCAAACCGATAACGGCGGACCTGGCCCGAGCAGGCGCCGGTGGATCGGGAAGAATGCCGCCATGACCACGATCCAGCCCCAGGTCGACGTCCCCGCGGCCCCCTCGGGCGGCGCGCGTCCCCGGGTGCTCTCCGGGATCCAGCCGACCGCCGACTCCTTCCACTTCGGCAACTACCTCGGCGCCCTGCGGCAGTGGGTGGACCTCCAGCGCGACCACCAGCCCTTCTTCTTCATCGCCGACCAGCACGCGATCACCCTCGAGCAGGACCCCAAGGTGCTGCGCGAGCGCACGCTGCGCGCGGCCGCGCAGCTGCTCGCGATGGGCATCGACCACCAGCGGTCCGCGATCTTCGTGCAGAGCCAGGTGCCTGCCCACGCCCAGCTCGCGTGGGTGCTCAACTGCCTGACCAGCGTGGGCGAGGCACGGCGGATGACGCAGTTCAAGGACAAGGCGGCCAAGGGCGGGGAGGGCGCGGCCAGCGTCGGCCTGTTCACCTACCCGATCCTGCAGGCCGCCGACATCCTGCTCTACCGGCCGCACTACGTGCCGGTGGGCGAGGACCAGCGCCAGCACCTCGAGCTCACCCGCGACCTCGCGCAGCGCTTCAACCACCGCTACAAGAAGACCTTCCGGCTGCCCGAGCCCTACATCCTCAAGGCCACCGCCAAGATCGGCGACCTGCAGAACCCCACCGCGAAGATGTCCAAGTCCGCCTCGTCCCCGGCGGGGATCATCGAGATGCTCGACGAGCCGCAGGTCAGTGCCAAGAAGATCCGCTCCGCGGTGACCGACTCGGAGTCGACGATCCGCTTCGACCCCGAGGAGAAGCCGGGCATCAGCAACCTGCTCACGATCTTCTCGGCCCTCACCGGCGAGGGGGTGGGCGAGCTGGAGGAGCAGTACGGCGGCAAGGGCTACGGCGACCTCAAGAGCGACCTCGCGGAGGCGGCCGTGGAGTTCGTGCGCCCGTTCCGCGAGCGCACGCTCGAGCTGCTCGACGACCAGGCGCACCTGAGCGCCGTCCTCAAGCAGGGTGCGGAGCAGGCCAACGAGGTGGCGGAGGCGACGCTGCGCGACGTCTACCAGCGCGTCGGGTTCGTCGCGGCCACCCGCTAGTGGCCTCGCTCACACCAGTACAGTCGACGCGATGCCGACAATCGGAGTGGCCGTAGCCATCCCGGAGCCCTGGGCCACCGAGCTCCAGGACTACCGGACCTCCGTCGGCGACGCCACGGCCCTGATGATCCCCACGCACATCACGCTCGTGCCGCCCACCGTCATCGAGGACGGCACCCTCGAGGCCGTCGAGGGTCACCTCGCCCGGGCGGCCGAGCAGGTGCCGTCGTTCCGGGTGCACCTGCGCGGCACCGGCACCTTCCGTCCGGTGTCCCCGGTCGTCTTCGTGACGCTCGTGCGCGGCATCTCCCACTGCGAGATGCTGGCCGAGGCCGTGCGCAAGGGGCCGCTCGAGGTCGAGCTGTCGTTCCCCTTCCACCCGCACGTGACGATCGCGCATCACCTGCCCGACGCCCAGCTGGACCAGGCGTTCTCCGACCTGGCCGACTTCGAGTGCGAGTTCG
Organism: Nocardioides sp. 503; assembly: GCF_004522095.1. Classification (GTDB taxonomy): domain Bacteria; phylum Actinomycetota; class Actinomycetes; order Propionibacteriales; family Nocardioidaceae; genus Nocardioides. The sequence continues at coordinate 78,803 of NZ_SPUI01000002.1, forward strand.
ACGTGGGGGACTTCCACCTGTACGTGCACGACGCGGAGCACGGGTGGCGCCCCACGCGCCAGTTCGCCCTGCGCCCGACAGACTGACTCCCGACTCTCGGCAGGTGATGGCGCATGGCCTCGTTCAAGGAACGTCTCTCGCAGCGGGTCACCCGGCTGCGTGAGCGGCGACCCTTCGTCGACCACCTGGTCCGGATGCAGCAGCACTACGGCGCGGTGAAGGCCGGCCAGCAGGCCGGAGCCGTCACCTACTTCGGCTTCCTGTCGTTCTTCCCGATCCTGGCGCTGGCCTTCGCGATCGTCGGCTGGATCTCGAGGGTCTACTCCGGCGCGCGCGACACCACCGTGGAGGCGATCGAGTCGGTCTTCCCCGGGATGATCGGCGGTGACTCCGGCATCGCCCTCGCGGACATCGAGAGCGCGGCCGGCGCCGCCGTCGGCTTCGGCATCCTCGGTGTCCTCTACGCCGGCCTGGGCTGGCTCTCCAGCCTGCGCGACGCCCTGCTCGTCACCTTCGAGCTGCCGAGCTTCGAGCAGCCCAACTTCGTCATGGGCAAGCTGCGCGACCTGCTCACGCTCGCCACGGTCGGGGTCACGCTGCTGCTCAGCGTCGCGATCTCGGGCGTCGTGGCGGGCGGCTCGGAGCAGATCCTGGAGTGGCTCGGGCTGGGAGCCGGACTCCGGCCGCTCCTGTGGGTCATCGGCGCGCTCGTCGGTCTCCTGGCGAGCACCGTGCTGTTCCTCGCCCTGTTCCGGCTGCTCGCCGACCCCCACACCCCGAAGCGCTCGCTCGCGTCGGGGGCGCTCCTCGGGGCCGTCGGGTTCGAGGTGCTCAAGCTGCTCTCGAGCACGCTGCTCAAGGCCACCAAGGAGCAGCCGGCCTTCCAGGCCTTCGGGATCGCGCTGATCCTGGTCGTCTGGATCAACTACTTCTCGCGCGTCGTCCTGTACGCCGCCGCGTGGGCCCACACCTCGCCCGAGGCCCGCGCCGCGCGGGTCGAGGAGCCGGCCGTGGTCCAGGGGCCGCAGGTGCCGTCGCTGACCGACCTGCCCGCGACCGCCGTGGCTGGCGAGCGGCCGCCCGGAGCCGGGTCGTGGAAGGGTCCGTTCGCCGCCGGGGCCGGCACCATGCTGGCCCTGACCGCCGTCGTGAGGAAGAGGGACCGTCGATGAGGTTCGAGCGCAAGCACGCCGTCCTGCTGCTGGCCGTCGCCGTCTGGAACGTCGTGACGTTCGGCCAGTTCGCCCGCAACCTGTGGTCGGCCTACGACTCCGGCGAGGACCGCGCCACCGGCTACTGGGTCGCCCACACGATCCTGATCGTCGTCAACGTCGCCATCGCCGTCGTCCTCGGGTCGCTGGGCTGGAAGGCTCTCAAGGCCACGAAGAAGTAGCTGCCCCGGGGGTTGAGGAAGGCGCCCTGGCGCCTGTCTCGAAACCCCGTGAGACGAAGCAGGGCGGTGACCACGTGCGGTCACCGCCCTGCTGCCGTCACCCGGTTTCGAGACGGTTGCTGCGCAACCTCCTCAACCTCCGGAGGTCGAGCTACTTACCGTGACGCAGAGCTGCGTGGAGGTCCCAGTTGAGGCGGGAGATCACGTCGAGCGGGATCTCCTTGGGGCAGGCGGCGGTGCACTCGCCGATGTTGGTGCAGCCGCCGAAGCCCTCGTGGTCGTGCTGGGCGACCATGTTGACGACGCGGGTGTCGCGCTCGGCCTGGCCCTGGGGCAGCTCGCCGAGGTGGGTGATCTTGGCGCCGACGAACAGCGAGGCGGAGCCGTTGGGGCAGGCCGCGACGCAGGCGCCGCAGCTGATGCACGTGGCGACGTCGAAGGCGCGGTCGGCCTTGTCCTTGGGCACGGGCGTGGCGTGGGCGTCGGGAGCGGCACCGGTGTTGACCGAGATGTAGCCACCCTGCTGGATGATCCGGTCGAACGCGCCGCGGTCGACGACGAGGTCCTTGACGACCGGGAACGCGTCGGCGCGCCACGGCTCGATGGTGATCGAGTCGCCGTCCTTGAAGGAGCGCATGTGGAGCTGGCAGGTCGTGGTGACCTCGGGCCCGTGCGCCTCGCCGTTGATCATCAGCCCGCAGCTGCCGCAGATGCCCTCGCGACAGTCGGAGTCGAACGCGACCGGCTCCTCACCCTTCGCGTTGAGGTCCTCGTTGAGGACGTCGAGCATCTCCAGGAAGGACATGTCCTCCGAGACCTCGTCGAGCTCGTAGGTGTGGATCTTGCCGGCGGTGACCGCGTCGGGCTGGCGCCAGATGTTGAGGGTGAACTTCACTTGTAGCTCCGCTGCTTCATCTCGACGAACTCATAGGTCAGGTTCTCCTTGTGCAGGACCGGCTTCTCGTCCGCACCGGCCCACTCCCACGCGGCGACGTAGGCGTAGGTGTCGTCGTGGCGCAGGGCCTCGCCGTCCTCGGTCTGCGACTCCGCCCGGAAGTGGCCGCCGCAGGACTCGCGACGGTTCAGCGCGTCGAGGCACATCAGCTCGCCGAGCTCGAAGAAGTCGGCCACGCGGCCGGCGCGCTCCAGCGACTGGTTCATGGTCTCGGCGGCTCCGAGCACCTTGACGTTGCGCCAGAAGTCCTGCTTCAGGGTGCGGATCAGGTCGATGGCCTTCTTGAGGCCGTCGGCGCTGCGCTCCATGCCGCAGTACTCCCACATGATGTTGCCGAGCTCGCGGTGGTAGGAGTCGACGCTGCGGGTGCCGTTGGTGTTCATCAGCTGGTGGATGCGCGAGCGCACCGACTCCTGCGCCTCGACGACCGCCGGGTCGTCCTCGGCCACCTTCTCGAACGGCCCCTCCGCGAGGTAGTCGCGGATCGTGTTGGGGAGAACGAAGTAGCCGTCGGCCAGGCCCTGCATCAGCGCCGAGGCGCCGAGACGGTTGGCGCCGTGGTCGGAGAAGTTGGCCTCGCCGGTCACGAACAGGCCGGGGATCGTCGACTGCAGGTCGTAGTCGACCCACAGCCCGCCCATGACGTAGTGGACGGCCGGGTAGATGCGCATCGGGACCGAGTAGGGGTCCTCACCGGTGATCCGGGCGTACATGTCGAAGAGGTTGCCGTACTTGTTCTCGATGGCGTCGCGACCCAGGCGGCCGATGGCCTCCTCGAAGTCGAGGTAGACGCCGCGGCGCACGCCCTCGACCTCGGGGCCGACGCCGCGTCCCTCGTCGCACATGTTCTTGGCCTGGCGGCTCGCGATGTCGCGGGGGACCAGGTTGCCGAACGCCGGGTAGATCCGCTCGAGGTAGTAGTCGCGGTCCTCCTCGGGGATGTCGCGCGGGTCCTTGTCGCAGTCGGCCTTGTTCTTGGGGACCCAGATCCGGCCGTCGTTGCGCAGCGACTCGCTCATCAACGTCAGCTTGGATTGGTGGGCGCCCGAGACCGGGATGCAGGTCGGGTGGATCTGCGTGTAGCAGGGGTTGGCCATGTAGGCGCCCTTGCGGTGCGCGCGCCAGCTGGCCGTGACGTTGGAGCCCATGGCGTTGGTGGAGAGGAAGAAGACGTTGCCGTAGCCGCCGTTGGCGAGGACGACGACGTCGGCGAAGTACGTCTCGATCTCGCCGGTGACGAGGTCGCGGACGATGATCCCGCGGGCCCGGCCGTCGACGACGATCAGCTCGACCATCTCGTGGCGGGTGTAGCACTTGACCGTGCCGGCGGCGACCTGGCGCTCGAGGGCCTGGTAGGCGCCGATCAGCAGCTGCTGGCCCGTCTGGCCGCGGGCGTAGAACGTCCGCGAGACCTGGACGCCGCCGAAGGACCGGTTGTCCAGCAGACCGCCGTACTCGCGGGCGAACGGGACGCCCTGGGCGACGCACTGGTCGATGATGTTGCGGCTGACCTGGGCCAGCCGGTAGACGTTCGACTCGCGGGCGCGGTAGTCGCCGCCCTTGATCGTGTCGTAGAAGAGCCGGAAGACCGAGTCGCCGTCGCCCTTGTAGTTCTTGGCGGCGTTGATGCCGCCCTGGGCGGCGATGGAGTGCGCGCGTCGCGGGGAGTCCTGGTAGCAGAAGGACTTCACGACGTAGCCGGCCTCGCCGAGCGTGGCGGCCGCGGAGGCGCCGGCCAGGCCGGTGCCGACGACGATGACCGAGAGCCGGCGGCGGTTGGCCGGGTTGGCGATGCGCGCCTCGAACTGGCGGGTGTCCCACCGCTCCTCGAGGGGGCCGCCGGGGGCCTTGGTGTCGGCGATCGGGTCGCCGTCGACGTAGTAGCCGGCGGCGTCGTCGTACTCGTCGTCGAGCCGGCCGGTGTGGGAGGCGTCGAAGGTGTTGGTGGTGTCGGGCATGTCAGTCACGTCGCTGCACCTTCCTTACTTGGTGATGACGCCGGCGAGGACGAAGATCGGGACGAGGGAGAAGCCTCCGGCGATCACGACCGCGAGAAGCGCTCCGGCGGCCTTGGCGTTGCGCCGGGCCTTGTCGTTGTTGGTGAGGCCGAGCGTCTGCGCGGCGCTGAACGTGCCGTGATGCAGGTGCATGCCGAGCGCGACCATGGCGACGAGGTAGATCGCGGTCAGCCACCAGACATCGAAGCTGTCGACCATCAGGTTGTAGGGGTCGTCGGTCGCGCCGCCCTGGACGTTGATCTTGCCGATGCTGAAGTTCAGCAGGTGCCAGACGATGAAGACGAGCAGCGTCACGCCGCCCCAGCGCATGGTGCGCGAGGACAGCGAGGAGGCCTTGCTCTTCTTGACGACGTACTTGACGGAGCGCGCCTTGGCGGCGCGACGCCACAGCGCGACGGCGCACGCCACGTGCACGACCAGCGAGACGATGAGCGCCAGCCGGATGATCCACAACGCACCCTCGTGCGGGAGGATCGGCTCGCCGAACTCACGGAGGTGGTGGGCGTACTCGTTGAACGAGTCGTGCCCGCCGAAGGCCTTGAGGTTGCCGTACATGTGCGTCAGCACGAAGCCGATGAAGATCAGGCCGCTGACGGCCATCAACATCTTCAGCGCGATCGTCGAGCGCGATGCGCGCGACCCCTTGACGAGAGCCGGTCGAGTCGTGGTTGCCACAAGAAGGCACTTTACGGCCGTGCCCCGACCCGCAGGACCGCGGGGAGTGTGACATAGCACCCGTAAGGGTGCCCTAACCTCCCGCCGGCCAGGTCAGGTGAGGGCGCCGGCGAGCTCACGGCGGTTGGCGATGCCGAGCTTGGTGTAGACCCGACCGAGGTGGTTCTCGACGGTCTTGGGCGAGACGAACAGCTCCCGGGCGATGTCGCGGTTGCTGCGTCCGGCGACGGCCAGGCGCGCGACGCGCTGCTCGCTGGCCGTCAGCGACCCCGGGCCGGGCGCGAGCAGACGGCGCGGCCGGTCGCCCAGGGCGCGCAGCGCGTCGGCCACCCGCCGCTGGAGCGCCATCGCCCCGCAGTCCAGCGCCAGGTCGGCGGCCCGCACGAGCAGCTCGCGCGACTCGGTACGGCGGCCGAGGGCACGGTGGGACTCGGCGAGGTCGACCAGCGACTTGGTCAGCTCCAGCCGGTCGACCGCCGGCTCGAGGAGCGCCACCGCCTCGGAGAGCCGCTCCAGGCGGACCGTCGGGTCCGACTCGAAGCGCGCGCCCACGCGGAGGGCCGCGCCGATGTCGCTGGGGGACCCCGACTGGCGCGCGATGGCGAGCTGCTCGGCGAGGGCGGTGTGGGCGCGGTCGAGGTCGCCCAGACGGGAGTGGGCGATGGCCGCCGGCAGCCGCCAGGCCAGCATGACCGGGTCGACGTTGGCCTCCCGTGCCTCCCGCTGGAGGGTCTCCAGGTGGCGCAGCGCGCCGTGGGGGTCACCGGCGGCGAGGCGCGCGCGGCAGCGGATCTCGTGCAGCCACACCATGGGGATCACCCGCACGGTGGGCTCGGTCGCGTCGAAGTCGGCGATCCAGCGCTCGACGGCGGGCAGGTCCTGACGCTCCAGGGCGGTGTAGCCGCCGAGCTGGGCGGCGGTGGCCCGTAGCGAGACGACCTCGGGGCTCGACGGCTCGTGCCGGATCGCGGCGAGGACCGCCTCCGCGTCGGCCTCGGTGGCGGTCACGTCGCCCGAGCGCCAGGACGCGACCATGGAGCAGTTGGTGACCATCGCGAAGTCGACCGGGGAGCCGCCGCGCCGCACCCGCAGCCGGGCCCGCTCGATCTCCCTGCCCGCGGTCTCGAGGTCGTCGGCGCTGATGAGCGACATCATCGCGAACACCCAGCCGACCAGCCCGTCGCCGCGCGCGGCGTCGTCGAAGAGCGCCCCCGAGGCCAGCGCCCGCCGGGCCAGCTCGCCGACGGCCGCGCGGGGCTCGTTCTGGTAGCGCCCGCTCTGGGCCCGCAGGGCGAGCAGGGCGCGCTCCTCGGGGCTGGCCCCGGTGAGGTGGGTGAAGTGCTCCAGGTGCTCGGCCGACGCGCGACGCTGGGGCGCCACGAACGAGCGGGTCACCCCGAGCCGCGCCTCGAGCACCAGCCGCGCGGGCTCCTGGTCCAGCGGCGGCCAGTCGGCGAGCACCTCGACCAGCTCGGCGACCGCGGCCTCGGGGCCCTCCAGCGCCGACGTCGCCCGGCTGGCGGTCGCCAGCAGCTGCGCGCGGCGTCGTACGTCGTGCGCCTCGCCCGCCGCGGCGGCCCGCAGGTGAGGGCGTGCCTCCTCGGCCCGGCCGGCGCGCAGCAGGATCCCTCCGAGCCGCTCGCGCAGGGACAGGTCGCCCGGGCGCTCGACCAGGGCCCGCTCCAGGCAGGCCGCCGCGACGACGGGGTCGCCGGCCGCAGCCGACTCCGCGGCCGCGTGGGCGAGCAGGTCGGCGGCGTCCGGCAGCGTGCCGACCGGCGCGGCCAGCAGGTGGGGGGCGAGCTGAGCGGCGGGCACCTCCCGGGCGTGCAGCTCGCGCACGGTGCGTGCGTGCATGGCCGAGCACTGCAGCGGCCCGAGCGCGGCCACCGTCGCCTCGCGGATCACCGGGTGCACGAACGTCAGCCCGTCGACGCCGCCGACGAGGACGTTGGCGCGGACGAGCGACGCGACCGCCTCGGGCAGCGCGTCCGGCGACACCCCCGCCACCCGCCCCGCGAGCCACGGGCTGGCCTCGAAGCCCAGGACCGCGGCGGCGCCGGCCAGGGCCAGCGCGTCGGGGGCGAGCCGGCTGAGCATGGCGCGCGAGATCGTGGCCGGCCCGAGGCCGCCGATGGCCGCGGCGGTCGCCGGGTGGGAGACGTCGTGGCCCGCGCTGCTCAGCTCGTCGAGCAGGGCTCCGGTCAGGAACGGGTTGCCCCCGCAGGCGGCGTGCATCGCCTCGACGACCGCGGAGCAGGGCACCACGCCGTCGGGGGTGTGGAAGGCGGCCACGGCGACGGGGGACAGCGGCTCGGGCAGCAGCCGCTCGACGTACGGCGAGACGGTCAGCTCGGTGAGCGGCCCGCTTCCGCCCGACGGCGGCCGGGTGGCCACCACCAGCGCGATGGGCAGGTCGGCGATGCGGCGGGCGAGGTAGCCCAGGAAGCGCAGCGAGGGCTGGTCGGACCACTGCGCGTCGTCGACGGTGATCAGCAGCGGGCGCGTGGACGACAGGTCGATCGCGACCCACCACAGGGCATGCAGCGTGCGAGCGATCTCGGCGTCGCTGGCGCCGGATGCCGGTGCCACGTCCAGGGCCTGGAGCGCCCGCCCCGCCGGTCCCGCGAGGATCGCGTCGCGCACCTCGCCGCTGTAGCGCGAGATCGAGCGCTCCACCATCTGCCGCACGACGCCCCACGCGAGCGGCGTCTCGGTCTCGTCGCCGACGGCCTGGAGCCGGCCGTAGCCCCGGCGCCGCGCGAGCTCGCGGGTCTCCCGCACGAGCGCGGTCTTGCCGATGCCGGCCTCGCCCTCGATGACGATGACCCGGCCGGAGCCGGTCGCCGCCTCGTCGAGCGCCGCGGCGATGCGGACCAGCTCGGACTCGCGCTCCAGGATCTCCGAGGCCGAGCTCACGGGGGACTCACCGGGCGGCCACCCGCTCGAGGACGTCGGGGTCGCGCAGCGGGGGGCCGTGCCCGAACAGCGCCAGCGCCGGGCGCAGGGCCGCCAGCCTGCGCATCGACGCGCGGTTGACCGCCACGTCGGCGGTGAGGAAGGACCACGGCGCGGTGACCCGGCCGAGGTGGAAGAAGACGTCACCCGCGATCAGCACCCGGTCGGACTCGCGCCACAGCGCGATGTGGCCGGGGGAGTGGCCCGGCACCTCGAGCACCTCGAAGCCCGCGACGGCGTCGCCCTCGACCAGCCCGCGCGACACGGTGTACGACGGCACCTTGGGCAGGTGCGACATCAGCCGGGGCACCAGCCCGGGGCCGATGGCCGGGGTCGCGGTCTCGATCGCCTCGGCGTCCGCGGCTCCGCACCACAACGGCAGGTCCATCGCCTCGCACACCGCCCTGCTGGAGCCGAAGTGGTCGGGGTGGGCGTGAGTGACGGCGTGGGCTGTCACCCGGTGGCCGGACAGCTCGCGGAGGAGCCGCTTGCGCGCGCCGGGGGTGCCCGCGTCGACGAGGACGTCGCCGACGAGGTAGCAGTTGACCATGTGGGGCGGGCGTCCCCTCAGGAGCTGGACCCCGGGCGCGATGTCACGCACACGCGGATCATATGCGCGCGAACGCCCTCTTCACCTGCGACATCTCGGACATGGTCGTCGCGAGCTCGTCGACCGCGTCGGTCCAGGTGCGCTCCAGCGCCAGCTCGCGCCCGCGCCGCCCGAGCAGGCCGCGGTGCCGGTCCGCGACGACCGCGGCGACCGCGTCGCGCAGCGCCCGTCGGCCATGAGGGTCGAAGAGCAGGCCGTTCTCGAGGCTGCGCACGACGTCGGGCGCGCCGCCGGAGCGGGCGGCCACGAGGGGCACGCCCGAGGCGCTCGCCTCACGTAGCTGGTGGCAGCAGGTCTCGTGGGCCCCGGGGTGCACCAGCACGTCGAGGGAGGGCAGCGCGGCGGTCAGGTCGCCCGTGGTGAGGGCGCCGGTGAGCTTGGCGCCGGGCAGGTGCTGGGCGAGCCAGGACCGCTGGGGGCCGTCGCCGATGACCACGAGGCGGATCCCGGGGAGGTCGGCGAGCTCGGCCAGGCGGCGTACGCCGTGGCGCTTGTGCAGGCTGCCGACGTAGCCGACCACCACCAGCGGGGTCTCACGGGAGCGGGCGCGCGCCCAGGAGTCGTGCAGCCAGGAGTCGCGCAGCGCCGGGGTGAAGGCGACGGGGTCGACGCCGGGGCGCCACAGCCCCGCCTCGACCCCGAGCTCGGCGGCGCGCTCCACCATCCAGGACGACGTGACCAGGACCCGGTCGGCACGCGCGACGGTGCCGCGCCAGTAGTCCGCGGTCAGGTCGAGGACCGCCGACTGCTCGACCACGAGCGAGGCGAGCCCGGTGCGCTGGGCGTGCTTCAGCGCCTTGCGGCCGAGGGTCCCCGGAGAGGTGACGTGGACCAGGTCCGGGGCGTGGCCGTCGATCGCGGCGCGCACCTGCGCGCCGACCGGCTCGAGCGGGCGGACCCGGACCACGTCGCAGCCGCGGTAGGAGGTCAGCCCGGGAGCCGGAGCGATGATCCGGACCGAGTGCCCGCGGTCGACGAGTCCGTCGGCCACGGCCTTGAGCGTGGTCGTCGTGCCGTCCACGGCGGGGAAGAACGTCTCGGTCACCAGAGCGATCCGCATGCCACGAGCGTGGCGCGCCGGCGCGTCCGGGTGGCGGCGGTGGGATGGAGGGGCGGTGAACAGTGCGCGAGGAGCCGCCGGGAAGTTTGAAGGTTCAACCAGTGTTGACCCGTCATGAAGAAGATCGGGTTCCTGTCCTTCGGCCACTGGTCGGCCTCGCCGCAGTCGCAGGCGCGCTCCGCCGCCGACGTGCTGCACCAGTCCATCGACCTGGCCGTGGCGGCCGAGGAGCTGGGCGCCGACGGCGCCTACTTCCGCGTCCATCACTTCGCCCAGCAGCTGGCGTCGCCGTTCCCGCTGCTGGCCGCGGTCGGCGCCCGCACGAGCAGGATCGAGATCGGCACCGGCGTCATCGACATGCGCTACGAGAACCCCCTCTACATGGCCGAGGACGCCGGGGCGGCGGACCTGATCTCCGACGGCAGGCTGCAGCTCGGCGTGAGCCGCGGGTCACCGGAGCAGGTCATCGACGGCTACCGCTACTTCGGCTACGTCCCCGCGGAGGGCGCCGACCACGCCGGCATGGCGCGCGAGCACACCCGGGTGTTCCTCGATGTGCTCGAGGGCAACGGCTTCGCGGAGCCCAACCCGCGGCCGATGTTCCCCAACCCGCCGGGCCTGCTGCGCATCGAGCCGCACTCGCCGGGCCTGCGCGAGCGGATCTGGTGGGGCGCCGGCACCCGGCAGACCGCCGAGTGGACCGCCCAGCAGGGCATGAACCTGATGAGCTCCACGCTCCTCAGCGAGGACACCGGGGTGCCCTTCCACCAGCTCCAGGCCGAGCAGATCGAGCGGTTCCGCAAGGCGTGGGCCGACGCCGGCCACACCCGGACGCCGCGGGTCTCGGTCAGCCGCAGCGTCTTCCCGGTCGTCAGTGACCTCGACCGCGCCTACTTCGGGCGCGAGGGCGGCGGCGGCGACCAGGTCGGCTACCTCGACGGCGGCAAGGCCCGCTTCGGCAAGACCTACGCCGGCCCGCCCGAGCGCCTCATCGAGGAGCTGGCCCGCGACGAGGCCGTCGCGGCCGCGGACACGTTGCTGCTCACCATCCCCAACCAGCTCGGCGTCGACTACAACGCCCACGTGCTGGAGACGGTGCTGAAGGAGCTGGCCCCGGGACTCGGTTGGCGCTGACGCCGGAGAGCCGCCCGAGGTGACCCTTCCAGTGTGACCCCTTTCACTGTGACCCCTTTCACATCGGGCGGTTCGCGTGCAGACTCAGCCCCGGACTCCTCCGGAGGTGGGCATGACGACTGGCGTGCACGGGCCGACCAGGGCCGCGATCGACGAGAAGACCCTGCGTCAGGACCGGTGGTGGCTGCCGCCGCTCACGACGTTCGTGGTGTTCAGCGCGTTCGTGGTCTACGCGACGGTGCGGGCCTTCATGGGCAGCGACTACTACGCCTCGCCGTACCTCTCGCCGTTCTACTCCCCGTGCCTGGGTGACTGCGTCGAAGGCGCCTCGGACTTCGGCCAGCCGTTCCGCGCCTGGCCCCTGTCGGCGGCCCTGCTCATCCTGATCTTCCCGCTGGGCTTCCGGATGACCTGCTACTACTACCGCAAGGCCTACTACCGGGCGTTCTGGCTGTCGCCGCCCGCCTGTGCCGTCGCCGAGCCCAAGACCAAGTACACCGGGGAGACCCGCTTCCCCCTGCTGATCCAGAACGTCCACCGCTACTTCTGGTACGCCGCGGTGCTGGTCGGCCTGGTGCTGAGCTTCGACGTGGTGCTGGCGTTCCGCAACGAGGAGCACGAGTGGGGCCACATGGGCCTCGGCACGCTGCTGATGCTCATCAACGTGGTGTTCATCTGGCTCTACACGCTCTCGTGCCACTCCTGCCGGCACACGGTGGGCGGGCGGCTGCGCCACTACTCCAAGCACCCCGTGCGCTACAAGCTCTGGACCTGGGTCTCGCGCCTCAACACCGACCACGGTCGCTACGCGTGGTACTCGCTGTTCTCCGTGGCGCTGGTCGACCTCTACATCTTCCTGATCGCCAACGGGACCATCGAGGACGTGCGGTTTTTCTGATGACCAACCCTGTGAACGACCGGCACCCGATGACCGGCAACGAGATGTCCGGCGACGCGGCCGGCGGCATGGAGCGCCACCGCTACGACGTGGTCGTGGTCGGTGCCGGCGGCGCGGGTCTGCGAGCCGCGATCGCGGCCCACGACGCGGGCGCCCGCACCGCGATCGTGTGCAAGTCCCTGCTCGGCAAGGCGCACACGGTCATGGCCGAGGGCGGCATCGCCGCGGCGATGGGCAACCGCTGGCCCGAGGACAACTGGGAGGTCCACTTCCGCGACACCATGCGCGGCGGGAAGATGCTCAACAACTGGCGCATGGCCCAGCTCCACGCCCAGGAGGCCCCCGAGCGGGTCATGGAGCTCGAGGACTGGGGTGCGCTGTTCGACCGCACCGACGACGGCCTGATCTCCCAGCGCGACTTCGGCGGCCACAAGTACGCCCGCCTCGCCCACGTCGGCGACCGCACCGGCCTGGAGATGATCCGCACCCTCCAGCAGCGGGCGGTGTCGCTCGGGATCGACGTGTTCATGGAGTGCACGGTCACCGACGTCATGCTCGACCAGGGCGACGGCGGCAAGGTCTCGGGCGCGTTCGGCTACTGGCGCGAGACCGGTCGCTTCGTGCTCTTCGAGACGCCCAGCGTCATCCTCGCCACCGGCGGGATCGGCAAGTCGTTCAAGGTGACCTCCAACTCCTGGGAGTACACCGGCGACGGCCACGCGCTCGCGATGCGCGCGGGCGCCTCCCTGATCAACATGGAGTTCGTGCAGTTCCACCCCACGGGCATGGTCTGGCCACCCTCGGTGAAGGGGCTGCTGGTCACGGAGTCGGTGCGCGGCGACGGCGGCGTCCTGAAGAACGCCGAGGGCCAGCGGTTCATGTTCGACTACATCCCGGAGTACTTCAAGAGCGAGACCGCCGACACCGTGGAGGAGGCCGACGCCTGGTACGACGACAAGAAGAGCAACCGCCGGCCGCCCGAGCTGCTGCCGCGCGACGAGGTGGCCCGGGCCATCAACTCCGAGATCAAGGCCGGCCGCGGGACGCCCCACGGCGGCATCTACCTCGACATCGCCTCGCGCCGCTCGCCGGAGTTCATCCGCAAGCGGCTGCCCTCGATGTACCACCAGTTCAAGGAGCTCGCCGACGTCGACATCACCGCCGAGCCGATGGAGATCGGCCCGACGTGCCACTACGTCATGGGTGGCGTCGAGGTCGACGCCGACACCCAGCAGAGCGCGGTGACCGGGCTGTACGCCGTCGGCGAGTGCAGCGGCGGCATGCACGGCTCCAACCGGCTCGGTGGCAACTCGCTGGGGGACCTGCTGGTGTTCGGCAAGCGGGCCGGCGAGGCCGCGACGGCCTACACCGCCTCTCTGGGCGAGGACCGGCCGAAGGTGGACGAGGCCGACGTCAAGGCCGCCGAGCGCAGCGCCCTGGCGCCGTTCGAGGTGTCTGATTCTCTGGCGCAGGGCGGGGAGAACCCCTACACGATCCAGTCCGACCTCCAGCAGTCGATGAACGACCTCGTCGGCATCATCCGCACCGCGCCCGAGCTCGAGCGGTCGCTGAGCGAGATCGAGGCGTTCAAGGTGCGCGCGGCGTCGATGAAGGTGGAGGGGCACCGGCAGTACAACCCCGGCTGGCACCTCGCGCTGGACCTGCGCAACATGCTCGTCGTCAGCGAGGCCATCGCCAAGGCGGCGCTGGCGCGCGAGGAGTCGCGCGGCGGGCACACGCGCGACGACTTCCCGGGGCCGAGCGAGGAGTGGGCGACCAAGAACCTCGTCGTCGACCTCAACGCCGACGGCACCGGCATCGACCTGCACGAGAAGCCGCTGCCGGAGATGCCCGACGAGCTCAAGAAGTACTTCGAGCCGGCGGCCGCCGAGCCCCCCGCTGAGAGCAAGGAAGGGAAGTAGCCATGGGCTACCAGCTGAAGATGCGAGTGTGGCGCGGCGACGAGTCGGGCGGCGACCTGGGCGACTACACCGTCGAGGTCTCCGAGGGCGAGGTCGTCCTGGACGCCCTCCACCGGGTGCAGGCCACGCAGGCCGGCGACCTGGCGATCCGGTGGAACTGTAAGGCCGGCAAGTGCGGCTCGTGCAGCGCCGAGATCAACGGCCGGCCGCGGCTGCTGTGCATGAGCCGGCTCTCGGACTTCGAGGAGGACGAGACGATCACCGTCACGCCGCTGCGGACGTTCCCGGTGATCCGCGACCTGGTCACCGACGTCTCCTTCAACTACGAGAAGGCGCGCGAGCTGCCGTCGTTCGCGCCCCCGCCCCGCGACGCCGACAACAAGCGCCGCATGGCCCAGGTCGACGTCGAGCGCGGCCAGGAGTTTCGCAAGTGCATCGAGTGCTTCCTGTGCCAGAACGTCTGCCACGTCGTGCGCGACCACGAGGAGAACAAGCCGGCCTTCTCCGGCCCGCGCTTCTTCCTGCGCTACGCCGAGCTCGACATGCATCCCCTCGACACCCACGACCGCCGGGAGCTCGCCCAGGGCGCCGCCGGCCTGGGGATGTGCAACATCACCAAGTGCTGCACCGAGGTCTGCCCCGAGGGCATCAAGATCACCGACAACGCGATCATCCCCATGAAGGAGCGCGTGGTCGACCGCAAGTACGACCCGCTCGTCTGGCTCGGCAACAAGATCGGCCTGCGCACCAAGGACAACGACGGCCGCACCGAGGTGTAGTCCTCGGTGGTTGAGGTGCGAGCGCAGCGAGCCTCGACACCACGTCTCCGGTGGTTGAGGAGGGACGAAGTCCCGTCTCGAAACCATGGCCCCGGTGGTTGAGGAGGTTGCGCTAGCAACCGTCTCGAAACCACAGCTTCTGCGGGGCTGACGTCGGCCCGCGCGCTAGCAGCCTCGGTGATCAGCGTCGACAGTTCGAGCCTGACGCCGGCCTCTCCACGCTTGGCTGGCGTGACGTGGTGACCAACGGCCGACGCTCAGTGTCGCAAGTCGCACCACCAGTCACACCAGACCCAGTTCGGCCCCGAGGAGACAGCCAGGTGCCGGGGTCTCGACGGTCGCTCGTCGCTGGCGCTCCTCACTGCTCGACCACCGGCGGCTCACTCGGCCAGGTCGGTGACGTTGGAGGGCGGGATGTCGCCGTGGCGCAGCGCGTCGGCCAGGGCGTGGATGCGCAGGCCGCTGGCCTGCCAGTCGCCGGCCGGCTCGTCGTACCAGATCTGGAAGCCGCGCCGGGCCTCGACGGTCCAGTGCTGCCCGAAGAGGGCGCGGGCCAGGAGCGCGAACGGGATGACGAGCAGCAGGAGCAGCAGCTCGAGCGCGGCGACGAGGGCCAGGACGAGGAAGGGGATCAGGATGATCAGGAAGATCACCCCGATCACCATGCTCACCGGGTCGTCGCCCAGACCCGGACCGGTGGGCAGGTTGGGCAGGACGCCCTTGAGGCGGCGCCGCCAGGGCACCCAGCGTCGGGTCACGCGCCACGTCTGCCCCGTCGGGTCCTGGACCTTCACGGGCCCAGACTAGGGACGGAAACGTCACACTGGGTGGAACCTGTTCTCGGACGCTCCTATGGTTCCCACCATGACTGTTGATGGGAGTGCGCCCGGCGCCGTGGCCGGCGGTCTCGACGAGCCCGACGAGCTCGAGCCGGAGCAGGGCACGCTGGCGCTGGCCGCCGAGGGCGACCGGCACACGGTCGCCGACTGGGAGGCGGCCGCCGCCGCCGTGCTGCGCAAGGCCCGCCGCCTCACCGACGACGACCCCGACTCACGCGTGTGGGACAAGCTGTCGCGCACCACCCTGGACGACATCTCCGTCACGCCGCTGGGCACGGCCGACCTGCTCGACGACCTGCACACCTCCGGGCGCCCCACCCGCTCCGGCGACTGGGACATCCGCGCGCACCTGCGCGGCGACGACGCGACGGCGCTCAACGAGACCGCGCTCGTCGACCTCGACGGCGGCGTGACGTCGCTGTGGCTGCAGGCCGGTCCCGGCACCGACCTGGCCGCCCAGCTGCAGGGCGTGCTGCTCGACCTGGCGCCGGTCGTGCTCGACGCGCCGGAGGGCGCGCAGGCGGCGGTGGCCCGCACCTTCCTCGACGTCCTCGGCGACACCGCTCCCGCACCGGGCACCAACCTCGGCGGCTCGGGCGACGAGCTGGTCGACGTGGCCCGGCTCGCGCAGGAGCGTGGCGTCCTGGGCGTGGTCGTGGATGCGACCGCCGTGCACGACCGGGGCGCCTCGGACGCCCAGGAGCTCGGCTACTCCATGGCGGTGGCCGCCGATGCCCTGCGCCGGCTCACCGAGGCCGGTCTCGGCGTCGACGAGGCGGTCGGGCTGATGGAGTTCCGCTACGCCGCGACCGACGAGCAGTTCCCGACCATCGCCAAGCTGCGCGCCGCGCGCCGGCTCTGGGCGCGCGTCGTCGAGCTGAGCGGGGGCGACGCGTCGCTCGCGCAGCGCCAGCACGTCGTGACCAGCAAGCCGATGATGAGCCGCTACGACCCCTACGTGAACATGCTCCGCACGACGGTCGCCGCCTTCGCCGCGGGGGTCGGGGGAGCCGACGCCGTGACCGTGCTGCCCTTCGACGCGCCGCTGGGTCGCCCCGACGTCCTCGGCCGCCGCGTCGCCCGCAACACCTCCGCGCTGCTGATGTGGGAGTCCCACGTGGCCAAGGTGGCCGACCCGGCCGGTGGCTCCTACGCCGTCGAGAAGCTGACCGACGACCTGGCCGCCGCCGGCTGGGCCGAGCTCGGCCGACTCGAGGAGGACGGCCTGGCGGCGCTCGACGGGCGGATCGCCGAGACCGTGGCCCGCCGTGACGCCGAGGTGGCGCGCCGCACGCGGCCGATCACCGGCCTCACCGAGTTCCCCCACCTCGCCGAGACCCTGCCCGAGCGCGAGCCGGACGGCTTCTTCGACGGCGTCCGCAGCTACGGCGCCGCCTTCGAGGCGCTGCGCGACGAGCCGGCCGCGGCGCCGGTCTTCCTGGCCACCCTCGGCACGATCGCGTCCCACACCGCCCGCGCCACCTTCGCCGCCAACCTGCTCGCCGCCGGTGGGGTCACGACCGAGGTCGCCGGCGCGACCGCCGGCGTGGAGGACCTGCTGGCGGCGTACGCCGGACAGCCGGTCGTGTGCCTGGCCGGCAGCGACGCGGCCTACGGCGAGTGGGGGAGCGAGGCCGCCTCCGCGCTGCGCGAGGCCGGCGCCGCGCACGTCCTGATCGCCGGCAAGCCGGTCGACTACGCCGACGACTCCTGCGCCATGGGCGTCGACGCCCTGGACTTCCTGACCCGGACGAGGGAGAAGCTGGCATGAGTGTTCCGAAGAGCTTCGCGGGGCTGCCGCTGGTGGGTGAAGGTGGTTCCGACGGGGGTTTCGAGACAGGCGCTGGCGCGCCTTCCTCAACCCACGGGGGCGCGCCTTCCTCAACCACCGGGGCCTCGGCGTGGACGAGCCCGGAGGGGATCGACGTGCTGCCGGTCTACGGGCCCGAGCACCTCGAGGGCCTGGACGCGCTCGACACCCTGCCCGGGCTGAGCCCGTTCCTGCGGGGGCCGTACCCCACGATGTACACGACCCAGCCGTGGACGATCCGCCAGTACGCCGGCTTCTCGACCGCCGAGGAGTCCAACGCGTTCTACCGGCGCAACCTCGCCGCCGGCCAGAAGGGGCTCAGCGTCGCCTTCGACCTCGCGACCCATCGCGGCTACGACTCCGACCACCCGCGGGTGCGTGGCGACGTCGGCATGGCCGGCGTGGCCATCGACTCGATCTACGACACCCGCACCCTCTTCGAGGGGATCCCGCTCGACGAGATGTCGGTCTCGATGACGATGAACGGCGCCGTCCTGCCGGTGCTCGCCCTCTACATCGCGGCGGCCGAGGAGCAGGGGGTGAAGCCGGAGCAGCTCGCGGGGACCATCCAGAACGACATCCTCAAGGAGTTCATGGTCCGCAACACCTACATCTACCCGCCGGCGCCGTCGATGCGGATCATCTCCGACATCTTCAGCTACACCGCCGCGAAGATGCCGCGCTTCAACTCGATCTCCATCTCCGGCTACCACATCCAGGAGGCCGGGGCGACGGCCGACCTGGAGCTGGCCTACACGCTCGCCGACGGCGTGGAGTACATCCGCGCGGGGCTCGGCACGGGCATGACGATCGACCAGTTCGCGCCGCGGCTGTCCTTCTTCTGGGCGATCGGCATGAACTTCTACATGGAGATCGCCAAGATGCGTGCGGCCCGGGCCCTGTGGGCACGCCTGGTGCGCGACTTCGCGCCGCAGAACCCCAAGTCGCTCAGCCTGCGCACCCACAGCCAGACCAGCGGCTGGTCGCTGACCGCCCAGGACGTCTTCAACAACGTCGGGCGCACGTGCATCGAGGCGATGGCCGCGACCCAGGGCCACACCCAGTCGCTGCACACCAACGCCCTCGACGAGGCGATCGCGCTGCCCACCGACTTCTCCGCGCGCATCGCCCGCAACACCCAGCTGCTGCTGCAGCAGGAGAGCGGCACGACCGGCACGATCGACCCCTGGGCCGGCAGCTACTACGTCGAGCGCCTCACCCACGACCTCGCCGAGCGCGCCTGGGCGCACATCCAGGAGGCGGAGGCCGCCGGCGGCATGGCCAAGGCGATCGAGCAGGGCATCCCCAAGATGCGCATCGAGGAGGCCGCGGCGCGGACCCAGGCCCGCATCGACGCCGGGAGCCAGAAGGTCATCGGGGTCAACACCTACCGGCTGGCCGCGGAGGACAAGCTCGACGTGCTGCGCGTCGACAACGATGACGTCTACCGCCAGCAGATCGCCAAGCTCGAGCGGCTGCGCGCCGAGCGCGACGACGACGCCGTACGCCGCTCGCTGGAGGCGCTCACCCACAGCGCCGAGCGCGGGGCGACCGAGGGCTCGCTCGAGGGCAACCTGCTCGCGCTGGCCGTCGACGCCGCCCGCGCCAAGGCCACCGTCGGGGAGATCTCGGATGCCCTGGAGAAGGTCTACGGCCGCCACCAGGCCGTGATCCGTACGATCAGCGGCGTGTTCAGGGACGAGTCGGCCGGTGGCGGGGACGGTGGCACGCTCGTGCAGCAGGTCCTCGACGCGACCGCGGAGTTCGAGGAGGCCGAGGGCCGGCGCCCGCGCATCCTGGTGGCCAAGATGGGCCAGGACGGCCACGACCGCGGCCAGAAGGTGATCGTCTCGGCGTTCGCCGACATGGGCTTCGACGTCGACGTGGGCCCGCTGTTCTCCACGCCCGAGGAGGTCGCCCAGCAGGCGGTCGACGCGGACGTGCACGTCGTGGGCGTCTCCTCGCTCGCGGCGGGGCACCTGACGCTGCTACCGGCGCTGAAGGCCGCGCTGGCCGAGCAGGGCCGCCCCGACATCATGGTGACGATCGGTGGCGTGATCCCGCCCGACGACGTGCCCACGCTGAAGGAGATGGGCGCCGCCGCGGTGTTCCTGCCCGGCACCGTCATCGCCGAGTCGGCCCTCGACCTGCTCGCCAGGCTGCGCGAGCAGCTGGCGGACTGAGCTGTTCACCTGACGGTCGGCTGGTCGACGTCTCGCAGCGTCTCGCGAGGTACCGTCCGGCCGCCTCCGGTTCACCAGCGGTCCCTAGCGTCACCGCGGCACGTCGCCGCACCTCCCTGACGCAAGGAACCCACTGACGCATGTCCGTCTCCGTATCGCGCCGCACCCGCACCTCGCGCGTCCTCACCTCGGTCGTCGCCACGGCCCTGTCGGCGGCCGGCCTGGCCGTGACCGTGCCGGCCGGGGCGACCGCCGCCGGTGCCCCCACCGTCGGCGCCCCCACCGCCGAGGCCGTGGACCATACCCAGCACGTCAACCCGTTCATGTCCACGCAGGGTGACCACGGGCAGAACCTCCCCGGCGCCCAGGTCCCGCACGGCCTGGCCAAGCCCAACCCGGCGACGGCGCCCGGTCGCACGCACTCGGGCTACGACTACGCCCAGTCGAGCATCAAGGGCTTCACGCTCACCAACCTCGACGGTGTGGGCGGCTCGGGTGCCGGCGGCGACGTGCTCGTCGTGCCGACCTACCGCACCTACACCGCGCGGCCCGCGGCCAGCACCTACGCCCTGCCGTTCTCCCACGACGACGAGACCGCCGAGCCCGGCTACTACCAGGTCGGCCTCCAGGCGAGCGAGGGCACCATCGACGCCGAGCTCACCGCCACGGTGCGCAGCGGCCTGGAGAGGTTCACCTTCCCGAAGGCCGGCGCGGCGTCGGTGGTCTTCGACCTGCAGCACAACTTCACCGGCCGGACCGCCTCCGAGCTCACCGCGACCACGCTGGCCGACGGCCGCGCGGAGCTCTCGGGGAGCATCAGCGGCACCTTCAACGGCTACGCCTACCGGCTGTTCTACGACGCGGTCACCGACGTCCCGGTGACGAGCGTGAAGACCTGGGGCGAGGGCGGCGCGTACGGCGCCGTCAAGCGCCGCACCGGCACCGACACGGGCGCCGTGCTCACCTTCGACGTGGACGCGGGCGAGGCCGTCCAGCTCACCACGACACTCTCGCCGGTCAGCGTCGCGCAGGCGCGCCGGGACCGGACCGCCGAGATCGGGGACCGGAGCTTCGAGCAGGTCCGGCAGGCGGCCCACGACGAGTGGCGCGACACGCTCGGCAAGGTGGCGGTCACCAGCGACGCGACCGCCGACCCGGGCGGCGACCTCGAGACCATCTTCTACACGAGCCTCTACCGGATGCTCGCGACGCCGACCGACGCGACCAGCACCGACGGCACCTACCGCGGCGTGGACGGTGCGGTGCACCGCGCCGACGGCTACACCCACTACGACGGCTGGGGCACCTGGGACGACTTCCGCAAGTACCCCGTGCTCGCCTCGCTCTACCCCGACGTCTACGCCGACGTCGTGCAGTCGCTGGTCGACGTCTTCGCCGACGACGCCGCGGTGGGCAGCCCGCCGCTCAGCACCCGCACGATGGCCGTGCCGACGGTCCGCTTCGAGCGTGCCTCCGTCGTGATCGCCGACGCGGTGGCCAAGGGCGTCCGCCTCGACCGCCTCGACCGCGCCTACCCCGCCGTGGTGGCCAACGCCGGCGCCTACAGCACCGCCGACGAGGCCCGCGGCTACGTCCCCGGTGAGCCCGGCACCACCGTGGGCAACTCCTACGACGACTACGCGCTCTCGGTCATCGCCCGCTCGCTCGGCAAGGACGCCGACGCCGACCGGTACGCCGCGCGCGCACTCAACTACCGCAACTCGATCAAGCCCGGCACCTGGACGACGTCCGGCGGGACCCCCGTCGGCGTCCTCGGCTTCCGGTCCGCCGACGGCACCTTCACGGGTGCCGACCCCGAGCGGTTCGAGGGCTCGAACCCCTACCAGGGCTCGCTGTGGCAGTACCACTGGTACCCCGCCCAGGACGTCGCCGGCCTCGTCGCCGCCATGGGCGGCACGAACGCCGTCCGCGAGGCGCTCTCGCACTACTTCGGCGAGGAGGCGCCCGACGACGGCACCCGGATGCTGAAGTCCAACGCCAACGAGGTCGACCTGCACACGCCGTACCTCTTCAACTACGTCGGCCAGCCGGCGAAGACCCAGAAGTGGGTCCGGGACCTCTACACCAAGGAGACCTGGCAGAGCTACATCGCGACGGGGCAGACCGACGGCAACACCCCGCCCTCCAGCGGCGGCCGGCTCACCCCGCCGATCAGGACCAAGGTCTTCAAGAACGACCCGGAGGGCTTCCTGCCCACGATGGACGACGACACCGGTGCCATGTCGGCGACCTTCGTCGCCGCCGCGGTCGGCCTCTACCCCGTGACGGCCGGCTCCTCGCAGTACCAGGTCGGCTCGCCGTTCTTCCCGCGCGTCGACGTCTCCCACGCCGACGGCACGACGTTCAGCGTCACGGCCGAGGGCGTCTCCGCGGACCGCTTCTACGTCCAGGACGCGCGCCTGGACGGCAAGGCCTACGCCAACACCTGGCTGGACTACGCCGACATCGTCGGCGACGGCGCGTTCGACGTCACGATGGGCTCCCAGCCGTCGCAGTGGGGGACCGCCACGAAGCCGGCGTTCTCGCTGAGCACCGCGGTGGCCCCGCCCGCGGCGCCGGCGAGCATCGCCTCGGACCGCACGACGCTGTCGGCCGGCGCCGACGGCGCGGTCGACGGCACGATCGCCATGACCCTCACCGGCGCGACGTTCGCCGGCTCCGACGGTGACGACCTCGTGGCGTCGGGCCGCGTGCGGGTCGCCGGCCTGCCGGAGGGGGTGGCCGCCACGGTCACCCGCACCAGCAGCACGACGCTGTCGGTCCACGTCGCGGGTACGCTCCCGACGCCGGCCAGGGCGAGCTTCGCGGTGCTCCTCCAGGACGGCGCGCTCGGTGGCGACGCCGACGAGTCCGCCGTCACCGGCCGGGGCCTGTCGACGCGCGACCCCTTCGTCATCCGGGTGACCGACCACTGGCGTGCGGAGCTCGAGGCGACGTACGCCGAGGCGCGGCTCGTCGTCCAGGGCAACTACGAGGGCTCGACGTACGCCGCGATGACGGTGGCGCGTGACGCCGCCCGGACGGCCCTGGCCGACACCACCGCCACGGACGAGCAGCTCAACGACGCGCAGGCGCGCCTCGCGGCGGCCCTCGACGGGCTGACCCTGAGCCAGGGCGGCTTCCGCAGGCTCGAGGCCGAGCAGCACGACTCCTGGTCGGGCGGGACCGACCTGCACGACGAGCCCAACGGCATCGGTGGCGTGCGCCCCGGGGACTGGATCGCCTTCCGGGGGATCAGCTTCGGCGAGGACCAGGTCCCCGACCAGGTGCAGGTGCGCTACTCCGGCGCCTCCGACGACGGCTACGCCGACGCCGCGGTCGAGGTGCGCCTCGGCGCCGTCGACGGGCCGCTGCTGGCGACGGTGGCGACGCCGCCGACGGCGACGGGCTTCGGCACCTACGCCACGGCCACCGCCGACCTGACCGGCGTGGCCGAGCTGCTGGCCGCGAGCCCGGCGACCGTCTACTTCGTCTTCCGCGGCTCCAACACCGACGGCTCCCGCCACTGGGTGGGCAACTTCGACCGGATGCAGTTCGCCGACTCCGGTGCGACCGACGAGCAGCCCGTCGACAACGACACCACGCTGGCCTTCAAGGACCGCACCGAGTGGGGCGGCGACACCGCCTCGGGTGGCGGCGCCATGAAGACCGAGTCCTTCACCTGGAACGACGGCACCTCGGGCACCGCCGTGGCCAACACCCACGACGGTGACTGGCTGCGCTTCGCCGCCGTGGACATCGAGGCCGCGGCGACGTCGGTGGAGGTGCACTACGTCAACAACTCCAACCGCGTCGGGTCGAACGTGAGCGTCGACGTCCACCTCGACTCCAGGACGAGCGCGCCGCTGGTCACCGTGCCGCTGCCGGTCACCGGCACGGCGTGGGACCAGGCGGGCACGGCGAAGGTGACGCTGCCGAGCTCCGTCACCGGCACGCACGACATCTTCCTCGTCCTGCACGCCACCACCGACAGCGCCCACCCCTACGCCGGCAACTTCGACCACGTGAAGCTGGTCGCCCCCGACGCTCCGGTGGACACCTCCGACGGTCGGCTCGTCGAGTTCGAGAGCCGTACGGCGTGGACCGGCAGCGCGCTCAAGACCGAGTCGTTCAGCGGCTGGTCCGACGGCACGTCCGGCACCAACGTCGGCGGCACCCACGACGGCGACGTGCTCGAGTACGACGACCTGACGCTCGGGCGGACGGCGACCTCGCTGTCGGTCCACTACGTCAACAACTCCTCGCGCTGCGGCACCGACTCGAGGATCGAGGTCTACCTGGACTCGCGGGAGGGTGCCCCGCTGGTCACCGTCCCGCTGCCGGTGACCGGCTCCACCTGGAGCGCCGCCGGCACGACCACGGTGACGCTGCCGACCGTCGTGCGCGGGACGCACGACGTGATCCTGGTCCTGCGCACCACCGTCCCCGACGCCAACCACCCGTTCGTGGCCAACCTCGACTCGTTCACCTTCAACTACGGGGTCGACAAGTCGGGGCTGCGTGACCTGCGTGCCCAGTACGAGCCGCTGCTCGACGACGGCGCGCGCTACGTGGACGTCGACTTCGCGATGTTCACCCGCACGATGGAGGCGGCGGCCGAGGTGCTGGCGGACGAGACCGCGGTCGCCTCCGACGTCAGCGGTGCGGCGCGCGACCTGCGGCTGGCGGCCGGGCAGCTGGCGCCCCGGGCGCTGCGCTCCCTCCAGGCCGGCGTCGCGGAGGCCCAGGAGCTCGACCTCACCCGCTACACCCGGGAGTCGGCCGACGCCGTCTCGGCTGCGCTCGCCGACGCGAGGGCGATGCTGACGGCCGCGAACGCGACCGACGAGCAGTACCTCGCGCAGGCCGGGGCCCTCGAGAGCGCCGTGCAGGAGCTCGAGCTCGAGGCGGCCACCGCGCCGGACGCGCCGAACGCCGTGTCGGCGACGGCGTCCGGTCGCAACCTCACCGTCGCCTGGGCGGCACCGACGCGGGACGGCAACTCGCCGGTCACCGGCTACCTGGTGCAGCTGGAGGGCGGCGAGCCGGTCGAGGTCGGCGCCGGTGCGACGTCCTACACCTTCAGCGGCCTGGCCCGGGGGCGCGAGTACCGCGCCAGCGTCAAGGCGGTCAACGCGCAGGGGGTCTCGCCCGCGAGCGCCTACACGGCCTACGTCCCGATCGCGAGCCTCGTGCCGACGGCGCCGGCGAAGCCCGGGATCTCGGCCGTGGGTCAGGCGGTCACGGTGACCTGGTCGGCGCCCGACGACGGCGGGGCCACGATCACCGGCTACGTCGTGCGGCTCTCCGACGGCACCGAGGTCGAGGTGCCGGGCTCGCCGACCGAGCACACGTTCACGGGTCTCGCCGCGGGCGACTACTCGGCGAGCGTGGCGGCGGTGAACGTCAACGGCCGCTCGTCCTTCTCGCGGGACTCGGTCACGGCGACGGTGCTCGAGCCGCCGACCGTCACGAGGGTCTCGGCGACCGCGCCGTCGTGGT
This sequence comes from Nocardioides sp. 503, assembly GCF_004522095.1. GTDB lineage: Bacteria > Actinomycetota > Actinomycetes > Propionibacteriales > Nocardioidaceae > Nocardioides. The sequence goes on from NZ_SPUI01000002.1 coordinate 103,539, forward strand.
CGCGGGTCGACGTGCGGTGGACGGCCGGCGGGTCGCAGCGGTGCGTGCTCCAGGTCATCCTGCGCCAGGGCGGCCGGGTCGTGGGCACCCGCCAGGCCTGGTCGGACGCCGCCGGGGTCTCCTTCACGGGCCTGGTCGGCGCCACGACGTACCAGGCGAGCGTGGCCCCGCTGGGAGGCACGAGCACGGTCTCCGGCACGGTGCGGACGCCGTCGCGCCCGAAGGTCGCCTCCCACGCCGTGCAGATCAGGGGCAAGGCGAAGGTCGGCCGGACCCTGAGCGTCACCCTCCACGCGGGGTCGTGGAGCCCGGGCACGCGCTTCACCTACCAGTGGCGCTCCGGCGGCAAGGTCATCGGCACGGGAGCCCGGCTGCGGCTGCCCGGCCGGCTCGCCGGCGCGCGGGTCACGGTGCGGGTCACCGGCCGCCACGGCGACTGGACGCCGACCACGGTGACCAGCGGGCCGGTGCGGGTCACGCGCTGACCCGCGGCTTGGAGGCGCCCCCGCCGCACGTGCGGCGGGGGCGCCTGCGTGCGGTCCTTGTAGCCTGCGACCCGTGCCTGCCGCGACCGTGCCCGAGCTCCTCGAGGGAGTCGCCGCGGGGCGGCGCGCGGCCGTGTCGCGGGCCATCACCCTGGTCGAGTCGACCAGCGCGCGCCACCGGGATCAGGCCCGCGAGCTGCTCTCGGCGCTCCAGCAGCCGGAGCGGCCAGCGGTGCGGGTCGGGATCTCCGGCGTGCCCGGGGTCGGGAAGTCCACGTTCATCGAGGCGCTCGGCACCCGGCTGACGGCCGCGGGGCACCGGGTCGGCGTCCTCGCGGTCGACCCCAGCTCGGTGCGCACCGGCGGGTCGGTGCTCGGCGACAAGACCCGCATGGCGCGGCTCTCCGCCGACCCTGCGGCGTTCATCCGCCCGTCGCCGTCGGCCGGCACGCTCGGCGGGGTCGCCCGCGCGACCGTGCAGGCGATGGCGGTGCTCGAGTCGGCGGCGTACGACGTCGTGCTGGTGGAGACCGTCGGCGTGGGCCAGTCCGAGGTGACCGTCGCCGGCATGGTCGACACGTTCCTCTTCCTCACCTTGGCTCGCACGGGCGACCAGCTGCAGGGCATCAAGAAGGGCATCCTGGAGATCGCCGACGTGATCGCGGTCAACAAGGCCGACGGCGACCGGGAGCAGGAGGCCCGCTCGGCCGCCCGCGAGCTCGCCGGCGCGCTGCGCCTGGTGCGGGGCAAGGACGAGTGGGCGCCGCCCGTCGTCACGGTGTCCGGGCTGACCGACGTCGGCGTGGACGACCTGTGGGAGCACGTCCTCGCCCACCGCGCGCACCTCGGCGACGACGGGCTCGCCGCCAGACGCGCCCGGCAGCAGCTCGACTTCACCTGGGCGCTCGTGCGCGACGAGCTCGACCAGCGCCTGCGCCACTCACCCGGCGTCCGGGCGATCCGCGAGGAGGTCAGGGCGGGCGTCCTGGGCGGTGAGCTCCCGGCCACGGTGGCCGCGGACCGGCTGCTGGCGGCCTACGACGGCGACGCCTGAGGCGGCGGGCGGCTCGGCGGATCGAGGACTCGTGCCCCCTGCGGCCGGGCCGCGGCCCGGCACAGGATCGGCGCAGACGACCACGAACCCGCCGGGAGGCAGCACCGATGTACCGCACACTCCTGTCCGCCGTCGCCGCGACGGCCCTGCTCGGCACGGCCCTGGCCGGTGCCCCCGTGCAGGCAGAGGACCCCGCCAGGCCCGCCACGACCGTCCTCGCGAAGGGCCTGCTGAGCCCGCTCAGCCTCGCCGTGACGCGAGGCGGAGGCATCTACTACGCCGAGAGCTTCAAGGGGGCGCTGCTGACCAAGGCTCCGGGGCGCCGGCCCCGGGTCGTGTTCCAGGCCGGCCGCGGCGTCGAGGTCGGCGCCGTGTCGGAGCAGCGCGGGGCGGTCCGCTTCGCCACCACCCTGCCCGAGGGGCGCGGCGCCTTCCTCAAGGCGCTCGGCACGAAGGGCCGGGCGCGCACCGTCGCGGACCTCGGCAGGTTCGAGACGCGGCGCAACCCCGACCGGCGCGTCCGCTACGGACTGCGCACGGTGCCGGCCGGCTGCTCGGTGCCGCAGGGCTACCCGTTCCGCTACCGCGGGGTCGTGGAGGCCCACCCCTACGCCACCGAGATCTCCGGGCGCACGACGTACGTCGCCGACGCGGCGGGCAACACGGTCCTGCGCGTCGGCCCGCGGGGTCGGGTCAGCACCGTGGCGGTGCTGCCGCCTGTCCCCGTGGAGGTCACCCCCGCGATGGCGACCGCCCTCGAGCTGCCCGAGTGCACCGTGGGCGCCGTCTACCACCTCGAGCCGGTGCCCACCGACGTCGAGCTCGGCCCCGACGGACGGCTCTACGTCTCCTCGCTGCCAGGCGGCCCCGAGGACGGCAGCACGGGGCCGGTCGCCGGCGTCTTCCGGGTGGACCCGCGCACGGGCCGGACCGTCAAGGTGGCGCGCGGCCTGGTCAGCGCCACGGGCGTCGACGTGGCACCCAACGGCGACCTGTACGTCGCCGAGCTGTTCCGCGACCGGGTGGCGAAGGTCCGCAGGGGCACGCGTCGGGTCACGACGTTCGCCTCGGCGCCGATGGTCGGCGACGTCGAGCTGCGCAGGGGCGTCGTCTACGCGACCACCCACGTCCTCACCGGGCTCTCCGGGGAGCCCGGCGACGTCCCGAGCGGCCAGGTCGTCCGGATCCGGAGATAGCGACGAGGGCTCTCGCTGGACTCGGACGTCGCCGACACTCCGGAGACGGGTAGATTCGTTCTCCTATGTCACTGGAGCCCTCGACCCTGATCGCGACCGTCGTCGACAAGTACGACGCCGAGCTGGTCGAGATGCGCCGCGACCTGCACGCCCACCCGGAGCTGTCGTGGGCGGAGACCCGCACCACCGACCTCGTGGCCGCCAAGGTGGAGGCCGCCGGATGGCGGGTGACCCGGCTGGCGCGCACCGGACTGGTCGCCGAGATCGGCCAGGGCGACCGGGTGGTCGCCCTGCGGGCCGACATGGACGCCCTGCCGGTCAAGGACGTCACGGGCGACCCCTGGGCCAGCACCGTGCCGGGCGTCGCGCACGCCTGCGGCCACGACGTGCACACCGTCGCCCTCACCGGGGCCGCGCTCGCGCTGGGCGAGGTCGCCGACCGGGGCGCGCTCCCGGGGCGGGTGCGCCTGCTGTTCCAGCCCGCCGAGGAGGTCATGCCCGGTGGGGCGATCGACCTGATCGCCCAGGGCGCGATCTCCGGCGTGGAGCGCGTCTTCGCGCTGCACTGCGACCCGGGCGTCGACGTCGGGCAGGTGGGCCTGCGGACCGGGCCCCTGACCAGCGCGGCCGACCGGATCGAGGTCCGCCTGCAAGGGACCGGCGGGCACACCTCGCGCCCCCACCTCACGGGGGACCTCACCTTCGCGCTGGCGAAGGTCACCACCGAGCTGCCGGCGGTGCTGAGCCGCCGCATGGACCCGCGCGCCGGCGTCAGCGTCGTGTGGGGCATGGTCCAGGCCGGCTCGGCCCCCAACGTCATCCCCGACCACGGCATCGTGGGCGGCACCGTGCGGATCCTCGACGCCGTCGCGTGGAGCGAGTGCGAGACGATCATCCGCGAGGCCGTGATCGACATCGTCCGCCCCTACGGCGTGACGGCCACCCTCGACTACCAGCAGGGCGTTCCGCCCGTGGTCAACGAGGCCCGCTCCAACGAGATCCTCGCCGCGGCCGTGCACGACATGCTCGGTCCGGACGCGCGCGTCGGCGTGCCGCAGAGCCTCGGCGGGGAGGACTTCGGCTGGTACCTCGACCGGGTCCCCGGCGCCATGATGCGCCTCGGCACGCGCACGCCTGGTGGTGCGACGTACGACCTGCACCAAGGCAACCTGCGCGTCGACGAGCGGTCCGTGGCCATCGGCTCCAAGCTCCTCGCCGCGACCGCGCTGCAGGCCCTGGGCGTCGCAGGTAGGTAACAACTTCGTCACGCTGGCACGCCCGCCGACTGGAGGGCCTAAGGTGCTGGTCTGGTTCCACGCTCGATCTTCCGGGCAATCACCCGAACATCAAGGAGGCGTCTTGCGACGCAGCATGAAGCTCGCGGCAGTTCTGACCGCCGGCATCCTGACCCTCGCCGCTTGTGGCGGGGACAGCGACAACGACGCCAAGGACGACGGCGGAAGCGACGCCCCCAAGTCCGACATCAAGGTCGGCATGGCCTACGACGTGGGTGGCCGCGGCGACCAGTCGTTCAACGACTCCGCAGCAGCCGGCCTCGACGAGGCGGCCAAGGAGTTCGGCATCGAGGCCCAGGAGTCGGAGGCCGAGGACGGCGAGGCCGAGACGGCTCGCGAGGAGCGCCTGCGCACCTTCGCCGACGCCGGCTACAACCCGGTCATCGCGGTGGGCTTCGCCTACGCCGCCTCGGTCGGCAAGGTCGCGGCCGAGTACCCCGACACCAACTTCGCGATCATCGACGACGAGAGCCTCGCCGACGTCCCGAACGTCGCCAGCCTGGTCTTCAGCGAGGAGCAGGGCTCCTTCCTGGTCGGCGCGGCTGCCGCCCTCAAGACCAAGACCGGCACGGTCGGCTTCATCGGCGGCGTCGAGACCCCGCTGATCCAGAAGTTCGAGGCCGGCTACAAGGCGGGTGTCGAGGCGGCCAAGCCCGGCACCAAGGTCGAGTCGACCTACCTCACGCAGATCCCGGACTTCTCCGGCTTCGCCGACCCGGCCAAGGGCAAGACCGCCGCCCAGGGCATGTTCGACAACGGCGCCGACGTCGTCTACCACGCCGCCGGTGGCTCCGGTGGTGGTGTCTTCGAGGCCGCCTCGGAGGCCAAGGGCATGGCGATCGGGGTCGACTCCGACCAGTACAACACCGCCGACCCGTCGGTGCAGGACGTCATCATCACCTCGATGCTCAAGAACGTGAACGTCGCGGTGCACGAGTACCTCGCGGGCGTCGTCGACGGCAAGGTGCCCGCCGGTGTCACCCGCTACGACCTCAAGGCCGACGGCGTGGGCTACTCCACCAGCGGTGGCAAGGTCGACGACATCGCCGAGCAGCTCGACGGCTACAAGCAGCAGATCATCGACGGCGAGATCGAGGTCCCGACCACTCCGTGATCGGTCCCTGGTCGTCCTCATGTCGATGAGGTGACACCCTCGACGGGGCCGCAGGCGCCTAGTGCGTCTGCGGCCTCGTCATTTCACGTCCCGAGGCCACCCGGTAGCCTCTCCCGCAGTTCGACCGAGGAGGTCACGCCGCGTGTCCAGCCCAGCTCCGTCCCTGGAAACACCTCCGAGCGGCGACGCTCCTCCCGCGGTCCGGCTGCGGGGCATCGGCAAGCGGTTCCCCGGCGTGATCGCCAACGACGACGTCAACATCGACGTCAGCCGCGGGACGATCCACGCGATCGTCGGTGAGAACGGCGCGGGCAAGTCCACGCTGATGAAGATCCTCTACGGCGTGCAGCCGCCCGACTCGGGCACCATCGAGATCAACGGCGCCCAGGTGGCGCTGCACTCGCCGGCCGACGCCATCAAGGCCGGCGTCGGCATGGTCTTCCAGCACTTCATGCTGGCCGACAACCTGACCGTCCTGGAGAACACCGTCCTCGGGGCCGAGCGGCTTCACGGGATCGGCGGGGGTGCGCGCGCCCAGATCCGCCGGATCTCCGAGCAGTACGGCCTCGACATCGACCCCGACCGGCTGGTCGAGGACCTCGGCGTCGGTGCCCGCCAGCGGGTCGAGATCCTCAAGGTCCTCTACCGCGGCGCCCAGATCGTGATCCTGGACGAGCCGACCGCCGTCCTGGTCCCGCACGAGGTCGACGAGCTCTTCGGCAACCTGCGCGAGCTCAAGGCCGAGGGCCTCTGCGTCATCTTCATCTCCCACAAGCTCGACGAGGTGCTCTCCGTCGCCGACGAGATCACCGTCATCCGCCGCGGCACCACCGTGGCGACGGTGGACCCCCAGGGCGTCTCCGCGCGCGACCTCGCCGAGCTCATGGTCGGCTCCGAGCTGCCCTCGCCGAGCACCGAGACCTCCACGGTGACCGACCACGTGCTGCTGTCCGTGCAGCACCTCGGCCTGCCGGTCCCGACCGGGCGGGCCCTGCTCGACGACATCACCTTCGACATCCACCGGGGCGAGGTCCTCGGGATCGCCGGCGTCGAGGGCAACGGCCAGGCCGAGCTCGTCGAGGCGATCATGGGGATGCGCCCGGGCACGACCGGCACGATCTCGCTGGACGGGCGCGACATCACCCACGAGTCCACCCGGGAGCGCCGCGAGGGCGGCGTGGGCTACATCCCCGAGGACCGGCACCGCCACGGCCTGCTCCTGGACTCCCCGCTCTGGGAGAACCGCGTCCTGGGTCACCAGGGGCGCCCGCCCAGCAGCAGGCACGGGCTGATCGACAAGCGCGCGGCCCGGGCCGACACCGAGCGCATCATCGCCGAGTACGACGTCCGCACGCCCGGCCCCGACGTGCTCGCCCGCGCGCTCTCCGGCGGCAACCAGCAGAAGCTGATCGTCGGCCGCGAGATGAGCAGCGAGCCGGTGCTGCTGATCGCCGCCCATCCCACCCGCGGGGTCGATGTCGGCGCCCAGGCGGCCATCTGGACCCACATCAAGAACGCCCGACGGGAAGGACTCGCGGTGCTGCTGATCTCCGCCGACCTCGATGAGCTCATCGGGCTGTCGGACCGCATCGAGGTGATCCTGCGCGGCCGCATGGTCGGGACCTTCGACCCGGCGTCGGTGACGCCGCAGCAGCTCGGCTCGGCCATGACCGGGGCGGGACCCGAGGCATGACCAGCGCCCGCGTCATCCGCTTCCTGCTCGGCCTTGCGGCTCCCGTCCTCGCGCTGGTCGCCGCCTTCGCGATCACCAGCCTGGTGCTCGTCGCCGCCGGCGACCCCGCCGGCGACGTGTGGAGCACGATCCTGTCGTGGCCCGAGGAGCGCAACCTCGCCAACATCATCAAGAACGCCACCGTGCTCTACCTCTCCGGGCTGGCCGTGGCGTTCGGCTTCCGGATGAACCTCTTCAACATCGGCGTCGACGGCCAGTACCGCGTGGCGGCGTTCACCGCCGCCGTCGTCGCGGGTGAGGCCTGGCTCCCGGGCTACCTCAACACCGCCTTCGCCATCGTCTGCGCCATGGCCGTCGGCGCGATGTGGGCCGGGATCGCCGGCGTGCTGCGCGCGACCCGCGGCGTGAGCGAGGTGATCTCCACGATCATGCTCAACGCGATCGCCACCGGGCTGGTCGCCTACCTCCTGCGCAAGGTCGCGGTCCGCGAGGCCGGGAGCAACGACATCGGCACGAAGGAGATCCCCGAGGGCAGCCGGATCCCCAACATCTCCATCGGGGACGGGCCGACGTCGGAGATCTACGGCTTCATCGTGATCGCGGCGCTGGCCGGCTTCCTGTTCTGGTTCGTGCTCAACAAGACGCGGTTCGGCTTCGACCTGCGCGCCACCGGCCAGTCCACGACGGCCGCGGTGGCCAGCGGCATCAGCGTGAAGAAGATGACGGTCATCGCCATGCTCATCTCGGGCGGCGTGGCCGGTCTGGTCGGCCTGCCGATCCTGTTCGGCGACTCCTACGCCTACGGCTCGACGTTCCAGTCCGGCCTGGGCTTCGCGGGCATCGCGATCGCCCTCCTGGGCCGCAACAACCCGATCGGCATCGCGGTCGGCGCCCTCCTCTTCGCCTTCCTCGACGAGCAGTCCAACCCGCTGCAGATCCTGGTGGGGGTCTCGCCCGACATCGTCGCCATCACCCAGGGCGTGATCGTCCTGACCGTGGTGGTGTCCTACGAGCTCGTCCGCCGCTACGGCATCCGTCTCGAGCAGCGTGAGGTGGCGCGAGCCCTGGCCGACCACCCCGCAGAGCACCCCGCCGACGACCGGGAGGTCTCCGCATGAGCGTCCCCGCCACCGCGACCGGTGCGGTCGAGCCGACCGTCACCAAGCCCCGCCGCAAGCTGCCCCGCTACTGGGTCCTGATCGGGCTGCTCGGTGCCCTGCTGCTGCTCTCGCTGCTGCGCGTCATCACCGGCGCCAACGACCTGACGTCGTCCGGCACCATCATGGCGACCCTGATCGCGATCGTCCCGATCATGCTGGCCGGCCTCGGCGGGCTGTGGTCCGAGCGGGCCGGCGTGGTCAACATCGGCCTCGAGGGCATGATGATCCTCGGCACCTGGGGGGCCGGCTACTTCGGCTACCACCACGGCGCCTGGGCCGGCGTCGCCGGCGCGATCCTGATGGGCATGATCGGTGGTCTCGTGCACGCCGTGGCGACCGTCATCTTCGGCGTCGACCACATCATCTCCGGCGTCGCCATCAACATCATCGCGCTCGGCGCGGTGCAGTACCTCGCGTCGCTGACCTTCGTCGGGCTCAAGGGCGGAGGACAGACGCAGTCGCCCAAGATCCCCGACGTCCAGACGATCACGATCGGGCCACTGAGCGACGCGCTGAAGGACGTGGAGGACAAGCACGTCTTCTTCGTGTCCGACCTCGCCGCGGTCCTGCGCGCCCTGTGCACCAACCTCTCCCTGCTCGTCGTGCTGTCCTTCCTGCTGCTGGTCGTGACCTGGTACGTCCTGTGGCGCACGTCCTTCGGCCTGCGGCTGCGCTCGGTCGGCGAGAGCCCGGCGGCGGCCGAGTCGCTCGGCGTGAGGGTCCTGCGCTACAAGTTCTCCGCCGTGCTCGTCTCGGGCGCCCTGGCGGGCCTCGCGGGCGGGGTCCTGGCGATGGTGGCCTCCAGCAACTACCGCGACGGCCAGACCGGAGGCCGTGGCTACATCGGCCTCGCGGCGATGATCTTCGGCAACTGGCGACCGAGCGGCCTGCTCGCCGGGTCGGGGCTGTTCGGCTACACCGAGACCCTCGGCCTGCGCCAGGGCGGCACGTCGGTGCACGCCCTGCTGCTCGCGGTCGCCGTCCTCGCGCTGTTCCTGGGCATCTGGCAGCTGCGCCAGGGCCTGTCGGTGAGCGGCGCGGTCATCATCGGCGTCGGTGCGCTGGTGGGCGCGCTGTACTTCGCGATCGACACCGTGCCGGGCGACTTCACCGCCCTCACGCCGTACGTCATCACGCTGGTCGTGCTGGCCTTCGCCTCCCAACGGCTGCGGATGCCGGCGGCCGACGGGCAGATCTACCGCAAGGGGAGCGCGGGCTAGTGACGCAGGTGACCGGCTCCGAGAGAGACCCGGGGTTCGACTGGGAGGGCCTGCGCGCCCTGGCGGTCGAGGCCATGGGTCACGCCTACGCGCCCTACTCCCACTATGCCGTCGGGGCCGCGGCCCGCGTCGAGGACGGGCGGACCGTCGTGGGGTGCAACGTCGAGAACGCCGCCTACGGCGTGGCGCTCTGCGCGGAGTGCGGGCTGGTCTCCCAGCTGCACCTGACCGGAGGCGGGCGTCTCACGCACTTCGTCTGCGTCAACGGCTCCGGCGAGGTGATCATGCCGTGCGGCCGCTGTCGCCAGCTGCTCTGGGAGAACGGCGGCGCCTCGCTGCTGTGCTGGACGGTGTCCGGGATCAAGGGGATGGACGAGGTGCTGCCGGATGCGTTCGGTCCCGACGACCTCGCTTGACCTGAGCCTGCCCGAGGTCGTCGCCGACCCGTACCCGTTCTTCGCCGAGGAGCGGGCGCGCCACGGCGTCGCCTGGCACGAGGCCTCGCAGCGCTACCTGACGTTCGCCCACGCGACCGTCGGCGCCGTGCAGCGCGACCGGCGCCTGGGCCGGCTCTGGCAGGACAAGGAGCCGCTCGACTACCTCGAGCCGTTCAACCTGCTGCACCGCAACCAGATGATGGAGAACGAGCCGCCCGACCACACGCGGCTGCGCCGCCCGGTCGCCTCGGCGTTCGCCCGCGGCCACGTCGAGCGGCTGCGCCCCCGGGTGCGCGAGCTGGCCGCCTCCTTGCTGGCCGAGACCCACGACGGCCCCTTCGACGTCATCGGCCAGTACGCCGAGCCCCTGCCCGTGCTGGTGATCTGCGAGCTGCTGGGCGTCCCCGCCTCCCACGTCCACGAGCTGCGCGACTGGTCCCAGGCCATCGTGCGGATGTACGAGGCCGACCCCTCCGAGGAGGTCGTCGCCGCCGCGGTCGCGGCGGCCACCGACTTCGCGGCGCTGGTCCGCGACCTCGTCGCCCACCGGCGCGCACACCCGGCCGACGACCTGGTCACCGACCTGGCCGCCACCGAGCTCACCGAGGACGAGGTCGTCGCGGCGGTGGTGCTGCTGCTCAACGCCGGGCACGAGGCGTCGGTCAACGTCTTCGGCAACGGCCTCGTGGCGATGCTGCGCCGGGGCCTGCGCCCCGGGCACGACGTGCCCGCGACGGTGGAGGAGATGCTGCGCTTCGACTCCGCGCTCCAGCTCTTCGAGCGCACCGCCACCGAGGACGTGCAGGTCGGCGACGTCGTGGTCGAGAGGGGTCAGCGCATCGCCGCCCTCCTGGGCGCGGCCAACCGCGACCCCGCCGTCTTCGAGCGCGCCGACGACTTCGACGTCTCGCGCGAGAAGAACCCGCACCTCGCCTTCGGCGTCGGCGTGCACTTCTGCCTCGGGGCGCCGCTGGCCCGCATGGAGCTCGCCGAGTCGGTGGCGGCGCTGTGGGAGGCCCACCCGGACCTCGTGCTGGTGGGCGAACCGGAGAGCCGGGGGACCTTCGTGCTGCGCGGCTTCCATAGGGTGCAGGTCGGAGGTACGACATGAGCAAGCACGATGCGGTCGAGGTCATCCTCGCCAAGCGGGACCACGGCGAGCTGAGCGACAGCCAGATCGACTGGGTGATCGACGCCTACACGCGGGGCGAGGTGGCCGACGAGCAGATGTCGTCGCTGGCCATGGCGATCCTGCTCAACGGCATGGAGCGGCGCGAGATCGCCCGCTGGACCGCGGCGATGATCGCCTCGGGGGAGCGGATGGACTTCTCTGCGCTGTCGCGCCCGACCGCCGACAAGCACTCCACCGGGGGGGTGGGCGACAAGATCACGCTGCCGCTGGCGCCCCTGGTCGCCGCCTGCGGCGTGGCCGTGCCGCAGCTCTCCGGTCGCGGGCTGGGCCACACCGGCGGCACGCTCGACAAGCTGGAGTCCATCCCGGGCTGGCGCGCGGCGCTGTCCAACGAGGAGATGCTCGCCCAGCTCGAGTCGGTCGGTGCCGTCATCTGCGCCGCCGGCGACGGTCTGGCGCCGGCGGACAAGAAGCTCTACGCGCTGCGCGACGTCACCGGCACGGTCGAGGCGATCCCGCTGATCGCCTCCTCGATCATGAGCAAGAAGATCGCCGAGGGCACCGGCGCGCTGGTCCTCGACGTCAAGGTCGGCACCGGCGCCTTCATGAAGGACCTCGAGCGGGCCCGCGAGCTGGCCGAGGTGATGGTCGGGCTCGGCACCGACGCCGGGGTGCGCACCGTCGCGCTGCTGACCGACATGAGCACCCCGCTGGGGCTGACCGCCGGCAACGCCGTCGAGGTGGCCGAGTCCGTGGAGGTGCTCGCCGGCGGCGGGCCCGCCGACGTGGTCGAGCTGACCCTCGCCCTGGCCCGCGAGATGCTCGCCGGCGCCGGGCGCGACGACGTGGACCCCGCCGACCGGCTGGCCGACGGCTCCGCGATGGACGCCTGGAAGGCGATGGTCCGGGCCCAGGACGGCGACCCCGACGCGCCGCTCCCGGTCGCCCGTGAGTCCCACGTCGTGACCGCGCCGTCCTCCGGCACGCTCACCCGGCTCGACGCGATGGCGGTCGGCCTCGCCGCCTGGCGGCTGGGCGCGGGCCGCGCGCGCAAGGAGGACCCGGTGCAGGCCGGGGCCGGCGTCGTGTGGCACGCCCGTCCGGGGGACACGGTCAGGGCCGGCGAGCCGCTGTTCACGCTGCTCACCGACGAGCCCCAGCGCTTCGAGCGGGCGCTCGCCTCGCTGGAGGGCGGCTACGACATCGGCGACGCGACGTCGTACGACGCCGCACCGCTGGTCATCGACCGGATCAGCTGAGCAGCAGCACGATCGACTCGGCCACGCAGGCCGGCTTGGCGCCGCCCTCGATGGCGATGACGTGCTTCATGGTCAGCTGCTTGCCCGCGGGCAGGTCGACGACGTCGCCGAGCGTGACCGTGAGGTTGACCCGCTGGCCGACGAGCACCGGGCTCGGGAAGCGCACCTTGTTGAGCCCGTAGTTGAGCTTGGCGCCGGGCGTGTCCAGCCCGAACACCTGGCTGCCGAGCCACGGGATCAGCGAGAGCGTGAGGTAGCCGTGGGCGACCGTGCCGCCGAACGGTCCCGCCGTGGCCCGCTCGACGTCGACGTGGATCCACTGGTGGTCCCCGGTCGCGTCGGCGAACCGGTCGACGCGCTCCTGGTCGATCGTCACCCACTCGCTCGTGCCGAGCTCCTCGCCGGCGGCGGCGGCGATCTCCTCGAGGGTCGTGAACACGCGCATCCTGGACCTCCTGCGGGCCGGGTCGTACGACGGGTGGTGGTTGGATGACCTGATGAGCGTCACCGACCCGGAACCTACCGTCCCCACGCGCGACCAGGTCCGACAGGCTCCCAAGGTCCTGCTGCACGACCACCTCGACGGCGGGCTGCGCCCGGCGACCATCATCGAGCTCGCGGACGAGGTCCACCACGAGCTGCCCGCCGGCGATGCCGAGAGCCTCGGACGGTGGTTCGCCGAGGCGGCCGACTCCGGCTCGCTGGTGCGCTACCTGGAGACCTTCGACCACACCGTCGCCGTCATGCAGACCGGGCCGGCGCTGACCCGCGTGGCACGCGAGTGCGTCGAGGACCTCGTCGCCGACGGGGTCGTCTACGCCGAGGTCCGCTACGCCCCCGAGCAGCACGTGACCCAGGGGCTGACGCTGGACGAGGTGGTCGCGGCGGTCCAGGAGGGCTTCGAGCAGGCCACGGAGGCCGCCGGCGGCCGCATCGTCGTCCGGCAGCTGCTGACGGCCATGCGACACCAGGCGCGCTCCATGGAGATCGCCGAGCTGTCGGTCGCGTGGCGCGACCGGGGCGTGGCCGGCTTCGACATCGCCGGCGCCGAGGCGGGCTACCCGCCGACCCGCCACCTCGACGCCTTCGAGTACCTCCAGCGCGAGAGCTCGCACTTCACGATCCACGCCGGGGAGGCCTTCGGGCTGCCCTCGATCTGGCAGGCCATCCAGTGGTGCGGGGCCGACCGGCTCGGCCACGGCGTCCGCATCGTCGACGACATCACCGTCGCCGACGACGGCACGGTCACGCTCGGCCGGCTGGCGGCGTACGTGCGCGACATGCGGATCCCGCTGGAGATGTGTCCCGCCTCCAACGTGCAGACCGGGGCCGCGACGTCGATCGCGGAGCACCCGATCGGGCTGCTGACCGACCTGCGCTTCCGGGTCACGGTCAACACCGACAACCGGTTGATGAGCCAGACCTCGATGACCGCCGAGATGCACTCGCTGGCTGAGGCCTTCGGCTACACGCTCACCGACCTGCGGTGGTTCACCATCAACGCGATGAAGTCGGCCTTCCTGCCCTTCGACGAGCGGCTCGCCATCATCGACGAGGTCATCAAGCCCGGCTACGCCGCGCTGGCGGGCTAGCCGCCGCAGGCGTGGTGCGCGCGCGTCAGGTGTGCGTCCACTTGCCCTTGTCGTTCATCTCGTCGGTGTACCTGCTCGACAGGACGGGCCAGTCGTTGTTGGCGTTGAGGCCGTCCAGCCCCTCGTTGAGGTTGCGCCACATGCTGAGCTTGACGGTCACGTTGGAGTCGAAGTAGGCGTCGAGCCGGTTCCACAGGTCCAGCGCCGCGGTCACGATCTTGCCGATGACCTTGATGGCCGGGCCGGCGTCGAAGGTGACCCACTGGCCGGCGTCCGTGCCGTCCTTGATGGCGTCGAGGATCGCGTTGACGACGTCCAGCAGGACGTCGACCATGATCCGCCAGACCTCGCGGAGCTCCTTGGCGCCCTCGGCGCAGGCGGTGGCGGCGCTGACGAGACCCGTGTCGACGGCGTTGATGGCGTTCTTCTGGCGGGTCGCGGCGTCGCGGTAGGAGATGAACGCGTCGCCCGACCAGGTCTTCGTGACCTCGGCCAGGAGGCTGTCGACGACCATCTTCTCGTCGCGGATCCGGCCGGCGGCCTTGAGGTAGGAGGCGTTCATGTCCATCAGGTGGAACGGGTTGCCGGTCATCTCCTCGACCTTGGCCCACATGTCCTCGCAGAACTTGGTGAACTCGTTCCAGAGGTGCTCGATCTCCTCCTCGATCTTGTCCTTCGCCATGTTGTAGGCGATCTTCAGCCCGGGCGAGATCCAGGCCCAGTTGCTCGACCCGATGGTGTCGTTGAAGGTGTCGATGACCTTCTGGACGCCCTCCTCGATCTTGTCGCTGAGCTCCTGGATCTTGGTGTCGACGTCGTCGTTGTAGTCCTGGTAGTAGTCGTAGGTGGTCATGTCGGCGTCCCGTCGGGGTTGTGGAACTCGTCGGCGACCGAGGCGTCCGTGGCGCCGAAGTCCTTGGCCGTGTGTCGCAGGGCCTCAGCCATGCAGTGCAGCTGGTAGACCCCGTTGGACATGGCCGAGATCATGCTGCTGATGAACTGGTCGTGCTGGCTGTCGATGCCCGCACGCTGGGCGAACCAGCCGAACTGGAAGCCCTGGCCGCTGCCGTTGAACAGCTCCTTCGAGGCCGTGCTGACCTCGGCGCTCACGCCGTCCCATCCGGCCGCGGCCTCCGCCAGGTCCTCCAGGCTTGCCTTCAACGTCATGTCAGCTCTCCGATCCGAAGTGGAGCGCCTGCTCGAGGGCGCGTTCGAGGTGTTCGGGGCGGGCGGCGGAGAGCCACTCGGCATCCGCCTCCAGCCGCATCAGACGACCGTCCGCACCGCGTAGCGCGGTGACGTAGCCGTTCTCGGAGGTCACGGGGACCGGCGGCCGCGTCGGCGCCGGCTCGGAGCTCCGGGCGGCGCGGCGGGCCGCGAGCGCCTCGCGGCTCACGTCCGGGCGGGGCGGGGCCTCGGCCCTGGCGCGGCCGGCGAGGAGGTCGTCGGCGCGGGCGAGGTACTCCTCGGCGAGGCCGTTCTTCTCCAGGGAGGCGAGGGCGCGGTTGCCGTCGGCGGTGGCGAACGCCTCCTTGACGGCCGCCACGAGGTCGTCGGGTCGGCGCAGGGCGGTGGGGTCGGTGACGGTGACCTTGACGACGCGGCGCGCCGCGTCCACCACGAGCGTCACGCGGTCGTGGCGGTCGGAGCCGGTCGCCGGGGGTACGTCGTCGAACAGGCCGGGCCGCTCCTGGCTGGCCAGACGCTCCAGCAGGGCCGTGCCGACGGCATCGAGAGTGGTCATGGGGTTCTCCTTCGTGCTGATGAGTAAGTCCTCCCACTCCCGGGCCCGGTCCAAACCCGCTGGTGGCGACGGGTCCGCGTGGCCGGACGACGGTTTCGGCGGTCTCGCCCGGGGGAAGGATCGCGCGCATGCGCTCCACCCGCGTCGCCGCCCTCGTGCTCCTCCTCTCGCCGCTCCTGGCGGCCTGCAGCGACGACGAGGAGACCCCCGAGCCGGTCGACGCCAAGGCGCTGCCGGCCAACCTGTGCGAGGCCGTGCCCGACGAGGTCGTCGAGCGCTGGGCCCTCGTGGAGGACGCCCACGAGACCACCGAGTCCGACGACGAGAACCGCGCCGCCTGCACGATGAGCGGCACCGCCCAGGGCGCACCGGTGACGCTGGAGGTCACGCTGTCGTCCTTCGCGGCGGACAGCTACGACGCCGTGCGCACCAGGATGAAGGAGGCGCTCGACGAGCGCTGCGCGACGCTGGAGTCCTCCGCGCCCGGCGAGGTCGTCCGGCAGGACGGTCGCTGCTCGGTCGAGAGCCCGCCCGAGCCGGAGGCGGAGCGCGGCGCGGTCTCGGAGTTCTCGCAGGCCCTGGGCTCCAACGGCATCTCGGCGGTGACGATGGTGCACCACGGGCCGCTCTTCCGCTCGGTGGGGGCCGAGGTCGTCGGCATCGGCGGGACCATCTCCCAGACGGACCCCGCCGAGCTGGGCTAGCGGTCGTCGGGCGTGACCACGAGCCACAGCCGCTGCCAGCCCGCCAGGCCCAGCCGGTGCCCGACCACCGACTCGCGGGTCACCTCGACGACGCGGCCCGACGCGGGCTCGTAGACGCGCAGGTGCGGGACGGCCGGGGCGCCGGGGGTGATGGGGAGCGCGAGGACGACGTGGCGGGGACACCAGCGGTCGCCGACGTAGAGCGCCGCGGACCGCCCGGACCCGACCGCCGTACGGACCCGGTCGAAGGCGGTCCCGGGCCGCAGCACCGCGATGCGGGTGGCGTAGCGGGCGGCCGCCGCGCCGGTGCGGGCGAGGGCAGACAGCTCGCGCGCGACGGCCCACGGAGGAGTGCCCAGGGCGCGCGGCCACGGCACCTGCAGCCCGTGGCCGGTGAGGCCGGTGACGCGCCGGTGCGTGGCGAGGACGTCGCGGGCGAAGACGCCGGGGGTCACCGCGGCGGCGTAGTCGGCGTCGACCAGCATCCGCGCGGCGACCAGGGCGCTCGCCCCGCACGAGCGGGCGTCCGGCTGCCGCAGCCGGCCGCCGAGCAGCGCGACCGGCTCGCTCACCGGGGCGCCGAGCCGCGCAGCGCCCGCAGGGCCGTCCAGGCCTGGTCGGGGGAGACCGGCGTGCACCCCAGGTCGACCGCGCGCTGGACCACCCGGCGCTGGTCGCGCAGCAGGGCGAGCCCACGGCGGACCAGCACCAGCGGCGGCTTGCGGTGCTCGCGCAGGTCACGCGTGAGGCGGCGCCAGAAGGTCACGGCGGCGTGCTGGCGCACGCAGTAGGCAGCCGCCAGGTGGCCGCCCTCGCGGCAGCGGGGGACGATCTCCTGGGCGAAGATGCCCTCGGCCACGAAGAGCGGCTCGGGTCCCAGCTCCAGCGTCTGCCACCCGCACCGCCCGTCCTGGGCGATCTCGTAGATCGGCACCTCGGCCCGCCCGGTCCCGCACAGCGCCTCGATGGCCGCCATGGCGTCGTCGGGCAGCCAGGAGTCGGGGTGGTCCCAGTCGACCAGGCCGGCGTTGGCGCCGGTCGCGATCACGGGCAGCGTGGGGTCGCCGGCGCTCTTGTAGAAGTCGTCGAGGCGCAGGACCGGCAGCCCGAGGCGCTCGGCGAGGCGGGACTTCCCGGCCCCCGAGGGGCCGGCCAGGACGACCACCTGCGCGCGCATCGGCCCAGTCTGCCGCACCCCGGCCCGGACGTCCGCAACCGGTTCGCGACCTGTCGGTGGGCCGACATACGCTGAACGTCACATGACCGCGACCCCCGACACCGAGCCTCCCGCAGGGGTCCACTCCCTGTGGCGGCTGCGGGGCTACCTCCGCCCCCACCGCCTCGCCCTGGCCGTCATGCTCGGCACCGCCCTGGGCGGCGTCGGTGTCTCGATCGCGATCCCGCTGGTGACCAAGTCGCTCATCGACGGGCCGATCACCGACGGCGAGCTGGCGCCGGTGCTGCCCCTCGGCCTGCTCGTCCTCGCGCTCGGTGTGCTCGAGGCGCTGCTGGTCTTCTGGCGGCGGTGGGTGCAGTCCAACGCCGTGCTCGGCATGGAGACCGAGATGCGGCGCGACCTCTACGCGCGTCTCCAGGTGCTGCCGATGAGCTTCCACAGCCAGTGGCAGTCCGGCCAGCTCCTCTCGCGGGCCACCACCGACATGTCCGCGATCCGCCGCTTCAGCGGCTTCGGGCTGCTGTTCCTCGTCATCAACATCGTCCAGGTCACGGCCGTGACCCTCGTGCTGCTCCACCTCTACTGGCCCCTCGGGCTGGTCGTCGCCGCCACGGCCGCGCCCATCGTGTGGCTCTCGATGCGCTTCGAGAAGCGCTACGTCGTCGTGTCCCGGCGGGTCCAGGACGAGCAGGGCGACCTCGCCACCCGCGCCGAGGAGGGCGCGGTCGGGATCCGGGTCATCAAGTCCTTCGGCCGCACCGAGCACGTCACCCGGCAGTACGAGCAGGCCGCCCGCTCGCTGCACGCCACCAGCATGGACAAGGTCCGTCTCTCGGCGCGCTTCTGGACCTTCCTCGAGGTCATCCCCAACCTCGCCGTCGTCGTCGTCCTGCTGCTCGGCGCCATCGGCGTCGGCACGGGCAAGCTCAGCTACGGCGAGCTGGTCGCCTTCATCACGCTGATGCTGTCGCTGGTGTGGCCGGTGTCTTCGCTCGGGGTCATCCTGGCGATGGCCCAGGAGGCGATGACCTCGGCGGCGCGCATCCTGGAGATCTTCGACACCGAGCCCGACATCGTCGGCGGCACGCAGGTCATCGAGCACCCGCGCGGGCACCTGCGCTTCGAGCACGTCGACTTCGCCTTCCCCGACGCTCCCGACGAGCCGGTCCTGCGCGACGTCAACCTCGACCTGGCGCCGGGGGAGACCCTGGCCCTGGTCGGAGCCACGGGGTCCGGCAAGACCATCCTCACGGCCCTGGTGCCGCGCCTCTACGACGTGACCGGCGGGCGCATCACGATCGACGGCGTCGACGTGCGCGACCTCGAGCTCGACCACCTCCGCACGCTGGTGGCCACGGCGTTCGAGGAGCCCACGCTCTTCTCCATGAGCGCCCGGGAGAACCTCACCCTCGGGCGCGCCGACGCCAGCGACGCCGACATCGACGAGGCGCTCGACATCGCCCAGGCCGGCTTCGCGCGCGACCTGCCGTGGGGACTCGACACCCGCATCGGCGAGCAGGGCATGGCCCTGTCCGGCGGGCAGCGCCAGCGCCTCGCGCTCGCCCGCGCCGTCCTCGCCCGTCCCCGCGTGCTCGTGCTCGACGACACCCTGTCGGCGCTCGACGTGCACACCGAGAAGCTCGTGGAGGAGGCGCTGCGCCGGGTGCTCTCGGCCACGACCGGCCTGGTGGTCGCCCACCGCGCCTCGACGGTCCTGCTCGCCGACCGGGTCGCGCTGATCCAGGACGGCACGATCAGCCACGTCGGCGACCACCGCGACCTGCTGGCCACCGTCCCCGCCTACCGCGAGCTCCTCGCGGCCGACTCCGAGCACGAGGCGGTGCGCCCGTGAGCTCCACGACCAGCTGGCGCGGCGTCGCCGAGAGCGACGCCGAGGAGGCCGCCGAGCGCGAGGCCGCGCGCTTCACCGGGGGGTCCGCGCAGCTGCTGCGCGAGCTGCTGCGCCCCTACAAGGGCGCCATCCGGCTGCTGGTCCTGATCGTCCTCGTCGAGAACGCCGCCCGCCTGTCGATCCCCTACCTCGTCAAGGAGGGCATCGACACCGGGATCCCGCCCATCACCGACTACGGCGACAAGGGCCCACTCCTCACCATCGTGGCCATCGTGCTGGTCGCGACGCTCACGCAGGCGGTCGCCCGCAACATCTTCCTGGTGCGGTCGGGACGGGTCGGCCAGGACATGCTGTTCCAGGTCCGGCGCCGCGTGTTCCGGCACTTCCAGATCCTCAGCCCGGCCTTCCACGACAGCTACACCTCGGGGCGCGTGATCTCGCGCCAGACCTCCGACGTCGACGCGATCTACGAGATGCTCGAGACCGGCTTCGACGGGCTGGTCACGGCCGCCCTCACGCTCGTGGGCACGGCCGGCCTGCTGCTGTTCCTCGACGTCAAGCTGGGGCTCGTGGCCCTGGTCTGCGGTCCGTTCCTCTTCTGGCTCACCAACTGGTTCCGGGTCTCCTCGGCCACCAGCTACCGGCTCACCCGCGAGAAGGTCGCGCTGGTCATCGTCCACTTCGTGGAGTCCATGGGCGGCATCCGCGCGGTCCAGGCCTTCCGCCGCGGCCCGCGCAACCAGGAGATCTTCGACGACGTCAACGACCAGTACCGCGCCGCCAACCTGGTGGCGTTCCGCCTGGTCGCGTGGTTCATGCCCGGCATCCGCCTGATCGGCAACATCACGATCGCCGTGGTGCTCCTCTACGGCGGCTACCTCGCCTACCACGGCGAGGTCACCGTCGGCGTCCTGGCGGCGTTCCTGCTCTACCTGCGCCAGTTCTTCGAGCCGATGATGGAGATCTCGCAGTTCTACAACACCTTCCAGTCGGCCTCCGCGGCTCTGGACAAGCTGGCGGGCGTGCTGCGCGAGCGGCCCAGCGTGCCCGAGCCGGAGCACCCCACGACGCTGACCGACGCGCACGGCGAGCTCCGCTTCGACGGCGTGCACTTCGCCTACGTCGACGACCGCCCGGTCCTGCCCGGCCTCGACCTCACGGTCCCGGCCGGTCAGACGATCGCCCTCGTCGGCACGACCGGCGCCGGCAAGACCACGCTGGCCAAGCTCGCCACGCGCTTCTACGACCCCGACGAGGGTCGCATCCTGCTCGACGGGGTCGACCTGCGCGACCTGACCTCGGACAACCTGCGCGAGGCCGTCGTCATGGTCACCCAGGAGAACTACCTCTTCTCCGGCACCATCTCCGACAACATCCGCTTCGGCCGTCCCGAGGCCAGCCAGGAGGAGGTCGAGCGGGCGACCCGTGCGCTCGGCGCCCACGAGTTCATCATGGCGCTGCCCCAGGGCTACGACACCCACGTCGCCAACCGGGGCGGGCGGCTCAGCGCCGGCCAGCGCCAGCTGGTCGCGTTCGCCCGCGCGTTCCTCGCGGACCCGGCGGTGCTGATCCTGGACGAGGCGACGTCCTCGCTGGACGTGCCCTCCGAGCGCCTGGTTCAGCACGCGCTGCGCACGGTGCTGGCCGGTCGGACCGCGCTGATCATCGCCCACCGGCTGTCGACGGTCGAGATCGCGGACCGGGTGATCGTGATGGAGCACGGACGCGTGGTCGAGGACGGCTCGCCCGAGTCGCTCGTGGCGAGCGGCGAGGGTCGCTTCTCGGACCTCAACGACGCCTGGCTCGAGTCCCTCGCCTGACCTCTAGGCTCGCCCCGTGACCGACCTCCGCGCCACCGGCGCCGCCGAGACCGCCCGCCTCGTGACCGCCGGTGACCTCACCGCGCGCGCGGTCGCCGATGCCGCCCTCGACCGGATCGCCGCGGCCGACCCGGCGCTCAACGCGTTCTCGGTGGTGCTCGCCGACGCCGCGCGGGCCGAGGCCGACGCCCGGGACGACCAGCCGGGGGAGCGCGGCCCGCTGCACGGCGTACCCGTCGCGATCAAGGAGGAGCTCGACGTCGCCGGGTGCGTGACGACGTTCGGCGGCGAGGCCAACTCGACCCCGGCCGCCGAGGACGGCGAGGTCGTACGCCGCCTCCGCGCGGCCGGCGCGGTCATCGTGGGCAAGACGACGATGCCGGAGTTCGGCGCGTGGCCCTACACCGAGTCCAGCTCGCGCGGGATCACCCGCAACCCGTGGGACCGCACCCGCACCCCGGGCGGCAGCAGCGGTGGCACCGCCGCGGCGGTGGCCTCCGGCATGGTGCCCGTCGGGATCGGCGGCGACGGAGGCGGCTCGATCCGGATCCCGTCGGCCATGTGCGGCCTCTTCGGGCTCAAGCCCCAGCGCGGCCGGGTGACGACGTCGCCCCACGCGCACCTGTGGTGGGCGCTCGGCACCGTCGGCCCGCTGAGCCGCACCGTGCTGGACAGCGCCCTGGTCTACGACGTCATCCGGGGGAGCACGCCGGGCGACCGCTTCCGCGCGGGGGAGAGCGGCTCCTTCGTCGAGGCGGCCGGGCGGGAGCCGGGGCGGCTGCGGGTCGGGTGGTCCACGAAGCCCGTGAGCGTCGGCGTGCGGCCCGACCCGATCCACGTGCGGGCCGTCGAGGACACCGCGCGCCTGCTGTCCGAGCTGGGTCACGACGTACGCCAGGTCGACCCGCGCTACCCCGACCCGACCGCGGCGTTCGTGCCGCAGTTCTTCGCCGGCCTGCGGGCCGAGGCCGACGAGGTCGAGCACTACGAGCGGCTCGAGCGACGCACGCGCGAGACCTACCGGCTCGGCTCCTGGGCCTCCCCTCGCGTCACCGAGTGGGCCGTCCGTGCCTCGGAGAAAGTGTCGGTCAAGGCCAACCGGGTGTTCCAGGACGTCGACGTCCTGCTCACCCCGACCACGGCCCACCGCCCGCCACGCGTGGGCGTCATCGACGGGCGCGGCACCGTCGGCTCGGCGCTCCAGGCGATGCCGGCCATCGCCTACGTCGCCCTGTGGAACGTCGCCGGCAACCCCGCCGCCTCCGTGCCCTGCGGCCCGGCCGAGGACGGGCTGCCCGTCGGCGTCCAGCTCGTCGGTAGGACCGACGACGAGGTCACCCTGCTGAGCCTGTCGGCCCAGCTCGAGCGCGCCCGGCCGTGGCCCCTCACGGCCCCTTCCGCTGGGTAAGGTCCTCCCGTGCCCGCCATCGTGATCGACGATCTCGCCAAGAGCTACGGCGAGCTCACGGCCGTGGACGGCGTGAGCCTGGAGGTGGGGGAGGGTGAGTTCTTCGGCATCCTCGGTCCCAACGGCGCCGGCAAGACGACCCTGCTCGAGATGGTCGAAGGCCTGCGCCGCCCCGACCGGGGGAACGCCACGGTCCTCGGTCTCCCCGTCTGGCCCCGCAACGCCGACCTGCTGCCCCGCGTCGGCGTGCAGCTGCAGGCCTCGGCGTTCTTCGAGCGACTGACGGCCCGCGAGCAGCTCCGCACCTTCGCCTCGCTCTACTCCGTCCCGCACACCGCCGCCGACGAGTGGCTGGAGCGAGTCGGCTTGCTCGACAAGGCCGACACCCGGGTCGAGGACCTCTCCGGCGGGCAGGGGCAGCGGCTCTCAATCGCGTGCGCGCTCGTGCACGACCCCGAGGTCGTCTTCCTCGACGAGCCGACGGCGGCGCTGGACCCCCAGGCGCGCCGCAACCTCTGGGACCTGCTCTCCGGGCTCAACGACTCCGGACGCACCGTCGTCCTGACGACCCACTACATGGACGAGGCCGAGGTCCTCTGCGACCGCGTCGCGATCATGGACGGCGGCCGGGTGCTCCAGGTCGACTCGCCCGCGGCGCTGGTGCGCACGCTGGACGCGCCGGCGCGGATCACCGTCGCCCCGGGTGCGGTGGCGGTGGAGGAGGCGCGCGGCATGGTGGGCGTCGACGACGCGCACGAGTCGGTGGACGGGGTCGTGCTGACCACCCGGTCGCCGGGCCGGGTCCTGGCACTTCTGGCGGAGCGCGACCGGCTCGACGGCGTACGCGTCCAGGCCGGGACCCTCGAGGACGTCTTCCTCGACCTCACCGGACGGGCCTACCGCGCATGAGCGCCCGCGGCTCGGGACGCTCGGCGTTCGTCGCGCTGTCGCTCGCCATCTTCAAGGGGTTCCTGCGCGACAAGGGCGCGGTGTTCTTCTCGCTGGTCTTCCCGCTGATGTTCCTGGTGCTCTTCGGCGGCGTCTTCTCCGACCAGGACCAGTCGAAGGTCGACCTCATCCAGGTCGGCGAGGTCAGGCTGGTCGACGACCTCCCCGACGGCGTCGACGACGCGTTCGCCCAGACCTTCGACGTCACGACCTCCGACGACCTCGACGACGCCCTCGAGCAGGTCCGCAAGGGCGACGCCGACGTCGCGATCGAGCAGCGCGGCGACGAGCTCGTCGCCCACTACACCCAGACCGAGCAGGTCAAGGCGGCCATCACCCAGGGCACGCTCAGCGCCTTCGTCGACGCCACGAACGTCGCCCAGCTCGCCGCCGAGTCCGGCCGTGAGCCGACGTACTCCTTCAAGGCCGAGCGGGTCGAGGACGAGTCCCTCACCGCCATCCAGTTCGTCACCCCGGGCCTGCTGGGCTGGGCGGTCGCGATGAGCGCAGCCTTCGGCGCGGCGGCCACACTGCAGGGCTGGCGGCAGTCCAAGCTCCTGCGCCGCCTGCAGCTCTCGCCCGTGCGCACCAGCACGATGGTCGCGGCCCGCATCGCGGTGACGGTCGCCGTGGCGCTCATCCAGATGACGATCTTCCTGGGGCTCGGGGCGGCGGCTTTCGGGCTGACCCTCACCGGCTCGTGGTGGATGGCCGTGCCCGTCCTGGTCGTCGGCACTCTCTGCTTCATGTCGATCGGGCTGCTCGCCGGCGCCATCGCCAAGACCACCGAGGGTGCGGTCAACATGGCCAACTTCTTCGTGCTCCCGATGGCCTTCCTCAGCGGCTCCTTCTTCCCGCTCGACACGGCGCCCGGCTGGCTGCGCGCCGTGAGCAACCTGCTC
This sequence comes from Nocardioides sp. 503, assembly GCF_004522095.1. Lineage (GTDB taxonomy): Bacteria > Actinomycetota > Actinomycetes > Propionibacteriales > Nocardioidaceae > Nocardioides. The sequence continues at coordinate 127,731 of NZ_SPUI01000002.1, forward strand.
CCGCTCAAGCACCTCAACCAGGCCATGCTCGACGTCATGGTCCGCGGCGAGGGCCCCGCTTCTGCCCTCGTCCCCATCGCCATCCTCGGCGGCTTCGCCGTCGTCGTCACCCTCGTCGCCGCCCGCCTCTTCCGCTGGGACACCACCTAGCCCTCAGCTCGAGCGTGAACCAGGCCTGGACATGCCTGTGACCCCGCCGGGGCGGGGTGGGGGGCGGTCAGGTTCGTCGATGGGGTTCGTGGGCTGTGGTCGGGGTGGTGATGGCCTGGGTGCCGGTGTGGTCGCGGCGGTAGGCGTGCCCGTGGGGTGAGTGCCACAGGTAGGTGCCGCGGTCGAGGACGTCGTAGTCCCAGCGGCCGTGGGTCTTGAGCCGGTGGTGGCCTCGGCACAGGGGTGCGGTGTTGCACGAGCACGTGGGCCCGCCCTCGGCGAACGGGATCGCATGATCTACGTCGCAGCGGACCGCTGGTCTGGTGCACCAGGGGAAGGCGCAGGTGAGGTCGACGAGCTCGTCCTGCTCGCGGAGCCGGTCGGGGATCTCGTAGGCCGCGACGTGGATGTGGCCGCTCAGGTCTCGGACGGGTTTGACGATGACGCGGGTGTCGGGGCGTCCGCACCACTCCCGGATGGTCTCGGCGAGCAGGGGGGTGCGGGTGTTGCCGAGGCGTCCGACCCCGTCGAGGTCCTCGTGCACGTGGACGACCACCTCGGTGGTTGAGGAGGGACGAAGTCCCGTCTCGAAACCACCCTCCCCAGCGTCGTTGAAGGGCAGTGAGTCATACCCGCGGGCCAGGTCCCCGGCCGCGATCGACCGACGCACGTCGAGGGACTCCTCGGACCCGGCGGCCTTGAGCTCGGCGGCGCGGTGGGACAGGGCGGTGTCGAGGGCGAGGCCGTCGACGTAGTCCAACGTCCCGGTGACCTCGACGGTGCCGTTGATGGACACGTGGGCCTTGTCGATGTCGAGGCGGCGGGAGTCGGCGGCCTCCCGGCGGGCCTTCTCGGCAGCTTCGGGGTCGAACCTGGCTTTGGCGGCGGCGATCTGGCGCTCGATCTCGGCGAAGGAGACCTTGTGGGCGACGAACCCCACCATCCGATCCACGAACGCAGCACCGGCTGCGGGCAGGGCCATGGTGTGCTCGGCGATCCAGCGGGCTTTGTAGAACGGCAGCTCCATCGCCTCGACCCGGGCCCACACCCGCGGGAGGCGGTAGCGGGCCTCCAAGGCGGCGCCGACGTAGCGCTTCGCGGAGTCGGTGGACATGCCCAGGGCGGCGCCGAGCTCCATGACCGCGAACTCGCTGACCCAGGGGGCGCCGTCGCCGGCGAGCGGGATGCCGTGGTCGCCGAAGGAGGCTTCGGCTTCGTCGTCGGTGGCGTGCAGGACACACCACTGCAGAACACTGCGGAGGGTGTCGAGCTCGCCTTGGGCTTGGGTGGTCCGGCCCGCGCGGACCTGGGCCAGCACGTGACTGGCCTCGGGTCCGGTGGGGTTGCTCATGGGTCTACTCAAGCACCGACCACCGACAGTCGAAGCCCTGAAAGGGGGCTCAGGAGGCCTTATCCACAAGGGCTCTCGAAACTCTCTGAACTTTCTCTCGGGGGTGGTTTCGAGACGGGACTTCGTCCCTCCTCAACCACCGGGCCCGACGCCCGGCAGCGGCGCGCAACCCAGCGCCCACCTCGTCTCCGTAGCTGCCAAACACCGCAACCAACGACGGCGCGCAAGCCGAAGAAGGGTCCCCGAGGAGGCGACCAGAGGTGCGGAGGTCTCGACGTGCGCTCGCTGGCGCTCGCTGCTCGACCACCGTCGGGTGGTTTCGAGGCTCGCTCCGCTCGCACCTCAACCACCGCAGGCCGGGCGGCCGGCAGCGGCGCGCAAGCACCGCCTACCTCCTCCCCGTCGCTGCCAAGACCGCAACCAAGTGCGGCGCGCAAGCCGACGATCACTTCCCCGCAGCAGGCAGCCAAGAGCGCGAGGGGTCTCGACGAGCGCTCCTCGCTAGCGCTCGTCGCTGCTCGACCACCGGGGGAGGTCGGTGCGGACCAGGAGGGCGAGGGTGGTGTCGTCGCCGCCGATGCGGGCGGGCTCCTCGAGCCAGCCGGGCAGTCGCTCGGCGACCCACGCGACGCCGTGCTCGCGGGTGAAGGCGACGAGCTCGGCGCCGGTCTGCTGCCACCAGCCGTCGGGGTCGACCCGGGCGGCGCTGAAGCCGTCGGTGCAGACGTAGGCCAGGGCGACGTCGTCGGCGCCGGTGTCGACGACGGCCACGCGGAGCGCGTCGAGGGGGTCCTCCTGGCACAGCGAGGTGGTGCGGGTGCCGTCGAGGGCGGGGTCCTCGGGCAGCGGCCGTGCGGCGCGCCCGTCGGCGCCCACCACGACGGCGTCGCCGTCCCCGACCTGCAGCACGCCGAGCAGGTCGTCGGTGGCGACCATCGCGACGATCGTCGTGCCGTAGGGGAGGAGCGCTCCTCTGGCGGCGACCGCTGGCTCGACCGGATGGTCGCGCAGGTGCTCCAGCACCTCGGCGGTCCAGCGCTCGACGAGGGCGGCGCCGACGCCGGCCAACACCTCCTCACCTCGTACGGCGGTCAGGTGCGGCGCCGCGTCGGCCAGGAGGTCCGCGGCGATCCGCACCGCGAGCCGCGCGCCGACGTCGGAGCGGAAGTGGACGTGGTGGCCGTGCCCGTCGGCGACCACGGCCACGGCGGAGTGCTCGTCGACGCGCACCTCGTGAGCGTCCTGCAGCGGCAGGTCCTCACGCACGTGGACCGAGCCGATGTGCGTGCCGGACAGGGCGGTCCAGCGGGGGCTCATCCCTGCGTGCTCCAGATCGGGTCGCCCCCGGTGGTCTGCGGCGGGTCGACCGGGACGCCGCTGGCGCCGAGCACGGGCCGGGAGGCGCCGCGGCTGGCCGCCTTGGAGGCCCAGACGATGTACTCGACCAGCTGCTGGGGGTTGTCGGCGCGCAGCAGCGGCACGTCCTCGTCGCCGATGAAGCGCCGCAGGGCGTGCATGTCCGCGTCGCGTCCGACGCCCAGGCCGAGGCGGACGGCGGCGGCGCCCCAGCGCTCGTCGAGCAGCTCCTGGAGCCCGTCGACGAAGCTGGTGCCGGTGCTGTCGGTGGGCCGGCCGTCGGAGACCAGGATGATCGCCGGCGGGTAGGCGCTGGCGCCGGTGTCCATCTCGCGCAGGCTCTTCGCGAGCACCGACAGCGCACTGCCCAGCTCGGTGAAGCCCTTGGGGGTGGCCGGCAGCCGCTCCCAGTGGAACTGCTCGATCGGCGTCGGCTCCTCGACGACCCATGTCGTCTCCGTGGCGAACGCCAGCACGCGCACGAGCAGCTCGGCGTGGGGGTTGGCGCGGGCCTCGTCGCGCAGGTGGGGGACGACCTCGGCCATGGCGTTGTTCAGCGCCTGGATGCGACCGCCCCGCAGCATCGAGCCGGAGACGTCGAGCACGAAGATGAAGTGCAGCGGCTTGCGCTGGAGGGCGCCGCCCAAGCGATCACTCATGTCCACCCCGCTCCGCGGTCTCGGCCGTGGCGACGATATACCCTGACCAGCCATGAGCCTGCCTGACGGGACCGAGGTGGACCTCGGCCCACTCGGTCGCGCCCGGGTCGTGCGGCTGCTCGGCCAGGGCGGTCAGGGCTTCGTGCACGAGGTGCGGCTCCCGCACGGCGAGGCGCTGGCGCTGAAGTGGTACCGGCCGGAGTCCGCGTCGGCCGAGCAGTTCCACGAGATGCAGCGACTGGTGGAGCTCGGGTCGCCCCACCAGCGGTTCCTCTGGCCGATCAGCATGGCGCGCGTGGCCGGCGAGCCGTCGTTCGGCTACGTGATGCGGCTGCGTGAGCGTCGCTACCTCGAGCTGAGCTTCCTGCTCGCCAACACCGACCGCGACGGCACGCCGCTGTCGGTCTCCTTCGACGCCACGATCAGCATCTGCCGCCAGCTGGCGTCGAGCTTCCTGCGGCTGCACGCGCGCGGCCTCTGCTACCGCGACATCTCCTTCGGCAACGTGTTCTTCGAGCCCGCCAACGGCGACGTCCTGATCTGCGACAACGACAACGTCGGCGTCGACGACGGCACCAGCCGCGTCCTCGGGACGCCGTTCTTCATGGCGCCCGAGGTGGTGCGGGACCTGACCTTCCAGACGCTCCCGAGCACCGACACCGACCGCCACTCGCTGGCCGTGCTGCTCTTCTACACGCTGTTCCTCGGCCACCCCTTCGAGGGCGCGCGCACCGACGACGGCCTGCGCGACGCCGCCTGGCTCCTCGAGCACTTCGGCACGGACCCGGTCTTCTGCCTGCACCCCGACCGCGACGACAACCGTCCCTCGCAGGTCGTGCAGGACTACTGGGCGATCTACCCGCGCTTCCTCCAGGACCTGTTCGTCCAGGCGTTCGTCGCCGGGGTCGAGCGTCCCGGCCAGCGGGTGACCGAGGGACAGTGGATGAAGGCCATGGACCGGCTGCGCGACGGCATGGTCCGCTGCCGGTGCGGTACGACCGGCTTCTGGGACCCCGCCGAGCCCCGCCGCACGTGCCGCTCCTGCGGCCGCTCGCTGCAGCCGGCGTACCTGCTCCAGGTCGGGCGCCGCACCGTGGCCGTCAGCGCGCTGGCCACCCTGCGCAGCGACCACCTGGCGCCGGGGGCCGACGAGTCCCGGGTCGTCGGCCGGGTCCGCGCCCACCCCCAGGACGCCGGGCGCTGGGGCCTGCACAACGTGTCGGGCCGCGCCTGGGAGGCGACGTACGCCGCCGGGCAGCGGGTCCGGCTGGAGCCCGACCGCACGATGGAGATCGTCGACGGCGTCCGCGTGAGCGTGGACGGCTCGCTCGTCACGGCCGTCCGCTCCCAGGCGGCCTGAGGTGCAGCGCCTACGGGTGGAGGTCGGCGCGCGCACGATCGACGGCGACGGGTCGCGCGTGCTGCGACTGGGCCGCGCCCTCGACTCCGACGTCCTGCTCACCGGGGACGGCGTCTCGCGCGTCCACGCCGAGCTCCGCCCCGACGCCGAGGGCTGGGTCCTCGTCGACGTGCACAGCGCCCACGGCACCTTCGTCGAGGGCGACCGGGTGACCGAGCTGCGGCTCACCGGACCCGTCACCGTGCGGTGCGGCCCGGTCGACACCGGCAGCGAGGTGACGGTCACGCCCGTCGCCGAGCACGAGCACGCCGAGCCCGAGCACGCCGAGCACGAGGACGACGACGGGGACCTCGACCACACCGTCGTGCTCGCCGCCCAGCGCCCCGGGCCGGAGCGCGAGGAGCAGCGCAGCGGTCCGGACCTGATGGTGGTCGCCGAGGGGCGCGAGCACCGCTTCACCCACCCGTCGACCGTCACGGTCGGCCGCCTGCCCGAGAGCTCCGTGGTCCTCACCGACCGGGTCGCCTCGCGCGTGCACGGTCGCCTCGACGCCGTCCCCGGCGGCTGGACCTACACCAACGCCTCGCGCGAGGGCACGTTCCTCGACGGCCGCCGCCTCGACACCCACCCGGTCCGGGAGCGGGTCGCGCTGCGGCTCGGTCACCCCGTCGCCGGGCCGGAGCTGACGGTCGTGCCGCTGCTCTCGGCGCAGGAGGAGGAGCGCCGTATCGCCCGCGCCCGCTGGTCCCGGCGGCTCAAGGTGGGCGCCGCCGCGCTGGTGGCGGTCGTGGTGGTCGCGGGCGGGGCCGCGGTGGCGGTGCTGGCGACCGAGGAGGACGGGCCGGCCGGCGACGACCCGACGCCCACCGCCGGTTCCGACGTGCTCACCGGCGCCGAGCTCGACCGCGCCAAGGTGGCGACCGTCCTGATCTCGGCGGAGTCCGAGACCGAGGACGGCGGGTCCGTCACCTGGTCGGGCTCCGGCACGATCATCGGCTCCGAGGGCCTCATCCTGACCAACGCCCACGTCGCCGAGCCCGAGGCCGAGGGGCTGGACCGCCAGTACGGGCCCACCCAGGACACCAACCCCGACTACCTGCGCGTCGCCCTCGTGGAGGACGCCGACGACTCGGCCGCGGCGCCGGCCTACCGCGCCCGCGTCGTGGTCAGCGACGGCTTCCTCGACGCCTCGGTCATCAAGATCTACGCCACCATCGACGGCGGCGAGCTCGACCGCCCGCTCGACCTGCCGACGCTGCCGGTGGGGGACTCCGACGAGCTGCGCACCGGCGACGACGTCACGGTGCTGGGCTTCCCGAGCATCTCGGGGTCCTCGGGCGTCTCGGTGACCCGCGGGGTCATCTCGACGTTCCTCGACGACCCCGCGCTCGGCCGGCGCTCGGAGATCGACACCGACGCCCGCATCGCGCCGGGCAACTCCGGCGGCGCGGCCATCGACAACGACGCCGAGATCGTGGGCATCCCGTCGGCGACGTTCTCGCAGGCCGGCTCGAACGTCGTCTCGGGCCGGGTCCGCTCCATCAACGCCGTCAAGCCGCTCATCCGCGAGGCACGCCGCTGAGGCGGTGCCTCAGCCGAGCAGCATCGACGCCGCGGCGGTGACGCCGGCGACGACGACCAGCGCCCGGAAGAGCGACGGCGGCAGCCGCCGACCGACCCGCGCGCCGACGTAGCCGCCCACGACGGAGCCGGACGCGAGCAGGGCGACGGCACGCCAGTCCACGTCGGCCACGGCGATGAAGATCAGCGCCGCGAGCACGTTGCCGCAGAGGATCGCGAGCGTCTTGAGCCCGTTGACGACGCGCAGCTCGAGGTCGAGCCCGAAGCCCAGGACGGCGACCATCATCACGCCCGACCCCGCGCCGAAGTAGCCGCCGTAGACGCCCACCAACGTCGAGAACGCCTTGGTCAGCGGCGACATCAGGGTGCGGTCCGCCGGGACCTCCCCGGCAGGGTGGCGCCGGCGCAGCAGCGTGGAGATGCGGGGCTGGGCTCCGACCAGCAGGCAGGTGAACAGGATCAGCCACGGCACGACGGCCTCGAACACCCCGGCCGGGAGCCCGAGCAGCAGCACGGCGCCCACGACCGAGCCGGCGGTGCAGGTGGCGATGACGGTGGCCGTGACCCGCGGGTGCTCGCGCAGCTCGCGCCGGTAGCCGAACGAGCCGCTCGCCCCGGCCGGCACCATGCCGATGGTGTTGCTGACGTTGGCGACCACCGGTGGCAGGCCGACGGCGACCAGCACCGGGAAGCTGAGCAGCGAGGCGACCCCGACGGTCGAGGTCAGGATGCCCGCGCCGAACCCGGCGGCTACGACCGCCAGCTGCTCGAGACCCGTCACCGGGGGCGCAGCAGGGCGACGTCGCTCACCATCGCGACGTGGTCGTGCATCGCGTCGGCGGCGGCGCCCGGGTCGCCGGCGCGGATCGCGTCGGCGATGGCGCGGTGCCCGGCCAGTGAGTCGCGGGGGCGGCCGGGCTGGCTCAGCGACTCGATGCGGGTCTCCTTGATCAGGTCACCGATCTCGTCCATGAGCCGGGCCAGCAGCAGCGAGTGGGCGGCGGCGGTGACCGCGCCGTGGAAGCGCTCGTCGCCCTCGACCCCGCGGCCGCCGGCCGCGATGTCGGTCTCCATGGCGTCGAGCGCGTCGTCGATGCGGGCGAGGTCCTCGTCGCTGCGGCGGACCGCTGCCAGCGCGGCGATCTTGGTCTCCAGCGCGTCGCGGGTCTCGATGATCTCGGGCAGCCGGTCGGCGTGGGAGCGGATCGCCTCGACGATCCGGGTGGACCCGGGGGCGTCGCGCAGGATCGTCCCGTCCCCGTGGCGCACGGCCACCACGCCGATCACCTCCAGCGCGACCAGTGCCTGGCTCAGCGTCGCCCGGCTCACGCCCAGCCGGGTGGCCAGCTCGCGCTCCGGCGGCAGCCGGTCTCCCGCGCTGAGGTGGTTGTCGGCGATCCACGCGGTGATCTGCTCCGCGACCTGCTCGTAGAGCCGGGTCCGCAGGAGCCGCTGCGGGAAGACGGGGTCGGAGGACATGCGGGGATTCTATTGACAACCGGCCCATTGACCTATTGGCTAGGCCACTGAGCCAGCGTGTGAGCCCGGTCACCCACGACCACGACGCCGGCAGCAGGAGGAGACTCATGGGTCCGGAATGGGTAGCGATCATCGCCCTCGTGGCGCTGTTCGTGATCGGCACGGTGCTGCCGATCAACATGGGAGCACTCGCGTACGTCGCCGCCTGGCTGGTCGGCATGTACTCGCTCGACCTCGACGAGAAGGAGATCCTGGCGGGGGTGAGCGGGGACCTGATCCTCACGCTGATCGGCGTCACCTACCTGTTCGCCATCGCGCGCAACAACGGCACCGTCGACCTCATCGTGAGAACCGCGGTCCGCGCCGTCGGCGGCCGCGTGGCGCTGATCCCGTGGGTGATGTTCGGCGTCACCGCGCTGCTGACCGCCATCGGCGCGGCCAGCCCGGCCGCCTGCGCGATCATCGGACCGATCGCGCTCGGCTTCGCCGGCCGCTACAAGATCAACCCGCTGATGATGGGCATGTTCGTCGTCCACGGCGCCCAGGGCGGCGGGTTCTCCCCGATCAGCATCTACGGCACGATCACCAACTCGGTGATGGAGGACGCCGGCCTGCCCACGAGCGAGGTCACGGTCTTCCTCGCGAGCCTCGTCGTCAACACGATCATGGCCGCGATCCTCTTCTTCCTGCTCGGCGGCCGCGAGCTCATGAAGCGCCGGATCAACCCCCACGAGCCCGACACCCTCGACGAGGACCTGCACCGCGGCGGCGCGCTCGTGCCCGCCCGCGGCATGGGCGCCAGCGCCCCCACCGGCACCCAGGCGCTGGGCGTGCGCCGCGACCAGCTGCTGACGCTGACGGCGTTCGTCGGCGTGGCCGTCATCGCGCTCGCCTTCGACAAGAACATCGGCTTCGTCGCCATCACCGCGGCCGTCATCCTCGCGATGCTCTCGCCCAACGAGCACAAGGACGCGGTCAAGCAGATCGCCTGGCCGACCGTCCTGCTCGTCGCCGGGGTCAGCACCTACGCCGCGATCCTCACCGCCGCCGGCTCCCCGGAGTACGTCGGCAAGTGGGCCGCCGGCTTCAGCGTCGTGGCCCTCGGTGCCCTCGTCCTCTGCTACGTCGGCGGCGTGGTCTCGGCGTTCGCCTCCTCCACCGCGCTGCTGCCGATCATCATCCCCATCGCGGTGCCGCTGATCTCCGAGGGCGGCATCTCCGCGGCCATGTTCGTGGCCGCACTGGCGGTGTCGTCGACGATCGTCGACGTCAGCCCGTTCTCCACCAACGGCGCGCTGATGCTGGCCAACAGGCCGGACACCATCGAGGAGCCGGTGTTCTACAAGCAGATCCTGACCTACAGCGTGATCGTGGTGATCGTCGGACCGCTCCTGGTCTGGGCCGCGCTCGTGCTCCCGAGCTGGTGAACGAGAGGCTGACCGCGCCATGACCGGACCACTGGACGACGTCCTCGTCGTCGACCTGACCCGCGCCCTCGCCGGGCCCCACGCCACGATGATGATGGGCGACCTGGGCGCCCGCGTGATCAAGGTCGAGGCGCCCGGCCGCGGGGACGACACCCGGGGCTGGGGGCCGCCGTTCGTCGGCGACCCCGACCGCCGCGAGTCGACGTACTTCCTGTCGGCCAACCGCAACAAGGAGTCGATCGCGCTCGACCTCAAGGACGACGGCGACCGCGAGCTGCTGCTGCGCCTCGTCGACCGCGCCGACGTGCTGGTGGAGAACTTCCGCACCGGCGTGCTGGAGCGGCTCGGGCTCGGCATCGCCGCGCTTCAGGAGCGCAACCCGCGCCTGGTGGTCCTCTCGATCACCGGCTTCGGCCACGACGGGCCCGAGGGCGGCCGCGCCGGCTACGACCAGATCGCGCAGGGCGAGGCCGGGCTGATGTCGCTGACGGGCTCCGGGCCCGACGACCCGCAGCGCGTCGGGGTGCCGATCGCCGACCTGCTGTCGGGGATGTACGGCGCCTACGGCGTGGTGGCCGCGCTCAACGAGCGGCACCGCACCGGCCGCGGGACCGTCGTGCGCACCTCGCTGCTGGCCTCGGTCATCGGCGTGCACGCCTTCCAGGGCACGCGCTGGACGGTGGCCGGCGAGGTCGGCGTCGCCCAGGGCAACCACCACCCCTCCATCGCGCCCTACGGGCTCTTCCACTGCCGCGACGGCGCCGTGCAGATCGCGCTGGGCAGCGAGGGGCTGTGGCGCCGCTTCTGCGAGGGCTTCGGGCTGGACCCGTCGGCCGAGGGGCTCGCCACCAACGAGGAGCGCGTGGCGGTGCGCGAGCGCGTCATCGAGGTCGTCGAGGCCGCCTTCGCCGACTGGGACGCCGAGCCGCTCCTCGCGCGCCTGGCCGAGGTGGGCGTGCCCGCCGGCAAGGTCCGCACGCTCGACGAGGTCTACGAGTGGGACCAGACCGCCAGCCAGGGGCTGCTCGTCGACGTCGAGCACCCGACGCTCGGCCGGGTCACGCTGCCCGGCCCGCCGCTGCGGTTCTTCGACGCGGCCGGCGACGAGGTCACGCGCCGCGACCACGGCGCGCCGCCGGTGCTCGACGAGCACGCCGGCTCCATCCGGGCCTGGCTGGAGGAGGACGCGTGAGCGCTCGCCGCTGGGGCGCCCAGGAGCTGCTCGACCTGGTCCTCGACGACGGCTCGTTCGTCTCCTGGGACAGCCCGATCGACATCTCCCACCACGCCGAGCACTACCGCCGCGAGCTCGAGGCCGCGGCGGAGAAGTCCGGCGCCGACGAGGCCGTGCTCACCGGGCGCGGCCTCGTGAGCGGCCGGCCGGTGGCGGTGGTGGCCAACGAGTTCCGCTTCCTGGGCGGCTCGATCGGCCAGGCCACCGCGCGCCGGATCGCGTCCGCCGTACGACGCGCGACGGCGGAGGGGATCCCGGTCCTCGCCACGACCAGCTCGGGCGGGACCCGCATGCAGGAGGGCACGCCCGCCTTCGTGCAGATGGTCGACATCTCCCGGGCCCTCATGGCCCACCGGGCCGCCGGGCTGCCCTACCTCGTGCAGCTGCGCCACCCCACCACGGGCGGCGTGTTCGCGTCCTGGGGGTCGCTGGGCCACGTCACCGTCGCGGAGCCGGGCGCGCTCGTCGGCTTCCTCGGCCCGCGCGTCTACGAGGGGTTGCACGGCGAGCCCTTCCCCGCGGGCGTGCAGACCGCCGAGAACCTCGCCGCCCAGGGCATCATCGACGCCGTCGTGTCGCCCGAGCAGCTGCCCGGCCTGGTCGACCTCGCGCTCGCCGTGCTGGTCGACGGCCCCGGCGAGGCCACGCTGCCCCGGCGCGAGGACGCCGCGACCTCACGCCGTACGCCGGTGTGGGAGTCGATCACCCGCACCCGGGCCGACGACCGGGCCGGCGTACGCGACCTGCTGCGCCACGGCGCCACCGGCACCCTGCGCCTGCGCGGCACCGACGAGGGGGAGTTCGACGACACGGTGCTCCTCGCGCTGACGCGCATCGACGGCCAGCCCTGCGTCCTGGTGGGCCAGGACCGGAGCCGCCAGACGCCCGACCGGGCGATGGGCCCGGGCGCCCTGCGCGAGGCTCGCCGGGCGATGAGCCTGGCCGAGGAGCTCGGGCTGCCGCTGGTCACCGTCATCGACACCCCCGGCGCCGAGCTCTCGAAGCGCGCGGAGGAGGGGGCCATCGCCGGCGAGATCGCGCGCTGCATCGGCACCCTCACCTCGATGACCGTGCCGACGCTCTCGGTGCTGCTGGGGCAGGGCACCGGAGGCGGCGCGCTCGCGCTGCTGCCCGCCGGCACCGTCATCGCCGCCGAGCACGCCTGGCTCTCGCCGCTGCCGCCCGAGGGCGCGAGCATCATCGTCCACGGCGACGCCGGCCACGCCCCCGAGATGGCCGAGGCGCAGCTCGTCGGCGCGGCCGAGCTCCTCGCCGGCGGCACCGTCCAGCGCGTCGTCCCCGAGGTCGACGGCGAGAGCGCCCAGGACCTCGCGGTCGCCGTCGCGGCCGAGATCGGGGCCCAGCTGAGGCGGATGACCGCTTAGCGCCACCCGCCGGAACGGCTAGCTGGCCTTCTTGGCCGGGGTCTTCTTCGCGGCGGTCTTCTTGGCCGGGGTCTTCTTGACGGCGGTCTTCTTGGCCGGGGCCTTCTTCGCGGGGGCCTTCTTGGCCGCGGTCTTCTTCGCGGCCGGCTTCTTGTCGGCGGAGGCGTCGTCCTCGCCGCGGGCGGTCTTGGCGGCGTCGACCGAGCGCTGGAGGGCTGCGAGCAGGTCGACGACCTCGCCGGAGGACTTGGTGGAGGTGGCGGTGCGCTTGACCTCGCCGCCCTCGATCTTGGCCTTCACCAGGGCCTCGACGGCCTCGGCGTAGTCGTCCTCGAAGTCGTCGGGCACGAAGTCGCCGGCCAGGGTCTCGACCAGCATGTTGGCCATCTTGACCTCGGAGTCCTTGACCTCGCCGCCGTCGATGTTGAAGTCGGGCTTGCGGATCTCGTCGGGCCACATCATGGTCTGCATGACGATCACGTCGTCGCGCACCCGCAGCACCGCCACCGACGTGCGCTGGCGCAGCGCGACGGTGACCACGGCCATCCGGTCGGCGTCGAGCAGGGCCTGGCGCAGCAGGGCGTAGGGCTTGGCGCCGGCCTTCTCGGGCTCGAGGTAGTAGGACTTCTCGAAGAGCATCGGGTCGATCTGGTCGGTGGGCACGAACTTCTCGACCGCGATCTCGCGCGAGGACGTCAGCGGGAGCTCGGCGAGGTCGTCGTCGCTGAGGATGACCATCTCGCCGTCCTCGGTCTCGTAGCCCTTGGCGATGTCGGCGTAGGCCACCTCCTCGCCGTCGATCGAGCAGACCCGCTGGTACTTGATGCGACCGCCGTCCTTGGCGTGCACCTGCCGGAACGACACGTCGTGCGACTCGGTGGCGGAGTAGAGCTTGACCGGCACGTTGACCAGCCCGAACGACACCGCACCCTTCCAGATCGCACGCATGTTGAACCTCTCTCGTCGCTGACGTCACACCAGTATCCGCGGTTACGACCTGCGCCGCACCCGCCACTCATCGAAGGCCTCCCGGCTGGTCCTCGTCGGCCGGTACCCGAACTCCCGCTTCAGCCTGCTGTTGTCCAGCACCGGGCGGTACTGCAGGAAGCGCGTCTGCTCCGGCCCGTACGGCGTGAGGCCCAGCCGGCTGCCCACCGCGAGGGCGAGGCGCAGCAGCGGCTCCGGGACCACCAGCGTCGGCTTGCCCAGCAGCCCCGCGATCTCGTCGATGGTCAGCGCGCCGTCGCCGGCGACGTTGAAGACGCCGGTGGCCGGGCCGGTCACGGCCCGCTCGATGACCGCGACGACGTCGGTGTCCCACACGAACACGAAGGGGGAGTCCGCGCCGCGGATCCTCAGCAGCCGCGGCCGCTCGAACAGCGCGGTGATCTGGTTGTCGACCGACTCCCCGAGGATCGTGCCGATGCGCAGCACCACCTGCTCGAGGGCCGGGTGCTCGGTGCGGGCGGTCGCCAGCATCTCCTCGACCAGCCGCTTGTGGTGGCTGTAGGCGAACTCCTCGTTGCCGCGCACCGGGTCGTCCTCGGTGAGCCAGCCGCCGTGGGCCGCGCCGTTGTCGGGGTGGTAGCCGTAGGCGGCGCCGCTGGAGGAGACCACCAGCCGGCGGACGCCGTGGGCGAGGCAGGACTCCAGGACGTTGCGCGACCCGTCCACGTCGACGGCCCGCTCGAGGGCGCGCGAGGAGCCCTTGCCCGGGGTCACGATCGAGGCCAGGTGCACGACGACCTCGGGCGCGGCCGCTGCGACCCCGGCCTCGACGGCGCGAGCGTCGGTGACGTCCAGGACGACGTGCTCGACACCGGCGACCGGCTCGGCGGGCAACCGGAGGTCGGCGCTCGTGACCGCGTGCCCGGCGGCGGCGAGGCCGCGCACCACCGACGAGCCGAGGAAGCCGCTGCCCCCGGTGACCAGGACCGACGTCATGGCGTCGCCACCGGCTCGCCGGACGACGGCGACGGGGCGGCGCCGCGCACCCGGCGCCAGGCGACCGCGACGGCGAGCCCCGCGACGATGTCCCAGATGCCCCACCAGGCGGCGACCAGCGCCATGCCGCCGAGGCCGTCGAAGTAGGTGAAGACCAGCAGCAGGCCCAGGCCGGCGTTGCGGATGCCGACCTCGAAGGTCATCGCCCGCACGCTGGCGTCGGGCAGCCGCGTCGCGCGGCCGATGCCGTAGCCGAGCAGCAGCGACAGCGCGTCGTGCAGGAACACCGCGAGCAGCACGATCCCGATGTAGTCCACGAACACGTCCCAGTTGCGGGCCACGCCGATGACGATGATCGCGGCCAGCCCGACGTAGGAGATCGGCCCGATGATGCGGTGGCCGGTGGCGGCGACCCGCGGCCACAGCCGGGCGATCGCGATGCCGGCGACGAAAGGCACGCCGATCACCAGCCCGATCTCCAGGAGCATGTCGACGGCGCTGAGGTCGATCTCCTCCAGCAGCTTGTCGCCGGTGGGGTGCAGGCCGCCCCAGAACGCGACGTTCAGCGGCATCAGGAAGATCGCCAGCAGGTTGCTGACCGCCGTCATCGACACCGACAGCGCCACGTCGCCGCCGGCCCGGTGGGTGAGGATGTTGGAGACGTTGCCGGGCGGGCAGCACGCCACGAGGATCAGCCCCAGCGCCACGGAGCCGCGCAGGTCGAGCACCAGCGTCAGCACGAACGTGATCGCCGGGAGCAGCACGAACTGCGCGATCACGCCGATGGCGATGACCCCAGGACGGCGCAGCGCGGCCGCGAAGTCCTCCGCCTTGGTGTCCAGGGCGATCCCGAAGAGGATCAGCCCGATGACGATCTTGAGCGTCGTCAGCGAGCTCTCCTCGAAGACGATCCGGACGTTGTCGACGTCGGTCATGCGAGCCCCTCGATCTCGGCGCGCACCGCGGCGCGGTAGGCGTCCTTGTTGACGTAGTAGGACATGCGCTCCAGCCCGAGGTAGTGGTAGCCGCCGGACAGGTCGGGACGCGGCCCGGCGACGCGCTCCTCGAGCGCGCGGGCGGCGTCGGGTCGGTCCCGGCGGGCGCGCAGGTAGGACGCCACGAGCTCGGCCTGCTCGTAGCGGCCCTGCCAGCCGATGCCGGAGGCCTCGATCATGCCCAGCACGAAGAGGTCGCGGTCGGCCTGCGTGAAGATGTTGAGGTAGAGGTCGGGAGCGCTTCCGCGCCCGCTCCAGCGCAGCAGCGCGGGGTCCAGGAACGGGTAGTGCAGGTGGTAGCCGGTGGCCAGCACGACCACGTCGTACGGCGAGCGGGTGCCGTCGCGGAAGGCCACGCCGTCGCCGTCCAGCCGCTCCACGTCGGGCCGGACCCGCAGGTCGCCGTGGCCCAGGTGGTGCAGCACCAGGGTGTTCACGATCGGGTGGGACTCATAGATCTTGTAGTCCGGCTCCGGGAACCCGAAGCGCGTCGGGTCGCCGGTGAACATCCGCAGCACCCGGGTGTCGATCGCCTGCTTGATCCGCGGGGGCAGGGGCCGGCCCTGGTTGAGGGTGTCGGCGGGCTTGCCGAAGAGGTACTTCGGCACGAAGTAGTAGCCGCGGCGCACCGACAGGTCGACCGAGGCCGCGTGGTGCACGGCGTCGACGGCGATGTCGCAGCCGGAGTTGCCGGCCCCGATGATCAGCACCCGCTTGCCGGCGAACACCGTCGGGCTCTTGTAGGCGCTGGTGTGCAGCACCTCGCCGTCGAACTCCCCGGCGAACGTCGGCACCGACGGCTCGCTCAGCGTGCCGTTGGCCACCAGCACCCCGGCGTGCCGGTGCTCGATGCGCTCGCCCGCGTGCTCCACCGTCACCGTCCAGCCGCCGTCGGGGTGCGGCGCCGCCGCCACGACCTCCGTCTCGAACCGGAAGCCCGAGGTGAGGTCGAACCGCCTGGCGAAGTCGCGGAAGTAGGCCAGCAGCTCGCGGTGGGAGGGGTAGTCGGCGACGTCGTCGCCCATCGGGTGCTCCGCGAACTCCGTGGTCCGCTTCGACGAGATCAGGTGTGCCGACTCGTAGACGGTGCTGCGCGGGCCGTCGATGTCCCACAGGCCTCCGACGCCCGAGGCCAGCTCGTAGCCGGTCCAGGGGATGCCGGCGCGCTGCAGGTTGCGCGCCGCGGCGAGCCCCGAGGGGCCCGCGCCGATCACCGCGTAGGTGCCTGCGTCGGTCGAGCTGGTCGTGTCCACGGGAGGCATGATGTCGTCATGCGTCCCATGCTCGCCACCAAAGGCACCCACGTGCCGTCGGGCGACGAGTGGTCGCACGAGGTCAAGTGGGACGGCGTGCGCATCCTCGCCGACGCCCGTGACGGTGCCACGCGCATGTGGAGCCGCAACGCCAACGACGTCACCCCGGCCTGGCCCGAGATCAGCGCCGCACCCTTCGGCGACCGCGACGTGCTCGTCGACGGCGAGGTGATTGCCCTCAACGAGCGGGGGATCCCGGACTTCCGGGTCCTCCAGGACCGCATGCACACGCGCAACGCCACGACGGCCCAGCGGCTCAGTCGGCAGATCCCCGCGACGTTCATGGTCTTCGACCTCCTGCGCCTCGACGGCAGGGACCTGACCGACCAGCCGCTCGAGCGCCGCCGCGAGGTCCTCGGTGGTCTGGACCTGGCCGGCTCCACGTGGCAGGTCCCGGCGGCGTACGACGACGGCGCCATGCTCTACGACGCGACCCGGCAGCAGGGGCTCGAGGGGATCGTGAGCAAGCGGCTCTCCTCGCGCTACACCTTCGAGGTCCGCTCGCCGCACTGGCTGAAGTTCGCCCACCGGCAGCGGCTCTCCTACGTCATCGGCGGCTGGCGGCCGCAGGAGGGCACGAGCGACCGGCTGGCCGCGGTGCTCGTGGGGGAGCAGACCCCCGACGGGCTGCTCTACCGCGGTCGCGTCGGCAGCGGCATCGGCGGCAAGGCCGGCGCGATGCTGTCCGAGCTCCTGGCGCCGCTGGCGCGGACCGACAGCCCGTTCGCCGACGAGGTGCCGCGCGTCGACGCTCGCGGCACCCACTGGGTCGAGCCGCGCGTGGTCGTCGACGTCGACACCCACGGCTCCGGCTACGACCGGCTGCGCCAGCCGTCCTACCAGGGCGTGCGCCACGACCTCGACCCCGAGTCCCTGGGAGCCCACCCGTGACCCGTCCAGCTGCTGGGCTGCCGCTCGTCGCCGCCCTGGTGCTCGTCCTCCTGGCGTCCCCGGCGCCGGCCACGGCCCTGCCGGGCACCGCCACGGCAGCGGCGCCGGCGGCCGCCGAGCGCGTCGTGCTCGGCGGGGTCCGGGTGCGCGTCGGGCCGCGGACCCGCCAGGTGGTCACGGTCAACCACACCCACGGTCACCACGCCCGGGTGGCGTTCTGGACCAGGACCGGCGAGCGGTGGGTGCGGCGGATGGTCACCACCGACGGCCGCACCGGCTACGGCGGTCTGGTGCGGGGCGGCCGTCGGCGCCAGGGGACCGGCACCACCCCGCTGGGCACCTACGCGCTGCCCTGGGCCTTCGGCACGCACCGGGCCGAGGACGGCTGGGACCTGCGCTACCGCAGGATCCGGCGCGGCGACTTCTGGGTCCAGGACAACGCCTCGGACTTCTACAACCGCTACCGCCACCAGTCGCGCGGTGGCTTCCGGTGGTGGCTGCCGTCGAGCCACCCGGACGTCTCCGAGCGGCTGACCGACTACGGCCGCCAGTACGAGTACGCCGTGGTGGTGGGCTTCAACCCCGGACAGGTGCGCCACCGCGGCTCGGGGATCTTCCTCCACGTCAACGGCCGCGGCGCGACCGCCGGCTGCGTCAGCGCCCCGCGGGGGTTCCTGCGCCGGCTCCTGCGGCGCCTCGACCCCGACCTGCACCCGGTGATCGCGGTGGGCCGATGACCCCCAAGAAGGAGACCTACGACAAGCAGGAAGTGCTGGTGGACGTCGAGGGCCGCACCCTCAAGATCAGCAGCCTGGACAAGGTGCTGTTCCCCCGCACCGGCACCACCAAGGGCGAGGTGCTGAGCTACTACGCCCAGATCGCGCCGGTCCTGCTGCCGCACCTCCAGGACCGCGCGGTGACCCGGATCCGCTTTCCGCACGGCGTGCAGGACATGAGCTTCTTCGAGAAGAACGCCCCCTCCGGCACCCCCTCGTGGGTCCGAACCGCCACGGTGCCCACCACCGGGAGTCGCTCGGGCAAGGGCGACGGGGTGATCACCTTCCCCATCGTCGACGACCTGGCGACGCTCACCTGGCTGGTCAACCTGTCCGCCCTGGAGCTCCACGTCCACCAGTGGACGGTGGGACGCAACGGCCGCCCCCGCCACGCCGACCGCCTGGTCATCGACCTCGACCCGGGGGAGCCGGCCGGCCTGCACGAGTGCTGCCAGGTGGCGCTGATGGTGCGCGACAAGCTCGCCGACCGCGGCCTGACGGGCAAGCCGGTCACCAGCGGCAGCAAGGGGCTGCACCTCTACGCCGACCTGCCGAAGCGCCTGCCGAGCGACGACTCCACCGCCCTGGCCAAGGAGCTCGCCGAGGAGCTGCAGGGCGAGCACGCCCAGCTGGTCACGGCCACGATGACCAAGGCCCGGCGTTCGGGCAAGGTGTTCCTCGACTGGTCCCAGAACGCCGGCTCCAAGACGACGATCTCGCCGTACTCGCTGCGTGGCAAGGAGCGGCCCTTCGTCGCCGCCCCCGTGTCGTGGGAGGAGGTCGAGGCCGGCGCCGAGGACCCCGAGGGCCTCGGCCAGCTGCGCTTCGACGAGGTCCTGGCCCGCGTGGCCGAGCACGGCGACCTGTTCGCCTCCTGAGCGCCCGCCGACGCTGTTACCCAACGGTGGAGGCGTCGTGGGAGCAGCGTTCCTCCCACGTGGTGGGCACCCCCGTAGCGTCCTGAGGGTCCCGTACTCGGCCGTCGGCGTGGACGAGGGGAACGTCATGGAGATCGCACCGGCACCACCGCGTCGCACGATGTCCGCGCGTGCCCTCACGCTCCTGCTGCTGGCCGTCGTCGGCCCGGTCACCCTCCTGGCGCTGCTCCCGACCACGTTCGGCCTGGAGCGCTACGTCATCTCGACGAGCGCCATGGACGGCGGCATCGACCGCGGGTCGGTGGTGCTGGAGCGCGTCGTCCCCGTCAGCGACCTGGAGGTCGGGGACGTCATCACCTACCGCCCGCCGCGCTCCGCCGACGTGGACGAGCTGGTCACCCGACGGATCGTCCTGATCGAGGGGGGTGTCCTGCAGACCCAGGGCGACGCGCTGGCCGATCCCGACCCCTGGCTGGTGCCCGTCGGCGACGCCTCCCTGCCTCGCGTCGTCGTCGCCGTCCCGTACGCCGGCTGGCCGTTCGTCGGCTCGATCCAGCGCGAGGCCTGGTGGGCACTGCTCGTGCCCGGCGCCCTGCTGGGCGTCCTCGTGCTCCGAGACGTGCTGCGGCGACGACCCCGACGAACCCTGGCGCCGCCCGGTGAGCCGATCCTGGGGTGGGGCCCGCCGTGAGCCCCTATGATGCACGACTGTGGCTCATCGAGTGCTGGTCGTCGAGGACGAGGAGGACATCGCGATCCCCCTCGTTCGCACCCTGGAGCGAGAGGGTTACGACGTCCTGTGGGTCGACAGCGGGCAGAAGGCCCTCGACGAGCTCGCCTCGCGCCCGACCGACGTGGTCATCCTCGACCTCGGCCTGCCCGACATCGACGGTCTCGAGGTATGCCGCCAGGCGCGTGACGCCGACTTCACCGGGGCGATCATGATCGTGACCGCGCGCGCCGGCGAGCTGGACCGCGTCGTGGGTCTCGACTACGGCGCCGACGACTACCTCGCCAAGCCCTTCGGGCTCGCGGAGCTGCAGGCCCGGGTCCGGGCGCTGATCCGGCGTACCACCGGCGCCACGGGCCGCGAGCAGGCCGACGACGGTGCGCTGCGCATCGACGTGGCGGCCCGCCGCGTCTACGCCGGGGACGACGAGGTCCCGCTGACCGGCAAGGAGTTCGACGTCCTCAACATCCTCGCCGCCCATCGCGACAAGGTGGTCTCCCGGGGGACCCTGATGGCCGACGTGTGGGACGAGAACTGGTACGGCTCGACCAAGACGCTGGACGTGACGATCGGCCGCCTGCGGCAGAAGCTCGAGGGTGTCGGGGTGTCGGAGCGCGTGGTCGCTGTCCGGGGGGTGGGTTTCCGCCTCGAGGGCAGCCCGCCCGATGCGTAGACGGCTCACCCTCGCCTTCCTCGTCGTCACCCTGTCGATGATCTTCGTCGCCGGGGTCGTGCGCGCCGTGACCCTGGACGGCCTGCTGCGCGAGCGCGAGGCCGAGCACCTGCACCGCGAGGCCTCCAGCCTGGCGGCCGTGGTCGAGGACGACACGCTCACGCGCCCCGTCGACGCGGCGATGCTGGCCCGCTTCGTCGGCCCCGACACCGAGGTCGAGTTCGCCCCCACGGACGGCCGGCCGGTGGTCGCCACGGGCGCCGACTACGAGGCGGGGGAGGGCGGCATCTCCTCGACGATCAGCCTGGACGGCGGCGGCAACGTCACCGTGCGCCAGTCCGCCGGCGTCATCAAGAACCTCTGGGCGCGCGACTCCTGGTCGGTCCTGGCCCTGCTCGGGGTCACCGGCGTGGTGTCGGCGCTGGTGGGCTTCGCGATCTCCCGCTCGCTGTCCGCGCCGTTCCAGAAGCTCGCGGTGGCCGCGAGCGCGCTCGGCCGCGGGCGCTTCGACCTCGACCTGCCCGACAGCAAGGTGCCGGAGGCGCGCGCCATCGCCGACGCGCTGCGCTCGAGCGCGGTCACCATGCGCGACCGCATGGAGCGCGAGCAGGAGTTCGCCACCCACGCCTCGCACGTGCTGCGCACCCCGCTCACCGGGCTGCGCCTCCAGCTGGAGGAGATGACCCTCGACGAGGACCTCCCTCCCGCCACCCGGGCGGCGGCCGAGCACTGCATGGAGGCGGTCGACGAGGTGACGGTGGTCGCGGGCGACCTCGTCGACCTGTCGCGGCGCGGGCTGATCGGCGGTCACCAGGTGCCGCTCGAGGAGCTCGCGACGTCGCTGGCGCAGCGCTGGTCCGACGAGCTCGACAAGCGTGACCGGGTGCTCACCGCGGCCGTGGAGGGCGACCTCGAGCTGGCCTTCACCCCGGGCCCGGTGGAGCAGGTGCTCGACCTGCTCCTGCACGACCGGGTGCGCCACGGCGTCGGGGACACCCGGCTGGTGTTCGAGGGCGACCCGCGCGGCCACCTGCGCGTCGTCGTCCGGGGCGAGCGACGCGGCGGCGCCGAGGACGACGAGGTGCGCGAGGCGCGGCACCTGGTCGAGGGCCTCGGGGGCCGCCTCGAGAGCGTGGAGGCCGTGAGCGGGACCGAGCAGGTCATGCTGCTGCCGCGCCGCTGACCGGCTCGCTCAGGCCCGTGTGACGCCGACGAGCTCGGTGAAGACCACCACGTTGCTCTGCCAGCCTCCCCGCTCGGCGTCGTACTCGCCGCCGCACGTCACCAGGTTGAGCAGTCGTCGTCGCGTGCTGCCCCCATAGACCTCCTGCGCGGGGAAGTCCTCGTTGTCGTACGTCGCGGTGCGGGTGACCTCGAAGCGGGCCACGGAGCCGTCGTCGAGGCGCACCTCGAGCGTGACCCCCGCGCGGAGCTCCTTGAGCCGGTGGAAGACCGCCGGCCCGGCGGTCGAGTCGACGTGTCCCAGCAGCACCGAGGAGCCGGGCCGCCCCGGCGCAGGCCCCTGGTCGAACCAGCCGGCGAGGTCGGCGTCCTGCGGCACCTGCACCGTCCGATCCGGGTTGAGCCCCAGCCGCAGGAGGTCGGTGGACACACCGATCTCGGCGATCGTGAGGTGCTCGGGACGGGCCGCGGCGGACACCGGGGCGACCCGCGCCGCGCGGGTCGAGGCCGGCGCGGGCGCCGGAGCCGCCGGGGGCGAGCTGCTCGCCGGCGTCGTGTCCCGCGCGGTGGCGGCACCGTCGGTCCCGCCGCTCAGGGTCGTCGAGACCAGGACCGCGGCGACGGCGAGGACCGAGGTGACGCCGAGCAGGGCCCACCGCACCGAGCGGGCCGCCCGGCTCGGTCCGGCGCGGTGGCTGACCGCCACGGTCAGTGGGTTCGCGTGGTGCGCAGGGTGCGGGCGGTGAGCAGCGCGCCCAGGGCCACGAGGCCGACGAGGCCGTAGAGCACGGCCGGCCCACCACCGCCCTCCTCGTCCGGGGTCATGCCGGTGTCGGGGTTGCCCACCGGGACCACGGGTCCGCGGGCGACGCCGCTGCCGTCGTCCCCGCCGTTGCCGCCCTCGCCTCCGGCGTTGCCTCCGCCGTTGCTTCCGCCGTTGCCGTTGCCGCCGCCGCCGCCGCCGTTGTCGTCGTCATCGTCGCCGGGGGTCGCCGACGTGGTGGGCGGAGCCGTCGTGGCTGCGGCGGCGCAGGGCGCCGGGCGCGTGATGTCGTTGGTGTTCATGGAGACCGCGGCTCCCGCGAGCAGCCGGCCCTGCACGTCGGAGCCGGAGCCGACCGTGATCGAGGCCAGGGCCAAGATCGTGCCGACGAACTGGTTGCCCGAGTCCAGGGTCGCCGAGCTGGTGACCTGCCAGAAGACGTTGCAGGCGCGGGCGCCGTTGACCAGCGTGACCCGCGCCCCGGGAGCAGTGGTCAGGCTGGAGCCGGCCTGGAAGATCCAGACGTCGTTCGCCCCGCCGTCGAGCACCAGCTCGCCGGTCAGCTGCATCGTCGAGGTGTCCTCGTAGACGCCGGGCTCGAGCGTCAGTCCGCCGAGGTCGGTGCCGGTGAGGTCCTCGTCGGCGGGCGCGCCGGCGGCCGCCACGTAGGCGAGGCCGAAGTCCACCTCGGCGGCTGCGGCCTCGGGGGTGGTGACGTAGGGGACCCCGTCGTTGATGACGCCCGGAGGGAAACCGGTGAAGTCGACTCCGGTGATGCCGACGTTGCCGGACACCACGGAGCCGCCGACGTTCTCGATCTTGCTCGCGGCCAGCACGGCGAACGACTCGGCGTCGCCGAGCTCGATCGCGGTGGCTGCGTACGCCGGTGCGGCGCCGCTGAGCGCGAAGCCCGCGACCAGCAGGCCCGCGGCGGACATCGTCAGCGAGGCGGCGGCGCCGTGACGCAGGGCCGACCGCCTCCTCCGGGCAGGGGTGGGTGAGGTGCTGCGTGTGGGGGACATGCGGGCCAGCTCTCGTGAGGGCTCTGCATGTGGGGGTGGCTGAGGGAGCCAGCATGCGATGAGTGCTCCCCACGGTACGCGCTGTGACCTAGATCACCCTCTTACCGCGGGAGGCCGTCGCGGGCTCCTAGGCTGCGCGCATGACCGACAGCGCCCGCCTGATCGAGAACCTGCTCTACACCTACGCCGAGCGGATCGACGCCGGTGACTTCGCCGGGGTGGGGGACCTCTTCGCGCACGGCCGGATCCTCGGCAGGCCCGACGGGCCTCCCGAGACGGTCTTCGCCGGCCGGGACCGGGTGCGCGAGCTCTACGAGCGCTCGACGCGACGCTACGAGGACACCGGCACGCCGCGCACCAAGCACCTCACGACCAACGCGATCATCGACGTGGACGAGTACGCCGGCACCGCCACCTGCCGGTCGAGCTTCTGCGTGCTCCAGGCCACCGCCTCGCTGCCGCTCCAGGTCGTCATCACGGGGCGCTACCTCGACACGTTCCACCGCCTCGACGGCGCGTGGTGGTTCGGCGACCGCACGATGGTGGTCGAGCAGACCGGGGACCTGCGCCAGCACCTGCTCTTCTAGGCGTCGTCGGTCGCGGGCTGGCGCATCTCCATCTCGGGATGAGCCGCGATCAGGTGGTCGGTCACGGCGTTCATCACGCGGCCCAGGGCCGCGAAGTCGTCGTCGCCGACGAGGTCGACCAGGTGGTCCCGCACGCCGTTGACATGGGTGGCCGCGCTGTTCTCGAGCAGCAGCCGGCCCCGGTCGGTCAGCCGGGCGACGACGCCGCGGCCGTCCTCGGCGGAGTTCATGCGCTCGACGAGCTGGGTCCGCTCCATCCGCTTGATGGTGTGGGTGACCCGGCTGCGGCTGTGGGCGAGGGCGTCGGCGAGCTGCGCCATGCGCAGCCGCCCGCCGTTCTCGGACAGGCGAACCAGGATCTCGTACTCCGCCAGGGAGATGTCGTGGCGACGGCGCAGGTCGTCGTCCAACCGGTCCATCAGCAGCGTCGAGCCGAGGACCAGCGCGCGCCAGGAGCGCTGCTGGGCCTCGTCCAGCCACTGCGTCTCGCGGGCCGGCCCGCCGATGTCGGTCACGCCGACGATCCTAGGCCGCCCGGCCCGCGAGGCCGCTCAGAGGCGCTCGAGGATCAGGGCCATGCCCTGGCCGCCACCGACGCACATGGTGATCAGGCCGGTGGTCTTGTCGTGCCAGTCGAGGGAGTTGACCATCGTGTTCTGCAGGCGGGCGCCGGTCATGCCGAACGGGTGCCCGACCGCGATGGCGCCGCCGTTGACGTTGAGGCGGTCGATGTCGATGCCGAGGTCCTGGTAGGACGGCACCACCTGGGCGGCGAACGCCTCGTTGATCTCGACCAGGTCGATGTCGCCGATGCTCATGCCGGCGTAGCGCAGGGCGTTCTTGGTCGCCTCCACGGGCCCGAGCCCCATGATCTCGGGGGACAGGCCGCTGACCCCGGTCGACACGATGCGCGCCAGGGGCTCGAGGCCCAGCTCGGCGGCGCGGGTGTCGGACATGATCACCACGGCGGCCGCGCCGTCGTTGAGCGCGCAGCAGTTGCCCGCCGTGACGACCCCGTCGGGGCGGAAGACCGGCTTGAGGTCCTTGATGCCGTCGTAGGTGACGCCGGCGCGCGGTCCGTCGTCCACGCTGACGACGGTGCCGTCCGGGGTGGTGACCGGGGTGATCTCCCGGGCCCAGAAGCCGTTGTCGACGGCCTTCTCGGCGAGGTTCTGCGAGCGCACGGCGAACTCGTCGAGCTCCTGGCGCGACAGGCCGCGCAGCTTGGCGACGTTCTCCGCGGTCTGGCCCATGGCGATGTAGACGTCGGGGACCTGACCGTCCTCGCGGGGGTCGTGCCAGCCCGGGGTGGTGCTGCCGTCGCCCTCGGCCGTGGCGGAGGTGCGCGCCTTGGCGTCGTCGAAGGCGTGGTTGTGGGTGTCGGGCCAGTGGTCGGAGGTGCCCTTCGCGAAGCGCGACACCGTCTCGACGCCGGCCGAGACGAAGACGTCGCCCTCGCCGGCCTTGATCGCGTGGAAGGCCATGCGCGTGGTCTGGACCGACGACGCGCAGTAGCGGGTGGTGGTGGCGCCGGGCACCGTGTCCATGCCGTTGAGGACGTTGACGACGCGCGCCATGTTGTTGCCGGACTCGCCGCCGGGCAGCCCGCAGCCGAGGTAGAGGTCGTCGACCGTGGTGCGGTCCAGCGCCGGGATCTTGTCGAGCGCCGTCGCGACGATGGTCGCCGCCAGGTCGTCGGGGCGCAGCTGGGTGAGCGACCCCTTGTTGGCGCGGCCGATGGGCGAGCGCGCCACGGAAACGATGACTGCCTCGGGCATGGGTGGATCTCCGATCTCAGGAAGTGGTGGCCAGACTAGAACAGGTTCCGGTGGCGCCGGCCGTGGCGTTGCGCACACCGTGAGGTGGTCAGGGCAGCAGTGACCGCTGGTCCGCGCCGAGGGCGTGCATCGCCAGGGGCAGCGCCCGTCGCAGGAGGTCGTCGCGCTCGGGCTCGGGCCGCAGCAGCGCCGAGAGCAGGATCCCGTCGAAGGACGCCATCATCGTCTGCGCGCGGTCGTGGGCCTGGTCCACGCCGTGTCCCGTGAGGGTCTCGGCGACGACGTCGACCACGCGGTCGCGGTCGCGGGCCAGCAGGGCGGCCAGCTCAGGGTCGCGGGCGGCCTCCATGGTGAGCTCGACCTTGGCCAGCGCCAGGTCCTGCTCGCCGAGCCAGCCCGCGAACAGGCCCAGCACCAGCTCGATCGTGCGGGGGTCCTCGGGCGAGCAGCTCGCCATCTCCTGCAGCACGACGTCGACGTCGGCGGCGACGCGGCCGACGACGTACTCCGCCAGGGCCAGCTGCAGCGCCCGCCGGGTGCGCAGGTAGGCCGATGTGCTGCCCTCCGGCAGGTCGGCGGCCCGGTCCACGGCCCGGTGCGTGAGGCCGCGCAGCCCTTGCTCGACCAGCACCCGCAAGGAGGCGTCGAGGATCGCGCGGCGGCGCGGGCTGAGCGAGGAGATGTCCATGGGTTCTTCCGGTTCGGTGCCAGTGGCGGAGCCCACACTATCCGGCCTTGCGGGCGGTTTTCTACAGGTGTAGGTTTCTACACAAGTAGAAACTACGCCTGTAGAAAGGATGGTCGTCATGACCTTCGAGCTCCTCAACATCACCCCGTGGGTCGTCGCCTTCGCGGCCCTGACCCTCGTCGTGCTCGCCCTCACCGTCGTCGGCGTCACCGACTTCGTCCGCGCCCACCGCCCGGTCCGCCTCGCCCGCCACGAGACGATCCGCGGCTACTACGGCCGCCCCGCGCTGCACCACTGATCCACGCGCCGACCGCGTCGGCACGCCGGAGCCTCCCGTCTGGCAGCATCGAGGGATGCGCCACGTCTACGACTGCCCCATGCGCTGGGCCGACCTGGACCTCCAGGGGCACGTCAACAACGTGGTCTACGTCGACTACCTGCAAGAGGCGCGCGTCGACATGCTCCGCATCCACAGCCCGGGGTCCCGGGCCGCGGACCTGGCGGAGGGTGTCGTCGTCGTCCGGCACGCGGTCACCTACCTGGCCCCGCTGAGGCTGCGCTTCCGGCCGGTGCGCATCGAGTGCTGGGTCACCGAGATCCGGGCCGCGTCGTTCACGATGGCCTACGAGATCTTCCACGAGGACCCCGACCAGCCGTCCGGGCGGCAGGTCTACGTCCGCGCCTCGACCGTGCTCACGCCCTACGTCTTCGCCAGCGAGCGGCCGCGCCGGATCACGCCCGAGGAGCGCGCGACGCTCGCGCTCTTCCTGGAGCCCTCCGAGCGGGCGCGGCCCGCCCCGCTGCAGCCCCTCCGCCGCGAGGGCGCCGTGCACCACCCCGTGCACGTACGGTTCTCCGACGTCGACGTCTACGGCCACGTCAACAACGTGAAGTACTTCGAGTACTTCCAGGAGGCGCGCATCCGCCTGCACACCGGCCTGTTCCGCGACACCGAGGACCTGGCCGAGCTCCGCATGGTCGTCGCCCAGACCGACGTCGACTACCGCGTCCCCATCCTCTTCCGCCCCGACCCCTACGACTGCTGGTCACGCGTCGTCCGCGTCGGCGAGCGCTCCATGACCATCGAGTCGGAGATCTGCGACGGGGACGTGCTGCTGTCGCGCGCCCGCGTGACGATGGTGTTCGTCGACGCTTCGGGTCGGGCGATCGCCCCGGACCCGGCCTACCGCGAGCGGCTGCTCGCGGCCGCCACCGACTGATCCTCCGCGGGAGCCACAGCCCGAAGCCGGCGCAGCCCGCGGTGGTGGGCGACCCGCACCGCCACCGCAGAGATCCCGAGAGCCTCCGCGGTGGCGGACACGTCGAGGCCGACCCCGTCGATGCAGGCGACGACGTCCCGCTCGCGCGGCGGCAGCTGGCCGAGCGCTCGGCGTACCCAGTCGCGGCCGTCGGCCTCCCCGACAGCGTCCGACGCCGGCAGCTCGAGGGTCTCCGGGAGCCCGGGGTCGGTGCGGCGCCGGACGCTGCGGCGGTGGTGGGTGGCCGCGAGGTTGCGGGCGATCCCGAAGAGCCAGCCGGCGAACTGCTCGGAGGTGCCGGTGAAGTCGGCGACCTTCTGCGCCGCCACCAGCCACGCCTCGGCCGCGACGTCCTCGGGAGCCACGGCGGTGTCCCCGTGGGCGCGGGTGCCCAACCACACGACGAGACGCCCGGCGTGAGCTCGGTAGAGCTCCCGCCAGGCGTCCGGGTCACCAGTCTTCGCCCGGGTCATCTGGTCGTCGTCGTGAGGCACCCGGGGCTAGCCGCTCCCGTCCTCGAGGTCGGCCTGGCCGGGGGGTGTCGGGATGCCACCGGGTCCGTGGCCGTGGCCGTTGCCCTGGCCGCCGTTGCCGTGCTCGGCGCCCTGACCGTTCTGTTGGCCGTTGCCCTGGCCGTTGTTGTTGCCGCCGGGGGTGGCCGGCTGACCGTTCCCGTTCCCGTTCCCGTTGCCGTGGCCAGGGCTGGCCGGGGGGCCGTTCCCGTTCCCGTTGCCGGGGCTGGCCGGGGGTCCGTTCCCGTGGCTGGGCGAGGGGCTCGGGGAGGCCCCCGAGCCCGGTCCGACGGCTCCAGGATGCGTACCGCCCTCGGGAAGGGGTGCGGTACCACTCGTCGGACCGGGCGACTGTGGGGTGGTGTCGGGGCGGCTCGACGGCGTGGGGGGGATGACGATGCCGTTCGAGCCGCCCGACGTGGGGGTGGCGCTGGGAGTACCCGCCGGGGTGGCAGGGGGTGCGGTGGGGGAGGTGCTGCCGGGGGAGGGCGTGACCGCCGGACTGGAGGGTCGCACCGCGGGCGGCCGCGAGCGGTCGGGCAGTCCGGGCACCGACAGCGAGCCGGCGGCCCAGGCGCCGCCGACGCCCGTGCCGACCAGGCCGACGGTGGCCAGTGCCACCCGCCACCGGAGGAATCGCCGGGCACGGGGCGCCGCCTGGGAGGCGGCGGCGAGTGCAGCGAGCCGGTGGACGAGGTCCTCCTCCGGCTCGAGTGTCGGTGCACTCAGCCCGAGATCGGCGTGGCGGGTGGCAGTCATGGGGTGTCCCGTGGGCGGCTCGGGCCGGGGTCGGCACGTCGCCGGAGACCGCCGGTGCGGGTCCTCGGCTTGAGCAGCAGCTGCCACCATGGCAGAGGCGAGCCACGACGGCGAGGGGTGCTGGGCGGCGTGGCGCTGGGCAGGGCGCTGGTCATCGGGCTCCTCGGGTCGGGGCCCGGGTGCGGGCCGAACGGGTCGTGGTCACCCGATACCTGTCGTCGGCCGGCCGCCGCGTTACATCGGTCCCGAGAAAACTTCTGCGGACCCGGCGCTAGCCCGGCTGGTCGAAGGTGTTGACCATGAACTGCGCGGCGTGCGTGACGTAGTCCCAGAACTGCGCGTCCTGCTCCGGAGTGAGCTGGACGGCGTCCAGGCCCTCGCGGAAGTGGACCAGCCAGCGGTCCTTGGCCTCCGGGTCGACCTTGAAGGGCGCGTGCCGCATGCGCAGCCGCGGGTGGCCACGCTGGTCGGAGTAGGTCGTGGGCCCGCCCCAGTACTGGACCAGGAAGAGCAGGAAGCGCTCCTCGGCGGGACCGAGGTCCTCCTCGGGGTACAGCGGCCGCAGCACCTCGTCGGTGGCCACGCCCTCGTAGAACCTCGCGACGATGCGTCGCATCGTCTCGAAGCCGCCGATCTCGTCGTAGAACGTGGTCACCCCTCCATTGTGCTGGCCGGGTGCTGGGCGCGCCGCAGCCGCCCCCCGCGGCCGTGCCAGACTCGGCAGGACCGTGCTGCTCCACCCGAGCACGCCCACCGACTATGGGGAGCGATCCACACATGGCAACGACGCGCACCGCAACGACGCACTGGGAAGGCAGCCTCTTCGAGGGCGCCGGGAAGGTCACGCTCGAGTCCTCCGGCGTCGGCGCCTACGACGTCTCGTGGCCCTCGCGGGCCGAGCAGGCCAACGGCAAGACCAGCCCCGAGGAGCTCATCGCGGCGGCCCACTCGTCGTGCTTCTCGATGGCGCTGTCCAACGGGCTGGCCAAGGCCGGCACGCCGCCCACCTCGCTGGACACCACCGCCGACGTGGAGCTCACGCCGGGCACCGGCATCACCGGGATCAAGCTCACCGTGCGGGGCGTCGTCGAGGGCATGAGCAACGACGACTTCGTGGCCGCCGCCGAGGCCGCCAAGACCGGCTGCCCCGTGAGCCAGGCCCTCACCGGCACGACGATCACGCTCGACGCCGCGCTGGCCTGACCGACCACCCGTCCTGACGGACCTGCGTGACCGCTAGGGCCGGCCGCCCTCGGCCTCGGCCGGGGCGGCCGGCTCCGTGCGGTTCCAGACCACCCTCTGGGGGAACGGGATCTCGATCCCCTCGTGGTCGAAGCGGGCCTTGATCCGCTGGCGCATCTCGCGCGCGACCGCCCACTGCTCCAGGGGCGCGGTCTTGAGGGTCACCCGCACGGTCACTCCGTCGATGCCGAGGTGCTCGACGCCCCAGACCTCCGGCTCCTCGATGACGACGTGCTTGAAGTCCTCGTCCTCCCACAGGTCGTGCGCCACGTCCTGCAGGACGCGGCGCACGCGGGCGAGGTCCTCGGTGTAGGCGACGTTGATGTCGAGGACGGTGCGCGCCCAGTTCTGGCTCATGTTGCCCACGCGCATGATCTCGCCGTTGGGGACGTACCAGACGGTGCCGTCGACGTCGCGCAGCCGCGTCACCCGCAGGCTGACGGCCTCGACCGTCCCGCTGGCCGCACCGACGTCCACCACGTCGCCCACGCCGTACTGGTCCTCGAGGATCATGAAGATGCCGGAGAGGAAGTCCTTCACCAGCGACTGGGCGCCGAAGCCCAGCGCCAGGCCGAGGATGCCGGCGCTGGCGATGATCGGGGCGATGTTGACGCCGAGCTCGCTGAGCATCATGGTGCCGAACATCGCGACCAGGACGCCGGTGATGATGCTCTTGAGCAGGCTGCCGATGGTCTTGGCCCGCTGCACCCGCCGGGTCGCGGTCACCAGGTCGGAGGACGCGGCGTGGCTGGCGCCCTTGCGGACCATGGAGAAGCGCCCGACCTTGTCGGGCAGCACGCCGGCCTCCGCGCGCCGTACGACGCGGTCCACGAGGCGGTGCAGGACCCACCTCAGGACCAGGCCCAGGAGGAGCAGTCCGGTGAGGGCGAGCGGCTTGCCGATGACCACGTCGGCGATGTCGGCGGCGGTCGAGCTGCCGGTCCACTCGAAGGCGGCGTCGCAGACCTGCTCTCCGGCCGCGCACGGGTCCGTGCTCTCGGGGGCGAACATGCGCCCATGCATAGCATCTCGGCGCGGGCGCACCGAACCGAGCCGATAGGCTGTCGACCGTGATCTCCACGCTCTCGCCTGCCCTTCGCCGCAGCGCACTGGTCCTCGTGACCGGCCTCACGTCGATCGGGCTCTCCGTGGCCCTGGCGGGTCCGGCCATGGCCGAGCCCTCCGAGGGCTGGCCGGACTCCGACCCGGTCGACATGATGCACGTCCTGCTCGTCCTCGCGGGCGTCCCGCTCCTGCTCTTCCTCGTCATCCTGACGGCCGTCTACCTCCCTGCGCTGGTCCGCGGCGAGCGGCTCGCGCCGGGAGCGCCGCTGGTCGAGAACCAGTGGCTGGGCGGGCCGCGGCGCAGCGCGGGCGAGCTCGCGGCACCCGACGGCGAGCGTTCGGAAGCCGGTGGCGCCAGTGGCCGCTGGTGACCCGTTCAGCAGCGCCGAGAGGGTGGCGCTCGACGAGACGATCCGCAAGGCCGAGCGGCTCTGCCGCGCGGAGATCTCGGTCTTCGTGGGCGCCGCCAGCGGTGACCCCCGACAGTTCGCGACCAGCCTGCACAACTCCCTCGTCGCGCCGGCGCGGAGCATCCTGGTGATGGTCGACCCCGAGCAGCGCGCCCTCGAGGTCGTGACCGGCGGCTACGTCCGGCGCACGCTCTCGGACGCCGAGGTCGAGCTGGCGGTGCTGGCGATGCAGACCGACTTCGCGGCGGGTGACCTCGTGGGTGGGCTGCGCCGTGGCGTCCAGCTGCTGGCCGACCACGCGCGGTCGCCCGACACCCTGCACGCGGGCTAACGACTCCTCTGAGAAACGGTTCTCCCACAGGACCCCCACGATCGGCCCACAGGCCCGTCACGGGGGCCAGTGGCGTGCTTCACTGCCTGCCGTCGGAACTGGTGTGGGGACCAGGCCGGCGAATTCAGGGGGAGCGCTCCGGGTACGGGGCGCGTATCTGCGCGCGCTCGCACTGCTCCTCCCCGTCCATCAGGGACACCGTCACACACAGGGGAGAACTACATGAGCAAGCAGCTCGTGCTGGCACTGGCTGCCGGCACCACCGCGTTCGCCGCGGTCGTGGGATCGGCAGCGACCATCGGAGGCATCAGCTCCGACGACCTCGGCGCGGACACGTCCGTCGTCGCCAGCTGCGACACCGACGGCATCACCGTCGAGTACGACACCTCGTACGTCGCCTCGACCGGCGTCTACGAGGTCAGCAGCATCACGCTTGGCGGCATCGACGTCGACTGCGCCACCCAGGCCGTGGCGGTCACGCTCGGCGGCGCGAACGGAGACCCCGAGCTGGGCGAGGCGACCGGCACGCTGCCGAACGCCACCGACCTCGGCACGGCCGGCAACGAGCACGTGCTGACGTTCGGCACCACCGCCGCCGGTCCTCCGGCCGTCACCGGCGTCGACGCCGAGGACGTGCAGCAGATCGCCGTCGTCATCAGCGGCTGATCGCCACCTAGGAGACGACGTCTGCGCAGCCTGCCCCTCGGGGCAGGCTGTCAGGCGCGCCCCGACACATGAGCCCCGAGGTGGTCATCGTCAGGCGGCGGGGCCGGCGCTTCTGGCGCCGGGCCCGCCGCCTGGTCGGCGCGCTCGCATGGGTCGCGACGCTCGGCGTGCTGTACGTCGCGCTGCCCGACCCGTTCGGGGCCCGCCTCGGGGTCACGGTGGTCTCCGGCAACTCCATGCTGCCGACGTACGAGACCGGCGACGCCGTGGTCACGTGGCGCACGGGCGACTACGACACCGGGACCCCGATCGTCTACGCCGTCCCGGCGGACCAGGTGGGCGCGGGGGTCTTCGTCGTGCACCGGGTGGTCGACCGCGAGGGGGACACCTACGTCACCCGTGGCGACAACAACGACGGCGACGACCACTGGCGACCCACCGACCGCGAGGTCCAGGGCCGCGTCGTCGCCCGCGTCCCGTACGGCGCGTTCCTGCTGCGCTGGGTGACCTCGCCGCTGGCGATGGCCGCGGCCTGCGGGATGTTCACGATGTTCGCGGTCCTCGCCGGGGGCCGGGGCAAGGACCGGGGGAAGAGGCGGGGCGAGGGCCCGGGCAAGGGTGGCGGCGGTGCGCCCGGTCCCGACCGTCCGTCCGGACCCGAGGGGAGCGGACGCCGGCGTGCCGAGACGTCCGGCCCGGCACTCACCCGACGACGGGCGCTCGGCTTCGCCGTCCTCGTCGCCGTGGTGGCGGTGCCCACAGGGACGGCGGCCACGCTCGGGGGCGTGCTCAGCGACGGCCTGCTGGCGACCGCGGCCGCGGCCGACCTGACGCCGAGCCCGGTCACCGTCGTCCAGCAGCTCACCTCCGACCAGCCGCTGGAGTACTGCGCCACGGTCACCGTCACCAACGTCTCGACCCAGTCGGTGGC
The DNA here is from genome assembly GCF_004522095.1 of Nocardioides sp. 503. Lineage (GTDB taxonomy): Bacteria > Actinomycetota > Actinomycetes > Propionibacteriales > Nocardioidaceae > Nocardioides. Next base: position 161,108 of record NZ_SPUI01000002.1, read on the forward strand.
GTGGCACACGACCATCGACGTCTCCGCCGAGCGGGCCGGCTCCATCTCCCAGTCCTCCGGGGTCACGACGGTGTCCTTCGCGCCGACGGCCTGGGAGGTCACCGGCGCCCCCTACAACGCCGTCCTGGCGCCCGGGGCCGGCACCCAGTTCCAGTACTGCGCCGCTCGCTCGGTGCCGAGCCTGACGCCGGCCACCCTCTCGGTCAGCGTCGACGCACAGGCCACGCAGGTCTGCGTGACGGCGACCGTGTCCACCGCCTCGACGCACTGGGTGCGCTGGAGCGCGACCATCGACCGCACGACGCCCGGCCTGACGAACCCGTCGTACTGGCTGACGGCCGTGCCCGCCAGCAGCTACGGGCTCGCGTCGGTCGGCTTCACCGCCGCCACCGGCACCTGGCAGGTGCGCGGCGCCGCCGACACCGAGTACGTCCGCGCCGGGACCGACCGGACCTTCGGCTGGTGCGCGCCGCTCGACACCGCGGCCCCGCTGGGGACCACGACCTCGACGGCCACGGTGACGAGCTTCAGCCAGGCGTCGTACTGCGTGAGCGTCACGGTCACGACCGCCGCGACCGAGTGGGTGCGCTGGCAGACGACGATCTCGCACACCACGCCGGGGCTGACCAGCCAGGCCTACTGGCTGACCTCCGCGCCCATGCCCAGCAACGCCGCGACCGCGTCGTTCACGGCGGGCACCGGGACCTGGGTGGTCGGCGGCGTCGCGCACAACGGCTTCGTCAAGGCCGGCTCTCCCGTGACCTGGAGCTACTGCGCGGCCACCGAGACCCTCGGGGTCGCGGAGGCCACTGTCGCCGCGACCGTCACCAGCTTCAGCGGCACCACGTACTGCGCCGACGTCACGGTCTCGACCACCGCCATGGACTGGGTCCGCTGGCAGGCCACGCTCACCCACGCGACCCCCGGCCTGACGGCCACGCCGTACTGGCTGGCGGCGCCGGGAACGCCCAGCAACGCGGCCACCGTCTCCTTCGACGCGGGCACCGGCACGTGGGTCCTGCGCGGCGTGAGCCACAACGCCTACATCAAGGCCGGCAGCAGCGTCACCTGGAGCTTCTGCGCGCCCCCGTCGCAGGCCGTGCTGACCGAGGCGACCACGACGGTGACGCTGGCCAGCACCGGCGGCGGCCAGTTCTGCGCCGACGTCACGGTCTCGACGGCCGCGACCGACTGGATCGCGTGGCGGAGCACGATCGAGCGGACCACCCCCGGCGTCAGCGCCGCGTCCTACTGGCTGACCGCGGTCCCGACGACGCTCACAGGCGTGCAGTCGCACTCCTTCACCGCCGCCTCGGGCACGTGGGTGGCGAAGGGACTCGCGCACAACGCCTACATCAAGGCCGGCTCGCCCGTGAGCTGGACCTACTGCGCCCCGCTCCAGACCGGGGGCAGCGCCCTGGTGGACGCGACCCTGAGCGCCGTCGTGGACAACGCGTGGGGCACCCACAGCTACTGCGCGACCGTCACGGTCTCGACGACGTCCCCCACCCCGGTGGCCTGGCGGGCCACGATCGACCACGGCACGCCGGGGCTGACCGCCACCCACCGCTGGCTCACCGCCCAGCCGACGAACGTGTGGAACGCCCAGCCGCAGTCGTTCGCGGCCGGCACCGGCACCTGGGTGCTGGTCGGTGCCGGCCACAACGCCACCGTCGTCGCGGGCACGCCCACGACGTTCGGCTTCTGCACGCCCTACTAGCGGCTACCGCTGCGCGTCGAGCTCCTGCGCCGCGAGCGCGCGCGCCACGTCGGCGCGGCCCTCACGGACGTAGCGCTTGGCGGCCGGGTTGGCCGGCGAGGACTCCAGCCAGGCGTCCACGCGCGCCAGCAGCTCGGCGCTCGCGAGCTGGCGCGGGAAGATGAACTCCAGCGCGGTGGACGCCCGCTGGGTGCCGAGACGCTCCCAGATGTCGTCGGCGGCCGTGAGGTAGTGCTCGACGTACGGCGCCAGCACCTCGTCCTGGTCCGGCCGCTGGAACGACAGGATGATCGAGCGCTGCGTCTCGTTGGGGGTGTCGGTCTTGGTGACCGCCGCCTCCCAGGCCGTGGCCTTCGCGTCGGCGTCCGGTCGCGCCGCGCGCGCCGCGGCGGCGTGCTCCTGGCCCGAGATCGTGTGGTCGCGCGCCAGCTCCTCGTCGATGCGGTCGTCGCCGGCGATGCCGGAGGCGGCCAACGACGTGAGCAGCACCCAGCGCAGGTCCTGGTCGACGGCGAGCCCCTCGAAGGTGAGGGAGCCGTCGAGCAGGGCCTCGAGGTCGGCGATCGCCGCGTCGCTGTGGGCGACGGCGGCGTAGGAGCGCGCGAACGTGAGCTGGTGGTCGCTGCCGGCCTCGGCCGCGCCGAGCAGCTCGCGCAGGCCGCGCTCCCACTCCGCCCGCAGCTCCGCCCGGTGGGCCGGTGCGGAGAAGTGGTTGACGGCCTGGGCGGCGTACGTCGGGATCCGGCTGACGCCCCACGAGTCGGTCTCGGCGCCGATGTTGCGCAGCACCAGCGCGACGAAGTCGGACGCGCGCATCTCGGCGTCGCGGGTCATGTCCCACGTGGCGCCCCACACCAGGGCACGGGCGAGGGAGTCGTCGAGCTTGGACAGGCCGTCGACCACCGTCGCGAGCGAGCGCTCGTCGAGGCGGATCTTGGCGTAGGTCAGGTCGCTGTCGTTGAGCAGCAGCAGGTCGGGCTGCTGCTGGCCCACGAGCTCGGGGAGCTGGGTGAGCTCGCCCTCGACGTCGGTCTCGAGGTAGTGGCGGCGCACCAGGCGACCGTCGACCTCGTCGTAGAGGCCGACGCCGATGCGGTGGCGACGCAGGGTGGGCCAGTCGGGGTGGGCGGTCTGGCGCACGGCGAGCGAGGAGTAGCGGCCCTCGGCGTCGACCTCGAACTCGGCGGCGAGCGTGTTGACGCCCGCGGTCTGGAGCCACTCCTGGGCCCAGCCCCCGAGCTCGCGACCCGACGCCTTCTCCAGGGCGGCGAGCAGGTCCTTGAACTCGGAGTTGCCGTAGGCGAAGTCCTTGAAGTACTGGCGCAGCCCGGCCTGGAAGTCCTCGAGCCCGACCCACGCGACCAGCTGCTTGAGCACCGAGGCGCCCTTGGCGTAGGTGATCATGTCGAAGTTGACCTCGACCGCCTGCAGGTCGTGGTTGTCGGCCGCGATCGGGTGCGTGCTCGGCAGCTGGTCCTGGCGGTAGCCGGTCTGCTTGCGGGCGTTGGCGAAGCCGGTCCAGGAGTCGGTGTACTCGGTGGCCTCGACCTCGGCGTGGTAGCAGGCCCACTCGGCGAAGGACTCGTTGAGCCACAGGTCGTCCCACCACTTCATGGTCACCAGGTCGCCGAACCACATGTGGGCCATCTCGTGCAGGATCACGCTGCAGCGGAACTCGTAGAACGAGCGGGGCTGGCGGCTGCGGGGGAGGTACTCGTCGCGCAGCGTGATGCAGCCGGCGTTCTCCATCGCGCCCATGTTGTACTCCGGCACGTAGAGCTGGTCGTACTTGCCGAACGGGTAGGGGAAGTCGAAGGCCTCCTCGAAGAACGCGAAGCCCTGCTCGGTGATCTTGACCAGCTCGTCGACGTCGAGGTACTCCACCAGGGACTGGCGGCAGTAGTGGCCCAGGGGGATGTCGCCGTGCTTGCCGACGTAGGTGTGCTGGACCTCGTGGTACTCGCCGGCGACCAGGGCGGTGATGTAGGTCGACATCGGCTTGGTCGGCTCGAAGCGCCAGACGGCCTTGCCCTCGCCGAGTGCCTCGGGCGCGGGGGAGGGCGAGTTGGAGACGACCTTCCAGTGCTCGGGGGCGGTGACGTTGAACGTGAACGTCGACTTCAGGTCGGGCTGCTCGAAGGTGGTGTAGACGCGGCGGGCGTCGGGGACCTCGAACTGGGAGTAGAGGTAGACCCGGTCGTCCGCGGGGTCGACGAAGCGGTGCAGGCCCTCGCCCGTGTGGCTGTAGGGGAGCTCGCAACGGACCCGCAGCTCGTTGTCGGCCTCGAGACCGTCCAGCGTCAGGCGGGAGTCGTGGTAGACCTCGGCAGGGTCCAGGCTGCGCCCGTTGAGGGTGACCTCGTGGAGGCTCGCGTCGACCAGGTCGGCGAAGGTCGAGGCGCCGGGCTCCGAGCAGGTGAAGCGGAGCACGGTGGTGCTCGCGAAGACCTTGTCGGAGACGGTGAGGTCGAGGTCGATGGTGTAGGACTCGACGGACAGGAGGGCGGCGCGGGTGGCGGCCTCGTCCCGGGTCAGGTTGGTTCCAGGCATGCCTCGCATCATGTCACCGGGGTCCGCACGACCACCCCGGACCCTCGGCCGACCGCGCCGCGGCGTGTCCGGTACGTGGGACGGATGTGACGCTCGTGAGCGGTGGGACTCGAGTTACAGGTGTGAAATTCTTCGCGACACGCTGACAAGGTGCTTGACACCTGCGTAATCTCCGCTCCGTGACTCGGACCCGACGACTGCGCCGCGCCCTGGTGCTGGGGGCCGTGCTGGCACTGCTGGCACCTCTCGGCGTGTCCTCGGCGAGCGCGGACGACGAGAAGCTGCCGCCGCCGTCGCTGAACCGCTACGGCGCGGTCGAGCAGCGAGCCAGCGCCTACCTGTGCACCGGGTACGTCGCCTGCGAGAAGGCCGGCTACTCCCACGCCGGCTACCGCGCCGTCTCCGACAAGATGTACTGGCGCATGTACAGCGGCCACAACTGCACCAACTACGCGGCCTACCGGATGGTCAAGAGCGGGATGCCCAACACCCGCCCCTGGTCGGGTGGCGGCAACGCGACCGAGTGGGGCCGCAAGATGGCGAGCATCACCGACACCACGCCGGTGGTCGGGTCGATCGCCTGGTGGCGGGCCAACGCCCCGGGCACCGGCTCCAGCGGTCACGTCGCCTACGTCGAGCAGGTCGTGTCCGCCACCGAGATCGTCATCAGCGAGGACAGCTGGGCCGGCGACTTCCACTGGCGCCGCATCCGCAAGGAGGACGGCCGCTGGCCGTCGGGCTTCGTCCACTTCAACGACAAGGTCCTGACCAACACGGTCGCGCCGGTCGTCACCGGCACCCCCAAGGTCGGCGTGCCCCTCACGGCCACCGTCGGCACCTGGAAGCCCGCGGGCGTCTACTCCTTCCAGTGGTTCGTCGGCGCGACGCCCATCGCCGGAGCCACGGCGTCGAGGTTCGTGCCGACCGCCGCCCAGTTCGGCACCCGGGTCTCGGTGAGGGTCTCGGCCAGGCGTTCCGGCTACGCCTCCACGACCGTGGCCAGGAGCACCGCCGCCGACGTCGCCATCGGAGACCTCCAGGTGCCGGACCCGCCCGTCGTCAGTGGCGTCACGGAGGTCGACCAGGTCCTGACCGCCACGCGCGGGTCGTGGGCGCCGAACCCCAGCGCGACCACCGTGCAGTGGTACGCCGGCTCCACACCCATCCCCGGGGCGACCGGCTGGACGCTGCGCCTCGGGCAGGCCCAGATCGACCAGCGGATCAGCGCCATCGTCACGGGTCGCGCCGTCGGCTACCGCCAGCGTGCGGTCCCGGCGCGGACCGCGGGACCCGTCCTCGCCGGCACCCTCGCCTTCACGCGACCGTTCGGACTGACCGGCGTCCCGCGCGTGGGCAGCACGCTCACCGCCGCACCCGGCGCCACCGATCCGGTGGACGCGCGGGTGAGCTACCGCTGGCTGCGCGACGGAGTCGCGATCCCGGGCGCCCTCGGGTCGTCGTACGTCCTGACGCCCGCGGACATCGGGTCGCAGATCAGGCTCCTCGTGCGTCTGGACCGCGCCAGCTACCGCAGCGCCTCGCAGCAGATCGCGACGCCGACCCGCGTGGTGACCAAGCCGGTCCTGCGCATCCGTGCGGTGGGCGGGACCCGCAAGGCGGTCGTCGTCGTGCGCGTCGCCGCGCCTGGCGCCACGCCGCGCGGGCTCGTGACGGTCCTCGTCGGTGGCAGGAGGCTCGTGGGCCGGCTGGTCGACGGCCGGCTGCGCGCCGTCATCACCGACGTGCCGGCGGGCCCGCGCAAGGTCCGGGTCCGCTACGCAGGCAAGGGATTCGTCCTGCCCGCCGCCGGCCTCGAGCGGGTCCGCGTCCGGCGCTAGGGCGTGACCGCGCGGCCCGGCCGCCACCAGTTCCACTGACCGAGCAACGTCATGGCGGCGGGGAGCAGCAGCCCGCGCACGACCGTGACGTCGAGCAGGATCGCGACGGTCATGCCCACGCCGATCTGCTTGACCTCCACGAGCTCGCCGAGGGTGAAGCCGAGGAACACGATCGAGATCGACAGCGCCGCCAGCGTGACGACGGGCCCCGACGAGGTGATGCCGGCCAGCACCGCGCGGTCGTTGGCGGCGCGGGTGCCCGGCGCCGGCGCGCCCCGGCCGCGGGCGGGGGAGTCCCAGGCCTCCTTGATCCGCGCCAGCAGGAACACGTGGTAGTCCATCGAGAGCCCGAACGCGAACATGAACAGCAGCAGGGGCGTGGTGATGTCGAGGGTGCCCCACGAGGAGAAGCCGAGCAGCGAGGAGCCCCAGCCCCACTGGAAGATCGCGACCACGACGCCGAGGGTGGCGCTGAGGGACAGCAGGTTGAGCGCCAGGGCCTTGAGCGGGACGACCAGGGAGCCGGTGAGGCGCAGGAGCAGCAGACCGGTCACGAGCATCACGACGAGGAGCGCGAGCGGCAGCCGGTCGGCGATGGCCGACCGTGCGTCGACCAGCTCCGCGGCGGGACCTCCGACCAGCACCGGTGCGCCGAGCTCGCGGTCGCGGACCTCGCCCACCAGGCGTTGCGCCGCCGGGCCGTAGGTCCGCCCCTCGGGGTCGAGCGCGATCTGGGTGGAGCCGTCGGGCAGCGGGTCGAGGACGTGGACGTCGTCCACCTCGGGCAGGTCCGCGAGCCGGTCGGCCAGCGCGGCCACCGCGGGGTCGTCGGGTGCGGCGTCGGTGAGCACCGTGATCGGCGACGTGCGCTCCTCGGCGTGGTCGCGCTGCACCCCCTCGTAGGCCAGTCGCGACTCGCTGTCGGCCGGCAGTGAGCGGGCGTCCGAGCTGCCGAGCTGCAGGCTGAGCAGCGGAACGGCGCACAGCAGCAGCAGGGCGGTGGTCGCGACGAGCACCGGCCACGGCCGCGCCTGGGCGAGGCCGGCGAGCCGGGCCAGCAGCGACCGCTCCGGGGGCGGGGTGCGCCGGGCGAGGCGTCCGGCGCCGGGCGCGGGGATGCGCGCGCTCGCCACCGAGAGGAGGGCCGGCGTGAGCGTGAGCCCGGCCAGGGTCGCGACCGCGACGGCGACCACGCCGCCCACCGCCATGCCGGTCAGGATCGGGTCGCCCAGCACGAGGAGCCCGCCCAGCGCGCACCCGACCGTCAGCCCGGAGACGAGCACCGTGCGCCCGGCGGTCGCCACCGTGCGTCCCAGCACGTCGCCCAGGTCCGCGCGGGTGCCGCCGGCGGCCCGCTCCTCCCGGAAGCGGGCCAGCACCAGCAGGCTGTAGTCCACGGACAGGCCCAGCCCGAGCAGGGTCACGACGTTGACGGCGTACTCGCTCACGGAGGTGACGCGCGCGAGCCCCGTCAGGCACAGGAGCGACCCCGTGACCGTGCCGAGGGCGGTCACGACCGGAAGCGCGCCGACGACCCAGCCGCCGAGGACCAGCACCAGCACGCCGAGGAGCACCACCAGGGCGATGCCCTCACCGCGGGCCGCGTCGCTGCCGGCCTGCTCGCCGAACGCGTCCTCGGCCAGGAGCTCGCCGCCGACGTGCACGGTGGGGAACGGGATCGTGCGCAGCATCGTCGCGACCCGGTCGGCGGCCACCAGCGCGTCGTCGTCGTCGAACGCGGGGTCGAGCTCGACCTGGACCAGGGCGCCGCGGCCGTCGTCGGCGAAGAGGTCGCTGGCGCCGGTCGTGTAGGGGTCGCGCATGTCGACGACGCCCGGCAGCTCCCGCACCTCGTGCAGGATCCGGCTCGTCTCGTCCGACAGGGCCACGCCGAGGGCGTCGTCGCCGGAGAGCACCGCCACCACCTGCTCGCCCTCCGGGTCGACCCGGTCCAGGCGCCGCTCGACGAGCGTCGACTCCACGTCCTCGCGGGCATCGGGGCTCTCGGCGAGGTCGAAGACCGCGCCGCCGAGGACGCCGCCGACGAGCACGACGAGGGTCCACGCGGCCAGCACCACCGCACGCCGGCGGTGCACCCAGTGGCCCATCCGGCTCAGCACGGGGCGACTGTAGCGACCTCCTGAGACTTTTGTTAGTGGTCCGTCAAAAGTTGTTCACATCTCGGCAGATGTCCCCTAGGGTGGCGAGCGTCACAACGATCCTCGGCGCTCGCGGGCCGGGTCCTACTGGAGGTCCAGGTGTCACGCACCCTTCCGTCACCACGTCCCGCCCGCTCGAAGCGGCGCCCCCTGCACCTGCTCGTCGCCGGGGCGCTCGCCCTGGGACTCGCGGCCGGCATCACGTCCGCGTCGGCAGCGCCGCCGGGCGAGGAGCAAGGCGTCACCATGCGCGCCTTCCAGCTGGGAGAGCCCACCGCCTCCCTCTGCACGCTGAAGTCCGGGCAGACGCCGAACGTCGACCTGCTCAAGCCCACCATCGACTGGGACAGCCCCGAGGACTTCGGCGGCCTCCAGGACAACTACCTGGTCGAGGTGCTCGCCAACCTCACCGTCGAGGCTGCCGGCACCTACATGTTCCGGCTCATCAGCGACGACGGCTCCGAGCTGGTCATCGACGACCAGCTCGTGATCGACCACGACGGCCTGCACGGCGCCACGCCCAAGGACGGCAGCGTCACGCTGACCGCCGGAGCGCACGCGCTGCGGGTCAACTTCCTCGAGGCCACGAACGGCGAGCGCCTCACCCTGATGTGGCAGCGCCCCGGCGAGACGACGTTCTCCGTGGTCCCCACCTCCGTGCTGAGCACCGAGGCCGGCGTGACCCGCGTGACCGCGCCCGGCTTCAAGCAGTGCGAAGGCCAGGACGACAGCGCCGGTGACGGGCTGCAGCTCGACGGCGTCAACCCGGCCTACGACCTGGTCGACCTGCGCCCCGAGGGCTTCGAGCCGCAGGTGACGGGACTCGAGTGGGACGGCGACGACCTGCTCGTCCTCACCTGGGGCGGCAACGGCAACGACCAGGGCAACGTCTCGCTCGGTGAGCTCTACCGGCTCGAGGGCGCCAAGACCGCGCAGAGCCCCGCGGGCGTGACCCGCACGCTGGTGGCCAGCGGGCTGAAGGAGCCCATGGGCATCAAGGTCGTCGAGGGTGACGTCTACGTCTCCGAGAAGACCGGCCTGGTCCGGCTGGTCGACGCGGGGGGCGACGGCGTCTTCGAGGGCAAGGACACGATCGCGACGTGGCCGTTCGACGGCAACTTCCACGAGTTCGCGTTCGGGATGCTCTACCGCGACGGCAAGTTCCACCTCAACCTGTCGGTCTCGATCAACCTGGGCGGCGCGACCACCGTGCCCCAGGGCTCGGCCGACCGCGGCACGCACATCACGGTCGACAAGGAGACCGGCGAGATCGAGTACGTCGCCGGCGGGCTGCGGACGCCGCACGGCATGGGGGAGGGCCCCGACGGCGAGATCTTCGTGACCGACAACCAGGGCGGCTGGCTGCCGGCCTCCAAGCTGGTCGAGATCAAGCCCGGCCGCTTCTTCAACCACTTCACCACCGGTCCCGGCGGCACCAAGGGCCGCTTCGACGCGGAGCCCGTGACCAAGCCCATCCTGTGGATGCCGCAGAACGAGATCGCCAACTCGCCCAGCACCCCGGTGCTGGTCGAGGAGGGTCCGTACGCCGGCCAGCTGCTCATCGGTGACGTCACCTACGGCGGCCTCCAGCGCGGCTACCTCGACAAGGTCGGGGGCGAGTACCAGGGCGCGCTGTTCCGGATGAGCCAGGGCTTCGAGGCCGGCATCAGCCGGGTCCTCAAGGACGACGACGGCAGCCTCTACCTCGGTGGCATCGGGGCCGGCGGCAACTGGGGCCAGACCGGCAAGAAGCGCTTCGGTCTGCAGAAGCTCGAGCTCTCCGGCGACGTGCCCTTCGACATGGAGTCGATGAAGGTCGTCGAGGGCGGGTTCGACATCACCTACACGAAGCCGGTGTCCCCCCAGACGCTGGCCGACCTCGCGAGCAAGTACCAGCTCGACCAGTGGCGCTACAAGGCCACGGCGCAGTACGGCGGCCCCAAGCTCGACGAGGAGACCCTCGAGGTCACCAGCGCGACCGCGTCGGAGGACGGCAGGACCGTGCGCATCCTCGTCGACGGCATGAAGCCCGATCGGGTCGTGCACCTGCGCTCGCCCCGCCCGTTCCAGTCCGCCTCCGGCGAGACGCTGTGGAGCACCGAGGCCTGGTACACGCTCAACACCTACCCGGGCTACGTCGAGCCGGAGCCGGAGCCGGCCCCGTTCGGCCTCTACGAGCTGGAGGACGGTGAGCTCACCGGCAGCGCCAAGATCGACCAGGAGCACGCCGGCTACAGCGGCAGCGGCTTCGTCGGCGGCATGGGCGACGTCGGCGCGGGCAGCACCGTCCAGGTCGTCGTCGACCAGGCCGGCACCTACGACCTCAAGGTCGGCTACGCCAACGGACCCAACCCGTTCGCGGGCACCAAGAAGCTCAGCCTGTTCGTGAACGGCGAGCGGACCCAGCTCTCCCTGCCCTCCACCGGGACCTGGAAGGACTGGGGCAGCATCACCCACAAGATCGTGCTGCCGGCGGGACCGAGCTCCATCCGCCTCGAGAAGATCGACGGCGACGACGGCCACGTCAACCTGGACTACGTCCAGGTGCTCGTGCCCAAGACCGTGCGCTACGAGGCCGAGGCCGCCGCGCAGGCGGGCGGGGCCTCGTTCTCCGACGAGCACGCCGGCCACAGCGGCACCGGCTACGTCGGCGGCCTGGAGACCGAGGGCGCGCAGGTGACCTTCACGGTCACCGCCCAGGAGGCCGGCGACCACGACCTGACGCTGGGCTACGCCAACGGTCCGCACCCGCAGCCCAACCTGACGAAGACGTTGTTGCTCTCCGTCAACGGCGGCGAGGCGCGGTCGGTGTCGCTGGCCAACACCGGCGCCTGGAACGCGTGGGGAACGTCCACGGAGACCATCGCCCTGGAGGCCGGCACCAACACCGTCACCTACGCGGTGGGAGCCGGTGACGGCCAGACCAACGGACGCGTCAACGTCGACTACCTCGACGTGACGCAGACGCCGCCGTCCTGCGACCCCGAGGCCGGGCTGAGCCCGGACGACGAGTTCGAGGGCGACGAGCTCGACCCCTGCCGGTGGACCACGATCCTCAACCCGTCCCCGGGCGGGCTCGAGGTGAGCGACGGCGAGCTGCGGCTCACGGCGCAGAGCGGGGACATCACCGATGGCCTCTTCTCCGCCCGCAACGTCGTGACCCAGCCGGCGCCCGAGGGCCCCTGGGCGGCGACGACCCAGCTCTCCCTCGCCGGCACCAAGGACTACCTGCAGGGCGGGCTGATCGCGCACACCAGCGTCGAGAACTACGCCAAGGTCGTCGCCATGCGCAACCCGCAGGGCGCCTGGGTGATCGAGCTCGGACGCCGGATCAACGGCCAGATGGTCTACTCCCACAGCCCGGCACTGCCGGGGGCGCCCAGCGACCTGCAGCTGCAGATGGTCAACACGGGATCCGCCCTCCAGGCGAGGTACTCCGTCGACCAGGGGGCGACCTGGACGTCCATGGGGGCCGGCTACCCGACCACCGGTCTGGTCGAGCCCACCGTGGGGGTCGCGGCCTACAACGGCAACGGGTCCCAGGTCGGCGCGTTCGACTGGTTCAGGGTGACCGAGCCGGTCGTCGAGCCCGACACCTGTGAGGCCACCGAGGCCGACCCGGGCTACCGGATGCTCTACGACGGCACGGCGGCCAGCCTCGAGGACTGGAAGATGGCCGGTCCCGGCTTCTTCACCCGCGAGGCCGACTGCAGCCTGAAGAGCAACGGGGGGCTGGGCCTGCTCTACTACGGCCAGCCGATGGAGAGCGACTACTCCCTGCAGCTGGACTGGAAGCTCACCACCGACCACAACGGTGGCGTGTTCGTCGGCTTCCCCGACCCGGGCACCGACCCGTGGGTGGCCGTCGACAAGGGCTACGAGATCCAGATCGACGCCTCGGACACCCCGGAGCACACCACGGGGGCGATCTACAACTACCAGTCCGCAGACCTGGCGGCGCGCGATGCCGCGCTCAAGCAGGTGGGTCAGTGGAACCACTACGAGCTGCGCATGGAGGGCAAGCGCATCCGCGTCTACCTCAACGACGTGCTGGTCAACGACTTCACCAGCACCGACCCGGCGCGGATGGACTGGCCGTCCTACCTCGGCCTGCAGAACCACGGCAACGGGGAGAACGTCTTCTACCGCGACGTCCAGCTCAAGGAGCTGGCCGACCCGGAGAACGTCGCCTCGACGGTGACGGTCACCCCGACGCCGGCCCAGGTGCAGACGGGCCGCACCGCCCAGGTGCAGGTCACGGTCGACTCCGTGGTGGAGGAGACCCCGACCGGTGAGGTCGTCGTGTCCGTCGACGGGACGCCGCTGCCGGCGGCCGACCTGACCGACGGCACCGCCACCGTCACGGTGGGGCCGTTCGGCTCGCCCGGCGAGGTCGCCCTCACGGCGACGTACGCCGGGGACGCCGCGCACGACGGCAGCGAGGGTGCGGCCACGCTCACGGTCACGAAGGCGCCCGTGGTGACCCCGCCGGCGCCGGTCCTGAAGCCGAAGGTCGCCGCGGTCGGTCGCAAGGTGGACGCGGACAGGAGCCGGCGCAAGGCCTCGGTCGTGCTCCGGTGCGTCCAGGGTGCCTGCGCGGGCAACGCCGTCCTCCGTCTGCCGGGCGCGTCCGGCAAGGCGCTGGGCAGCGGCCGGATCGCCCTCAAGGCGGGCAGTCGCGGTCGCCTCACGGTGCGGCTCAACGCCCTGGCCCGGGCCAGGCTGAAGAGCCGGGCGTCGGTCGGCGCCGTGCTCGTCGTGACGTTCCGCGACGGCACGACCCAGCGGCTCACGGTCAGGCTCACGCGCTGAGCGACGGCTGATCGGCTCGACACCGGCGACCACCTGCCCCCCGGGGTGGGTGGTCGTCGGCCGTCCGGGCAGGGCCGGGGCCCCTAGACTCGCCGCGTGCCGACCCGGATCCCGCTCGCGCCGGGAGCCCTGGTCCGGACGCACCCGTGGCTGTCGCTCGGAGCGCTCGCGCTGGTCGTCGCGCTGGCGGTGGTGACGCTCACCGGAGGCTGGTCGCGCTCGGCGCCCGAGGGTGCCGTGCAGGTCGCGCCCGGCACCGAGGTCGACGCGGCGCCGTTCTCCCTGCGGCTGGACGAGGCCTCCGCGCGCTTCGTGCGGGGCGACGAGGACGCCGAGCCCGGGCAGGCCTTCGTCGTCGTCGAGGGCCAGGTCGAGCTCACGTCGTCGACGTCGGTGACGGCCACGACCCTCACCGACGCGTTCCGGGCCGACCTCTCGGGCTACGACCTGGGCGGGTCCGCGACGCAGGATCCGGCGCCGGTCGTCAGCGTCGTGCCCGACGGGTCGACCCTGCTCGGTCTCGGCCCCGGGCTGCGCTACGACGTGCAGCTCAGCTACGTCGTGGACGAGGGGTCCGTGCCGGACCGCCTCGACGTCACCGTGCTCGAGCACACCCGGCGGCCGAGCGCGCTCGACGGCGAGCTGCGGTGGTTCGACGCCACGCCCGTGGCCCGCCTGACGCTCGACGTGGCACCGCTGCCGGCGATCCGGCCCGCCGAGGAGGACCTGTGACAGGACCCGCCCGGTCCGGTCCGGCTCTCGGCCACGTCCTGGGCACCGCCGTGGTCTGCCTGGCCCTGCTGGCGGCCGGGTCCTGGCTGCAGGGCTGGCTGCCCGACGACGACGCCGACCCGGCCGCCGAGCCGCACGTGCGCGCCGGAGGGGTCGGCGACGCGCTCGACCTGCGGACGGCAACGGTGACCGTCGACGAGGTGCGCGGCACCAGGCGCGTCGAGCAGTACGGCACCGAGCTGGTCAGCCCCGGGCTGTGGGTCGTCGTGGGCTACACCGTCGTCCCGACCGAGGAGAACGCCACCGTCACGTTCGCCGAGCTCGAGGACGGACGGGGCCGCACCTGGGGCCTGGTCGGCCGCAACGCCAACTCGTGCGCCGAGAGCCCCCCGGGTGTGCCCGTGCGCTGCACGGTGCTCATGGAGGTGCCGGCGGACGCGCTCCCGACCCTGCGGCTGCGGCTGGCGAGGCTGTCGCGCGAGACCCGGTTCGACGCGGTCGCCGAGGTGGACCTGGGCCTCACGCGCGACGACGCCGAGGGCTTCGCGACGGCACCGACCTACTCCGTGCCGGCGCCGGAGCTGGGCGACCCGCCGGAGGAGGACTCGTGAGCCGGCGCTGGCTGCTCGTCCTGCCGGTCGCGCTGGTGCTCGTCGTGTTGGCGACGGCCAGCCGGCTGCAGGTCTTCTGGTGGCCCGAGCAGCTGCACGACGTGACGACAGGTCGCCAGGGCGAGGCCCTGGAGCTCTCGGACCGGTGGGAGGACGCGGACGGCGACGAGCGCCGGCGCGACCTCACCGTCACGCTCCTCGACGTGGTGCCGGCCACCCAGGTCGAGGGCTTCTCCGGCCCGGAGCCGCTCGAGCCCGTCGCGGGGACCGCGGTGTGGGAGGTGCGGCTGCGCTTCGAGGTGGACCCCGACGTGCCGCTGAGCGGCTGCCTGGTCTCGATCGTCGACACCGACGAGCGCGAGGCCACCGCCGTGTCCACGCGGCTGGGCGAGGCGTCCCTGCCGCAGCCCGCCTGCGAGCCCGCGGGCCGGGCCGGCCCCCGCTACGACGGGAGCGCGGTCGAGGGGGACCTGCCCCGCCCGCCGACGTACGACGTCGCGGTGCTCGTCGTCACCGACGAGGACGCCGTGCCGGACCGCGTGCGGCTGTGGTGGGAGGCGCCGGACGTCGCGGAGCTCAGCCTGACGAGCCGCTGAGGGCGCGCTCCTCGGCCTGCTCCTCCTGCAGGCGCCGGGTGAGCAGGCGCGAGACGGCGGCGGCCACCAGGACCACGATGACCACGGTGTAGACGGTGCGCGTGACGACCTCGAGGTACGGCGAGAACGCCAGCATCGCGTCGGGGTCACGGGGTCCCACGAGCGCGCGCAGCAGCACCGCGGTGCCCCAGGACGCGAGACGAGCCAGCCCCAGCACGAGGCAGAACGTCAGCACCGGCACGAGGCCGGCGTGCGCGAGCGTGCGGAGCCCCGCCACCAGCTCCTCGAAGCGGCGCCCGAGCAGGTCGCCGACCCGCTCGGGGCGCCACGCCCCTGCCGCCGGGCGGTCGGGGCGGCGGGCCACCCGCGCGCGGGCACGGACGACGAGCCGGTGCTCCTCGAGCCTCGCCCGCCTGCTGTCACGCAGGCCGCCGGCCAGCACCACGGCGCCCACCGTGAGCCAGGCGACGGGCGTCACGACGATGTCGCTGATCCCGGTCACGATGCCGGCCAGCAGCTCCCCGACCGCGCGCACCGGCTCGGTCAACGGTCCGAGCGCCGCCGTCGCGCTCCGCCAGGCCTCGGCCCCCTCGTCGACCACCACCCGGTCGCCCACCCAGCCGCTGGCGTCGTGCCAGCGCGAGGTCAGCAGCGCCGCCAACCAGGTCAGCCAGGTGACCTCCACCAGCGCGGCGACGAACGCCCAGGCGGTGTGCCGGCGCGCCAGGTCGAGGCGGTCCAGGACCGCGCGCATCATCAGGCCGGTCACGACCAGGCCAACCTGCCAGCTGGTGACGGTGACCAGGGTGCGGTCGTCGAGCTGGCCGCCGCCGAACAGCGCCCCGCTGGCGAACTCGTCGGCGTAGCTCTCGTTGATGAACTGGTCGCGGTCGGCGTCGAGGTGGCCCTGGAGCGCGTAGACCGTCAGGAACGGCACGAGCGCCGAGGCGAGCAGCGCCAGCCGCTCCTTCCTGCTCGCCGCGTCGGAGGCGCCGCCCGCGGGCACGAGGGTCCAGCGCGCCGAGGAGCCGGCCACGCGCAGCATCAGCACGAGGGCGACGACCATCGCGAGGGGAGCGAGCGGCACCAGGAGCGATGCGAGCACGGGGTGGTCGCGGCCCAGCAGGACCGCGGCCCACATCGCGGCGTTGCGGGCCGCGAGGCCCAGCAGGAAGATGCCGAGCAGCGCCGCCCAGTGCCGGGCCAGCAGCCGGAGCGCGTCGACGACCACGAGTCCCGCGTCCACCACCGAGTCGCGCAGCTCCCGCAGCACCGTCACGCCGGGGAGTCTAGGCGCGGCGGCGCGGCTCAGGCGGTGAGGCGCCAGCCGGCGACGTCGAGGAGGAAGTGCGACAGCACCAGCGCGCCGAGGTAGAACGTCGACACTGCGACCGCGGCGCCCACGCGGGCCGGCGCCGACGCGTCCCGGACCCGGGCGAACGCCGTCGCGGCGGCCCAGCCCAGCGCAGCCTCCGCCGGGACGACGTAGACCGCCACGCCCAGCACGCGGTGGGTGTCGCCGGTGGGCTCCCACAGCCCCAGGGTCGGCGCGAGCACCTCGGCGCCGAGGAACACCAGCGCCGAGAGCACAGCCGCCGGCCCCGGTCGTCCGCCGGCCAGCGCCAGGGCGGCGAACAGCGGCGCCACCCACATCGCCGCCATCGCCAGCGGGATCACGTCGTCGACGCGAGGCCCGCCGGTGTCCGGGAAGCGCAGCGTGCCCACCAGGTCGGCCAGCACCCAGTCGGGCAGCACCTGGAACACCGAGACGAGGGCGAGGAAGCCGGCCAGCGCGAGCAGGTCCGTGCGGCCCGTCGCGCGGCACACCGCGAGCAGCCCGGCGACGTACGCGACGACGACCAGGAGGATCCCCCAGCCCTGCGCCGGTGCGTCGAGCGCCAGCGCCACGGCGCCGCCCACGAGGAGCCCGACATGGACGCCGATGATCGGGCCGAGCCCGTGACGGGACGCGCGCAGGCTCGTGGGCACCGGCACAAGGTAGCGGTCAGGACACGGCCGCGCGCACGCTTTCGAGGGTCGCGGCCAGCGACCGGGCTCGGTCCGGTGCTCCAGTTGTTGCGAGGATGGCCCGATGCGTGCGGTGGTGGTCGACGCGGCCGGCTCCCGGCCCGAGGTCCGAGACGTCCCGGAGCCGTCGGCTCCCTCCGGTGGCGTGGTGGTGCGCGTCGCCGCCACCGGCATGTGCCGCAGCGACTGGCACGCGTGGGCGGGGCACGACGAGATCGCGTTCCCGCACGTGCCCGGCCACGAGCTCGCCGGCGAGGTCGTCGAGGTGGGCGCCGGCGTGGCGCGGTGGCGGGTGGGCGACCGGGTGACGGTGCCGTTCGTGTGCGGCTGCGGCCGCTGCGCGTGGTGCCTCGACGGGAACGCCCAGGTCTGTCCCGACCAGCAGCAGCCGGGGTTCACCCACTGGGGCTCGTTCGCCGAGTACGTCGCGCTGCACGCGGCCGACACCAACCTGGTCGCGGTGCCCGAGGACGTCGGCTTCGCGACCGCGGCCGGCCTCGGGTGCCGGTTCGCGACGGCGTACCGAGCGCTGGTGGGGCGGGCGCGGCTCGCCGAGGGGGAGTGGGTCACCGTCGTCGGTGCCGGCGGGGTGGGCCTGAGCGCGGTGATGATCGCCCGGGCGCTCGGCGCTCGTGTCGTCGCCGTCGACCGCAACGCCGAGGCGCTCGCCGCGGCGTCCGCGCTGGGCGCGGACCACGTGGTCCTCGCCGACGGGACCGACGTTCCTGCGGCGGTCGGAGGCCTCGTGACCGGAGGCAGCCACGTGGCGGTCGACGCCGTCGGCAGCGAGCAGACCTGCGCCGACGCCCTGCTCAGCCTGCGGCGACGGGGTCGCCTGGTCCAGGTCGGGCTGCTGCCGCCGGTCGGCGGGCACCCCCGCGTGCCGATGGACCGGGTCATCGCCTGGGAGCTGGACGTCCTGGGGAGCCACGGGATGGCAGCGGCGGACTATCCCGAGATGATGGCGCTGATCGAGTCCGGAGCGCTGCAGCCCCAACGGCTCGTCGAGCGCACGATCGGTCTCGAGGAGGCGGCGGCCCTGCTGCCGCGCTTCGACCGGGCCACGGTCGCGGGCATCACCATCGTCGACCCGACGCGGTGACGGGCGGGGTCAGGGGATGACGCGCGCGTCGCGGTACTGCTGGGCGTAGTCGAAGAACGTCGCCCGGGTGTCGCGCGTGGCGGAGAAGCCGGCGGTGCGGCTCTTGTTCATGTCGGTGACGACCTCCATCTCACGTCCGAGGTCGGCGTCGGAGTGCCACCAGGACGCCACGCGGGAGAGGTCCGGCTCGACCAGGTCGTGCGTGGCCGCCAGCTCCCGCCAGACCGGCTCCATGCCCGTCATGGCGGCCTCCAGGGTGCGCGGCGCGTCGGCGTAGCCCTCCCACTCCAGGCCGAACCACGCGGCGACCTGGGGCCACAGCCACCGCCACCGGAAGACGTCGCCGTTGGCGGTGTTGAACGCCTGGTCCTGCCCGGCGGGCGTCCGGGCGGCCCACGTCATCTGCTCGGCGAGCAGGTCGGCGTCGGTCACGTCCGTCAGCGCGTTCCACTGCCGCTCCGAGCCCGGGAAGACGAAGGGCAGGCCCCGCTCGCGGCACAGGGCGGCGTAGGCGCACAGCGTGGCCACCATGTTCATCGCGTTGCCGGTGGCGAAGCCGAAGACCGTGTGCGAGCGGTGCACGCTCCAGGTGAAGCCGTCGCGCTCGGCGGCGGCGAACAGCTCGTCCTCCTGGGCGTAGTAGAAGTTGGGGTAGGGCAGCCGCTCCTCGTCCTCGTGGAAGGGCGTGTCGGGCATCTCCCCCTGGCCGTAGGCCTCGAAGGGCCCCAGGTAGTGCTTGAGCCCCGTCATCAGGGCGACGTGGCGCAGCGATCCGGCGGGGGACAGCGCCGCGAGCAGGTCGCGGACGGCGCCGCCGTTGACCCGGATGTTCTCGGCCTCGGTGTCCATGCGGGTCCACGCCGTGATCGTCACGAGCTCCGGCCGCACGTCCGCGAGGGCGGCGGCCAGTCCCTCGGGGTCGCCCAGGTCGGCGCGGACCGGGCGCACCTGGGGGTGGGTCGCGGTTCCGCTGCGGGAGAGGCCGTAGGTCTCCCAGCCCTCCTCGACGAGCCGACGCGCGACGGCCTGCCCCACGATGCCGGTCGCGCCGACGACCAGGGCGCGGCGGGCGGGGGTGGCGGGTGACTCGGGCACGGGGGGTCCTCTCGGGCGTCCATCGGCCGTCGTGCGACGACCCTCCTCGACCCTAGGGTCCGCGACCAACCGAAGAGGGGGAGGGCGTCGGTGGGCGCGGCTACGGTCGGCGGATGCCTCGCACCCTGCGCCTCGCCGTCGCCCAGAGCACCGTCGCCGAGGACCCGGGGGACGTCGACGCGTTGCGGGCCGGAGGCACCGAGGTCCGCCGGCTGATGCGGGAGGCGAAGGCCGGGGGAGCGCGCCTGGTGCAGTTCCCCGAGGGCGCGATCGTCTACCCGAACAAGTACGTCATGTCCTCCGCCGGCCCCGACGTGGTGGCCGACGCGGACTGGTCGCGCGCCGACTGGACGGTGCTGCGCGAGGAGGCGGAGTCGGTGGCCGCGTTGGCCGGCGAGCTGGGCCTGTGGGTGGCGTTCGGGTCGGTCCACCCGCTGGAGGCCCCGCGCCGGCCGCTCAACAGCCTCTACGTCGTCTCCGACGCCGGCGAGGTGGTGGGGCGCTACGACAAGCGGGTGCTCTCGCACACCGAGCGCACCTGGATGTACACGCCCGGGACCGACCCGCTGGTCTTCGAGGTGGACGGGTTCCGCTTCGGGGTGGCGCTGTGCGTCGAGGCCGGCTTCCCGGAGCTCTTCGACGAGTACGAACGCCTGGACGTGCACTGCGTCCTGCTCTCAGTGATGGCCGACGACGCGGGACGGGCCCTGATCGGCCAGGCCTACGCGGCGCTCCACGGCTACTGGGTCGGCTACTCCATCCCCGCCCAGTACGCCGCCACGGTGCCCTCCGGCATCGCCGCCCCGGGCGGCCGGTGGCTCGCACAGTGCGACGCGGTGGCGCGCCCGGGGCTGGCCTTCGCCGACCTGGACCTCGACAGCACCGACCCCGACATCGACGTCTCCCTCCGCCTGGCGCGCCCCTGGCGGCGTTCGGTGAGGGACGGGCTGAGAGGCACTCCGACGGGGTGAGGGAAGCAATGGGGGGTGCGACGTGCTTGCATCAGGTATGACTCAAGCCGACTTCTGGTTCGACCCGCTCTGCCCGTTCGCCTGGATCACCTCGCGGTGGATCCTCGAGGTCGAGGAGGTGCGCGACATCGACGTCACGTGGCACGTCATGTCCCTGGCCTACCTCAACCAGGACAAGGACATCCCCGACGAGTACCGCGAGATGCTCAAGCCGGCCTGGGGCCCGGTGCGCGTCTGCATCGCCGCGGAGCAGAAGCACGGGCGTGAGGTCCTGCTGCCGCTCTACACCGCGATGGGCAACCGCATCCACCTCGGCAAGGAGCCGATCTCGCGCGAGCTGATCGCCGCCTCGCTCGCCGACGCCGGGCTGGAGCCCGAGCTCGTCGAGGCGATGGACGACTCCGCCTTCGACGAGGCCGTGGCGGCGTCCCACCACGAGGGCATGGACCAGGTCGGCGACGACGTCGGCACGCCCACGATCGCCATCGAGGGGGCGGCGTTCTTCGGCCCGGTGCTGTCCAAGATCCCGCGCGGCGAGGAGGCCGGCCAGCTGTGGGACGGCGCGGTCGCCGTCGCGAAGTTCCCGTACTTCTACGAGCTCAAGCGCTCGCGCACCGGGGACCTGGACTTCAGCTGACGGCTGCGGCGGCGCTGCGCCACCGTCCGGAGACGGGTCGCCGGATCGACTTCGGGGCCTGCGGACCGCACCATAGGGACCCATGCGCATCTCGGGACTGGCGTCACTGGCCACTGCTGTCACACTGACGACCGGTCTGCTGGCCCTGCCGCCCGCCGTCGCGGACCCCGGGCCGGGGGCCCGTGAGGGCGCTCGCGCCGAGGGTTCGGCGATCCTGCTGCGGGCCGATCCGCGCTCGCCGGTGAGCGCGGCGGAGGTGCCCGTCACGGACGCGACCGACGGGCCGCGCCGGACCTCGCCGTACTCGATGCTGGGCCTGACGTGGCGCGGCACGGACCCGACGACGCTGCGCTTCCGCTCGCACGGACGCGACGGGTGGAGCTCGTGGCGCACGGCCGAGGTGCTCGAGGACGGGCCGACGCCGGGCACCGAGGGCAACCCCCGGCGGGCGACCCAGCCGGTGTGGGTCGGCCCGTCGAACGGCGTGCAGCTCGACGTGCGCGGCTCGGGCCACCGCGGCCTGCGCCTGGTGCTCATCGACCCCGGCGTGCTGGCCACCGACGACGACGACGTCGCCGCGCCCGGGGCCGGAGCGAAGCAGCCTGCGATGCGCACGGCGGCGCGCAAGCCCCGCACGCGGCCGAAGTCCTCCCCGCAGCCGCGCCTGCTCACCCGTCCGCAGTGGGGCGCCGACGAGCGGCTGCGCAACGGCCGGCCGACGTACAACACGGGGCTGCGCCAGGTGCACGTGCACCACACCGCGTCGGGCAACGACTACACGCGCGCCGACGTGCCGGCGATCCTGCGCGGGATGTACCGCTACCACACCAAGTCCCTGGGCTGGTTCGACCTCGGCTACAACTTCGTCGTCGACAGGTTCGGGCGAACCTGGGTGGGCCGCAGCGGGGGACCGACCCGGCTCGTGCGCGGCGCGCACACGCTCGGCTTCAACCACAGCTCGGTCGGCATCGCCGTGCTCGGCAACTTCGAGCGGACCCGGCCCAGCAGGCGCGCGGTGACGGCCGTGGTCCGTCTGGCGGCCTGGAAGCTGGACCGCCACCACCGCGACGCGAGCGGCCGCGTGGCCGTGCGCTCGGAGGGCAGCGACCGCTACCGCGCCGGCAAGCGGGTCCGGCTGTTCGTCGTGGACGGGCACCGCGACACCAACCAGACCGCGTGCCCCGGGGAGCTGCTCTACGACCGCCTGCCCGGCATCCGGCGTCGCGCCCAGTGGCGGGTCGACCACTACGGCCGCGGCTGAGCCGACGGGCCGATCGGAACGGGGTGGCGCGCCGACCCTAGGATCGGCGCCATGACCCATGTCCTGTCTGCCGTCGCCTGGCCGTACGCCAACGGCCCCCGCCACATCGGCCACGTCGCCGGTTTCGGCGTGCCCTCCGACGTCTTCAGCAGGTACATGCGGATGGCCGGCCACGACGTGCTGATGGTCTCGGGCACCGACGAGCACGGGACCCCGATCCTGGTCGCGGCCGACCAGCAAGGCGTCACGGCGCGCGACCTCGCCGACAAGAACAACGCGGTCATCGTGCAGGACCTGGTCGACCTCGGGCTGTCCTACGACCTGTTCACCCGCACCACCACCGGCAACCACTACCTCGTGGTGCAGGAGATGTTCGAGACGGTGCACCGCAACGGCTACATGGTCGAGCAGACGACGTTCGGCGCCATCAGCCCCTCGACCGGGCGCACCCTGCCCGACCGCTACATCGAGGGCACCTGCCCGATCTGCGGCTACGCCGACGCGCGCGGCGACCAGTGCGACAACTGCGGCAACCAGCTCGACCCCACCGACCTGATCAACCCGCGCTCCAAGATCAACGGCGAGACCCCGGAGTTCGTCGAGACCCAGCACTTCTTCCTCGACCTGCCCGCGCTGGCCGAGGCGCTCACCGAGTGGCTCGACGGGCGCGAGGAGACCGGGCTCTGGCGCCCCAACGTGATCCGCTTCAGCCAGAACATCCTCTCCGAGATCCGGCCGCGCGCGATGACGCGCGACATCGACTGGGGCATCCCGGTCCCGCTGGAGGGCTGGCGCGAGCAGCACACCAAGCGCCTCTACGTGTGGTTCGACGCCGTCATCGGCTACCTGTCGGCCTCGATCGAGTGGGCGCGCCGCTCCGGCGACCCCGAGGCCTGGCGCGCGTGGTGGAACGACCCCGAGTCGCTGTCCTACTACTTCATGGGCAAGGACAACATCGTCTTCCACAGCCAGATCTGGCCCGCCGAGCTCCTCGCGTACGACGGTCGGGGTGCGCGCGGCGGCGAGCCGGGCGCCTACGGCGACCTGCAGCTGCCGACCGAGGTCGTGTCGTCGGAGTTCATGACGATGGAGTCCAAGCAGTTCTCCACCAGCCGCGGCCACGTGATCCTGGTCGGCGACATGCTCTCGCGCTACCAGCCCGACGCGCTGCGCTACTTCATCTCCGCGGCGGGGCCCGAGACGTCCGACTCCGACTTCACGTGGGCGGAGTTCGTGCAGCGCACCAACTCCGAGCTCGTCGCCGGCTGGGGCAACCTCGTCAACCGCACGGCCACGATGATCGCCAAGAGCTTCGGCGAGATCCCGGCGGCGGGGCCGCTGGAGGAGGTCGACGAGGCGGTGCTGTCCGCCGTGCGCGACGCCTTCGGCACCGTCGGCGACCTCATCGGCCGGCACCGGCAGCGCGCCGCGATCGGCGAGGCCATGCGGGTCGTCGGCGAGGTCAACAAGTACCTCACGGTCACCGAGCCCTACAAGATGAAGGACGAGTCGCAGCGCGAGCGCCTCGCCACCGTGCTCCACGTCGCGGCCCAGTGCGTGGTCGACTGCAACACGCTGCTGGCGCCGTTCCTGCCGCACTCCTCCAACCAGGTGTGGGCGGCCTACGGCGGCGAGGGCGAGTTCATGCCGATGCCGCGCATCGAGCAGGTCGAGGACCTCGACCCCGGCCACGGCGCCGGCCTGGACTTCTACCCGGTCATCACCGGCGACTACTCCACGACCCCGCGCTGGGAGTCGCGCCCGCTCATCGTCGGCGCCCCCGTCGCCAAGCCGAGCCCGATCTTCACCAAGCTCGACCCGTCGGTCGTGGACGAGGAGCTCGCGCGGTTCGCGGAGCGGGGGTGAGTTTCACCGGGTACCCGGTGAAACTCACGCTTCCGGTACGAAGCTTCGGCCGGGAAGCGTGAGTTTCGTACGGGCGGTGTGACGGGTGGGACGGCCGCGCAACTCCCGCGACAGGAGACCGCAGCGCGCGTAGCCTCGCCTCCATGAGCCTCACGTTCCTGCTCACCTCGCTGGTGATCGTGGCGACGCCGGGCACCGGCGCGCTCTACACGCTGGCCGCCGGCCTGACGCGAGGTGCGCGGGCGAGCGTCCTGGCGGCGTTCGCGTGCACGCTCGGCACGGTGCCGCACCTCGTCGCCGCCATCACCGGCCTGGCCGCGGTGCTGCACGCGAGCGGGGTGGCGTTCAACGCGATCAAGTACCTCGGCGTCGCCTACCTCCTCTACATGGCCTGGTCGACGTGGCGCGACCACGGCGCGCTGTCGGTCGACGAGAGCGCGAAGCCGTCGTCGTGGCGCAGCGTGATGGTCTCCGGCGTGACGCTCAACCTGCTCAACCCCAAGCTGACCATCTTCTTCTTCGCCTTCCTGCCGCAGTTCGTCCCGGCCGGTCCCGGCTCGACGACCACGATGCTGGGCCTGAGCGCGGTCTTCATGGCGATGACCTTCGTCGTCTTCGCGGCGTACGGCGCGTGCGCGGCCGCGGTGCGCGACAAGGTGCTCACGCGGCCCCGGCTCGTCGACCGGATCCGCAAGACCTTCGCCGCGAGCTTCGTCGTGCTCAGCGGGCGGCTCGCCGTCGAGTCCCGCTGAGCGCGGGCGGCGCTCTCCCGGAGGGTGGTCTCGAGGCGCGCTGCGCTCGCACCTCGACCGCCGAGGTCCCCTAGGCTCTGCGCATGACCGCCATGTACCTGCCCACGTTCTTCGTCAAGCAGAAGTTCGCGATGACGACCAACCGCTACGAGCTGTTCGCGGCCAACCCCGACGGCAGCTTCGGGCAGTCCATGGGGCTCGCCGAGCAGAAGCGCCTCGCGTTCAAGGAGGAGGTGACGTTCTACGCCGACGACACCAAGAGCCGCCCGGTCTTCAGCTTCAAGGCGCGCAAGAAGATCGACCTCAACGCCGGCTACGACATCTTCGACGAGGCCCGCAACCAGATCGGCTTCTTCCGCAAGGACTTCGGCGCGAGCCTCATGCGCTCGACGTTCCACCTCGAGGGCCCCGGCTACGCCGGCACCGGCCAGGAGCGCAGCCAGGCGATCGCGATCATCCGCCGCTTCACCGACATCCCGTTCCTGCCGATCCACTTCGACTTCGTGAGCTCGGAGGGTCAGCCGCTCCTCGGTGTCGAGCGCCAGGGCTCGGTGCGCGACAAGTACACCGTCCACGTGCCCGACCAGCGCATCGACTTCCGGGTCGCGGCGGCGGTGGCGGTCGGGCTCGACGCCCTCATGCAGCGCTGACGGCGGCCGGCGTGCTCCACCCCGAGGCGCGGCTCGCCGTCGAGCAGTACGACGGCGAGCCCAAGGTGTTCGAGGACGGGTTCGACATCGCGACCTCGCGGGCGCAGGCCCGCGAGGCCGCGGCCGCCGAGCCGCGCGAGGACGTCGCGGAGGTCCGTGACGTCGACGCGGGGGGAGTGCCGTGCCGGCTCTACCGCCCGGCCGACGCGCTTCCGGGCGTCGTGGTCCACCTGCACGGCGGCGGCTTCGTGTTCCACGACGTCGACGTCCACGACGCGTCGGCGCGGCGCCTCGCCAACCGCACCCGCACCGCCGTGCTGAGCGTCGACTACCGGCGTCCGCCCGAGCACCCCTTCCCCGCGGCGCCCGACGACGTCGACGCCGTGCTGGGCTGGTGGCGGGAGGACGGCCCGCTGTTCCTCCACGGCGACAGCGCGGGCGGCAACCTCGCGCTCGTGGCCGCCCTGCGCAACCCGGGTCGCGCCGCCGGGCTGGTGCTCGTCTACCCGTTCCTCGACCCGGCCGCCGGCTTCGACTCCTACGACACCGCCGCCGAGGGCTTCGACCGCCGCGAGGCCGCCTGGTACTGGGAGCAGTACGCCGCCGCGCCGGCCGACCTGGAGGACCCAGACCTCGCCCCGCTGCGCTCCGACCGGCTCGCGACGCTGCCGCCGACGCTCGTCGTCACCGCCGAGCACGACCCGCTGCGCGACGAGGGCGAGCACCTCGTGTCGCTGCTGGCCCAGGCCGGCGTCACTGTGGTCGGCACCCGCTACCTCGGCCAGGTGCACGGCTTCTGGCGCCACGACCGGGTCTTCCCCGCGGCCGAGCCACTGATGGGGCAGGCGGCGGCGTTCCTCCACGGCCTGCGGAGCCGCACGCCCGGCGGCTGGTGACGTCTGGGAGGATCGCAGGCATGCGCGTCCACGTCGGATCCGACCACGCCGGCCTCGAGCTCAAGGACCACCTCCTCGCCTGGCTGCGCGACCACGGCTACGAGCCGGTCGACCACGGACCCTTCGTCTACGACGCCGACGACGACTACCCGGTGTTCTGCCTGCGCGCGGCCGAGGGCGTGGCCCACGACCAGGAGGCCGGGCAGGACAGCCTGGGCGTCGTGATCGGCGGCTCCGGCAACGGCGAGCAGATCGCCGCCAACAAGGTGCGCGGCGTGCGCGCGGCGCTGGCGTGGTCCGAGGAGACCGCCACGCTGGGCCGCCAGCACAACGACGCCAACGTCGTCGCCGTGGGCGGCCGGATGCACCCGCTCGAGGACATGGTGCGCTTCGTCGAGGTCTTCCTCACCACCGACTTCTCCGGCGACGAGCGCCACGTGCGCCGCATCGCCCAGCTGGCGTCGTACGAGACGACCCGCGAGCTGCCGCCGCTGCCCGACTCGGCGCGCGATGCCTGAGGGCCACACCCTCCACCGCCTCGCCGGCGACCTGTCCCGGGCCTTCGCCGGGCGGCTGGTGCGCGTGGGCAGCCCCCAAGGCCGCTTCGAGGATTCCGCGGCGCTGCTCGACGGCCAGGTGCTGGAGGGCGCGGAGTCGTGGGGCAAGCACCTGTTCGTCACGTTCCCCGCGGAGCGCTACGTCCACGTCCACCTCGGGCTCTACGGCGTCTTCGCCGTCCACCACGACGTCGAGGAGGTGCCGGAGCCCGTCGGGCAGGTGCGACTCCGGCTGGTCACGGCCGACCCCGGCCCCACGGCGTACGCCGACCTGCGCGGCGCCACCGCCTGCGAGCTGATGACGCACGAGCAGCGCGACGCGATCCTGGCTCGCATCGGGCCCGACCCCATCCGCCAGGACCAGGACCCCACCCGGGCCTGGGATCGGATCCGCCGCAGCAAGGCGGCGATCGGCGGGCTGCTCATGGACCAGGCGGTGCTGGCCGGCGTCGGCAACGTCTACCGCGCGGAGGTGCTGTTCCGCCACCGGATCCACCCGCTGCGGCCGGGCAACACCCTGCGCGTGGGGCAGTGGCAGGCGATGTGGGACGACCTGGTCGAGCTGATGGCCGAGGGCGTCCGCACCGGACGGATCGACACGGTGCGCCCCGAGCACACCCCGGAGGCCATGGGTCGCCCGCCGCGCCGGGACGACCACGGCGGCGAGGTCTACGTCTACCGGCGGACCGGTCAGCCGTGCCTGGTCTGCAGCAGCACCGTGCGCACCGCGGTGCTCCAGGCACGCAACGTCTTCTGGTGTCCGCGGTGCCAGCCCACGTTCCGCTCGCGCGCCGTACGCTGACAGCCGCGCCCACCCCCACCCGATCGTCTGGACCCCCATGACCGCCACGTACCCAGCGACGCGGCCTGCCCGCAGGTCCGTGCGTCGGCACTGGGAGCTGTTCCTGCGCCGGGGGCTCACCCAGGAGACCCGCATCGCGGTGGCCCTGGCGGTCGGGTCCGTGCTCCTGACCGCCGTGGTGTTCGCCTGGCCCGAGCGGACGCCGCTCACGGGGCTGATGCTGCCGCTGATCATCGCCAGCCTGACGTTGGGACCACGCACCCTTCCGGGCTTCGTGGTCTTCCTGATGGTGCTGCTCGCGGTCGGGCTCGCGGCCCAGACCGAGATCACCCCGCGCATCGTCGCGGCGACCCTGGTGCAGTTCGCCATGGCGCTGGTGGTGATCGCCACCAGCTTCCGGCGCACCCGGCTGGGCGTCGCGGGCATCCGCGGGGAGGCAATGCTGGTCGACCTGCGCGACCGGATCCTCACCCAGGGCGGCGTCCCTGACCTGCCGCCGGGCTGGCACGTGCAGTCGGCGCTCAAGCCGGCCGGTGGCACCCCCTTCGCGGGGGACTTCGTCGTGGCGATGCGCGGCCACGACCTGGACCGCCTCGAGGTGGTCGTCGTCGACGTCTCCGGCAAGGGCACCGACGCCGGCACCCGCGCGCTGCTGCTCTCGGGCGCCTTCGGCGGCCTGCTGGGCGCCATGCCCGCGGCCGACTTCCTGCCCGCGGCCAACGGCTACCTCCTCCGGCAGGCGTGGGAGGAGGGGTTCGCGACCGCGGTCCACCTCTCCCTGCACCTGACGACCGGGGACTACGAGATCCGCACCGCGGGCCACCCGCCCGCCGCCCACCGCACGGCCGCGTCGGGGCGCTGGTCGGTCCTGCGCACCGACGGCCCGATCCTCGGGCTGCTGGAGGAGGCGACGTTCACCCGCGCCACCGGACGCCTGGACCGCGGGGACGCGCTGCTGCTCTACACCGACGGCATGGTCGAGGAGCCCCGGCGCGACATCGACCTCGGCATCGACCAGATGCTCGGGCAGGCCGAGTCGCTGATGCGCGGCAGCTACGACGGCGCCGCGGCCCGCCTCACCGAGGCCCTCGGCTCGCCCGACGACGACCGCGCGCTGGTGATCGTCCACCGCAGCTGAGGCCCGTCCGCGGCCAGGGCCGTTTGGGGCCGGAGGGTGCCGGTGTGGCACCATGGAAAGGCACATTTCACGCCGTGCGACGGCGTGAGACAGGCACGCGGATGTAGCTCAATGGTAGAGCTCCAGTCTTCCAAACTGATTACGCGGGTTCGATTCCCGTCATCCGCTCCAAGGAGCCCTCAGCGCACGTCCGGGGGCGTCTTGACCGACAGACCACGCTTTGACGGGGCGTAGCGTAGTGGCTAGCGCGCCTGCTTTGGGAGCAGGAGACCGCAGGTTCGAGTCCTGTCGCCCCGACGAACCACCTTTCATCCAGACCTGAGGAGAACACCTGTGAAGAGCGCCGTCGAGACCTTGAGCCCGACCAGGGCCAAGCTGACCGTCGAGGTGCCCTTCGAGGAGCTCAAGCCGAGCCTCGACGCGGCCTACAAGAAGATCGCCCAGCAGATCAACATCCCCGGCTTCCGCCGCGGCAAGGTGCCCCCCATGGTGATCGACCGCCAGGTCGGCCGGGGCGCCGTGCTCGACGAGGCGATCAACGAGGTGCTGCCGGCCAAGTACGTCGAGGCGCTCGAGGCCAACGACCTCCAGCCCCTCGCGCAGCCGGAGATCGAGGTGACGAAGTTCGAGGACAACGAGACCCTCGAGTTCACCGCCGAGGTCGACATCCGCCCGCAGATCGAGCTGCCGTCCTACTCCGGCATCGAGGCGCAGGTCGACGACCTCGAGGTCGCCGACAGCGACGTCGAGGAGCAGGTGCAGGCGCTGCGCGAGCGGTTCGCCACCCTGAGCGACGTCGAGCGCCCCGCCGCCGAGGGCGACTTCGTCGTGCTCGACCTCAAGGCCCTCAAGGACGGCGAGGTGCTCGAGGGCGCCGAGGTCGCCGGCATGTCCTACCAGGTCGGCCGCGGCGGCATGATCGAGGGACTCGACGAGGCCCTGACCGGCATGTCCGCCGGCGACGAGAAGACCTTCTCCTCCGAGCTCGTGGGCGGAGACCTGGTCGGCGAGCCCGTCGACGTCCAGGTCAGCATCAGCCAGGTGCAGGAGCAGGAGCTGCCCGAGCTGGACGACGACTTCGCCCAGGAGGCCTCGGAGTTCGACACCTACGAGGAGCTCACCGCCGACGTGCGCGAGCGCCTCGGCCGGGGCAAGCGCCTCGAGCAGGCCGCCGCCGCGCGCGACGCCGTCCTCGAGGTGCTCCTGGACCGCGTCGAGGTGCCGCTGCCCGAGAGCATGGTCACCGACGAGCTCAACGCCCGCCGCGCCAACATCGAGCAGCAGCTCGGCAACGCCGGCATCCCGATGGAGAAGTACCTCGAGGACGAGGGCCAGACCGTCGAGGAGTTCGAGGCCGACCTCGACCGCCGTGTCCGTGAGGCCGTCGCCGCGCAGTTCCTGCTCGACGAGGTCGCGAAGAAGGAGGAGCTCGGCGTCGACCAGCAGGAGCTCTCCAGCCACCTGGTGCGCCGGGCCCAGCAGTCGGGCCAGGACCCGCAGGAGTTCGCCAACCACATGTTCGAGCACAACCACATCCCCGAGATGGTCCAGGAGATCCTGCGCGGCAAGGCCCTCGCGGCCATCGTCGAGACCGCGGTCGTCAAGGACGCCTCGGGCAACGTGGTCGAGCTGAAGAACCTGCGCCCCGACGGCACCATCGGTGAGCCCGAGGCCGAGACCGAGACCCCGGACGCCGACGCTGACACCGACGTCGACACCGAGGCCGACGCCGAGAAGTGACCTCGGTCTGACCCTGTCGACCACCCCGCCCTCCGCATCGTCGGAGGGCGGGGTGGTCGTGATTTCGGGGCAGCTCACTCGCGGATGTGGCACCCGAGGCGGTCGCGGACACTACCTACCGTGAGCGATCGAGAGGCCCGGCTGGCCGCGGTGTACGACGAGTGCGCGCCGCGCGTGCACGCCTACGCCGTGCGCCACTGCGGCCCCGACGAGGCCGACGACGTCCTCGCCGAGACCTTCGCGGTGGCCTGGCGCCGGCTGGACGACGTCCCCGACCCCGCCATCGGGTGGCTGATCGTGACGGCTCGCCATGTCATCGCCGGTCGCCGCCGGACGGCTCGGCGCCGCGAGGAGCTGGACCGGCACTACGCCGAGCAGCCCGAGATCGCTCGGCTCGCCAGCGAGCCGGGCGCCGACGAGGTCGTCGTGCGCCGCGCGACGGTGCTGCAGGCCCTCGACACGCTGTCGGAGCGGGAGCGCGAGGCCCTGCTGCTCACGGCCTGGGACGGGCTCGGCCACGCCGACGCCGCCGCGGTCGCGCGGTGCTCGACCCGCGCCTTCCGGGCCCGGCTGATGCGGGCTCGCGCCCGGCTGACCGCCGCCCTGTTGCAGGCCGAGACCTCCACGACCCGCACGACCGTGCTGAACCCCACCGAGAGGACACCCACATGAACGTCGACGAGCTGCTCCGCGAGGCGGCCCCGGACCCCGAGCTGGCCCGCGCCCGCACCGACCGGCTCCGGGCCCGCGTCCTGACCCGCGCGACGCGGACCTCGGCTGCACCGGCCCGCAGACGCACCGTCCGCGCGACCGCGGCGGCGCTCACCCTCGGTCTCGGCGCCCTGGGCGGCGTCGCGTACGCGACCGGGACGGTGCCGCCGGTGGTGTCGTCCCTGGTCGACCAGTTCGCCCGTGACGCCGAGATCCCCGCCGCACAGCGCCCCGAGATGACGCAGGTGGTCGACCTGGAGCTGCCGGACGGCAGCAGGTTCGCCGCCTGGCGCGGGGTGTCCGACGAGATGTGGTGCACCGCCTACACCGACCGCTGGGACGGCCGGCAGCTCGACAACGGTGCCGTCAGCTGCGGCGACCAGGAGGCCGGCGGCTACGACCTCAACCGGGTCCAGGTCGCCTGGGCCCAGGACCGAGCGGGCACGTCGTACTACCCCGTCGCGTTCGGCGAGGCGGACGCCGGAGCCGTCGAGGTCCGGATCACGGGGACCTTCGCGGGCACGGGGGAGCCGGTGGACCTGAGGACGCCCGTCGACGCACGGACCCTCGCCTTCGCCACCGTCCTGCCCGGGAGCGAGAGGGACCCGTGGGCCCACCTCGAGGGGGACGGCGTGGCCACCCCGCGCGACAGCGGGATCGTGCTCACCTTCCTGGGCCGCCAGGGCGAGGTGCTGCGGAGCGTGCCCGGTCCTCCTGTCTGAGCTCCGCAGCCACCGCTGGCACTAGGATGCTGGCGTGACCTCGGGGGACGACGGCGACAGCGCATGGCGCCCGCCTGCGCGCGACACGCAGCCCGTCGAGCAGCTCGACGGCTACGACGACCTGGTGGAGATCGGCCGCGGCGGTGACTCGATCGTCTACCGCGCCCGTCAGGTCGCCATCAACCGCCAGGTCGCGATCAAGGTGCTGCTCATCAATGACCCCAAGCGGGCGGCGCGCTTCGCCCGCGAGGTCGAGATCACCGTCGAGCTCGGTCGTCAGCACCCCAACATCGTCACGGTCCTGGCCGTCGGGACGACCGCGTCGGGTCGCCCGGCGATCGTCATGGACTACCACGAGGGCGGCACCCTCCACGACCGGCTGAAGTCCGTCGGGGCGCTGCCGGTCGAGGAGGTGGCCCGGATCGGAGCGGTGCTCGCCGACGCCCTGTCCTTCGCCCACGACCGCGGCGTGCTGCACCGCGACGTCAAGCCGCAGAACGTCCTGGTCCTGCCGACCTCCTGGGTCCTCGCGGACTTCGGGATCGCGCGGCTGGCCGACTCCGAGCACACGTCCTCGGCGGAGACCTTCACCTACCGCCACGCGGCCCCCCAGATCCTCGACGGGCTCCCGCCCACCGCCTCCGACGACATCTGGTCGCTGGGCTCGACGCTCTACACCCTGCTCGACGGCCGCCCGCCGTTCGCCAGCGAGGACCCCGACGAGGACTCCGCGCTGGCCTACCTGCGACGGGCCCGCACCGAGCCGCACCGGCCGCTGCTCGCGCCGGGGGCGCAGGGGATCGCCCCGATCATCGACCGCTGTCTCGCCAAGGAGGTCGGCGACCGCTGGCCCTCGGCCGCCGAGCTGCGCGACGCGTTCCTCGGTCTGCGGGTCTCGGCGTGGGAGCCCGGAGCGGCCAGCGCCGCGCCGGTGTCGCCGACGGTGCCGGCACCCGCCTCGGCGGCCGCGCTGGCCCCGGCGCCGGTGCCGCCGCGCGAGAGCACCTCGCCGCGCCCGGCCCCCGAGCCCGACGTGGTCGAGGCCTCTCCGGTGGCCCTCTCGGCGGTCGCCCACGCGCCCGTGCCCCGCGACGCGGAGCCCACCGGCACCGGCCTGCCCGACGACCACACCGGCGAGGACCCGCGCACGCCCGCGGAGCGACCTGAGGCGCCCGAGGACCCCGACCAGCCGGGCACCGGCAAGCGCCGTCGGGTGCTGCTCATCCTGGGCGCGGCCGCGTTGGTCGTCGGCCTGACGCTCGGCATCGTCGGCGCCCTCCTGCGCGGCGGCGGTGACGACCCCGGCGAGGACGACACGACCGCGGGCTCCACCGACCAGATCCCGGTCCTGCAGTCGCCGCCGACGGCCACCGAGACCTTCCGCGACCGGCCGAGCAAGGACCTCGCGGTGGTGTTCTCGCTGCTGGAGTACGACGGCGTCAACCTGGTCGCGGAGTGGACCGACCCCGCGGAGGGCAGCGGGCGGTTCGTGCTGCACCAGACGCTGCCCGACAACGGCGAGTACGTCGAGCTCGGCACCGGCACCACCGAGTGGAAGGCGCCGTTCGCCGCTCCGACGGGTCGCAGCTGCTACTACATCACCGTGCACTCCGTCGAGGGTGCCTACGGTATCTCCGGGCGTCGCTGCATCAACAACCCGCTCTGACCAGGCGCCTCAGCGACCCAGCACCCGCGGGTCGAGGTGCCACCACCAGCGGCGCCACCAGCGCACCGTGCGCCGTGCGGCCCGCTGCACCTGGCGCAGCTCGGCCCTGAAGTGCGAGGAGCCGGCCGGGTCCGGCCCGAACGCGTCGCGCTGGGCGGAGGCGGCGATGGTGCGAGCCCCGTCGACGCCCAGGCGGCCGTCGGCGCGACGGGCCACCTCGTCGGCGGTCTCGTGCGGGTCGGGGGCGAGGCCGGCCAGGTGGAGCGCGTCCACCACGCCCGCCCACGCACCCCGAGCGCCGCGCCGCCGCTGGCGCGCGCGGCGCACCGCCCGGGCGGCTGCCAGCAGCACCAGGACCAGCACCACGACGCCACCGCCGGCGGCGTAGGGCAGCCAGGCGCGGTCCGATCCGGGGTCACGCGCCGGACGCGGGCCGGCGTCCTCCTGGCCGGCCGGGGCGCCGGGCGACGAGCCGGCGGCGCTCGGGCCGGCACCGCCGGTCGGGCCGGGGGTCGGCTGCGGCGCGGTGCCCACGTCGTCGAAGCCGTCGCGCTTGAACGTGTCGTCGTCGGGGCTGGGGGAGAACGGCACCCACCCGGGGCCGTCGAAGTAGACCTCCGGCCAGGCGAACGCGTCGGCGCCGGTGACCAGCCGGGACCCGTCGTCCTGAGGAGCCCCGGGACGGAACCCCACGACGACGCGGCTGGGGAGGCCGTTGGCGCGGGCCACGATCGCGAACGCCGTCGCGAACTGCTCGGAGGTGCCGACCCGGGCCCCGGGCTCGCCGGGCTTGCCGACCAGGAAGGCCTCGATGCGCCAGATCGCGGAGCCCGAGATCGCCCGGGCCGAGAGCTTGGCGTCCCCGCGGATCTCGTCCTGGATCGCGATCGCCTGCTCGTACGGCGTGCGGGCGCCGCGGGTGACGCGGGCGGCGTACTCGCTGACGGCGAAGGGCAGCTCGGGCAGGTCGAGGTAGCGGCCGACCCCGCGGGTCGGCACCGACGCGGCGGCGAGCGCGGCGTCGGGCGGGTCGTCGAAGCTGCCGGTGATCTCGTAGCTCAGCCCCTCGGTGTCCTCGGGGGTGTAGACCGTGCCGGTCGTCGGGTCGACCAGCGCGTCGCGGTCGCTGAGCAGGCTCGGTCGGCCCGGCGAGGGCAGCCAGCCCCCGGCGAGATCGTCGAGGGCCACCTCCACCGTGGCCTCGGACGGGCTCTCGCCGGCGGGCAGGGCGCGGTCGCCGCCGGTGCCCAGCGGGGCGAACCGGGTGGCGGCGGTCCACTGCCGGCCGTCGTAGCGCTCGAGCGTCACCAGCCGCAGCGGGACCTCGTCGCCGCGCACCCGCAGCAGCTCGACCCCGGGGTTGACCGCCCATGCGCCCAGCTGGGTGAGCGGGCTGCTCGCCACGACCTCCAGCAGCGGCGGGTCGACCAGCTCGCGCGGCTCGAAGGGGTCCTGCGTGGGCAGTGTCGCCACCGCGGCGAGCAGCCCGACGCCCACCACCGTCAGGGGGCCGGCGACCGCGAAGCGCTGGCGCACCGGCTCGCTGTGCTCGTCGAGGAACACCCAGCCCAGCAGCGCGGTGACCAGGATCAGCACGGCGACCAGGCCCCACGGGTCGGCGTCGCCGGCGGTCAGCAGCATGCCCGCGACGTAGAGCACGGCGGCGCCGAGGACCGGCTCCACCTTGCTGGCGCTCTCGACGCGGAGCCCGGTGAAGAGCGAGACGAGCGCGGTCAGCAGGAGCGGTCCGACGAGCAGGTCGGCGGCCACGGTGTAGGGCCGCGGCGCCGTCAGCAGCCGCGGCACGACGTCCTGCACGGTCTGCGACAGGGAGAGGTCGGCGCCCGAGGTGGCGAGGTACGCCGTCAGGGTGGTCAACAGCACCAGGACCGTGGTCGCGGCCCAGCGCGACACCCCCAGCCGCAGGACCGCCCGCAGCACGAGCAGCGGCACGACCGCGGTGAGGACGAAGCCGGCCGTGACCAGGAACCTGTCCCACGTGGAGGCCAGGACCAGGCTGCCCAGCACGAGCAGCATCAGCGGCCAGGCGAGCCGGGCCGCGCCCTTGAGCGCGCTCACCGGGCCATCGCCTCGTCCCACCCGGCGGCCAGCGACTCCGAGGAGGTGCCGCGCAGCACGAGCAGGCCGACCTCCTGGCTGGCGCTGACCAGCGGCCGGGGGTCGACCACCATGACCACCCGGCTGGGCGCGCCGCCGAGGGAGAGCGCGAGCTCGCGCAGGTCGGCGGCGGCGCCGGTCACGGCCACCACGACGTCCAGGTCGCGGGTGCCGAGCGGCGCCGGCGGGTAGACGGGCGCGACCGCGATCTCGGCCAGCAGGTAGTCCAGCTCCTGGGCCTGACGCCGCGGCTGGCGGGTCGCCGAACCGGGCACCACGACCTCGTGCAGGCCGCTGGTGGTGCGGAAGCGGACGGGGTGGCCCGCCTCGATCGCCACGCGGCACAGGCCGGAGGCGAGCTCGACGGCCTCCTCGAACTGCTCGGCCGCCTCGTCGACGTCGCTGTAGGCGGTGCGGCGGTCGTCGAGGAGCACGCACACGTGGGGCTCGGAGGGCTCGGCGTCCTCGCGGACCATCAGGGTGCCCGAGCGGGCGCTGGTAGCCCAGTGCAGCCGGCGCAGGTCGTCGCCCATGGCGTACTCGTGCAGCCCGACCAGGTCGGTCCCACCGTGTTCGACGCTGTCGTCGCCGCCCGAGGCGGCCCGCCGGTGGCCCCGCGGCAGGGACGTCACGGGGATCTGGCGGGGGAGGACCCGGACCTCGTCGAGGCCGCCGGCCTCGGTGGAGCGCGCGGCCATCCCGGTCAGGCCGTAGCGGCGCAGCTGCACCGGCCCGACGGTGATCAGGCCGCGGCGCGGCGTCGCGATGGGGTAGGAGACCGAGGCCGCGGAGCGCGTCTCGTCCTCACCGATGCGGTCGGGCAGCGAGATGGGCACGAGGGCGCCGTCGACGAGGTCGGCGGCATCGATGCGGACCAGCCCGCGGCGGCGGCGCCCGAGCACGCGGAGCATGCCCTCGCAGGCGCCGTGACGGACCACGACGCGCGGGGCGACCTCACGCCGTACGTCGAGACCGGTGGAGCCGAGCACCGAGACCAGCTCGACCGCGACCAGGAGCAGCAGGCAGCCGCCGAGCCCCGCCACCAGCGGGTAGTGCCAGATCAGCCCGGCGCCGAGGAGCAGGGCTCCGAGCGCCGCCGTGCCCCGTCCTCGGGTCGTCGTGGTCCTCCAGAGGCGGAGCATCGCTCAGCCGGCGTCCGGCTGGGGTGGCTGGACGGTCTCGACGACCTCGTGCAGCACGGACTCCTGGGTGTGGCCGGCCAGGACCGCGTCGCGCCCCAGGACGGTGCGGTGGGCGAGCACGGGCTCGGCCAGGCGCTGCACGTCGCTGGGCACGACGTAGTGGCGGCCGCGGGCGGCGGCGTAGACCTGCAGGCAGCGCACGAGCGCGCGCAGGCCGCGGGTGCTCGCGCCGAGGCGCACCCGTGGGTCGTGGCGCAGCGCCACGCCGATCTCGCGGACGTAGCGCAGGATCGGGTCGGCGACGTGCAGGTGCTGGAGCTGGTCGGAGACCGCTGCGACCTCGGCCGCGGTGGTGACGGGGTGGACGTTCTCGACGTGACCGGCGCCGCTGCCCGGGCGCAGGACGTCGATCTCGTGCTCGGCGTCCGGGTAGCCCAGCGCGGTCCGGATCAGGAAGCGGTCGAGCTGCGCCTCCGGCAGCCGGTAGGTCCCGTCGAGGTCGATGGGGTTCTGGGTGGCCACGACGAGGAACGGCGCAGGCACCGGGTGGCCGATGCCGTCGACGGTGACCGTGCGCTCCTGCATGACCTCGAGCAGCGCCGACTGGGTCTTGGCCGCCGCCCGGTTGATCTCGTCGGCGAGCAGCACGTTGGTGAAGACCGGACCGCGCCGGAAGCGCACCTGCCCGTCGCGCGGGTCGAACACGGTGGTGCCCGTGACGTCGCTGGGCAGCAGGTCCGGGGTGAACTGGATCCGGCTGACCTCACCCCCCAGGGCCTGCGCGACCGAGCGTGCCAGCGTGGTCTTGCCCGTGCCCGGCACGTCCTCGAGCAGCACGTGCCCACCGGCGAAGAGCGACACCAGGACCAGGTCGACGACCGAGCGCTTGCCGTGGACGGCCTGCTCGACGGCGTCGCCGAGGCGCTGGTGGAGCTGGCGGAACCCGGCGATGTCCTGCTCGGTGGGTGCAGCAGGGCTGGCGAGTGCGGTCACGGTCGTCCTCTCGGTGGGCGGGTGCCGGCGCCGGTCATGCGGCCGGAGACATCAGGGGTTCGGGCAGTTCTGGCAGAGCGTGGCCTGCTCCGTCACCCAGGTGTAGCGCTTGCTCGTCGCGGTGCCGTTGGCGTTGGTGGCCGTGAAGACGATCGAGTGCGTGACCTTCCCGTCCGCCGGCCTGCGGATGTAGCCGTTGTTGACGTTGACCTTGAGCGTGGTCGCGTTGCAGGCCACGGGGCCCGTGGTCACGCCGGCCTTGTTGCCGTTGTGGGTCCACTCGCAGGTGCCGGTGAACCCGGCCCAGTCGGCCGGCGGGCTGAGGCGCAGCGTGGTGCTGCCGATGCCCTCGCGGCTGTCGCCGCTCCACGTGGTGGCGGCGCTGTCGACGAGGTCGGCGTTGCCGGCGGGGAGCGGGGGAGCCGGCTGGGCGGGCCCGGCGCCGCTGGCGGTGCCCTCGGGCCCGGCGCCGCGCTCGTTGGTGGCGATCACGCTGGCGGTGTAGTCGCCGCCGATCGGGCACGACGGGTCGACGCTGTAGTCGCAGGACCAGGAGACCTGGGCGGTGCGGCCGTTGCCGTCGGTGGAGGCGGTCTGCACGCCGTTGGGCGTGGAGATCGTGACGTCGTAGCGGCTGACGGGGGAGCCGTTGGGCTCCGCCGCGCCCCACCGGACGGTCACCAGGTAGGTCTGGACGTTGCCGTTGGTCTCGTAGCGCGCGTCGCCCGTGACGTTGGACGGCGCCCCGGGACGGCCGCTCGTGGAGACGTTGTTGCTGGGCTGCGACTCGGCCTCCTGCGTGGCCGAGACGGCCGTGACCACGAAGGACACCGAGCGGCCCGGCGCGACCTCGACGATCGCCTGCCGGTTGGCGCCCGGGACGGTGGCCACGTCGCCGCCGTTGGCGACGCTGATGTCGAACTCGGTGGCCGCGGGGCCGGCGTGGGCCCAGGTCACCTGGACCTGGCCCTCGGCGACCTGCTCGGCGCGGACGTTGCTCGGCTTCTGCAGGACCAGGGCGGGCGCCTCGCTCGGCGCGATCGGGCCGGGGTCGGTCGTCGTGCCGCCACCGCCGCCACCGCCGTGGTGGCCACCGCCGTTGCCGCCGCCGCCGTTGCCGCCGTTGCCGCCGCCGGTCACACCCGGGCAGTGCCGGTGGCAGCCGCCGCCGTTGCCGCCACCGGGGTTGCCCGTGGTCGTGGGGGGCCGGACGCCGGTGTTGTCGTCGTCCTCTTCCTCGCCCTCGTCGGGGTCGACCTCGATGTTGACGACCTCGTCGGCCTCCTCGATCGGGTCGTCCTGGAGGACGTCCTCGACGACCGCCTCGTCGG
The DNA here is from genome assembly GCF_004522095.1 of Nocardioides sp. 503. Classification (GTDB taxonomy): domain Bacteria; phylum Actinomycetota; class Actinomycetes; order Propionibacteriales; family Nocardioidaceae; genus Nocardioides. Next base: position 200,304 of record NZ_SPUI01000002.1, read on the forward strand.
CGCGCGCCGCCTCGTCGACCGAGGTGGGCACCGTGGCCGGCACGCTGTCGTCGTAGCGGACCATCGACGTCATGGAGCCGTCGCCCTTGACGACGGTGCCGCTGCTCGAGCCGGGGGCGTTGATGATCAGGTTGTCGTCGTCCAGGACCAGCTCGGGGGTGTCGGTGCCCGGGGTCGGGATGTCCGCGCCGGCGCGGTTGCCCTCGCGGTCGAGCTGGACGACCTTGCCGTCGCCCGGGCACGGGACGTAGACGCGGCCGCGGAACACCTCGGGAGTGGCGGGGGAGGCGCAGTCGATGGAGGTGACGTCGACCTCGCGGATGCCGTCGGGCGAGGCGATGACCACGGTGCCGGTGTCGGGCGCGGACACCGGCACGATGTCGGAGGGGGAGGTCTCCGGCGCGAGCAGCTCACCGGAGAGCTTGGGGGCGTCGGCCGTCAGCTCGTCGTCGGTGCCCACCTGGGCGACCATCCCCGAGTCGGGACCGAAGACCGTGGCGCCGCGGTCGTGGGCGACCAGGACCGAGCCGTCGCCGCTGTTGTCGACCATCTGGGTGCTCGAGGCGGCGAAGGCGCGGTCGCTGCGCGACCAGCGCAGCTCGCTGAGCTCGCCGTTGTCGTCGAGCGACCAGACGGCGCCGCTGCCGTCGACCGCGGCGTCGGCCAGGCCGTTCGGCGACACCCAGATCGCGCCGACCGCGTCGAGGCTGACCGGGTCGACCGACGCGATGGTGGAGGCCTCGTCGTCGACGAGGTAGACCTCGCCGTCGTGGGTCAGCGTGTGCATCGTGCCGTTCTTGGACACGCGGCGCTGGCCGGAGACCAGGATGCTGGTGAGGTCGAAGGACATCAGGTCGCCGGTCGTGTGGTTGGTGACGAACAGGCGACCGTCGTACTGTGCGAGCCCGAGGGCGTCGCCCGGCTCGCCGACCTTGACCCGCAGCTCGGGTCGGCCGGTCGCCGGGTTGACCTGGATGACCTCGCCGGTCGGCTCGTCGCCGATCCAGGTGAGGCCGTCGGCGATGTCGACCGCCGTCCGGCTGAGGCCGTTGCCGAAGAAGACGCCGGCGACCAGCGAGGCCGTCACCACGACGACGGACAGCTCCGCGGCGCCCTTGGCATGGCGCTGCCGCTTCGCGAGCAGGTGCGTGAGCTTCTTCATGCCGTGGTCACTCCTTCGTCCGAGACCTGGGCGGTCAGCAGCTGCGCCACCCAGGAGGTACCGCTGTCGCACCAGACCCCGCGTCCGGGGCCGGTCAGCGGCTCTGTGGTCTTGGTCGGCACCGAGGCGCCGAAGATGTCGCCGTCGGCCCACTCCGCCTGGAGCAGGAACCCGCGGCGCCCGCGCTTGGCGGTGTCGACGTAGCCCTCCGGTCCGCCGCGCTGCTTGGCCTGCGCGGTGTCGGCGGTCACGACGAGCGAGAGCCGGTGGGACTGGGCCGCCGCCAGCTGGAGCAGCCGCGTGCGGGCGGTGCGCTGCGCCTCGTCGGCGGTGCACCGGGCGTCCCAGAGGTGCGCGTCGTCGACCAGCACCAGGCACCAGGCGTCCGGCTCGTCCCCGTGCTCGGCGAGCCAGCCCTCGACCTGGTCCGTGGTGGCCACGGAGTCGGCCTCGCGCACGACGTACGGCGCCCGGTCGCCGCGGGCGACGAGCGCCTGGAGGCCGTCGAGCGCAGAGGTCCGGCCCGACCGCGCGCGCCCGGCCACGAGGACCGGTCCGCCGCGCAGGTCGACCTCGATGACCGCGACCGCCTCGGCGTCGACGCCGATGGCCACGCGGGTGCCGGAGGGGGCCGGCAGGACGGCCTGGTCCAGGCGGGAGGGCATGGCCGGGATCGGCGCGGCGCCACGGCCGCGCACCCGGGGCTCGAGCAGGGCGCCGATCTCGCGGATCCGCTCGGCCTGCGCCGGGGTGCCGGCTCCGCCGGTCGTCGCGATCTGGACCGTGCGCTTGCCCAGCAGGCCGCTGCCGGGCACCGAGTCGGGGTCCAGGACGTTGCCGGGGACACCGAGCATCAGGTAGTCGTCGGCGGTGGTCATGCGCAGCACGAGGCGCCGCCCGAACGTCGAACCGAGCGCCGTGGGGACGCCGGTCCGGCCTGGGGCAGTGGCGATCACGTGGATGCCGACCCGACGACCGTTTTGGAGCACGGTCTGGAGTTTCTCCACATGCGCCGGGGCTACACCTCCCGAGGACTCCAAATTTTCGACGAGGGCCGGGAGGTTGTCGATCACGACGTAGACGCGCGGCAGCGGGTGGCCGCTGCGCGCCAGGTCCTCGACGTCCGCGCAGCCGCGGTTGGCGAGGGCCTGGGCGCGGTCGTCCATGGTGCGGCGCAGCAGCCGGATCAGCCGCAGCACCCGCCCCTGCTGGGCCGCCGGGATGATCGCCTCGACCGTCGGCAGGCCCGCGATCGCCGCCAGGCCGCCTCCGGCGAAGTCGATGCCGTAGACGTACGGCGCCACGCCGTGGCGGCCGTAGGCGTCGCTGACGGAGGCGTTGAGGACGGCCGTGCGGAGCAGCTCGGTCTTGCCCGAGCCGGAGGCGCCGTGCACGAGCACGTGGCCGATGCTGGCGCAGTCGAGCACCAGCTCGGGCTGGCGCTGGGCCTCGGGCTCGTCGATCCGGCCGAGCGAGAGCTGACCGCTCGGGCGCCCGGTGGCCTCCTCGACCATCGTGGCGGGGTCCAGGAGGAGCTCCTGGGGCAGCGCCGGCAGCCACGGCCGGGCCGGGTCGGGGAGGCCGGAGGCGGTGAAGGCGCGCCCGATCGTGTCCACGCAGCGCTCCAGGTCGGTGCGCGGGTCCAGGCGGGCCTCGACGCCGGACTCCGGGCGGATGCCGCTCGCGGCGCTGAAGGGGTTGACGACGACCGGCACCTCGGTGCCGGCCAGGGCCTGCCGGGCGCCGGTCCAGGCCGACTGCACGAGCTCGGCGGTGCCGTGGCCGGTGCGGCGGATCCACGCCCGTCCCGGGGTACGGCGCGAGATGCGCGCCGCCTCGGGGCTGTCGATCACGTCGCGCGAGTCGTCGGCCGAGGAGACGCGCAGCGAGATCCGCAGGTCGGCGTTGGCCTTGATGTTGCCGGTGACCACGCCCGCGGGCCGCTGGGTCGCCAGCAGCACGTGCATGCCCAGGGAGCGACCCCGCTGGGCGATGTTGACCATCCCGTCGACGAACTCCGGCACCTCCGAGGTCAGTGCCGCGAACTCGTCGACGCAGATCAGCAGGCTCGGCGGCGCCACATCGGGGCGCTCGCGCTCGAGCTGGACCAGGTCCTTGACGCCGTACTGGCCGAGGAGGTGCTCGCGGGCCGCGATCTCGGCGCCGAGCGAGGTGAGCGCGCGGGCCACGAGCGCGGGGGTCAGGTCGGTGATGTAGCCGACGGTGTGGGGCAGGTCGGCGCACTCGCGGAACGCCGCGCCGCCCTTGTAGTCCACGAGCAGGAAGCTGATCCGCGAGGGCGGGTTGTTGAGCGCCAGCGAGCAGATCAGCGACTGCAGCAGCTCGCTCTTGCCCGAGCCGGTCGTGCCGGCGACCAGGCCGTGCGGCCCGTCCTCGCGCAGGTCGATGGTGACCACGCCGTCGACGCCGGAGCCGATCTGCGCCCGCAGGCCGGCGCTCTGCAGCCACCGGCGGCCCACGACGTCGGCGTCGTCGAGGTCCTCGAAGTCGCTGCTGACCTCGGAGAGCCGGATGACCGAGGGGATGGCGGTGCTCGGCGGCAGCACCGCGGCCTCGTCGACGTAGCCGGTCATCAGCCGGGCGGCCCGCCAGGCGAAGTCGAGGGAGGCGGCGTCGGCGGTGTCGATGCGGGAGATGCCCATGCGGTCGGCCTTGCCGACGATGCCGGAGGACAGGTCGACGAGCAGCGAGGTGGCGGCGGGCACCTCGGCGGCCGAGCGGCCGAGCCAGACGAGGTGGATGTTCTTCTCGGCGGCGACCCCGGCGACGGCCTCGACGGTGCGCCGGGCGATGCCGGCCTCCTCGTCGACGAAGCAGATGGTGTGGCCGCGCTGGCCGTCCTCGGTGACCAGGTGGTCCAGCAGCACGGTCGCGGCGCGCGCGCCCACCGCGACCGGAGGCTCGCCCCCGACGCGGGTGGCGGCGTGGGGCAGCCAGCGCAGCCAGGCCTCGTGCCCGGCCCGCTCGCGTCCGAAGCACCCGGCGACCGAGAGGTCGGTGGGGGAGTGGTCGAAGGCCAGGCGCAGCATCATGGAGCGGACCAGGTCGTCGACCTCCTGCGAGTCGCCGGTGATCGCGATGACGGGGTGCTCGGTGAAGTCCGCCAGGACGGGCATGTCCGCGAGGCTGTCGCGCTCGGCGAGCTCCTCGGCGACGCCGCGGCGCACCGGTCGGTCGCCGCCGTCGCTGATCGAGCCGCGCAGCATGGCCGGGACCGTCCCGATGCCCAGGCGGGTGACGAGGAAGGCCTGCCGGCTCTCGCTGCGCGCCCACAGGTAGGGGTCGCGGGCGGCGGCGCGGGTGCGCAGGGTCTCGGCGTCGGGGTAGTCGTCGTGGAACTGCTTGCGCTGGGCGACCGCGGCGGCGTCGATGGTGGTGAGGAAGTCGTCCACGTCCACGCGCCAGGCGTCGAGGTCCTCCTGGAACTGCTTCTCGGCCGCCTTCTTCTGCTGGCGCCAGCCCAGGAGCCCGAGGACCGGCCAGGCCAGCATGTAGATCAGGGCGTACGCCGAGCGCGCGCGGGCGAAGAGCGCCAGGCCCATGACCATCGGGAGGGCGAGCATCGCCCACGGCAGCGGCGAGGGTCGGTTCCTCGTCGGCGGCGAGGGGATCTCCAGCACGGCCTCGGCGAGCGGGTCCCCGAACCGCGGCGGACGGAACACCGACACGGCCGGGACCTCGGTCGGGACCTCGCCCGGGTCGATGACCAGGGTGCTGCGGCCCAGCCGGATCGGGGTGCCCCAGTCGATCTCGCGGCCGGACACGATGCGCTCGCCGCCGATGATGGTGCCGTTGGCGGAGCCCTCGTCGTAGACGGTGGGGCGGGTGCCCAGGACGATCCGGGCGTGGCGCTGGGAGACGAGGGGGTCGGTGAGGCGCAGGGTGCAGCTGGGGGCGCGACCGAGGGTGAGCGAGCTGCCGCGGACCTGCAGGCGCTGGCCGCGGTCGGGGCCGTCGGTGACGCGGAGCACGGCGCGCGGTCGCGCGGTGCTGCTCGCGCGCGAGAGCCAGGAGGCCGGCGCCGAGACGACGTCGAGCAGGTCACCGGTCCGCAGGCCGCACTCGGCGACGAGCCGGTCGGCGGGCCAGGGGTGGGAGCCGTCGACGGGGACCATCAGCAGGTGCGGCTGGTCGGGGGCGACGTGGCGCCCGAAGGCGCGGGCGAGGTCGGCGACGGTGGCGTCGGAGCGGGCCTGGACCGCGACGTCGACCGAGGGCAGCCCGGTCTCGGCGGCAGCTCGGAGCGAGAGGGTCCAGGTCTGCATCGGTCGTCCTTCCTCGGTGACGTGGTGGGTGGAGACGCGCGTGACGGCCGCCAGGCTTGCGCCCGACGGCCGTCACGCGGCGGGCGCGGTCAGTTGGAGACCGTCTCCTGCTCCTGCGCCTGGTTGTTGATCAGGGTGGAGAACTCCTGCAGCGACGCGGTGACCTTGCTGAGCATGGCCACGTAGTCGGACTTCCAGGTGTCGCGGGTGCGGTCCGCGTCGGGACCGATCCACTCGAAGCCGTCGATGACCTGCGTCATGCGACCGCTGAGGGCCTCGAGCTCCTGGGAGCCCTGGTTGATCTGCTGCGAAGCCTGGCGGCCCGCCTCGACATCCATACCCTTCATGGCCATGGTTCTTCTCCTTGTGTGGTTGGTGCTGTGTGTACTGCGGTCGGGTTAACAGTTGGTGCGGGTGGGTCGGTGGTGGGTCAGCTGCCCATGCGGCTGCGCACGTGGGCGGTCGCCTCGGCGGCGGTGATGACGCCGTTGCGGTTGACGTCGAGCTCGCGGTTGGGCCCGTAGGCCCGGTCGCCCTGGGTGAAGAGCGCCTCGTTGCCCGAGGCCGGGTGGCCCGCGAGGATCGAGGTGTAGACGCTCTCCAGGTCCCCCAGGTGGCCGCGGTGCGGCTCGAAGTACTTCTCGACGTACGTCAGCTGCTCGACGGGCGACATCTGGGCGAGGGCGGAGGTGGTGGTGCCCATGCCCTTCGCCGTCGAGTCCATGAACTGGATGAGGCCCGTGGCGCTGCTGCGCGGGTTGCGCACGTCGCTGGCGAAGCTCCCGCCGGTCTCGAAGCTCATCGCGGCCATGATGTGCTCGGGCTGGGCGCCGAGCCGCTGGGCCATGCCCTCGACACCGCGGAGGAACTCCGGCGTGACGTTGGGGTTGCCCTTCACGCCGGTGATCTGCTGGTAGTCGTAGCCGGCCGGCGAGGTGTAGCCGGAGCCGGCCTGGACGGCGAGCGGGTTGTCGGAACGGTAGGCGTCGAACGCGGCCTGCGTGTTGGGGCCCCACGCGCCGTCGGCGCCGCGGGTGTCGTAGCCGGCCGCCGTGAGCCGCTCCTGGAGCTCGGTGACCTGGGCGCCGGAGGAGCCGCGGCCGTTGCTGCTGGCCAGGGAGTCGATCTTGGGGTCGCCGCCGCCACCGGTGCGCCCGGCCAGCGCCGCGCCGCCGAGGCCGAGGGCCGCCGCGCCGCCGGCGATGCCGGCGGCCGCGCCGTAGGAGGCGCCCTTGTCGGAGGTCGACGTGGCACCGTCCGAGCCCGAGCCGAGGCCCGTCGAGGAGCCGAGGTGCTCAGCGCCGGGGGTGGCCCCGCCGATGCCGCCGTCGGCGACCGGGCTGCTGTGGCCGCCCACGCTCCCGGCCTCCGAGGAGCCGATGGTCGAGGTGCCGAGCTCGGAGCCGGAGCCCCCGCCCGAGCCGCCGCCGCTGGGGCCCCCGCCGGAGCCGCCGCCGCTCAGGCCGCCGCCCCCGCCGCCCAGTGCGTTGTCGCCGGACACCGGGAAGGACAGGCCCTCCCGCGGGAAGGTGTCGGTGGCTCCGGAGGTCGGGATCGTGCCGGTGCCCGTCGTGCCGGCGCCGGCCGTGCCCGTGGTGCCGGTGCCTGCGGCGCCGGAGGACGAGCCGTCGATGCCGGTCATCGGGGTGGTGAGCGTCGGGGAGGGGACGGTCGTGGTGGTCGTCGTGGTGGTGCCGTCGGGGCTGACCGTGGTCGTGGTGGTCGTGGCGCCGGCCTGGGGCGTGCCCACCTGCGGGCCGCCGACGATCGGCTCGCCGTCGTACGGCGTGATCGGCGCGGGCAGCCCGGCCGGGGTCTGGTAGCTCGGCAGCGAGCCGTAGTCGACGCTGCCGCCCTCGCTGGCCTGGTCCTGCGCGTCGGCCTGCGAGCCGAGGACCTTGGCGAACATGCCGAGGGCCATCGAGATCTTCTGCAGCCACGGGAGGACGACCGACTCGAGGTACTGGGCGTAGGCCGCGCTCGCACCGCCGCTGAAGAAGGAGGCCGCCCGGAGGAGGGCGATCAGGGCCTTGAGGTAGGTGATGACCTGGTCGACGACCTCCTTGCCGTCCTCGAACTCCTGGCCCACCTCCCTGAGCTCATCGGTGTCTGCCCCGAGGAACGCCATCGCCGTCTCCTTCGTCCTGGCCCCGGTCGTCACGCCGGGCCCGTGCTGGTCTGATGCCTGGACGTTAGGCAGGCCCGCGGCCCCGGGTCGAGAGCGCGACGGGTGGAAACTTCCGCCCTGTCGGCTCGGATCGACGGAGGATCTCCGCCGTCCGGCACGCCCGCGGCCACGGATCCCGGACCCGACGTCTCCGACCCGACATCTCCCGGACACGACACAGGGCCACCGGGATCACCCGGTGGCCCTGTGCGGAGGCGGACGTGGCTAGGAGCTGGCGGCGTCCTGGCGGTCGGCGTGCTCGTTGAGCACCCGCGCCTGGGAGTCGATGGCCTCCGCGGCGTTGTTGGCCTGGGGGATGAAGTGGCTGGACATGTCGTCCTGGAACTGGTCCTTGTCGCTGCCGATCCAGCTGGTGGCGGCCACGCGGGCGAACAGCTTGCCGCACACGCCGGCCACCTGGCCCGCGTGCGAGCCCATCTCCCCGGACACCTGACGGGCGTACTCGGTGTCCATGCCCTGCATCTGGTTGCTCATGTCGCTCTCCTTCTCGCGGTGCCTGGCTCGGTGGGTCCTCCCCGGAGGCTAGGCACGGCGCGTGGCGGGCGGCTAGGTCGCGGGGGGTGGAACCTTCCGGGCCGAGACGGCCCGCTCGACCTCCTCGAGGTCCTCCACCGTCACCAGGCGGACCTCCGCGGTGCGCCGCCCGATCGCGAAGCGGACGTTCTGGGCCCGGCCCGCGCCGGCCCGGAACGGGTCGTCCTTGGGTCCGAAGGCCAGCGCGGAGATGGACCGGATGGCGTCGTCGACGCGTTGGGCGCGCTCGAGGTTCCAGGCGTAGGTGTGCCAGTGCAGCACCCGCTCGTAGATCTCCCGGTTGGACGGCGGTCGCGGGTAGTCGTCGGTGCCGGTGAGCCAGGGCTCGGCCAGGGCCAGGGCGACGTACCACTCGCGGGAGAGCCTGGGCAGCCGCGGCGCGGGGGCGGTGACGGTCGCGTCGACGTCGGCGTCGTGCTCGGACTCCGTGGGGCGCAGGCGGGCCTCGAGGTCGGGGGCCGAGGACGAGACGTCGATCTCGATGGAGAGGTCGTCGAAGACGTCGGCGGACACCTGGCGCCCGCGCATCACCTGGAGCTGGTTCTCGCCCTCGTCGAGCAGCAGCGACATGCCCTCGGCGAGGGTCACCCGCCGCGCCCCGCCGGGGGCGTCGAACAGGCTCGACACCTGGGTCTCGCCGGAGCCGTGCCAGCGCAGCCGCGCGATCTCCTCGCCCACGACCAGCTCGCCCAGCAGCCGCGAGACGTGGGGGGCGCAGCGGGGCAGGTCGATGGCGGTGGTCCGCAGGCTCTCGTCGGGGTCGTCCTGGGGTACGGCGTGGTGCGGCGAGCGCCCGAACAGCAGAGTCTCGCCGGACCCGAGAGTGACGGTCGGGAGGCCCGAGCCGCGCAGTGTCACCCGCAACATGAGCGGAGTGTCGCACAGGCACGTGTCAGGGGGACCACGACGACGTGTCGGGTGCACACCCGTTCACTGAGTGGCTATGCTCGCTCCCATGACCGCCACCCTGCGCACCGCTGCCCCCGCGAGCGGCCCGGGGGTCCTCGACGCGCTCTCGCTGCTCTCCGAGGTGACCGGGGAGCTCGTCGTCAAGAGCGCCCGCGACACCCACTTCGCGGTCGCCGACCGCGTCGGGCGGCTCGTCCGCCGCGGCACCGGCGGGGCGTCCGCGGTGCCCGACCTGGTGCACCGAGGCATCGCCGGCGCGGTCTACGGCGGTCTGGCGGCGGGGCTGCAGGCGGCCTCGGTCGGGCTCGACCGGCTGGGTGCCACGGGGGCCGGCCCCCGGCTGGAGGAGGGGCCGCGTGGGCGCTTCGTCAGCAGCTCGGTCAACGGCCTCATCGGGGACCGCCTCGTCCGCGAGCGTCCGCACCTGGCGATCCCGATGGCGGTGCGCGCCGGCGGCCGCGACGTCGAGCTCACCGGCGACGCGCTGGCGGCGGCGTACCCCGAGGCGTCGGGGCGGCTCGTGGTGTTCATGCACGGCCTCTGCGAGAACGAGTCCTACTGGGACCTGCACCGCGACCGCACCGGCACGACGTACGGCGAGGCGCTGGCCGGGCGCGGCTGGTCGCCGGTCTACCTGCGCGCCAACACGGGGCTATCGCTGCGCGAGAACGGCGTGGCCCTGGCCGCGCTGATGCAGCGGCTCGTCGACGCGTGGCCGGTGCCCGTCACCCGGGTCGCGCTGGTCGGCCACTCGCTCGGCGGGCTGGTGATCCGCGCCGCCGGGGCCGTCGCCGCCGCGCCGCCGGACGCGGGCGAGCCGTGGGCGCAGCGGATCTCCGACGTGGTCACCCTCGGCACCCCGCACCTGGGCGCCCCCATCGCCTGGGGGATCGGCCACGGCAGCCGGGGGCTCTCGCTGCTCCCCGAGACCGCGGCCTTCGGTCGGGTCCTCGACTGGCGCTCGGTCGGGGTCCACGACCTGGTGGCCGGCCTGGCCGAGGACGTGCCACCGCTCCCGCACGCCCGCTACCACCTCGTGGCGGCCACGCTCACCGAGTCCGAGCGCCACCCGGTCGGGCACGTCGTGGGGGACCTGCTCGTGCGCCCGCGCTCGGCGTACGGGCGCGACCGGCGCGGGGGAGAGCTCTTCCCCGGCGCCGACGTCCTGCACCTGGGTCGCACCGACCACTTCGGCCTGCTCAACCACCCCGACGTGCACCGGGCCCTGGAGCGGTGGCTCGCCTGAGCGCAGGCTGACCCGGGCCGGGGAATCTGCTGTCGGCGAACAGGGGCGGAATGCCCGTGGAAGTGTCGGCGCTTCGGGCTAGTGTCGGCGACGTGACCCAGAACCCCAGCCTCTCCTCCGAGCCGGCCGCGCCCCAGTGGGGTGGCGGCGGTGGGCTCAACGTCCTCGACGACCACATCTACCAGCGGCTGCTGCGCGAGCGCATCGTGTTCCTCGGCTCCGAGGTCCGCGACCAGAACGCCAACGCGATCTGCGCCCAGCTGCTGCTGCTCTCCGCGGAGGACCCGGAGACCGACATCTTCCTCCACATCAACAGCCCCGGTGGCTCGGTGGACGCCGGCATGGCGATCTACGACACGATGAACTACATCCCCAACGACGTCGCCACCGTCGGCATGGGCCTGGCCGCGTCCATGGGCCAGTTCCTCCTGTGCGCCGGCGCCAAGGGCAAGCGCTACGCCCTGCCGCACGCGCGGATCATGATGCACCAGCCCTCCTCGGGCATGGGTGGCTCCGCCTCCGACATCAAGATCCAGGCGCAGCAGTCGCTGCACATCAAGAAGGTGCTGCTCGAGCTCATCGCCGAGCACACCGGCCAGACGGTCGAGCAGATCGAGACCGACGCCGACCGCGACCGCTGGTTCACCGCTGACCAGGCACTCGAGTACGGCCTGGTCGACCAGGTCATCAAGAGTGCCCGCGAAGCCGCCGACGACGGCCGCCCCGCGCGGCAGAAGGACTGACCGACATGAACTACTACATCCCGCAGTGGGAAGAGCGCACCTCCTACGGCTTCCGGCGGATCGACCCCTACGGCAAGCTGTTCGAGGAGCGCATCATCTTCCTCGGCACGCCGATCTCCGACGACATCGCCAACGCCGTCATGGCGCAGCTGATGTGCCTGGAGTCGATGAACCCCGACCAGGACATCCAGATCTACATCAACAGCCCCGGTGGCTCCTTCACCGCGCTGACGGCGATCTACGACACGATGCGCTTCATCACCCCCGACGTGCAGACGGTGTGCCTGGGCCAGGCGGCCTCGGCGGCGGCGATCCTGCTCGCGGCCGGTGCGCCGGGCAAGCGCATGGCGCTGCCCAACAGCCGGATCCTGATCCACCAGCCCTACACCGAGGGCACGTTCGGCCAGACCTCGGACATCGAGATCCAGGCCAACGAGATCCTCCGGATGCGCGAGCTGCTCGAGAAGATGATCAGCGAGCACTCCGGCAGGTCGATCGAGGAGGTCAGCCGCGACATCGAGCGCGACAAGATCCTGACCGCCGAGCAGGCCATCGAGTACGGCCTCATCGACACCGTCCTGGACTCTCGCAAGGCCTCGACGCTCGCCCTGACCTGATCGTCCCACTGCACCGCTGACAGGCCGGACGGTCAACTCCTCCCGAGGCTTCCCGTGTCCGACCCCCCGCCGGGGGCGGCACGGGGTACCTTCGGATGGTTTGGATCGTGGCACCCGCTCAACCGCGTCGAAGGAGATGACCCCGTGGCACGCATCGGTGACGGAGGTGACCTGCTGAAGTGTTCTTTCTGCGGAAAGAGCCAGAAGCAGGTGAAGAAGCTGATCGCAGGCCCAGGGGTCTACATCTGCGACGAGTGCATCGACCTCTGCAACGAGATCATCGAGGAGGAGCTCAGCGAGGGCACCGAGGTCAGCCTCGACGAGCTGCCCAAGCCGAAGGAGATCTTCGACTTCCTCAACTCCTACGTCATCGGGCAGGAGCAGGCGAAGAAGTCGCTCGCCGTGGCGGTCTACAACCACTACAAGCGGGTCCAGGCCGGCCTGCAGCCGGTGGCGGGCAAGCACAGCAAGGACGAGGTCGTCGAGGTCGCCAAGAGCAACATCCTGGTGATCGGCCCCACCGGGTGCGGCAAGACCTACCTCGCGCAGACGCTGGCGCGGATGCTCAACGTGCCGTTCGCGATCGCCGACGCCACCGCCCTCACCGAGGCCGGCTACGTCGGCGAGGACGTCGAGAACATCCTGCTCAAGCTGATCCAGGCGGCCGACTACGACGTCAAGAAGGCCGAGACCGGCATCATCTACATCGACGAGATCGACAAGGTGGCCCGCAAGGCGGAGAACCCCTCGATCACGCGCGACGTCTCCGGTGAGGGCGTGCAGCAGGCGCTGCTGAAGATCATCGAGGGCACCACCGCCTCGGTGCCGCCGCAGGGCGGCCGCAAGCACCCGCACCAGGAGTTCATCCAGATCGACACCACCAACATCCTGTTCGTGGTGGGTGGGGCCTTCGCCGGCCTGGAGCACATCATCGAGCAGCGCGTCGGCAAGAAGAACCTCGGCTTCACCGCCGAGGTCCGCACGGCCGCCGAGCGCGACGCCGAGGACCTGCTGTCCATGGTCCGCCCCGAGGACCTCACCAAGTTCGGGCTGATCCCCGAGTTCATCGGCCGCCTGCCGCTGATCGCGAGCGTCACCAAGCTCGACCAGGCCGCGCTGGTCCAGATCCTCACCGAGCCCCGCAACGCGCTGGTCAAGCAGTACCAGAAGCTCTTCGAGCTCGACGGCGTCGAGCTGGAGTTCACCAAGGACGCCATCGAGGCCATCGCCGACCACGCCATGGAGCGCGGCACCGGCGCCCGCGGCCTGCGCGCGATCATCGAGGAGGTCCTCCTCCACGTCATGTACGACGTGCCGTCGCGCGGCGACATCGCCAAGGTCATCGTCACCGGCGAGGTCGTCAACGACGACGTCGCCCCCACCCTCGTCCCCCGCGAGACCGAGAAGAAGAAGAAGTCGGCCTGAAGCTCCCCGTGGGTTGAGGAGGTCGCGCAGCGACCGTCTCGAAACCCGGTGACGTGGGCAGTTGGTCGAGGGGTTTCGAGGCGGGACTTCCTCCCTCCTCAACCCCCGGAGAGCCGCTACTCGGTGGGCGCCAGCTCCGCGGCGACCTTGAGCTCGGTGTCGTCGGTGGGGGTGAAGACCAGGTCGCCGGTGATCTTGCCGACCGCACGCAGGTCGGCGGCGGCCAGCTCGGCGCCGCGGACGAGCGCCTCGGGACCGCTGATCTCGACGCGCGACAGCTCCGCGCGCATGGAGACCTTCGCCTGCGACTTGGCGCCGCGGATGCCGACCAGGGCGGCGGCGACGGCGTCGACGGCGGCCGGGTCGTAGGCCGCGGCAGAGCCCAGCTCGGCGACGGCCGGCCAGGTGCTGCGGTGCACCGAGCCGGGCTGCCACCAGGACCAGACCTCCTCGGTGACGTAGGGCAGGAACGGCGCGAGCAGGCGCAGCTGGACCTGCAGCGCCAGCGCCAGCGTGGCCCGGGCCGAGTCGGTCGGGGCGCCGCCGTCCTCGCGGTAGGCGCGCTCCTTGACCAGCTCGACGTAGTCGTCGCAGAACTCCCAGAAGAACTTCTCGCTGGCCTCGAGGGCGGTCGTGTAGTCGAAGGCCTCGAAGGCGTCGCTGGCCTTGGTGACGACACCGGCCAGACGGGCGAGCAGGGCGCAGTCGATCGCCTCGGTCACCTCGACCGGGTTGACCGAGCTGGCGCCGACGCTGGCCAGCACGAACTTGGAGACGTTGAGCACCTTCATCGCCAGCCGGCGACCGACCTTCATCTGGGTCTCGTCGAACGGCGAGTCTAGGCCGGGGCGCGCGATCGCGGCCCGCCAGCGCACGGCGTCGGCGCCGTACTTGTCCAGGATCTCGGTCGGGACGACGACGTTGCCCTTGGACTTCGACATCTTCTTGCGGTCGGGGTCGACGATGAAGCCCGAGATCAGCGCGTGGCTCCACGGGGCCACGCCGTTCTCGAAGTGGGCGCGGACGACGCGCGAGAAGAGCCAGGTGCGGATGATGTCGTGGGCCTGGGTCGCCAGGTCCATGGGGAAGACGCGCTGCCACAGGTCGTCGTCGGACTCCCAGCCGCCGGCGATGTGCGGCGTGAGCGAGGAGGTCGCCCAGGTGTCCATGACGTCGGGGTCGCCGACGAAACCACCGGGCCGGCCCCGCTGGTCCTCGGCGTAGCCGCCGGGCGCCTGCGTCGACGGGTCGACCGGCAGCTCGGCCTCGCTCGGCATCAGGGGGTGGGCGTAGTCGGGCTCGCCCTCGTCGTCGAGCGGGTACCAGACCGGGAACGGGATGCCGAAGAAGCGCTGGCGCGAGATCAGCCAGTCGCCGTTGAGACCGCCGACCCAGTTGTCGTAGCGGTGGCGCATGTGGGCGGGCAGCCAGGTGATCTCCCCGCCGCGCTCGATCATCTCGGTGCGCAGCGCCGCGTCACGGCCGCCGTTGCGGATGTACCACTGCCGGGTCGCCACGATCTCGAGGGGCTTGTCGCCCTTCTCGTAGAAGTTGGCCATGCGCTGGGTGGGGACCGGGTCGCCGACCAGGTCGCCGCTCTCGCGCAGCGCGGCGACCACGGCCTCGCGGGCGGAGAAGACGGTCTTGCCGGCGAGCTCGGCGTACGCCGCCGCGGCCGGCTCGTGCGCCAGCCACTCGGGAGTCTCCCGCAGGAAGCGGCCGTCGCGGCCGATGACGGTGCGGACCGGGAGGTCCAGCTCGCGCCACCACGTGACGTCGGTGAGGTCGCCGAACGTGCAGCACATCGCGATGCCGGCGCCCTTGTCCATCTCGGCGGCGGGGTGCGCGACGACCGGGACCTCCACGCCGAACACCGGCGAGGTGACGGTCGTGCCGAAGAGCGACTGGTAGCGCTCGTCGTCGGGGTGCGCGATCAGGGCCACGACGCTCGGGATCAGCTCGGGCCGCGTGGTCTCGATGGCGACGGGCTCGCCGTCGGGCCGGTGGAAGGTGACGCGGTGGTAGGCGCCGGCGTAGTCGCGCGCCTCGAGCTCGGCCTGGGCCACGGCGGTCTGGAAGGTGACGTCCCAGAGGGTCGGCGCCTCCTGGAGGTAGGCCTCGCCGCGCGCGTAGTTGCGCAGGAACGCCGTCTGGCTGACCTTCTGGGCCCGCGGCCCGATCGTCGTGTAGGTCTGCGCCCAGTCGACGGAGAGACCCAGCGTGCGCCACAGCGACTCGAAGACCTGCTCGTCCTCCTCGACCAGCCGCTCGCACAGCTCGACGAAGTTGGGCCGGCTGATCGGGACCTGGCGCTTGGGGTCGGGCTTCTCCGGCGGCGTGAACTCGGCGTCGTAGGGCAGGGAGGGGTCGCAGCGCACGCCGAAGTAGTTCTGCACGCGGCGCTCGGTCGGCAGGCCGTTGTCGTCCCAGCCCATCGGGTAGAACACCGACTTGCCGCGCATGCGCTGGTAGCGGGCGATCAGGTCGGTGTGGGTGTAGGAGAAGACGTGCCCGACGTGCAGGCTGCCGCTCACGGTCGGCGGGGGAGTGTCGATCGAGAAGACGTTCGCGCGCGGCTGGGTGCGGTCGAACGCGTAGGTCTGGTCGGCCTTCCAGCGCGCCGCCCAGGTGTCCTCGAGACCCTCGAGCGCCGGCTTGTCCGGTACGACGACGGCGCCGCTGTCGCTGCGCGTCGTGTCCGGGGCGGGGGTGTCGATGATCTCGGTCATGCACAAATCGTAGTGGTGGTCCTCACCTGGTTAACCGGTGGTGGCCGGGCGGTCGCGATGCGAGGGTGGCGCCCATGCCCGAGCTCGTGTTCTACAACGACCCCGCCGCCTTCCTCGCCGACGTCGAGCCGGTGCTGGCCGCGGACCCGGTCGTCACCACGGTGCTCGCCACGGTGACCCAGCGGGTGGCTGCGGCGGACCGCCGTGGCGAGCCCCGGGCCGACCACCCGCACTGGTGGCTGGCCGTGCGCGAGGCCGGCGAGGTCGTGGGCGCCGCGATGCGCACGGCGCCGTTCGGGCCCTACCCGCTCTACCTGCTGCCGATGCCCGAGCAGGCCGCCCGCGACCTGGCACGCGCGCTGCACGAGCGCGGCGAGGAGGTCGCGGCCGCCAACGGCGCACTGCCGGCGACCGAGCACTTCGCCGCCGAGCTGGCCCGCCTCCACGGCCGGCGGGCCGAGGTGCACGAGCACATGCGGCTGTGGGAGGCCACCGCGATCGCCGCCCCGGAGGCGCCTCCCGGCCGGCTCCGTGCCGCCCGGCTCGAGGACACCGACCTGGTCGTCGACTGGTGGAACGCGTTCTCCGCTGCGGCGGACGAGCAGGCAGGGCGCACGGCGACGTCGGCGATGGTCGAGAGCATCGAGCCCGACGACGCCGCTCGACGGATCGCGGAGGAGCTCGTCTGGCTCTGGGAGGACGAGAGCGGCCGGGTCCTCCACCTGACCGCCCACAACCCGCCGGCCTTCGGCGTCGCGCGGATCGGCCCGGTCTACACGCCCCGTGAGGCGCGCGGCCACGGCTACGCCAGCGCAGGCGTCGCGGCCGTCTCCCAGCGGCTGCTGGACGGAGGCGCCCGGGTCTGCCTGTTCACCGACCAGGCCAACCCCACCTCGAACAAGATCTACGCGGAGCTGGGCTACCGGCCGGTGGTCGACATGGCCAACCTGCGCATCTCCTAGTCGAGCGCCCCGCCGAGCGCCCCGCCGAGCGCCTCGGCGATCGCGGCCTCGGACTCCGCACTCGGCTTCCATTGGCCACGAGCGCTGCTGAAGCTCCCCGAGCAGCGGTCGTCGGCGTACGCCGCCCGGTCGCCCTCGTCGTCGGTGAGCACCAGCAGCCGCTGCGGACCGGTGTCGGCGCAGACGGTCCCGAGGGTCCTCGGCACCAGGTGCCGGGCGAGGTCGTCGCGGATCGTCGCGAGGGTGTCGAGGTGCAGCTTGCCCTCCGTCGCGGCGTACTCGACGCTGCCCATCGGGTCGGCGACGTAGCAGATCATCCCCGCCGTCGCGGAGGCGATGTCGAACGACGCGTTCCAGGTGTCGGCGCCCTCGGCCAGCGGATCGCCGGCCGGGCACGTCGGTCCGTCCGCTCCCGGCTCGAGGTCGCCCGACTGCTGGCGCTCGAGGTTGCCGGTGAGAGCGTCGAGGACCTGCTGGCCGGTGCGCTGGACGCCACCGACCGCGACGGCGCCGCAGGTCCGCAGGGTGCTGCCGATCACCTCGGTGCCGCCGTCCGGGAGGCCGACGACCAGGGCCCACGGGCGCGGCAGCTCGTCGACCGCCGCGCAGACGGCAGCGTCGTGCTGCGGCAGGGCCAGCACGTCGGCGGCGAAGTCGCGGGCGGTGTCTCCGGTGAGCGGCGTCGTCGGCAGGTCGGGCTCGGCCAGGTCGCCCCCCGCGGGCGACAGCACGGGGCAGCTGCGCACGGAGACGACGTCGGCCAGGCCGGCGTCGGGCGATCCCTTCGAGACGTCGATCGGCGTGGAAGGACACGCGGCCGTCGTCGCGGCCGGGGGCGTGGCGACCTCGGCCCCGTCCTCGCCGTCCATGGCCAGGGGGAGGCCCACCGCCAGGGCGAGCACGACGGCAGTGGCCCCCGCGAGCAGCCCGCGGTCGCGGCGCCGCGCCGCCCGCCCCCGCCGTACGACGGCAGCGGTGCGGGAGGTGGGGTCCAGCGCGGGGGAGCCGGGTGCGGCCTGCTCGAGCAGGTCGCGCAGCCGGGCGTCGGGGTCGGTCATGACGGGTCTCCTTCGGCGAACAGGGGAGAGGTGCGCAGGGCGGCGAGCGCCCGTGAGGTCTGGCTCTTGACCGTGCCGACGCCGATGCCGAGGGCGCCGGCGGTCTGCTCGACGGTGAGGTCGTCGAAGTAGCGCAGGACGACGACGGCGCGCTGTCCCCTCGGGAGCAGGTCGAGCGCGGCGAGCACGTCGCGTCGTACCTCCACCTCGTCGGCCTCATCGGCACCGGGCGGTGCGAGGTCGGGGAGGGTCCCGGTGGAGACCTCGCCGTTCCAGCGGCGGCGCCACCAGTCGGTGTAGGTCGTGGCGATCGCGGCGCGCACGTAGGACTCCACGGCCTCGCGCCGCTCGATCCTGTCCCAGCGACGCCACGCCTTCACCAGGGCGGTCTGGAGGAGGTCCTCGGCCCGTTGGGGGTCACCGGTCAGCAGGTAGGCGCTGCGCCAGAGCGAAGCGGACCGGGCGGCGACGAACTCCTCGAAGTCCGCCACCGTCGGCGGTGCTGCTGTCATCGTCCGAGCCTCGCTCATGGGCCACCCCTTCACCCGTCACGACGAGGCGGAGCCGGCCGATGGTTGTCACCAGACGAGGACCGGCTTGACGACCCTGCCTGCACCCACGTCCTCGATGGCGCGGTTGATCTCGGTGAAGGGGTAGCTCACGAGCAGGTCGTCCACGTCGAACTTGCCCGCCTGGTGCAGCGCGATCAGCCGCGGGACCATCTCCAGCGGGTCGGAGTCGCCCTCGACGCTGCCGCGCACGACCTTGCCGTTCTGCATGATGTCGATCGCGTCGATCGGGAACTCCGGCGCGCCCAGCCCGAGGATCACCAGCTCACCTCGGATCCCCAGGCCCTGCGCCGCCTGCTTGATGACCTCCGGTACGGCGGTCGTGTCGATGGCCCCGGTCGCGCCGCCGCCGGTCAGCTCCTTGACCTTCTCGACCACCTGGGTGCCGAGGTCGTTGACCTCGAGCTCGGCGGGGTTCACCGTGACGGCGCCGTAGCGCGCGGCGACCTCGAGGCGGCTGGCCATCAGGTCGACCGCGACGATCGTGCCCACCCCCTGGGCCTGCGCCGCCGCGATCGCGGCGAGGCCGACCGCGCCCACGCCGTAGACGACGAGGCTGTCCTCGGGGCGGGGCTTCAGGACGTTGAGCACCGCACCCGCGCCGGTCTGGAAGCCGCAGCCGTAGGGCGCGACCTTCGTCAGGTCGAGGCTCTTGTCGACCACGACGCAGTTGTCGGCGTACACGAGGGCGTGCTGGGCGAAGCTGGACTGCCCGAAGAAGGAGCCGAACACCGGCGAGCCGTCGCGCGACATGGTGGTGGAGCCGTCCATGCGCATGCCCATGTAGTTGAGCAGCAGGCTCGAGTCGCAGTAGCCGACGAGCCCGGCGTCGCAGCGCGGGCAGGCGCGGCACGAGCGCAGGCTGAGCACGACGTGGTCGCCGACCTCGATCCCGCTGACGTCGTCGCCTACCTCCTCGACGACGCCGGCGCCCTCGTGGCCGAAGACGTTCGGGAACATCTCGGCGGGCAGCATCGTGCGCATCGTGATGTCGGTGTGGCACAGGCCGGTGGCGACGATCCGGACCAGCACCTCGTCGGCGCGGGGCCCGTCCAGGTCCACCTCCTCGAAGGTGAAGTCCTGCCCGGGTGCGTTGACGACGGCGACCGTGGTTCTCATGACGAGCACACTAGAACCTGTTCCAGTCCGGGGTCGAGGAACGCCGATCCCTAGACTCACAGGTGAGATGACCGAGACTCCCGACGTGACCCCGGACGAGACGCCCGACGAGACCGCAGGCGCCCCCCGCCTGGCCGAGACCTTCGCCGAGGTGGAGGACGCCCTGCTCTCGCGCTGGCCGGAGACCCGGCTGGAGCCGTCGCTGGACCGGATCCGGGCCTTCGCCGAGCTGCTCGGCGACCCGCAGGCCTCCTACCCGGTGATCCACCTGACCGGGACCAACGGCAAGACCAGCACCTCGCGGATGATCGACACCCTGCTGCGCGCGCTCGACCTGCGCACCGGGCGCTTCACCAGTCCGCACGTGGAGCGGATGAACGAGCGCATCAGCGTCGACGGCGAGCCGCTGGACGACGACGCGTTCGTCCGCGCCTTCAACGACGTCGCGCCCTTCACCCACCTCGTGGACGAGTCCGAGGCGCACCCGCTGTCGTTCTTCGAGACCGTGGTCGGCATGGCCTTCGCGGCCTTCGCCGACGCGCCGGTCGACGTGGCGGTCGTCGAGGTGGGCATGGGCGGCTCGTGGGACGCCACCAACGTCGCCGACGCCACCGTGGCCGTGGTGCTGCCCGTCGCGGTGGACCATGCGCAGTACCTCGGCGACACCGTCGTCGACATCGCCGCCGAGAAGGCCGGCATCATCAAGCCCGGCTCGCTGGCCGTGCTCGCCCAGCAGACGCCCGAGGCGGCGCAGGTGCTGCTCGAGCGCGCCGTCGAGGTCGGGGCGACCGTCGTGCGCGAGGGCATGGAGTTCGGCGTGATCTCACGGGTGCCCGCCGTCGGCGGACAGGTCGTGTCCTTCCAGGGCCTGCGCGCCCGCTACGACGACGTCTTCCTGCCCCTCTACGGCGCCCACCAGGCGCAGAACGCCGCGGTCGCACTGGCCGCCGTCGAGGCGTTCGCCGGTGACCAGGAGCTCGACGCCGAGCTGGTCGCGGCGGCGTTCGCGGAGGTGACCTCCCCGGGCCGGCTGGAGATCGTCCGCCGGAGCCCCACGATCGTGCTGGACGCCGCCCACAACCCCGCAGGCGCCGAGGCGGTCGCGGACGCGCTCGACGACTCCTTCGCGTTCTCGCCGCTGATCGGGGTCGTGGGGGTCATGTCCGACAAGGACCACACCGGCCTGCTGTCGGCGTTCGAGCCGCACTTCGCCCACATCGTCTGCACGCAGAACTCCACCCCCCGCTCGCTGCCCGCCGAGCAGCTGGCCCTCGAGGCGATCGAGATCTTCGGCGAGGACCGCGTGACCGTGGAGCCGCGACTGGCCGACGCGATCGACCGGGCCGCCGGCCTCGCGGAGAACGGCGAGTCGTCCGGCGACTCCATCGGCTCCGGCGCGGTGCTGGTGACCGGCTCCGTGGTGACCGTCGGCGAGGCCCGGACCCTGGTGAGGCGGCGGTCGTGAGCGAGCGCACCCGGTCCCCGCGCCGCGGCATGTGCGCCGCGGTGCTGAGCCTCGAGGCGATCACCCTCGGCCTCACCACCCCGGTGATGATCGCCGTGGCCGACGTGGCGGTCTCGACCGCGCTGGTCGTCGGCCTGGGCCTGATGGTGGCCTGCCTGCTCGTCGCCGGGATGCTGCGCAGCCCGTGGGCCTACGGCCTGGGGTGGCTCATCCAGGCCGCGGCCGTCGGGCTGGGGTTCCTGGTCCCGCTGATGTTCGTGCTCGGCGCGATCTTCGCCCTCCTGTGGGGCTCGGCCGACTTCCTGGGCCGCAAGATCGAGCGCGAGCGCGCCGCGGCGTACGCCGCCCTCGACGCCGAGCTCGCCGCCGAGGGCGACGCCTGACCCTGGCGTCACACGGTGGGCGGCGGCGCCTCCTCGAGGCGGAGGACGCCCCGGAGCCTCACCAGCGCCTCGCGGGCGTGCGACTTGACGGTCCCGACGGAGATGCCGAGCAGCTGGGCGGTCTCGCGCTCGGTGAGGTCGTCGAAGTAACGCAGCAGGTCGAGGAAGCGGTAGGCGCCGCTGGTCGCGGAGACGCCCACCAGTCCGTCCTTCCTGCCGGACCACGTCGCGCGCTCGGCGGGGATGATCGCGGTAGGCGCGTCCGCGTGCCGCGGCCGCCGTGGCGGTGCCCGGGTCGGGTCTCCGGTCGCTCAGCTCGGCCAGCTCGGCCAGCCGTTCGTGCAGGGTCTGCATCTCCGCCTCCTCGTGCGTCGCTGACTAGACGGGTCGAGCGGGCGGAAGGGAGGGGGCCAGGACCCTAGTGGCGCATCACGTGGCGGAGGACCACCGCGAGGACGACGAGGAAGGCCACGAGCAGACCGAGCGAGAGCACACCCATCAGGATCTCCGAGAGGTGCGGAAGCAGGGGGTCCAGCTCGTGCTCGGTCTCGGTGCGCATGCCGAGAGGCTAGGTGCTCAGGCGAGAGCGCGGGCGAGAACGGCGAGGGCGGTGTCCAGCTCGGCGTCCGTGCAGCCGCCGAACCCGACGATCAGGCCGTGGAGCTCCGCGGTGCGGCAGTAGTCACTGAGCAGCGGCACGTCGAAGCCGGCGCGGCGCGCGGCCTGCTGCGCCGACTCGGCGAGCGCGCGGGGCAGCACGACGGTCGCGTACATGCCGGCCACCGGCCCGTCGACGTACGGCGCGAGGGCGCCCGCCACGCGCTCGGCGCGCTCGGCGTAGGTGCGCCGGGCGGAGCGGACGACCCGGTCGACGTAGCCGTCGCGCAGGAGCGACAGGTAGGCGCGCTGCACGGGCCAGGACACGGCGTCGTGGGTGCGGTCGCGGTGCCGCTCGACGCGCTCACGCAGCGGCGCCGGGGCCACGAGCCAGCCGAGCCGGAGGCTGGGGGCCACCGACTTGCTGGCGGTGCCGAGGTAGGCGACCCGGTCGCGATCAAGGCTGGCCAGGGCGGGGATCGGAGCCACGTCGTAGCGGAACTCCGAGTCGTAGTCGTCCTCGATGACGACCGCCCCGGCGACCCGCGCCGCCTCGAGCAGCGCCAGCCGGTCCCGCCCGGACATGACCGGTCCGAGGGGGTGCTGGTGCGCGGGGGTGACGTAGGCGGCGACGACCGCCCCCAGGTCGGCGCGCGGCAGCGCGAGGGCCGGTACGTCGACGACGCGCCGGCCCGTGGCGCGCACCGTCTCCACGGCCGCGCGGTAGCCGGGGTCCTCCATCGCCAGGTCGCCGGGCGGCAGCGCGGTCAGCAGGTGCCGGAGGCCGTCGGTGGTGCCGCTGGTGACCAGGACGTCGTCGGGGTCGACGTCGAGACCGCGGCTGCGCGCCAGGCGGGCCGCCAGCGCCGCCCGCAGCTCGGGCAGGCCGCGCGGGTCGTCGTAGCCCCGCGGTGGCGTCGCCGCGCCCGCCTCGCGCCAGGCCCGGCGCCACGCGGGGCGGTGGCGCGGGTCGATCCAGGGCGTGCCGGCGTCGAGCCGCAGCAGCTCCCGACCGGCCCGGGCCGGCGCCCGCTGCGGGCGCGGGGGAGCGGCGACCGGACCGCTGACCGCGACGAAGGTGCCCGACCCGGCCCGGCCCTCCAGCCAGCCCTCGGCGACCAGCTGGCCGTAGGCGTGCTCGGTCACCGACCGTGCGACGCCGAGCTCGCGTGCCAGGGCCCGGCTGCTGGGCAGCCGCTCGCCGGGCGCCAGCAGGCCGCCGGTGACCAGGCGGCGTACCTGGATGCTCAGCTGCGCGCCCAGCGGGACGCCGCCGGCCCGGTCGAGCTCCACCACCAACGTGTCCACGAGTGTCCTGTCCGGATCGTCCCGAAGTGGCCCCTGACGGCGGGCCATTGCGGCTCCAGACTAGAGCCATGACGACCGCACCGCTCTCGCCCTCCTCCCGTACGTCGGTCAACCGCGGCCGCAACCGCGCGGTGTCCGACCGCGCCGAGCTGCACGCGCTCCTGGCCGACGGGCTCGTCGCGCACGTGGGGGTCGACGTGGGCGAGCACCCGGTCGTGCTGCCGGTGGCCTACGCGGTGGACCTGGACGGGCCCGACGAGGACGGCACCCTCTACATCCACGGCTCCGTGGCGGCCCGTTGGCTGACGAGCTCCGAGGGCAGCACGGTCTGCGTGACCGTGACCGAGGTCGACGGCCTCGTCGCCGCCCGCTCGGCCTTCCACCACTCGATGAACTACCGCTCGGCGGTGGTGATCGGCCGCGCCCGCATCGTCACCGACCCCGACGAGAAGGCCCACGCCCTCACGCTGACCGTCGACCACATGGTGCCCGGACGAGCGGCCACCCTGCGTCCGCACACGCGCAAGGAGGTGGCGGCCACCTCGGTGCTCGCCGTACCCCTGCACGAGGCGTCGCTCAAGGTGCGCGCCGAGGGCCCCGTCGACGACCCCGAGGACGTCGAGGCGGGGGTGTGGGGCGGCGTGATCCCGGTGCGCCGGGTGGCGGGTGCGCCGGTGCCGTCGCCGGAGTCGGTGGCCGACCCGGTGCCCGCCGACGTGGTCCGGCGTGCCGAGGCGCTCGCGTGACTGGCTAGGGTCTGCCGCATGACCGAGACGTCTCGCACCCTCGTCCTGCTCAAGCCCGACACCGTCCGCCGCGGGCTGGTGGGGGAGGTGCTCTCCCGCTTCGAGGCCAAGGGCCTGCGCATCGTCGCCCTCGAGCACCGCCAGATCGACGGCGCGAAGGCCGACGAGCACTACGCCGAGCACGTCGAGCGCGACTTCTACCCGCCGCTGCGCGACTTCGTCACGAGCGGTCCGCTGGTGGCGCTCGTGCTCGAGGGCGACTCCGCCATCGAGGTGGTGCGCGCGCTCAACGGCGCCACCGACGGCCGCGCGGCCGCGCCCGGCACGATCCGCGGCGACCTCTCGCTCTCCAACCGCGAGAACCTCGTGCACGGCTCGGACTCCGCGGAGTCGGCCGAGCGCGAGATCGCGATCTGGTTCCCGGGGCTCTGACCCTCAGGGGGCGCCGGTCATCCACAGGCCGGAAGCCGCCGGTTTCCGCCGCCATGGCCGGGGGCAGCCTCCCGGCATGGAGCTGCATCCCGTGCCCGACCCCACCGGTGACCCGTTCGTCGACGCCGTGCGCCGGCGTCATCCCGACGTCGACGTCGTGCTGCTGCCCCCCGAGCCACCTCCACCCGGGCCCGACCAGGTCGTCGACGAGGACCTCCCGCGCGCGACGCTCGCCCGGGTCGCCACCCTCGCCCGGCAGCTGTGGGCCTCGACCGCGCGCGACAGCGACGTCGTCCCCGAGACGCGTCTCGCCTTCGGCGACGGTCCGGGCGCCGTGCGTGCCGCCGCCCGGGTCGCGACGCGCCGCGACGACGGCTTCCACGTGCTGGTCGCCCTGCGTCACGAGCTCGAGACCCACGGGTGGGAGGTCACCCGACCGCCGGGCGCGGTGGAGCGGGTCGAGGCCCACCTCGACGACCTCGTCGTCACGGCCTCCTACGTCGAAGGCGCCGGCGCGCTGCTCTTCCAGGTCTGGTCCGGGTCGCTCGCCGTCGGCCCGGAGCGGGCGCGCGAGCTGACCTGCGCGACGCGGGGTGGTCGGTGATGGAGGTCGTGCCCGTCAGCGTCGGCGAGGCGTCCCGTGCCTGGGACGAGCAGCACCTCGACCTCGACGCCGCCGCCACCCAGATCGCGGACGCCGACACCAGCGGCTTCACCACCCACGTCCGGGGGGCCGCCACCCGCTTCCTCGCGCAGTGGCAGCGCCACGCGGAGGGCCTCGGCACCGTCTCGGAGCAGCGGGCCGACGGCCTGCGCACGACGATCGCCGACTACGTCACCAGCGACGAGGCCACCCGCGGCGACCTGGTCGCGCTGCTCACCTACACGCAGGAGGTGCGATGACCACGATCCAGCTCCCGCCGCTGCCGCGGGTGGCGCCCGCGCTCACCTGCGACCCCGCCGCGATCAGCGCCTGCGGCGCCGACCTGCTGGCGGCCTCCGCCCAGGTCGACGACCTCGGGACCTTCGTCGCCGGCCGGGCGCGCGTCGACGACTGGACCGGCGAGGCCGCCACGGCCTACCACCAGGCGATCGCCCCCACCGGGCGTCGCGCCGACGCCATGTCGCTGGCCCTGCGCGGCGTCGCCCACCGCGTGGAGGAGCACTCCGCCGAGATGCAGCGCCTCCTCGACCGCCGTACGGCGCTGGAGGACCGCCAGCAGCACCTCGCCCAGCAGGTGGCCCACCTGCGCGCCGAGGTGGCCACCACCACCGAGGAGGGGGCCGCCGAGCTCCAGGCCGACTGCGACCGGGTGGCGGGCCAGGTGCAGGCCTACGAGACCGACCTCGACACCTGGGTGAGCGACCTGGCGACCGAGGAGTCGGAGATGAGCCAGGCGTTCACCCGGGTGCTCGGCGCCGACGACGTCGACCGGATCTACGGCGGCGTCGCCGACCCGGCCGACGGGCCCCTGCGCGACAAGCCCGGCGCCGGGGCCTCCCCGGCCGAGGTCCACGCCTGGTGGGCCGCTCTCACGGCCGCGCAGCGGCGCGCCGTCATCGCGGCCGCGCCGGGCGCCATCGGCAACCTCGACGGCATCCCGGCCTCCGCCCGTCACGCCGCCAACACGGTGGCCCTCGGCCGCGACCTCGCCGACTACGCCCACACCGAGGACGCCGGGGTGCTCACCGACGACGAGCGCACCTGCTACGACAACGCCCTGGCCGCCGACGAGGCCCGGCGCGAGATCGAGGGCCGCCACGACCCGGTCACCGGTGAGCCGATCGTGGCCCAGATCTACATCTACGACCCCGCCGCCTTCGACGGCGACGGTGCGGTCGCGATCTCCGCGGGCGACCTCGACACCGCCGACAACGTCGCGGTCGTCGTGCCCGGCTTCGGCACCGACGGGGAGAGCGCCCCCTACCAGGCCGACCGGGCGGCCACGCTCTACGAGTCGACACGCGTGCTCGACCCGAGCGCCACCAACGCCTCGCTGTTCTGGATCGGCTACGACGCTCCCGACAACGCCCCGTGGGACGAGGGCTACGACGGCGCGGGGGTCGTCACCGAGTCGATGGCCGCCGCCGGCGGCGAGCGGCTCGCCGACACCATCGACGGCCTGCGCGCGAGCCGCGAGGACGACCCGGCCCACCTCACCGCGATCGGGCACAGCTACGGCTCCACGACGACCGGCCACGGCGCCCATGATCACGGGCTCGGCGTCGACGACGTCGTCTTCGTCGGGAGCCCCGGCGTGGGTGGCGACACCGACCACGCCAGCGACACCGGCGTCGACCCCGACCACGTCTGGGCCGGCTCCAACAGCCGCGACCCCATCGCGGACCTCGGCAACCACGGCTGGGTCCACGGCGAGACCGTCTTCGGGGCCGGGCTGGGCGACGACCCCGCCGAGGACGACTTCGGCGCCCACCGGTTCCAGGCGGAGTCGACGACCCGGGGCGGCGCCTACTCCTTCGGCGACCACTCCAAGTACTTCGACCACGACACCGAGTCGCTGGCCAACATCAGCCACATCGTCAACGGCGACTACGACGCCGTCCAGGAGGCCGAGCACCTCCACGACCCGTTCCTGGGGCCGGTCGAGGATCCCGAGTACGACCGCGAGCCCACCAGCCCGACGACGAGCAGCCTCACGCCGTGAGGGTGATGGCAGGCTGGGTCCTCGTGGCGGCCGTGCTCAGCGGCTGCGGGGCAGGAGGCGACGGCGTGGACGACCCGGACAGTAGTCCCACGGCGAACGCGGCCCTGGAGCAGCAGCGTGAGGACGTCAGGGCCGCGGCCGCCGAGCTCGTGACCGGCGCGATCGGCGCCCTGGGCGGCCGGTCCTCGCACACCGGCGGCGGCTTCGACGGCTGCGCGTCGGCGGGCGTCGACGAGTTCGGCTCCTTCCGCTACCGCGCCAGCGGCCGGGTCGACGTGGGTCCCGGGGCCGTCCGCCCCTACCTCGACGCGCTGGGGCCGGTGCTGACCGCGGCCGGGTTCGACGAGCCGGCCCTGCGCGAGCGTCCGGGCGGGCAGACCCTGCAGGCCGAGCGCGACGGCGTGAGCGCGGCGTTCTCCGAGCTCCCGGGCAACGGCGACTACGTCCTGGTCAACCTCCAGGGCCCGTGCGTCGAGGTGCCTGAAAGCGACCGCGACACGTGGCTGCGCCGCCAGGACCCCACGCCGTACCTCTGAGCGGCTCGTCACACCCGCAACACGCGTCTCACCCGTCTCGGCGTGCCTGCGCCGTTCCGGGCCGTGGGAAACCTACGCTCGCTGTCGGGTACGGCGAGGCGTGCGCGCCGTCCTCTTCCCCGGGCGCACGCAACCGAGCTGCGAGGCTTTGGCATGGCGAACAGCTTCATCGGCCGCGACATGGCGGTGGATCTCGGCACGGCGAACACCCTCGTCTACGTGCGCCGCAAGGGCGTCATGCTCGACGAGCCCAGCGTCGTCGCCGTCAACGACACCACCGGCGAGATCCTGGCGGTCGGCCACGAGGCCAAGCGGATGATCGGGCGCACCCCCGACGACATCACCGCGATCCGGCCCCTCAAGGACGGCGTCATCGCCGACTTCGACGCCACCGAGCAGATGCTGCGCTTCTTCATCCAGCGCGTGCACAAGCGCCGCTACTTCGCCAAGCCCCGGATGGTCATCTGCGTCCCGAGCGGCATCACGCCCGTGGAGCAGCGCGCGGTCAAGGAGGCCGGCTACCAGGCCGGCGCCCGCCGCGTCTACATCGTCGAGGAGCCCATGGCCGCCGCCATCGGCGCCGGGCTGCCCGTGCACCAGCCCACCGGCAACATGGTCGTCGACGTCGGCGGGGGCACGACCGAGGTCGCCGTCATCTCGCTCGGCGGCATCGTCACCTCCCTGAGCATCCGCACCGCCGGCGACGAGCTCGACCAGGCGATCGTGACCTGGATGAAGAAGGAGCACTCCCTGATGCTGGGGGAGCGCACCGCCGAGGAGGTCAAGATGACCCTCGGCTCGGCGTTCCCGTCGGCGAAGGAGCCCGAGGCCGAGATCCGCGGCCGCGACCTGGTCACCGGGCTGCCCCGCACCGTCGTCGTCTCCGCGGTGGAGATCCGCCAGGCCCTCGAGGAGCCGCTGCACGCGATCGTCGACGCGGTCCGCGCCACCCTGGACCAGACCCCGCCCGAGCTCGCCGGCGACATCATGGACCGCGGGATCGTGCTCACCGGTGGGGGAGCCCTGCTGCGCGGCCTCGACGAGCGCCTGCGCCACGAGACCGGGATGCCGGTCCACGTGGCCGACGAGCCGCTGCTCTCGGTCGCGCTCGGCGCCGGCCGCTGCGTGGAGGAGTTCGAGGCCCTGCGCCAGGTGCTGGTCTCCGACCGGAGGCGGCCGTGAGGCGCCCCGACCTCGGCCGCGAGCGCCGCTGGCGCACCGACGTCGGCAGCAGCGGCCAGCCGCCGCGGGCGCTGGTCGTCGCCCTCGTCCTGGCCTGCGCCACCCTGATGACCCTCGACCGCTCGACCGGCGACAGCTCCCCGGTCGACGGCGCGCGCCGCGCGATGGGCGAGGTCTACGGGCCCGTCGAGGTCGGCGCCGCGGGTGCCGTGCGCCCGTTCGTCGCGATCCCCGAGTGGTTCCGCAGCCGCGGCGACATGCGCGACGAGATCGACGAGCTCGAGGCCGAGAACGCCGCGCTGCGCAGCTCGGTCAACACCTCCGGCTACGACCGCAACAAGCTCGCCGAGTACGACGGCCTCACCGCGGCCGCCGGCACCCTCGGCTACGCCCTGGTCCCGGCCCGCGTCGTGGGCATGGGCCCGTCCCAGTCGTTCTCCAGCACGGTCACGATCGACGCCGGCGCCAGCTCCGGACTGAGCCCCGACATGACGGTCGTCAACAACGACGGCCTCGTCGGCCGGGTCCTGCGCGTGACCCGCACGACCGCGACCGTCCTGCTCGTCATCGACGCCGACTCCGTCGTCGGCGGCCGCGTGGGCGACAGCATGGAGATCGGGATGCTCCACGGTCGCGGCGTCCTGGGCGACGAGGGCCGCCTGGACCTCGAGCTCATCGACCAGTCGGTCGTGCCGGCCCGCGGCGACTCCGTGGTCACGTGGGGAAGCGAGAGCGGCGCGCCGTACGTCTCGGGCGTCCCGGTCGGCAGCATCTCCAAGGTCTTCGCCAACGTGCGCGACGGCTCCCAGCGCGCGGTGATCGACCCGTTCGTCGACTTCGGCGCCCTCGACCTCGTCGGGGTCGTCGTCCCGTCCGGCACCGAGAGCGACCGCGCGGTGATCGAGGCGGACGGGAGCCTCCAGTGAACCCGCTGCGCGCCCTCCTCGCCGCCCTCGCGGTCTCCGTCGCCCTGGTCCTGCAGGTCTCGGTGTTCCCCTACGTCGCCTGGCAGGGCGTGGTCCCCAACCTGGTCCTCCTCGTGGTCGTGGGTGCGGCCGTCGTGCGCGGCGCCCAGTTCGCGATGGTGCTCGGCTTCGCCGCGGGCGTGCTCCTCGACCTGGCCCCGCCCGCCGACCACGTCGCCGGGCGCTGGGCCCTGGCCTTCGTCCTCGTCGGGTACGTCGCCGGCCGGGTCGCCCAGCACGGGCGGCCCACCGCCACCACGGTGCTCGCCACCGTCGCCGCGTCGTCCTTCCTCGGGACGTCGCTCTTCGCGCTCAGCGGCCTGGTCCTGCGCGACCCGCCGCTCACCATCCCGGACCTGCTCCAGGTCGTGCTCGTCTCGGTGGTGTGGGACGTCGTGCTCACGCCGTTCGTGCTGCCGCTGGTGATGACGATGTTCCACCGCATCGAGCCCGAGCGGGCGGTCCAGTGACCGCGGCCCCGCCCTCCCACCACGTCGCCCACAAGAGCCGGCTGCGGATGATCGTGCTGCAGGCGCTGGTCCTCTCGCTGTTCGCGACGCTCTTCGTGCGCCTCTACTACCTCCAGGTGGTCAGCGGTGACGAGTACCACGCCCAGGCCGCCGCGCAGTCCGTGCGCGAGATCGTCGTGCAGCCCGAGCGCGGCCTCATCGTCGACGCCCAGGGCCGCCCGCTCGTCTCCAACCGCACGTCCTGGGTCGTCTCGCTGGACCGCTCGGTGCTCGACAAGATGACCGACAGCGTCCGCACCAAGCTCGTCAAGCGCCTCGGCCGCACCGTCGGCGAGCGTCCCCAGCGCATCGAGCGCCGGCTCGCCACCTGCGGTGACGAGGGCAGCGTCGTCGGCGTCTGCTGGAACGGCTCGCCCTTCCAGCCGGTCCCGGTCGCCCGCGACGTGAAGCAGAACGTCGCGCTGCGCATCCTCGAGCAGCCCGAGGACTTCCCGGCGGTGCTGGTCGACCAGCAGACCGTGCGCTCCTACCCCCAGCCGTTCGGCATCAACGCCGCCCACGTGCTCGGCTACCTCAGCCCGATCACCGAGGAGGAGTACGACGCCGCGCAGGACGGCGGCGACCGGTCGGTCAACGGCGCCTCCGAGGTCGGTCGCGCGGGCGTCGAGAAGCAGTACGACCGGTGGCTGCGCGGCATGCCCGGCTACCGCAGCGTGGCCGTCGACTCGATGGGCCGGGTCCTGGGTGACGACGGCGAGGTCGAGAGCCAGCCCGGCGACACGCTGGTCACGTCCATCGACGCGAAGGTGCAGGGGATCGTCGAGGAGCAGCTGGCCGGCGCGATCACCACCGCGCGCAGCGAGCTCGACACCGTCACCGGCAAGAACTACGTCGCCGACTCCGGCGCCGCGGTGGTCCTCGAGGCCGACACCGGCCGGGTCGTCGCCATGGCCAGCCAGCCGACGTACGACCCCGGGGTGTGGGTCGACGGCATCACCAAGAAGCAGCTCGCGCGCCTCTACTCCCAGAAGGCCGGCACGCCGCTGCTCGGCCGCGCCACCCAGGGCCAGTTCGCGCCCGGCTCGACCTGGAAGCCGTTCATGACCGCCGGCGCGCTCACCAACGGCTACGGCGAGGACACCTCGCTCAACTGCTCCTCGTCGCTGCGCGTGGGCAACCGTGACTTCAAGAACTACGAGTCCGGCGCCTACGGCTACATCAGCTTCGCCAAGGCCCTCGAGGTCTCCTGCAACACCTTCTTCTACCGCGTCGGCCTGGACTTCTGGCAGCGCTACGGCTCCGACGTCGCCGACATCAACGCCCGCGACCCGCTCGTGGTCGCGGCGAAGAAGTTCGGCTTCGGCCGCGAGACCGGCGTGGACCTGCCGGGGGAGGCCTCCGGCCGCATCGCCGACCGCAAGTGGAAGCGCGCCTACTTCGAGTCGCAGAAGGACTACTACTGCGGCATCGCCGACAAGCCGAAGGACGCCGACACCAGCGACTTCGTCTACCTCTTCGCGAAGGAGTTCTGCGTCGAGGGCTTCGCCTACCGCGCCGGTGACGCCGTCAACTTCGCCATCGGGCAGGGCGACACCATCGTCACGCCGCTCCAGCTGGCCCGCGGCTACGCCGCCGTGGCCAACGGCGGCACCCTCTACGCCCCGCGCATCGGCAAGGCGATCGTCGGCTCCGACGGCCACGTGATCCGCAGGATCAAGCCCAAGAAGGTCGGCCAGGTCGACGTGCCGCCCGGCGTGTTCGGCTACATCGACGAGGCGCTCAAGGGCGTCACCCGGCAGGGCTCCATGGCCTGGCGCATGGGCGGCTTCCCGCTCGACGAGGTGCAGATCCGCTCCAAGACCGGTTCTGCGGAGGTCTACGGCAAGCAGTCGACCTCGTGGGTCGCGTCCTACTCCGACGACTACGTCGTGGTGATGATGGTCAGCCAGGGCGGCACCGGCTCGGGCACCTCGGGCCCGGCCATCCGCGCGATCTGGGAGGGCCTCTACGGCATCACCGGCGAGGAGGTGCGGCCCGCCGACGCGGCGATCCCCGGCACCCGCTCGCCGACCGAGCTGCCGACCTTCCGTCGTGACGGCACGATCCTGCCACCGGCCCGGGAGGCCAAGTGACCACCACCTCGTCCCGCCCCGTCCGCATCCCCGGCGTCGACTGGCTGCTGCTCGCCGCCGTACTCGCCCTCACCGTGCTCGGCACGCTCCTGGTGTGGTCGGCGACGAGCACCCGCGACGACCTCACCGCGGGCGACTCGGGCGCCTACCTCGCCAAGCAGGTCGTCAACGTCGCCCTCGGCTTCGTGCTGATGGTCGTGGTGATGACCACCGACCACCGCTGGGTGCGCATCCTGGCCCCGCTCGTCTACGTCGCCTCGGTCGCCGGGCTGGTCCTGGTCCTGGTCATGGGCACCACGGTCAACGGGTCCCGCTCGTGGCTGATGGTCGGCGGGATGTCCATCCAGCCCTCGGAGTTCGCCAAGCTGGCCGTCGTGGTCGGGATGGCCCTCGTGGTCGCGGAGCGCTCCGAGGGGCGCTGGCGCGGGCGCGTCGGTGGCGTGGACGTCCTGACCATGCTCGCGGTCGCGGCCGTCCCCGCGACGCTGATCATGCTGCAGCCCGACCTCGGCACGATGCTGGTCCTCTCGGCCACCGTCTTCGGCGTCCTGGCCGCCTCGGGAGCACGCCGCCGCTGGCTGGCGCTACTCGCGGCGGGCGGCGTGGCCGCGGGGGCCGCCGCGGTGCTGGGCGGCTTCCTGAAGGACTACCAGATCGACCGCTTCATGGCCTTCACCAACCCCGGCCTGGACCCCCGCGGCGCCGGCTACAACGTCGAGCAGTCGCGCATCGCGATCGGCAACGGCGGGCTCTTCGGGCAGGGGCTCTTCCACGGCTCGCAGACGCGCTCGGGCTTCGTCCCCGAGCAGCACACCGACTTCGTCTTCACGGTCGCCGGCGAGGAGCTCGGGCTGGTGGGCGCCGGCGTCCTGATCGCCCTGCTCGGCATCATCCTGTGGCGGGCGCTGGCCATCGCCTCGCGCACCGACGACGTGTTCGGCCGCATCGCCGCGGCCGGGATCGCGTGCTGGTTCGGCTTCCAGGCCTTCCAGAACATCGGCATGTGCCTGGGGATCATGCCGGTGACCGGCGTGCCGCTGCCGTTCGTCTCCTACGGCGGCAGCTCGATGTTCGCCGGCATGCTCGCGGTCGGCCTGCTGCAGAACATCCACCTGCGCGCCCTGTCCGCGCCCGCGGCGCGCATGACGCCGACCCCGCGGGTGCTGGTGCGGTCCTGACCCCGGCATGATGGGCCCATGCTGACCGCGCGCGTGGTGCCCCGTCCGGGCCTCGCCCTGCGCGCACTGCTCGCCACCGTCGAGATCATGCTCGGCACCGTGGCCGCCCACACCGCGGCCGGCGGCGCGCTGCCCTCGCCGGTCTGGGTGGCGGCGGCCTCCGCGCTTGTCCTGGGCGGCGGGCTGGTCGTACTGCGCGGGCGCGCCCCGCTGTGGCTGGTCGTCCCGGCCCTCGCGGGAGCTCAGCTGCTGCTGCACTGCTGGCTGGCGCTGACCCCCGGCCACGACATGGCCGCCCACGCCGGCATGCACACCGCCGGCGCCGGCGCGGCCCACCTCGAGCTCACCGGGCCGATGCTGCTCGCGCACCTCGCGGCCGCGCTGCTCACCGCCGCCGTCTGGCGCGTACGCCGCCGCGCCGTCCAGGTCCTGCTGGCCTGGTCGGACCTCGTCCGGACCCTGGTCCCCACCCGCCGCGCCGTCGGCACGCCGTCCGCCGCGGGCGCCGTCCTCCTGCGTGCCCTGCTCGCGGTCGCGCCGCGTCGCGGTCCTCCGGCGCTGTCGCTGCCTGCCTGACCGTCGTCGACGGCCGGGCGGCTCGACCACGCCCGACCACCCAGACGAACGAAGAGGACCACCATGTCGCACCACCTCCGCACTGCCGCACGCCTCGGCGCGCCCCTCGGGGCCGCCGCCCTGCTGACGCTCGGCCTCGCCGGCTCCGCGTCCGCCCACGTCACGATCACGCCCAGCGACACCGCCGCCGGCGCCTACGCGATCCTCACGGTCAGCAACCCGCACGGCTGCGAGGGCTCGCCGACCACGAAGGTCACCATCCAGATGCCCGAGGAGATCAACGCGGTCACCCCGACGCGCAACCCGCTCTACGACGTCACCAAGACGGTGGAGAAGCTCGACACGCCCGTCAAGGACGCGCACGGCAACGAGATCACCGAGCGGGTCGGGACGGTCGTCTACACCGCCAAGACCCCGCTCCTCGACGGCTACCGCGACGCCTTCGACCTCTCGCTCCAGCTGCCGGACACGCCGGGGGAGACCCTGGTGTTCCCGATCATCCAGACCTGCGAGACCGGCGAGAGCGCCTGGGTCGAGGTCCCGGCCGAGGGCCAGGACCCCGAGGAGCTGGAGCGTCCCGCGCCCACGGTGACCATCACCGAGGCCACCGGTGACGAGCACGGGGCCGGCGCCGAGGAGTCGGCCGCGGAGGCCGACGGCGCCGAGGCGGCCTCGCCGGCCGCCGACAGCGACGACGACGGCGGCTCCGACGGGCTCGCCTACGCCGGCCTGGGCGCCGGCGTGCTCGGCATCCTGGTCGGCGGCGCCGCGCTGGCCCGGGGGCGCCGCACCTCGTGACGTCGCCGGCGCGCCTCGGGGCGCGACGAGGAGCCACCACGCTCCTCGTCGCGCTCCTGGTCGCGCTCACGCTGCTGGCCGGGGCGGCGCCCGCCTCGGCGCACGCCACCCTGGTCAGCAGCGACCCCACGGAGGGCGAGGTCCTCACCGAGACCCCCGACGCCGTGACCTTCACCTTCGACGAGCCGGTGTCCCTCACGGCCGAGGCCGTGCAGGTCTTCGACGCGACGGGTGAGGACGTCGAGTCCGAGTCGAGCACCCGCGACGCGGTGATCACGACCGACCTGCCCGACCAGCTGGCCGACGGCACCTACGTCGTGACGTGGCGCGTGGTCTCCTCCGACGGGCACCCGATCACCGGCTCGCTGACGTTCTCCATCGGGGCGCCCAGCGAGACCGTCGTACCTCCCGACCTGTCCGAGGCCTCCGAGGCGGGCGTCAAGAGCGACCTGGGCATCGCCCAGGCCGTGCAGTACGTCGGCCTGCTGCTCGCCGCCGGGCTCGTGGTGTTCCTGTGCTGGCTGGCCGGAGGCGGCCTGCCGAGCCGCCCGCACCGCACGGTCCGCACGCTGCTGCGGGCCGCAGCCGCCCTGACGGTGCTCGCCTCGGCGGTCTCGGTGCCGCTGGCCGGCGCCTACCAGCAGGGGCTGCCCTTCGGCGACAGCCTGAGCCGCGAGGCGGTCGACCTGGACCTGGTGGGCGACGACGTGCTGGTCCTGCTCCTGCAGGTGGTCGGTCTCGGTGTCGCGCTGGCGGTCCTCCGCGGGGCGAGCCCGGGGCCTCGGGAACGCGTCGCCGCCACGGCCGGCGCCGCCGTGGCGGTCTGGTCGCCGGCCGTCGTCGGTCACACCCGCGCGTTCGAGCCGGTGCCGCTGCTGGTCGTGACCGACGTCGTGCACCTCAGCGCCGGCGCCGTCTGGCTCGGTGGCCTGGCGGGGGTCGCGCTCGCGCTGCCCGCGCTGGCCGCCCGGCCGCGCGAGGTGGCGGCGCTGGTCTCGAGGTTCTCGACCGTCGCCGCCGGCGTGCTCGTCCTGGTCGCCGCCACCGGCTCCCTCATGGCCTGGCGCATCCTGGGCTCCTGGGGCGGGCTCGTCGACACCCGCTACGGACAGCTGCTGCTGGTGAAGGTCGGCATCGTCGCCCTCGTCCTGCTCCTGGCCGCCTACAACCGCTTCCGCCTGCTCCCGCACGTGCGCTCCTCGCCCGGCCACCAGCACGCGCTCGCGCTGGCCCGCGAGGTGCGCACGACCGTGCTCGCCGAGGCCGGTCTCCTGGTCACCCTGCTCCTGGTCACCGGCTTCCTGGTCAACCAGTCACCGCGCGAGGAGACGAGCGCCGCCGCCCCGGCTCCCAGCCGCGTGGTCACGGGCTCGCTCGGCGAGGCCAAGGTGCTGGCCACCCTGGACCCCGCCACCCGCGGGCAGAACACCCTGACCCTCCAGCTGCAGGACCTGGCCGGCGAGCCCCTCGACGGGATCGACGCCCCCGAGGTCGCGGTCCGCACCGACGGCGTCGACCTCGGGCAGGTGCCCGTGGTGCCCACGGCCTCGGGGACCTACGTCGCCGACGTGGTGTTCCCCTCGTCGGGGACGTGGGAGGTGCAGGTAAGCCTGCGCGAGGACGAGTTCGACAACCCGGTCACCACGCTGACGGTCGAGGTCAGCTGACGGTCGCGGTGAACGGCACCTGGTGCAGGAAGCCGTCCACCCGCACCTGCAGGAAGAACCGGTAGAGGCCGGGCTCGCGGAACTCCGTGTGGAACGTCAGCTCGTCGCCGTCCTCGGTCGGCTCCGCGGCGCCGTAGGGGTGCACGTGCACGAACCGCCCGGTCTCCACCTGGAAGCCGGTCAGGTGGGCGAACGTGCCGAGGTAGCTGCCCAGCGAGACCCGCTCGCCGTCGGCGTCGGACACGGTCAGGACCATCCGCTGGTCGGGACCCGCCTTCAGCTGCTCCGGGGCCTCCACCCTCACGAGGCCGTCGTCGGCGGCCGGGGTGTCAGCCACGGCCACCGGCGCCCACTCGCCCGGGACCAGCTGCGTCGCGCCCAGCACCACGTGACGGGCCTCCGGGTCGTCCCCGGGAGTGAACTCGACGACGACCCGGTAGGACCCGGGCGTGGCCAGCGCGACGCGCCCGGTCCAGGTGCCGTCGGCGGCCATGGTGGGGTGCAGGTGCCGGAACTCCGCGAGGTCGGAGCGCACGACGTACATGTGCAGCTCCTTGGTCTGCTCCGGCGTGTACGTCGTGACCGCACGGCCGGCGCGGTCCAGGACGCGGAACGAGACGTCGCCGGGCCGGCCCGGCCGCGGCAGGTCGCCGACCAGCTCGAGGCGGTAGCCACCGGCCTGCGGGGTGGTCCCGGTGCCGATGGGCAGCGCGCCCGCGCCGCCGGAGTGGGTGTGGCCCGTGCCCTCCTCGGCGGGGCTCAGCACGACCCGGTCGGAGTCGACCGGCGGCTCGTCGCTGCACCCGGCGAGCACCACGCCCGCGAGCAGCAGCCCGGCAGCCAGGCGGCGGCTCATGGCTGCATCGAGAGGAACAGGAACGTCGCCAGCAGCACCAGGTGCACGAAGCCCTGGAGCGCCTTGGCGCGTCCCTGCACCACGGTCAGGGTGGCGACCGCCACGGTGATCGCGAGTAGCACCATCTGGGTCGGCTCGAGGCCGAGCACGAGGGGGCCGTCCACCCAGATCATCGCCACGGCGATCGTCGGGATGGTCAGGCCGATGGAGGCCATCGCCGAGCCGAGGGCGAGGTTGAGGCTGGTCTGGACCCGGTCGCGGGCCGCGTTGCGCACCGCTGCGATCGACTCGGGCGCCAGGACCAGCAGGGCGATGACGACACCCACGACGGCGTACGGGAAGCCGAGGCTCTCGACGCCGTCCTCGATGCTCGGCGAGAGCAGCTTGGCCAGCCCGACGACCGCGACCAGTGAGGTCACCAGCAGGGCGGCGCTGAGGCCGGCCTCCCGGCCGCTCGGCGGGTCGGCGTGGCCGTCGTCGTCCTCGTCGAGCAGGCCGGTGGCCCTGCCCTGGTCGTCGCTGCTCACCGGCAGGAAGAAGTCGCGGTGGCGGACGGTCTGGGTGAAGACGAAGGCGGCGTAGAGCGCGAGGGACGCGACCGCCGCGAAGGCCAGCTGCGAGACGGAGTACTCCCGGCCCTTGCCCGACGTGGTGAAGCTCGGCAGGACCAGGCACACCGCGGCCAGCGCCACGACCGTGGACAGCGCCGAGCCCGTGCCGGTCGCGTTGAAGCTCACCAGGTGGTGCTTGGCGGCGCCGACGAGCAGCGAGATGCCGAGGATGCCGTTGACGGTGATCATGATGGCCGCGAAGACGGTGTCGCGGGCGTAGGTGCTGGTGCCCTCGCCGCCGCTGGTCATCAGCATCACGATCAGGCCCACCTCGATGACCGTGACCGCCACGGCCAGGATCAGCGATCCGAACGGCTCCCCGACCTTGTGGGCCACCACCTCGGCGTGGTGGACGGCGCAGACGACCGAGGCCACCAGGGCCGCGGCGACCAGCACCAGGACCGGCCAGGACTCGTGGTTGGCCCAGGTGGCGGCCAGCAGGAGGAGGGCCACGACGGGCAGGGCGACGGTCCACTGGAAGCGGCCGCGGATGGTCGCTGTCATGCCTCAACCCTACGGATCGCCCCGTCGCGGTTCCGTCCTGGTGGGGGAGAGGCTCGTCGGATCGGCTCCTGGACCCCGCGCGGCTAGGCTGAGCGGATGTCTGTGAGCCTCTTCCCCCGCCTCGAGCCCCGCCTGTCGTCGGTGCAGAAGCCGATCCAGTACGTCGGCGGCGAGCTCAACTCCACGGTCAAGGAGTGGGACTGCGCGGTGGAGGGCCCGACGGTCCGCTGGGCCCTGATGTACCCCGACGCCTACGAGGTCGGGCTGCCCAACCAGGGCGTCCAGATCCTCTACGAGGTCCTCAACGAGCGCGACTGGATCCTCGCCGAGCGCACCTACTCGGTGTGGCAGGACATGGAGGCGGTGATGCGCGAGGACGGCATCCCGCAGTTCACCGTCGACGCCCACCGCGCCGTGCGCGACTTCGACGTCTTCGGCCTCAGCTTCTCCACCGAGCTCGGCTACACCAACATGCTCAACGCCCTCGACCTCGCGGGCATCCCCCTGCACGCGGTCGACCGCGGCGACGACGACCCGATCGTGCTGGCCGGCGGCCACGCGGCGTTCAACCCCGAGCCCGTCGCGGACTTCCTCGACGCCGCCGTGCTCGGCGACGGCGAGGAGGTCGTGCTCGCGATCTCCGAGGTCGTGCGCGAGTGGAAGACCGAGGGTCGCCCGGGTGGGCGCGACGAGCTCCTGCGCCGGCTCGCGGTCACCGGCAACATCTACGTCCCGAAGTTCTACGACGTCGCCTACGCCGCCGACGGCACCATCGAGGCGGTCGTGCCCAACCGTCCCGGCATCCCCTACCGCGTCACGAAGCACACGCTGATGGACCTCGACGCCTGGCCCTACCCGGCCAAACCGCTGGTGCCGCTCGCCGAGACCGTGCACGAGCGCTTCTCCGTCGAGATCTTCCGCGGCTGCACGCGCGGCTGCCGCTTCTGCCAGGCCGGGATGATCACCCGCCCCGTGCGCGAGCGCTCGATCGAGACCATCGGCGCGATGGTCGAGAACGGCATCCGCAAGACCGGCTTCGAGGAGGTCGGCCTGCTCTCGCTCTCCAGCGCCGACCACACCGAGATCGCCGAGGTCGCCAAGGGGCTGGCCGACCGCTACGAGGGCTCCAACGTCTCGCTGTCGCTGCCCAGCACCCGTGTCGACGCGTTCAACATCAACCTCGCCAACGAGTTCTCCCGCAACGGACGCCGCTCCGGCCTGACCTTCGCCCCCGAGGGCGGCAGCGAGCGGCTGCGCAAGGTGATCAACAAGATGGTCACCGAGGAGGACCTGATCCGCACGGTCTCCGCGGCGTACTCCCACGGCTGGCGGCAGGTGAAGCTCTACTTCATGTGCGGGCTGCCCACCGAGACCGACGAGGACGTGCTGCAGATCGCCGACCTCGCGCGCAAGGTGATCGCCGAGGGCCGCAAGGTCTCCGGCCGCAACGACATCCGCTGCACGGTCTCGATCGGCGGCTTCGTGCCCAAGCCGCACACCCCGTTCCAGTGGGCCGCCCAGCTCGACCACGAGACCACCGACGCGCGCCTGAAGAAGCTGCGCGACACCGTCCGCGAGGACAAGAAGTACGGCCGCGCCATCGGCTTCCGCTACCACGACGGCAAGCCCGGCACGATCGAGGGACTGCTCAGCCGCGGCGACCGCCGCGTCGGCGCGGTCATCGAGGAGGTCTGGCGCGACGGCGGCCGCTTCGACGGCTGGAGCGAGCACTTCTCCTACGACCGCTGGGTCGCCTCCGCCGAGAAGGGCCTGGCCGGCACCGGCGTCGACCTCGACTGGTACACCGTCCGCGAGCGCGACTACGACGAGGTGCTCCCCTGGGACCACCTCGACTCGGGCCTCGACAAGGACTGGCTCTGGGCCGACTGGGAGGACGCCATCGACCCGTCCTCGGAGACCGAGGTCGAGGACTGCCGCTGGACCCCCTGCTACGACTGCGGCGTCTGCCCCGAGATGAACACCGAGATCCAGATCGGCCCCACCGGCCGGCAGCTGCTGCCGCTCGCCGTCGTCTGAGGTCGCTGACCTGCGGACGACGTGGGTGCGCGGGGGGTCGATCGACGCCAAGAACGCCTACCTCGTCGACTTTCGGCCTGGCCTACGCCGACAGCACCTGACGGATCGCGCCGACACATCCGTCTGCCCCGCGATGTATACACCGAGATCCTGTTCGGCTGGTTCTGGCCCAGAGTCATCCGCATATTGCGGTGCCGAGGGTGCGAGTTGTAGCGCGGCGCTCATCGCTGGAAGCATCGGTGCAATGGTCGACGCGAGAAGTTCCGCCGTTCATCTGGAAGAAGTGGAGCGACAGTTCCTTCGCGCAGCGTTGCTGGACTGGGGTGGACCAGCCGAGCCCACCGATGCGCTCGCCATTGCCATGGGATTCTCCAGCGCCTCCAACATGTCCACTGAGACCTGGGGCCTCTGGAAACGGATCGAGGCCGGAGAGTCGCTGACAACTGCCGACTGGCGACGGGTCCTGCTGGCGGTCGAGGTGGTCTTCGCCAGCGATGTCGTGGGTTCGGGCCTTGACTGGTCGATCACGTCTGGGTTCTCGGACACCGAGTCGGTCGCGCTACTCCGAGGGCTGCAGCGCAAGCTGCCGAGGTGGCGGGGCAGCGTGCAGTTCACGGTGGGCGAGAACGGACGAGCAGCAGTGGCGAATCCCGAGCGCCCTGAGGGCTGACCTCGCCGACGACTGACAGCTCGGTCGCTCATGGCCGCTGGTTCTGCTCGCGGTGGGAACCCCACGCTTCAGGACGTCATACGGACCGTGGCACCCGTGCCCCGGTCCGCATGACGTCTCGTGCGACTACTTCGCGGGGAGCTTGGAGCCGTCCTGGTTCTCCACAATGCAGACGAAGGACTCGCCCTCCTTGGGGGAGAGGTCCGCGGTGAGGATGTTGACGTAGTCGCCCGGCAGGTCGTTCACGTCCTTGCCGTCCTCGGTGTAGCGGGTCACGCAGATCTGGCCGGGGTCGGTGCCGTAGAGGGTGACCTCGTCGGCGGTCAGGTCGCCCACGACGAACACCTCCGCCTCGTGCGCCTTGGCGCAGTCCTGCTTCATCAGGCCGACCTCGTCGCTGTCACCGGTGTCGGTCGTGACGCACTGGCCGACCTCGGCGTTGTCGACGGTGATGATGTTGTTGAAGAGCCACACGCCGCCGGCGAAGAGGACCACCCAGATCGCCAGGACGATCACGTCGATGATGATCGCGGCGATGGCCAGGCCCTTGCCGCCCTTCTTCTTCACCAGGACGACGATCGCCAGGACCAGCGAGATCAGGTTGGGGATGGCGCAGGCGATGATCGCGAGCACGAGCGCGGCGATCGCGAGGCCCTTGCCCTGGGGCTGCTCGACCGGCCCGCCGCCGGGGAAGGCCGCGCCGTAGCCGCCGCCACCCGTCGGCTGGGTCGGCGGGGCGCCGTAGGGGTTGGGGTTGGCGGGTTGACCGTACGGGCTCGGGGGCTGGCCGTAGGGGTTGGCGGGCTGGCCCTCGGGGCCGTCGGTAGGTGTGCTCACGCGGGACACCCTAGGGGGCAGGATGGGGGCCATGCGGCACATCCCCGACACCGAGCGGCGCTCCCGGCTGGCGCGGCGTCACGGGGTCGCGCCGGGGCTGAGGCAGCCCGACCCGGAGGCCGCGACCCGGGCCATGACCGTGCTGCACTCCACGGAGCCCGCGACCGTCTATCTCTCCCTCCATGCGCGCGTCGACGGCCTCAGCGTGGAGGACGTCGACCGGGCGCTGTACGTCGACCGCACGCTCGTGAAGCAGCTGGCGATGCGCCGCACGCTGTTCGTCCTCCCGCGCGACCTGCTGCCGGCCGCGTGGGGCAGCGCGTCGGCCCGGGTGGCCGCCACGGAGCGCAAGCGCGTCGCCAAGGACATCGAGCTGGCCGGCATCCACGTCGACGGGAGCGCCTGGCTCGACCAGGCGCGGGCCGCGGTGCTGCGCGAGCTCGACGCCGCGCCCGACGGGCTGACCGCGCTGGCCCTGCGGGAGGCCATCGCCCACATCGACGTCAAGATCGACGTCACCGCCGGGTCGGTGTGGAGCGCCGGCCGCGTCCTCACCCACCTCGGCCTCACGGCCGACATCGTCCGCGGCACCAACACCTCCCACTGGCGCGTCTCCCGCCCGCGCTGGACCCGGATGGCGGACTGGCTCGGCGAGGTGCCCCCGCCGCTCGACGAGCGGCAGGGCTACGCCGTGCTGGTGGGCCGGTGGCTGGCGACGTTCGGCCCCGGCACGGTCGAGGACGTGCAGTGGTGGCTCGGCGGCACCAAGGGCGCCGTGCGCGCGGCCCTGGCCGACGTCGCGGCGG
Organism: Nocardioides sp. 503; assembly: GCF_004522095.1. Taxonomy (GTDB): domain Bacteria; phylum Actinomycetota; class Actinomycetes; order Propionibacteriales; family Nocardioidaceae; genus Nocardioides. The sequence continues at coordinate 243,273 of NZ_SPUI01000002.1, forward strand.
TGGAGGTCTCCCTGGACGGCGGCGCGGTGGGCTGGGTGCTGCCCGACGACGTCGAGGAGGTGGCACCCGTCGAGCCGTGGGCGGCGCTGCTGCCCGTGCTGGACCCCACCGTGATGGGCTGGAAGTCCCGGGACTTCTACCTGGGGCCGCACGGCCCGCAGCTCTTCGACCGCAACGGCAACGCCGGCACCACCGCCTGGTGGGACGGCCGGGTCGTGGGGTGCTGGGTGCAGGACCCCGACGGCGTGGTGGTGCTCGGCCTGCTCGAGGACGTGCCCGCCGAGGGCCGCGCCTGCCTGGAGGTGGAGGCCGCCCGGCTCAGCGAATGGCTGCAGGGGCAGCGGGTCAGTACCGTCTACCCCTCCCCGGCCATGAAGGAGGCACGATGAGCGAGCAGCCACCCGCGGGCTCGTCGGGCCCCGCCGTGCAGCCGGTCCCGCCCACCAACGGCTATGCGATCGCCTGCCTCGGGCTCGGCATCGTCTCCCTCATGGGCTGCTCCTTCGTGACCGGGATCCCGGCCATGGTGCTCAGCCGCGTCGCCCGGCGCGACATCGCCGCCCACCCGGGCGAGACGACGGGTCAGGACCTCGCGACGATCGGCTTCGCGCTCGGGGCCGTCGCCACGGCCATCGGGGCCCTGGTCGTCGTCGGGCTGCTGATCCTGGGCACGCTGGGGATGTTCGTCTTCGACTTCTGTGGTGGTGGCAAGTGCTGAGAGAGAGTCCGTCTGATGCGTGACCAGCCCGAGCAGCAGGCACCCCCGGTGCAGAAGCTGCGGATCCGCTACGCCAAGCGCGGCCGGCTCCGCTTCACCAGCCACCGCGACTTCAGCCGCGCCTTCGAGCGGGCGATCTTCCGGGCGCGGGTGCCGATGGCCTACTCCTCGGGCTTCAACCCCCACCCCCGGATCTCCTACGCCGGCGCGAGCCCGACCGGGTCGGCCAGCGAGGCGGAGTTCCTCGAGATCGGCCTCGCGGAGGTCGTCGACCCCGCCACCGTCCACGCGGCGCTCGTCGAGGCGCTGCCCGACGGCCTGGACGTCGTCGAGGTGGTCACCTCACCCGGGGGAGCCCTCGCCGACCAGCTCGAGGCCAGCCACTGGCAGGTCGACCTGGACCTCCCGCCGGCGGAGGCGGCCACCGCGGTGGCGGCCTTCCTCGCCGCCGAGGAGGTGCCCGTGCAGCGGATGACCAAGAAGGGGCTGCGCGAGTTCGACTGCCGGGCGGCGGTCATCTCGCTGAGCGCGAGCGTGGGGGAGCGCGGCTCCCGCCTCGACCTGGTCCTGCGCCACGGCACCCCCTCCGTCCGGCCCGACGACGTGCTGGCCGGACTGGCCCACACCTCGGGCCGTCCCGAGGTGCCCTCCCCGCTGCTCACCAGGCTCACCCAGGGGCCGCTGGACCCGGACACCGGCGAGATCGGCGACCCGCTGCACCCGATGAGATAGGCCACCGGCCGGGGCTTGTGCGATACTCGCCCTGGTCGATGACCGTGCGTGTGGTTCGTGAAAGGGACCATCTGCCTGATTCGACCCGACGACGTTCTCGCCGGCTCCGCTCCTGTGGGTCGGCACAGTGGATGAGGGCCGTCGCCGGACCGCGACGCGGCCAGTGGGAGTCGGTGACAGCGACCCCCGCCTGTGGCCCTGCGACCGCGGCAGGTGACGAACCGCCGTCCAGTGACGCACCTGCGGAGGGTGTCGCCGCCACCCGAAGGCTTTGCGTCGACGACCCGCGTGACGGGTCCGCGGCGTCCGACACCCCCCGGCGGGGCTCTCCCCACCGGGTCGAGGAGCAGCACCATGGCTGACGACACCAGCACTCCCAGCGGCACCACCGACAGCACCACCGAGGGCGGCGAGGCTGCGGCCGACGCCCCCGCTCCGGCGAAGAAGGCGGCCAAGAAGGCCCCCGCCAAGCGTGCCGCCGCGAAGCGCACCACCAAGAAGGCCGCCGCCGCCCCGTCGGCCGAGACCCCCGCCGACGCGCCGGTCGACCCGGCCGCCGACGCCCCCGAGGGCGAGGCGCCGGTGAAGAAGGCGGCCGCCAAGAAGGCCGCGAAGAAGGCCCCCGCCAGGCGGGCGGCCAAGAAGGCCGCCGCGCCGGCACCGGACGCCTCCTCCGAGACCCCGAGCGCCCCCGCCGAGCCGGTGGAGCCCGCCGCAGCCGAGGCCGCCGAGACGGCGGCGCCGATGGTGCTCTTCCAGGCCCCCGAGACCAAGGTCACCACGCGCACCCGTGGGCGCCGCGCCGCGGTCAAGGTCGTCGAGGCTGCCCCCCAGCCCGAGCCGACGCTGCCCACGGACGAGGACGCCGAGGAGGAGACCGCCCCGGAGGTCGTCGAGCCCCCCAAGCGGACCCCGCGCAAGCGGGCGGCCAAGAAGGCCGCCGCCGTGCCGGACGAGGACGACCAGACCGACTCCGCCGCCCCGGAGGCCCCCGTCGAGGAGACCTCGGCCCCCGCCGAGACCGACGACGAGGCCGACTCCGACTCCGACGACGAGGGCTCCGACGGTGGTCCGCGCCGCCGGCGCCGCCGTGGTGGCCGCCGCCGCCGCAAGGCCGGTGACGGCGACGACGCCGGCTCCGCCGACGACGCGCAGGACGACACCGAAGACGCAGCCCCGGCCCCCGCCAAGAGCTCGGGCCGCGGTGGTGGCCGCGGTGCCGCCGCGCAGGACGCCGACTCCGACGACTCCGGCGAGGGCGGCACCCGCCGTCGTCGTCGCCGCCGGCGCGAGGGCGACGAGGGCGGCAACGGGGGCGACGACGCCAACACCGTCACCCGCGTCCGCAAGCCGCGCTCCGCCGAGGACGAGATCACCGCGATCGCCGGCTCGACCCGCCTCGAGGCCAAGAAGCAGCGTCGCCGCGAGGGCCGCGAGGCCGGCCGCCGCCGCGCCCCCATCGTGAGCGAGGCGGAGTTCCTCGCCCGCCGCGAGTCGGTCGACCGGGTCATGGTCATCCGCCAGCGCGAGGAGCTGACCCAGATCGGCGTCCTCGAGGACAAGGTGCTCGTCGAGCACTACGTCGCCCGCGAGTCGCAGACCTCCCTCATCGGCAACGTCTACCTCGGTCGGGTGCAGAACGTCCTGCCCTCGATGGAGGCCGCGTTCATCGACATCGGCAAGGGCCGCAACGCCGTCCTGTACGCCGGCGAGGTCAACTGGTCCTCGCTCGGCCACAAGGACGGCCAGCCCCGCAAGATCGAGTCGTTCCTCAGCTCGGGCCAGTCGATCCTGGTCCAGGTGACCAAGGACCCGATCGGCCACAAGGGCGCCCGGCTGACCAGCCAGGTCAGCCTCGCCGGCCGTTTCCTGGTCTACGTGCCCGACGGCACCACCTCGGGCATCTCGCGCAAGCTGCCCGACACCGAGCGCAACCGCCTCAAGACCCTGCTGAAGGAGATCGTCCCGGACACCGCGGGCGTGATCGTGCGCACCGCCGCCGAGGGCGCCAGCGAGGAGGAGCTCACCCGCGACGTCGAGCGCCTCAAGGCCCGCTGGGAGGACATCGAGGGCAAGGCCAAGGGCCAGGCGCCCCAGCTGCTCTACGGCGAGCCCGACCTGACCCTCAAGGTCGTGCGCGACCTCTTCACCGAGGACTTCAAGAAGCTGGTCATCCAGGGCGAGGACGCCTGGAGCAGCGTGCAGGACTACGTGTCCCACATCGCGCCCGACCTGACCGACCGCGTGGAGCGCTACGACACCAACGACGGCCCGGACGTCTTCGCGACGTACCGGATCGACGAGCAGATCGCCAAGGGCCTGGACCGCAAGGTCTGGCTGCCCTCGGGCGGCTCCCTGGTCATCGACCGCACCGAGGCCATGACCGTGGTCGACGTCAACACCGGCAAGTTCACCGGCTCCGGGGGCAACCTTGAGGAGACCGTCACCAAGAACAACCTGGAGGCGGCCGAGGAGATCGTGCGCCAGCTCCGGCTGCGCGACATCGGCGGGATCATCGTCGTCGACTTCATCGACATGGTGCTGGAGTCCAACCGCGACCTCGTCCTGCGCCGCATGGTGGAGTGCCTGGGCCGCGACCGCACCCGCCACCAGGTCGCCGAGGTCACCTCCCTCGGCCTGGTGCAGATGACGCGCAAGCGCATCGGCACGGGCCTGGTGGAGGCCTTCAGCGAGAACTGCGAGCACTGCCAGGGCCGCGGCCTCGTGCTGCACGACCAGCCCGTCGAGCCGCGCCGCAGCGAGGACTCCTCGCGCGGCGGCGGCAACGGTGGCAACGGCGGCGGCAACGGGAGCAGCGGCGGCAACGGCGGCGGTGGCCGGCGCACGCGCGGCGGCCGTGGCCGCGGCAGCGAGGACCAGGCGCCTCCCGCCCCCAAGGCGACCCCGTCGCCCAAGGACATCGCCGCGATGGCCAAGCCCGAGAACGCCGGTCGCACCGAGCCCGACGCCGACCCGGTCGGCGACGTCGACACCGTGGTCGAGACCGACATCGACACCGACGCCCCGGCGCCGGTCGAGACCGCACCCGAGCCGGCCACCGAGGCCGAGCCCGAGGTCGAGGTCGAGGCCACGCCGGAGCCGGAGACCGCCGCCGAGGTGGCGGTCGAGTCCCCTGCGGAGCCCGAGGTGGAGCCGCAGGGCGCCGCCCAGCCCGAGGCGCCTGCGGTCGTCACCCGGACCCGGCGCAAGACGCGCTCGACGGAGACGATCAGCACCACCCCGGCCCCCATGCCGGCCCCGGTGCCGGTCGTGGAGCCTGTCGCGGCCGCCGCGCCGGTCGAGGTGGCTCCGGCCGCCGGCCCGCCGAAGGTCGTGACCCGCACCCGCGGGCGCAACCGGGCGGCCCAGCCGGCCGCCGTGGTGGCCCCGGACGAGGTCGCGGACGAGGCGACGGGTGAGGTCGACGGCGACGCCGGCTCCTCGGTCGAGCACGTCCCGGTCAAGAAGCGGACCCGCAAGCGCTGAGCACGGGGCGTCGCTCGCTCCGCGTTTTGCGGTGCGAGCGGCGCATCCGTAGTATTGACTCTCGGTGCGCTCGGCGTGCCCACCTGCTTCAACTGCCCCATCCTGCCGGCAGCGCCTCCACCCCCGGGTGGTCGTCGCGTGCCGCAGCCCCAGCTTGTTCAGTGAGACCTACGAAGGAGACCGCGGTGTACGCGATCGTGCGCGCAGGCGCCACCCAGCAGAAGGTCGCCGTCGGCGACGTCATCGAGATCGACAAGGTGACGACCGGCGTCGGCGAGTCGGTGACCCTTCCGGTGGTGCTCGTGGTCGACGGCGAGTCCGTCACCTCGACCGGGCTGGACAAGGCGTCGGTGACCGTCGAGGTCCTCGGCGCCACCAAGGGCCCCAAGATCATCATCCAGAAGTACAAGAACAAGACCGGCTACAAGAAGCGCCAGGGGCACCGCCAGAAGTACACCCAGGTCAAGGTCACCGACATCTCTCTCTGAGCCTCGCTCGAGACACACCCGAAGGACTACGAAATGGCTCACAAGAAGGGCGCCGCGTCCACCAAGAACGGTCGCGACTCCAACTCCCAGCGCCTCGGCGTCAAGCGGTTCGGTGGCCAGGAAGTCAACGCCGGCGAGATCATCGTGCGCCAGCGCGGCACCCACTTCCACCCGGGCAGCGGCGTCGGCCGCGGCGGTGACGACACCCTGTTCGCGCTCGTCGCGGGCGCGGTGGAGTTCGGCCGCAAGCGCGGCCGCAAGGTCGTCAACATCGTCCCGGGCGAGTGACCTGACGCTCGCAGCACCACTTCGCGCTAAGGGCGTCCCTGCACGTGGGGGCCGCCCTTTCGCCATTTCTGCACCACCCCGTGTCAGCCCGCACCATCCCCGCACCACAACCGTCTGAGAGGCGGTGCCCCATGGCAGTCCCCACCTTCGTCGACCGTGTGACGCTCCACGTGAGCGCCGGTCGCGGTGGCGACGGCGTCGCCTCGGTGCACCGCGAGAAGTTCAAGCCCCTCGGTGGTCCCGACGGCGGCAACGGCGGCCCGGGCGGCTCGGTCATCCTGCGCGTCGACCCCGACGTGACCACGCTGATCGACTACCACCACAGCCCGCACCGGCGTGGCGAGAACGGCGGCCACGGCGCCGGTGCGCACCGCAACGGCTCGCACGGCGCCGACGTGGTCCTGCCCGTGCCCGAGGGCACGGTCGTCACCGACGCCGACGGCACCGTGCTGGCCGACCTGGTCGGTCCCGGCACCGAGCTGGTCATCGCCCAGGGCGGACGCGGCGGTCTCGGCAACGCGGCGCTGGCCAGCTCCAAGCGCAAGGCCCCGGGCTTCGCGCTGCTGGGCGAGCCCGGCGACGAGCTCGACATCGCCCTCGAGCTCAAGGTCGTCGCCGACATCGGCCTCGTCGGCTTCCCGAGCGCGGGCAAGTCCAGCCTGATCGCCTCCATCTCGCGGGCCCGGCCCAAGATCGCCGACTACCCGTTCACCACCCTGGTGCCCAACCTCGGCGTGGTCACGGCCGGCGAGACGACGTTCACCGTGGCCGACGTGCCCGGCCTGATCGAGGGTGCCAGCGAGGGCCGCGGCCTCGGCCACGACTTCCTGCGCCACATCGAGCGCTGCGCGGCGCTGGTCCACGTGATCGACACCGCGACCATGGAGCCCGGGCGCAACCCGCTCGAGGACCTCGACGTCATGGAGAACGAGCTCGCGCGCTACGGCGGGCTCGAGGACCGGCCCCGGCTGGTCGCGCTCAACAAGATCGACGTGCCCGACGGGCGCGACATCTCCGACATCACCATCGACGACCTGCGCGAGCGCGGGCTCCGCGTCTTCCCCGTCTCGGCCGCGAGCGGCGAGGGCATGCGCGAGCTGACGTTCGCGATGGCCGAGATCGTGCTGGCCGCCCGCGCCGAGCGCGAGGTCGTCGAGGCCCAGCGCATCGTCCTGCGCCCGCCCAGCGCCGGCGGCGGCGACGACTTCACCGTCAGCGACAGCGAGGACGGCTGGCGCGTGCGCGGCACCAAGCCCGAGCGCTGGGTGCGCCAGACCAACTTCAGCAACGACGAGGCCGTCGGCTTCCTGGCCGACCGGCTCAACCGGCTCGGGGTCGAGACCCGCCTCCTGCAGCTGGGCGCGAAGCCCGGGGACACGGTCATCATCGGCGCCGAGGACAACGCGGTCGTCTTCGACTTCAAGCCCGGCATCGACGCCGGCGCGGAGAACCTCGCCCGCCGCGGCGAGGACGAGCGCTTCGAGGAAAAGCGTCCCGCCCACGGTCGGCGCCGCGCGATCCAGGAGGCCATGCCCGAGCGGGCCGAGACCGAGACCCGCGCCGACGTGGCCCGCCGCCTCGACAAGCCCGAGAAGTTCGGTCCCAAGGCCTACACGATCGGCTCGCCCGAGGACCCTGACTGGGCTGAGAGCGACCCCGAGGCATGACCGCGGAGCGGCTCGCGGTGACCGGCGCGCGCCGGATCGTCGTGAAGGTCGGGTCGTCCTCGCTCACCTCCGCCGCGGGTGGGATCGACCCGGCCACGGTCAGCCGCCTCGCCGACGTCCTGGCCGCCGCGCGCGCCCGGGGCGCGGAGGTCGTGCTCGTCTCCTCCGGTGCCATCGCCGCCGGCCTCTCGCCGCTCGGCCTCGCCCGGCGCCCGCGGGGCCTGGCCGCCCAGCAGGCGGCCGCCTCGGTCGGCCAGGGGCTGCTGATGCACCGCTACACCGAGGAGCTGGCCCGCCACGGCGTCGTCGTCGGCCAGGTGCTGCTCACCCTCGACGACGTGACCCGCCGCTCGCACTACCGCAACGCCTTCTCGACCTTCGCCAAGCTCCTCGAGCTCGGGGTGCTCCCCGTGGTCAACGAGAACGACACCGTCGCCACCAACGAGATCCGCTTCGGTGACAACGACCGGCTGGCCTCCCTGGTCGCCCACCTGGTCCACGCCGACCTGCTGGTCCTGCTCTCGGACGTCGACGGTCTCTACGACGCCGACCCGCGGCTGCCGGGCAGCTCGCTGGTGCCCGAGGTGACGTCGTTCGACGAGCTCGACCACGTGCAGATCGGCAAGGCCGGTGCCGCCGGCGTCGGCACCGGCGGCATGCAGACCAAGGTCGAGGCGGCCAGGATCGCCACCGGCGCCGGGATCCCGGTGCTGCTGGCCTCGGCCGAGCACGCCGCCGAGGCGCTCGCCGGGGAGCCGGTCGGCACCTTCTTCCACGCCACCGGCCGCCGCCGACCCATCCGCCTGCTGTGGCTGGCCCACGCCACGAACCCCAAGGGCACGCTCCTGCTGGACGCCGGCGCCGTCCGCGCCGTCGTCGAGCGCCGGGCCTCGCTGCTCGCCGCCGGCGTCACCGGCGTCCTGGGCGGCTTCACCGCCGGCGACCCGGTCAACCTGGCCGGCCCCGACGGGGAGGTCGTCGCGCGCGGCCTGGTCAACTTCGACGCCGACGAGGTGCCGCAGCTGCTCGGCCGCACCTCCCACGACCTCAAGCGCGAGCTCGGCGCGGCCTACGAGCGTGAGGTCGTCCACCGCGACGACCTCGTGCTGCTCTAGGACTCGCTAGGTTGGCGCCATGACCTGGGGGCGCACCTTCTACTGGTGCGCCGTGGCGGTGCTGCTGCTGCCGGCGCTCGCGCTGAGCGGCGTGCGGCTGCTCGAGCCCGACCACGCCCGGGCCATCCAGCTGGGGGCGTTCACGCCCTACGGCCTCCCGCTGTACGCCGCCGCGCTGCTGCTCCTGCTGGCCGGGCTGCTGCGCGGGGCCGGTCGGCGGGCGGTCGTGCTCGGGGGAGCGGCGCTCGCTCTGGCGGGCCTGCTCCTGCACGCGTGGTGGTACGCGCCGCTGGTCACGGGCGCGACGCCCGCCGCGGCCGCGGACGCGACGCCGGTGCGGCTGGTGACCGCCAACCTCTTCAAGGGCGCGGGCGACGCCGTCGAGCTGCTCGAGACGGCCGTGGATGCCGACGTCGACGTGCTCGTGGTCAGCGAGCTCACCACTGGCGCCGTGGCCGAGATGGAGGCCGCCGGGCTGGACGAGGCGTTCCCGCACCGCACCGGCGAGGCCGGCGGCGGCACCGAGGGGACCATGGTGTTCTCCCGGCAGCCGGTCGAGGTGGTGCAGACCCTGGACACGACGTTCGACGGGCTCCTGGTGCGCACCGCCGGCCTGTCCCTGCTCGCGGTCCACCCCTACCCACCGGTGGACCCCGAGGCGTGGCGCGACGACCATGCGCAGATCCGCGCGCTCGCGGCCTCCGGCGACGCCACGGTGATCGCCGGCGACCTCAACGCCACGCTCGACCAGGCGCCGCTGCGCGCGCTCGTCGACGACGGCTTCCGCGACTCCGCCGAGCTGGCCAACGCCGGCGTCGAGGCCACGTGGCCGGTCGGCGGCGACTTCCCGGTCCTCAGCGCCCTGCCGCCCACCGTCGGGATCGACCACGTCCTGGTCACCGACGAGTGGACGGTCACCGAGACCCGCACCGTCGACGTCTCCGGCGCCGACCACCGCGCCGTGCTCGTCTCGCTGGCGGCGAGGGGCGACGGGTGAACGGGCCGCCATCGCCGCCGCCCACCCCGGCCACCCCTGGCTCGAGCGGCTCGGATGAGTCGGCCCCGAGGGGTGAGCCGTACGCTTGACCACGCCATGAGTCACGCCAGCCCCGACCCGGTCGTCTACCTCGACCACGCCGCCACCACGCCGATGGTGCCCGCGGCGGTCGACGCGCTCACCGCGCACCTGCTCGACGTCGGCAACCCGAGCTCGCTGCACGCCTCCGGGCGGCGCGCGCGCCGCATCGTCGAGGAGTCCCGCGAGACGATCGCGCAGGCGCTCAACTGCCGTCCCGGCGAGGTCGTCTTCACCGCCGGTGGCACCGAGGCCGACAACCTGGCTCTCAAGGGCATCTTCTGGGCACGCCAGGGCGCCGACGCGCGCCGTACCCGCATCCTGGTGTCCGCCATCGAGCACCACGCCGTCCTCGACCCGGTCTTCTGGCTCGGCGAGGACGCCGGCGCGCAGGTCGACCTGGTCCCCGTCGACCGCGACGGGCGCCTGGACCTCGACGCCCTGCGTGCGCTCATCGAGCAGGACCCCGCCACGGTGGCGCTGGTCTCGGTCATGTGGGCCAACAACGAGGTCGGCACGATCCAGCCGATCGACGAGGTGGTGGCCCTCGCCGCGGCCCACGGCATCCCGGTGCACACCGACGCCGTGCAGGCCGTCGGCACCCTGCCCATCGACTTCGCCGCCTCCGGCGTCGACGCCCTCACCCTCACCGGCCACAAGCTCGGCGGGCCCTACGGCGTCGGCGCGCTCGTCGTACGCCGCGAGCTCGACGTCACCGCGCTCGTCCACGGCGGCGGCCAGGAGCGCGACATCCGCAGCGGCACCATCGACACCCCCGCCATCGCCGGCTTCGCCGCGGCCGTGGAGCTCGCGGTCAAGCACCAGCCCGACCACGCCTCGCGGGTCGCCGCGCTGCGCGACCGCCTCGTCGCGGGCGTCCTGGAGGCGGTGCCCGATGCCCAGGTCAACGGCGACGCGGTCCACCGGCTCCCCGGCAACGCCCACCTGAGCTTCCCCGGCTGCGAGGGCGACTCGCTGCTGATGCTGCTCGACGCCCGGGGCATCGAGTGCTCCACCGGCTCGGCCTGCTCCGCGGGCGTGCCCCAGCCGTCGCACGTGCTGCTCGCGATGGGCCGTGCCGACCACGAGGCGCGCAGCTCGCTGCGCTTCTCGCTGGGCCACACCTCCACCGAGGCCGACGTCCGTGCGCTCGTCGAGGCGATCGGCCCGTGCGTCGAGCGGGCCCGGGCAGCGTCTCGGTGAAGGTCCTCGCCGCCATGTCCGGCGGCGTCGACTCGGCCGTCGCCGCCGCGCGCGCCGCCGAGGCCGGCCACGACGTCACAGGCATCCACCTCGCGCTGTCGCGCAACCCGGCGTCCTACCGCTCCGGCGCGCGCGGCTGCTGCACGATCGAGGACAGCAACGACGCCCGCCGCGCGGCCGACGTCATCGGCATCCCGTTCTACGTCTGGGACCTCAGCGAGCGCTTCCACGAGGACGTGGTCGAGGACTTCATGGACGAGTACGCCGCCGGGCGGACCCCCAACCCGTGCCTGCGCTGCAACGAGAAGATCAAGTTCGCCGCGGTGCTCGACCGGGCGCTGGCGCTGGGCTTCGACGCCGTCGCGACCGGCCACTACGCCCAGCTGCGCACCGGCGCGGACGGGCTGATCGAGATGCACCGCGCCGTCGACCACGGCAAGGACCAGTCCTACGTGCTCGGCGTCCTCGACCAGCACCAGCTGGCCCACTCGCTGTTCCCACTGGGCGACTCGCCCAAGTCGGCGGTCCGGGCCGAGGCCGCCGAGCGCGGCCTGCTCGTCGCCGACAAGCCCGACAGCCACGACATCTGCTTCGTCGCCGACGGCGACAACGCCGGGTGGCTGCGCGAGAAGCTCGGCGACCGCGCCCCCAACCACGGCGGCGCGATCGTGGACGAGGCCACGGGGGAGGAGCTGGGCCGTCACCAGGGCAGCTACGGCTTCACGATCGGCCAGCGCAAGGGCCTGCGGCTGGGCACCCCCGCCGCCGACGGCAAGCCGCGCTTCGTCCTCGACATCGAGCCGGTCTCCGGCACGGTCACGGTCGGTCCGCGCGAGCGCCTCGCCGTCCACCGCCTGAGCGGCATCAAGCCGCGCTGGTGCGGCAGCGTGCCCACCCGCCTCGACGCCACCGTCCAGCTGCGCGCCCACGGCGACGAGCACCGCGCCGTGGTGGCGACCGCCGGCGACCGGGTCGACATCGAGCTGCTCGACCCCGCCTTCGGCATCGCGCCGGGGCAGGCGGCCGTGATCTACGACGGCAGCCGCGTGGTCGGCTCGGCCACGATCGCGACCACCGCATGATCGCGACCGGCGTCGGGTCGATGCCCGGCGACGACCAGTCGGCCTACGACGAGGCCGTGCGGCTCGTCCTGGGCGAGCTCGCCGACCTGCCCCACCTGCCGGAGGTGCCCGGCCGCGGCGCGCCCGCGGGGATGCTCGGGCGTGGGCTGGCCGTCACCGACGGCCTCGGCGTCGACCTGCAGCCCGCCGGCTGGCGGCTCACCGACGCCTCCGGCGTCGACCACCGCCGCGCCCGCAGCCTGCTCGCGCGGGACCTCGACGGGCTCGAGGAGCAGGGCCAGGACTACGCCGGCGCCTTCAAGATCCAGGTCGCCGGGCCGTGGACGCTGTCCGCGACCGTCGAGAAGCCGCGCGGCGACAAGGTGCTCTCCGACGTCGGCGCGCGCCGCGAGCTGGCGCAGGCGCTGGCCGAGGGCCTGCGCGGCCACGTCCGCGACGTACGCCGCCGGCTGCCGGGCGTCGACCGCCTGGTCGTGCAGGTCGACGAGCCCATGCTCGCGGCGGTCCTGGGCGGCCGGGTGCCGACGGCCTCGGGTTTCGGCCGGCACCGCACGGTCCACCCGCCGGAGGCCTCCGAGCACCTCGGCTGGGTGCTCGACGCCGTCAGCGCCGAGGACGCCGAGCCGTGGGTGCACTCGTGCGCGCCCGAGACCCCCTGGGCGCTGCTGCGCGGCGCCGGCGCCCGCGGCCTCTCGGCCGACCTGGACACCCTGGCCGCACGCGACCACGAGGCGCTCGCCGAGGCGCTGGACGCGGGGGAGAGCGTCGCCCTTGGCGTCGTCCCGTCGGTGGACCCCGGCGTGGCTCCTACCGAGACCGAGGTGACCGAGCGGGTGCTGCGCTGGCTCGACTTCGTGGGCCTGGACCCGGTGAGCGTCGCCGGCTCGCTCATCCTCTCCCCGACGTGCGGCCTCGCCGGCGCCACCCCGGCGTGGTCGGCCCAGGCGCTGCGCCTGCTCTCGGCCGCTGCCCGTCACCTGACCTGAGGGTCGTGTGCCGCAGGCAGCGCAGGGGCGCTGTCCGGGACACACGACCCACACCACCCGTCCACCGGTCCACGAGACGCCGACGGCCCGGCCCCCTTGCGGGGACCGGGCCGTCGACCGTGCGGTGCTGCGGTGTCGGGGTCAGCCGACGTGGACGCCGCCCTCAGGGCCGTCCGTGGCGAGCTCCTCGTGCTTGACGTTGAGGAAGGCCCAGATGGCCGCCGAGCCGAGCGCGATCAGGACCGCGCCGACCAGGAAGGCCGCCGTGGCGCCCTCGGTGAAGGAGCCGAGGAAGGCCAGCTGGCCCGCGTCCGCCGGGGAGGCACCCTTGGAGACGAGGTCGCCGAACAGGTCGGTCTTGGTCCCGTCGGCGTAGTGCAGCGAGACGGTGCCGAGGATCGCCAGGCCGAGCGCGCCGCCGACCTGCTGCATCGTGTTGAGCACGCCCGAGCCGATGCCGGAGTCCTCGGCGCGCAGGTGGTGCACCGCGGTCAGCGTGAGCGGCACGAACACCATGCCCATGCCGACCGACATCAGGATGATGTAGGGGAAGATCGACGCCCAGTAGTTCACGTCGGCACCGAGCGGGTTGTCCGGGGTGACGGCGAGGAGCGCCTCGGTGCTGTTGGGCACGTCGAGCAGGGAGAAGCCCACGAGCGCGGCGGCGGCCATGAGCGTGCCGATGCCGGCGATGAAGCGCGGGTTGATCCGGTTGACCAGGTTGGACGAGAGGCCCGCGCCGATCACGATGCCGAAGGAGAACGGCAGGAACGCGAAGCCCGTGCGCAGCGGGCTGTAGCCCACCACGAGCTGGATGAACAGGCTCAGGAAGTAGAACATCGCGAACATCGCGGCCGGCACGAGCGCCATCACCAGGAAGCTGGTGGCGCGAGTGCGGTTGGCGAAGACCCGGACGGGCAGCAGCGGGTGCTTGACCCGCGACTCGATGAAGGCGAAGACCGCGAGCAGCACGACGCCGGCCGCGAGGGACGCGATCGTCCAGGTGTCGCCCCAGCCGTGGGCCTCCTCGCCGGCGCGGCTGAAGCCGTAGACCAGGCCGAGCAGGCCGAGGGTTCCGGTGATCGCGCCGGGCACGTCGAGCCAGCCCGGGTGCGACTCGGACTCGTTGAGGTAGCGCGGAGCCAGCGAAGCGGCGATGAGGCCGATGGGGACGTTGATCAGGAAGGTCCAGCGCCAGCCCTCGAGGCCGAGGACCGGGTCGAGACCGGTCAGCCAGCCACCGAGGATCAGACCGACCGCCGCACCCGCGCCGGACATGGCCGCGTAGACCGCGAACGCACGGTTGCGGGCCGGGCCGGCCGGGAAGGTGGTGGTGATCAGGGCGAGCGCGGCCGGGGAGGCCAGTGCGGCGCCGAGACCCTGCAGGCCACGCGAGGCGAGCAGCATGGCCTCGTTCTGGGCGAAGCCACCCACGAAGGAGGCGACCGCGAAGATGACCAGGCCGGTCATGAAGATGCGGCGGCGGCCGTAGAGGTCGCCGAGGCGTCCACCGAGGAGCAGCAGGCCACCGAACGCCAGCGCGTAACCGGTGACGATCCAGGTGAGGTTGGCCTGCTCGATGTTGAGGTCCTTGCCGATGAACGGCAGGGCGATGTTGGCGATGGAGGCGTCGAGCACCACCATGAGCTGGGCCATGGAGATGAGGACCAGCGCCCATCCGAGGTGGAGCTTCCTCTCCTCGGTGGGCTCGGGGGCGTGCCCCTCGAGGGCTTGTACGTCGGTCATGATTCTTCTTTCTGGACGGGCACGGACTGCACGCCGCAGGTGGCGGCGGGCAGGATGATCTGGTCGATGACGCGGGTGACGAGGTCGGCGTCGGGGATCTCGCCGAGCATGAAGAGGCGCTGCAGCACGATCCCGGGGATGGCCGGGGCGAAGAGGTCGATGTCGAGATCGGCGCTGATCTCGCCACGGGCCTGGGCCCGCTCGTAGACGACGCGACTGAGCGCCGCCTTGGGTCCGATGAAGTCGCTGCGGAACTTCTCCGCGAACTGCGCGTCACGGCTGATCGCGGTCAGCACGCTGGCGAAGATCGAGATCTGCCGGGGGTCGGTGACGCCCCCCATGCCGCAGAACGACGCCACGAGGTCGTCGCGCAGGTTGCCGGTGTCGGGCGTGGAGAACTCCTCCTTCATCGACACCAGGGCGTCGATGACGAGGCTCGCCTTGTCGTTCCACCGGCGGTAGAGGGTCGCCTTGGACGCCCGCGCACGGGTGGCCACGGCGTCCATGGTGAGGCGGTCGTAGCCGACCTCGGCGAGCGCCTCGAGCGCCGCGTCGAGGATCTGCTGCTCGCGGTCGCCCTCGACACGGGGTCGCTGGTGGGTGGCCCCGGTGTCGCTCGTGAGACTGGTGCTGGTGTCGTGATCGGTGCTGGTCATGGGGCCCTCCCCTCGAATGTGACGACCGTTACTGGATGAAACGAAACGGTTCCGTTTCATGCCGAACAGCGTAGGCAGGGCGCCCATTCCCGGCCAAGCCATTTTTCTTTTCGGGCCGGTGAACACTTCCGCACGCGCCCGCGCGGATCCCGCCCCGACCTGCCCCGGAGGGGTGTGCGCGGTGTCGGCGGCACGCGGCAGGATGTGCCCATGAGCGACGCCGCCGACGAGCAGCCTCAGCAGCCCGCCAGCCCCGTGGATCCGGCGACCCCCGAGGCTCGCGACGAGCACCAGCGCCTGACCGAGGAGGTCGAGGACGCCCGCTGGCGCTACTACGTCCTCGACGATCCCACGCTGTCCGACGCCGACTTCGACCACCGGATGCGGCGCCTGGAGGAGCTCGAGGAGGAGTTCCCCGACCTGCGCACCCCCGACTCCCCGACGCAGAAGGTCGGGGGAGCGGTCTCGACGGAGTTCACCGCCGTCGACCACCTCGAGCGCATGGAGAGCCTCGACAACGCCTTCTCCTTCGAGGAGCTCGAGACCTGGCACGCCCGGCTGGCGCGCGACGGCATCGAGTCGCCCGACCTGCTGTGCGAGCTGAAGGTCGACGGCCTGGCCATCAACCTGCTCTACGAGAAGGGCCGCCTGGTCCGCGCGCTCACCCGCGGCGACGGGCGCACCGGCGAGGACGTCACCCCCAACGTCAAGACGATCGACGCCATCCCGCACCGGCTGGCCGAGTCGGCGACGTACGCCGTGCCGGACCTGCTCGAGGTCCGCGGCGAGGTCTTCCTGCCCCGCGACGCCTTCGACCGGCTCAACGCCTCCATGGCCGACGCCGGCAAGGCGATGTTCGCCAACCCGCGCAACGCCGCCGCCGGGTCGCTGCGGCAGAAGGACCCCCGGGTCACCGCCACCCGCGCGCTCGGCATGGTCTGCCACGGCATCGGCGCCCGCCGCGGCTTCGAGCCGACCGCGCAGTCCATGGCCTACGACGCGCTGCGCGAGTGGGGGCTGCCGATCTCCGAGCAGGTCAAGGTGCTGCCCACGCTCGAGGAGGTCCAGGGCTACGTCACCCACGCCGGCGAGCACCGCCACACGATCGTGCCCTACGAGATCGACGGGGTCGTGGTCAAGGTCGACGACGTGTCCCTCCAACGACGTCTCGGCTCGACCAGCCGCGCGCCGCGCTGGGCGATCGCGTTCAAGTACCCGCCCGAGGAGGTCAACGCCCGGCTCCTCGAGATCCGCGTCAACATCGGGCGCACCGGCCGCGCCACGCCCTACGGCGTGATGGAGCCGACGCTGGTGGCCGGCTCCACCGTCGAGAACGCCACGCTCCACAACTTCTACGAGGTCGACCGCAAGGACGTCCGCCCCGGCGACCCCGGTGACACGGTCATCCTGCGCAAGGCCGGCGACGTGATCCCGGAGATCCTGGGGCCGGTGCTCGCCCTGCGGCCTCCCGGCCTCGAGCCGTGGGTGCCACCCACGGTGTGCCCGACGGAGTACGGCGGCTGCGGCACCCCGCTGGTCGAGCAGAAGGAGGGCGACAAGGACCGGCGCTGCCCCAACCACCAGTTCTGCCCCGCCCAGGTCCGCGAGCGCGTCTTCCACGTCGCCGGCCGCGGCGCCTTCGACATCGAGGGCCTCGGCTACGAGGCGGCCACGGCCCTGCTCGAGGCCGAGGTCATCGGCAACGAGGGCGACGTGTTCGACCTCGACGAGGACCGCCTGCTGCGCACCGACCTCTTCACCCGCGCCGCCAAGAAGACCGAGCTGGACGACGCCGTGGAGGGCCGGGTCCTCTCGGCCAACGGCCGCCGCCTGCTCGACAACCTCGGCAAGGCGCTCGGCGTCCCCCTCTGGCGGGTCCTGGTCGCGCTCTCCATCCGCCACGTCGGCCCCACCGCCGCGCGGGCGCTGGCCCAGGAGTTCGGCTCCATGGCGGCCATCCGCGGGGCCGCCGAGGCCGAGCTGGCCGCCGCCGAGGGCGTCGGGTCCACGATCGCCGAGGCCGTCATCGAGTGGTTCTCCGTCGACTGGCACCGCGAGATCGTCGACAAGTGGGAGGCCGCCGGCGTCACCACGGAGGACGAGCGCGACGCCTCGGTCGACCGCACCCTCGAGGGACTCAGCATCGTCGTGACCGGCTCGCTGGTCGACTTCAGCCGCGACTCCGCCAAGGAGGCGATCCTCAGCCGCGGCGGCAAGGCATCGGGCTCGGTGTCGAAGAAGACCGACTACGTCGTCGTGGGCGACAACGCCGGCTCCAAGGCCGACAAGGCCGAGCAGCTCAAGGTGCCGATCCTCGACGAGGACGGCTTCAAGCAGCTGCTGGCCGAGGGGCCGCCGGCTTCGGCTCCCGACGAGGCCTCCGACGGGTGACGCGCCGGCCGGACGGCCACCCTAGGATTGACCCATGCCTGAAATCTCCAGGGACGAGGTGGCCCACCTCGCCGACCTCGCCCGGATCGACCTCGACGACGCCGAGCTCGACCACCTCGCCCCGCAGCTGTCGGTCATCCTCGAGTCGGTGGCCTCGATCAGCGGGGTCGCGGGCGACGACGTACCGCCCACCTCGCACCCGATGCCGCTGACCAACGTCTTCCGCGAGGACGTCGTCACGCCGAGCCTCACCGCCGAGCAGGCGCTGTCCGGCGCCCCGGCCAGCGACCAGCAGCGTTTCATGGTCCCGCGCATCCTGGGGGACGAGCAGTGAGCGCCGGAGCCGACCTGACCCGCAGGACCGCCGCCCAGCTGGCCGACGCGCTGGCCGCGGGGGAGACCACCTCGGTGGAGGTCACCCAGGCCCACCTCGACCGCATCGGCACGGTCGACGGTGCCGTCCACGCGTTCCTCCACGTCGACGCCGAGGGAGCCCTCGCCCAGGCGGCCGAGTCAGACGCCCGTCGCGCCGCGGGCCGCCCCGCCGGCGCCCTCGACGGGGTCCCGATCGCGGTCAAGGACGTCCTCGCCACCGAGGGGCTGCCGACCACCTGCGGCTCCAAGATCCTCGAGGGCTGGGTCCCGCCCTACGACGCCACGGTGGTGAGCCGGCTGCGCGCCGCCGGGCTGCCGATCCTGGGCAAGACCAACATGGACGAGTTCGCGATGGGCTCCTCCACCGAGCACTCCGCCTACGGCCCGACCCACAACCCCTGGGACCTCGACCGGATCCCCGGCGGCTCCGGTGGCGGCTCGGCCGCCGCCGTCGCCGCCTTCGAGGCGCCGTTGGCGCTCGGCACCGACACCGGCGGCTCGATCCGCCAGCCCGGCGCCGTCACGGGCACCGTCGGCGTGAAGCCGACCTACGGCTCGGTCTCGCGCTACGGGCTGGTCGCGCTGGCCAACTCGCTCGACCAGGTCGGTCCGGTCACGCGCACGGTGATGGACGCCGCGCTGCTGCACGAGGTCATCGGCGGGCACGACCCGCGCGACTCGACGTCGATCACCCAGTCGGTCCCCGACCTCACCGACGCGGTCCGCCGCGGCGCGACTGGCGACCTGACCGGCGTACGCATCGGCGTGGTGAAGGAGCTCGGCGGCGACGGCTACCAGGACGGCGTGCAGGCGCGCTTCGCCGAGGCCGTCGACCTGATGGTCGCCAACGGCGCCGAGGTGGTCGAGGTGTCCTGCCCGACCTTCGTGCACGCGCTGGCCACTTACTACCTGATCCTGCCGGCCGAGGCGTCGAGCAACCTCGCGAAGTTCGACGCGATGCGCTACGGCCTGCGGGTGCTGCCCGAGGGCATCGACAGCCCGAGCGCGGAGGACGTCATGCGCGCCACCCGCGACGCCGGCTTCGGCGACGAGGTCAAGCGCCGGATCATCCTCGGCACCTACGCGCTGTCCAGCGGCTACTACGACGCCTACTACGGGCAGGCGCAGAAGGTCCGCACGCTGATCTCACGCGACTTCGACGCGGCCTTCCAGCAGGCCGACGTGCTGGTCTCGCCGACGGCGCCGACCACGGCGTTCAAGCTGGGGGAGAAGCTCGACGACCCGATCGCGATGTACCTCAACGACCTCGCGACCATTCCCGCCAACCTCTCCGGCGTGCCCGGCATCTCGGTGCCCGGAGGCCTCGCCGAGGAGGACGGCCTGCCGATGGGCGTGCAGATCCTCGCCCCGACGATGGCCGACGACCGCGTCTACCGCGTCGGCGCGGCGCTCGAGACGCTGCTCGCCGACCAGTGGGGCGGCCCGCTGCTCGACCGCGCCCCCGCCCTGAACGGAGCATCCTGATGACCGACACCCTCGTCCCGTGGGACGACGTCCTGGCGGCGTACGACCCCGCGCTCGGCCTGGAGGTCCACGTCGAGCTCAACACCCACACCAAGATGTTCTGCGGCTGCCCGGCGGTCTTCGGCGGTGAGCCGAACACCCAGGTGTGCCCGACCTGCCTCGGCCTGCCCGGCGCGATGCCGGTCGTCAACGGCAAGGCGGTGGAGTCGGCGATCCGCATCGGCCTCGCGCTCAACTGCGAGATCGCCGAGTGGTGCCGCTTCGCGCGGAAGAACTACTTCTACCCGGACATGCCGAAGAACTTCCAGACCTCCCAGTACGACGAGCCGATCTGCTTCGAGGGCTGGATCGACGTCGAGGTGGAGGGTGAGACCTTCCGCGTGGAGATCGAGCGCGCCCACATGGAGGAGGACACCGGCAAGTCGCTGCACGTCGGCGGCGCCACCGGTCGCATCCACGGCGCCGACTACTCGCTGGTCGACTACAACCGCGCCGGCATCCCGCTCATCGAGATCGTCACCAAGCCGATCATGGGCGCGGGCGCCAAGGCCCCGGCCGTCGCGCGCGCCTACGTCAGCCAGCTGCGCGACCTGATCCTGGCGCTCGGAGTGTCCGAGGCCCGCATGGACCAGGGCAACCTGCGCGCCGACGTCAACCTGTCGCTCGCGCCCAAGGGCACCGGTGGCCTCGGCACCCGCACGGAGACCAAGAACGTCAACTCCTTCCGCTCGGTCGAGCGGGCGGTGCGCTACGAGATGCAGCGCCACGCGGCGGTGCTCGACGCCGGCGGGGCGATCTTCCAGGAGACGCGCCACTGGCACGAGGACACCGGCGTGACCACCGCCGGTCGCGCCAAGTCCGACGCCGACGACTACCGCTACTTCCCCGAGCCCGACCTGGTGCCGGTCGCGCCGAGCCGCGAGTGGGTCGAGGAGCTGCGCGGGACCCTGCCGGAGAACCCGGTCGAGCGCCGGGCCCGACTCCAGTCCGACTGGGGCTACACCGACCTCGAGATGCGCGACGTCGTCGCCTCGGGCGTGCTCGTGCCGATCGAGGAGACCGTCGCCGCCGGCGCCTCCCCGCAGGCCGCCCGCAAGTGGTGGAGCTCCGAGCTGGCCCGCCGCGCCAACGACGCGGGCGTCGACGTCGTCGACCTCGGCGTCAGCCCCGCGCAGGTCGCGGCCGTCCAGGCGCTGGTCGACGCCGGCACGGTCAACGACAAGCTGGCCCGTCAGGTCTTCGACGGCCTCATCGCCGGCGAGGGCACGCCCGAGGAGATCGTCGCCGCCCGTGGGCTCGCGGTGGTCTCCGACGACGGCGCGCTCGGTGCCGCGGTCGACGCCGCCATCGCCGCCAACCCCGACGTGGCCGACAAGATCCGCGACGGCAAGGTCGCCGCGGCCGGCGCCCTCATCGGTGCGGTCATGAAGGAGATGCGCGGCCAGGCCGACGCCGCCCGCGTGCGGGAGCTGGTGCTCGAGAAGCTCACCTGAGGGCCCTTCCCGCCGCCGGCCGACCGCCGTAGCGTGCGCGGGGTGACGCCCTCCGAGTCCCCGCTGCTCGACCCGGTGACCCTGGAGATCCTCGAGACGGCGTACCTGCAGCGCTGCGCGAGCGTCGACGAGCTGCGAGGCGCCCTGCCGGCGCCGCCCGGTGACCTCCAGGCGCGCCTCGAGGCGCTCTACGCGGGCGGCTTCCTCGCCGAGGCGGACGGCCGGCTCGACTACACCTCGCCCTACACGGCGTTCGTCGCGATCGGCGCGGCCAGGGCCGAGCGGATCGTGGACGAGGCGGTGCGGACGACGGCGCTGATGCAGGCGCTGCCGCGGCTGATCCGGGCCTGGGACATCAGCGAGGTCGAGGACGGCGGCCGGCACCCGCTGGCGGTCAACATCATCCACGCGGTCTCGGACTCCGGGGACGCCTGGTTCCGCCACGCCGCCGCGGAGACGACGTCGCGCCCGTCGATGGTCTTCCCCGAGGAGGGCCCCCTGCTCGCGGCGCTGCGGGCCGGCCACCTGGCCGACCTCCAGGGCCGGATGGAGGAGGGCCACCTCCGGGTCCTGGTCAACGTCGACCTCCACCCGACCGGTGAGCTGGCGGAGCGCCTCGACGACGTACGCCGGCGGGGGGTGCAGCTGCGCCGCTCGCGCAACACCCCGAGCTGGCTCTACGTCGACGCCGGCAGCATCGTCGGGGTGCCCATCCTGTGGGGCTCGCCGGCGCCGACGCGGCTGCTGGCGGTGCGGACCCCACCCGTCGTGGCCGCGGTCGCCCTGGTCTTCGACGAGCTCTGGCACGCCGCGGACCGCTGGGAGGAGTCGGAGTCGCCGTGGGTGCCGATCCTCGGCCTCATGGGCCAGGGGCTCACCGACGACGCGATCGCGCAGCGGCTCGGGCTGACCGACCGCACGGTGCGCCGCCGGATCGCGGAGGCCATGGTCGAGCTGGGCGTCACCAGCCGCTTCGCGCTCGGGATGGCGTGGGAGCGGCTCTCGGCGCCCTGAGTGCCCGGACCGCGGTCAGCCCCGGCCGAGCCGGCCGTCGGTCGCCTTCGCCAGCTTGCGCGCCAGGGCGGCGGTGGCGGTCTCGGCGTAGGTGTCGGTGATGTGGTCACCGCCGCGGTAGACCAGCACGTTGCCGATCACCGCCGCGCAGCGGTCGCGGTCCGGGCACAGCAGCGGCGTCAGGTCGACGACGTGAGCGTCGGGGACCTGCTCGGCCGCCTCGCGCTGGGTCGGGGCGCCCGAGAGGCGGACGCCGCGCTTCTTGCGGCTGACGCACTGGGTGAGGTCGTCGGAGTGGTCCTGCACGCAGTCGGGGATCGTGCCGTTCATCGGCACGGGGGTGTCCAGGATGGGCACGAGCGTGGCGCCCGTGGCCAGCACCCGCTCCCAGTAGCCGACCAGCCCGTCGACCATCGGCTCGTGCCGCTCATCGGTCGACGACGCGTCGTCGGGAGGCAGGGCGTCGCGGAAGCGCGTGACCGTGAGGACCACGTCGGGGGCCAGCTCCTCCACGGTCTCGATCGCCCAGGGCGACCAGGCGTCGCAGGAGGGGTTGCGCTGGCCCTCCGCGAGCCGGGTCACGTCGGCGAACGCGCAGCCGTTCTTGGTGACCACGACCAGGCGCCAGCCCTCCCGCTCGGCGATGGCCCGGACGGGGGCGAACCACTGCGCGGCCTTGGAGTCCCCGACCAGCGCCACCGTGCGGTCGGAGTCGACGTCGCCGAACTCGCAGACCTGGAAGTCCTCGACGTAGCGGCCCACGACGCAGGGCGCCGAGCCGCGGTAGATCTCGGGGAGGTCGCGGTAGGCCTCGAGGGGCGAGGGCCGCAGCTTGTCGACGCTCCGGATCGCCGCCCAGTCCGTGTCGGCGTAGCGCGGGTCGCTCAGCGCCACCGCGCCGATCGCCTCGTCGGGGGAGGCCTGCTCCACGGTGTCGATGAGCCCGAACGACGCCACCAGGGCCAGGCCGGCGACGGCCGACACCGCCATCGAGGACGCGCCCGCGAGCAGCGCGGGCCGGGGCAGCGCGAGACGCGGCGCCCGGCGCAGCGGCCCCTCGACGTAGCGGTAGGACAGCCACGCCGGAACCACGGAGGCCGCCACGACGAGCAGTCCGTCCCGCACGCGCAGCTCGCCCCACAACCCCTCGGCCGCGACCAGGAAAGGCCAGTGCCAGAGGTAGAGCGAGTAGGAGAGGCCGCCGACCCACACGGCCGGTCGCAGGCCGAGCAGCCGGCCCACGCCCCAGGTCGCCGCGACGCCGCCGCCGGCCAGGATGGCCGCCGCCGTGCCGAGGACCGGCAGCAGCGTGGCCGTGCCCGGCCACCGCGTCGTCTCGTCGAGGGTGAGGACCGCGTAGGCCACGAGCCCCAGGCCGACCCACCCGAGCACGCCGCGCGCGGCCGCGGGCAGGCGGACCAGCGAGGGGAGGGCCAGCGCCAGCAGCGCGCCGACGCCCAGCTCCCAGACCCGGGTGGTGGACACGAAGAACGCCAGGCCCGGCTGCTCGGCGGCGTACGACAGGGTGAAGAGGAACGACGCCAGGGTGACCACGGCGATGCCCACGACCAGGGCGAGGCGCCACCGGGCGCGGAAGAGGCCCACCATCGCGGCGATGAGCAGCGGCCAGACGACGTAGAACTGCTCCTCGACCGCCAGCGACCAGTAGTGCTGCACGGGCGAGGCGCCGACGTTCTCGGCGAGGTAGTCGACCGCGCGCAGGCCGAGGCGCCAGTTCACGACGTAGCCGGCCGCCGCCACGATGTCGCCGCCGAACTCCTTGCGGTTGTTGACCGGCAGGCACACCAGCGCCACGAGCGCGCTGAACACCAGGACCAGGGTGCTGGCCGGAAGCAGGCGCCGCGCCCTCCGGGCCCAGAAGCCGGCCAGGCTGAGCCGGCCCGTGCGCTCCACCTCACGCACCATGAGCGAGGTGATGAGGAAGCCCGAGATGACGAAGAAGACGTCGACGCCCACGAAGCCGCCGGGCACCCACGCGAGATCGGCGTGGTAGATCAGCACCGATAGCACCGCCACCGCGCGCAGGCCCTCGATGTCGGGGCGGAAGCCGGTGCGCGCGCCGGGGGGCACGGCATCACCAGTCGCGGCAGTCACGACGCGCAAGGCTAGTGCGGGGTCCGGGGGATCGGGCAATCACGCGCCGGTGGCCCGCCCGGGGCCGGGACGCCGCGAAGACGGCGGGAGGGCGCGTCGTTGGTAGGGTGCCGCCCGGACACTCATCACGCCCACACCAGGGGAAGCCGGTCCGAGTCCGGCGCTGACCCGCAACCGTAGGCACCACGGTCTCTCGAGACCGGGGTGCGAGCCGGAGCACCTGGGGTGACGCGTCCTGATCACTCGCTGTCGCGGACCAGCAGCGGTGGCGCCCCCCGGGCAAACGGCTCGGACGCCTCCGCTGCGTGCAGCGGAGAGGAACACATGAACAAGCCCGTCCTCCGACGCGCGGCCGCTCTCCTGGCCACCCCGGCCCTCGCGCTGGCGACCGTCGCCGCACTGCCCTCGGCGCCGTCGTACGCCGCCGAGCCCGACCCGGCGCCCGTCCAGGCCGGTGCCGCCTGGCTCGCCGAGGTGCCGCCCGCCTACGGCTTCCTGACCGGCAACACGATCGACCAGCAGCTGGCCCTCGCGTTCGTCGGCGGGTACGACGAGCAGGTCGACGTCATCGGCGCCGGTGTCGCCGACAACCTCACCGCCTACACCGACTACGCCTACTGCGACGACCCGACCTTCGCCGAGTCGCCGCCCTGCGAGACGACGCCGCTGATCGAGGGCGTCGCGGCCGGCAGCCTCGGCAAGGCGCTCGTCTCCTTGCAGGCGGCGGAGATCGACGCCACCGACGTCGACGGCGTCGACCTGGTGGCCAAGCTCGAGGGGGTCATCCCCGACGCCGGCCCCCTCACGGGTCGCGCCGTCTCTCCGCAGACCAGCAACGGTGGGCCGACCGTCAGCGGCTTCACCAACGTCCTCGGACAGGCCTTCGCCGTCCGCGGCCTCGCGGCCGCCTCGAGCCTCGAGGCGCAGCGGGCCGCGACGTACCTGATCGGCCTCCAGTGCGCCGACGGGTCCTTCATGGAGGACCTGCCCGGCGAGGAGGTCGCCCAGACCTGCGCGGCCACGACCTTCAGCCGGACGAGCGTGGACGCCACGGCGCTCGCCGTCCTCGCCCTGCGCGGCGTGGACACCTCCCCCGCCCAGACCGCGGTCACCGCCGCTACCGCCTGGCTGACCTCCGTGCAGCGCGCCGACGGCGGCTTCACCGACGACGGCTCCGCCGGCACGCCCAACGCCAACAGCACCGGCCTGGCCGGCTGGGCGCTCGGGGTCACCGGCCAGGACCCCGCGGCCGCCAAGGCCGCGACGTGGGTCCGGGCGCACCAGGCCAGCAATGACGGCACCTGCGCGGCCTACGCCGCCGGTGACCTGGGCGCCATCGCCCTCAACGACAAGGACCTCGCCGCCGGCGTCGGCGGCATCGGCTCCGAGGCCGCCGGCCGGTGGCAGCGCGCCACCGTGCAGGCGCTGCCGGCGCTCACCTACGCGCCCGCCGCCGTGGGCACCCCCGTGGTCACCGGCACCAGCGCCTACGTGCCCGCCGGGTCGGTCCAGACCGTGACCGTCCGCAACGTGGCGCCGGGCGACGCCGTCTGCGGCACCCTCGGCACCACCTCGCAGCGCGCGGTCGCGAACGTCGCCGGGGTGGCGACCTTCCGGGCCACCACGCCGCTGCGCACCGCGGCCACCCCGTTCCGGGTGGTGAACGGGAGCTCGGCCGTGGGCGCGACGACGTTCAGGACCCTGGCCCGCAAGAAGCTGCCGTTCACGCTGAAGAGCGCGGTCGCGCGCGGCAGGAAGCAGGTCGTCCGAGTCTCCGGGCTCGCCGCGGGTGAGCGCGTCACCATCACCTTCCGCGGCAAGCGGGTCGCTGCAGGGAAGGCGACCGCCAAGGGCACCTTCGCCAAGCGCTTCACGGTCACCGGCAAGGCCGGCAAGGCCGCCGTCTCGGTGCGCGGGGAGTTCCCGGCGATCCGGTCCCACACCAAGAAGTTCCGGGTGACCCGCTGATCATGCTCGCTCCGATGTCTCGTCTCGTCGCTGCGGCCGCCCTGGCCGCGGCGATGCTGGTGTGGCCCTCCAGCGCGCCGGTCCAGGCGACGGGCTGCTCGAGCGGCAGTGGCGTGAGCGTCGTCGTCGACTTCGCCGGCCTCGGCGGCGGCGGCGTGCAGTCGGCGTGCGTCGGCGGCTCGGGCGGCGACGCCCGCGAGCTCTTCGGGGCCGCGGGCTTCGCGCTGACCGACGTCGCCACCACCCCCGGCTTCGTGTGCCGGGTGTCCGGGGTGCCGCAGCGGTCCTGCGCGGACACGCCGCCCGCCAGCTCCTACTGGGGCCTGTGGTGGTCCGACGGGCGCGGCGGCGGCTGGGTCTACGCCTCCGAGGGCGTGGACTCCCTCACGGTCCCGGCCGGTGGCTACGTCGCCTTCGCCTGGGACGCCGTCGACGGCTCGCCCCAGCCACGCTTCGACCCGGCCAAGCACGCCGCGGCTCCGTCGCCGTCACCCGCTCCCAGCGCGGGGGGCGCCGGCAACGGCGGATCCGGCACCGGCAACGGCGCCGGCAACGGCAACGGCGGTCAGTCCTCAGGCAACGGGTCGGGCTCGGGCGGCGGCCAGGGCGGCGGCGCCACGACAGGTCCGAGCGCCTCGGGATCGGCAGCGCCCTCGGCGTCTCCGAGCGCGTCGTCCACCGCTGCGCCCGGCAAGCCGGGCAAGCCCGGCAAGGCGGACAAGCGCCGCGTGCCCCGCACCACACCGGCACCTTCGGGCTCGCCCAGCGCGACGCCGACCATCCCGGCGGACGACGGCGAGCTGACGGGCACGGCGCCGACGGCGGCCGAGCCGCAGGACGACGGGCTGCCGGCGTTCGTGGCACCGGTGCTGATCGGTGGCCTGTTCGCCGTGGCCGGGATCGTGTTCCTGCTGCGGCGGCGGTCCGGCCCCGCGTGACCGACCCGGCATGAGCGGGGCCAGGCTCCCGCGCGACGTCCATCCCGTGGCCTGGTGGCTGTGGGCGATCGGACTGTGCACGGCGGCCTCGCTCACCACCAACCCGCTCGTGCTCCTGCTCCTCGTGGGGGTCGCGACCGTGGTGGTCATCGCCCGACGCTCGGACCAGCCGTGGGCCCGCTCGTTCCGCCTCTACGTCTGGCTGGGTGCGGCCATCGTCGTGCTGCGCGTGGTGTTCCGCCTGGTCTTCGGCGGGACCTACCCCGGCACCGTCCTGCTCGACCTGCCGACGGTCCCGCTGCCCGACTGGGTCCTCGGCATCACCCTGCTCGGACCGGTCACGCGGGAGGCGCTGCTCGCCGGGCTCTACGACGGCATGCGCCTGGCGACGATCGTGATCTGCATCGGCGCCGCCAACGCGCTGGCCAACCCCAAGCGGCTGCTGCGGTCCATGCCGCCCGCGCTCTACGAGATCGGCACCGCGCTGGTCGTGGCGGTGACCGTGCTGCCGCAGTTCGCCGACAGCGTCCGCCGGGTGCGGGCCGCGCAGTCGCTGCGGGCGGGGGAGAGCGGGCGGGTCCGCCGGCTGCGGCGCTTCCTGGTGCCCGTGCTCGAGGACGCCCTGGAGCGCTCGCTCGCGCTGGCGGCCGGCATGGACACGCGCGGCTACGGCCGCGCCGGCGGGCTCACCCCGGCCCAGCGGCGTACGACGGGGGCGCTGATGCTGGCCGGTCTCTGCGGCGTCTGCGTGGGCGTCTACGCCCTGCTCGACCAGACCGCACCCCGACTGCTCGCGCTCCCGATGCTCGCCCTCGGGCTGGTCGTCGCGGTGGCCGGGCTGGTGAGCGCCGGGAGCCGGGTGCAGCGCACGCGCTACCGCCCCGACCGCTGGCGCTGGCCGGAGCTGGCGGTGGTGGCCGCCGGCCTGGCCGTCGGCGTCGTCGGGTGGTGGGTCAGCACCCACCAGGTGCTGATCGCCTACCCCGACCTGGACCGCGCGCCCGAGATCAGCCTGCTCGCCCTGGTGGGCGTCCTGCTGGGCGCCTCGGCCGCCGCGACGGCGCCCCCGCCGCGGGAGGTCGGCGCATGATCGAGCTGAGGGGTGTCTCCTTCTCCTACGGCGACCGGCCGGTGTTCGACAGCGTCGACCTGGAGGTCGAGGAGGGCGAGCTCGTGCTCGTCTCGGGTCCGACCGGCGTCGGCAAGTCCACGCTGCTGGGCGTGGTGACCGGGCTGGTGCCGCGCTTCACCGGCGGCGACCTGCGCGGCGACCTGCTCCTCGACGGGGTCAGCATCCTGCACACGCCACCGCGCGAGCGCGCCCACGTCATCGGGTACGTCGGCCAGGACCCGGCGGCCGGCTTCGTCACCGACACCGTGGAGGAGGAGCTCGCCTACGGGATGGAGCAGCTCGGCCTCGCGCCGGGCAGCATGCGCCGCCGCGTGGAGGAGACCCTCGACCTGCTCGGCATCGCCGACCTGCGCGACCGGGACCTGCGCACCCTCTCGGGTGGTCAGCAGCAGCGGGTCGCGATCGGCTCGGTGCTGACGACCCACCCGCGCCTGCTCGTGCTCGACGAGCCGACCTCGGCGCTGGACCCGACGGCCGCCGAGGACGTCCTGGCCACCCTCACCCGGCTCGTGCACGACCTCGGGGTCTCCGTCCTGGTCGCCGAGCACCGCCTCGAGCGCGTGGTGCCCTTCGCCGACCGGATGTGTCTGCTCACCGGTGACGGCCGGGTCGCGGTCGGTGCCCCGGCCGTGCTGCTGGCGCACTCGCCGGTCGTGCCGCCCCTCGTCGAGCTGGGTCGCGCCGCCGGGTGGGACCCGCTGCCGCTCACCGTCCGCGAGGCGCGACGCGCGGCCCGCGGCCTCGACCTCGCCCCTCCCGCGGACGAGCCGGTCGTCCCCGTCACCCCGGCGCTGACGGCGCGCGGCGTCACGGTCAGCCACGGCCGCACCGTGGCCGTGCGCGAGCTCGACCTCACGCTGGGCGCCGGGCGCGTGACGGCCCTCATGGGCCGCAACGGCTCGGGGAAGTCCTCGCTGCTCTGGGCGCTGCAGGGCACCGGTCGGCGCCAGCACGGCTCGGTCGCGGTCCGCGACACCGACCCCGCCCGGCTCGAGCCGGCCGAGCGTCGCGCGCTGGTGGGGCTGCTGCCGCAGACCTCCGCCGACCTGCTCTACCTCGAGACCGTCGACGAGGAGTGCGCCGCCGGCGGCGAGGGCACCCGCGAGATCCTCGACGGCCTGGTCCCCGGCATCCCCGGCGACAGCCACCCGCGGGACCTCTCCGAGGGTCAGCGACTGGCCCTCGCCCTGGCGCTGGTGCTGGTGGCCCGTCCCCACGTCGTGCTCCTCGACGAGCCCACGCGCGGCCTCGACTACGCCGCCAAGCGGTCGCTCGCCCGCATGCTGCGCGGGCTCGCGGACGACGGCCACGCCGTCCTCGTGGCGACCCACGACGTGGAGTTCACCGCGCTGGCCGCCGACGACGTCGTGGTGATGGCCGAGGGTGAGGTCGTCTCGTCCGGTCCGGTACGCCGCGTGGTGGCCGAGTCACCCGCCTTTGCCCCGCAGGTCACCAAGGTGCTGGGCGCGCCGTGGCTGCGGGTCGACGAGGTCGTCACCGCCCTGGAGGGCCGATGAGCACCCCGGCCGTCCCGGTCTCGCTGCGCTCTGCGGCGGTCCTCGGCGTGGCGTCGGTCGCCGGCCTGATGATGTTGTGCTGGCCGCTGCTGCTCAAGGTCTCCGAGGACACCCGGGTCGACCCGCCGTTCCTCTTCCTGGCGCTGCTGCCGATCGTCGTGGCGGTGGTCCTCGCCGAGCTGAGCGAGGGCGGCATGGATGCGCGCGTGCTGGCCGTCCTCGGCGTGCTCAGCGCGGTCAACGCGATCCTGCGCACCGTCTCGGCCGGCACCGCGGGCGTCGAGCTGGTGTTCTTCCTGCTGATCCTCGGCGGCCGGGTCTTCGGCGCGGGCTTCGGCTTCGTGCTCGGCTGCACGTCGCTGTTCGCCTCGGCGCTGATGACCGCGGGCGTCGGGCCGTGGCTGCCGTTCCAGATGATCGTGTCGGCGTGGATCGGCATGGGAGCCGGGCTGCTGCCGCGACGGGTGACCGGTCGTGCGGAGATCGCCATGCTCGCGGCCTACGGCGTGCTGGCGGCGTACGTCTTCGGGCTGCTGATGAACCTCTCGGGCTGGCCGTTCCTGCTGGGCGTCCAGGTCCCGGGCCACGAGGGCTCGCTGTCCTACGTGCCCGGCGCCCCGCTGGCCGACAACCTGGCGACGTTCCTGAGGTACACGCTCCTCACGTCCACGGGCAGCTTCGACACCGGCCGGGCGATCACCAACGCCGTCGCGATCGTCGTGCTCGGCCCGGCGATCCTCACGACGCTGCGGCGTGCCGCGAAGCGGGCGACCGTCACGGCCGGCTAGCCGACCGGGCGACCGACCGCCTCGCGCAGCTCGAGGGAGTGCGCCACGACACGCGCGGGTACGGGGCGTGATGCGCATCTTCTTCACCGGCGGCAGCGGGAAGGCCGGCCGACACGTCGCGCCGTACCTCGCCGACCGGGGCCACCACGTCACCAACGCCGACCTCGTTCCCTTGGGGCACCCCGCGATCGCCGACCTCCGCGTCGACCTCACCGACGGTGGGGAGGTCTACTCGGCGCTCGCCGGCACGGCCACGCTGGAGGAGCTGGACCTGCCGGAGCCGCCTCGCTACGACGCGGTGGTCCACTTCGCCGCGGTGCCGCGGATCGCGCTGACCTCGGACGCGGCGACGTACGCCACCAACGTCCTCAGCACCTATCACGTGCTGGAGGCCGCCACCCGGCTCGGCGTGCGCAAGATCGTGTTCGCGTCCTCCGAGACCACCTACGGCGTCTGCTTCGCGCAGGGCGAGCGCCGGCCGCTCTACGTCCCGGTCGACGAGGAGCACCCGACCGTGCCCGAGGACGCCTACGCGATGTCGAAGGTGGCCGGCGAGGCGACGGCACGCTCCTTCCAGGCCCGCACGGGCGCCGACGTCTACGGCCTGCGGATCAACAACGTCATCGAGCCGCACGAGTACGCCGAGCTGTTCCCGCGCTTCCTCGAGGACCCCTCGCCGCGCCGCCGCAACCTGTTCGCCTACATCGACACCCGTGACCTGGGCCAGATGGTGCAGCGCTGCCTGGAGACCGACGGGCTGGGCTACGAGGTCTTCAACGTCGCCAACGCCGACATGTCGGTGGCGGCGAGCACCCAGGAGATCCGGGACCGCTTCTACGCGGGCGTGCCGGTGCGCCGGGAGATGGGCCGGGACGAGACGTTCTACGCCATCGACAAGGCGCGTGACCTCGTCGGCTTCGACCCGACCCACTCCTGGCGCGACGTCCTCGCCGACCCCGGGGCCGCCTGAGCCGTGGCTCAGGCGGCGACCGCGAGCTCGGACACGATCATGGCCGGCTTCCGGGGTCAGGCGCCCTCCGTCTGACGCGCCGCGGCGCGCTCGGCGCGGCTCCCCGCGACGAGCAGCAGCACGCACAGCGCGATCAGCGCGGGCTCGACCGTGAACGCCCAGGTGAGCCCGACCCGGTCGGCCAGCGTGCCCAGCAGGTACGGCGCGGTGACGACGAGCAGGCCGCCGAGCAGCTGGGAGCGGGAGTTGGCCTGGTCCTCGCGGCCGGGGGCGGCCGTCAGGCTGAGGGCGACCGCGAGGGGGTAGAGGTTGGCGATGCCGAGCCCGGCCACGAAGAGCCCCACGACCGCCACCCAGACCGTCGGCGCCAGCCAGAACAGGGTGAACCCGACGGCGGTCGCGGCCAGGGACGCCCAGAGCAGGAGCGCGGTGCGACCGGGTCGCCGCGTCGCGACCGAGCCGGCGACCCGGCCGACGAGCAGGCCGACGTAGTGGCTGCTCATCGCCAGGACCGCGGCACCCGTGGTCAGGCCGGTGTCCTTGAGCTCCTCGGTGCCGAAGTAGGCCAGGCAGAACTCCACGGCCATGCTGGCCGCGGCCAGTCCGGCGTAGAGCCAGCACGCCGGGGGGAGCGGGCCGGGACGGTCGGTGTCGCGCGGGGCCGGGTCGGGGAGCGGGAGGCGCCGGTAGCGCACGAACAGCGCGAGCAGCGCGACGGCCGGCAGGGCGAACGCCGCCCGCCACCCCAGCGCCCCCGCCGCGAGCGCCCCCAGCGCGAGCGGGGCCGCCACGGCGCAGGCGGCGGCGCCGATGTTGGCCTCGACCAGGGCGCGGTCGCGCTGCTCGCCGTGGGTGTCGGACAGCAGCGCCTGGATCGCGGTGAGGAGCATGGTGCCGCCGACGCCGAGGACGGCGCCGCCGGCCAGCGTCGCCGCCACGCCCGAGCCCAGCACGAAGAGGGCGAGCCCGGCCACCGCGAGCAGGGAGGACCCCCACAGGAGCGTGGCGCGGGGGACCCGCCGGGCGAGGGGCGCGAAGAGCAGCCCGGTCACGACCGTGCCGGAGGACCAGGCCGCGGTGTAGACGCCGAGCGTCGTGTAGGAGAAGTGCAGCTCGTCGCGCAGCAGCGACAGCGCGGGGCCGTAGCCGTAGACCCAGAACGCGAAGCAGAGGAGGGCGGCGTACGAGAGCACCGTGGGCGCGCCGCGCACGAACCGAGTCATGTGTGTAACGCTACACATCTATGCTGGCCGTATGCAACCGCCTGGCTCGTCGCGCCGCGTCACGATGACCGAGGTGGCCCGGGCGGCGGGGGTGTCGCCGATGACGGTGTCCTACACCTACAACCGCCCCGAGCGGGTCTCGCCCGAGAGCCGGGCCAAGGTGCTCGACGCCGCCGCCGCGCTCGGCTACGCCGGCCCCGACCCCAGCGCCCGGTCGCTGCGCTACGGCGCCACGCGCACGCTCGGGGTGGTGATGGGCGAGCACCTCACCTACGCCTTCGACGACGCGCAGGCGGTCGCGTTCCTCGCGGGCGTCGCGGAGGTCTGCGCCGAGCGCGGCTACGGCCTGCTCATCGTGCCGACCGGGACGGGGGAGGAGGACCCCTCCCGGGTGGTCGCCGCGGCCGTGGACGCCTACGTCGTCTGGACGACCACGGCCGACGACCCGGTGCTCGAGGCGGCCTGCAGCACCCGCCGTCCGGTGGTCGTCCACGGCGGCCCCGAGCGTGAGGGCACCACGCTGGTCAGCATCGACAACCGCGCCGCCGCCCGCGCCGTCGCCGCCGAGGTCTGGTCGGGCACGCGTCGTCCGGTCGTGCTGAGCCTGCCCGTCGACCGGAGCCGGGAGACGTTCCTCGCGCACGGGCTCGACCCCGCGTCGGTCGCCTACCCGGTCACCCGGGAGCGGCTCGCCGGCTACCGCGACGCCGCGACCGACCTCGGCCTCGACTGGTCCGCCGTGCCCGTCGGCGTGTGCCGCGGCAACGACGAGTCCGACGCGGAGGCGGTCACCACGAAGCTGCTGGCCGACACCCCGGACCTCGACGGGGTCGCGGCGATGAGCGACCGGCTGGCGGTCGGGGCGCTGCGGGTCTCCCCGGCGCTGCGGGTCAGTGGATGGGACGACTGCCACCTCGCC
Source organism: Nocardioides sp. 503 (assembly GCF_004522095.1). Taxonomy (GTDB): domain Bacteria; phylum Actinomycetota; class Actinomycetes; order Propionibacteriales; family Nocardioidaceae; genus Nocardioides. The sequence continues at coordinate 276,843 of NZ_SPUI01000002.1, forward strand.
GGGCAGCACGGACTGACGACCGTCGCCCAGGACATGCGCGCGCAGGGGGCCGCGTGCGCGAGCGCCGCGCTGGGAGGCGCCGCCACCGACCACGGCGACGCGTGGCGCGTCGTCAGCCGGGCCTCCACGGGCGGCTGAGCCGGCTCAGGGCTGGACGAGCAGGATCTTGTCGTCGCCCTCGCGGGGCGTGCCGCGCCCGTCGCGGTTGCTGGTCATCACCCAGAGCCCGCCGTCGGGGGCGACCGCCACGGTGCGGACCCGGCCGTACTCACCGATGAAGAAGCCCTCGGGCTGGACGGCGCGGCGGCCGTCGACGCGCACTCGCCACAGCCGCTCGCCGTTGAGGGCGGCCATCCACAGGTGGCCGTCGAGGTAGGCGAGGCCGGAGGGGGAGGAGTCGTCGGGGTCCCAGACCTGCTGGGGGTCCACGAAGCCGCGGTCCGTGCCGCCCTCGCCCTCGACCTCGGGCCAGCCGTAGTTGGCGCCCGCGTCGATGCGGTTGAGCTCGTCGAACTCGTCCTGCCCGAACTCCGAGGCCCACAGCGTCCCGGCGTCGTCGAAGGCCAGGCCCTGCACGTTGCGGTGGCCCCAGGACCACACGGGGGTGCCGAACGGGTTGCCTGGTGCCGGCTGACCATCGGGGGTGATCCGCAGGATCTTGCCCGCGAGGCCGTCGCGCTCCTGGGCGAGCGGTCCCTCGCCGGTCTCGCCGGTGGAGACGTAGAGGAAGCCGTCGGGTCCGAACTGCAGGCGGCCTCCGTCGTGGATGAAGCCGTTGGGGATGCCCGTGAGGATGGGCTCCGGCTCACCGAGGCCGTCACCCGTGAGCGTCGCCCGGACCACGCGGTTGTCCTCCTCGGTGGTGACGTAGAGGTAGACCAGCGAGTCCTCCGCGAAGGTGGGGGACACGGCCACCCCGAGCAGCCCGGCCTCGCCCTCCGGAGCGGCGGCGTCGATCGTGGCGACCTCGGTGACCGCGTGGTCGGGGCCGCTGATGCGCAGGATCCGGCGGGTGTCGCGCTCGGTCACCAGGGCGTCGCCGTCGGGCAGGAAGGCCAGCCCCCACGGCGCCTCGAGCCCGGTCGCGACCTCCTCGACCACCTGTGGCGGTCCGGCGGGTGCGGCCGGTACGGGCGGCGTCGTGGGGCCGCTCCCCGTCGCAGTGGCGCTCGGGCCCCCGTCGCTGGGCTCGGGCGAGACGGTGCCGCTGTACGACTCGCCGCTCCCGTCCTCCTGCCCGCAGCCGGCGAGCAGGAGGACGCCCGCGGCCACCGCCGCCGTCAGCAGCCGCACCTCAGCCGACCTTCGCCAGGAAGTCGAGCAGCAGCCGGTGCACCTGCTCGGGCTGCTCCATCTGGATGAAGTGCGAGCCCCGGATCTCGTCGTACGTCGCGTCGCGGAGCCGCTCCGCCGCCGACGCCATGTCGCGGGCACCGGCCAGCACGTCGTAGGTGCCGGCGACGAAGGCGCACGGCACGTCCACCTGGCTCAGCGAGACCCGCGCGTGCCGGGACGTGCTGAGGGCCAGCTGCATGTACCAGCCGATCGGGGTCGTGAGGAACTCGCGCACCGCCGTCGCCGCGAGCTCGGGGTCGGGCACGGGGAACATGAAGCCGGTGTGGCTCAGCGCGGCGATCGTGCGCCGCCCGACGGGCAGCCGGGACGCCACCGGGGTCAGGGCGAAGCCGCCGAGCCGCAGCACGCGGGTGAGGTTGACGGTCAGCAGCCGGGCGAGTGGGCGAGGAAGTCGCAGCGGGCCGAGCATGGTGGCGAAGGTGTCGCCCGGCACGCCGGCGACGGCGAACAGGCCGCGCACCCGCTCGGGGTGCCGCACCGCCATCTCGAACATCGTGTTGACGCCCATCGACCACCCCATCAGCACGGCCCGGTCGACGCCGAAGTGGTCCATGACCGAGAGCGCGTCCTCGACGAAGTGCTCGATGTCGATGTGGCGGGGGTCCGCCGGCCGGTCCGAGCCGCCGGTGCCGCGATGGTTCCACGACACCACCCGGACGCCGCAGTCGGGCCGCAGCAGCGCGGGCCAGGCGTGGGCGCTGGTGCCGAGCCCGTTGCAGAGCACGACGGTCGGCCCGTCGGCGAGGCCGTCCGGGTCGTTGGTCCAGGCCCGCAGCACCGTGCCGTCGTCGGACAGGACGTCGTGGAACGCCAGGCTCGCCGGGGTCGTCGTCCGCGCTGCTGGGGTCGGCATGGACCGATTGTGCCCCAGCCGGCGTGAACGCCGGGCTCACCGGGTGGGAGGCAGGGAAGCCCGGTGAGCCCGGCATGAGGGGAGTGGTCAGGCGTGCGCCGTACGGCGAACGGTCTCGTCGGTCCGTGGTGCGGCAAGGGCGACGAAGAAGTCGTCGACCTCCTCGCGCTCGGCGCGCCGCTGCGCGCACTCGGTCGCGGCGATCATGGCGTTGCGCCGGCCCTGCTGCTGGGACTCGACCGACCATCGGTGCACGCGACCCGCGGCGGAGCCGAGGAGGGCGAGCGGAGCGATCGAGACGAGCATGGCGACTCCCGAGCTGGCTGGCGGCGTACGCCCGACGCTAGGCGCGGGGTGCGACGACGGCGTCTCTCCCACGTGACATCGAGGTGAACTCGCCCGCACCGCAGGCGCGTCAGTCGGGGACGGGGGCGGGCACGGCGGAGCCGGAGCGGGTGGCGCCGATGCTGGCGGCGACGACGCAGGCCATGGCGACGAGCTGGATCGGGCTGAGGAGCTCGTGGAGGACGACGAGGCCGGCGAGGGCGGCGGCGGCGGGCTCGAGGCTCATCAGGATGCCGAAGACGGCCGGGCGCAGCGTGCGGAGGGCGACCAGCTCGCAGGTGTAGGGGATGACCGAGCTGAGCAGGCCGACCGCGGCGCCGATGAGCAGGATGCGCGGGTCCGCGAGGTCCGAGCCTCCGGAGTGCAGCGCGAAGGGCAGCAGCAGGGCGGTCGCGACGACGCTGGCCAGGGTGAGGCCGTCGAAGCCGGGCCAGCGGCGTCCGGTGGAGGCGCTGAGGAGGATGTAGGAGCCCCAGGCGACGCCGGCGAGCAGCGCGTAGAGGACACCGGCGACCGAGAGGTCGGCGCGCTCGAAGCCGAGCAGCAGGACGCCCACGGCCGCCAGCACCACCCACACCAGGTCGCGGGCGCGCCGGGAGCCCACCACCGCCAGCGTCAGCGGTCCGACGAACTCGATGGTCACCGCGATGCCGAGCGGGATGCGCGAGAACGACTGGTAGATCGCCCAGTTCATGACGCCCAGGCTGAGCCCGAACCCGAGCACCACCTGCCAGTCCTCGCGGGAGCGGCCGCGCAGCGTCGGCCGGGCCAGCAGCCACAGGATGACCGAGCTCGTGACCAGCCGCAGCCACACGATGGCGGTGGGTGAGATCTCGTCGAAGAGGCTCTTGGCGAACCCGGCGCCCAGCTGGACCGACAGGATCCCGACCAGGACCAGCCAGATCGGCGAGACGACGACTCCGCGCGGCCGCACCGATGATTCAGGACTGGTCACCGGGTCAATGTAGGAGAACAGTGAGGTCGGTCGAGACGAGGGAGTCACGGATGAGCACGGTGCTGTTGGTCGGGACCCGCAAGGGGCTGTGGATCGGGAGGTCCGACGACGCGCGCACGGACTGGGAGTTCACCGGTCCCCACCAGGACATGGAGGAGGTCTACTCCTGCATGGTCGACGTCCGCGGCGACGCGCCACGGCTCTACTCCGGCGCCTCGTCGACCTGGCTCGGCCCGCAGGTGCGCTGGTCCGACGACCTCGGCGAGACCTGGCAGGAGGGCTCCGGCGTGCGCTTCCCCGAGGGCTACGACGCCTCGGTCGAGCGGGTCTGGCAGCTGGCGCCCGGCGTCGAGCCCGGCGTCGTCTGGGCCGGCACCGAGCCCGGCGCGGTCTGGCGCTCCACCGACAGCGGTCGCAGCTTCGCGTTGGAGGAGGCGCTGTGGAACCACCCCCAGCGCGCGGAGTGGGGCGCCGGCTTCGGCGGCCAGGCCTTCCACACGATCCTCCCGCACCCCACCGACCCTGCCTCGGTGACCGTGGCGATCTCCACCGGAGGCGTCTACCAGTCCACCGACGGCGGCGGCTCGTGGACGGCACGCAACCAGGGCATCCGCGCGGAGTTCCTGCCCGAGGGCGAGCAGTACCCGGAGTTCGGGCAGTGCGTGCACAAGGTCACCCGGCACCCGTCGCGCCCCGAGCGGCTCTACCTGCAGAACCACGGCGGCGTCTACCGCTCCGACGACGAGGGCGGCACCTGGGACTACATCGGGCACGGGCTGCCCTCCGACTTCGGCTTCCCGGTCGTCGTGCACCCCCACGAGCCCGACACGATCTTCGTGTTCCCGATCGGCGCCGGCGACGGCCGCTACCCGCCCGGCGCCAAGGCCCGCGTCCACCGCTCCCGCGACGCCGGGAACACCTGGGAGGAGCTCGGCAACGGCCTGCCCGACGACTTCTACGTCGGCGTCATGCGCGACGCGATGACCGCCGACGGGCACGACGCAGCCGGTCTCTACGTCGGCGCGCGCAACGGCGCCGTGTGGGGCTCGGCCGACGCCGGCGAGACGTGGCGTCAGCTGGTGTGCAACCTGCCCGACGTGCTGGTGGTGCGCGCCGCGAAGGTGTAGGCCCTCACTCCTGCGGGACGTGCGGGCCCATCGGCGGGGGGTCCGCCGGCAGGTAGGTCTCGTCGTTGTCCTCGCCGAAGTCGATCGGGTCCGGCACGCCGGCGGTGATCTGCGTGCCGTCGGCGCGGTGACCGCCGACCAGCGGCCGGTAGCCGAGGTCGCCGTCGATGCGGGCGCCGTGGCCGTCCAGCTCGACCTCGAGCGGACGGCCCGGTCGCACGACGTGCTGGGTGCCGCGCACGCGCAGCACGACCCGGTCCTCCTGCGTGACCGGCAGCCCGTCGCGGTCGTCGGTGACCTCCTCGCCGGGCTCGGTGTTGGGGCCGTCGACGGTCACCCGGAAGTGGCTCGGCGTCACCTCGACCCGCATCCGGCAGCCGCGCCAGGTGAGCGGGAAGCGCAGGGCCTCCCAGTCGTCGGGCAGCCGCGGGTCGAAGGTGAGCTCCGCGCCGTAGGCGCGCATGCCCGCGAAGCCGAACACCAGCGCGCTCCACACGCCGCCGGCCGACGCGACGTGCATCCCGTCGACGGTGTTGCCGTGCAGGTTGGCGAGGTCGACGTAGAGCGCGGAGCGGAAGTAGCCGAGCGCCTCGTCGTGGTAGCCCACCTCGGCGGCCATGATCGCCTGGGCGACGGCCGACAGCGTCGAGTCGCCGGTCGTGATCGGGTCGTAGTACTCGAAGTCGGCGCGCTTCTCCTCGGCGGTGAAGCGGTCACCGTGGAGGAACAGCGCCATGACCACGTCGGCCTGCTTGAGCACCTGGAACCGGTAGATGACCAGCGGGTGGTAGTGCAGCATCAGCGGCCGGTTCTCCTCGGGGGTGCGGGAGAGGTCCCACACCTCGCGGTCGAGGAAGAAGTCGTCCTGCGGGTGGATGCCGAGGCCCTCGTCGAAGGGGATGTGCATCCCGACGGCGCACGCGCGCCACTCCTCGATCTCCTCCGGCCCCACGCCGAGGCGGTGCACGAGCTGGGAGTACTCCACCGGGTGGTGGTCGCGGATCAGCTCGACGGTCGCGACGGCCTGCTCGAGGTTGAAGCGCGCCATCACGTTGGTGAACAGGTTGTTGTTGACGACGGTGGTGTACTCGTCGGGCCCGGTGACGCCGTGGATGTGGAACGAGCGGTCGCCGTTGCTGCGCCAGAAGCCGAGGTCGGCCCACATGCGTGCGGTCTCGACCAGGACGTCCACGCCGTCGCGCAGCAGGAAGCCCAGGTCGCCGGAGCCGGCGACGTACTGCATGAGGGCGTAGACGATGTCGGCGTCGATGTGGACCTGCGCGCTGCCGGCGGCGTAGTAGGCCGAGGCCTCCTCGCCGTTGATCGTGCGCCAGGGGTAGAGCGCGCCGCTCTGGGCCATCTCGCGGGCGCGGGTGCGCGCGGCCGGCAGCATCCGGGTGCGGAAGTGCATCAGGTTGCGGGCCAGGTGGGGCTGCGTGTAGGTCAGGAACGGCGCGACGTAGATCTCGGAGTCCCAGAAGTAGTGGCCCTCGTAGCCGGAGCCCGAGACGCCCTTGGCCGGGACCCCCTGCTGGTCGGCGCGCGCGCTGGCCTGGGCGAGCGTGAAGAGGTTGAAGCGGATCGCCTGCTGCTGGGCCTCGTCGCCGGGCACCTCGACGTCGGCGTGGCGCCAGAAGCGGTCGTACCAGTCGCGCTGCTCGGCGTGGTAGTGCTCGATGCCATGGCGCCCGACGCGGTCCAGGGTGCGGTCGCAGCGGTCGGACAGCTCGGCGACGGGCACGCCGCGGGAGGTGTGGTAGGCCACGACCTTCTCGAGGCGGACCGTGCGGCCCTCGGTGGCCTCGACCCGGACGACCAGCTTGGTGATGTCCTCGTGCTCGCGCACGACCACCTCGTGCTCGTCCTCGGTCGTGAGGTGGTGGTCGGCCGCGACGGCGATCGTCATCTGCGAGTTGGCGCATCGGTAGCCGAGCATCATCCGGTCCTCGCGGGCGTAGTGGCCCTCGGGCAGGAGGACCCGGCCCTCGAACGCCGCCGCCTTGCGAGGGTCGCCGGACTCGCCCATGGCGGCCTCGGGGACGTGGTACTCGTCCTCGCCGTCCTGCCGGTTGAGCACCTGCGAGGAGATGACCAGGGGCGCGTCGCCCTCCAGCATCGTGACCTCGAAGGTCATGATCGCGAGATGGCGCTGGGTCATGGAGACCATGCGGGTCGAGTCGATGCGCACCCGCTTGCCCGAGGGGGTGCGCCACACCATGCTGCGCCGCAGGACGCCGTCGCGGAAGTCCAGGCTCCGCTCGTAGTGCTCCAGGTCGGCCGTGCCGAGGATGAGCGGCTCGTCGTCGACGTACAGCTTGAGGAGCTTGGCGTCGGGCGCGTTGACGATCGTCTGGCCGGTGCGGGCGAAGCCGAACGCCGTCTCGGCGTGCCGGATCGGCCAGGTCTCGTGGAAGCCGTTGACGAAGGTGCCGTGGGCGAAGGCGTCGCGGCCCTCCTCGGGGTTGGCGCGCATGCCGAGGTAGCCGTTGGCCACGGTGAAGAGGGTCTCGGTGACGCCGAGGTCCTCCGCGCGGTGGGAGCACTCGACCAGGCGCCACGGGTCGACCGGGAAGCGGCCGCGGTCCATCGGGTCCGCGGCCACCGGGGTACGGCTCACGGGAGGGTCTCCGCCAGGTCGGAGACGACCACGTCGGCGCCGGCGTCGGTCAGGGTCGCGTGGCCCGCGCCGCGGTCCACGCCGATCACCAGCCCGAAGCTGCCGGCCCGGCCGGCACGCACGCCCGACACGGCGTCCTCCAGGACCACCGACGTCGCGGCCGTGGCGCCCAGCACCTCGGCGGCGTGCAGGAAGGTGTCCGGTGCCGGCTTGCCGGCCAGCCCGAGCTCCTTGGCGACCTTGCCGTCGACGACGGTCTGGAACCGGTCGGAGAGCCCGGCGGTCTCGAGGACCGAGGGCGCGTTGGCCGAGGACGACACCACGGCGAGGGGCAGGCCGAGCTCGCGCAGGTGGTCGAGCAGGGCCACGGAGCCGGGGTAGGCGGTCACGCCGTCGCGCTCCAGCACGATGTTGAAGGCGTCGTTCTTGCGGTTGCCCAGCCCCTTGACGGTCTCCTCCGAGCCGGCGTCGTCGTCGCTGCCCTCGGGCAGCTCGATCCCGCGGGAGGCGAGGAAGTCGCGGACGCCGTCGTAGCGCGGCTTGCCGTCGACGTGGGCGAAGTAGTCGGCGTCGGTGTAGGGGGCGGTGTCACCGCCGCCGGACCAGGACTCCAGGAAGCCGTTGAACATCTCCGCCCAGGCCCGCATGTGCACCTCGGCGGTCGGGGTCACCACGCCGTCCAGGTCGAACAGGATCGCGTCGAAGTCGGTCCACGGGACGGCGGAGTCGGAGGTCATGGGTCCAGCGTAGGGAGTGCGCCCCCGCATCCCCGCCTTGAGATCCGCGGGTCGTGGCGTGCGCCACGCCGATAGGCTCGTGGTCATGAGTGACGAGTCCCCGCAGCACGACCTCAAGCCCCGCTCCCGCGACGTCACCGACGGCCTGGAGAAGGCCGCGTCCCGCGGCATGCTCCGCGCCGTGGGCATGGGCGACGACGACTGGGAGAAGCCTCAGATCGGCGTCGCGTCCAGCTGGAACGAGATCACCCCCTGCAACCTCTCTCTCGACCGCCTGGCGAAGGCCGTCAAGAACGGCGTGCACGCCGCGGGCGGCTACCCGCTCGAGTTCGGCACCATCTCGGTGTCCGACGGCATCTCGATGGGCCACGAGGGGATGCACTTCTCGCTGGTCTCCCGCGAGGTCATCGCCGACTCCGTCGAGACCGTGATGATGGCCGAGCGCCTCGACGGCTCGGTGCTGCTGGCCGGCTGCGACAAGTCGCTGCCCGGCATGCTCATGGCCGCGGCCCGCCTGGACCTCGCCAGCGTCTTCCTCTACGCCGGCTCGATCATGCCCGGTCAGGTCGACGGCAAGGACGTGACGATCATCGACGCGTTCGAGGCGATCGGCGCCTGCCTGGCCGGCAAGATGTCGCGCGAGCAGGTCGACAAGATCGAGCGGGCCATCTGTCCCGGCGAGGGTGCCTGCGGCGGGATGTACACCGCCAACACGATGGCCGCCGTCGGCGAGGCGCTCGGCATGTCCCTGCCCGGCTCGGCCGCCCCGCCTGCGGTCGACCGCCGCCGCGACGGGTTCGCGCACCGCTCCGGCGAGGCGGTCGTGGGCATGCTGCGCCAGGGCATCACCGCGCGCCAGATCATGACCAAGGAGGCGTTCGAGAACGCCATCACCGTCGTCATGGCCCTCGGCGGCTCCACCAACGCCGTCCTGCACCTGCTGGCCATCGCCCGCGAGGCCGAGGTCGACCTGACGCTGGACGACTTCAACCGCATCGGCGACAAGGTCCCGCACCTCGGCGACCTCAAGCCGTTCGGCAAGTACGTCATGAACGACGTCGACAAGGTCGGCGGCATCCCCATGGTGATGAAGGCCCTGCTGGACGCCGGCCTCATGCACGGCGACTGCCTCACCGTCACCGGCCGCACGATGGCCGAGAACCTCGCCGACATCGCGCCCCCCGAGGTGGACGACGACGTCATCCGCAAGCTCGACCGCCCCATCCACCGCACCGGCGGCCTGACGATCCTCAAGGGCTCGCTGGCCCCCGAGGGCGCCGTCGTGAAGAGCGCCGGCTTCGACGAGTCGGTCTTCACCGGCACCGCCCGGGTCTTCGACGGCGAGCGCGCCGCCATGGACGCCCTCGCGGCTGGCGAGATCAAGGCCCAGGACGTCGTGGTCATCCGCTACGAGGGCCCCAAGGGCGGCCCCGGCATGCGCGAGATGCTCGCGATCACCGGCGCCATCAAGGGCGCCGGCCTCGGCAAGGACGTGCTGCTGCTCACCGACGGGCGGTTCTCCGGCGGCACCACCGGTCTGTGCGTCGGCCACGTGGCCCCCGAGGCCGTCGACGGCGGTCCCATCGCGTTCGTGCGCGACGGCGACCGGATCACCCTCGACGTCCTCAACCGCACCCTCGACGTCGAGATGGGCAGTGACACCGAGTGGGAGGAGCGCAAGGTCGGCTGGGAGCCGCTGCCGCCCAAGTACACCCGCGGAGTGCTCGGCAAGTACGCCAAGGTCGTCCAGTCGGCCGCCCACGGCGCCGTCACCTCCTGATGGGGCGCTGAGGTGGGCAAGGTCCACGAGGCGATCACCGGTCGGGTCCGGTCGTTCATCGAGCGTCAGCCGGTGTTCTTCGTGGCGACCGCGCCCTCCGGCGACGACGGGCACGTCAACGTCTCGCCCAAGGGCCTCGCCGACACCTTCGCGGTCGTCGACGAGCACACGGTCGCCTACCTCGACCTCACCGCGAGCGGTGCCGAGACGATCGCCCACCTGCGCCAGAACGGCCGCGTCACGGTGATGTTCTGCTCGTTCGAGGCCACGCCCAACATCGTGCGGCTGCACGGCCGCGGCCGGGTGGTGGGCCTCTACGACGAGGAGTACGCCGCTTGGTCGGCGCGCTTCCCGGACAACCCGGCCGCGCGCGCCGTGATCGTGGTCGACGTCGAGCGCGTGAGCGACTCCTGCGGCTACTCCCTGCCGCTGATGTCGCTGGACGGCGAGCGGGACCTGCTCACCCCCAACATGGAGCGCCGCGGCGCCGACGGCGTCGTCGCCTACCGCCGCCTCAAGAACCGCACCAGCATCGACGGGATCCCCGCCTTCGACGACGACCCCGAGCCGGTGTCCGGCGCGTGAGCGCGTGACGGGGGAGCGCCCCGACCGCAGCCGGCTGGTGCTGCTGGTCGTGGCGGCGCTCATGGCCGGCCTCATCGGCGTCGCCTGGGCCGCTGGTGGCCCGGCCGGAGAGCCCGCTCCTGCCGCCGGGCCGAGGGACGACGCGGCCGCCCCGGCGCCGTCGGCGTCGCCGACCCCCAGTCCTGCGCCCGCACCGCCGTCGATCACCCCGGTGCCCCCGACACCGCCGGCGCGCCCGGCCACCCTGCCCGGCGGCCGCACCCGGGTCTTCGGCGGCCACCACTTCCTGGTCGCCTACTACGGCACCGCGGGCACCGGGTCGCTGGGCGTCCTGGGGGAGACCGGTCCCGACCAGGCCATCCGGCGGGTGCGCCGAGCGGCCCGGCCGTTCGCGCGCCCGGGCCGCCCCGTGCAGCCGGTCTACGAGCTCATCGTCACCGTCGCCGACGGGGTGCCCGGACCGGACCGCGACTTCAGCCACGACATCGACCGGGCCGCGGTGCGCGGCTACGTGCGTGCCGCCCACCGCGACGGCGCCCTGCTCCTGCTGGACCTCCAGCCGGGGCGCTCGGACTTCCTCACGGTCGCCAAGCGGTGGGCGTGGGCGCTGCGCCTGCCCAACGTCGGTCTCGCCCTCGACCCGGAGTGGCGGATGGGCCGCCACGAGAAGCCCGGCCGGGTGATCGGCTCCGTGCGTGCCCGCGAGGTCAACCGCGTGTCCGCCTGGCTCTCACGGCTCGCCACGGACCGTCAGCTGCCGGAGAAGCTCTTCGTCCTGCACCAGTTCCGCAGCGACATGATCGAGGACATCCACCGGGTCCGACAGCGACCCGGGCTGGCGATGGTGCAGCACGTGGACGGGTTCGGGACGCGGACGCAGAAGCGGGCGACGTACGGCGCGGTGGCCCGGCCGGGGCAGTTCTCGATGGGCTTCAAGCTCTTCTACGACGAGGACGTCCACCGGATGGGGCCGCGCGAGGTCCACCGGCTCCGGCCCCGGGTGCGGTTCATCAGCTTCCAGTGAGCTGAGGCTCGGGCGTGGGCGATACCGTCGCGACCGTGCCCCATGCCACCGCCCCCACCGACCTCGACCGGCGCGACCCGCTGGCCTCCTACCGCGACCGGTTCGTGGGTGCGGAGAGCCCGCTCGTCTACTTCGACGGCAACTCGCTGGGCCGGCCGCTGCGCGCCACCGGGCCGCGGCTCGCGGAGTTCGTCGAGCAGGAGTGGGGCGGGCGGCTGATCCGGGGCTGGGACGAGCGGTGGTTCCTGCTGCCCGAGGTGGTCGGCGACGACCTGGGCCGCGTCGTGCTGGGCGCGGCGAAGGGGCAGACGGTCGTCGGGGACTCGACCACGGTGCTGCTCTACAAGGCGATGCGCGCCGCCGTCGCCGCCCGGCCGGGGCGCAGGGAGATCGTGATCGACCGCGACAACTTCCCCACCGACCGCTACGTCGCCGACGGCGTCGCCCGCGAGTGCGGACTGAGCCTGCGCTGGATCGACGTGGACACCGCCGGCGGCGTCGAGGCCGACCAGCTGGCCGCCGCCGTCGGGCCGCAGACGGCCCTGGTCGTGCTGAGCCACGTCGCCTACCGCTCCGCCCACCTCGCCGACATGGCCGGGCTCACCGCGATCGCCCACGACGCGGGGGCGCTCGTGCTGTGGGACCTCAGCCACTCCGTCGGCTCGGTCCCGCTCCACCTCGACGAGCACGACGCCGACCTGGCGGTCGGGTGCACCTACAAGTACCTCAACGGCGGCCCCGGCGCGCCGGCGTTCGTCTACGTCGCCGCGCGGCTGCTCGACGAGGTCGCCCAGCCGGTCCAGGGGTGGATGGGCGCGACCGACCCGTTCCTCATGGGACCCGACTACCGCCCCGCCGCCGGCATCCGACGGATGCTCAGCGGCACGCCGCCGGTGGTCGGGATGCTCGCGATGCAGGACATGCTCGCGCTGGTCGAGGAGGTCGGGATGGAGGCCGTGCGCGCCAAGTCGGTCGCGCTGACCGAGCACGCGATCGAGCTCGCCGACGAGCGGCTGCCGGGCGTCACCGTCGCCTCGCCCCGCGAGGCCGACCGTCGCGGCGGCCATGTGACGCTCAACCACCCGGCCATGCGCGAGGTGACCGCCGCCCTGTGGGCCGAGGACGTCATCCCCGACTACCGCGACCCCCACGGGCTGCGCCTCGGGCTGTCGCCCCTGTCGACGTCCTTCGCCGAGGTCGACGCCGGGCTGGAGAGCGTCCGGCGCACGCTGGAGCGACTGACCTCCTGACCGCCCGACCCCAGCGCGACCGCGGGTGGGTGCGGTCATTTCGGGTCATGTGCCGACCACGGGGACCGTGGGGTAATGGGAGGCCCGCCGCCTCCCGAGGAGCCTCCATGACCAGTCGCACCATCGCCCTCACCGCCTGCGCCGGACTGCTGGTGCTCTCCGGTGCCGGTGCCGGGTTCGCCGCCGCCAGCCTGCCCAAGAACAGCGTCGGCACCCTCCAGATCAAGAAGAGCGCGGTCACCGGCGCCAAGGTCAAGGACGGCTCGCTGTCCGCCGCCGACCTCGGCGCCAAGGCACGCGCCAAGCTGCGCGGCGCGCCGGGACCCGCCGGCGCGACGGGTCCGGCCGGCCCGGCGGGACCGTCGACGTCGGTCTTCGCCGCGCGCAACACGCCGCAGGCGATCTCCGCCGCCCCGGTCGCCGTGGTGACGCTCGACGTCAACGGACCCAGCAAGATCACCGTCGACCGCCTCTCCCAGCTGGTCCTGCAGGCGACGATCACCATCGGCAACAACGCCAACGGCGGCGCGACCTCGGTGATCGAGTGCCAGCTGCAGGTCGACGACGGCAGCGGGTTCGACGCCGTGGGGGTGCCCATGCGCACCGACTCCTTCGGCAACAGCGGGCACGACCAGACCACGGTGCTGTCCGTGGTCGCCGCGACGAACGTGCCGGCGGGCTCCTACGACGCCGGACTGTTCTGCTACGACGACCTCAACATCGCCGCCAGCGTGCCGCTGATGCGCACCGGGGCCCTCGTGGCCATCGCGACCGGGCCGGGTCCGGTGGCCTGACGCGCCCCTCCCGGAGCGGTGCGTGGCAGCCTGGGCCCATGAGGTTCCCCGCACCGCTCCGTCCCGGCGACCGCATCGGCGTCACCGCACCGTCCAGCGGTGTCGGCCCCGACCTCCAGCCCCGCCTCGACGCCGCCGTCGCCTACCTGGAACGACGCGGCTACGAGGTCGTCGTGGGGGAGTGCATGTCGGCCGAGGGCGTCACGTCCGCCCCGAAGGCCGCCCGCGCCGCCGAGCTGACGGCCATGCTCACGGACCCGGAGATCGCCGCGGTCGTCCCGCCCTGGGGCGGGGAGCTGGCCATCGACCTGCTCGACGAGCTCGACTGGGACGCCCTCGCCGCCGCCGAGCCGACGTGGCTGGTGGGGTGGAGCGACCTGTCCACGGTGATGCTCCCCATCACGCTGCGCCTCGGCTGGGCGAGCCTGCACAGCCTGAACCTGATGGACACGCCCTACGATCCCGCGCCCGGGCTCGCCCACTGGCTCGACGTGGCGTCCGCCACCGGCCCGGTCACCCAGTCGAGCCCCGGGCTCTACCGCGAGGGCTGGACCGACTACGTCGAGGAACCGAACGTCACGACGATGACGCTCGACCGCGAGGGCCCCTGGAAGGTGCTCGGGGGCGGCGGGGTCGACGTCAGCGGGGTCCTGGTCGGCGGCTGCCTGGAGGTGCTGAGCCCCTTGGCCGGCACGCCGTACGGCGACGTGCCTGCGTTCGGCCGCGAGCACGCCGACGAGGGGCTCCTGGTCTACCTCGAGGCCTGCGAGGCGGAGGCGCCCGCCGTCGGCCGGATGCTGCACGGGCTGCGGTTGGCCGGGTGGTTCGACGACGCCTCGGGCATCCTGATCGGCCGCACGGCCGCGCCGGACGCCGACCGGATGACCCAACAGGAGGCGGTGGCCGACGCCCTCGGCATGCTCGACCTGCCGGTCGTCCTCGACCTCGAGTTCGGCCACGTCCAGCCGTTCCTGCCCCTGGTCAACGGCGCCAGCGCGCGCGTCGTCGCCGACGACCGGCGCCGGGAGATCACGCAGACGATCGGAGGTTGAGGAGGGACGAAGTCCCGTCTCGAAGCCTCCTCAACCCCCGGAGCGGGTCAGTGCACGTGGTCCTGCCAGTCGGCGGGAACGCGGCCCCGGGGTCCCGGCGCAGGCTGGTCCTCGGGGTGCGACGTCGGCGCCGCCAGCGGCGGACCCGCCAGGCCCACCTCGCGGGCGAAGTCCCAGAACCACTCCTCACCCGGCTCGAAGCTGGCCATGACCGGGTGCCCGGTCTCGCGGAAGTGCGCGGTGGCGTGCTGGGAGGGGGAGCTGTCGCAGCAGCCCACGTGGCCGCACTGGGCGCAGCGCCTCAGGTGGACCCACCAGCCGCCGGCGGCGTCGCACTCGACGCAGCCGGTGCCGCTGGGAGGGACGGTGGGGTCGATGCCGTCGGTCATGTACCGACCCTAAGCCGCGGGGCTAGGTTCGTCCCGTGCCTGAGCTGAACGAGTTCGACCAGTACGTCGGCGACCCGGTGCCCGGCTGGGCTCCCCGGCCGCCGGCGACCGCCGTCCGGCTGGAGGGACGCCACGTCACCCTCGAGCCGCTCGCGCGCGAGCACGCGCCTGCGCTGTTCGAGGCGCTCGGCGCGCCCGAGGACCGTCCGCTGTGGACCTACCGGCCGACCGAGCAGCCCGTCGACGTGGCCGGGATGGAGGCGCTGGTCGAGGCGACGCTCGCGGCGCCCGGCACCGAGACGATGGTGCTCCGGCCCGCAAGCGGCCCGGCCGCGGGCGTCGCGTCGTTCATGCGCATCGACCCCGGCTTCGGACAGGTCGAGGTCGCCGGCGTGCTCTACGCCCGGTCGCTGCAGCGCACCACCGCCGCCACCGAGGCCATCCACCTGCTGATGCGCCACGCCTTCGACACGCTGGGCTACCGGCGGTTCGAGTGGAAGTGCGACAGCCTCAACGAGCCCTCCCGGCGGGCCGCGGCGCGCCTGGGCTTCGTCCACGAAGGCCGCTTCCGCAACCACATGGTGACCAAGGGCCGCAGCCGCGACACCGACTGGTTCTCGGTCACCGACGCCGAGTGGCCCGCGGTGCGCGAGGCGCACGAGCGCTGGCTGGCGCCCGAGAACTTCGACGCGTCAGGTCGGCAGCGGACGGCGCTCGGCGACCTGTGGCAGGGTCGGTGAGATGGACCAGCGGATCAGCTTCGTGACCCTCGCGGTCGCCGACCTCGACGCCTCGCGCGCCTTCTACCTCGACGGGCTCGGCTGGGAGGCGGCGCTGGACGTGCCGGGGGAGGTGCTGATGATCCAGGCCGGCGAGCACCTCGTGCTCTCGCTGTGGGACCGCGCCGAGTTCGAGGCCGAGGTGGGGCCGATCGCCGCTGGCGCCGGCGTGGCGCCGTTCAGCCTCGCGCACAACGTCGCCACCAAGGACGAGGTCGACGCGGTGCTGGAGACCGCCCGGTCGGCCGGAGCCGACCCGGTGCACGAGCCCTTCGAGCGGGAGTGGGGCGGCTACAGCGGTTACTTCGGCGACCCCGACGGGTATCGATGGGAGATCGCCTTCAACCCCGGACCGATAGGACAGGTGGTACTGCCATGAGCGACGACCGGAGCGACTCGAGACGGATCCTCACCGGGCACGAGCTGGAGAGCGAGCTGCTGGCCGACTGGCGGGTGCTGTTCTCCACGCTGCACGCCCGCTTCGAGACCGGCGACTTCGCCACCGGCGTGCGCCTCGTCGACGCGATCGGCAAGGCCGCCGAGGAGCTCGACCACCACCCCGACATCGACCTGACCTACCCGCGCGTGACGGTCCGGCTCACCAGCCACGACGTCGGCGGGGTCACCAGCCGCGACGTCGAGCTTGCCCGCCGGATCAGCGACCTCGCCGGCGGCCTGGGCGCCACGCCCGACCCGGCCGGGGTGTCGGTGCTCGAGCTCGGCCTCGACACCTGGGACGCCGACGAGATCAAGCCGTTCTGGGTCGCACTGCTGGGCTACGAGGTGACCGACGACGACGTCGAGCTGGTCGACCCGACCGGCACCCGGCCGACCATCTGGTTCCAGGAGACCGAGCAGCACGAGACGCCGCGGCAGCGCTGGCACCTCGACATCCGGATCCCGCCCGAGGAGGCCGACGGCCGCATCGAGGCGGCGCTCGCCGCCGGCGGGACCATGGTCAGCGACGCCGTCGCTCCGCGTTTCTGGGTGCTCGCCGACCCCCAGGGCAACCAGGCCTGCATCACGACCTGGATCGGCCGCTCCTGACCGCCGCCGTCCGCCACATGGTGGGACCGCCGTCCCGCATCCTGGGACGCCTGCCACACTTGGCTGACGGCACGAGACCACGGCGCTACGGTGGGGCCATGAAGTTCGACCTCCTCGTACGCCCAGGGCGCGCCCGCTGATCTCACGACCAGCCAGCGCGTCACCCCTCGTTGCCCCGGCAACCGAGGGGTTTTTTGTTGGGGCCACATCGCTAGCAGTGCCAGACCAGACGTAAGGAAGACCACCTGATGAGCGAGCACATGACAGGCGCGCAGAGCCTGGTCAAGTCGCTGGAAGCGGCCGGCGCCGAGAACATCTTCGGCATCCCCGGCGGCGCGATCCTCCCGGCCTACGACCCGCTCATGGACTCCTCGATCCGCCACATCCTGGTGCGCCACGAGCAGGGCGCGGGCCACGCCGCCCAGGGCTACGCCTCGGCCACCGGCAAGGTCGGCGTGTGCATGGCGACGTCCGGCCCCGGCGCGACCAACCTGGTGACCCCGCTCGCCGACGCCCACATGGACTCGGTCCCGATGGTGGCCGTCACCGGGCAGGTCGCCGCCAACGCGATCGGCACGGACGCCTTCCAGGAGGCCGACATCCGCGGCATCACGATGCCGATCACCAAGCACAGCTTCCTGGTGACCGACCCCGCCGACATCCCGCGCACCGTCGCCGAGGCCTTCTACATCGCCTCCACCGGCCGTCCGGGCCCGGTGCTGGTCGACGTCGCCAAGTCGGCCCTGCAGGCGATGACCACCTACGACTGGCCCACCGAGCTGCACCTGCCCGGCTACCGCCCCGTCACCCGGCCGCACGCCAAGCAGATCCGCGAGGCCGCCCGGCTGATCCTGGAGTCGCGCCGTCCCGTCCTCTACGTCGGCGGCGGCACGATCCGCTCGGGTGCCTCCCGGGAGCTGCGCGCGCTCGCCGAGCTCACCGGCATGCCGGTCGTCACCACGCTGATGGCGCGCGGCGCGTTCCCCGACAGCCACCCGCAGCACCTCGGCATGCCCGGCATGCACGGCACCGTCGCGGCGGTCGCGGGGCTCCAGCGCAGCGACCTGATCATCAGCCTCGGCGCCCGCTTCGACGACCGGGTGACCGGCAACCTCGACTCGTTCGCCCCCGGCGCCAAGGTGATCCACGCCGACATCGACCCCGCCGAGATCGGCAAGAACCGCCACGCCGACGTCCCGATCGTGGGCGACGTCCGCGAGGTCATCGGCGACCTGGTCGTCGCCCTCCAGGCCGAGGCCGACGCCGGCACCACCGGCGACTACGAGGGCTGGGTGGAGTTCCTGGCCGGCGTGAAGCGGACCTACCCGCTCGGCTACGACGAGCCGACGGACGGCGGGCTGTCCCCGCAGTACGTCATCGAGCGCCTCGGCGCGATCGCCGGCGAGGACGCCATCTACACCTCCGGCGTCGGCCAGCACCAGATGTGGGCCGCGCAGTTCGTGAAGTACGAGAAGCCGCGCACCTGGATCAACTCCGGCGGCCTCGGCACGATGGGCTTCGCCGTGCCGGGTGCGATGGGCGCCAAGGTCGGGTGCCCTGACCAGACGGTGTGGGCCATCGACGGCGACGGCTGCTTCCAGATGACCAACCAGGAGCTGGCCACCTGCGCGATCAACGACATCCCGATCAAGGTCGCGATCATCAACAACGAGTCGCTCGGCATGGTGCGCCAGTGGCAGACGCTCTTCTACAACGAGCGCTACTCCAACACCGACCTCCACAGCAAGCGGATCCCCGACTTCGTCAAGCTCGCCGAGGCCTACGGCTGCGTCGGCCTCGCGTGCGAGGACCCCTCGGACGTCGACGCGACCATCAACAAGGCCATGGAGATCAACGACGTGCCCGTGGTCGTCGACTTCCGCGTCCACCGCGACGCGATGGTGTGGCCGATGGTCGCCGCCGGCACCAGCAACGACGACATCAAGTACGCGCGCGACCTGGCGCCCCAGTTCGAGGAGGACGACCTCTGATGGCCGCCACCCACACCCTGTCGGTGCTCGTCGAGAACAAGCCCGGCGTGCTCGCCCGCATCGCGGGCCTCTTCAGCCGCCGCGGCTTCAACATCGACTCGCTGGCCGTCGGGCCGACCGAGCACGCCGAGATCTCGCGGATGACGATCGTCGTCAACGTCGACGAGTCCCCGCTCGAGCAGGTGACCAAGCAGCTCAACAAGCTGGTCGAGGTCATCAAGATCGTCGAGCTCGACCCCGACGCCTCGGTCAACCGCGAGCTGATCCTGGTCAAGGTCGCGGCCACCGCCGAGACCCGCGGCCAGGTGCTCGACACCGTCCAGCTCTTCCGCGCCAAGGTCATCGACGTCGCCAGCGACGCCGTGACCATCCAGCTGGTCGGCAACTCCGCCAAGATCGGCGACTTCCTGCGCGTGCTCGACCCCTTCGGGGTGCGCGAGCTCGTGCAGTCCGGCCAGGTCGCCATCGGCCGCGGCTCCCGCTCCATCTCCGAGCGCAGCCTGCGCCCGGTCCTCGTGCCTGCCCCGCCCGCCGCGGGCTGAGCGCCGTACCCCCTGTCTTCGACGTGAAGACCCCACCAGAAGGAGAAGCCCGACGTGGCTGAGATGTTCTACGACGATGACGCCGACCTGTCCCTGATCCAGGGCAAGAACGTGGCGGTGATCGGCTACGGCAGCCAGGGCCACGCCCACGCACTGTCGCTGCGCGACTCGGGCGTCGACGTCCGCGTCGGGCTGCAGCCGGGATCCAAGAGCCGCGCCAAGGCCGAGGCCGAGGGCCTGCGCGTCGTGACGCCGGCGGAGGCCGCCGAGGAGTCCGACCTGATCGTGATCCTGGCTCCCGACCAGCACCAGCGCAAGCTCTACGCCGAGGAGATCGCCCCGCACCTCGCCGAGGGCGACACCCTGGTGTTCGGCCACGGGTTCAACATCCGCTTCGGCTACATCACGCCTCCCGAGGGCGTCGACGTCTTCATGGTCGCCCCCAAGGGCCCCGGCCACCTGGTCCGTCGCGAGTACGTCGACGGCCGCGGCGTGCCCGTGCTCGTCGCCGTCGAGAAGGACGCGTCGGGCAACGCCTGGCCGCTCGCGCTGAGCTACGCCAAGGGCATCGGCGGCCTGCGCGCCGGCGGCATCAAGACCACCTTCACCGAGGAGACCGAGACCGACCTGTTCGGCGAGCAGGCGGTCCTCTGCGGCGGCGCCTCGCAGCTGGTGCAGTACGGCTTCGAGGTCCTCACCGAGGCCGGCTACCAGCCCGAGGTCGCCTACTTCGAGTGCCTGCACGAGCTGAAGCTGATCGTCGACCTCATGTACGAGGGCGGCATCGCCAAGCAGCGCTGGTCGGTCTCCGACACCGCCGAGTTCGGCGACTACGTCTCCGGCCCGCGCGTGATCACGCCCGACGTGAAGAAGAACATGGAGGACGTGCTCGCCGACATCAAGAACGGCACGTTCGCCGAGCGCTTCATCACCGACATGGACAACGGCTCGCCGGAGTTCACCAAGTTCCGCGAGCAGGGCGAGTCGCACCCGATCGAGAAGACCGGCCGCGAGCTACGCAAGCTCATGGCCTGGGTGAAGAGCCACGACTCCGACTACGTCGAGGGCACCTCCGCCCGCTGACCGTGACATGACGCTGACCCGCCCGAGACTTTCGGGCGGGTCAGCGTCTTTTCGTGGGTTGAGGAGGGACGAAGTCCCGTCTCGAAACCCCTACTTGACCTCGGACCGCATCACCAGGCCCAGCCCGACGGCCAGCGGGATGACGAGCCAGACGGTGCCGGCCACCGCGAGCTGGGCCCACGACTCGCCGGTCATCTGCCCCTCGAAGAGGGCGCCCTGGGCGAAGTTGAAGTCCACCCACGACTGGGCGTCGCGGAACCACTGCACGCTGTCGGCCAGGAGCATCGAGAGCGTCGGCAGCAGGAACGAGTAGACGAAGTAGCCGACGATGGCGCCCGGTGAGTTGCGGATCAGGACACCGAGCATGAAGCCGATCAGCATGCCGAGCACGTTGGCCAGGATGATGTAGGCGAACTCCGTGGCCGACACGTTCCACACCAGGTCGGTGCCGGTGATGGCCGTGCCGAGCACGTTGCCGAGGGCGCCGATGACGCCGGCCAGCAGCATCGACACGACGCCGATGCCGACCGAGACGAGCAGCTTGGCGCCGATCACGCGCTGGCGGTGCGGGACCAGGGTGAACGTCGTGAGGCCGGTGCGCTGGCTCCACTCGCCGGTGACGGCCAGGATCGCGACCATCGGCAGGATGACGGCGATCGGGAAGCCGATCGCGGTCGCGAAGGTCTCGTAGGTGAGCTCGTCGTCGGGGGCGAACAGGATCACGGCGCCGGTGGCGAGCACCGCGGTGATCGCGATGCTGGCCATGAGCCAGAAGCCGGAGCGGGTGTCGAACATCTTGCGCAGCTCGACGCCGGCCACCCGCGAGAGCGGGATCGGCGGGTGGACGGGACGGGTGGTGGCGACCGGTCGGTCGAGGGTGCTGGGCGCTGCGGTGACGGCACTCATGCCGCTACTCCTTCTCGTTGGGTGTCTGCGGTGAGCTCGAGGAACATCTCCTCGAGCCCGGCGCCGTCGGCGGCGCGGAGCTCGGTGAGGGCGACGCCGGCGGCGAGCGCGACCTTGCCGATGGTGGAGGCGTCCGCGTCGGTGCGCAGCGCCCCGTCGGCGTACGGCGAGCCGCTGAGCCCGGCGGCCTCCAGGGCCCGGACCAGCGCGGGGAGGTCGTCGCTGCGCACGACCGTGCCGGCCGACTCGAGCAGCTCGGTCTTGGTGCCCTGGGCGACGATGCGGCCGTTGCCGATGACGACGATGTCGTCGGCGACGACCTCGATCTCGTGCAGCAGGTGCGAGGACAGCAGCACGGTCCCGCCGCGGTTGGCGTAGCCGCGCAGCAGGTCGCGCATCCAGCGGATGCCGGCGGGGTCGAGGCCGTTGGCGGGCTCGTCGAGGATCAGCACCTCCGGGTCGCCGATCAGCGCGGTGGCGATGCCGAGCCGCTGACGCATCCCGAGGGAGTAGTTGCGCACCCGGCGGCCCGCCTCCTTGTCGGTGAGGCTGACGACCTCGAGCATCTCGTCGACGCGGGACTTCGGCAGGCCCATCGTCTGCTGGGCGATGGCGAGGATCTCGCGGCCGGTGCGGCCGGCGTGCTGGGCCGACGCGTCGAGCAGGACGCCCACCTCGCGGCCCGGGTTGGGCAGGTCGGCGTAGCGCCGGCCGGCGATGAGGGCGGAGCCGGAGGTCGGCGGCGTGAGCCCGACCATGACCCGCATGGTGGTGGACTTGCCGGCGCCGTTGGGGCCGAGGAAGCCGGTGACCCGACCGGTCCGGGCCTCGAAGGTGACGTTGTCGACGGCGGTGAAGCCGCCGTACTTCCTGGTCAGTGAGTCGATGGTGATCATGTCGAGAAGCCTCGCGCCGAGGGCACCTCGCGCACATCGGGGAAGGCTCCCCCTCGCCCCCTGGTCCCGACCCCGAGGCCGTCTCGGGGTCGTCCCTGTCCAGACCACCCGACATGACAACCCGATCGGGGTCGAGACGCGTAGTCGTGGTGTGAAGCCCACCCACCGCCTCGTCCCTCGGGAGTCCTGATGCGATCACCACGTCGTACGTCCGCCCTGACCGGCCTGTTGACGCTGAGCCTCTCCGGGCTCGCGCTCGTGGCCGCCGCCCCGACCGGGTCTGCGGCCGGTGCCGCGGCGCAGTGCCAGGGGCGACCGATCACGATCAAGGCCACCTCAAGCGACAGCACGGTGCAGGGCACTGAGGGCCCGGATGTGATCGACGGTGCCGGATTCAGCGACCTGATGATCCTGGGCCTCGGCGGTGACGACGTGATCTGCTCGGGACGAGGGACCCCCCTGGCGATCCTCGCCGGCGACGGCGACGACCGGATCGAGATGAGGGTGATCAGCTTCGACCACACGGACGACAACACCGCCGACGGCGGTGAGGGCGACGATCAGCTGGTCTTCGTCGGTAACGGGGCCGGAGAAGCCAGGGGTGGCGAGGGCGACGACCGCATCGTGGACGCGGCCAGGTACCACAGCGGCATCACGGTTCTTCCCGGGCCCGGGGACGACACCGTCGTGGGGTCCAGATCGACCACGCTGGCTTTCGGGGGCATGGCGGGGGTGCGCATCTCGGTCACCGAGGGTGAAGCGGACGGTGAGGGGCACGACACGTTCAGCGACATCCGGGCCTTCGTCGGGACCGCAGGCCCAGACACCTTCTTGGGGTCGGGGAGCAGCGACTCGTTCCTGGGCGACCCACGGTCTGTTGCCACCTCGCCCACCAGCACCTCCGACGTGGCATACGGCGGCGGCGGCCCCGACTTCCTGACGCTCGCCGGTCGCGCGAGAGGAGGCGAAGGCCGCGACCACCTGCTGGTGTACGGTCCGACCGCCGCGGCCTGGGGCGGGCCCGGTTCGGACAGCCTCAGGCTCACTGCCGTGAGCTGTACGGCCGCGTGCCGGCTGCGTGCGGACGGTGGCGCCGGGGTGGACCGACTGACCTTGTGGCTGGCTGGCAGGCAGGGCGTGCGGGTCAACCTCACCTCCGGGAGGGCGAGCATGGGGACTCGTGGCCGCGTCGCGTTGGCGGGCGTGGAGGACGTGAGCGGCACCAGTGATCGAGACGTGATCATCGGGAACGCAGGGCCCAACCGGCTCTTCGGAGCCGGCGACGACGATGTCCTGGAGGGGCGAGGCGGCAGGGACGCGCTCACGGGTGGTCGGGGCCGAGACGTGCTTGTCGGAGGAAAGGGTCGTGACCACGCCGACGGTGGGAAGGACCGTGACCGGTGCCAGGCGGAGGTGCGTCGCTCATGCTGAGCCGATGCTCGGGCACGGGGCGACAGCTCGTCGTGCTTCTCGCCACGACCGGCGCGGGCCTCGCGCTCGCGGCCGCGGCTCCGACGGGGTCCGCGACGGCAGCCGCGGCGCAGTGCCAGGGGCTGGCGGTCACGATCGAAGCCACAGCTGACGACAGCACGGTGCGGGGGACCGAGGGCCCGGACGTGATCGACGGCGCCGGACGCAGTGACCTGACGATCCTCGGTCTCGGCGGCGACGACGTGGTCTGCTCGGGACCGGAGAGCCCTATGGCGATCTACGGCGGTGACGGCGACGACCGGATCGAGATGAGGGTGTCCCCGGTGCAGCACGCGGCCGACAACGCGGCCGACGGCGGTGCCGGCAACGACGAGCTGGTCTTCGTCGGAGACGGGTACGGCGAGGGCCGCGGAGGCGGAGGCGACGACCGCTTCGTCGACTCGACCACCTCGTCCGGCTTCATCACGGTGACTCCGGGGGCCGGGGACGACTCCGTCGTGGGGAATCCCGACTCGACCCATCTGGTCTTCGGGGGGACGACAGGCGTGCGCATCTCCGTCGGAGACGGCCGAGCGGAGGGCGAGGGGCACGACACGTTCAGTGGGATCCAAGCCTTCGTCGGGACCGTCGCCTCGGACACGTTCGTGGGGTCGGAGAGCAACGACACGTTCCTCGGCGGGCCATGGACCCGCAGCTTCGCGCCGAGCGGCGCCCCTGACCTGGCGTACGGCGGCGGTGGCTACGACTCGCTGGAGCTCGTGGGTCGCGCGGAGGGAGGCGAGGGGTCCGACCGCCTGCGGGTGTACGGCCCGACCGCCGCGGCTTGGGGAGGACCCGGCAACGACAGCCTCAGACTCTTTCCGGGGAGCAGCTGCACGGCCGCGTGCCGTCTCCGCGCGGACGGTGGTGCGGGTGTGGACCGCATGACCCTGCGGCCGGGGGGCCGCCAGAGCGTACGGGTCGACCTCACCTCCGGGCGGGCCAGCATGGGGGCTCGGGGCCGTGTCGCGCTGGCGGGCGTGGAGGACCTGATCGGCACCAAGTATCGCGACGTCCTCGTCGGCAACGCGCGACCCAACTCCTTCCACGGCGACCACGGCGACGACGTCCTACAGGGGCGAGGCGGCGCGGACGCGCTCACCGGTGGTCGCGGTCGGGACCTGCTGGTCGGCGGCCGGGGCCGCGATCACGCCTACGGCGGCGCCGGCCGCGACCGGTGCCGGACGGAGGTGAGCGAGGGATGCTGAACGTCGGGAGGCGCCGTAGAGGCGTGGTGTCCGCGGCCGTCGGGTTGCTGGCCATGGGCGCAGTTGCCGCGGGCGTGGGTGCGGCCGCAACCGCGCCCGCCGGTGCGGCAGTTCGTCTCTGCCAGGGCGAGGTGGTCACCATCCGAGCCGCCGCGAGCAACAGCACGGTCCTCGGGACGGACGGTCCGGACGTCATCGACGGCATGGGCCACTTCGCCCTGAGGATCCAGGGCCTCGGCGGGGACGACGTCATCTGCTCCGGAGACGGGACCTACGTCGTCATCGGCGGCGGTGACGGCGACGACCGCATCGAGGCGGGCGGTCCTGGCGGCTACGCAGTGGCCCTGGGTGCCGCCGGTGACGACCAGCTGGTCTTCGTCGGAGACCGCGGCGGGTCCGGCGGCGGGGGCGGGGGCGACGACCGGATCGTCGACGCGACCACGGGGAAGGGGTCCGGCGACGTCGTCCGGGTGCGCCCCGGGGGTGGGGACGACACCGTCGTCGGCCGACGCGGCTCCACCGAGCTGGTCTTCCGAGGCGCCACGGGGGTTCGCATCTCGGTGGCGGAGGGTACGGCGGACGGAGAGGGGCACGACACGTTCAGCGGCATCGAGCGCTACGTCGGGACGCAGTCCTCCGACACGTTCCTCGGCTCGAGCGGCCGGGACGCGTTCGTGGGCGGCACCCGTTCCTCCGCAGGTGCCGTCGGGGGCGCCCCGGACGTGGCCTACGGCGCCGACGGCGCGGACACCTTGACCCTGACGGGTCGTGCCGAGGGGGGCGAGGGGGGCGACCGCGTGCAGGTCCACGGTCGACGGTCGGTGGCGATCGGCGGTCCCGGTGACGACGAGCTGTACGTCGAGGCGGGCCGCACCTGTACGTCTCCGGCGGCGTGCGACGTCCGTGTCGACGCAGGAGCAGGGCAGGACGGGATCACGCTGCGTCCCCGCGATCGACGGGGAGTGCGGGTGGACCTGAACCTCGGTCGGGCGCGGCTGCGAGGTGGCCGAGTCTCGTTCGTCGGGGTGGAGAAGGTCTACGGCACTCCTTACCGGGACGTGCTGATCGGCGACGACCGCCGCAACACGCTCGTCGGTGAGGGCGGTGGCGATCTGATGAGGGGTCGCGGGTCGCGTGACGTGCTCGTCGGCCGGCACGGTCAGGACCGGGCCGAGGGCGGCGCCGGCCGCGACCGGTGCGAGGCCGAGGTCCGTCGCTCCTGCTGAGCGGGAATGCCGGGTCGGCGTCCGCGCGTTGACCCGGCATGCGCATCGAGATCTGGTCCGACGTCGTCTGTCCCTGGTGCTACGTCGGCAAGCGCCGGCTGGAGTCGGCGCTCGGCGACTTCGAGCACGCCGACGAGGTCGAGGTCGTCTACCGCTCCTTCGAGCTGGACCCGACGGCGCCGCACCACGGCACCGAGCTGACGCTGCCGAGCATCGCGCGCAAGTACGGGCGCAGCGTGGAGGAGATGCGGCCGATGATGTCCGGACTGATGGACACCGCCGCGCAGGAGGGGCTCGAGCTGCGGCTCTTCGATACCGTCCACACCAACACGATCGACGCGCACCGCCTGCTCCACCTCGCGCTCGCGACCGGCGGCCCCGCGCTGCAGCGCGACCTCAAGGAGAGCCTGCTGGCGGCGTACTTCACGCGTGCGGAGGACGTCGGCGACCACGCCGTCCTGCGCGCGGCGGCCACCGAGGCCGGTCTCGACGCCGAGCGGGTCGACGCGGTCCTCGCCTCCGAGGAGTACGCCGACGCGGTCGCCGCCGACATCGCCCAGGCGCGTGCCTACGGCGCCACCGGCGTGCCGTTCTTCGTCGTGGACCAGCGCTACGGCATCTCCGGCGCCCAGCCGGCCGAGGCGTTCACCGAGGTGCTCGAGCGGGCCTGGGCCGACACCCACCCGGCGATCGAGGTCGTGGCCGGGGCGGCAGGCGCCGACGGCGCCGTGTGCGGCCCCGACGGCTGCGCGATCTAGGACACGTCACCAAGGTTAGGCAGGCCTAAGCGTGGGCGCGTAGGCTGTCGCCTTGTGCTGGGCAACTACCTGATCGGTCTCCGCGAGGGGCTCGAGGCCGCGCTCGTCGTGAGCATCCTCGTCGCCTACCTGGTGAAGACCGACCGACGCCACCTGCTGCCGCGGATCTGGCTCGGCGTCGCCGCCGCGGTGCTGCTCAGCCTCGCCATCACCCTCGGCCTCGGCCTGCAGTCGCGCAAGTTCACCTTCGAGACCCAGGAGCTGATCGGGGGCTCGCTCTCGCTCGTCGCGGTCGTCTTCGTCACCTGGATGATCTTCTGGATGGCCGGGGCCGCGCGCACCATCGGCAGCGAGCTGCGAGGACGCATCGACGTCGCCGCCGAGGGCCGCGCCTGGTCGCTCGTGGTCGTGGCGTTCCTCGCGGTCGGGCGCGAGGGCCTCGAGACCGCGCTCATCCTGTGGACCAACACCCAGGCCGCGATCGGTCGCGACCTGGCGCCGACCGCCCAGCAGACCGCCGAGCCGCTGCTGGCGGCGCTGGCCGGCATCCTCACCGCCGTCCTGCTCGGCTACCTCATCTACCGCGGCGCCATCACGATCAACCTCTCGCGCTTCTTCACCTGGACCGGCGCGTTCCTGATCGTGGTCGCCGCCGGTGTGCTCGCCTACGGCGTCCACGACCTGCAGGAGGCGGCGTTCCTGCCCGGGCTCAACACCCTGGCCTTCGACGTCAGCCACGCGATCCCGCCCGGCTCCTGGTACGGCACCCTGCTCAAGGGCATCTTCAACTTCTCACCCGCCACGACCGTGCTCGAGGCGATGGCGTGGGTCGCCTACGTCGTCCCCGTCTCCTACCTCTTCTTCCGTACGACGGGGCCGCGTTCGGCTGCCCCGTCCCGCCCCGTCCCTGTCCCCGAAGGAAGTAACCCGTGAAGCGTCTCTCCTGGATCGCCGCCGGCCTGCTGATCGCCGCGCCCGTCCTCGCGTCCTGCGGCACCGAGAGCACCGAACCCTCCGGCGGTGGGGGCGACGGCGCCGGCGACGCGCGGGCGCTGACGGTCGACTCCTCCGACGACGCCTGCAAGGTCTCCGCCACCGAGGCGCCGGCCGGCACCGTCACCTTCTACGTCACCAACAGCGGCTCGCAGGTCACCGAGTTCTACCTGCTCGCCGAGGACGGCCTGCGCATCGTCGCCGAGGTCGAGAACATCGGCCCCTCGATCAGCCGCCCGCTGACCGCCGACGTGCCGGCCGGGAAGTACATCACCGCCTGCAAGCCCGGCATGACCGGCGACGGCATCCGCTCCGACTTCACCGTCACCGAGTCCGACGAGGACGTCAAGGTCAGCGAGGACGAGGAGACCCTCGTCAACGAGGCCCAGACCAACTACGCCGCCTACGTGCAGGACCAGTCCGACCAGCTGCTGGTCAAGACCCGCCAGTTCGTCGACCTCTACAAGGCCGGCGACAAGGACGACGAGGCGCGCGCGCTCTACGCCGACGCCCGCACCCACTGGGAGCGCATCGAGACCGTCGCTGAGTCCTTCGGCGACCTCGACCCGATGATGGACGCCCGCGAGGCCGACCTCGAGCCCGGCCAGAAGTGGACCGGCTGGCACCTCCTCGAGAAGGACCTGTGGCCGGCACGCGCGGAGAAGTATGCCGAGCTGAGCCCGAAGGACCGCACCTTCTACGCCGACGACCTGCTGAAGAACACCGAGACCCTCGACAGCCGGATCCAGGACCTGACCTTCACCGTCGACCAGATCGCCAACGGCTCGCGCGGCCTGCTCGAGGAGGTCGCCACGGGCAAGGTCACCGGCGAGGAGGAGTACTGGTCCCGGACCGACCTGTGGGACTTCCAGGCCAACGTCGACGGCGCCAAGGTCGGCTTCGACGGCGTGAAGCCGCTGCTCGAGGAGAAGGACCCCGAGCTGGCCACCGAGCTCGAGACCCGCTTCGACGAGCTGCAGGTGCTGCTGGACGCCCAGCGCACCGACGACGGCTTCCGCTACTACGACGAGCTGTCGCCCGACGACATCAAGGGGCTCTCCGACGCGGTCAACGCGCTCTCCGAGCCGCTGTCGCGCCTGACGGCCGCGGTCCTGTCCTGACCATGGCACCCAGGGTCTCCCGACGCGGGCTCCTCGGCGGTGGCGTGGCCGCCGCCGGGGTGGCCGGCGCCTTCGCGACCGGCCGCGCGACGGCCGACGAGCCGGCGGCGATGCAGCCCGCGGCGGCCGGCGCGGCGTCGTACGCCTTCCGGGGCGAGCACCAGGCCGGCATCGTCACGCCGGCCCAGGACCGCCTCCACTTCGCGGCGCTCGACGTCGTCACCGACTCGCGCGAGGAGCTCGTCGAGCTGCTCCAGGCCTGGACGGTCGCCGCGGAGCGGATGACCAAGGGCCAGGCCGCCGGCGAGATCGGACCGGTCGAGGGCTCCCTCGACCTCCCGCCCGACGACACCGGCGAGGCGATCGGCCTGCCCGCCAGCGGGCTCACGATCACCTTCGGCTTCGGGCCCGGGCTCTTCCGCGACGCCGAGGGGCGCGACCGCTTCGGGCTCGCCGACCGGCAGCCCGAGGCGCTGCAGACGCTGCCGCACTTCCCGGCCGACAACCTGGACCCCGCCCGCTCCTACGGCGACCTGTGCATCCAGGCCTGCGCCGACGACCCGCAGGTCGCCGTCCACGCCGTGCGCAACCTGATCCGGATCGGCTTCGGCACGGTCGCGGTCCGCTGGTCGCAGCTCGGCTTCGGCCGGACGTCGTCCACGTCGACGACGCAGGACACCGCCCGCAACCTCTTCGGCTTCAAGGACGGCACCGCCAACGTCAAGGCCGAGGAGGACGCCGCTCTCGAGGACCACGTGTGGGTGGGGCCGGACGACGACACCGCCGGAGCCTGGCTCGCGGGCGGCTCCTACCTGGTCGCCCGCCGCATCAACATGACGATCGAGGTCTGGGACCGTCAGCCGCTCGGCGACCAGGAGAAGTTCGTCGGCCGCACCAAGGGCACCGGCGCGCCGCTGTCCGGCGGCGAGGAGTTCACCCCGCCCGACTTCGCCATGCCGGGTCGCGGGGGCCCGATCATCCCGGCCGACGCGCACGTGCGGGTCGTCCACCCCGACCAGCACGGCGGCGCCCGGATGCTGCGCCGCGGCTACAACTTCGTCGACGGCAGCGACCCGCTCGGCGGGCTCAACGCCGGGCTGTTCTTCGTCGCCTACGTCCGCGACCCGCGCACCGGCTTCATCCCGATCCAGAACGCCATGGCCAAGAGCGACGCGCTCATGGAGTACCTCAAGGTCACGGGGTCGGCCCTGTTCGCCGTGCCGCCCGGAGCCAAGCCGGGGGAGTACGTCGGGCAGTCGCTGTTCGCCTAGGTCACGACTGCCTGCCCTCGAGCACCGCGAGGTCGCGCTCGGCGTAGAGCCGGTGCTCCCACTCCTCGTTGAGGACGATCCGCAGGCACTCGGCGACCGGGAAGCTGCGCGGGGGCGGCCAGCCGATCGCCTCGACGGGCTCGGTCTCGCCGGCCAGCTGCTCCGCGGTGAGGTCGTCGAAGACGCGACGGACCATCGCCTGCCGGTCGCGGCGGATCTCGAGGACCTCGTCGAGCGACGGGCGCGCCCCACGGTCGCGGGGGACGCCCGGGGTGTCCTCCATCTCGTCCCACGGCAGGCCGAGCGGGTGCCACGGCGACGGGTCGCCCTGGATGGCGCGGGCCACCCACGAGTCGGTGGCGAAGGTGAGGTGGCGCAGCGTCTCGATGAAGGACCACTCGTCGTCGACCGACTCGTGCAGCAGCGCCGGGTCGAGCCGTCGGGCCCGCTCCACCGTGCCGTCCCACAGCTCCTCCAGCAGGTCCCATGCCTCGCGGAAGCCCGCCGGGTCGGTCGGTCGCATCGTGGCCCGCCCGGGATGGCGGCGGTCCAGCTCGGCCTCGATCATCGGCGCCACGTCGACGCCGTTGACGGTCAGCTTGCCGATGTCGCCCTTGATGTCCAGGTCAACGATGTCGACCCCGTGCATGCGCACGCCGATCAGGTCGGTGCCGGTGATGGTCATGTCGTACATCTCCGAGGAGATGATCTCGACGTGCTCGAGGTGCACGCGCTCGAAGCGCGTGTTGCTCAGGTCGACCCGCTCGAAGCGGGTCCCGCTCATGTCCTGGTGGGTGAAGTCAGCCATGCCGGGACGCTAGACCGCGCCGCCGACACCGGTAACCCCTGCGACCTCGGTGGTGGTTTCGAGACGGTTGCTGCGCAACCTCCTCAACCAACGACGGGCTTCGGGCTCATCGCGGACCCGTCAGCAGCGTCGGAGTGCGTCGCAGCCGCTGGGCCAGCAGGGCGGCGGCGAGGAGGAGCACGGTGGACAGGGTCACGACGCCCGGCCAGCCGGCTCCGGTCCAGGCGGCGCCGCCCAGGCTGCCGAAGACCGACGACCCGAGGTAGTAGGCGAAGAGGTAGAGCGAGGCCGCCTGGCCGCTGCTGACCCCGCCGGCGTGGGCGCGCGCCGGCACCCAGCCGCTGGCGACGCCGTGCACGGCGAAGAACCCGATCGTCAGCAGGCCGAGCCCGACCAGCACCAGCGGCAGGTACGCCGGCAGCGTGAGCAGCACGCCGGCCACGGCCACCGCGCAGGCCAGCGGCAGCACCGCGCGCCGCCCGTAGTGGTCGGCCAGCCGGCCCGACAAGGCGGAGCCGAGGCTGCCCAGCGAGTAGGAGAGGAAGACCAGGCTGGCGATGCCGAGACCGAGGTCGAACGGCGGACCGGTCAGCCGGAAGCCGAGGGTGTTGAGCACGGCGACGAACGCGCCCGAGGAGCAGCCGCCGATGGCGTAGAGCGCGAGCAGCGCCGGGTCGGAGAGCGCCCGCCGCGCCATCCGGACCAGCGCGGCGGCGCCCGTGGGGGCGGCGCTGAAGTGCTGGGAGCGGGGGAGCAGAGCGAGCACGACGAGGGCGCAGACCAGGCCGACGGCGGTGTTGGCGCCGAGGCCCCAGCGCCACCCGGCGGCCTCGCCCACGGAGCCGGCCACCAACCGGCCGGCCATGCCGCCCAGCGCCGTACCCCCGATGTAGAGCCCGGCCACGCGGCCGTGGCTGGAGGGGTGCGTCTCTTCGCGGAGGTAGGCCGTCGCGACGGCCGGCAGCCCGGCGAGCGCGATGCCCTGCAGCAGCCGCAAGCCGAGCAGCGCGGGCCAGCTCGGGGCGAACGCGCACGCCACGCCGACGACGGTGGAGGCCGCCAGCGACAGGTGGATCAGCCGGGTGCGGCCGACCACGTCCGACCAGGGGCCGGCGACGAGGAGGGTGACGCCGAGGCCGATCGTCGTGAGCGAGACCGACAGCGTGCTCTGCGCCGAGGAGACCCCGAACTCGTCGACGAGCTCGGGCAGCAGCGCCTGCGTGCTGTAGATCATCGCGAACGTCGCCACGCCGGAGGCGACCAGCGCGCCGACGACGCGGCGGTAGCCCGCGCTGCCGGGCAGGTGCCCCGAGGAGGTCGGGTCGGCGCGGCTCGTCACGCCACCACGCTTTCATCCCGGCTGAGACGACGAGCGGGAGGGCGTCGAAGCAGACCCGGAGAAGAAATTCACGGCCGATGTCGATCGGCCGTTCGCCCGTTCGACTGCTGGGTGAGAGGGTCCGACAGAGATCCGCCATCGTGAGGAGAACACCATGAAGTACATGCTGATCATGCGCTCGACCGACCAGACGTTCGAGGCCGCCGCCGACGTCGACTTCAGCGAGATCCTGGACTCGATGGGCGCGTTCAACGACGAGATGATCAACGCCGGCGTGCTGGTGGCCGCCGAGGGTCTCGAGGACGCCTCGCTCGGCGTGGTCGTCGACTACTCCTCGCAGCCGCCCGTCGTCACCGACGGGCCCTACGGCGAGACCAAGGAGCTGTTCGGCGGCTTCTGGATCCTCGACGTCGCCTCCCAGCAGGAGGCCGTGGAGTGGGCCAAGCGCGCGCCGCTCGCCGGGCCTGGCATGAAGGCCGAGATCCGCCGTGTACCGAGCATCGACGAGTTCCCGCAGGACAACAAGTGGGTGCAGAAGGAGCGCGCCTGGCGGGAGTCGACCGGCCAGCTGTGAGCGTCGGCGGGGGCGGCCGCGAGGCGGTCGAGGCGGTGTGGCGCATCGAGTCGGCGCGCATCGTCGGCACGCTCGCGCGCTTCACGGGCGACTTCGCGCTCGCCGAGGACCTCGCCCAGGAGGCGCTCGCGGAGGCGCTCGTCGGCTGGCCGCGCGACGGCGTACCGGCCAACCCGGCGGGCTGGCTGCTGACCGTCGGCCGGCGGCGCGCGATCGACGCGTTCCGCCGGCGCGCGGCGCTCGACGACCGCTACGCCGTCCTGGCGCGTGACGCCGACGAGGGCGACGGCGGCTCGGACGTGCTGTGGGACCCCGACCGGATCGACGACGACGTGCTGGCCCTGATGTTCATCTCCTGCCACCCCGTGCTGTCGCGCGAGGCGCAGGTGGCGCTGACGCTGCGGGTCCTGGGCGGTCTCACGAGCGACGAGATCGCGCGCGCCTTCCTGGCGCCCACCGCCACGGTTCAGGCGCGGATCACGCGGGCGAAGAAGACGCTGGCGGCGGCGCGGGTGCGCTTCGAGGTGCCCGGGCGTGAGGAGTGTCGCGACCGGCTGGGGTCGGTGCTGAGCGTGCTCTACCTGATCTTCACCGAGGGCTCGACCGCCAGCCACGGCGGCGACCTGATCCGCACCGACGTCGCCGGGGAGGCCGTCCGGCTCGCGCGGATCCTGTCGCGGCTGCTCCTCGACGAGCCCGAGACTCACGGGCTGCTGGCGCTCATGGAGCTCACGGCGGCGCGCTTCCCCGCGCGCGTCGGCCCCGACGGTGCTCCCGTGCTGCTGGAGGACCAGGACCGCAGCCGCTGGGACCGCTCGGCCATCCGCCGCGGGCGCGCGGCGCTGGCCCAGGCAGGCAAGGCGGGGCGCGGGCTCGGCGCCTACGGCGTCCAGGCTGCCATCGCCGAGTGCCACGCGGTCGCGGGCTCGGTCGCCGACACCGACTGGGACCGCGTCGTGCTGCTCTACGAGGCCCTCGGGCGCCTCGCGCCCTCGCCCGTCGTCGAGCTCAACCGCGCGGTCGCCGTGGCGATGGCCTCCGGCCCCGCGGCCGCCCTGGCCGTCGTCGACGAGCTGGTCGCGGCCGGCCGGCTCGCCGACTCCCACCTGCTGCCGAGCGTGCGCGGCGAGCTGCTCAGCCGCCTCGGGCGGCGCGAGGAGGCGCGGGACGAGCTCGGGCTCGCCCTGCACCTCTGCCGCAACGACCGCGAGCGTGATCTCCTCGCGCGCAAGCTCAGCGCGCTCGGCTGAGCAGCCGTCCGTAGGCGACCCGGCGCACGAGCACCTCGAACGGCCCGCGGCGGCCGGTCCGCCGCATCCAGTCGGCGAGCAGCACGGTCGCCAGCCAGGTGGCGACGGCGAGCAGCGCCGTGGTGGTGACCGTGAGCCTGGTAGGGGGGTCAGGCCACGCAGAGCTCGTTGCCCTCGGGGTCGAGCATCACCACGTGGCCCAGCACGCCGTCGTAGTGCTGCTCGCGGACGTGGGTCGCCCCGGCGCCCTGCAGCTCCTCGACCTTGGCGCGGATGAGCCGCTCTCGCTCCGCGAGGTCCCACGGCGGCTCGCCCGCGACGCGGACGTCGATGTGCATGCGGTTCTTGGCGCTCTTGCCCTCCGGCACACGCAGGAACGAGATCGCCGCACCGACCCCGTCGGGGTCGACGAGGGAGGCGCCGTCGGGGTCGTCGTATCCCGGCTCGAGGACGTAGCCGAGCGCCTGGGCCCAGAAGGCGGCCAGGGCATGGGGGTCGGTGGCGTCGCAGCCGAGCGTCCAGTGAGTAGCCATGCCGGCACGGTAGACCCGGCCACGGACAGACCCGCTCGACCTCTGCTCGCACGTCAGGCGGACGGGAGTACGGATGCTCATGCGCATCGGCGGCTGACCGCTGGATACTCCGGCCGTGCCCTCACAGACATCGCAACGAGCCGCCATCGGCGCAGTGGCTGTCGGGGGCCTGTTCGTCTGCGTGGTGCTGACCTGGTTCGGCGCCGTGGCGACCGCCCTCTTCACCTGTGGCGGCGACGGGGGATACGCCTACGCGGCGCCCGCCTCGCGTGCGGGACGGTGGTGCGAGGGCGCCGGCGACGGCTTCTTCGCCACCGCACAGCTCCTGCTGCCGCTCCTCGTGTTCCTGGCGTGCGCGACCTACGCGGTGGTCAAGGTCAGGTGGAGTGGCGTCGTCGCCGGAGTCCTCGTGTCGGCGACGGCCACCGCTGTCATGTACCAGGTGCCTGCGTCCTTCGACACGGAGTGCACCGAGGAGCAGGTCCGTGATCTGACACCCGAGGAGTGCGCGGGCGACTGAGGCGGGGCGTCACTGCGGCACGCGCAGCGCGGCGAGCACCACGTCGTCCACGACGGACACGAAGAAGGCCCGTCCGACCGACCCTCCGCCGGCGCCGAGACGGTGCGTGCTCATCGCCGGGATCACCTCGGCCAGGACCGGGATGCTCGCCGAGCGGTCCGTGCCGACCTCCCCGCGGTCGACCGCGCGGTGCAGCAGTCGCCGGTAGACCTCGACGTAGGGCTCGGTGACCTCGGAGCGGACGACGGCGGCCAGCCGCTCGGAGCTGCGGATGGCGGAGGCGAGGCCAGCGAAGACGGCCATCCGCCGGTCCAGGCCGCCGAGCCAGGGGGAGTCGACGACTGCGAGCAGGTCCGCGCGCAGGGACCCGGTGTCGGGCAGTGCGTCGGCCTCGGGAGGGCGTCCGGCGTCGCGGATGGCGGCCAGGACGAGTGCCTCCTTGGTGGGCCACCGCCGGTAGAGCGTGGTCTTGGCCTTGCCGGTCCGCGCGGCCACCTCGTCCACGGTGAGCCGCTCGTAGCCACGCTCCGCGACCAGGTCGAGCGTGCTGGCCAGCATCAGCCCGTCGCGCGAGTGGTCATAGGGGCGGCCGGTGCGTCCCGTGCCGGAGGTGGTCACGCAGGCAGGCTACCGGCGATGCCGCACTTACGCTACGACGCGGTAGCGTAAGTGGCATGGAACTTCACGACTCAGTCATCGTCATCACCGGGGCGTCGTCGGGCATCGGCGCCGCGACCGCCCGGGCCGCGAACCGGGCCGGCGCCCGTCTGGTGCTCGCGGCCCGTCGCGAGGACCGCGTGCGCGACCTCGCGGCGCAGCTCGGCCGGGCCGTCGCCGTGCGCTGCGACGTCACCGATCAGACCCAGGTGGACGCGCTGGTGGGGGCCGCGCTGGAGGAGTACGGACGCATCGACGTCCTCGTCAACAACGCCGGGCAGGGCCTCCAGGCGACGACCGAGGAGATCGGACTGGACGACTTCCGGGCGCTGCTGGAGCTCAACCTCGTCGCCCCGCTCGCGCTCACGCAGGCCGTGCTGCCCACCATGCGCCGCCAGCGGACGGGCAGCATCGTCAACGTCAGCTCCGGCACGACCTTCGCCGACGTGCCCGGCACGGGCGCCTACGTCGCGTCCAAGATCGCCCTCGAGCGGCTCTCCGCCATCGCCCGCAACGAGCTCGAGGGCACCGGGATCACGGTGTCGACGATGATCCCGTTCGCCACGAGCACGGAGTTCCTCAGCTCGATCCGAGCCGGGCGCGAGGCCGCCGAGGAGATGACGGCCGGCGCGGTCTTCGACAGCCCCGAGCAGGTCGCCGACGCGATCGTCGAGCTCATCCGGAGCGGTGCGCCGCGCGCGGACCTCGTCCCCGCGGCGTACGGCGGCACCCGCTGACCCCACCGTCCGTGCCATGCTGCGCGCCTCACCGAGCCAACTGAAGGACGTGCCCCATGGGTCTCTTCAAGATCAGCAGAACTCCGCAGGCGCAGGCGGAGCGCGACGTCAGGATCGAGGGACGGACCGGCCATCAGAGCCTCCAGGAGCTCCGGGACCAGCTGCGCGCCGTCGGGGACCTCGGCCTCGACCTGGACGAGGCGCTGCGCAGCCCGGCCGTCCGCCAGAAGGTGGACATCACGACGCTGATCAAGGCCCTGACCGTGGCGACGGCCACCGCCGAGCAGGCCCTCGCGGAGGTCATCGCCCTCCGGGAGGAGCTGGCGGGCTCCTGACTGCCCCGTGACATGCTGCCGCGCATGCCCCAGGTGACCGCAGAAGCGTGGGTCGGGGTGGCGCCCGAGGTGGCGTTCGCCGTCTCCCAGACGACGGGCGAGGTCCGGTTGAGCTGGGACCCGTTCATCCGCCACCAGCACCTGATCGACGCCGACCGGCCCGGCAAGGACGTCCGGACCCTCACCAAGGCCCGGGTCGGGCCGACGATGATCAGCCGCTACGTCTCCTACCGGCCGCCCACCTCGGTGGGCATGACGATGGAGAAGGGGCCGTGGTTCTTCGCGACCTTCGGCGGCGGCTGGCGCTTCACCCCCGAGGAGCGGGACGGCGTCGCCGGGACCCGAGCCGTGTGGAAGTACACCTGGTCGGCCCGCCCGAGCTGGCTGGCGCCGGTCGCCAACCCGATCGGCCGGTGGCTGCTCGGCCGCGAGATCCGCGCCCGCATCTCGGCGTTCGCCCGGGCCTGCGCCAACCCCGACGTGCTCGAGGCCGTCTGAGGCCGGGTCACAGGCCGAGCGTCACCGGCGTGCTCGGTACGTCGCCGGCGACCAACGCCGCGAGCGGCGCGGCGAGGTCGCGGGGCGAGAACAGGTCCGGGCCGCCGTAGCCCGCGATGTCGGCGAGTCGCCACCACCGCAGCTCGCTGATGAGCTCATCGGCGAGCTGCTCGTCGGAGAAGGCGCCGCGGGGCTCGAAGCGGGGGGTGCGGACCAGGAAGTAGTCGTTGACCAGCCCGTCGTACTCGCCCTCAAGGCCGGGCATGGCCAGCTCCTGGTGCCAGACGTGCGGTGGGTCGGCCTCGACGACGAGCCCCGTCTCCTCGTGCAGCTCGCGGCGCAGCGCCTCGAGCGGCTGCTCGCCAGGCTCGACGCCGCCGCCGACCGCCGCCCAGACGCCCGTCGCGCCGGCCGGCACGGCCGGGTGCGGCGGACGGAAGCGGCACAGCAGGACGCAGTCGTCGTCCAGGACGACCGCCCGCACGGTGCGTCGCAGCCGTGGGCTCGCGGGAGTACGTGTCACGGCGCCTGGTCCTGGTCCGAGTCGTAGGTCGCCTGGTGCTCCTCGATCTCCGGGTTGTGGTCGACGGCCCACTCGGCGAGCGCCACGGCCGGCGCGATCAGCGTGCGCCCGGTCCCGGTCAGCGCGTACTCGACGCGCGGCGGGACCTCGGCGTAGACCGTGCGCGACACAAGCCCGTCGCGCTCGAGGTTGCGCACGGTGCGGGTCAGCATCCGCTGGGAGATGCCGGGGATCCGCCGTTGCAGCTCGGAGAAGCGCAGCGCCGGACCGTCCAGCGTGGCCACGACCAGCAGGGTCCACTTGTCGCCGATCCGGTCGAGGATGCCGCGGATCGCGCGGCCGCCGTCGCCGCGGATCAAGCAGGTCTTCTCGTACTTCGACACGGACGTCCCTGTCCCTCACGCACACCGGTGTGCCTTTTGTAGGCCTCCTGGAAGTCGCCCAGGATGACCCTAGTTGCCGACGACGACCAAGGAGCCACCATGGAGACCGCGTACTGGATCACCGCCGGTCTGCTCGCCACGTTCTACGCCTACGGCGGCGCCGTGAAGGTCGTGCGCAGCCAGGAGCAGCTGCAGCCGATGATGGCCTGGGCCGGCACCGACGTACCGATGCCGGTGGTCCGGGTCATCGGCGTCGTCGAGCTCCTCGGCGCCCTCGGCCTGGTGCTCCCGCCGGCCCTCGACATCGCCGTGGGGCTGGCGATCGCAGCTGCCGTCGGGCTCGCGGTGCTGCAGGTGCTCGCGTGGCGCGTCCACTGGCGGCGGGGCGAGCGGCGGGACTCGATCATGAACGTCGTCCTGGTCGTCCTCGCTGCCGTCGCGGCCTGGCTCGCGACGGCGTTCTGAGGCCGCTCACTCCCCGAGCATGCAGCCGTAGATCCACTCGTCGCCCTCCTCGAGGTCGCTCGGGGGAGTCGGGTCACCGCCGGCGCACTCCTCGTCCGGGCCCAGGACCTTGTCGCTTGCCGGCATCACCGCGCAACCCTCGCCGCCCTCGACGAGCCAACCGGAGGCGACCCGGTCGACGAAGAAGACCCCGTCCTCGCCCGCGAGCCGGACGTCGACCTCCGACGACCGCCCTGTCCGGCGGACGTCCCCGACCTCGACCTCGTCGCCGGCCGCGTCGCGGACCGCCGCCCGCGGCGACGGGTGTCCCTCGTCCTCGACCAGGTCCAGGTTGCGGTGCCACACCG
Source organism: Nocardioides sp. 503 (assembly GCF_004522095.1). Lineage (GTDB taxonomy): Bacteria > Actinomycetota > Actinomycetes > Propionibacteriales > Nocardioidaceae > Nocardioides. The sequence goes on from NZ_SPUI01000002.1 coordinate 315,967, forward strand.
GGTACTCCGGGCACTCGTAGGCGGTGGGCGCCGCGGTCGGTGTCGAGTCCCCGGTGGACTGGCAGGCGCTCAGCACCGTGACGAAGGCCAGGACCAGCACGAGTCTCACGGGCGTGATCCTCTCAGGCGGGACGAGACCGCGCGACGAAATCCTCCAGCTGCGCCAGCGACGAGCTGAGCCCGACCTGGTGGTCCTCCGCGCCGATGCCGGACGGTACGTCGTCCGCGCGGATCGTCACGCGCGTCCCGCCGCCCTCCGCGGAGACCTCCCAGGTCATCGTCATCGTGCCCGCGAACGCCGGGTCGTCGGACACGAAGTCCACCGCCTGCACGACTCGGACGTCGGGGACCACCTCCACGAACCGGACCTCGACGACGTCGGAGCCCGCCGTCGTCTTGCCGGCGCCGGCCGACTCCTCGGGGTAGGTCAGGACGAGCCGGTAGGAGCCCCCGGCCCGCGCGTCGAAGTGCTCGAACCGCCCGGTCATCCCGTTGGGCGGCAGCCACTGCTCCAGCGCCGCCTCGTCCACGAGCGCGGCGAACACCCGGGGGACGTCCGCGTCGACCACCCGGGACGCCTCGTCTGTCCGTGACATGCCTGCAGGATGCCAAAGTCTCGGGCCCCGGGTGGCCAGGACCGACCGCCGTACGATCGACGGATGCTCCGCCTCTCGGTCGCCGTCCTCACCGCCCTCGCCACGGTCGGCCTGGTTCCGACGGCGTCGACCGCCGCGACGTACGTCGTGGGGCACAGCCGCGTCGCCCGGGCCGCCACCCAGACGGTGGGCAACGGCTCGCCCTCCAGCTGCACGTCCGCCGCAGTGGTGCGCGCCGTCGCCCGCGGCGGCCTGGTCCGCTTCGACTGCGGTCCGCGGCCGGTGACCATCAAGATGCGCCGTACCGCCAAGGTCGTCAACACGTCCCCCTCCGTCGTCATCGACGGCGGCGGCCGCGTGACCCTGAGCGGGATGGGCCGGCGCCGGATCCTCTACCAGAACACCTGCGACCCGCAGCAGACCTGGACGACCTCCCACTGCGACGACCAGGCCACCCCGCGCCTCACCCTCCGCAACCTCACGCTCGCACGCGGCAGCTCCACCGGCCAGCGCTACGACGGCGGTGGCGGCGGCGCCGTCTTCGTCCGCGGCGGCCAGCTCAAGATCGTGGGCTCGACCTTCCTCGGCAACCGCTGCGACCGCCGCGGCCCCGACCTGGGCGGAGGAGCCGTCCGCGTGCTCGACCAGTACCGCGACCGCCCCGTGCAGGTCGTCGGCAGCACCTTCAAGAACGGGCGCTGCAGCAACGGCGCCGCCCTCAGCAGCATCGGCGTCTCCTGGCGGATCCAGGACAGCACCTTCCTCGCCAACCGCGCCCTCGGCCGCGGCGCCAACCCCGCCCGCCCCGGCACCCCCGGCGGCGGCAGCGGCGGCGCCATCTACCTCGACGGCAACCGGTTCACCCTGTCGCTCATCCGCACGACGATGCGCGGCAACGTGGCTCGCGAGGGCGGCGGCGCCGTCTTCTTCGTCAGCAACGACCGCACCGGCACCATGCTGGTCCGCCGCTCGCGCCTCATCCGCAACCCCAGTCGCGGCTTCGAGACCCAGGGCCTGCCCGGCATCTTCTTCCTGGGCGCGCGCCGCCCGAGGATCGTGAAGTCCGTGCTGCGCTGAGCGGAGTCGCCCGCTCGACCGCACCGCAGTCATCCCTCCTCGGCGCCCCAGCGTCCGAGCGCTTCGATCGCGTCGCGCAAGGCCAGTCCACGGTCGGTCAGCGCGTAGGCCCGGGTGTTGTGCCGCAGGGGCAGACGAGTCAGCACTCCGGCCGCCTCGAGCTCACGCAGGCGGGTCGCAAGCATGTTCGTCGGCACTCCGAGGTCGCGCTGCAGGTCGCCGTAGCGCTGCGGACCGTCGAGCAGTCGCTCGACGATGAGCAGTGCCCACCGGGGTCCGAGGATGTCGAGGGCCGCAGCGAGGTCGCTCACGCGGTCGGGTCGGCGTCCGGCTTCATCCAGAACGGCGAGTAGTGGTAACCGTCGAGGTCGTCGAACTGGCGCTGGTACATGAAGGGGTAGTCGTCGGTGTCGCCGATGCGCCCGCCGGCGTGCCCGGCACGTTCGACGAGCTCGTCCACCGCCTCCCGGCTGCCGAGGTCGAACGAGACCGTGACCTTCGAGGGCGTCTCGGGTCCACCGACGAGCTCCTCGACCCCGCCGACGCCGGCGTACATCTCGCGGCTGCCGAGCATGACGTACTGCTCGGGCGCGATGGCGAAGCAGGACACGTTGTGGTCGGACATCTCGGCGTTGAGGGTCCAGCCGAGCGCGGTGTAGAACGCGGTGGCGCGCTCGACACTCTCGACAGGGCAGGTGATGAAGAGGCTCATGCGTTGATACTTGCAAAATGCAAGTGGGATGTCCAGAGAGGCCGTCCCGACAGGTCAGCTGCTGGAAGATCCGCCGTCGCCGACGCCTCCGTGGCCGCCGCCTTCGGACACGCTCACAGCGCCGACGCCGCTCCAGCCCGCAGTGTGGCCGGCGCGACGACGTACGTCGGGGTTGCCCGGCACCAGGACGGCGTCGAGGAAGGCGGCCAGGACGACCACTGCCACGAGCCAGGTGAACGCGGTTGCGACGACCGCCATCCGGCCACCGTGGTTCAGCACGATCGTCGACATCGCGACGACCAGCGCCACCACCGCGACCCCGGCGAAGGTGAGCCAGGCGGTGCGGGAGTGCGGGGCGAGGCGACGGGTGAGGGTGCGCATGCGGTCAGTGTGCGCCGGTTCGGGCGTGGCCGCCAGAGGTCCGCGTGGCTACGTCGCCCGCCACTCGCGCCGGAGCAGGCCGAAGACCCACGAGTCGGACAGGTCACCGTCGACGACGCAGTCCTCGCGGAGCGTGCCCTCGTGCACGAAGCCGAGCTTCTCGAGGACGCGGGCGGAGGCGAGGTTGCGGGTGTCGGTCTCGGCCTGGACGCGGTTGAGGCCGAGGGTGTCGAAGGCCCACTGGAGGACGGCCCGCGCGGCCTCGGTCGCGTAGCCGTGGCCCCAGGCGGCCTCGGCGAGGACGTAGCCGAGGGAGGCCTTGTGGTGCGTCGCGTCCCAGTGGGTCAGGCCGATCCAGCCGAGGAACGCGCCGTCCGACGCGTGCTCGAGGACGAGCCGGGCGCCGGTGCCCTCCGCTTCCACCTGCCGGCACGAGGCGAGGAAGCGCTCGAGGCGGCTCCGATCGGTCCACGGCGGTGAGTCCCAGTAGCGCAGCACGTGGGCGTTGCTGTGCAGGGCGTAGAGCGCGTCCGCGTCGGCGTCGACGAACGGCCGCAGGCGTAGCCGCGCCGTCTGCAGGTGGGGCGTGGGCAGGGGCATGCGGTCATGGTGAGCCGCGGCTGCCATGGGCGGCAACCGGAATGATCGCGGCCCTGCCGGGCACCGGCGGGGCATGGACGAGCGCGAGCACCCCACGACCGAGCAGCCGCTGAACGCCGAGCCGCGCAAGAAGCTGCCCTCGCTGCTGGCGCTCCTCGCGGTGCTGGTCACGATCGCGCTGGTGTTCGCGGTCATCACGTTCCTGCAGCAGCGCACCTAGCCGCCCGATCGTCTGCGAGGACGCGCCGGGTCGTCTAGGTTGACCCGATGATGAAGCGCTCTCGGGTCCTCGCCCTCGTCCTTTCCACCGTAGGTTCGGCCGTGCTGAGCACGACGGCCGTCGCGCCCACGACCTCCGCGTCCGCCGCTGCGTCGGCCCCGGCCGCGGCGCAACGCCCGGCGTACCGATGCGGGATGGACGTGTTCGGTCACACCGCGAGCGGTCGGATCAAGTTCCGTCGGGTGGAGAACGCGCGGGTCGAGGTCTCCAAGACGTCACGTGGCACGGTCGACTGGCGACCGATCTCGTGGGCGCTGGTCAGCCTCAACCGCTGGCCGGGCACCGAGACGACGAACCAGCTCGTCGCGGCCACGGACGGCAAGGTGCGACTCGTCGAGACCGAGTGGCACACCGGCAGCGCCCTGGACGTACGGGTGAGCAAGATCGTCGGCCGGGGCTACCCGAGCCGACGCGTGAGCGTCACCGACGGCCACATCTACTGGGTCGCGGCAGACGGCTCACTGCATCGCAAGACCTGGAACGGTGCGCGGTTCGTCCGGCCCATGAAGCTGCCGGTGTCCCTCAGCACCGCCACCGCGATGACGGCCCTGGAGACGGACTTCGGGAGGCTCGTCTACTACACCGACAGGGCGGGCGCGCTCCACGTCGTCGCCGATGACGGCCCCAACTCCACCGACACCGTGCTCCGGTCGTCGGGCTACGGCAAGATCACCGGTCTGCGCGTGGGCTCCTGCATATCCCGCGACTACAGCGGGCAGCGCTACGACCTCGGCCTGCTGTCCGTCAACCGCAAGCGCGGCGTCGCCCGCTTCCAGCGCGCCCTCCGAGCGGCCGCGGCCGAGCCGGGACGCGTGACGAAGGCGGTGCGGGTGCGTCCGTCGGACTGGACCTGGCGCCGGCTCGGGTAGGTCGGCTCCTACCAGGGCAGGGTGCCGTTCTCGTCCTGGAGCGTGCCGGTCGGGCCGTCGGCGCCGAGCGTCGCCAGGCGTACGACGGTCCGGGTGCTCTCGGCCACCGGGCGACCGATGCCCCACGCGGCGGTCATGTCGGTGGCGGTGGCCCCCGGCTCGACCGCGTTGAAGCGGATCGCCGGCTCGGCCTTCGCGTACTGCACGGTCAGCATCGTGGCCGCCGCCTTGGTCGCGGCGTACAGCGCGAGGGGCAGGCCGAACTCCGGGCGCTCGGGGTTGGTCACGGCCCAGAAGGAGCCCATGCTGCTGGACACGTTGACGACGTTCGGGCTCTCGGACCTGCGCAGCAGCGGGAGTGCGGCCTCGGTGACCCGCACGATGCCGACGGCGTTGGTGTCGAAGCTGCGCAGCGCCGTCGGGCCGTCCAGGGCACTGGCGTCGAGGATGCCGGCGTTGTTGACGAGGACGTCGAGGCCGCCCTCGTCCTCCTCGATGGTCGCCAGCGCGGTCCTCACCGAGTCGTCGTCGGTCACGTCGAGCTGCACGAACCGCGCGCCGAGCTCGCCGGCGGCCCTCTCGCCGCGCTCGGCGGAGCGCGCGCCGACGTAGACGGTGTGGCCCAGCTCCACGAGCTCGCGGGCGGTCTCGTAGCCGATGCCCTTGTTGGCGCCGGTGATCAGTGTGACGGTCATGGTCTCTCCTCGAAATGTTTCGCCCTCCTGGGCTGTTAGAGACGCTATGCACGCCGACACCGCCCAGACAGAGCCCTCCTCAGCCTGGGGTGTGGCAGGACCCCCGCTGCCGGCGTCGACGAGGAACCCGCTCGGCGAGTACCTCCGCGCCCGTCGCCAGCTGGTCACCCCGCAGCAGGCCGGCATCCCCACCATGGGCGTGCGCCGGGTGCCGGGGCTGCGGCGCGAGGAGGTCGCGATGCTGGCCGGCATCAGCGCCGACTACTACCTCCGCCTCGAACGCGGCCGCGACCGCAACCCGTCGGGGCAGGTGCTGGAGGCGCTCGCGCGCGTGCTGCGCCTCGACGCCGAGCACGTCGCCCACCTGCGCAGCCTGGTCTCGCAGGCCCCTCGCCCCCGCGTACGGCGGACAGGTGACGAGGAGCCGCCGCTCGGCGCCCTCAAGCTGCTGGAGTCCCTCGCGCAGCCGGCGTTCATCGAGGGCCGCTACTTCGACATCGTCGCCTCCAACGGCCTCGCCCGGGCGCTGTCGCCGCGACTCGCGCCGGGCGGCAACCAGCTGCGCGACCTGTTCCTCCAGCCGGCCGAGCAGGCGCTGCACCCCGACTGGAAGAACGTCTCGGAGTGCTTCGTCGCCAACCTGCGCCAGGCCGTCGGCAACGACCTCGACGACCCTCGCTACCTCGAGCTCACCGCCGAGCTGTCCGCGCACAGCGGGCACTTCCGCGAGCTCTGGGCCCGCTACGAGGTGCGCAGCCAGCGCGGCACCCCCATCCGCTTCGACCACCCGAAGGTCGGCCCGCTCACCCTCAACCGCGAGCGCCTGGCCATCGGCGGGACCGAGGACCTGATGCTCGTCGTCTACCACGCCGACGCCGGCTCCGCCGACGCCTACAAGCTCGCCTTCCTCGGGTCCGCGGACCTGCCGACGAGGACACCCGTCGCCGCCGCTGGTTGAGGTGCGAGCGAAGCGAGCCTCGCCACCACCCCACCCGGTGGTTGAGGTGCGGGCCAAGCGAGCCTCGAAACCACCCCAGAGGGGCGGCTCAGCGCTTCGATAGGCCAGGAAGTGTCCACAGTCGAGCGCTCGCGCACGCCTGCTCCACAGACGACGTACGTCTGCTCCTCAACAGTCGGCGATCCGGCCTAGCGTCGAGGACATGTTCGAGACGTCCATGGCCGCCCTCCACGAGGCGAAGGCTGCCCTCGCGGAGGCACCGAGCGACCTCTCGGACGCCCAGCTGGTCGACCTGATCCGCGAGGCGGAGGAGCTGAAGTGCAGCGCCGCGGCCGCGCAGGCCGCCGCCGCCGTCCGCCTCGACGAGTCGCAGCGCGCGGCCCAGGTCGAGGCCGGGGTGCGCCCGGCGCGGGTCGGGGAGGGCATCGCCGAGCAGGTCGGCCTGGCCCGCCGTGAGTCGGCGGCCAAGGGCGCCCGGCTGCTCGGCCTCGCCAAGGTCCTCGAGCACGAGATGCCGCACACGCGGGCCCTGATGCGCGACGGGCGGCTCAACGAGTGGCGCGCCACCATTCTCGTCCGCGAGACCGCCTGCCTCTCGCTCGCCGACCGCCGCACCGTCGACGAGCGCCTGTGCGCCGGGGGAGAGGCTGCGACGATGAGCGACCTCGCCCTGACCCGCGCGGCCAAGAAGCTCGCCTGCGAGCTCGACCCCGCGTCCGTCGCCGAGCGCGCCCGCCGGGCCGAGTCCGAGCGCCACGTCTCGATCCGTCCCGCGCCCGACACGATGTGCTGGGTCACCGCGCTGCTCCCCGTGAAGCAGGCGGTCAACATCTACGCCGTGCTCCTGGCCATGGCGGCGACCGCCCGTGCCCAGGGCGACGAGCGCTCCAAGGGCCAGGTCATGGCCGACACCCTCGTCGAGCGCGTCACCGGCCGCCCGGCCGAGGAGGCGCCTCGGGTCGAGATCAAGCTCGTGATGACCGATGCGTCCCTCTTCGGCCAAACCGACGACGCCGCCCACGTCGAGGGCTACGGCCCGGTCCCCGCCCCCTGGGCCCGCGCGTTCGTGGTCGGCGCCATGTGCGCCACCCGCGCCTGGATCCGTCGCCTCTACGTCGCTCCGACGACCGGCCAGCTGGTCGCCATGGACTCCCGCGCCCGCTGCGCCCCCGCCGGCCTCGCCGACTTCGTCGCCACCCGCGACCAGGGCATCTGCCGCATCCCCTGGTGCGGCGCCCCGATCCGCCAGACCGACCACGTGACGGCCTGGGCCGACGGCGGCAAGACGACCGGAGCCAACACCCAGGGCCTCTGCGAGCGCCACAATCTCGCCAAGGAGGCCCTCGGCTGGTCCGCGATCGCCATCCTCGATCCGGACGGCACGCACACCGTGGAGACCACCACACCCACGGGTCACCGACATCGGTCCCGGGCGCCCGCGCCACCAGGCGCTGATCGCGTCTCGACCTCATCCGGACCGCCCGGCTTAGAGCTCACGGCTTGAGCCAACGTGCAGCTGCCGCGCGCACTCTGGCAGGAGCGCGGGTCTAGCGCGGTGGAAAGGCGCTTTGCCTGCGCGCGGATCGCAGCATGGGAGTGCGTCTCAGGCGAACGGGACGGTGTCCTCGTTGATGGAGTCCACGATCCACACCTTGCGCCCCAGCACTTGCTGGAGAACCTGCTCCAGCGTCCGGATATCGCGTAGAGCGAGCAGGTCGCTTTGTGAAAGCACGAAAATCCGCTCGTCCTCAGAAGTGATCGGGAGTGTGCGCAGGTCCCCGTCATAACCGGCTAGCGAGAAGGCCCCGCGCACCGCCGTGACCACTCCTACCGAGAACATGGCGGCAGGCTACTCGGCGCGACCGTTCATCGGCACGACCGATCGTTTCGCGGCAGATCCGGACGTTCGGTGCCATCATGCCGCTATGGACCGGGACGCCCTCATCAAGTCCTTACAGCGCCCCGACCCGGCGTCCCAGGAATGCTTGTCAGCGGTCGCACAAGGCGCCGAGTTCGAGGTGTTCGAGGGGACAGTGGCGGTCGCCGAGTTGATCACGATCTTCCAGCGCAGACGGGATCACGTTGACGCGATCGGGCTGGACCACGGAGGGTTCGGCCAAGCACTCGCCGAACTGGAAACCCACGAGGCCGGGGGCGCCCGCCTCGGACAGGTGACCGACGGGATCGCGCACCGGCACTACCAACTGTTCCTCCCGGCTGACCACGATGGCGTGCCTGTGGGTGAGAAGCGACTCGCACGGGTAGCGAACGGAACGCGGCGTGAGAGAACAGACGGATCGCGGCTTGAGCGGGCGTCCTAAGCGAACTCCGCACCCGGTCCGTAGACGTGGTCACGGACGACAGGGTCGCGGACGAGGATGTGGTCGACGAGCGCCCAGAAGTCACCGATGAGCGGATGACCTATCGCTTCCTCACGAGACAACTTCCGTCCGAAGAACGGACTGTGAGTGAACGCAGTCGCGCCAGTGGTCAGCGACGCTCCGGGATCGGACTGACCAGCGACCTGGCCGACCCGGCATCCGAAGGTGAAATGATCGTCCGCTGCGTCCTCCCATGTCCGGCTGAACACTGCATCGATGAAGACCTCGTGACCGTCGTGGTGGTAGCAGGAGGCTATGTAGACCGCGTGCGCATCGCCATCCCGATGCACGTAGCCCTGAACTCGTTGAAACGGCTGCGAGCAGCGAGCGCAGGTGTGCTCGGTGACCGTCGGGTCCGCCTCGATCACAAGCGCAGAGTCAGACACGAGGGAACCGTATCCCGTCGCTACGTGGGTGACCCCTCATCGGCAGATCAGTGCGTCCGGTTCGCGGTGGAATGACCTAGCTCAGCTCGCGTCGTCTTGCCTGCAGCTCGCGCCCCAGCCGCTCGATGGTCTCTTCAAGCGCTCTGATTCGAGCGGCGGGATGCGCCAGTGCTGTCGTGCTCGTGTGGTTATCAGCCAGAGCCAGCACAAGCTGCTCGAGACGATCTAGCCGTTCATCGATTGTCATATGGACACAGAAACAGACGCCACCGACAGTTCGGTTCGATCAGCGGCGGGAGCGGCGAGCAGGCGGCGGAAGCACGCACGTCCGGGCACATCAGCGCCTGACCAACGCTGGTCGCAACTGCTGGCGCCCGGATAATGCCGTAGTCACGCAGGCTCCGTAACCTCCAATATCTGCGCAACACCATCGAACAGCTCGTCGAAGGTGTACACCTGCACGTCGCGGAGACTCCTGCGGAAGAGATCGAATGAGGTTCGTTCTGCCACTGTGAAATTTTCTCGAGACAAGTCGCCAATAACGACGAAACACATTGGTGGGGAGTCGGCCGTGAGGCGGTCCACAGGTTCCGCACGGGCATTGAGTAGGTCGAGATTCTGCATGAGGGACCTACGGCTCTCGAGAACCTGAACGCATCCGCCGACGAGTTCCTCACTAGGAAGCACTACATTCCCTCGGTACCTCTTGCCAAGCAGACCAGCCGATGCGGTCTTGATCTCGATGCAAGCGAGGCTGGTCGCATGGACAGCTAGGAAGTCGAGTTCGTTGCCGCCGCGGTTGTCGACACGCTTGCCTCCGACATAGCTCTTACCTCCAAGCCGAAAGGCGCGACCTTGCAGCATCATGGCGAAGCAGGCAGGCGTTGCCATCAGCAGCTGTTGCCAGTGTTCCTCCGTTTCCTGACCGTCGCGCGCATTCCAGGTGTCCAGAGCGTCTACTAGTGGACCTCGGACGGTTGTCGACACTCGCCTAGGTGCTGGCGTAGCAGCCAACTCAATCCCTTCGCGTACGCGCCGTTCGTGCGTTGCCTTCACCTGCTTAAGCCACTCCGCCGTGTACCTAGTGCTTGCAGCGGTCACGTGGTTGTGAGCTGGGCACAAGACGATCAGGTTGGACTCGCTTGCTACCTGGTCCGGCGAGAGGGCACCAGCGTCCCGACGGCTAACAATGTGGGACAGTGTGAGTAGGGGCATGCCTTGGTCTTCCTGCACCAGCTCACAACCGGGAAAACTGCACCGGTTGCCGGCGAGTGCCATCAAGCGAAGGCGCGTTGCGCGCGCGATGCTGCGGCGCTGGGGCGCTCCGTCAAGCGCAGAGTTTGACCACTCATCAGGCATCCGCCCACGCTAGCGTCCTATCGCTGCGCATCGGTCGTCAAACAACCGTCGTTCGACGCCAGCTCACCGTCGCCCAAACAGCTTGAGCGTCGCCCCAGCGGCGGCTCGGATGCCCCAGGGCCCGACTGAACGCCTGAGAGGCACGGAGGGGCCAAGGCGGTGGGATGACGCACTCTACATAAAGGCAGGGACGGGACGGGTACTACCGTCCGCAACGGTTGATGACGAGGACGATGATCTTCGGATTGCGTTCGACTTCGACGGCGTTCTCGCGGACGACGCCTCCGAGCAGGTGATGCAGGAGAGCGGGCTGCCTGAGTTTCACAGCCACGAGAGTGCCAATGCGGTCTCGGCACACAACCCAGGTCCCCTGCAGCCGTTTCTCATCCAGGTGGCGCAGATCCAAGCGCGCGAACGCAAGCGTCAACTCTCCGAGCCGGGCTACCGGGTCAGGTTGCACATTGCGCTGGTCACGGCGCGCAATGCCCCGTCGCACAAGCGAGCGGTGCAGACTCTCAAGTCCTGGGGTGTCATGGTCAATGACGCGTTTTTCCTTGGTGGAATCGACAAGAACGCCATCATCAGCGTGCTGCGTCCCCATATTTTCTTCGACGACCAGCGCGGTCACCTTGACTCCACGTCCGTTTCGGCACCGTCCGTGTACGTCCCATTTGGGGCCTTGAACGAACTGACCGAGACGTGGGTGCCCCGCGAAGGCTAAGGCGGGTGCCGCTGCGAAAAAGAGCAAGCGGCAACCGGCGTCGGTGCCGTGATAATTCATGCCGGCGGAATGACGTCAAGATCGCTGGGCCTTCGTAGCGCCGCCCAATCACCCTTCGGAAGTCAGGAAGCGTCCACGGTCGTATCGCCCGCTGATGGCAGCTGAGGATGCGTCCCTAGCGTGTTAGACGCTCTTCTGCAGCCGTCGCGCGGTGATCACTCAAGGAGTCTTGCTTGCGACAGCCTTCGCTAGTTCACGGATCTCCCTTAACAACGAAGCGGTGTCCGTAGCGGACAGGTGCGAGGAATCCATAAATTTGCCACCTCCTCCGCCCTGCCCGAACGATCTCTCAACGAACGCTTTCTTCGCGTCACGCACTGCGTCTTCATCGTCGATGTCGGCAAAGAACGGCCCAATGGCGCGGAGTTCGAGCTCCATCCGCTTGTTGGAGCTGGAGCGTGACAGGAACACTCCGCCGAGGCGAAAGGCGACCGCTGACGCGGCAACGATCGTGAGGGTCACGCCGAGCTTCAGCCCGGTGTATTGCCAAGTGATGTCTTCGTCCGCACTGACCTTGCTGACGGTGCGCACGATGAGCCATACACCCAGCGCGAGGGTCAGAAATCCCAGTATGTTTGCGCCGACTCCCCAGCGCCACTGCTGGTCAGAATACTCCTTGTACTTGCCAGCGAGGATGTCCGCAGATGCCAAGCCGGCGACCTTCTCCGTTCCCTCGCGAAGTGCGTCGATCTCCTTGTACCTCGCGTCCGCTTGTTGCACTGCCTCTTGGATCGCGTTGAGGTCCTTGATGGCCAGATGCTTGAGAGCCAAGCCCTGCTCTTGGACGAACTCGTTGAACTTCTCCTCGCGCTCGGTCTGTTTGGTCGTGAAAGCTTCGTTGTTGTTGGTGAGCGCAACGTCGAGGCGGGCCTCGTCGGCAGTGATCTTGGTGCTCAGGTTCGCGATCTCGACTCGAAGGGCGGCGACCGCCGCCTCGTGGGTTGCCTGCTGATCTCTGAGGTTGTCTTGAAGCGCGACGTTTGAATCACGAATGTTCGAGAGTGCCTCTTCCGCAGCATCGCGGTACTCCGTAAAGATCTTGTTGGCCTGTGCGGCGGCACCGCCCTTAAGTGGCGCCACCGGCCAGGCACCGAGTAGTTGAAGTACTTGATCCGCGTACGTTTGGGCATTTGTCAGGTGCCCAACGTTGTCGTTGGCGATGAAGTTGGAGAGCTCGTTCGTTATGTTGGGCAGGTTGCCATTGACCGCACTTAGAGCAGTAGCGGAGTACGGCGCCGCATCGGCCGGGTCTGCATGCGACTTGATGAGCGAAACAAAATATCGCAGATCAACAAGCGCAGGTTCCGACCCGGCGGTCGCCTTTTGCTCGGCTTGCTGGAGAAGGTCGTTCAATTGATGAACTGAGGCCCAGATGGGATGGGCTTCGAACGATGACTTCTGCATGCGTTTGCTCCTACGGCGGTGGGCGGCTCCAACCGGAAGGTATCGCCTCCCGCCGACGGACGCTCTCGGATCGCCGCAGAGCCGCGACTCCGTGGCGCCGGACATTTTTTGGAACCCATGGACGTGCGTCACTGTGGGCGGAATGTCCCGAGCTCGCGCGGAGCCATCCGGCGAGACGTAAGCGCACGCGGGGTCGAACCGGGTCGCACGTGGCGCCAGACATCATCTTGGAGGGAACTCAGGAACAGCGACACAACCTCGCCCAGGAGGCCCTCGGCTGGTCGGCCACCGTCATCGCCGACCCGGACGGCACGCACACCGTCGGGACCACGACCCCCACCGGCCACCGGCATCGCTCCCGCGCCCGCGCCACCAGGCGCCGCTCGGCCCATCACCCCACCCGGGCCACCCGGGTCAGGCGCCGTCAGCGGACGCGGACCGTGCGCGACCTGATCGCGGGGGCGTAGCCGGTCGCCGGATCCAGCACGGCCACGGTCGTGACGTAGTAGCGGCCGGCGGCCACGCGCTTGCTGAACTTGCCCTTGGCCGTCGTGGTGCGGACCGCGACGAGCTTGTCGCGACCGGGCCGAACCTTCCAGACCCGGACCTTGCGCTGGGCGGCGAACGCAGGGGAGCCCGGGGCACGAAGGCGTCCGGCGACCGCCGAGGGGGTGCTCTTCCTGCTTACGGCGAGGGCGCGGGTGACGAGGGGGCAGCCGTTGGCCGTCGCAGCGGCACTCGTGGGGCACTTGTCCCGCGGCGGGGAGAGGCGGTCGTCATCGAGGTCGGAGCCGTTGAAACGCAGCGCCGCGCTGTCGCACGACGTGGCCTCCATGGTCCACGACGACAGCACCGTGCCCTTCGGACGCTCGATGCGCAGCACCACCTTCATGGGCTGCCCTGCCGGGATGGGGTACGTGCCCGTGGTGGGGCCGTAGGTGTTGGAGGAGTAGAGCCCCCAGGTGTCCGAGCCGTTGCTGGACCCCGCGTCCTCGTTCATGTAGACGAGGCCGCCCGAGGTGACGATCGTGTGGTTGATGTAGCCGCCCTCGTCGTCAAGGTTCTCGACGAGGACGTCGAGGCTCCAGTCGCCGCTGGCACACCCTGTCGAGTTCACTCCGGTCACGGACCAGCTCTCGGCGGCGTCGGCGGCGTGCCCGGGCGAACCGGCGGCCCCCAGCAGGCTGACGACGAGTGGCAACAGGTAGAGCCAGGACTTCTTGCGCATGTGGGTCTCCGGGGGTCGGATCGGGTTGAGGCGGAACGCAGATCCGTTGCAGGCCCCCACGCCGCGCCTGTCCGGTCCTACCACGCCGGTCGCGCTGCGCGACAGGACTTCATCGGATCCACGCGGAGTGGTCAGTACCAGCGGGGGTGCGAGGTTGACATGGACCGAGACACCCACCTGGTGGCCGGGTGCACCCGCCGCCTGTGCGGGCCGTCCGCCGTACGCCGAACGGCGTACGCCGAAGTGCCTGCCGTGGCCAGACGCGTCGAGCCCGCGGGATTGACAGCGTGGTCGCCATGACTACTGAACTCCGGGCGCCCGAGCAATCCGGCGCCGATACCCCACCCAAGAGGTCACGGACCAAGACCGTGCTGCCGTGGCTCGTGCTGGCGGTGTGGATCGGGCTGGTGGTGGGCGGATACTCCCTCGCAGGCAAGCTCGACTCGGTCACGCGCGACGGGCAGGCCGACTACCTGCCGGCCAGCGCCCAGTCGACCAAGGTCATCCAGGCCGAGGCCGACCTGCCTGGCGGCGAGAACGGCCTCCTGATGGTGGCCTACGAGCGACCGGGCGGCCTCGAGCCGGGTGATCGGGAGGCGGTCGAGCGCGGCCAGTCCGAGCTGGCGGAGCGGTTCGGCATCGACAAGGGGGCCCTGCCCGAGATCGTCGCCTCCGACGACGGCGCGGCGCTGATGTACGCGCTGCCGCTCGACCGCGAGGCGGTCGCCGAGGAGGCGGATGCCACCGGGGACGCGCGTGCCCTTCTCGACGACCGGCCGAGTGGCCTGGACGCCTACGTCACCGGTCCGACCGCGCTGGGGGCCGACATGGACGAGGTGTTCGATGCCGTCGACGCGACGCTGATGCTCGCCACTGCCATCGTGGTGGCGGTCCTGCTGATCCTGACCTACCGCAGTCCGCTGCTGTGGCTGGTCCCGCTCACGGCGGTCGGAGTCGCGGCGATCACGTCGATGGGGGTCGTCTACGCACTCACCCAGATGTTCGACTTCACCATCACGAGCATGAGCTCGGCGCTGCTGATCGTGCTGGTCTTCGGCGCCGGCACCGACTACGCCCTGCTGCTCGTGTCTCGCTACCGCGAGGAGCTGCACCACCACGAGCGGCCGGTCGACGCGATGCTGGCGGCGCTGCGGGGGGCCGGTCCGGCCATCCTCGCGTCGGCGGCGACGGTGGTCGCCGGCCTGCTGTGCCTGCTGGCCGCGGATCTCAACAGCATCAGCAGCCTCGGCCCCGTGGGTGCGGCGGGCATCGTGGCCTCGCTGCTCGTCATGCTGACCCTCTTCCCGGCCCTGCTCGTGCTGCTCGGGCGCCGCGTCTTCTGGCCGTTCGTGCCGAGGCTCGGGGACGAGGTACGCGCCTCCGGATCGCGCTGGGCCCGGCTCGGCGAGCTGGTCGCGCGGCGCCGCGTCGTCAGCTGGGCGGTGCCGCTGGTGATCCTGGGCGGTCTCGCGCTGGGCACCGTGGGCGTCAACACCGCCCTTCCGCAGCTGGACCAGTTCGCCCGGTCGACGCCGGACTCGGTGGTCGGGGCGAAGATGATCGAGAAGCGCTACCCCGACGACAGCGGGCAGCCGCTCACCGTGCTGAGTCGTCCGGACCAGAGCCGCAAGGTCCTGGCCGCCGTGGAGGGTACGCAGGGGGTCGCCCGGGCCGAGATCGGCCGGACCAGCGACGACTGGGTGGAGATGTCCGTGCTCCCGGTCGACGCTCCCGAGAGCGCGGCTGAGACGGCGACGATCAAGAAGCTGCGGGACAACCTGCGCGAGGTCGCCGGTCAGGACGCGCTCGTCGGCGGGCCGAGCGCCGAGAAGCTCGACGAGGCCGAGACCAACAAGACCGACCGCAACCTCGTGATGCCCCTGATCCTGCTCGTGGTGCTGGCCATCCTCGGGCTGCTGCTGCGGGCGATCGTCGCTCCGCTCGTGCTGGTCGCCACCGTCGTGGTGTCGTACCTCGGAGCCCTGGGGCTGTGCAACCTGGTGTTCGACCACGTCCTCGGGTTCGCCGGGATGGAGTCGTCGGTGCCGCTGATCGGGTTCCTCTTCCTGGTCGCGCTCGGGGTCGACTACAACATCTTCCTGATGACCCGGGTGCGCGAGGAAGCCGTCCGGCACGGCACCGTCGAGGGCACGAAGCTAGCCCTCTCCGTGACCGGTGGCGTGATCACCTCGGCCGGCGTCGTGCTGGCGGCGACGTTCGCGGTGCTCGCCTCGCTGCCGCTCGTCATGCTGGTCGAGATCGGGATTCTGGTCGCGGTCGGCGTGCTCATCGATACCTTGCTGGTGCGGTCCATCGTGGTGCCCGCACTGACGATGTCGCTGGGCTCGAGGATCTGGTGGCCCAGCAACCTCTCGCGGACGAGTGAGGACAGTGTCGATGACCGTGTGTGAACGATGAGGACGCTCCGTCCGCCAGTGGCCGATCGGCTGCTGGCGGCGGGGTCGTTCGCGCTCGGCGTCGCCATCGCGTTCGCGCTCGAGGCGGTCACCGCCGAGGACGAGCGGAGCGTGGATCTCGGGGCGATCGCGCTCCTGGCCGCGATCTCGCTGCCGTTGCTGGCCCGGCGGCGCTGGCCGATCCCGGTCGTCCTGGCGGTCCTCGCCGTGTCGACGCCGTACCACCTCCTCGACTATCCCCACGAGGCCACGATGCCGGCCCTGGTCGTGGCGGCGTTCACGGTGGCGCGCTACAGCGAGCGACCGCGACCGGCGTACGCCGCCGTGGTGGTCGTGGCCACGGTGCTGCTGCCGGCCGTCGCCGCGTCGGGCGCGCTCGGTGATGCCCTCCTCGGCGTCGGGTGGCTGTTCATGGCCTTCTTCGCCGGGCTGGCGGTCCGCTTCTACGGGAACTGGACGGCCGCCGTCGCCGCGCGGCTCGAGCAGGAGCGCGCCGACGAGGTCGAGCGGCGGGTCGCCGGGGAGCGGGTCCTGATCGCTGCCGAGCTGCACGACGTCCTGGCCCACGGCCTCGCGGTCGCCAACGTCCAGGCGTCCGTCGCCGCACACCTGATCGACCAGCTCCCGATGCGGGACGACGCGTCGTTGCGGGAGCTGTCCACCACGCTGCACTCCCTGTCGGACACGAGCCGGGCCACGCTCCACGAGCTGCGCGCGGTGCTCGACGTGCTGCACGGCGGCCAGGCCGAGCCGACCGAGCCGGCGCCCCACCTCGGTGAGCTCCAGCGCCTCGTGGAGGTGGCCGAGGCGGCGGGTGTCCGGGTCGAGGTGGAGGCTGACGTGCTGTCGGAGGAGCTGCCCTCGACGGTGTCCGTCGTGGCCTACCGGATCATCCAGGAGTCGCTCACCAATGTCATCCGACACTCCACGGCCGAGCACGCGACCGTCCGGCTCGACCACGACGGCCACCGGCTGCGCATCGCCGTCGTCGACCACGGGCCCGCGCGACCGGCCTCGACCGTGACACCCGGTGGCTTCGGGATCGCCGGGATGACCGGGCGGGCGCAGGCCGTCGGCGGCGAGCTGTCCGCCGGCCCGTGCGAGTCCGGAGGATTCGAGGTGGTGGCCGACCTGCCGCTGCCGACGACCTGGCGGGTGCCGTCGTGATCCGCGTCCTGCTCGCCGACGACCAGGCCCTGGTGCGCGGCGCGTTCGCGCTGCTGGTCGGCTCCGCCTCCGACATGGAGGTCGTGGGAGAGGCCGGCACCGGCGACGAGGCGGTGAGGCTGACCCGGGACCTGCGCCCCGACGTCGTCCTGATGGACATCAGGATGCCGAGCACCGACGGCATCGAGGCGACTCGTCAGATCGTCGCCGACGACGGGTCGAGCGGCAGCAGGGTGCTGATCCTGACCACGTTCGAGACAGACGCCAACGTCCTGCGCGGCCTGCGCGCGGGTGCGTGCGGGTTCCTGCCCAAGGACACCCGTCCGGACGCGCTGCTGGACGCCATCCGCACCGTCGCGACGGGCGAGGCGCTGCTGTCGCCCGGCGCGACCAGGGCGGTCGTCACCCGTGCCCTGAGTCGCCCGGACGCGCCGGCGCCCGAGCGGCTCGCCAGCCTGACGGCGCGCGAGCGCGAGGTGCTGCTGCTGGTCGCCGCGGGCAGGAGCAACCAGGAGATCGCGGACGAGCTGGTCGTCAGCCCGCTGACCGCCAAGACGCACGTGGGCCGCATCCTCGCGAAGATGGGCGCCCGCGACCGCGTGCATCTCGTGATCGCCGCGTACGAAGCCGGGATCCTCTAGGCCGCGTGCCGGTCACGGAGCCCGGTAGGCCCAGACTCCGTAGTAGTAGCTCGACGTGTCGGCGGCTTCCTCGGTGAAGCTGAGGTAGAAGGTGGACCTCCCCGCGGACGGGTTGTCCCAGGAGTAGACACCGGCGTCGGTGAACCCGTCGAGGCCGTCGAGATAGACGCAGACCTGGCCGGCCGGTGCCGTGGGGGAGTCGAAGCTGCCGGTGCACGTCGCGTCCTCCGGGGACTCGGCGATCGAGTCGGCCCCGAAGCCGTAGCTCGAGGGCGCCGATGGCGCCTTGCCGGGGAAGCTGATGTTCTCGACCTGGAAGTTGGCGGTGGCCCCGGACATCCCGGTGTCGTAGAAGTAGCCCGTGACGGTCTTTCCTGCCGGGATGGCGTCCCAGGCGTTGCGGCCGGGTGCGCCCTGAGATCCCTTGAGCGACGCGACCGTCTTCTTCGACAGGTCCTTGCCGGTGAGGGTGCGGTTCTTGATGTCTCGGCTGGTGATGGTGTTGTCCTTGATCTGCTTGCCCGTGATCAGGGAGCCGGCGACGGCCCCTCCGGTCGAGGCGAGCAGCAGGCACACGGCGGCGATCACGAGGACCGGGACGGAGCGAGGTGTCATCTTCATCGTTCGACGCTAGGCGGGACGTGCACCCCGTCGCATGACCCGATCGGGCCACTGTCGAACCACCCGACCGGGGGGCAGGACGATCCGGGCCACGTCGACGTCGTGCCGGCGCTACGGCACGATGAACAGCCGCGACGGACTGTCGTACCAGAGCTCGGTGGTGCCGAGGTCGCGCATGCCGACGCGCTCGGCGACCCGGATCGAGGGCCGGTTGTCGAGGTGGGTGAGCGCCCGGATCTCGCCCATGCCCACGGCGAGGCCGTGGTCGAGAAGGGCGCGGGCCGCCTCGGCGGCGTAGCCGTGGCCGTGGCTGTCGGGGTGGAGGTTCCAGCCGATCTGCACGAGCCCGTCGGAGTCCGGGATCCCGACGAGCATCACCGACCCGGCAGGCACCCCGGTCTCCTTGACCTCGACCGCCCAGACGCCGCGCGGCGCCTCGATCGCGTGCCAGGACTCGATCTTGGCGCGGGCGCCGTCGAGGTCGGTGAGGAGGTCGGGCTCGCCGTCGCCGAGCCAGCGGGCGACCTCGACCCGGCCCAGGATGTCGAGGACGCGGGGTGCCTCGTCGAGGCGCCAGGGACGAAGGACCAGCCGGTCGGTCTCGAGGTGCACGGACGTCACTCTGGCACCAGCTCCACGGTCCGGTCGACCGAGATGTCGGCGAGCAGCCGCTCGTCGTGGCTGGCGACCAGCAGCGCTCCGCCGTACGACGACAGCGCGGAGACCAGCGCGTCGTAGGAGGCGAAGTCGAGGTTGTTGGTCGGCTCGTCGAGGAGCAGCAGGCGAGGAGCGGGGTCGGCGAGGAGCACCGCGGCCAGGGTGGCGCGGAAGCGCTCGCCGCCCGAGAGCACGCCGACGGGTCGGTCGGCGGCGGTGCCGCGGAAGAGGAACCGCGCCAGCCGAGCCCGCACGGCGTTGACGTCGGCGCCCGGCGCGCGCGCCGCGACGTTCTCGAACACGGTGGCGTCGTCGTCGAGCAGGTCGAGCCGCTGGGGGAGCAGGCCGAGCGCGACGTGCACCTCCGCCGACCCCGACACCGGCGCCACCAGGCCGGCCACCGTGTGGAGCAGCGTGGTCTTGCCGCTGCCGTTGGGGCCGACCAGCGCGACCCGGTCGGGGCCGTGCACGTCGAGCTCGACGGCGGCGCCGGTGCGGATCACGAGGTCCTGGGTGCTCAGCACCGCGCTGCCGCGCGCCACGACGGTGTCGGGCAGGTCGACGCGGATCTCGCGGTCCTCGCGCAGCCGAGACTCGGCCTCCTCCAGCCGCGACCGGGCGTCGCCGAGCCGCTCCTCGTGCACCTTGCGGTAGGACGCGGCGGAGCGCTCGGCGTTGTTGCGCAGCCGGCCGGCCGCGATCCGCGGGAGGCTGCCCGAGAGCTGTGCCTGCCGGCCGGTGCGCCGGCGCTGGGCGAGGACGCGCTCGGCCTCGAGGACGTCGTGCCGCTGCCGGCGCACGTCGGAGCGCGCGCTGGTGACCGCGTGCTCGGCGGCGTCCTGCTCGGCCGCGACCTGCGCGGCGTAGGCGGAGTAGCCGCCGCCGTACCAGCGCACGCCGCCGTCGCGCAGGTCGCCGACGCGGTCCACGCGCTCCAGCAGCTCGCGGTCGTGGGTGACGACGACCAGGGTCCGGCTCCACGTCTCCACGACGTCGTAGAGCCGCTGGCGCGCGGCGGCGTCGAGGTTGTTGGTCGGCTCGTCCAGCAGGAGTACTTCGGGCCGCTGCAGCAGCAGCCGCGCCAGCCCCAGCTGGGTGACCTCGCCGCCGGAGAGCTCACCCATGGTGCGGCCCAGCACGTCGGCAGGGAGACCGAGTCGTGCGAGCTCGGCCTCGGCGCGGTGCTCGACGTCCCAGTCGTCGCCGATCGCGTCGAAGTCGGCCTGGTCGACCGAGCCCGACTCGACCGCGGCGAGCGCCCTCAGGACGCTCTGGATCCCCAGGAAGTCGGTGACCGGCTGCGCCGTGGACAGGGTGAGGTCCTGGGGGAGGTAGCCGACCTCGCCGGTGACCGTGACCCGCCCTGAGGAGGGCGTCAGCGCGCCGGCGGCGAGGCGCAGCAGGGTCGACTTGCCGGCGCCGTTGGTGCCGACGAGGCCCGAGCGGCCGGAGCCGACGAGCAGGTCGAGCCCGTCCAGGACGGGGGTGCCGTCGGGCCAGGAGAAGTCGACGGAGGAGAGGGTGATGACAGCAGACATGCGTGCTCCGAGCAGGGTGGGGTCGGTGCGCCGGGAGACGGCGCGGGGACGGCACCTCAGAGCAGCAAGACGACCACCTCGGTCGGGGACACGGACTCCTCGAGGCTAGGTGTCTTGCGACCGGCGCGCGATTCATTTACCCGTGTGTCAGTCAGGTAACGTGGCTCGGGCACAGCGTCGTGCGACCTCCCGTCTGCATCAACCAAGAGGACATCGCTGTGAGCAAGCCCGTCGTACTCATCGCCGAAGAGCTGAGCCCCGCCACCGTCGAGGCGCTCGGTCCGGACTTCGAGATCCGCAGCTGCAACGGCGCCGACCGCGCCGAGCTGCTGCCCGCGATCGCCGACGTCGACGCGATCCTGGTCCGCTCCGCGACCAAGGTCGACGCCGAGGCCCTGGCCGCGGCCACGAAGCTCAAGGTCGTCGCCCGCGCCGGCGTCGGTCTGGACAACGTCGACGTCAAGGCCGCGACCCAGTCGGGCGTCATGGTCGTCAACGCCCCCACCTCCAACATCGTCTCCGCCGCCGAGCTCGCCGTCGCGCTGATGCTCGCCGCCGCGCGCCACGTGTCGCCGGCCCACGCCGCGCTGCGGGGCGGGGAGTGGAAGCGCTCCAAGTACACCGGCATCGAGCTCTACGAAAAGACCGTCGGCATCGTCGGCCTGGGCCGCATCGGCGTCCTGGTCGCCCAGCGCCTGAGCGCCTTCGGCATGAACGTCATCGCCTACGACCCCTACGTGCAGGCCGGCCGCGCCGCCCAGATGGGCGTGCGCCTCGTCGACCTCGACACCCTGCTGGCCGAGGCCGACTTCATGTCGGTCCACCTGCCCAAGACCCCCGAGACCGTCGGCCTGATCGGCGCCGAGGAGCTGGCGAAGGCCAAGACGTCGCTGGTGCTCGTCAACGCCGCCCGCGGCGGCATCGTCGACGAGGCCGCGCTCTACGACGCCCTCAAGACCGGCAGCATCGCCGCCGCCGGCCTCGACGTGTTCGCCAAGGAGCCCTGCACCGACAGCCCGCTCTTCGAGCTGGAGAACGTCGTCGCCACGCCCCACCTCGGCGCGTCCACCGACGAGGCGCAGGAGAAGGCCGGCATCGCCGTCGCCAAGTCGGTGCGCCTCGCGCTCTCCGGCGAGCTCGTGCCCGACGCGGTCAACGTCCAGGGCGGCGTGATCGCCGAGGACGTGCGCCCCGGCATCCCGCTCACCGAGAAGCTCGGCCGCGTCTTCACCGCGCTGGCCGGCGAGGTCGCCCAGCAGATCGACGTCGAGGTGCGCGGCGAGATCACCGAGTTCGACGTCAAGGTGCTCGAGCTGGCCGCGCTCAAGGGCGTCTTCAGCGACGTCGTCGAGGAGCAGGTCTCCTACGTCAACGCCCCGCTGCTGGCCGCCGAGCGCGGGACCGCCGTACGCCTGGTGGCGGACGCCGAGAGCCCCGACCACCGCAACCTGATCACGATCCGCGGCACCCTCGCCGACGGCTCGCAGGTCTCGGTCAGCGGCACGCTGGTCGGCCTCAACCAGAAGGAGCGCCTGGTCGAGGTCAACGGCTTCGAGATCGACATCGAGCCGACCCACCACCTCGCCTTCCTCACCTACAGCGACCGCCCCGGCATGGTCGGCACCGTCGGCCAGATCCTCGGCGACGCCCAGGTCAACATCGCCGGCATGCAGGTGGCCCGTGCCGCCAAGGGCGGCGAGGCGCTGGTCGCCCTGTCGGTCGACTCCGTCATCCCCGCCGAGGCCCTCGCCGAGATCGAGAGCGCGATCTCGGCGTCCTCGGTGCGCGCGGTCGACCTCGGCTGACCCTCACCGGCTGACCGCGTCAGGCCACCATCACGCGCGCCGAGGGGCGCCGGGTGGTGGCCTGACCGTCTCGTACGGCGGTCCAGGCGGCGGCCAGCCGCGTGACGGCCTCGTCCATGACGTGGGGCGGTCGCGTCCAGGGGATCCGCACGAACTGGTCGAGCCCGCCCTCCGCCGCGAACACCGGCCCGGGCGCGATGATCACGCCGCGGCGCTCGGCCTCGTCGGTCAGCGCCGTGCCGAGCGGTCCGGGCAGCTGGACCCACAGCGCGAGCCCGCCGCCGGGCAGCCGGAAGCGCCACTCGGGCAGCTGCTCGCGCAGCCCGGCGGCGAGCCGGTCGCGCTGCTCGCGCAGCCGGTCGCGGTGGACGTCGACGACGTCGGCGCCGCGCGCCAGCAGCCGGGCCAGCACGAGCTGCTCCATGACCGGCGCGCCGAGGTCGAGGCCCACGCGGGCCTGGGTCAGCCGCTCCATCTGCCCGTGGGGCGCGCGGATCCAGCCCAGGCGCAGGCCGCCCCAGTAGGTCTTGCTGGCGCTGCCGATCGTGATCGTGTCGGAGGCGAACGCCGCGAAGGGCCGCGGCATCGCCTGTCCGTCGAGCGGCAGCGCCTGGTGGGCCTCGTCGACCACGGCGACCGTGCCGGCGCGCCGCAGCAGGGCGGCGTACTCCTCGCGCTGCGCCTCGGACATCAGGTGGCCGGTGGGGTTCTGGAAGTCCGGGATCAGGTAGGCCAGCCGCGGCGAGGTCTGGCGCAAGGACGCGGCGACCGCGCCGAGGTCCCAGCCATCGGGGTCGACGGGCACCCCGGCCAGCCGCGCACCGCTGTTGCGGATCGACAGGGTGGCGTTGGGGTAGACCGGCGACTCCACGAGCACCCGGTCGCCCGGTCCGGTGAACGCCTGCGCCACGATCGCGGCGGCCGAGAGCGCGCCGGGCGTCACCATCACCTGGTCCGGAGACGTCGGCAGCCCGCGGGCGTCGTAGGTCGCGGCGATCGCGGCCTGGAGCTCGGGCAGGCCGGCGGGGAAGTAGCCGTGCCCGCCGAAGTACGCCGGCAGGTCGGTCGCGGCCTCGGCGTAGGCGGCCGCCACCCCGGGAGGCGCCGAGGAGGCCGCGCAGTTGAGGTCGATCGCCTCGTGGTCGCCGGCGCGGGGGAGCAGCGCCCGGTCGTGGGCGCGGGCCCGGCCGCCGGGCACGCGCGTGAACGTGCCGGCCCCGCGGCGCGCCTCGGCGTAGCCGGTGTCGCGCAAGGTGGCGTAGGCGCGGGTCACGGTCGTCCGGGACACGCCGAGGGCGTCGGTCAGCTCGCGCTCGCTGGGTAGCCGGGTGCCGAAGCCGATGCGGCCGTCGCCGATGAGGAGCGTGAGCGCGTCGGCCAGGCCGGCGTAGGCGGGGCTGCGGTCGAAGTCGCCGACGAGCAGGGCGGTGCGGGCGGCCGAGATCGAGGTGGACGTGCTCATGCAGTCCACTCTCTCACGATTGGCTATTTGTTCAAGGGCCAATCGGGGACATGCTGGAGCCATGAGCATCAGCCCGCCCGCCGCCGCACCCCTCGTCGACCTGGGACCCGTCGCGCAGCTGCGCGCCGGTCGCCTGGCCGTGCGCCTGCCCCTGCTCTACGTCGGCCTGGTGGTCTACGGCGCCTCGCTCGCGATGATGGCGCGCGCCGACCTGGGCCTCGCGCCTTGGGACGTGCTGCACTCCGGGCTGATCAACCACGTGCCGATGACCCTGGGCCAGGCGGTCGTGGTGATGAGCTTCGTGGTGCTGGTCCTGTGGATCCCCCTGCGGGAGATGCCCGGCCTGGGCACGATCAGCAACGCGCTCGTCGTCGGCTTCGCCTGCGACGCGACGCTGTCCCTGCTGGACCGGCCCGACGCGCTGGCGCTCCGCATCGTGCTGATGCTGGCCGGCGTGGGCACCTGCGGGCTGGCCACGGCGCTCTACATCGGCGCCCAGCTGGGCCGTGGCCCGCGCGACGGGCTGATGACCGGCCTGGTCCGGCGCACCGGTCTCTCCATCCGCCTCGTGCGCACCGGCCTGGAGGTGAGCGTGGTCCTGATCGGGCTGCTGCTCGGCGGCGCGCTCGGCATCGGCACGGTCGTCTTCGCCCTGACGATCGGCCCGATCACCCAGGTGCTGCTGCCGCTGTTCACCGTCGACCTGGACCGCCCGCGGGCTGCCTAGGAGCGGGAAGCCCGGGGGCGTGACAGACTTCCGCCGACGGCGCAGTCCACAGCCTCCGGAGGCCCCCATGACGACACCCGCTGGATCCCCGAACGACGCGGCTGCTGCCGCGGCCCCGGCGCCCCTGGCCCCACCCGACCAGGCCCTGACGCTGACCGCGCCCGAGGCCCCCGCGCTCGTGATCGAGACGCAGGCGCCGAAGATGGCGCCGCAGGTCTCCGCCGAGGCGATGCCCGAGCTCGACAGCAAGGTCGAGTCCTTCATGACGGCGCTGACCAGCACGGCCGCGCGCAGCCCGGAGTTCGCCGCGCAGGCCGAGAGCGTCCGCACGATGGGCGACGCCGACATCCGCAAGGCCGCCGAGACGTCCAACCGGATGCTCAACCAGCCGGTGCGCGCGCTCAAGGAGGGCGGCCTCTCGCAGGGCTCCCAGGTCGGCAAGACGCTGCTCGAGCTGCGCCGCACGATCGAGGACCTCGACCCCAGCGAGGCCAAGGGCGCCCGCAAGTTCATGGACTTCCTGCCGTTCGGCGACAAGGTCGAGGACTACTTCCGCAAGTACCAGTCCAGCCAGACCCAGCTCAACGGCATCCTGCACAGCCTGCGCAACGGCCAGGACGAGCTGACCAAGGACAACGTCGCGCTCAACCTCGAGAAGACCAACCTGTGGTCGGTCATGGGCCGGCTCAACCAGTACGTCTACGTCGCCGAGCGCCTCGACGCCAAGCTGTCGGCCAAGATCGCCGAGCTCGAGCTCACCGACCCCGACGCCGCCAAGGCGCTCTCGCAGGACGTGCTGTTCTACGTGCGCCAGAAGCACCAGGACCTGCTGACCCAGCTCGCGGTGTCGATCCAGAGCTACCTCGCGATCGACATCATCATCAAGAACAACGTCGAGCTCATCAAGGGCGTCGACCGGGCGTCGACGACGACCATCTCCGCCCTGCGCACGGCGGTCATCGTGGCGCAGGCGCTGGGCAACCAGAAGCTCGTGCTCGACCAGATCACCGCGCTCAACACCACGACGTCCAACATGATCCAGCGCACCTCGGAGATGCTGCGCGAGAACAGCGCGGCGATCCAGGAGCAGGCGGCCTCGTCGACGATCGGCATGGAGCAGCTGCAGGCGGCGTTCGCCAACATCTACGCCACCATGGACTCCATCGACGACTTCAAGCTGAAGGCGCTCGACTCGATGTCGGCGACGATCGGCGTGCTGGAGGGCGAGGTCGTCAAGTCGCGCGACTACCTCGACCGGGTCCAGGCCCACGACCAGCGCAACTCCGCCGGCACCCTGGACCTCACCAACGTGCCGACTCGCTGACGCCCCGATCCCCGAGGACACCTTGAGTCTCAAGTCGTGGCTGAAGCGGCGGCGCGCACCGGACGACGCGGGCCAGCCCGCGGTCCCGGCCGCGCCCACCGAGCAGGACATCCTGGTGTCGCTCAACCGCGTCCACGCGATGCTCACCGAGGGCAACGCCCCGCCGGTCGTGACCTCGCGGGTCATCCGGATCGCGCGCACCATCAACGACACGCTGCCCCGGCTGCGCAACCTGGGGCTGGGCAGCATGGAGAGCTACTCGGTGGTGGCGACCGCGACCGACTACCTGCCGGAGGCGGTGGGCGGCTACCTGCGGCTGCCGCGCGAGTGGGCCGACACCCGGCCGATCGACGGCTACAAGACCTCGCTGATGGTGCTCATCGACCAGCTGGAGCTGCTCGGGTCGACGATGGACAAGATCTTCGACGCCGCCAACCGCGCCGACGCGCAGGCGTTGCTCGCGCATGGCATGTTCCTCGAGAGCAAGTTCGGCCACTCCGGTGGCACCGACATGACACTGGGGTCTCCTGATGCCTGACGCGCTGTCCCTGTCCGATGCGCTCGACGCGCTGGTCGCCACCGCGGCGACCGCCGGCGTCGACGGCGCCACCGCGCGCCGCGAGGGGGAGTGCCTCGCCGCGACCATCGCCGAGCCCGCGCGCGGCGCGTTCGTCGACTGGTCCGTAGCGACGGGTCGCGACCGCTCGTCGGAGGAGTTCATGGACGCGGCCTCGCGGGGGCGCCGCTACCGCTCCGCGCCCACGCCGACCATGGGCCAGCTCTCGCTGACCGGGTCGGCCCACGCGCCGGCGTACGCCCAGGCGCTGGCGGACGTCGCCCTGGCCGCGGCCACCCTCGGTGAGGAGAACCCCCGCACCGTCGGCAACGCTGCCACCGCGGCGGCCGCCCAGCTGGGGGAGCCGCGCACCCCCGCGCCCAGCCTCGACCTGCCGCCGGCCCGCGAGCAGGTGCCCGGCGTCGGCGACCACTTCCTCGCGCAGATGATGGACCAGCTGACGCAGGTGCAGCGCAAGCTCACCAACCTCGACCTCCAGCAGCAGGCCACGCCCCCGGGGGTTGAGGAAGGCGCGCTAGCGCCTGTCTCGAAACCCCTCGAGCCCGGAGAGCCCGGTCGCCCCGGAGGTTTCGAGACGGTTGCTGCGCAACCTCCTCAACCACCGGAGGAGGAGCCCGCGGAGCCGGAGCCGGAGCCGAAGACGGTCGAGGAGCTGCTGGCCGAGCTCGACGAGCTGGTCGGGCTGACGGACGTGAAGGCCGAGATCCACCGCCAGGCGGCGATCCTGCGCGTCGAGGGCCTGCGCAAGGAGGCCGGGCTGACCTCGCCGACGATCACGCGGCACATGATCTTCAACGGCAACCCCGGCACCGGCAAGACCACGGTGGCCCGGCTGGTGGCCGGCATCTACCGCGCGCTCGGCCTGCTCTCCAAGGGCCAGCTCGTCGAGGTCGACCGCTCCGAGCTCGTCGCGGGCTACCTCGGCCAGACGGCGATGAAGACCGCCGAGGTCGTGACCTCGGCCGAGGGCGGCGTGCTGTTCATCGACGAGGCCTACTCGCTGGCCGGCGACCAGTACGGCCAGGAGGCCATCGACACCCTGGTCAAGGAGATGGAGGACAAGCGCGACGACCTGGTCGTCATCGTCGCCGGCTACCCCGTCCCGATGGCCGTCTTCATCTCCCAGAACCCCGGGCTCGAGAGCCGCTTCCGCACCCAGATCGACTTCGCCGACTACACCGACGACGAGCTGGGCAAGATCTTCGGCGTGATGGCCAAGGCGGCGGAGTACGACGTCGACGAGACGGTCCTCGCGCGGCTCCGCGAGCTGCTCGGGGCGGTCCAGCGCGGGTCGAGCTTCGGCAACGCCCGCTACGTCCGCAACGTGCTGGAGGCCGCGATCGGCCGTCATGCCTGGCGCCTGCGCGAGATCGAGAAGCCCACCCTGGACCAGCTGCGCACGCTGCAGGCCGACGACCTGGACCAGGTCGTGCCCGACGGCCCGACCGAGCCGGTCGAGTGGGACCCCACCCCCGAGCCCGACGTCGAGCAGGACGCCCCCACCGAGGAGGAGCCCGCATGAGCCAGGCCACCCAGGGCCGGCCGGCACCCGCCGGCGTGGTCACCCCCGCCAGCCGGGTCCGCTCGCAGGTCGCCATCGCCGGCAAGCCCGCCCCCGGGACCGTCGAGGACGTCCCGAGGCTGCTCAACCGCCTCCAGGTGCTCGGCGTCGCCACGTGCGTGGTGTTCGGCGTGGTCGCCGCGCTGCTCCAGCTGCTCGCCTGGCAGGCCAGCGGCCGCGCCGCCGACAACACCGAGCAGCTCGTGCGCGTGCAGCAGATCCAGTCCTCGCTGTTCCGCGCCGACGCGCTCGCCACCAACGCCTTCCTCGTCGGTGGGCTCGAGAACGCCGAGCAGCGAGCGGAGTACGACGCCGCGCTCGACCAGGCGCTGCGCCAGATCGCCGACGCCGCGGACGCCCAGCCGGCCGACCGCAAGGTCCTGGCCGACCTCAACACCGAGGTGGCGGCGTACGCCACGGCCATCACGCAGGCCCGCGACAACAACCGCCAGGGCTTCCCGATCGGCTCGCTCTACCTGCAGCAGGCCGGCGTCCAGCTGCGCGCCGATGCCGTGCCGATCCTGCAGGGCCTCAGCGACGCCAACACCGAGCGCGCCACGGACGAGATGGGCGGGCAGAACACCCTGCCGCTCTTCCTGGTCGGCCTCGCCGCGGTCGCGGTGCTGTGGTGGGTCAACCGGGAGCTGGCCAAGCGCTTCCGCCGCCGCGTCAACGTCGGCGTGGCGGTGGCGGCGCTGGCGATCACGGTGGTGACGCTCGTCGCGGTCGTGGTGAGCGCCGGCACCTCCAGCAAGCACGACGGGCTCCGCGACGGCAGCCTCACCCTGGCGATCGACGAGTCGGCGGCCCGCACCGCGGCCAACGACGCCAAGGCCGAGGAGAGCCTGCGCCTGATCGCCCGCGGCTCCGGCGCCACCGCCGAGCCGAAGTGGCAGGAGAAGGCCGCGGTCGTGGACGACAATGCCTCGCGCGAGACCCGTCTGCTGTGGCAGGACTACGTCGCGCTGCACGACGGGGTCGTCGCGAGCGACGACGAGGGCGACTGGAACGAGGCCGTCAGGCTGGCCACGACCACGGACAGCGGCGGCACCAGCGCCGCGCTCACGGCGTTCGACCAGGCCTCCCAGGAGGTCGTGAGCGACGCGGCGGAGAGCACCGCCGACTCGCTGCGCTCCGGCGGGGTCGTGGCGTGGATGCTGATGATCGTGGCCCTGCTGGCGGGCCTCGGGGCGGCGGCGACCGTCGCCTGGGGAGTCGGCCAGCGGCGGAAGGAGTACGCATGAGCAGGCGCGCACGTCCCCTGGCGGCCCTCGCTGTGGTGGCCGCCCTCGCCCTCGGGGCCTGCGGTGGCTACGACGAGACGGTGCCCAAGCCCCCGAAGCCGGTGGCGGGTGGACCCGTGGCGTCCGCGACGCCACCTGCCACGTGCCCTGACCCCACCGCCGACCCGACCCGCTCCTACGAGCCGACCGGTGCGCTGCCGGCGCCCGAAGACCTGCCCCCGGGCAGCACCATGGCCGCGATCCGCAAGCGCGGCCGGCTCATCGCCGGGGTCTCGGCCGACACCTACCTGCTCGCCTCCAACAACCCCTTCACCGGCCAGATCGAGGGCTTCGACATCGACATGGTCGAGCGGGTCGCGAAGGCGATCTTCGGCGACCCGAAGGCCTACGAGCTCAAGGTGATCACCGCCGGCGACCGGCTGAAGGTCCTGCAGGAGGGCACCGTCGACATCGTCGTGCGCAACATGACGATCAACTGCGCCCGCTGGCAGTCCATCGCCTTCTCCGCGGAGTACTACCGCTCGGGCCAGAAGATCCTCGTGCGCCAGGACCTGGCCGACAAGGGCGTGGACTCCGTCGCCGAGCTCAAGGGCGTCAGCGTCTGCGCGCCGACCGGCACCTCGAGCCTGGACAACATCCGGGAGCAGGCCCCCGACGCAGTGATCAAGGAGGCGGCGAACCACACCGGCTGCCTCGCGCTCTTCCAGCAGGGCACCGTTGCTGCCATCACCGGTGACGACACCGTGCTCGCCGGGCTGGCGGAGCAGGACCCGTACGCCGTCGTACCGCCGCAGGAGACGTTCACCGACGAGCCCTACGGGATCGGCGTCAACAAGGAGAACGACGACCTGGTGCGCTTCGTCAACGGCGTGCTGGAGCGGATGCGCGCCGACGGCAGCTGGCAGGAGAGCTACGCGAGGTGGCTCCAGCCGGCGCTGAACGTCCCCGCGACCCAGCCGAAGCCCGTCTACGGCAGGACCCCGTGACCCTGGCGGCGCCTGCGGCCCCGGGGCGGATGGGGCAGGCGCTGGAGCCGGCGGTGCTCCAGGCCTACCTCGGTGACCTCGAGGCCTGGGTCAGGGGCCGGCGCACCGAGCTCGACGAGCTCGACCAGGCCGCGCTCGCCGCCGGCCGCGGCGCCGACGTCGCCTCCGACATGGCGCTGTCGCTGGCGCTGTGGAAGGCGGTCTCCGACCGCTACCAGCTGGTCTTCGCGACGTGGGACGGCGGACGCGTGCTCCAGGCCGAGCGCGAGCGGATCTCCACGCTGATCTGGGGCCGCCTCGACGGCGCCGCCTCGCTGCCGGGCAACCTCGTCGTCTCGCTGCCCGAGGCCTGCCGGCTCTCCGACGCGCTCGCGGGCCAGCTGCGCACCCGGCTGGCGCTCACGCCTGGTGCGGACGCCGCGGCCGCCCGCGTCCGCGGGCTGCGCGCCCAGTGCGAGCGGCTGCGCGACCAGGTGGGCCTGGAGCCCGCCGCCGGGCGCGACGGCGCGGTCCGCGAGCTCGCCGGCCTGATGAGCCGCCTGGAGACCATCGCCGAGAAGGCCCGCCGCGGTGCCGACGTCGGGGGACTGCTCGGCCCGCTCGAGATCGACGCGACCCGCTTCGAGCGGGACCTGATCGTCGGCAACGCGCGCCGCCGCGAGGCTCGCGGCCAGGTGCAGCAGGCCCGCGAGCTGCGCGCCGACCTCGAGGCCCGCGAGGCCGCGCTGGCCAGCCTCGCCGACACCTGCGTGCGCACGGTCGAGCCGGCCCCGCGCTACGCCGTCCCCGACGTCGACGCGCTCGGCCCGATCCCCAACACCCCCGAGGCCATCGGCCCCTACCTGCAGCGGCTCGACCGCGTGGGCCAGGCGATGAGCCTCGCCCAGGAGAAGTACGCCGCCGCGCTGGCCGACCTCACCGACCTCACCCAGCTGCTCGACGCCTACGTCGCCAAGGCGCGCGCCCTCGGGGTGGCCGACCGCGGCGACCTGCGCGAGAGCGAGCGCCAGGCCCGCCAGGTGCTGGGCCGCCGGCCCGCCCCCATCGCCGTCTGCCGCCAGCTCGTCACGACCTACCAGACCTGGCTCACCCAGGCCGGCACCGCCTCCCACCAGGAGACCGCATGACCACCTGCACCCAGCCCGGCTGCACGGGCACGATCACCGACGGCTACTGCGACGTCTGCGGCATGGCCCCGGCGGGTGCCGCGGGTGCCGCCCCGGCCGCCGGGATCGCGCCCGTGGCGCCCACGTCCACCCCCGCACCGGCCGCTGCGGCCGTCCCGGTGGCCGACGGCAGCCCGTGCGGTCAGCCCGGCTGCACCGGCACCATCGCCGACGGCTACTGCGACACCTGCGGCATGGCCGCCAGCGCCACTGGGTCGGCGGGTCCCGCAGCCGCCTTCGACGCCGACGCCGCGGTCTCGGCCCGCACGTCGTCCAGCCAGGTGCAGTCGGCCGCGATCGGCTCGCGGCGCGCGCAGGGCACCTCGTCCACCCACCGCACCCGTGCCGGCTCGCAGCGCATGCGCGCCGCCCGGCTCGGCGCCGGCCTGACCGTCGTACCCCCCGAGCCGCCGGTCGACGCGAGCAAGGCCATCAACCCGAACCCCTCGGTGCCCGAGGACAAGCGGGTCTGCTCCAAGTGCGGCACCGAGATCGGGCGCTCGCGCGACGGCAAGCCGGGACGCAGCGAGGGCTTCTGCCCCCAGTGCGGCCAGGAGTTCTCGTTCTCGCCCAAGCTCCAGCCCGGCGACGTCGTCGGCGGGCAGTACGAGGTCGTGGGCGCGATCGCGCACGGCGGTCTCGGCTGGATCTACCTCGCCAAGGACCGCAACGTGTCCAACCGCTGGGTGGTGCTCAAGGGCCTGCTCAACTCCGGCGACCCCGACGCGCTGGCCGCCGCGATCGCCGAGCAGCAGTTCCTCGCGCAGGTCGAGCACCCGCTGATCGTCGAGATCTACAACTTCGTCACCCACGAGGGTGCCGGCTACATCGTCATGGAGTACATCGGCGGCAAGTCGCTCAAGCAGATCCTCAAGCAGCGGATGAGGGACAACAACGGCGCCTACGCCCCGCTGCCGGTCGACCAGGCGCTGGCCTACCTGCTCGAGGTGCTGCCGGCGTTCCAGTACCTGCACGACCTCGGCCTGGTCTACTGCGACTTCAAGCCCGACAACCTGATCCAGGTCGGCGACGCGGTGAAGCTGATCGACCTCGGCGGGGTCCGGCGCATCGACGACCAGGAGTCGGCGATCTACGGCACGGTCGGCTACCAGGCGCCCGAGGTCGCCGAGGTCGGCCCGAGCGTGGCCTCCGACATCTACACGATCGGCCGCACGCTGGTCGTGCTGTGCATGGAGTTCCGCGGCTACCAGGGCACCTACCTGCACACGTTGCCGCCGCCGGAGTCCACGCCGCTGTTCGCCGAGCACGACTCGCTCTACTGGCTGATCGCCAAGTGCTGCGCGCCCGACCCGGCCGACCGCTTCGCGTCGGCCGACGAGCTGCGCACGCAGGTGCTCGGCGTGCTGCGCGAGGTCGTCGCGGGCCGCACCAGCGGCACCGCGCTGACCTCGGCGGCGTCGGTGCTCTTCGAGTCGCCCTCCACGTCGGCGTCCGCGCTGGAGTGGTCGCAGCTGCCCGACCTGAGGCCG
The DNA here is from genome assembly GCF_004522095.1 of Nocardioides sp. 503. Taxonomy (GTDB): domain Bacteria; phylum Actinomycetota; class Actinomycetes; order Propionibacteriales; family Nocardioidaceae; genus Nocardioides. Next base: position 349,057 of record NZ_SPUI01000002.1, read on the forward strand.
GACACGACCGACGACCAGTACGCCTGGCTCTCCGGCATCGGCGCCGAGGACCCGAAGCAGCGCCTGGAGGACCTCGAGGCGGCGCCGGAGAACACCGCGGAGGTGTGGCTCGCCCGGGCCCAGGCCGCGCTCGAGCTCGAGGAGCCGGCCCGAGCCCGCGGCTACGCCGCCGACCTGCTCGCCCAGGACCCCTGGGAGTGGCGGGCCCTGTGGATGGACGGGCTCGCGACCCTGCAGCTGGAGGACTGGGACACCGCCGCGGCGTCGTTCAACGCCGTCTACCAGCAGGTCCCCGGCGAGCTCGCGCCCAAGCTGGCGCTGGCCCTGGCATGCGAGCGCGGGGGACAGGGCGAGATCGCGGAGCGGCTCTACGCCACGTGCGCCGCGACGGACGCGACGTACGTCGCCCCGGCGTCGTTCGGCATGGCGCGCGTGCGCACCCAGCGCCACGACCTGCAGGGCGCGGTCGCCGCCCTCGACATGGTGCCGAAGACCAGCCGGGGCTACCCCGAGAGCCGTCAGCTGCGCGCCGACGTGCTCCTGTCCGGGGACAGCACCGACCTCGCGCTGCTCGACCAGGCGATGCGCTCGATCGAGTCCGTGCCGATGGACCCGCGCACCCGCGAGACCTACAGCGTGCGGATCCTCGAGCAGGCGTTGGCCGTGGTGGTGAGGAGCGCGCCGCGACCGGATGCGAAGGTAGGCGCTCACCCGGCGACCGAGGCGGGGCTGCGGGACGCGCTGGAGCGCTCGTTCCGGTCCCTCGCCCGTGATGCCACCGAGCTGCGGCAGCGCGTCGAGCTCGTCAACCAGGCCAACGCCGTACGGATGTGGACGCTGACATGACTGACGCCCCTACCTGCCCCAACTGTGGGTCCGCCACGCCCGAGGGCACGCTGTTCTGCGAGAACTGCGGCTTCTCGCTGGGGGCGCCCCCCACCGGCGAGACCCCGCTCCCGGTCTCGCTCCAGGGCGGTGTCGCGCCCGACGCGAGCACCCCGATCGACGACGTGGCCCCGATCAGCGCGGCCACCCACGCGACGGGCGGCACGCCACCCGCGCCCGCCGCGTCGGGCCGCATCCCGTGCCGCACCTGCGGCGGCGAGGTCGGACCCGACGGCTACTGCGGCCAGTGCGGCACCAAGGCGCCCACCGAGCGCGACCACTTCCGCGAGGCCCCGGCGGCCTGGGTCGCCGGTGTCTGCGACCGCGGCATCCGCCACAGCCGCAACGAGGACGCCATGGCGCTGCTCGCCTCGCCCACCCCGGGGGAGCGGGCGGTGCTGCTGGTCATGGACGGCGTCTCCAACACCGATGACTCCCACATCGCCTCGCTCGCCGGTGCCCGTGCGGCGATCGAGGTGCTGCGGACCCCGCTGCCGCGGGGGATGGGCACGCCGGACAGCCGGATCGCCGCGGTGACGAAGGTCTTCGCCGACGCGGTCTCGGCCGCCAACGACGCCGTGGTCGCGACGGCACCGGCCGGCACCCCGACCCCGCCGTCGGCGACGTTCGTGTGCGTGGTCGTGGAGGGCTCGACGCTGTCCTTCGCCAACGTCGGCGACTCGCGGGCCTACTGGCTGCCCGACGGCGCCCCCGGCGTGCAGCTGTCGGTCGACGACTCCGTCGCCCAGCAGCTGATCGCCGCCGGCACCCCGCGCCACCAGGCGGAGACGTCGGCGCAGGCGCACGCGATCACCAAGTGGCTCGGACGCGACGCGCGCGACATCGCGCCGCGGGTGGGCACCCTCGACGTGAGCGGCCCGGGCTGGGTCCTGGTGTGCTCCGACGGCCTGTGGAACTACGCCTCGGAGCCCGAGGCGCTCGCCGAGCAGGTCCGCGCCAGCGGGGCGACCGATCCGGCCGCCCTCGCGCTCGCGCTGACCGACTGGGCCAACGCCCAGGGCGGGATCGACAACATCACGGCCACGCTGGCACGACTGGACGGACCGGTTGCGGGGCAGGATGTGGTCACCGCGGCCCAGAGCGTCAGCGACCCGAACGCCGAGACCGCCGCCTACCCCGTCGTACCCCAGGAGGAGACCCATGGCTGACTTCACCGCCGCCGTCTACCAGAACGAGTTCCTGCCCGACGGCGGGACGGACGTCAACGCGATCGTCACCGTCACCTGCACCGGCGCCGGCACGGCCGGGCAGTCCGGCGGCGGGTCGGCCGGCGAGATCATCATCGTCGACACCTCCGGCTCGATGGGCCCGCAGACGATGGCGGCCGCCAAGCAGGCCGCCCAGGCCGCGATCGCGGAGATCGTGGACGGCACGTGGTTCGCCGTCGTCGCCGGCTCCGACCGCGCGATGCTGGCCTACCCCCAGGTGTCCTCGGGGCCGGGCATGGTGCAGGCCGACGCCCGCACCCGCCAGGAGGCCACCGCCGCGGTCGGTCGCTTCGTGGGCAGCGGCGGTACGGCGATCAGCACCTGGCTCGACCTGGCCGGCACGCTCTTCGCGTCGGTGCCCGAGGTGACCCAGCGCCACGCGATCCTGCTCACCGACGGCGAGAACCGCGAGCAGCCCGGCTCCCTCGACTCGGCGATCCGCCGCGCCACCGGGGTCTTCCAGTGCGACTGCCGCGGCGCGGGCACGGACTGGCAGGTCGAGGAGATCCGCCGGATCGCCCAGGCGCTGCTGGGCAGCGTCGACATCATCCCGGAGCCCTCGCAGATGCAGGCTCAGTTCCAGGACATGATGCGCTCCTCGATGGCGCGCGGCGTGGCCGACGCCCAGCTGCGCGTGTGGACCCCGCAGGGCGCGCAGGTGCTGTTCGTCCGCCAGGTCTCGCCGACCGTCGAGGACCTGACCGACCGCCGGGTGGAGGTCAACCCGCTGACGGGCGCCTACCCGACCGGGGCCTGGGCCGACGAGGCGCGCGACTACCACGTCGCCGTGCGGGTCGCGGCCAAGGCCATCGGCCAGGAGCAGCTCGCCGCGCGCGTGCAGCTGGCCCTGGGCGAGAACGTCGTGACGCAGGCCCTGGTCAAGGCGACCTGGTCCAACAACTCCGAGCTCACCACCCGCATCGACCAGCAGGTCGCCCACTACACCGGGCAGACCGAGCTGGCCTCGATGATCCAGGAGGGCCTGGCGGCCAAGGCGGCCGGTGACGAGGCGACCGCGACCACCAAGCTCGGCCGCGCCGTGCAGCTGGCCGCCGAGACCGGCAACGACGAGGCCACCTCCAAGCTCAAGAAGGTCGTCGACATCACCGACGAGCGCGAGGGCACCGTGCGGCTCAAGGCCGGCATCGCCAAGGCCGACGAGATGGCCCTCGACACCGCGTCGACCAAGACGACCCGGATCAAGAAGTGAACGTCTGCCCGGCGGGCCACGACACCGCCGCCACCGACTACTGCGACGTCTGCGGGATCGCCATGCCCGCGGGCGGCGGCGACCCCGGCGACGCGACCGGCACCCTGCCCGTCACGCCCGCAGCGGCGCCGGACACGACGTCCTGCCCGCACTGCTCGGCGGCCAACCCGCCCAACGCGCTGTTCTGCGAGGCCTGCGGCTACGACTTCACGACCGGCACGCTGCCCCGGCCGCTGAACCCGCTCGACGTGTCCTCGCCGTCCGCTCCGCCGGCTCCTGCCGACGACGCGCCGGCGGCGCCGGCGACCGCGACCGCCAACCCGGCGCCCGCGCTGGCCGACGCGTGGGTGGCGGAGGTCTGGATCGACCCCGACTGGTACGCCGACCAGAAGAGCACCGACCCCCTGCCCTCGCCGGGCCTGCCGACCGTCGTACCGCTCAAGCACACGTCGGTCCTCATCGGCCGCGCCTCGCGCAGTCGCAACATCACCCCCGACATCGACCTGTCCTCCGACAACGGCATCAGCCGCCGCCACGCCCAGCTCACCACCGACGGCACCCGCTGGTTCGTCGAGGACCTCGGCTCGTCCAACGGCACCTACGTCGGCAGCTCGGTCGGCCCCCTCCCCAGCACCCCGGTGCCGCCGGGGCAGAAGCAGGAGATCGCCTCCGACGACCGCGTCTACGTCGGCGCCTGGACCCGCATCGTCGTCCGCCGGGCCACTGACGGAGAGTTCTGAGGGATCAACCCAGCGCCGCTACCTCTTCGTGGCGACGATCGTGCTGGCATCGCGGGCGACCATGATCTCGACGGTCGTGAAGCGCTCGTCGGTGAGCCACCGCTCGCGGAGGGTGTCGACGCGACCGTCGGTGATCGGCGGCCACATCTCGCAGGGGGTGAAGTCGTCGAGGACCACGATGCCGCCGTCCTCGACGAGGTCGGCGACGGCGTCGACGCCCACCTCGGTGGGCTGGCCGGAGTCGAGGAAGAGCAGCGAGAAGGGGCCCTTGTCGAGCAGGGTGGACCAGTCGGCGGCGAGGACCTCGACCTGCGGGTCGTCGACGAAGATCTCGGCGGCCGCGGTGGCCAGCTTGGCGTTCAGCTCGGCGGTGACGATGCGCGCGTCACCGCGGACGCCGGAGCGCAGCCAGGCGGTGCCGACGCCGCAGCCGGTCCCGAACTCCGCCATCGTGCCGGTGCGGGTGGCGGCCAGCATGGCCAGCAGGCGACCGGTCTCGTTGCGGCAGAACGACACGTAGCCGGCCTTGCGGGAGACGGCGAAGGCGCGGTTCACCACGTCGGGGAGGTCAGGTGGGGCGCTCATGTCCCGAGTCTTTCATCATGGGACGGCCGTCTCGGCATGTGACCAGTTTGCTGGATGCGGTGGCGGCGGCGAGGTCCGCGCCCTAGCGTGGCCACATCATGCGGAGCGTTCTCGTACTTATCGTGCGCCGCGGCGAGGCCCAGCAGTAATCACTGCTCACAGAGGCCACCTCGCCGCGGTGATCAGCGGTGTGCGGTCTCTTACCTCGTCTCTCGCTCCGCCGCAGGATCCCGATCAGCCCTCGCGCGATCCGCATCCTGCTCGGTCAGCTCCTCCCACGTGATCCGTGGGTCCCGCCTCTCCTGCGGCGGAGCGCAGACGACGCACCATCCCTCGTCCTCCCTCCGTCCGGCACCAACCAACCAGGAGCAGCGCCATGTACGACATGTACCCCGAGTGGGGCCCGGCCCAGCACCACCCCGAGAACCCGCGCAGCCACGAGGCCGTCCAGGCCTCGCTTGACCTGCGAGACAACGGCGGCCAGCGCCCCGACGACAACTAACGTCTGCGCCCATGACCACCACTGACTCGACCTCGTCCGGCACGCTCAAGCTCGCCGTCATCCCCGGCGACGGGATCGGCCAGGAGGTCACCGCCGAGGCCCTCAAGGTCCTCGAGGTGGCCGCGCCCGCCGGCGTGAAGTTCGAGCCGACCCGCTACGACCTCGGCGCGGAGCGCTACCTCGCGACCGGCGAGGTGCTGCCCGACTCGGTGCTCGGCGAGATCCGCCAGCACGACGCCATCCTGCTCGGCGCGGTGGGCGGCAAGCCCAACGACCCGAACCTGCCGCCGGGCATCCTCGAGCGCGGGCTGCTGCTGCGCCTGCGCTTCGAGCTCGACCACTACGTCAACCTGCGTCCCTCGCGCATCTTCCCGGGCGTGGCCTCACCCCTCGCCAGCCCGGGCGACGTCGACTTCGTCGTGGTCCGCGAGGGCACCGAGGGTCCCTACACGGGCAACGGCGGCGCCCTGCGCGTCGGTACGCCGCACGAGATCGCCACCGAGGTCTCGGTCAACACCGCGTTCGGCGTCGAGCGCGTCGTGCGCGACGCCTTCCACCGCGCCCAGCGCCGCCCGCGCAAGAAGCTGACGCTGGTCCACAAGACCAACGTGCTCGTCAACGCCGGCGCCGTGTGGTGGCGACTGACCCAGGAGGTCGCCCGCGACTTCCCCGACGTCACCGTCGACTACATGCACGTCGACGCCGCCATGATCTTCATGACGACCGACCCGTCCCGCTTCGACGTGATCGTCACCGACAACCTCTTCGGCGACATCATCACCGACCTGGCCGCCGCCATCACCGGTGGCATCGGCCTGGCCGCCTCCGGCAACGTCAACCCCGACCGCACCGCGCCGTCGATGTTCGAGCCGGTCCACGGCTCCGCGCCCGACATCGCGGGCCAGCAGAAGGCCGACCCGACGGCCGCGATCCTGTCGGTGTCGCTGCTGCTCGACCACCTCGGGCACACCGATGCCGCGGCCGTGGTCGAGACGGCGGTCATCGCCGACCTGGCCGACCGCACGCCCGCCGCCGTCCGCCGTACCTCCGAGATCGGCGACGCCATCGCGTCGCGAGTAGGCGGCTGAGCCCCGGCAGCACCACGACGCAGCACCACGACGTCGGCGCCGGGCACGGGACACGTGCCCGGCGTTCGTCATTTCCCACACATCTCCCGACCCGGAGGGTCCGATACCGTGACGTCCATGCAGATCAGCACCACCGCCAACGCGGCCCCCGTCGACGACGCCCGCCTCGCCGAGATCCTCGCCAACCCCGGCTTCGGGGTCCACTTCACCGACCACATGTTCCTGGTCGAGTGGACCCCCGACGCCGGGTGGCACGACGCGAGGATCGAGCCCTACGGCCCCCTGGCGATGGACCCCGCGACGGCGGTCCTGCACTACGCCCAGGAGACCTTCGAGGGCATGAAGGCCTACCGCCACGACGACGGCTCGGTGTGGACCTTCCGTCCTGAGGAGAACGCCGCACGGATGGTGCGCTCCAGCCAGCGCCTGGCCTTCCCCGAGCTGCCCGTCGCCGAGTTCGTGCAGGCCGTCGACGCGCTCGTCGAGATCGACCAGCGCTGGGTGCCCGACCCGGCGGGGGAGAAGAGCCTCTACCTGCGCCCGTTCATGTTCGCCTCCGAGGTCTTCCTCGGCGTGCGCCCCGCGCAGCACGTCACCTTCATGGTGATCGCGAGCCCGGCCGGCGCCTACTTCAAGGGCGGCGTCAAGCCGGTGACCCTGTGGCTGACCGAGGACTACACCCGCGCCGGCCGCGGCGGCATGGGTGCGGCCAAGACCGGCGGCAACTACGCCAGCTCGCTGGTCGCGCAGCAGGAGGCCACCGCGCAGGGCTGCGACCAGGTCGTGTTCCTCGACGCACAGGAGGGGAAGTACGTCGAGGAGCTCGGCGGCATGAACCTCTACTTCGTCCACGACGACGGCCGGATCGTGACCCCCGAGACCGGCACCATCCTCGAGGGCATCACCCGCGCCAGCATCATCGAGCTCGCCGGCAAGCTGGGTCACCAGGTCGAGGAGCGCCGCTTCTCCATCGACGAGTGGCGCGACGGGGTGACCAGCGGCCGCATCACCGAGGTCTTCGCCTGCGGCACCGCCGCGGTCGTCACCCCGGTCGGCTCGCTGAAGTGGGACGGGGGAGAGGTGCCGGCACCCGCCAGCACGGACCTCACGATGCGCGTGCGCCAGGCGCTCGTCGACGTGCAGTACGGCCGCGCCGAGGACGCGTTCGGCTGGATGCACCGCATCGTCTAGCGCGCCCTCCTGCCGCGGTGGAGCTCGGTGTCGAGCGCGTCGAGGCGCTGCTCCCAGAAGGCGCGGAACGGCGTGAGCCAGGCGTCGACCTCGGCGAGCGGCCCGGCGGCGACGGCGTAGATCCGGCGCCGGCCCTCGGCCCGCACGTCGGTGAAGCCGGCCTCGCGCAGCACCTTGAGCTGCATCGAGACCGCCGGCTGGCCGATGCCGAACTCCGCGGAGATCACCTCGACGACGGCGCCGGCCGGCTGCTCGCCCTCGGCCAGGAGCTCGAGGATCCGGCGGCGGACCGGGTCGCCCAGCACGTCGAGGGCGTGCACGTCAGCCCTCCGGCGTCGCGGTGTAGGCCTCGGCCGTACGGCGGGCAGCCGCGCGGGCGGCCTCGGGCTCGGCGCCGGCACTGATGTCGACCTCGCCCCAGGCCGCGCTGGAGGCGTGCATGTAGTCGGTCAGGTCGGGCACGGTCTCGCGGGGCGGACGCTCGGCGTCGGGGGCGGCCAGGTGCTCGGCCATGCCCATGAGGCCCAGCTCCCAGCCGATGCCGACCGCACCGGGGCCGAACTGCTCCCACATCTCCGGCGGCACCGGGGCGGAGTGGTCGAGCTGGAGGAGCGTCCCGGCCTCGGTGGGGCGCAGGCTGACGTCGACCCAGCTCACCTGACCGCCGTACTCCCAGGTCAGGGCCAGCCGCTCGGGCGGGACGCAGTCGAGCACCTCGCCGCCGGCGTTGCCCTCCAGCTGGAAGCGGCCGCCGACCTCGAGGTCACCGGTGACAGGCATCATCCAGCGCTCGATGCGCTCGGCGGTGGTGAGGGCGTCCCACACCTCGTCGGGAGCGGCGTCGAAGGTGCGGCTCACCGTGAGCAGCCGCAGCTCCTGGCCGTCGCGGGTGATCGTGGTGAGGGCGCGGTCGACGGCGCCCAGGTGGTCGGCGGGGGAGAACGTCATGGGCGCCAACATATCAAGACCTGCTGATATGGCAAGAGTGTCCCCGGCTGCGAGTGAACAGAGGTTACCCTTGCCTAAGTCGTCGTCGGACCAGGTCGGGAGGGTGAGCATGTCCGTGCTCGCCCCGTCGCGCCCGCCCGTCGAGAGCCGCCCGCGCACGGCCCGCCGGGGTGTCGTGGCCGTCGTCGCGCTGCTCGTTCTGCTGCTCCTGGTCTCCCTGGCCAGCCTGATGTGGGGCGTGCGCGACGTGTCCGCCTCCGACGTGCTCGACGCACTGCTGTCCCCGGTCACGGGCGACAACGACCACGCGGTGGTGCGCACCGAGCGGGTGCCGCGGACCCTGATCGGCCTGGTCGGCGGTGCGGCGCTCGGCGTGGCAGGCGCCCTGATGCAGGGCGTCACTCGCAACCCGATCGCCGACCCCGGCCTGCTCGGCCTCAACTCCGGCGCCTCGCTCGCGGTCATCGTCGCGATCGCCGGCTTCCACGTGACCTCGGTCGACGGCTACGTCTGGTTCGCCTTTCTCGGCGCGGCGATCGCAGCCGTCGTCGTCTACGGCGCCGCGTCGATGGGCTGGGAGGGCGTCACGCCGGTCAAGCTGGCGCTCGTCGGCGCCGCGGTGACCGCGACGACGACCTCCCTGATCACCGTCGTGCTGCTCACCGACCGCAACACGCTCCGGGAGTTCCGGTTCTGGCAGGTCGGGTCGCTGGCCAACCGGTCGGCGGACTCGCTGACCTCGGTGCTGCCGTTCGTGGTCGTGGGCCTGCTGCTCGCCCTGGCCGCCGGCCGGGTGCTCAACGCGCTGGCGCTCGGGGACGACGTGGCGCGCGGCCTCGGTCAGGACGTCACGCGCGGCCGGCTGCTCGTCGTGCTCGCCGTCGTGCTGCTCTGCGGATCGGCGGTCTCGCTCGTGGGGCCGATCGCGTTCGTCGGGCTGGTCGTGCCCCACGTGGCGCGCGCCCTGGTCGGGCCCGACTACCGGTGGATCGTCGTGCTGTCGGTCCTCATCGGCCCGCTGCTCCTGCTCGCCGCCGACGTCGTCGGTCGCCTGGTGGTGGCCGGCGAGCTCGAGGCCGGCCTGGTCGTCGCGGTCATCGGCGCCCCGGTGCTGCTCGGCCTGGTGCGCGGCTCGCGGAGCGTCGCCGCGTGAGCGCCGTCCTGGCCGCCCACGCCGTCGCCGGCGAAGGCCTGCGGTCCACCCGTCTGCGTCGCCGCACGCGCCGGTCCCTGGTCACGCTCGGCCTCCTCCTCGCGGCGGTTGCCCTCTGCGTCGCGGCGCTCATGCTCGGCGACTACCCGCTCACGGCCCGCGAGGTGGTCCGCGCCCTGCTCGGGCTCGACGACGGCCCGGCGCAGATCGTGGTCTTCGACTTCCGGCTGCCCCGGGTCGCGCTCGGCGTGCTCGTCGGCGTCGCCTTCGGCCTGGCCGGCGCGCTCTTCCAGAGCGTGCTGCGCAACCCGCTGGCCAGCCCCGACGTGATCGGGGTGTCCCAGGGCGCGAGCGCCGGCGCCGTCGGGGCGCTGCTGCTGGGCGGGGTGACCGGATTCTGGGTCTCGGTCGCGGCTTTCGCGGGTGGCGCCGCCGTCGGGCTGCTGCTCTACGCCGTGGCGTGGCGCGGTGGCATGACCGGCCACCGCTTCGTGCTGTCGGGCATCGGCGTGGCCTACGTCTGCACCAGCGTCGTGGGCTACCTGCTCACCCGCAGCGAGGTCCAGGAGGCGCAAGCAGCGCTGCTCTGGATGACCGGCAGCGTCGCGCAGGCCGACTGGGCCATGGTCACGATCCTCGCCGTCCTGGTGGCCGTCCTGCTCCCGCCGGTCCTCCTCGTCGCCCGCGGCCTGGACCTGCTGCTGCTCGGCGACGAGCAGGCGGCCGGCCTCGGGCTGCGCCCGGAGGTCACCCGGGGGCTGGTCATCGCCCTCGGCGTCGCGCTCGCGTGCGCCGCCACGGCCGCCGCCGGTCCGGTCGCCTTCGTGGCCCTCATCGCGGCCCCCGTGGCCCGCCGGCTGCTCGGCGACGGCTCGCTGGCCCTCGTGCAGTCCGCGCTGGTCGGGGTCGTGCTCGTCACCGGGGCCGACCTCGTCGCCCAGCACGTCCTGCCCAGCCTGCTGCCCGTCGAGTTCTCCGTGCCCGTCGGCGTCGTCACCGGCGCCATCGGCGGGCCCTACCTGATCTGGCTGATGGCGGCCGGACGCACGCGCACCTCGTGAAGGAGCTGCCATGAGCCTCGTCGCCCACGACGTCCACCTCGCCTACGACCGCCGCACGGTCGTGCACGGCGTGGACTTCGCCGTGCCCGCCGGTGAGGTCACCGTGATCGTCGGCGCCAACGGCTGCGGCAAGTCCACGCTGCTGCGCGGCCTGGGCCGGATCATGCGCCCCACGCAGGGCCGCGTGGAGCTCGACGGCACCGACCTGCGCCGGCTGCGCCCGCGCGACGTCGCGACCCGGCTCGGCCTGCTGCCGCAGCAGCCCACGGCGCCCCACGGCATCACCGTCGCCGACCTCGTCGGCCGCGGACGGCACCCCCACCAGGGCGCCTTCCGGCGCTGGAGCGGCGACGACGCCGAGGCCGTCGCGCAGGCACTGGCGCTCACCGACACCCACGAGCTGGCCGGGCGCCGGGTCGACGAGCTGTCCGGCGGCCAGCGGCAGCGGGTCTGGATCGCGATGATGCTGGCGCAGGACCCCGCCACCATGCTGCTCGACGAGCCGACGACGTACCTCGACATCGCCCACCAGGTCGAGGTCCTGGACCTCCTCGCCGAGCTCAACGCCGAGCGGGGGACCACGGTCGTGATGGTGCTGCACGACCTCAACCTCGCCGCCCGCTACGCCCACCAGCTGGTGGTGATGAAGGAGGGGCGGATCCTGCGCTGCGGGGCGCCCGAGGACGTGCTCGACGCGGCCTGCGTCCGCGAGGCCTTCGGCCTGGAGTCGCAGGTGCTGCCGGACCCGGTCGCCGGCTGCCCCATGGTCGTGCCGATCGGACGGCACCTTCCCGTACGGCGGACCACCGCCCCGGCGTGACGGCGATCGTTATAAGGTGAGGCTCGCCTAACTAGTCGACCGACCGGTCCGTACCCCGAGGAGTGACGTGTCCCCGAGCCGTCTCCCGCACCGCCCCCGCCGATCCCTCGCGCGCGCCGTCGCGCCGCTGGCCGCCGTGCTGCTGGCCCTGCCGCTGGCCGCCTGCGGCTCCGAGAGCGAGGACGGCAACGACGACGACAGCGCGCACTCCGGGGAGGCCTTCGAGCCCGTCACGATCGAGCACGCGCTCGGCACCACCGAGATCGAGGAGAAGCCGGAGCGCGTCGTGACCTGGGGATGGGGCTCGCCGGACGCCGCGATCGCGCTCGGGGTCACACCCGTCGCCATGGAGGGGCTCACCTACGGCGCCTCGAAGGACGGCTTCATGCCGTGGCAGGAGGAGGCGTTCGAGGAGTCCGGCGACGACAAGCCGACCACGCTGACCCCCGGCGAGTCGCCGCCGTTCGAGGAGATCCTCGCGGCCGACCCCGACGTGATCCTGGCCAACTACTCCGGCATCACCGAGGCCGACTACGAGAAGCTCACGAAGATCGCGCCCACCGTGGCCTACCCCGACGAGCCGTGGGCGACCCCGTGGCGCGACGTCGTCACCACCGTCGGCCAGGTGCTCGGCGAGGCGGACGCCGCCGACCAGCTGCTCGAGGACATCGACGGCGAGGTCGCCGCCGCGGCGAAGGCGCACCCGGAGTTCGAGGGCAAGACGATCGCGGCGGTCGCCATCGACCCGAGCGCCTTCTACGTCTACCGCGGCGCGGACCCGCGCGTGCAGTTCCTCGAGGACCTCGGGTTCACGCTGGCGCCCAGCGTCGGCGAGCTCGACACCGAGGAGACGACGTTCTACTACACGATCAGCCCCGAGGTGGTCGACGAGCTGACCTCCGACGTGCTGCTGTCCTACGTGCCCGACGAGGACGCCGCCAAGACGATCGCCGACGACCCGACGTACCAGGCGATGTCGCAGTTCCAGGACGACCGCGTCGCCACCGTCGTCGGTGAGGCCGAGGTCTCCTCGGTGTCGCCGCCGACCGCGCTGTCCCTCACCTGGGGCCTGGACGCGTTCGTCGAGGCGCTCGTCCCCGCAGTCGAGGCGGCCGGGTAGCGGCCTGTCGCGGCGGCGGGGAGCCGCTCGGCCCGGGTAGATTCGTCCCTGTGTCCGAGCTGCCGGTGACCCCGCTGCCGCGGGCCGGCGCGCCCGCGCGGGACCGGGTCGGCCCCTACACGCTGCTCTCCAAGATCGGCGAGGGCGGCATGGGCGTGGTCCACCTGGCGCGCAAGGAGGCCGGCCCCGGCGAGATCGGGCCGCGGGTCGCGCTCAAGATGCTGCGGCCCCACATCGTCGGCGACGACGAGGCCCGCGCCCGCTTCGCGCGCGAGGTCAACTCGCTGCGCCGCATCCGCAGCCGGTGGGTCGCCGAGATCGTCGACGCCGACCCGTGGGCCGCGGTGCCCTACGTCGCCACGCGCTACGTGCCCGGGCTGTCCCTGCACGACTACGTCGTGGAGGAGGGCGCCATCGAGGGGCCCAACCTGATCTGGTTCGCGGGGTGCCTGGCCGAGGGGCTGGCCTCCGTGCACGACGTCGGCGTGCTGCACCGCGACATCAAGCCCTCCAACGTCCTGATGGAGGGCCGCACCCCGATCCTCATCGACTTCGGCCTGGCCCGCGTCGCCGACGACCCCAAGCTCACCCACACCGGCTGGCTGCTGGGCACCCCCGGCTACCTCGCGCCCGAGATCCTCTACGGCGACGACGCGACCGCCGCCTCCGACGTCCACTCGTGGGCCGCCACGGTCGCCTACGCCGGCACCGGCAACCCGCCCTTCGGCCGCGGGCCCAGCATGGCGATCATGGACCGCGTCCGCCGCGGCGAGCACGACCTGACCGGCCTGCCCTACGCGCTGCGCCAGCTCGTCGAGGCCGCCCTGGACCCCGAGCCCGACCGGCGGCCCAGCCTCGAGGCGATCCTCGCGTGGCTGCGCCCGCAGACCACGCGCCCCCACACCGCCGTACCCCCGGTGCCCACGGGCTCCGAGGACATCTTCACGATCCCCCTCGCGCTCGCGGGAGCCCAGGCCGCCGAGGCCCCGACCGCGGTCGAGCGCGAGCTGGCGCCGCCGCCCACCCGGATGCTCACCGAGGTCACGCGCGTCGAGCCGCCCCCGCACCACCCGTGGGCGCAGGACTGGGAGGACCCTGTGCCGCCGCCGGCGCCTCCGGTGCCGTGGGGCGAGAAGGTACGCCGGGCGGTGCTGCTCACCAGTGGCGCGCTCGCGCTCGGGGGCGGTCTGATGGTGGCCCCGTGGGTGGTCGCCGGGCTGGTGTGCCTGCTGGTGTGGCTGCTGCGCAGCGGCTCGCTCGCCGCGAGCGCCGCAGGCGACCGTCGGCTGCGCCGCGGCCGCAAGTGGTACGACGGCGCGCAGGTGCTCGTCGGCGCTCCCTGGCACCTCGTGCAGTCGGTCGGGGGCACCCTGATGCTGCTGCTGTGGAGCGCCGGGCTCGCGGTCTCGGCCGCCCTCGTCTGCTACGCCGTCGCGGCCGGCGTGGGGACGACGCTCTTCGCGAGCGGGGTCGTGCTGGCCGTGGCGCTGTGGTCGGGCCCGGGCGGCAGCCGGCTGCGCTCGCCGTTGCGTCGCGTGGTGCACCCGCTGTCGCGCAGCCACGGCCCGTGGGCCGCGGGCGTGGCGGTGCTGCTGGTGATCGCCGCCGTGCTCGTCGTGCGCGCCGCGGACGTCGGCACCACCTGGGCGCCCGGCGACGAGCGGCCCTTCGCCGACCTGGGCCCGCGCTGAGGCTCGCATCGCGAGATCGCTGTCCACGGCACGGCCCGCATGGCACGATGGGTGCCATGCAGCACCGCATCATCATTTCCTAGCGCATCGAGCACCCCTGCCCGATGCGCCGCCTCTCGTACTCCGAGAGGTTTTTTTGTGCCCTGGACCCGACCCGAGAGTGACTCCGATGGACCTGCACGGCGCCTTCCACGTCTACGACACCACCCTGCGCGACGGCGCGCAGCAGGAGGGGCTCAACCTCTCGGTCGCCGACAAGCTCAGCATCGCGCGGCAGATCGACGGGCTCGGCGTGGGCTACATCGAGGGCGGCTGGCCGGGCGCCAACCCCAAGGACACCGAGTTCTTCCGCCGGGCCGCGCAGGAGCTCGACCTGCGGCACGCCACCCTGGCGGCGTTCGGCGCGACCCGCAAGGCGGGCGTGCGCGCGGCCGACGACCCGCAGGTGGCGGCCCTGCGCGACAGCGGCGCGGGCGTGGTCACCCTGGTCGCCAAGTCCCACGACCGGCACGTCGAGCTGGCCCTGCGCACCACGCTGGAGGAGAACCTCGCGATGGTGCGCGACACGGTCAGCCACCTGCGGGCCGAGGGCCAGCAGGTCTTCCTGGACGCCGAGCACTTCTTCGACGGCTACCGCGCCAACCGCGACTACGCCCTCGAGGTGCTGCGCACGGCCTACGAGGCCGGCGCCGAGGTGGTCGCGCTCTGCGACACCAACGGCGGCATGCTGCCGAGCTGGGTGTCCGACACGGTCCACGACGTCATCGAGTCGACCGGCGTGCGCGTCGGCATCCACGCCCACAACGACACCGGCTGCGCGATCGCCAACTCGCTCGCGGCCGTCGACGCCGGCGCCACCCACGTGCAGGGCTGCATCAACGGCTACGGCGAGCGCACCGGCAACGCCGACCTGATCTCCGTCGTCGCCAACCTCGAGCTCAAGCTGGACCGCACCGTCCTGCCGCAGGGGCTGCTCGCGGAGTCGACCCGGATCGCCCACGCCGTCGCGGAGGTGACGAACTTCCCGCCGGCCTCGCGCCAGCCGTACGTCGGCACGTCGGCGTTCGCGCACAAGGCCGGCCTGCACGCCAGCGCGATCAAGGTCGACCCCAACCTCTACCAGCACATGGACCCCGTGGGCGTCGGCAACGACATGCGGCTGCTCATCTCCGACATGGCCGGTCGCGCCTCGATCGAGCTCAAGGGCAAGGAGCTCGGCTTCGACCTGTCGGGCGACCGCGAGCTGGTCGGGCGGGTGACCTCGCGGGTCAAGGAGCTGGAGCAGCGCGGCTACACCTTCGAGGCGGCCGACGCCTCCTTCGAGCTGCTGCTGCTGGAGGAGGTCGAGGGCGCGCGCCCGTCGTACTTCGAGGTCGAGTCGTGGCGGGTCATCACCGAGACGCTCACCCACGCGCAGACGGGGGAGGAGGCGGTCTCCGAGGCCACCGTCAAGCTCAAGGCGGCCGACGTGCGCTACGTCGTGACCGGCGAGGGCAACGGCCCCGTCAACGCGCTCGACTCGGCGCTGCGCTCGGCGATCGTGCAGGCCTTCCCCGAGGTCGCGAAGTTCGAGCTGATCGACTACAAGGTCCGCATCCTCGACCAGGGCCACGGCACCGACGCGATCACCCGGGTGCTCATCGAGACGACCGACGGCGGCTCCTCGTGGGTCACCGTCGGGGTGGGCCACAACGTCATCGAGGCCTCGTGGGGTGCGCTCGTGGACGGGCTGACCTACGGGCTACGGCGCCACCACGTCGACTGAGACCACGCGCCGCACGAGGTCGTCCCAGCCGCGCCGGATCCGCTCCAGCGGTACCTGCTCGATGTGGGTCTGCTGCTGCAGGATCACGATCTCGAGCGGGGCCAGCAGGGCCGTGGCGAGGATCGGCACGTCGCCGCGCACGCCGAGCTCGGTGAGCAGGTAGCGCACGTGCATCGCCACGAACGACACCGCGGCGTAGGCCCGGGAGCCGGACTGGCCGGCCGCCTGGATCAGGTCGCCGTGCAGCAGGTTGGTCTCCATGCGCGAGTGCCCGAACGCGAGCAGCCGCTCCAGGGGAGGGGCGCCCGGGCCCAGCGGCGGGGGACCGGAGAGCACCGACTGCTGCCAGGCGGTCTCGGAGCGGTTGAGGAGCGCGGCCATGAGGCCCTCGCGACTCTCGAACCGGCGGTAGACCGTCCCCTTGCCCACGCCGGCGCGCGCGGCCACCGCGTCCATGGTCACGCCCTGCACGCCGCAGCGCTCGTGGACGAGCTCCTCGGCGGCGGCGAGCAGCGCCTCGCGGTTGCGCGCGGCGTCGCTGCGCTCGACGGGCCCCCCGTCGAGCAGCGGCAACATGCGCAGCCCGTCCATGCCCGCAACAGTAGGGCTCGAAGAAAGTCCGGCCGCCGGGAATAGAAAGCGGACTGCGGTCCGTTTAGCCTGCCATGACCTCCACCACTCGCATCGTCGCCCTCGTCGGCAGCCTCCGCGCCGACTCCCTGAACCGCCGCATCGCCGAGGCGCTGCGCGACCGCGCGCCCGAGGGCGTGACCGTCGAGATCGCCGAGGGCCTGGCCGACCTGCCGTTCTACAACGAGGACGTCGACGCCACCGAGACCCCGGCCGTCGCCGCCGCCCTGCGCGAGCTCGTCGCCGGCGCGGACGCCGTCCTGGCCGTCACGCCGGAGTACAACGGCACCATGCCGGCCGTCCTCAACAACGCCATCGACTGGCTCTCGCGCCCCTACGGTGCGGCCGCCCTGTCCGGCAAGCCCTTCGGCGTCGTGGGCGCCACGCCCACGCCCTACGGCGGCAAGTGGGCCCACGAGGACGCCGTGCGCTCCTTCGGCGTGGCCGGTGCGGTCGTCGTCGACGGCGCCGTGCACTCGCAGTCGGCCATCGACGTCGACGTGCTCGAGGACGCCGACATCCTCGAGCGCCTGCAGGCCGTCGTCGACTCGCTCGCGACCTTCGAGGCGCCGGCCGCCTGACGCCCGACCGCGGGGTCGCTAGGTTCGACCCGTGACCGAGCTGCACGACCTGACCGCCCTCGAGCAGGGCGCGCTCGTGCGCTCGGGCGCGGTCTCGCCCCGCGAGCTGACCGACCACTACCTCGAACGCGCCGCACGTCTCGACGACGTCGGCGCGTTCGTCACGCTCACCCCCGACCTCGCGCGGGAGCGGGCGGACTCGCTGGCTGGTGGGTCGGGTGGCCCGCTGCACGGGGTGCCGACCGCCATCAAGGACCTCAACCTCACCGCGGGAGTGCGGACGACCTTCGGGTCGGCGGCGTTCGACGACTTCGTGCCCGACGTCTCCGACGGGGTGACGCTGTCCCTGGAGGACGCCGGGATGGTGAGCCTCGGCAAGACGAGCACCCCGGAGTTCGGCTCGCCCTGCTACACCGAGCCCGACGGTCGGCCGCCCGCGGTGACGCCGTGGGACCGCACCCGCATGGCGGGCGGCTCGTCGGGCGGGGCCGCGGCGGCCGTGGCCGCCGGGCTGGTGCCGGTGGCGCAGGGCTCCGACGGCGGCGGCTCCATCCGGATCCCTGCCTCCTGCTGCGGCCTGGTGGGCCTCAAGCCGTCGCGGGGTCGGATCTCCGGCTTCCCCGTGTACGGCGACCCGGTCGGCCTCGGCACCGCGGGCTCGATCGCGCGCACGGTGCGCGACGCGGCCGCGCTGCTGGACGTGATGGCGGGTCGCCGCGAGGGCGACCCCTTCTGGGCGCCGGCGCCGACCTCGACCTTCCTCTCCGCCTGCGACCGCGAGCCCGGGCGGCTGCGCGTCGCCCGGTTCGTCACGCCGGTCATCGCCGACGTCCCGGTGGACCCGGCTTGTGTGACCGCCTACGAGGACGCGTCGCGGCTGCTGGAGTCGCTCGGTCACGAGGTCGTCGACGTGCCCGTGCCGATGCCGCACGAGGCGGTGCCCGTGTTCGAGACGTGCTGGGCCGTGCTCACCGCCCTGACGGTCGTGCCGCCCGAGCGCGAGCACCTGCTCCGCCCGCTCACCCGCTGGCTGGCCGAGCAGGGGCGGGCCGTGAGCGCGCCGGAGCTCGGTCTCGCCATCGGGGCGATGCGCCGCTACGCCGCCGACGCCCTGCGCGCGCTCTCGCCGTACGACGCGGTGCTGACGCCGACGCTCGCCCTGCCGCCTCAGCCGGTCGGTGCGCTGCGCGACGACGCCGACCCGGCCGCCGACTTCGCGGCGCAGAAGGCCTTCACGCCGTACACCTCGGCGTGGAACGTGACCGGCATGCCGGCGGTCTCCCTGCCGCTCCACTGGACCGCGGACGGGCTCCCGGTCGGTGTCATGCTGGCGGCGCGCCCCGCCGAGGAGGAGCTGCTGCTCTCGCTGGCGGCCCAGGTCGAGACGGCGGCACCGTGGTCGGAGAGGAGGCCACCGCGATGGTGACTCAGCTGGTCATGTGCCACACCGCCGAGATGACGCCGGAGGAGCTCGGCGCCGTCCGTGGCCTGATGGACGAGGCCTTCGGCGACTTCACCGACCACGACTGGGGTCACGCGCTCGGCGGGCAGCACGCCCTCGTCGTCGAGGACGGAGTCGCGGTCGCCCACGGAGCGCTCGTGATGCGCCGCCTGCTGCACGCCGGCCGCTCGCTGCGCACCGGCTACGTCGAGGGCGTCGCCGTACGACCCGACCGCCGACGGCGTGGTCACGCCGACCGGGTCATGACCGCGCTGGAGTCGCTGGCACCGGCGTACGACGTGCTGGCGCTGTCGTCCTCCGAGCAGGGCGTCGCGCTCTACGAGAGCCGTGGCTGGCAGCGGTGGCGCGGCCCGACCTCGGTCCTGTCGCCATCGGGCGTGGTGGCGACCCCCGACGACGACGGCTCGGTATTCGTCCTGGGCGGCACGGACCTCGACCTCGACGACGTCCTCACCTGCGACTGGCGCGACGGCGACGTCTGGTAGCTCAGATCGTCAGCTCAGGCAGGACCGGGGAGCCGCATCAGCCAGCCGATGGCGAAGGCGCCAGCACACCGACGACGTCGGCTTCGTGGGTCCCACCGTGACCGCTACGTCGTCGAAACGCTTCGACGTCGCCGGCAGCACCTCGATGCTCACGAGGGCCCACGCTAGTACGGACCCCCTTCCGCGGGTACCCGAGCGAATGCCCGGCCAGCGCATGACTCACGACCGATCGGACTCCCGATGCACGTCCCGAGCCTGGTAGCCGTCCCCGGTCTGGGCCTGGGCGCCGAGGCCTGGCGACCGACGCTGTCCCTCTGGGGGCGTGGCGACGGCGACGTGCGGCTGCTGCCGGGGTACGGCGTCCCGCTCGCCCGCGCCGCACCGTGGACTCCCGTGGACATCGCGGCACAGCTGTGCGGGGTGCTGCGAGGACCGACGACGCTGCTCGGTCACTCGTCGAGCTGTCAGGTCGTGGCGCACGCAGCGCGGCTGAGGCCGGACCTCGTGACCGGCCTGGCGCTGGTCGCGCCGACGACCGACCCTCGTGCCGGCTCGTGGCCCGCGCTGATGGGGGCGTGGTGTCGGACGGTCGGTCACGAGGATCCGCGGCAGCTGCCGTTGTTGCTGCGGCAGTACCGGCGCACCACGCTCAGGTCCATGCTGCGCACCATGGACCGCTCACGCCGTGACGACATCGCCGCGACCCTGTCGCAGGTCGGATGTCCGGTGGTCCTGGTCCGTGGGGTCCATGACCGCATCGCTCGCAGCGACTGGCTCCGGGCCTTGGCGGACGGCGGTCCCGGCCGGACGGTGATCGAGCTGGGCGTGGGCGCACACATGGTGCCGCTGACCCACCCGGACGTCCTGGCCGCCGAGGTGGGTGCGGCGCTCGGACTCCCCACAGAGGGGTGAGCCTTCAGAGCCGCTGGAGGCGGGTCAGTCTCGGCGGTCGACGATGATCTCGGCGCCGCGACGCAGGGCGTGCGCGACGCGCAACCTGAGCACCTGGCTGTAGCCGCGCACGAGCTCGGCGTAGCGGGGCGTGCGGCCGTGGTAGCCCAGGAACCCCTTCGGACCCTCGACCATCTTGCCGGTGCCGACGTCGTAGCGCGCCTGGTGCCACGGACAGACCAGGCACCCGTCGGCGTCGATGCTGCCCTGGGACAGGTCTCCGAGCTGGTGGCGGCAACGGCGCGAGACCGCGAACAGCTCGCCCTCCCGGTTGCCCACCGCCCATGCCCCAGCCCGGCGCACCTGACCCGGGGTCAGCTCATCGGCGGGCACGCTCGGCGGTGTCTTCGTCATGCCCCCACTCTGCGCGCTCTCCCGGGCCTCCGCCTACGTCCTAGAGGGTGATCGGTGGGACCGACCCCTGCACCTCTGGTCACCTCCTCGCGTGAATCGGTGGTCGCGTGCGGCGCCGCGGTGGTCGCCGTGCTTGGCAGCTACGGGGACGAGGCAGGCGGTGGTGGCGCGCCGCTGCCGGCTTCCGGCGGTTGAGGTGCGAGCGCAGCGAGCCTCGAAACCACGTGCCGGTGGTTGAGCAGCGAGGAGCGCCAGCGACGAGCGAACGTCGAGACCCCCGCACCTCTGGTCACCTCCTGTGGTGAATCGGTGGCGCCGTACGGCGCCGCGGTCGTCGCGGTGGTTGGCAGCTACGGGGACGAGGCAGCCGGTGGTGGTGCGCCGCTGCCGGCCTCCGGTGGTTGAGGTGCGAGCGCAGCGAGCCTCGAAACCACGTGCCGGTGGTCGAGCAGCGAGGAGCGCCAGCGACGAGCGCCCGTCGAGACCCCCGCACCTCTGGTCACCTCCTCGCGTGAATCGGTGGTCCCGTGCGGCGCCGCGGTCGTCGCGGTGGTTGGCAGCTACGGAGACGAGGCAGCCGGTGGTGGCGCGCCGCTGCCGGCTTCCGGTGGTTGAGGTGCGAGCGCAGCGAGCCTCGAACCCACCCCACCCAGAGGGCTGAAAGTAAAATCTGAGAATGAAGGCCACTTACCCTCCACACCCTGTGGATAACCGGTCTTTTCGGCCCTTCACTGTCGGTGGCGGCTGCTTGAGTAGGCATCATGAGCAGCCGCGCCACCCACCCGCCGAGCCACCCCGTGGTCCAGAAGGTGGCGCGCCTGCGAGCCGAGCTCGCCGAGCTCAACGAGACCCCACTGTGGTCCATGACCCCCGAGGAGGCCGCCGACACTCTCGTCGAGACGACCCGCCTCAACGCCCAGGCAGATGAGCTCGAGCTCCGCCTGGCCGCTCACGCCGATCGCTGCGAGGTGGGCACCTCCGAAGGCGCGACGTCGACGGCGGTCTACTGGGCCCACCAGACCCACCTGACCCAACGCGACGCCGCGTCGAAGATGAAGCTCGCGAAGGCGATCGAGGCTCATGCGTCTGTCGAGCGCGCACTTGCTCACGGTGACGTACTCGCCGACCAGGCGAAGGTGATCGTCGAGGCAGTGGACGCCCTGCCCGACGACGTCGTAGCCGAGGTCAAGACGCAGGCGCGTGAGCACCTCCTCGCGGAGGCGGCTCACTTCGACGCCAAGCGGCTACGGGTCCTAGGCCTGCACGCCCTGGAGGTCGTGGCCCCCGAGGTCGGGGAGGCAGAGACGGCCCGTCAGCTCGAGGCCCAGGAGCGCAAAGCCCTGGCCAAGGCCAGGTTCACGATGCACGACGACGGCCACGGCACCACCCACGGCCGGTTCTCGATCCCGACCCATCAGGCAGACAAGCTCCGCAAACCACTCAACGCCCTCGCCGCACCCAAAGCCGGCGGCGAAGGCTCCACCCCGCACGGCCTGGGGCTGGCGTTCATCGAGTACATCGACCGATTCCCCACCAAGAAGCTGCCGCAGGCGGGCGGGATGGACACCACCGTCGTGGTCACCATGACCCTGGAGACGCTCATGGGTGGGTTGAAGGCGGCGCATCTGGACACCGGCACCCCGATCAGCCCCGGACTCGCCCGGCGGATGGCCTGCGAGGCCGGTGTCATCCCCGTCGTCCTGGGTGGGAAGTCCCAGGTCCTCGACGTCGGCCGCAGGATGCGGTTCCACACCAAGGCCCAGAGGATCGCGATGGCCGTCCGCGACGGCGGCTGCATCGCCCTGGGCTGCGACAGGCCCTCAGCGTGGTGTCACGCTCACCACCTAGACCCCTGGTCCCAAGGCGGCCACACCTCCGTCGAGCGCGGCGGGCTGCTCTGCACCGGCCACCACCCGCTCGCCCACCACCCCGGCTACGTCATGACCCATCACCCGGGCGGCAAGGTCTCCTTCCACAGGCGGGAGTGAGGAGCACGCGGCTGATGGTTGGATGCGACGCATGGCCGTGCGACACCTGTACCTGGCGAGGCACGCTGAGCCGGACGATGACGACAACCTGACGGAGCGGGGCGTCGCGCAGGCGATCGCGCTCGGGCGGCGCCTGTCGTACGTGCCGTTCTGCTCGGTGCTGCACGGACCCCTGCCCAGAGCGCGCGCCACAGCGACCTTGGTCGCCGGCCAGCTCGACCACCAGGCGCCTCTGGTCGAGCTTGAGGCTGCTGGAGACTACGTGCCGCACCTACCGTCACCGGACGAGGTGGACCCGACGTACCGACCAGGCGTCATGGCCTTCCTCGCCGACGTGACTCCGGAGCAGGCCACCCAGGGAGCGAAGCACGCCGCGGAGGCCGTCCGGCTGCTGACCGTGCCGCAGCAGACGGAGGGGGACAGCCACCAGCTCGTGGTGACGCACGCGTTCACCATCGGGTGGCTCGTTCGCGAGTTCCACGATGCACCGCCGTGGCGATGGGTGGGGATCGACAGCTGCCACGCGGCGTTGACGGTGATCCGCTGCTCCAGCGACCGACCGCCGGCTGTCGCGGTGTTCAACGACATGTCGCACCTGCCCGAAGACCTGCGGTGGACGGGCTTCCCGGAGCACCTGCGGCTGTGACGCTAGCGTGCCGCCATGGACCTCGACGACTACCAGCGCGCGGCGATGCGCACGGCCCGCGACAAGGATGCTCCCGACGAGTTCATGCACCTGGTGCTGGGCCTGGTGGGTGAAGCGGGCGAGGTCGCCGAGAAGGTCAAGAAGCTGGTGCGCGACAAGAACAGCGACCTGGCCCACCTGGATCGCGACGACATGGCCGCCGAGCTCGGCGACGTCCTCTGGTACGCCGCCGTCCTGGCCAACTTCCTCGACCTCTCGCTGAACGACGTCGCCCAGCGCAACGTCGACAAGCTGGCGGACCGGCAGCGGCGCGCGGTCCTCGGTGGCTCGGGGGACAACCGCTGACGTCTCACTGCTCGCAGCGGAAGGTCCTCTCGGCGACGCACCGGTCCTCACCGCGCCCTCCGACGGCCACGTCGTCGCCGCGCCCGCCGAGCAGGATGTCGGGCATCCATCCGCCACGGAACCTGTCGTCACCCCGGCCGCCCTTGATGACCAGCTCGTTCTCCTCACCGAGGTAGCCACAGCCAGCATCGCCGTCGTTGAACGCCTCGACGAGGTCCGCACCCCGACCGGCGTCCACGACACCCCGGCATCCCAGCGCCTGGAAGTGATCCGGCCCCCGCGTCCCACGCACGTCGAGACGGACCGTCATGAACCGGTGGCGTTCGAAGCCGCGGATCCGGGCCCGCACCGCCCGTCGCTCACGCTGGAAGAGCAAGCGCGCCCGGGGGAGGACCACGCCGTGTCGGGACTCAGCCCAGGGCGAGGACGAGGGCGAGGACGGGACGTGTGACGAGCACGCGAGGCATGACGCACCTTGGCACGCGGGAGCGGCGTCGAGGGCACGTTTCGGGTGATTGGCAGGGCGACCGGTCTACGCGGAGACGCGAGCCAGGGCGAGCGCCACCAGGGCGAAGGCGCCGAGGATGACGGCGACCCGGACGTAGTGCAGTCGGTCCCACCGCTGCGTCTGCTCGCGCCAGTCCGGGGGAGCGGTCTCGGGCGTCCAGGTCATCGCGCGTGAGTTGATGGGCACGAGCAGGAGGACGGACATGGCGACGCTGACCGCGAGCAGCCCCGCCGAGACGAGCGCGGGCGCAGAGGAGGGCTCGCCCCAGGCCAGTACGCCCCATCCCACCACCAGCACGAGGCTTGCGACGTACCAGAACGGCATCAGCCTGCCGAGGACCCGCCCTCCGTCGGCACGCGCCGCCAGGCTGCTGTCCGTGGGCAGTCGGTTGAGCAGGGGGTTGACGAAGGCGGCCACGGCGAGCTCGACGCCGACCATGGTGCCGATGACGACGACGGTGATGATGCCTAGTGCGGTCACGAGGACTCCTAGTTAGCAGTGCTAGATATGCGAGCAATGCTAGAGTAGCGAGCATGGACGAGGCCGGCAAGGACGCGATGGCAGGCTCCGCGCGGGAACGACGCCTGGCGGCGAGACGCCAGGAGATCCTGGACGCGGCGCGCCGCCTCGCCGAGGAGGCCGGCTGGGCCGGCGTGACCACCCGCGCGCTGGCGGACGCGATCGGCTACAGCCAGCCGGTCCTCTACGGTCACTTCCCCGAGGGCAAGGCCCAGATCATGAGCGCGGTCGCCCTCGACGGGTTCGTCGAGCTCACCCAAGCGCTGCGGACGGCGGGGGCGGGCCGAAGCTCGGCGGAGGCGGCGGTCGCCGTCGCGGAGGCCTACCTGACGTACGCCGTCGCCCATCCGGCCGTTTATGAGGCGATGTTCACGCTGCCGATCAGTCCCCGCTTCGCCGAGGCCGACTCCGAGCCAGAGCTCCAGGAGGGGTTCGCGGCCCTCGTCGCCGTGATGGGCGGACCGTCCGACGACGTGCCGACCGCGACCGAGGTGTTCTGGAGCGCCCTGCACGGCATGGTCGGCCTCGAGCGGGCCGGTCGCATGCGCGCCGAGGATCGCGCGGAGCGGACGCGCGTGCTCGCGGCCCGCTTCGGCAGCGGGGCGTGAGGCGGCGTCGCGACCGCCGTCCGACAGCGGGGCTCAGCTCCGAGGCGTCGGCCGCGTGCTTCGGCACGGTGCAAGCTCTCGAGCTACTCGCGCGCCAGCTGGATGCCGATCGCCACGCCGCCGATGACGATCCCGAGCAGCCCCACGGCGCCCAGCGCCATCCCGAGGGTCAGGAAGAGCTCGCGGTCACTGCCGCCCGCCTGAGCGATGAAGATGCCTCCGCCGACGGCGGCGACCAGCCCTCCGAGGGCCTTCACCCATCCACGCTGGTCGGCGGCGTCGCTCATCGCCTTCTCCATGGTGGGGATTCTAGGTTGCTCCACCGGTCGTCCGCCGGCGTTCGCGCGGTCGTCCGGGCGCTCTCGTGCGCGAGGTATCGCTGCATCAGCTCGACCAGGATGAGGCCGACGGACAACACGAGCACCGACGCGGGTCCGACCGCGCTCCAGGGGAGCTCGTTCACTCCGGGGGCTCAGTAGTCCTGGAAACAGCGAGCGTCCGGCTCCGCGACGCCGGTCAGGTGGTCGGCGGCGCGGTGCCGGCCGAGGTTCCAGGCCAGCCAGTCGTCGTCGGCCTTGCGGCGTCCGTCGAGCGCGCAGTGGGCGTCGTCCCCGGGGAGGTCGGCGAGCACGGGGACGGCGTCGTCGGAGAGGCCGCGCAGGTAGTACCAGTCGACCTTGCCGGTCTCGGCGTACCGGTCGACGTTGTGCTGGGCGATCCAGGCGTCGGGGTTGATCGCGGCCAGGGCGAGCAGGAGCCCAGCGCCGCTGAGCAGTGCGGCGCGGGGGAGCCAGGCGGCGCGCAGGGTCACCCCGGCGGCCATGACGGCCAGCACCAGCAGGCCCAGCCAGCCCTCGAAGACGTCGACCAGGAGCCGTAGCCGGGTGAAGCCGTAGGCCTCCTGGTAGACGTGCATCCGGTAGAGCGCGGAGACCACGACGACGAGGGTCAGCGCGCACAGCACGCCGAGCGCGCCGCGGAGCCAGACGAGGTCCGAGCCGGAGGTGCGGGGTGCCTTGCGCCCTGCGGCCCACACCACCAGGAGCGTGAGGGCGGTGGCGACCGTGAGCTGGCCGAAGCCTTGGTGGACGTACTCGGCGTAGGTCAGTCCCGTGGTGCGCTCGAGGTAGTCGTGGCCGCCGAAGATGACGGTGGCCTGCGCGACGAGGAAGACGGCGAAGACGGCGTCGACGAGCAGGACGGGCGCGAGCCACTCGTAGCGGTGGGCGACGGGCCGGGCCGGGGTGGTCCCGGTGTCGACGTCCGGCGGGTTCAGCGCGAGGTACGCCGCCGCGAGCACCATCCCGCCCACCGCCACCGTGACGAAGGCGCGCATCACGAACGACTCCAGCTCGAGGTCGGGCACGACCGCGCCGGCCCACTCCGCGAAGACCGCGTCGGCGGAGGCGAAGAGCAGACCGAAGACCAGCAGGGCCAGCACGGACCACACGACGGTGCGCAGGGCCGCCGCGCTCGCGTTGAGCGCGCCCACCTTCCGCAGCGACCGGCCGAGCCACGGCAGCCCGCGCAGCCCGGAGAGCGGCCAAGCGACGCCGGCGATGACGAACGCCGGCAGCGTGCGGCCGTTGACCACGCCGGCCATGCAGACTGCCCCGCCCGCGAACAGGCAGAGCAGCACGATCCAGTCGGCGTCGCGCAGCACCACCGTCAGCGCGAGCAGGGCGCAGAGCGCGGCGCAGGCGAGCGTGAACGGCGAGCGGCGGTGAACGCTGAAGCCGAGCACCACGCCTCCGGCCGCCAGCAGGAGGGCCGCGGTGCCCACGCCGGTGTCGCGGTAGGGCAGGACGACGGCTCCGAGCAGGCCGACGGCGAGGCTGGCGAGCACCACGCGCGGGTTGCCGGGGACCCCGTCGGGCCAGAACCGTCCGAACATCAGGTCGAGCGCGGGGGGCTGGGCCATGGTCGGAGGTGCAGTGGGATGCGCCGGCGCCGCGGGCGGCGGGGGACTGGGCAGGGACACGACTGGCTCCTGGGTCGGTGGGATCGGCAGAGGGATGCGGCTCGGGCTCGTGGGCGCGACCGAGGGGTGTCGTCGCGGCTGGAGGGGGAGGTCCACGCGCACCCGGGCGCCACCCCGCGGTGGCTCGGGGTCGACGAAGTGGATGGTCCCGCCGTGCAGGTCGCTGACCCACCGGGCGATCGCGAGGCCCAGCCCGGTCCCGCCGCCACCCTCGGCGTCCGACAGGGTGCCGAACCGCTCGAAGACCCGGTCCCGGTCGGCGGCCGGCACGCCGGGTCCGTCGTCGGCGACCTCCAGCCGCCACCCTGTCGGCGTCGCTTCGGCCGTCAGGGAGACCCGGCCCCCCGGTGGGCTGTGCCGCGAGGCGTTGTCGAGGAGGTTCGCGACCAGCTGGTGCAGGCGCGCGGGGTCGGCCTCGGCGGTCAGCGAGGCGGGCGTGACCTGCACGCCGTACGTCACCGCGCGACCGGTCACCCGTGCCTCGGCCACGGCGGTCTCGAGGAGATCCCGCACCGGCACCGTCGCAGTGGCCAGGGGTGCCTTCCCGGCGTCGACGCGGGCCAGGTCGAGCAGGTCGGAGGCGAGCGCGGACAGCCGCTCGGCCTGGTCGAGGGCGGTGCGCAGCGACACCGGGTCGGGCTCGGCGACGCCGTCCACGAGGTTCTCGAGTACGGCGCACAGTGCGGCCAGCGGGGTCCGCAGCTCGTGGCTCACGTTGGCGACGAGCTCGCGGCGCTGGCGGTCCACGGCGGCGAGGTCCTCGGCCATGCGGTTGAAGGCGCGGGCCAGCTCGCCGACCTCGTCGTTGGAGGTGGCCGTGACCCGGCCGGAGTAGTTGCCGCGCGCCATGTCGCGGGCCGCGGCGGTCATCTCGCGCAGCGGGGAGGTCATGCCCACGGCGAGCAGCTGCGTCACCCCCAGGGCGAGCGCCACCGTGACCGGGATGCTGAGCCAGAACGGCACGTCGCTGGAGGCGCCGGTGGCCGCGACCACCGCGGCCACGGTGACGCTCACGGCGACCAGCACACCGAGCTTGACCTTGACCGAGGTGACCTGGTCGAGCAGCGGTCCGCTCATGCGGAGGTCCCGGTCTCGAGGGCGTAGCCGACGCCATGGACCGTGCGCACGCGGTGGGCGCCGATCTTGGCGCGCAGCGCCTTCACGTGGCTGTCGACCGTGCGCGTGCCGGACGCGCCCGACCAGCCCCAGACCTCGGCGTACAGGTGCTCGCGGGTGAGCACCGTGCCGGGGCTGCCGGCCAGGCAGAGCAACAGGTCGAACTCCGTCGGCGTCAGGTGCACCTCGTCGCCGCCGACGCGCACGCGTCGGGAAGCGGCGTCGACGTGCAGGTCGCCGAGGTCGCCCAGGGGTGCGGGGGAGCGGTCGGCGAGCTCGGCCGCGCGCTCGACGCGACGCAGCAGCGCCGCGACCCGGGCCACCAGCTCGCGCATCCGGAAGGGCTTGGTGAGGTAGTCGTCGGCGCCCACGCCGAGCCCGACCAGGATGTCGGCCTCGTCGTCGCGGGCGGTCAGCATCAGCACGGGGACCGGGCGCTGGGCCTGGATCCGCCGGCAGACCTCGTGGCCGTCGAAGCCGGGGAGCATCACGTCCAGCACGACCAGGTCGGGTGAGGTCTCCGCGCACAGCGCCACCGCGCCGGGGCCGTCCCAGGCCTGGACGACGTCGTAGCCCGAGCCCTGCAGCCGCTCGGTCACCGCCTGGTTGATGACGGGCTCGTCCTCTACGACGAGGATCCTGGGAGCGGTGAGGGGCATGGGCCGAGCCTAGGAGCGCCGGAGGCCGGGAGACGCGGACGACTCGTGAAGGTTGTGTGCAGGTCTGCGCCGCGGCGGCTGAGCGGCTGTCGGCGCCACAGCATAGGGTCGTGCCCGTGAGTGGACGATGAGCAAGATGGACGCCCTGCGGGCGATGCGTGAGGCCAAGTACGCCGCGGCGCAGAAGGCCAAGCCGGCGAGCAAGCCCGCCGCGCGGCCCAAGGTCGCGCCGGACAAGCCGGCCTCCAAGGCGGCCGCCGCCGCCAAGGCGCTGGCTGCCGACCCCGGACCGGTCGACGCCGTGACCGAGGAGCTGTGCGGCCACCGCAACATGTCCGGGCGCACGTGCACCCGCGAGGCCGGCCACTCGGCCAAGAGCCACCGCTACTCCTGAGGGCAGCGCCGCCTCAGTCGTCGCCGATGCCGCGGGCGTGCAGCGCGTCGCCGGTCTCGTGGGCCCGGGCGACGACGCGGACGACGAACGGCGTGAGGTAGGCGCGGGGGTGCCGGCCGAGGCCGCGCGCCCGGGCGGCGTCCCGGGTCTCCAGCGCCAGCGCCACGGTGCCGGGCAGCGACTGGATCGCGAGCGCGAAGGTCAGCGCGACGCGGTCGGGGTCGACGCCGACCCGCCGCAGCGGTCGGACCCATCGCACGAGCGCGTCGAGCATGGCGTTGACGGGCGTGGTCGCCGACAGCACGACCGCCGCCAGCGCCAGCGCGACCAGGTCGACGAGCGTCTCGACGGCCTTGTCGCGCCCGTAGAACCACCACTGCAGCCCCGCGACGAACACCGCGAACAGCAGGACCACGCGCGTGGCACGGGCCAGCACGCCGAGCCGGGTGCGGGCCAGCAGCGCGACGACGAGCGCGAGCGCGAGGAACACCCACGACGCGCGGACGTCGCGCACCAGCACGACGGTCAGGCTGAACGCGCCGAGACCGAGCACCTTGAGCCCCACCGGCAGCCGGTGCAGCAGGGTCTCGCCCGGTTGGTAGACCCCGACCAGGATCGAGCCGCTCACGGCGTGGCCGACGCGACGTAGTGGTCCACGGCCGCCCCGGCCTCGCCGTCGAAGACGATCCGGGCGCCGTCGACCACGAGGACCCGGTCGCAACGGCGGGCCTGCTCGAGGTCGTGGGTGACCAGCACCAGCTGCTGCTCCAGCCCGAACAGCAGCTCGGCCACCCGTCGGGTGTTGGCCAGGTCCAGCAACGTGGTCGGCTCGTCGGCCACCAGCACCGACGGCTCGGTGGCGAGCACCCCGGCCAGGGCGAGCAGCTGCTTCTGCCCGCCGGAGAGCGCGTGCACGCTGACGTGGGCGTGCCCCGCGAGCCCGAAGCGCTCCAGGACCGCCAGCGCGAGCTCGCGGCGGCGCCCGGGGTCCCGCTCCCTCTTGCGCAGCGACAGCTCGACGTCCTCCACGCAGGTCGGCATCACCAGCTGGGCGGCCGGGTCGGTGAAGACGAACCCCACCCGGCGGCGTACGGCGGACCCGCGGCGCGCGACGTCCAGCCCGTCGACCAGCACCCGCCCGGAGGTGGGCGTGACCAGGCCGTTGAGGAGCCGGGCGAGCGTCGACTTGCCCGATCCGTTGGCGCCGACGACGCCGATGCGCCGCTCGGTCAGGGTGAGCGTCGTGGGCGCGAGGATGACCCGCTCGCCGTCGGGGACGTCGACCGTGACCGCCGCGCCGTCGAGCTCGATCGTCGCCATGCGTCGTGTCCGGCGGGTGCTAGCGACGGGGATGCAGCAGCTGCGGGAAGGCGCGGTGCACCTCGGCGGCGATCAGCGCGACCAGCGTGGTCTTGACGACGTCACCGATCCAGAACGGCGCGTCGTAGCCGACCGCGTCGGACCAGGGCACGTCGAAGAACAGCTTCATGCCGGCGATGCCCATCGGGTGGATGACGAGCACGCTGCCGGCCAGGGAGCACAGGAACACGAACACCGCGCGGGTCTTGCGCTCGCGCCCGGCGACGTAGGCGACCAGGAAACCGGCTAGGGCGGCGGCCAGGGGGAACGACCACAGGTAGCCGGCGCTGGCGCCCGTGAAGACCCCGAGGCCCGAGGAGTGCTCGGCGAAGACCGGCAGCCCGATGGCGCCGAGACCGAGGTAGAGGGCGGCGGCGAGGAAGCCCCGCACGGGGCCGAGCAGGCACCCGCCGAGCATGATCGCCAGGCTCTGCAGGGTGATCGGGACGCCGGAGCCGCCGACCGGCACCGACCCGACGTACGCACAGGCCGAGGTGAGCGCCGCGAACGCCGCCACGAGGGCGAGGTCGGTGGTGCTGAAGCGCGGTCGTCGCTCCGTGCCGGTCTCGGGGGTGTCGGTCATGCTCATGCCTGCGTCCTCGCGGTCCGCACCTGAACGGTGGTCAGGTGAACGGCGTTCAGGTTAGGGTGTGCGCGCCGATGCCGTCAACGAGAGGGGCCAGCGACGTGCGCCACCACCGCCAGGACGTGGTCGACCGGGCGATCGACGTCCTCGACCGCTACGGCCTCTCCGACCTGACGATGCGCCGGCTCGGCGCCGAGCTCGGCGTCCAGCCCAGCGCGCTCTACCACCACTTCGCCCACAAGCAGAGCCTGCTCGCGGCGGTCGCCGACGAGATTCTGGAGCGCGGCGCACGTCCCGTGCCGGAGCGTCGCTGGGACGCGCGCGTGGTCGCGGTCTGCGGGCAGCTGCGCGACGCGATGCTGGCCTACCGCGACGGCGCCGACCTGGTGGCCACGGTGCACGCCTTCGGCCTCGGTGCCGCCGCGCCGTACGACGCACTGCTGGCCGCCCTCGCCGACGGCGGCTTCCCGGCCGACCTGTCGCGCACCGCGGCGCGCACGCTGCTGCACTTCGTCTTCGGGCACGCCATCGACGAGCAGACCCACCTCCAGGCCGGCAGCGCCGGCGCGATCGACGACGAGCCCCGCGACGCCAGCGACTTCGACCTCGGCCTCGCGCTGGTCGTCGACGGCATCCGGCTGCGCCAGCCCACGGACCTGCACCAGCCGCTGTAGTCGGGCTCAGACCTCGACGCGCCCGCCGCTGCGCCAGTAGACGCCTTCCTCGCGGGTCAGGAAGTCGCCCTCGACGAGGTAGCGGCGCAGGGCGGCGTGGTCGGGGTGGAAGCGGTTCAGGATCTCGTTGACGTCCGCCTCCGGGTAGCTGCGGCCGATCTCGAAGGACTGGGCGAGGTGGTCGAGGACGACGCGCAGCTTGGCCTGCTTGCTGGGGATCGTCCGCAGTCGGCCGTCGGCGTCGAGGAAGTTGGCGAGCACGCGTGAGTCCACGTCACCACTGTCACACGCCCGGGCGCCACCGCGCGATCGGATTCTCCAACGTGCCGGCGTACATCAGCGACTGCGCCTGGTCGCTGAGGTCGACCATCTCGAGGGTGTTGCGCAGCTGGAGCCGGTTGAGGCAGCTGTGGTCGAACTCCGCCCGGAACAGGTCGTACGCCGCCACGGCGGCGCCCAGCCGGGGGTGCTCGGCCTCGTGGTCGGCGACGCAGCGGGCGACCTCGGCCCAGAAGTCGTCCTGGTCGAGCACGCCGTCGGTGTGCAGGATCGCGGCGAGGTGGCGCAGCACGCCGTCGAACACGTCGGTGAGCAGCGCCAGCGCCTTGACGTCGTCGCTGACCTTCACGCGGACGCGCTCCACGTCGGGCGGCAACGGCTGCTCGCCCATCACGGCGACCTCCTCGCCGATGTCCTTCATCAGCGCGCGCACCACCACGCCGTCGCGCAGCACGAGGACGAGGTTCTCGCCGTGCGGCATGAACGCCAGGTCGTGCGCGAGCAGGCAGTGCACGATCGGTCGGACGTAGGCCCGCAGGTAGGACCGCACCCAGGTCGCGGCGTCCAGCCCGGACGCCTCGACGAGCGCCGCCGCCAGCGAGCGGCCGTCGGCGTCGCGGTGCAGCAGTGAGGCCATCGTCGCCAGCCGCTCGCCATCGCGCACTCGAGGGAGCGGGCTCTCGCGCCAGAGCGCGGCCAGCATCTTCTGGTAGGGCGAGCGGACGCCGTGGGTGTGGGCCAGATCGTGGAAGGCGTCGCCGGTGTAGCCGATCGCGGCGTGCTCGCGCAGCACCCCGAAGCCGCACCCCTGCAACGTCTCGTCACCCTCGACCACGGCGGCGACCCAGTCGTTGATCGCAGGCGTGGGGCCCATGTAGCCCGGCGACAGGCCGCGCAGGAAGCCCATGTTCTGGATCGCGAGCGCGGTCTTCACATAGCTGCGCCGCGGGTCGCTCACGTTGAAGAACGTCCGGATCGACTGCTGCGCGCGGTAGTCGTCAGGCCCCTCGCCGAGCGGCACCAGGTCGCGCCGCGCCACGTCGGGCGCGAACGTCACGGCGACCTTGTCGGTCCACTGCCACGGGTGCAGCGGCAGGTAGAGGTAGTCGGCCGGGTCCAGCCCCAGCTCGCTCAGCCGTCCCTCGAACGCCGCGCGCGTCCCGGCCGCGAGCTCGGCGCCGTACAGGCTCCCCTCGGTGAGCCCGGCGCCGAGCGAGAGCCGCGTATGCGCGCGCCGCGCGGCCACCCACACGAGCCGCAGCCGCGACCCGGTCTCGGGGGCGTAGGCCTCGAAGTCGTCCAGGCCGTAGCCCACGCGGCCGTTGTTGGCGATGAACGACGGGTGTCCCTCCGTCATGGCCGCCTCGATCTCCTGGTAGTCGGCCTCCACCAGGTCGGCGGCGCTCGCGGTGTGGTGGTACCGCTTCCAGGCGGCGCTCGCGAGGGTGGCGGCGAGCTCCTCGAGGTACGTCGGCAGCAGCTGGTCGGGGATGCCCAGCCGCTCGGCCATCTCGACGACGAACGCCTGCACGTCGAGCGCGGCCGGCTCGCCGTCCACGGTCCGCTCGATGCTGGCCTCGTCCACGGCCCAGTGGTCGAGCGCCAGTCGCTGCGCGCGGAAGGAGTACGTCGTCGTGCGCGACGGCGTCGTCAGCACGTACTCCGTGGGTCGAGGAGGGCCCTCCGGGGCCCGTCTCGACACCTCCGGCGCCAGCAGCCGCTCGTGGGAGAGCTCCGCGATCGCCTTGGCGACCAGGTGCCGCTGGGCGGCGGCGAGGGTGTCGGGGTTCAGGTGGTCGGCGGCGATCACGAGGGCACCCCGCGCAGCAGGTCGGAGGCGAGGAACGCCTCGCGCGTGCAGAACGACAGCGCGGCGTCCTTGCTCGGCAGCGTGACGATGCGCTCGACCTCGAAGCCGGCCAGCGCGTTGAGCACCAGGATCCTGTCGTTGCGCACGTCGGGGTCGACGACCACGCGACGCACCCCGTCGTCGGCGAAGCAGTGCTCCATCACCGCGCGGAACACCCGGCGCGTGAAGCCCGCCACCGGGGTGTCGGTGGGCGCGACGAGCACGTGCATCCCGAGGTCGCCGTCGCGGAGCTCGGGCAGGTCCGCCAGCAGCGAGTGGGCGGGGTCGTAGGTCTCGGCGAGGAACGCCGGCTCGCCGTCGACGCGGCCCAGCCACGCGTGGTGGTGCGGGTCGTCGCCGATCTGCGCGTACTCCCGCGCGACGTCCTCGACGCTCGCGTCGGGCATCTCCCAGTAGACCGAGCCGGGGTGCGTGACCCAGGCGTGCAGCCGGGCGAGGTGCGGCTCGAGCTCGAGCGCCTCGATCGTGACGATCATCGTGCCCTCCTCAGGTGGTCGGGGACGCCGAAGCTCTGCACGGCGATCCGCTTCTCGACGGGGTAGACCTCGCGGCCGGTGACCGCGGCGACGATGACCGAGTTGCGGTAGGCGCCCATGCCGAGGTCGGGCGCGACGAAGCCGTGGGTGTGCTCCTCGGCGTTCTGCACGAAGATCTCCTGACCCGTGTGGTCGACGGCGTAGGACGCGTCGGCGACGTAGCGTCCCTCAGCATCCCACCGGATCCGGTCGCGCACGCCGTCCAGGAACGCCGGCACCTGCGCGGCGTACCCGGTCGCGAGCACGAGCCCCTGCGTGCGCAGGCCGAAGTGCTCGTCGGTCTCGTGGTGGTGCAGGTCGAGGTCGTACGCCGCACCGTCCCAGGCCGCGCCGGTCACCTCGGTGTTGGTGACCATCGTGGTGCGCGGGCCGTCGCCGGTGACCCGCTGCTGGTAGTGCAGGTCGAAGATCGCGTCCACCAGGTCGCCGCTGATCCCCTTGTAGAGCGAGCGCTGCTCGCGCAGCAGCCGCGCGCGGGTGAGCTGGGGCAGGTCCTGGAAGTAGGAGGTGTACTCCGGTGACGTCATCTCCAGCGTCAGCTTGGTGTACTCCATCGGGAAGAAGCGCGGGCTGCGCGTCAGCCAGGTCAGCGCGTAGCCGTGCGCGGGCGCCTCGGTGAGCAGGTCGAGGTAGATCTCCGCCGCGCTCTGCCCGCTGCCCACGATCGTGATGGACTCCAGCGCCTGCAGCTCCGCCTTCCGCGACAGGTAGTCCGAGGAGTGCAGCGCCACGCCGCCGGAGGTTGAGGAGGGACGAAGTCCCGTCTCGAAACCCCTCGAGCCGGGCACCACCCCGGCCAACGCCTCCGGGACCCGCGGCTGCGTGCCGGTGCCGAGCACCAGCCGCCGACCGCGGTGCGCCTCGCCGGTGCTCGTGGTGACGACGTACGACGACCCGCGGTCGTCCTCGACGTGCTCGACGCCCACGACGGACTGCCCGAACCGCACGCTCGGGAGCCGCTCGGCCGCCCAGCGGCAGTAGTCGTCGTACTCGCGGCGCAGCGGGTAGAAGGACTCGCGGATGTAGAAGGGGTAGAGGTTGCCGGTCTCCTTGAGGTAGCTCAGGAAGGACCAGCGCGAGGTCGGGTCGGCCATCGTCACCAGGTCGGCGAGGAAGGGCACCTGCAACGTCGCGTCGTCGAGCATCATCCCGGGGTGCCAGGCCAGCTCGTCGCGCGCCTCGAGGAAGAGCGTGTCGAGGTCGAGGGGGTCGGTGAGGCAGGCCAGCCCGAGGTTGAACGGGCCGACGCCGATGCCGATGACGTCGCGCATCACGCGACCACCGGCGCGGGCGCCTGCTCGCGGGCCAGCTCGTCGCCGAGCGAGACGATCCGCGCGCAGATGCCCAGCACGTCCTCCGGCGTCGCCATCGGGTTGAGCAGCGTGAGCTTGAGCCACGCGCGGCCGGACACCTTGGTCGCGGCGATCATCGCGGCGCCGCTCTCGTAGAGCGCGGTGCGGACGCGCGGCACGAGCAGGTCGGCCCGGTCCTCCGAGAGGCCCTCGGGGCGGTAGCGGAACACCACGGTGCTCAGCTGCGGCGTCGCCGCGACCTCGAGCGCGGGGTCGGCGTCGAGCCGCACGGCGACCTCCCGTGCCAGGTCGATGACCGTGTCGACGTACTCGCCGATGCGGTCCGGGCCCATGACCCGCAGCGTCAGCCACAGCTTCAGCGCGTCGAAGCGCCGGGTCGTCTGGAGGCTCTTGTCGACCTGGTTGGGGTGCTCGGCATCCTTCGGGTTGAGGTAGTCGGCGTGCCACGTCACGTGGCCCAGGTGCGCGCCGTCGCGCACGAGCAGCGCGCTCGAGGACACCGGCTGGAACCACGTCTTGTGGAAGTCGACGGTCACCGAGTCGGCCTGGTCGATCCCGTCGAGCAGGTGGCGTCGCGTGGTCGAGGCGAGCAGCCCGCCGCCGTACGCCGCGTCGACGTGGCACCACGCGCCGTACAGCTCGCTGAGGGCGGCGACCGTGCGCAGCGGGTCGATCGCGCCGAAGTCGGTGGTGCCGGCGGTGGCCACCACCGCCATCGGCACCAGCCCGGCGGAGGTGGCGTCGGCCAGGGCCTTGCCGAGCGCGCCGACGTCCATGCGGCGCTCGCCGTCGACCGGCACCGTCACGACCGCGTCGTCGCCGAGCCCGAGGATCCGCGCGGCCTTCTGGACGCTGAAGTGCCCGTCGACCGAGGCGAAGACCCGCAGGCGGCGCGGCTCGGCGCCCGTCGCGGCGAGGGCGCGGTCGCGGGCGAGGAGCAGCGCCTGGAGGTTGGACTGCGAGCCGCCGCTGGTGAAGATGCCGTCGGCCTGCGGCGCGAAACCGATCCGGCCGTTGGTCCAGTCGACGAGGTGCCGCTCGACGAACGTCCCGCCGACGGACTGGTCGAAGGTGTCGAGGCTGGAGTTGACCGCCGACACGAACACCTCGGCCAGCAGCGCGGGGATCACGACCGGGCAGTTGAGGTGGGCGGCGTACGTCGGGTCGTGGAACCACACCGCGTCATCGAGGTAGAGCCGGCTCATCTCCGCCAGCGCGAGGTCGGCGTCCTCCAGCGGCCGGTCCAGGTCGACGTCCGCGACCGCCTTGGCCGCGTGCTCGGGCGACGTCCCCGTCGACGGGCCGGTCAGCGTGCGCATCGTGGCGGCGAGGTGGTCGACACCCCGGCGCATGGTGTCGGCGTAGGCGTCGACGTGCTGCGGGTGGAACACGTGGGAGAGCGGGTGCACAGCGGGGACGGCCACCGGTCATCCTTCCGAGCAGAGGATTAGGTAAGGCTCACCTTACTTGTTTGCGGCAGGTGCGCAACCCGCCGTCGTGGGTCGAGGAAGGCGCGCCAGCGCCTGTCTCGAAACCCACCCGCTCAGCGGCTCCAGTCGACGGCGTCGTGCACGGCCAGCAGGCGGGCGCCGCGCACCGGGTCGTGCTGGGCGACCCAGGCGATGCGCCCGCGCAGGTGCTCCTCGAAGGCGGGCACGTCGTGGCGGTTCTGCGAGCTGGGCCCGTGGCGCCGGCAGTTGTGGAGGATGGCGCGCAGGAGGTCCACGTCGTGGCGGGAGACCCGCGGCCGCTCGTTGACGACGAGGCCGCCCAGGGTCTGCCGGCCGCCGCGCGGCATCACGCCTGTCTTGAGTGCGTTGAGCTTGAACCCCTCGTCGCGCACGATCTTCTCGACGGCGTCGAGGAGCCGCGAGGTGCCGGTGCCCCATCCGGCGGCGCCGGAGAACGCCAGGTCGTCGGCGTAGCGGGTGTAGCGGCCGCCCCAGGACCGGGCGAGCGCGGTCAGCCGCACGTCGAGCCCGTACGCCGCCAGGTTGGCCATCGCGGGGGAGGTGGGTGCGCCCTGCGGGAGGTGCGGCGCGGCCAGTCGTCGGCCCAGCCGCCAGTGGGCGTCGAGGAGCCACTCGTCGGCCGGCCGGGGGACCGCGCGCCACGCGGACCGCGGCAGCACGCTGGTGACGAGCCCGGCGAGGCTGTGGGCGACCGGCTCGGGGTAGCCCGCCGAGCGCCAGATCCCGTAGACCCTCGCCACCGTGACGCTGGCGAAGAACGCCTCCAGATCGAGCCGGATCACCACGGGCCGGCCGGCGTGCGGTGCGGCGTAGGACCGCACCGAGCCGCCCGGCCGGAAGCCGCGCGCGGCGTCGTGCGGCGGGATCAGCGACGCGACCTCGTCGAGGAGCTGCCGTTGGATCCGTCGCAGTCTCGGCTTGGGTGCCTCGAGCACGCGGATCCCGCCGCTCGCGGCCGTCCGGTGGCTGACCCGGTAGTGCTGCAGTGGGACGACGCCCGTGGAACGCGCGAGTCGCCGCGGGTCGGAGAACCAGTCGAGCTCCGAGGTCGTGACCCCTAGGAGCTCGGCGAGGTCGCCGGGGTCGTGGAGCTCGGGCAGCCGCCAGCGGTTGCCGAGCATGCGGGTGCCCGGCATCGGCTGCACGACCGGAGGTGCCCCCAGCGCCTTGTCCGCCGCGGGGCGGGAGCGGATGTTGGTCGCGAGCTCGCGCGGCCGGTCGTACGGCGGCCGGGGGTAGAGCGACAGGGTCTGGTTGACCAGCGGCTTCAGCCACCGAGGCCGACGGCCCAGGACGACCGCTCCGCTCGCGAGGAGGCCGGCCGGCGTCCACTCGCCTCCCAGGAACCCGGCCGCGAGCGCCCGGGCGAGGTCCTTCCTCACGGCATGCGGTGGTCGGTGGACGTGGGGGTGTGCGGCAGCGATGCTCGACCTGTCCCGTCGTGCGCGCGATGACCTGCAGCGGAGCGCAGCGAGTCGCGCGCGGTGCCGTGCCCGAACATTCCGGTGGCCCCCGGGGTAGCCCCGGGGAGGCTTGCCGGTGTCACGCACCGGTTCGCCGTCTCGAGAGAACGCTGCCGCACCCGCGCACAGTAGCCGCCCGAGGTGCCCTCGGTGGTCGAGCAGTGAGGAGCGCCAGCGACGAACGCCCGTCGAGACCCGGCGAGGGAGGCAGGGCGTGGGGCACCGCGGTCGCTGCCCTGCACACGTGCGGGTATCTCGACGGGCGCTCAGGCCCTGGCGGCCTTCGCTGCTCGATCACCGATGCCGACCAGCAGCCCCTTGCACGCCTCGATGAGCCGCGCGCGCAGCGGGGCTCCGCGCTCGGCGAAGCGGCGCTGCGCCTCGACGTAGGCGGCCTTGCCCTCGGGCGTCTCGATGCGCACGGGCTCGAAGCCCAGGTCGGCGAGGTCGTACGACGCGGCGCGCATGTCGAGCTCGCGATGTCGCGAGCCAGCTCGAAGCAGTCGGCCACCAGGTCGGAGGCGATCATCGGGCTCAGCCGGAAGGCGTGCTTGTAGAGGGCCCTAGTCAAGGCAGTCACAGGCTTCTCGTCAGCCGTTTGCGCTGGCACTGCGCGGCGCGAGACAATGGTGCCGCAGCAGAGTGGGGCGGTCAGGGCTCTGGGCACAATCCTTCGCCTTGCTGACCGCCGCGACCTGAGCCTCACCTGTACAAAGGACATCGAAGTCTCCACCCGCTGCTTCATCGAGGGTCGTATCTACTGGCGACTTGCTCACCGACCCGAAGGCCTCCACGCGCCGCTCTCGAGGTCGTGTCCCTCGATGATGGGAAGAGACTAGCCGCTCAACCCCCTCGTGTCCAGCCTTGTGGGCACTACGCTTGCGCCGGAGCGTTACGGCGATTGGTCGAGGTGACCCCCGCGCTTATACCCATATTGGCGCTGCGGCTGCTACGGTTACTACTAGATCTCCATTCATCACCTGTAAGCATCTACCCATTGCCGCCCGGCCCGGCGCAACCGAGGGGAACTGACAAGTGCTCGAGCCCAGTCCTGACGCGCTCGCTGCCGCTGAGGCTCTCTCCCGCCGGAACAAGAACCGGACGGCGCAGGTTCGGCGCCAGTTCGTCGCTCGGATCTCTGTGCAGAGCCCTACACCGATGGGCGAGATGCTCCGTGGTGGGCGTGGTGGCCAGGTACGGCTGAAGACGTACTTGTCGATGATCTGGTTGGCTGCCAATCCGCCGCACGATGTGCAGTACCCCGCCCGTGCCTGGGCGACGCTTCTTGACCTGCCCGACCCGGAGGGCAGAGGCGCTCGTCGTGTCAACGAGGCGATCGGGTGGCTAGAGAGCCACGCATTCGTTGGGGTCGAGATGC
The DNA here is from genome assembly GCF_004522095.1 of Nocardioides sp. 503. GTDB lineage: Bacteria > Actinomycetota > Actinomycetes > Propionibacteriales > Nocardioidaceae > Nocardioides. Next base: position 389,202 of record NZ_SPUI01000002.1, read on the forward strand.
AACCAGGTCACCCGAACCGCGTCACACTGCTGAACGAGCTCGGTGACGGTCGTCGCTATCGCGTCCCCGGGGACGCTTACAACCGTGCTCAATCGCGCGAGGCTGATCCGGAGGTGCTGGCCAGACATCGGTACGTTCGGATTCCCCCGACCTTCTGGACCAACGGCTGGATGGCCACCCTCTCGGCTGCTGCGTTGGCGATGTACATGGTGCTGCTCGTTGAAGACTCCGGCTCGACGAAGGATGAACTGTGGTTCAGCCCAAACGAGGCACAGAAGCGGTACGCGATCTCGGACGACACTCGGTCGAAGGGTCTTAATGAGTTGCGCCGAGCCGGTGTCATCACGGTTCAGCGTCGGCCCATCGCAAGTGATGTCTTCGACGTCATGCGGTTCCGCAACACTTACTCATTTCTCCCGGACGCACTCCAGAGTGTTGCGCGAATCCCTGAGAAGCCTTCTGAGGAACTAGCAGACTTCTGAGTTGGCGCTTCTGGTGTGCGCTTACACCTGGCCGAGGTAGGCCCCGCTCAAATCAGGTGATCCGTCGAGCGACGATCACAACCGACGGCCCGCCATCGAAACGGCGTAGGTTGTCCCTATCGTTCCGAGAACGACCCCGCTTTTCCGATGAACCCCTGTGGGGGACGTGAGGTTCGCGGCGAGCGAGTTCGATGCAAGCCCCGTGTTGTGCCAAGACCAGAGGTCGCGGGTAGTCGTCGCTCCGTTCAGCCGAACAGCGGCCAGCCGACCGAGTCGGAGAGGCGCTGATTGGCGACCCATTTGGCGCTTCTCCTCAATCTGAAGGAGACGCGAGGAGCACCCGACCTCCGCACCGAACGACGAGGGTGGCGAGTACAGCCACGGCTTGGGGGAAGAGCGCCGCGACGCAGGCGGACGCCGCCCTGCCCAAGACCGCCAGTGAGCAGGTGCGCGACATGCGCCGTGAGGCGATCCGGTTCCGAGCTGGGGAGACCGCTCAGGGGCGCTGAGCATGTCGGAGCAGACCCGGCACTGCCCTCGTCGTGTGGTGCTGGGTCTGCAGTCCGTGTGCATATCAGCGGCCGTCCGATTCAGGGCTCGCTTCACGTCATGGCTGATGACTCAAGTGACGTGAAGCGGCTCCCGGTCGTGGGAGCGCGTCCCGAAGTGCTGGGGCGCTGGACGCCCTCAGCACTGCAACTGGCCTCTCCAAGGCGTTCCTGATCCGTTCGGCGCTGACGGACTTGGGACTGCTTGTGGAGACCGACGAGTACCGACCACCAACCCCAGGAAGAAGGATCACTGTCATGCGGCGCCGGGAGGGGTAGGGAGGCACAGGTGTCAATTGCTGGGCAGGTGGGCCCAGAAGGTCGGGGCGAACACGCTGAGCGGGTTTTCCACTTCGGTGCCTTCTTCCAAGGTGGCCCTGATTTGGGACGCAATCTGCGCGTTGTACGACGCCAACTGAGGGACCAGTGTGTAGATGTCCGTCGTGTCAATGACCACTGTTCGAACCTGCCCGATGTCGAAGGGCAGCCGGTCCGCTTGACGAGTGATCTGCACGATTGGCTTGCGCACTGCGTGCCGCAGAGCGAGTTCGTAGAACACGTTCGGATTGTGGAACGAGAGGTCAGCGATGACGAGTTTGCTGTGGAGGATGTATTCGATGATCTGGCGCGTGATCATGCCAGCCTCGCCAATCTGATCAGCACGCACGACAGTCAGACCGAACTCCTCCAGAGCCGGTTCCACCAGCGACCCCATGAACAGGTCGGCGTGCCTTCTTGCATCGCTGTCATCACTTCCGATCGGCGTGATGTAAAAACACACGTTGTCGAAGTCGTTGCCTGCCGCTTGGGAGACCGGGGCCGCAGGAGTTCTCGTGTCAGGCGTGGAGGTTGTCCCGCTCACCCTCGGTGTCTCTTGCTTCGCTGACGAGTCCTGCTTGACGTAGTCCTCGACGAGTGTGTCCAAAGTGATGAAGCGCTCCGCTCCACTGATGGAGCGCAATACGCCGACATACTTCGCGTTGACTGTGAAAGTCTCGACGCAGGCGACCGCGTCCTGCTCGGGAATGCCTAGTTCGCGTGCCTTGTCGACCAATACGGCCTGCACCGGCAGTCGAGTATCGATGTAGGTTTCGTACATCTGCTTGAACACATCGACGTGCGCGATTGCCAGATTGAACATCGCCCTTGTGCGATCCCGGGCGCTCACGCCGTCGGCTACAACCTTCAAGCCACCCTCGGTGAGGTTCAGCATCTCGGCTCGGTAACTGCCAACCGTCAGTCCATACTTCGAACTGTTTGTGATCTGTTGGCGCACCAGACCACTCGTCGGGCTCTTGCCCAGTTCATCGAGCAGCGTGATCCGCCGAACCGGCTGCCCGGCGCCCATCTTGTACACAGCCGTCGCCATTTCCAATGCATCCTCGAACGTGGATGCGGGAAATAGTGGCGTGCGTCGGGATTTCTTCACCGCCTCTACTTGCCCCTCAGACTCGCCGCTGGTCTCGGCTTCAGCAGCAGTTGGTTCGTCGGTAGATGCGCTCATGCCTAGACGCTAAGCGACGCCACCGACATGTCGTGGCGATTCTTGGCGGATGAACCGCCTCGGCTCATAGGGACGGGCGCCGTGTCTTCCGCGCTAGGTCCCCACCGACACCAGCAACATCACCAACGCAGGCTGTCGGATGACCTGCCGCGTGGGCGGAATGATGAGAGCTTAGATACCTGGCTTGCCCTCGGCGCCTGGCGAACATGTTCGACAGCGTTTCGGCGTGTCGCCACAACATCTGGACGTGTTTGCGGATCCTTGAACTGCATCTAGTTCAGGGAGGGATCCCGATGGCCTGTCTGCTCATCACCTACGACCTGAACACGCCGGGCCAGGGCTACACGGCCCTCCATGACGAGATCAAGAGCCTGGGCGCGTGGTGGCACCACCTCGACTCGACGTGGCGTGGTTACGTCGTCCACGACTAGCTAGATCAGCGACCGCCTCATGAAGACGATGGACAAGAACGACAGCCTGCTGATCATCAACGTATTGAACGACGACTACGCGGGCTGGTTGCCGGAGAGGGCCTGGGAGTGGATCAGGAAGCACATAGTTGGCGCCTATGCGCGTTAGTGAACTGGTAGCAGTCGCTCGCACTGTTTCACGAGCGCGCGGCGTATAACTTGGCCTCGTTCAGAGAACTGCTTCTGAGCAGCGACGTACTCCTGCTTGCCCTCCGGCGTCTCGATCTTGACCGGCGTCCACTCCTCGCCGGTGTGATCCATGGTGATGCCGGTGAAGTCGTACGGCGCGGCTCGCATGTCGAGCTCGCGGATGTCTCGCGCCAGCTCGAAGCAGTCGGCGACGAGGTCGGAGCCGATCATCGGCGTCAGGCGGAAGGCGTGCTTGTAGAGGTCCATGCCGGCGTGCAGGCAGGCCGGCTGCTCGAACGACGGGCGGTCGTCGCGGCCGGGGGAGAGGGTGTTGAGCGGGCGGGCCTGCGGGGTGAAGAAGCGGAACGCGTCGAAGTGCGAGCACGCCACCTTGTGCGACTCCACGACCCGGTCGGTGCCCTCGGCGCCGAGGCGCAGCGGCCAGTCGGCGTGGCGGGTCTCGTCCTCCTCCAACCGGTAGACCATCGCCCACTCGTGCATCCCGAAACAGCCGAAATTGGCCGGTCGGCCCGCCGTCGCGGTGAGCAGCGCGTGGATCGACTCGACCAGCGGGCGTTGGGACTCGACGAAGGCGGCGCTGACGGTGACGGGGTGTCGAGACGGTTGCTGCGCAACCTCCTCGACCCCCGAGGCGTAGCCCTTGAGGGTCGCGTACTCCTCAGCGTCCTCCAGGGCGACGCCGAAGCCCGGGTGCCAGCGGCGCAGCTGGGCGGGGCGCTGGGAGTAGTAGGTGAAGAGGAAGTCGTGGACCGGGTGCTTGACGCTCGCGCCTCGGCGCTCGAGGTGCGGGCGCACGAACGCGTCGACGCGCTCGGCGTGGGCGGCAGCCCGGGCGCGCCACGTCGCCTCGTCGAGCACCTGCGTCATCACGCACCAAGGGTAGGTCCGCGACGTACGGCGGATAGGGTCGGGACGTGCGTATCGCGAGGTTCACCACCGGTTCGGAGCCGTCCTACGGCGTGGTCACGGGCGAGGTCGACGAGTTCGGCCAGCCCGCCGAGGACAGCGTCATCGTGGCGATCGCCGGCGATCCGCTGTACGTCGGCATCACGCTGCTCGACCAGGAGCACCGGCTCTCCGACGTGCGCCTGCTGGCGCCGGTGCTGCCGCGCAGCAAGGTCGTCGGCATCGGGCGCAACTACGCGGCCCACGCGGCCGAGCTCGGCAACGACGTGCCCAGCGAGCCGCTGATGTTCCTCAAGCCCAACACCAGCGTGGTGGGGCCGGGCGACCCGATCTACTACCCGCGTCAGACCCAGGACCTGCACTACGAGGGCGAGCTCGCCGTCGTGATCGGGCGGATCTGCCGCGACGTGCCGGCCGAGCAGGCGACGGACGTCATCCACGGCTACACGATCGCCAACGACGTGACCGCGCGCGACCTGCAGCGCTCCGACGGGCAGTTCACGCGGGCCAAGGGCTTCGACTCCTTCTGCCCGCTGGGCCCGTGGATCGAGACCGACCTCGACCCGCAGCACTTCATCGACGGCGTCCGCGTCCAGACCCACCTCAACGGCGAGGTGGTGCAGGACGGCTCGACCGCCGACATGATCTTCGACATCCCGGCGCTCATCGCCCACGTCTCCAGCGTGATGACCCTGCTGCCCGGCGACGTCATCCTCACCGGCACCCCCGAGGGCGTCGGTCCCATGCAGGTCGACGACGAGGTCGAGATCTCGATCGCCGGCCTCGGCACCCTCACCAACAAGGTGGCCACCCGATGACCCAGACCCCCGTCCCCGGCGCATCTCCCGTCCGCGTCCGGATGGCCCCGTCGCCGACCGGCAGCCCCCACGTCGGCCTGGTCCGCACCGCCCTCTACAACTGGGCGTTCGCGCGCCACCACGGCGGCACGTTCGTCTTCCGCATCGAGGACACCGACGTCGCGCGCAACACCCAGGAGTCCTACGACGCCCTGCTCGACCTCTTCGCGTGGCTCGGCCTCGACTGGGACGAGGGCCCCGTGGTGGGCGGTCCCCACGCGCCGTACCGCCAGTCGGAGCGCAGCCACCTCTACCGCGACGCCCTCGAGCGGCTCACCGCCGCCGGGCACACCTACCGCTGCTTCTGCACCAACGACGAGGTCGAGGCGCGCCGCAAGGCGTCCGGCTCCAAGCTCATGGGCTACGACGGCTTCTGCCGGGACCTGGACGCCGAGCAGGTCGCGGCGTTCGAGGCCGAGGGCCGCTCGGCCGTCGTGCGCTTCCGGATGCCCGACGGCGAGGTCGCCTTCGAGGACCTGGTGCGCGGGCGGATCTCCTTCCACTCCGACCACGTGCCCGACTATGCGCTGGCCCGGGCCAACGGCGACCCGCTCTACACGCTCGTCAACCCTGTGGACGACGCACTGATGGAGATCACGCACGTGCTGCGCGGTGAGGACCTGCTCTCCAGCACCCCGCGCCAGATCCCGCTGTACGCCGCCCTGCAGGACGTCGGCATCGGCATCGGCGCCCCGCAGTTCGGCCACCTGCCCTACGTCATGGGCCAGGGCAACAAGAAGCTGTCCAAGCGCGACCCCGAGGCCAACGCCCTGGGCTACCGCGACGCCGGCTTCCTGCCCGAGGGGCTCCTCAACTACGTCGCTCTGCTGGGCTGGGCGATCTCCGGCGACCGCGACGTCTTCACGCTCGAGGAGATGGTGGAGGCGTTCGACATCGGCGACGTCAACCCCAACCCCGCGCGCTTCGACCTCAAGAAGGCCGACGCCATCAACGCCTCCCACATGCGGCTCCTGTCGGTGGAGGAGGTCACGCACCGCGCGCTGCCGTTCCTCAAGGCCGCCGGCGTCGTCTCCGACCCCGTGTCCGACGCCGACGCGCAGCTGCTCGAGCTGGCGATGCCGCTGGTGGCCGAGCGCATCAACAAGCTCACCGAGGCCGTCGACATGCTCGGCTTCCTGTTCGTCGACGAGGCCGACTTCACCCTCGACCCCGCCGACGCCGAGAAGCTGCTCGACGACGACGGGCGGCGCATCGTGCAGGCGTCGTACGACGCGGTCGTCGAGCTGCGCGAGTGGTCGACCGCCTCGATCCAGGAGGCGCTCCAGTCGGCGCTGATCGAGGGTCTGGCGCTGAAGCCGCGCGTGGCCTTCGGCCCCGTGCGCGTCGCCGTCACCGGTCGTCGGGTCTCGCCCCCGCTCTTCGAGTCGATGGAGCTGCTGGGGCGGGAGCGCAGCCTCGCCCGCCTGCAGGGCGCGCTGGGCTGATGACCGGGCTGGCCTACCACCAGCTCCAGCGGGGCGGCCGCTGGTCGTGGTGGCGCCCGCTGGTGGGGGTGCTCGCGGTGGTCGCCTTGGTCTTCGTGCTCCAGCTGGTCGTCACCCTCACGGTGGCGGCGATCGTCGTCGCCCGCGGCACGCCGTTCGAGGAGGCGCTGGACCGGGTGTCGGGCGTGGGTCAGGTGATGCCGTCGTACCTCGCGGTCGTCAACCTCGGGTGGGCCGTGACGATCCCGGCCGTGTGGCTCGTGGCGTGGCTGGTGCACCGGATGAGGCCCGGCTGGCTGGCGTCGGTGGCCGGCCGGATCCGCTGGGACTGGTTGGCCGTCTGCTTCGGCCTCGCCCTGCTGGCGCTGGTCGCGACCGTGGCGGTCGGCGCCATCGTGCCGTCGCCCGCGGTCGAGACCAGCGGCGAGCTCAACGACTTCACGCGCCAGACGCGCGACTTCCTGCTGGTGATCCTGCTGCTCACCCCGCTCCAGGCGGCGGGGGAGGAGTACGCGTTCCGCGGCTACCTCACCCAGGCCCTCGGCGGCGTCTTCCGCGACCCCCGGCTGGCGATGGCGGTCGCGATCGTCGTGCCCGCGCTCCTGTTCGCGCTGGCGCACGGCGTGCAGGACCCGCCCATCTTCGTCGACCGGCTGGCGTTCGGGCTCGTCGCGGGTGCGCTCGTGATCCTGACCGGCGGTCTCGAGGCCGGGATCGCGATGCACGTCCTCAACAACTTCCTCGCGTTCGGCGCCGCCCTGGCCTACAGCGACATGACCTCCGCGCTGAACCCCACCGGCGGCACCTGGTGGAGCCTGCCGACGACCCTCACGCAGTCGCTGGTCTACCTCGGCCTGGCGGTCTGGGTGTCGCGCGCGATGGGCGTCAGGACGGTCCGGGAGCAGGGCGTTTTGGAGCCCGCCGAACCTCGCGTGTAAGGTTTCTCGTCGGCTCCTGAAGCACTGCGGAGGGAGCCGAACCGTAGTAAAACCATGGGATATGGTGTAATTGGCAACACGACTGGTTCTGGTCCAGTTATTCTAGGTTCGAGTCCTAGTATCCCAGCCAAGATCCCGGTGGAGACCGGGATTTTGTGCGGCAGATCGGCGTTCGATAGTCTGACGCAGCAACACCAGCACCACGTTGGCCCCCGTTGTGTAGCGGCCTAGCACGCCGCCCTCTCACGGCGGTAGCGCCGGTTCGAATCCGGTCGGGGGTACAGCACAGCAGAGGCCCCGCCCACCAGGGCGGGGCCTCCGCTCATTCTCAGCCCCTCCGGGCCTCGCGCTTCGCGGCAGCGGCCTCGCGCTGCTCGACGAACCTCGTGGCCTGCTCGTCCAGCGCGGCCATGGCCGCGACCAGCTCCTCGCGGGCGCGCTCGCCCTCCTCGTCGAGCCCCTCGAGCTCGAGCAGCCCCCACTGGCGCACGAGGGGCAGCACGATGTCGTCGTGGTGGATGCGCAGGTCGTAGATGCCGGCGCGCGCCATCTGGACCGCCTTGCGGGCGAACCCGGGGATCACCGAGCCCGGCATCTGGAAGCCGACGACCTCGTCGGTGATCGCCCGCATCGTCGGGCCGGGCGCGAGCTCGAGCGCCGCCTCGACGATGTTGCGGTAGAAGACCATGTGCAGGTTCTCGTCCTTGGCCACGCGGGTGAGGAGCCGCTCCGCCACCGGGTCCTCGGTGATCCGGCCGGTGTTGCGGTGCGACACCCGGGTGGCGAGCTCCTGGAACGACACGTAGGCGCAGACGTTGAGCAACGCCTTCTCGCCCGAGTCGAAGCCGGCCTCCATCGTCTGCATCCGCGCCCGCTCGAGCTCGTCGGGGTCCACCCCGCGGGTGACGAGGAGGTAGTCGCGGATGCAGAAGGCGTGCCGTCCCTCCTCGGCGGTCCAGCGGTTGACCCACTCGCCCCACGCGCTCTCGCGGCCGAAGGCGCGCTCGACCTCGCGGTGGTAGCTCGGCAGGTTGTCCTCGGTGAGGAGGTTGACCTCCAACGCCGTCCTGGCGATCGGGGAGAGGGTCGACTGCTCCACCGACCACGGGTCGCCGTCGAGCAGCGCGAAGTTGCGACCCTCGGCCCACGGCACGTACTCGTGCGGCATCCACTCCTGCGCCACCCCCAGGTGGCGGTTGAGGTTGGCCTCGACGGTCGGCTCGAGCTCGCGCAGCAGCGTGGCGGTGTCCATGTCTCGGCCTACCACAGAGGCGGGGCCGGGCGGAAGGGCCAGGCGGTCAGGCGCAGAGACCGGCCTCGAGGCGGGCCTCGGCCTGGGCCTCGGCGCGCTCGGTCTGCTCCGGGCTCGCGGGGGCGTCCGTGCTCGACTGCGACGGCGAGCCGTCCGGAGTGCCGACCGGGTCGCTGGCGCTGACGCTGCCGCCGTCGAACTCGCGACCCAGCGGGCGGTCGTTGCGGATCCGCTTCCACAGGTCGTCGGCCTTGTCGGTCCACACCAGGCGGTTGGGGTCCGGCTCGTACTCCGCGAACGGCACGGTGACGAACTTGATGTCGTCGAGCCCCGTGGTCCGCAGGTCCATGGCGAGGTCGACCAGCGCCGGGAGGTTGGCCAGCTCCTTGTCGAGCTGGAGCGATCCGGTGGCCGCGTCGAGGAACTTGTAGACGCGGTCGGGGCGCGAGAGCGTGCCGCCGGAGACCACCTTGTTGATCATCGAGGCGATGAACGCCTGCTGGCGCTTCATGCGGCCGATGTCGCCGGTCACCGAGAGGACGTAGCGCTCCCGGACGTAGTTGAGGGCCTGGCGACCGGTCAGCGTCTGGGTGCCGGCGTCGAAGTGGATGTCGTGCTCGTCGTCGTCGACGTCCTTGGGGATGCAGACCTCGACGCCGTTGACCGCGTCGACCATGCCCTTGAAGCCGTTGAAGTCCACGACGACCTGGTGGTCGATGCGGATGTCGGTGAGCTTCTCGACCATCTGCACGGTGCAGAGCGGGCCACCGACGGCGAAGGCGTCGTTGAACCACGCCAGCTTCTCGCCGGGGATCTTCCGGCCGCCGGGCATCACGCACTCGGGGCGGGTGACCAGCGCGTCGCGCGGCAGGCTCACGCCGTAGGCGTCTTTACGGTCGGCCGAGATGTGCAGCAGGATCGTGGTGTCGGAGCCGCCCTTGCCGGACTCGCCGTCGATCTTGTTGCCCTGCCCGTCGCGCGTGTCGGAGCCCATGACCAGGATGTTGATCGGCTGCTTGGGGCCCTCGACCTCCACCGCGTCCGGGCGGTCGACCTCGTCGGGGATCGCGGGCAGCGCCTCGATGTTGCCGTTGAGCTGGTGGTAGGCCACCGCGACCCCGACGCCGGTGAGCAGCGCGAGGACCAGGTGCGTCACCAGGATCACCCGGACGACCGCACGACGATGGGTGCGGTGCATCGCGCGATGCGTCGTCGGGGTCACCGGCTCGTCGGCCGGCGGCGTTCGGTCGTCGGCCACCTCGCCATCCTCCCAAACCCCTGGTTGGCGCGCGGGCGAACGCCGCAAGTCGTGAGGCCGTCGACGCGGTCGCACCGGTGTCCGATTCCCGCCAGTCACGTCCCCGCGCGTGGGCCATGATGGAGGCATGCAGACGAGCGAGCGATGGGACGCGGAGTCCTGCTACCGCGCCGTGCGGTCGCGCGACCGTCGCTTCGACGGCATGTTCTACACCGCCGTCCGCACGACCGGGATCTACTGCCGGCCCTCGTGCCCGGCGCGCACGCCGGCGTTCGCCAACGTGACGTTCCACCCCAGCCCCGCCGCCGCGCAGGCCGCGGGCTTCCGCGCGTGCAAGCGCTGCCTGCCCGACGCGACTCCGGGCAGCCCCGACTGGGACATCGCCGCGAGCGCAGCCGGTCGGGCCATGCGCCTGATCGCCGACGGCGTCGTGGACCGCGAGGGCGTCGACGGACTGGCCCGCCGGGTCGGCTACACCCCGCGGCACCTGTCGCGGCTGCTCGTGGCCGAGCTCGGCGCCGGACCGCTGGCACTCGCCCGGGCCAAGCGTGCTCAGACCGCCCGGGTGCTGATCGAGACCACGGACCTGTCCTACGCCGACATCGCGTTCGCGGCCGGCTTCTCCAGCGTCCGTCAGTTCAACGAGACCGTGCGCGAGGTCTACGCCGGCTCACCGACCGACCTGCGGGGCCGACGCGGTCGTCGCTCGACCACCGGCACCGTCACCATGCGTCTGGCGGTCCGGACGCCGTTCGCGGGCCGGGCGCTGCTGGCCTTCCTGGCCTACCACCTGGTGCCGGGCGTCGAGGTCGCCGGACCCGGGTGGTACGCGCGCACCCTCGACCTCCCGCACGGTCCCGGCACGGTCCGCCTCGACATCGAGGACGCCCTGGAGCCGGGGGAGACGGCGTTCGTGACGGCGACGTTCGCGCTGCACGACCTGCGCGACACCGCGGCGGCGGTGGAGCGCGCGCGTCGGCTCGTCGACGCCGACTGCGACCCGCTCGCCGTGGGCGACCACTTCGCGCACGACCCGGTGATCGGCCCGCTGGTGGGCGCGACGCCCGGCCTGCGCGTGCCGGGTCAGGTCGACGGTGACGAGGTGGCGGTCCGCACCGTGATCGGCCAGCAGGTCAGCGTCGTCGGCGCGTGCACCGTGGCCGGACGGATGGTCGCCGCCCACGGCCGGCGGATCGACTCCGACGTCCCGGGTCTGACGCACCTCTTCCCCGACGCGGCCACGCTCGCGACGGTCGACCCCGAGACGCTGCCGATGCCACGAGCCCGGGGCCGCGCGCTCGTCGGCCTGGCCGCGGCGCTCGCCGAGGGCACGGTGGCGCTGGACCGCGGCCCCGACCGCGACGCCGTGCGCACCGCCCTGCTCGACCTGCCGGGCATCGGCCCCTGGACCGCCGACTACGTCGCCATGCGCGCCCTCGGCCACCCCGACGTCTTCCTGCCGACCGACCTCGGGGTCCGCAACGCCCTCGCCGGTCTGGGCCACGACCCGGTCGCCGTCGTGGCCGACACCGACGCGTGGCGTCCCTGGCGCTCCTACGCGCTCATGCACCTGTGGAACACCCTGATGCCGGCCGTCGCTCCGGCGCCCACGACCGGCCCGAACGAGGAGAACTGACATGTGGACGACCATGGACTCACCCATCGGCGAGCTGCGGATCGTCGAGCAGGCCGGCGCGGTCACCGCGATCGAGTTCTCGCCGTTCGCCCCGGCGGACGGACGGGTGCGGGGCGCCCGTGACGACGCGCACCCGGTCCTCGCCGAGACGGTCCGCCAGCTGACGGCGTACTTCGAGCGCGACCTCAAGGAGTTCGACCTGCCGCTCGCCCCCGTGGGCACGGTCTTCCAGCAGCAGGTGTGGGAGCAGCTCGCCGGGATCCCCTACGGCCAGACCGCGTCCTACGGCCAGATCGCCGCGCAGCTAGGCCGCACCAACGCCGCGTCGCGCGCGGTGGGCCTGGCCAACGGGAGCAACCCGATCCCGATCGTCATCCCCTGCCACCGCGTCATCGGCGCCAACGGCACCCTCACCGGCTACGCCGGCGGCATCGCCCGCAAGCAGACGCTGCTCGAGCTCGAGCAGGATGCGCTCTTCTGACCTGAGCGCGAAGCGCTCCGGTCAGAAGTGGAGCGCAGGTCGCGCGACGGAGCTGTCGAGACCCGGTGAGACACATGCCGACCCGGGGGACGCCCCAGTGGCCGAGGCCCTGCGAACCTCACCGGGTTTCGAGACGGTCGCTGCGCGACCTCCTCAACCCACGAGGTCCCCGCCGCTACTCTGCCGCGGCGCGGCGCAGCGACTCGGACAGCCGCTCCGCGGCGGCGAGTACGGCGGGCGCGTGCATGCGGCCGGGCTGGCGCGAGAGGCGCTCGAGCGGACCGGACACCGACACCGCGGCGATGATCTTGCCGCCGGGGGAGCGGACGGGGGCGGAGACCGACGCCACGCCCTGCTCGCGCTCGCCGATGGACTGCGCCCAGCCGCGGCGGCGGATGCCGGACAGGGCGGCGGCTGAGAAGGCGGCGTTCTGCAGGCCGCGGTGCATGCGCTCGGGGTCCTCCCACGCAAGCAGCACCTGCGCCGCGGAGCCCGCGCGCATCGTGAGCTGGGAGCCGACCGGGATGGTGTCGCGCAGGCCCGAGGGGCGCTCGGCGGCGGCCACGCAGACGCGGTGCTCGCCCTGCCGGCGCCACAGCTGGGCGGACTCGCCGGTGATGTCGCGCAGCCGGGCCAGCACCGGGCCGGCCGTGGCCAGCAGGCGGTCCTCGCCGGCGGCGGCCGACAGCTCGGCCAGGCGCGGTCCGAGCACGAAGCGGCCCTGCATGTCACGGGCCACGAGCCGGTGGTGCTCGAGGGCCACGGCGAGCCGGTGGGCGGTCGGTCGGGCGAGGCCGGTGCCGGCCACCAGGCCCGCGAGCGTCGCCGGACCCGACTCGAGCGCGGTCAGCACGAGTGCCGCCTTGTCGAGCACGCCGACCCCACTAGAGTTGTCCATATGGCAATACTGCCGTCTCATAGGATGGGATGCAAGTACCCAGGGAGCCCCGACGTCGTGAGACTGGTCTCGCCCCGGCCCGTATCGAATGGTGAGATCCGAGTCTCAGATCATGGGACGAAGGCGTAGCGTGGGGCGCGCACGGATCAGCGGGAACGAAGGAGTGGAAGCCATGGGCAGGACCATGTCCGAGAAGGTCTGGGACGAGCACGTCGTCCGATCGAGGGCGGGCGAGCCCGACCTGCTCTACATCGACCTCCACCTCATCCACGAGGTGACCAGCCCGCAGGCCTTCGACGGCCTCCGGCTCGCGGGCCGCCAGGTCCGCCGCCCCGACCTGACGCTGGCCACCGAGGACCACAACGTCCCGACGGTCGACTGGGACAAGCCGATCGCCGACCCCGTCTCCCGCACGCAGGTCGAGACGCTGCGCCGCAACGCCGAGGAGTTCGGCGTCCGCCTGCACCCGCTCGGCGACGTCGAGCAGGGCATCGTCCACATCATCGGCCCGCAGCTGGGCCTGTCGCAGCCGGGCATGACGATCGTGTGCGGCGACAGCCACACGAGCACCCACGGTGCCTTCGGTGCGATCGCCTTCGGCATCGGCACCTCCGAGGTCGAGCACGTGCTGGCGACCCAGACCCTCATGCAGGCCAAGCCCAAGACCATGGCGGTCACCATCAACGGCAGCCTGCCCGCCGGGGTCACCGCCAAGGACATGGTGCTCACCCTGATCGCCCACACGGGCACGGGCGGTGGACAGGGCTACATCGTCGAGTACCGCGGCCAGGCCATCGAGGAGCTCTCGATGGAGGGCCGGATGACGGTCTGCAACATGAGCATCGAGTGGGGTGCCAAGGCCGGCATGATCGCTCCGGACCAGACGACGTTCGACTACATCGAGGGTCGTCCCGAGGCGCCGAAGGGTGCCGACTGGGACGCCGCCGTCGCGCACTGGAAGACGCTCGTCACCGACGCGGACGCGCAGTTCGACGAGGAGATCGTCCTCGACGCGAGCGAGATGACGCCGTTCGTCACCTGGGGGACCAACCCCGGCCAGGGCGTCCCGCTGGGCGCGACCGTGCCCCGTCCCGAGGACTTCGAGGACGCCCAGGACCGGGTCGCCGCCGAGAAGGCCCTGCAGTACATGGCGCTGGACGCCGGCACCCCCATGCGCGAGGTCAAGGTCGACACCGTCTTCGTCGGCTCCTGCACCAACGGCCGCATCGAGGACCTCCGCCTGGCCGCCGAGATCATCCAGGGCCACACCGTCGCCCCCGACACCCGCCTGCTCGTCGTGCCCGGCTCGGTGCGCGTGCGCCTCCAGGCCGAGGCCGAGGGCCTCGACACGATCTTCAAGGACGCCGGCGCCGAGTGGCGCGGAGCGGGCTGCTCCATGTGCCTGGGCATGAACCCCGACACGCTGGCCCCGGGCGAGCGCAGCGCGTCCACGTCCAACCGCAACTTCGAGGGTCGCCAGGGCAAGGGCGGCCGCACGCACCTGGTGTCGGTGCCGGTCGCCGCGGCGACCGCCGTGCGCGGCACCCTCTCCTCGCCCGCCGACCTCGAGCCCGTCGCCGTAGGGAGCAACTGACCATGGAGAAGTTCTCGAGCCACACCGGCGTCGGCGTCCCGCTGCGCCGCAGCAACGTCGATACCGACCAGATCATCCCGGCCGTCTACCTCAAGCGCGTGACCCGCGACGGCTTCGAGGACGGGCTCTTCAGCGCCTGGCGCAACGACCCGACGTTCGTGCTCAACAACGAGGCGTACGCCGCCGGCTCGGTGCTCGTGGCCGGGCCCGACTTCGGCACCGGCTCGTCGCGCGAGCACGCGGTGTGGGCCCTGCAGAACTACGGCTTCAAGGCGGTCATCTCGCCGCGCTTCGCCGACATCTTCCGCGGCAACTCCGGCAAGGCTGGCCTGCTCGCGGCCCAGGTCGACGAGAAGGTCGTCCAGCGTCTCTGGGACCACCTCGAGGAGAACCCCGGCGCCGTCGTCACCGTCGACCTCGAGTCGCGCACGGTGCGCGCCGGTGAGGGACCCGACGCGATCGAGGACTCCTTCGACATCGACGACTACACGCGCTGGCGGCTGCTCGAGGGGCTCGACGACGTGGGCATCACGCTCTCGCACGCCGACGACATCACGTCCTACGAGGCCCAGCGCCCGCGCTGGAAGCCGGCCACGATCCACGCCGGCTGACACCACCCGTTCACCCGCACAGGTGACATCCGTTTGACCGCGGGGTGTCGAATCGTCCGAGGAAGCACACCCTCCGGACGAAAGGCCTCACCGTGCCCCTCCTCGACTCCCACGGCATCTCCCTCAGCTACACCGACTCCGGGGGCGCGGGCCGCCCGGTCGTGCTCATCCACGGCTGGCCCCTCAGCGGCGCCTCGTGGAGCGAGCAGGTGCCCGCGCTGACCGACGCCGGCTACCGCGTCGTCACCTACGACCGTCGTGGCTTCGGTGGCTCCGACAAGCCCGACACCGGCTACGACTACGACACGTTCGCCGCCGACCTGGCCGGCGTGCTCGAGGGGCTCGACCTCACCGACGCCACCCTCGTCGGCTTCTCGATGGGCGGCGGCGAGGTGGCGCGCTACCTCGGCACGTACGGCGACGGGCGGATCCGCTCGGCGGTGTTCGCCGGCGCCGTGCCGCCGTACCTCCTCAAGACCGAGGACAACCCCGACGGGGGCCTGGAGGAGAAGGACGTGCAGGACATGCTCCAGGGAGCGGCGACCGACCGTGAGGCGTTCCTCGAGGGGTTCACCACCGGGTTCTTCTCGTCCGAGGGCGAGCTGAAGGTCACCGAGGAGCAGCGGCAGCAGGCACTGGCCCTGGAGGCCGAGGCCGGGGACGCCGGGCTGGTCGGCTGCATCACGGCCTTCGCCACCACGGACTTCCGCCCCGACCTCGCCACGATCGCCGTGCCGACCCTCGTCATCCACGGCGACTCGGACGCGATCGTGCCGTTCGAGGTGTCTGGAAAGCGCACCGCTGACAGTGTTTCGGGCGCCGAGCTCGTCGTCGTGGAGGACGGGCCCCACGGATTCAACGTCAGTCACGCCGACGAGCTCAACCGTCACCTGCTCGCGTTCCTGGAGAGGTAAGCACCCGAGCGGAATGCTCGATATCCCAAGCAGGTAAGGGATAACTCGCGCATTGCCGCAATAGGTCGAGGGCGTTTCCCCGTCAGCGGTAGGGGAAATGCCCTCGACCTGGGAAAACGTCGCGAAAAATAGGTGGGCGGTTCGTCGGCGTGGTGATTGTGGGAGCGCTCACGGATGCCTAGCGTGCGTTGATGAAAGTCGAGCAAATGTCTCGACACCAGTTCATTGGAAGGGAAGCTAGTGAACAAGTCACAGCTCATCGACGCACTCGCCACTCGCTACGAGGGCAACCGCAAGGCTGCCTCGCACGCGCTCGAGTCCGTCCTGGACACGATCACCCGTGAGGTCGCCAAGGGCGAGAAGGTCGCCATCACGGGCTTCGGCTCCTTCGAGAAGAGGATCCGCGAGGCTCGGTGGGTCCGTAACCCGCAGACCGGTGCGCGCATCAAGGCCAAGAAGACCGCGGTGCCGAAGTTCAGCGCCGGCGCGGACCTGAAGAACGTCGTCTCGGGCGCCAAGAAGCTGCCCAAGCTGACGGTCGCCGCGACCACCGCTCCTGCCAAGAAGGCAGCGGCCACGGCCAAGAAGGCGGCCGCTCCGGCCAAGAAGGCGGCACCGGCCAAGAAGGCCGCTCCGGCGAAGAAGACCACCGCCAAGAAGGCCGCTCCGGCCAAGAAGGCGGCTCCCGCGAAGAAGGCCGCTCCGGCCAAGAAGGCGGCACCCGCAGCCAAGAAGGCGGCCCCCGCCAAGAAGGCCGCTCCCGCGAAGAAGGCCGCCCCGGCCAAGAAGGCGGCACCCGCAGCCAAGAAGGCGGCCCCCGCCAAGAAGGCCGCTCCGGCCAAGAAGGCCGCGGCCAAGAAGGCGCCGGCCAAGAAGGCCGCTGCCAAGAAGTCCTGACCCACTGGCGTCACCGACCGGGCCGTCCTCCTTCGGGAGGGCGGCCCGTCGTCATGTCAGGCCGAGCTCGCCGACCATCCGCGCGGTCTCGACGCCCACCCCGAGGGTGACCGCCTCACGCAGGTCGTCCAGGTCGTCCACGTCCCGGCGCAGCGTGGGCAGCTCCAGCCGCAGCCCCAGGGCGCCCGACACCTGGTGGGCGTGGCTCGAGTCGACGCCGAAGTGCGGGTCGAACTCGTCGTACGGCGCGGTGTAGAGCGTGCTGCCCGTCCCCTCGGCGTCCGCGACGAACGACGGGCCGTCCGGGACGAACGACGTGAGTGCGAGGTCCAGCTCCTCGGGCCGCAGGGCCGGCAGATCCGCGAGCAGCGCGGCCGGAAGGAGGTCGGGCCAGCGCCGCCTCGCCTCCGCGACGGCCTGGCGCAGGGCGGCGTTGAGGTCGCTGGTGTCGCCGTCGGGGACGGTCGCGCAGCCGAGGGCGGCGAACTCGCGCGAGAAGGCCGCGTCGTCGGTCGCGACCAGCACCTCGGCGACGCGCTCGCAGGCGAGGCAGGCGGCCACGGTGTCGAGGGCGAACGCGCGGGCCAGCCCCCGTCGCTGAGCGTCGTCGAGACCGACGATGCGCGACTTGCCGAGTGCGGGGGACTTCACCGGCACGACGACGACGTACGACGGGGCCACCCGACGATCCTGTCAGGCGCCGACACCGGACGACACGTGGTGCTCGTCACGGCGGCGAGTAGCGTGCTCCCGTGAAGGTTCGTGTGCGCAAGCTGCAGGAGAGGCGGGGCTGGGCGTTCGGCTTCGCGGTGCTCATCGTGAAGCCCACGTTGCTGGCGACGACCACCCATGAGTGGATCGACGGCGACAAGCTGCCCGAGTCGGGCGGCTGCGTGCTGGTGCTCAACCACGTGTCGCACCTCGACCCCCTCACCGCCGCGCACCTGGTCTACGACCACGGCCGGATCCCGCACTACCTCGCCAAGTCGGGGCTCTTCAGGAACCGCGCCCTCGGGGCCTTCCTGCGCTCCGCCGGTCAGATCCCGGTGGAGCGGATGAGCCGCAACGCGGCCGGGGCCTTCGACGCCGCCGTCGCCGCCGTGCGCGACGGGCAGTGCGTCGTGGTCTACCCCGAGGGGACGCTCACGCGGGACCCCGACCTCTGGCCGATGACCGGCAAGTCCGGCGCGGCACGGATCGCGCTCGAGACCGGCTGCCCGGTGATCCCGGTCGGGCAGTGGGGCGCCCACGAGATCCTCTACCCCTACGCGAAGAAGCCCGACGTGTTCCCGCGCAAGAGGATCACCATGAAGGTGGGGGACCCCGTCGACCTCACCGACCTTCTCGACCGGCCGCGGGACCAGCACGTGATCCAGGAGGCCACCGACCGGATCATGGCGGCGATCACCACCCTGGTCGAGGATGTCCGAGGCGGGCGAGCACCCGCGGAGCGGTTCGACATGCGCAGGGCCGGCATCAGGCCGACCGGCAACCCCCGGAAGAAGGACGACGCGTGAGCAACAAGGTAGCGATCCTCGGTGCGGGGTCCTGGGGCACCGCCTTCTCGATCGTCCTCGCCGACGGCGGCAACGACGTCACGATCTGGGGCCGTCGCGAGGAGGTCTGCGCGAGCATCAACGACCAGCACGAGAACATCGACTACCTCCCGGGCATCCAGCTGCCGCCGACCGTCTCGGCCACGCACGACCCGGAGGAGGCCCTCGCCGGCGCCGACGTCGTCGTGCTGGCGGTCCCGTCGCAGTCGCTGCGCGACAACCTCGTCGAGTGGGCGCCGTACGTCGGCAAGGACGCGGTCATGGTCTCGTTGATGAAGGGCGTCGAGCTCGGCACCCTCAAGCGGATGAGCGAGGTCGTCGCCGAGGTGACCGGCGCCGGCCCCGAGCGCATCGCGGTCATCAGCGGGCCCAACCTCGCCAAGGAGATCGCGCGCCGCGAGCCCGCCGCGTCGGTCGTCGCCTGCGAGGACGAGGAGGTCGCGCGGATGCTGCAGAACCGCGTGCACTCCGCGGCGTTCCGCCCCTACACGAGCGTCGACGTGCTCGGCTGCGAGCTGGGTGGCGCCTACAAGAACGTCGTCGCGCTGTCGGTCGGCATGGCCGTGGGCCTGGGCTTCGGGGACAACACGACGGCCTCGGTCATCACCCGCGGGCTGGCCGAGACCGCGCGCCTGGCCATGAAGCTCGGCGCCAACCCCCTGACCCTGATGGGGCTGGCCGGGCTGGGCGACCTCGTCGCCACCTGCTCCTCGCCGCTCTCGCGCAACCGCACCTTCGGCGAGAAGCTCGGCCAGGGCCTCACCACCGAGGAGATCGTCGCCTCGACCCGTCAGGTGGCCGAGGGCGCCAAGTCCTGCCGCTCCCTGCTCGCCCTCGCCGAGCGCTCCGGCGTCGACGCCCCGGTCGCCCACCACGTCGACGCCGTCGTCGCCGGCACGATGACCGCCAAGGACATGGTCGACGCCTTCATCGCCCGCGACACGAAGGCAGAGACCGACTGAGCGCCTAGGGCACCAGCGTGTCCAGCGCCTGCGCCAGGTCGCGCCAGAGGTCCTCGACGTCCTCGACGCCGACGGACAGGCGGACGAGGCCGTCGGGGATCGTGACCGGCTCGGCCTTCCAGCGGCGCCGCCGCTCGAACGTCGACTCGACGCCGCCCAGGCTGGTGGCGTGCACCCACAGCCGGGTCTTCTGCACGAGCAGGTCGGCGGCGAGCGCCTCGCCGGCGAGCACGATGGAGACGATCCCGCCGAAGCCGGGGTAGCGCGTCTCGGCGACCGCGGGGTGCTCGCGCAGCCGGGCGACCAGCTCGGTGGCGTTGGCCTGGGAGCGCTCGACGCGCAGGTGGAGCGTGCGCAGGCCGCGCAGGGCCAGCCAGGTCTCGAACGTGCCGGGGATCGCGCCCAGGAGGTCGCGACGGCCCTTGAGGACGGCGTGGAGCTCGTCGTCGGCGGTGACGACCGCGCCCATGAGGACGTCGCTGTGACCGGCGAGGTACTTGGTGGCCGAGTGGACCACGACGTCCGCGCCGAGGGCGAGCGGCTGCTGGAGCAGGGGAGTGGCGAAGGTGTTGTCCACGACGACGTAGGCACCGTGCTCGTGGGCGGCCTCCGCGATCGCCGCGATGTCGGCGATCTCGAGCGCGGGGTTGGTGGGCGACTCGAACCACACCAGGGCCGCGTCGACGCAGGCGGCGGCGACGGCCGCGGTGTCGGTGATGTCCACCAGCTCGGTCGTGATGCGGCCGCGGGCCTCGAGGTCGGCGAGCTGGAGCAGGGTGCCGGTGTAGGAGTGCGCGGGGGCGACCACCTTGCCGCCCTGGGCGACCAGGTCGAGCACCGTGCTGACAGCCGCCAGGCCGCTGGAGAACGCCAGGCAGCGCCCGCCCTCCAGGGCTCCGAGCGCCTCCTCGAACGCCGCCCACGTGGGGTTGCCGTAGCGGCCGTACTCGAGCTGCCCGCCGGCGACGTAGGTCGACGTCATGGTGATCGGGGTGTTGAGCGGCTGGTCGGGGACGTGCGGGGGGCGACCCGCCGTGACCGCGATCGTGGCTGGCTGCAGGTCGGGCGAGTCCTCGGGCATGGCGAAAGCGTAGGAGACTAGGGTCGACGCGATGAACGCCCCCACCCCCGAGCGCAAGCCCCGCGTCGCCGTCGTGTTCGGCGGGCGCTCCAGCGAGCACGCGATCTCGTGCGTGACCGCCGGCAGCGTGCTCGCCGCCATCGACCGCGACGCCTACGACGTCGTCCCGATCGGGATCGCCCCCGACGGTCGCTGGGTCCTCGAGAGCGGTGACCCCGAGCGGCTGCGCATCCAGGGCGCCGACCGGCTGCCCAGCGTCGACGGCGACCTGGCGCCGGTGGCGCTGTCCCGCGCGGCCGGTGCGACCGACCTGGTCGTCTCCGAGCCCTCCAGCCCGCCTCGCACGCTCGGCGAGGTCGACGTGGTCTTCCCGCTGCTGCACGGGCCGTGGGGCGAGGACGGGACCATCCAGGGGATGCTCGAGATGGCAGGGGTGCGCTACGTCGGCGCCGGCGTGCTGGCCTCGGCGGTCAGCATGGACAAGGCCTACATGAAGGTCGTCCTGGGCGCCGCCGGGCTGCCGCTCATGCCGAGCATCACGGTCACCGCGCGCGAGTGGGCGGACGCGCCGTCCGCCGTACGCCACAGGGCGGCGGAGCTGGGCTACCCGCTCTTCGCCAAGCCGGCCCGGGGCGGCTCCAGCATCGGCATCTCCAAGATCCACGACGAGTCCGAGCTCGCGCAGGCGCTCGAGGACGCGCTCGTCCACGACCCGAAGGTCCTGCTCGAGGTGTCCGCCGAGGGCGCCCGCGAGGTCGAGTGCGGGGTCCTGGAGCGCTTCGACGGGGGCACGGACACCAGCGTGCCTGCGGAGATCCGGATCACCGGCGAGCACGAGTTCTACGACTTCGCCGCCAAGTACCTCCCCGAGGAGCACACCGAGCTCGACGTCCCGGCCGACCTGCCCGAGGACGTCGCGACCCGCCTGCGCGAGCTGGCGGCCCAGGCCTTCACCGCCGTGGGCTGCGAGGGCCTGGCGCGCGTCGACTTCTTCGTGCGCCCCGACGGCTCGCTGGTCGTCAACGAGCTCAACACGATGCCGGGCTTCACCCCCCTGTCGATGTTCCCGCGCATGTGGGCCGCCACCGGGCTGGACTACCCGGCGCTGGTCGACCGGCTGCTCCGCCTGGCGCTCGCGCGCGAGACCGGCCTGCGCTGAGCCTCAGTCCGGGGGAGCAAGGCAGGGCTCGACGAGGTCCAGGTCGGCCGCGAGCGGTGTCGCGACGCCGGCCAGCGCGTCAGGGACGCCGTCGGGACGGTAGTCCGACGGGATCCGGACCGAGACCAGCGGCGAGTGGGTGAGCGACCACACGGTGATGTCCTCGTCCTGGTTGCCCGCCTCGATCAGCGAGGGGTCGCCGAACCAGCCCACGCCCTCCACCTCCTGGCAGGCCCAGGTGACCTCGTCGAAGTCCTTCGGCTCGGCGGCCCCGCAGGTGACCACGATCGCCGGGTCGCCCCACGCCGCGCCCAGGGCGTCGTCGGGCTCCACGTCCACCCGGTCCAGGCCGGCGAGGCTCCCAGGCAGGTCGTCGACGAAGTCCCGGCACGCGGCCGCGTCGGCCTCGCCGAGGTCGACCGACTCGACCTCGGGCGGGCCGCTGCAGGCGGCGAGCGTGCTCATGAGGACGACGGCGCCGGCGGACGCGACGACGCCCCGGGCCCAGCGGGCCACGGGGCGTCGTACGGGACGGCGGAGGTGACTCAGCTCAGCGCCTCAGATGTGGACGACGGGGCAGGTCAGCGTGCGGGTGATCCCGTCGAGGGTCTGCACCTTGGCCACGACCAGCTTGCCCAGCTCGTCGACGTTGCGCGCCTCGGCGCGCACGATCACGTCGTAGGGGCCGGTGACGTCCTCGGCCAGCGTCACGCCCTTGACCGCCGCGATGGACTTGGCGACCTCGGCGGCCTTGCCGACATCGGTCTGGATCAGGATGTAGGCCTGGACGACCATGGGGGTCTCCCTCAATCTCGGTGACGACGGTGTGACAGTGGTGTGACGGTCAACCTATCGCGCCCGGCGTGAGTGTCCATAGCCGCATGGATCCCAGCATCTGGTGGGATGCCTGCATGACGTTCCCGCCCGACGCGACCTTGGCCGACGCCGGTGAGTTCGGCCTCATCTCCGAGCTGGTCGGGCTGTTCCCCCAGGGCGAGCACGTCCTGGTCGGCCCGGGCGACGACGCGGCCGTGCTGCGGGTCCGCACCGGCCACGTGGTCGTGTCCACCGACCTGATGGTCCAGGGCCGTCACTTCCGCCGTGACTGGGCCAGCGCCGAGGACGTCGGCCACCGGGCCGCGGCCCAGAACCTCTCCGACATCAACGCCATGGGTGGGCGCGCCCACTCGCTGACGGTCGGCATCGCCGCTCCTCCCGACCTGCCGGCGCAGTGGGCGCTGGAGTTCGCGGCCGGCTTCGCCGCCGAGTGCGGGCTCGTGGGCGCCAGCGTCGTCGGGGGAGACGTGACCCGTGCCGACGAGGTCGTCATCGCCGTCACGGTGATCGGTGCCTGCCTGCAGGCGCCCGTCGTGCGCTCCGGCGCGGAGGCCGGCGACCTGCTCGCCATCACCGGCCGCCAGGGCTGGGCCGCCGGCGGCCTCGCCGTGCTGGGCCGCGGCTTCCGCTCGCCCCGGGTCCTGGTCGAGGCCTACCGACGCCCCGAGCCGCCGTACGACGCCGGCGCGATCGCGGCCGCGGCCGGCGCCACGTCGATGATCGACGTCTCCGACGGGCTGCTGGCCGACGCCGGCCACCTCGCCGACGACTCCGGCGTCGCCATCGACGTGCGCCGCGACGCCTTCGAGGTGCCCGAGCCGCTCGTGGCAGTGGGTGCGGCCACCGGCGCGGACCCGCTGTCGTTCATCCTCGGCGGCGGCGACGACCACGCCCTCCTGGCGACCTTCCCCGACGCGGCGTCGGTGCCCGAGGGCTGGCACGTCATCGGCGACGTCCTCGAGGGCGACGCCGGCGTCACCGTCGACGGCGGGGCCTACGACGGGCCCACGGGGTGGACCCACTTCTAGGCACGACGCACGAACGGCCGCCACCCGAGGGTGACGGCCGTGCGTGGAAGAGCTTCAGGTCAGCGCGAGACCTTGCCGGCCTTGAGGCAGCCGGTGCACACGTTGAGGCGCTGCGGGGTGCCGTTGATCTTGGCACGCACGCGCTGGATGTTGGGGTCGAAGCGGCGCTTGGTGATCTTGCGCGACCACGGCCGGTTGTTGCCGAAGCCAGGCTTCTTGGCGCAGATGTCACAGACGGCAGCCACGGTGATTGACTCCTGAGTAGTGGTGATAGACGAGGGGCCCGCTCGGCGGGCAACCGCACAAGAGTATCCGAACCCCGGCCGAGCGGAAAATCGTGCCCGTCCCACTACTCTGTGGCTTCTGACACCCGACTGGGCACCCACCCCCGTGACTCTAGGCAGGCGATGGAAGAGACCCCGCGCGGCGGCATCATCGAGCTCGCGGTCGTGCTCCGGTTCGTCGACATCGCGACGGACGCGCTGGCGCGGGCGCGCGAGGAGATAGACGCGCTCAACGTCTACCCGGTGCCGGACGGCGACACCGGCACCAACATGTACCTCACGGTCTCGGCCGCTCGCGACGCGATCCGCGAGGCCGCCGAGGGTCCCGGGGGAGACCGGGACACCGCCCTCGCGGCGTTCAGCCGGGGCGCGCTGCTCGGGGCGCGGGGCAACTCCGGGGTCATCCTCAGCGAGATGCTCGGCGCGATCGCCCGCCGGATCTCCGCGTCGACGCCCCAGGAGCGCAACGCGCAGGTGATGGCCGACGCGCTGCGCCGGGCCACCGAGGCCAGCTACGCCGCGGTCGGGCGCCCCGTCGAGGGCACGATGCTCACCGTGGCCCGCGCCGCCTCCGAGGCGGCGGTCTCGCTCGCCTCGGACCCCACGGTGCGCGCCCGCGACGTGTTCACCGCGGCCGCCCGCGCCGCCCGCGAGGCCCTGGCCCGGACGCCGGAGCAGCTGCAGGTCCTCAAGGACGCCGGGGTCGTCGACGCCGGCGGACGCGGCCTGAGCGTGATCCTCGACGCCGCCGAGACGGTGCTGACCGGACGCCGCCCGGTGCCGGTCACCAGCCCGATCGGACGCCACGCGATCCCGATCCCGCTCACCGGCGGCCTGCCCGAGAACGACCTGAGCCCCGACGGCCCCGCCTACGAGGTGATGTACCTCCTGGACGCCACCGAGGCGGCGATCCCGACGCTGCGCACGACGCTGGACGGGCTGGGTGACTCCCTGGTCGTCGTCGGCGGCGACGGCCTGTGGAACGTCCACGTCCACGTGGACGACGTGGGCGCCGCGATCGAGGCGGGGATCGAGGCGGGGCGCCCGCACCGCGTGCGTGTCACCCACTTCGCCGAGCAGGTGGCCGACACTCGCCACGGCCGCGGTCACCAGCGCGACGGGCGCCGCATCGTCGCCGTCGCGGCGGGACCCGGGCTGCGCGCGCTCTTCGAGGAGGCCGGCGCCGTGGTGGTCGACGGCGGCCCCGGGCGCCGGCCGTCGACCGGGCAGGTCCTCGAGGCCATCACCTCGTGCGGCGCCAGCGAGGTCGTCGTCCTGCCCAACGACCCCGACTCGGTGCGGGTGGCCCAGATCGCCGGCCAGATGGTGGAGAACGACCCCGATCTCGACGGGCAGGTGCGCGTCGCGGTCATCCCGACCCAGGCGCAGGTGCAGGGGCTCGCCGCGCTGGCCGTCCACGAGCCGGGCCGCACCTTCGAGCAGGACGTCCTGGAGATGACCGCGACCTCCCGCCACGCGCGCCACGGCGCGGTGACGATCGCGGCCCGCCAGGCGATGACGATGGCCGGCCCGTGCGAGCCGGGCGACGTGCTCGGCGTGATCGCCGGCGACTTCGCCGTGGTCGGCCAGGACCTCGACGAGGTCGCCGGCGGCGTGCTGGGACGGCTGCTCGCCGGCGGCGGCGAGCTGGTGACGCTGGTGGCGGGGGAGAGCGCCGACGGTCTCGCCGAGCGCGCGGCCGCCTGGGTCGACCGGCACCACCCGCATGTCGACGTCGTGGTGTACGACGGTGGGCAGGAGCGCTACCCGCTCCTGCTGTCCGTCGAGTGAGAGGTCGCGCGTGATCAGCCCCGACTCCCCGGTCGCCGCCGTCTTCGGCGACGCCAAGAACAAGCGCGACAAGATCGTCAAGAACCTCCGCATCGAGACGGTCGGCGACCTGCTGCGCCACTTCCCGCGTCGCTACATCAAGACCGGGGAGCTCACCCGCGTCGACGACCTGCAGGTGGGCCAGATGCTCACCGTGGTCGGCGAGATCTCCGACAGTCGGATGCATGCCTACTCCGACCGACGCACCGGCAAGCCGGCCTACCGCCTGGAGACGGTGCTGCGCACCGACGGCCCCCGCCTGAAGATGACCTTCTTCGCCAAGTCCCAGCACGTCTCGGAGTGGCAGCAGCGCCGCCTCCCGGTGGGCCGCAAGGGCCTGTTCATCGGGCAGGCCGGCCAGTTCAACAACCAGTGGCAGCTCACCAACCCGACCATGGTGCTCTTCGGCGGCCCCGGCGACGACGAGGAGATGATCCGCCCCGAGCAGCTGCGCGGCCTCTACCCGCTCTACCCCCTCACCAAGGGCGTGGACCACTGGGACTTCCAGCGCGCGATCTCCTTCGCCCTCAGCGTGGTGGAGCCCCCGGTCGAGCTGCTGCCCGACGACGTCCTGGCGGACTACGACGTCGTCGACGCCGGCACGGCGCTGGAGTGGATCCACGGCCCCGACGAGTTCGAGCAGGTGCAGCGCGCCCAGCGCCGCTACCGCTTCGAGGAGGCACTGGTGACCCAGCTCGTCCTGGGCCGCCGACGGCGCGCGGTGCGCGCGCTCGGCGCCCACGAGCGCACCGGCGGCGACGGCGCGCTGCTGGCGGCGTTCGACGCGCGGCTGCCGTTCACCCTCACGGACGGTCAGCGCGAGGTGGGCGCCCAGATCGAGGCCGACCTCGCCCAGCCGCACCCGATGAACCGTCTCCTCCAGGGGGAGGTCGGGTCCGGCAAGACCCTGGTGGCGCTTCGCGCGATGCTGCGCACCGTCGACTCCGGCGGTCAGGCGGCCCTGATCGCCCCGACCGAGGTGCTCGCCCAGCAGCACTACCGCTCCATCACCGCGCTGCTCGGCGACCTCGCCCACGGCGGCATGCTCGGCGGCCCGGCCGAGGGCACGGCGGTCGAGCTCCTCACCGGGTCGATGACCAGGTCGCAGCGGACGGCGCCGATGTCGCGGCTGGCCAGCGGCGAGTCCGGCATCGTCATCGGCACCCACGCCCTGCTCGAGGACAACGTCATGTTCGCCGACCTCGGGCTGGTGGTGGTCGACGAGCAGCACCGCTTCGGCGTCGAGCAGCGCGCGGCGCTGACGGGCAAGTCCGTCGTGCCGCCCCACGTCCTGGTCATGACCGCCACCCCGATCCCGCGCACCGTGGCGATGACGGTCTTCGGCGACCTGGAGACCTCGGTGCTGACCGAGCTGCCCGCCGGGCGGGCGCCGATCCAGACCAACGTCGTCAACACCCAGGAGCACCCCGCCTGGATCGAGCGCGTCTGGCAGCGCGTGCGCGAGGAGGTCGCGCAGGGCCACCAGGCCTACGTCGTGTGCGCGCGCATCGAGGGCGACGAGCCCGAGGAGGGGGAGACCGACCAGCTCGAGGTCGACGAGGACGGGCTCCCGATCCCGCCGCAGCCCCAGCGGCCGCCGCTCGCGGCGGTCGAGGAGATCGTCGTGGAGCTCCAGCTCGGCGCCCTCAACGGGCTGCGCGTCGCCCGCCTCCACGGCCGGCTCCCTCCCGACGAGAAGGACGCCACCATGCGGGCCTTCGCGGCCGGGGAGATCGACGTGCTGGTGTCCACGACGGTCATCGAGGTCGGGGTCGACGTCCCCAACGCCACGACCATGGTGCTGCTCGACGCCGACCGCTTCGGCGTCTCCCAGCTGCACCAGCTGCGCGGCCGGGTCGGCCGTGGCGGGCACCCCGGGCTCTGCCTGCTGGTGACCGACCTGTCCCCGATGCTGCAGCCCACCGCGGCCGAGCGGCTCGAGGCCGTCGCCTCGACCACCGACGGCTTCGAGCTCAGCCGGGTCGACCTCGAGCTGCGCCGTGAGGGCGACGTCCTCGGCCGGTCGCAGGCCGGTGGCCGCTCCGGCCTCGTCAACCTCCGCGTCCTGCGCGACGAGGAGACGATCCTCGAGGCCCGCAAGGCCGCGGAGGCCCTGCTCGACCGCGACCCTGACCTGCTCGACTCGCCGGCGCTGGCCGTCGCGGTCGCCGACCTGGAGCTGAGCCAGCAGGGCCAGTTCATCGAGAAGTCGTGAGGCGACCGTGACCCGAGTGATCGCCGGACGTGCCAAGGGCCGCCGGCTCGCCACGCCCCGGGGTGACGCCACCCGCCCGACCAGCGACCGCGTGCGTGAGGCGCTGTTCTCCGCGGTCGAGTCCTGGTGTGGCTCGCTCCACGGCCTGCGCGTGCTCGACCTCTACGCCGGCAGCGGCGCGGTCGGCCTCGAGGCCTGGTCGCGCGGGGCCGAGGCGGTCACCCTCGTCGAGCAGGACCGCCGCACCGCAGCGCTGGTGAGCGACAACGCCCGCACCATCGGCTTCGCGCAGGCCGACGTGCGGGCCTCCTCGGTCGCCGCGACGCTGCGGCAGGCGCCGGCGGAGCCGTTCGACGTCGTGTTCCTCGACCCGCCCTACCCGCTGGCCGACGACGCGGTCGCCGCCGACCTGGCCGCTCTGGTCGAGCACGGCTGGCTCGCGGCGGGCGCCCTGGTCGTCGTCGAGCGCGCCAAGCGCAGCACCGAGCCGGACTGGCCCGACGGCCTGGTCGGCGACCGGTCGAAGCGCTACGGCGAGACCGTGCTTTGGTACGGTCACGCAGCCCAGGACGACCCGGACCCGGGCCACCCCAGCAGCTGAGGAGCCGCCGTGCGCCGTGCCGTCTGCCCGGGGTCCTTCGACCCCGTCACCCACGGTCACCTCGACATCGTGGCGCGCGCCTCGGCGCTCTTCGACGAGGTCGTCGTCGCGGTCGGGGTCAACAAGTCCAAGAGCCGCCTCTTCGACGCCGACGAGCGCCTGGCGATGCTCGAGCGCGCCTGCGCGCCGTTCGACAACGTGCGGGTCGACGGCTTCACCGGCCTGCTGACGACCTACTGCGCGGACAACGACGTCCAGGCGATCGTGAAGGGCCTGCGGGCGGTGAGCGACTTCGACTACGAGCTGCAGATGGCGCAGATGAACGCCTCGCTCACCGGCGTCGAGACCGTCTTCCTCCCCACCAGCCCCACCTACTCCTTCGTGGCCTCGAGCCTGGTCAAGGAGGTCGCGACGTTCGGGGGCGACGTCTCGGCGCTGGTCCCCGACTTCGTCAACGCCGCCCTCCTCGAGCGGCTCGCCGCCCGCAAGGCCGCCGGCGAGGCCTGAGCGCGCCCTCCGCCGGGCCGTTTTGCTCCGCCCACGACCGGGCGGATACGCTCTCCTCTGATCTGTTGTGCCCGGAACCAGAAAGTGAACCACTGAGCAACCTGGACCCGAGAGCGCCGCTCGTGCTCGACACTCGCGAGCTCGGCCGCCGCCCGGGGTCCCAGCGCGAGGTGTCACGATCGGTACCGGCGCCGGCAGATCTCGGCATCGAAGTCCTCCATGTCCCCGAAGGTGCACCGGTCGAGCTGGACCTGCGCATCGAGGCGGTCATGGAGGGAGTCCTGGTCACGGGTGAGGCGCGAGCCGCGCTCGAGGGCGAGTGCGTGCGGTGCCTGGAGCCGATCGACGACGAGATCGACGTGCGGTTCCAGGAGCTGTTCCTCTACGACGACCAGGTCACCCCCGGTGAGGAGCCGGAGGACGACGGGGTCAGCATGCTCGAGGACGACCTGCTCGACCTCGAGCCCCTGCTGCGGGACGCGGTGGTGCTCGCACTACCGTTCCAGCCGCTGTGCGAGGAGGACTGTCCGGGGTTGTGCGTCGAGTGCGGCGCACGGCTGAAGGATGATCCCGATCACACGCACGAGGCTGCGATCGACCCGCGATGGGCGGGCCTGACCGCGCTGAAGCACGACGAAGACTGACCAGCGACTACCCTGAGCTGTCCCAAGTTCTGGCAGAGCCTGACCGGGCCCCCGGTCGACGTATGAGGAGAAAACAGTGGCTGTCCCGAAGCGGAAGATGTCGCGCAGCAACACGCGCCACCGTCGCTCGCAGTGGAAGGCCGTCGCGCCGACCCTGGTGACCTGCGCCAACCCCGCCTGCGGTGCCAAGCACCTGCCCCACCGTGCGTGCGGCACCTGCGGCCAGTACGGCGCGAAGGCCGAGCGCCGTCAGGTCCTCTGAGGACCGCGCCAGACCGCTGAGCGACTACAGCGAGCTTCGAGCAGCGCTCGGTGACCCGATCCTGGATCCCGGGCTGCTCGAGCGCGCCCTGACGCACCGGTCCTACGCCTACGAGAACGGTGGCCTGCCCACCAACGAGCGCCTGGAGTTCCTGGGCGACTCGGTGCTCGGGGTCGTGGTGACCGAGACCCTCTACGTCACCCACCCGGACCTCTCCGAGGGCCGCCTGGCCAAGCTGCGGGCCGCGGTGGTCAACGCGCGCGCCCTCGCCGAGGTCGGCCGCACCATCGGGCTCGGCGAGTACGTCAAGCTCGGCCGGGGCGAGGAGGCCACGGGCGGGCGCAACAAGGCCTCCATCCTCTCCGACACCGTCGAGGCGGTCATCGGGGCGATCCACCAGAGCGGCGGCGGGATCACCACCTCCGCCGAGGTCGTGCACCGCCTCTTCGACCCGCTCATCGAGGCCGCCTCGGCCATGGGCGCCGGCCTGGACTGGAAGACCTCCCTGCAGGAGCTCACCGCCGAGCACGCGCTGGGCGTCCCGGAGTACCTCATCGAGGACGACGGGCCCGACCACATGAAGACCTTCACCGCCCGCGTGCGCGTCGGTGAGGAGATCTACGGCAACGGGGTCGGTCGCTCCAAGAAGGAGGCCGAGCAGGCCTGCGCCGAGACCGCCTACGGCGAGATCATGCGCGCCCTGTCGGCCACCGTCGGCGTCGCCGACGCGGCGGGCGGCGCCGAGCCCGTCGTCGGTACCGACTGACGTGCCCGAGCTGCCCGAGGTCGAGGTCGTCCGGGCCGGCCTCGAGCGCCACGTCCTGGGGGCCACCATCACCCGCGTCGACGTGCTCCACGAGCGTCCCGTCCGCCGGGACCCTCGCGGGCCCCGCGGCTTCGCCGAGGCCCTGACCGGCCGCCGGATCGAGGCGGCCCGCCGCCGCGGCAAGTACCTCTGGCTGCCCCTCGACAACGGCGACGCCCTGCTCGGCCACCTCGGCATGAGCGGACAGCTCCTGGTGCAGCCGCCCACCCTGCCCGACGAGCGCCACCTGCGCGTCCGGCTGGCCCTCGACGGCGCCGACGAGGGCCGCGAGCTGCGCTTCGTGGACCAGCGGATGTTCGGCGGGCTCTCGGTCTCCGACGGGGGAGCCGAGCTGCCTCGCGAGATCGCCCACATCGCCCGCGACCCGCTGGACCCGGCCTTCGACGACGACGAGTTCGTCCGGCGGTCACGTCGCCGCAGCGCGGGCGTCAAGCGGCTGCTGCTCGACCAGGGACTCATCTCCGGCGTCGGCAACATCTACGCCGACGAGGCCCTGTGGCGCGCACAGGTCCACGGCGACCGGCCCGGTGAGCGGCTCACCGGTCCGCAGCTGCGCGGCCTGCTCGGGCACGCCCGGGAGGTGATGTCGGAGGCGCTGGGCCAGGGCGGTACGTCGTTCGACGCCCTCTACGTCAACGTCAACGGCGAGTCCGGCTACTTCGACCGCTCGCTGCACGCCTACGGACGCGAGGGGGAGCCCTGCGAGCGGTGCGGGACCCCGATCCGCCGGATCGCCTTCATGAACCGCTCGTCGTACTTCTGCCCGGTCTGCCAGCCGGCCCCGCGCCGCCGTCGCCAGGTCGCCCCCGCGGTGCCGCTCGCAGATTGACCCCGCGCGGTTGTGGTGGGACTCTTGAAGACGGCCCTCTGTGGGCCGTCCACCACTCGAACCGGAAGGGTCTGTCCATGGCCAAGGCGCTGATCGGCTACCTGAGCAGCGACCTGCGAGACCCCCGCCTGACCGCCGAGAACGCTCGGCTGCGTGCACGCGTGGGAGAGCTCGAGGACCTCGTCCTGCGGCTCGCGGAGGAGAACGACCGGCTCGTCGCCTCCCGTGCGGCCGCCCTGATCGACCTCGAGTCCGCCGCCCTGCAGGAGATGCAGCCGGCCTGAGGTCGGCTTCGCCGTACGCGTGAGTTTCACCGGGTACCCGGTGAATCTTGGGACTCGAGTGACGCCCGGGACACCCCAGGCGGCACCGTCGGCCCGACGAGGGCGGGGTTCCGCGCTTGGGGGCGGTCGGCAGGTAGGGTGAGCCGCGCTGAGCTTCCCCCGCGGCGGGCGCCCCCGCACCCGCGTTTCAGTGACGAAGACGCCCCGCCGACCACTGATGGAGTCTCGCGTTGTACCTGAAGAGCCTGACCCTCAAGGGGTTCAAGTCCTTCGCCTCCTCGACCACGCTCCAGCTCGAGCCGGGCATCACCTGCATCGTGGGCCCCAACGGCTCCGGCAAGTCCAACGTCGTCGACGCGCTCGCGTGGGTGATGGGCGAGGCCAGCGCCAAGTCGCTGCGCGGCGGCAAGATGGACGACGTCATCTTCGCCGGCACGTCCGGGCGCCCGCCCCTGGGCCGCGCCGAGGTGCTGCTGACGATCGACAACAGCGACGGCGCGCTGCCGATCGAGTACGCCGAGGTGACGATCAGCCGCACGATGTTCCGCAGCGGCGGGTCCGACTACGCCATCAACGGCACCTCGTGCCGCCTCCTCGACGTGCAGGAGCTGCTCTCCGACTCCGGCATCGGCCGCGAGATGCACGTCATCGTCGGCCAGGGCCAGCTCGACCAGATCCTGCACGCGACGCCGGAGGACCGGCGCGGCTTCATCGAGGAGGCCGCGGGCGTCCTCAAGCACCGCAAGCGCAAGGAGAAGGCGCTCCGCAAGCTCGACTCCACCGACGGCAACCTCAACCGGCTCAACGACCTGCTCAACGAGATCCGCCGCCAGCTCAAGCCCCTCGGCCGCCAGGCCGAGGTCGCCCGCCGTGCCGCCGGAGTCCAGGCCGACGCGCGCGACGCCCGCGCCCGGCTCATGGCCGACGACCTGGTCACGGCTCGCACCGCGCTCGAGCAGGAGATGGCCGACGAGACGATCCTCGTCGAGCGTCGCGAGCAGGTGGAGGCCCAGCTCGCCCAGGGCCGCGAGGCCGAGGCGGCGCTCGAGGCGGCCCTGCGCGAGGACCTGCCGGCGCTCCAGCGCGCGCAGGACGTCCAGTACGCCCTCAACGGGCTGCGCGAGCGCCTGCGCGGCACCCAGTCCCTGGCGGCCGAGCGAGTGCGCAACGCCGCCGGCGTCGCCGACGCCGAGCTCCAGCAGGGCCGCGACCCCGACGAGCTCGAGGCCGAGGCCCAGCGCGTCCGCGCCCAGGAGCAGCAGATTGGCGAGGAGGTCGAGGTCGCCCGCACCGGCCTCGAGCAGTCCGTGACCGCACGCCGTACGGCGGAGGACGCGGCGGCCGAGGAGGAGCGCCGCGTCGCGGGGCTGGTGCGTGCCGCCGCCGACCGCCGCGAGGGCCTGGCCCGTCTCCACGGGCAGGTCAACGCGCTGCGCTCGCGCGCCGCCGCAGCGGACGACGAGATCGGCCGGCTCAGCCTCGCCCGCGAGGAGGCGACCTCCCGCGCCGACCGCGCCCAGCGCGACTTCACCGCCCTGGAGACGAAGGTCGCCGGGCTCGACGCGGGGGAGGAGGGCCTCGACGCCGAGCACGAGGCCGCCACCGACGCCCTGGCCGACGTCGAGGAGCGCCTCGCCAAGACCCGCGAGGAGGCCCAGCAGGCCGACCGCGACCGCTCCACCCTCGCCGCCCGCAAGGACGCGCTCGAGATGGGCCTCAACCGCAAGGACGGCGCCGGCGCGCTGCTCGCGGCCACCGAGTCGGTGTCGGGCCTCATGGGCTCGGTCGCCGCCCTGCTCACCGTCCGGAGCGGCTACGAGACCGCGGTCGCCAGCGCCCTCGGCTCCGCCGCCGACGCCGTGGCGGTCACCGACGCCGGTGCCGCCGTGGCCGCCATCGGTCACCTCAAGGGCGACGACCTCGGCCGCGCCGGCATGCTGCTCGGCGGCCTGGCCGAGACCGACGAGCGGCCCTGGCCCGGGCTGCCCGGCCATGCGTCGTACGCCGTCGACGTGGTCGAGTGCCCCGACACCCTGCGCCCCGCCCTGACCCGCCTGCTGTTCAAGGTCGCCGTGGTCGAGGACCTCGACACCGCCCGGTCCCTGGTCGCGGACCTGCCCGACGTCACCGCGGTCACCCGCGAGGGCGACGTCCTCGGCGCCCACTTCGCGGCGGGCGGCTCGTCGAGCCAGCCCAGCCTGATCGAGATCCAGGCGGCCGTCGACGAGGCGGCCGCGATGCTGGCCGAGGCGATCGCCTCCGCCGAGCGCCTCACCTTCGACCTGTCGCGCCTGGAGAGCGAGCGCCTGGAGGCGCAGAAGCGCGCCGACGTGGCCCTCGCCAAGCTCCACGAGTCCGACGCCACCCTCGCCGCCGTGGCCGAGGAGCTGGGCCAGTACGGCTCGCAGGCGCGCTCGGCCCGGGGCGAGGCCGACCGCCTGACCCAGGCCATCGAGAAGGCCGCGAGCGCCCGCGACCAGGACCTGGCCGGCCTCGCCGACCTCGAGTCCCGGCTGGCGACCGCCGAGGACGCTCCCGACGAGGAGCCCGACACCTCCGAGCGAGAGCGGCTGCGCGAGGCCGCCAAGGCCGCACGCCAGGCCGAGACGGACGCCCGGCTCGCGCTGCGCACCCACGAGGAGCGCTCCCGCGCCCTGCACGGCCGCGCCGACAACCTGCTCCGCGCCGCCCGCGCCGAGCGCGAGTCCCGCGCCAAGGCGGCCGAGCGCCGCGAGCGGCTGCTCCGCGAGGGCCGTGCCGCCGAGGCGGTCGGCATCGCGACGTCCTACGTCCTGTCGCGCCTCGAGGTCTCCATCCACCAGGCGACGCTCGCCCGCCGGGAGGTCGAGGAGGCACGGAAGGGCCGCGAGCAGGAGCTCCTCGCCATGCGCGGCACGCTGCGCCAGCTCACCAAGGAGCACGACGAGCTGGTCAACTCCGTCCACCGCGACGAGATGGCCCGCACCCAGCAGCGCATGCGCATCGAGCAGATCGAGGAGCGGGCGCTCGAGGAGCTCGGGCTCGACGCCGACGGCCTCGCCGCCGACTACGGCCCCTCCCAGCTCGTCCCGGCGACGACGCCCGACGAGGACGGCGTCTTCGCCGACCCCGTCCCCTACGTCCGCGAGGAGCAGCAGAAGCGGCTGCGCACCGCCGAGCGGGAGCTGACCACGCTCGGCAAGGTCAACCCGCTGGCGCTCGAGGAGTTCTCCGCGATGGAGGAGCGCCACAAGTTCCTCACCGAGCAGCTCGAGGACCTCAAGCGCACCCGCAAGGACCTGCTCGACATCGTGCGCGAGGTCGACGCGCGCGTGGAGGCGGTGTTCACCGAGGCCTACGCCGACGTGAGCACGGCCTTCGACTCGACCTTCGCCCGGCTGTTCCCCGGTGGCGAGGGCCGGCTGGTCCTGACCGAGCCCGGCGACATGCTCAACACCGGTATCGAGGTCGAGGCCCGCCCGGCCGGCAAGAAGGTCAAGCGGCTCTCGCTGCTCTCCGGCGGCGAGCGCTCGCTGGTCGCGGTCGCCTTCCTGGTCGCGCTCTTCAAGGCGCGGCCCTCGCCGTTCTACATCCTCGACGAGGTCGAGGCGGCCCTCGACGACACCAACCTCGGGCGCCTGCTGGAGATCTACGAGGAGCTCCGGGAGAACTCCCAGCTGCTCGTCATCACCCACCAGAAGCGCACGATGGAGGTCGGCGACGCCCTCTACGGCGTGACCATGCGCGGCGACGGCGTCTCCGCGGTCATCAGCCAGCGGCTCAGGGAGCAGCCGGCGTGAGCGACCGCCCCACCCGCGCCGACTATGTGGCGTGGCGCACCGTCACCACGCGCTGGCGCGACGACGACGCCTACGGCCACCTCAACAACGCGACCTACTACGAGCTGTTCGACACCGCGGTCAACGCCTTCCTCTACGAGGCCACCGGCCTCGACGTGCGCTCGCTGCCGCGGATCGGGGTCGTCGCGGAGACCTCGTGCCGCTACTACCGCGAGCTGGGCTTCCCGCAGCCGATCGAGACCGGGCTGGTCGTCGACAGGGTCGGCACCTCCTCGGTCATCTACCGGATCGGGCTCTTCCAGGGCGAGAGCGACGAGGCCGCTGCCGAGGGTCGCTTCGTGCACGTCTACGTCGACAACACCGACCCGGCCCGACCCGTCGCGCCGCTGCCCGACGAGATCCGCGCCGTCGTCGGAACCCTGGTGCGACCCGCCGACTGACCAGGCCGTCTCGGCCGGGCGACCAGGGGTGTGTCACGGTGGTACCCGGGGTACCAACCGCCCCATCAGCCACATCCTCGGGAGATCTTCGTCGTGCTCACCATCGTCATCGTCATGGCCGCGATCCTGGTCCTGTGCGTCCTGGTCCTGACCTACGTCGCGTTCCCGCACCGCGGGGAGCAGGTGCCGGCCGCGCCCTGGCTCGGCGACGCCATGGCCAAGGCGGTCGACGCCGTGCCGACCCTCGACGAAGAGGCCGCCGACCCGGTCCGTCGCGGCTGACCCCACCCCTCCCGGTCCGGGGGCCGGACTGATTGGATTGCGCCATGGATGCCCTGGCTCTCGTGATCCTGCTCATCGCCGTCGCGGGACTCGCGCTCGTCGCGACCGTCACGGGGCTGGTGGTGACGCGGCGGCGGCGCCCGCAGCCGCTGCCCGACACGCACACCGACGTCCTCGGCGTCCCCACGGCCGAGGGCGAGGCGCCGGTCGAGCTCAGCTCGCCGCCGGCGACGATCGAGCCGGACGCCGCGCAGCCGCAGGCCCCGACCCTCGAGCGCCCCGAGGGCACCGCGTCGCGCCTGGTGCGCCTGCGCCAGCGGCTGGCCGGCTCGCAGGGCGGGCTGGGGCGCGGCCTGCTCGCGCTGCTGAGCCGTGACCGGCTCGACGAGGACACCTGGGAGTCGATCGAGGACACCCTGCTCACCGCCGACATCGGCGTGGCGCCCACCCAGCAGCTCGTCGACAACCTCCGCACCCGCATGCGCGTCGACGGCGGCGCCGACCCGCGCGCCGCGCTGCGGGAGGAGCTGCTCGCCCTCGTCGACCCCGACATGGACCGCCGCCTCCAGGTGACCGGGGCCGACGGCCAGCCCGGCGTCGTCCTCGTCGTCGGTGTCAACGGCGCCGGCAAGACCACGACCGTCGGCAAGATCGCCCGGATCCTGGTGGCTGAGGACCTGCGCGTCACGCTCGGCGCCGCCGACACCTTCCGCGCCGCGGCCGTCGAGCAGCTCGCCACCTGGGGCGAGCGGGTCGGCGTCGACGTCGTCCGGGGCCCCGAGGGCTCCGACCCGGCCAGCGTCGCGTTCGAGGCCGTCCGCCAGGGCGCCGAGGCCGGGGTCGACACCGTCATCGTCGACACCGCCGGCCGCCTGCAGAACAAGCAGGGCCTCATGGACGAGCTCGGCAAGGTCAAGCGCGTCATCGAGAAGCAGGCGCCCGTGACCGAGGTGCTGCTCGTGCTCGACGCCACCACCGGGCAGAACGGCATGATCCAGGCGCGCGTCTTCAGCGAGGTCGTCGACGTCACGGGCATCGTGCTGACCAAGCTCGACGGCTCCGCCAAGGGCGGCATCGTCGTGGCCGTGCAGCGCGAGCTCGGCGTGCCGGTCAAGCTCGTGGGCCTCGGCGAGGGTCCCGACGACCTGGCGCCGTTCGACGCCGGCGCCTTCGTCGACGCCCTCCTCGGCTGAGCCGGGCGCCCCGAGCCGTAACAGGGAAGTAACACAACCCGGGAACTCGTTGCCTGCCCGCAACATCCGACGGTGAACCGCGAAACCTGCACGCCCGAGGGTTCTGACCAATGAGGTGGGGACCTCGCGGCGACAACGCGGTCGCTGCTGGGGCACGTCTCCCGGTTGTGAGTTTCCTGGAGGTTCTGTGGACGGCTATTACGCCTTCATGCTCGTCGCGACAGCTCTTGTCCTGATGATGACGGTGCCGGCGCTGGCGCTCTTCTACGGCGGTATGTCGCGGTCGAAGTCCGTGCTGAAC
The DNA here is from genome assembly GCF_004522095.1 of Nocardioides sp. 503. Classification (GTDB taxonomy): domain Bacteria; phylum Actinomycetota; class Actinomycetes; order Propionibacteriales; family Nocardioidaceae; genus Nocardioides. Next base: position 426,943 of record NZ_SPUI01000002.1, read on the forward strand.
ATGATGATGATGTCCTACATCGCCGCGGCGATCGTCGGCATCCTGTACGTCGCCGTCGGTTGGTCGATGGGCTGGGCGGGTGACGGAACGTTCTTCGCCAGCCCGACCGACATGCTCTGGCTGAAGGACGTCCCGACCGACGGCTACATCGGCGTGATGTTCCAGATGACCTTCGCGATCATCACCGTGGCGCTGATCAGCGGCGCGGTGGCGGACCGGATGAAGTTCTCCGCCTGGGTCGTCTTCGTGCCCCTGTGGGCGCTGCTGGCCTACTTCCCGATGGCGCACATGGTCTTCAGCTGCACCGAGGACTCGCTCATCTGCGGTCGCATCGGCGCCCAGGACTACGCCGGCGGCACGGCCGTCCACATCAACGCGGGTGTCGCCGCGCTCGTGCTCGTGCTCCTGCTCGGCAAGCGCATCGGCTGGCCCAAGGACCAGATGCGTCCGCACAACCTGACGCTCACCATGCTCGGTGCCGGCCTGCTGTGGTTCGGCTGGTACGGCTTCAACGTCGGCTCGATCGTGTTCACCGGCGCCACCGACGAGGAGAACGTCGCGCAGTTCTTCTCCGAGACCGGCCGGACCTTCGCCAACACCACGCTCGCCACGATGGCCGCCATCCTCGGCTGGCTGCTGGTCGAGCGCCTGATGCACGGCAAGGCCACCTCCCTCGGCGCCGCCTCCGGCATCGTCGCGGGCCTGGTCGCCATCACGCCGGCCGCGGGTGCGGTCGACATCGAGGGTGCGGTCGCGATCGGCGTCATCGCCGGCGCGGTCTGCGCCTGGGCGGTGGGCTGGAAGTACAAGCTGGGCTACGACGACTCGCTCGACGTCGTCGGCGTCCACCTGGTCGGCGGCATCGCCGGCACCGTCCTGATCGGCGTCTTCTCGACCTCCGACGGCGCCGGTGGCATCGACGGCCTCCTCTACGGCGGCGGTCTGGGCTCCCTGGGCGACCAGGTGCTCGGCGTGCTCGTGGCCGTGGTGTTCTCGGGCGTGATCACCGCGATCATCGGCCTGGCCATCAAGTTCACCCTGGGCCTGCGGATCGACGAGGAGGACGAGGTCGAGGGCATCGACCTCGCCGCCCACGGTGAGACGGCCTACGACCTGCACACCGGGATGGGCGGCGGTGGCGGCGGCAAGACCGGCGTGCTCGGCACCCAGCCCGTCGTCACGGAAGGAGCACGCTGATGAAGCTCGTGACCGCGGTCATCAAGCCGCACAAGTGGGAGGACGTCCGCGAGGCCCTCGAGACCTTCGGGGTGACCGGCATGACGGTCTCCGAGGTCAGCGGCTACGGCCGCCAGAAGGGCCACACGGAGGTCTACCGGGGCGCGGAGTACGACATCGCCCTCGTGCCGAAGATCCGGATCGAGATCGTGGTGGACGGCGACGACGCGGACGACATCGTCGGCATCATCGTCAAGACCGCGCAGACCGGCCGGATCGGCGACGGCAAGGTCTGGGTGAGCCCGGTCGACACCGTCATCCGGGTCCGCACCGGGGACAAGGACGAGGCGGCGCTCTAGCCGCGTGGCTCGGCGACCCGGCTGTCCGAGACAGCCGGGTCGCCGTCACGTATGTGGGGCATCATCGGAGCCCCGCCCAGCCCTCGACCCCCAGGAGCCACCGCATGAAGCTCGTCACCGCGGTCATCAAGCCGCACAAGTGGGAGGACGTCCGCGTGGCCCTCGAGTCCGTGGGCGTCACCGGCATGACGGTCTCCGAGGTCAGCGGCTACGGCCGCCAGAAGGGCCACACGGAGGTCTACCGGGGCGCGGAGTACGACGTCGCGCTGGTGCCCAAGATCCGCCTCGAGGTCGTGGTGAGCGACGAGGACGTGGACACGATCGTCTCCGCGATCCAGACCAGCGCCAGCACCGGCCGCATCGGTGACGGCAAGGTCTGGGTCTCCCCGCTCGACTCCGTGCTGCGCGTGCGCACCGGCGACCGGGACGACGCGGCGATCTGACCAGATGACCGCCACCGAACGGGCCGAGCGGACCGCGGCGGCCGACGCCCTGTGCGTCTCCGCCTACGAGGGATCCGGCGGCCCCGAGGCCGGCGCCGCCCTGGTGGCGGTGGGCGGCTACGGCCGCGGCGAGCTCGCGCCGTACTCCGACCTGGACGTGGTGCTCGTCTCCGACGAGGGCGTCGACGTCGGGGCGCTGGCGGAGAAGCTCTGGTACCCGCTGTGGGACAGCGGCAGCAAGCTCGACCACTCCGTGCGCACGATGCCCGAGATGCTGTCGGCGGCCTCCGCCGACCTGCGCGTCGCCTCGGGGCTCCTCGACCTGCGCCACCTCGCCGGCGACCCCCACCTCACGCTGCGGCTGCGCACGACGATGCTGGCCGAGTGGCGTCGCGGCGCCCGGGAGCGGCTTCCGGCACTGCACGCGCTGGTCCGCGCGCGGCACGAGCTCGTGGGGGAGCTGGCCCACCTCTCGGTGCCGGACGTGAAGGAGGCCGAGGGCGGGCTGCGCGACGCCACGGTCCTGCGGGGTCTCGTCGCGACGTGGCTGGTGGACGTCCCCCACGTCGACCTCGAGCGCAGCCGGCTGGCCCTGCTCGACGTGCGCGACCTGGTGCACGCCAACGCCGGACGCGCCACGGACCGGATCACGCCCGAGGCCTGGGGCGACCTCGCCGCGGCGCTGGGTCTCGCGGACGACCTCGCCGCGCAGGTGCAGGTGCGCGACCTGGGTCGCCGGATCACCCACCTCTCGCGGCTGGCGTGGCGGCGGGTCGACGCGGTGCTGGCCCGGCCGGTCTCGGTGAAGGGCGCGCGGCGGCCCTCGCTCGAGCCCGTCGCGCCGGGCGTCGCGCTGTCGTCCGGTGAGATCGTCCTCGACCGCAAGGCTCGACCGGCCGAGGACCCGGTGCTGCTCCTGCGGGCCGCGACGGCGGCCGCCGAGCGCGACGTCGTGCTCGCCCCCGCCACCGCCGCGAGGCTGGTGCGGGAGTGCCCCCCGCTGCCCGACCCGTGGCCGGCCGAGGCACGTCAGCTGCTGGTGCGGCTGCTCGCCTCCGGCCGCAGCCTGCTCGGCGTGTGGGAGACCCTGGAGGAGACCGAGGCGCTCACCGGCTTCCTGCCCGAGTGGGAGCGGGTGCGCTCGCTGCCCCACGCGTCGGTCATCCACCGCTTCACCGTCGACCGGCACGTCGTCGAGACCTGCATCGAGGCCTCGGCGCTGATCCGCGGGGTCGCCCGCCCCGACGTGCTGATGGTGGCCGCGCTCCTGCACGACATCGGCAAGGGCGGGCTCACCGAGCACAGCGTCGCGGGGGAGCCGATCGCCCGCACCATCGCCGCCCGGATGGGCTTCGCCCCCGACTGCGTCGACCTCATCGCGCTGCTGGTGCGCTGGCACCTGCTGCTGGCCCAGACCGCCACCACCCGCGACCCCGACGACCCGGCGACCGTCGAGCTCGTGACCTCCCGTCTGCGCACCGTCGAGGCGGTCGCGCTGCTGGGCGCCCTCACCGAGGCCGACGCCAAGGCGACCTCGCCCAAGGCCTGGTCGTCGTGGCGCTCCGGGCTGGTGCTCGACCTCGCGCGCCGGGCCCACGCCGCGCTCGACACCGGCGCCGCGCTGCCGCCGATCAGCAGCGACGACGTGCCGGTGCCGGCCGACCTGCGCGGGGACGCGGTGTTCATCTCGGTCGAGCCGGTGCCCGACGGCTCCCGCGTGACGGTCATCGCCGTCGACCGGGTCGGGCTGCTCGCCGACTTCGCCGCGATGTTCGCGCTGCAGCGCACGCCCGTGCGCGCCGCCCGGGTCTGGTCGCAGGGCGAGTACGGCGTGTCGGTCTGGGAGGTCGCCGGCGAAGACCTCGAGCCCGCCATCCTGCGGCAGAAGTTCGACGCCATCGTGGACGGACGCGTCGACCCGTCCGCGCGGCTGCGGCCCGGCGGCAGCGGCTCGCTCGCCCCCACCGTGGTGGTGCGGCCCGAGGCCAGCGACCACGCGACCGTGCTGGAGGTGCGCACCGCGGACCGTCCGGGCGTGGTCTACCTGGTGTGCGCCACGCTCGCGCGCCTCGACGTGGAGGTGCGCTCCGCGCACGTCGACACGCTCGGGCCGCAGGCGGTGGACGTGTTCTACGTGGTGGAGCCGTCGGCCGGTGCGCTCTCCGAGACCCGCGCAGCGGACGCGGCTCACGCCGTACGCGCGGCGCTCACGGGGCCGGACGGCTCGGGCACCCCCGCGGGATAGGCTGGACCACGCTAGAAGCCCCTCACCTCGCCTGCCCAAGGACGCCACACCTGTGTTTGCCACCCTCTCCGACCGGCTTGCCGACACCTTCAAGAACCTTCGCGGCAAGGGCCGGCTCTCCGAAGCCGACATCGACGCCACGGCGCGCGAGATCCGCATCGCGCTGCTCGAGGCCGACGTCGCCCTGCCGGTGGTCAAGGAGTTCGTGGGTGCCGTCAAGGAGCGGGCGCGCGGCGAGGAGGTCAGCGGTGCGCTGAACCCCGCCCAGCAGATCATCAAGATCGTCAACGAGGAGCTCGTCACGATCCTCGGCGGCGAGACCCGCCGGCTGCGCTACGCCAAGACCGGGCCGACAGTCATCATGCTCGCGGGCCTGCAGGGCGCCGGCAAGACCACGCTGGCGGCCAAGCTGGCGCTGTGGCTCAAGGAGCAGGGCAAGTCCCCGGTCCTGGTCGCGTGCGACCTCCAGCGCCCCAACGCCGTCAAGCAGCTCCAGGTCAACGGCGAGCGCGCCGGCGTGCCCGTCTTCGCGCCGGAGGCCGGCAACGGCGTCGGGGACCCGGTCGCCGTCGCGCGCGAGTCGATCGAGGAGGCCAAGCGCAAGCTCTACGACGTCGTCATCGTCGACACCGCGGGGCGCCTCGGCGTCGACGCCGAGCTGATGCAGCAGGCCTCCGACATCCGCGACGCCGTGCGCCCCGACGAGGTGCTCTTCGTCGTCGACGCGATGATCGGCCAGGACGCCGTCGTCACGGCCCAGGCGTTCCTCGACGGCGTCGGCTACGACGGGGTGGTCCTCACCAAGCTCGACGGCGACGCCCGCGGTGGTGCCGCCCTGTCGATCGCCTCGCTCACGGGCCGGCCGGTCATGTTCGCCTCCAACGGCGAGAAGCTGACCGACTTCGACCTCTTCCACCCCGACCGCATGGCCTCGCGAATCCTCGACATGGGCGACATGCTCACCCTGATCGAGCAGGCCGAGAAGAGCTTCGACTCCGAGCAGGCCATGAAGGCCGCGGCCAAGCTCAGCGGCCAGGGCGGGGAGTTCACCCTCGACGACTTCCTCGAGCAGATGCAGCAGGTCCGCAAGCTCGGCTCGATGTCGAAGATCATGGGGATGCTGCCCGGGATGGGCCAGTTCCGCGAGCAGCTCGAGAACTTCGACGAGCGCGAGATCGACCGGATCCAGGCGATCATCCAGTCGATGACCCCGGCCGAGCGGGCCAACCCCAAGATGATCGACGGCTCGCGCCGCGCGCGCATCGCCAAGGGCTCGGGCCGCATGGTCTCCGACGTCAACCAGCTCGTCGACCGGTTCTTCGAGGCGCGCAAGGTCATGATGCAGATGGCCCGCGGCGGCGGGATGCCCGGGATGCCCGGCATGCCCGGGATGCCGGGTCTGCCGGGAGCCGGCGGCAAGCGGGGCAAGCAGAAGGCCCAGACCAAGAAGGGCAAGGGCGCCAAGCGCTCCGGCAACCCGGCGAAGGCGGCCCAGGAGGCCGCCGCCGCCAAGGAGCGGGCAGCCGCCGCGGCCGCCAACCCGTTCGGCGACCCCGATGCCGAGCCCGTCGACTACGAGAAGGCCGCCGCCAACCTCAACCTGCCGCAGGACTTCTCCAAGTTCCTGAAGTGACCACCACGCTCGTCGTCGACGGCGCCAACGTCGTCGGCGCCCGCCCCGACGGCTGGTGGAAGGACCGCGCAGGCGCGGCCGAGCGGCTGCACGCGCAGCTGATGGTGGCCGACGTCCCCCAGGACAAGGTCGTCCTGGTGCTCGAGGGTGCCGCCAAGGGCGGCGTCCGCGCCGGTCGCGACGCTCACGTGACGACCGTGCACGCGAGGGGCAGTGGCGACGACACGATCGTCGCCGAGGCCAAGAAGGCCGCGGAGCGCGGCGACCGGGTCACCGTCGTCACCGCCGACCGGATCCTCATGGGACGCGTCGAGCACCACGGCGCGATGATCCTCAGCCCCACCTGGCTGCTCGACCACCTCTGACGGGCCGGCTCACCGGTCGTAGGGGACGGTGTCGGCGACGTCGAAGAGCGTGGTCCGTCCTCGGAGGTCGGCCCACTGCTCGTCCGCGACGAGTCCGTCGGTGCCGCCGCGGGCGACGTGGAGCGGTGCGAGCCCCCCGGAGTCGTGGAGCAGGACCACGAGGTCGTCCGTGCCGTCGCCGTCCACGTCGCTGACGCCCATCGACTGGACCATCTCGAGCTCAGGGTTGTCCGGAGCCGGTGCGGGACGAGCCTGCGGGTCGAGCCGGGACCCGTCGACGTCGACGACGAGGATGGCTCGGTCGTACCACTGCGGCACGAGCACGACCTCGTCGGCGCCGTCGCCGTCGAAGTCGCCGGCCCGGGGGTGGGTGCCACCACCGTCGGAGTAGCGCTGGGGACGGCCCGGGGCGGTGAAGCCGCTGCCGGTGGAGAGCGCCAGCCGCAGCCGGGAGTCGCGCCGCGTGGCCTCGGCCAGGGGCGGCCCGGTGGTCTGGAACACGAGGTCGTCGCGTCCGTCGCCGTCGAAGTCACCGGCGACGACGGCCTGGTCGTCGTCCCAGTCCGAGGCGGTGAGCCACTGCTCGGGGTCGGCGACGTAGCCGTCGCGGAACCCCAGGAACGTGATCGACAGCTCGCCGTCGCTCCCGCCGACGGAGGCGAGGTCGTCACGTCCGTCGCCGTCGAAGTCGCCCACAACGGGCTGGCCCAGGAGGGGCAGCGTCTCGGTGCGGCTCCCGTCGGCCCACACCACCGAGGTGTGCTCGCGGTCGTCGGACAGGGCGAGGCCCACGACCTCGTCGGTGCCGTCGCCGTCGAAGTCGCCGGTGAGGATCGTGCTGAGCTCGTCGATCTCGGGCGATCGTCCCAGCGGCTCCGGGTCGTCGAAGGACGTGCCGGTGGAGCGAAGGATCTCGAGGCTGCGTACGGCGGGCTCGGGCTCGTAGACGTTCATGGTCACGGCGACGTCGCCGAGCCCGTCCCCGTCGAGGTCGCCGCGCACCGGCCCGTCGCCGGCGCCGAGCGCGCCCGAGGGCCCCTCAGGAGACGCCCGCGGGGTCGACGGGTCCTCGTCGCGGCCCACGACGACGGCGGTGGTCGCGCCGACGACGAGGAGCAGCGCGAGGCCGCCGACCGCCGTCAGCCTCCGGCGGCGCCGGGTCGCGTGTCGGTGGTCCGCGACGACCGTCGGCCGCCCCTCCAGCTCCTCCAGGGCGAGGAGCTCGGCGCGCAGCGTGGCCGCGTCCGGGCGCTTGGCCGGGTCCTTGGCCAGTGTCCTGGCCAGGACGCGGTTGAGACCGCGAGCGAGCGCGGAGTCGGTCGCGAGCCGCGGCACCGGTCCCCGCTCGTGGGCCAGCGCGATCTCGATGTCCGACCCGGTGTAGGGCGGCGCCCCGCTCAGCGCGGCCCAGAGCACGCAGCCCAGCGCGTAGACGTCGCTGGCGGGGCTGGCCGGTGCGCCGCGACCGCGTTCGGGCGCGAGGTAGCCCCAGGTGCCGGCGACGCCACCGGCCTGGGTGAGCGCGGTGGCGTCCCCGGCGTCGGTCTGGGCGATCCCGAAGTCACACAGGTAGGCGTGCAGGTCGGCGGCGTCGGGGTCGCGCAGCAGCACGTTGGACGGCTTGACGTCGCGGTGGACCACACCCACGGCGTGCGCCGCGGCGAGTGCCTGCGCGACCTGGGCGCAGACGCGCAGCGCCAGGCGTGGCGGCAGGGGTCCTCGGGCGCTCAGCAGGACGCCGAGGTCGCCGCCGGCGACGAGCTGGGTGATCAGGTAGGGGAGTCCGTCGGCCTCGCCGTGGTCGTAGATGGAGACCACGTGTGGCGAGTCGAGCCGCGCCAGCACCTCGGCCTCGCGGCGGAACCTGGCCCGGAACTCGGGGGAGGCCGCCAGGGCTCCCGACATCACCTTCATGGCCACGGTCCGACCGAGGGTCGTGTCGGTCGCGGCGTAGACCACTCCCATCGCGCCCGATCCCAGGACCGCGTCGATCCGGTAGCGGCCGACCGACTGACTCACCGACGTCTTCCTCCCTGCGCCACCGAGACCGCGAGGCGACGCGGCGATCGGTCACCGCAGCCTAGGAGGTGGCGTCGGCGGGGCGGACCAGCGGTCCGCCCCGCGTCTAGACGTGGACCGATGGCGGGGTCCAGTCGTTGCGGTTGGAGACGACGTCGGCGGCGTAGGCCTGCAGCCCCTGGTGGGCGAACGTGCTGCCGTCGCCGGGTGGTTCGGTGCGGAGACCGTCCAGGGCCTTGCCCATCTCCTCGGTGATCCGCTTGAGGTCGTTGAGGAAGCCCTGATGGATGGCGGAGGCGGTGGCGGCGCTGAGCACCTCCATCTCGATGGACTCGGCGGGGATGATGTAGGTCACGAGGCCCGTGACCAGGCTGATGTTGCCGGCGATGGCGGTCGCCGGCGGGATCAGCGCGATGAGTCCGCTGACGGTGCTGACGTGACCGAGGATCTCCTCCACACCGCTGTTGTCGGTCATGGCGCCGGTCGGCCAGGCGCCGCTGCTGTTCTTCCACGCCTGCCACTGCTCCAAGGCCTCGCGGACCCGGTCGCGGGCCTTCTCGGTCACTCGCAGCATGTTGGTCTGGTAGTCCGAGAGCACCGCGGCGACCTGGGCGCTGGACGAGGCCAGTCGGGCGGCGGCGTGGAGGTAGAGACCGCACTTGTCGTTGACGTCGGTCCAGAACGCGTAGAAGCTCTCCGAGCTCCGCGAGGTGGCCGGCCAGTGCTGGTGCAGGTCCGCCAGCCACTGCGCTGCGTCGCCGTCCTGCGGCGAGACCCAGCCGGCCTCGACCTGCAGCTGGTCGGAGAGCCAACGGGTCAGGTCGGTCAGCGCCTGGACCGGGGACTCCATGGCTGAGGGGTCCGGCTCCCAGACGTTGCGGCTGGCGCTGCGGTAGACGGCCGGCACGGCACTGTTCACCCAGCTGTCGTGGCCCTCGTTCCACACCGTGGTCAGCGCCTCCTGGAACAGCTTCTCGCGCTGGGCGTTGGTGACCGTCTGGTCGAACCAGTCGGGGTGGGTGGGGTGCATGGCGACGTAGTTGGCCGTGGTCTCCCACGGGTGCGATCCCGGGATCTTGAAGTAGCCGGTCTCGAAGCACCAGCCGTCCTCCAGGTGCCGGTTCTCCTCGCTGTCGAAGAGGTCGGAGCACCTCTCGTTCCCGTCGAGCTCGCCGATGCCGTCGACGATCTCGGTGAACAGGGGGTCCAGCCGCTCGATCAGCTCGCTCACCTCACACCGCCGGCGCGCTGGGCTCGGCCGCGACGTCGGGGTCGCCGACGTACTGCTGGTGCTGCGCGAACCAGGACGCGGCCTCGGAGTCGACCTCGACGAAGTCGTCGGCCATCACGTCGAGCGCGGTCGCGGTGTCGTTGAAGGTCCGCACCATCGAGCGCAGGTGCACGAACAGCTCCACGGAGAGGGCCGACAGGTCCTCGGCGATCGGATGGTTGCCGGCCAGCGCCACCTGGGCGGTGATGGCCTCGATCGCGCCCGAGATGTCGCCGGCGCGCGCCGCGAACTCGGTCGCCTTCTCCGGCAGCACGTCGTGGGAGGCGCGGTAGATCGCACTCATCCTGATGTCGATCACCGTCATGGTCGGACCCCCTCGACTCGGCGAGCCGCCGCCGTGGACGTTTCCTTGCGCATCGTGGATGTCTCCGTCTCCGCCCGTTCGGATGGTCGGGCTGTCAAGGCATGCCCGGACCGGCGGCGGGTAATCCACGGATTTCGTGGTTTCCGGATCGGCATCGGTGGGGTAGGCCGCCGCCCTCGTCGATTCCGCAGGCTCAGCCCGCCGCCACGCGCGCGATGGCCAGGGACACGGCGCCGATGATCTCCGCGCGGTCGCCCAGGCGCCCGGCGGCCACGCGGACGGCCGCCGCGGTGTCGGGCTGGGCGTAGCGGTCGATCGAGGCGCGGATCCCGACCGCCAGGGACGACGACGTGCCGAGCGAGCCGCCGAGCAGGACCATCTCGGGGTTGAGGGCGTTGCACAGGTCGGCCAGCGCCCGCCCGACCGTGCGGCCGGCGTCGCTCAGCACGCGGCGTACGCCGGCGTCGCCGTCCGCGTCGAGCTCCAGGACGCGCTCGACGTCGAGCTCCTCGTCGTAGGCCGGCTGCAGCACGTGCAGCAGGCGGGGCGCGGAGACCAGGGTCTCGAGGCAGCCGCGGTTGCCGCAGCGGCAGATGGGGCCGTCCTCACCGACCTGTACGTGGCCGAGCTCGCCGGCGATGCCGCTCGTGCCGCGGTGGAGCCGCCCGCCGAGCACGATGCCGGCCCCGACCCCGCTGGCGACCTTGACGTAGAGGACGTCGGAGAGCCCGCGCGCCGCGCCTCGCTCGACCTCGGCCAGCGCGCCCAGGTTGGCGTCGTTGTCGACGTAGACCGGCAGGCCGAGCCGGCGCTGCAGCTCCTCGCCGGGGGACAGCTCGCGCCAGCCGGGCAGGATGCCGGTGCTGACGCGCGACGAACGCCGGTCGAGCGGCGCCGGGACGCACATCCCGGCGGCGTGCACCTCCGCGCGATCGAGGCCGGCGGTGCGCAGGGCAGCGCGGACCATGGCGGCGGTGCGGTCCAGGGTGTCGGCGCCGTGGGTGTCGACGTCGACGGTGGCGCAGTCCTCGACCAGGACGTGACCGGTGCGGTTGGCGACGGCCACCCGGACGTGGCGGTGGCCGACGTCGACCCCGACCACGCCGCCGCTCGGGGCGCTCAGCACCACGAGCACCGGAGGTCGCCCGCTGCCGCCCTTGTGCGGCCGCGCCTTGTCGGTCGTCTCGGTGACGAGGCCGCTGTCGATCAGCTCCGCGACCAGGCTGGACACGGTGGTCCGCGAGAGGCCGGTGCCGCGGGCCAGGTCGGCGCGGCTCATCGGCCCGGCGGAGAGCAGCGAGGTGACCGCACGGCGGTTGGCCGTGCGGAGGCGCTCGAGTGACCCGGTGCTGGGGGCGGTCATGGCGCAAGAGCCTAGGCACTATTCGTCCGGGACGCGCACTAAAAACCGACTGTTACGCGATCTTTACGCATTGACTCGGCCGATTGCGCGTTCCTACGTTGGCGAGGCGCCCTCGGGGGCGCGCCCGGCGGGTCTCGGGACCCTCGGGTCTCCTGAACTCGGGCAAGGAGCATCGATGTCAACGCACGCCTCACGACCACGCACCCGCCGGACGTCCCGGCGCCGAGCCGCAGGCGGCGCCCTCGTCGCCGCCGCGGTCACCGCCTCGCTGCTGGCGCCGCCGACGGCGGACGCCCAGGCACCCGCCGCCGCCTGGGCGACCTCCTCGTCGGGGGCCGCGCGGCTGCCGTACCAGAACCCCCGGCTGTCCGTCCCTCGCCGGGTCGCCGACCTGCTGGCCCGGATGACGCTCGCTGAGAAGGTCGGCCAGATGACCCAGGCCGAGCGCGCCGACGTCATCGACGACCCCAGCCTGGTGACGACCTACGCCCTGGGCAGCGTGCTGTCGGGCGGCGGCTCGGTCCCGGCGCAGAACACGCCGCGCGCCTGGGCCGACACGGTCGACACCCTTCAGCGGGCCGCCCTGGACACGCGGCTCGGCATCCCGCTGATCTACGGCGTCGACGCGGTGCACGGCCACGGCAACCTGCAGGGCGCCACCGTCTTCCCGCACAACATCGGCCTCGGCGCCACCCGCAACCCGCGGCTGGTCGAGAGGATCGGTCACATCACCGCGATCGAGACCCGCGCGTCGGGCCCGCAGTGGGACTTCGCGCCCTGCGTCTGCGTCGCCCGCGACGACCGGTGGGGACGCACCTACGAGTCCTTCGGCGAGAGCCCGCGCCTGGTCAGGCGCCTGGAGACCGTCATCGACGGCCTGCAGGGCGGGCCCGGTCAGCTGCACCGCCGCGACCGGGTCCTGGCCACCGCCAAGCACTTCGCCGGCGACGGCCTCACCGCGTGGGACACCGGCGAGGGCGACTACACCGTCGACCAGGGCATCGACCGGGTCTCGCGCGCGGAGTTCGACGAGCTCGCGCTCTCGCCCTACCGGCCCGCCGTGCGCCGCCACCACGTCGGCTCGGTGATGCCGTCGTTCTCCTCGGTCGACTGGACCGAGGACGGGCTCGGCAACCCCGTCAAGATGCACGCCAACCGGGAGCTCCTCACCGACGTGCTCAAGGGCGACCTGGGCTTCGACGGTCTCGTCGTCTCCGACTGGCTGGCCATCGGGCAGCTCCCGGGCACGTACGCCGAGCAGGTCGCCACGTCCGTCAACGCAGGCGTCGACATGTTCATGGAGCCGGGCCGCTACCAGCAGTTCGTCACCACGCTGACCGAGGCCGTCGAGGGCGGGACGGTGCCGATGAGCCGCATCGACGACGCGGTCTCGCGGATCCTGACGGCGAAGTTCGAGCTCGGTCTCTTCGAGCGCCCGCTCACCGACCGCACCAACATCCGCACGATCGGCAGCAGAGCGCACCGCAGCGTGGCCCGGCAGGCGGTCGCGCAGTCGCAGGTGCTGCTGCGCAACAAGCAGCGCACGCTCCCGCTGAGCCCACGCCGCCAGCCGGTCTACGTCGCCGGCAGCAACGCCGACAACATCGGCAACCAGGCGGGCGGGTGGACCCTCACCTGGCAGGGCGGCTCGACCAACGTGATCCCCGGACAGACGATCCTCGACGGGATCCGGGACGCCTCGGGCGGGCCGGTGCGCTTCAGCGAGACCGCCGCGACGCCGGTGCCTCGCGGGGCAGCGGGCGTGGTGGTGGTCGGCGAGACGCCGTACGCCGAGGGGTTCGGCGACGTCGGCGGCCCCGAGTGGGCCTACGACCCCGGCGACAACGGCGTGCCCCGTCAGGAGCAGACGATGCAGCTGTCGAAGGCGGACCGGAAGGCGGTCCGCACGGTCTGCGCCCGCGCGGCGAGCTGCACCGTGCTGGTGGTCTCCGGGCGGCCGATGGTGATCCCGCGGCCGCTGCTGACGCAGATCGACGCGCTGGTCGCCTCCTGGCTGCCGGGCGGTGAGGGCGGCGGCGTGGCCGACGTCCTCTTCGGGCGCAAGCCGTTCACGGGCAGGCTCCCCGTCACGTGGCCGCGGTCGGTCGCGCAGGAGCCCATCAACGTCGGCGACGCCGACTACGACCCGCTCTACCCCTTCGGCTGGGGGTTGCGGACGCGCCGCTGAGGTCACGCCGTGTCGTGCCCCGGACGCCGGTAGCGTCCGGGGCATGACGGTGACGAGGTTCCGAGGTCCGGTGCTGCCCGACGGCGAGACGCGCGACCTCTTCGTGGTCGACGGGTCGGTCACCTACGAGCCCCACGGCGGCGCCGACACGGTCGCCGAGGGCTGGATCGTCCCGGGCCTGGTCGACGCGCACTGCCACCTCGGCCTCGACGACCACGGGGCGGTGGACGAGGCGACCACCGAGGAGCAGGCGGTGGCCGACCGCGACGCCGGCGCCTTGCTCATCCGCGACTGCGGCTCGGCCGCCGACACCGCCTGGGTCCACGACCGCGAGGACCTGCCCCGGCTGGTGCGCGCCGGTCGGCACATCGCGCGCACCAGGCGCTACATCCGCAACTACGCCCACGAGGTGGAGCCGGAGGACCTCACGGCCCGCGTCGTGCAGGAGGCCCGGCGCGGCGACGGCTGGGTCAAGCTGGTCGGTGACTGGATCTCCCGCGAGGAGGGCGACCTGGCGCCGTCCTTCCCGGCGGAGGCGTTCGCCGCCGCGATCGCGGCCGCCCACGAGCACGGCGCCAAGGTGACCGCCCACTGCTTCGGCCACGGGGTGCTGCCCGGGCTGGTCGAGGCCGGCATCGACTGCATCGAGCACGGCACCGGCCTCTCGACCGACCTCGTGGTGGCGATGGCCGAGCGCGGCATCGCGCTGGTGCCCACGGTGATGCAGCTGGACAAGTTCCCGGAGTACGCCGAGGCCGGCGCCGCGCGCTTCCCCGACTACTCCGCGACCATGACCGACCTCTTCGCCCGGCGCCGCGACACGATCATGACCGCCTACGAGGCCGGCGTCAGCCTCTACGCCGGCTCCGACGGCGGCGGGGTGGCCCGCCACGGCAACCTCGCCGGCGAGGTGGTCGCCATGGCCGACCTCGGGCTGCCGGCGGCGTACGCGCTGGGCGCGGCCTCCTGGCGGGCCCGGGAGTGGCTCGGGTTCGAGGGCCTCGAGGAGGGCGCCTCGGCCGACTTCGTCGTCTACGACCGCGACCCGCTCGCCGACCTCACCGCCCTGCACGAGCCCCGCTGCGTCGTCCTGCGGGGCCGAGTCGTCGCCTAGGGGGAGCGGGGGCGGCCGGTGGCGAAGAGGACACCGGTGACGATGAGGACCACCAGGCCACCGCCGCCCAGGAAGAGGGGGACGAAGATCGTGGCGAGCAGGCCCAGCACGAAGCTGTCGATCGCCGGGGCCGGACCGACGATGACCGTGCCGTCGCCGGTGCAGGTGACCTCGACGGTGCCCGAGCCGGCGTCGAAGGTGGCCTCGCCGGTCCAGTCGTCGTCGCCCTCCGAGCGGGTGAAGCTGCCGGTGACCGGCGACGTCTCCACGGCCTCGCCGGTCGTGGCGTCGACGACCTCGCAGCGCTGCGCGTGGGCGTCGTCGGTCCAGAGCATCCGCCGCTCGTCCCCGTCGAGGCGCACCGTCTCCGTCCGCCCGTCGGCGCGGACGGTGGCGTCGGAGTCCAGGAAGCCGCCGAGGGTGAGCACGAACAGGCTGACGCCGGCGACGACGGCGGCGACGACCAACGCCCCGCCGACCACGAACCACCAGGCGCTCGGTCGGCGGCGGCGGGCCACCGGAGCGGGGCCGTACGGCGGGTGCGGCGGCTGGTTCATCGCCTCAGCCTGCCCGATTTCATCAGTCCCGCGCACCTCTGGCAGAATCACCCGCTGAGTCCTGCGCGCCCGGTCCCTCTCACCCGGACGACGCAGAGCCCATCGAAGCAGCGGCTCCGTGTGTTCCCCACCCGGTGCTGCGACCTTCACCCACCACGAACCTCAAGGAGACACCACAACCGTGGCCGTCAAGATCCGTTTGAAGCGCCTGGGCAAGGTCCGGGTGCCGCAGTACCGCATCGTCGTCGTCGACTCGCGCAAGAAGCGCGACGGCAGGGTCATCGAGGAGATCGGCAAGTACCACCCCAAGGAGGACCCGAGCTACATCAGCGTCGTGTCCGACCGGGCGGCGTACTGGCTCGGTGTCGGCGCGCAGCCGACCGAGGCCGTCGCCAAGATCCTCAAGATCACCGGCGACTGGCAGTCCTTCAAGGGCATGTCCTCCGGCACCGAGGGCACCCTCAAGGTCGCCGAGCCCAAGCGGGACAAGCAGGAGATCTTCAACGAGGCGCTGAAGGAGTCGGCCAACGAGCCGAAGGCCGAGGCCACCACGAAGAAGAAGGCCGACAAGAAGACCGAGAAGAAGGCCGAGCCCGCCGCGGAGACCACCGAGGCGCCTGCCGCCGAGGCCCCCGCCGCCGAGGCTGCTCCCGCCGACGAGACCCCGGAGGTCGCGGCCGCTGAGGCCGAGGCCACCGAGGCCACCGAGACGAAGGCCTGAGCGACATGCTCGCCGACGCGCTCGAGCACCTCGTCCGGGGTGTCGTCGACAACCCCGACGACGTGTCCGTGAGCGACAAGCAGCTGCGTCGCGGCTCGATCCTCGAGGTCCGGGTGCACCCCGACGACCTCGGCAAGGTCATCGGCCGCGGCGGTCGCACGGCGTCGGCGTTCCGCACCGTCGTCTCCGCCCTCGCGGGCAAGGCCGGCGCACGGATCGACTTCGTGGACGTCGACCGGCGTCGCTGAACCGCTCGAACCGCTTGAATGGGTGTCGTCCTCCGGGACGGCACCCGTTCTGCGTCCTGAAGCCCCTTGAAGGAGCACCGTGAGCACCATCGACGTCGTCGTCGGCCGGATCGGCAAGCCGCACGGCATCCGCGGTGAGGTGACCCTCGACCTGCGCACCGACGAGCCGGAGCGCCGCTTCGCCGCTGGCGCCACGCTCGCCCTGCAGAAGCCCGCGGGGTCGGCCTTCCCGCACGACGCCCTCACGTTGACCCGCACCCGCTGGCACCAGACGCGGCTCCTGGCGACCTTCGAGGAGCTCACGACCCGCAACGACGCCGAGGCGGCGCGCGGGGTCATGCTCGTGGCCAGCGTCGACCCCGACGAGACCCCCGACGACCCCGACGAGTACTACGACCACCAGATCGTGGGCCTGGCGGCCTACGACGTCGACGGGCGCGAGCTGGGGATCGTCACCGCGATCGCCCACGGCGGCGCCCAGGACCTGCTCACCGTCACCACGCCCGACGGTCACGAGGGCCTCGTGCCGTTCGTGAAGGCGCTGGTGCCCGAGGTCGACCTCGCGGCCGGCCGGCTGGTCGTCGCGGACCGGCCCGGTCTCGTGACGCCGCTCGAGGACGACGCGTGAGGCTCGACTACCTCACGATCTTCCCCGACTACTTCGCCCCGCTCGCGCTCTCGCTGCCGGGCAAGGCCCGCGAGCGCGGCCTGCTCGACGTGCACGTCCACGACCTGCGCCAGTGGGCCCAGGACCGCCACCACACCGTCGACGACACGCCCTACGGCGGCGGCGCCGGCATGGTGATGAAGCCCGAGCCCTGGGGCGAGGCCTTCGACGCGCTCGGGCTCGATGGGTCGCCCGGCGTCACGCTGGTCGTGCTGACCCCGTCGGGCGTCCCTTTCTCGCAGGCGCTGGCGCGCGAGCTCGCGACGCGCGAGCGGGTCGTGTTCGCGTGCGGGCGCTACGAGGGCATCGACCAGCGGGTGCTCGACCACGCCTCCGCCCGCGTCGAGGTGCTCGAGGTCTCCGTCGGTGACTACGTGCTCAACGGCGGCGAGGTGGCCGCGCTCGCCGTCACCGAGGCCGTCGTGCGACTGCTGCCCGGCTTCATGGGCAACGCCGAGTCGCTCACCGAGGAGTCCCACGAGGACGGGCTGCTGGAGTACCCCGTCTACACCAAGCCCGCCTCCTGGCGCGGCCTGGACGTCCCCGACGTCCTGCTGTCGGGCGACCACGGCCGGATCGCGCGGTGGCGCCGCGACCAGGCCGAGCGGCGCACGGCGCAGCGGCGCCCGGACCTGCTCAGCCCCAGCACGCTCGCGGGGGAGTGGGCGATCGTCCCGGCGACCCGCGGCGACGCCGGCGAGCTGCTGACGCTGCAGCGTGCCTGCTGGCTGCAGGAGGCGATCGCCAACGAGAGCGTGACCGGCATCCCCGCCCTGAGCGAGTCCTACAACGACGTCGTCGCGTGGCTGGCCGGGTGGACGACGTTCGTGGTCCGCGTCGAGGGTCGCCTCGTGGGCGCCGTGCGTGGCCGGATGGAGGGCACCGCCTGGGACATCGGCCGGGTCATGGTCGCGCCGGACCTGCAGGGCCGCGGCCTTGGACGGGTGCTGCTCGAGCACATCCAGGCGGTCGCGCCGGCCGAGGCGACGTCGTACGTGCTCTTCACCGGAGCCCGGAGCACCGACAACCTGAGGATGTACAAGAGGGCCGGCTTCCGGCTGCGGCCCGACATCCCCGCGCCGCCGCTCGCGGTGGTGCTCACCAAGCCGCGGGGCTAGACAGGCGATTTCTGGCCGGCACGGGCGTTGTGGCAGACTCGTCCCTCGGTCCAAGTCGGCCGAAGGTCCGCTCCGAAGCACACCCGGGGGGACCGCGTCGGGCTCCTGCCACAGGGGGAGCCTCGCGCCGCCGGCCACCATGGCTTGACCGACACCGTTCGACCCATCCGATACCGCGGCTGACCTGTGGCACTCGTGAGGAGAACCATGACCAACCTCATCACCGACCTGGCCAACGCCGCCAAGCGCGACGACGTCCCCGCCTTCCGGGCCGGCGACACCATCAAGGTCCACGTCAAGGTCGTCGAGGGCAGCCGCTCGCGTGTCCAGATCTTCCAGGGCGTCGTGATCCGCGTCCAGGGCTCGGGCATCGGCCGCACCTTCACCGTCCGCAAGGTCTCCTTCGGCGTCGGCGTCGAGCGCACCTTCCCGCTGCACTCCCCGATCTTCGAGGAGATCGAGATCGTGACCCGCGGTGACGTGCGTCGCGCGAAGCTCTACTACCTGCGCAACCTGCGCGGCAAGGCCGCCAAGATCAAGGAGCGCCGCGACCTCTGAGGCGCGGTCCTCTCGGGACCTCTCTCTAGACTCTGCGCGTGAGCCACGACCGGGACGAGCCCCTCGACAGCGACGGGCCCGACGACCGGACCGACGGCGTCACCGTGCGCGACGACCCCCCGGGGTCCGACGACGCGCACGGTGACGACGAGGCGCCCGTACGCCGCCGGCGACTGCCGATCTGGCAGGAGACGATCCTGCTGCTGGGCATCGCCGTGGTGCTCGCGATCGTCATCAAGGCGGTGTTCGTCCAGGCGTTCTACATCCCGTCGGAGTCGATGGAGCCCGGGCTGGTCAAGAACGACCGGATCCTGGTCCAGAAGGTCTCCTACTGGTTCGGCGGCTCCCCGTCGCGCGGCGACGTCGTGGTCTTCGAGGACCCGGGCGGCTGGCTCGACGCCGCCGACAGCGCCGGCCCGACCAACCCGGTCGGCAAGGTCATGGAGAAGATCGGTCTCTACCCCTCCGGCGGTCACCTCGTGAAGCGGGTCATCGGCGTGGCGGGCGACACCATCGAGTGCTGCGACGACCAGGGTCGGCTCCTCGTCAACGGCCAGCCCCTCGAGGAGGACGACTACGTCCAGGCCGAGCCGGGCGTCGAGTGCCGGGGCCCGATGCCGGGCTGCGACTGGAAGGTCGGTCCGATCCCCGACGGGCAGCTGTTCGTCATGGGGGACAACCGCAACCACTCCGGCGACTCCTCGGCCCACCTGTGCACCGACGACATGACCGACTGCACGCTCAACCCCTACGTCGACGCCGACCTGGTCGTCGGCAAGGTGTTCCTGCTGGCCTGGCCGCGGGACCGGTTCGACTGGCTCGACCGGCCCGACACCTTCTCCGACGTGCCCGCGCCCACCGTCTCCACGAAGTGACGCGATGAGCCAGCTGCCCCGTGGACTGACTGTCCGTCGCGACGCCGGCCTCTACGGCTACGAGCGCGCGCTGCGCCGCCACGGCATCGAGCCCATCGCCGGCGTCGACGAGGCCGGCCGCGGCGCCTGCGCGGGCCCCCTGGTCGCCGGCGCGGCGATCCTGCCCCCCGGCAAGGCCGGGATCGTCCCCGGGCTCGCCGACTCCAAGCTGCTCACCGAGAAGGCGCGCGAGCGCTGCTACGAGCAGGTGGTCCGCCGTGCGTCCGCGTGGGCGGTCGTCGTGGTCAGCCACGAGGAGTGCGACCGGCTCGGCATGCACGTCGCCAACGTCGAGGCGCTGCGACGCGCGGTGGCGCTGCTGGACCTGCCGCCGGCGTACGTCCTGACCGACGGGTTCCCCGTCGACGGCCTGGGGGTGCCCGGGCTCGCGGTCTGGAAGGGCGACCGGGTCGCGGCGTGCATCTCGGCGGCCTCGGTGCTGGCCAAGGTGACCCGCGACCGGCTCATGACCGAGCTCGACCGCGAGTGGCCGGCCTACGACTTCAAGACGCACAAGGGCTACATCACCGAGGGGCACTCCGCGGCCCTCGAGGAGCACGGCCCCTCGCCGGTGCACCGCATGCGCTTCGTCAACGTACGGCGCGCGGCCGGCCTGGAGCCGGCTCTCGGTGGTCCCCTGTCGGAGGCGCCGTCAGAGCCGCTGGGGCAGCCCGAAGGTCGTGCGCACGCCGGGTGAGAACAGCACCGAGTCGGGCGGCCCGTCGGTGAGACCGGGCAGACCGGCACTGGCGACCAGCTGGTCGTCGAGGTGGGTGAGCCGCGCCTCGTGCAGCGGCCAGGGTCCGTGGGTGTTGGGCACCCACCAGGTGCGTCCGAAGGCGCGGGTGTGCAGCCCGAAGCGGGCAGTGAGGAAGAGGTGCAGCCCGGTCGGCTCGGCCACCGGCTGGCCCACCACGACCTCGATCCTGGTGCGCGGGTGGCGCCCGGTGCGGCGCCGCGACTCGTAGGACACCCAGGCGCCCGTCGGGTCGCCTGCCAGCAGCGGCGTCCCGGACATCCTGGCCCACTTGTAGGGGACCCCGAAGGACGCAACGGCCGCCGCGGACACGACTGCCCGCTCCGCCTCCAGCGAGGCGAAGACCACGCCCCGCCGCCCGGAGTCGTCGACGCCGTAGAGCCGGACGTTGGTCTCCAGGAAGTCGCCCAGCCACGGCACCGGCCGGGTGTCGCCCAGCCCGGCGCCGACCATCCGGAAGGGGATCAGCCCCACCCAGGTGCTGCCGTCGTGCACGTCGGGCCGCACTCCCGGCGGCAGGAGTGGGGCCACGACGGCCGGATCGGCGCGCCAGTGCAGGAACGCGATGTCGCGCCACCACTGGTGCATGATCTGCCGCGTCGGCAGCGGCGGCCCCTGGTCGACGATCTCCCGCGGTGTTCTCCGCGTCCCGTCGCTCCCGGCTGTGGCCACACGTCTACGATGCCAGTGCGGTGGGCATCCGGCCGCGCGCGAACCGACGACGACCCGCAGGAGTGCAGATGAGCGCCGAGGAGCTCGAGAAGTACGAGACCGAGCAGGAGCTCACCCTCTACCGCGAGTACCGCGACGTCGTCGGCATCTTCAAGTACGTCGTGGAGACCGACCGCCGCTTCTACCTGTGCAACCAGGTCGACGTGAAGGCGCGCACCGAGGCCGGCGACGTCTTCTTCGAGGTCTCGATGACCGACGCCTGGGTGTGGGACATGTACCGCCCCGCCCGCTTCGCCAAGAACGTCAAGGTCCTGACTTTCAAGGACGTCAACGTCGAGGAGCTCAACACCTCGGAGATCGACCCGCCGAAGGGCTAGCGCCTCTCCCGCCTCGTGGGTCCCACGGGCAGCCACCTGCTGTCCACAGGCAGCGTCTCCGTGCCGGATCCTCCCCAGGACCGAGCCTGACGAAGGCCCGATGTCGGCTCCGCTGCCGAGGCTGTCCTTCGAGGAGGTCGGCAGATGACGACGACAGCAGCGAGCAAGCAGGCACTGGGTGCCTATGGCGAGGCGGTGGCCGCACGGCACCTGGTCGCGGCGGGGCTGAGCCTGCTCGACCGCAACTGGCGGTGCGAGGAGGGCGAGGTCGACCTGGTGCTGCGCGAGGGCGCGGTGCTGGTGGTGTGCGAGGTCAAGACCCGCAGCAGCGAGGCGTGCGGCTCGCCCCACGAGGCGGTGTCGCCGGCCAAGCTCGACCGGTTGCGCCGGCTGGCCCAGCGGTGGGCCGAGGACCACGGGGTGCGGCCGCCGGAGACGCGGATCGACCTGGTGGCCGTGCGGCGGCCGCCGCGTGGCGCGGCGCTGGTCGAGCACGTGCGGGGGATCGGCTGATGCCCTTCGCCACCGCCCACACGGTCTCGCTGCACGGCGCGATGGGGCACCTCGTGGACGTCCAGGCCGACGTGTCGCCCGGTCAGGTCGGCACGACGCTGGTGGGGCGCCCCGACGCCTCGCTGAGCGAGGCGCGCGACCGGTGCCGGATGGCGGTGATCAACAGCGAGCTGGGCTGGCCGAGCACCAAGCGGATCACGATCCTGCTCTCGCCCGCCGACCTGCTCAAGCGGGGGAGCCACTTCGACCTCGCCATCGCCGTCGCGGTGGTGGCGGCCGACGGCAAGGTGCCGACGGCCCAGCTGCAGCTGACGGCGTTCATCGGCGAGCTGACCCTCGACGGCGGGCTGCGCTGCGTGCCGGGGGTGCTGCCGATGGTGCTGGCCGCCGCGGAGCGCGGCATCGCGCGGGTCTTCGTGCCCGAGCCGCTGGCTCGGGAGGCTTCGATGGTCCCGGGCATGGACGTCTTCGGCATGCGCTCCCTGGCCCAGGTCGTCGCCGAGCTGCAGGGCGAGGACGTCCCCGAGGCCCCGCCGGTGCCGCCGATGTCGGGCAGCCGGCTGCTGGCCTGGCGCGGCTCCGAGCGCCTCGAGGAGGTCGACCTGGCCGACCTGCGCGGGATGGTCGACGCGAAGTACGCCGTCGAGGTGGCGGCCGCAGGTGGCCACCACGTGCTGCTCTCGGGTCCCAAGGGGAGCGGCAAGACCAGCATCGCCGAGCGGATCCCGACGATCCTGCCGGCGCTCACCACCGAGGAGGCGCTCGAGCTCACCGCGATCCACTCGCTGGCGGGCACCCTCGACCCCGGCGACGGGTTGCTCACGCAGGCGCCCTACGCCGCGCCCCACCACGATGCCAGCAAGGCGGCCCTGATCGGCGGCGGCAGCGGTTACATCCGTCCCGGCGAGATCAGCCGCGCCCACTGCGGCGTCCTGTTCCTCGACGAGTTCCCGCTGTTCCGCTCCGACGTCATCGAGGCGCTGCGCCAGCCGCTGGAGAGCGGCGACGTCACGATCGCCCGCCGCGAGGAGCTCGTGACCCTGCCGGCGCGCGGGATGCTGGTGCTGGCCAGCAACCCGTGCCCCTGCGGGGAGTACCACCCGCGCGCCCGCGCCAACCGCTGCACGTGCGCCGAGCGGGTCCGCCGCGACTACCGCGCCAAGATCACCGGCCCCCTGGCCGACCGGATCGACATCGTGCGCCACGTCGAGCCGGTGGCCCCGCACGAGCAGGCCGACCGGTTCGCGGTCGTGGAGCCGTCGGCCGTGGTGAGGGAGCGGGTCGCGGCGGCGCGCCGGCTCCAGGCCGAGCGCTACGCCGAGCGCAGCTGGCGACTCAACGCCCATGCGCCCGGCCCGGTCCTCCGCGATGCCTGGCCGCTCGGCCGCGAGGCGCAGCGCCGGCTCGACGACGAGCTGTTCTCGGGCCGGCTCAGCAGCCGCGGCGCCGTGCGGGTGCACCGGGTCGCGTGGACGGTCGCCGACCTGACCGCCGTACGCAGCGGGGACGAGGTGACGCCCGGCCTCGAGGAGGTCGAGACCGCCCTGCAGCTGAGGACCGGGGAGCCGCTGCCGCACCGGCGGCTGGAGGTGCGGGCCGGATGAGCGACGCCGAGCGCGTGGCGCGCGCCGCCCTCAGTCGCCTCGCCGAGCCGGGCGACCCGCGCATGACGGGGTTGGTCGCCGAGCTCGGCGCGCCGAAGCTGCACCAGCTCCTCGTCGAGCAGCGTGACCCCGGCGGCATGCTCACGGACGTGGCGGCCCGGCTGGCCTCGAGCGACCCCGAGCGCGAGCTCGACCGGGCGCAGCGGCTCGGGCTGCGCTTCGTGATCCCCTCCGACGACGAGTGGCCCCACCAGCTCGGCGACCTCGTCCTGGCCGGACCGCTGCACGAGCGGGGCGGGCCGCCGATCGGGCTGTGGGTCCGAGGGCCGGTGCGGCTCGACTCGCTGGCCGGCTCGGTGGCCGTGGTCGGCGCCCGCTCGGCCACCGGCTACGGGACGCAGGTCGCGGGCGAGCTGGCCGCCGTCGCGGCGCGCGCGGGGCGCACCGTCGTCTCGGGGGCGGCGTTCGGGATCGACCAGGCCGCCCACCGGGGCGCGGTGGCCATGGACGCTCCCACCGTCGCGGTGCTGGCCTGCGGCGCCGACCGGGTCTATCCCGCGGCCCACCAGCAGCTCATCGAGCACATCGCCGCGACGGGGGCGGTCGTCTCCGAGGCCGCGCCCGGAGGCGCGCCCACCCGGATCCGCTTCCTCGCGCGCAACCGCCTGATCGCGGCGCTCTCTCGCGGCACCGTGGTGGTCGAGGCGGCCGCCCGCAGCGGGGCCCTCAACACCGCCACCTGGGCGACCCGCCTCAACCGGATCGTCCTCGGCGTGCCCGGACCGGTGACCAGCCCGCTGTCGCAGGGCGTCCACCACCTCCTGCGCCAAGGGGCTGCGAGCCTGGTCACCAACGGCCAGGAGCTCCTCGAGATGGTCGGCGAGTCCGGTGCCCACCTCGCCGCGGAGCCGCGGGGCGAGACCCGCGCCCGAGACCGGCTGAGCTCGCGGCACCGGCAGGTCCTCGACGCGGTCCCGGTCGCGCACCCGGCGCCCACCGACTCCGTGGCCCGGACCGCCGGGCTGGGGGTCGTCGAGGTCCGCTCGGCGCTGTCCTACCTGCTCAGGACGGGTCTGGTCGAGCAGGACGACGACGGCTGGCGGCTCGCCGCCCTGGCCCACACGTGAGGGAGGTCAGGCCCGGCAGCAGGTCTGAACCGGCCTGGCGGGTCGGCCGAGGGCGTCCTAGGGTCCGCAGATGGGCACGACGATGACCATGAACCGCGTGATCCACGCCGCCGTCAGGCGCGACCTCGACCGGCTCGAGTCCGCGCTGGCGGCCTTCCCCGACGGGGACGCCGAGCGCGCCGCCGCCCTGCACCGTGCCTACGCCCAGCTCCGCGACCAGCTGCACCACCACCACGTCGGCGAGGACACCCACATCTGGCCGATGCTGGCCGGCTTCGGCGTCGACGCCGGCCTGCTCGCCGCGATGGAGTCCGAGCACCACGCCATGGCGGAGTCCCTGACGTCGGTGGCGGAGGCCCTGGACGCCCTGGCCGCCGACCCCCGCGCCGCGCTGGCCGCCACGGCTCGGGTGCGGGTCGCCGACGCCCGCGAGGTCGTCGGCCAGCACCTCACCCACGAGGAGGACGCGCTCGAGCCGGCGCTGCTGCCCTACCTCGACACCCCCGAGTGGCACGCCACGGAGAAGAAGCTGCGCACGGCGCCGCCGCGGGTGGCAGGGGAGTTCTTCGCCTGGGTCCAGGACGGGATGGCGCCCGAGCACCGCGCCTTCCTCCACGCGAGCGTCCCGAGGCCGGTCACGTTCGTGCTGGGTCGGGTGCTCGGGCGTCGCTACCACCGCGAGGTTGCCCCGACCTGGCGCTCCTGAGAGGCGCGTGCCGGCCGTCAGTGCAGGTCGAGCGTCCGTGCGAGGAAGTCGCTGCGGAAGACCCCGTCGGGGTCCAGCCGCGTGGCCAGCGTCCGGAAGTCGTCGAAGCGCGGGTAGACCTGGCGCAGCTCGGCGGCGCCCGCCACGAAGCACTTGCCCCAGTGGGGCCGGGCGCCCAGCGGCAGCAGCGCCTCCTCGATCGCCGGGAGGACGGCGTAGACACCCGGGACGTCGCGGACCCACGTGAAGTGCAGCGCGACCGCGTCGACGTCGTAGGCGCCGCTGAGCCAGAGCGGGTCGGCCGCGACGGTGCGCACCTCGCTCACCTGCAGCAGCGGGCCGAACCGGCCGGCCAGCGAGCGCAGCGCCCCGATGGCCTCGACGGCGCGCGAGCGGGGGAGGAGGTACTCGGTCTGGAGCTCCTCGCCCCGGCTCGGGGTGAACGCCATCCGGAAGTGCGGCAGCCGCTCGTGCCACGGACCCGGGACCCCGCCCTGGTCGGTGACGGCCTCCAGGTCGGCGCCCGTCAGCATGTGCAGCGTGCCGACCGCCGCGGGAGCGCCGAACAGGTCGGGGGGCGGCGTGGTGTCCCGGCTCTTGAGCCACACCTGGGCGACGTCGTCGCCGGACCAGTCGGTGAACAGGCTGACGCTGCCCGCGCTGGCCGTCAGCTCGTCGAAGCGCTCGAGGGCCATGTCCCACGGCAGGTCGGTGTAGAGGTCCTGGCGCACGTCGTAGGTCGGCTCCACGTCCAGCGTCACGTGGGTCGCGACGCCGAGGGCGCCCAGCGCGACGACGTGGCCCTCGAAGTCGGGCCCGCCGCGCCGCACGGAGTGCCGGCTGCCGTCGGCGGTCACCAGGTCCAGCCCCGCGACGGCGGCCGCGAGCGAGCCGATCCGGTCGCCCGAGCCGTGCGTGCCCGTGGCGACGGCGCCCGCGACGGAGATGTGAGGGAGCGAGGCCATGGTCGCCAGCGCCCAGCCCTGGGCGTGCAGCTCGGCCGCCAGCCGTCCGTAGGTGACCCCGCCCGCCACGCGCACCTGGCGGCGCTCGGCGTCGATGTCGATGTCCTCGGGCAGGTCGGCCGTGACCACGAGGTCACCCGCGGTGTCCGCGACGTCGGTGAAGGAGTGCCGCGAGCCGAGGGCGTGCACGCGCTCGGCGCCGGCGACGATCGTCTGCAGCTCCTCCACGGTGGTGGGGCGGTGCACCCGCGCGGCCGCGAAGCGGTGGTTACCGGACCAGTTCGTCAGCACCCGGACATCATCCCTCCCACGGAAAGCCCGGACCCGGCGCCCACCCGGCCACGCACCCTCGGCGCGGGACCGCACGGCCCGGGCGAGCGCTCCTACGCTGGGACGGTGAGCTCCGAGACCCCCGACGCCGCCCCGGACGCCGGGCTGCTGCCGGAGCCGATGGCCCGGATCCTGGGGGAGTACGAGCGGCACCTGGTCTCCGAGCGCGACCTCACCACGCACACCGTCCGCGCCTACTCCGCCGACATCGCCGCCCTGCTGGAGCACGCCACGCGGCTGGGCTGCACCGGCGTCGACGAGCTGGACCTGCGCACGCTGCGCAGCTGGCTGGCCAAGCAGCAGACGATGGGCCTGTCGCGCACGACGCTGGCGCGGCGAGCCACGGCGGCGCGGGTCTTCACCGCCTGGCTGGCCCGCACCGGTCGGGCCCCGGCCGACGTCGGCGCCTCGCTCGGCTCCCCGAAGCCGCACAAGTCGCTGCCGCCGGTCCTGCGCACCGACGAGGCTGCCGACCTGATCGCCGCGGCCGCCGCGATCGCCGACGACGGCAGCGCCGTCGGGCTGCGCGACGTCGCCATGCTCGAGCTGCTCTACGCCACCGGCATCCGCGTCGGCGAGCTGGTGGGCCTCGACCTCGACGACGTCGACCGCGACCGCAACGTGGTGCGGGTCTTCGGCAAGGGTCGCAAGGAGCGCTCGGTGCCGTTCGGCCGTCCGGCGGCGCGGGCGCTGGACTTCTGGCAGCGCCAGGGCCGACCCCGGCTGCTCGTGGAGGGCTCGGGGGCGGCGCTCTTCCTGGGCGCGCGCGGCCGGCGGATCGACCCCCGCGCCGTGCGGACCCTGGTGCACCAGCGGATCGCGGCGGTGCCCGGCGCCCCCGACATCGGGCCGCACGGGCTGCGCCACACCGCGGCGACCCACCTGCTCGAGGGCGGCGCCGACCTGCGCTCGGTCCAGGAGCTGCTCGGGCACGCGTCCCTGGCGACCACCCAGCTCTACACGCACGTGACGACCGATCGGCTGCGTCGCGCCTACCAGCAGGCGCACCCGCGCGCCTGAGGCGCGCGCGCATCATCGGCTCCTCACGATGGCGTCGCCGCCGGGCCCGGCGGCGCGTCCCACCGTGGTCGTGACCGTGGGGACGGAGTCGGGCCCGGCTCCCCGGAGCGAGAGCAGCCGCACCGGTCCGCCGCCGACCAGCAGGAGCGGGTCGAGGTAGGTCGCGCCCTCGATCCAGCCCCAGTGCAGGCAGGCGCTCGGGAAGCAGTGCGACCCGGGCAGCTGCAGGACCCCGATCCGCTCGCCCGCGGACACGTGGTCCCCGACGCCGACCTCGGCGCCGACCGGCTCGTAGGTCGTGCGCGTGGGCCCGTGGCCGACCACGACCACGCCCCGGCCGGCCAGCGGGCCGGCGTAGGTCACGCGGCCCGCCAGGGCGGCGCGCACCGGCTGACCGACGCGTCCGGCCAGGTCGACGCCGCGGTGGCCGGCGCCGTAGGGGTCCTGCGGCGGGTCGAAGCCGGCGACGACCTCCGGCGTCGGCTGCAGCGGCCAGACGCCGACGGGCTGAGGGTCCCCGGGCCCGCCGGAGGCCGCGCCGCCCCCCAGCAGGGAGAGCGCGACGCCCAGGACGACGGCGGCGAGCCCGGGGACCCGGATCGAGGGGAGGGAGACCATGCCGTCGAGGGTGCCCCCGATCCCGGACGGTCGGCCCGAGCCGGGGCTCAGGCTGTGGAGGGTCCGTGCTCGAGCGGCGCCCTGTGGACGACTGGTGGCCCGCCGCACCCGCCTGGGCCGCCCCGGTCGATTCGCGGGGACCCGCGGGACTCGACTAGTCTGGGCCCATCGGCGTGCGGTCTCGACCGCGCACCGAAATTCGCATGTTCGCCGACCACGACGAGGCTCCCGGGCCTCGACCGCCCGTGGGCGACGGTCCTCAGTCCCGCGAGACCCTCCGGTCGAGCAGGTGGGGCCGCGCGCGAGCATCAGGCACGAGCGGCATCCGCCGGTCGTGGACGAACTGAAAACTATCGGAGCCAGCCCCGGTACGCCCTGACTCAAGGGTGTGCGCACGGCGCTGATCCACCAGGAGATACGAACCACCATGGCAGTTGTCACCATGCGCCAGCTCCTCGAGAGCGGCGTCCACTTCGGGCACCAGACCCGTCGCTGGAACCCCAAGATGAAGCGCTTCATCATGACCGAGCGCAACGGCATCTACATCATCGACCTGCAGCAGTCGCTGGCCTACATCGACCGCTCCTTCGCCTTCGTCAAGGAGACCGTCGCCCGCGGCGGCACCGTGATGTTCGTGGGCACGAAGAAGCAGGCCCAGGAGGCGATCGCCGAGCAGGCGACCCGCGTCGGCATGCCCTACGTCAACCAGCGGTGGCTGGGCGGCATGCTCACCAACTTCCAGACCGTGCACCAGCGGATCAACCGTCTCAAGGAGCTCGACGAGGTCGACTTCGACGACGTCGCCGGCAGCAGCCGCACCAAGAAGGAGCTGCTGCAGATGCGTCGCGAGCGCGACAAGCTGAACAAGTCGCTCGGCGGCATCCGTGAGATGAGCCGCACCCCCAACGCGGTGTGGATCGTCGACACGAACAAGGAGCACCTCGCCGTCGAGGAGGCCCGCAAGCTGAAGATCCCGATCATCGGCATCCTGGACTCCAACTGCGACCCCGACCTGGTCGACTTCCCGATCCCGGGCAACGACGACGCCATCCGCGCGGTCGGCCTGCTGACCCGCGTGGTCGCCGACGCCGTCGCCGAGGGCCTCATCGCCCGCTCGGGCGCCAAGACCGAGAGCACCGCTCCCGGCGCGGCCGAGCCGCTGGCCGACTGGGAGCGCGAGCTCCTCGAGGGTGACGCCGAGAAGGCCGCCGAGAAGGCGACCGCCGCCGACGCCGAGGCCCCGGCCTCCGAGGCGACGGGTGCCTCCTCCGAGGGCGCCGCTGCCGCCGAGGTCGCGGACGCCGCCACCGAGGCCCCGGTCGACGCGGCCACGGAGGCCACCCCGGTCCCCGAGGCCGGCGACGCCGACGCGACGACCGACGAGGTCGCTGCCGACGTCGACGCCGCCGTCGTGGAGGCCGAGTCCGTCGACACCGCCGCCGCGGTGACGGACGCCGACCCGGCCACCGACGAGGCCAAGGCCTGACCGTTCCGGACCGCGGTGGCGCGTACGACGTACGCGCCACCGCGCCGGCAACGGCGTCGCGCACCACCCCCTGACACGTTCCGAGCCACTCTCCGAGGGAGACCCACATGGCGAACATCTCCGCCGCCGACGTCAAGAAGCTCCGTGAGCTCACCGGCGCCGGCATGATGGACTGCAAGAAGGCCCTCACCGAGGCCGACGGCGACTTCGACAAGGCCGTCGAGATCCTCCGGATCAAGGGCGGCAAGAAGATGGCCGAGCGCGCCGCCGAGCGCGAGGCCTCCAACGGCCTGGTCGCCACCTCCGGTGGTGCCCTGGTCGAGCTGCGCTGCGAGACCGACTTCGTCGCCAAGGGCGACCAGTTCGTCGAGGCCGCCCAGCAGATCGCCGACGCGGCCGACGCTGCCAAGGCCGCCGACGCCGAGGCCCTCAAGGCCGTCCAGCTCGGCGACAAGACCGTCGGCGAGGTCGTCGACGAGCTCGCCGTCTCCATCGGCGAGAAGATCGAGCTCGGTCGCGTGGCCTACTTCGAGGGCCCCACGGTCGTCTACATGCACAAGCGTGCCGCCGACCTGCCGCCCGCCGTCGGCGTGCTGGTCGAGTACGACGGTGACGCCGACGCCGCCCGCGCGGCCGCCATGCAGGTCGCCGCGATGCGCCCGCAGTACCTCACCCGTGACGAGGTCCCCGCGGACGTCGTCGCCAAGGAGCGCGAGATCGCCGAGGCGACCTCCCGCGAGGAGGGCAAGCCCGAGCAGGCGATCGCCAAGATCACCGAGGGCCGCCTCAACGGCTTCTTCAAGGACGTCGTCCTCCTGGAGCAGCCGTCGGTGACCGAGAACAAGAAGAACGTCAAGACCGTCCTCGACGAGTCCGGCACCACCCTGAAGCGGTTCGCCCGCTTCGAGGTCGGCGCCTGACCACGTAGGTTCATACCTGACGTGCTCGACGAGGAGGCCGGTTCGATGACCCAGATCTGGAGCATCGGACCGGCCTTCTCGCACGTTCCCAGCCACGACGTACGAAGGGATCCCGCGTGACCGCCTACCAGCGTGTCCTCCTCAAGCTGTCCGGCGAGGTGTTCGGCGGCGGCCAGGTCGGGCTCGACCTCGACGTCATCAACGGCATCGCCAAGGAGATCGCGGACGTCGCCCGCTCCGGGGTCCAGGTCGCGATCGTAGTCGGCGGCGGCAACTTCTTCCGCGGCGCCGAGCTGCAGCAGCGCGGCATGGAGCGCGCCCGCGCCGACTACATGGGCATGCTCGGCACCGTCATGAACTGCCTGGCCCTGCAGGACCTCATCGAGCAGCACGGCGTCGAGACCCGGGTCCAGACCGCCATCACCATGGGCCAGGTCGCCGAGCCCTACATCCCGCGCCGCGCGATCCGCCACCTCGAGAAGGGCCGCGTCGTGATCTTCGGCGCCGGCGCCGGCATGCCGTTCTTCTCCACCGACACCGTGGCCGCCCAGCGCGCGCTCGAGACCCGCTGCGAGGTCATCCTCATGGGCAAGCAGGGCGTGGACGGCGTCTACGACTCCGACCCCCACCAGAACCCCGCGGCGGTCAAGTTCGACACCCTCACGTACGACGAGTTCCTGGCGCGCGGCCTCAAGGTCGCCGACGCCACCTCGGTGAGCCTCGCGCGCGACAACAACCTCGACATGGTCTTCTTCAACCTCTCCACGCCGGGCACCATCGGCCGCGCCGTCAGCGGTGAGAAGATCGGCACCACGGTCTCGCGCGACTGAGCCGCCGCGCGCCATCTACCCACCAGCTAGGGAGCACCAGTGATCAACGACATCCTCAACGAGGCAGACTCGAAGATGGACAAGTCCGTCGAGGCCACCCGGGAGGAGTTCGCCGCGATCCGGGCAGGCCGCGCGCAGCCCAGCATGTTCAGCAAGATCACCGTGGACTACTACGGCACCCAGACCCCGCTGCAGCAGCTGGCGTCGTTCACCGCCCCCGAGGCGCGGATCATCCTGGTCCAGCCCTTCGACATCGGCGCGATGCCCGCCATCGAGCGCGCGATCCGCGACTCCGACCTCGGCGTCAACCCGTCCAACGACGGCAAGCTGCTGCGCTGCGTGTTCCCCGAGCTCACCGAGGAGCGCCGCAAGGAGTACATCAAGATCGCCAAGGCCAAGGCCGAGGACGGCCGGGTCGCGATCCGCAACCTGCGACGCACCGCCAAGCAGAACCTCGAGAAGCTCGAGAAGGACGGCGAGGTCGGCAAGGACGACGTCACCGGGGCGGAGAAGCGGCTCGACGGCGCCACCAAGAAGCACACCGACGCGATCGACGAGATGCTCAAGAACAAGGAAGCCGAGCTGCTCGAGGTCTGAGGACCCCGCACCCCACTCCATGACCTCCACCTCGCCCACGCCCGCGCCGCCGCAGAAGGACCACGGCCGCGCCGGGCGTGACCTGAAGGCCGCGGTGGGCTCCGCCGTGGTGCTGCTGGGCGCGATCGCGGCCTCCCTGTTCTTCTGGAAGCCCGCGTTCATGGTGATCGTGGTCGTCGCCGTCGTGGTGGCGATCTGGGAGCTGCGCCGCGGCTTGTCGGCCAAGGGGATCGACCTCCCCGAGGAGCCGCTCATGGTCGGCGGGGCCGTGATGGTCGTCGTGGCCTACCTGTACGGCGCCCCCGCGCTGGTCACCGCGACCGCCGTGACCGCGCTGGTCACGATGCTGTGGCTCCTGCGCCGCGGCATCGACGGCTACGTCCAGAACGCCAGCGCCTCGGTGTTCACCCTCGTCTACGTGCCGTTCCTCGGCTCGTTCGTGGCGCTCCTGCTCTCCGAGGGCGGTCTCAGCGGAGCCGGGCTCGACGACGACGGCGTCGCGGGCATCATCACCTTCATCCTGATCACGGTGTGCTCCGACACCGGCGGCTACATCGCCGGCGTGCTCTTCGGCAAGCACCCCATGGCCCCGGTCATCTCGCCGAAGAAGTCCTGGGAGGGCTTCGCCGGCTCGGTGCTGGCCACGGTCGGCGCCGGCATCGTCCTGGTCGTCCACCTCCTCGACGGCGACTGGTGGGTGGGCGCCTGCCTCGGCGTGATCGTCGCGGTGATGGCGACGCTGGGCGACCTGTGCGAGTCGGTCATCAAGCGCGACCTCGGCATCAAGGACATGAGCCAGGTCATCCCCGGCCACGGCGGCCTGATGGACCGGCTCGACTCGCTGCTCGCCACGATCGCCCCGATCTGGCTGCTGCTGCACTACCTCGTCTTCACGTGACGCTCTTCCTGGTCCGCCACGGCCGCCCCCTCGTCGAGCGTGACCGCCCGGCCGCCGAGTGGGAGCTGGACCCGGCCGGCTTCGACGACGTCTGGTCGCTGCGCGAGTCGGGCCGGCTGCCCGAGCAGGCGGCGTGGTTCTGCTCCCCGGAGCCCAAGGCGGTCGGCACCGCCCAGCTGCTCACCGAGGGCGACGTCGGCATCCTCGACGACCTGCGCGAGCACGTCCGCGCGAGCAGCGAGTGGATGGACGACTTCGACGCCGTCGTACGCCGCGCGTTCGCCGAGCCCGACCTGTCGGCGCACCCCGGGTGGGAGCCGCTGGCCGCCTGCCGCGACCGCGTCCTGCCCGCCGTACGACGCATCCTCGACGTCCACCGCGGGGAGGACGTCGTGCTCGTGGGGCACGGCACCGCCTGGACCGTGGTGGCCGCCGCGCTGACCGCGGCCGAGCCGGACCTGGACCGGTGGGCGGCCCTGGCGATGCCGGACGTGATCGCGGTGCCCGGTGCCATGCTGGGGGCATGAGTCGCACGTCGCCCTGGCAGTCCCTGCGCAGCCGTGCCGGACTGCGCAACCTCGCAGCTACGGCCGCAGCCGCCGTCACGAGCGCCGGCCTCGGCGCCGCCGCGACGGCCCCCGACACCCGCTGGTACCGCGGCCTCGAGAAGCCCCCGTGGGACCCGCCCAGCATCGCCTTCCCGCTCGTGTGGACCCCGCTCTACGCCGACATCGCGGTCACGACGGCGGCCGCGCTGACCGTCCTGGAGCAGGAGGGCCGAGACGACGAGGCCACGCGCCTGCGCTGGGTGCTCGCCACCAACCTGGTGCTCAACACCGGCTGGAGCGTGCTGTTCTGGCGCGGGCGCCGGCCCCTGCTGGCGGCCGCGTGGTGCGGGCTGCTGGCCGTGCACTCGGCCGCGTTAGCCGGTCGGGTCGGCAGGGCCGATCCGTCGTTGGGCGCCGCGCTCGCGCCGTACCCGGCCTGGTGCGGGTTCGCGACCGCCCTCAACACCTCGATCGCGCGTCGCAACGACTGACGAGGTGACATGCTGACCCCATGACCGAGCCGGGGCAGCTGCGCGGAGGCCTGATCGCGTTGGGGCTCGTCCTCGGCGCGCTGGTGTGCTGGGCCTGGATCGCCGTCTCGTTGATCCTGGGGTTCGGCGTGGCCTACGGCAACGACTCCGGCGTGCCGGCCGTGCTGGGCGTGGTGCTGGCGGCACTGCCCGTCGTCGTGGGCATCGTGCTCCTGGTGCGGCCCCGCACGCGCCAGGTCGGCGCCGGCTTCCTGATGGGCATCTCGATCGGCTTCATCGCCGGGGCCGGCGTGTGCGCCTCGCTCTTCGCGCCCGGCGCCTTCGGGAGCCTCTGAGGATGTACCCCACCCTCGGGCCCCTCCCGACGCACGAGCTCTTCGTGCTGCTGGGCGTCATCGTCGCGGGCGCCGTCTTCGCCGTCGAGGCCCGACGTCGCGGCCAGACCGACGAGCGGCTCGCCTTCGTCATCCTCGGCGCGGTCGTCGGAGGCGCGGTGTTCATGCGGCTCGGCACCTGGATGCAGCACGTCGACCTGCGCGAGAACGCCTCGCTCGCCGAGCAGTGGCTCTACGGCAACCGCTCGATCCTCGGCGGGCTGGTGGGCGCGTGGCTCGGCGTCCACGTCGCCAAGCGCGCCGTCGGCTACCGCGTCCGCACGGGCGACCTGTTCGCCCCCGCGGTCGCCCTCGGCATGGCGGTGGGCCGCATCGGGTGCCTGCTCACCGAGGCGCCCGGCACCCCCACCGCGGGCGGCTGGGGCATCACGCTCGACGCCGCGGCCGCCGAGCGGACCGGCGCCCCGGCCGGCGTCGGCCTGCACCCCTCCTTCGTCTACGAGATCGTCTTCCACCTGGTGGCGTTCGTGCTGCTGTGGTGCTGGCTGCGCCACCGCTCGCTGCCCCCGGGGGAGTCGTTCGTCTGGTACATCGGCGCCTACGGCGTCTTCCGCTTCCTCGTCGAGCTCGTCCGCGGCAACGACGTCGCCTGGGAGGGCCTGACCCGCCCCCAGCTGTTCCTGCTGGTGACCATCCCGCTGGTCCTGCTCCGCATCGCCCTCCAGGTCCGTCGCGGTGCCTACCGCGACGCCCTCCGCCCCGCCCCCCGAGAGCAGGTCCGCACGTGAGCACCCCGGTCAGCGTCACCCGAGGTCCCGGCATGCCGCTGCGCGGCGACCGGATCCACCGCTACGTCAACGCCTTCTGCCCGCTGTGCCACGAGGAGAAGCCCGACCGCGCGCTCGCCGACGTGCGCCGGCTGTCCGGGTGGCTGGTCGAGCGCGACGACCGCATCTGGCTCGAGCGCGGCTGCCCCGACCACGGCCTGGTCCGCACGATGTACGACGAGTCGCCCGAGATCCTGCGCTACCTCGAGGAGTGGACCGCCCCGACCAAGGTCCACGAGCCCGACCTGCGCGGCAACTTCAAGCCGGTGCCCTCGGCCTACGAGGACGGGCTGCCGGAGATGCAGACCCAGCACACCTGCATCCTGCTCGAGGACCTGCTCGACCACTGCAACCTCAAGTGCCCGACCTGCTTCGCGGAGTCGTCGCCGGCGCTCGCCTCCGTGGCGCCGCTCGAGCAGGTGCTGGCCTCGATCGACGCGCGGCTCTCGCGCGAGAACGGCCGCATCGACGTGCTGATGCTCTCCGGCGGGGAGCCGACCCTCTACCCTCAGCTCGCCGAGCTGCTCGAGGCCGTCGTGGCGCGGCCGGTCGTGCGGATCCTGATCAACACCAACGGCCTGATGGTCGCCCAGGACGACGCCCTGCTGGCGCTGCTGACCCAGCACCGCGAGCGGGTCGAGGTCTACCTCCAGTACGACGGTGGGTCGGCCGAGGCGTCGACGTACCACCGCGGCGCCGACATCCGCCGCTTCAAGGAGCGCGCCATCGAGCGGCTCTCGGGCGCCGGCATCTTCACCACGCTGACGATGACCGCCGCGCTGGGCGTCAACGACGACGAGATCGGCTTCGTGCTCAAGCGCGCGCTCGACACGCCCTACGTCGGCGGCGTGACCATCCAGCCGGTCTTCGGCAGCGGCCGCTCGGGCGCGATCGACCCGATGGAGCGGCTCACCCACACCGGGGTGCTGGCGCGGCTCGAGGCCCAGACCAACGGCGTGGTCACCTGGCGCGACCTCACCGCGCTGCCGTGCTCGCACCCGCACTGCTGCTCGGTGGGCTACCTCATGCGCGACGACTCCGGGTCCTGGCGCTCGCTCACCGCGCTCATCGGCCACGACAGGCTCAAGGAGTGGCTCGACCTCGAGCCCGACCTGCTCGCCAACCGGATCGCCGACGACACCATCCCCGACGCCATGCGGC
This sequence comes from Nocardioides sp. 503, assembly GCF_004522095.1. GTDB lineage: Bacteria > Actinomycetota > Actinomycetes > Propionibacteriales > Nocardioidaceae > Nocardioides. The sequence continues at coordinate 463,008 of NZ_SPUI01000002.1, forward strand.
AGATCGTCAAGGGCTCGCTGCTCGACCTGCTCTCCGAGCAGTCGTCGCTGTCGCACCCGTCGATGAGCACCATCTGGCGCGACATCTGCCAGAACTGCGACATCGGCATCGGCACCCTCACGGCCCTCGCCTCGAGCAAGCTGCCCGGCCAGCACCAGCGGCTCCGGCGGATGCTGGGGGAGCGGGTCCTGCGCGTGACGGTCAAGCCGTTCATGGACATGGACACGATGATCGAGGAGCGCCTGACGCAGTGCTGCGTCCACGTCGCCACGGTCAACGAGGACACCGGCGGCCACCAGTGCGCGCCGTTCTGCGCCGTCCAGGCCTGGGCCCCGCTCAGCCGCACCCGCATCTCGACCGCCACGGGCGGTCGCACGTGAGCCGTGACCCGCGCCTGGTCGAGCCCCAGCGGGTGGACCAGCACTCCGGCCACGAGTCGCCGTACGACCCGCTGCGGCTGTGCGTCTTCGCCACCGTCGCGCTGCTCGGCTGGCTCCTGGGTCCGGCGGCCGTCGTGGTGTTCGCCGTGGTGGGCTTCGTCGGCTACTGGCAGGCACGCCGTGGCGGGCTGCTGCGCTCGCGCTGCAAGCTCGGCGACACCCGGCTGGTGCTCGTCTACCTCGCGGTGGTCGCGGCTGCGGGCGGCACCGGGATCGCGCTCGGGTGGTGGGTGTGGTGACCAGGTTTCGCCGCGCTCCCGCCCTAGAGTGAGACGGTGAGCCAGGAGCCCCCGCCGCCGCCCCCCGGCGACGGCCCCCACTACGGCGGTACGCCGCCCGGTCAGTGGGGACCCCCGGGGCCGTGGGGTCCCGGGCAGCAGCTGCCGCCGCGTCCGCCCGGAGGCATCGCGGTGTGGGCGCAGGTGCTGTCGGGCGCCGCGATCGGGCTGTTCGCCGGCGTCGCCCTGCTGATCCTGGTCGTCATCGTGGTGGCCGGCACCCTGGGCGACGACGAGGACATGTCGGGCACGACGTTCTTCCTGCTCGCGGCGCTGGTGCCGGTGCTGTTCCCCGTGCCCATGCTGTTCTTCCGGCAGACCCGGATGTGGGGCGTCGGGCTCATCATCGGCGTGGCCGTGTCCACCATCTCCCTGGCCGGCGCCTGCGCCGCGATCATCACCGGACTGGAAGGCTCCGCATGAGCGGCCGGCACCCCCTCGACGACCCGCGCGAGCCCGTCGAGCCGCCTCCCGAGGACCGGGTGGACGCCGAGCACCCCGACGGAGCGGACACCGACGCCGACGACGAGCCGGGCGCCGCGCCCAGCTGGTGGCACCGCGACCACCCGACGTTCACGGCGCTGTCGGGCTTCTTCACCGGTCTGGCCTTCATCATCGTGGTGCCCGGGATCTTCGCCGCGATCCTCAGCGCGGTCTTCGACACCGGCACCGCCGAGGACCTGTTCCCCTTCGTGGTGCTCACCCTGGCGGTGCCCATCGGCCTGCTCGTGGCCCCCCGCACGCGGCGCTTCGGTCGCTACATGGTCGTCGGGATCCTCACCACGCTGCTGGTGGTGGGCGGCGTGGCGGCGCTGGTCCTGTGGCTGCTCGTCAGCCTCGAGGGCTGACCCCCTCGTCGAGGTTTTCGCCGGGTCCCCGCCCCAGTGGGACACTGGTGACCTGATGTCCGAGCCGATCAAGACCCTTCCTCTCGTCTTCGACGAGCCCCGCGGGCGCAAGAAGCCCCCGCGCCACCTCGCCGACCTCACGGGCGCCGAGCGCAAGGCGCTGCTCGAGGAGAAGGGGCTGCCCGGCTTCCGTGCCAAGCAGCTCTCCACCCACTACTTCTCGCGCCTGGTCGACGACCCCGAGCAGATGACCGACCTCCCCGCCGGCCAGCGCGCCGACCTGGTCGAGGCGCTCCTGCCGACGCTGATGACGCCGCTGCGCACGATGGAGGCCGACAAGGGCACCACCCGCAAGACGCTCTGGCGCCTCTTCGACGGCGCGCTCGTCGAGTCGGTGCTGATGCGCTACCCCGGCCGCGTCACGATGTGCGTGTCCAGCCAGGCCGGCTGCGGCATGGCCTGCCCGTTCTGCGCCACCGGCCAGGGCGGACTGCAGCGCAACATGTCGACCGCCGAGATCGTCGAGCAGGTCGTGGCCGGTGCGCGCTCGCTGGCACGCGACGAGGTCCCGGGCGGACCCGGCCGCGTGTCCAACGTGGTGTTCATGGGCATGGGCGAGCCCCTGGCCAACTACAAGGCCGTCATCGGCGCCGTGCGCCGCCTGGTGGACCCCTCGCCCGACGGGCTCGGCATGTCCGCGCGCGGCATCACCGTCTCCACCGTGGGCCTGGTGCCGCGCATCAACCAGCTCACCGAGGAGGGCATCCCGGTCACCCTCGCGCTGAGCCTGCACGCCCCCGACGACGAGCTGCGCAACGAGCTGGTCCCGATCAACACCCGCTACTCCGTCGCCGAGACGGTCGAGGCCGCGTGGAACTACGCCCGGGTCACCAAGCGCCGCGTCTCGATCGAGTACGCCATGATGCGCGGCATCAACGACCAGGCGTTCCGCGCCGACCTGCTGGGCGACGTCCTCAACTCCTACGGCGACTGGGGCTGGGTGCACGTCAACCTGATCCCTCTCAACCCGACCCCCGGCTCCAAGTGGACCGCCTCCGACCCCGCCGACGAGCGGGAGTTCGTGCGGCGCCTGGAGGCCAAGGGCATCCCCACCACCGTGCGCGACACGCGCGGCAGCGAGATCGACGGAGCCTGCGGGCAGCTGGCCGCCGTCGAGGTCTGAGGGACAGACGAGTCCCGATCAGGGCGACGGCGGAGAGGTGTCCGCCGCCGCCCCATGGGTCCCGGTCAGAGGTCGGCCGGGCGCAGCACCTGGTCGATGCCGTGGGCGACCTGCTTGTTGCCCTTGTTGAGGTTGAGCAGCGCCGGGATGGCACGGGCGTTCCGGTCGTTCTTGTCCTGGTCGACCAGGATCACCTGCCCACGCCTGACCACGACCTTGAACGTCACGCCGGCAGCGGTCTTGACGTCCATGCCGTCGGCGGCGACGACCTTCTTGGCGCCCAGCGTGCGCCCCGGCACCACGTGGTAGAGCAGGACGGTCTCGATCGTGTCGACCCCCAGGCCGGCCACTGCCTTGAACGTCGCCCGCTCGGTGCGCGGCTTCGTGCCGGTGAGGTCGCCGACGAGCCGGCGGAAGGCGCGGTCGGTGGGGAGGAACGCGGTGGCGCGCTTGCGGCCCTGGGTGAGCAGGGCGACCGGGCTGTCGGGCTTGGCCTTCAGGACGGCCAGGACGGCGGCCTCGGTGATGTCGAAGTCACCCCACTTCTTGTCGAAGCGGGTCCCGTCGGCGGCCAGGACCTTGGCCAGGCTGCGGTTGCCCTGCGCGGCCGGGGCCGCCTCGGAGGGCGTGGCGAGCATCGTCGCGCTGGTGGCCAGGGCGGCGACGCTGGCGACGAGTCCGGCGGCGGCGCGGTTGAGCTTCCTCATGATCTGCTCCCTGTGGTGAGTGCCTGCTGATCGAGTGGACGAGCCGGAGCCGGTGGCCCCGGCGAGAGGTGCGGCCTGCTCCGGCCGCACCCCTCGCAGAGGCCTTCGGTGCCGACGCAGCAGCGGTTTGGTCCGGATCCCGGCGAATCTGAGAAAGTTGCGACGGCCGGTGTTCACCTCCCCGCCGGGTGGACCGGGGCCGCCGTTGCGCCGTCGTGCCTAGCGTCGGCGCCATGGCCGAGCTGGTGCAGCTGCCCCCCACCGAGGACCGGCTGCGCGTCCTCGTGGTGTCCGAGTCGTTCCTGCCCCAGGTCAACGGCGTCACCAACTCGGTGCGGCGCGTCCTGGAGCACCTGGCCGCCGAGGGCCACGACGCCGCGCTGGTGGCGCCGACCGGCCCGGCGACGTACGCAGGCTTCCCGGTGCGCCACGCCCGCGGCACCCACCTGCGGCTCTACCCCGACTTCCGCATCGGCCTCGACACCCGGCGGCGGCTGCGCGCGGTGATGGCCGACGTGCGCCCCGACGTGGTGCACCTCGCGTCGCCGGCCGCGCTGGGTCACCAGGCCGCGAAGGCCGCCGCCGACCTGGGCATTCCCACGGTCGCGGTCTACCAGACCGACCTGGTCGGTTTCGCCGAGCGCTACGACGTCCCCGGCGGGGCGCGGGCCATGGCCGCCCTGACCCGGCGCGTCCACGTGCGCGTCGACCGCACCTTGGCGCCGTCCACCGCCAGCCTCGCGCAGCTGCGCGACCTGGGCGTGCCGCGCACGGCCCTGTGGCCGCGCGGCGTGGACCTCCAGGCGTTCCACCCGGTCCACCGCGACGCCGGCCTGCGCCGCGAGCTGGCCCCCGACGGCCGGCTCCTCGTGGGCTACGTCGGCCGCCTCGCCGCCGAAAAGGAGCTCCACCTGCTGACCCACCTGGCCGACGACCCCCGGCTTCGGCTGGTGGTCGTCGGCGGCGGGCCCGAGGAGCAGCGGCTGCGCGCCCTCCTGCCCGGCGCCGCCTTCCTCGGGGTGCTCCACGGCGACGAGCTGAGCCGCGCGCACGCCTCGCTGGACGTCTTCGTCCACACCGGCCGTCACGAGACCTACTGCCAGTCGGCCCAGGAGGCCCTGGCGTCGGGGGTGCCGGTGGTGGCGCCCCGCTCGGGCGGCCCGGTCGACGTGGTCGCCGACGGCGTCTCCGGCTTCCTCTACCAGCCTGGCGACGGCCGGGCCATGGCGTGGTACGTCGACCGACTCGTCGGCCACCGGCTGCTGCGGCACACCATGGGGCTGGCCGCCCGGCGCAGCGTGGGCGACCGCTCCTGGCCGTCGGTCAACGCGGCGCTGGTGCGGCACTACCGACAGGTCGTCGCGGAGCGCTCCGGCGCGGCCCTCGCCGGCTGAGGACCTAGGCCTGCACCAGGGCGACGGCCTCGTCGACGGAGTCGACCAGGTGGACGTGGCCCTCCATGGGGCGGCCGAGGGCCAGGCGCTCGAGGAGCGGCCAGGCGGGGACGGTCTCGGTCCAGTGCCGCACGCCCACCAGGACCATGGGCGCCACCGAGCTCTCGTCGGCGTAGTAGTTCTCGCAGGCGTCCTGGAACACCTCCTGGGCGGTCCCCGCGGCCCCGGGGAGGAAGACGATGCCCGCGTCGCACACCTCGAGCAGGATCGCCTCGCGGGTCGAGTTGCGGAAGTACTTCGCGATCGCCGTGGCGAACAGGTTGGCCGGCTCGTGGCCGTAGTGCCAGGTGGGGATGCTCAGGCTCTCCGTGGGCTCGTCGAACCGGGCGCGCACCTCGCGGGCCGTCTCCACCCAGGCGTCGACCGACGGGTGGTACGACGGTGCCCCGGCCAGCACCTCGAGGGCCTCGGCCAGCTCGTCGGCCGTCCGGCGCGCCAGGCGGGCGCCGAGGTTGGCGGCCTCCATCGCGCCCGGGCCGCCGCCGGTGGCGACGACGTGGGTGCGGCCCAGGCCGGCGCCGAGCCGGGCGGCGTCGGCGTAGGTCTGCTCGCCGCGCACGAGCGCGTGCCCGCCCATCACGCCCACCAGCGAGCGGCCCCGCGTCCAGGTCGTCAGCGCCTCGTCGACCGCGTGGTCGTGCAGCGCGCGGGCGAGGGTGTCGTCCGCACCGGCGTCCTGCTGCGACCACGCGTAGGCGCGGGCGTCGGTGCTGGCGGCGTAGGGCGTGGCGTCGTAGAGCTCGTCGGCGTCGTAGAGCCGGCCGCGGTAGACGTCGACCGGGACCCCGCTGATCGTGGGCAGGACGAGCGCTCCGGCCGCCTCGACGCGCGCCGCGTCGCCCGGGGCGAACGTGCACCCCAGGAACGTCGCCCCCGTCAGCCGCCGCTCGAGCAGCGCGGGAGCGCGCCCGGTCAGGTCCAGTGCGTGCAGCCGCCAGCCGGACAGTCGCTGCGCGCCCCGCGCCAGGCGCCGGTCGAGGTCGTCGAGGGACTCGATCTGGACGCCACGGCCCCGGGTGCGCTTCACGTCACGAACCTATCCGGCCGGACGGCTCAGAACGCGTGCGCCATCAGCTCCCCGAAGAGGTCCTGCTCGTCGACGGCCAGCCCCCGCGCGCGGAACCACGCGCAGACGTTGGTGCAGTCGCGCAGCAGGAAGTCCATGCCGGCCGGGTTGGCGACCAGGTCCACCACCTGCGGCAGGTCGATCACGACCAGCCGGTCACCCGCCGCCAGGATGTTGTACGGCGACAGGTCGCCGTGCACCACGCCCTGCTGCGCCATCAGCGCGAGCGCGTCGCGCAGCTGGTCGTAGTAGGACGCCAGCAGGTCCGGCTCGGGCCGGGTCTGGGCCAGCCGCGGCGCGGTCTCGCCGTCGACGGTGACCCACTCCATGAGGATCTCCGTCCCGTCGATCTGCACCGGGTAGGGGACCGGGACGCCGAGGCCGTGGAAGCGCACCAGCGCCTCCCACTCCGCCCACGCCCACTGGCCGGCCGCGACCGCGCGGCCGTGGGCGCTCTTGCGGGCCAGCGCGCGGGCGTCGCGGGTGTTGCGCATGCGCCGGCCCTCCCGGTAGGCCGTGGAGCGGTGGAAGGAGCGGTGCTCCTCGCCGCGGTAGCGCTTGGCCGCCATGACGACGGCGCGCTCGGGCTCGTGGGGGTCGGCGCGCTCCAGGAGGAAGACGTCGGCCTCCTTGCCGGTCTTGAGGATGCCGAGGTCGGTGTCGACCGCGCCCTGCGAGGTCACCAGCCAGTCGGGGCGGGGCTCCGGGCCACGGCACAGCGGCTCGACCGAGAGCCAGGTGGACCAGCGCTTGCCGGGGTCGTCGAGGTCGTCGTAGGCCGTGAAGTCGATGACGAACGAGGGGTCAGGGGTGAAGCCGTCCTGGGTGGACATGGGTGGCGGTGCTCCGATGCGTCGAGGGGGAGTGGTCTGCGGACAGGCCGAGGACAGTCGTGGACATGTCGGCTCTCCTCTCGAACGGGCACCGGCACGGTCGCCGGGCAGCACCAGGGTGGCGGGGCGAGGCCCCTGCGGGCAACCGATTTAGCCCAGCAGGGGCGCGACGGCCCGGGCGATGACGCTGGGGCGCCCGGTCAGCCGCTCCTCGCCGTCGGCCAGGGTCATCGCGCGCAGGCCGGCGTTGATGCCCAGCCAGCGCAGCGGCTCCGGCTCCCAGGCGCGGGAGCGGTGCCCCACCCACGGCAGCCGGGTGAGCGCGGTGTCGCGGCGCAGGAGCAGGTCGCGCAGCGTGCGCCCGGCCAGGTTGGACGTGCCGACCCCGTCCCCGACGTAGCCGCCCGCCCAGGCGAGCCCGGTCGCGGGGTCCACGCCCACCGACGCGCACCAGTCGCGAGGGATCCCCAGCGGCCCGCCCCACGCGTGCGTGACCGTCGTGCCGCGCAGCACCGGGAACAGGTCGAGCAGGGTGTCGAGGAGCGCGGCGTGGACCCGCGGCACCCGGTCGAACTCCGGGCGCACCCGGGAGCCCAGGTGGTACGGCGCACCGCGCCCGCCGAACGCCAGCCGGCCGTCGGCGGTGCGCTGGCCGTAGATGACCAGGTGCCGGTGGTCGGTGAAGGTCTCCCGCTCCCGCAGCCCGATCCGGTCCCACACCGCCTCGGGCAGCGGCTCGGTGGCGATCATCAGCGAGTAGACCGGAGCGACGGCCCGCGCCGAGCCGGGCAGCAGCGCCGTGAAGCCCTCGGTCGCGCGGACGACGTGCCGCGCGCGCACCGTGCCGTGTGCGGTCACCGCCCGCCCGGGCTCGATCGCGGTGACCCGGGTGCCCTCGTGGATCGTCACGCCGCGTCGCTCGCAGGCCTCGGCGAGGCCGCGCACCAGCTTGGCCGGGTGGATGACCGCGCAGTCCGGCGTGTACGTCGCACCGTGCACGCGCGTGGCGCGGAGCCGGCGGCTCGCGGTGCCGGCGTCCCACAGGGCCAGGTCGTCCTCGCCTCGCCCCCAGGTGCGGGCGGCGGCCACCTCGGCGCGGGCCCGGTCCCACTGCGGACGGGTGCGCGCCAGCGTGATCGTGCCGCCCCGGGCGACGTCGGCGTCGATGCCCTCGTCCGCGGCCACGCGCACGACCTCGTCGACCGTGGCCCGCATCGCGGCGTGCTGGGCGAGCGCCGCGTCGCGCCCCGCGAGCCGGCTCAGCGAGCCGAGCGAGGCGGGGAACAGCGCCGAGCACCAGCCGCCGTTGCGCCCGGAGGCGCCGAAGCCGGCGACCTCGCTCTCGAGCACCACGACCCGCAGCGTCGGGTCTGCCTCGGCGAGGTAGTAGGCGGTCCACAGGCCGGTGAAGCCCGCGCCCACGATCGCGACGTCGGCCTCGGTGTCGCCGTCCAGCCGGGGGCGCGGCGCCCAGGACCCGCCGGCGGCGGCGTGCCAGAGCGACAGGCCGGCGTACGGGCTCAGCGCACACCCCACGAGTAGGTCTGCTTGCGCAGCTTGAGGTACATGAAGGTCTCGGTCGAGACCACGCCCTCCAGCGAGCGGATCTTGGAGGAGATCAGCTCCAGCAGGTGCTCGTCGGTCTCGCAGACCACCTCGACCAGCAGGTCGTAGCGGCCGGCGGTGACGACGACGTAGTCGACCTCGTCGAGCTCGGCGAGCGCGTCGGCCACCGACTCGAGGGGGCCGTGGACGCTGACGCCGATCATGGCCTGGCGGGCGAAGCCCAGCTGGAGGGGGTCGGTCACCGCCACCACCTGCATCACCCCGCCCTCGACGAGGCGCTGGACGCGCTGGCGGACCGCCGCCTCGGAGAGCCCCACGACCTTGCCGATGGCGGCGTAGGAGCGACGACCGTCCTGCTGCAGCTGCTCGACGATGGCCTTGGACACCTGGTCCAGGACGACGGGCGGGCGTTCCTGCTTGCGGGTCATGGCGGGACCGTACCCGGCGGGCCCGGTCCTACACGTTTCCGGCATGCGACGCGGACGAGGGAATTCGTTGCCGGGAGGTTTCTTGTCCACGGTTTCGCTTGTCGGACCCCCCTGGTCATGGCACTATCCGATGGTCGATGACGCCAGGCCGAGGGAGTCGCATGTCGCAGGACGGTCCCGCTCGCAGGTCGACGCTGTCGCGTCGTGGGGTGCTCAAGGGCGGGGGCGCCGTCGCCTTCGCCGGCGTCAGCGTGGCGGCGCTCAAGCTCCCGTTCTTCTCCGTGCCGGGCGCCCAGCAGGACCCGGCCTCGTGCCGCGCGAGGGACGTGTCGGAGGAGGAGATGTCGCTGGTGATCTCCAACTGGACCGGCTACATCGACCCGCGCAAGGACCCGAAGTCGACCTGGAAGGGCTTCCGGGAGTCCACCGGCATCAAGGTCGACTACAACGTGGACGTCAACGACAACGCGGAGTTCTACGCCAAGGTCAAGAACCAGCTCGGCTCGTGCGACCCGATCGACCGCGACCTGATCGTGATGACCGACTGGATGGCGGCCCGCATGATCGGGCTCGGCTGGATCCAGCCGCTCGACAAGGCGAACGTCCCCCAGCTCCACGCCAACATCCTCGACTCGCTGCGCGACAAGCCCTGGGACCCCGGCCTGGAGCACCACGCCCCGTGGCAGAGCGGGCTCACCGGCATCGCCTACAACTCCGCGGTCACCGGCGAGATCAAGAGCTTCGAGGAGCTCGTCACCCGCCCCGACCTCAAGGGCAAGATCACGCTGCTCTCCGAGATGCGCGACACGATGGGCTTCCTGCTCAAGGTCGCCGGCGCCGACCCCGGCGACTTCACCGAGGACGAGTGGCACGACGCCCTCGACCTGCTGAAGAAGGCGATCGCGGACAAGCAGCTGCGCAGCTTCGCCGGCAACAACTACCTCCAGGAGCTCTCCGGCGGCAACGTCGTGGCCTGCGAGGCATGGTCCGGCGACGTGATCCAGGCGCAGTTCGAGAACCCCGACATCAAGTTCGTGGTGCCCGAGGAGGGCCTGTCGCTGTGGAGCGACAACATGCTGGTCCCCAACCAGGCGACCCACCAGGCCAACGCCGAGAAGTGGATCGACTACTACTACGACCCCGCGGTCGCCGCCAAGCTCGCCTCGTGGGTCAACTACATCTGTCCCGTCGCCGGTGCCCGCGAGGAGATGGAGAAGATCGACTCCTCGCTCGTGGACAACCCGCTGATCTTCCCCGACGACGACCTCCTGTCGAACACCTTCGACTTCATGGATCTCGACGACCGCCAGAACGCGCAGTACGAGAGGGAGTGGGCCGATGTCACAGCTGGCTGAGGATGCCCAGAGCGAGCCGGCGTCGGCCGCGCCCGCGAGCGACCCGACGTACGACGGACTGCGGCTGCACCAGCTGACCAAGTCGTTCGGGGGCGGGTTCACCGCGGTCGACGCGCTCGACCTCGACGTGCCGCGCGGCTCGTTCTTCGCCCTGCTCGGCCCCTCGGGCTGCGGCAAGACGACGACGCTGCGGATGGTCGCCGGTCTCGAGACGCCGACGTCCGGCTCGATCACGCTGTCGGGCCAGGACATCACCTTCGCCAAGCCCTACCGGCGCCCGGTCAACACGGTATTCCAGAGCTATGCGCTCTTCCCGCACCTCGACATCTACGAGAACGTCGCCTTCGGCCTGCGGCGGCGACGCGCCAAGGAGGTCAAGGCCAAGGTCGAGGCGATGCTCGACCTGGTCGAGCTGACCAGCCAGGCGCGCAAGAAGCCGGCCCAGCTCTCCGGAGGCCAGCAGCAGCGTGTCGCGCTGGCGCGGGCGCTCATCAACGAGCCCGAGGTGCTGCTGCTCGACGAGCCGCTGGGCGCGCTCGACCTCAAGCTGCGCCGCGCGATGCAGATCGAGATCAAGCGCATCCAGACCGAGGTGCAGCAGACCTTCATCCACGTCACCCACGACCAGGAGGAGGCCATGACCATGGCCGACACCGTCGCGGTGATGAACGCCGGCGTCATTGAGCAGATGGGTGCGCCCGCCGAGCTCTACGAGAACCCCCGCAGCACCTTCGTCGCCAACTTCCTGGGCCAGTCCAACCTGATCTCCGGCACCGTCGCGTCGCGCAGCGCCGACGTCACGACCGTCGACATGCACGGGATCCAGGTCTCGGTGCCGGCCGGTCGCAGCCACGTCGACGGCGACCGGGGCTGGGTGGGGATCCGGCCGGAGAAGGTGCTGATCGGCGAGGAGGGCGCCGAGCTCGACGCTCCCGGCAACACGATCCCCGGCGGGGTCATCAGCGACGTGAGCTTCGTGGGCGTGAGCACGCAGTACCTCGTGCGGATGCCCTGGGGCCAGGAGCTGCAGGTGTTCTCCCAGAACACCGGCCGCACCCGGATGTTCCGCACCGGCGAGCGGGTCGAGCTGTCCTGGCGCCCGGAGTACGCGTTCCTGCTGGACCAGGCGCAGGACGCGACCGCCGGTGCCCAACGGGACGCCCAGTGAGCGAGGGCGTGCGGCGCCGGGGGCGCATCGGCTACCTGCTCCTGCTGCCGGCCGCCGCCTGGCTGCTGCTCTTCTTCGTGGTGCCGTTCTACTCCCTGGTGGCGACCAGCCTGTTCGACCCGTCGGGCTCGGACTTCCGCGGCTACGAGATGGACTACGCCTTCGGCAACTACGCCGACGTCGTGCGCGACTACGCCGGCCCGTTCGGGCGCTCGCTGCTCTACGGCGCCCTGGCCACGTTGTTCTGCCTCGTGCTCGGCTACGTGCTGGCCTACGCGATCGCGTTCAAGTCCGGGCGCTGGAAGAACCTGCTGCTGGTGCTGGTCATCGCGCCGTTCTTCACCAGCTTCCTCGTGCGCACCCTGTCGTGGAAGCTGATCCTTGCCGACGACGGCGTCGTCGTGAACACCCTCCAGGCGCTGCAGGTCCTCGGCGACGACGGCCGGCTCCTGGCCACCCCGGTCGCCGTGGTGGCGGGCCTGACCTACAACTTCCTGCCGTTCATGGTGCTGCCGCTCTACGCCAGCCTCGACAAGATCGACCACCGCCTCATCGAGGCCTCCGGCGACCTCTACGCCAACCCGTTCGTCGGCTTCTTCAAGGTCACCTGGCCGCTGTCCCTGCCCGGCGTCGTGTCCGGCACGCTGCTGACCTTCATCCCCGCCGTCGGTGACTACATCAACGCGCAGTTCCTCGGCAGCACCAACGAGCGGGTGATCGGCAACGTCATCCAGTCGCAGTTCACCGATGCCAACAACTATCCCGTGGCCTCGGCCCTGTCGGTGCTGCTGATGGTGCTGATCCTGGCGATGGTGCTGGTCTACGTGCGCCGCGCCGGGACCGAGGAGCTGCTCTGATGCGCTGGGTCAAGGAGCGGCTCGTCCTGATCCTCGGGCTGCTGGTGCTCGTCTACACGTTCGTGCCGATCTTCGTGGTCGTCGCGATGAGCTTCAACAACCCCGGTGGGCGCAACGTCTACAAGTTCGGCAGCTTCACCATGGACAACTGGAAGGACCCCTGCGCGCCCGACGACCTGTGCAGCACGCTGGCGACGAGCATCCAGATCAGCCTGCTCGCCACCCTGGTGGCCACGGTGCTCGGCACGCTGGCGGCGTTCGCCCTGGTGCGGCACGACTTCGCGGGGCGCTCGGCGTCCAACCTGCTGATCTTCCTGCCGATGGCCGCGCCCGAGATCGTGCTCGGCTCCTCGCTGCTGGCGCTCTTCGTGGCGTCGGGCTTCGCCGGGCAGCTGGGCTTCTGGACGATCCTGATCGCGCACGTGATGTTCTGCCTGTCGTTCGTGGTCGTCACGGTCCGGGCCCGCCTGGCCGGCATGGACGACGACCTCGAGCAGGCGGCGATGGACCTCTACGCCACCCCGATGCAGACCTTCTGGCGCGTGACCTTCCCGCTCGTGCTGCCCGGCATCCTGGGGGCGGCGCTGCTGAGCTTCTCGCTGTCCTTCGACGACTTCATCGTCACCAACCTCAACTCCGGCAACACCACGACCTTCCCGATGTACGTCTACGGCCAGGAGCGCGTCGGCGTGCCGATGCAGGTCAACGTCGTCGGCACCCTGATGTTCGTCGTCTCGATCGCGATCGTGCTGGGCATGGAGCTGCGCAACCGGCGCCGCGTCGCGGCGTGAGCTCGCAGCCCGGCACCCGCGCCCTCGCCCAGGCGGCCCGCTCGGTCTTCTGGCTCGACGACCCCGGACGCCCCGAGGCCCTGCCGGCCCTGGCCGGGCGGGTGGAGGCGGACCTGGTCGTCGTCGGCGGCGGGTACGCCGGCCTGTGGACCGCGCTGCGCGCCGTCGAGCGCGACCCGGGTCGCTCGGTCGTCGTGCTGGAGGCAGGAGTCTGTGGGCAGGAGGCCAGCGGCCGCAACGGGGGCTTCGCCTCGGCCAGTCTCACCCACGGCTTCGCCAACGGCCTGGCGCGCTGGCCCGCGGAGCTCGCCACCCTCGACCGGCTGGGCGCGCAGAACCTGCGCGACCTCGGCGAGACCGTCGCCCGGCACGGCATCGACTGCCACTGGGAGGAGACGGGTGAGCTCTCGGTGGCCTCCGCCCCGCACCAGCTCGCCGAGCTCGAGGAGCGAGCCGGGGCGATGACGGCCGCGGGCCACGAGGTCGCGCTGCTGGACCGGACCGCCGTACGGGAGCGGCTGGACTCGACGACGTACGTCGGCGGGCTGGCCGACCCCCACGGCACCGCGCTCGTGGAGCCGGCGCGGCTGGCGTGGGGGCTGCGCCGCGCGTGCCTGGAGCTGGGCGTGCGGATCTTCGAGGGCACCCGCGCGCTGGCGCTGGGCGACGCCGGCGCGGCGGTCGTGGTGACGACGCCCGCCGGATCGGTGCGTGGCGCGCAGGTGGCGCTGGCGACCAACGCGTTCCCCTCCCTGCTGCGGCGGCTGCGGCTGATGACCGTGCCGGTCTACGACCACGTGCTGATGAGCGAGCCGCTGTCGGCGGTGCAGCTCGCGTCGATCGGGTGGGCCGGGCGCGAGGGCGTCGGCGACTGCGCCAACCTGTTCCACTACTTCCGGCTCACGCGCGACGACCGGATCCTGTGGGGCGGCTACGACGCGGTCTACCACTACGGCTCCCGCATCGCGCGCGAGCTCGAGCAGAGCGACCGCACGCACGCGCTGCTGGCCGCCCAGTTCTTCGAGGCCTTCCCGCAGCTGGAGGGGCTGGGCTTCACGCACCGCTGGGGCGGCGTGATCGACACCTGCACCCGCTTCACCGCGTTCTTCGGCACCGCGCGGGGCGGCCGGGTGGCCTACGGGCTGGGCTACACCGGGCTCGGCGTCGCGGCGACGCGCTTCGGCGCCGACGTCGTGCTGGACCTGCTCGGCGGCGAGGAGACCGAGCGGACGTCGCTGGAGATGGTGCGCCGGCGGCCGCTGCCGTTCCCGCCCGAGCCGGTGCGCTACGCGGGCGTCCAGCTGACCCGGTGGTCGCTGGAGCGGGCCGACCGTCACGATGGACGACGCAACCTGTGGCTCCGCGGGCTCGACGCGGCGGGGCTGGGATTCGACTCATGAGGGAGACAGCGATGGACGTGGTGACCCACTGGCGTGCTGGCGAGCGCTGGACCGGCTCCGGCGACAGGCTCGGCGACGTCTACGACCCCGCGACCGGGCAGGTCGCGCGCCAGGTGGCGCTGGCGTCGGCAGGCGACGTGGAGGCCGTGGTGTCCGTCGCGGCCGAGGCCGGACGCGAGTGGGCGGCGGCGTCGCTCTCACGCCGTACGGCGGTGCTGTTCTCCTTCCGCGAGGTGCTCGCGCGCCGCCGCTCCGAGGTCGCCGCGGCGATCACCGCCGAGCACGGCAAGGTCCTCGACGACGCGCTGGGGGAGGTGCAGCGCGGGCTGGAGGTCGTGGAGTTCGCCTGCGGCGCGCCGCACCTGCTCAAGGGCGGCTTCAGCGACGGCGTCTCCACCGGCGTCGACGTCTACTCGCTGCGGCAGCCGCTCGGCGTCGTCGGCGTCGTCTCGCCGTTCAACTTCCCGGCGATGGTGCCGCTGTGGTTCGTGCCGGTGGCGATCGCGTGCGGCAACGCCGTGGTGCTCAAGCCCTCCGAGAAGGACCCGTCGGCCTCTTTGCTGCTCGCGGAGATGTGGGCGGAGGCGGGGCTGCCCGCCGGCGTCTTCTCGGTGCTGCAGGGCGACAAGGTCGCGGTCGACGGGCTGCTCACGCACCCGGACGTGAAGGCGGTGTCCTTCGTCGGCTCGACGCCGGTCGCGCGCTACGTCTACGAGACCGGGACCGCCCACGGCAAGCGTGTGCAGGCCCTCGGCGGCGCCAAGAACCACATGGTCGTGCTGCCCGACGCGGACCTCGAGGCCGCCGCCGACGCGGCCGTCTCCGCCGGCTTCGGCTCGGCGGGGGAGCGCTGCATGGCGATCTCGGCGCTGGTCTGCGTCGACCCGGTGGCCGACGCGCTGGTGCCGCTCATCGCCTCCCGCATGGCCGCCCTGGTGACCGGCGACGGCCGCCGCGGCTGCGACATGGGCCCGCTGGTCACCGGCGAGCACCGCGCCAAGGTCACCTCCTACGTCGAGGCCGGCGTCGCCGCCGGGGCCTCGCTCGTGGTCGACGGTCGCGAGGTCGTGCCGACCGGCGAGCCGGGCGGGTTCTGGCTCGGCCCCACCCTCTTCGACCGGGTGGAGCCGGGGATGTCGGTCTACGACGAGGAGATCTTCGGGCCGGTGCTCTCGGTCGTGCGCGTGGCGACGTACGACGACGCGCTGGCGCTCGTCAACGCCAACCTCTACGGCAACGGCACCGCGATCTTCACCCACGACGGCGGCGCCGCCCGGCGCTTCCAGCGCGAGGTGGAGGTCGGCATGGTCGGCATCAACGTCCCGATCCCGGTGCCGATGGCCTACTACTCCTTCGGCGGCTGGAAGTCCTCGCTCTTCGGCGACACCCACGCCCACGGCACCGAGGGCGTGCACTTCTTCACCCGCGGCAAGGTCGTCACCTCGCGCTGGCCCTCACCCGACGCGCCGCGGGCCGGCGTCGACCTGGGGTTCCCGCAGCACGAGTAGGGGGCTCAGAGCAGCGTGTACGCCTTGTCGAGCACGACGCGCAGGATCTGCTCCATCTCGTCGAAGTGCGACTGGTCGGCGATGAGCGGGGGAGCGAGCTGGACGACCGGGTCGCCGCGGTCGTCGGCGCGGCAGTAGAGGCCCTCGGCGTAGAGCGTCTTGGAGACGAAGCCGAACAGCAGGCGCTCGCACTCCTCGGCGGTGAAGGTCTCCTTGGTGTCCTTGTCCTTGACCAGCTCGATGCCGTAGAAGTACCCGTCACCGCGCACGTCGCCCACGATCGGCAGGTCCTTGAGGCGCTCCAGGGTCGCGCGGAAGCTCGGCTCGTTGGTGCGGACGTGCTCGAGGATGTTCTCCTCCTCGAAGAGCTCGAGGTTGCGCAGACCGACCGCGGTGGAGACCGGGTGGCCGCCGAAGGTGTAGCCGTGGGCGAACATCGCGCCGGGCTCCAGGAAGGGCTCCATCAGCTTCTCCGAGGCGATCATCGCGCCGAGCGGTGCGTAGCCGGAGGTGAGGCCCTTGGCGCAGGTGATCATGTCGGGCTGGTAGCCATAGCGCTCCGAGCCGAACATGTGGCCCAGCCGCCCGAAGGCGCAGATGACCTCGTCGGAGACCAGGAGGACGTCGTACTCGTCGCAGATCTCGCGGACGCGCTGGAAGTAGCCCGGGGGCGGCGGGAAGCAGCCGCCGGCGTTCTGCACGGGCTCGAGGAAGACGGCCGCGACGGTGTCGGGGCCCTCGGCCTCGATGGCCACGGCGATCTGGTCGGCCGCCCACCGGCCGAAGGCCTCGGGGTCGCTGCCGTCGAGGAAGCCGCCGGTGATCTCGTCGGCGCGGTAGGAGTTGGTGTTGGGCACCCGGAACGTCGAGGGCACCAGCGGCTCGAACTGCTGCTTGAGCAGGGGGAGCCCGGTGATGGACAGCGCGCCCTGGGTGGTGCCGTGGTAGGCGATCGAGCGGCTGACCACCTTGTGCTTCATGGGCTTGCCGGTGAGCTTGAAGTAGTTCTTGGCGAGCTTCCACGCGGTCTCGACGGCCTCGCCGCCGCCGCTGGTGAAGAACACGCGGTTGAGGTCGCCCGGGGCGTAGGACGCCACCTTGTCGGCCAGCTCGATGGCGCTGGGGTGCGCGTAGGACCACAGCGGCATGAACGCGAGCTCCTGGGCCTGCTTGGCAGCGGCCTCCGCCAGCTCCGTGCGGCCGTGGCCCAGCTGCGAGACGAACAGGCCGGCCAGCGCGTCGAGGTAGCGCTTGCCGTTGCTGTCCCAGATGTAGGCGCCCTCACCGCGCACGATCACCGGGACGTCCGCCTCGGCGTAGGACCCGTGCCGGGTGAAGTGCATCCACAGGTGGTCCTTGGCCGCGCGCTGCAGCTGCTCGTTGTCCATGCTCATGTGACCATGGTGCGCGTACGGAGCGCCAGGAGCAAGCGGATCCGGGGTCAGGTGCCCCATTTTCGACGGAATCCGTTGCCCTGGGGTCCGGAGCGGCCTGCTAGACATGCCGCATGACGACGACGGTCCTGCACGGCGGCGCCCTCTTCACCGGCGCCGGGTACGCCGGTCGCGGCGCCGTCGTGGTGCGGGACGGCCGGATCGCGCAGGTGGTCCTCGGCGAGGACGTTCCGGACGTCCCCGGCGCCGCGCGGGTCGACCTCGCGGGCGGGCTGCTGGCGCCCGGGTTCGTCGACGCCCACGTGCACGCCGTCCAGGGCGGGCTGGAGCGGATCCGCTGCGACCTCTCCGGGCTGGAGGACCGCGAGGCCTACCTCGACCACATCGCCGGCTACGCCCGCGAGCACCCCGATCTGCCCTGGATCCTCGGCGGCGGCTGGTCGATGTCGGCCTTCCCCGGGGGCAACCCGACCGCGGCCGACCTGGACCGGGTCGTGCCCGACCGGCCGGTGTTCCTGCCCAACCGCGACCACCACGGCGCCTGGGTCAACACCCGGGCGCTCGAGCTGGCGGGCATCGACGCGGCGACGCCCGACCCGCCCCACGGTCGCTTCGAGCGCGACTCCGACGGTCGTCCCACGGGCACGCTCCACGAGGGCGCCATGCACGCGGTGGCGCAGCACGCCCCGGCCACGAGCGAGGAGGAGTACTACCGCGCGCTGCTCGCGGGCCAGTCCTACCTCCACTCCCTGGGCGTCACCGGCTGGCAGGACGCGATCGTCGGCTCCTACGCCGGCATGGACGACCCGGGGCCCACCTACCTGCGCGCCGCGCAGCGCGGTGACCTGACGGCTCACGTCGTCGGCGCGCTGTGGTGGGACCGCGAGCGCGGCGAGGAGCAGGTGGCCGAGCTGGTCGCCCGGCGCGAGGCCTACACCCACGGCCGCTTCCGCGCCACCAGCGTCAAGGTCATGCAGGACGGTGTCGCCGAGAACGGCACTGCCGCGCTGCTCGCGCCGTACCTCGACCGCTGCGGGCACGCCACCGCCAACACCGGCCACTCCTTCGTCGACCCCGCCGCGCTGCGCCGCCACGTCGCCCGGCTCGACGCGGAGGGCTTCCAGGTCCACGTCCACGGCATCGGCGACCGCGGCGTCCGCGAGGCCCTCGACGCCTTCGAGGGGCTCGACGCCTCCCGCGACCTGCGCCACCAGGTCGCCCACCTCCAGCTCGTGCACCCCGACGACGTGCCGCGCTTCGGCCGGCTCGGCGTGGCCGCCAACATCCAGGCGCTCTGGGCCTGCCTCGACGAGCAGATGGTCGAGCTGACGCTGCCGTTCCTCGGCGAGGAGCGCGCGGGGTGGCAGTACCCCTTCGGCGACCTGCACCGCGCCGGAGCCCGCCTGGTCGCCGGCAGCGACTGGCCGGTGAGCACCCCCGACCCGGTCCAGGCCATCCACACGGCCGTCACCCGCACGGCGTACGGCGAGAGCGGGCGTGCCGGCGAGGAGCCGTTCCTGCCCGAGCAGGCGCTCGACCTCGCGACGGCGTTCGCGGCCTCCACGTCCGGCAGCGCCTGGGTGAACCACCGCGACGACGCGGGTCGCCTCGCCCCTGGCGCCGTGGCCGACCTGGTGGTGCTCGACCACGACCCCTTCGCCGGGCCGCCGGACGCGATCGGCGCCGCGCGCGTCGTGTCCACGTGGGTCGACGGAACCCCCGTCTACGAGGCCTGAGCCGACGAAATCCGTGGGAAGAGGCGCCGTGCCCCTACAGATTCCGTTGTTCTGTCACTAGGCTCCCGGCATGGCCGACCTGTCCTTCCGCAATGTCATCAACGGTGAGCTCGTCGACAGCGTGTCGGGGGAGAGCTACGACATCGTCGACCCGACGACCGGGGAGGTCTACGCGCAGGCGCCCCGCTCGGGCGCCGAGGACGTCGACCGCGCGTACGCCGCCGCGGCCGACGCGTTCGCGGGCTGGGGCGGCGCGACCCCGCAGGACCGCTCCAACGCGCTGCTGAAGATCGCCACGGCGATCGAGGAGCGCGTCGAGGAGATCAACGCCGTCGAGTGCAAGGACACCGGCAAGCCGCTGGGGCTGACCATGGACGAGGAGATGCCCTACGCCTCGGACCACTTCAAGTTCTTCGCCGGCGCCGCGCGCGTCCTCGAGGGCCGCTCGGCCGGCGAGTACATGGCCGACCACACCTCCTGGGTACGCCGCGAGCCGGTGGGCGTCGTCGGCCAGGTCACGCCCTGGAACTACCCGCTGCTGATGATGATCTGGAAGATCGCCCCGGCCCTCGCCGGCGGCAACACGATCGTCCTCAAGCCCAGCGACACGACGCCCGCCAGCTCGACGCTGCTGGCCGAGCTGGCCCAGGAGTTCCTGCCGCCCGGCGTGCTCAACGTCGTCTGCGGCGACCGCGACACCGGCCGCCTGCTCGTCGAGCACAAGACCGCGCAGATGGTCGCGATCACCGGCTCGGTGCGTGCCGGCATGGAGGTCGCCACCTCCGCGGCCCGCGACCTCAAGCGCGTCCACCTGGAGCTCGGCGGCAAGGCGCCGTGCATCGTCTTCGACGACGCCGACGTCGCCAAGGCCGCCGAGGGGATCGCCGGCGCCGGGCTCTTCAACGGCGGCCAGGACTGCACCGCCGCCACCCGGGTGCTCGTGGCGCCGGGCATCCACGACGAGTTCGTCGCCGCGCTGACCGAGGCCGCCCGCGGCATGAAGACCGGGATGCCCGACGCCGAGGACACCTACTACGGCCCGCTCAACAACGCCGACCAGCTCTCCCGCGTCACCGGCATGGTCGACCGCCTGCCCGACCACGCGACCCTGCAGACCGGCGGCGCCCGTCAGGGCAGCGCGGGCTACTTCTACGAGCCCACCGTCGTGTCGGGCCTGCGGCAGGACGACGAGCAGATCCAGTCCGAGATCTTCGGCCCGGTCATGACCGTGCAGAAGTTCACCGACGAGGCCGAGGCGCTGCGCTGGGCCAACGGCGTGGAGTACGGCCTGTCCTCCAGCGTCTGGACCCGCGACCACGCCCGCGCCATGCGGATGTCCAAGGGCCTCGACTTCGGCGTCGTCTGGATCAACACCCACATCCCCTTCATCTCCGAGATGCCCCACGGCGGCTTCAAGCACTCCGGCTACGGCAAGGACCTCTCCATGTACGGGCTCGAGGACTACACCCGCATCAAGCACGTGATGTCCTACATCGGTCAGGACTGACGTGCGTATCCTCCTGGTCGGCGCCGGCGGCGTCGGGGCGGCATTCACCGCCATCGCCGCCCGGCGCGACTTCTTCGAGACGATCGTCGTCGCCGACTACGACGAGGTGAAGGCCCAGCGGACCGCCGCGACCGACAGCCGCTACGTCGCCGCGCGGGTCGACGCCTCGGAGGCGGCCTCGGTCACGGCGCTGTGCCGCGAGCACCGCATCACCCACGTGATGAACGCCGTCGACCCGGTCTTCGACATGCCGGTCTTCGAGGGCGCCTTCGAGGCCGGCGCCGACTACCTCGACATGGCGATGTCGCTGTCGAGGCCGCACCCCGAGGCGCCGTACGAGCAGTGCGGCGTCAAGCTCGGCGACGAGCAGTTCGCCGTCGCCGACACCTGGGAGCAGGCCGGTCGCCTGGCGCTGGTGGGCATCGGCGTCGAGCCGGGGCTCTCCGACGTCTTCGCGAGGTACGCCGCCGACCACCTGTTCAGCGAGATCGACGAGCTCGGCACCCGCGACGGCGCCAACCTGGTCGTCACCGACGACGAGGGCAACGAGGTCTTCGCGCCGTCGTTCTCGATGTGGACCACGATCGAGGAGTGCCTCAACCCGCCGGTGATCTGGGCCGGCGACGGCAAGGGCGGCGGCGACTGGCACACGACCGCGCCGTTCAGCGAGCCGGAGGTCTTCGACTTCCCCGAGGGCATCGGGCCCGTCGAGTGCGTCAACGTGGAGCACGAGGAGGTGCTCCTGATGCCGCGCTGGGTCGACTGCAAGCGGGCGACGTTCAAGTACGGCCTGGGCGAGCCGTTCATCAACATCCTCAAGGTCCTGCACACCCTCGGCCTCGACAGCACCGAGAAGGTCCGCGTCAAGGGGGTCGAGGTCAGCCCGCGCGACGTGGTCGCCGCGGTGCTGCCCGACCCCGCGACCGTGGGTCCGCGGATGAAGGGCAAGACCTGCGCGGGCCTGTGGGTGACCGGCAAGGGCAAGGACGGGCAGCCCCGGTCGACGTACCTCTACCACGTGGTCGACAACGAGGACACGATGCGCGACTACGGCCACCAGTGCGTGGTCTGGCAGACCGCGATCAACCCCGTGGTCGCCCTCGAGCTGCTCGCCACCGGTGTCTGGAGCGGCGCGGGCGTGCGCGGCCCGGAGTCGTTCGACGCGGTGCCGTTCCTCGACCTGCTCACCGACTACGGCAGCCCGTGGGGGATCAAGGAGCTCTGAGCCGCGGCGAGGCTGTCGCGCCGGACAGGCGACCGCCGCGGGATTCGTCCGGCCGGCCCGAGCGAGGGGCTCGGCGGCGCACCTAGGTTGGTGGGATGAGCACCCCCGTCCTGCTGACCGGTGGCACCGTCGTCGACCCGGAGGGCGGGACGGCGACCGTGCAGGACGTGCTGGTGCAGGACGGCCGGGTGGCGGCGCTGGGCGACCTGCAGCCTCCCGAGGGCGCGATCGTGCTCGACGTGACCGGACTCGTGGTCGGGCCGGGCTTCATCGACCTGCACAGCCACGTGCACTCGGTGGCCGGGCAGCGGCTCCAGGCGTTCGACGGCGTGACGACGGCGCTCGACCTCGAGGCCGGGCTGATGCCGGTCGCCCGCGCCTATGCGGAGGCCGCCGCCGAGGGCCGCCCGCTCCACTACGGCTTCGCCGCCTCCTGGGCCGGCGCCCGCGCGCAGGTGCTGCTGGGCGTCGAGCCCGACGCCACGCTCGAGAGCAGCCTGGCGGTCCTCGGCAACCCCGACTGGCAGCGGTCCTCGAGCCCGCGCGAGCTCGCCGAGAGCCTGGCGCTGATGGAGCGCGAGATCGGCGAGGGCGCGCTCGGCATCGGCGTGCTCCTGGGCTACGCCCCGCGGATCGACCCGGCGGAGTACGTCGCGGTGGCCCGCCTGGCCGCGGCCGCCGGCGTGCCGACGTACACCCACGTGCGCGAGCTCGTCGAGGCCGACCCGACGACGCCGATCGACGGCTCCGAGGAGGTCGTGCGCGCGGCCGCCGAGACCGGGGCGGCCATGCACCACTGCCACGTCAACAGCACCTCGCGCCGCCACGTCGACCGGGTCCTGGCGATGTTGGAGCGCTCCCGCGCGGAGGGCTCGCGGGTCACCGTCGAGGCCTACCCCTACGGCGCCGGCAGCACCGCTGTCGGCGCGGCCTTCCTGGAGCCGGCGCTGCTGGGCCGCTGGGACATCGGGCCGTCGAGCATCGTGATGGTCGGCACCGGCGAGCGGGTCCGCGACGAGGGGCGCCTGCTCGAGCTGCGGGCGGGCTCGCCGGGGGAGGCGTGCATCATCGAGTTCCTCGACGAGACCGACCCCCGCGACCTGGCCCTGCTGCGCCGCTCGCTCGAGCACCCCGACGCCATGGTCGCCAGCGACGCGATGCCGGTCTCCTGGCCCGACGGCACCCACGAGACCCGCGAGTGGCCGCTGCCGCCGGGCGGCACCACCCACCCGCGGACCGCCGGCACGTTCCTGCGGGCGCTGCGGATGATGGTGCGCGAGCACGGGTCGTGGAGCTGGCCTGAGGCCTTCCGCCGCTGCTCCTACCTGCCCGCGCAGGTGCTGGCGGAGACCACCGACACGGTGCACGGCAAGGGCCGCCTCGGGGTCGGCGCGGACGCCGACCTGGTGGTGCTCGACCCCGCCCAGGTGACCGACCGGGCGACGTACACCGATCCGACGCGGCCGTCGGTGGGCGTGCGCCACCTGCTGGTGGCCGGCCGCCTGGTCATCCGCGACGGCGAGCTCGACGCCTCGGCCTACCCGGGGCAGCCGGTCCGCGCCTAGCGGCTCAGGGACGGACCGGCGGCCGGCGGTAATCGGGGCGACGGATGTCGGTGCCGACCCGTAGCGTCGACCCCGATGTCCACGAC
The DNA here is from genome assembly GCF_004522095.1 of Nocardioides sp. 503. GTDB lineage: Bacteria > Actinomycetota > Actinomycetes > Propionibacteriales > Nocardioidaceae > Nocardioides. The sequence goes on from NZ_SPUI01000002.1 coordinate 486,403, forward strand.
TCTCGGCGACCGCCCCACGACCACCCGGTCCCTCGACCGCCCGACCTCCGGCGCGGCCATCGACTGGCGACGCCTGCGCGGCCCGGTGGCCGTGACGGCGCTCGTGGCGTGCGGCGTGGCCGCGGTCGGCACGTCGCTGGGCTCGCTGGTGGCCGGGATGCTCGCCGAGGAGGCGTCCAGCCGGCTCGTCGGCATCCTGGCGCTCTGCGTGGTCGGCGCCGCGGTGCTCGACACCGCCGCCCGCACCCTGTGGGCCGGGGTCATCGACCGCGCCGAGGGGCGCCTGCGCGCCGACCTCCTCGACGCCGCCATGCACCAGCCGTTGTCGGCGCTCACCGAACAGGCCGTGGGCGAGGTGCTCGACCGGGTCGACGACGACACCCACGAGGTCGGCACGCTGCTGCGCCAGAGCGCCTGGATGGCGATCCGCACCACGCTGGGCGCCGGCCCGCTGTGGATCGTCGCAGGCGTGACCTGGTGGCCGGCGTTCTTCCTGTTCCCGGTCACGGGCTGGGCGGCCCTGGCCGTCGTACGCCCGCTGCTGCCCGAGATCTCGAAGCGCAAGGTCGTCGAGGAGGCCGCCTGGACCGACCACGCCGCCGCGCTCGAGGAGGGCATCGCCGGACGCGACGACCTGCGCGCCAGCGGCGGCCAGGCCCACGTGCTGCGGCGATGCACCGAGCTCGCCGCTCGCGTGCACGAGCTCTTCGACGTCGTGCTCCGGCTCGAGGCCACGGTCACCCGACGCACCGGCACGATGCTGCACGCCGTGCTCGCCGCCACCGCCGTGCTCGGCGTGGCGCTGGTCAGCACCGACCACCTCGGCACCGCCGAGCTCGTGACGCTGTTCCTGGTCACGACGATGTTCGTGGGCCAGGTCGACCAGCTCGCACGTCACCTGCCCGACCTGCAGGCCGGCTTCGGAGCGGTGCTGCGCCTGCGCGACCTGCTCGGCACCGAGCGCGAGCCGACCGGCGGGCTGCCGGTGCCCACCCGCCGTCTCGACGTGCACTTCTCCGAGCTGCACTTCGCCTACGCCGAGGGGCGCTTCGCCCTGCAGGACGTCGAGCTCTCGGTGCCGGCCGGCACCACCTGCGCCCTCGTCGGGCGCACCGGCTCCGGCAAGTCGACGCTGGCCGCGCTGCTGTCCCGGGCGGTCGAGCCCGAGCGCGGCACCGTGTTCCTCGGCGGGGTCGACGTCCTCGACCTCGAGCTCCAGTCGCTGCGCTCCGCCGTCGGCGTCGTCACCCAGCGCACCGAGATCCTGGCCGGCACGCTGGCCGACAACGTCGCCCTCTTCGAGGACCTCCCGCGCGAGCGCATCACCGCCGCGGTGGTCGAGCTCGGTCTCGACGACTGGGTCGCCGGGCTCACCGACGGGCTCGACACCCTGCTCGGACCCGGCGGCACGACGCTGTCGGCAGGCGAGGAGCAGCTGGTCGCGTTCGCCCGGCTGCTCGTGCGCGACGTCAGCGTCGTCGTGCTCGACGAGGCCACCGCCCGCATGGACCCCGTCACCGAGGCCGCCGTCGTCCGCGCCGCCGACCGGCTGCTCGCCGGCCGCACCGGCCTGCTCGTCGCCCACCGGCTGTCCACCACCGAGCGGGCCGACCAGGTCGCCGTGCTCGACGGCGGCCGCGTCGTGCAGCGCGGCCCGCGCGCCGAGCTTGCCACGACGCCCGGGCCGTTCCGCGCGCTGCTGCGCGCCTCCGCCGACGACGACCGGGCCGAGCCCGTGGCGACGACGACCACCCAGGTCGGCACGGCCCGCAGGGTGGGCGAGCCCCCGGCGCAGCCCGCGATGGAGCCGGTGCCGAGCCTGACGCGCGCCACCTGGTCGGCGCTCGTGATCGAGCCGCAGTGGGGGGCGCTCAGCGTCGTCATCTTCCTGGCCTCCGCGCTGTGCGGCGCCTTCGGCGCGGTCACGGGCTGGATCTGGGGCCACCTGGTCGTCGCCCTCCAGCGCGGCGAGACCCCGACCATGCTCACGCTCTGCGTCGTGGTGTCGCTGGTGGCCTCCCCGCTGATGCTCGCCGAGGCGATCCGCCTCTACCCGCGCTGGTGGATCGCGGTCATGCTGCGCGTGCGCATGGCCGTCCTGGCCGGCCAGACCGACCAGCGCCGACTGCGGCGTACCCCTCCCGGCGAGGTCGTCGCACGCACCATGGACGCCGACCGCATCGCGCGCTACGCCGACCGCTGGGTCGACTTCGTCAACGGCCTCGCGATCGCGGCGGTGACCGCGATCTTGGCCCAGAGCTGGCTCGCCGGCGGGGTGCTCCTCGCTGTGATGGTGGCCTCCGCGCTGGCCTCCTCGCTCGGGCGCCCGTTGGCCGGCCGCTCCGCGGCGGCGTCCGCGGCGGCCCGCGCCGGGTTCGGCCGGTCGCTGGTCTCGGCGCTCGACTCCGTGCGCACCGTCAAGCTGGCCGCCTCCACCCCCAGCGTCCACCGGCACCTGCGCGAGGTCGACGGCGGCCGGGTCGACGCCGCCGTGCGCGAGCACCGCGTGCAGGCGCTGCTCGACGGCGTCCCCATCGTCATGGTGCAGTGCGGCGTCGTCGCCGCGTGGGGCGTGATGGTGGCGGGCGGCTGGGGACTGGCGACCGCGCTGCTGGTCGCCGGAGCGGTCAACGGCTTCGACTGGTTCGGTCGCGTGGCGGGCTCGGTGGTCACCGAGGCCCCGGGCACCCGCGCCTGGATGCAGACCACCAGCCGGCTCGCCGGCGGTGGCGACCTGATGCACCTGCCCGCCGGGGTCGACCTCGTCCACGGCGCCTCGCCGGCCCCCGCGCCCGACCACCGCGACCCGCTGCACATCCTCGAGCTGGTCGGCGTCTCCGCCGTCCACGACGACGGCACGATCGGGGTCAGCGACGTCGACCTCACCGTCGGCTCCCAGGAGCTGGTGCTGCTGCTCGGCCAGGTGGGCTCGGGCAAGTCCAGCCTGCTCTCCACCCTCGCGGGGCTGGTCACGAGCACGGGGGAGATCCGGTGGAACGGCGTGCGCGTCGACGACCCCGAGACCTTCCTGCGTCCCGGCCGGGTCGCCCACGTCGCGCAGGTGCCGCGGGTGCTGTCGGGCACCTTCACCGACAACGTCCGCCTCGACCACCCCGACCGCGTCGTCCTGCCGGCGCTCGAGGCGTCCCGCATGCGGCCCGACGTCGAGGCCGCCGGCGGCCCCGACTCCCTCGTGGGCCACCGCGGCGTCCGCCTCTCCGGGGGCCAGGTCCAGCGCCTCGCCCTGGCCCGCGGGCTCGCCGCCGACGCCCAGCTCCTGCTGGCCGACGACGTCTCCTCGGCACTCGACGCCGCCACCGAGATCGAGCTGTGGGCGGCCCTGCGAGAGCGGGGCGCCACGGTCATCGGCGCCACGAGCAAGCGCGCCGCCCTCGCCCAGGCCGACCGCGTCGTCGTCCTCGCCGAGGGCCGGGTCGCGGCCGTCGGTCCGTGGGCGGAGCTGGCCCCGCGCTGGGGACACCTGGCGGGGTAGGGCCTGGCCGCCAGGTGCCACCTTCGCTAGTCGCCCTTCACGTTGACGATCTGGCGCAGGGTGTGGTCGACGCTCACCAGGTCGGCGGCGTCCTCCATCACGACGTCGATGTCCTTGTAGGCGTCGGGGTGCTCGTCGAGGAAGGCATCGGAGCGGCCCCATTCGATCCCCGTCATGCGGGCGTCGAGATCGGCCTCCGCGAAGGCGCGGCGCGACTCCGAACGGGCGGGACTCAACAAGAACGACGGCAACGGCAAGGTCAGCACGGCTCACCGCTTGCGGCACACACGCGGGACGAACGGTTCCGGGCCAGAGAGCAACGTTCGGAGGGCGAGGTCGGTGAGTGTTTGGGTTCGCCTCGGCGACTGGGAGTTCAAGGACTACCGCCCTCAGGCCAGGAAGTCCTCGACGTTGCGAACAACTGCCGCGTACGCACCGTCGACGTCCCTGAACTCCGGGCAGAGGTCCACTGCTTCGCCGTCCTTCATCATCACGACGTCGGCCCAACCGCCGGTCCAGACAACGAACTCCATCTCGTCGTCTGGTTCCAGCGACAGCCGGATTCCCAACGACTCGGGCACTTCGACGGCCGTGCGGTCCGTGACGATCGGTTGTGGCCACGAGGCCTTCTCGTCCCGCCAGGTCAGCGGCCCCACCGTCGCCTGCTCGCGCCACTGTTCAACCGTCGAGCGGAGGCGGGCTGCGAGTTCGTCAAGATCGACAAGGTGCTCCACAGGTCACCATCCTGCCGCGTCGGGCGGTCGGAGGCCCTCGGAGGGTCAACGGGATGACGCATTCTCCACAGGCGACGTCGGAGCCGCTGGGCGGGTGTCGGTGGGCGGGTCTAGGGTCGAACACATGTTCGAGTCGTTGATGGATCAGGTGCGGGGGGCGCGGTCCGCGCTCGCGGCCTGTCCGAGCGACCTCACGGACGCCGAGCGGGTCGACCTGCTGCGTGAGCTGGAGGACCTGAAGTGCGCTGCGTCGGCGGCGCAGGCGGTGACCGCGGTGGAGCTGGAGGCTTCGCAGCGTGCGGCCCAGGTCGAGGCCGGGGTCCGTGCGAGTCGGGTGGGGGAGGGCGTCGCGGCGCAGATCGGTCTGGCGCGGCGGGAGTCGCCGCACGCGGGGGCGCGGTTGTTGGGTCTGGGGAAGGTCCTGATCGCCGAGATGCCCCACACGTTGCGTCTGATGCAGGAGGGCCGGCTGAGTGAGTGGCGGGCCATGATCCTGGCCCGTGAGACCGCGTGCCTGTCCGTGGAGGACCGTGCCGAGGTCGACGCCCGTTTGTGTGCGAACGGGGAGGCGGCGTCGATGAGCGACCAGGGTCTGAGCCGCGCCGCGAGAAAGTTGGCGTGCGAGCTCGACCCGGCCGCGGTCGCCGCACGAGCCCGTCGCGCGGAGGCTGAGCGGCACGTCTCGCTGCGCCCGGCGCCGGACACGATGTGCTGGATCCGGGTCCTGCTGCCGGTCAAGCAGGCGGTGTGGGTCTACGCGGTGCTGCTCACGATCGCCAAGAATGCCCGCTCCCAGGGCGACCCCCGCTCCCAGGGCCAGCTCATGGCCGACGCCCTGGTCGAGCGTGTGACGAGCGAGTCCGCCGAGGCGGCGCCGAAGGTCGAGCTGAAGTTGGTCATGAGTGACACCGCCTTCTTCGGGACCTCCGAGGATGCCGCGGACCTGGAGGGCTACGGGCCGGTGCCGGCGCCGTGGGCGCGGGCGTTCGTCAGGGACGCCGCTGCGCAGGCGAGGTTGTGGGTGCGGCGGCTCTACGTGGCTCCGAGCACCGGTGAGCTGATCGGCATGGACTCCCGCGCCCGGTGTGCCCCGGGCGGGTTGGCCGCGTTCGTGGCGACCCGTGACCTGGGTCTGTGCCGGACCCCGTGGTGCGGCGCCCCGATCCGCGAGGCCGACCACGTCGTGGCCTACGAGGACGGCGGCGTCACCGCCGCGTTCAACCTGCAGGGCCTGTGTCGGCGGTGCAACCTCGTCAAGCAGGCCCTCGGGTGGCGTGCGGCGCAGGTCTTCAGCCTGTGGCGCCATACCGTCGAGACGACCACCCCGACCGGTCACACCTACCGCTCCCGCGCACCCGCCCCACCGGGCCACGTGGACATCTACTCACCCGGCGAACGACTCCTCCTCGAGCTCATCGCCTGAACGAGCGAGCGCGTGAGCCGAGAGGTCGCGGGTACCGAGCGCGCGTGACCCACAGCGATCCCGGTTTCACCGCCTTCGTCGGCGCGCCCGTCCCCACGACCGAGGGCGGTGAGGCGCGCCTCGAGATGGAGGTCGACGACCGCCACCTCAACCCCGCCGGCGCCGTCCACGGGGGCCTGCTCGCCACCCTGGTCGACACGACGATGGGGGCCGCGGTCCGCAGCGTCGCCGACGGCGACGGTGCGGCGACCAGCCAGCTCTCGGTCACCTACCTGCGCCCGGGGAAGCCGGGGACGCTGGTGGTGACCGCGAGGGTGCGCAAGCGCGGCGAGAACCTCACGGTGTGCGAGGCCGACGTGGAGCAGGACGGGAAGTCCCTGGTGCACGCGCTGGCGACGTTCGCGCTCGTCGAGCGCTGAGTGCTGCGCGCGGGCTACGGCTGAGGCGTCACGCGCAGTCGCGGCACAGGTCGGCGCCGGGGGACTCCCGCCGGGACCCGTGCTGCACGAGGTAGCACCCGGTGCAGGTGAACTCGTCGGCCTGCTCCGGAGTGACCTCGACCGACAGGGTCTCGTGGGAGAGGTCCGCGCCGGGGAGCTCATAGGACTCGGCGACGACCGCCTCGTCCTCGTCCACCGTGCCCGATGTCTTGTCCTGCTCTCCTGACGTCAGGCGGCGAGCCTCCAGGCTCTCCTCCTTCTGCTCGTCCTCGGTCTTGCGCGATGCGTCGTAATCGGTGGCCATGCACGGTCCTCTCGGGTGGAGGGCGCACTGTAGTCCCGCACGGGCGCGCGGCCTTCATCACCCGTGCTCACCGCGCTGGTCGGAGGCCTGGGCGTGGTCCAATCAGCACCGAACGACACCGAACGGCACGATCGTCTGGAGGGACGTGTGGAGCACCCGGAGGACGAGGCACGCGTCGACGTCCGCATCCCCTTGAGCGAGCACGACGCCGCGCCCAGCGCCTTCATCGAACCCTCGGCGCACGTCGCGAGGCGCGACGTGCCCGAGGCCTGCGTCATCACGTTCTTCGGCGACGTGGTCGACCGGCTCGTCGAACGTCGCGGGGCGAGGGTCCTGGCCCAGAACCGGTGGGAGGACGGGCCGCACCCACTGCTGGAGGTCGAGCACGACGGCCGACGGCTGGCCGTGCTGCGCTGCGGCGTCGGCGCGCCCCTGGCCGCGGGGCTCCTCGAGGAGGTCATCGCCACGGGCTGCCGCTACTTCGTCGTCTGCGGCGGCGCGGGCAGCCTCCACGGGGACCTGACCCTGGGTCACTTCGTGGTGGTGACCGCGGCGCTCCGCGACGAGGGCACGTCCTTCCACTACCTGCCGCCCTCCCGCTGGGTCGAGGCGGACGCCGACGCGCGACGCGTCCTCGAGGCGGTCCTCACGAGCAGGTCCGCGCCGTACGTCTCGGGACCGACGTGGACCACGGACGCCCCCTACCGCGAGACCGCGGGCAAGGTGGCCGCTCGGCGCGACGAGGGCTGCCTCACCGTCGAGATGGAGGCCTCCGCCCTGGCCGCGGTCGCGCGGTTCCGCGGGGTGTCGCTCGCCCAGGTCGTCTACTGCGGGGACGACCTGTCCGGCTCCGAGTGGGACCACCGCTCGTGGCAGAGCGTCTCCGACGTCCGTGACGACCTCTTCGACCTGGCCGCCACGGCCGCCCTGGCCCTCGCTCAGACGTGACCGCTGAGCTGCGCCAGCCGGGTCGCGAGCGCGTCGACCATGGCTGCGGCCCTCTTGGCCGGGATCGCCGCGCCGCGGTCGCCGCCCTGGCTGGAGACCGGGAGGACGTCGACGGAGAGCTTGGCGCCGCCGGCCAGCGCGCGCAGCTCGTCGACCTTGTCGCCGAAGGGTGACCCGCTGCCGGGGGAGTAGTACTCGACGACCTCGTCCAGCTCGTCGACGAACAGGTCGGCCTTGGTCACGGCGATCACGAGCCAGACCGGCCGGTCGCGGCGCACGGCCATGGAGGCGATCCGGTGGGCGGTGATCGCCCAGTCCTCGAGCTCGGCGGCGAGCTGCTGCTCGCGGGTGGCGGTGGCCGCTCCGGTGGTGCCCGCCGTGCGGCGAGGGGTCGCGTGGCCGTTGGCGACGACGTGGATGACCCCGTCGACCGGCTCGTCGTGGAATACCTCGTCGAGCGCGCCGAGCCGCGTCGCCGCGTTGTCGCCCGGCACCACGAGGAAGCGGAAGCCCTGGAGGCGGTGGGAGCGACGGGTACGCCGCTCCATCACGGCCGAGCCGACCTCGGCGACGCCCTCGCCGCCGGTCCGGCGCGCGAGGCGGTCGGCGAGCTGGCTCTTGCCGACCCCCGTCATCCCCGTGACGGCCACCGTCGGGAAGCGCCGCCGCAGGAGCCGGCCCATGCGCTCGGGGGCCGAGGCCAGGCCGGTCAGGACGCCGCCCGCGATCGTCGCCCCCAGGGCGGCACGACCCGAGCCGGGCAGGATCGTCCGGAGGCGGGCTGCGGGGTGGGGCACGGTGCCTCCTGGGCTGCGGGGACGTGGGTCTGGCACGCCAGAGCCTACGTTCCACCGTTCGGCGCGCTCAGCGGCCCGCATGGCTCCCACCGGGTGCGGGGTACCAGCGCCCATGGCGAGACCTCGGAGGGCGGCGGTGGCCGCGACCGGCTCCTGGATCGACCCGGACGGCTTCCGGAGCCCAGCCGGGGAGGTGCACGCCTGGCTCCCAGGCACCAACCAGACCGTGTGCGGCCTCCCGATCAAGAAGTCCGGCCTCGGGCGCTTCTCGCACATCGACTGGTCGGACGTGCAGCCGGCGACGGGTCGCGATGCCGACCGCGTGGCGTCGGTGTGCCGCCGCTGCCTGGCCGGGATGGGGCAGCGGCGCGACGACAAGCCGTGGACCCGCCACGACCCTCGGCCCTGAGGATGTCGGAGCGCGCCACTAGAGTGCGCGCGTGGCGACGAGTCGGGTGCCGGCCTGGCTGCGGGTGGCGGTGGCGCTGTTCGCCGTCGGGTGGGGCGCCAACCAGTTCGCCGCCATGCTCCTGGTCTACCGCGAGGAGAGCGGCGCGTCGACCGAGGCGGTCACGGCACTGTTCGGCGCCTACGCCCTCGGGCTCATCCCGGCGCTGCTGGTCGTCGCGCCCATCTCGGACCGGATCGGCCGGCGCAAGGTCATGCGCCCGGTGCTCGTGCTGTCGGTGGTCGCGACGGTCGTCCTCATCGTCGGCGGTGACCACCAGGCCGTGCTCCTCCTCGGCCGGCTCGCCGCGGGGGTCGCGTCCGGAGCGGCGTTCGCCCCCGGCACGGCGTGGGTCAAGGAGCTGTCCGCCGACGGCCCGCCCGGCACGGGCGCCCGCCGCGCGACGCTCGCGCTGTCGGCCGGCTTCGGCTCGGGGCCGCTGGTCGCGGGCGTCGTGGCCCAGTGGCTGCCCGCACCGACCGTGCTGCCCTACGTGCCGCACCTCGTGCTGATGGCCTTCGTCATCGCCGTCGCGTGGAACGCGCCGGAGGCGAGCGTCGTGCGCAGCCACGACGAGGCGCGGCGCCGCTCGCAGGTGTGGCGGGCCATGCGCTCGCGCCCGTTCGCACTGGGCATCACCCTCACGGCCCCCTGGGTCTTCGGCGCCGCCTCCACCGCCTTCGCCACCGTTCCGACGTTCGTCGAGATCGGGCTCGCGCCAGTCGCGGTGACCGGCGCGCTGTGCGGGTTGACGCTGTGGACCGGGGTCGCGGTGCAGCCGCTGGGCCGGCGCATCGGCGACCCGCGCCTGGTGATCGGCGCCGGGCTCGCTGCCGCCGTCGCGGGGCTCGCGACCGGCCTGCTGCTGGCCTCGACCGAGCAGGCGTGGCTCGTGCTCCCCACCGCGATGCTCCTCGGCACGGCGTACGGGCTGATCCTGGTCGGCGGGCTCACGACGGTGGAGGGTCTCGCGGATGCCAGCGACCTGGGCGCCCTCAACGCGGTGTTCTACAGCCTCACCTACGTCGGCTTCGGCGCGCCGCTGCTCAGCACCCTGGCCCTGCGCCACCTGTCGCCCGAGGAGCTGATGCTCGTCGGAATCGCGGTGATCGTCGTCTCCGCGCCGGTCGTGCTCGCCGCGCTGGACCGCCGCGAGCCGGCTCGCCGTTAGTCGCTAGCCGCGCGCGCTGCCGTCGGGCAGCATCTCCGGGCACTCACCTCCGGGCTCGGTGGCCAGCTCGTAGTGCCACATCTCGTTGGCGAAGGTCTGGCACAGCCCGTAGCGGTCGCCGTGCTGGCTGAGCCAGCTCAACGCGTCGGTGGGCCCGATGTCGACGGCGTCGCCGGTGACGTGGGCGGAGCCGTCCGGTGTGGCGACATAGCGGCGGGCCTCCTCCTCGCTGCCGTACTTCTGCACGGCCTCGTCGTAGAGGCGCTGCTGGTGCTCACGGCTGCGCCAGCCGCTGGTGACGAACATCTTCTGGCCGTCGGACCGGGCGTCGCGGGCCGCCGCCTGGAGCGCGTCGAGCAGGCCCGGCTCCAGCCGTGAGATCGCGGGGCTCGAGGTGTCGAAGGGGTCGGTGTAGTCGGAGGTGGCCGGGACCTCCTCGGGCGGCGGCAGCGGCGGTCCGCCCTCCGATGCGCGGCCCTCGGAGAGACGGTCGGGCCTGGCCGTGCCGGACTCGGAGTCGGCCCCGGCGCAGCCGGCGGTGGCAAGGCTGGCGACGAGCAGGGTCGCCGTGAGAGCGGGCAGGGAGCGTTGTCTGATCACACACTCAACGCTGGCAGCGGTGGGCGGCCCGGACCTCCCTCGCAGGTGCCGAGCGGTCCGCCCGGAGGACCTCGCTCCTCCTCCGGGCGGCCAGCGGGCGTCGTCACACGCGGCGGTGCGCACGGCCTCCGAAGTGCAGGTACGTCGGGCGGGCGCCGACGTCCTCGGGGTTGAAGAACGCCGCGAGCAGGTCGGCGTCGGCGATGGGGAGCTTGAGCATGAACGAGTCGTCGCGCGCCACCGGCACCAGGGGCAGGTCGACCATCGGCGGCCAGCCCTGGTCCTCGGCGATGCCGTGGGACGGCGTGACCGTGGTCAGCAGCCGCCCCTCGTCCTCGCGGATCTCGAAGGTGAGCCCCTCGCGCTGGTAGGTGCCGGTGTAGCGGCCGGGCTCGTCCACCGCGACCTCGTCGAGCAGGGCGGGATCGGGCCGCGGGCCGACGCCCAGGCGGTCGCCGAAGAGCCAGTCGGCGAGCTCGCGGTAGAGGTTGAGCGCACTGTCGACGTTGGTCTGCAGGCAGAAGCCGAAGCGCTGCTCGGGGGCGACCCGCATGAAGGCGTTCTGCCCGATCGAGTTGCCGTCGTGGCCGACGACGGCCACGTCGCCCCATTGGTCGAGGATCCAGCCGAGGCCCCAGCCCTGGCCGAGCACGGAGTCGTCGACCAGCTCGACCTGCTGCTCGAGCATGCTGGCGGCCAGGCCGGCGTCCAGCAGGCGGGTGCCGTCGGGGGCGACGCCGCCGTCGAGGTGCAGCTGGGTGAACTTCAGGACGTCGCCGGCCGAGGCCACCACGGCGCAGCCCATCGGCCCGAACGCCCGCCACAGCCCCCACGTCGGGCTCACGACCAGCTTGGTGGGGTCCTCGGGGTCGGCCACGTGGCCCACCGAGGTCGGGTGGACGATCGCCTCGTCGGCGAAGGAGACCGTGTGCTCCAGGCCCAGGGGCGCGAAGATCCGCTCCCGCAGTGCGTCCTCGAACGTCGTCCCGAGCAGCACCTCGACGATGCGACCCAGGAGCGAGAAGCCGCTGTTGCTGTAGCTCCAGATCAGCCCCGGGGGAGCGATCTGCGGCAGGTCGACGCACCCGGCGACGTACCTCGCGAGGGCGTCGTCGCCCCGGCCGGTGTCGGTGAAGTGGTCGCCGTCGAAGCCGCTCGTGTGCGTGAGCAGGTCGCGGGCCGTGACCGTGTCGCGGGCGTGGTGGTCGGCGACCTCGAATTCCGGCAGGTAGGTGCGGATCGGGACGTCCAGGTCGAGCCTGCCCTCGTCGACCAGCATCATCACCAGCGTCGCGGTGTAGAGCTTGCCGATCGAGCCCGGCAGGAAGAGCGCGTCCGGGGTCGTCGGCTGCTGCGTGCGCAGGCTCAGGACGCCGGCGGCGACCTCGGTGACGGCGTCGCCGTCGAGGACGGCCAACTGGGCGCCGGGGACGTCGTGCTTCTGGATCAGCTCGGCGAGCTTCTGCTCGAGCTCCTGGGACGTGAACATCGGGTCTCCCTCATCGCTGGACCTACACTGTAGGTCTCACCATACCTACACTGTAGGTATGACTGTCAATGGCGCTAGGCTCCGCGGTGTGGCGGCCCTGACGCGAGAGCGGATCCTGACCTGCGCGGTGGCCATGGCCGACCGTGACGGGCTCGACGCGGTGACCCTGCGGCGGATCGCGGGGGAGCTGGGCGTCCACGTCACCTCGCTCTACAACCACGTCGAGACGCGCGACGCGATCACCGACGGGATCGTCGAGGCCCTGCTCGACGAGGCGCACCTGCCCGTCACCCCCTTGGGCTGGGAGGAGTGGACCCGCAGCTTCCTCTCCGCGATGGACACCTTGGCCGGCCAGCACCCGGGGGCCTTCGCGGCGTTCTCCCACCGACCGGTCCAGGGCCCGCGCGCGGCGGCGTCGTTCGAGGTCGCCCTGGGCGCCTTCGGCGAGGCGGGCCTCTCCCCGCAGGACGCGTACGGCGCCGTGAAGTCCGTCGCCTTCGTCGGACTCATGGTCGGCACCGAGCGCAGCATGGCGGCGCGCGGTCAGCAGCTCGAGACCGCCATGGACGAGCTGCCGGCCGAGTCCTTCCCGCGATTCCACGCGCTCGAGGGTCACGACCCGACCTCGGCGTGGTCGTTCAGCACGGAGACCCTCGTCGCCGGTCTCCGGGCGCAGATCGCCGCATCAGGTCACTGAGACACGCTTCCTCGCACCTGCTCCGGACCGCCTCGGGCCGGGGGTGCCCCTCAGCCGTTCGCGCGGGGGAGGTCGGCGGGCGCCGTCCACGAGGCGAGCAGCCCCAGCCGCTCGGCGGAGGGGGAGCCCGGCTCGGCGGTGTAGACGAGCAGCGCGAGCCCGGGCTCGGCGGTGATCGCCAGCTCCTCGTAGGCCAGCGTCAGCTCACCCACGACCGGGTGCGCGAAGCGCTTCGTGCCGGTCCCGTGGGTGCGCACGTCGTGCTGCGCCCACAGTCGGCGGAACGTCTCGCTGCGCGTGGACAGCTCGCCGACGAGGTCCTGGAGACCACGGTCGTGGGGGTCGCGGCCGGCCTCCGTGCGCAGGTTGGCGACGCACATCGCGGCGAGCAGGTCCCAGTCGGGGTAGAAGTCCCGCGCGGCGGGGTCGAGGAACTGGAAGCGGGCGAGGTTGGGGACCCGACCGCCCTCGCCGATCACCGGCGAGTAGAAGGCGCGGCCCAAGGCGTTGGTGGCGAGCAGGTCCTGGCGCCCGTCGCGGATGAAGGCCACGCCGTCGGTGACGGCGTCCAGCGCCCAGCGCAGGCTGGGTCGCGACACGGCCCTCTCCGGCGTACGCCGCCGCGCCCGGCCCGAGGTGGGGACGCCGTCGGCGGCGCGCGCGAGGTCGTAGAGGTGGGCGCCGTCGGTCTCGTCGAGCTGCAGCGCTCGGGCCAGCGCCTCCAGGACGCCTGAGGAGGCACCGGCGACCTGGCCGCGCTCGAGGCGCGCGTAGTACTCCACGCTGAGGCCCGCGAGGGAGGCCACCTCGCTGCGCCGCAGACCCGGCACCCGCCGGGTGCCGGTGGTCGGGAGCCCCACCTGGTCCGGGGTGAGGCGGGCGCGGCGCGTGGTGAGGAACTCGCTGACCTCCCGACGGTTGTCCACGTGTCGACCCTAAGCGGAGTCGGTGGGTGTGCCCGGCCGCGAAGGGCGCCCTGCGGGTACACCCCTCGCCAGTGCCTTCCTCACTGCCCGCGCCTCGGCTTCACTCGAGAGGACGCCGAGCCGACGGAGGAGACATTCGATGACAGACCTGGCGCAGTTCCGCGCCCACGTGCGCACCGGGGCGGTGATCGAGGGCGGGTCAGAGCTGCACCGGTTCATGCACGGTGCAGCCCAGGAGGCGCTGCGGACCGTCGCGCAGATCAACACCGGCTACCGCACGCCGGAGGAGGTCCGCGCCCTGCTGAGCCAGCTCACCGGCACCGAGGTGGACGAGTCGGTGACGGTGTTCCCGCCGTTCTACAGCGAGTTCGGCAAGGGCCTCACCTTCGGCAGGGACGTCTTCGTCAACCTCGGCTGCCGCTTCCAGGACACCGGCGGCATCTCCATCGGCGACGGCACCCTCATCGGCCACGGCAGCACGCTGACCACCCTCAACCACGCCGTCGACCCCGACCGCCGCGCCGACATGGTGCCGGCGCCGATCGTGATCGGGCGTCGGGTCTGGCTGGGCGCGTCGGTCACGGTGGTGCCCGGCGTCACCATCGGCGACGGCGCGGTGGTCGGAGCCGGCGCGGTCGTCACCAAGGACGTGCCCGCGCACACGATCGTCGCCGGGGTGCCCGCCAAGGTCGTGCGACCGACGGGCTTCGGTCCGTCAGCCTAGGCTCGCCTTACTGGAACCATTCCAGAAAAGCCGCTTGGATGGACGGACAGCACCACGTTCGTCGAGACGAGAGGCACCACCCGTGACCCAGACCATGAACCCCCAGCACACCGCTCACCCGGCCTTCCAGGCCACGCCTCAGCTCGGTGGCCACCTCCAGCAGCTCCTCGTGGACCTCACCGACCTCCACCTGCAGGGCAAGCAGCTGCACTGGAACGTCGTCGGCAAGAACTTCCGTGACACCCACCTGGTCCTGGACGAGGTCGTCGACGCGGCGCGCGGGTTCTCCGACGTCGTGGCCGAGCGGATGCGCGCGGTCTACATCACCCCGGACGCGCGCTCGAAGACCGTCGCGGCCACCACGAGCCTGCCCGACCTCCCCACCGAGGAGATCGACACCGCCGACACGGTCGACGCGATCGTGGCCGCGCTCTACGCGACCGCCGGCACGGCCCGCCGCATCCACGACGACGTCGACGCCGAGGACCCCACCTCCGCCGACATCCTGCACACCATCCTCGAGCGCCTCGAGCAGCTCGCCTGGATGATCGACGCCGAGAACCGCGTCGCCAACAACAGCATCCCGCGCTCCATGCACCAGTGACACCACCCGCTTCGCCGGCGACGGCCCCGCTCCACGAGCGGGGCCGTCGTGCGTCTCAGCCGAGGCACTCGGCGAGAGAACGAACTGCCGTGCTCCCTCGTCGGTCGGTGTCGAGACGCTACCTAAGTCGCCCGGGCGTGGACCTCCGCTCCTGGCAGGTGCCGCACCCGGCTGCTGCACTCGAGGCATGCGCACTCGAGGGGTCCCGGTCCTCGCCGTCCTGCTGCTGTCCCCGGTGTGCGCGGAGTACCTGTCGGCCTACGACGTCTCGACCGACGGCCTGCTGACCCTGCTGGGTGGGCTGCTCGTGCTCGCCCCCTTGTACGGCGCACCGGCGCTGCTGGCGCGGGAGGTCGCCGTACGACGGGGTCTCGGATGGCCGGGGCTGCTCCTGCTCCTGACCGCGCTCGGCGTGCTGCAGGCGGTCGTCATCGACCAGAGCGTCGTCAACGCCGACTACCGGGACTTCGCGGGCTGGAGCGACCTCTGGCAGCCGACCTACGTGCCCGGCCTGGATTTCTCGGCCTACGCTGCGGTGGCGTTCGTGCTCGGGCACACGGTCGGCTCCTTCGGCGCCCCGCTGGCGATCGTCATGGTCGCCTCCCGCGACGGGGCGCGTGCCTGGCTGGGTCGTGGGTCCGCGCCCGCGCTGGGTGTCCTGTACCTCGCCGCGGCGGTGCTGGTGCACGCCGACCACCTGTCCTCGGAGGGCTGGCAGCTGTCCACGGGACAGCTCGTGGGCGCGCTCGTCCTCGTGGCGGCCCTGGCCTGGCTGGCGCTGCGGTCATGGCGGACCCCCACTCGCGCCTGGCGGCCGCCGCCCCCGGTGGTGCTGGTGCTGATCGGCATGGCCGTGGAGTCGGCGCTCGGCTGGTCGGTGGTCTGGCCCGCTCTGGTGGTGACCGTCGCGGGCCTCGGCGTCCTGGCGCTGGCGTTGGTCCACTGGGGCGCCTGTCCCCGCTGGACCGATCGCCATCTGGCAGCCCTCGCGGTCGGCGTGCTGCTGTCCCGGGCGCTGGGCGGGTTCCTGGTGGTCCCGGTGGATGGCGGGCGCAACGCGACGACGTACCTCGTCAACGTCGGCGCCACGCTGCTCGTGCTGGCTCTCGCCGCCCTGACGTGGCGCTCGACTCACCCGAGACGCTGACTCGACTGCTCTCTCCGGCGCCTCAGGGGGTCGGCACCGGGGTCGCGGCCGCCGGCTCGCTCGTGCGCACGGCCGGCGCCTTCTCGCCGGCGCGCAGGAAGCGACCCGTCCGCTCCTTGCCGAGTACGTCGGTCGCGTCGCCGTCGCGCCACACCACGCGTCCGCCGACCATCACGAGCGGGACGGTGGCGTCGTTGCGGTTGACCATGCGGGAGAGCCCGTCGTACTGCGCGACCGGCGCCTCGGCGTACTCGGTCAGCGAGTCGTCCAGGCGGGTGGGGTCGAGCAGGAAGAGGTCGGCGCGGTCGCCGAGGCGCAGGTGGCCGGCGTCGATGCCGTACCAGTCGGCAAGCTCACCGGTGAGGCGGTGGACCGCGCGCTCCATGGGCATGAAGGGGCGCCCGGCCTGCTCGGCGTCGCGGACGTGCTTCAGCAGGCGCAGGCCGAAGTTGTAGAACGCCATGTTGCGCAGGTGGGCGCCGGCGTCGGAGAAGCCCATCTGCACGCCGGGGCTCTTCGCCATCTTCTTGAGGATCTCGGGGCGGTGGTTGGAGATGGTGGTGCGCCAGCGCAGCGCGGTGCCGTGCTCGAGGACCAGGTCGAGGTAGGCGTCGACCGGGTGCAGGCCGCCGCGCTCGACGCCGACCTGCCCGAAGGACTTGCCGATGACCGAGGCGTCGGGGCACTCGACGATCTCGGCGTCGAAGAAGTCGCGGTGCCAGACTCGGGGGCCGTACTTGAAGTCGTAGTCCTTGCGGAAGCGGCGGCGGTAGTCCTCGTCGCGCATCAGCTCGTCGCGCGCCATCTTCTCCTGCAGGTGGAGCGCGGCGGCGCCGGAGCCGAACTCCTCGAAGATCACCAGGTCGATGCCGTCGGCGTAGACCTCGAACGGCACCGGCAGGTGCTGCCACTTGAAGTCCGCGCCGGCGCGGTTGACGACCGCGGCGAGCAGGCGCATCAGGTGGATGATGAACGGGATCGCCTTGATGTCGGCGGCCGAGAGCAGGCTGGTCTTGAGCGGCTTCGTCCTGCCCAGGCCGATCGAGCCCAGGCCGATCGAGCCCAGCGCCTGGGTGACGATCGTGTGCGGGTGGCTGGCGTCGGGGCCGGCCTGCAGCGCGCGCTCGCGTGAGCGCAGGATGCGGCGCAGGCCGCGCATCTCGCGCCACTTCGCGTACGTCGACGGCAGGGTGCGCGAGCGGCACGCGTCGCCGTCGAGCTTGTCGAAGAGCAGCTGCTGGGCCGACATCCCGACGAAGCCGGCGTCGAGCGCCTCGGTGAGCATCGACTCCATGCGCGACTGCTCGCCGCGCGACGGCCTGACGTTCTTGCGGGTGGCGCGGTCCAGCCCCATGGTCGCGGTGCGCATGTCGGAGTGGCCGATGAACGCCGCCAGGTGCGGGCCCAGGGGCAGCGACTCGAGCGCGGCGACGTACTCCTGCGCCGTGGACCAGGTCTTGGCCTCCTCGACCGAGCGGATGACGTGCTGGCGGGGGATCGCCTCGACGCGCCCGAACAGGTCGCCGGCGTCGACGCCGCCCACGTGGACCGTGGAGAGCGAGCACGAGCCGAGCAGGATCGTGGTGACGCCGTGGCGCAGCGACTCGGGCAGGTGCGGGTCCTTGAGCACCTCGACGTCGTAGTGGGTGTGGATGTCGACCATGCCGGGCAGGACCCAGCGCCCGGCCGCGTCGATCACCTCGGGGCAGCCGGCGGGGTCCAGAGGCTCAGCCGAGACCTCGACCACGTGGCCGTCGCGGATCCCGAGGTCACGGCGCGCGGGAGCCGCACCGGTGCCGTCGAACCACAGGCCGCCGGTGATGATCGTGTCGAAGGTCATCCTTGGATCGAACCGGACGGATTGACACGCGTCAAGAGGTGGCGGCGATCACAGGTAGCCTCCCGCCTCATGAGTCTCGGGAAAGACACATCGCGCACCGGCACGCCCGACGTCCCGGTCACCGACAAGCGCAAGATGGCGGCGGCCGGCGTGCTGCTCGCCCTGCCGGTCATCGCCCTCATGTGGGTGTCCAGCTATGCGCGGGAGGATCCGAAGCTCTTCGGCTTCCCGTTCTTCTTCTGGTACCAGTTCCTCTGGGTGTTCCTCTGCTCGGCGATGACGTGGAGCGCCTACAAGCTCACGCTGTCGGCGCGCGCCCCCCGCAAGCCGAAGGGTGAGGGCCGATGAGCGCGCCCGTGGCCCACGCGGTCACGCCGATGGTGACTGGCGGCGGGGTCAACACCGTCGCGCTGGTCGTCCTCATCGCGCTGTTCCTGGTGGTGACGGTGCTGGGCTTCATGGCGTCGCGCTTCAAGCGCGCCGAGAGCCTCGACAGCCTCGACGAGTGGGGCCTGGGCGGTCGCAAGTTCGGCACCTGGATCACGTGGTTCCTGCTCGGCGGTGACCTCTACACCGCCTACACGTTCGTGGCCGTGCCCGCCGCGATGTTCGCCACCGGCGCCGTCGCCGGCTTCTTCGCGGTGCCCTACACGATCGTGCTCTACCCGATCATCTTCATCTTCATGGCACGGCTGTGGTCGGTCAGCCAACGCCACGGCTACGTCACCACCGCCGACTTCGTGCGCGGGCGCTACGACGACCGCTCGCTGTCGCTGGCGGTCGCGGTCACCGGCTTCATCGCGACGATGCCCTACATCGCGCTCCAGCTCGTCGGCATCCAGGCCGTGCTCGAGGTCGCGGGCGTCGGTGGCTCGGACAACGTCATCGCCAAGGACGCCCCGCTGCTGGTGGCGTTCGCGGTGCTCGCGGCCTACACCTACTCCTCGGGGCTGCGCGCGCCGGCGGTGATCGCCTTCGTCAAGGACATCCTGATCTACGTCGTCATCATCGTGGCGATCGTCTACCTGCCCTCCCAGGTGGGTGGCTGGGACAACATCTTCGGCTCGGCCGAGAAGAAGATGGAGGCCTCGCCCACCGGCTCGTTCGTCCCTGAGACGGGCCAGATGTGGGCCTACGCCACGCTGGGCCTGGGATCGGCGCTGGCGCTGTTCATGTACCCGCACTCCATCACCGCGAGCCTGTCGTCGGGCAGCCGCAACACCGTGCGCCGCAACGCGGCCCTGCTGCCGGCGTACTCCTTCGTGCTGGGGCTGCTCGCGCTCCTCGGCTGGGTGGCCATTGCGGCCGGCACCGACCCGACGGGCCTCGACGGGAAGGTCAACCCGCAGCTGGTGATCCCGCAGCTGTTCGAGGACTTCTTCCCCGACTGGTTCGCGGGCGTGGCCTTCGCCGCGATCGCGATCGGCGCGCTGGTGCCGGCGGCGATCATGTCCATCGCGGCGGCCAACACGTTCTCCCGCAACATCTACAAGGAGTGGCTGAAGAAGGACGCGACCCCGCAGCAGGAGGCCAAGGTCTCCAAGCTGATGTCGCTGGTGGTCAAGGCGTTCGCGCTGGTCTTCGTGCTCACCCTCGACAAGCAGAACGCCATCAACTTCCAGCTGCTCGGTGGCATCTGGATCCTGCAGACCTTCCCGGCCATCGTGTTCAGCCTCTACACGCGGTGGTTCCACCGCACGGCGCTGCTCGTCGGATGGGCGGCCGGCATGGTCTACGGGACGATCAAGGCCTACCAGGTCATCAACCCCGCCACCGGCAAGCACTTCGGCGGCTCGCTGGGGGAGATCCCGGGGCTGGGCGACATGGGCTACATCGCCATGACGGCGTTCGCGCTCAACCTGGTCGTGACCGTGGTCCTGTCGTTGGTGCTCAACGCCGCCAAGGTCTCCAACGGCCGCGACGCCACCGAGCCGGGCGACTACTTCGCCGACGCCGACGACCCGCGCGTCCAGACCGACCTCGCCCACTCCGACGACACCTGGCGCGGCGAGCCCGAGGCCACTCCCTGACTCACCCTCCGGTGGCGGCGAAGGCCTCCTCGACCACGTCGAACGCCTCGGCGAGCAGGGCGTCGGGGATGGCGAGGGGCGGCAGGAAGCGGAAGACGTTGCCGTAGGTGCCGCAGGTGAGGACGACGACGCCGTGGGCGTGGCAGTACGCCGCCACGGCGGCCGCCCGGGCGGCGTCGGGCTCGGTCGTGCCAGGGGTGCAGAGCTCGATCGCCATCATGGCGCCGCGACCGCGGACGTCGCCGATCACGGCGTAGGTCTCCTGCAGCGAGGCCAGGCGGCCGGCCATGGTGGCGCCGATCTCGCGGGCGCGGGCCGGAAGGTCGTGCTCGCGCATCTCCTCGATCGCGCCGAGCGCGGCGGCGCAGGCGACCGGGTTGCCGCCGTAGGTCCCGCCGAGGCCGCCGACGTGCACGCTGTCCATGAGCTCGGCGCGCCCGGTGACGGCGGCGAGCGGCAGGCCGCCGGCGATGCCCTTGGCGGTCGTCACGAGGTCCGGCACGACGCTCTCGTGGTCGCTCGCGAACCAGTCGCCGGTGCGGCAGAAGCCCGTCTGGATCTCGTCGGCGACGTAGACGACGCCGTGCTCGCGCGCCCACGCCGCGATCGCGGGGAGGAAGCCCGGCGCCGGGACGATGAAGCCGCCCTCGCCCTGGACCGGCTCGATGACGACGCAGGCGAGGTTGGCCGCGCCCACCTGCTTCTCGAGCACGTCGATCGCGCGCGCGGCGGCCTCCTCGCCGGACAGGCCGTCGCGGAACGGGTAGGACATCGGTGCGCGGTAGACCTCGCCGGCGAACGGCCCGAAGCCGTCCTTGTAGGGCATGTTCTTGGCGGTCATGGCCATCGTGAGGTTGGTGCGACCGTGGTAGGCGTGGTCGAAGACCGCGACGGCGTCCTTCCCGGTGGCGACCCGGGCGACCTTGACGGCGTTCTCGACCGCCTCGGCGCCGGAGTTGAAGAGCGCCGACTTCTTCGCGTGGTCGCCGGGCGTCAGCTCGGCCAGCTCGGCGCACACGTCGACGTAGCCGTCGTACGGCGTGATCATGAAGCAGGTGTGCGTGAACGCCGCCAGCTGCTCGCTCGCCCGGCGTACGACGTGGGGCGCGGCGTTGCCGACGGTGGTCACCGCGATGCCGGAGCCCAGGTCGATCAGCGAGTTGCCGTCGACGTCCTGCAGCACGCCGCCGCCTGCGGCCACCACGAAGACCGGCAGCATGGTGCCGACCCCGTCGGCCACGTGCTGCTTCTTGCGCTCCAGCCGCTTCCGCGACTCGGGGCCGGGGACCTCCGTGACGAGGCGGCGTTCCTGCACGATGCTCATGGGTCGAGGTTAGTGCGGGAGGATGCCCGGGTGAGAGACGTCGCGATCCTCGGCAGCACCGGCTCCGTCGGCACCCAGGCGCTGGACCTGGTCCGCGCCAACCCCGACCGCTTCCGGGTGGTCGCCCTCACCGCCGGCGGGTCCCAGCCCGAGCTGTTCGAGCAGCAGGTGGCGGAGTTCGCCCCGGCGTACTCCGGGCTGGGGGAGGACGCCTCCGTGGAGGCGGCGTCGATGGCGTGCGACGTGGTGCTCAACGGCATCACCGGCGCGGTGGGGCTGCGCCCGACCCTGGCCGCCCTGGATGCCGGCACGACGCTGGCGCTGGCCAACAAGGAGTCGCTGATCATGGGCGGCCCGCTGGTCCTGGAGCGGGCGAGCCCCGACCAGATCGTCCCGGTCGACTCCGAGCACAGCGCGCTCGCGCAGTGCCTGCGCGGCGGCCGCCCCGAGGAGGTACGCCGCCTCGTGCTCACCGCCAGCGGCGGCCCGTTCCGAGGGCGGACCCGCGACGAGCTCACCGAGGTCACCCCGGAGCAGGCGATGGCGCACCCGACCTGGGACATGGGCCCGGTCATCACGATCAACTCCGCGACCCTGGTCAACAAGGGGCTGGAGGTCATCGAGGCGCACCTGCTCTTCGGGATCCCCTTCGACCGCATCGAGGTGGTCGTGCACCCCACGTCGGTCGTGCACTCGATGGTGGAGTTCGTCGACGGGTCCACGCTCGTGCAGGCGAGCCCGCCCACCATGCTGATCCCGATCGCGCTCGGGCTGTCGTGGCCCGACCGGGTGCCCGACGCCGCGCCGCCGGTCGACTGGAGCCGCCCGGAGACGTGGGAGTTCTTCCCGCTCGACGACGAGGCGTTCCCGGCGGTGTCGCTGGCCCGCCGCGCGGGGGAGCGGGGTGCCACGGCCCCGGCGGTCTACAACGCCGCCAACGAGGTCTGCGTGGAGGAGTTCCGCGCGGGCCGGCTGGCCTTCACCGACATCGTCCCCACGGTGGACGCGGTGCTTGCGCGCCACGACGTACCCTCGGAGGACGGGCTGAGCGTCGACGACATCCTGGCCGCCGACGCCTGGGCCCGCACCGAGACCAGCACCCTCATCGGGAGACCTGCGTGACCGCCCTCTTCTACCTGCTCGGCGTCGTCGTCTTCGTCGTCGCCATCCTGGTCTCGATCGGCCTGCACGAGCTGGGCCACATGATCCCGGCCAAGCGCTTCGGCGGGAAGGTCACCCAGTACTTCATCGGCTTCGGCCCCACCGTGTGGAGCAAGCAGGTCGGCGAGACCGAGTACGGCGTGAAGGCGATCCCGCTCGGCGGCTACGTCAAGATCGTCGGGATGCTCCCGCCCGGGGCCGACGACCTCGCGGACGAGGTCACCGTCGACGCCGAGGGCAACACCGTCACGCGCATCCGCAAGTCCAACACCGGCATGTTCACCCAGCTGATCTCGGATGCCCGCGCGGCCGAGTGGGAGCTCGTGAAGCCCGAGGACAGCGACCGACTCTTCTACAAGATGGCGTCGTGGAAGAAGGTCGTCGTGATGGCCGGCGGCCCGACGGTCAACCTGCTGATCGCGTTCTTCATCTTCTGGGGCGTCTTCGCGACCTACGGCCAGCACTCCATGGAGGTCGCGCCGGGCGCGCCCGAGGTGAGCAGCGTCAACCGATGCGTCCTCGCCTTCGAGGACGAGGGCCGTAAGTGCAAGGCCGATGACCCCGACGCACCCGCCTACGAGGCCGGCCTGCGTCCCGGCGACGTCATCACCTCCTTCAACGGCACGGCCGTGACCAGCTGGGACCAGCTGCGCGACCTGATCCGCGGCAACGCCGACGGGGACGCCGTCATCGGCTACACCCGGAAGGGGCAGCAGCTCACCGGCTCGACCAGCACGACGGTCGAGGCGCGGCCCACCTCCGAGACCGACGACACGCTGCGCAAGGTCGGCTTCCTCGGGGTCGCCCCGGAGACGCGCGAGGTGGTCGAGACCGGCGGCCCGATCTACACCCTCGGCCAGATGGGCACGATGACGGTCGACACCGTCAAGGCGCTCGGCACTCTCCCGGTCAAGGTCTGGGGCGTCGCCAAGGCCATCGTCGGTGTCGAGGAGCGCGCGGAGGACAGCCCCGTCAGCATCGTCGGTGGCGGCCGCATCGCGGGCGAGACCGTCTCCCACGACGTCCTCAACGTGACCGAGAAGACCGTCTTCCTGCTGATGCTGATCGCCGGCTTCAACCTCTTCATCGGTCTCTTCAACTTCCTCCCGCTCCTGCCCCTCGACGGCGGCCACATCGCCAGCGCGCTCTGGGAGGCGACCCGTCGCCGCCTGGCCCGCCTGCGCGGCCGCCCCGACCCCGGCTACGTCGACGCCGCCAAGCTCCTGCCCATCGCCTACGTCGTCGCCTCGGCGATGCTGGTCATGGGCGTCGTCCTGATCGTCGGCGACCTGGTCGTCCCCCTCCACGTGCAGGGCTGACCCACCGCGGACACCGGGGGCGAGGTCACACCCAGCGACTGAGGGATCCGGACGACCGGCCAGTAGCCTGGGGACATGACCGCCATCAGCCTCGGCATGCCGGAGGCGCCGCCTCCCGTGCTCGCTCCACGCCGCAAGACCCGCCAGATCCAGGTGGGCAAGGTGGGGGTCGGCAGTGACCACCCGGTGTCCGTGCAGTCGATGACGACCACGCTCACCTCCGACGTCAACGCGACCCTGCAGCAGATCGCCGAGCTCACCGCCACGGGGTGCGACATCGTGCGCATCGCGTGCCCGAGCCAGGACGACGCCGACGCGCTCGCCGACATCGCGACGCACTCCCAGATCCCGGTCATCGCGGACATCCACTTCCAGCCGAAGTACGTCTTCGCGGCGATCGACGCCGGCTGCGCGGCCGTGCGGGTCAACCCCGGCAACATCCGCAAGTTCGACGACCAGGTCAAGGAGATCGCCCGCGCCGCCCAGGACCGCGGCACCTCGATCCGCATCGGCGTCAACGCCGGGTCGCTGGACCCGCGGCTGCTGGAGAAGTACGGCAAGGCCACCCCCGAAGCGCTCGTGGAGTCGGCCAAGTGGGAGGCGAGCCTCTTCGAGGAGCACGGCTTCCGCGACTTCAAGATCTCGGTCAAGCACAACGACCCCGTGGTCATGGTCCGTGCCTACGAGCTGCTCGCGGCCGAGGGCGACTGGCCGCTGCACCTCGGGGTGACCGAGGCCGGCCCGGCCTTCCAGGGCACGATCAAGTCGGCGACCGCCTTCGGCGCGCTGCTGAGCAAGGGCATCGGCGACACCATCCGGGTCTCCCTGTCCGCGCCTCCGGTGGAGGAGGTCAAGGTCGGCATCCAGATCCTGCAGTCGCTCAACCTGCGCCCCCGCAAGCTCGAGATCGTCAGCTGCCCCAGCTGCGGGCGCGCCCAGGTCGACGTCTACACCCTGGCCGAGCAGGTCACCGCCGGTCTCGAGGGCATGGAGGTGCCGCTGCGCGTGGCCGTCATGGGCTGCGTCGTCAACGGTCCCGGCGAGGCCCGCGAGGCCGACCTCGGCGTCGCGTCCGGCAACGGCAAGGGTCAGATCTTCGTCAAGGGCGAGGTCATCAAGACCGTCCCCGAGTCGCAGATCGTCGAGACCCTGATCGAGGAGGCCATGCGCATCGCCGAGGGCATGGAGTCCGTCGACGGCGCCGCGGCCTCGGTCACCGTCTCCTGAGCCGTCCGACGCCACCGGTACCCGTCCGCGTCCCCGCCGCTTAGGCTTCCCACGTGCCGACCGTCACGCGCCACGGCGTCCGTCCCCTGGGGTCAGCCGACCTCGACGCGTTCCTCGCGCTGGCCGGCCAGGACCCGGTGGTCAACGTCTTCGCCCTCTACCGCGCCCGCACCACGAGCCTCGAGCCGCGCTGGCTCGGCGGCGAGGTGTGGGGCAGGTTCGACAACGGCGAGCTGGTCGCGGCCTGCCACGTCGGCGCCAACCTGGTCCCGATCCAGGCCTCGGCCGACGACGCCCGCGCCTTCGCCGAGCGGGCCCTGACCCGCAGCCGCAGCGTGTCCACGATCGTCGGGCCCCACGAGGCCGTCGAGTCGTTCTGGAACCACGTCGCCGAGTCCTGGGGCAAGCCCCGCGAGCTCCGGTGGCAGCAGCCGCACCTGGTGATCGACGAGCCGCCGCACGTCGAGGCCGACCACCGCGTCCGGCGTACGACGCGGCAGGACATGGCCGCGCTCTACCCCGCCTGCGTGGCGATGTACACCGAGGAGGTGGGGGTGTCTCCCGAGGCCGGCGGCGGCGCCGACCTCTACCGCGCCCGGGTCACCCAGCTCACCAGCCGCGGCTGGTCCTTCGCCCGCTTCGACGAGGGCCGAGTGGTGTTCAAGGCCGAGGTCGCCTGCGCCACCGAGGACGCCGCGCAGGTCCAGGGTGTCTGGGTGCCTGCGGACCGCCGCGGCGAGGGCCTCGCGGTCGCCGGCATGGCGGCGGTCGTGGACTTCGTGCAGCACGAGATCGCGCCCACGGTGTCGCTCTACGTCAACGAGTGGAACGCCCCGGCCCGCCGCGTCTACGAGGCGGTCGGCTTCCGCGAGAGCGCGCGCTTCTCCACCGTGATGTTCTAGCGGGTCGCCGGCAGCTCGGCGCGGCCCTGGGCGTCCACCACCCGGCGGACCACCAGCCCCCACAGCACGATGCCGGCCACGGTGAGGAGCGCCAGCACGACCGCGACGTTGCGCACGGCGTCGGCGGAGAACCCGTTGACGGTGCCCACCCCGTCGAGCATCCGGGAGTGGATGCGACCCCCGACGAGAATGACCAGCCAGCAGGCCCACCACCAGCCGAGGAGGGCCGTCTCGCCCTTGGCGCCCCGGCTGCGCTGCTCGGAGCCGCGCAGGACGTCGGACACGACCTGGAAGGGCACGACGACGTTGGCGAAGGGGACCAGCCAGCCGAGCCACAGCCAGGCAGTCCCGCGACGCTGACGGATGCCAGGGCTCAGCAGGAAGGCGTTGTCGCGCGCCTTCATCAGCCACACGCAGGTCAGGACCCAGGCCGTGACGACAGCGAGGAGCCCGAGCAGAGCGGCGCCTCCGTTGAGCAGCAGCACGAGTGCCGACACGGTGTCGAGGGTCCCGGAGGACTCCACCTCCCGCGCGAGCGGCACCGAGGACAGCAGCGACACCACCTCGCTCACCGCGTAGAGAAGCGCGGCGCAGAACGCCGCGATGGCCCATCCGGAGGTGTCGGCCTTGAGCGGCGCACCGGCGTAGGGGTAGGGGTGCTGCACGGGTGGCTCGTAGCCGCTCATTCGTTGGCTCCTCAGCCGGGACGGGTCGGCGAAGGGTACGTCGCACCTCGGCCCCCGCGCGGCGTTTTCACCGCGCCGCTCCTACGATCGCCCGATGAGCCTCACTCCCAGCACCCGCGCCCTGGCCGCCATCTTCGCCGTGAGCGGCGCGGTCCACCTGGCCAGGCCGCAGGCCTACGAGCCGCTGATGCCCCGCTGGGTGCCCGCGCACCGCGAGGTGATCCTGGGCAGCGGGGTGGCCGAGCTGGCGCTGGCGGCCGGGCTGCTGGCGCCCGCCACCCGCCGCGTCGCCGGCTGGGGGAGCATCGCGCTGCTGCTCGGGGTCTACCCGGGCAACGTCAAGATGGCGATGGACTCCACCCGCAGCCGGCGGACGGGCGTCAAGGTGGCGGCGTTCGGCCGGCTGCCGCTGCAGTGGCCGATGCTCAAGGCGGCCTACGCCGCCACCCGGGGCTGAGCACGCCCGAAGCGGGTCAGTAGGTCGGCACCGGTCGCAGCGCCGAGGCGCGCACGCACCGCGTGGCCGTGCAGCGCACGGTGGCGGCCTTCCTCGTGCCGTTGGTGTCCAGCAGCAGCGCCCGCTCGCTCTCGAACGAGATCGACCCGAACCAGCGCGCCGCGTAGCGCGCGACCAGCCGGCCGCCGGCCTTGCGCAGGCGCACCTCGGTGGGGCCGAGGCCGTCGCTGAGGATCCCGATCGTCGCCAGTCGCGTCGCTCCGGGGGCGAACGCCGCCACCCGCTCGTCGCACGAGCGCCACAGCGTGCCGCGGGGCGCGGCGAGCCGGCGCACCACGGAGCAGCCGCCGTCGTAGGGGTCGCGCGAGTACGTCGCCAGCCGGTCGGCCTCGATGCTGGCGGCGTAGCCGGCGCGCCGCACGAGCGTGGTGGTCGTGTCGGTGGCGAAGCTCCAGGACAGGGTCCGGTCGGGGCCCCACGAGCCGAGGACCACGCGGCCGCCGCCGGCGTCGAGGACCTTGGCCGAGCCGGGGAACGTGCGCTGGCGCACCAGGGCGCCGTCGCTGGCCCGGTTGACCATGACCCGGGTCCGCCGGGCCGTGCTGGCCGAGGCGCGGACGAGGTGCTGTCCGTCGCCGGAGAGCACGGTCTCGAAGACCGGCACCCCGCGCAGCACCACCCGAGCCGCTGCGCCCGGGCGCACGAGGCGGATGGAGCCGCGCCCGTCGTCGTCGCCGCTCACGCCGACGACGTAGGCGTCCCCGGAGCGGCCCAGCAGCACCACCCGGTCGCCGCCGCGGACCCGGACCCGGCGGTCACCGTCGACGACGGTGCGGCCCTCCAGGTGGGGGACACGGACGTCGGCGCCGCGCGGCAGGTCCGCGGGCCGCAGCACCACCGGTTCGGCCGCCTGCGCGGGGGCGCCGAGCGCCAGGACGCCGGTCAGGCCGGCCGCCAGCGCCACCAGCACGCTCATGGTCTTCTTCATCTGTTGCTCCCGGAGAGACGCACCGGGCTCGCCCCGGTGACACCGTGTAGACGCACGGGGGTGCCCGGAGGTTGTTCGGTCGCGGGCACGGGTTCGGGGAACTGGTTCGCGGCGCCGGTCGGGCCGGAAGTAGCCTGACCGCATGATGCTGAGGATGTCGAGCCTGTTCGTGCGGACCCTGCGTGAGGATCCCGTGGACGCCGAGGTCCCGAGCCACCGGCTGCTGGTCCGTGCCGGCTACATCCGCCGGGCCGCGCCCGGCATCTACACCTGGCTGCCGCTCGGCCTGCGGGTGCTGCGCAAGATCGAGGCGATCATCCGCGAGGAGATGGACGGCATCGGCGCGCAGGAGCTGTCGTTCCCCGCGCTGCTGCCCAAGGAGCCCTACGAGGCGACCGGACGCTGGACCGACTACGGCGACGGCATCTTCCGCCTCCAGGACCGCAAGGGCAACGACTACCTGCTCGGGCCCACGCACGAGGAGATGTTCACCCTCGTCGTCAAGGACATGTACCGGTCCTACAAGGACCTGCCGCTCTCGATCTACCAGATCCAGACCAAGTACCGCGACGAGGCGCGCCCCCGTGCGGGGCTGCTGCGCGGGCGCGAGTTCATCATGAAGGACTCCTACTCCTTCGACGTCGACGACGCCGGCCTGGAGGCGAGCTACCAGCGCCACCGCGACGCCTACATCCGGATCTTCGACCGGCTGGGCTTCGAGTACGTCATCGTCAAGGCGACCGCCGGCGCGATGGGCGGCTCCAAGTCCGAGGAGTTCCTGGCGCGGGCGGCGGTCGGCGAGGACACCTATGTCCGCTGCACGCACTGCGACTACGCCGCCAACGTCGAGGCCGTCACGGTGCGCGCTCCCGCGCCCCTGCCCTACGACGACGTCCCCGAGGCCCACGCGGAGCAGACGCCCGCCACGCCCACCATCCAGACCCTGGTCGACCACCTCAACGCGACGTTCCCCCGCGAGGACCGCCCCTGGCACGCCGGCGACACCCTCAAGAACGTCCTCGTGGTGCTCAAGCACCCCGACGGCACCCGCGAGCCCCTGGCCATCGGCCTGCCCGGTGACCGCGAGGTCGACCAGAAGCGGCTCGAGGGCCAGCTCGAGCCCATCGAGGTCGAGCCCATGGACGAGGCCGAGCTGCGCAAGCACCCCGCGCTGGTGCGCGGCTACATCGGCCCCGGCGTCCTGGGCGAGAAGAGCGCCTCGGAGATCCGCTACCTCGTCGACCCCCGCGTGGTCGAGGGGACCCGCTGGGTCACCGGCGCCGACGTCGAGGGCAGCCACGTGCTGGACCTCGTGGCCGGCCGCGACTTCACCCCCGACGGCACGATCGAGGCCGCCGACGTACGCGACGGCGACCCCTGCCCCGTCTGCGACGACGGCACCCTCGAGTCGGCCCGCGGCATCGAGATGGGCCACATCTTCCAGCTCGGCCGCAAGTACGCCGACGCGCTGGACCTGCAGGTCCTCGACGAGAACGGCAAGCTGGTCACCGTCACGATGGGCTCCTACGGCATCGGCCCCTCCCGCGCGGTCGCCGCGATCGCCGAGGGCACCCTCGACGACGTCGGCCTGTGCTGGCCCCGCAACGTGGCGCCCGCCGACGTGCACCTCGTCGCCGCAGGCAAGGACGCCGACGTGTTCGCCGCGGCCGACCGCATCGCCCACGAGCTCGACGCCGCCGGCGTGCAGGTCCTCTACGACGACCGCGCCGGCAAGATCAGCCCCGGCGTGAAGTTCAAGGACGCCGAGCTCATCGGTGTCCCCACCATCGTCGTCGTCGGCAAGAGCCTCGCCGAGACCGGCACCGTCGAGGTCCGCGACCGCGCGACCGGCGAGCGCGTCGACGTCACCGCCGAGCGTGTCGTCGACCACCTGGTGGCCCTCGTCCGCGCCTGACGGCGCTCCTCAGCCACCGACGGCCCGGTGCAGGGGAGCAGGGCCGCGACGGCCGGCGGGCTCGACGAGCTCCATCAGCCGCAGGCAGTAGGCGACGCGCTGGGCGAGGACGGCCGGGACGCCCAGGAGGGCCGCCAGCTCGGCGGTCGTGAACGGCTCGGACGGGAGCGGCGCGCCCAGCAGGCCCAGGACGTCCGCGGGCCGGCGCAGCTCGTGGCGGCCGACGACCTCGGCGAGGTGGCGCACGCCGGGGTCCCGGGTGCGCCGGCCGGACCGGCTGCGCGTGGGTGCGGGGGCGCGGACGTGGTCCTCGCGGCACAGCAGGACCTCGACGACGAGGTGCGGATGGCCGATGAGCGAGGGGAAGGCCACCAGCTTGTCGAAGACCTCCAGCACGCCGGACCGCTTGGGCGAGCGGCGCTCGGACAGGATCACGCCGTCGGCGTCGACGCGCACGATGCGGCGTACGGCGGGGACCGGGTGCACGATCCGCATCCGGTGCTGGTCGAGCAGGCCGTCGAGCTTGGGGCCGAGCGGCCCGAAGCCGCCGGTCTGCACCTCGACGAGCTCGCCGTCGGCGCGCACCAGGTCGACCACCCACCGGCCCACCTTGACCTCGAAGGCGTCGCCGGGACGCGAGAGCCACTGCTTGAGGGCCGCGTGGAGGGGTCCCTCCGCGAGCTCCCCGATCCCGGCCACGCCCCGAACCTACGGTGTCGGCGCGTCTGGCTAGCATGCCGCCATGCCAGGAGCCTGCGGAGTCGACGCCGTCATCTTCGACTGGGGAGGCACGCTCACGCGGTGGCACGACATCGACTTCCACGCCGAGTCACTGGCCCTCGCGCAGGCGGTGGTGGGTCATGACGACGTCGAGGCGTCGCGGGCCCGGCTGCACCAGGCGGGCGCCACGATCTGGGGTCGCTCGCGCGACCACCAGCAGAGCTCCACGGTCGCCGACCTCTTCACCGAGGCGGGCCTCGAGCACGATCCCGAGCTGCTGCGTCACTACTACGACTTCTGGGAGCCGCACACCTACACCGACCCCGCCGTCGGGCCGCTGTGGGAGTCGCTGCACGCCGACGGGCTGCGGGTCGGGGTGCTGTCCAACACCATCTGGCCGCGCGCCTTGCACGAGCGGATCTTCGAGCGCGACGGCGTCGCCCACCTCATCGACGGCGACGTCTACTCCAGCGAGATCCCCTGGACCAAGCCGTCCCCGCACGCCTTCCGCGCGGCCATGGACGCGGTCGGCGCCGCCGACCCGGCGCGGTGCGTCTACGTCGGCGACCGGCTCTTCGACGACATCTGGGGTGCCCACCACGCCGGCCTCCGAGCCATCCACGTCCCCCACAGCGCCATCCCGCGCGAGCAGGTCGGCCACACGGAGGGCGAGCCGGACGCCGTGGCGCACGACCTGGCCGACATCGTGGAGATCGTCGCCGGCTGGCGCTGACGTCTACCCACGCCGGTCGACTTCTGCAACTTCCTGCAGTGCGCGTTTGCGCAAGCCGGAGGATCTGGCGTGAGCGAGCGGGGGAGCGGAGAGTCTGCGGCGTAGCCGCTCGGACTCGGCCGGGCGACCCGACGAAACGGAACACCGCATGCGTCTCGGACTTCGGCTCCTCGCCTTGAGCACCATCAGCGCCGCCACCCTCAGCCTGACGGCGGTCGGCGCCAGCGCACTGACCCCCGCCCGCGACACCGGGCCCGCCTGTCTCGAGCAGGAGGCGGCCCCCGCCTCCTCCGCACGCGGCGGCCACGGCCCGGACACCCGTGAGGTCTCCTCGGCGGAGCAGGAGCGCATCGCGGCCCGCACCCGCGCGCTGCTGGCCAAGAAGGGAACGACCTCGGCCAAGGCCGCGGCCGCGTCGGCGTCGATCCCGGTCTACGTCCACGTCATGGCCGGCAGGAACGGCGCCGGAGACGTGACCGCCAGCCAGATCACCCAGCAGATCCAGGTCCTCAACAAGACCTACAGCGGCGCCGAGTCGAGCTCCGCGGCCAACACCGGCTTCACCTTCTCCCTCGCGGGCACGGACCGGTTCTACAACGACACCTGGCACCGCGACGGTGCCAGCACGACGTACCGCAAGCAGACCCGCAAGGGCGGCGCCAACGCGCTGAACATCTGGCTCGTCGACTTCAGCTACCTCGGTGTCGCGACCTTCCCGTGGGACTACAGCCGCAACCCCGGCATCGACGGCATCCGCGTGCAGTACTCCTCCCTGCCGGGCGGCAGCGCGGCCAACTACAACCTCGGTGAGACGGCCACCCACGAGGCCGGTCACTGGCTCGGGCTCTACCACACGTTCCAGGGCGGCTGCACCGCCACGAACGACGAGGTGACCGACACCCCGGCCCAGGGCAGCGCCACCAACGGGTGCCCCGCGGGCCGTGACTCGTGCTCCCTGCCGGGCCTCGACCCCATCCACAACTACATGGACTACAGCTACGACACCTGCTACACCCAGTTCACCCCGGGGCAGAGCTCGCGGATGTCGCAGATGTGGACCGCCTACCGCTCCTGACCGGCGGTTCTGCAAGTTCATGCAATGCAACTTTGTGGTGTTCACGGCCCATATCGCCCGGGCCGGGCCTGTTGCATGATCTTCGCGGAGAGAACGTCTACCAGTCCCACTCGGTCGAGGTCCCCTCCGACACCCCCACCCCCCAGGCCTCTGTCCCAGGCCTCAGCGGTCCGCGTACTCGTCTTTCCGGGAAGCATCTCGGGCGCTCCCCGGAAGCCGAGTTCGCGGACCGCTGGCATTTCCGGGCAGCGCAGTCGCCGCCTTGCTCGAGCCGGCTCAGCCGGTGACCGACCGCCCGGGGAACTGCTCGGGCGCGCCGCCGAACGCGAGCTGTCGCACGGCCGAGGCCTGGAGCGAGCGCAGCGCCCAGGAGCGCAGGTCCTCGGTGCTGCTGGCCACCAGGAACGCGTACGTCGCCGCGCAGTCGCGCTCGAGCTGCCACGCCCGCCGGGTGACCGCCTGCGGGGTGGCGAGGTCGGCCGGCACGTCGTAGGCGACCTCCGCCACCACGGGGGTGCCGCCGAGCGCGGTGACCGCGCGGACGAGGTGGTCGCGCCGGCCGCGATGGTCGGCGTAGGTGGCCGTGATCGTGGCGAACAGCGTCGGGCTCGCCGACTGCGACGTCTGGCCGCCGAGGACTCCCAGGACGTAGAGGGCGGCGTGCTCCGCGGCCAACGTCGTCTGCAGGGCGCTGAGCGGGCTCATCGAGACCCCTGCGGCAGCGAGGCGAGGCGTTGGGACACCGCGGCGGACATCGACGCCAGCAGGGCGGCCAGCGCGCCGCTGCCGGCGGCCAGGCAGGCCTCGTCCAGGCGGGACTGGTGCGCCCGCTCGAGCCGGCGCACCTTCGCGCTCGCGGGCGCGGCGCCCAGCCTGCGGCCGCCGCCGACCGGGGTGGGCGCGGGGCCGTCGCTGAGGGCGGCGCGGTGGGCGAGGTGCAGGGCGGTGAGCTCGGCCGGCAGGGCGCCCAGGCTGCGGGCGGCCGGGAGTCGCGCGAGGGTGGCGTCGATGTCGGCGACCACCTCGGCGACGAGGGCCGTGTCGGCGTCGACCGGGGGCGCCGTGGGGGAGGCCGAGGGATCGGCGTCGCTGCGCGGGTCGAGGTCGTCGAGGTCGCACGCGGTGGTGACGAGCAGCCCGCCCAGCGCCACGCCCAGCGCCGTACGGCGAGTGGCGGCGGCGGGGCGGTGGGGCACCCGGCGACCCTATCGCCGGGGTGTCCGGGTCCTCGCCGCGAGCGGCTATCGTGACCACAGCAGCACCCACAACAGCACAGGGAGGTCGCGCACCATGAGCGCCAAGCAGGCCGAGATCCAAGGCCGTATCGAGGCGGAGATCGCCGACCCCCTGCGCGAGCTCGCGCTCGACGTCGAGGCGGTCGAGGTCACCCCCGCCGGCAAGCGACGCGTCCTGCGCGTGGCCGTCGACAAGGACGGCGGGGTCACGCTCGACGACGTCGCCGAGGCCACGCGGGTGATCGACACCGCGCTGGAGGCCTCCGACGTGATGGGGGAGCACCCCTACACGCTCGAGGTGACCTCCCGCGGGGTCGACCGGCCGCTGACGCTGCCGCGCCACTGGCGGCGCAACGCCGACCGGCTGGTCAAGGTCACGCTCACCGACGGCACCGCCCTCACGGGACGCATCGTCGAGACCGACGAGACCCGGGCGCGGATCGACGTGTCCGGCGAGGTCCGTGAGGTGGCCTACGCCGACGTCGACAAGGCGCTCGTGCAGATCGAGTTCAACCGCAAGAAGACCGCCGACGACGTCATCGACGTCGACGACGCCACCGACGAGGACGAGGAAGGGGACGCCTGATGGACATCGACATGAGCATCCTGAGGATGCTGGAGCGGGAGAAGGAGATCTCCTTCTCCGTGCTGGTCGAGGCGATCGAGCAGGCACTCCTCACGGCCTACCACAAGACGCCGGGAGCCCAGGAGAAGGCGCGGGTCACGCTGGACCGCAAGACCGGCCACGTGACCGTGCTGGCCACCGAGGTCGACGACGAGGGCAACGCGGTGGGGGAGTTCGAGGACACCCCCGACGGCTTCGGCCGGATCGCCGCCACGACCGCCAAGCAGATCATGCTGCAGCGCCTGCGCGACGCCGAGGACGACGTCCGGTTCGGGGAGTTCTCCGGCAAGGAGGGCGACATCATCTCCGGTGTCATCCAGCAGGGCCGCAACCCCGCCGACGTCATGGTCGACCTCGGCAAGCTGGAGGCCCTCCTGCCCGTGGGCGAGCGCGTGCCGGGGGAGGACTACCAGCACGGCACCCGCATCAAGTGCCTGGTCGTGTCGGTGCGCAAGGGCATGCGCGGCCCGCAGATCACGCTGTCGCGCTCCCACCCCAACCTGGTGAAGAAGCTCTTCGCGCTCGAGGTGCCCGAGATCGCCAGCGGCGTCGTGGAGATCAAGGCCATCGCCCGCGAGGCCGGCCACCGCACCAAGATCGCGGTCATGACCGACGCCGCGGGGGTCAACCCCAAGGGCGCCTGCATCGGGCCCATGGGGCAGCGCGTGCGCAACGTGATGTCGGAGCTGCACGGCGAGAAGATCGACATCGTCGACTGGTCCGACGACCCAGCCACCATGGTCGCCAGCGCCCTGTCGCCCGCGCGCGTCAACTCCGTCGAGATCGTCGACCTCGCCGAGCGCTCGGCGCGCGTGGTCGTGCCGAGCTTCCAGCTGTCGCTGGCCATCGGCAAGGAGGGCCAGAACGCCCGCCTCGCCGCCCGCCTGACCGGCTGGCGCATCGACATCCACGGCGACGAGGAAGCCTCCGAGGACCGCTGACGCCCGCGGGCGTCACTCCCCGGGGGCGGCGTCCCAGGCGCGGCGGGTCAGACCGTGGGTCCGACGTCCTCGACGACCAGCTGGGGCACGAGGTGGTCGTCGTCGCCGTCGGACCAGCTGGGGAAGTCGAAGACGGCCAGCATCAGCTGCATCGGGTACGTCGGCGGGCGGGCGCAGCGGCGCAGGACCTCGTCGTCCACGCTGAAGACCGCCTCGTCGGCGTCCCACTCCACGGCGTAGGTGTGCGGCCGGGTCACGTCGATCGGCAGCCGGGGCGCCGCGAAGTCCTGGGTCAGGCCCGGGTCACGGAAGGCCTTGATGCCCACGCCGACCTCGGCCGAGGGGTGCTCGCCGCCGTCGACGGCGTTGCCGAACACCTCGAAGACGCAGAGCTCGCCGCAGCGCAGCTGGTCGGGGTCGTCCTCGAATCCGCTGAGCCACAGCGCCGCCATCGAGCGGGCCGAGAGCCTCATGGACGCCCGGATCGCCACCCGTCCGCCCGAGGGCAGCCAGCCCTCGAAGCGCGGCTGCTCCTCCCGCACCGTCTGCCCCTCGCGGAAGCGCTGCTGCCCCCGGGTGCTGCCGACCGGGCCCGACCAGCTGCCCGACTGCAGGCCGGAGACCCGCAGCGGCGGCTCGTGGTCGCCGGGGCACCAGAGCGGGTGCTCGACCGGCACGTCGAGGACCAGCGAGCCGTCGACGAGCCGGTGGCTCGCGCGGGTGGCGGCCCGGGACGACCATGCGGGCAGGTAGTGGGGGTGCCAGGTGGAGAGGTCCACGCACCGACCGTAGCCCGCTCGGGGTCCTCGGGGCGCGCCCGGTTCGGTGATGTGACCGGAGTTGGCTAGACTTGTCGTTGGTGGTCCACCGAAGCACTCCCCTCATGCCGACAGAGCCTGTCCGCACGTGCGTGGGGTGCCGCCAGCGGGCCGCCAAGCGTGAGCTGTTGCGGGTGACTGCCGGTTCGGACGCGCACGGCCTCACCGCCGTCGTACCCGATCCGACCGCCACCGCACCCGGCCGGGGCGCGCACCTGCACCCCACCACCGAGTGCTACGAGCTCGCCGTGCGGCGCAGAGCGTTCGCCCGTGCCTTGCGGCACGAGGGAGCGCTGTCCACCGCCGCGGTGGAGGAGTACCTCGCCTCACGCGCAGCCCCACCGTGACACAGACCCACAGTGACGTACCGACCAGAAACTGGAGCAGCAGCTCATGAGCACTCGATGAGTAACTCCCGATGAGTTTGCAACACCACTAAGAGGTCTCGCAGCACCGCATGACGCGGGTCGAGGCCAGAAGGAGAAACGTGGCTAAGACCCGAGTACACGAGCTCGCCAAAGAGTTCGGCGTCGAGAGCAAGTTCGTTCTCGAGAAGTTCAAGGAGATGGGCGAGTTCGTGAAGTCGGCGAGCTCGACCGTCGAGCTCCCCGCGGAGATGCGCTTCCGCAAGGAGGTCGGTGCGTCCCTCGCGGCCGCCGCCCCCGCCGCCCCCGTGGAGGAGAAGGCCGCCCCCAAGCCGGCCCCGCGCAAGCCCGGTCCGGCCAAGAAGGCCGCCGAGCCCGAGGTGCAGGCTCCCGAGCCCACCCCCGAGCCCACGCCCGCGCCGGTCGTCGAGGAGCCCGCTGCCGCGGCGCCCGTCGAGGCCGCCTCCGCGCAGCCCGAGGCCCCCGCGGCCTCGGCCGCCCCGTCGCCCGCTCGGCCGAAGGCGCCCGCCCCGGCGCCCCGTCCGGTCGGCAAGCCCAGCGGCACGCCGCGCCCGGGCAACAACCCGTTCTCGCCCAGCCAGGGCATGGGCAAGCGCCCCGCGCCGGCTCCGCGTGACCCCGAGGCCGACGAGGCTCCCAGCGACAACCGCCCGCCGCGGCCGCCCGCCGCGCGTGAGGGTGGTGCGCCCGGTCGCCCGGGCATGCCGCGCCCCAACCCGGCGATGATGCCCAAGTCCCCGTCCGCCTTCGGTCCCGGCCCCGCCGGCCGTGGCGGCCCCGGTGGCCCCGGTCGCGGTGGCCCCGGCGGTCCCGGTCGTGGAGGCCCCGGCGGCGCCCCCGGTCGCGGTGGCCCCGGCGGTGCGCCCGGTCGCGGCGCCCCCGCGGGCGCCGGTGCGCCCGGCAGCCGTCCCGGTGGCTTCGGCCCCAGCGGCGGCGGTCGCCCCGGTGGCGGCAACCGTCCCGGCCAGCGTGGTCAGACCCAGGGTGCCTTCGGTCGCCCCGGTGGCCCGTCGCGTCGTGGGCGCAAGTCCAAGCGGGCGCGTCGCCAGGAGTTCGAGGCCATGGAGGCTCCGACCCTGGGCGGCATGCGGGTCCGCAAGGGCAACGGCGAGACCGTGCGTCTCGCCCGTGGCGCCTCGCTGACCGACTTCGCCGACAAGGTCGGCGTCGACGCCGCCCAGCTGGTGCAGATGCTCTTCCACCTCGGCGAGATGGTGACCGCGACCGAGTCGGTCAACGACGCCACGCTCGAGCTGCTCGGTGAGGAGCTCAACTACACCGTCGAGGTCGTCTCCCCGGAGGACGAGGACCGCGAGCTGCTGGAGTCCTTCGACATCGACTTCGGCACCGACGAGGGCGACGACAGCGACCTGGTCATCCGGCCGCCGGTCGTCACCGTCATGGGTCACGTCGACCACGGAAAGACCAAGCTCCTCGACGCGCTGCGCAACGCCAACGTCGTCGACAAGGAGGCCGGTGGCATCACCCAGCACATCGGTGCCTACCAGGTCGCGACCGAGGTCGACGGCACGGAGCGTCGGATCACCCTGATCGACACCCCCGGTCACGAGGCGTTCACCGCCATGCGTGCCCGTGGTGCCCAGGCGACCGACATCGCGATCCTCGTGGTCGCGGCCGACGACGGCGTCATGCCCCAGACGGTGGAGGCGCTCAACCACGCCCGCGCCGCCGGGGTGCCGATCGTGGTCGCGGTCAACAAGATCGACAAGCCCGACGCCGACCCGACCAAGGTCCGCGGTCAGCTGACCGAGTACGGCCTGATCCCCGAGGAGTACGGCGGCGACGCGATGTTCGTCGACGTCTCGGCCAAGTCCGAGCTCAACCTGGACAAGCTGCTCGAGGCGGTCGTCCTGACGGCCGACGCCTCCCTGGACCTGCGGGCCAACCCCACGCAGGACGCCCAGGGTCTGGTCGTCGAGGCGCACCTCGACCGTGGCCGCGGCCCGGTCGCGACCGTCCTGGTCCAGCGCGGCACGCTCCGTGTCGGCGACTCGATCGTGGCGGGCGCCGGCTACGGCCGCGTGCGCGCCATGCTCGACGAGCACGGCGACAACATCGAGCAGGCCGACCCGTCGCGTCCCGCGATGGTGCTGGGTCTGACCGCGGTGCCTGGCGCAGGCCAGAACTTCATCGTGGTCGAGGACGACCGCATGGCGCGCCAGATCGCCGAGAAGCGTGAGGCGCGCGAGCGTGCGGCCATGCAGGCCAAGCGTCGCGTGCGTCGTACGCTCGAGGACTTCATGGCCTCCATGGAGAAGGGCGAGAGCCAGGAGCTCAACCTCATCCTCAAGGGCGACGTGTCCGGCTCGGTCGAGGCTCTCGAGGACGCCCTCGCGCAGATCGACGTCGGCGACGAGGTCAGCCTGCGGGTCATCGACCGCGGTGTCGGTGCGATCACCGAGACCAACGTCGACCTCGCGGCCGCCTCCGACGCGATCATCATCGGCTTCAACGTCCGGCCCCAGGGCAAGGCGAGCCAGATGGCCGACAAGGAGGGCGTGGAGATCCGGTACTACTCGGTCATCTACAACGCCATCGAGGAGATCGAGGCAGCGCTCAAGGGCATGCTCAAGCCGGTCTACGAGGAGTCGACCCTGGGCCAGGCGGAGATCCGTGCGATCTTCCGCTCGTCCAAGCTCGGCAACATCGCCGGCTGCATGGTCACCTCGGGTGTCATCCGGCGCAACGCCAAGGTCCGCATCCTGCGCGACAGCAAGGTGATCGCCGACAACCTCGACCTGACCTCGCTGAAGCGGGAGAAGGACGACGCGTCCGAGGTCCGCGAGGGCTTCGAGTGCGGCCTGGTGCTCCGGAACTTCCAGGACATCAAGGAAGGCGACATCGTCGAGGCGTTCGAGATGCGCGAGATCGCCCGCACCTGATCCACCCGTGACGAGTCGGCGCAGTCCCTGCCGGGGCTGCGCCGACTCGTTCGTTTGAGAGAGTAGGAAGCATGACCAGCCCACGCGTGCGCAAGATCGCCGACCGGATCCAGGTGATCGTCGCCGAGATGCTCGAACGCCGGATCAAGGACCCGCGGCTGGGGTTCGTGACCCTGACCGACGTCCGCCTCACCGGCGACGGCCAGCAGGCCACGATCTTCTACACCGTCCTGGGCGGCGACGAGGAGATGGCCGGCACCGCGGTGGCCCTGGAGTCCGCCAAGGGCATCCTGCGCTCGGAGGTCGCCAAGCAGCTCGGCACCCGCACCGCCCCGACGCTGACCTTCGTGCACGACGCCCTGCCCGAGGAGGCGCGCGCCCTGGACGAGGTGCTCGCCCGGGCCAAGGCGCAGGACGAGGCGGTCGCTGCCGCGCGCGCCAACGCCGCCTACGCCGGCGAGGTCGATCCGTACAAGAAGCCCCGCGAGGACGACGCCGACGAGGACGACGACCCGGACGCGCTCGACGAGGCCGACGACCCGGCCGACGACGAGGACGACCGGCTCTCGTGACGACGGGGTCCGGCCTGGTCGTCGTCGACAAGCCGGCGGGGGTCACCTCCCACGACGTCGTCGCCCGGGTGCGCCGGCTCGCGGGCACGCGCAAGGTGGGCCACGCCGGCACGCTCGACCCGATGGCCACCGGGGTGCTGGTGCTCGGCGTCAACCGCGCCACCCGGCTCCTGGGCCACCTGATGCTCACCGAGAAGGGCTACGACGCCACGGTGCGGCTGGGAGCGTCCACGACCACCGACGACGCCGAGGGCGAGGTCGTCTCGACGGCCCCGACCGGGACGCTGACCGAGGCGGCCGTGCGCGGGGCCTTCGCCGGCTTCGTCGGCGAGCTCCAGCAGGTGCCCACCGCCGTGTCGGCGATCAAGGTCGACGGCAAGCGCGCCTACCAGCGCGTGCGTGACGGCGAGGAGGTCGAGCTGAAGGCGCGGGCGGTCACCGTCCACGAGCTCACCGTCGGCGAGGTCCGCCTCGGCGAGGACCACGTCGACGTCGACGTCTCGCTGCGCTGCTCCAGCGGCACCTACGTGCGGGCCATCGCCCGCGACGCCGGCCGGCTGCTCGGCGTGGGCGGGCACCTCACCGCGCTGCGGCGTACGGCGGTCGGGTCCTTCGACCTGGACGTCGCCTCGACGCTGGACGAGCTGGCCGAGTCGTTCGCGATCCTGCCCATCGCCGACGCCGCCCGCAGCACGTTCCCCAGCCGCGAGCTGGACGACGAGCAGGCCGCCGACGTGCGCGTCGGCCGGGCGCTCGACGTGCCCCTCGACGGGCTCACCGCGGTCTTCGCGCCGGAGGGCGAGTTCCTCGCGCTCTACGAGCCCCGCGACGGCGTCGCGCGTGCGGCGGCGGTCTTCGTCTGACCGGCGGAGCACCGCCAGTAAGGTTCCTGACGTGCAGATCTGGCGTTCGCTCGACGACATCCCCGCCGACCTCGGGCCCACCGCGGTCGTGGTCGGCAACTTCGACGGCGTCCACCACGGCCACCAGCGGGTGCTCGCCCGCGCGCGCAGCCTCGCCGACGAGCGGGGCCTCCCGGTCGTCGCGGTCACCTTCGAGCCGCACCCCATGGCGGTCCTGCGCCCCGAGCACGCGCCCACGATGCTCACGACGGTCGAGCGCCGCGCCGAGCTGCTGGGAGAGGCCGGTGCGAATGACGTGCTGGCGCTGCCCTTCGACCGCGACGTGGCGAGCTGGCCACCGGAGGAGTTCGTGCGGCGGGTGCTGGTCGAGGCGCTCGGCGCCGAGCTGGTCGTGGTCGGCGCCAACTTCCGGTTCGGCTACCGCGCGGCGGGGGACCTCGGCACGCTGGTCACCGAGGGCGCGAAGCACGGCTTCGCCGCGGAGGGGATCGCGCTCGACGGCGGACCGATGGTGTGGTCCTCGACCTACGTCCGCACCTGCCTGGCCGCCGGCGACGTCGCCGGGGCCGCGGAGGCGCTCGGGCGCCCCTACGCCGTGCGCGGGGTCGTGGTGCAGGGCGACCAGCGCGGGCGCGAGCTCGGCTACCCGACCGCCAACGTCCCGACCGACGGCCTGACCGCGGCCCCCGCCGACGGGGTCTACGCCGGCCGGCTGCGGCGCCTCGACACCGGCGAGGAGCTCCCGGCCGCCATCAGCGTCGGCACCAACCCCACCTTCGACGGGGTCCGTGCCCGGCGGGTGGAGAGCTACGTCCTGGACCGCACCGACCTCGAGCTGTACGGCGTCGAGGTCGAGGTGTCCTTCGTCGACCGCCTGCGCGGGATGGTCGCCTTCGACTCCGTCGACGCCCTCATCGTCCAGATGCAGGACGACGTCGACCGTGCCCGCGAGATCCTGGGCGCCTGAGGTGCCGGCCCCCTCGCCGGCCGGTGACGCGGTCGCGGAGACCGATGCGTGGTTCGAGGCGCAGGGCCTGACCTACTTCGTGCCCGAGAAGCGGGTGTCGGTGCGCTCGGCGATGCGGCCGCGTCGGCTCGCGCCGCTGCTGGTGCTGACCGCGCTGGTGGCCGCGGGAGCCGTGACGGTCCTGGCGCTGGTCGACGAGGGGAGCCTCATCCCGGCGGTCCTGTGGACCCTGGTCGGGGCGGTGGCGACGTGGTACGCGCTGATCGCCCTGGAGGCCCGCTCCATCGTGACCTGGGCGCTGGCTCGCACGTTCGGCAGCCTGTGGACCCTGCTGCCGATGATGACCCGCGCGCTGCCGATGCTGCTGGTCTTCGTGACGTTCCTCTTCATCAACGCCGAGGTGTGGGAGGTCGCGTCCTACCTCGACACCGGCGAGCTCTGGCTGGTGGCGCTCCTGTTCGGCACCATGGCCGGGGCCTTCCTGCTCGTGCGGCTGCCCGAGGAGGTCGACCGCACCGACGACGACGTCGACGAGGCGCTGCTCCTGCAGTCCACGGCCGACACCCCGCTGGAGCACGT
Organism: Nocardioides sp. 503; assembly: GCF_004522095.1. Classification (GTDB taxonomy): domain Bacteria; phylum Actinomycetota; class Actinomycetes; order Propionibacteriales; family Nocardioidaceae; genus Nocardioides. Next base: position 528,614 of record NZ_SPUI01000002.1, read on the forward strand.
GGCGCGCGAGCTGGTGGACGACCCGGACGCCGACCCGGCGTCGTACGCGGAGGTGGGGGGCTACGAGCGCTGGAACCTGATCCTGGTGCTGGTCGTCATCCAGGCCACGCAGGTGCTGCTGCTGGCGGTCACGGTGTTCGCGTTCTTCATGGTGTTCGGCTCGCTGATCGTGCAGCCCGAGATCGTCGAGACGTGGACCGGGGGCGCGCCCGACAGCATCCCGTTCCTCCAGGACATCCGCTACCTCGACAACATCTCGGCCGAGCTGGTCAAGGTGTCGGTGTTCCTGGCGGCGTTCTCGAGCCTGTACCTGACCGTCTCGACGGTCACCGACGAGACCTACCGCGAGCAGTTCTTCGGCAGCGTCCTGCACGAGATGGAACGGGCCGTCGGCGTGCGCGCGGTCTACCTCGCGCTGCGCGACCGACGGCCCGTCCCTGAGGACTGACGTCCCGCTAGGCGTCCAGGTCCTTCTCGACGAGGGCCGCGATCGTCTCGACGTCGGCCTCGTCGTCGCCGGAGACCTCGACGGTGTCGCCGTTGCCGGCGCCCAGGGTCATCAGCAGCAGCGCGGAGCTCGCGTCGACGGCCTCGTCGCCGGGGATCCCGATGGTGACCTCGGAGTCGAGGTCACCCGCGGCCTCGGAGATGATCGCGGCGGGGCGGGCGTGGAGGCCGACGGCGGAGCCGACCTTGACGGACTTCGTGGGCATGGTTCTCCTTCGATGGGGTGCTGCGATGGGTGGGTCAGACGGTGGCGAGCTCGGTGCGGCGTGAGCCCAGGGACTTGAGCGCGATGACGGCGGCGCACCCGACCAGGACGCCGGCCAGCAGGGCGACCAGGTAGCCCCACCGGCCGTCGACCGCGAAGATCACGAAGATGCCGCCGTGAGGGGCGCGGACGCTGACGTCGAAGGCCTGGGACAGGCCGCCGGTGACCGCGCTGCCCAGCATGATGGCAGGGATGACGCGCAGCGGGTCGCCCGCGGCGAACGGGATGGCGCCCTCGGTGATGAAGGAGGCGCCGAGCAGCCAGCCGGCCTTGCCGTTCTCCCGCTCGGGCTGCGTGAACAGCGCGGGGCGCACGACGGTGGCGAGCGCCAGGGCGATCGGGGGCACCATGCCGGCCAGCATGACCGAGGCCATGATCTTGAGCTCCGGCGCGTCGGCGGCGAGCGAGGCGCCACCCACACCGGCGGCCGCGAAGCTGTAGGCCACCTTGTTGAGCGGGCCGCCCATGTCGAAGGCCATCATCAGGCCGAGCACGACGCCGAGCAGGACCGCGTAGCTGCCGCTCATCGAGTTGAGCCCGTCGTTGAGCTGGTCCATGAGCCAGCCGATGGGCTTGCCGAAGACCACGATCATGAGCAGGCCGGCGATGATCGAGGTCAGGAGCGGGATCACGAGGACCGGCATCAGGCCGCGCGCCCAGGTGGGTACCTTCCAGCCGGCGATCCAGTGTGCGATCAGGCCGGCGAGCACGCCGCCGACGATCGCGCCCAGGAAGCCGGTCGCCGGCAGGGCGGCGGCGTTGTCGAAGTCGCCCTCGACGACACCGAAGATGTTGGCCGCGAGGCCACCCACGATGAAGCCGGGGGCGATGCCCGGGCGGTCGGCGATCGCGTAGGCGATGTAGCCGGCCAGGGCCGGGATGAAGAACAGGAACGCGGTCTTGCCGATGATGAAGAACAGCGCGCCGATGTAGGCCATGAGCCCGGAGCCGAACAGCGCGTGGTCGAGGCCGAGTGCGGAGGGGTCGGGGAGGTCGAAGAGCGTGTTGTTGACGGCGATGTCGCCGTAGGGACCGACGATCTCGTAGCCGCCCAGCAGGAACGACAGTGCGATCAGGAGACCGCCGGCGGCGACGAACGGGATCATGTAGGAGACGCCGGTCATCAGCACGCGGCGGGTGCGCCCGCCCCAGCTCTCGTTGGCGCCGCCACCTCCTCCGCCCTCACCGGCGGTGACCTCGCCCTCGACGCGCGGCGGGTTGGCGTCGTCGGCGTAGCGGAGCGCCTCGGCGATCATCTTGTCGCCCTCGTCGATGGGACGCTTGACGCCGGAGGAGACGAGCGGCTTGCCGGCGAAGCGGCCGCGGTCGCGGACGCCGACGTCGACGGCGAAGATCACCGCGTCGGCGGCGGCGATGGTCGCCGGGGCCAGCGGGGTGGCGCCGGCGGAGCCCTGGGTCTCGACCTCGATGTCGACCCCGGCCCGCGCGGCGGCGGCCTCGAGCGCCTCGGCCGCCATGTAGGTGTGGGCGATGCCGGTCGGGCACGCGGTGACGGCGACGAGGCGGCGACGCGCGGCGGGCTCGGTGGTCTCCTCGGCGGGAGACGGGGTGCTGTCGAGGGACTCCTTGGGCGAGGGCGGCGCGGGCGCCTTCTTCGCCGGGGCGGGGGCATCGACGACACGGCTCACGATGTCGACGACGTCCTCGGGGGTCTCGGCGGCGCGCAGGCCGTCGGTGAACTCCGGCTTCACCAGCGCCCGGGCGAGCTTGGTGAGGATCTGCAGGTGCGTGTTGTCGCCGCCCGCGGGAGCCGCGATCAGGAACGCCAGGTCGGCGGGGCCGTCCTTGGCGCCGAAGTCGACCTTCGGGGAGAGGCGTGCGAAGACCAGGGTGGGGACCTCCACGCCCGTGGTGCGGCAGTGGGGGATGGCGATGCCGTCCTTGAGGCCGGTCGAGGACTTCTCCTCGCGGGCCAGGGCGTCGGCGACCAGCGCCTCGACGTCCAGGGCGCGGCCGGACTGCGCGACCACGCCGGCGAGGGCGCGGATGACCGCGTGCTTGTCCGAGCCGAGGTCGGCGTCGAGCCGGACCAGGTCGGTGGTGATCAGGTCGTTCATGGGGGTCAACCTTCGGGGGTGAGGAGGATCTCGCGTACCGGGACCAGGGCGACGTCGACCTGGGAGGGGCGGGGAATGGTCGTACCGGGGAGCCCGGCCGCCGCACTGCCGTAGGCCACGGCGAGTGCGAGTCGTTGGTCGGGTGGCTGGCGGCGCAGGTCCCCGAGGAGGTAGCCGAAGAGGCTCGAGTCGCCCGCGCCGACGGTGCTGACGACCGTCGTCGGCGGGGGAGAGGCGTGCCAGGCGCCGTCGGCGTTGACGAGCACGGCGCCGTGGGGGCCGAGCGTCACCAGGACCTCGTCGACGCCGGCGGCGACGAGGGAGCCGGCTGCGCGTGCGGCCGCGGCCGGATCGGCCTCGAGCAGGACCGGGTCGTCGCCGGTGAACGACGCGAGCTCCTCGCCGTTGGGCTTCATCAGGTGCGGGGCGCCGTCGGCCAGCCGGGCCACGAGCTCGCGCAGCGGGGCGTCGCTGGTGTCCACGGCCACGCGGACGCCGCGGCCCCGCAGACGGGCCACCAGCTCGGCGTACCAGCCGTCGGGGGCGCCGGGGGGAAGCGAGCCGGCCAGGACGACCCAGTCGGCGCCGCCGGCGTGGCGGGTGACGGTCTCGGCGAGCGAGGCGAGGTCGGAGGCGGCGACCGTGGCGCCGGGGCTGTTGAGCTTGGTGGTGGTGCCGTCGGGCTCGCTGATCGTGACGTTGACGCGCATCGGCCCGGCCGGCGGGACCGGCTCGCACGGGATCCGCGCGGCGTGCAGCTCGTGGACGAACGGGTCGTCGGGGTCGGCCGGCAGCACCGCGAGGGTGGCGACCTCGGCGCTGACGGCGGCGCGCGAGATGTTGACGCCCTTGCCGCCGGCCTGCGAGGTGACGGCCTCGGCACGCTGCACGGCGCCGCGCCGCAGCTCGCCGGCCAGCGTGACCGTGCGGTCGACGCTGGGGTTGGGGGTGAGGGTGACGATCACACGACCACGACCTCGACGTCGGCGCGACGCAGCTGGGCGAGGTGGTCCTCGCCGATGCCGTCGTCGGTCACGAGGGTGTCCACGTCGTCGAGGGTCGCGAAGCGCACGGCGAGCTCGCGGCCGAGCTTGCTGGAGTCGGCGAGCACGACGACCCGGCGGGCGGCGCGGACCAGCGCACGCTTGGTGGCGGCCTCGTCGCGGTCGGGGGTCGTGAGCCCGTGGTCGAGGGAGAGCCCGTTGGTGCCGAGGAAGACCAGGTCGGCGCGCAGGTCCTCGAGCGCGCCCACCGTGTCGGCGCCGACCGCGGCCTGGGTGGTGGCGCGGACCCGGCCGGGGAGCAGGTGCAGCTCGACCTGGGGATGCACGACCAGCCGGGCCGCGATGGGCACGGCGTGGGTGATCACGGTGAGGCGCAGGTCGCGGGGCAGGTTGCCGGCCAGGCGCATCGTGGTGCTGCCGGCGTCCAGCAGGACCGTGCCGCCGGCGGTGGGCAGCAGGTCCACGGCGGCGCGGGCGATGCGGTCCTTGCTCTCGGTGTTGGCGGCGTCGCGCTCACCCAGGCCCGACTCGATCGCGGCGAGGGCGCCGGCCGGGACGGCTCCTCCGTGCACGCGGTGGACGAGCCCGAGCCGCTCCAGCGCCGTCAGGTCGCGGCGGACGGTCTCGGTGGTCACGGCGTACTCCTCGGCCAGGGACGTGACCGACAGTCGTCCCCTGGTGGCGACGAGCTGCGCCATCGCCTGCTGGCGCTCCTCCGCGTACATTGTCATGCCCGTGGCCTCCGTCACTTCTGTGTATATGTTGTTTTACGTCCGTTTCTGTTGACTGTCAAGCGCAGCGGGCGTTTACTTGTGACCATGGTCACCGACACCAGCACCTCCACCACCGACGCCTCCGGCCTGCGCGGCACCCCCGTGGTCGGAGGCCTCGCCTACGGGCCGGCCCTGGTCATCCGCACCGAGGTGCCCGCCGAGGCGCTCGAGCGCTTCGGCGACGGCGGCTTCGCCGACGAGGCGGCCGCCCTGGCGGCCTACGACGCCGCGGTCGAGCAGGTCTCCGCCGGCTTCGGGGCGAAGGCGGCGCACGCGTCGGGGGCGGCGGCGGAGGTGCTCACGGCCAGCGCCGGCCTCGCGCGCGACAAGGGGCTGCGGTCGGCGGTGCGCAAGGCGCTGCGCGGCGGTGACGACCTCCTGGCCGCCGTGCACGCGGCGGTGGAGCAGTTCGTCGGGGTGTTCACCACGATGGGTGGCCTCATGGCCGAGCGCGCGACCGACCTGCGCGACATCGAGCGCCGGCTCGTGGCGCGTCTCATCGGCGAGGCCGAGCCCGGCGTGCCGACGCCCGAGCGGCCGTCGGTCGTCGTGGCCGAGGACCTCGCACCCGCCGACACCGCCGGGCTGGACCCGGAGGTCGTCCTGGCGCTGGTGACCGAGCGGGGCGGGCCGACCAGCCACACCGCGATCATCGCCCGGCAGCTCGGCATCCCGTGCGTGGTCGGCACCGCGGGCGCCCTCGGCCTGGACGCCGGGACGCCGCTGCTCGTCGACGGCACGGCCGGCACCGTCCGCCTCGACGCGGACCCGGCCGAGGCCGAGCGCCTCGTCGCGGCCGACAAGGAGGAGCGCGCCGCGCTGGCCACCTGGGCCGGGCCCGGCGCCACCGCCAGCGGCGAGCCCGTCAAGCTGCTCGCCAACGTCGCCGACGGCCCGTCGGCCGCCAGCGCGTCCGGGGCCCCCGTGGAGGGTGTCGGGCTGTTCCGCACCGAGCTCTGCTTCCTCAACCGCACCGAGGAGCCCAGCGTCGAGGAGCAGGCCGACATCTACGAGACCGTCCTGGCGCCGTTCAAGGACGTGGGCTACGTCGTGGTCCGCACCCTCGACGCCGGCAGCGACAAGCCGGTGGCGTTCGCGACCCACGAGGGCGAGGAGAACCCCGCCCTCGGCGTCCGCGGGCTGCGGCTGTCCTTCGACAACCCGGGCCTGCTCGAGCGCCAGCTCGACGCGATCGCGCTGGCCGCCGAGCGCTCGGGCACCGAGACGTGGGTCATGGCGCCGATGGTGGCGACCGTCGCCGAGGCCCGCGACTTCGCGTCCGCCGTGCGGGACCGGGGGCTCAAGGCCGGGGTCATGGTCGAGGTGCCCTCCGCCGCGCTGCTGGCCCCGCGCATGCTCGAGGTCGTCGACTTCATGTCGATCGGCACCAACGACCTGACGCAGTACACGATGGCCGCCGACCGCATGGCCACCGACCTCGCCCACCTCACCGACCCGTGGCAGCCCGCCGTGCTGCAGCTCATCGCGATCACCGCCGAGGCAGGTCGTCTGGCCGGCAAGCCGGTCGGCGTCTGCGGCGAGGCCGCCGCCGACCCGCTGCTCGCCTGCGCGCTTGTCGGCATGGGCGTCACGTCGCTGTCCATGGCGGCGGCCGCGGTGCGCCAGGTCGGCGCCCGCCTCGGCACCACCACCTCCGAGCAGTGCGAGGACATCGCCGAGGCCGCCCTCGGCGCCGACGACCCCGCCGCCGGTCGCGCCGCGGTGCTGGAGATCCTCGCCGGGTAGCGGTGGCAGGTTTTTCAGCATCTGCTGGAAAACCTGCTGACTGCTGGGCATTTCCCTGACGTTCTGGGCCGCAATTCTGGCCCAGAACGTCAGGGTTATCAGCATCTGCTGAAAAACCTGCTCACGCCCGCAGCCACGCGAGCACGGCGCGCACCCGCCGGTGGTCGTCCTCGGCGGCGGCGAGGTCCAGCTTGGCGAAGATGTTGTTGATGTGCTTGGCGACGGCCTTGTCGGTGACGACCAGGTGCGCGGCGATGGCGGCGTTGCCGCGGCCCTCGGCCATGAGCGCGAGCACCTCGCGCTCGCGGGGGGTCAGCCGGTCGAGTGGCTGGGTGTGGCGCCGGGCCATGATCGAGGCGACGACCTCGGGATCGAGCACCGTCGCGCCCGCCGCCACGCGCCGTACGCCGTCGACGAACTCGGCCACGTCGGAGACGCGGTCCTTGAGCAGGTAGCCGACGGCGCCCTCGCCGCTGGCCAGCAGCTCGCGGGCGTAGAGGTGCTCGACGTACTGGGAGATGACCATGACCGGGAACCCCGGGCGGGCCACCCGGGCGGCGATGGCGGCCCGCAGCCCCTCGTCGGTCTGCGTGGGCGGCAGGCGTACGTCGACCACGGCGGCGTCGGCGGCGGGGTCGCGCAGCGCCTCGGTCAGGGTGGGGCCGTCCTCGACGGCGTGCAGGATCGTGAAGCCGTTGCTCTCGAGGAGCTGGGTCATGCCGGCGCGGAGGAGGGCGTGGTCCTCGGCGAGGACAAGTCGCACGGAACCTCCAAGGTCACCAGGGTCGGCCCGCCGGGCGGGCTGCTGACCGCCATCGTGCCGTCGAACGCCGCCAGCCGGCGTCGGACCCCCAGCATGCCCGACCCGCGGGCCGGATCGGCGCCGCCGCTCCCGTCGTCGCCGACCACCGCGCGCAACCGCGCTCCGTCGTGGGACAGCACCACCCAGGCGCGCTCGGCCCGCGCGTGCTTGGCGACGTTGGTGAGGCACTCGGCGACCGCGAAGTAGACCGCCGACTCCACCGGCGCCGAGGGGCGACCCACGAGACCGGGGTCGACCCGCACCGGCAGCGCCATGTCCAGGGCCAGCGCCTGGACCGCCCCGACCAGCCCGCGGTCGGCCAGCACCGGCGGGTGGATGCCGCGCACCACCGAGCGCAGGTCGCCGATGGCGGCCGAGGTGGTGGCCCGCGCGTCGCTGACCAGCCGCCGCGCGCGCTCGGGGTCCTCGGCGAAGAGCTGGTCGGCGAGACCCAGGCTCATGGAGAGCGCCACGAGCCGCGCCTGCGCGCCGTCGTGCAGGTCGCGCTCGAGCCGTCGCAGCTCGGCGGCGGAGTGGTCGACGAGGTCGGCGCGGGTCTCGGTGAGCACCTGCACGCGCTGCTCGAGGTGCTCGGTGCGGCTGATGGCCAGGAACCACAGGTCGACCGCCGACCGGGCTCGCATCTTGGGTCGGATCCCGAACCACCAGATCGGGAACGTCACCACCAGCAGCAGCTCCAGCAGGCAGATCAGCGCGACGGCGAACCCGAAGGTCGACGCCCACACCGACCACGCCAGGTCGCGCCACGTCATCGGGTCGCGCAGCACGACCAGCAGGGCCTCGACCGGGCGGCCGAGCGTCACCGGCCGGTAGGGCCGGGGGACCGGGATGCCCAGGACCCGGGCGGCCATGAGCCGGTGCTGGTCCGCGATCCACCGCGTGGCCGGCACCGAGACCGCCAGGATCGCGGCGCCCACCCACACCACGAGCGTCGCCGCCCCGACGACGCCGAGGATCAGGAACGCCAGAGCCGGGACCGCCAGCACCAGCTGGGCCAGCGCGTACGCCGTCAGGCGCAGGCGGCTCGGCGGCGGCGGGCTCCCCGGGTCGGGTGGGGGCGCCTGGATCGTGGTGGTCACCTCCCCATCCTCCCCGAGGACGCGCTCCGCGGCAGTGGTGCAGGCACCACCTCCGACCGGGGTTCCAGCGCCCCTGACCCCGGGCCGCCGCGTCGCCAGGCTGGTGACACCGCCGACGGGAGCAGCCCCCGGCCGAGTCCCGAAGGGGAACACCATGTCCGTCACGAACCCGCTCACCGTGCTGCCGCTGCGTGCGGCGCGCTGGAGCGCCACGCACCCGTGGCGCGCCATCTCGGCCTGGCTGGCCTTCGTCGTGCTCGCCGTGGCCCTGGCCTCCGTCGTGCCGTCCGTGGAGACCGACGACGCCGACTACCGCCTGGGCGACTCCGGCCGGGCCGACGAGCTCGTCACGGACGCCGGCCTCGAGCGCCCCGACTCCGAGAACGTCCTGGTCACCTCCGCCGACGGCCCGGTCGACCGCGCCGCCGCGCAGGCGGCCGCCGCCGAGCTCGTCGCCGGCATGACCGGACTGCCCGGCGTCGACGAGGTCTCCGAGCCCCAGTGGAACCCCGACGAGAGCGCCCTGCTGGTCGCCGTCCAGCTGGCCCGCGACGGGGACGAGGACGTGGACGTCGCGCCGCTGACCGCGGTCACCCGCGAGGTCCAGCAGGCCCACCCCGACCTCCAGGTCCGCCAGAGCGGCGACGTGTCGCTCGACGAGGCGATCAACGACCGGGTCGCCGAGGACCTCGCCTCGGCCGAGGGGATCAGCGTCCCGATCACCCTCGTGCTCATGCTCATCGCCTTCGGTGCGCTGCTGGCTGCCGGCATCCCCGTCCTGCTCGCCTTCACCAGCGTCGCCGCGACGATCGGCATCATGGCGCCGATCTCGCACCTCGTGCCCTCCGAGGGCACCGTCACCAGCATGATCGTGCTCATCGGCATGGCGGTCGGCGTCGACTACTCGCTCTTCTACCTCAAGCGGGAGCGCGAGGAGCGCGCCGCGGGCCGCACGACGCTCGAGGCGGTCGAGATCGCAGCCCAGACCTCCGGCCACTCGATCCTGGTCTCCGGCGGCGCCGTGATCGCCTCCATGACCGGCCTGTTCGTGATGGGCGGCGCCACCTTCAACTCGCTGGCCGTCGGCTCCATCATCGTGGTGGCCGTCGCCGTGCTCGGCTCCATCACCGTCCTGCCGGCGCTGCTGGTCAAGCTCGGTCGCTGGGTGGATCGCCCGCGCGTGCCGCTGCTGTGGCGCCTCAACCGGCGCGTCGGCCGCGGAGGCATGAGCAGCCGTCTGCTGGGCCCCGTCGTCCGCCACCCGCGCGTGGCCCTGGCGCTGTCCAGCGTCGTGGTCATCGCCCTCGCCGCGCCGGCCCTGGGCCTGCGCACCAACGCCGCCAACCTCGAGACCCTCCCGGGCGACATCCCCGAGGTGGCGACGATGCGGGCGCTGACGTCCGCCTTCCCGGCCGAGGGTGCGGCAGCCACCGTGGTCGTCCGCGCCGATGCCGACCAGCAGGAGCAGGTGGGCTCCGCTCTGGCCGACCTCGAGGAGCGGGCGATCGCGACCGGGCACTTCGCCGCCTCCGACGAGGAGCCGGTCACCTCGCAGGACGGTCGCACGACGGTGCTCCGCATCGGCATGCCGTACGACGAGGCCGACGAGCGCGTCAACGAGGCCCTGCGCGACCTGCGCACCGACCTGCTGCCGGCGGCGTTCGACGGCGCCGACGGGCTCGACGGGGCCGAGACCGTCGTCGGTGGCGGTGCCGCCGCCAACCTGGACTACCTCGACCGGCAGTCCGACCGGCTGCCGCTGGTGATCGGCTTCGTCCTCCTGCTGACGTTCCTGATGATGCTGGCGACGTTCCGCAGCCTGCCGATCGCGCTGCTCTCGACCGTGCTCAACCTGGCCTCGGTCGGGGTGTCGTTCGGGTTCCTCGTGCTCGTCTTCCAGCACGGCTGGGGCGCCGACCTGCTGGGCTTCGACAACCCCGGCTTCGTCATCGACTGGCTGCCGCTGTTCGTGCTGGTGGTCCTGCTCGGGCTGTCGATGGACTACCACGTCTTCGTGGTCAGCCGGATCCGCGAGCACCTCGACGCGGGGCTGCCCGCGCGGCTGGCCGTGCAACGCGGCATCGCGGACACCGCCGGCGTGGTGACCAGCGCCGCGGCGGTCATGGTGTCGGTCTTCGCCATCTTCGCGACGCTCTCGATGCTGGAGATGAAGATGATGGGGGTCGGCCTCGCCGCCGCGATCCTCCTGGACGCCACGCTGGTCCGGCTGGTCATGCTGCCCGCGGCGCTGGTGCTGATGGGCGAGCGTGCCTGGTGGCCCCGGCGCCCGGTGGCGCCGCGGGACGAGCAGGTGGAGGACCCGGCCCGCGAGCTGGCCACCAGTCGCTAGGCCTCAGGCCGGCGCCACGCTCACCGGGACGCCGGTGAGCGCGGCGTTGCCGGACAGGTCCAGCAGCGCGGGGTCGGTGAGGTCGTTGATCGACACCCCCGCGACGCCGCTGGCGTGGCGCAGGCGGGTCCCGGCGACCTGGTGGCCGTAGCCGTGGGGGAGCGACACCACGCCCGGCATCAGGTCCTCCGAGGCGCTCGCCTCGACCTCGACGGCCCCCACCCGGGAGGTGACGGTGACCCGGGCGCCGTCGGCGATGCCTCGCTCGGCGAGGTCGTCGGGGTGCATGAGCAGGTGGTGACGGGGCCGGCCCCGGGTCAGGCGCGGGGTGTTGTGCATCCAGGAGTTGTTGTCGCGCTGGTGTCGCCGCCCGATCAGCAGCAGCTCACCGTCCGGTACGGCGGTCGCCGCGAGGGCGGCCCGCAGCCGGTCGAGGTCGCCGACCAGCAGCGCCGGGGCGAGGTGGAGCCGGTGGTCGGCGGTCTGGAGCCGGCCGGGCAGCGTCGGGCGCAGCGGGCCGAGGTCGACGCCCTCGGGGTGGGCGCGCAGGCGGCGCATGGACACCCGGCGGCCGGTCGCGAGCAGGCCGGTGAGCACGGTGGCGGGCGAGGCGGCGAGCCGCGCCCTGGCCGTCAGGCGGGCGCGCAGGGGGAGCCGCGCGCCGAGCCGGTGGCCCAGCCGGGTCGCGAGCCCCGCGAAGATCTGCCAGTCGTGGCGCTGGTCGGCGTCCTTGGCGAAGACCGGCGGCGTGTAGCGGGCGGTGTTGCGGACGGCGAAGTTGTGGAAGACCAGGTCGTACTGGTCGCGCTCCAGCGCGGAGGTGGGCGGCAGGATGACGTCGGCGTGGCGGGTCGTCTCGTTGACGTAGAAGTCGACCGAGACCATGAAGTCCAGCCCCTCCAGGGCCCGCGACAGGCTCCTGCCGTCGGGGGTGGAGAGCACGGGGTTGCCGGCCATCGTCACCATCGCCCGGACCTGTCCCTCGCCGGGCGTCTCGATCTCCTCGCGCAGCACCGACACCGGCAGCTCGCCGCCGAACTCCGGGCTGTCGCGCACCCGGCTGCGCCACGCGTCGAAGTGTCCGGGCCCGATGATGCGGCGCCCGACGATGTCGACGGCCGGCTCGGGGAAGAGCACGCCGCCCTCGCGGTCGAGGTTGCCGGTGAGGATGTTGAGGCACTGGATGGCCCACTGGCAGACCGAGCCGAAGCCGTGGGTGGAGACGCCGACGCGTCCGTAGGCGGCGGCGCCGTCGGCGGCGGCGAGGTCGCGCGCGATGCGGCGCACCACCTCGGCCGGCACGCCGCTGGTCGCCTCGGCCCGCTCGGGGGTGAAGTCGGCGACGGCCGCCTCGAGCAGCGCGATGTCGTCGACGTAGGACGCCGGCCTGGTCAGCCCCTCGGCGAGGAGCACGTGCACCATCGCCAGCAGCACGGCGGCGTCGCTGCCGGGACGGACGAAGTGGTGCTCGGTGGCGACCTTGGCGGTCTCGGTGCGCCGCGGGTCGAGGACCACCATCCGGCCACCCCGGGCCTTGAGGTCGCGCAGCCGCTGGGGGAAGTCGGGCACGGTCATGAGCGAGCCGTTGGAGGCCATCGGGTTGGCGCCCACCACCAGGAAGTACGACGTGCGGTCCAGGTCGGGCACGGGCACGAGCAGCTGGTGGCCGTAGAGGAGCCACGACACGAGCTGGTGGGGGACCTGGTCGACCGAGGAGGCGCTGAAGCGGTTGCGCGTGCGCAGCGACCGCACGAACGCCGTGCCGTGGGTGGAGGAGCCCAGCGAGTGGGCGCTCGGGTTGCCGAGGTAGACGCCCACCGCGTGGCGGCCGTGCTCGGTGATGGTCGCGGCGAGCCGGTCGGCCACCAGGTCGAGGGCCTCGTCCCACCCCATCTCCACCCACTCCTCGCCGACGCGGCGCACGGGACGCCGCAGCCGGTCGGGGTCGGTGTAGACGTCGGCGATGGACACGCCCTTGGGACAGACGTGGCCGCGCGAGAGGGGATCGGCGTCGTTGCCGCGCACGGCGGTGACGGCGCCGCGTTCGATGGTGAGCTCCAGCCCGCAGATCGCCTCGCACAGGTTGCACGCCGCGAGGCGCGTCCCGGTGTAGTCGGAGGGGACGGGTGACGCGCTCAGGAGGCCCACGTGCGGCATCGTGCCACGGATCGGGGACACGCCGGCGATCCCTAAGTCTTGTAAGTCACTTGTGTTACGTTGCCACTATGTCGCGCACCGTCTCGGGAGCCACCCGCCGCACCGTCCTGTCCACCACGGTCGCCGCAGGCGCGGTGGCCACCCTCGGGCCGCTGGCCGCCCCGGCGACGGCGCGCGTCGTGGCCCCGGGCGGGCCGATCCTCAAGCCGCTGCCGCCCGAGCAGTTCGTGGACTTCGGGACCAACGCGGAGATGCGCTGGGACGCAGTCGACCCCCGGCGCCGGCTCACCGAGCAGTCCCGCCTCTTCGTGCGCAACCACACGCGCACGCCGGTCATCGACCGCGACGACTACGTGCTGCGGCTCTTCGGGGACGGCCTCGCCCGCCCACGCAGCGAAGGCGCGGCCGTCGAGCTGGGCTGGCGCGACCTGCGGCGCCTGCCCGTCACCCACCTCACCTCCGTGCACGAGTGCACCGGCAACGGGCGCAGCTTCTTCGCCCGCCAGCAGGGCACGCCCGCGGCGGGGACGGCCTGGTCGCTGGGGGCCGTGGGCGCCGTGACCTGGACCGGCGTCCGGCTCTCCGACGTGCTGCGCCGCGTCGGGCTGGGCCACCGCGCGGTCTCGGTGCAGGCCACCGGCCTCGACGACCCCTACGTCTCCGGAGGCGTCGACTACGGCCGCGTGCGCCGCCCCTTCCCGATCGCCAAGGCCCTGGACGACGCGATCCTCGCGTGGGGCGCGAACGGCGAGGACCTGCTGCCCGACCACGGCTACCCGCTGCGCCTCGTGCTCCCGGGCTGGGTCGGCATCGCCAGCATCAAGTGGCTGGGCTCGCTCGAGGTCTCGCGCAGCGAGCTCACCTCGCCGTGGAACACCAAGTGGTACCGGATGACCGGCGGCGACTACCCGACCGACGCGCCGCCGCTGACCGTCAACCCGGTGCGGTCGGCGTGGGAGCTGCCCTGGGGTGCCGAGCTCGAGGCCGGCCGCCGGGTCGTGCTGACCGGTCGCTCCTGGAGCGGGGCCGGCCCGGTGACCCGGGTCGAGGTCAGCACCGACGGCGGCGTCACCTGGCACCCCGCCGCGCGCTCCGGGCACGGCTACGGCCACGGACACGGACACGGACACGGTCACGACCGCACGCAAGGCCGCGACGGAGCCTGGGCGCAGTGGTCCTACGTCTGGGACCGGCCCCGGGCCGGCAGCCACGACCTCCTGGCGCGTGCCACGGATGCCCACGGGCGCCGCCAGCCGCTGGTCACGCCCTACAACGACGGCGGCTACTTCTTCGACGCGGTGGTGCGCCACCCCGTCACCGTGGCCTGAGACCCAGGTTTCGGCCGCCGACGGGGCGGAAGGCTGGGTCCATGTCCTCCCACGATCCTGTGCGTGACCCCGTCGACGCGGTGGCCCGCCAGCTGCTCGGCGCCCTCGTGTGTGCCCTGGCGCTGAGCCTGCCCCTGCACGGGGCGCTGGGCGCCACGTCGAAGAGGGACCTGCTGCTGTGGCTGCTCGCGGCCGCGCTCCTGGCCGGCGCGGTCGGGTTGCTGCTGCGGCTCATCGACGTGCCGCGCGCCGTCGGGACCGCCCTGGCGGCCGGTGGGGTGTTCGGTGCGGCTGCGACCGTCGCCGTGACGGTGGTCGCGCTGCTCGGCCTGCCGGACGGGGACGCCGAGCTGAGCCTGCTGGCCGGGGTGCCGGCGGCCGCCGTCGCGGCCCTGGCCACCCCGGTGATCCAGCGGCGCAGCGGCAGCGACGAGGGAGTCGCGCTCAGCGCCGGGATGATGGGGCTGGTGGCGGTGCTGGTCGCCTCGTGGCCCCTCGGCGGGCTCCTGGACGGCGCCCGCGACGACGTGGCCGAGATTCGGGTGCTGGAGGCGACCGGGCTGACGTCGTACCTCCCGAAGATCGACGGGATGCGGGCGGAGTACACCGGCGCGACCAGCTACGACATGCCCCAGGCCGGCGTCCGGCCGAGGCCCGACGGCTACCACCTCACCTACCGGGACGAGTCGGTGGAGTCCCCGTCCTTCTCCGACGCCTCCCTGGACGTCGAGGTGCGCTGGGTCGACGGTGCGCCCTGCGACAGCGCGGGCATCTACACCTGCACCGAGGGCAGCGGCTACGTCGTCGTCAGCCGCGACGGCCAGCCGGAGGCGGTCGTCGTCGACCGCGACGACATCCGACTGGTCGCCACGATCGAGGAGGGCGACGGCGACCTGCCGGAGCCCGACGACGTGGGGCGCGCGCTGCTCGACGCGAAGACGGTCGGGTGGCAGGAGATCGTCGACCTGACGGACGACTGACCGGCGCCAGGTTTCGGCGTCCCGGTCCAAGGAACCATGCCTGCATGACGTCCGAGCAAGACCACGAGCCCGACCGCAGCACGCTCGACGACACGACGGCGCTGCAGCTGGCGGGTGCCCTGGTGTGCGCCCTGGCGCTGGTGTTCCCGCTGCGCGGCGCGCTCGGGGCGTCCTCGGGAGGCTGGCTGTTCCTCTGGGTGATCGCAGCGGTCGCCCTGACGGCCCTGGTCGGCCGGCTCCTGGAGGCCGGTGGCGTGCCCCGGCCTTTCGGGACGGTGCTCGTGGCGGCAGCGGTGTTCGCCCTGGTCACGCTGGCCGGCCTCACGTTCGTGGGCCTGCTGGGGGATCCCGGCAACGACAACCAGGTGAGCGTCGTGGTCGGCGTGCCGGCGGCGGCGCTCGCGGCCGCAGGCGCGGTGGCGATCCTGTCCTGGCGTCGCGACGACGACGCCCTGATGTTCCTCGGAGTGGGGTCCTTCGTCCTCACCCTCTTCGCTGCCGGCACCGTGGGCGGGCTCGTCCACGAGGCGCGCGACGACGCCGCGGACGCCCGCATTCTCGAGGCGGCCAGTCTCGAGCCGTTCGTGCCGGAGATCGCGGGGCTGGAGGCCAGGTACTCGGGCCCGATCAGGACCCGGGCGGAGGGCGGGGGACCGGTGGGTGTCACGGGCTACGAGCTGCGGTACCGGCAGGAGTCCCCTCCCGGCGACGACTCCGACGCGGCGTACGTCACGATCGAGGTCAGGCTGGACGACGACTCCGACTGCGAGCCGAGCGAGGGCATCTCTTCCACCGTCTCCTGCGACGAGGGCGACGGCTACGTCGTCGAGACGCGCGACGGTGAGCTGGAGTCGGTCACCGCCGGGACGCTGGGCCTGGAGCTGCTCGCCACCTTCACCGACGGCGACGGGGAGGTGCCGTCGCCCGAGGAGGTCGGGCAGGCGATGGCGAAGGCCGAGATCGGCGAGTGGGACGACGTCGTCGAGCTCGACGAGGAGTGACGCCGCCCACCGCATTTGGGGCCTGCTCGGCCTGCGCGATACGCTTCCTCGGTTGCCTGAGGGCGACACCCCTGCCGTGAAACGGCCGCGGAACGAGAGTGCCCGGGTGAACAGGCCCCGGCGCGCCGCGCAACGAGTGAACCAGAAGGAGCCGCATGTCCATCGGAACCGATGCAGCGACGAAGAAGAAGATCATCGCCGAGTACGGCACGACCGAGGGCGACACTGGTTCGCCGGAGGTGCAGATCGCGCTGCTCAGCCACCGCATCGCCCACCTCACCGAGCACCTCAAGACGCACAAGCACGACCACCACAGCCGTCGTGGTCTGCTGCTGCTCGTCGGCCAGCGCCGGCGGCTGCTCAACTACCTGCGCAAGACGGAGATCGAGCGCTACCGCTCGATCGTCGAGCGCCTCGGCCTGCGCCGCTGACTGATGTTGGGACTCACCACCTGGTGGGTCCCAACTTCTGCATTGCAGGCTGTTCCACAACTGAACACCCATCACAGGAGCGATCCGCGCCACCGCAGGCCCGGTCCTCGGTAGTGATCTTCAGGAGTCCGGTACGCCGGACTGCTGCGGGTCTCGATCGAAGATCGGCCACCGCCCCCGGCAGATGCCGAGGCACCGTGCGCACGTCGCGGATCGCGCCGCGAACAGGAAGATCAACGTGACAGAACCCGTCATCTCCGCCGTCGAGACCGTTCTCGACAACGGCAAGTTCGGCACCCGCACCGTCAAGTTCGAGACCGGGCTCCTCGCCCGCCAGGCCGCCGGTTCGGTGACCGCCTACCTCGACGACGACACCATGCTGCTGTCGGCCACCACGGCCGGCAAGCACCCCAAGGACCACTTCGACTTCTTCCCCCTGACGATCGACGTCGAGGAGCGGATGTACGCCGCGGGCCAGATCCCCGGCTCGTTCTTCCGCAGCGAGGGTCGTCCCGGCGAGGACGCGATCCTCACCTGCCGCCTCATCGACCGCCCGCTGCGCCCGACCTTCAAGAAGGGTCTGCGCAACGAGGTCCAGGTCGTCATCACGGTCATGGCGCTCAACCCCGACGCCCCCTACGACGTGCTGGCCATCAACGCCGCGTCGCTCTCCACCCAGCTCTCCGGCCTGCCGTTCTCCGGCCCGGTCGGCGGCGTCCGCGTCGCCCTCATCGAGGGCCAGTGGGTCGCCTTCCCGAGCCACAGCCAGCTCGAGAACGCCGTCTTCGACATGGTCGTCGCCGGCCGCGTCACCGACACCGGCGACGTCGCGATCATGATGGTCGAGGCCGAGGCCACCGAGCAGACCTGGACCCTGGTCCAGGGCGGCGTGCAGGCGCCGACCGAGGAGGTCGTGGCCGGTGGCCTCGACGCCGCGAAGCCCTTCATCAAGCAGCTGTGCGAGGCCCAGGCCGAGCTGGCCAAGGAGGCCGCCAAGCCGGTCCAGGACTTCCCGGTCTTCCTCGACTACGAGGACGACGTCTACGACGCCGTCGAGGCCGCGGCCTCCGAGGGCGCCACCGCCGCGCTGGTCATCGCCGACAAGCTCGAGCGCGAGGCCGCGCTGGACACCGTCAAGGCGTCGCTGCTCGACCAGCTCGGCTCGCAGTTCGAGGGTCGCGAGAAGGAGGTCGGGGCGGCTTTCAAGTCCGTCACGAAGTCCCTCATGCGCGCCCGCGTGCTGCGCGACAAGGTCCGCATGGACGGTCGCGGCCTGGCCGACATCCGCCCGCTGCACGCCGAGGTCGGCGTGATCCCGCGCGTCCACGGCTCGGCGCTGTTCGAGCGCGGCGAGACCCAGATCCTGGGTGTCACCACGCTCAACATGCTGACGCTGGAGCAGAAGCTGGACACGCTCTCCCCGGAGAAGTCGCGCCGCTACATGCACAAGTACATCTTCCCGCCGTTCTCCACCGGCGAGACCGGCCGCGTGGGCTCGCCCAAGCGCCGCGAGGTCGGCCACGGTGCGCTCGCGCGCCGTGCGCTGCTGCCGGTCCTGCCGACGCGCGAGGAGTTCCCCTACGCGATCCGCCAGCTCTCCGAGGCCATGGGCTCCAACGGCTCCACATCGATGGGCTCGGTCTGCGCCTCGACCCTGTCGCTGCTGCAGGCCGGTGTCCCGCTCCGGGCCCCCGTCGCCGGCATCGCGATGGGCCTCATCTCCGGTGAGGTCGACGGCAAGACCGAGTACGTCGCGCTGACCGACATCCTCGGTGCCGAGGACGCCATGGGCGACATGGACTTCAAGGTCGCCGGCACCCCGGAGTTCGTCACCGCGCTCCAGCTCGACACCAAGCTCGACGGCATCCCCGCCGAGGTCCTGGCCGCCGCGCTGACCCAGGCGAAGGACGCCCGTACGGCGATCCTCGCGGTCATGGACGAGGAGATCAGCGTCCCCGAGGAGATGTCGCTGCACGCGCCGCGCATCATCACGGTGCGCATCCCCGTCGACAAGATCGGTGAGGTCATCGGCCCGAAGGGCAAGATCATCAACCAGATCCAGGACGACACGGGCGCGTCGCTGTCCATCGAGGACGACGGCACGATCTACATCGGTGCGACCAACGGCGAGGCCGCCGAGGCCGCCCGCCAGGCCGTCAACGCGATCGCCAACCCGACCCTGCCCGAGGTCGGCGAGCGCTACCTCGGCACGGTCGTCAAGACGACCAACTTCGGTGCGTTCGTCTCGCTGATGCCCGGCAAGGACGGCCTGCTGCACATCAGCAAGCTGCGTGGCCTGGCCGGCGGCAAGCGCGTCGAGGCCGTCGAGGACGTCCTGTCGGTGGGCCAGAAGGTCCAGGTCGAGATCGCCGAGGTCGACGACCGCGGCAAGCTGTCGCTCATCCCCGTGGTCGAGGAGGCCGGCGACGACGCCGCGTCCGACGCGACCGCGGACGCCGGGGTCTCGGACTCCGAGTGACCGACGCTCCACAGTCGACCCGCCCGAGCCTCTCGGGCGGGTCGACGCCTTCTCGGGGTGCGGGCCGGGCCGCCGGCGCGCAGCCGGTCGGCTCGACCCGCACCCTGCAGACGGTGCGCGACGCCGAGGGGCAGGTCACCTCGCGCGTGCGCCGTACCGTCCTGCCCGGCGGCCTCCGCGTCGTCACCGAGCAGCTCGCCGGCGCCCGCTCGGCCAGCATCGGGGTCTGGGTCGGCATCGGCTCGCGCGACGAGACCTCCCAGCTCCACGGGGCCTCGCACTTCCTCGAGCACCTGCTCTTCAAGGGCACGTCCGAGCGCTCGGCGCTCGACATCTCGATCGCGCTCGACGCGGTGGGCGGGGAGTTCAACGCCTTCACCGCCAAGGAGTACACCTGCTTCCACGCGCGCGTCCTCGACGAGGACCTGCCGCTGGCCGTGGACGTGCTCGGCGACATGATCACCGGCTCGCGGATCACCGAGGAGGACGTCGAGGCCGAGCGCGACGTCATCCTCGACGAGATCGCGATGCACGACGACGATCCCGACGACGTGGTCCACAACCTCTTCGCCGAGCAGGCGTGGGGGAGCGGCTCCCCGCTCGGTCGGCCCATCGCGGGCTCGGTCGAGTCCATCGAGGCCCTCACCCGCACCCAGATCGTGCGCTTCTACCGGCGCCACTACCGCGCCCAGAACATGGTCGTCGCGGTCGCCGGGAACCTCGACCACGCGGCCGTCGTGCGGCAGGTGCGCCGCTCCTTCGCGCGCAACGACTTCCTGAGCGGCGACGCCACCCCCGCGCCGCCGCGCACCTCACGCCGTACGACGCGCGTGCAACCGGGCACCGTCACCGCAACCCGGCCCTTCGAGCAGGTCAACCTCGTGCTCGGCATGCAGGGGCTGGCGCGCAGCGACGAGCGGCGCTTCGCCCTCGGCGTGCTCAACACCGCCCTGGGCGGCGGCACGTCCAGCCGGCTCTTCCAGGAGGTCCGCGAGCAGCGCGGGCTGGCCTACTCGGTGTTCTCCTTCGCCAGCAACCACGCCGACTCCGGCGTCGTCGGGGTCTCGGTCGGCTGCCTGCCGGCCAAGCTCGACGACGTCCTCGCGGTCGTGCGCGCCGAGCTGGCCAAGGTCGCCGCCGACGGCATCACCGCCGAGGAGCTCGCCCGCGGCAAGGGCCAGCTGCGCGGCGGCCTGGTCCTCGGTCTCGAGGACTCGGGCTCGCGGATGTCGCGCCTGGGCAAGGCCGAGCTCGTCCACGACGAGCTGCTCGGCATCGACGACGTGCTCGCCCGCATCGAGGCGGTCACCCTCGAGGACGTCCGCGCCGTCGCCGCCCACGTGTTCGCGCAGCCGGAGATCCTCGCGGTCGTCGGGCCGGCGTAGCGAGCAGGTTTTTCAGCATCTGCTGAAAAACCTGACGTTCTGGGCCAGAACTCCGCCCCAGAAGCGACAGTTCTGGCCCAGAACCTCCGGTCGAGGCCGACCTACGTCGCCAGCAGGACGACCCCGGCGCAGGCGGCGGCCCACAGCACGCTGGTGAAGGTGCCGATGATGAAGCGCTCGGCGGTGCCGGTGTTGTCCTGGTTGCGCAGCTCGGGGTAGCGGCCCAGGCCCTTGAGCGCGAGCGAGATCGCGACGCCCTCGGGCCACCCGGCGAGCAGGCTGGCGGTGATGGCGGCCCGCTCGAGGCCGCCGATCCAGGCGCCCCCGCGCAGGACGGTGGCGGCCTGCGCCATGCCCGAGCGGCCCGGGGCGTCGTGGCGGTCGACGAAGGCGAAGACCCAGGCGGTCACGGGGCCGCCACCGGCGACGGCGAGCAGCGCGGCGAGTGCCATCGCGATCGCGACCGGCGTCTGCTCCTCCACGTGCGCCGGTACGGCGGTCGCGAGCGCGGCGGCCAGCACGGCCAGCGAGGACGGCGGCCAGATCGTGCGTCCGGCGACCGTCCAGCCGAGGGCCGCGGCGACGACGCCGGCGCCCAGCAGGGCGAGCACGAGCGCGCCGGTCTCCTCAGGCGTCATGGTGGTCTCCCGGGGGGTCGATGAGCTGGGTGGCGAGGTAGGTGACGAGCTCGCGGGCGCGCCGGCCCTCCACGATGCCGGCCGCCTGCGCCCGCTGGCTGACCGCCGACTGGGTGATGCCGAGGCGACGCCCGGCCTCCTCGTAGGAGAGCCCGCCGGCGTCGACGAGCTCGGCGACCTCCCACCCGCGGGGCGTCCGGCGGGCCAGCACGGCGGCCCACAGCCACAGCGTCGTCTCGAGCGCCCGGGCCGGGCCGGCCCCGGTCCCGTCGACGACCCGCAAGCGCCACGGGCTGGACTTGGCCGCGGTCACGGCCTCGCGCGCGTGCAGGAAGGCCGGACCCGAGCCGGCCCGGGTGGAGGGGGGCAGGGGCAGGTCGACGGGGCCGAAGCCGAGCCCGACGTTCCACTCCCCGGAGCGCAGCAGCAGCTCGAGCGCGCGCGCCAGCGCGGCGGGGTCGTCCAGCACGCCCTGGAACTCGTCGCCGGCCGTGCGCTCGAACCCGCGCAGCTGGGGGACCCCGGCGAGCCGGTCGAGGGTGTCGGGCACGCGGTCGGGGCCGGTGCGGCTGTGCTGCTGGTCGGCCGTCAGCACTGCGAGCATGACGCCTCCCTTCGCGATCCAGGCTCCTGCCTGATGACTACGTTACATTAGGCAATAACCTAATGTCGAGCAGTCATAAGGCTGAAGCCTTATCGACGACCGATGATGCCGACGACCGCGGGCTGCTTCTGGTCGATGACCGACACCCGGAACCCGCCTCCGGCGAGCGCGGCGGAGGCCCGCTCGACCACGCGCGGCACGTCCTGCGGGGCGGTGGTCTCGTAGAAGAGGTAGACCGCGCCACCGGGCAGCACCCGCTCGTGGAGCAGCGCGACCTCGTCGGCGCAGTCGCGCACCCAGAACAGGTTGACGTTGAAGGAGAAGACCTTGGTCAGCCGCTTCACCGGCACCCGCAGCGTCGCGAGGTCGATCTGACGCACCGTCAGCCGGCCGGACTCGACGTGCGCGGCGTTGCGGCGCTTCGTGCGGTCGACCCCGGACTCCGAGCGGTCGATGGCGAAGAGCTTGCCGCTCTCGAGCTTGGCGCAGATCAGCTCCGCGGCAGCGCCGGGCCCGCACCCGATCTCGAGGACGTGGTCGGCCGGCTGGAGGTCCATGAACTCCACCGCCCACCGGATGCGCGCGGGGATCGTGTTCGCAGCCATGGCTCCAGCCTGCCAGATGCGGATGCCTGCGCGCAGGGGACGCCCGGGCGTCACGCTAGATTGCTCGCGTGGCGACGACGATCAGGGTGGGCGTGCTGGGGGCGCGGGGCAAGGTGGGCGCCGAGGTCTGCGCCGCGATCGAGTCCGCCGCCGACACCGAGCTGGTCGCCGCCGTCGACCAGGGCGACGACATCACCGCGCTCGTCGACGGGCGCGCCGAGGTCGTCGTGGACTTCACCCACCCCGACGTGGTGATGGACAACCTCGCCTTCTGCGTCGACCACGGCCTGCACGCCGTGGTCGGCACCACCGGCTTCGACGACGCCCGGCTCTCCGTGCTCCGTGAGCGCCTGGCCGGCGCTCCCGGCGTCGGGATCCTCATCGCCCCCAACTTCTCCATCGGCGCGATCCTGATGATGCGCTTCGCCGCCGTCGCCGCGCCGTTCTACGAGTCGGTCGAGATCACCGAGCTGCACCACCCCGACAAGGCCGACGCTCCCTCCGGCACCGCACGCCGTACGGCGGAGCTGGTGGCCGCCGCGCGCCGCGAGGCCGGCGTCGCGCCCTCGCCCGACGCGACGTCCACCGCCCTGGACGGCGCCCGCGGCGCCGACGTCGAGGGCGTCCGCGTCCACGCGCTGCGCCTGCGCGGCCTGGTCGCCCACCAGGAGGTGCTGCTCGGAGGAGTGGGGGAGACCCTCACGATCCGCCACGACTCGATGGACCGGGCCTCGTTCACGCCCGGCGTGCTCACCGGCGTGCGCCAGGTCGCTGCCCACCCCGGCCTGACCGTGGGGCTCGAGCACTTCCTCGACCTCGGCTGAGGGCTCCCGCCGCTTCTGCAACTTTCTGCAGTGCACACACGTGCACCAGTCGGACCCGTGCGCAGGCGCGGGCCGATGCGCGAGGGTCCTAGCGGGACGCCCACTCGGGGACGTCGCAGAGAGGACAGCATGCGTCACACACTCGGTCTCGCCGCAGCGGCGGTCCTGGCCGCCGGCACCCTCGGCGTCCAGGTCTCCCCGGCCGCCAGCGCCCCCGGAGCGGGCGAGCGCACCGACCCCGCCGCCACCGCCCTGGAGGCGCTGCGCCGCCACCCCGCCGCGGCGCTCCCCTCGGCCGAGCAGGAGCTCGTCCCGGGCGCCACCACCGTCGACCGCGACGGCAGCACCCACGTGCGCATGGACCGCACCTACGCCGGTCTGCCGGTGCTCGGCGGCGACCTGGTCGTCCACCGCGGGCCCGCCGCCGGCTGGGAGGGCGTCAGCCAGACGCTGAGGGCGCCGCTGGACGTCGCCACGACGCCCACCGTGGCCCGGGCCGCCGCCCAGGACAAGGCGCTGCGGCCCACCAAGGCCGTCCAGGGCATCCGCGACCTGCGCGCGGGCAAGGCGCCCCGCCTGGTCGTCGACGCCCTCGCCGGCGCCCCCCGCCTGGCCTGGGAGGTCACGACGCTCGGCCGCCACGCCGACGGGACGCCCAGCCGGCTGGCGACGTACGTCGACGCCCGCAGCGGCGCGGTCCTGCGGCGCGAGGAGCGCGTGCAGACCGCCGATGGCTCCGGCCAGTCGCTCTACAGCGGCACCGTCCCCCTCAAGGTCACCCAGTCCGGCTCGGCCTACCGGCTGACCGACGCCACGCGTGGCAACGCCACGACGACCGACATGCAGAACAAGGAGGACTCGATCCTCTGCCAGCTCTTCGGCGCCGGCTGCAGCAACGGCGTCGCCTACTCCAGCCCCGACACGTCGTTCGGCAACGGCACCAACGCCAACCGCGAGTCCGCGGCCGTCGACGCCCACTACGGCGGCGCGGTGACCTTCGACTACTTCAAGCTGGTCCACGGCCGCAACGGCATCTTCGGCAACGGCACCGGCGCGCCGAGCCGGGTCCACTACGGCAAGGGCTACGTCAACGCCTTCTGGGACGGCACCAAGATGACCTACGGCGACGGTGACGGCACCGAGTTCGGGCCGCTGGTCTCCCTCGACGTCGCCGGGCACGAGATGAGCCACGGCGTCACGGAGAACACCGCCGGCCTGACCTACTCGGGCGAGTCCGGCGGCCTCAACGAGGCCACCTCCGACATCTTCGGGACGATGGTGGAGTTCTACGCCGCCAACGCCGGCGACCCGGGCGACTACCTGATCGGCGAGGAGTTCGACCTCGCCAGCCACCGGGGCTTCCGTCGGATGGACGACCCGATCGCCGACGGCAGCTCGCCCAACTGCTACAGCGCCGGCACCAAGGACCTCGACGTGCACTACTCCTCCGGCGTCGCAAACCACTTCTTCTACCTGCTGGCGGAGGGCTCCGGCGCCAAGACCATCGGCGGGGTCGCGCACAGCTCGTCGACCTGCAACGGCTCCACGGTCACCGGCATCGGCCGCGACGCGGCGCAGAAGATCTGGTTCCGTGCCCTGGACGTCTACATGACCTCCGGCACCACCTACGCCCAGGCCCGCACCGCCACGCTCAGCGCGGCCGCGGACCTCTACGGCACCGGCAGCGCGCAGCACAGCGCCGTCGCCTCGGCCTGGAGCGCGGTCAGCGTGAGCTGACCCGCGCTCTCAAGGGGGAAGGGCCCGTGCCGGACGGAACCGGCGCGGGCCCTTCTCATGTCTACGGCTCGACCGTGACCTTGATAGCGGCGCCGCGCTTGACGATGTCGAAGGCGTCGAGGACGCGCTCGAGCGGGATGTGCTCGGTGATCAGGTCCTTGACGGGGACCTGGCCGGACGAGATGTACTCCAGCGCCCGCTTGTTGTGCTCGGGAGCGGAGCCGTTGGCGCCGTGGATGTGCAGCTGGCGGTAGTGCACGACGTTGGAGTCGAGGGTGATCGTCGGGTCGGTCTTGGGCAGGCCGCCGAAGAAGGAGATCCGGCCGTTGCGGGCGGCCATGGCGATCGCCTGCTCCTGGGTGACGTTGGCGGCGGTGGCGGTGATGACGACGTCCGCGCCGCGGCCGCCGGTGAGCTCCATGACCCGCTCCACGACGTCGACCTCGGCGCCGTTGATGACCTCGTCGGGCTGCACGGCGTCGGCCGACATCTTCAGGCGCTCGGCGTTGACGTCGATCAGGAAGACCTTGCCGACCTGGTGCACGCCGCGGGCGATCCGGATGTGCATGCAGCCGATCGGGCCGGCGCCGAAGACGACGACGGTGTCGCCCTCCTCGATGCCCATCAGCTCCTGGGCGTTGATCGCGCAGGCGAACGGCTCGGCGGCCGACGCCTCGTCGTAGCCGACGTTGTCGGGGATCCGGTTGAGCCCGTCGACCTTGAGCACCTGCTTCGGCACGATCATGTACTCGGCGAACCCGCCGTCGTACTGGTAGCCCACCGAGGTCTGGTTCTGGCAGACGGCCATCCAGCCCTTGCGGCACTCGTGGCACTCGCCGCACGGCACGGCCGCGATCACCTGGGCGCGGTCGCCGACCTGCCAGTCGCCGCCGTACGTCGCCTGCACGTCGGCGCCGACCTCGACGACCTCGCCCGCGATCTCGTGACCGATGGTCCGCGGGGGAGTGAGGTTCTGGTGGCCGTTGTGGAAGATCTTGACGTCGGTGCCGCAGGTGGAGCAGTTCTTCACCTTCAGCTTGACCTCGTCGGGGCCGCAGACGGGCTCCGGGACGTCCTCGATGCGCACGTCCTCGGGCGCGTAGAACCTCAGGGCCTTCATTCGTCCTCCAGCTGCTGGTGTGGGTGCGTGGGGTGTGCCCGTCGTCACTGTATTCCGGCGGGCGACGCCTCAGGGTACTACCGCATCTGTGGATTTGTCTCTGATCATGTGGGTTTCAACCCTTGACGGAGGCCTTCGGTGCGGGATATGAAGGCATTCAAAGATCGTGATCGGCATCACAACAGCCCGTCACGTCGCCCGGTCGCCTCAAGGGAGAGCTCGATGTCCACCAGCACCACCACCGCACCCGCCTCCGGCGGGATGCGGATCCAGGTCCAACGCTTCGGCACGTTCCTGTCCAACATGGTCCTGCCCAACATCGGCGCGTTCATCGCGTGGGGCCTGATCACCGCCCTGTTCATCGAGACGGGCTGGATCACCCTGATCGGCAAGGACGTGTTCGGCTACGAGGGCGGCTACGGCTTCGTCGAGGACCTCGGGGCCTGGGGCTCCGGCGCCGACGGCACCGGCATCGTCGGGCCGATGATCACCTACCTGCTGCCGCTGCTCATCGGCTACACCGGCGGCCGGATGATGTACGACGACAACATCCGCGGCGGCGTCGTCGGGGCCATCGCCACGATGGGCGCCATCGCCGGTGCCACGGTGCCGATGTTCCTCGGCGCCATGGTGATGGGCCCGCTCGCGGGCTGGTCGATGAAGCGGCTGGACGCCCTGTGGGCGCACAAGATCCGGCCCGGCTTCGAGATGCTCGTCAACAACTTCTCCGCGGGCATCTGGGCGGGCTTCCTGGCGATCATCGGTTTCGTGCTCGCCGGTCCCTTCGTCGAGCAGTTCAGCAAGCTGGCCTCCAACGTGGTCAACTCCCTGGTCGACAACAACGTGCTGCCGCTGACCTCGATCTTCATCGAGCCGGCCAAGATCCTCTTCCTCAACAACGCCATCAACCAGGGCATCCTGACCCCCCTCGGCACGACCGAGGCCAAGGAGTCGGGCCAGTCGATCCTGTTCCTGCTCGAGGCCAACCCCGGTCCCGGCCTGGGCCTGCTGCTCGCGTTCGCGGTCTTCGGCAAGGGCGCCGCCAAGGCGTCGGCGCCCGGCGCGATCCTGATCCAGTTCGTCGGCGGGATCCACGAGATCTACTTCCCCTACGTCCTCATGAAGCCGATCCTGGTCCTGGCCGTCATCGCCGGCGGCATGTCCGGTGTGGCCGTCAACGTCGCCTTCGACTCCGGCCTGCGCTCGCCGGCCTCGCCCGGGTCGATCATCGCCGTCTGGACCGCCTCGCCTCCGGGAAGCCTGCTCGGCGTGACCCTGTCGGTCATCGTCGCCGCCGGCGTCTCGTTCCTGGTCGCCTCCTTCCTGCTCAAGATCGACCGCAGCAGCGACGGCGACCTCACCGCGGCCACCGCCGACATGGAGGCTCGCAAGGGCAAGAAGTCGTCGGTCGCCGGGATGCTCACCGCCAACGGCGCCCGCTCGGGCGCGATCCGCTCGATCGTCTTCGCCTGCGACGCCGGCATGGGCTCCTCCGCCATGGGGGCCTCGGTCCTGCGCAAGAAGATCCAGGCAGCCGGCCACCCCGAGGTCACGGTCGTCAACAAGGCGATCTCCAACCTCACCGACACCTACGACCTGGTGGTCACCCACCAGGACCTGACGGAGCGGGCGCGGCAGAAGACCGGCTCGGCCGTCCACGTCTCGGTGGACAACTTCATGAACAGCCCTCGCTACGACGAGATCGTGGAGCTCGTCGAGCAGTCCGGCGAGGGCGGCGGCGGCGCCGCGGAGCCGGCCTCCTCGGCGGACGCCACGATCGGGGTGGGCTCCCTGCTGTCGCCCGAGTCGATCGTCCTCGACGCCGGGACGGGCACCCGCGAGGAGGCGATCACCCGCGCCGGTGAGCTGCTCGTCGCGGCGGGCGCGGTCGAGCCGTCGTACGTCGACGCGATGCACGCCCGCGAGGAGTCGGTGTCCACCTACATGGGCAACCTGCTCGCGATCCCGCACGGCACCAACGAGGCCAAGCCCGCCATCAAGCGGAGCGCGATCTCGTTCGTGCGCTACTCCGACGGGGTGCAGTGGAAGAACAAGGAGGTCAAGTTCGTCATCGGCATCGCGGCCCAGGGCGAGGACCACCTCAAGCTGCTCGGCCAGATCGCGGAGGTCTTCCTCGACTCCGCCCAGGTGGCGCGCCTCGAGGCGGCCACCACCCCCGACGAGGTCCGGCAGGTCCTCGGGGTGGTGCAGCCGGTCTGACGCGTGGTCGGTGCCGTCCTCAGAGGAGTCGCAGCAGCGCGGCGACGAGGGCGGCACCGAACACCACCACCAGGAACGGCGCGCGCAGCAGGAGCAGCACGACCGCCACGGCCAGCGCCGCGGCGCGGGCGTCGAGCACGAGGTCCGGCCCGGTGGTGAAGACCTGGACCGCCACCAGCCCGGCCAGCAGCGCCACCGGGATCAGGTCCGCCACGCGCGAGACCACGGGCCGCTCGAGCACCTGCGGCGGCACCGAGAGCCCGGTCAGCTTGAGCAGGTAGCAGCCGGCGGCGGCCACCAGGATCGCCAGCCAGGTCATGCGCCCGCCCGCTCTCTCAGGAGCAGCCCGGCCAGCAGGGCGACCCCGCCCGCCACCAGGACCGGCACGCCGGCCGCCGTCACCGGCACCACGCCCAGCGCGACGAGCGCGGCCAGCAGGCCCACCACGAGGTTGCGGCGCTCCCGCAGTCGCGGCCACAGCAGCGCGAGGAAGGCCGCGCCGACGGCGGCGTCCAGGCCGTAGGTGCGGGGGTCGCCCATGGCGGTGCCGGCCACCGCACCGACCAGGGTGAAGAGGTTCCACAGCACGAAGATCGAGATCCCCGTGGTGAGGAAGCCGGTGCGCGCTCCCTCCCGGGTGGTGCGGGTGACCGCCATCGCGGTCGACTCGTCGATGAGGACGTGCGCCGCGGCGAGCCGCCGTCGCCCGGTCCAGCCGAGCAGCGGCGCGAGCCGCAGCCCGTAGAGGGTGTTGCGGGTGCCCAGGAGCAGGGCCGTGAGCGCTCCCGAGAGCGGGGCGCCGCCCGAGGCCAGCACGCCGACCAGGGCGAACTGGGAGGCGCCGGTGAACATCAGCAGGGAGAGTGCGCAGGTCTGGAGCACGTCGAGCCCCGACCCGACCGCGACGGCGCCGAACGACACGCCGTAGGTGCCCGTCGCGATGCCGACGCCCAGGCTGTCCCGGACGATGCGGCGGCGGTCCTCCGGCTTGGGCGCGGACGCCGTCACGAGAACGCGGTGTGGAGGCGCACCTGCTTGACCTGCGTCGTGCCGCTGCCGTCGAGGTCGAGCGTGCGGTGCCCGCCGTCGGGGGCCCAGCCGGCCTCGCTGAGGAACACCCGGGTGGCGTCGTCGGTGGACATCGTCCAGGTCACCGCGCGGGTGAACCGGTCGGCCAGCAGCGTGTCGATGGCTGCCTGGAGGAGCCGGGAGCCGTGGCCCTTGCCGCGCTCTTCCGGGGCCACGGTGAGGTCCTGCATCTCCCCGTCGGCCACGGGGTCGCAGTCGGGGTCGGCCGCGGGACCGACCACCACGAAGCCGCACACGCGGTTGCGCTCCAGGGCGACGAGCACGCGGTTGCGCGCGTCCTGGGGCCGGCGCAGCGACTCCTGCCACGCGGCGGCGGCCGCCTCGACGTCCTGTGGGAGCGCCTCGGCGGGCAGCACGCCGGCGTACTGCTCCTGCCACGTGCGCAGCTGGAGACCGGCGATCGCCGGGGCGTCGTCGGCCCACGCGATGCGCACGGACACGTCGGCGGTGGGGCTGCTCATCCGAGCATCCTGGCAGGCCGCGCCCCCGGGCGGCTCCTCCGCCCTGGGGTCGGCGTCCTAGTGTCGGAGTCATGGAGATTCGTAACCTCGGAGCAAGCGGCCTGAAGATCTCGGCCATCTCGTACGGCAACTGGCTGACCCACGGGTCCCAGGTGGAGGAGGACGCCGCGCTCGCGTGCGTCCGCCAGGCGCTGGAGGAGGGCATCACGACCTTCGACACCGCCGACGCCTACGCCAACACCGCAGCGGAGACCGTGCTGGGCAAGGCCCTCGCGGGCGAGCGGCGCGCCGGCCTGGAGATCTTCACCAAGGTCTACTGGCCGACCGGGCCCGGCGCCCACAACGACCACGGGCTGTCGCGCAAGCACATCATGGAGTCGATCGACGGCTCGCTGACCCGGCTCGGGACCGACTACGTCGACCTCTACCAGGCCCACCGCTACGACCACGAGACCCCGCTCGAGGAGACGATGGAGGCCTTCGCCGACGTCGTCCGGGCCGGCAAGGCGCTCTACATCGGGGTGTCGGAGTGGCGCGCGGAGGAGATCCGGGCGGCGCACGCGCTGGCGCGCGAGCTGCACGTCCCCCTCGTGTCGAACCAGCCGCAGTACAACATGCTGTGGCGCGTCATCGAGGCCGAGGTGGTCCCGACCTGCGAGGAGCTCGGGATGGGCCAGGTCGTCTGGTCCCCGATCGCCCAGGGCGCGCTCACCGGCAAGTACAAGCCGGGCGAGCAGCCGCCCGCGGGCTCGCGCGGCACCGACGACAAGGGCGGGTCCAGCATGATCTCCCGCTGGCTCAAGGACGACGTGCTCGAGCGCGTGCAGCGTCTGCAGCCCATCGCCGACGAGGCCGGCCTGAGCCTGGCGCAGCTCGCGGTGGCGTGGGTCCTGCAGAACCCCAACGTCTCCAGCGCGATCATCGGCGCGAGCCGGCCCGAGCAGGTCACCGAGAACGTCAAGGCGGCCGGCGTGACGCTGGACGAGGCGACGCTGAGCGCCATCGACGAGGTCGTGGGCGACGTCGCCGAGCGCGACCCGGCGAAGACCCAGTCGCCGGCTAAGCGCGACTTCGGCTGACCGCCACGGCGCCGGCCGTCGCGAGCACCAGCCCGACCGCCACGGCCGGCGCCCAGCCCTCGCGGACCCCGTCACCGAGGAGCACCACCCCGATCGCGGCCGGCACCAGCGTCTGGCCGACGATCATCGGGGCGCTGGTCCCGGTGACGGCGCTGGAGTGCATGCCGAGCGAGTAGAGCCAGAACGACACCAGCCCGAACGCCGGCACGGCGAGGCCGGCCAGGACGACGGCCGGCTCCAGCGGCAGCCCGACCCCGCGCACCGCCAGCGCGGACCCGGCGTACCCGAGCCCCGCGAGGGTGCCGAGCACGGGCCCGGGCCACTCGCGGCCCACGAGGGCCACTGCGACCAGCGCGACCACGCCGAGCACGACCGGCACCGCGAAGGTCCAGGTCGTGACGACGTCTCCGGGGTCACCGGAGCCGAGCGCGGTGAGGACCAGTCCGCCGGTCACGGCGGCAACGCCGAGCCAGTCGTACGTCGTCAGCTGCTCGCTGACCCGGCGCGACGCCAGCGCGGTGACCGGCAGCGACAGCGAGATCAGCGCCTGGGCGAGGTAGAGCGGGACGAGCCAGATCGCCACCGCGTGCAGCACGAAGCCGCCGAGGTAGGCCGCCACCACGACCATCGTGAGCGGGTCGCGCACCGACCGCCCCACGAAGGCGCCCAGCTGCGTGGGGCGCTCGTCCACCCGGCGTACGGCGGAGGCCTGGGCGACCGCGGCGACCCCGAACAGCGCGGCGGCCACCAGGCCCACGAGGAGCCCGGCGACCTGGTCGCTCACGAGTAGTGCTCGGGCAGCTCCTGGCCGATCTTGACCTTGGACTTGGGCATGCGCATGAACTTCATCTGCATGGCGCGCGTGACGGTGTAGTAGGTCGTGCCCTTCAGCGGCTCACCGGGGAAGCGGCGCGCGATCTCCTTGCGCACGCGGCGGCGCAGCAGCAGCAGGTCGACGATGACGAGCAGCAGGGTGCCGAGCAGCAGCGTGTTGCCCATGCTCCTCAGGTCGGGGTTGCCGGAGTAGCCGAGCACCATGGTGACGATCAGCAGCGGGATCATCAGCTCGACGATGGAGAACCGGGCGTCGACGTAGTCGCGGATGAAGCGCCGCACCGGGCCCTTGTCGCGGGGCATGAGGTAGCGCTCGTCGCCGGTCTTCATGGCCGAGCGCACCTGCTGGCTGGACTCCATGCGCGCCTGGCGCTGCGCCTGGGCGAGCTCCTTGCGGGTGCGCGGCACCTTGGCCCGGGCCTTGGCCGCGGCCTCCGCCTCCCGGCGCGTCGGGGTGGGTCGGCCCTTGCCGCCCTCCTTGACGACGAGCGACTCGGTGGCGGTGGACTCTTGCTTGCTACGACGGAACACGGGTGACCTTCAGCACGAGGGGTGGGACGACAGGGCCCCAGACTACTGGTGCCGCCCGCGCGGCGAGCGGGCGCCGACCACCGGATCGGCGGGGCACCACGCCCTCGCCGCGTCACCGCTCGCGCCGTAGGGTGAGGGGATCACGCCGTTGCCGTCCGCTCCACCTGAGAGGGATCCGTCCGAATGAGCCTCATGAAGCGCGTCAGCCTGATCTTCCGGTCGAAGGCCAACACGGCCCTCGACCGAGCCGAGGACCCGCGCGAGACGCTTGACTACAGCTACCAGCGCCAGCTCGACCTCCTCTCCAAGGTGCGCCGGGGCGTCGCCGACGTGGCGACCAGCCGCAAGCGCGTCGAGCTCCAGGTCGCCCAGCTCGAGCAGCAGGCCGGCAAGCTGCAGCAGCAGGCCGAGAAGGCGCTGAGCATGGACCGCGAGGACCTCGCCCGCGAGGCCCTGACGCGCAAGTCGGCGCTGTCCGGCCAGATCGACGACCTCAAGGTGCAGCACGCCAACCTCCAGGGCGAGGAGGAGAAGCTCACGCTCGCCCAGCAGCGGCTGCAGGCGAAGGTCGAGTCCTTCCGCACCCGCAAGGAGACGATCAAGGCCAACTACACGGCCGCGGAGGCCCAGACCCGCATCGGCGAGGCCATGTCCGGCATCGGCGAGGAGATGGGTGACGTCGGCATGGCGATCCAGCGCGCCGAGGACAAGACCGCCAACATGCAGGCCCGGGCCGGTGCCATCGACGAGCTGATCGCCTCCGGCGCGCTCGACGACGCCTCCTCGCTCAACGCCGGCGACGACATCAGCCGCGAGCTGGAGTCGATGAGCTCGCAGGCCGACGTCGAGGCCGAGCTGGCCCGCATGAAGGGGCTCTCGTCCGCCCCGGCCCCCGACGCCATCGAGGCGGCGCCGGAGCAGCCCGAGGGGGAGCAGCCGCGATGAGCGCGCTGATCGTCCGGATCCTCGGCGAGGGCCAGTACGACGTCGCCGACCACGCGATCGACCGGCTCAACGAGCTCGACGCGACCCTCGAGGCGGCGGTGGAGAGCGGCGACGAGGCGGCGTTCCGCACCGCCCTCGCCGCGCTGCTCGACGGGGTGCGCACCGTCGGCGTCGCCCACCCGGTGGATTCCCTCGACGAGTCCGACCTGATCCTGCCGCCTGCTGACGCCTCCCTCGAGCAGGTCCGCGAGCTGCTCGAGGACGACGGGCTGATCCCGGGCTGAACCTCCGCCCGGGCCGCTCAGGTGGCTCTTGGGTGGACCGGGGAGAATGGCCCCATGGCTCGCACACGGTTCGTCGGTGACGCGGGGCTCGCTGCCCGCATGACCTTGGTGATGTTCCTGCTCGGAGGGCTGTTCGTGGCCCTGGTCGTGGGCCTGGCCTACGCCGTCGGCGGGGGGCTGGGCATCCTCGTCGGGATCATCGGCATCGGCGTGGCGGTCTACCAGTGGTCCTCCTCCGACAAGGTGGCCATGCGGGCCATGCGCGCCCGGGAGGTCAGCCCGGCGGAGGCGCCGGAGCTGCACGGCATGATCGACCGGCTCTGCGCCCTGGCCGACATGCCCAAGCCCCGGGTCGGCATCGCCGACAGTGCCGTGCCCAACGCCTTCGCGACCGGGCGCTCCCCGGACCGCGCCGTCGTCTGCGTCACGACCGGCATCCTGCAGGTGCTGACGGCCGAGGAGCTCGAGGGCGTCCTGGCCCACGAGCTCTCCCACGTCGCCCACCGCGACGTGCTCGTGATGACGGTCGCCTCCTCGGCCGGCATCGCCGCCGGCATGCTCACCCAGGGTGCCCAGTACGGCGGGCTGGGCCTGCTCGGCGGCCGCCGCGACAACAACAACAACGGCCTGCCGGTCTGGCTGGTCGTGCTCGTCGTCAGCCTCGTCGTCTACGCCGTCAGCTTCGTGCTGCTGCGCCTGCTCTCGCGCTACCGCGAGCTGTCCGCGGACCGCGCCGGCGCCTACCTCACGATGAAGCCGGCCGCCCTGGCCTCCGCCCTGCAGAAGATCACCGGCGAGATCAACCAGATCCCGCAGAAGGACCTTCGCCAGGTCGGCGCCGCCAGCGCGCTGTGCATCGCCCCGGCCGTGGCCGGCGTCTCGCTGCGCACGCTCACCTCGACGCACCCCTCGCTCGAGCAGCGCCTCGAGCAGCTCGCCAAGATCCAGGCCGAGCTCGGCCGGCCGACCGTCTGATGGGCTTCTGGCAGGCCGTCACGGGGCGCTCGCGACCCAAGCAGGCCGACCTCGACGCGCTCTTCCTCGTGCCGAGCGCCTCCGTCACGCTCCAGACCACGATCGGGCTCACGCCCACCGGGGTCGGCTCGGTCTGCTACCGCGCCGCCGACGGCGCCGGCTTCGCCGACACCCAGAAGGACGTGGTCGCGCTGATCACCGGCGCGGTCGACGCCCCGCAGGTCGAGGTGAGCGGCGACGGCTTCGGCTTCACGTGGCTGACCGTGCACCGCGAGCCCGACGACGTCGGGGGGCTGTGCACCGACCTGCACGCCGTCAACACGACGCTGGAGGCGGAGGGGTTCGGACCGTCCCTGCTGTGCTCCCTGGTGCCGTTCGCCGACTCGGCGGGCCGCCGCATCGGGCTGGTCTACCTCTACAAGCAGTCCTCTTTCTACGCCTTCGCCCCGACCGGGGCGCAGCAGCGCGACAACCTGCTGGAGATCCAGGTGCGCGACACGCTCGCCGCCGAGATCCCGATGGAGCAGGACCTCTCACGCTGGTTGGCCCTGTGGGGCGCACCCGGCCTCTGAGGACCACCAGATCCCGCACGGAGGATGGGAGACTCGTGTGATGACCAGCACCCTCGAGGACCAGCGGCGCTCGGCGGGGATCGCCGCCTACGACCTGCTCGAGCGGCCGCCCCGGCGTGACCTCGTCGCGCTCGTGGAGCTCGCGGCGCTCGTCTGCGACGTCCCCATGGCCACGATCAACCTGATCACCGAGGCCCACCAGCACCAGGTCGCGGCGGTCGGCTTCGACGCCTCGGTCTGCCGCCGCGAGGACTCCATGTGTGCGGTGGTGCTCGACGGGGACACTCCCATCGTGGTGACGGACGCGCGCCTGGACCCCCGCTTCCAGGACAACCCGTTCGTCACCGGGGCGATCGGCCAGGTCCGCTTCTACGCCTCGCACAAGCTGGTCACGCCGGCCGGCGTCGCCATCGGCACGCTGTGCGTCTTCGACACCGAGCCCCGCGAGCTCGACACCGCGCAGGTCGGCGCCCTCGCCACCCTGGCCGACCGGGTCGTCGACGTCCTGGAGCTCTCGCTGACCAGCAGGCGTCTCGCCGAGAGCCTCGCGCAGGTCGAGGAGTCCAACCAGCGGCTGGCGTCGTTCGCCGGCCAGGTCAGCCACGACCTGAAGTCGCCGCTCACGAGCGTCGCCATGTCGCTGGAGATGGTCCACGACCACCTCGCCGAGGGCGCCGACCCTCAGGAGGCGCAGTGGCTGGTCGAGCGCGCGCTGCAGGGCTCCCAGCGGATGGCGCTGCTGATCGACGACGTCCTCGACTTCGCCCGCGTCAGCGGCTCGCTCAAGCTCGGCGACGTCGACCTCGGCGCCCTGCTCGACGACGTGCTGGTCGACCTCGAGTCGGCCCTCGCCGACGTGTCGCTGGAGGCCGGGGCGCTCCCGACCGTGCCCGGGGACCAGGTCCAGCTGCGCGCGCTGCTGCAGAACCTGGTCGGCAACGCCGCCAAGTTCCGCGTGCCCGGGCGTGCCCCCGCGGTGCACGTCGGTGCGCACCCCACCGCCACCGGGTGGCGGGTCGAGGTGACCGACAACGGGCCCGGCGTCCCGGCCGCGGAGCGCGAGCGGGTCTTCCTGCCCCTCGCCCGGGCGTCCAGCAGCGTCGACGGCTCCGGCATCGGCCTGGCGACCTGTCGGCGCGTGGTGGAGGCGCACGGCGGCGCCATCGGCCTGGACGAGGCCCCCGGTGGCGGCACGGTCGCGTGGTTCGAGCTGCCCCAGTGACGGGGGAGTGACCCCGGCCCGGGTCAGTCCTTGTGCGACTTGCCCGGCAGGTCGAGCATCCGCTGCAGCGCGACCAGCGCGTCGCGCTCGGTGTCGTCGTCCACGTCGATCTGGTTGACCACGATGCCGTTGACGAGCGACTCCAGCGCCCACACGAGGTGGGGGAGGTCGATCCGGTTCATCGTGGAGCAGTAGCAGACGTTCTTCTCGAGGAAGACGATGTTCTTGTCGGGGTGGTCCTGCGCGAGCCGCTTGACCAGGTTGAGCTCGGTGCCGATGGCCCAGGTGGAGCCTGCGGGCGCCGCCTCGATGGTCTTGATGATGAACTCCGTCGACCCGACCAGGTCGGCCTTGAGCACGACCTCGTGGGTGCACTCCGGGTGCACCAGGACCTGGATGTCGGGGACCGTCGCGCGCAGGGTGTCGATGACCTCGGGGGAGAAGCGCCCGTGGACCGAGCAGTGGCCCTTCCACAGGATCATCGTGGCGTCGACCAGCTGCTGGCGGGTCAGGCCGCCGTGGGGCTTCTGCGGGTCCCACACGACGCAGTCGTCGAGCGTGAGCCCCATCTTGAGCACGGCGGTGTTGCGGCCGAGGTGCTGGTCGGGGAAGAAGAGCACCTTGCGGCCCGGGCCGCCGGCCTCCACGGGCTGCTTCTGGTCGAAGGCCCACTCCAGCGCCGTCTCGGCGTTGGAGGAGGTGCACACGATGCCGCCGTTGCGGCCGCAGAACGCCTTGATGTCGGCGCTGGAGTTCATGTACGTCACCGGGACGACCGCGTCCTGGACCCCGGCCTCGGCCAAGGCGTCCCAGGCGTCCTCGACCTGGGAGAGGACGGCCATGTCGGCCATCGAGCAGCCCGCCGACAGGTCCGGCAGGACCACACGCTGGTGGGGGCCGGTGAGGATGTCGGCCGACTCGGCCATGAAGTGCACGCCGCAGAAGACGATGTACTCCGCCTCCGGGCGGCCGGCCGCGTCGCGGGCCAGCTTGAACGAGTCGCCGGTGACGTCGGCGAACTGGATGACCTCGTCGCGCTGGTAGTGGTGGCCGAGCACGAACACCCGGTCGCCGAGGGTCTCCTTGGCGGCCCGGGCACGGGCGACGAGCGAGGGGTCGGAGGTCTCGGGCAGGTCGCCCGGGCACTCCACGCCGCGCTCGGAGGAGAGGTCGACCCCGCGGCCGAGCGGGAGCAGGGGCAGGTCGACGGTCGTCATGGCACCGATCCTAGTTCGGGGAGAGCCGTTGCTAGAGCAGGGCACCAGAGTGAACGTACGGCGACGGCGGGCTCATTCCCCGCAGCGCCAGGTAGCCCTCGGAGTGCAGCTCCAGGCGTGCGGCCATGCCCACGTCGACCGCCCACTCGTTGGCCGCCGTCACGTGGGAGATCGTCTGCCCCTCCGGCCCGTCCGCGACGGCCGCCCAGAGCAGCCGCGTGGCCGTGGCGCGGTTGGTCGCGGCCAGCAGCTGAAGGGTGCCCCGGTCGTCGAGGTAGGCGTAGCCCGAGCCCGTGGTCGAGTCCGAGACGATCGGCCGCCACAGCCGTTGCATCAGCGCGTGGTCCGGGCCATGGGCCGCGTCGCGCACCTGGCGGTCGACGGAGTCCATGAGGTCGGTGTCGGCGGCGGAGCCCTCGCGCACCTTCTCCACGACGGGGATCACGGAGCGGTCGACGGTGCCCGTGAGGAACATCTGCGGGTGCAGGGTGAAGCCGGCCAGGCGGTAGCGCCGCGCCGACCTGGGGTCGCTGCCCGCCGACAGCATCCCGCGCAGGCAGCCCCGCCCGTGGTGGAGCGCCGCCTCGAGCAGCTGGCGCCCGACGCCGCGCGACTGCACGTCCGGCCGCACGGCGTACGTCGCCAGGAACCACGTCTTGTCGCGCACGAACGAGGTCGCCATCCCGATCATGCCGCCGGCGTCGTCGGCGACCCAGCACCCGCCGGGGTCGGTCTCCAGGAAGTGCCGCGTGCGCACCGTCCAGGCCTCCTGGCGGGCCGGCGAGCGACGCTGCGGCTCCGGCCACGCGCGGCGCTGCATGCGTCGGTCGAGGTCGAGGAAGCTCTCCGCGCTGAGGCGCTCGGCGTCCGCCACGTCCTCGGGCCGCATCGGCCGGATCGTCACCTCGGTCACGGGCCGAGCCTAGGTGTCGGCCAGGATGGCCGCATGCGAGTCCTGGTGGCGCCCGACAAGTTCGCCGGCACGTTGACGGCGGTCGAGGCCGCGCGCGCGATCGCCACGGGCTGGGCGCGGCGCGCACCGGCCGACGAGCTGGACCTCGCCCCCATGTCGGACGGCGGACCAGGATTCGTCGACGTGCTCCACGCGACGTTGGGGGGCGACCTGCTGGCCGTGACGGTCTCCGGACCGTTCGGCGCTCCCACGCCCGCGACCGTCCTGGTGGTCGGCGACACCGCCTACGTCGAGACCGCCCAGGCCTGCGGCCTGCCGCTCGTGGTGGGTCAGGACCCCGAGCGAGCCTCGACGGTGGGGGTGGGCGAGCTCCTGCTGGCCGCCGCCGGCACCGGCGCCACGACGGTCGTGGTCGGGCTGGGCGGCAGCGGCACCAACGACGGGGGAGCGGGCCTGCTGGCGGCGCTCGGCGCCACCTCGGACGGGGTCCTCGACGCCGGACCCGCGGCGTTCGCCGCCCCCACCGAGGTCGACCTCGCCCCGGCGCGCGAGCGCGTGGCCGGGCTGACGCTGGTGGTCGCCACCGACGTGGACATCCCGCTGACGGGGCTCTTCGGCGCCACCAAGGCGTTCGGCGCGCAGCGCGGCATCGCCGAAGACCGGCTCGTGACCGTGGACGGCTGGCTGGAGGGCCTCGCCGCCGCCACCGACCGCCGTACCGCGCTGGAGAAGGGGGCCGGGGCCGGCGGCGGGCTCGGCTTCGCCCTGCTGTGCCTGGGGGCGACCCGCGAGCCGGGCATCGCGCTCGTGAGCGCGGCCGTCGGCCTCGCCGAGCGCGCCCGGGCCGCGGACCTGGTCGTGACCGGGGAGGGCGCCTTCGACTTCTCCAGCCGCTCCGGCAAGGTCCCCTACGGCGTGGCCGAGGTGGCCCAGGAGGCGCTGCGCCCCTGCGTGGCGCTGGCGGGGCAGGTGCTGGTGGGCTCGCGGGAGATGCGCGCACTCGGCGTGGAGTCGGCGTACTCGCTCGTGGACCTGGTGGGCGAGGAGCGCGCCTTCACCGACCCGGCCGGCTCCCTGGCGGCCCTGGCCGAGCGCGTCGCGCGCACCTGGTCACGTGGATGACGTCGCCATCCGGAATAACCGGAGGTGTGCGACCATTGGAAACGGTAAGAAACCCGCACACGGACTGGGAGTCACCACATGACCGAGCAGGTCGAGACCACCACAGAGCGCCGCACCGACCAGATCAACCTGAGCCCGGTCGCCGCCGCGAAGGTGCAGAGCCTTCTCGCGCAGGAGGGTCGTGACGACCTCCAGCTGCGCATCTCGGTGCAGCCGGGCGGCTGCAGCGGTCTGCGCTACCAGCTGTTCTTCGACGAGCGCAGCCTGGACGGCGACGTCGTCACCGACTTCGACAGCGTCAGCGTCGTGGTCGACCGCATGAGCGTCCCCTACCTCAACGGCGCGATGATCGACTTCGTCGACAGCATCGAGAAGCAGGGCTTCACGATCGACAACCCCAACGCCACGGGCTCGTGCGCGTGTGGAGACAGCTTCCACTGATCGCCGAGAAGCAACCGTTAGTCGAACCAAGCAACAGCCCCCCGCCGGTCACCGGCGGGGGGCTGTTCGGTCTCAACAGGCCTGAGGGAGAGGAGGGGTCGGCCTGTCGAGGGTCTGGGCGGGTCAGTCGAGGTGCAGGTGCAGCGCGTTGGCCAGCCGGGTCGCGGCCTCCGAGACCTGGATCTCGCGCTTGGGGACCTCGCGCGGGAAGTCGGCGAACAGGATGCTCGGCGCG
This sequence comes from Nocardioides sp. 503, assembly GCF_004522095.1. Lineage (GTDB taxonomy): Bacteria > Actinomycetota > Actinomycetes > Propionibacteriales > Nocardioidaceae > Nocardioides. Next base: position 568,668 of record NZ_SPUI01000002.1, read on the forward strand.
GGGCGCGAGGCGGCCCGTGCGGCGCGCTCCAGCCGCGACTCCAGGCGCAGGTTGCGACCCGCGGCCTCGCAGTCGGCGCGCATCTGCTGCGGGCTGGTGAGCTCCTCGTACGGCGTCATGCTTCGACGCTATTGGCTACTCCCGCGTAGCCCCAGGCATACCCGTCGGTAGTGTTCCGTGTCATGTCCTCTGGCTCGCTCCTCATCGCCGGTTCCATCGCCTCCGACCACCTGATGACCTTCGCGGGGAGGTTCGAGGACTCGCTGGTCGTGGAGCAGCTCCACAACATCTCCGTGTCGTTCCTCGTCAACGACCTCGAGATCCGCCGCGGGGGAGTGGCGCCCAACATGTGCTTCGGGCTGGGGCGCCTCGGGCTGCGGCCCGTCCTGGTGGGTGCCGCCGGCGAGGACTTCGCCGACTACCGCTCCTGGCTGGAGCGCCACCACGTCGACTGCCACTCGGTGCACATCTCCACGACCAAGCACACCGCCCGCTTCGTGTGCACGACCGACTCGACGATGGCGCAGTTCGCGTCGTTCTACCCCGGCGCCATGAGCGAGGCCCGCCAGATCGAGCTGCAGCCGATCGTCCAGCGCGTCGGCCAGCCCGACTACGTCCTCATCGGCGCCGACGACCCCGAGGCCATGCGCCGCCACACCCACGAGTGCCGCCAGCGCGCCTACCCGTTCATCTCCGACTGCTCCCAGCAGCTCGCGTTCTCCGACGGCGAGCTGATCCGCGACCTCATCGACGGCGCCGCGATCCTCTTCTCCAACGAGTACGAGTCGCACATGATCGAGCAGAAGACCGGCTGGTCGCCCGAGGAGATCCTGTCCCGCGTCGGCACCCAGGTGGTCACCCTCGGCGCCCAGGGCGTGCGGATCACCCGCGCCGGGGAGCCCGTCATCGAGGTCGTGGCCGCCAAGGGCGTCGTGGCCGTGGAGCCCACCGGCGTCGGTGACGCCTTCCGCGCCGGGTTCCTGGCCGGGCTCAGCTGGGACCTGGGCCTCGAGGGGGCCGCGCAGGTCGGCTGCGTCCTGGCCGCCTACGTCGTGGAGACGGTGGGCACCCAGGAGTACACGTTCTCGCACGCGCAGTTCGTGGCCCGCGTGGAGGACTCCTACGGCGCCGAAGCGGCGGCCGCCGTGGCCGCGCACCTCTGAGCCGACCCTGGGGCAGGCCCCTAGGAGACCCGGCGCACCACGAAGCGTGGCGCGCCGTCGGCGGCCGAGTCCTGGCCGGCGTACTCCTGGCCGCGCATGCGGCACCACGCGGGTACGTCGTGCCGTGCGGCCGGGTCGTGGGCGACCACGGCGAGCAGCTCGCCCACGCCCACGTCGGCGAGGTGGCGGGCCAGCTCGATGATCGGCCGCGGACAGGGCAGGTCGCGGCAGTCGAGCTCCAGGGCCGGCGTCACAGGCCGACGTCCGCGCGGATCTCGGCCACCGCGTCGGGGAGCACCGCGAGGAACCGCTCGACCTCGTCGGCGGTGCTGCCGCGGGCGAGCGAGAGCCGCACGTTGCCGTGGGTGAGCGCGCCCATGGCGGCGAGGACGTGGCTGGGCTCCAGCGTCGAGGCGGTGCACGCCGACCCGCTCGCGACCCCGAAGCCGTGGCGGCCCAGCGCGTGGACGAGCGCCTCGCCGTCGACGTAGAGGAACGAGAAGGTCACCAGGTGGGGCAGCCGGTCGACGGGGTCGCCCACCACGTCGGTGTCGGGGATCGCGACGACCGCCGCCCGCACCCGGTCGACGAGCGCGGACTGTCGGGCGGCGGTCTCGGCGCGCTCGGCGACGACCGCCTGCAGCGCGGCCGCCGCGGCGAGTGCGGCCGGGACGTTCTCGAAGCCGGTCGAGCGGTCGTCGACCCGGTCGTCGCGGGGGAACGGGCTGGTCCAGCGCACGCCCTTGCGCACGAGCAGGACGCCGACGCCGGCCGGACCGCCCCACTTGTGGGCCGACGCGGCGGCCGCCGCCCAGCCGGTGGGCAGCTCCACGCGCCCCGCGGCGGCGCAGGCGTCGACGAAGAGCGGGACGCCCTCCAGCCGCTCGGCGACCTCGGCGACGGGCTGGAGGGTCCCCACCTCGTGGTTGGCGGCCTGCAGGGCCACCACGGCGACGCCGTCGGCCGCGGCGAGCAGCTCGTCGACCCGCACGCGGCCCCGCTCGTCGACCGGCGCCGAGACGGTCTCTCCCGGGGCCCACTCGGCGGCGTGGAGCACCGCCGAGTGCTCCACGGCGCTGTGCACGATCCGGTCCGAGACGCGCGCTCGAGCGCGGTGCAGCCCCAGCAGCCCGCGGTGCACGGCCTCGGTGCCCGAGGAGGTGAAGCTGACCTCGTCGGGGCGCACCCCCAGCCCGTCGGCCACCACGGCGCGCGCGTTGTCGAGCAGCAGCCGCGCGCTGCGGCCCGGGCGGTGCAGTCGCCGCGGGTCGGCGTAGCCCTGGTCGAGGGCGGCGAGCAGGGTGTCACGGGCCGCCGGGTGGAGGGGTTCCGAGGACGCCGAGTCGAGGTACCCGGCCGTGGGGTCCGCGGGATAGGTCACAGTCGGAGGCTACCGGCGACCCGGTCCGTCATCGGGGGGGTGATTCGGATAGTCTCTGGGGAGTTCGTGACCGTCTGAGAGGAAGGCTCGTTCGTGGGTCTGCAACTCCCCGAGCGCAAGGCAGGATCCGGCGTTCTCGGCCGCCGTCTGTCGCTCCTCGTCCTGCTGGGCCTCGGCCTGCTCGCCCTCTCCGGGTGCGGCTCCGACTCCGGCGAGTGGAAGCGCCTCGCCATGCCCGATCCGGGCACCGAGCAGGGCGAGTCCGTCCTGGCCCTGTGGCAGGGAGCGTGGATCGCCGCGCTCATCACCGGCGTGGTCGTCTGGGGCCTGATCTTCTACGCCTCCTGGCACTTCCGCCGGCGCAGCGACGACGAGATCCCGATCCAGACCCGCTACAACCTGCCGCTGGAGATCTTCTACACGATCTTCCCGGTCATCATGGTGATCGTCTTCTTCTCGCACACCGTGCGCGTGCAGAACGAGGTCCTCGACGACCGCGAGCCCGACAACACGATCACCGTGGTCGGACAGCAGTGGCAGTGGACGTTCAACCACCCCTTCGACGACGAGAACGTCTACGTCTCGGGCGATGGCAACACGATCCCCACGCTCTACCTCCCGGTCGACGAGACCACCCGCTTCAACCTGGTCACCCCCGACGTGATCCACGACTTCGGCGTGCCCGGCTTCCTGATGAAGATGGACGTCGTGCCCGGCCAGATGAACCACTACCAGGTGACCCCGAAGCGCACCGGCACCTACGCCGGCAAGTGCTTCGAGCTCTGCGGCACCTACCACTCGCGCATGCTGTTCGACGTCAAGGTCGTGACCCGCGCCGAGTACGACGACTACCTCCAGGGCCTCTCCGAAGACCCCGACCACGTGTCCGAGGAGCCCATCATCGGCGGCTCCTACGCCGACACCCCGGCCGGCCTGGAGTCCGACGAGTCCGAGAAGGGGGCCGAGTGACCACCACCGCGGCGCGACCGACCGACCTGAGCGCCGGGCGCAAGCCCCTGGGCCAGAAGCTGGTCACGATCATGACGACGACCGATCACAAGCTGATCGGCAAGATGTACCTGATCACGTCCTTCGCCTGGTTCATGGTCGGTGGCCTCATGGCCATGCTGATCCGCTCCGAGCTGGCCTACCCCGGTCAGCAGGTCGTCAACGAGGAGCTCTACAACCAGCTCTTCACGATGCACGGCACGATCATGCTGCTGCTGTTCGCGACGCCGCTGTTCTTCGGCTTCGCCAACGTGATCATGCCGATCCAGATCGGCTCGCCCGACGTGGCGTTCCCGCGGCTCAACATGTTCAGCTACTGGCTGTTCCTCTTCGGCGGCCTGATCGCCGCCTCCGGCTTCCTCACGCCCCAGGGCGCGGCCGACTTCGGCTGGTTCGCCTACACCCCGCTCTCCGACGCGATCCGCTCGCCCGGCGTCGGTGGTGACCTGTGGATCATGGGTCTGTGGCTGGCCGGTCTCGGCACGATCCTGGGTGCGGTCAACTTCATCACCACCATCATCTGCATGCGCGCGCCCGGCATGACGATGTTCCGGATGCCGCTGTTCGTGTGGAACACGCTGATCACCAGCCTGCTGGTCCTGATCGCGTTCCCCGTGCTCGCCGGCGCGCTGCTCTCGCTCGAGGCCGACCGCCAGCTCGGCGCCCACGTGTTCGACACCGCTCACGGCGGCGCGATCCTGTGGCAGCACCTGTTCTGGTTCTTCGGGCACCCGGAGGTCTACATCATCGCGCTGCCGTTCTTCGGCATCGTGACCGAGATCCTGCCGGTCTTCAGCCGCAAGCCGATCTTCGGCTACGTCGGCCTGGTCGGCGCCACGCTCGGCATCGCGATCCTGTCGGTCGCCGTGTGGGCCCACCACATGTTCGTGACGGGGTCGGTCAACCTCGCGTTCTTCTCCGGCATGACGTTCCTGATCGCGGTGCCCACGGGAGTGAAGTTCTTCAACTGGATCGGGACGATGTGGGGCGGGTCCATCTCGTTCGACACGCCCATGCTCTGGTCGATCGGCTTCCTGACGACGTTCCTCTTCGGTGGTCTGACCGGCATCATCCTGGCGTCGCCGCCGCTGGACTTCCACGTCTCCGACTCCTACTTCGTGGTCGCGCACTTCCACTACGTCGTGTTCGGCACGGTGGTGTTCGCGATGTTCGCGGGCTTCTACTTCTGGTGGCCCAAGATGACCGGCCGGATGCTCGACGAGCGCCTGGGCAAGGTCCACTTCTGGCTGCTGTTCGTGGGCTTCCACCTGACGTTCCTGGTCCAGCACTGGCTGGGCGTCGAGGGGATGCCGCGTCGCTACGCCGACTACCTGCCCGGCGACGGGTTCACCACCCTCAACCAGGTGTCCACGGTGGGTGCGTTCCTGCTGGGCGCCTCCACGCTGCCCTTCCTCTACAACGTCTACATCTCCCGGCGCGCGCCGCTGGTGGGTGTGGACGACCCGTGGGGCTGGGGTCGGTCGCTGGAGTGGGCGACGAGCTCGCCCCCGCCGCGCCACAACTTCGTGACGATCCCGCGGATCCGCTCGGAGTCCCCGGCCTTCGACCTGCACCACCCCGAGATCGCCGCCATCGAGCTCGACGAGAACTCCTCGGCCCGCGACGGCGACTTCGCCGACGCCCCGGACATGGAGGGCCGCGAGGAGCTCATCCAGGAGCGCCTGGACGGCGACGACCAGAGCCAGCGCCAGCGCCCGGAGGATGACGCCCGATGAAGTCCGAGACCTGGATCTTCGCCATCTGCACCGTCTTCCTGGTGCTCGTGACGCCGGCCTACTGGTTCGTCACCGAGGGCTCCGACAAGGGCGGTGACTGGACCGGCACGTCCGCGCTGACGATGACCGCGCTCCTGACGCTGATGGTCAGCCTCTACCTCGGCTTCCACGCCCGCAAGATGGACCCGCGCCCCGAGGACCGCAAGGACGCCGAGATCGCGGACGGCGCCGGCGAGCTGGGCTTCTTCCCGCCCTACAGCTGGTGGCCGCTCTGGTGCGCCCTCACGCTGGGCGTGATGGTGTCCGGGGTCGCCGCCGGTGCCTGGTGGATGGTCATCATCGGCGGGGTCCTGGGCGCGATCGCGCTGAGCGGCCTGGTCTTCGAGTACTACCGCGGCGAGCACGCCCACTGAGTCTCGGGCCGACCCGCGGCCCAGCACGACGATCCAGGATTCTAGGGATCGCCGCGTTATCCTGGGTCCGGTCGGCCGCTCGGTCGGCCGCGTCGCGTTCGGCAAGACCTCCGGGAGTTCCACCATGTCCAGCCGCCGCCTGGTCGGCGCCTCCGCGCTGCTCCTCGCCAGCCTCACCCTCGCCGCCTGCGATGCCGGGTCCGCGCTGACGGGTGGTCCTGACGACGAGCCCACGAGCTCCTCGAGCGGTGGTGCGACGGCGGCCCCGAAGCCCGCCGGCCGGGTCGCCACCAACGTCAAGCGTGGTGCGACGGTGGGCGTCGACAAGGTCGTCGAGGTCACCGCCAAGAACGCTCGCCTCACCTCGGTCACCCTCTCGTCGCCCTCCGGTGCCGTCGACGGCGCGATCGCCGCCGACGGCGCGCGTTGGACCGCCTCGGACCGGCTCGAGCCGGGGGAGACCTACACCGTCAAGGCGCTCGCCGAGGGCGCCGACGGCGCACCTGTCCGCCGTACCTCCCGCTTCGAGACGGCGCCCCTGTCGCTGCAGCAGCAGACCTACCCGTCGGTGGCGCCCCTGGGCGGGGAGACCGTCGGTGTCGGCATGCCCGTGGTCGTCTCCTTCGACGTGGCGGTGACCGACCGGGCGGAGTTCGAGCGGCACATGAAGGTGACCTCGCAGCCCGCCCAGCGCGGCACCTGGCACTGGCTGAGCGCCACCGAGGCGCACTGGCGCCCGGCGAGGTACTGGCAGCCCGGCACCAAGGTGTCGGTCGACGTCGACGTCAACGGCGTCGCGGCCGGCAACGGGATCTTCGGCCAGGAGGACCGCGTGGTCGACTTCGAGGTCGGCGACGCCCACGTCTACAAGGTCAACGCCCAGACCCACCAGATGAAGGTGTTCTCCAACGGCAAGCTGCTCCGCACGCTGCCGATCACCACCGGCAAGCCGGGCTTCACCACCCGCTCGGGCACCAAGGTGATCATGGAGAAGTTCGACCGCAAGCGGATGAACTCCGAGACCGTCGGCATCGCCGCCGGCAGCGCCGACGCCTACGACATCGACGATGTCCAGTGGGCCATGCGGGTGACCTACTCCGGCGAGTTCATCCACGCCGCCCCCTGGTCCACCGGGTCGCAGGGCCACGCCAACGTCTCCCACGGCTGCACCGGCATGAGCACCGCCGACGCCGGCTGGCTCTACGACATGTCCCGTCGCGGCGACGTCGTCGAGTACACCGGCACCGACCGCCCCATGACCCTCGACAACGGCTACGGCGACTGGAACGCCTCCTTCAAGGACTACGCCCAGGGCTCCGCCCTCCGCTGACGTCCTGTCGGTGGTCGAGCAGCGGGCGTCAGCGAGCGCACGTCGAGACCCCCACACCTCTGGTCGCCTCCTCGGGGCTGAGGTGAGCCCGCCCGCTACAAGCGCGGGCTCCGCCTGTCGGGCACCCACGTCGGCAGTCCGATCCCACGACAAGGTCGGCCACGCTCGACGGGCCCGAGGAGACAGCCACTGGTGCGGGGGTCTCGACGTGCGCTCGACCGCAGACGCGGGGGAGTGGGCCCTCAAATGACGCTGACCCGCCCGAACGTCTCGGGCGGGTCAGCGGTGGAGCGGGTCTATCAGTGGTCGCCGCGCAGGTCCTCGCCGTCGACCGCGTGGTGGCCGTTGAACTGGTGGCCGTCGGCGGGCTGACCCTCCAGCGAGGCCTGGAGCTCGTGCTCGTGGTCCGCGTGGTGGTGGGCGGCCTCGAGCTCCTCCTTGGTCACGGGCTGCACGTTGTCGGCGTACATCAGCGTCGAGAGCTTGCCCCGCAGGCCGTCGAGGCGCCCACGCTTGGCCGGCACGCCGTTGGCGTCGGTCCTGTCGCCAGGGGTCCAGACCTCCTCGCGCTCGCGCGCGGTGAGGGTGTAGGCCTCGGCCTCGTTGACCGGCAGGTGCCGCTCGGAGTAGCCACCCTCGGCCGAGCGCATGATGATGCCCGTCTCGTAGCCGTGGAGCAGCTTCTGCTCGTCGTGACGCTGCAGCGAGATGCACCAGCGCCGGGTGATCAGGAAGGCGATCACCGGTCCGACGAAGATCGCCGCTCGGATGAAGTAGGTGATCTGGTTGATGCTCAGGTGCAGCTTGATCGCGATGATGTCGTTGCCGCCGGCGATCCAGGCCAGCCCGTAGAACGTCATCAGCGCGACCATGACCGCCGTGCGGGTCGGGGCGTTGCGGGGACGCTGGAGCAGGTGGTGGTCCCGCTTGTCGCCGGTGACCCACGACTCGATGAAGGGCAGCATCAGCAGGATCGTGAACATCAGCCCGGGCATCACGATGATCGGGATGAAGACGTTCCAGGACAGGGTGACGCCCCAGAAGTGGGACTCCCACCCGGGCATGATCCGCAGCAGGCCGTCCGGCCAGCCCATGTACCAGTCGGGCTGCGAGCCCGCCGTCACCTTCGTGGGGTCGTAGGGCCCGAACTTCCACACCGGGTTGATCGACAGCAGACCACCCATGAGGGCGCTGACGCCGAAGACGATGAAGAAGAAGCCGCCGGCCTTGGCCGCGTAGACCGGGAGCATCGGGAAGCCGACGACGTTCTCCTCGGTGCGTCCGGGGCCGGGCCACTGGGTGTGCTTGTGGTAGACGAGCAGCAGCATGTGGGCGGCGATCAGGGCCAGCAGGATGCCGGGGATCAGCAGCACGTGCACGGTGTAGAGGCGCGGGATGATCGCCTCACCCGGGAACTCGCCGCCGAACAGGAAGAACGACATGTACGTGCCGACGACCGGCATCGACTTCATGAACCCGTCGGCGGCACGGATGCCGGTGCCGGAGAGCAGGTCGTCGGGCAGGGAGTAGCCGGTGAAGCCCTCGAGCGTGCCGAGCAGCAGCAGGAGGCTGCCGATCACCCAGTTGAGCTCACGCGGCTTGCGGAACGCGCCGGTGAAGTAGACGCGCAGCAGGTGGATCATCATCGAGGCGATGAACAGCATCGCCGCCCAGTGGTGCATCTGCCGCATGAGCAGGCCGCCACGGACGTCGAAGGACAGCCTCAGGGTCGAGGCCATGGCCTCGGACATCTCCACCCCGCGCAGCGGGTTGTAGGAGCCCTGGTACTCGACCTCGCCCATGCTCGGCGTGTACCAGAGCGTGAGGAACACCCCGCTCAGCAGCAGGACGACGAAGCTCCACAGCGCGATCTCGCCGAGCATGAACGACCAGTGGTCGGGGAAGACCTTGCGCAGGTTCTTCTTCATCAGGGTGCCGAGCCCCAGGCGCTCGTCGGCCCAGTTGGCGACGACGCCCGCCTTGCCCGGCTTCTTCGGCGTGGCGGCGGTCCCGGCGTTGGTATCGGCGACCTTGCTCGTATCGACGCTCATCAGCCACGCTCCCAGAAGCTTGGTCCCACGGGTTCGGTGAAGTCGCTCTGAGCGACGAGGAAGCCTTCCTCATCGACCATCAGCGGCAGCTGGGGAAGGGAGCGTGCCGCAGGACCGAACACGACCTTCCCCGAGTCGGCCAGGTCGAACGTGGACTGGTGGCACGGGCACAGCAGGTGGTGCGTCTTGCGCTCGTTGAGCGAGATCGGGCAGCCGACGTGCGTGCAGATCTTGGAGTAGCAGACGATCCCGTCGACCGACCAGTTCTCGCGGCCCTTGGCGGGCGTGATGTCCGAGGGGTCCATGCGCAGCAGGATCACGGCGGCCTTGGACTTGGCCACCTGGAGCTCCACGCCCTCCAGAACGTGCTCGCCCTCCTCGTCGACCGCGAACACGATCTCCGGCTCGGCGTTGACCAGGTCGCCGATCTCGAGGTCGGCCTTGTTGATCGGCGTGCCGACGACGTCGCGCACGACGCGCATGCCCTTCTCCCACACCGTGTGGTAGAGCTTGTCGCCCGGCAACGGGCCGAGGTCGCGCAGCATGACGATGGCGGGCAGGCCGAGCAGGCCGACCGCACCCAGGAGGGAGTTGCGGACCAGCGGACGCCGGCCGATGCCCGACTCCTCGGCACCCAGGGCGAGCGCCTCGAGGGTCGCGGCGCGGTCCTCGTCGGAGGAGCGCGCCGGGTGGCGCATCTCGGAGATCTCGTGGTCGCCCATGAGCTTGCGCGCCCACTGGATGATGCCGATGCCGATGAACAGCAGGGCGCCGCCGAGCGTTGAGCCCAGCGCGACCGTGGAGGCGCCGAAGCCGGCGAACGTCGTGTGGTTGTCGCCGACGTCGAGGACGAAGTAGGAGACCAGGAAGAGCAGCACGCACACCGAGGAGAGCCCGAAGAGCGTGGCGACCTGGCGCTCGGCGCGCTTGGCGAGCCGCTCGTCGACGTCCGTGGGACGCCAGGTGTGCTCCGGCAGACCCGGGTCGGGGATCGCCGGGACGTTGTCGGAGCGCTCCGCGCGGGTCACGTCCTGGTCGTGGTCGATGCTCACGCGTCGGCTCCCTTCGAGGGCTGCTTGGTCGAGCGGGTGGTGTGGGCCGCGATCCAGACCGCGAAGCCGACCAGGCCCCCGATGCCCACCAGCCAGGCGAACATGCCCTCGCTCACGGGGCCGAGCCCGCCGAGGCCGAAGCCGCCGTACTCGGGCTGCTCGCGCAGCTGGGAGACGTAGGCGATGACGTCGCGCTTCTCCTCCGGCGACAGGTTGCCGTTGGAGAAGGTGTCCATGTTGCCGGGGCCGGTCAGCATGGCCTCGTAGATGTGCTCGGGGGTCGTGCCCAGGATGTTGGGCGCCGCGCCGCCGCGGGGCATCGCGCCGCCGTTGCCGCTGAAGTTGTGGCAGGCGGTGCAGTTGGTCAGGAAGATCTGGCTGCCGCGGGTGACGGCCTCCTCGCGCTCGGCGGCGCTGAGGCCCTCGAGGCTGTAGTCCTTCTCGTCGGGGACCGCGGGGCCGGGGCCCAGCGAGGCGACGTACGCCGACAGCGCCTCGATCTCGTCGTCGTCGAAGACCACCGGCTTGACCGCGACCTGCTGGCCGGGACGCGTCAGCGGCATCCGGCCGGTGCCGAGCTGGAAGTCGGCCGAGGCCGCGCCCACGCCCGCGAGCGACGGGCCGTACTGCGTGCCACCCTCGGTGAGCACGCCCTCGCCGTTCTTGCCGTGGCAGAACGAGCAGCTCACGAGGAACAGCTCGCGGCCCTCGGCCACGAGCGCGGCGTCGGACTCCGAGGAGTCGGCCTGCGCCGGGGCGAAGACGGTGTAGAGACCGCCGGTCAGCACGAGGCCGACCATCAGCATCACCACACCGGCGAGGCGGCCGCGGCGGTGCCGGGAGATGCGTCCGGCGGTTCGGTTCAGGAGGCGCACGATGAGTCCTTGCGAGTCACTGGATGAGGTAGATCGTGGCGAACAGCCCGATCCACACGACGTCGACGAAGTGCCAGTAGTAGGAGACGACGATCGCGCTGACCGCCTGCTCGTGGGTGAACTTGCGCGCGAGGTAGGTGCGCCCGAGAACGAAGAGGAACGCGATCAGCCCGCCGGTCACGTGGATCCCGTGGAACCCGGTCGTGAGGTAGAACATCGTGCCGTAGGCCGAGTCGGGGATCGTGATCCCCTCCTGGATGAGCGTGGCGTACTCGATGGCCTGCCCGGCGATGAAGATCGACCCCATCAGGTAGGTCAGGATGAACCACTCGCGCAGGCCCCAGCCCTTGATGTTGAGCACCGATCCCGCGCGGCCGACCTGGCCGCGCTCGGCGGCGAAGACGCCGAGCTGGCAGGTGAGCGAGGAGAGCACCAGGATCGTGGTGTTGACCGCCGCGAACGGCACGTCGAGGAACGCGGTGTTCTGCGACCACAGGTCGGTGCTGACCGCCCGGATCGTGAAGTACGAGGCGAAGAGGGCAGCGAAGAACATCAGCTCGCTGGAGAGCCAGATGATCGTCCCCACCGCGACCATGCTGGGACGGTCGTGATGCCCGTGCAGTCGGGATGCCGGAATCGAAGCTGAAGCAGTCGTCGCCACGTGCTCATTATGTCCGGCGCATGGTCGGAGGGCGACCCGACCCCCTCACTAGGAGGGTCATAAAGTTCACACTGTGCCCGGACCACCCCTGCTCGCCGCTCTGGCGGCCACCGAGAGCCTCCCGCGACCGTCGGTCGGGGCGTTCTTCACGCAGTGGTCCCTGGCCCCGCTGCCGCTCGTCCTGACCGTCTGGGCGGTCGGTCTCTACGTCCTCGGGCTGCGCGAGCTCCGGCGTCGCGGGGACCGCTGGCCGGTGGGTCGCACGATCGCGTTCGGGGTCGGCATCGGGGCCTTCTACGTCGCCACCTCGTCCGGCCTGGCGGCGTACGACACGACCTTGGTGAGCCTGCACATGGTCCAGCACATGGTGCTGTCGATGGTGGTGCCGCTGGCGCTCGCGCTCTCCGCGCCCGTGACGCTGGCGCTGCGCACCCTGCCCCGCGCGCCGCGGCGCTGGCTGCTCGCCGTGCTGCACTCGCGGGTGGCGAAGGTGGTCTCGTTCCCGCCGCTGGCGTTCGCCCTGTACGTCGTGTCGCCGTGGGCGCTGTACTTCTCGGGCTGGTACGACGCCTCGCTGCACTCGGTCTTCGTGCACGAGATGATGCACGTCCACCTCGTGGCCGTCGGCAGCCTCTTCTTCTGGCCGCTCGTGGGCGTGGACCCGCTGCCGGGTCGGGTGGGCTACCCGTTCCGGGTGCTGCTCACGATGATGACGCTGCCCTTCCACGCCTTCCTCGGCGTCACGATCATGGGCCAGGAGACGCTCCTGGGCGGGGACTGGTACCCCTCGCTCTCCGACGGGCCGATGGGCGCGTGGCTGCCCGACCCCTACGACGACCAGCACCTCGCCGGCGGGATCCTCTGGGGCGCCGGCGACCTCGTGGGGCTCTCGTTCTTCGCCGTGCTGTTCGCGCAGTGGGTGCGCTCGTCCTTCTCCGAGGCCCGTCGCGAGGACCGCCGCCTCGACCTGGAGGAGGCCCGCGAGCGCGCGGCCGCGCCTGGCGCGTCCGGGGCCGACGCCGAGCGGTAGCATCTGGCCCGTGAGCGACTCGACGAACCGCAAGCTCAAGGTCCTGGTCTACAGCGACGACGTCACCACGCGCGAGCAGGTGATCCTCGCCCTGGGGCGACGGCCGCACCCCGACCTGCCCGAGCTGACCTACGTCGAGGTGGCCACCGAGCCGGTCGTCATCCAGCACATGGACTCCGGCACCATCGACCTGGTCATCCTCGACGGCGAGGCCGTGCCCGCCGGCGGCATGGGCATCGCCAAGCAGCTCAAGGACGAGATCTACCAGTGCCCGCCGGTGCTCGTGCTCATCGGCCGCCCCCAGGACGCCTGGCTGGCGACGTGGTCGCGCGCCGAGGCGGCCGTGTCGCACCCGATCGACCCCATCCAGCTCGCCGAGTCCGTGGTCGCGCTGCTGCGGGCACGGGTCCCCGCCCAGGCGTGACCTGGCCCGACGTCCTCAGCGCCCTCGTCGCACGCTCCGACCTCACCTCGGAGCAGGCCACCTGGGCCATGGGCGAGATCCTGTCCGGCGAGGCCACCGCGGCCCAGATCGCGGGCTTCGCGGTGGCGCTGCGCGCCAAGGGCGAGACGATCGAGGAGGTGACCGGCCTGGTCGAGGCGATGTACGCCCGCCGCACGCCGATCTCGGTCCCGGGGCGGCTGCTCGACGTCGTCGGCACCGGCGGTGACCGCTCGATGTCGGTCAACATCTCCACGATGGCGGCCATCGTGGCCGCCGGCGCGGGCGCCAAGGTCGTCAAGCACGGCAGCCGGTCGGCCTCCTCCCAGTCCGGCAGCGCCGACGTCCTCGAGGCGCTCGGCATCCGGCTCGACCTGCCCGCCGACCGGGTCGCCCGCGTGGCCGAGGAGGCCGGCATCACGTTCTGCTTCGCGGCCGCCTTCAACCCCGCCATGCGGCACACCGCCGTGCCCCGACGCGAGCTGGGGATCGGCACCACCTTCAACATCCTCGGGCCGCTCGCCAACCCCGCCCGGCCCCACGCGCAGGCGATCGGCTGCGCCGACGCCCGCATGGCGCCGGTGATGGCCGGGGTCTTCGCCCGCCGCGGCGCCGACGCCTGGGTCGTGCGCGGCGACGACGGCCTCGACGAGCTCACCACCACCACGACCTCCTCGGTGTGGCACGTCCACGCGGGCGTGGTGACGACCGCGAGCGTCGACCCTGCCGCTCTCGGCCTCGCGCCGGCGACCACCGAGGACCTGCGCGGTGGCGACGCGGCCCACAACGCCGACGTCGTACGGCGCATGCTCGCGGCCGAGCCCGGGCCGGTGCGCGACGCGGTCGTGCTCAACGCGGGGGCGGCCCTGGCGGTCTACGACCACCCGGGTGCCTCGGTCGAGGACGCCTTGCCGGCCGGCATCGAGCGGGCCGCGCAGGCCATCGACTCCGGAGCGGCCCAGGCCACGCTGGACCGCTGGGTCGCGGCCACCGGCGACTGAGCCGTCCTCAGAGCTCGAGGACGAACTCCTCGCCGTCGCGGCGGAAGCCCACGTGCTCGTAGTAGGCCCCACGCATCTGCGGTGAGGTGGTGACGCGGCGCAGGCCCAGGTCGCGGAGCACGCCGCTGCGCCGCCACACGAACTCGCCGGGGGAGAAGTCCCGGTAGCGGGGCGTGACGTAGTCGAGCTCGACCAGGGCGGCGTCGCCGTCGGTGCGCAGCAGCACCACGCCGACCGTCTCGTCGCCGGTGACGACCACGACCGCGAGCTGGCCCGCGTCGGGCCGGGTGCCGAAGTCGGGCTGGAAGGCCCGGATGTCCTGCTCGTGGGTCTTGAGGACGTGGCGGAAGTACTCGTCGTCGACCTTGACCTGCACGACCTCGAAGACCTCGTCGTCGTGACGGTCGCGGGTCAGGCGGACGAGGAACCACACGTTGATCGCCGCGAGGACGACGTTCATCCCGACCATCGGCCAGACCTCGATGAGCGCGTTGAAGCACAGCAGGATGAGGCAGGCGACCAGGTTGAGGGCGCGGAAGCGCAGCACCCGGGTCTGCAGCAGGGAGAGGACGAGCAGCGCGCTGCCGCCCCAGCCGAGGACGTCGAGCCAGTGGTCCCCGAACCGCTCCATCAGCCGGCGCGCACTAGTCGAGGCCCAGCGAGAACGCGGACTCGAGGTCGTGGCGGGAGTAGGAGCGGAACGCGATGTGGGTCTCGGTCTCGGACACGCCGGGGACCTTGTTGAGGCGGTCGGCGATGACGGCGGCCACGTCGTCGTGGTTGCGCACCCGCACCAGCGCGATCAGGTCGATCTGCCCGGTCACGGAGTAGACCTCGCTGACCCCCTCGAGGGCGGCGATCGCCTCGGCGACCTCGGGGATCCGGGCGACGTCGGCCTTCACGAAGACGATGGCGGTGATCATGAGCGGAGCCTAACGGGACTCGAGGTGGTGGCCGGAGTCCTGGCGGGCACCCAGCGGACCCTCCAGGTGGCGCCCGGCCCCCTGGACGGGGCAGGTCCACTCGCCGTCGACGTCGACCAGGCGCACGGTGGGGGACTCCAGCCACCGCAGCAGCCGCTCGGTCTCCTGGGCCGTCGCGGCGGGGACCGGCCCCGGCGCCGGTAGGACGGTCTCGGCCGAGGCGCGCAGCACCTCGACGTAGGCGACCGCGTCGGCTCCCGGCGGGATCACCCCGGCCGCCGCGAGGCGGCCGTAGCGCACGACGTGGACCGCCCAGCGTCCGTCGTCCTCGCGACGGGCGGCGACCACCTCGGCGCAGCGCGTGAGCGAGCTGAGCCGCTGGGTGCGGGCGGCGGCGCGGACGAAGGAGGCCAGGCGGTCGCGGTGCAGCCCCGCCTCCTCGTAGCGCTCGTCGGCGGCGAGGGCGGCCATGCGCTCGTTGACCAGGTCGACGACGTCGTCGGGGCGGCGCAGCAGCGTCTCGCGCAGCTGGCGCACGACCGCGGCGTAGGTGTGGCCGTCGACGCTGCCGTCGCAGGGGGACAGGCAGCGGCCCAGCTCGGCCAGCACGCACGCCGAGCGCGAGGGGGTGCGGCCGAAGCGGTCGGAGCACTGGCGCACCGGGAAGGTGTCGTGGAGCGCGGCCAGGCACTGCTCGGCCATCGCGCGGCTGCCGAAGGGGCCGAGGTAGTCGGCGTCGTCGTCGAGCACCCGCTTGACCATCGACAGCCGCGGCCACGGCTCGCGGGTGAGCTTGATGAAGGTGACCTTCTCGGGGAAGCGGGAGCGGCGGTTGTAGCTCGGCTTGTGCTCGGCGATCAGGCGCAGCTCGCGGACCTCCGCCTCGAGCGGGGTCGCGCACTCGATGGCCTGGACCTCTGCGGCCAGCCGCACCATCTCGCCCATGCGCGAGCGGGTCTCGGAGGCCGTGAAGTAGGAGCGCACCCGCTTGCGCAGGTCGCGGGAGGTGCCGATGTAGAGGACCCGCGCGGACTCGTCCTTGAAGAGGTAGACGCCGGGGGAGTGGGGGAGCCCGTCGGCGAGGTGGCGCTTGCGGCGCTGCGCGGCCGAGACCCGGGAGGAGAACGTCTGCAGCTCCTCGAGGGTGTGCACCCCGAGCGCGCCGACCCGCTCCATCAGCCCGTGGAGGACGTCGACGGTGGCCCGCGCGTCGGAGAGGGCGCGGTGGTTGGGGGTGGTCGTGCTGTGGAAGACCCGCGCCAGCGAGGAGAGCTTGCAGTTGGGCGCGTCGTCGCGGGTGATCACGCGGCGGGCCAGCTTGGCGGTGTCGACGACGTCGAACGCCGGCCAGGCGCGGCCCTGGAGCTCGGCGAAGTGGCGCAGGAACCCCACGTCGAACGGCGCGTTGTGGGCCACCAGCACCGTGCCGGCGGCGAACTCGAGGAACGCCGGCAGCGCCGCGTCGATGGGCGGGGCGTCGGCGACCATCGAGTTGCTGATGCCGGTGAGGACCGCGATGAACGCCGGGATCTGGGTCTGGGGGTCGACGAGCGTCTGGAACTCGCCGAGCACCTCGCCGCCGCGGACCTTGACGGCCCCGATCTCGGTGATCATGGAGCCGGCCGCCGGGGAGCCGCCGGTGGTCTCCAGGTCGACGACGGTGAACGTGACGTCGCGCAGGGCGCGACCGAGCTCGTCGAAGCTGCGCTGCGACTCCCACCGGGCGCCGGCCGGGGGTGCGGGAGGGGCGGCCTGGCTCATGCCCCGACCGTAGGACGAGGCGCCGACATCCCACGGGCGGCGCGCGGCGCGGACCTCTCCCCGCGTGCGCATAGGGTGGTGCCGTGAGCTCGACACCCGCCCTCCCCGACCAGGCCCACCGCTGGCGCTGCGGCGGCTGCGGCAACCTGACCCGCTTCGACGTGACGCGCACCCGGCGCACGCAGGAGTTCTGGCACTACGACCTCGCCGGCGAGCACCGGGTGGAGAGCACCGAGGTCCTCGGCGAGGACGTCGAGGCCGTGTCGTGCCGCTGGTGCGGTCGCAGCGACGCGATCGAGACGGTCGCGCGCACCGACGCCGACCTCACCTCCGACCCGTCCTGACCCGCGACGCGTCCTGACCCCCGCTCGCCGCGAGGGGGACCCCCTGTCGGTGGCGACTGTCAGCCTGGACGCATGACGACGAGAATCGACTGCGACACCTGCGTGGTGCGCGGGCTGGCCTGCCACGACTGCGTGGTGACCGTGCTCCTGGGGCCGCCGCCGGAGCTCACCTTCGACGACGACGAGTGCCGCGCGCTCGACGTGCTCGCGGCCGGGGGCCTGGTGCCGCCGCTGCGCCTGGTCCAGGCCGTGTCGGGGCCCGAGGTGGAGTCGGCGTGAGCCGTCCGGACGGGCGCGACGCGGACGGCTGTCCGTCGGTCGTGAGAAACACCGCCCCGGGAGTTGGCGTGGGCCCCTCCGAGGACTAACCTCATCCACTCAAGCAGCCGTGGAAGTGGGCCACCGGGTCCGCGCGGGTGCTGCGTCGAGTTCTGGAGCCTCTTCGGGGGGTTCCGGGAGCCGGGGAACCAACTCTTCTGGGGTGAATCCCTCGCGAGGCGTCGCGCGCAGGTGCGGCGAGGAGCGGGGGTAGGGCAAGTCGTGCCCGAATCCGTCAGCTCACCCGGTAGGCGTACGACACACAAGGGAGACCGCCCGCTCGTGCGGAAGCGACTCATCACTGCCCTGACCGGGTTGGCCCTGGCCGCCACGATCGGGCTCATCCCCTCCACCTCGGCCTACGCCGACCCCGACATCGACACCGTGCAGGCGCGCGTCGACCGGCTCTTCCACGAGGCCGAGCAGGCCTCGGAGCGCTACAACGATGCGAAGATCGAGCTGACTGCCCTCCAGAGCGACGTCGCCTCGCTGCGCGCCGACCAGGAGCGCCAGGACGCCGCGCTCGGCAAGGTGCGCGAGCAGGTCGCGGACGCGATGGTCAGCCAGTACCAGGGCCAGGGCATCTCCGCGGTCGGCGAGGTCATCGTCTCCGACGACCCCGGCGCCTTCCTCTCGCAGCTCACGACCATGTCGTCCTACCAGGACCACCAGGACGCGCTGCTCGACGACTACGCCGACGAGGTCGCGGCCCTCGACATCCGCGAGACCGCGACCGCCCGCCGGGTCTCGCAGGTCAGCGCCGTCGAGTCGCGTCTCAAGGACGAGAAGAGCACGATCGACGACAAGCTCGACCAGGCGAAGTCGCTGCTCGACCGCCTCAAGGACGAGGAGCGCGCGGAGATCCTGTCGCGCGGCGGGACCACCGTCCCCTCCGACGTCCCCGCGTCCGGTCGCGCTGCCGCCGCCGTCCAGTACGCCATGGCCCAGGTCGGCGACTCCTACGTCTACGGCGCCGCCGGCCCCAACGCCTTCGACTGCTCGGGCCTCACGATGATGGCCTGGGCCCAGGCCGGCGTCGGCCTGCCGCACTCCTCCAGCGCCCAGTACTCCTCGGGCCCCCACGTCGCCGAGAGCGACCTGAGGCCCGGCGACCTGGTGTTCTACTACAGCCCGATCAGCCACGTCGGCATGTACATCGGCAACGGCCTGATCGTGCACGCCGCCAACCCCGGTGCGGGTGTGAAGGTCTCCAACCTCCACGAGATGCCCTACGTCGGCGCGGTCCGCCCTGGCTGACCGCCCCAGCAACGAGGCCGGCCGTCCACGTCTGTGGATGGTCGGCCTTTCGCTGTTCCTGCTGGTGGGCGTCGGACTCCTGACCTGGTCGGTGCTCGACGACGACCCCTACGTCGCCCCGCGGCCGGCCGCCGGCCCCGCGCTCGCGCAGCCGGCGGAGGCGTCGCGGTCGCTGCGCCTCCTCCAGCAGGCGGTCGCCTCCGGGGACGCCGCCCTGGCCGACGAGGCGGCGCCCGAGGGCGACACGGCCGCCGCCGGTCTGCTGGAGGACCTAGTCGGCAACGCACGGGCGCTGCGGGTGCGTGACTTCTCCCTGCGCTTCCTCGACGTCACCGGGGCGAGCGAGGGCGACACCTGGACCGCCGCGGTCGACGCGACCTGGCGCTTCGCCGGCTTCGACGAGACCTCGGCCCGCGCCGAGGTGGTCGTGCGCTTCGCCGGCGAGGACGCCGGCATCGTCGGCGTCGGCGACCGCACGGGGGTCGCGCCGGTGTGGCTCGCCGGCGCGGCGACCGTGCGCCGTACCCCCGACGTGCTGGTGGTGGTCGCCGGCACCGGCACCGCCCAGGACGCCGCAGCCCGCGGCTACCTCGCGCGCGGCCGCGAGGCGCTGCCGGTCGTGGGGCGGGTGCTGCCGGCCTGGCGGGGACCCCTGGTCATCGAGGTGCCTGCAGGCGCCGCGGAGCTCGACCGGGCCCTGGACGCAGACGCCGGCGCCTACGCCGGCGTGGCCGCGGTGACCGCGTCTCCCGACGCCACCAGCGCGCCGGGGGTCCCGGTGCACGTGTTCCTCAACCCCGACGAGTTCGACCGCCTCCGACCGCTCGGCGCCCAGGTCGTCATGAGCCACGAGGCCACGCACGTGGCGACCGATGCGACCAGCAGCAGGCAGATGCCGCAGTGGCTGGTGGAGGGCTTCGCCGACTACGTCTCGCTGCGCGACGTCCGGCTCCCGGACTCCCGGGCCGCCGCCCAGGTGATCGAGCAGGTGCGCGCCGACGGGCCGCCGCGGGCGCTGCCCGGCGCCGTGGAGTTCGACGCCTCGACGGGCCACGCGGGCGCCGCCTACGAGTCGGCGTGGATCGCCTGCCGGGTGCTCGCGGAGCGCCGGGGCGAGGACGCCCTCGTCGCGCTGTACGCCGCCGTGCGGGACGGCCGGCCCCTCGCCGAGGTGCTGCGGGCGTCGTTCGGCTGGAGCGAGGCCGCGCTGGTCCGAGCCTGGCGGGCCCGCCTGTCAGACTTGGCGGCGTGACCGTCCCCGACCGCCGCGTCGCGCTCGTGACGACCCTCGTGGGCCTCGTCGCGTTCGTGGTCCTCGCCGTGTGGCTCGTCCCCTGGCACCCGGTGCCCGGGGGCGACCTCCAGCCCGCCGAACCCGGCTCGGTCTTCACCCCCGAGCAGCTCGACCGCGCCGAGGACTTCGCCCGCCAGGCCCGCCTCTGGAGCTGGACGTCCCTCGCGGTGTCCCTGGCCGTGGCGTGCTGGCTCGGCCTGACCCGGCGGGGCCGCGCGCTGTTCTCGCGGCTCCCGGGCCGGTGGTGGGTCCAGGTGCCGCTCGCCGTCGCGCTCGTGGAGCTCCTGCGCCGCGTCGTGACCCTGCCGTTCGCGGTGCTGCTGCGCCGCGAGCGCCTCGACTACGGACTGACCGAGCAGGGCTGGGGCGCCTGGGCCGTCGACCTGCTCAAGGGTGAGCTGCTGAGCATCGTCCTGACCTCGCTGGGGCTGCTCGCGGTCCTGGCGTGCGCCCGCCGCTGGCGCCGCGCGTGGCCCGCGATCGCCGGAGCGGGTCTCGGGGTCCTCGTGCTGGTCGGCTCCTTCGTCTACCCGCTGGCCGTCGAGCCGCTCTTCAACCACTTCGAGCCGCTGCCCGACGGGAGCCTGCGCACCGCGATCATGCAGCTGGCCGACGAGGAGGGCGTCACGGTCGACGACGTGCTGGTGGCCGACGCCTCACGCCGTACGACGACGCTCAACGCCTACGTCTCCGGCTTCGGCGGCACCCGCCGGGTCGTGGTCTACGACAACCTCGTCGACGACCTGCCGCAGGACGAGACGCTGTCGGTCGTCGCGCACGAGCTGGCCCACGCCCGCCACGGCGACGTGATCACCGGGTCGCTGCTGGGCGCCTCGGGCGGGCTCGTGGCGGCCGGCCTGCTGTCGCTCGTCCTCGCGCGCGTCCGCCGGCGTGGCGGGCCGGGCCTCACCGACCCGGCCGTCGTGCCGCTCGTCCTGGCCCTGGTGGCCATCGCCTCGCTGGTCACGAGCCCGGTGAGCAACACGATCAGCCGCCAGATCGAGACCCGCGCCGACGTGGACGCGCTGCGGACCACGCGGGACCCCGACGCGTTCATCGCGATGCAGACCCAGCTCGGGCTGCGCTCGCTCAACGACCCGACCCCGCCGGCCTGGAGCCAGGTGTGGTTCGGCAGCCACCCCACCGGCCTGACCCGCATCGCCCTGGCCGAGCGCATGCGTCGGCTCGAGGCCGACGGGTCCGAGCCCGACTAGGAGAGGTAGAGCGCGGCGATCTCGTCCTTGCACTCGCGCAGGACGACGTTGCGCTTGAGCTTGAGGCTGGGGGTCAGCTGCCCGCCCTCCTCGGTCCAGTCGTCGGGCAGGATCACGAACTTGCGGATCGACTCGGCCTTGGACACCGTCTTGTTGGCCTCCTCGACGGCCGCCTCGACCTCGGCGCGCAGGTCCGCGTCGTCGACGTGCTCGGCGATGGTGCCGGTCTTGCCGTGCGCCTCGGCCCACGCCGGGAAGGACTCGGGGTCGATCGTGACCAGCGCGCCGATGAACGGCTGCCGGTCGCCGACGACCATGCACTGGCTGACCAGCGCGTGGGCCCGGATGCGGTCCTCGAGCGGCGCCGGCGCGACGTTCTTGCCGCCGGCGGTCACGAGGATCTCCTTCTTGCGGCCGGTGATCCGGACGAAGCCCTCGTCGTCGACCTCGCCGACATCCCCGGTGTGGAACCACCCGTCGCGCTCGAGCGCCTCGGCCGTGGCCTCCTCGTTGGCCCAGTAGCCGGCGAAG
Source organism: Nocardioides sp. 503 (assembly GCF_004522095.1). Taxonomy (GTDB): domain Bacteria; phylum Actinomycetota; class Actinomycetes; order Propionibacteriales; family Nocardioidaceae; genus Nocardioides. The sequence continues at coordinate 590,453 of NZ_SPUI01000002.1, forward strand.
ACCTGACCGCCCCGGAAGAGCAGCTCGCCGTCGTCGGCGACGCGCACCGACGTGCCGGGGAGCGGGCGCCCGACCGTGCCGATCTTGGTGCCGCCGGGCACGTTGACGGTCAGCGCCCCGGTGGTCTCGGTCAGGCCGTAGCCCTCCAGGACGACCAGGCCGATGCCGCGGTAGAAGTGGCCCAGCCGGTCGCCGAGCGGGGCGCCGCCGGAGACGGCGTAGACGCAGGCGCCGCCGAGGGCGTCGCGCAGCTTGCCGTAGACGAGCCGGTCGAAGAGGGCGTGCTGCGCACGCACGGCCAGCGACGCCCTGCCCTTGCCGGAGTCGAGGCCGCGCGACCACGCGATGGCGGCCTCGGCGGCGCGGGCGAAGATCGCCCCCTTCCCGTCGGCGGTGGCCTTCTGCGAGGCGGTGTTGAAGACCTTTTCGAAGACGCGGGGGACGGCCAGGATGAACGTCGGGCGGAACTCCTGCAGGTCCTCGAGCAGGTGCTTGATATCGGCGCTGTGGCCCAGGCGGGTGCGTCGCTTGACCGCGCCCACCTGGATGATCCGCGCGAACACGTGGGCCAGCGGCAGGAACAGCAGCGTCGAGGACTCCCCGCCGAACAGGTCGTCGAGCTCGTCGGTCGCCACGCCCAGCTCGAACATGAAGTTGCCGTGCGTGAGCATGCAGCCCTTGGGGCGGCCGGTGGTGCCGGAGGTGTAGATCAGGGTCGCCAGGTCGAGCGGGGTCGACGACGTACGGCGCTTCTCCAGCTCGTCGTCGGCCACGTCCTGGCCGAGGCGGCCCAGCACCGTGACGGCGTTGTCGGCGATCGACCAGACGTGGTTGAGGTCCTCCAGCCCGGCACGCACCTCCGCGATCCGCGCGAGGTGGGCGGAGGTCTCGGCGACGACGGCCTTGGCGCCGGAGTCCTGCAGGATCCAGGAGACCTGGTCGGCGGCCGACGTCTCGTAGATCGGCACGGTGACGGCGCCGGCGAACCAGATCGCGTAGTCGAGCAGGGTCCACTCGTAGCGGGTCTTGCAGATCAGGGCGACCCGGTCGCCCGGCTCGATCCCGGAGGCGATGAGGCCCTTGGCGACCGCGCTGACCTCGGCGAGGAACTGCGCCGCGGTGACGTCGGTCCAGCCGGACTCGCCCGGCCGGCTGAAGACGACGGCGTCCGGGGCCTCCGCGGCGTTGGCGACCACGTCGTCGGTCAGGTTGCCCGTCGTCGGGATCTCGATCGTCAGGGGCGTGGAGAACTCCCGCACTTTTCTCTCCTCAGGCTCGCCATGGGGGCGTTGCGGGCAGGTTACCGCCGAGGGGAGGAGGGTCGTCCATCCGGTAGCATCGCGGTTCCGATCCACCCACGCTCCCGGGCGCCAGCAAGGGGTTCCACGATGGCCGAACAGACCACCTCCTCGATCGTCGTCGACGCCGCTCCGGCAGACGTGATGAGCGTGATCGCCGACTTCGAGGCCTACCCCGAGTGGGCCAAGGGCGTCACCGTCGCCGACGTCGTGTCGTCGTTCGGCCCGGAGCAGGGCGGACGGGCCGAGCAGGTGTTCTTCAAGCTCGACGTCTCACCGATCAAGGACGAGTACACGCTGGCCTACGAGTGGGACGGGGACCGCGAGGTCACCTGGACCCTGGTCGAGGGCAAGATGCTGCGCTCGCTCGACGGCGCCTACGTCCTGCGCGACCTGGGCGGCTCGACCGAGGTGACCTACCGCCTCGCCCTCGACGTGAGCATCCCGCTGATCGGCATGCTCAAGCGCAAGGGCGAGAAGATCCTCATCGACACCGCGCTCAAGGGGCTGAAGAAGCGCGTCGAGTCCCGCTGACTCGTGCGCATCCTCCTGTTCACCGGCAAGGGCGGCGTCGGCAAGTCCACCGTGGCCGCCGGCACGGCGGCGCTGGCCGCGGCCGCCGGTCAGCGCACCCTGGTGCTGTCGACCGACGCCGCGCACTCCCTGGCCGACGCGTTCGGGGCGCCGGTGGGCTCCGAGCCGACCGAGGTGGCCGAGCGGCTGTTCGTGCAGCAGGTCGACGCCCAGCTCCGCTTCGAGCAGTCGTGGGCCGAGATCCAGGGCTACCTGCTGAGCGTGCTCGACGTCGCGGGGGTGGACCCGGTCGCGGCCGAGGAGCTCACGGTCATCCCCGGCGCCGAGGAGGTTCTGGCGCTGCTCGAGCTGCGGCTGCACGCGCTGTCGGGGGAGTGGGACGTGGTCGTGGTCGACTGCGCGCCGACCGCGGAGACGCTGCGGCTGCTGGCGCTGCCCGAGGCGCTCGGCTGGTACATGGAGCGGGTCCTGCCCACGCAGCGGCGCGTCGTGAAGGCGCTCAAGCCGGTCTTGACGCGCGCGGCCGGCGTGCCGATGCCCGGTGACGGTCTCTTCGACGCCGTCGAGCGCCTGCACGCCGAGCTCGACGAGGTGCACACCCTGCTGTCGGGTCCCGACGCGAGCGTACGGCTGGTGCTGACCCCCGAGGCCGTCGTGCTGGCCGAGGCCCGCCGCTCCTACACGAGCCTCTCGCTCTTCGGCTACCGCGTCGACGGGGTGGTCGCCAACCGGGTCTTCCCCGCCGAGGGGGCCGACGACTGGCGTGCGGGGTGGGTGGTGGCCCAGGACGCCGTGCTGGCCGAGGTGGACCAGTCGTTCGCCGGGCTACCGGTCTGGCGCTCGGAGTACCGGCCGGCCGAGCCGGTCGGCGTGGAGGCCCTGCGCACGCTCGCCGCCGAGGTCTACGCCGGCGCGGACCCCCTCGCGGTGCCGGAGGGGGAGGGGCCGTTCCGGGTGGAGCGCACCGCCTCCGGCGCCGTGCTCCACCTCTCGCTGCCCTTCGTCACGCGCACCGAGGTCGGTCTCGCCAGGAACGGCGACGAGCTGGTCGTGACCGTGGGGTCGTATCGTCGCCTTCTCACCCTCCCCGCGGGGCTGGCGCGACTGCAGGTCGCCGGCGCCCGGGTGGACGAGGGTGAGCTCCGGGTCCGGTTCGCGGACCCGGCGCACGCGGACGCGACGGAGAAGGTGACGTGAACGACCCCCAGGACGGCCCCGACGGCGGCAGCGACGAGCCCGTGGGCAGCGTCGGAGACGAGGCCGCCAAGCTCCTCGGCGCCCTCGCCGGCTGGGCCACCGAGCACGGCGCCGACCTCGGCCAGGGCCTCGGCGGGCTCGCCGGCCAGGCGGCCGCGGCCGTCCACGACATCGACGAGCACGTCGCCACCGGCGCCGCCGAGTGCAGCTACTGCCCGCTGTGCCGCGCCGTGCACGCCGTCCGGCAGACGAGCCCGGAGGTGCGCGCCCACCTGGCGACCGCCGCCTCCGCCCTGGTGCAGGCGGCCGCCGGCCTCCTGGCCACCCCCGTCCCACCCGACGCCTCGGGGCGTGCCCAGCAGGTCGAGCGGATCGACCTGGACGACGACCTCGGGTCAGAGGGAGAGTCATGAGCCTGACGTGCGGCATCGATGTCGGAGGCACCAAGATCGCGGGCGCCGTGGTCGACGCCAAGGGGATGATCCTCGAGGAGTCGAGGGTCGAGTCCCCGGCGACCGACCGTGAGGCCATCGAGGCGGCCATCGCCACGCTGGTCGCCGACCTGCGCACCCGCCACGAGGTCGAGAGCGTGGGCATCGGGTTCGCCGGCTACGTCGACGCCTCACGCGCCCGGGTGCTCTTCGCCCCCAACCTCGCCATGCGCGACCTGGACCTGCGAGCCGAGCTCCAGGAGCACATCGACCTGCCGGTCATCATCGAGAACGACGCCAACGCCGCCGCCTGGGGCGAGTTCGCGTTCGGTGCCGGCGAGGACGTCGAGGACCAGCTGATGGTCACCGTCGGCACCGGTGTCGGCGGCGGGCTGGTCCTGGGCGGCGAGCTCTACCGCGGCGCCTACGGCGTCGCCGCCGAGATCGGGCACCTGCGGGTCGTCCCCGACGGGCACCTGTGCGGCTGCGGCAAGCGCGGCTGCCTGGAGCAGTACGGCAGCGGCTCCGCGCTCGTGCGCGACGCCCGGGTCGCGGCCGGCGGCGGGTCGGAGCAGGTGGGCCCGCTGCTGGCGCGCGCCGGCGGCCGGCCCGACGCGATCACCGGCCCCCTGATCACCGAGGCCGCCCAGGACGGCGACCCGTTCGCGGTCGAGCTGCTCGCCGCACTGGCCTACTGGCTGGGCGGCGGGATCGCCTCGCTCGCCGCCGTGCTCGACCCGGCGGCGGTGGTGATCGGCGGTGGCGTCAGCGAGGCCGGCGACCTGCTGCTCGACCCGATGCGCGCGGCCTTCGAGTCCCACCTCAGCGGCTTCGGGCACCACCCCACCGCCGAGATCCGCCTGGCGACCCTGGGCAACAAGGCCGGTGTGATCGGCGCGGCCGACCTGGCTCGTCGGTGAGCCCCCTGCACGTCGGGGTCGACATCGGCGGCACCAAGGTGCTGGCCGGCGAGGTGACCGCCGAGGGCCGCGTGCTGCGGACCGCCCGGCGGCGTACCCCCGGCCGGTCGGCGGCGCCGCACGAGCTGGACGACGCCGTCACCGAGGCGGTCGAGGAGGTCGCCCAGGGGCGCCCGCTCGCGTCCGTGGGGCTCTCGGTCGCGGGGCTGGTGGACGTGGCGCGCGGCCGCGTGCGCTTCTCCACCCACCTGCCCTGGCAGGAGGACGACACCGGCGCCCGCCTGTCGGCCCGCTGGGGCGTGCCGGTGCTGCTGGACAACGACGTGTCGTGCGCGGCGATCGCCGAGCTGGCGTTCGGGCGCGGGCTCTCGCACTCCGACTTCCTGCTCGTCACCATCGGCACCGGCATCGGCGGCGCCATCGTCCACCGGGGCCGCCTGTGGCGCGGCGCCAACGGCATGGCGGGGGAGTTCGGCCACGTGCGGGTCGTGCCCGACGGGCGCGTCTGCGAGTGCGGGATGCGCGGCTGCCTGGAGGAGTACGCCAGCGGCAACGCGCTGCGGCGCCTGGCCGGTGACGCCTACGAGGACGGGCAGGCCGTCACCGCGGCGGCCACCGCGGGTGACCCGGTCGCGATCCAGGCCCTCACCTCGGTCGGCGACTGGTTCGGCATCGGCCTGGCCGGCCTCGTGGGCTCCTTCGACCCCGCCGCGCTGGTGATCGGCGGCGGTGTCGTCGACGCCGGCGAGCTGCTGCTGGGCCCCACCCGGGCCGCTCTCGAGCGCCACCTGGTCGGCGCCGGCCACCGGGACCTGCCGCCGCTGCTGGTGGCGGCCTGCGGCCCCGCCGCCGGCATGGTGGGTGCGGCCCACCTCGCCCGCACGGGCTGAGTCAGATGACGGCGCCGTCGTCGTCGGGGTCGCGCGGACCGCGCGGCATCTGGACGACGAGGTAGAGGAAGCCGCCCACGAACGCCGCCACCAGCAGGTAGGCCACCAGGCTGGGCAGGTCGACACCCGCCACGAGGCACACGAGCAGGATGGCGGGGGCGCCGAAGAGGCCCGCCCAGGCGACCATCCGGTCGGGGGTGGTCGTCGGCAGCGGCGGCGGGGGCGGCGGGACGAACCGGTCGGTGGTCCAGTCGTCGTCCGGGGCGGTCTCGTCCCAGCCGGTGGGTCCGGCCGGTGCGGGGGCCACCGGTGCGTCGGCGACCGGCTCGGGCGCCGGCGGCTCCGGGTCGAGGTCGGCCCGCTCGCCGAAGTTCTCGACGATCGCGCGCCACGCCTCGTCGTCGTTGTCGCGCTGCACTCCTCGAGGTTACTCGGCGGTGGTGCGCGCCACGAACGCGGCGGAGTCGGCGAAGATCTGCGGGGCGTCGTTGTCGAGCGTGGCCACGTGGTAGCTCTCGGTCAGGGGGACGACCGTGACGTCGCGCGAGGACACCTTGCTGGTGATCAGCGGCTGGGACGCCTCGTCCACGACGTGGTCGACCGAGGAGCGGAAGTACAGGATCGGGCAGGTGACCTTGGGCAGGTCGGCCACCAGCGGCGGCCAGGCCCGCATCAGGGTGTGGATGGCCTTGAGCGGGGTCCGGTCGTAGCCGTGCTCGTCCCCTCCGGCCTTCTTGATGTCGTTGGCGAGGCCGGGGAAGGACGGCACCAGGTGCTTGAGGACCGGCAGGAGCTTGACGTCGAGCCGCTTGGTGGCCACGGCCGGGTTGACCAGGAGCAGGCCGGAGACCCGGTCGGCGTGGTCGGCGGCCAGCCGCAGCGTGAGCGCACCACCCATCGACAGCCCGCCGACGACGACCGCGTCGGTGTCGCGGGCGAGGGACTCGAACGCGCGGGTGAGCTCGGCGTACCAGTCGTCCCACGTGGTGGTGTTGCACTCCTGCCAGGTGGTGCCGTGCCCGGGCAGCCGCGGCACCGAGACGGCGTACCCCAGGGCGCCGAGGTGCTCGCCCCACGGCTTCATCGAGGCGGGCTGGCCCGTGAACCCGTGGCTGAGCAGGACGCCGATGCGCCGCCCGCCCGTCAGCTCCGGTCGCGCCGCGATGGTCAGGGGTGACGCGAGGGGGTCGATCGTCATGCGGTGATTGTGCACCACGGAGGTGGTAGGTGACTGGCGCTCGCAGGCACTACGCTGCGAGCAGGTCAGGGCTGCCGCCGGCTCGACGATGAGAAGGGTGCTTCGTTGTTCTACTGGTTCCTCAAGTGGGTCGCCCTGGGTCCGTTGCTGCGCGTCGTGTTCCGCCCGCAGGTCGAGGGCGCCGAGCACGTGCCGGAGGAGGGCGCCGCGATCCTCGCGAGCAACCACCTGTCCTACGCGGACTGGATGTTCATGCCCCTCACCCTGCCGCGCCGGGTGACGTTCGTGGCCAAGGCGGAGTACTTCACGACCCCGGGCATCAAGGGCTGGTTCCAGAAGCAGTTCTTCACCGGCGCCGGGCAGGTCCCCATCGACCGCACCAGCGGCTCGGCGGCCGAGGGCGCGCTGTCGTCCGCCAAGCGGATCCTCGGCGAGGGCGACCTCTTCGGCATCTACCCCGAGGGCACCCGCTCGCACGACGGCCGGCTCTACCGCGGCAAGACCGGGGTCGCCCGGCTCGCGCTCGAGTCCGGCGTGCCGGTGATCCCCGTGGCCGTCGTCGGCACCGACGTCGTGGCCCCTCCGGGCAAGACGTTCGGCTCGGTCACGCGGCCGGTGGTGCGCTTCGGCAAGCCGCTGGACTTCTCGCGCTACGCCGGCATGGAGAACGACCGCTACATCCTGCGCTCGATCACCGACGAGATCATGTACGAGATCATGCGCCTCTCCGGCCAGGAGTACGTCGACATGTACGCCGGTCGAGCCAAGGAGGAGTCCAAGCGGCTCGAGGCCGAGGCGAAGGCCAGGACCGAGTCGATCACCCCGCCGGACGACGACGAGCAGAAGAAGGCGTCCTGACCCAGCTCCGGCTCTGGACCCGGCCCGCGCTCGACGTCGAGGACCGGCTGTTCCGGGCGCTGGGGATCCTGCGTGTCGTCCTGCTGGTCAACGCGCTCGGCCTGAACCTCTACCGCGCGGACAACTTCGAGCACCCGCGGTGGGCGGTCGTCTGCTGCGTGGTCATGGCGCTGTGGACCGGGGTGACGCTCCGCGCCTACGCCGACCCCGACCGCCGTACCCCCTGGCTGCTGGGGGCCGACCTCGCCGTGGCCGCGGGGCTGCTCGCCGCCACGCCGATCGTCAAGGGGGTGTGGTTCAACGCCTCCATCCCGGGATTCTGGGTGGCCTGCGCGATCTTCGCCTGGGCGATCCACCACCACTGGCGCGGCGGGCTCCTCGCCTCGGTCTGCGTGGCCGCGACCGACGCGCTGGCGCGCGACGGACTCACCCAGGGCAACTACGGCAACCTCTTCCTGCTCCTCATCTGCGGGCCGATCGTCGGCTTCCTCGCCGAGTCGCTGCAGCTGATGGCCCGTGAGCGGGACGAGGCGCAGCGCGCCGCGCTCGCCGAGGCCGAGCGCGCCCGCCTGGCGCGCACCGTCCACGACGGCGTGCTCCAGGTGCTCGCGCTGGTGCAGCGTCGCGGCGCCGAGCTGGGCGGGGAGGCCGCCGACCTGGGTCGGCTAGCGGGGGAGCAGGAGCAGGTCCTGCGCACGCTGATCCGCTCCCAGGACGCCGTGTCCTCCACGGCACCCGACGCGACCGCCGACCTCGCCGCCGCGCTGGCCGAGCTCGGCGCCCGGGGGCACGTCACCGTCGCCGCCCCCGGCACGCCCGTCGAGCTGCCCGCCGCCCTGGTCGAGGAGCTGCGGGCGGTCGTGTCGGCGTGCCTGGACAACGTCGCGGTGCACGTCGGGGTCGACGCGCCCGCGTGGGTGCTGCTGGAGGCGTTCCCCGACCGGGTCGAGGTGTCGGTGCGCGACGAGGGGCCGGGCATCCCCGAGGGCCGCCTCGACGCGGCCGCCGGCGAGGGTCGCCTGGGCGTGCGCGAGTCGATCCGCGGCCGCATCGCCGACCTCGGCGGCACCGCCGAGCTCGCCACCGGCTCGTTCGGCACGGAGTGGGAGCTCGTCGTGCCGCGCCCGGCCTAGCGCGCCTCGAGCACCCGCCGCAGGAACTGCTTCGTGCGCTCGTGCTGCGGGTCGGTGAGCACCTCGGCGCTGCCGCGCTCGGCCACGACCCCGCCGTCGAGGAAGAGCACCTGGTCACAGACGTCCCGCGCGAAGCGCACCTCGTGGGTCACGATGACCATCGTCCAGCCCTGCTGAGAGAGGTCGCGGACGACTCCGAGGACCTCGCCGACCAGCTCGGGGTCGAGGGCCGAGGTGGGCTCGTCGAGCAGGACGACGTCCGGCTTGAGCGCCAGCGCCCGGGCGATGCCCACGCGCTGCTGCTGGCCGCCGGACAGGTCGGCCGGTCGCGCGTCCTCGCGGCCGGCGAGCCCCACCTGCTCGAGCAGCTGCCGGGCCTCGGCCACGGCCTCGTCCTCGGGGCGACCCTGGACCTGCACCGGTCCTTCGATGAGGTTGCCCAGGACGGTCTTGTGCGGGAAGAGGTTGTGGGACTGGAAGACCATCCCGCTGCGCGAGCGCAGCGCCCTGACCTGGCGTCGCCGCGCGCCCTTGTCGTCGGGCAGCTCGGAGAAGTCGACGGCCGCGTCCCCGATGCGGACCAGCCCGGCGTCCGGGGTCTCCAGCACGTTGAGCGAGCGCAGGACGGTGGTCTTGCCCGAGCCCGACGGCCCCAGCAGCACCGTCGCGGTGCCCGAGGCGGCGGTGAAGTCCACCCCGCGCAGCACCGGGGTGTCCCCGAAGGCCTTGGCGAGCCCGTGGACCTCGATCAGCGGGGTGCTCATACGGCGTACCTTCCCAGTCGCTTCTCGAGCCTGCCCTGCCCGACGGACAGCGCGAAGCAGATGACCCAGTAGTAGAGCGCCGCGAAGATGTAGAGCGGCATGAACTGCTGGCTGAACGCGGCGGCGTTCTGCGCCTCCCGGAACAGGTCGGTCACGAGGATGACCGAGACCAGGGAGGTGTCCTTGACCAGCGACAGCAGCGAGTTGGACAGCGGGGGCACGGCGATCCGCGCGGCCTGGGGCAACACGATCCGGCGCATCGCCTGCCAGCGCTCCATGCCGATGGTCGTAGCCGCCTCGAGCTGGCCGCGGGGCACCGACAGGATCGAGCCACGGATGATCTCGGCGGCGTACCCGCCGACGTTGAGGCTCAGGGCCAGGCACCCGGCGAGGAAGCCGGGCAGCGTGACCCCGACCTGCGGAAGGCCGTAGAAGAAGATGAACAGCTGGACCAGCAACGGGGTGCCGCGGATCAGGGAGATGTAGCACCGGGCCGGGGCGCTGAGCAGCCGCGACGGCGACATCCGGGCCAGCGCGACCGCGAGGCCGATGAGCAGTCCGGCCGCGAAGCTGATCGCGGTCAGCGGGATGGTGCCCTGGATCGCGCCGCGCAGCATCGGCCAGGCCGCGTCCTGGAGGACCTCGCCCCACGAGCGCGGGTCCCGGTCGGTGGTGACGTCGACCTCGTCGGGGTTCTCGACGGAGACGTCGGCGCCGAAGTACTTCTCGGAGATGTCGGCGAGCGTGCCGTCGGAGCCGAGCTGCTCGAGCGCCTTGTCGGCCTGGTCGCGCAGTGCCTGCTGGGACTTGGGGAAGACCAGCGCCTGCTCGCTGACCTCCTCGCCGGCGTAGCCGGTGATCTTGATGTCGTCGGACCCGGTGGACGCGAGGTAGTCGAGCACGGCGATGTTGTCGTTGACGATCACGTCGACGCGGCCCTGGACGAGCAGCTCGGCGGCCTGGGCGAAGCCCTCGACCGACTGCACCGTCGCGCCGGCGTCGCGGGCGACCTGCGCCCAGTTGCTCGTCTCGGACTGGGCGGCGGTGAGCCCCTTCAGGTCGTCCAGGCTCGTGACGTCGTCGGTGCCGGCCGCCGTGACGATCACGCCGCGCGAGTAGGTGTAGGGGCGGGTGAACAGGTAGCGCGCCTCGCGCTCGGGGTTGATCGTCACCTGGTTGGCGATGACGTCGATCCGGTCGGCGTCCAGCGCCGGGAACAGGGCGTCGAACGTCGACTGCACGTAGTCCGGCTCGCCCCAGCCGGCCTCCTTCGCGACCGCGTCCATCACCTCGATGTCGTAGCCGGTGAGGTCCTCGGTGCGCGGGTCGACGAACGTGAAGGGCGGGTAGGTGCCCTCCGTGCCGACGCGCACCACCCGACCGTCGCCGTCGGCGGCGGTGGCGGGCGCCGCGAGCAGCGCGCTCAGCCCGAGCAGCACGCCCAGGATCGCCAGGACCCGATTCCTCGTCTTCACTGAAGCAGCGTAGTCACGGGGCGTCGCCGGGTGCCGCCCTAGGCTCGCTCTGTGACCATCCACAGCACCCACCCGTTCGCGGACCCCGACCCTGATCCGGTACGCCGGCTGCGCGGTCGCCTCGGCGGCGCGGTGAGCCTGTGGACGGCAGGATCCGGTCGCGACCGCTCCGGACTGACGGTCACCTCGCTGATGCTGGCGCACGGCGAGCCCGCCCACCTGCTGGGTCTGCTCGACCCGGACGCCGACCTCACCGAGGGGCTCCTGGACGCCGGCCGTGGCGTCGTGCAGCTGCTCTCCTGGCCCGACCGCGACCTCGCCGAGGCCTTCGCCGGCACCGCCCCGGCACCGGGCGGCCCGTTCCGGATGTCGCCCTTCGAGGAGACCGAGTGGGGCCCGCGGCTGACCTCGGCCGACACCTGGGCCGGCGTGAGCGTCGTCGACAGCCGCGAGGTGGGCTGGTCGCTGGAGGTCACCTGCCGCATCGACGCCGTCACCGTCGGCGACGACGAGGCGCCGCTGCTGCACCGGCGCGGGCGCTACGTGCGGCCGGGCGCGTGACGTTCCCACGCGACAAGGTGCTCGTGCGGCAGGTGAGCGCGTCCAGCCGGGTGGTCGACCCGACGATCGAGCTGGCCATCTCGGAGGTGTGGTCCGACCAGCTCGCCGAGGCGGCGGCCCGCGGCCTCCCACTGGCCGACGCGCCGGCGTACCGGCTGGAGTCGGCGGCCGAGCGCGACGGCGTGCTGGAGCTCGGACTGACGCTGGAGCCCTACCGCGTGCACTCCGCCATGAAGGTGCTGCACCGTGACCCACGCGTCCGTCCCGAGCACCACGACCGGACGTTCGTCGCGGACGGCCTGGTGCGCACGGCCGATGACCAGTACCTCCTGCTGAGCACGCCCAAGGTCACCGGTGTCGAGCTCCAGCTGGTGGGCGGGACGGCCTCACCCGCGCAGCGCGTCCTCGAGACGTCCGACGACCTGTTCGAGTTCATGTCGCAGCGGGTGGAGCGGGCGCTGGGGGTGCAGGCGTCCCAGGTGGACGTCCTCGGCGTCCTGGGGATGGTGCGCCTGGAGGTCGGCTGCGTCAACGCGGTCTTCGACGTGAGGCTGACGGTCCGGGCCGACGAGGTGCGCCTGCGTCCGGGATCCGATGTGGTCGTCGTGCCGAGCGCAGAGCTGGGCGACTTCCTCGCCGCCGGTCCGGCGTACCTTCCGGCGATCGCGACGTTGCTGTAGGTGGTTGGTCGTGGTGTCGCTCTGTTACCCGTCCTGGAGTGACGGTGCGGCCGGGAGCCTGCTTTATCGTCTTTATTGACATTTATGGAGATCCGATAAACCCGACTAAATCAGATAAGATCCACGTGTGGACCCGATCAGAAATCCGTACACGCCAAACGCTGGGGCGCAGCCCCCGGCCGTGCTCGGACGTGACGCGCAACTGAAGAACTTCGACCTGCTGCTTCGTCGCATGAGCGCTGGGCGCACGGAACAGTCCATGATCATCACGGGACTGCGCGGGGTCGGTAAGACGGTGTTGTTGGGTCGTTTCAGGACCAAGGCTCAAGAGTTGGACTGGGTCGTGGTCGAGCGCGAGGTCTCCAAGCACGATGACGAGCAGTTCCGGCGGCAGATGGTGAGCGCGATTCGCACTTCTCTGTTCGAGATGTCGCCCAAAGCCCGTTGGAGTAACCGCATGCGGCGCGCAGCGGCGGTGCTGAAGTCCTTCAGTGTCTCGGTAGATCCAGGCGGGGCCCTCACCGGTGGCATCGACGTTGAGGCCGCGCAAGGCTTCGCCGATCAACAGGACCTGCAAGCGGACCTCACTGACCTCCTGGTGGCCGTTGGGGAGGCGGCGACAGACGTCCAGAGGGGTCTGGTGCTGCTCTTCGACGAGGTGCAATTCCTCTCCACCACGCAGTTGGAGGCGCTGATCTCGGCGTTGCACAAGACCGTTCAGCGAGGGCTCCCCGTCACGATGGTGGGAGCTGGCCTCCCGCAGATCGCAGAGCTGGCGGGGGACGCCAAGTCGTACTCGGAGCGATTGTTCAAGTTCCCGCGCATCGGGAATCTCGATGATCAGGACGCTCGAGCGGCCCTGGCTGAGCCCGCGCAGGACGAAGGCGCTGAATACAGTGACGATGCCCTGACCCTGGCGCTTGAGGTAACGGGCGGGTATCCATACTTCTTGCAAGAGCTTGGCTACGCCGTCTGGGGAGTCGCAGATGGCCCCGTGATCACACGCGAGGACGTGCTCCTAGCCGTCCCCACTTATGAGGCGAAGCTCGATGAGTCCTTCTTCCGCGTGAGATTGGATCGGGCCACGGAGATGGAGCGCATCTACCTGCGAGCCATGGCCGAGCTTGGTCCTGCAGCGCAGAAGGCTCAAGACGTGGCTGCAGTCATCGGACGCAAGTCGACGCAGATGGGTCCTACGCGGGCCCAGCTGATCAACATGGGGCTGCTCTACACCCCCGAGCACGGCTACGCCGCGTTCACGGTGCCGCACTTCGACAAGTTCCTGCTTCGGGCCATTCCTGAACTGATGTTGCCGCCTGACCGGCCGAGGAAGTCGAGGAAGAAGGACTGACCGCTCGCTGCGCGGGCGCCTACATCCCGGTTGCGTCGAGGGCGGGACAACTAACGTTGTCAGTAGGGTCCATGCCATGCAGCCGGAGACGATCGACGACCAGCCGACCCGGGTGATGGTCGTGGACGACCACCCGATGTGGCGCGACGCCGTCGAGCGCGACCTCCAGGCCGCGGGCTTCGACGTCGTGGGCGTCGCGAGCAACGGGAGCGAGGCGCTGGCGCGCTTCCCCGCCTGCCGCCCGCAGGTGGTGGTGCTGGACCTCCAGATCCCCGAGCCCAACGGCGTCGCGGTGACCGCCGAGGTGCTGCGCCAGGACCCGGCCGCCCGCGTGCTGATCCTGTCGGCGTCGGGGGAGCAGGCCGACGTGCTCGAGGCGGTGAAGGCGGGCGCGACCGGCTACCTGGTCAAGTCGGCCTCGCGCGAGGAGCTGCTGTCCGCCGTACGGCGGGTGGCGGCGGGCGACACGGTGTTCACGCCCGGTCTCGCGGGGCTGGTGCTGGGGGAGTTCCGCCGGCTCCTGGAGCCGGTCGAGGACCCGATGCGCCCGCAGCTGACCGAGCGGGAGACCGAGATCCTCAAGATGGTCGCCAAGGGGATGTCCTACAAGCAGATCGCCGAGCGGCTGGTGCTCTCGCACCGCACGGTGCAGAACCACGTCCAGAACACCCTGCGCAAGCTGCAGATGCACAACCGCGTCGAGCTCACCCGCTGGGCGATCGAGCAGGGCCTCGACGACGACTGAGGGCTCACGCCCCGCGAGCGGGGTGGGGCTTGCCGCCCGCGGGGGAGGCGTCGACGAGGTCGTGCTGCACGCCGTAGCGCGTGCGCAGCCGGAGCTCCTGCCGCTGGCGGTAGCGCTCGCCGAGGCGGCGCCGGGGCTCCAGCGTCCACGGCCGTCGGTCCAGCGCGCCGTTGGCGCGGGTCAGCACCGGACCGACCCGCTCCACGAGGCGCTTCGTGCGCGGCGCCTGCGGGATGCCGAGCTCGTCGGCGATCTCGTCGCCGAGGAAGATCCGCTCCAGGCCGTGGACCACCGGCGGCGCGAGCCGACGCAGACGGGCCGGGCGCGCGGGCAGCAGCTCCTCGATCTCGGGCACCAGGAAGTCGGCGTTGATGCTGCCGACGAGCTCGCGGCAGTAGGCGTCGACCGGCGGGCGCGTCAGCAGGTAGATCTCCTCGAGCCGCTCCTGCTCCGCGCGGTCGCGCGGCAGGAGCGCGGCGTCGATGCCGAGCAGGTGGCCGAGGTAGCGCCAGCGCGCGTAGGCGGCGGCCTCCTCGGCCGGGAGGTGCGGCGCCCCGATCGCGCGCATGCCGCGGACCGGGATCAGGCAGAACTCCACCAGCGTGTAGCCGAGGTAGGCCTGGCAGATAGGCACGCCCCACGCGGGTAGGTCCCAGGCAGGGTCCTCGCGCAGGGCGGCGCGCACCATCGCGTGGATGACCCGCACCCGCACGGTGAGCTCGAAGCCGGTGGAGAAGCGCTCCAGCCCGCCGCTGCCACTGACCGCGACGAGCCAGGAGCCGACCTCGATCGTGCGGGCGCCGGCGTTCTCGACGTAGCGCCCGGTCATCTCCAGCGGACGCGACGCCGCGGAGTTGGCGTAGCCGCTGACCAGCGAGGCGGCCCCGAGCACGATCCCGGACTGCCGGGTGTAGCGCCCGATGTAGGCGCTGTCGCGGTCGATGCGCTCGAGGTCGACCCAGTCGGGGACGTCGTCGAGCTGCGCGAACAGCGCCCGCAGCGAGTCCGGCGCGTCGCCCACCGCCTCGATGCCGTCGCGGCAGGCCGTCCTGAGCATCCGCATGGCGCGGCCGTGCCCGAGGCCCGCGACGTCGGCGACGAAGGCGTCCGCCAGCGGGTCGCCTGCCCACATCGCGTCGAAGTACGTCGCCGCGAACTCGCCGAAGCGCCGGTGCGCCTCGTCCACACGGCGCACGGTCGTCGGGAGTCCGGGCGGTGCGCTCTCGGCTGCCATCCGGCGAGCATAGGAGTCCGGAGCCCCGGGCGGGCCGACCGTCCTATGCTCGGCGGGTGCCGATCAGCGCCTACCTCCGGCGCCTGGGTGTCGACCAGGCCCTGCCGCCGACGCTGGAGTCGCTGCGCCTGCTTCACCGCCGGCACCTCGCGACGTTGCCCTACGAGAACCTCGGCATCATGCTCGCGCAGACCCCCTCGGTCGACCCCGAGTCGAGCCTGGAGCGCGTCGGCGAGGTCGGTCGCGCCGGCTACTGCCTGCACCAGAACGCCGTGCTGGAGCGGGTCCTGGTCGACCTCGGCTTCACGGTCGAGCGGCGCCACGGGCACGTGTGGACGCAGGAGGGCGACCGCGACAGCCCGGCCCTCAACCACCTGGCGCTGGTGGTCTCGGGGCTGCCGACGGACGACAACCGGGGCGGGCGCTGGTGGCCCGACGTCGGGCTGGGCGAGGGCTTCTGGGAGCCGCTGCCGCTGCTCGTGGGTGAGTACGCCGACGGGCCGTTCCGGTTCGCGATCACCGACGTCAGGCCGGACGGCTGGTCTTTCCGCAACGACCCGAGCGGCGCGTTCGTCGGCCTGGAGGTCACGAGCCGCCCGACCGACCCCGCGGCGGTCCTTGCGGCGCACGCGGTGCTGTCGACCCCGCCCGACGGCCCTTTCACCCGGCTGCTGGTGGTGCAGCGCCGCGACGAGGACGGCCTCGAGACGGTCCGTGGCTGCGTCGCCGGCCGCATCGACGCCTCCGGCCACCACACGAGGGACCTGACGACCTACGACGCCTGGCTGGCGGCGCTGGCGGCCATCGGGCTGTCGCTGGAGGGCTTCGAGGACGACGATCTGCGCGCGCTGTTCGAGCGCAGCCTGGCCGGCCACGAGCGCTGGGTCGCGGCGGGTCGGCCCTGATGGCCGACGACCTGCTCGAGATCGCCGACGAGCTCTACGCCCTGGCGCTGCCCGACTTCACGCCCGCTCGCGACGCCCGCGCCAAGGCGCTCAAGGGCACCGACCTCGCCGCGCCCGTCAAGGCACTGAAGAAACCCTCGCTCGCAGCCTGGGTCGTCAACCTGCTGGTGCGGCGCGACGGCGAGCAGGTGGAGCGGATCCTCGAGGTCGGGGCGTCCCTTCGCGAGGCGCAGGCCGCGATGTCGGGCGACGACCTGCGGGCGCTGACCCGCCAGCGGCGCCAGGTGACCGCGGCGATCACCCAGCAGGCGCGGTCGCTGGCGTCGGAGGCCGGCGTGAAGGTGACCTCCGCGGTCAGCGACCAGGTCGAGGCCACCCTCACCGCGGCGATGCTCGACGAGCGGTGCGCCGAGGCCGTGCGCAGCGGGCTGCTCGTCACCGCGCTGTCCTCGACCGGCGTGGGGGAGACCGACCTCAGCGGCGCGGTCGCGCTCCCCGAGGCACTGGGCTTCACGGCGAGCCAGGTCGAGGAGGCCCCACCCCCGGGCCGCCCCGAGCTGCACGTCGTACCCGACCCGGAGGCGGATGCCAAGGCCCTCGCCGCCGCGCAGGAGGCCCTGGACGCGGCCGACGAGGAGTTGTCCGAGGTCCAGGCCGCCTACGACGAGGCGGTCGGCGACGTCGAGCGGCTGGAGGCCCGCTCGATGCAGGTCCAGGCCGAGATCGACGAGCTCAAGCGAAAGCTCGCCGAGCTCGAGGAGACCTCCGAAGAGGTCGACGAGGAGCTCGAGGGCGCCGAGGAGACCAAGTCGGAGGCCCAGGACGCGCTCGACGAGGCGACCAAGGCCAGGGACAAGGTCGCGAAGCGGCTCGACCGGCTTCAGCCGGACTAGGCGTTGCCTCCATGTGGTGCTGACTGAGGGGCGATCTCAGTCGCTTCTGCCTGAGTTCGCATACGACCAGGGGACTCTGGCTGGATCGACGGCGACGAGATCGGCCGCGGCCACCGCCACTGCGACGACGGTACGGACGTGTGTGCGAACCCGAGCCCGGGTGATGGACATCATCGAGGACTCACTGCCTTCTCACTTCCGCTTCACCTTGAACTTGACGACCAGGGGCGTCGGGTCCGAGAGACCCGTCGAGGGGTCGACCGCCGTGACGGTCACGACGTGCTTTCCGGGCTTGTAGCGCTTGCGGAACGGCGACGCACACGTCTTGACCGACCGCTTGTCGACCTTGCAGCGGAAGGTCGATCCGGGCACGGACGACCTGAACCTCAGCGTCACGGTGCGCTTGCTCATCTTCTTCTTCGTGATCCCGACCAGCCTGGTGTCGGGCCGCGGAACGGCGGGGGTGGGCGTCGTGGTCGGGCTCGGACTCGTGGTCGGGCTGGGCGTCGGGCAGGGGGTCTGCTGGGTCGACAGGGTCGGGCAGAGATCCTGGGTGACGTCGCCATAGCCGTCGCCGTCCGCGTCGGGCTCCAGCTGAGCCGCGAGATTGGCTGCGTACTGGTTCTCCGAGGGGGCACCGGTGAAGTCTGCGACGGCACCGTCGGTCTCCGGGTTGAAGTCCGACGCGGGGAGCGCGCTCGCTGCGTACCCGTTGATGGTGGCCACGTAGCACCACGACTTGGTGCCGGCCGGGCTGAGCACCTGCAGCGCGATCCGATCGCCGGGCTGGACGGTGATCCGCGTCGCGATGGCGACGATCGCAGGCCCGGACGCCTGACCGACCGCGCTCCGACCGACCACGGTGTACTGGTCGGCTGCCCCGGTGGGGCGGAGCACGAGGCCACGGGCGCTGGTGTCGGACTGGTAGGTGCTGAACGAGGTGATCACACCCGGCGCATGCGCCGTGTAGTCGACGCCCCCCGCGGGCCAGGTGCTCTGGATGATCGTCGGGTGTGCGCCGGACTCATCGCAGCGGATCCCTCCGTTGGTGACCTGGCCGATGGTGCTGGCGGTCGCGGCGTCGGCGCGGCCACCAGGCCCGGCGTCATCGTGGGAGGAGGCAGTCGCCGCGACCGGAACGGCCACGACTGCGGCCAGGAGGACGGTGGCCAGGACGGGATGGGGGAATCGCGCCAACGCTGAAGAGGACACGTCTTTCAACCTAACGAGAGATGTCGGCGGCCGGGATGGCCCTGACCGTGAAGTAGCAGCTGGTGACGCCACCGAGCCCGGCGTCGACGTAGGAGTTGCCCGCCACCGGGCTGGATCTCACCGGGGTGGTCGACTGTCCGCCGGCCCTGGTGCCCCGATGGGCGTTGCGGCCGGACGACGACATGCTTGCTCCCAAGATCG
The DNA here is from genome assembly GCF_004522095.1 of Nocardioides sp. 503. Classification (GTDB taxonomy): domain Bacteria; phylum Actinomycetota; class Actinomycetes; order Propionibacteriales; family Nocardioidaceae; genus Nocardioides. Next base: position 608,933 of record NZ_SPUI01000002.1, read on the forward strand.
CGGATCCTCTCGTCATCCCTGGTCTCGGCTAGTCGCCGAGTGGAACGTGTCCGAAGCCTGATGGTCTTCCCAGGTGCCACCCCAACCTGTGCAAGACGCTCATTCTCATCGTTACGAGGTTCTCATGTCAATGGCTGTTGATGGAACGTCAGACGTTCTCCGACTGGTGCCACCGGCCCTGTCGGTGCGGTTCCCGGTGGCCCGCGGACCACGTGCTGCAGACTGGGACGGTGTCGCGGTTCGACGAGGTCCTCAAGCGCAACGTGGTCATCCTCGACGGGGGCATGTCCAACGCCCTGGAGGAACGAGGTCACGACCTCGCCGACGACCTCTGGACCGCGCGGCTGCTCCGTGACGAGCCCGCTGAGATCGTCGCGGTGCACCGCGCGTACTTCGAGGCGGGCGCCGACGTCGCGACGACCGCCAGCTACCAGGCGAGCATCCCGGGCCTGGTCCGTGCCGGGCTCTCCGAGGAGACGGCCGCCGGCATGATCAGGAGCAGCGTCCACCGGGCCCGGGAGGCGGCGGACGAGGTCGCCGCGTCGACCGGGCGCGAACTCCTGGTGGCAGCGTCCGTCGGGCCCTACGGCGCCGCGCTGGCGGACGGCTCCGAGTACCGCGGTCGGTACGGCGTCTCCGCGGCCACCCTCCGCGACTTCCACGCGCCGAGGCTCGAGCTCCTCGCCTCGGCGGCTCCGGACCTGCTGGCGGTCGAGACCGTCCCGGACCTCGACGAGGCGGAGGTGCTGGTGCCGCTGCTGGACGAGCTCGGCGTGCCGGCGTGGTTCTCCTACTCCGTCAGCGACGGCGAGACGCGCGCCGGCCAGCCGCTGCAGGAGGCCTACGGAGTCCTCGCCGACAGCACGGCGGTCCGCGCCGTCGGGGTCAACTGCTCCGCGCCCGCCGACGTCCTCGCCGCCATCGAGACCGCGGTCTCGGTCACGGGCAAGCCCGGTGTCGCCTATCCCAACCGCGGCGAGGAGTGGGACGCGACGTCCAGCTCGTGGGCGGGTCAGGGCTCCTTCGACCTCGCGCTCGCCACCGCCTGGGTGGACGCGGGGGCACGCCTGATCGGTGGCTGTTGCCGGGTCGGACCCACGGACATCGCACGACTGGCAGGCATGCTGCGCTGAGGTGTTCGATCCCGCGGTCGGCGACGTCGCGGGACCGGACATCCTGCGACCGCTCGGAAGCGACGTCAGGATGTCCTTGACAAGACGGGGGTGAGCGGACATCGTGAGCCGCCTCGGACACGCGGTTCTCGGGCCAGGTGGTTCCCACGATCCGTTCTTCGAGCGCGTGACCACCGCTCCCCACGATCGCCGGCCCGGCACCTCGCCGACGACCCCTGTCTCCGCGCGCGGAGATCCCTCGTCCTACCCGGCATCGAACGAACGGAACGACCATGACCCGGAACACCCCCTACCTGTCACTCGGAGTGGCTGCCGCGATGAGCGTCGGCGTCCTGGGATTCGCCATCCCCGCCCTCGCCGCGCCAGGCGTCGCCCGTGCGGAGAGCTGTGCCAACAACCGCACCTGCACCTACGCGGGCGGCACCAACCATGACGGCGGCGCCTACAACACCCTGCTCACGGTGCGCACCCCCGGAACGGGCCTGGCCAACATGGACCCGGGTCTGCGCAACCGTCTGTCGTCGTGGAAGAACACCTCCGGGACGGGAGCCCGCTTCTTCTACGGCCTCAGCGGCAACGGCAACTGCGTCTCGATGTTCGCCAACGACCAGGCGTCCGCCTCGGCGAGCAACCCGGACGACAACCAGGCCGAGTCGCACTCCTACACCAACCGGTGCACCTGATCGAATGATGCTGCGGCGGGCGGCCTGGCCGGCCGCCCGTCACGGCACCGCAGGGTCGTGGCAGTCCGTCGCCCACTGTCACCAGCCTAGGAGTCGAGATGACCGCCCGCCTGGACCACGTCTCGAAGGACTTCAGGCTCGGCGACGAGACCATCACCGCGGTCGACGACATCAGCATGCACGTCCGAGCCGGCGAGTTCGCCTGTCTCTACGGCGCCAGCGGGTCCGGGAAGACGACCCTGCTCCACATCCTCGCGGGCATCGAGCAGGCCGACTCGGGCACGGTCGAGGTGGCGGGGGTCTCGCTGTCCGGTGAGTCCGAGCGCACGCGCGCCGACGTCCGCCTGCGCCACGTCGGGGTCATCTTCCAGTCCAACAACCTGCTCCCTGAGTTCTCGGCGCGCGAGAACGTCGCGTTGCCGCTGATGGTCCGGGGGAGGGGTCGTGACGAGTCGATGACGGAGGCGTCGGCGGCGCTGGAGGCCGTCGGGCTGACCGGGCTCGACGACCGGTTCCCCGCGCACATGTCGGGTGGTCAGCGCCAGCGCGTCGGCATCGCGCGCGCCCTGGCCGGGAAGCAGCAGGTGCTGATCGCCGACGAGCCGACGGGCGCGTTGGACTCCGACACCTCCAAGCACCTGTTCACGCTGATGCGGGACCTGAGCGACGCGCACGGCGTCACGATCATCCTGGCCACGCACGACCCGCTGGCGCGCGACTTCGCCGACGTGGTGCACCACATCGTCGACGGGAGGCTGTCACCGTGAGCGGCTCACGGTCCGCCTCGGCCCCCCTCGTCGCCGGCGAGGTCCTGGCCCGAGGCTGGCTCCGCACGCCGGCCTCCCGCCGCTCGCTCACCGTCGTGACGCTGGTCTTCGCGATCTTCGCGGCGGTGGTGATCTGCGTCAGCGCCTTCCTGCCGACCAGCGAGCAGCTGGCCGAGAAGGAGTTCGGTCGCTACGACGCCGGCGTCTTCGCGAACGTCGACGTCGGAGATCTCGACGCCGGTGGCACGAGCCGCATCCAGGACCGGGTGCGCGCCGTGGCGCCGGGCGCCCACGTCCTCATCGAGACCGACGCGCTCCGCCCGGACCACCTCGCCAAGCGCTTCGTGCAGGCTCCCCTGAGCGTCCTGCGCTACGCCGAGGATCCCAACCTGCGCGAGGCGTTCCCCGGTCGGTACACGCTGCAGGACGGCAGGTGGCCGAGTGCGCCGGGGGAGGTGGCGGTCTCGCCCGAGCTGCTGGAGTCCCTCGGCGACCCCGACTCGTTCACGGTGCTGTCGGGTCGCGTCTCCTTCGACCTCGTCGGGGTTGTCGAGGACGCCTTCGCCAAGAAGGACGACACGATCGTGGCTGCGCCCGGCACCTGGGAGTCGATCCCTCCGGCGAGACCCGGGCGGGCGGCAGGACCCACCGAGGCAAAGCTCCGCGTCCTCGTCGAGGACACCAGCACCGTCCCCGCCATCAGCGACCTGTTGGCCGAGGCCCTGCCGCCGTTGCCGAAGGAGCAGGGCGACCGCTCCGGCTACATCCAGGAGAGCCGGCAGACCCGTGACGACGTCGCGCGACGCGACGTGCCCACGTTCGGCGCCGACGAGGCGGTCGTCTCCTACCTCCCGCTCCTGCTCCTGGTCCTGGTGGTCTCGTCCTTGGTGGTGGCGCAGGTCCGGCCCGCCACCCGGCGTACCGCGAACCGCTTGACGGCGGTCGGGGTGAGGCGGGTGTGGGTGACGGCGCCGCACCTCCTCGTGATCGCCGCGACGATGACCCTGGCGGTCACCGTCGGACTGGTCCTGGGGTGGTTGGCCGCGCTGGCACTGCGAGCGACCGTCCTGCCGGGGCTCGCGGAGCAGACGCTCTCGCCGGTGCCGCGGCTGGACCGGACCACGGTCGCGGTCGCGGCCATGTGCGTGGTGCTGGTCGCGGCCGGCACGTCGTGGCCCGAGCCGACCTCCGAGCGCGGTCGGCTCACCGCCGTGCGCCGCGCGCTCTCCGGGCTCCGGCTCGGGTTGCTCCGGCGGGTGGCCGTCGTCCTGCTCGGCGTGGGAGCCCTCCAGGTCGGGAGCAGCAGGGCCACGTCGGTGCGGGCCTCCTACCTGGCGCTGGCGGCCGTCATCCTCGTGACGCCCGACCTCCTCAGGATCGTGGTGAGGACGATGCCGCGGAGATCGCCGCGATGGTGGGTCGCGCGGCGGCTGATCGAGTCCGACGTGTCCCGTCAGGCGCTCGCCGCCGGAGTCGTGGCCTGTTGCATCGCCGTGCCGGTCCTGGTGGCCACGCAGCTGGCCAGCCAGAAGGCGAGCGATGCGACGTTCACCTTCAGCCGGGTTCCGGCCGGCCAGATCTGGGTGCAGAGCGACAGCGGCGCGGGAGACGTCACGGGAGCGGCCGACGCCATCAGGAGCGTCCCCGGCATCGGGCGCCCGGTCGCGATCCGAGGGCTGCGCAGCGAGGACGACACCCTCGCGGCCTTCTTCACCCGTGCGCCGGCCGCCGGACGCACGAGCCTCAACATCATGGTGGTCGACACGGTCGCCGACGTGAGGCGGGTCATCGGCGACGAGGTGTCCGCGACCGGCGAGGCGACCCTCGAGGACGGCGGAGTCCTGGACTTCACCGGGGCCGGCGGGAGGCAGCGGCTGGAGGTCATCTCTCCCACGGGCGCACGGGCGCTGCGGACCGCGCCGCTGCCGACGCTGGGTGTCGCGCTGCCGATCGCGCTGCGGGCGAACTTCGGCGGTGCCATCCTGCGCGCGAGCGCCGAGGACCTCGGCCTGCCGGTCAGCGCGCCGAGCCGCTACGTGTTCGCGGACGTCTCCCCGCACGTCACCGCCGAGGCGGCCGCGGCAGCCGTTGCGGCGGGCTACGACGGCAACTTCGTCCAGTACGCCGTCGAGCCGCCCGAGCCCACCCTGCCGACGACGGCCTACGTGTTCCTCGCGGCCCTCGTCCTCGGTGGCTTCGCGGTCCTGGTCACGATCATCCGCGCCCAGGGGCGACGGGTGCGCAGCTACCTGGCCCGCCTGGTCGCACTCGGCCTGGGCACGCGCTGGGCGGTCTCGCTCCTCGGCATCCAGGCGGCGCTGATCGTCGCCGTCGGCGTCGTGGCGGGAGTCGGCGCCGGGGTCCTGGGCATCCGCGTGGCGTCGGCGACCTATGCCGTCACGCTCGTGCCCGCGGTCCCCATCGCCATCGCGTGTGCCGCCACGGCGGTGGCGGCCCTGCTGGCCACCGGCTCGGCGGTGCGCACGGTCACGGCGGTGGAGGGCGCCGAGGTCGGCTAGGGGTGCTGCTCGGCCGGTGAGCTACGTCGTCGCCCAGCCCTTGGAGCGCTCGACGGCGTCCTTCCAGCGGACGTGGGCGGCGTCGGCGGGTCCTCGGTCGGAGGTGGGCTCGAAGCGCCGGTCCAGCCGCCAGGTGTCGCGCAGCTCGTCGGTGGAGGACCACACGCCGGTCCCGAGGCCGGCGAGGAACGCGGCGCCCAGCGCCGTGGTCTCCACGAGCGTCGGGCGCTCGACCGGGACCCCGAGCTGGTCGGCCTGGATCTGGCACAGCAGGTCGTTGGCGGCCGCGCCGCCGTCGACGCGCAGCGAGGCGCGGGCCGGCATGGTGTCCAGGACGTCGCGGACCTCGAAGGCGATCGCCTCGAGCGTCGCGCGCACGAGGTGGGCGCGTGAGGTGCCGCGGGTGATGCCGATGATCATGCCGCGGGCGTGCGGGTCCCAGTGGGGCGCGCCGAGGCCGGTCAGAGCCGGCACGAAGACGACGCCCTCGCTGTCGGGCACGGTGGCCGCTATCGCCGCGGTCTCCGCGGCCGAGCCGACGATCTGGAGCCCGTCGCGCAGCCACTGCACGGCCGCGCCGGTCACGAAGATCGCGCCCTCGAGGGCGTAGGTCAGCTCGCCGTCGGGGGAGCGCCACGCGGCCGTCGAGAGCAGGCCGGCGTCGGAGCGCTGCAGCGTGGTCCCGGTGTTGGTGAGGATGAACGACCCGGTGCCGTAGGTGCACTTGGAGTCACCCTCGTCGAAGCACGTCTGCCCGAAGAGCGCCGACTGCTGGTCGCCCGCGATGCCCGCGATCGGCAGCTCGAGGTCGAGGAACGAGCGGGGGTCGGTCGTCGCGATGTCGCCCCAGCTGGGCACCAGCTCGGGCAGGGCGTCGCGCGGCACGCCGAAGAGCGAGCACAGCTCGTCGGACCAGTCGCCGGTGGTGAGGTCGAAGAGCAGGGTCCGGCAGGCGTTGGAGACGTCGGTGACGTGCTCGAGGCCGCGGGTCATGCGGGCGATGAGGTAGGAGTCGACGGTGCCGACGGCGTAGCGCCCGGACTCGACCAACCCCCACGTGCGCGGCTCGTTCTCGGCCAGCCACATCAGCTTGGTGCCCGAGAAGTACGGGTCCAGCCGCAGGCCCGTCAGCTCGGCCACCCGGTCCTCGTGACCGGCGTCGCGCAGCCGCCCGCAGATGTCCGCCGTACGACGGTCCTGCCACACGATCGCGCGCCGGGGGGAGCCGAGGGTCTCGCGGTCCCAGAGCAGGATCGTCTCGCGCTGGTTGGTGATGCCGATGCCGGTCAGCTCCGAGACGTCGACCTGCTTCAGGGCGTCGCGCGTGGCCTCGAGCGTCGACTGCCAGATCTCCTCCGGCGCGTGCTCGACCCAGCCGGGCCTCGGGAAGTGCTGGGCGAACTCCTGGTAGCCCTTCGCCGCGATCCGCCCGTCGGGCGTGACGACGACCGCGGTGACCCCGGTGGTGCCGGCGTCGATCGCGAGGATGCTCACCCCGCCTCGCCCCGCACGATGTCCAGGATCCGCTGGTCGATCCAGGACAGGTCGCCGGCGACGCGCATCTCGTAGTTCTCGGTGCCGACCCAGGTGTGGAAGTCTGCCAGCCCGGCGGCGCGCGCGAAGGACTCGAGCTCGGCCTCCAGCTCCGCGGTCACCGGCACGCGCTCCTCCTCCGTGGAGGCGGTGAGGTAGAGATCGTTGAGGTCGAGCAGGCGCGTCAGCTCGTCGACGGGCGCGGGGTGGTCGTCGACCCGCAGGTCCACGGCGATGTCGTCGAGGCCGCCGTAGCCGGCGCCCTCGCGCACGACGAGCAGCGCGGCCGACTGCCGTCCCCGCTTGTCGCCGCCGGCGGCGTCGCCGGCGGCCAGCGCCAGCAGCAGCCGCTGGGCCAGCGGGGCGTCGTCGTCGGAGGCCTGCCAGGCCAGCTCCATGGCCTCCACCACGTCGGCCCCGGCCAGGCAGTTGCCCTGGATCGCGTAGTCCTGGCCGGTCGACCCGCCGGCCCACTCGATGCACGCATGGCCGGTGTGGGAGGCGGCGTTGCCGTCCACGTCGACGATGCCGACCTGACGGTGGTCGCGGCCGTCGTCCTCCTCCAGCAGTCGCTGCAGGGCGACGTCCGCGGTGGCGCCCTCGTCGAGGTGGGCCAGCGCGATGCCCTTGTAGGCGACGTTGGCGTCGGCCTGGGTGGCGATGGCGCCGACCTGGGCGACGGCGGCGGGCACGGCGGCGCCCACCGCGAGGAACTTGGAGGCCACCGCCACCCCCCAGGACTCACCGTCGGCGGAGCGGGCCACGATCGAGAAGGTCATGCGCGTGACTTTAGCCACCGGGGATGGCCGGGTCCGATAACCGCTTGCCCTCAACCGCGGTTGAAGAAGGAGGATGCTCGGGTGCTGCAACGTCTCGGGTTCCCCGCCGTCGGCGACCACCGACGGTTCGTCACCGCCCTCGCGATCGACGCGATGGGCAGTGGCGTCTTCATGCCCGTCTCGATGCTCTACTTCCTCGTCACCACCGACCTCACCCTGGTGCAGGTCGGCGGGGCGATCTCGCTGGCCAGCCTGGTCGCGCTCCCGGCGGGCCCGCTGATCGGCTCGGTGGTCGACCGCGTCGGCGCCAAGCGGGTGCTGCTGGCCGGCAACGCGCTGCAGGCCGTCGGCTTCGCCGCCTACCTCGTGGCCGACTCCTTCGCCGTCGTCACGCTCTGGACCGTGGTCGTCACCGTCGGCCGCACCGCCTTCTGGGGCTCCTTCGGCAACATCGTCGCCGCCATCTCGGCGCCGGGGGAGCGGGAGAAGTGGTTCGGCTTCCTCGGCGCCCTGCGCAACGTCGGCTTCGCGGTCGGCGGCCTCGTCGCAGGCGCGGCCATCACGATCGGCACCCCGTCGGCCTACGCCGCCGTGGTGGTCGCCAACGCCGCGTCGTACGCCGTCGCGCTGGCGCTGCTGCTGGCCGTGCCCGCCACCCACCGCGGTACGGCGGTCAGCGCCGAGCCGGGCTCGTGGGCGGTGGTCCTGCGCGACCGTCCCTACCGCGTGCTGTTCTGGGGGCAGCTGGCCTACTCGACGTCGATGATGGCGCTCAACTTCGCGTTGCCGGTCTACGCCACCGAGGTGCTGGGGCTCGCGGGCTGGGTGACCGGGGCGATCTTCACGCTCAACACGATCATGGTCGGCTTCGGCCAGGGGCTGGTGGTCCGCGGGCTGACCGGCCGGGTGCGCTGGCGGGTGCTGATGGCGGCCAACGCGACGTTCGCCGCGTCGTTCGTGGTGCTGCTGGGGGCCAGCCGGCTCTCCGCCGTGCTCGCGACGGTGGTCGTGCTGGTCGGCTCGGTCGTCTACACCGTCGGCGAGCTCCTCGGCGGGCCGGTGCACGGCGCCCTGTCCGCGGAGGCGGCTCCCGAGCACCTGCGCGGCCGTTACCTCTCGCTGATCCAGCTCGCGTGGAACGGGTCGGGTGCCGTCGCCCCGGTCGGCATCGCCTGGCTCCTCGACCGGGGGTCGGAGCCCGTGTGGCTGGCGTTCCTCGCGATCGCCCTGGTGGGCATGGCGTGCGCCGCCCGGCTGGGCGCCGTCATGCCGCGGGCCGCCGACCGCGTGACCAACGCGGCCGAGGAGCCGCAGGCCGCCTGAGGTTCAAGTCCGGCGCGCGGGGCAGGATGCCCCCGTGCTCAACGACCTCGCGCGGCAGACCCGCACCATGCTCTTCCTCCAGATGCTGGGGCCGGCGATCGCGATGGGGTCCTTCTTCGGCATCTCCGGCGAGCACTGGGGCGTGGTCATCACGCTGTTCTGCCTCGGCCTGCTCGTCACCGTCGGCTGGGGCGTCGGCGTCCTCGTCTGGAGCCGGCGCACCGACCGTGCCCTCAAGGCCACCCTGGCGCGCGCCGGGGCGGAGCTCGTGACCGGGCGGGTGACCGGGGTCCCCGCCGCCGGGAGGGTGGCCCGCCGCCGGATCGCGGCCAAGCACCCGTCGTACCTCGCCACCACGCCGCAGCCGATCCCGGCGCCGTCGGTGGTCCTGGTCGTGACGGCGCTGGCGTCCGACGGCCCGCGCCGCGTCGCCGCGCTGGTGCCGGCGACGATCGGCCTGGAGTCTCGCAAGGCGCCGGTGGCGGTCCTGCTCCACCCGGACGAGCGCGAGGCCGCGGTGCTCGACGACCGGGTCACGCCCGAGCAGCTCGCCGCCATCGGCGGCGACCCCCGGTGGGCCTCCGCGGACCTGCCCACCGACCGCACGGTCGGCGGCGGCTACCTGCCGATGCTCGGCGCGGCGCTCCTCGGGGTCGCCGCGGGCCTCGGTCTCGACCTGCTGGTGGTCGCGCTCGCCACCTGAGCCACCGACTCACTAGGGTGTGGGACGTCCACTGTGAACGTTCCAAACCAGGAGGTCCCCATGCGCGTCGGAGTGCTCACCGGAGGCGGCGACTGCCCCGGGCTCAACGCGGTGATCCGCGCCGTCGTCCGCAAGGGGGTCCGCACCCACGGCTTCGAGTTCGTCGGGTTCCGTGACGGCTGGAAGGGCCCGCTCGAGGGCCTGACCATGGAGCTCGGCATCGAGCAGTGCCGCGGCATCCTGCCTCGCGGCGGCACGATCCTGGGCTCCTCGCGCACCAACCCGTTCAAGATCGAGAACGGCGTGGAGCGCATCAAGGACAACCTCGCCGAGCACGGCGTCGACGCGCTGGTCGCCATCGGCGGCGAGGACACCCTCGGCGTGGCCACCAAGCTCGCCGACCTCGGCGTCCACGTGGTCGGCGTGCCCAAGACCATCGACAACGACCTGTCCGGCACCGACTTCACGTTCGGCTTCGACACCGCGGTCAACATCGCGACCGAGGCCATCGACCGGCTCCACACCACCGCCGAGTCGCACCACCGCGTCCTCGTCGTCGAGGTCATGGGCCGCCACGCGGGCTGGATCGCGCTGCACTCGGGCATCGCCGGCGGCGCCAGCGCCGTGCTCATCCCCGAGCAGCCCTTCGACATCGAGCAGCTCTGCGCCAACGTCGAGGCGCGCTTCGAGACCAGCTACGCGCCGATCATCGTGGTCTCCGAGGGCGCGGTGCCGGCCGCGGGCGGCGACATGACGCTGGTGTCGGGTGAGAAGGACGCGTTCGGCCACGTCCGCCTCGGCGGCATCGGCGACCGGATCGCCGGTGAGATCGAGCAGCGCACCGGCAAGGAGGCCCGCGCGGTCGTCCTGGGCCACGTGCAGCGGGGCGGCACGCCCACGGCGTTCGACCGCTGGCTCGCGACGCGCTTCGGCCTCCAGGCCATCGACGCGGTCGCCGACGGCGACTGGGGCACGATGATGGCGCTGCGCGGCACCAAGATCATCCGGGTGCCCCTGAGCGAGGGCACCGCCGAGCTCAAGCTGGTCAGCCCGGAGGAGTACGCCGAGGCGCAGGTCTTCTTCGGCTGAGCCCGATCAGTGCTCGACCGCTGACAGGTCCAGGTCGCGGGGCGTCAGCACCGCGACCAGGCCGGCGACCGCGAGCATCGCCAGCCCTCCGGCGAGGCCCACGCGGGAGAGGGCCTCGCTGAGGGTGGCCGGGCCCAGCCCGGCCGTGGTGGCGATGCTGCCCAGGATCGCCACGCCGAGCACGGCGCCGATCTCGTAGCTGGACTCCTCGAGGACGGCGGCGCTGCCGGCCTGGTCGAGCGGCGCGCCGGCCATGATCACCGCGGACCCGACGGCCAGCGAGGCCAGGCCGAGGCCGACCAGGCTCAGGGCGACGGCCACCCCGGGGTAGCCCAGCGGCTGGGGGAGCACGGTCAGCAGCAGCAGCCCCGCCGAGCCGACCACGAGGCCGCCGGCAAGCACCGCACGGGCGCCGATGCGTGCGGCGAGCGCGGGCGCGAACGGCCCGGCGATGACGCCACCGGCCGCCATCGGCAGCAGCGCGACCCCGGCGCGCAGCGGGCGGTAGCCCTCGGACAGCTGCAGCCACTGGGCGACCAGCAGCAGCAGCCCCGCCATCGCGAAGCTGGTCACCAGCGCGGTGACCACGCCGGCGCTGAACGCGCGCCCCTGGAACAGGCGCAGCTCCAGCATGGGCGCGGCGACGGTCAGGCAGCGGCGTACGAACACCGCCAGCGCGACCACGGCCACCACGGCCACGAGGACCGTGTCGGTCTCTGGGCCGTGCTTGCCGAGCTGCTTGATCGCGTGCACCAGCGCGACCATCCCGAGCATCGACGAGACGAGGGTGATCGCGTCCAGCCGCCCGGGGCGCGCGGAGCGGCTCTCCGGCAGCAGCAGCAGCGAGGCGACCACGGCGACGACCATCACGGGCACGTTGAAGAGGAACGCCGAGTGCCAGCTGAACCGCTCCAGCAGCGCGCCCCCGACGATCGGGCCGAGCGCGCCGCCGACCGCGGCGACCGAGCCCCAGACGCCCAGCGCCGTCGCGCGCTCGCGCGGGTCGGAGAAGAGGGTGCGGATCAGCGACAGGGTCGAGGGCATGATCATCGCGCCGCCGGCGCCCAGGAAGGCACGGACGGCGATGACCTCGCCGGGGCTGTCCGCGACGAGCACGAGCAGCGAGGCCAGGGCGAACACGCTGAAGCCGGCCACCAGCATCCGGCGCCGGCCCCAGCGGTCGCCGAGCGAGCCGGCCGCGACCAGCAGCCCCGCGAGCACGAGCGGGTAGGCGTCGACCATCCACAGCAGCTCGACCGACGACGGACGCAGGTCCGCTGACATGTCGGGCAGGGCGAGGTTGAGGATGGTCATGTCCATGACCACCACGAGCAGGCTCGCGGACAGCACGGCCAGGCCGGCCCAGCGGCGCCGCACCGAGGGCGCCTGCTCGCCGGTGTCGGGAAGGACGGCGCTCATCGGGCACCCGCTCCGTCCAGGAACGTCGAGACCACCAGGTCGGCCATCGCGTTCGGCGCCACGTCGCCCGCCTGCAGCGCCTCGCGCGAAGCGATGAGCAGCCCGTAGGTGGTGTGGCTGAGCCACACCGCCGGGACGTCACGCCGTACGACGCCCGCCTCCTGCGCCGCGCGGAAGAACGCGACCTCGAGCTCCTGGAGCTGCGCCATGCGGGAGGCCAGGTCGGGCTGGGACAGCATGCACGGGTCGGTCAGGGCGTAGGCGAAGTCCTCCGCGTCCTGGACGAACGCGGCCAGCATCGTGCGCAGGCAGGCCTCGATCCGCGCCGCGTCGCCCGACGCGGCCGCGCCGGACATGTCGACCTCCGCCTGCCCGCGCTCCCAGCGGTCCAGGGACCGCTGCGCGATCTCGTGCACGAGCGCCTCGCGGCTGGCGAAGTGGCGGTGCAGGGTGGCGCGCCCGATGCCGATGGCGCCGGCCACCTCGGTCAGGGAGGCGGTGGGGTCGGCGTTGAGGCATCGAAGGGCCGCGTCCAGGACCTCGTCGCGGGTCTGCATGGGGGATCCGATCTGGGACAGGCGTGGCTCAATTGAGACATCAGTGTCTCATGACGAGTGGACTGGCTCGACATCGGCGTCGCGCGTCGCCGTGAGACGGCAGGTTTGTGCGAATGTGAGCGGTGGAAGCCTGGGTCAGGATAGTCGTCGAGCGGGAGGCAGCACATGTCCGGACAGAGCACCGAAGCCGTCGACGTCAACGGCCCCGAGCCCGACCTCAAGCGGGTCCTCGGCCCCAAGCTGCTGCTGCTGTTCATCGTCGGCGACATCCTCGGCGCCGGCATCTACGCCGTCACCGGTGAGATGGCGCTCGAGGTCGGCGGGATCGTGTGGGTGCCGTTCCTGGTGGCGTTCTTCGTGGCCACTCTGACGGCGCTGTCCTACCTCGAGCTGGTCACCAAGTACCCCCAGGCCGCCGGCGCCGCGCTCTACACCCACAAGGCGTTCGGCATCCACTTCGTGACGTTCCTGGTGGCGTTCGCGGTGGTCTGCTCCGGCATCACCAGCGCGTCCACCTCGGCCAACCTGCTCGCCACCAACCTGCTCGCCGGCATCAACGGCGTCGGTGGCGACGTCGCGGACGGCAACACCGCGGTCACCGTCGTGGCCATGGCGTTCATGGTGCTGCTCGCGGGCATCAACCTGCGCGGCGTCGGCGAGAGCGTGAAGTTCAACGTCGTGCTGACCCTCGTCGAGATGGCCGCGCTCGCGATCGTCATCGGCATCGGCCTCTTCGTCATCGCCAAGGGCGACGGCGACCTGGGTCGCGTCGCGACGTTCGAGTCCGGGGGCGACCGCGGCCTGTTCCTGGCGGTGACGGTGGCGACCGCCATCGCGTTCTTCGCGATGGTGGGCTTCGAGGACTCCGTCAACATGGTCGAGGAGACGCAGGACCCGCTCAAGATCTTCCCGCGCGTCATGCTGACCGGGCTCGGCATCGCCGTGCTCGTCTACATCCTCGTCGCCATCTCGGTCATCGCGGTCATCCCGCAGTCCGACATCGAGTCGGTGGTCGCCGAGGAGGGCAAGGTCCTCCTCAGCGTCGTGTCGACCGGTGCCCCGGACTTCCCGATCGACAAGATCTTCCCGTTCCTCACCGTCTTCGCGGTGGCCAACACCGCGCTGATCAACATGCTCATGGCCAGCCGCCTGCTCTACGGCCTGGCGCACCAGGACGTGCTGCCGCGGGTGCTGGGCAAGGTGCTGCCGAGCCGCCGCACCCCCTACGCCGGCATCGCCTTCTCGACGGCGCTGGCCCTGGGCCTGATCTTCGCGGTCACCTTCCTCGCCGACACCTCGGTGATCAAGGCGCTCTCGGGCACCACCGCGCTGCTCCTGCTTTGCGTCTTCGCCGTCGTCAACATCGCGTGCGTGGTGCTGCGGCGCGACCCGGCGGCCGACGGCGGCTTCAGCGCTCCGTCCTGGTCGCCCTACGTCGCCGGCGCCGCGTGCCTGTTCCTCGCCGGTCCCTGGGCGCGCGACCGCGACGACTGGGTGCAGTACTCGGTCGCCGCCGGGCTGCTCGGCGTCGGCATCGTGCTGTGGGCGCTGACGTGGATGACCAACCGCGGCATCCGGGCCAAGAAGACCGGCTTCCGCGACATCGAGCACCTCGAGGAGTAGGCCGTCCACGGCCGTCCGGCGAATCGGTCGGGGTGCGGCCGTCACCGTAGGCTTGGCCGGTGAGCACCACCATCCCCGACCTCGCCGCCCTGCACGCCCTCGGGCCGGCCCAGCAGCCGACGTACGGCGACCGCGCCGCGGTCGACGCCGCCGTCCAGCGCCTGCGCTCCGTGCCCCCGCTGGTCTTCGCCGGCGAGTGCGACGACCTCAAGGCCAAGATCGCGGCCGTCTCGCGCGGCGAGGCGTTCCTGCTCCAGGGCGGCGACTGCGCCGAGACGTTCTCCGGCGTCACCGCCGACAACGTGCGCAACAAGCTGCGGGTGCTGCTGCAGATGGCGGTCGTGCTGACCTACGCCGCCTCCGTCCCGGTCGTCAAGCTCGGCCGGATCGCCGGCCAGTACGCCAAGCCGCGCAGCTCCGACCTCGAGACCCGCGGCGACCTCACGCTGCCGGCCTACCGCGGCGACGCCGTCAACGGCTACGACTTCACCGCCGAGTCCCGCGTGCACGACCCGCAGCGGCTCGTGGACGTCTACAACTCCTCGGCGGCCACGCTCAACCTGGTCCGCGCGTTCGTCACCGGCGGCTACGCCGACCTGCGCCAGGTCCACACCTGGAACACCGACTTCGTCCGCGACTCCGTGGCCGGTCAGCAGTACGAGAAGCTCGCCCACGAGATCGACCGCGCGATGGCCTTCATGGAGGCCATCGGCGCCGACCCCGACGAGTTCCACCGCGTCGACTTCCACTCCTCGCACGAGGCGCTGGTGCTGGAGTACGAGCACGCGCTGACCCGCATCGACTCGCGCACCCAGCAGCCCTATGACGTCTCCGCGCACTTCGTGTGGATCGGCGAGCGCACCCGCCAGCTCGACAACGCCCACGTCGAGCTGCTGCGCCACATCAAGAACCCCATCGGCGTCAAGCTCGGCCCCACCACGACCCCCGACGACGCGCTCGCGCTGGCCTCCCGGCTCAACCCCGACAACGAGGCCGGCCGGCTCACCTTCATCACGCGCTTCGGCGCCGGCAAGATCCGCGACGGTCTGCCGCAGCTGGTCGAGAAGGTCACCGCCGAGGGCGTCAACGTCGCCTGGGTCTGCGACCCCATGCACGGCAACACCTTCGAGGCCAGCTCCGGCTACAAGACGAGGGCGTTCGGCGACGTGATCGAGGAGGTGCAGGGCTTCTTCGACGTCCACCACGCGCTCGGCACCTGGCCCGGCGGCGTGCACGTCGAGCTGACCGGCGACGACGTGACCGAGTGCGTCGGCGGCGGCGAGGACCTGCTCGAGGCCGACCTGGGCGGACGCTACGAGTCGGTCTGCGACCCGCGCCTCAACCGGGTCCAGTCGCTCGAGCTGGCCTTCCTGGTCGCCGAGATGCTGCGGCGCGCCTAAGCATGATCGACCTCCGCAGCGACACCGTCACCCAGCCCACCGAGGCGATGCGCACGGCCATGGCCCGCGCCGACGTCGGCGACGACGTCTACGGCGAGGACCCCACGGTCCTCGAGCTCCAGGAGCGCGTCGCCGAGATGTTCGGCCACGAGGACGCCCTCTTCACGCCCACCGGCTCCATGGCCAACGTGCTCGCCGTCCGCTCGGTCGTCGCGCCCGGCCAGGAGGTGCTCTGCGAGGCGAGCGCCCACATCGCGCGTGCCGAGCTCGGCGCCCACGGCGCCTACAGCGGCGTCACGATGCGCACCTGGATGCACCCGCGCGGGCAGGTGGACCTGGCGTCGGTGCAGACGCTGTTCGCCCCCGAGATGGGCCCGTTCTTCGTCCGCACGGCCGCCATCTCGGTGGAGAACACCCACAACTTCGCCGGCGGGGCCGTGCTGCCGCTGGGCGACCTGCGCGACCTGCGCGACTACGCCACCGGCGTCGGTGCGGCGGTCCACCTCGACGGCGCGCGCATCTGGAACGCCCACGTGGCCACCGGCACCCCGCTCGCCGAGTACGGCGCGATCGCCGACGTCATGGCCGTGTGCCTGTCCAAGGGCCTCGGCGCCCCGGTCGGCTCGCTGATGCTGGGCACCCGCGACGCCATCGAGGAGGCTCGCGTGTGGCGCAAGCGCATGGGCGGCGGGATGCGCCAGGTCGGCATCCTCGCCGCGGCCGGCCTCCACGCGCTGGCCCACCACGTCGAGCGGCTCGCCGACGACCACGCCCACGCCAAGCTGCTGGCCGAGGCCTGCGGGGTCGACCCGGAGACCGTGGACACCAACATCGTGGTCGTGCCCCGCGCCGACGCGGCCGAGGTCGTGCTGCGCGCGGCGGAGGAGGGCGTGCGGGTCGCCCTCGTCGGGCCGACCGTCGTACGTCTGGTGACGCACCTGGGCATCACCCGCGACGACGCCGAGCGCGCCGCCAAGGTGCTGGCCGCTCTCTAGTCCTCGGCGAGGGCGGCGACGAGCCGGTCGACGACCGCGTCGGGCCGCTCCAGCCACTCGGTGGCGACCACCTGCTCCACGCGCCACCCCGCCGAGGAGAGCACGGCGGGCTGGGTGAGGCGGCGCTCGTCGGGCGTGCCGCCGTCGATGCGGGCCGGGTGGTCGACGAGCACCGCGACGGCGTACGCCGGGGCGCCCGGGCGCCGCAGCGCCAGGTCGCACCGGAAGCCGGACTGGCCGACCCCGGGGGCGACGTCGATGCCGCGCCCGCGCAGGGCCTCGGTGAGCTGGGCGACGAGGACGGGCACGTCGTCGGTGCTGGTGGGCTGAGCCTCGCGCTCGCGCAGGGAGCGCAGGACCGTCGCTGCGCCGTGCTCGTCACCGGCGGAGACGGCCCCGGCGTAGCGCAGGAAGCCCTTGAGGGTGTTGGCGCCGTCGTTGTAGGTGTTGGTGATCGCGGTGTGGTCGATGCTCGAGACCAGCACCATGTGGCGCTTGGCCCGGCTGAAGATGACGTTGAGCCGCTTCTCGCCGCCGGCGTTGTTGATCGGGCCGAAGCTCATCCGCATGCGGCCGTCGGGTCCCGGCGCGTAGCAGACGCTCATCACGATGACGTCGCGCTCGTCGCCCTGGACGTTCTCGAGGTTCTTCACGAACAGCCCGACGCCCTGCCCGTCCTCCTCGCGCACCAGCTCGGCCTCGTAGGCGGCGGCGAAGTCCGGGTCGTCGGCGCTGAGCCGCTCGAGCGCCCGCTCGATCTCGTTCTGCTGGGCCTCGCTGAACGCCACGATGCCCACGGTCAGCCCGGTCCCGCGGCGCAGCAGGTCGCGCACGAAGGCGGCGATCCACGTGGCCTCGGCGGGGTTGGTGCGCTGGGTGTAGACGCCGTCCTCGACCCGGACCAGGCTGATGCTGCGCGCCAGCACGTCGTCGACCATGCCGGTCTCGTCGATGCCGTCGCCCACCGTGACCGCGAGCGGTCGCAGCGCGGTGGCCGGCTGCCGGTCGGGGATCGTCGCCAGCCGGCCCTCGTAGAAGGCGGCGTTGCTGAACTGGATGAGCGCCTCGTAGCGGCTGCGGTAGTGCCAGCGCAGCATCGTCGAGGGCAGCCGCACCGAGCTGACCGCCAGGAAGCTGTCGGCGTCGAGCACGACTCCCACCTGGGCGGGGTCGTCGTCGTCCTCGTCGGGCGTCTCCACGCGGGTCTGGAAGTACGTCGTCGGCGGCAGCTGCATCCGGTCGCCGACCACGATCACCTGCCCGGCCCGGTGCAGCGCCGGGACCGCCTCCTCCACGGGCACCTGGCTGGCCTCGTCGTAGATCACCACGTCGAACGCCGACTCCAGCGGCAGCACGTCCGACAGCGAGGCCGGGCTCATCAGCCACACCGGGCGCATCGCACCCACGACCGTGCCCGGCTCGGTCGAGGTCAGCTGGCGGATCGACTTGTAGGCGCGCACCTTGCCGAACTCGTGCTCCAGCACCCGGCGTCCCGCCACCCAGACGGCCTTCGTGGCCCGCTCCTCGCGGCTCATGCCCTGCACGCTGCGCTGGCTGTGGTCCACGGCCGCGGCGAAGCGGTCGCGCAGCCGGGCGATGACGACGCGGGCGTTGGCCTCCTGCAGCCGGGGCAGCACGCCGCCGACCGCCGCGAGCAGGTCGGCGAGCCGGGGGCCGTCCACGGTGTCGAGGGCGGGCGCCGCGGCGCGCCGCCGCTCGAGCTCGGCGGCCAGCACGGCGTGCTCGAGCTGGTCGGGACCGGCGTCCAGGCGGCGGACGGCGGCCAGCACCTGCGGGTGCTCGACCAGCTCGCGCAGCGCGGGGGCCACCGCGCGGACCAGCGCCTGCCCGGCCGGGGTGGCGAGCACCGCCAGGTCCCGGCCCAGGTCCTCGAGGGTCCCGTCGAGGTGGAGCACCCCGGCCGCCGCGGCATCGATGGTGGCGAGCGGGCCGGCGAGCTCGTCGAGCTCCTCGCGCACGCGGTCGTCGGCGGTGACCAGGAGGTCGCGCCACGCTCCCACCGCGCCGCCCTCGCGGCGGACGGCGACCAGCTCGGTGTCGAGCCCGGCCAGGTCGGGGTGGCCCCAGGAGGTCTCGGCCTCGGCGCGGAGCCCGGCCAGCGCGGCCTCGGCGTCGTGGCGGGCGACGAGCAGCGTCAGCGCCTCGCTCGTCGTCGGCGGGACCTGGCGTCGGGGGTCGGCGTAGCCGCTCGCCACGGCGTCGCGCACCCGCCGCCAGTCGCCGCTCAGGAAGCGCCAGACGGAGCGCTCCTTGGCGCGAGCCACCTCGAGCGCGGCCCGGGCGTCGTCGGGAGCGAGCGGCTCGCGCCAGCCGGCCGCCGCTGCCGCGGCCTCCTGCGCGACGCGCGCGGCCTGCTCGTGCGCCGCCGCCAGCTCGCGCAGCGCCACGGCGTCGGCGGAGCGCTGGCGGAGCACGTCGAGGCGGCCCCGCTGCGCGAGCGGGTCCAGCAGCTCGTGGAGCCGGCCCACGGCGCGGGCCTCGGCCAGCGTGAGCCCCTCGGGGCCGCCACCGAGCCGGCGGCGTACGTCGTCGAGGGCAGCGGCCACCGTCGCCGCGCGCTCGGCGACGAGCGCGTCCACCCGGGGGTCGGCCAGGCAGGCGGGGTCCAGGTGGCGGGCCGGGGAGCGGCCGAGCACCTCCTCGCCGTCGTGGCGGGCGAGCGCCGCGGCGAGCGCGTCGACCGAGCTCCGCGCCTCGCGCCACTCGTCGGCCAGCGGGAGCAGCCGCTGCTCCGCGGGCGGGAGGTCGGTGCCCCAGTGCGACTCGCGCAGCGCCACCAGCCGGTCGACCAGGTCGACCAGCCGCGGCGCCGGGCCGGTCGTGAGCGCCTGCTCGAGCGCGCCGATCTCGGCGCGCGCCCGGGCCAGCTCGGCCGTCAGCCGGCTCCGGGCCGCCTCGAGGTCGGCCAGGTCCTGGGCGGGGGAGAGCCAGCGCTCGTAGGTGTCGCGCAGCGCGTGCACGAACGCCTTCTTGTCGGCCTGGCTGTCGTGCACCAGCGTGCAGACCTCGTCGAGCCCCTGCGAGCGCAGCCGCGCGTGGACCACGTCGAGGGCGGCGCGCTTCTGGCAGATGAAGAGCACCCGCCGGCCGCGGGCGAGGTAGTCGGCGATCAGGTTGGTGATGGTCTGCGACTTGCCGGTGCCGGGCGGTCCCTGGATGACGAAGTTGTCGCCGGCGCGCGCCTGGGCGATCGCGCTGAGCTGGGAGTCGTCGGCCGGGACGACGAGGTAGCGGTCCTCCACCTCGATCTCGGTGCCGGGGTCGGCGACGTCACGGGCCGCGGTCGAGAACAGCTCGTCGAAGGCCGCGTGGGGGGCCGGCTCGGCCAGCAGCGAGTCGTAGTCGCGCACCAGGCTCAGCGTGCGGTAGTTGAAGTTGGCCAGCGTGACCGCGCACAGGTCGAGCTCCCAGGCGTAGGGGTTGCCGTCGCCCTGGGTGTCGATGCTGAAGGTCTCCTGCTCGATCACCGCCTGCCGCGGCACCGGGGCGTCGCCCAGCTCGACGGCCACCGGCAGCGGGGCGCGCAGCACCCGGTCCTTGAAGACCTGCACGCCCAGCGGGACCCAGCCCGGGTGCGTGTAGGAGTAGGCGTACTGGCGGCGACCGATCACGGGACGTCCCGTGCTGCGCCGCCGACGGTAGGACTGCAGGGCGGTCTCGGCCCGGGAGCGGATCAGCTCGATCCGGGGCCGGTCGAGCAGCGTCACCGTGACGCCCGGCTGGCTGGCACGGGCCTGCTGCTCGATCGTGGCGCGCAGCGTCGTGAGCGCGTCGGGGTCGGCGAGGTCCACGGTGGTGGGCAGGGTGAAGCCGTAGAGCTCGCGCAGCTGCTGGCGCAGGACCGGGTTGACCTCGGCCTCGGTGGTCACCAGCTGGAGCCGGTAGGAGTCGCGCACCCCGCGCTGCTTGGCGAGCGTGACCGGCGCCAGCACCAGCGGTGAGGAGATGACGACGCCGGGGTCGCCCTTGACGTCCTGCCAGCGCAGGAACGCCGTCACGAGCCGCAGCTGGTCCTGGCCGTACTCCGCCCGGTCGCGGCGGGCGGTCGAGATGATCGCGTCCAGCGACGCGGCGGCGTACGGCGCGTCGTCCCAGCGCACCACCGAGCCGACGTCGACCGGCTTGCCGTCCACCAGCCGCTCGGCGGCCTTCCCGCCCCAGGTGAACAGCTGCTCGGCGCGCACGCTGCGCACGTCGAGCACCAGCGGCACCGAGGCCTCGGTGAGGTTGAGCGTCCGCTGGGTGGGTCGGAAGTGCAGCAGCGGGTTGCGGCGGGTGAGGTCGAAGAGGCGGTCGCGCAGGTGCGTGAGTACGGCCTCGCGCCGGTCGCGGAAGCGGCCCTCGTCGGCGAGCACGCGGGCCAGGTCGAAGTCCTCGGGCTGGTCGCGGTAGGTCGCCAGCCGCAGCGTCACGTCGCCCAGGTCCTGGGCGCGGAGGTGGCGCCGGGGCTCGAGCATCGAGGTGAGGACGGCGGCGACCACCGGGTGGAGCGTCGGCGCGAGCGCGAAGAGGTTGCGGTGGTGCCTCGCGAGCTGGGCGGCGTCGCCGTGGTCGGTGAGGTCGAGCCCGCAGCACAGCGCTGCGAGGAGCTCGCCCAGGCTGCCGATGTCGGTGAGCTGGTCGTGGTGGTCCACGAGGTGCTCCCAGCGCTGCCAGCCGGCGACGATCCGCGCGGTGCGTGGCCCCGCGGGATCCACGTCGACCTCGTCGGTGGTGGTGCCGGTCGACAGGTCGCGGCGCCGGTCGGCGCCGCGGCGGACGTCGAGCGCGCCCGAGGCCGGCTCCTCCGCGGCGCGCAGGGCCGAGGGGTGCCGCAGCCCGGGGTGCGCGTCGGCCGGGTCGAACCCGAGGGCGTGCTCGGCGACCCGGAGGGCGTCGAGCCCCCGCAGGGGGGCGACCTGGCCGCCCTCGTGGACGGCCTGCACCTGCCGCAGCAGGGGCAGGGTCAGCGCCAGGACGTCGTCGACGGGCAGGCCGCCGCGCTCGACCGCGCTCGCGACGAGGGCCCGCATCACTCGCCTCCCGAGAGCAGTGCGTCGGCGCGGTCGCCGACCCGACGGCGGTCGCGCTCGGACAGCCCCAGCTCGCCGCCGAGCAGCTTGAGGAACTCCGGGGCCAGCCCGGTCCGGCGCGCGAACGCGAGCATGCGTGCCAGCGTCTCCGGCCCGGACTCGGGATCGGCGGTCGCGAGGTCGGCGAGCACGGTGGCGAGGTAGCGCCGGGTCTCGGCCGGGAGCGGGTGGGGGAGCAGGGAGGACGGCACGCGGGCGTACGTCGGGCCCGCCGCCGCCACGCCGTACTGCTCGGTGAGCTCGGCGACCTCCGGGGTGTCCAGGCCCTCGACCGCGGTCGCGGCGGTCACCAGGTCGCGGGTGAGCGCCAGCAGCCGGTCCTGGCCGGGCAGGTCGAGGGTGTTGAGGTCGAGCGACGGGGCGAAGGCCTTCTCGACGCGCTCGTCGGCGGCCTCGGGGTCCTCGTGCCACTGCTGCAGGGCCCAGGCGCGCAGGACGGTCTCGGGGTGGGTCGTGCCGGCGCTGCCGGAGGAGAGGTCCACCTCCGCCGCCTGGCGCAGGTACGCCGCCGGGTCGACGCGGCGCAGCCCGGTCGCCACCTTGAGCAGCCCGCCCACCGCCGTGGTGAGCACCTCGGTCGCGACGAGGGCCGCCCGGTCGGCGTACAGCTCCGTGGCGAGGCGGTAGCGGCGGGTGGTCTCGAGGTACTCCGACGGTGTGCGGGCGTCGGCCTCCGCCGCGTCGAGCAGCCGCGCCGCGGCCAGGTAGCGCGCGCCCTCGGTCGTCCAGAGCTCGTGGTGGGCCAGCTCGTGGGCGGCGACGGCGCACAGCTCGTCGGCCTCCAGCAGGTCGAGCGTCGGTCCGCTGAAGAGCAGGACCGCCCGGTCCGGCACGAAGACCAGCTCGGCGTTGGGCGCCTGCTGCCCCTCGTCGGCGTAGACCTCCACGGGCACCCGCACGCCCAGGGCGTCGGCGGCCCGGCCGACCGCGGCGTGCACCTCGGGGTGCGCGGCCGCCTCGAGCCGGTAGGTGCTGCGCAGCAGCGCCTGCTCGAGGTCGTCGCGGCCGTGCCCGCCCCGCGCCGCCAGCGCCCGGAAGGACTCCGGGTGCTCGCGCTCCAGCACGTCGGCGACGACGCGGTGGTAGGGCAGCGGGGTCACGGGGCCGGCGTCACGAGGCGGGCGAGCCGACCAGGGAGAGGTCGCTGATCGCGGTGTAGTCGCGCCGGGCGCGACCGGTGCCGGGGGAGGAGACGTCGACCAGGCGCAGCGTGACCGTGGACGTCGTGACGGCGTCGACGTCGATCATCTGCAGCTCGCGCGTCTCGCCGAAGCTCTGCTCGACGGTCGTGCCGTCGTCGAAGGTCCACTCGGCGACCAGGACGCGGCGGTTGCCCTGGTACCAGTTGAGCGTGCGGCGGCCGTCCTGCGAGCTCTTGGCGTAGCCGTTGACCATGCCGACCCGCGTCAGCGTGGTCGGGCCGTCGAGCGTGATCGTGACCGCCGAGCCGGTGCCGTCGCCGGGCATCCGCCAGCAGGTGGTGGGGACTCCGTCGAGCATGTTGCGCGCCTCGAAGCGCACGAGGTTGCCCTCCACGTCGGTGTTGGGCGGCGCGGTGGCGGGCACCTTCGCGCTGGCGCGCGTGGCCACGTCCTCCGGCTCGGCCGGCGGCGGCGGGGGCTCGGGCTCCGCGGTCGGGGTCGGGGTCGGCGTCGGCTCCGTGGAGGGCGCCTCGGTGGTCGGCGTGGGTTCCGGCGAGGAGGAGGTCGTGTCGCGGGCGGACGGCTCCTCGTCGTCGTCGCCGCCGGTCACCAGCAGCACCACGCCCAGCCCGGCGACCAGCACGAGCACCGCCGCACCGATCACCCAGGGCAGCCAGCCCGGCCGGCCGGCGCGCGCGGCCCGGTGGTCGGTCGACGGCAGGTTCGGCGGCGGTGCGGCCGGCGGGGTTGGGCTCGGGGGTGGACCACTGGGCATCGGGCCGCGCGCGACCTCGTCGGCGAACAGCGGGAAGCGCGGCTCCGCCGGCGTCTGCAGCGCCGGGGGAGGCGTGATCGGCACTCCAGCCGTCGGTGCCGCGGCGGTGGGGGCCGCGCCGGGGTCCCGCACGGCCGGGCGCTCGGCGGTGTCGGTCATCCCGCGGCCGGTCGGGTGCCCGCAGTTGAGGCAGTAGCGCCCCGCCCCCAGCGGGTGCCCACACCGCTCACACGTCTCCACGCCGCAGACTCTAGACGCGCATCCGCTCCGCGGCATCGACGCGTCCCACGACGGGCGGCAGCCGGCGTACGGCGTTCGCGAGGTCGCGCAGGTCGTTGCCCAGGAGCGCCTGCGGCCCGTCGCACAGCGCGGTCTCGGGCGTGGGGTGCACGTCGACGATGATCCCGTCGGCGCCCACGGCGATCGCGGCCCGCGAGAGCGGCACCACCAGGTCCTTGCGGCCGGCGGCGTGCGAGGGGTCGATGATGATCGGCAGGTGGCTGGTCGCCTGCACCACCGGCACCGCGGAGATGTCGAGGGTGTTGCGGGTGGCCGGCTCGAAGGTGCGGATCCCGCGCTCGCACAGGACGACGTCGAGGTTGCCGCGCTGGGCGATGTACTCCGCCGCCATCAGCCACTCCTCGATGGTCGCGGTCATGCCCCGCTTGAGGAGCACCGGCTTGCCGGCGTCGCCGACGGCCTGGAGCAGCCCGAAGTTGGCCATGTTGCGGGTGCCGACCTGGAGCATGTCGGCGTGCTCGGCCACCACGGGCACGTCGCGCGCGTCGACGACCTCGGTGACGATGGGCAGGCCGGTGGCCTCGCGCACGTCGGCGAGGATCTCCAGCCCGGCGCGGCCCAGCCCCTGGAAGGCGTACGGCGAGGTGCGCGGCTTGAACGCCCCGCCCCGCAGGATCGTGGCGCCGGCGGAGCGCGCCATCTGCGCGGCGGCGAGCGTCTGCTCGGGGGTCTCCACGGCGCACGGCCCGGCCATGAAGGTGAACGTGTCCGGGCCGATCGGCACCTGTGCGCCCTGGGGGCCGACCCAGACGGTGGACCGGGTGGCGTGGTGCTGGCGGCTGACCAGCTTGTAGGGGTCGCTGATCCGGTGCACGTCGGCGACCCCGCGCAGGGTCCGCAGGTTGAGGTGGTGGAAGGACTCGATGTCCCCGACCAGGCCGATGATGGTGCGGACCACGCCCTTGGAGACGAAGGCCTCGCCGCCGACCGCCTCGACCTTCTCGACGACGTGCGCGACGTCCTCGTCGGTGGCGTCCGGTGACATGACGACGACCATGGGGTTCCTCTTCTCTGGTGCCCGACCCGCCCCGGACAGCACAACGCCCCGGTCGGTGCCGGGGCGATGGATGGTGTGTGAGCGCGTCTAGACGGCTCGCACGGGGATGCCCGGCGAGTGTCCAAAGAGATACGTGTGCGTCACAGGGGCGACTCTAGCCAGGGGCGCGGACCCCGGCGCCCGGGTGCTCACACCGCGAGATGCTGGACCTCGCCCACGACCTTGCGGCGCGGGCCGACCTCGACGACGAGCATCGCGGTCAGCACCATGAACCCGCCGACCAGCATCCGCAGGGCCAGGGACTCGCCGCCGAGCAGGACCGCGAAGAACGCCGCGAACACCGGCTCCATGCTCATGATGATCGCGCAGCGCGTCGGCGCCAGGTGTGCCTGCGCCCAGGTCTGGCCGACCAGAGCCAGGGCGCCGGCGAACACCGCCATGTAGACGACCGAAAGCCAGTCGACGGTGGTGCCGGGCAGGACGATCCCGTCGGGCGCGGTCGCGACCAGGCAGATCACCGCGATGACGAGCAGCTGCACGATCGACATCCCGAGCGCCTCGTCCGGCCGGGACCAGGCGCCCAGGCCCACGATGTGAAGCGCGTAGAGGATCGCGGCCACGAGCGTGATCGCCTCGCCGTAGCCGATCGCGACGCCGTCCAGCGTCAGCACGCCCAGCCCCGCAGTGGCCAGGAGCACGGCGAGCCAGGTGACAGCGGTGATCCGGGTGCGCAGCAGCACGGCGGCGAGCAGCGGCGTCGCGACGACGTACATCCCGGTGATGAAGCCGGACACGCTCGCCGCGGTGTGGGCGAGCCCGGCGGTCTGCAGGATCTGCGCGACGCCGTAGAGCGCGCCGAGCGCGAGGGCGCGGCGGCGGGACTCGGGGGACAGCCGGGCCACGGCGCGTGGGGCGACCGCGAGCATCACCACCCCGGCGATGGTGAAGCGCACGGCCAGGAAGTCCAGGGTCGGCACCCGGTCGAGGAGGTCCTTGATGAGGAAGAACGTCGAGCCCCAGCAGGCGGTCATGGCCAGCAGGGCGCCGGTGGCGAGCAGCGTCGTACGCCGCGAGCCGGTCACGGGCTGACCAGGGCGCGGGCGCGCAGCTCCTTGAGGAGGGGGAGGTCGCGGGTGTCGGCGCCGCGCGAGTCGGGGGTCTCGAGGATGAAGGGGACGCCGTCGGTGGCCGGGTGGGCGAACAGCTCCTCGAAGGCGCCGACGCCGATGTGGCCCTCGCCGATGCCCTGGTGGCGGTCCTTGAAGGCGCCCCGCACGTCCATCGAGTCGTTGGCGTGGACCAGCCGGAGCCGGCCGGGTCCGCCGATCTCGACGATCCGGTCGAGCGTGGCGGTGGTCCCGCCGGGCTCGTCGAGCGGGGCGCCGGCGGCGAAGACGTGGCAGGTGTCCAGGCACAGACCGGCCTTGGGGTGGTGGTCGAGCGCGTCGAGGTAGCCGGTGAGGTCCTCGACCCCGGCGCACAGGGAGCGCCCCTGGCCCGCGGTCGGCTCGAGCAGCAGCCACGGGGCGGCGTCGTCGGCGATGGCATCCAGGACCGGCAGCAGCGCCTCGCGCACCTGCCGCATCGCCTCCGCGTGCCGCTCGGGCCCGCCGTCGGCGTCGACGTAGGAGCCGGTGTGGACGACCACGCCCTCCGCGCCGATCTCGGCTGCCCGGCGCAGGTTGTGGGCCACCAGCGCAGCCGAGCTGGCGTAGGTGGCGGGAGTGGGGGAGCCCAGGTTGACCAGGTACGGCGTGTGGATGAACGTCCGCATGCCGCGCCGCTCGGTCTCCGCCCGGAAGCGCCGGTCGTCGGCCGGCTTGCCCGCCGAGAGCGCCCAGCCGCGCGGGTTGCCCACGAAGACCTGGATGGTCTCGGCGCCGACCAGGTCGGCGTTGGCGAGCGCACCGTCCGCGAGGCCCTTGCCCACCAGGACGTGGGTGCCGATCGGGTTGCGCATGCGACGACGCTATCGCCCGCCGAGTTGCCTAAGGTCTTTAGGTAGATGCATAGTTGACTTAGGAAACGCGACACGGGAGGAGACGCCATGCGCGCCGGCATCACCAAGGAACGGCTCGCGCTGGCGGGCGCGGAGCTCGCCGACGAGCTGGGCTTCGACCGGGTGACGATCAGCGAGGTCGCGCGGCGCTTCGACGTCAAGGTCGCCAGCCTCTACTCCCACGTCACCGGCTCCGACGACCTGCGCACGCGCATCGCGCTGCTGGCGCTGGAGGAGATGGCGGACCGCGGGGACGCCGCCCTGGCAGGTCGCTCCGGCAAGGACGCGCTCGTCGCGCTCGCCGACGTCTATCGCGACTACGCGCGCGAGCACCCCGGCCGCTACGCCGCCGCGCAGCTGCGCCTCGACACCGAGACCGCCCGCGCCAGCGCCGGCCCGCGCCACGCCGCGATGAGCCGCGCCGTGCTGCGCGGCTACGACCTGACCGAGCCCGACCGGACCCACGCCGTACGCCTGCTCGGAGGCGTCTTCCGCGGTTACGTCGACCTCGAGCTCGCCGGCGCCTTCAGCCACAGCGAGCCCGACTCCGAGACCTCCTGGCGCCGCTCGCTCGACGCCCTCGACGCCCTGCTCCGCAGCTGGCCCACCCCGGAAGGCACCGACCCGTGACCCTCGAGAGCACCCCGATCGTCGACCTGCTGCGCGGCGCCGTGGAGGTCGAGCCCACGCCGCGCGGCCTGCGCCCGCACCGCCTCACCGCGCCCGCGCTGGCCCAGGCCGCCGACCCCCAGCTGGCCGGGGCCGAAGAGCAGCCGTCCGGCGTACGCCTGGCCTTCCGCACCGCCGCGACCGTGGTGGAGCTCGACGTCGTGCCGACCAAGCGCGACTACGTCGGAGCCCCGCCGCGACCCGACGGCGTCTACGACCTCGTGGTCGACGGGCGCCCGACCGGGCAGGCCACGGCCCTCGGCGGCGACGTGGACACGATCGACCTGACGACGGGCGCCGTGGAGCACCGCGAGGGCGCACCGGTCACCCTGCGCTTCGCCGACCTGGGCGAAGCCGCCAAGGACGTCGAGATCTGGCTGCCGCACGACGAGGCGACGCTCCTGGTCGACCTGCGGGCCGACGCGCCGGTCGGGCCGAGCACCGCGAGCAGGCCTGTGTGGGTGCACCACGGCAGCTCGATCAGCCACGGCTCCAACGCCGCCCACCCCGCCGGCACCTGGCCCGCGGTGGCCGCCCGCCTGGGCGGCGTGGAGCTGGTCAACCTCGGCTTCGCGGGCAGCGCGCTGCTCGACCAGCTCGTCGCCCGCACGATCCGCGACCTGCCGGCCGACCTGGTCAGCGTCAAGATCGGCATCAACCTGGTCAACACCGACGCGATGCGGCTGCGGGCGTTCCGCACCGCCGTCCACGGCTTCCTCGACACCGTGCGCGACGGTCATCCGACCACCCCGCTGCTCGTGGTCTCGCCGATCCTGTGCCCCATCCACGAGCAGGTCCCCGGCCCCACCGCGATGGACGTCAGCGGCCTGGCCGACGGCGTGCTGCGCTTCACCGCAGCGGGCGACCCCGCCGAGGTGGCCGCCGGCAAGCTCACGCTCGAGGTCATCCGCGCCGAGCTGGCGCGCATCGTCGCCGAACGCTCGGTGTCCGACCCGCACCTGCACCTGCTGGACGGCCGCGAGCTCTACGGTGGGCAGGACCACGCCGAGCTGCCGCTGCCCGACGACCTGCATCCCGACGCCGCCAGCCATCAGCGCATGGGGGAGCGGTTCGCGCGGCTGGCGCTGGCACCGGGCGGCCCGCTGGGTGGTGGCGTGCGAGGCTTCGTCCCGTGATGCGACAGATGGTGGCGCTGGGCGCCGTGGTGCTGGTCCTCGGTGGCTGCTCGCGCGACGACGACGATCCCGATGGCCGGGCCGAGCCCCGTCCGAGCAGCCCGGCGCCGAGCAGCACCGCCTCGGGCTCGCCCGCGGAGATCGAGCTGAGGGCGGCGGTCCAGGCCTACTCCGATGCCTCGCTGACCGGCAAGGTGCCGGCGGCGTTGCGGCTGATGTCGCAGCGGTGCCGGGACACGATGGACGAGCAGCAGTTCACCGCGGAGGTCGAGCTCAACGGCTCGATGCACTCGGAGCCGCTCGAGCTCCAGTCGTACGACGCGGAGGTCGACGGCAAGCGGGCGCTGGTGAGCTACACCTACGTCGTCGTCGAGTCGGACACCGAGCCCACCGGGGAGCCGTGGGTGCTCGAGTCCGGCGGCTGGCGCAACGACGCCTGCTGACCGGCCGCGTGCGGGACCCTCAGACGAGGTTGAGCTTGATCGTGCTGCCCTTGGGCACCATGGCGCCGGCGCCGGGGTCCATGCTGAAGACGAAGCCCAGGCCGATGTAGGTGGAGCCGCGGACCAGCTCGACCTCGAAGCCGAGGGCCTCCAGCTCGGCGACGGCGTCCTCGTAGCCGGCGGCCTTGACGTTGGGCACCTGGACGAGCTCGGGCCCCTTGGACACCACGAAGCTGACGGGCTGGCCGCGGAAGAGCGTGCCGGTGGCCGGGTCCTGGCTGATGACGCGCCCCTTCGGGACGGCGTCGTCGAAGACCTCCGAGGTCACCTTCGCCTCGAGCCCGCGCGACTCGAGTGCCTCGCGGGCGTCGTCGATGTCCTTGCCGACCCACGAGCCGACCTTGATGGGTCGCCGGCCCTTGCTGACCACGAGGTCCACCGCCGCGCCGGGGCGCACGGTGGTGCCGGTGGCGGGGATGCTGCGCAGGACGGTGCCGGCCGGGACCGTCTCCGACCAGCGCTCGATCGTCTCGTCGAAGGCGAGCTTGAGCCGGAGCAGGGCGTCCTGCGCCTGGTCCTCGGTGAGCCCGCGGACCTGCGGCACGTCGTAGCGCTCCTTGCCGAGCGACACCGTCATCGTGACGGTGCCGTCCTTGAGGACACGCGAGCCGGCGGCGGGGTCGGTGGAGATGACCTGGCCGGCGGGGACGGTCTCGGAGAACGTCTCGTCCGCGTAGTCGACCCCGAGGCCGGCCGACTCCAGCTTGTCCTCGGCGGCGCTCTGGGCCATCCCGACCACGCCGGGGGTGGAGGTGTAGCGGGCCCAGCCGAACCAGTAGGCGCCGCCACCGCCCGCGAGCACCAGCAGCAGGGCGAGCACGAGCAGCAGGGGACCGCGACGCGACCGCCGGGGACGGCGGGTCCGCGGTCGCGGCTCGCGCGGCGGGGCGGTCGGGCGCGGGGCGCCGGCCGGAGGGGCCATCGGCGGCGGCTTGGCCGCGGGGTAGGTGACCGTGTCCTCGCGCACGAGCGTCGACGGTGCCATCAGCGTGGCCATCTCGTCGGCGTCCCACATGTCGGGGGCGGTGTCGCCCTGGCGTCCGGCCAGCAGCACGGGCGTGAGGTCGGCGGTGAGGTCGGCGTCGTCGCGGACGCCCTCGGCGAGGGCGTGGCTCACCCGGTGGACCTGGTGCAGGAAGACCCCGGCGTCGGCGGGACGCAGCCCCGGCTCGCGGGCGGTGGCGCGGGCGACCAGCGCGTCGACGTACGGCGGGAGGCCGGGGACGACCGCCGACGGCGGCGGCACGTCGTGGTGGACGTGCTTGTAGGCGACCTGGATGGGGGACTCGCCCTCGTGGGGCTTGGAGCCGGTGAGCAGCTCGTAGAGCATCACGCCGGCGGCGTAGACGTCGGCGCGCGCGTCGGCGCGGCCCTCGACGACGAGCTCGGGGGCGAGGTAGCTGACGGTGCCGATCAGCACGCCCTTGGTGGCGGTGTGCTGGGTGTCGGTGCTGACCGCCTTGGCCAGCCCGAAGTCGGCCACCTTGACCCGGCCGTCGTCGGCGATGAGGACGTTCTCCGGCTTGACGTCGCGGTGGACGAGACCGGCGCGGTGGGCCGAGGCGAGGGCCGAGAGCACCGGGTCGAGCAGCGCCAGCGCCCGGGCCGGCGCCATGGGGCTCTCCTTGGAGATGGTGTCGCGCAGCGTGTGGCCCTGCACGAGCTCCATCGCGAGGAAGACGGTGCCGGCGTCGTCGCCCTGGTCGTAGACCGCCACGACGTGGGGGTGGGAGAGCCGGGCCGCGGCGCGGGCCTCGCGCACGAAGCGCGCGGCGAACTCCTCGTCGTCCCCCAGGCCGGGGTGCATCACCTTCACGGCGACGGTGCGGTCGAGCCGCAGGTCGGTGGCCTCGTAGACGCTGGCCATGCCGCCGCGCGCGATGCGGGGGCCGACGCGGTAGCGGTTGTCGAGGAGCCGGCCGGTCACGGGGTCGGACACGGCAGAGCCCGGCACGTGCCGATCAGCGCTCACAGCGACCCTCCTGCGGCCGGACGGGGAAGGATCCGGTGGGCCAATCGTACGGTCGCAGGCCCCGTACGGCGGTCCTCGGCCGGCTCCGGCGTGGCGCGGTGGCCGCGCGGTCGCCCATTTCCGTGCCCGGCCCGAGGGTGGAAGCATGGGACCCATGAGCGAGACGCGACTGGCTGACCACGACCTGGCGGCCCTGGTGCCCGAGTGGATCGACTGGGCGGAGACCGCCCGGCTGCTGGACGTGACGGTGGGCAAGGTCAAGACGATGATCCGCGACCACGACCTCGCGGCCGCCGTGCCGGCGCCGGGCGAGGGCCAGAAGGTCCCGGCCGCGTTCGTGCAGGACGGGCTCGTCGTCAAGGGCCTGCCGGGGCTGCTGACCCTGATGCACGACAACCGCTACGACGACCGCGAGATCATCGCGTGGCTCTTCCTGGAGCAGGACGACCTGCCCGGGTCGCCGATCGACGCCCTCCGTGAGAACCGCGGCACCGAGGTCAAGCGTCGCGCCCAGGCGATGGCCTTCTAGAGGTCAGACGGCGCGCTGGGTGGCCGCGGAGGCCAGCTGGCGCAGCACCTCGCCGGCCCGCTCCTGCACGCCGGCCTGCGCGAGGCCGGTCACGGCGTGCTCGGCGAGCGCGGCGATGACCTCCTCCACCTGGGCGTGGGCACCGCTCGCGTCGATGACGTCGCGCAGGCGGTCGACCTCCGTCTCGTCGAGCGGGCGTCCGAGCGCGCGGTCGAGGAGGGCGGCGTCCTCGTCCGGCGCGGCGTCGAGCGCGAGCGCGACGAGCACCGTGCGCTTGCCCTCCACCAGGTCGTCGCCGGCGGGCTTGCCGGTGGTCGCGGGGTCACCGAAGACGCCGAGCAGGTCGTCGCGCAGCTGGAACGCCTCGCCCAGCGGGAGTCCGAACGCCGAGAGCCGCTCCAGCGTGGCCGCGTCGGCCCCGGCGAGCGCGGCGCCGATGTGGAGCGGGCGCTCGATGGAGTACTTGGCCGACTTGTAGCGCAGCACGGTCATGGCGGTGTCGACGTCCGCGCGGCCGCGGGCCTGCACCGACACGTCGAGGAACTGCCCGGCGATGACCTCGGTGCGGCAGGCGTCGAACACCGCCAGCGCGGGGCCGACGCGCTCGGCCGGGAGCCCGCAGCGGCGCAGCAGCTCCTCGGACCAGCTCAGCAGCAGGTCCCCGAGCAGGATGGCCGCCGCGGCGCCGTACTGCTCGGGGTCGCCGCGCCAGCCGTCGCTGCGGTGCTCGGCCTCGAAGGCGCGGTGCGTGGCGGGGCGGCCGCGACGGGTGTCGGAGGCGTCCATGAGGTCGTCGTGCACGAGCGCGGAGGCGTGCAGGAGCTCCAGCGACGCGCAGGCGCGGGCCAGGGCGGCCTCGTCCTCGACCTCGGGTCGCACGGCCTGGTAGCCCCAGTAGCAGAACGCCGCGCGGAAGCGCTTGCCGCCGGAGACGGCGCGCCGGGCCTCGTCGAGGAGGCGCGCGGCGTCGGGGCCGAGGGGGGTCAGGGTGGCGGCCTGCTCGTCGAGGAACGTGTCGAGCGCGGCCTGGACCGCCGTACGGAACTCCTCGCCGTCCCACTGGTCGCTGGCCACGCGGACGAGACTAACGAGCGGACAGGATTCGGAGCGCACCGACCGGCTACCTAGACTCGCGGCATGGACTCAGGACGTGGGCGCGGCGTGGCCGAGCTGGTCGCGGCAGGGGAGCGGTCCTTCTCGTTCGAGTTCTTCCCGCCGAAGGACGAGGCCGGCGAGGCGCAGCTCTGGAAGGCGATCCAGGACCTGGAGCCCTTCGAGCCGAGCTTCGTCTCCGTGACGTACGGCGCCGGCGGCTCCCACCGCGACACGACGATCCGGGTCACCAGCCGCATCGCCCGCGAGACCTCGATGACGCCGATGGCCCACCTGACGTGTGTCGGCCACACGCGCCAGGAGCTCGAGGAGATCCTCGACTCCTACCTCGCCGCCGGCGTCGACCACGTGATGGCGCTGCGCGGCGACCCGCAGGAGGGGCCGCGCGCCGCGTGGACCCCGACCGACGGTGGCCTCGACTACGCCACCGAGCTGGTGGAGATGGCGCACGCGCGCGGGCGCTTCCGCATCGGCGTGGCGGCCTTCCCCGAGGGCCACCCGTCGGCGGAGTCGCTCGACCACGACGCCGACGTGCTCGTGGCCAAGGCGCGCGCCGGCGCGGAGTTCGCGGTGACCCAGATGTTCTTCCGGGCCGAGGACTACTTCGGTCTGGTCGAGCGCGTGCGCGACCGCGGCGTGGACATGCCGATCCTGCCGGGCATCATGCCGATCCTGAACCTGAACGCCATCCGCCGCCAGGGCGAGCTCATCGGCACCGACGTGCCCGACGACGTCGTGGCCCGCATCAGCGCCAAGGACGGCGACCCGGTCGCCATGCGCGCCGAGGGCATCGCGCTCGCCGCGGAGCTGTGCCGGGACCTGCTCGACGGCGGCGCGCCGGGTCTGCACTTCTACACGCTCAACCGGTCCAAGGCGACGCTCGAGATCTTCCAGGCGCTGAAGATCACCGTCTGAGCGTCGCCGTCCCTGTCCGGATAGCGTGAGCGGCATGCGCACCCTCACGGTCACCGGCCACGGCTCGGCCTCGGCCGTCCCCGACACCGCGGTCGTGCGCGTCAGCGCCGTCCACCGCGCGCCGTCGCTGGCCGACGCCCTCGCCGGGGTGTCCTCGACCGGGGACGCGATCGTCGCGGTCGCTCGCGGCCTGGTCGCGGCCACCGGCATCGGCAGCGACGACCTGTCGGTATGGCCCGCCCAGGACGACGAGGGCCGACCCGACGGCTTCGAGGCGCGCCACGGCTACCGCGTCGCCTGCGACTCCCTCGACATCGCCGGCACCCTGGTCGCCGAGCTCGCCCAGCAGGTGGGGGACCGGCTCCAGGTCGACGGCGTCTCGCTCGAGCTGTCGGACCGGTCGGCCGCCGAGGCCGCGGCCCGCGAGGCGGCGTTTGACGACGCGCGGGCGCGCGCCGAGCACCTCGCCGGCCTCGCGGGCGTCGCGCTCGGCGACGTGCAGTCGGTCGTCGAGGGCGGGGGAGCAGGCGCGTTCTCGCGCTCCGCGGGCGATGGCGCCTACGCCTCCAAGCTGACCCTCAGCCTCGAGCCGGGGCAGACGTCCGTGACCCAGACGCTCACGGTGACGTGGAGCGTGCTCTGAGCGTCGCCGCCTCGAACCTGCACTGGGCGCGCCCCGCCGTCGCGCGCGGCACCGGCGTGCTGGTGCTGGCCGGCTCCAGCGGCCGCGTGGACGTGGGCCGGGCGGAGCTGCTGGCGACGTACGGCGTGACGGCGCTGGCGCTGCGCTGGTTCGGGGCCGAGGGACAGCCGGCGGTGCCGCGGGAGGTGCCGCTCGCGACGTTCACCGACGCCCTCGACCTGCTGGTGCCGGAGTGCGACCGGGTCGTGCTGATGGGGCTGTCCTACGGCGCGGAGGCGGCGCTGCTCACCGCTGTCGTCGACGATCGCGTCGACGCGGTGGTCGCGCTGGCGCCGACGGACGTGGCCTGGGAGGGGCAGGCCGAGCGCGACGACGACCCGCCTCGCAGCAAGTGGACGCACCACGGCCGACCGGTGCCGTTCGTGCCGCTCGACCGGGCCTGGGAGCCGTCGTCGGGGCGGCCGTCGTACGTGGAGCTGTACGAGCGCAGCCTGGCGAGCGCGGGCGCCGACGTGGTGTCGGCGGCCACCATCACCGTCGAGGCGATCGGCGGCGACGTGGTGCTCGTCGCGGGCGGGGACGACCGGGTGTGGCCGAGCAGCACGTCGGCGGAGCGGATCGCGGCGCGGCGTGCGGCCACGGGCCTGCGGACGGTCGTGGTCGTCGACCCGACGGCCGGGCATCCCGTGGTGCTGCCGGGGGAGAGCGTCCCGGACCTGCGCCGTCCGTACGACGTGGGCGGGGACGAGGGCGCGCCGCAGCGCCTGGGATCGGCGGCTTGGCCGGCGATCCGACGGGTGCTGCACCTCTCCGACTCAGAGTGAACGAGGTCTTGCATTCGAACATGTGTTCGGTTATGATGAAGCATGCAGTACCTCGGACGCCCCGACTCCGACCTCGACGCGCGCGACACCCTCGCCGCGATCGAGGGCAGCGTCTCGCGCCGACGTGAGATCGAGGTCGAGGAGATGTTCCTGGTGCTGCGGTGGTGCGACCTGCACTCCTCGGATCCCGCCCAGGAGCCCGGGCCGCGTCCGCCCGGCTCCGACCGGCTCGACACCATCGGCGGCGACGGCACTCCGGGAGTGCGTGAGCTCGCGTTGTGTGAGCTCGCGGTCGCGCGCCAGATCCACTCCCGCAGCGCCCGCGCGCTCGCGGGGGACGCGCTCGACCTGCGCCACCGCCTGCCCCGGGTGTTCGAGCGCGTGGTCGCGCTGGACGCCGAGCTGTGGCTCGCGCGTCGCGTGGCGGCGATGACGCGTGACGTGCCGTTCGAGTCCATGCACCTCATCGACGACGCCGTCTCCGCCGCGATCGGCTCCCAGGCGCCCTCACGGGTGATCGAACTCGTCGAGGCCAAGAAGATCGAGGTCGACCGGGTCGCCCACGAGGAGCGGCTCGCCGCCGAGCGCAAGCGCCGCTACGTCGGAGTCTCCCGCCGCGACGGCTCCGGCCTGCGCCACGTCATCGCCCGCGTCACCGAGGGCGACGCCCAGTCGGTCAACGCCATGGTCGACAAGGTCGCCGACCTCATCGCCGGCGAGCCCGAGTGCGCGGGGATGTCGCGCGACGAGCTCCGCGCGACGGCGTTCGGCTGGCTGGCCCGGCCCCTCGACCTCCTGATGCTGCTCGCCAAGCACGACGAGGTCCCGGACGCCGCCGCCCTGCTCGAGCAGCTCGAGCGCCTGGACCTCACCCCGCTCCGGCCCCGCGCCGTCGTCTACGTCCACGTCCACCAGGCCGCGCTCGCCGGCATGCCCGGCGTCGCCCGCGTGGAGGACCTCGGACCGCAGCTGCTGTCCCAGATCACCGACCTGCTCGGTCACCACCACGTCCGGCTGACGCCCGTCGTCGACCTCGCCGACCAGGTCTCGGTCAACTGCTACGAGCACCCCGAGGCCATCAAGGAGCGGATCCACCTGCTGCGACCGGGCGACCAGTTCCCCCACGCCTCGAGCATGTCCCGCCGCCTCGATCTCGACCATCCCGTGCCCTACTCACCCCACGGGCCGCCCGACCAGACCTCCACCCGCACCAGCCAACCGCTCGGCCGGACCAACCACCGCGCCAAGACCCACCTCGGACACCGCGCCACCCCGCTGCCCACCGGCGAGGTCGTGTGGCGGACCCCTCACGGCCTCTGCCGCATCGTGGACTCCGCCGGCACCCACCTCCTCGACCCCACCGAGGCCGACGCCCTCACCGGCGACGACCCGGTCGACCGCGCGCTGGCTCGCCTCCTCCACCGCTTCCGCACCGGCCAGCTCGACACCGAGGTGGAGATGGACCGGATGGCTGGGGATGGGTCAGAGTCCGACGGATCAGTCGGTGATGGACACGTCGAGCTGACCGACTGAGCCGTGAATCGGACTTGGTATGACACGGGTCATTCAGTCCGACCGGTGTCGAAGTGGCAGGGCAGGCCCGAATTCGATCTTGAAGTTCCTCCCTTCAACTATCTTGTCCCCATGTCCGACTTCCCGAAGCGCAAGGTCTTCATCAGTTGGTCGAAGAGGCCAACGGACGCGGTTGCCTCTGCGCTGGCCGCACTTCTCCGGCACATGTTTGACAACGTTGAGCCGTGGGTGTCGCGAGACGACATCGACTCCGGGTCCTTGTCGATCGCTGAGATTCACAAAGAGCTGGCGGAAACCACATTCGGTATCCTAATCGTGACGACGAGAAACCAAGCTGAGCCCTGGTTGAACTTTGAGGCGGGGTCGTTGGCCAAGACTGTAGTTGACGGGACGGCTACTCGGGTGGTGCCGTTACTTGTCGATATGACAGGGCAGGGGGAGCTGGCGCCTGGTCCGATCGCCAACCTGCAGGCAGAAATAGCCACAGAGGGCGGCGTCCGAAGGATCGTGAATTTGATCGGGGCAGCGGTGGGTGCGGATCGGACTACGCTCGATGGTCGCTGGCCTGCTGCTTGGAAGACGTTCGACGCCGTACTCGCCGGAGCCAAGAAGCAGCTATCTGAAGCTGAGCCCAAGGCAGAGCCGAGGTCCACAGAGGACATGCTCGCGGAATTGCTTGCACTCAGCCGGAGACGAGATGCCCGTGACCGCGGCCGAAGTGCGCCCCAACTGAAGTCGGTTGCTCAGCGGGTCGAGGAATCCCCTGGCTCTACCGCACTTGAACGGGCGCTTGACGATGCGAACATCCGTTGGTCCAGCGTCAGCAGTACTGAATCGGGCAAACAGGTGACCGCCACGGTGGAACTTCGGGAACCCCTTGCTGATGATCAGCGCTCCTGGTTCGAGCAGCTCATTCGCCTTGCTGAAACCGACACAGGTCTGCTTTTCGAGGTTGACTTTGAAGGTGGGGGCGAGACAGTGAAGGTCAAGAGCTAGGCGACGCCTTGCGCTGGAGCGGCCCCGTGATCACCGCCGGGACTTAAAGGAACGCGATCGGCGTGACGGGATGCGTCATTCGGCCGCAATTCTGCGCAGAACGCACCGGAGCTGGCGACGCCTCGCTCGCCCAGTACTTGACCTGCTCCGCCCTCGTCTTTGCAGTAGCCACCGCACCCGGACATCTCGATCTCGAGGAGGAGACGAACGGGATGCCGGAGGCTGATAAGTGAGCACCGGATGGACGCGTCGATTGATGGTGACTCTGAATCGAGTTCGGTGGCTCAGGGGTAGAGCCCGGCCCGGAACGCAAAGGACACGAGCTGAGCGCGATCCCGGGCACCGACCTTCGTCATGGCGCGCACCGCGTGCGTCTTCACGGTGAACGGCGAGACGAACAGCTGAGCGGCGATCTCGTCGTTGCCGAGCCCGCTGGCGATCAGGACGACCACGTCGCGCTCTCGGGGCGTCAGGGCGGTGAAGAGGCGGACGAGGTCCTGGTCGATCACCGGCGGCGGACTGTCGGTCATGTGCCCGATGAGCGCGGCGGTGGCGACGGCGGACAGGGTGCCGCCCCCGGCGACGACCTCGGCGATGCCGGCGACGAGCTCGGCTGGACTCACCGTCTTGCTCAGGAAGCCGTTGGCGCCCGCGCGCAGGGCCGCGAGCACGATCTCGTCCTGGTCGAACGTGGTCAGCACGATCACCCGCACGTCCTCGGAGGTGTGCTCGGCGCGGATCCGCCGCGTCGCCTCGACACCGTCGATCCCCGGCATCCGGATGTCCATCAGGACGAGGTCGACCGGGTGCTCCCGCAGGAACGCCGCCACCTGGAGCCCGTCGGAGAGGTCCCCGGCGACGACGAGGGTCGGGTCGAGCCGGAGCATCGACCGGATCCCGGCCCTCATCTCGTCCTGGTCGTCCACGATCAGGATCCGCGTCATGCGAGCACCGCTCCCACCGGGCTGAGCTCGGCACGGACGTGGAACCGGCCGTCGACGCTCTCGACCGTCAGCCGGCCGCCCGACGACTCGACCCGCTCGCGCATCCCCACGAGTCCCAGGCCGCTGCCGGACCCGGAGTCGCGCCGTACGTGGCCGATCTCGTTCTCCACGTCGACCCGGATCGTGCCGCCCTCCTCGCGCACCGTCACGGTGGCTGCGCCCTCGCCGTGCCGGTAGGCGTTCGTCAGCGCCTCCTGGACGACGCGGTAGAGCGTCACCCCCACACCCGGGCCCACGGCCTCCTCGGCGAGGTCGATGGACGGGTGCACGTCGAGGCCGACGCTCTCGAACGACGCGATCAGTGCCGCGAGGCCGCCGAGGCTCGGAGTCGGCCGGAGCGCCTCGTCGTCCGAGACGTCGTCACCGCGGCGGAGGAGGGCCAGGATGCGCTGCGTCTCGACGACGACGCCGCGGGCGCTCGACCTCGCCGAGACGAGAGCCTCCCGGGAGGACTCGGCGTCGGCGGGCAGCCCGATCTCGGCGACCCCGAGGTGGACGCTCAGCATCGCGACCTGGTGGCCGACGACGTCGTGGAGGTCCCGGGCGATGCGGAGACGCTCCTCGGTGACGCGCCGCGTGGCTTCCAGCTCGCGGGTGGCGAGCGCGCTGCGGGCCCGCTCCGCCAGGACCAGCCAGTGCTCCCGGTAGATGCGCAGGGCGGCGCCGGTGGCACCTCCCGCGATGGCCGAGAACAGGGCGGCGGAGCCCACGACCGCACCACCGCGGAACCCACCGATCGTCATGTACGCCGCCAGGAAGAACCCCGCCACGACCACGGTCGCGACGACCGGCTGCTTGCCCCGGAAGGTGACCGAGAACAGCACGAGGACCGCCATCATCCACACCGACAGCGGGTCCTGCCCGACCTCGGTCACGGCGAAGGACGCGGCGCTGGTCACGACCAGGCCTGCCCAGGGTGTCCACACGGAGAGGACGACACCGACGCCGGCGAGCACCACGGCCAGGACGGTCGCCGCGTCCGATCCTCGGAGCAGCAGCGCCACGACCTGCCCGGTGAACACCAGCGCCGCCAGTGCGTAGGCGACGGCGTGCAGCACTCGGGGGCTGCGGATCCACAGGGGTGCCGTCGCCCCGTCCTCGTCGTCCTGCGCGGTGACCATGTGGTGATCCTCGCCGACCTCGCCGGATCCCGCGTACTTCGAACGAAGTAGACGAGCCGGTCTCGCTCGAAGTCGACGGCAGATCTACTTCGTTCGTAGTACGTCGCCCCGTCCGACACGGCGAACACTCGGCGTCGAGGCGAACCACCTCGCCCGCTACGAACAGACAGGGACCTCTCATGGCTCACCCCGCTCCATCCGCACCTACTACCGCCATCACCACCACGCCCACCGCCGCGTCGTCGGCCGGGCTCCGTTCGCTCCACCTGCTACGAGCAGGCGTCTCCCTCGCTTGGGTGGTGCTGGTGCTCACGACCTCTGCGTCACTCGTCGCGACCGACGAGACCCCGGTCGTCGCCGCCGTGCTCCTGGTGGCGTACCCGCTCTGGGACGTCGTCGCCACGGTGCTCGACCGACGCAGGGCCGGGGCCGGCGACCGCGTCAACACCCTCAACATCGCCGTCGGTCTCGCCGCCACCGCCGCGATGACCGTCGCCGTGCTCGACACCATCGGCAGCACGCTGCTCGTGTTCGGCCTCTGGGCCCTCGTCTCCGGCGCGATCCAGCTGTCCGTCGCGATCCGGCGCCGGCGCACCGTCGGAAGCCAGTGGCCGATGATGATCAGCGGCGGCCAGTCCGTGCTGGCCGGTGCCGTCATCGCCGGCATGTCCGGCTCGGCGACCAGTGACCTCACCACGGTCGCCGGGTACGCCGCCTTCGGGGCCGTCTGGTTCCTCGTGTCCGCCGTCGCGCTCACCATCCGCGGCGAGCGGGCGACGCGCTGAGCGCCGGTCAGCGACGCAGGTCGAGGACCGCCCGGGCGAACTCCTCGGGCGCCTCCTGCGGCAAGGCGTGCCCGGCATCGACCAGCCGATAGTCGACCAACGACGAGGTCGTGGGCGATCGCGGTCTGCTGACCCGAGCGCATGGTGGTCTCGTCGACGAAGCGGGTGCCGCCCTACCCGCGCAGCGCGGGCACCACCACGTCCGCCCCCGCCTCAGCCAGGAGGTCGGCGACCCGGTCGAAGCTGTGTGCGTCGTAGGGGAAGCCGTGCAGCAGGATGACCGGCTCGCACGATGGTGGGTCTGACGGACACGCGGTGCGGGTACCCAGTGGCGTACCGGGCACGCCTGCGCGAAGATGCTGGGCATGACCTATCGGTTCGATCTGGTGGCCGACAGCGGACACTTCCACTTCGCTGATCGCGGCTGGGACAAGGTCCGCTTCATCTTGTCGGAGTTCCAACCCGCCAGGAAGGTGAGTCTGATGGGCAACCCGCCGTCGCGAATTCGCGTCGTGGCCGTGGGCGACGGCCCGGTCGAGATCGCCCCCGCGGTTCTGGCCCGGGTGGAGGAACTGGCCGGCACGTCGCTGGCTGTCGAACCGCTGACCCGAGGCGCGACCCTGCGGCAGAGGCTGAAGCGAGACTGAGGTCGGTCGCGGCGCATCCGCACCAGCGGCGCATGGCTGAAATGCGTAAGCCAGGGGAGGACATCGTCCGTAGCCTGACCACATGCCTCGAAGCGTCATCGTTCTCGGTAGCGATCCGGATCTGTTCGAGCGCGTCCGGACGGCACTGAGAGAGGACTCGCGCTTCGTCGACGTCGGCGACGGCATCCACTGCGACGGTGTGAAGGCGCCGCTCACGAACATCTACCCGATCCTGACCTCCCAGGCAGAGTGGACGGACTGGGACGTGGACGCGACAGGGATCACCGAGCCGCACAGGATGTCGAACCTCATCTTCGAGTGCTCCTCAGCCGCATGGGTAGCCGAGGCAGGCCGGCTCCTGACGCGCAGCCTGGAAGCGCCTCTGTGGTTCGTCGACGCAGCAGAACGGGCCTGGCCGGCTGAGCGGGTGGACCTGGCCCTGCTGCGCCTCTCCTGATCAGGCCATGACCGCCGAAGCTCCGAGAGTCATAGTTCAGGCGGGGCCCCTTGACCCGGTGTCGGTGGCCTGATGCATCCTCGTGGCATGGTCGACGAGGATTCCATGGAGCTCATCCACAAGCGCATGCTCAAGGTCGGTGAGTTCCTCACCGCCGGGGCGGCGTCGAAGAAGGTGGGCTTCGACCGGTCGACGCTGAGCGTGGCGTTCCGCGTAGGCCTCGAGCGGGGCTGGTACACGACGCGCGACAGCGCGAAGTGGACCAACCCCATCACCGGTGGGCCGGCGACTGAGTACTCCGCCGTGCCTCGGCGAGGTCCTCGAGGCTGACGAATCCCTCGCCGGGTGAGTTCTCGTCGATGACAGGGTGCGCGGCTCCGGGGCCGACCTCCACCGAACCGAGCAGGGCGATCATGTCGTCCACCTCGAAGGCGCCGTCGGGCCACTGCACCAACACGTGACCCTGCGGCTCCCCGGCCCGGGTCGCGGTGACGACCGCCGTGGTGCCGCTGTCGCCGCGGACGACGTAGTCACGACCGTCGACGGTCTCGACGCGGCCGGGGCCGGGGCGGCCGGGCTCGTAGAGGATGACGAGCTTGCCCTCGAACGCGTCGGGGAAGGGGTCGGGGGCGCCGGAGAGCGGCACCATCGTCACGTAGTCCTGCCTGTTGCCCTGCACCTCCCACCCGTCCGGGACGGCGTCGAAGGAGAGGGGGCCCAGCACGACGCGGTCGTCGGTGGGGCTCGGCGCAGCGGCGACGCCCGCGTCGTCGGTCGAGCGACCACCGTCGGTGGCGCGTCCGTCGAGGGCGGTGGCCGCGCCGACGCCGACCACGGCGAGCGCGGCGAGGCTGGCCACGCCCACGGCGCCACGGCGGCGCCGGTGGCGGCGCAGCGCCTCGTGGCCGCGGGTGAGGTCGTCGGTGGGCGGGGCGGTCGTTGCGTCGGGCGCGTAGGCGGCGGTGTCGAGCAGGGTGCGCAGGTCGTTCATCGGATCTCCTCAGGGACGGGGTGGGCGGGGAGCACGTGCTCGCC
The DNA here is from genome assembly GCF_004522095.1 of Nocardioides sp. 503. Classification (GTDB taxonomy): domain Bacteria; phylum Actinomycetota; class Actinomycetes; order Propionibacteriales; family Nocardioidaceae; genus Nocardioides. The sequence goes on from NZ_SPUI01000002.1 coordinate 651,644, forward strand.
GAGGGCGGCTCGCAGGTGCGCGAGGGCCTTGGCGTTCTGGGACTTGACGGTGCCTTCGCTGCAGTCGAGCAACCGGGCGGTCTCGGCGACGTCGAGGTCGAGCCAGTGCCGCATCACGACCACGGCCCGCTGGCGCGGGGCGAGCCCGGCCAGGGCGGTCAGGACGTCACGGCGCAGGTCGACGTCGGGCGTCCGCTCGGAGTCGCCCTCGCCGGTGAACGCGTCGTCGCCGGCGCCTCCGGCGGCGATCTCACGCCGTCGGTGGGCCCGGCGGGTCTCGTCGAAGAAGGCGTGGGTCAGCGAGGTGCGGGCGTAGCCGAGCTGGTTGCCGGCGCGCCGCACCCGCGGCCACGACACGTAGAGCTTGGTGAGGGTCGTCTGGACGAGGTCCTCGGCCCACGCCTGGTCACCGGCCGTGAGCAGCCGCCCCATCGACACCAGGGTGCTGCGGTGGGCGCCCACGAAGTCCGCGAACTCCTCGTCGCGCTCGGCGCGTCTCATCTGGGTGCGTCTCCTCGGTGCCGTCGGTCGCTGTCACCTCCTTGACGGGGGTGGCGCCGCGCACGGTTGCCCCGGGCGGAAAGACGCCCGAGGGCTCAGCCGCGCTGCAGCCTCGGCACCACGTCGGCGGCGACCGCCTCCAGCACCGCCACGTCGCCGACGTACGCCGTGTCAGGACGCGGCCAGTGGGTGACCAGGTCGGTGAACCCGAGCTCGTCGAGCCGGCCGGCGATCTCCTCGAAGAACGCGACGCTCGACAGCGCGAAGCGCCCGGTGCCGGACAGGTGCGGGGTGGCGTCGGTGAGGACGTAGCGGGGGATCGACGCCAGGTCGCGGCCGGCCGCGGCGACGGCGTCCTCGAAGACCCGCACCGACTCGGCCAGACCGGCGTACCAGGACTCCACGGTGTCCGCAGGCGGCCCGGTCGTGACCCAGCCGTCACCATGAGCGGCGGCGAAGCGCAGCGAGCGGGGGCCGTTGGCCGCCACCAGGTACGGCGTGCGCGTGAGGCCGGGCAGCGTGCGGGCTTCCGCCGCGGAGAACCAGCGCCCCTGGCTGGTGACGTGGTCACCGGCGCGCAGCTGCTCGAGCAGCCCGACGAACTCCTGGAAGCGGTCGACGCGCTCGCGCACCGTGAGGTCCTCGACACCGAGGACGCGGGAGTCGAGGTCGCCGCCGGTGCCGAGGCCGAGCAGGAAGCGGCCGTCGGAGATGTCCTCGAGCGCCTGGGCGTCGCGGAAGAGCAGGTAGGGGTGGCGGAAGTTGGGCGCCGAGACCAGCGTGCCGAGCCCGATCCGCTCGGTGACGGCGGCCGCGGCGGCCAGGGTCGGGGTGGCGCCGGCCCAGGGGGAGTCGGGCAGGCCGCCCCACGTCAGGTGGTCGTAGGTCCAGGCGTGGTCGAAGCCCATGTCCTCGGTGGCTCGCCAGCGAGGAGCGGCCTCCGCCCAGGGCAGGTCGGTCAGCAGGGTGATTCCGATGCGCATGCGGCGAGCCTAGGGGTGCCGCACGACGCTCAGCCCAGCGCGGCCGTGGCGGCGCGCAGGTCGTCGAGGGCGGCGAGGGCGTGTGGCGCGAGGCCGCCCTCGTCGCCGCGGTCTCCCTCGGACCACTCCGCGTAGCCGCGCTTGAGGGCGAGCACCCCGAGCTCGGCCGCGAGGTGGGCGGTCGGGTCCGGGACGCCGCGCGCCACGAGCGCGTCGGTCATCGCCGTCGCCATGCCGACGCTCTTCAGCGCGTCGCGCTCCTGCAGCTCGGCGCTTGCCGCGACCGCCGCCTTGAGGCGCGGGCCGAGCTCACGGTTGGCGGGGCCGAACTCGCCCGACGCCCGCTCGAGCCCGCGCGCCACGGCCTCCAGCGGGCTGGCGTCCGCCTCGGCCTCGGCGATGCCCTCGGCGAGCAGCCGGCTCAACGTCTCCTGGCCGGCGACCAGCAGCTCGCGCTTGTCGGGGAAGTGGCGGAAGAAGGTGCTCTTGGTGACCCCGGCCCGCTCGGCGATCTCGGCGACCGTCGTGGCGTCGTAGCCCTGCTCGGTGAACAGGTCGACGGCGGCGAGGACGAGTCGCTCCCGCGCTCCCGGCTCCCAGCGTCCCATGAGCACACCCTACGTGATGGGACACTTGTCCCATCACTCTGCTACGGTCATGGGACCAAGGTCCCATCATCTGTCAGGAGCATCTCATGCACGTCTTCGTCACCGGTGGCACCGGCACCATCGGCTCCGCCGTCGTCCCCGAGCTCGTCGCCCACGGGCACACCGTCCTCGCGCTGGTGCGCTCCGAGGAGGCCGAGCGGGCGGTGACCGCCGCGGGCGCCAAGGCGCTGCGGGGCGGTCTCTCGGACCTCGACGTCCTCCGCGCGGGAGCCGCCCGCGCCGACGGCGTCGTCAGCCTCGCGTTCGGCCGCGACTACGGCACCCCGGAGGCGCTCGCGCGCAGCATCGCCGAGGAGACCGCCGCCATGACGGCGCTGGGGGAGGAGCTGGCCGGCAGCGAGCGCCCGTACGTCGTGGTGTCCGGGACCCCGTGGGTGCCGGGCCGCGTCGCCACCGAGTCCGACCCGGTGCCCACCGACGGGCCGGTGGGCGACCGCGGCCGCACCGTCATGGCCGTGCTCGACCTCGCCTCCCGGGGGGTGCGCAGCAGCGCGGTCCGGCTGCCGCGCACCGTCCACGAGGACGGCCAGGGCGGCTTCGCCGGCTTCCTGACCGAGGCCGCCCGCCGCAGCGGCGTGGCCGGCTTCCCCGGCGACGGCGCCCAGCGCTGGCCCGCGGTGCACGCGCGCGACGCCGCGGTGCTGTTCCGCCTCGCGCTGGAGTCGGCGCCGGCCGGCACGGCGTGGCACGCGGTCGCCGACGAGGGCGACGCGGTGCTCGACATCGCCACCGTCATCGGGCGCCGACTCGGGCTCCCGGTGCAGAACGTGCCGGAGGAGACGTTCGGGCCCTTCGGCCCGATCTTCGCCATGGACCAGCCGGCCTCGAGCGTCCACACCCGCGAGGCGCTCGGCTGGGAGCCGACGCACGCGAGCCTGCTCGACGACCTGGAGAACCTCCAGCCTTGACCAGGTGGTAAGCCAGGAGGGGAACGCACCCGGTGAGATCGAGCCGCTGAGGGACGAGGTGGCTCAGGCGGGGCCGACGGCCTGCGCCACGAGCGAGGCCGAGAGCCCGACGAACGGCAGACCGCCGCCCGGCGTCGCGTGCGCGCCGGCGGCGTAGACGCCCGGCACGGGGGTGTCGGGGCCGAGGCGACGCTGCACCGTCGAGCGGCCCTGCCAGAGCACGCCGAGCGGGGAGCCGCCCCACGCCTCGACGAGCTCGCGCGGGGAGCGATCCACCCGCACCACGACGTGGTCGCGGACGTCGAGCCCGTGGCGCGCCAGGGCGCGGAGCAGGTCCTCGGCGAGCCGGCCGCGGCCGTGCACGGTCCACGCGGTGCCACCCTCGGGAGTGGTGCCGCCCGGACGCACGACGAGCATCGGGTCGCCGTGCAGCACCAGCTCGTGGGGGACGTCGGGCACGTCTCCGTCCAGGCCCAGGTGCGACACGACCGGCGGGAGCGCCGGCATCGTGCGGGCGACGTACGGCGCGAGCGTGGGCAGGCGGCGCGGGTCGATCGCGACGACGACGACGTCGGCGGCCAGCTCGCCCATCGCGGTGCGCACGGCGGCGACCCGGCCCTCGCGCACGACGAGGTCGAGCGCGGGGGTGGACCGCAGGACCGTGACCTTGCGCGTCGCCAGGCGCGCCTCCAGCGCGATGGCGAGCGCGGACATGCCGCCGACGACGGTCCAGGCGTCGAAGCGCTGCTCGAGGTAGGCCTGCAGCCCGGCCCACGCCGGCACGTTGCGCAGGTCGTGGCCGGCCTCGACGAAGGGATGGCCCGCGACCAGGACGAGCCGGTCGTCGCGGAAGGCGCGGCGCAGCCGCTTGTGCAGGGTCTCGCGGCTGTTCAGCCGTGCGGCGACCTCACGTGGCAGCCGGTCGCGGTCCCACGGCACCTCGAAGTAGCCGCGCCGCAGCACCTCCCAGTCGTCGGCGTACGACGCCACGTGGTCCACCCACGCCTGGCCCAGGCCGGGCCCCAGCTCGTCGAACGCCGCCAGCTGCGCGCCGCGGGTGCCGCCGGGCAGCCGCACGCTGGTGTGGTCCTCGAAGCGGTGCTCGCGCACCACGTCGAGCGCCACCAGCTCGAGCTCGCGCTCCGCGGGCCGGCCGGACTTGCGGAACAGGTCGCGGATGACCGCCGGCAGCACCGTCGACGTGGCGGCGGCGTCCCAGGAGTAGTCGCCCTCGGACACCGTGCCGAGCGCGCCGCCCAGGCCGTCGGAGGCCTCGACCAGCGTGACCTCGTGGCCGAGCTTGGCGAGCCGGGCGGCCGAGGCGAGACCGCCGAAGCCGCCCCCGACCACCACCACCCGCGCCATGCGGCCAACCTACTGGCCTCACGTCGGCCTACGTGCGGACGTCCGGGGCGGCCTCGACGGCGCCGAAGTCGGTGCCGTACTCGCGGTCGACCAGGCGCAGCAGCCCGGCCGTCACCGGGGCGAGCCGCTCGCCGGTCACGAGCGCACCGCACGGGTCGACCTTGGCGAAGAGCCCCGTCGGGGTGTCGGCCGCGATCAGCGTGTCGCCGGTCTCGGCCTCGACGGGGGCGAAGTCGCGGCCGTCCCAGGAGAGCGGCCGCGCGACGCCGCCCCCCACCTTGATCGGGCCCTCGTGCATGGCCACGGCCCTGCCGGTGCGCGTCGCGTCCATCAGCGGCACCAGCGACTCCAGGTCGTCGGGGGTCAGGCCGGTGTCGCGACCCACGACCAGGTTGCCCTGGAGCAGCGTGAAGAACCGCCGGTCGACCTCCCCGACGAGCGTCGCGCCCGCGGACATCCGGGTGTTGAGCTCGGTGGGGCGGAAGCCATCGGCGGTGAGCACCCCGTCGACGCCGAACGCCCCGCGGTAGCCGTGCGCGGACGCGAGGTGCGCCCCCACCCGGCGCACGACGCCGCGCATCTCCTCCCGGTCGGCGGCGGGCGGGTCCCAGGTGGTGCCGATCCCCCCGTAGACGAAGCGCCTCCTCGCCGGGTCGCGCAGCGTCGCGATCTCGACGGGGCGGAAGGCGGCGGTGCCGCCGGGCAGGACCACGCCGTGGATCGAGCACGGCACGCCCTCGAGGAACGGCATCACCCGCACCCGGTCGCACCGCGGCCGGAAGAACCCCAGCGCCGCCTCGCGGTCGTGCTCGTCGACGACCCAGCGCACGTAGTTGCCCGCGCCGTTGAAGCCATCGCGCGCGTCCCCGGACCACACGGCCCCGAGCGGTCCCGCGAGCTCGTCGGTCGCGGCCGCCAGCGCCGCGGGCTCGTTCGCCACCACGGCGTACGGCGCACGGTCGACGCCGGCGGCGTCCCACACGGCGTCGGCCAGCATCTTGTCCTCGAGCGCGAGGAACGCCGCCGGGCGGCCGAACAGCACCGGGCGGCCGTCGATCGGCTCGTCGGTCGTGACGAACGGGTGCGCGAACCAGCCGCCGACCCGGTCGGGGTCGAAGCGCTCCACGGCGGCCCGGGCCAGCGGCGGCAGCTCGCGCGCGACCCGGTCCATCAGCCGCAGCTCGTCGGTGACCGAGTCGACCTCGGGCGCGACGATCTCGACGATCCGCGACTCCTCCAGCGCCGGCAACGGCCCGGCGCCCCGGCCGGTCGACAGCACCAGCACCGGGCAGCCCAGCTCGCGCAGCCAGGTGACGGCGGACGTGGCCCCCGCGAGGACCCCGGGGCCGACGACGATCGGCCGGCCGGCGTACAGCTCGGCGAGCCGCTCGCTCGCCGCGGCGCGGGCGGAGGGGTCGGCGAGGTCCGGCATGGGTCGACGCTAGGTGACGGCGCCCGTGGTCGCGAGCGGTTTGCGGCGCAGCCGTCGCCAGCCGCGGCGCACGAGCCGGGCCGCGAGGTAGAGCACCACGAGGCCCACGGCCAGGAGGACCCCGGCGACGGCGGCGGCCGCGGCGGGGTGGTCGAGCGCGAACCACACCAGGGCCAGCACCACGACGTCCTCGGTGACGCTGGCGCCGATGTTGGTGACCGGCTCGGGGGAGGAGTTGATCGCGAGCCGGCTGCCGGCCTTGACCAGGTGGGAGAGCAGCGCCGTGCCGCCGCCGACCGCACCGTTGACCGCCTGGGTCAGCGAGTCGGCGTCGCCCGCGAGCAGCACCCCGATCACCGCGCCGGCGGTCGGGCGGATCAGCGTCGAGACGACGTCCCACCCGGAGTCGATGAACGGGATCTTGTCGGCCACGAACTCCATCGCGTAGAGGAACCCCGCGACGCCGAGCACCTCCCAGCGGCCCAGGACGTCGGGCACCTCCGCCAGGCCGCCGACGCGGTCGGCGACGCCCAGCACCAGCACGACCAGGTAGGCGTTGACGCCGCTGGCCCAGCCGCTCGAGAACGCCAGGGGGAGGGACTCCATCCCCGGAGGCTAGCCGGGCAGGACGAGCCGCGGGTCCGTCCCCAGCTCGACCAGGTCGGCCTCCGGCACCTGGAGCGCGTCGCGGGCCGTCTCGAGCGACGACGCCCGCACCAGCTCCTTGACGTAGGTCACGAGCGTCGCGGACTTCACGACCTTGACCCGCCGCTCGAACCACAGGCTGTCGCGCTCGGTCGTGGCGATCTCGTCGTTCCGGATGGCCTTGAAGGTCCCCTGGGGAGTCAGCCGCACCGCCCAGAGCTTGGTGATGACGACGCTGTCGTCGTCGCGGACCTCGCGGGTGCACTCGAGGTAGGCGCCGCGGACGAGGCCGGACTCGCAGTACTGCTCCCCGCTGTCCTCGGCCCGCGCCCGGTCCTGGGTGAGGGTGACCTCGAAGCGGTGGTCCGAGCCGGCGCCGTAGCGCAGCACCGCCGCGCGGGGGCCGCCCTCGAACGTCGCCGGGCCGAGGTCTCCGACGCTGCGCCCGAGCACCGTGCGCGAGGCCTCCTCGATGACGCGCGGCAGCTGCGCGGGGTCGAGGGCCGGGCCCTGGGTCCGGTCGACGGCCGCCGAGCGGTCGTCCGGACCGTCACCGCCGACGAGCGCCGGGCCCGCGAGGCCGCCGACGGCCAGCACCGCGGCCACGGTGCCGCCGAGGACGAGTCGCCGGCGGCGTACGACCCGGCGACCGCGCAGGATGGCGGCGTCGGGGGTGAGGGAGAACGGCGGCTCGTCGGAGCTGACGTGGTCGTGGACGAGGGTGGACAGCTCGCGCTCGGTCATGGGGACTCCTCGCTGAGGACGAGATCGGGAAGATGGGTGCGCAGGGTGTGCAGGGCCCGCGAGGTCTGGCTCTTGACGGTGCCCTCGGCGACGGCCAGCGTCCGGGCGACGTCGGCGACGGAGAGGTCGTCGAGGAAGCGGAGCGCGATGATCGCCCGCTGGCGTGCCGGCAGCAGCGCCAGCGCCTGGCCGATGTCCAGACGCTCGTCGGGCACGGAGTGGGCCCGCTCGGGCAGGACGTCGGTCGGGATGTCGGGCGGGTGGCGTCGCAGGTGGCTCAGGCACTGGTTGACCACGGCCTTGCGTGCGTAGGCGTCGGCGGTCTCGGGCCGCACGCGCGGCCAGGCGGCGTACAGGCGCACGAACGCCTGCTGCGTCAGGTCCTCGGCCGTGTGCCAGTCGCGCACGATGAGGTAGGCGGTCCGCCGCAGGGCGGGGCCGCGGGCGAGGAAGAACTCCGAGAAGTCCTGCTCGCGGCGCTCACGTCGCATCGCCCCTCCGTCGGCTGGTGGTCCGGGTCCCCCTGTCTACGCGCCGAAGGGCCTGCGGGGTTCGCACCGCACCGGACTTTCTCTCACTCCACGTCGACGGAGGTGCCCCCGGTGAGCGCGACCAGCTCGTCGTACGTCGTCGAGAAGACCGCGGCCGGGTGGCCGGCTGCCGCCCACACGACGTCGTGGCGGCGCAGCCAGGGGTCGAGGTAGGTCGGCACGGGCGCCGGGTGGGCGATGGGGGAGACCCCGCCGATCACCTGGCCGGTGTGCTCGCGGACGAACTCCGGCTTCGCGCGCTTGAGCGAGGCCACGCCGATGCGCTCCGCGACCAGCGCGACGTCCACGCGGTGGGCGCCCGAGGTGAGGATCAGGACCGGCGCGCCACCGGCGTCGAAGAGCAGGCTGTTGGCGATCGCGCCGACCTCGCAGCCCAGCGCTTCCGCGGCCAGTGCGGCGGTGTGGACCGAGTCGGGCAGAATGACGATGTTTCCGGTCCCACCGCGGTTGGCATGCTCCGCGCGGAACCGGACGATGCCCGGGTGCTCCGTCAGGGGGTGCTCGGTCGTCATGCCGCGACCCTAGCGACCGCTACCGAGAGACCGGGTTACCCATGGACCACCAGCTGGACGACCTGCCTGCGGCGCCGCGCTCGGTCGGCCTGGCGGTGTGGCTGGTCGTGGTGCTGGTCGTCGTCGGCGCCGCCGTGACCGCCCTGACCGCGGTCCAGCGCGACGCGCTGATCGACGCCTGGTCCGTCGGGCACCCCGAGGACAGCGCGATCCAGCCGCCGGCGTTCGTGCCCGTGGCGGTCGTCCTCTACGTCGTCTTCGCCGGCCTGCTGCTGGTGCTGCTGCCGTTCCTCAGGACGGCCCACAACTGGGCCCGGTGGTCGCTGGTGGCGATGGTCGTGGTGATCGTGCTCGCGACGCTGGCCAGCCTGCGCACGGAGCCCCCGGCGCTGTTCGTCGTCTGCGCGATCGCCTCGCTGCCGCTGGACGCGGCCATCCTTTACGCGCTCCTGCACCGCGACACCACGGCGTACGTGCACGCCGACGCGTTCGCCCCCGCCCGCGGCTGAGACCCCGCTGGGGCCCCGGCCGGGCTCGCTCTTGACGCGCTGTCGGTGGCGCGGTGTACCTTGACGGTGTTCGAACGTCTGTTCGAACACCGTCGGCGGAGGTGACCTCGACCCCCACCTCCGCCGGCACCGGGGTCACCAGTGCGAGGAGGACGACGTGAGGCGCTACGACGACCCGGTCGAGGTACGCAAGGGCGGTGACGGTCCCGAGCAGTTCCTGTGGCGCGGCCGGCTGTGGAAGGTCCGCGCGGTGCTCGCGCACTGGGTGGAGACCGGTCCGTGGTGGCAGGGCCCGGTGGCCCGCGTCGCGATCGGCTCCCAGGAGCCCACCGAGTCGGCCCCCGTCGGCGACCTCCTCGGCGAGCGCGAGCTGTGGCGCGTCGAGGCCGGGCGCGGGCTCGAGGGTGGTCCGGACGGCGGCGGCGTCTTCGACCTCTCCTTCGACTGGGTCGACGGTCGCTGGCAGCTCGTCGGCTGCGAGGACTGAGCCGTGAGCGCCCAGCCCCACCCCTACGCCCTCCCGGCGACCACCCACTCCTACCTCGCCCGGGCCGCCGACTCGCTGAGCGAGGCGGTCGCCGCGACCGACGTCCCCACCCGCTACGCCGCGGCCCACGTCGCCGCGCTCCGCTCGGCCGCCGCGCTGCTCGCCGCCCGCGCCCGCCCGGCCCCGGCCCGGCGCCGCCCGCAGAAGAACGCCTGGGTCCTGCTCGCCGAGGTGGCCCCCGAGCTGGGGGAGTGGGCCACGTTCTTCGCCGCCGGCGCCGCCAAGCGCGCCGCCGCCGAGGCCGGCTCCACCCGCGCCGTGACCGAGCGCGAGGCCGACGACCTGGTGCGCGACGCCGACCGGTTCCTGGGTGTCGTGGAGCAGTCCCTGGGGCTGGTGCCCCACCTCCCGCTGGGCCAGGCGCTCGCCCAGGCGAGGGCCGTTCCGCCCGGGCGCGAGGTCTCCCGCTCGGCCTGAGCCGGGGGGTTGACGGCGGCCCGTCGGACCGGCCTACACTGGTCTCATTCGAACACCTGTTCGAACCACAGTCAGGGGTCGACCGGCTGGTTCTCCAGGAGCGTCCCCGTGCCCGATCCGTTCGTCCATCTCCACGTGGCCTCGGGCTACTCCCTGCAGTACGGCGCCTCCCACCCCCACGTGCTGGTCGAGCGGGCGGCCGAGCACGAGATGGACACCCTCGCGCTGACCGACCGCGACGGCACCTACGGCGCGGTCAAGTTCGCTCGGGCCTGTGGGCAGGCGGGGATCCGCCCGGTGCTGGGTGTCGACCTGGCCTACCGCGCCGGCGCCGCGCCGGAGGCGGCGAGGACCCGCACCCCGGTGCGCGGCGGCGCGTTCCGCGACCTGCCGGCCGAGCGCGGCGGGCTGCCCCGGGTGACCGTGCTGGCCAGCGCCGACACCCAGGGCGGCCGGGCCGGCTGGGCGGCGCTGTGCCGGCTGCTGTCGGCGACCCACCTGTCCGGGGAGCGCGGCAGCCCGGTGCTCGACCTGGACGCGCTGCCCGACGAGGTGGCGGGCCTGCTGGCCTCGGGCGACCTCACGGTGCTGCTGGGTCCCAGCTCCGCCCTCGGGGTGGCCGCCACCCGCCGCCGCGACGACCTGGGGCTGGCCGCGCTGGCGCCGTGGCGCACCCTGGTCCCGCGCTCGCACCTCGTCGTGGAGCTGGTCTCCCACCGCCTGCCCGGCGGCGGGTCGGGCTGGGGCCCCGGCACCACCCCCCACGCCGCCCGGATGGCCGGGGTGGCCCGGCAGGCGGGGCTGACGACGGTGCTCAGCAACGCCGTGCGCTACGCCGACCGCCGCGACGCGGTCACCGTCGACGTGCTCGACGCCGCGCGCCGGCTGGTCGCGCTCGACCAGCGCCACCTCGACCGCCGCAACGCCGAGGGCTTCCTGAAGTCCGGCAAGCAGATGTGGGAGGTCGCCGAGGAGGTCTGCCGGGCCGGCGGCCTGGGGGAGCGCGACGCGGCCCGCCTGCTCGCCGACACCCGCGCGGTGGCCGACCGGTGCGGGCTCGACCCGCGCGCCGACCTCGGGCTGGGCGAGGTGCACTTCCCCGAGTTCGAGCTCTCGACCAGCCACACCAGCGCCGATGCCGCGCTGCGCCAGCGCTGCGAGGGCGCGATCGGCGACCGCTACGGCTCCGCCCCGAGGCAGGTGATCTGGAAGCGCCTCGACGACGAGCTGGCGACCATCCGCAGCCTGGGCTACGCGCCGTACTTCCTCACGGTGGGCGACGTCACCGACCTGATCCGCGACCTGGGCGTGCGCTGCGCCGCGCGCGGCTCGGGCGCCGGCAGCCTGGTCAACTACCTGCTCGGGATCTCCGGCGTCGACCCGATCCGCCACCACCTGCTCATGGAGCGCTTCCTCTCGCCCCTGCGCGGCGCGCTGCCCGACATCGACGTCGACGTGGAGTCCGCGCGCCGGCTGGAGGTCTACGAGGCGATCCTCGACAAGTACGGCGGCGAGCGCTGCGTCTGCGTCTCGATGATGGACACCTACCGGGTGCGCCACGCGGTGCGCGACGTCGGTGCCGCACTCGGGATGCCGCCGGGGGAGACCGACGCGATCGCCAAGGCCTTCCCGCACATCCGGGCTCGCGACGCGCGGATCGCGCTGCGCGACCTGCCCGAGCTGCGCGCCAGCGGGCTGACCGACCAGCGCCTGGACCTGATGTTCCAGCTCGTGGAGCGCCTCGACGGGCTGCCGCGCCACATCGCCGTCCACCCCTGCGGGGTGCTGCTCTCCGACGCGACGCTGCTCGACCGCACCCCGGTGGAGGCGAGCTTCGCGGGCTTCCCGATGAGCCAGTTCGACAAGGACGACGTCGAGGACCTCGGCCTGCTCAAGCTCGACGTCCTCGGCATCCGCATGCAGTCCTCGATGGCCCACGCGGTCGCCGAGATCGCGCGGGTCGACGGGGTGCACGTCGACCTCGACGACGAGGAGCAGGTGCCCTTCGACGACCCCGCGACCTACGACCTGATCAGCAGCGCCAAGACGCTCGGGATCTTCCAGATCGAGTCGCCCGGGCAGCGCGAGCTGGTCGGCAAGTCCGGCATCGAGACCTTCGGCGACATCATCACCGACATCTCGCTGTTCCGCCCCGGGCCGGTCAAGAGCGACATGATCACGCCCTACCTCGAGGTCAAGCAGGGCTGGCGGGAGGCGACCTACCTCCACCCCGACCTGCGCCCGATCCTGGAGGAGACCCGCGGCGTGGTGGTCTTCCACGAGCAGGTGATCATGATGATCGCGGAGTTCACCGGCATCTCCTACGCCGAGGCCGACGAGAAGCGCCGGGCCCTCGGCGACGTCGAGGGCATGGCCGAGACCAAGGTCTGGTTCTTCCCCCGCGCCCTCGCCCGGGGCTACCCGCTCTCGGTGGTCGACCAGCTCTGGAAGGTGATCGCGGCGTTCGCGTCGTTCGGGTTCTGCAAGGCCCACGCGGCGGCGTTCGCGCTGCCGACCTTCCAGTCGGCGTGGCTCAAGACCCACTGGCCGGCCCACTTCCTCGCCGGCGTGCTGACCCACGACCCCGGCATGTACCCCAAGCGGCTGATCCTCGACGACGTGCGCCAGCTCGGCATCGAGGTCCTCGGCCTCGACGTCAACGCCTCCGAGAAGGAGTACGTCGTGGAGCGCGGGGAGGACGCCGGCTACGCCATCCGGCTGTCCCTCTCGGAGGTCAAGGGCATCAACGAGGCCGAGGTGGAGCGCGTCGTCGCCGCCCGCCCCTACGCCTCGCTGAGCGACTTCTGGCAGCGGGCGCGGGTCTCGCGGCCCGTCGTGGAGCGGCTGGTGCTGTCCGGCGGCTTCGACTCCGTCTACGGCATCGGCGCCGCGGGCGGCAGCGGCGTGCGCCAGCGCGGCCGGGTCACCCGGCGCGACCTGCTGCTGCAGGTGGCCCAGCTGGAGCGCCACGGCAAGGCGGTCGAGAAGGCCTCGCGCGGTCGCGGCCTGGCCACCCGGCGCCGCACCTCGGTCGCGACGACGCGGGCCGACGAGGCGGTCGTGCGCAACAGCACCGACCCGCGGGCGCGCGAGCAGGTGGCGCCGCTGGAGCGCCATCCGCTGGCGGAGGAGGGGGTCTGGGCCAAGGCCGCGGCGCAGAGCCGGGCCACCCCGGCGCCGCCGCCGGTGACCTCGGTCCAGCTGGCCCTCGACCTCGGGGACGGCCCGCGCGAGGGCGAGGTGTCCGGGCTGCCGGAGATGACTGCGGCCGAGTCGATGGCCGCCGAGCTGGAGATCCTCGGGCTCGACGTCAGCCGCCACGTCATCGACGACTACGCCGACTTCCTCGACGACCTCGGCGCCACCCGCAGCAAGGACCTGCTGGCGCAGCGCAGCCGCTCCGAGCTGCTGGTCGCCGGGGTCAAGGTGGCCACCCAGACCCCGCCGATCCGCTCGGGACGCCGGGTGGTCTTCCTGACCCTGGACGACGCGACCGGCCCGGTCGACGCGACGTTCTTCGAGGACGCCCAGGGCCCCTACGCCGCCACGGTGTTCCACTCCTGGCTGCTGGTCGTGCGCGGCGAGCTGCGCCGCACCGGATACCGCGGGGTCTCCCTGCGCGCCACCGGCTGCTGGGAGCTGCCGCTGCTGCACGCGCTGTGGCAGCGCGAGGGCATCGAGGCGGTCCACCGCCACCTCGCGACGGTGCCCGAGGGCTTCACCCCGCCCGAGCAGCGCCGGGTGCTGGTGCACTCCAGCGGGTTCCAGATGTCGCCCTACGCCGACATCAAGCCGGCCGGCGAGGACGGCAGGGCGGTCGCGCGCAAGCTCTGGCACCGCTCGCCGGGGAGCGCGGGATGAGGGCACTAGGGTTGGCGCCATGTCAGCCAGCGAGCGCAGGGGCGCCACCCGGACGGCCGTGGTGTGGGACGTCCTGCGCCCGATCCTGGGCGCCGGGTCCCGCGACGTCCTCGACATCGGCGGCGGCACCGGCGGGTTCGCGGTCAAGGTGGCCGAGCTCGGCCACCGGGTCTCGGTCGTCGACCCCAGCCCCGACGCGCTCGCCGCGCTGGCCCGCCGGGCCCGCGAGGTCGGGGTCGAGGTCGCCGGTCAGCAGGGCGACCTGTCCAGCCTGGTCGACGCCGTGGGCGCCGACAGCGCCGACGTGGTGCTGTGCCACGGCGTGCTCGAGGTCGTCGAGGACCCCGCCGCCGCCCTGGCCACGATCCGCGAGGTGCTGCGCCCCGGCGGCACGCTCAGCCTCCTGGTCGCCCAGCGCCACGCCGCGGTCCTGGCCCGCGCCATGGCCGGGCACTTCCAGCAGGCGCTGGCGCTGCTCGACCCCGCGCAGGCCCCGGCCGGGCGCTCCGGCCACCGGTTCACCGCCGAGGAGACCACCGACCTGCTCACCGAGGCCGGCTTCGAGATCGCCTCGGTCCACGGCATCCGCGTCTTCGCCGACCTGGTCCCCGGCTCGCTGCTCGAGCTGGAGCCCGGCGCCACCGCGGCCCTGGTCGAGCTCGAGCGCGCCGTCGCCGAGCGCCCCGAGTACCTCCCGCTCGCCACGCAGCTGCACCTCATCAGCAGCTGACCCCGGGAGCCGGCCATGAGGCCGGTGACCAGCACGCCGATCCTGCACGTCGACATGGACGCGTTCTACGCCTCCGTCGCCACCCGGGAGCGGCCCGACCTGCAGGACGTCCCGGTGATCGTCGGCGGCGGCTACCGCGGCGTGGTGCTGTCGGCCAACTACCTCGCCCGCGAGTACGGCGTGCGCTCGGCGATGACCGCCACCCGGGCCCGCCGGCTGTGCCCGCACGCGGTGGTCCTCGCGCCCGACTACGACACCTTCTCCACGGTCTCGACCGCGGTGATGGAGACCTTCCGCCGGGTGACCCCGCTGGTGGAGGCGCTGTCGCTGGACGAGGCGTTCCTCGACGTCCGCGGCTCGGTGCGCCGGCTCGGCCCGCCCCTGCAGATCGCCGAGGAGCTGCGCGCGCGCATCCACGACGAGCAGGGCATCACCTGCTCGGTGGGGGTGGCTGCGTCGATGTCGGTCGCCAAGCTGGGCAGCCGCCGGGCCAAGCCCGACGGGGTCGTCGTCGTCCCGCCCGAGGAGGTGACCTCCTTCCTGCACCCGCTCGACGTGGGCGAGCTCTACGGCGTGGGGGAGAAGACCCGGGCGATGCTGCACCGGCTCGGGCTGGTCCGCGTCGGCGACGTCGCGCACACGCCGCTGCGCACCCTGCAGCGCGCGGTCGGCGACGCGCTCGGCCGGCAGCTGCACGACCTGGCCTGGGGCACCGACCGGCGCGAGGTCGTGGCCGGCACCGCCACCGCCTTCGGGCTCGGCGGCGGCCAGCCGGACAAGTCGATGGGCGCGCAGGAGACGTTCGGCCGCGACACCGACGACCGGGAGGTGGTGCTGCGCGAGGTGCTCGCGCTGACCGCCAAGGTCACCGGCCGGATGCGAGTGGCGGAGGTGGCCGGTCGCACGGTGACGATCACCGTGCGCTTCGCCGACTTCACCACCCTCACCCGCTCGCGCACCCTGCCCGAGGCGACCGACGTGACCCAGGAGGTCTACCGCGCCGCGGTGGGCCTCTACGACGCCCTCGGGCTGCAGCGCGCCCGGATCCGGCTGGTGGGTGTCCGCGTCGAGGGACTGATGCCGCGCGAGCGCGTGCACCGCCAGCTGGTGCTGGGCGAGCGGGAGCACGGCTGGGCCGACGCCGACCGTGCCGTCGACCGCGCCACCCGCCGGTTCGGGACCTCCGCGGTGCGACCCGCTAGCCTCCTCACCTGACCGGCGCCCGTCCGACCGGTCTCGCTTCGGCGACGATTTCCTGAGTGCGCCTACCGTGATCAGGGGTCGCTGCCTAGACTTGGTTCACGCGACCAAGGTTGGAGGGAACCGGTGCCACTCTCGGAAGAGGAGCTGCGACTGCTGGAGCAGATGGAACGCGCCCTCGTCGAGGAGGATCCGAAGTTCGCCTCCACGCTGCGCGGCACCACGCTGCGCCGCACCGCCCGCCGCCGCGCCATCCTGGCCGGCGTCGTGTTCGTCGTCGGCATCGTCGTCCTCATGACCGGCGTCATCAGCCAGGTCATCCCGCTCGGCATCGTCGGCTTCGTCATCATGCTGGTCTCCGCGACCGTCTCCCTGACCGCGATCCGCGGCCAGGCCGCGGCCGCCGCCGAGCCCCGTACCACCGGCCACCCCTCCGGCTTCGCCGTCATCGACGGCGGCCGCAGCGCCCGGCTGCGCCGCCCGCGCGGCGCCGGCCGGTCCGGTCGCCAGCAGAGCCACGGCTCGTTCATGGAGCGGCTCGAGGAGCGCTGGCGCCGCCGCCGCGACCAGAACGGCGGCTTCTGACCCGTCGGTCAGCCGACGTGCTCGACGACCCCGCCGCCACCGAGCGGCTCGGTGCGGGCGGTGCGTGAGGGCAGCGTCCGCGTGTCCCGCACCACGAGCGAGCGCGGCCACCACTGCGCCGTACGCCGCACGCGCGCGGTGGCGCCCTGCTCCAGGGCCGCCACGCAGAGCGCGCCGTCCTCGCCGACGGACGTGGGCACGGCCGCCTGGCCGCGGGCGTAGCGCAGCCGCTCGAGCAGGTCGACCACGCGGTCGAGCGCCGCGACGGCAGCCGGCGCGTGGGCGGGGCCACGGGCGGGTCGCTCCAGCGAGGTGTCCCCGTCGGGGTCGCGCAGCAGCCCGGCCAGCCAGTCGCGGGTCTCGCGCGGCGAGCGGGCGCGGGGCCAGCTCAGGCCGAGGTCGACCGCGGTGGCGCGCAGCTCGGCCCACACGTCCTCCGGGCCGCCGGCGAGCCGGCGCTCGCGCGCCCGGCGCCGCAGCAGCCGAGGGGTGAGGACCAGCGCGCCCAGCAGCAGCAGGCCGCCGCCACCGCCGATCACCCGCAGCCAGGGGAACGCCGAGCCCTGGTCCTGCTGGTCGGCCGTGGCGTCCTCCTCGACCGGGACCTCCGCGCTGGGCGTCTGGGTCGTCCGGTCGGGCGCCTCCTCGCTGGCGGTGGGCGCGGGCGGGACGCTCGGGTCGCCGACGTCGGGCACGTTCTCGGTCGTGTAGTCCGGAACCGAGCCGGCGCGGTCCGGGGGCGTGGGCTCGAAGCGGACCCAGCCGGCGCCGGGGAAGAACAGCTCGGGCCACGCGTGGAGGTCGTGCGAGCTGTACTCGAACACCCCGTCGCCGAGGTCGGTGGGCTCGAGGAAGCCGAGCGCCACGCGGGCCGGGATGTCCAGGACGCGGGCCATGGTCGCCATCGCGGCCGCGAACTGCTCGCAGTAGCCCACTCGCCCGTCCTCGGGGTCGAGGAACGCGGCGAGGTCGCCGGTGCCGCTGCCCTCGTCGGCCGACAGGTCGTAGGTGAAGCCCCCGGCCTCGCGGAACCACCGCTGCAGGGCCTGGGCCTTCTCGAAGGGGGTCGTGGCGTTCTCGGTCACGTCGAAGGCGAGGTCCCGCACGATCGCGGGCAGCCCCTCGGGCAGGTCGACGAAGTCCAGCGTCTCGTTGGTGACGCCGGATCCCGACCGCGCCAGCTCGGCGGCGTCGAGGTCCAGCTGCGCCCCGGTCATGGAGTAGTCCATGCCGGCCGTCGTGAGGTCGTCGTCGCCGGAGTTGCCGGCCAGGAAGTCCATCGTGCGCGGGTCGTAGCGCCAGTCGCCGTCGGCGACGATCTCCACGATGGGCGCCTGCGTGGGCAGCCAGGTCGAGTCGAAGCTGTCGTCGATGCTGACGTCGTAGTCGTAGAACTGCCGCGGCACCGCGGAGGCCACGCCCTGCAGCTCCGGCAGGGCTCCGTCGGGTCGGTTCTGCTCGGGGACCTCGCGGTCGCCGGAGCTCCACTCCTCGCCGGAGAAGCGGTTGAGCACCGAGATCCGCAGGTAGGAGGGAGACGGGTCGTCCGTCGTCACCCGGATCAGCGGCGTGTCCTCGCCGCGGCGCAGGTCGCGGCGCAGGTCGACCATCGGGTTGCGGATCGAGATCTCGTCGCTGCCACCGGAGCCCCGGCCCAGGTCGAACACGTGCAGGTCCAGGGTCGGGATCAGCAGCGGGACCACGATCGCCAGCGCGGTCGCCACGCCCCCGATGGTGCCGGCGCTAGTGCGGATCGCGCCGGTGCGGACGCCGAGGCCGTCGCCCGCCTCGACCGGCTGGCCCAGCGGCCGGCCCCAGCGGGCGACCAGCTCGCTCTCCTGGAGGAACAGCATCGTCATGAAGCCTGCCGCGGTGAGGCCGAAGACCCACCAGGAGATGCTGGCGTCGAGCACGCTGACGGGGACGCTGTAGACGGTGAGCAGCGGCAGGCCGGCGAGCGGCACCCGGCGCAGGGTGCAGGCCAGCAGGTCGACCAGGAGCATGCAGAGCAGGCCACCGCCGACGAGCAGCGGGTGGACGCCCGGGGCGGTGGCCGGCACCGGCGCCTCGAACTTGTTGGCGCTGGACACCGCGTCGCGGAACGCCGCCTCGAGCTCGGTCCACGCCGGTCCGACCGGCAGCGGCGAGCCGGTGAGCATCAGGCACGCGAGCATCCCGGACAGGAGCACCTGCAGGAGCACGACCAGCGCGCCGGGGACCCGCCACCAGCGCGCCACGGCGCCGGTGACCGCGACGCCTGCGCCCAGCACCAGCAGCGGGCCGACGAAGTCGGCGGACTCCTCGGTGAAGCCACGCCAGGAGAACGTCGCCGCCCAGGTCGTGGCGGCGGCGACGAGCGCGAGCAGGAGGGCGGCCCGCAGGCTGCCGCGGGAGCGGGTCATCGCGCGACCATCCCTTCGGGGGCGGGCCCGCCGGAGCGGCCAGAGGGGGAGGCGCTGCGGCCGAGGTCCTGCCAGACGGCGTCGAGCCGGTCGCGGGGTCCGAGCGCGACCGAGCGCCAACCCTGCTGGGCCAGCACGGGCACGGCGCCACCGGTGGCGGCCGCCGGCGAGGTCCACGCCTCGACGTCGAGGGCGATGGCCAGCGCGGAGGTCGTGTGGTGCTGCATGCGACGCAGCACCGGGATGTCGAGAGGCTCGACGCTGCCGAGGACGGCCACGGTGAGGCCGCCGTGCGACTGCTCGCCCAGCCAGCTGGTGTCCAGGCGCGGGGTCTGGACCGCCTCCACGACGGCCAGCGCCTCCAGGAGGGGACCGGTGTTGAGGTCGGAGCTGCGGTCGTGCCAGGCGGCCGCGCGGTCCTCGCCGGACGCGGTCACGAGCCGGACGGTGAACCCGCGGCGGGCCAGGTGGACGGCGACCGACGCTGCGGCGGAGACGGCCGCCTCGAGGGAGGACGCGATGCCCTGGCCGCGGTGCACCCGGGTCCGGTTGTCGAGGAACAGCGTCGCCCGCGACTGCCAGGGCTGCTCCTCACGGCGCACCATCAGCTCGCCGACGCGCGCGGAGCTGCGCCAGTGGACGCGGCGCAGGTCGTCGCCGCGGCGGTACTCGCGCACGGTCACGTCCTCGGCGGACCCGGCCGCGAAGGAGCGGGGCCGGTTGTCGCCGGAGCCGGTCCAGCCGCCGCCGAGCGGGATGCTGGGGAGGGGCACGGTGCGCGGCGTCACCGTGAGCGGGACCGTCGTACGGAAGGAGCGGCCGAGCTCGACGAGGCCGAAGGGGTCGCTGACCCGCACCGACATCGGGCCGATGTCGAAGTGACCGCGCACGTCGGAGCGCACCTGGTAGGTGACGTGGCGCCGCCAGCCGTGGCCGATGCCCTCCAGCACGAAGCGGGGCCGGGTGCCGAGCACGTAGGGGACCTGGTCCTCGAGCAGCAGCACGCCGCTGGGCGTGCGCCCCTCGTTGGTCAGCGTCAGGCTGACCCGCGCCGGCTGGCCGGCCGCGACCAGCGGCGGGGTGACCGTGCGGACGAGCGCGAGGCGGTAGCGGCTGCGGCCCAGGACGACGGCGGTGACGAGCGGGAGCGCCAGGACCAGCACGCCGACGCGGGTCAGCGCCGGCTGCCCCAGGACGACGGCGCAGACGATCGCGGTGAGGCCCGCCGCCAGGAACGCCCGGCCGCGGACGGTGAGACCGGCGAGCGCCTCACGCACGGTTCGGGGCGTCGGGCACCGGCACGGAGGCCAGGATGCCGTCGAGGATCACGCTCGTGGACCGCCCGCTCATGGCGGCCTCGACGCTGGGCATCAGACGGTGCGCGAGGACCGGCCGGGCCAGGTCGCGCAGGTCGTCGGGCAGGACGTAGTCGCGGCCGTGCATCGCCGCGAACGCCTTGGCGGCCCGCACCAGGTGCAGCGTCGCGCGGGGCGAGGCGCCCAGCGTCAGCTCGTCGGTGCGGCGGGTGGCGCCGGTGAGGGCGACGGCGTAGCGCTGGACGGCGGGGGAGACGTAGACCGAGGCGACGATCGCGCTGAGCTTGCGGATCTCCGCGGCGTCGGTGACCGCCTCCAGGTCGTCGAGGGGGTTGCTCTCCGCGCGGGAGTCGAGCATCGCGATCTCGGCGGCCTCCACGGGGTAGCCGATCGACACCCGGGCCATGAACCGGTCGCGCTGGGCCTCGGGCAGGGCGTAGGTGCCCTCCATCTCGACGGGGTTCTGGGTCGCGATGACCATGAACGGCGTCTCGAGGTGGTACGTCGCGTTGTCGACCGTGACCTGCCGCTCCTCCATGCACTCCAGCAGGGCCGACTGGGTCTTGGGGGAGGCGCGGTTGATCTCGTCGCCGACGACGATGTTGGCGAAGATCCCGCCCGGGCGGAACTCGAACTCGCGGGTGTCCTGGTTGAAGATCGACACCCCGGTGACGTCCGAGGGCAGCAGGTCCGGCGTGAACTGGATGCGCCGCACCGAGCAGTCGATGCTGCGGGCCAGGGCCTTGCTCAGCATCGTCTTGCCCACGCCCGGGACGTCCTCGATGAGGAGGTGGCCCTCCGCGAGGAGCACCACCAGGGCGGCCGAGACGACATCCGGCTTGCCCTCGATCACGCGCTCCACGTTGTGGCGCACCCGGCCCACGACCTGCGACAGCGTCTCCAGGTCGGCGCCTCCGGTCGATGGCTCCACGTGCGGTCCTTCCGGGTCGGGCGAGCGGGGGGCTCCCAGGCTGCTTCACACCCTAGGTCGCGGAAGCAACTTACGCGGCCGGACCGCGGCACCCCGCCGTCGGGCCAGGGGTGGGCCACGGGTGGGCGCGGCGTGGGGCGGAGTGGAAACGCGGGGAGTGATGTGGTTGACGGTGGAGCAAAGTGGAGTAATGTGGGGCGAAGTGGAGGAAGCAACCAGTGCGGTGGGTGTCGGTGGCTGATCAAGGAGGTGCTCCATGCGGTTCATGGGCACCTTCACGCCGAAGCTCGACGAGAAAGGCCGGCTGTTCCTCCCCGCGAAGTTCCGGGACCGACTGGCTGAGGGGGTTGTCGTGACGCAAGGTCAGGAGAACTGCCTGGTCGTCTGGCCCCCGGAGGTCTTCGACCGCGAGGCCGACCGTGCCGCCGAGCGACCGATGACCAGCAAGGCCGCTCGTGGCTACAACCGCATGTTCTTCAGCGGCGGCGACGAGGTCACCCCCGACAAGCAGGGCCGCATCGGCATCCCCGCGCCCCTGCGCGACTACGCCCAGCTCGAGAAGGACGTGGTCGTCATCGGCGTGCGCGACCGCCTCGAGATCTGGAACCCCACCAAGTGGCGGGAGTACCAGGAGGCCGAGGTCCTCAAGTTCGCCGACCTCGACGAGGACGACGACGAGTAGCACCTGCTCCACCCGGCTCCACCCAGCTCCACAACTCCACATGGATCCGCAGGACGAGGTCTCTGGCCCGCTTCCTGTACTCGCCGAGTTCTGGGCACCTTCCCCGGCTCCAGAAAGCGGCACTTCCCTCGGGAAGCGGGCAGGGACCTGGTCCTGCGGATCACCACCACTTCCTCAGCAGCACGCACCAACTTCCAAGCGGGGTCGAAACCGATGAGCGTCACACCTGTCACACCGGTCCGGAGGGTCCGCCACCAGGCGCGCGACGCCGCGGCCCTGATGACGTTCTCGGCGCTCACCTCGCTCGGCTTCGCCACGGTCTTCCTCCTGCTCGCCCACCTGGGCCGCTGATGGCCTCGCCCACCCACGACCCCGTCCTCCTGGACCGGGTCGTCGCTCTGCTGGCCCCGTCCCTCGACCACACCGACGCCGTCCTGGTGGACGCCACGCTCGGCCTGGGCGGCCACACCGAGGCGGTCCTGGCCCGCTGCGCCCTCGCGCGGGTCGTCGGCATCGACCGCGACCCGGCCGCGCTGGAGCTGGCCGGCCGCCGCCTCGCGCCGTACGGCGACCGGTTCACGGCCGTCCACGCGGTCTACGACGAGATCCCCGAGGTGCTCGCCGAGCTCGGGCTCGACGCCGTCGACGGGGTGTTCTTCGACCTCGGCGTCTCCTCCATGCAGCTCGACGTCCGGGAGCGGGGGTTCGCCTACGCCGTGGACGCGCCGCTGGACATGCGGATGGACGGCACCACCGGCCCGACGGCCGCCGACGTGCTCAACACCTACTCCGCCGCCGAGCTGACCCGGGTGCTGCGCGACTACGGCGAGGAGAAGTTCGCCCGCAAGATCGCCGGCGCCGTCGTCCGCCAGCGCGAGAGCGAGCCGTTCACCACCTCGGCCCGGCTGGTCGAGCTGCTCTACGCCGAGATCCCCGCACCGGCTCGCCGTACCGGCGGACACCCGGCCAAGCGGACCTTCCAGGCGCTGCGCATGGAGGTCAACGACGAGCTGGCCGTGCTGCGGCGCGCCGTGCCCGCCGCGATCGACGCGCTCGCGGTCGGGGGGCGCGTGGTCGTGGAGTCCTACCACTCCCTCGAGGACCGGCTCGTTAAGCAGGCGTTCACCGCCGTGACGCGCTCGCACGTGCCGGTCGACATGCCGTTCGTCCCCGAGGGCCACGAGCCGGAGCTCCGGCTGGTCACCCGCGGGGCCGAGCGCGCCGACGACACCGAGATCGCCGCCAACCCCCGCGCCGCGTCCGTCCGGCTGCGCGCCGTCGAACGAGTCCGTCCCCGCAGCACAGGCATTGGAGCCGCATAGCCATGAGCAGCAGCGCACCCGCATCCGTCCGGAGCCGACTCTCCTTCCCTGCGCGCGGCCTGGCGGAGGCCGCGGTCCAGCGGGCCCGGCTCACCGTCGTGCCCCGGCGCCGCACCCGCGCGCCGAAGGTGCCGTTCGTGACCCTGGTCAGCCTGCTGCTGCTCGCCGGCGTGGTGGGCCTGCTGCTCTTCAACACCTCGATGCAGCAGGCGGCCTTCACCACCACCGCGCTCCAGGACCAGGCCACCACGCTGGCCGCGCGCCAGGCCGCCCTCGAGAGCGACATCGAGGAGCTGCGCGACCCCCAGCGCCTCGCCGAGGCCGCTCAGGAGGCCGGGATGGTGCCGTCCGGGCCGCCCCAGTTCCTGGACCTGGGGACCGGCCGGGTGGTCGGAGCCGCGGAGGCGGCGGCCGCTGACCCCCTCGACCTGAACCCCGACACCCCGGTCCGGCCGGGCGCCGGCCGGGCGGGCGGCAACAGGTGAGCCGCTCACGGCAGCAGCGCCTGCGCACGCGCGGGTCCTCCGAGCTCCGCATGCGGGCGGGCTTCGTCGTCATCGCGATGGTGCTGTCGCTCTTCGGCGCGCGCCTGGTGCAGCTGCAGGGCCTCGACCCCGAGCAGTACGCCGAGATGGCGGCCGCCGACAGCACCGTGCCGGTCGTGCTCCCGGCCCAGCGCGGCGACATCCTCGACCGCAACGGCGAGCCCCTCGCCGACTCCGCCGACGGGCTCATGGTGGTGGCGGACCCGGCCGTGACCGCGCAGCTGGCCCCCCAGCTGGCCAAGTTCCTCTCGACCCGGCTGGCCGTGGACTACTTCGACACCCTCGAGCGCCTGCGCGTCGAGGACAGTCGCTTCCAGTACATCGCCCGCCAGGTCCCCGCCAGCCTCGCGATGGAGGTGCTCGACGAGGCCAAGCGTCGCGCCGCCGCCGCCAAGGAGGAGGAGGAGCAGGCGCGCAAGGACAAGGACGCCGACGCCCGCGAGCAGGCCGAGGCCGTCGCCGACGCGTACGGCGGCCTGGCCACCCGCCGCGACCCCGTGCGGGTCTACCCCGGCCGCGACGTCGCGGCCAACCTGGTCGGCTTCCTCGGCACGCCCAACCCCGACGGCAGCGCCAAGCCCTCGGCCGGCTTCGAGGCGACGTTCAACGACTACCTCGCCGGCACCGACGGCGAGGCCCGCTACCAGGTCGGCGCCGGGCACAAGATCCCGCTCGGCGACAACACGGTCACCGACGCCGTCGACGGCCGCGACCTGCGCACGACGCTCGACCGCGACCTGCAGTGGTACACCCAGCGGGTCCTGCGCCAGACCGTGCGGCAGTCGGGCGGCGAGTCCGGCATCGCGGTGGTCATGGACACCCGCACCGGCGACGTCCTGGCCCTGGCCGACGACCCCACCTACGACGCCAGCAAGCCGCTCGAGGCCGACAAGTCCGACTACAACTCCCGCGCCATGACCGACGTCTACGAGCCCGGCTCGGTCGAGAAGGTGCTCACCGTCGGCGCGCTCATCGACGCCGGCAAGGTCACCGCGCGCACCAAGCTGAAGGTGCCGGGCAGGCTGATGCGCCAGGACCGGCCCATCGGCGACTGGTTCGACCACGGCCTCATCAAGCTCACCCTGGCCGGCGTCATCGCCAAGTCCTCCAACATCGGCACGGTGCTGGCCGCCGACCGGTTCGAGGACGGCCAGCTGCGCGACTACCTCACCCGCTTCGGTCTCGGGCAGAAGACCGACATCGGCGTGGGCGGCGAGACCGCCGGCATCCTGCCCGACGGCAGCCTGTGGACCAGCCAGACCGAGGACCGGATCGCCTTCGGGCAGTCGCTGTCGGTCAACGCCGTGCAGATGACCGCCGCGGTCAACGCCATCGCCAACGGCGGCGTCCGGGTCGACCCCAGCCTGGTGCGCGGCACCGCCACGACCGACAAGGGTGCGAAGGTCGGCACGGACCTCACCACCACGCGCCGCGTCATCAGCGAGGACGCCGCGCGCCAGACCGCGCGGATGATGGAGCGCGTCCTGGACCCCGAGGTCGGCGTCGCGCCCGGTGCGGCCGTCCCGGGCTACCGCGTCGCCGGCAAGACCGGCACCGCGCAGCGCGCCGTCGAGGGCGGCGGCTACGAGGGCACCACGGTGTCCTTCGCCGGCTTCGCCCCGGCCGACGACCCGCGCTTCACGATCTACGTCGTGGTGCAGGACCCCAAGACCGGTGGCGGTGGCTCCGTCGGCGGCCCCGCCTTCGCCAAGCTCATGAGCTACGCGCTGCGCCGCTACGCGGTGCCGCCGACGGGCACCCCGGCCTCCCGGCTGCCCGTCGAGTGGAGATGAGCGATGATCGTCCGGTGGCCACCCGACCCCTGCACCCCGAGGTCGCCGACCTCGCGGACGTCGTCGCCTGGCTGAGCGGGACCGACCGGGTCGAGACCGTCGGCGAGGTCACCGGCGTCGCCGTGACCGGGATGTCGCTGAGCTCCCAGCGGGTCCGCCCCGGTGACCTCTACGCCGCCCTGCCCGGCACCCGCGCGCACGGCATCAGCTTCGCCGCGGCCGCGGTGGGCGCCGGCGCGGTCGCGGTGCTCACCGACCCCGCCGGGGCGGCCGCCGCGGCGGCGGACCCGGCGCTCGGCGTACCCCTGGTCGTGGTCGAGCGCCCGCGCGAGGTGCTCGGCCGCCTGGCCGCCCGCCTCTACGGCGACCCGGCCACCGCGCTGCGGATGATCGGCGTGACCGGGACCCAGGGCAAGACCACCACGACCCGCCTGGCCGTCGACGGCCTCGAGCGCGCCGGCATCAGGGCCGCGGTGGTCGGCACCGTCGGCACCCGCATCGACGGCGTCGACATCAAGACCTCGCTGACGACCCCGGAGGCGCCCGACCTCCACGGGCTGTTCGCCCTCATGCGCGAGCGGGCGGTCGAGGCCTGCGCCATGGAGGTCTCCAGCCACGCCCTCGTGCTCGGCCGGGTCGACGGCGTCGTCTTCGACGTCGCGGTCTTCCTCAACCTGGGCCGCGACCACCTCGACTTCCACGCCGACGTCGAGGACTACTACGCCGCCAAGGCCTCGCTCTTCACCCCCGAGCGCGCCCGCCTGGCGCTGGTCAACCTCGACGACGAGCACGGGCGCCGCCTGGCATCGGAGACCGCGATCCCGGTCCGGACGATGTCGTCGGCCGGGCGCGACGCCGACTGGCGCGCGGTCGACGTCGACCTGCGGGCCGACGGCTCCTCCTTCACGGTCCTCGGTCCGGCGGGGCTGAGCGTCCCGGCCGGGTGCCCGGTGCCCGGCGACTTCAACGTCGCCAACACCCTGGCCGCGGTCGCCGCCTGCGCCGAGGCCGGGCTGGACGCGACTGCCGTCGCCGCCGGCATCCGCGACGGCGCCGGGGTGCCCGGCCGCTTCGAGCGCGTCGACGAGGGCCAGGACTTCGTGGTCGTCGTCGACTACGCCCACAAGCCCGACGCCGTCGACGCGGCGATCCGCACGCTGCGCGCCCTGACGCAGGGCCGCGTCATCGTGGTGCTGGGCGCCGGCGGCGACCGCGACCCCGGCAAGCGCCCGCTGATGGCGGGCATCGCGGCTCGCCTCGCGGACGTCCTCATCGTGACCGATGACAACCCGCGCACCGAGGACCCCGCCGCGATCCGGGCCGCCATGCTGGCCGGGGTCGAGCCCGGGGGCGCGGAGGTCGTGGAGGTGGGCGACCGGCGGGCCGCGATCCACGAGGCCGTCTCCCGAGCCCGTCCCGGTGACATCGTGCTGGTCGCGGGCAAGGGCCACGAGACCGGCCAGAAGATCCTCGACGTGGTGCACCCCTTCGACGACCGGGTGGTCGTGCGCGAGGCGCTGGCGGCGCGGCACCCCCACGGGGCGGCCCGATGATCGCGATGACGCTGGCCGAGGTCGCGGCCGCCGTCGGGGGAGAGGTGCACGGTGACCCCGCGCTGCTCGTCACCGGTCCGGCGTACGTCGACAACCGCACGCCTGTCGCCGACGGGCTCTTCGTCGCGGTGGTGGGGGAGCGGGTCGACGGCCACGACTACGCCGACGGCGCGCACGCGGTGCTGGGCAGCCGGCCGACCGCCGTGCCGACCGTCGTCGTGCCGGACCCCGTGGTCGCCCTCGGCCGCCTCGCCCGCCACGTGCTCGACACCCTGGGCACGCCCGTGCTCGCGCTCACCGGCTCGCAGGGCAAGACCGGCACCAAGGACTACCTCGCACACGTGCTGGCCGCCGCCGGCCCGACCGTGGCGACCCTGGCCAACAACAACAACGAGCTCGGCGTCCCCCTGACCGTGCTGCGCGCCGACCCCACCACCGCCCACGTCGTCGTCGAGATGGGCGCCCGCGGCGTGGGCCACATCGCCTACCTGTGCGACATCGCGCCGCCCACGGTCGGAGCGGTCCTCAACGTGGGCACGGCCCACATCGGCGAGTTCGGCAGCCGCGAGGCGATCGCCCGCGCCAAGGGCGAGCTGGTCGAGGCACTCGCGCCCACCGGCACCGCGGTCCTCAACGCCGACGACCCCCTGACCGCCGCCATGTCCGGGCGCACGCGCGCCGCCACGCTCACCTTCGGGGAGACCGGCGACGTCGCCTGGCGCGAGGTGCGGCTCGACGAGCTCGGGCGGCCGCGCTTCGAGCTGGGCCACGCGGGCCACTGGGTGCCGGTCGCGCTGACCCAGTCGGGCGCCCACCAGGTGCCCAACGCTGCCGCCGCCGTGGCGATGGCGACGGCGGCGGGCATGCCCTTCGCCGAGGCGGCCGCGGCCCTGGACGGTGCCAGGTCCGCCTCGCCCTGGCGGATGGAGCTGCACGAGCGCGCCGACGGCCTGCTGGTCGTCAACGACGCCTACAACGCCAACCCGGCCTCGATGGCCGCCGCGATCGACGCCCTCGCGGCGATCGGCGCGCGGGCCGGCCGCCGTACGGTCGCGGTGCTCGGCGAGATGCGCGAGCTCGGCGCCGACGCGCAGGCCGGGCACCACGACGTGGGCCGCGCCGCCGCCGCGGCGGGGCTCGACGTGATCCTCGTCATCGGCGAGGCCGCTCGCGGCATCGCCGAGGGCGCGCGGACGGCGCCTGGATGGCAAGGTGAGGTCATCGTCACGGCGGGGCGGAGCGACGCACTCGCCTGGTTGCGGGAGAATGCCGTGGCCCGGGACGTCGTCCTGGTCAAGGCCTCACGGGGGGCCGCTCTCGAGGTGGTGGCCGACGGCCTGCTGGACACCGGGGGAACGACAGCGGAAGGAGGTGCCACACGATGAGAGCGATCCTGCTCGGCGGCGGCGTGGCCCTACTCGTGTCGCTGCTCGGCACCCGCGTGGCGATCACCTACTTCACGCGGTGGGGCTACGGCCAGGAGATCCGCGACGACGGGCCGACCAGCCACCACACCAAGCGCGGCACGCCCACGATGGGCGGCGTGGTCATCATCCTGGCCACGGTGCTCGGCTACGGCGCCGCCAAGCTGATCACGATGGACGCGCCCTCGGCCTCCGCGCTGCTGCTGCTGTTCCTCTTCGTGGGGATGGGCCTCGTGGGCTTCCTCGACGACTACATCAAGATCTCGCGCCAGCGCAGCCTCGGCCTGCGCAGCAAGGCCAAGATGGCCGGCCAGACCGTGGTCGCCGTGGTCTTCGGCGTCCTCGCCCTCTCGCCCTGGCTCGAGGACGGCAACGGCCGGACCCCCGCCTCGGAGAAGGTGTCGTTCCTGCGCGAGATCGACTGGCTCGCGCTGCCGATGATCGTGGCCATCGCGCTGATCTGGCTGATCGTCACGGCCACCAGCAACGGCGTCAACCTCACCGACGGCCTCGACGGGCTCGCCACGGGCGCCAGCGTGATGGTGTTCGGCGCCTACATGCTGGTCAACATCTGGCAGAGCAACCAGTCGTGCCAGCTCGACCCCAGCGGCCTCTGCTACAACGTCCGCGACCCCCTCGACCTGGCGGTCATCGCGGCCGCCGTCACCGGCGCCTGCTTCGGGTTCCTGTGGTGGAACGCCGCACCGGCCGCGATCTTCATGGGCGACACCGGCTCGCTGGCCCTGGGCGGCGCGCTGGCCGGCTTCGCGATCCTCACCCGCACCGAGCTGCTGCTGGTCATCCTGGGCGGGCTCTTCGTCCTCGAGACGTTCTCGGTGATGCTGCAGGTGACCTGGTTCAAGACCACCAAGCGGCTCACCGGCACCGGGCGCCGGGTCTTCCGGATCGCCCCCATCCACCACCACTTCGAGATGCTCGGCTGGGAGCAGGTGACCGTGGTGATTCGGTTCTGGATCATCACCGGGCTCTTCGTGGCCACCGGCCTGGGCGTCTTCTACGCCGAGTGGGTGGCACGGCTCTAGTGGACATCGACGACCTGGGCCGCCACGACTCCTGGGAGGGGGTCCGAGCGGTCGTCGCCGGCTTCGGGGTGTCCGGCTTCGCCGCGGCCGACAACCTGACCCACCTCGGCGCGAGCGTGACCGCACTGGCCGAGGGCGCGCGCAACGCCGAGGAGCTCGAGAAGGCCGAGCTGCTGGAGATCCTGGGCGCCCGCGTCCTTCTGCACGAGGGGGCGACGGCGACGCTCCCCGACGACGTGGACCTCGTGGTCACCTCGCCGGGCTTCCGGCCCGACGCCCCCCTGCTGGTGCAGGCGCAGGAGCGCGGCATCCCGGTCTGGGGCGAGGTGGAGCTGGCCTGGCGCCTGCGCGACCCGGCCCACGACACCCCCTGGCTGTGCGTGACCGGCACCAACGGCAAGACCACGACCGTGCAGATGCTCGACGCGATCCTGCGCGCGGCGGGCCTGCGCAGCCGGGCCGTCGGCAACGTCGGCACGCCGATCGTCGAGGCGGTCATGGACCCCGAGCCCTACGACGTGCTGGCCGTCGAGCTCTCCAGCTTCCAGCTGCACTACACGCACTCGATGAGCCCGCAGGCCGCGGCGGTGCTCAACGTCGCCGAGGACCACCTCGACTGGTACACCGGCCCCTCGGGGATGGACGACTACGTCGCCGACAAGGGCCGCATCTACGAGCGCACCCAGCTGGCCTGCGTCTACAACGTCGCCGACCCCGTCACCGAGCGGCTGGTCCGGGAGGCCGACGTCGTCGAGGGCGCCCGGGCGGTGGGCTTCACGCTCGGCACGCCGGGCGTGGGGATGGTCGGGCTGGTGGAGGACATCCTCGCCGACCGGGCCTTCGTCGAGCAGCGCGGGAGCAGCGCCGCCGAGCTGTGCACGGTCGGCGACCTCGCCTCGGAGGCGCCCCACTTCGTGCAGAACGCGCTGGCCGCCGCGGCGCTGGCCCGCGCCCACGGCGTGAGCCAGGCCGCCGTGCGCGACGGCCTGCGCGGCTTCCGCCCCGACGGCCACCGCATCGCGCTCGTCGCCGAGCAGGACGGCATCCGCTGGGTCGACGACTCCAAGGCGACCAACCCGCACGCCGCGCAGTCCTCGCTGCTGGCCTACGACCCCGTCGTGTGGGTCGCCGGGGGCCTGGCCAAGGGCGCCCGCTTCGACGACCTCGTGCAGGCCGCACGCGACCGGCTCAAGGGCGTCGTGCTGATCGGCCGCGACCGCCAGGTCATCGCCGAGGCGCTTTCGCGACACGCACCCGATGTGCGGGTGATCGCCGTGGACGGCGGCGAGACTGGGGCGCAGGACGATGGACGGGCCCTGATGGGGCGTGTCGTGGACGCGGCCGCCGGCCTGGCCGGCGCCGGGGACACGGTGCTCCTCGCACCAGGATGCGCCTCGATGGACCAGTTCACGAGCTATGCGGCGCGAGGCGATGCCTTCGCCGCGGCAGTCCGGGACCGGCTCGACGACCAGCGCTAGGAGGGGTGGGACATGACCACCGTCAACCCCGAGCGCGCCCGCTTCCTGCGCACCTCCGGCCTGCGCAGCTGGCGGCGGGCCGTCAGCGACGCGCTGGCCCGCCCGCTGACGTCGTACTACCTCCTGATGGGCGCGGCGGCGCTGCTGCTGACCATCGGGCTGATCATGGTGCTCAGCGCCTCCAGCGTCTTCTCCTACGACCGCACCGGCGACTCCTTCCTGATCGTCCGTCGTCAGCTCATGTGGGTGATCCTCGGGCTCCCCACCGCGTTCGTCGTCAGCCGGCTGCCACCCCGCCTGGTGCGGCAGCTGGCCTACGTCGGCTTCTCGGTCTCGCTGACCCTGCTCGCCCTCACCGCGCGCTTCGGCGTCGAGCGCAACGGCAACACCAACTGGCTGCCGCTCGGCCCGGTCGAGATCCAGCCGTCCGAGATCGCCAAGCTCGCCCTGGTGATCTGGGCCGCGCACATCTACGCCAACAAGGAGCGCCGGCTCGACAGCTTCCACCAGATCCTGGTGCCGGTGGTGCCGGGCATGCTGCTGGCCACCGGCCTGGTCATCGTCGGGCGCGACCTCGGCACCGCGCTGATCCTGTTCGCCATCCTGCTCGGCATGCTCTGGGTGGTCGGCGCCCCCGCGCGGTTCTTCATCATGTCGACGCTGGTCGTCAGTGTCGGGGTCTTCGCCATGGCGACCACCAACAAGGAGCGGTTCGGCCGGATCACCACCTTCGTCGACCCGTTCAAGGAGTTCGAAGGCGCCGGCTGGCAGCCCGCCCACGGCCTCTACGCCCTGTCCAGCGGCGGGGTCTTCGGCAAGGGCATCGGCGCCAGCCAGACCAAGTGGGGCGACCTGCCCGAGGCCCACACCGACTTCATCTTCGCGGTGCTCGGCGAGGAGCTCGGCCTGGTCGGCACCCTCCTGGTCGTCTCCCTGTTCCTCACCATCGCCTACGCCGCCCTGCGCATCGCCCGCGAGACCGCCGACCCGTTCGTGCGCTACTGCAGCTTCGGCATCGTGGTCTGGCTGATCGGCCAGATGATCATCAACGTCGGCATGGTGCTCACGCTGCTGCCGGTCATCGGCATCCCGCTGCCGCTCGTGTCCTACGGCGGCTCCAGCCTGCTGCCGACCCTCGTCGCGCTCGGTCTGCTGGTCGGCTTCGCGCGCCGTGAGCCCGAGGCCGCGCGGGCGCTGGCCCAGCGGAAGAAGGTCCGCTCCGCCGGGCTCTCCGCCCGATGAGACGATCGGTCTGATGCGCGTCCTACTCGCCGGCGGCGGCACCGCCGGCCACACCTCGCCCCTGCTCGCCACCGCCGACGCCCTGCGCCGGCTCGACCCGGACGTCGAGATCACCTGCCTCGGCACGCCCCGCGGCCTGGAGAACTCCGTGGTCCCCGCGGCGGGCTACCCGCTGGAGCTGATCCCACCGGTGCCCCTGCCGCGCCGGCCCAACGCCGACCTGCTCCGGGTCCCGGGCCGGCTGCGGGGCGCCGTCAAGGAGACGCTCGCGGTCTTCGACCGGGTGCGCCCCGACGTCGTCGTGGGCTACGGCGGCTACGTCTCGATGCCGGCCTACCTCGCCGCCCGCCGCCGACGGCTGCCGCTGGTGGTCCACGAGCAGAACACCGTGCCCGGCCTGGCCAACAAGGCCGGCGCCCGGGTCGCGACCCGGGTGGCGGTGAGCTTCCCCGACACCCCGCTGCCGCGGGCCGAGTACGTCGGCCTGCCGATCCGCCGGATGATCTCCCAGCTCGACCGACCCGCCCTGCGCGCCGAGGCCCTCGCGTTCTTCGGCCTCGACCCCGACCGGCCCACGCTGGTCGTCACCGGCGGCTCCCAGGGGGCGCGCCGGCTCAACCAGGCCGTCTCGGGCGCCTCGACCGCGCTCGGCGAGGCCGGCGTCCAGGTGCTGCACGTCGTCGGGCCGAAGGGCGAGGCCACGCCCGGCCCGACCACGGCGACCGGTGCGCCGTACGTCGTGGTGGGCTTCGTCGACCGCATGGACCTCGCCCTCGCGGCCGCCGACCTGATGGTCTGCCGGGCGGGCGCCTCCAGCGTCGTCGAGGCCGCGGCCAGCGGCGTGCCCGCGATCTTCGTGCCGCTGCCGATCGGCAACGGCGAGCAGGTGCGCAACGCGCAGCCGGTGGTCGACGCCGGGGGAGCGCTCCTGGTCGACGACGCCGACCTCACCTCCGCGTGGGTGGCCGCAACGGTGCCGGCGCTGGCCACCGACCCCGCCCGCCTGGCGGCGATGAGCGCGGCCGCGACCTCCCTGGTCCCGCGCGACGCCGACGACCGGCTCGCTGCGATCGTCCGCGAGGCGGCCGGCTCGTGAAGGTGCCCGTCCCCGACGTCATCGCTCCCGCCGACCAGCTCGGCGCGGTCCACTTCGTCGGCATCGGCGGTGCCGGCCTGTCCGGCATCGCGCGGATCATGCTGGCGCGCGGGATGACCGTGAGCGGCAGCGACGGCACCGACTCCCCGACGCTCGAGGCGCTGCGCGCGCTCGGCGCCCGCGTCCACCTGGGCCACGACGCCGCGCACGTCGCCGACGCCGACACGCTGGTGGTCTCCACCGCCGTCCGCGACGACAACCCCGAGTACGTCGAGGCGGTGCGGCGCGGGCTCGTGGTCCTGCCCCGCTCGGCCGCCGTCGCTGCGGTCATGGCCGGGCGCCGGGTGGTCGCCGTCGCCGGCACCCACGGCAAGACGACGACGACCTCGCTGCTGACCGTGGCCCTGCAGGCCGCCGGCGCCGACCCGACGTACGCGATCGGGGGCGACCTGGCCCAGACCGGCACCAACGCCGCGGAGGGCACGGGCGAGGTGTTCGTGGCCGAGGCCGACGAGAGCGACGGCGCCTTCCTGGTCTACGAGCCCTACGCCGCGATCGTCACCAACGTCGAGGCCGACCACCTCGACCAGTGGGGGACCGAGGAGGCCTACTCCGCGGCCTTCGACGAGTTCGCCGAGGGCATCGACCGCGACGGCTTCCTGGTCTGCATCGCCGACGACGCCGGCGCCGCCCGGCTCGCCGCCCACGCGGCGTCCGTCGGCCTGCCCGTGGTGACGGTGGGGGAGCGCGAGCCCGCCGACCTGCGCGTCACCGACCTGGTCTTCGCCGGCACCACCTCGGCGTTCACGGTCGTCGACGGTGACCGCGAGCTCGGGCGCGTGACGCTGCAGATCCCGGGCCGCCACTACGTCCTCGACGCGGCGGCGGCGCTCGCGACCGGTCTGCGCCTCGGTCACGGCTTCGACGACCTGCGCCGCGGGCTCGAGGGCTTCGGCGGCACCCGCCGGCGCATGGAGGCCAAGGGCGAGGCCGGGGGAGTGCGGGTCTACGACAGCTACGCCCACCACCCCGCCGAGATCGCCGGCGACCTGGCGGCCGCCCGTGCGGTCGCGGGCGAGGGCCGTGTGGTCGTGGCCTACCAGCCCCACCTGGTCTCGCGCACGCGCATCTTCGGCACGGCCATGGGCGAGGCGCTGGGCGCCGCCGACGAGGTGGTCGTGCTGGACGTCTACCTCGCCCGCGAGGAGGCCGACCCCGAGGTCACCGGCGCGCTGGTGGCCGCTGCCGTGCCGCTGCCGCCCGAGCGGGTGGCCTTCGTCCCCGACTTCGACGCCGTCCCCGCCGAGGTGGTGCGGCGCGCCGGGCCCGGCGACCTGGTCGTGACCCTCGGCGCGGGCACCGTGACCCAGCTCGGACCGCGGATCCTGGCGCTCCTGGCGGACGCGGATGGCTAGGTCGCGTCGCCGCGGCTCCACCACCGAGGAGGAGCGCTCCGCGCTCCAGACCCGCCGCCGCTTCGCCCGTCGCCAGTGGCGGCGCCGGTGGCTGGCGTGGAAGTACGTCGTGTCCGCGCTGGTGCTGCTCGTCGTGGTCGTGGGCGGGCTGGTGACGGTCTACTTCTCCGACGCCCTCGCCGTCGACGGCGTCGAGGTGACCGGGCAGCGGACGCTGAGCGACGACGAGGTGCGCGCGGCGGCCCGGGTGCCGCTCGGCGAGCCGCTCGCGCGCATCGACCTCGACCAGGTGCGCGCCCGGGTCGAGGGGCTCGCCGTCGTGCGCTCGGTCGAGGTCTCGCGCCAGTGGCCCCACGAGGTCCTCATCACCGTCGTGGAGCGCACCCCGGTGGCCGTGGTCGAGGTCGCCGGCAAGGTGCGCGGCCTCGACGAGGAGGGCGTCGTCTTCGGCACCTTCAAGAAGGCGCCGGCCGGCCTGCCTCGGGTGCTCACGACCGCCGAGACGAGCGGCGAGGCGCTGACCGAGGCCGCCCGGGTCGTCGCGGCGCTGCCGAAGGATCTGGCCGCGCGCGTCGACCACGTCACCGTGGTGAGCGTGGACGCCATCAACCTCGAGCTGCGCAGCGGCGTCGAGGTCCGGTGGGGGAGCTCGACGCAGTCCGACCAGAAGGCGCGGGTCCTGGAGAAGCTGGTGCTCCAGGAGGCCACGAGCTACTACGACGTCTCGGTCCCGGGCAACCCGACGTTGAACTAGCCCGTGTCGCGGCGTGTCGCCGTCGTCGGCGACCCCGCGGTGCCTAGTGTCGTGACCACGACGAGGTTGACATAACGATAACCCTCAGGCTGAGGGTCAGGGTTCTCGACCCGCCGACTTCCCCGAGCCGGACCCGTCCAGACATACCGAGCACGTACTTCCGAGAGGTGAAGCCGCCGTGGCAGCTGCACAGAACTACCTGGCCATCATCAAGGTCGTCGGCATCGGCGGGGGCGGTGTCAACGCCGTCAACCGGATGATCGAGGTCGGCCTCAAGGGCGTCGAGTTCATCGCCATCAACACCGACGCCCAGGCGCTGCTCATGAGCGACGCCGACGTCAAGCTCGACATCGGCCGCGAGCTCACGCGCGGTCTCGGCGCCGGCGCCAACCCCGACGTCGGGGCCCGCGCCGCCGAGGACCACGCCGACGAGATCGAGGAGGTCATGAAGGGCGCCGACATGGTCTTCGTGACCGCCGGCGAGGGTGGCGGCACCGGCACCGGCGGCGCCCCCGTGGTCGCCCGGATCGCCCGCTCGCTCGGGGCGCTGACCATCGGCGTCGTGACCCGCCCGTTCGCGTTCGAGGGACGCCGCCGCGCCGGCTCGGCCGACGAGGGCATCGCGCAGCTGCGCGAGGAGGTCGACACCCTCATCGTCATCCCCAACGACCGGCTGCTGTCCATCAGCGACCGCAACGTCTCGGTCCTCGACGCCTTCAAGCAGGCCGACCAGGTGCTGCTGCAGGGCGTCTCGGGCATCACCGACCTGATCACGACCCCGGGCCTGATCAACCTCGACTTCGCCGACGTCAAGTCGGTCATGGCCAACGCCGGCTCCGCCCTGATGGGCATCGGCTCGGCCCGCGGCGAGGACCGGGCCGTGGCCGCGGCCGAGATGGCCGTGTCCAGCCCGCTGCTCGAGGCCTCCATCGACGGCGCCCACGGGGTCCTGCTCTCGATCGCCGGCGGCTCCGACCTCGGCCTGTTCGAGATCAACACCGCGGCCGCGCTGGTCGCCGACGCCGTCCACCCCGAGGCCAACATCATCTTCGGCGCCACGATCGACGACGCGCTCGGCGACGAGGTGCGCGTGACCGTCATCGCCGCCGGGTTCGACGGTGGCACGCCCAAGCGCAAGGAGGAGGGCAACGTCCTGCGCCGCGACCCCAAGCCGCAGCAGACGCAGGCCGAGACCCGCGCCGCGGCCGCCGCGGTGGCGACGCGCCGCAAGGACGAGGTCGAGCCGGGCGCCGAGGCCGACAAGGCCAAGGAGACCGAGCGCCAGGCCGTGCTGGCCGGGGCCCGCACGACGCCGGCCGAGGCGACGACGCCGAAGGCCGCGCCCGCGCCGGTGCAGTACGACGACGACGACCTCGACATCCCCGACTTCCTGAAGTAGGCAGTGTTCTTCCACCGAGAGACCCGGGAGGGCGACGTCCGCGTGGACGTCGCCTTCACCGACTCCACGCTCGACCTGCAGGAGCTCGGCCCGGACCTCGCCGCGAGCCTGCCGGCCCTCGAGGAGGCGTGCGGGGTGTCCTTCGCGCGGCTGCGCCAGCGGCACGGGCCCGAGGTGCTCGACGTGGACGAGCCCGTGCCCGCACCGGGGGAGGCGCCCGAGGGTGACGCCCTGGTGAGCGCCACGCGCGGGCTCGGACTGATGATCCGGGTCGCCGACTGCGTGCCCGTCGTCCTCGCCGACCCCGCTTCCGGCGTGGTCGGGGCGGTGCACGCGGGCCGGGCCGGCGTCGCCCTCGACATCGTCGCCGCGACCGTGGAGCGGATGCGCGCCCAAGGCGCCGGCGCGCTGGTGGGGTGGATCGGCCCCCACGTGTGCGGCGGCTGCTACGAGGTGCCCGAGGAGCTGCGCGCCGAGGTGGCCGCGGCCGTCCCGGCCACGTTCGCCACCACCACGTGGGGCACGCCCTCGCTCGACCTGGGGGCGGGGGTCCGGGCCCAGCTCGAGGCCGCGGACGTCGAGGTCGTCGACGTGGGCGGCTGCACCCGCGAGGACGACCGGCTGCACTCCCACCGCCGCGACGGCGACCGAGCGGGCCGCCTCGCCGCCCTTGTGTGGGCGTCGTGAGCCGCCGCGAGGAGCTGGCCGCCAACCTGGACGCCGTGCGGGCACGGATCGCGACGGCCTGCGCGAGCGCCGGCCGTGACGCGTCCGACGTACGACTGACGGTGGTGACCAAGTTCTTCCCGGCCTCCGACGTGCGCCACCTGGCCGAGCTGGGCGTCACCGACGTCGGCGAGAACCGCCACCAGGAGGCCGAGGCCAAGGCCGCGGAGTGCGCCGACCTCGGGCTCCGGTGGCACTTCATCGGGGGGCTCCAGAGCAACAAGGCGGCCGCGGTGGCCCGCTACGCCGACGTCGTCGAGTCGGTCGACCGCGCCAAGCTCGTGGCCGGCCTCGGTCGCGGTGCGGCCGAGGGCGACCGGGACGTCGACGTGCTGCTCCAGGTGAGCCTCGACCCCCCGGGTGCCGAGCACCGCTCGGGCGCGGAGCCGGGCGCGGTCGCCGACCTCGCCGACGCCGTCGCGTCCACGGATCGCCTGTCCCTGAAGGGATTGATGGCCGTGGCCCCCCTCGGCGGCGACCCCGACGCGGCGTTCGCGCAGCTGGCCCAGGTCCACCGTGAGCTGCTCCTCCGCCACCCGGCGGCCACGTGGCTCTCGGCCGGCATGAGCGGCGACCTGGAGCAGGCGATCGGGGCCGGTGCGACACACGTGCGCGTCGGCTCCGCGGTCCTCGGTCCGAGGCCGGAGTTCAAGTAGTGTCCCCATCAGAGAAGGTCGTCCCGACGGGGCGCCCGATTGTCGAAAGGCTTCAGCCATGAGCGGTGCGATGCGCAGGATCGGTGAGTACCTCGGCCTGCTCGAGGACACCGGTCGTTACGACGACTACGACGGCGACGACTACGACACGCAGCAGACGGCGCCGGTCGCGGCCGCGCGTGCGCCGCGGGTCCGCGAGACGCGTCCGGCCCCCGTCTCCGACCTCGCCGAGCGCCGCCGGCACACCCCGGGCCCGTCCGGGGTCGTGGCCGAGCTCTCGAGGATCACCACGCTGCACCCGCGCACCTACAACGAGGCCCGCACCGTCGGCGAGAACTTCCGCGAGGGCGTGCCGGTCATCATGAACCTCTCCGAGATGGACGACGCCGACGCCAAGCGCCTCGTCGACTTTGCCGCCGGGCTCGTGTTTGCCACCCGTGGCACCATCGAGCGCGTCACCAGCAAGGTGTTCCTGCTCTCCCCGCCCAACGTCACGGTCGCCGCCGAGGACAAGCAGCGGATCGCCGAGGGTGGATTCTTCAACCAGAGCTAGGTCAACATCTTGGTCATCGTAGGGACGGTCATCGATGTCGTCCTCTGGATCTTCATCGGCATGCTCTGGGTCCGCTTCGTCGTGGACTGGGTGCAGGTCTTCGCGCGCTCGTGGAGCCCCCGCGGGCCGATCCTGGTCGTGCTGGAGGTCGTCTACTCCGTCACCGACCCGCCGATCAAGGCACTGCGCCGGGTCATCCCGCCGCTGCGCATCGGCAACTTCGCGCTCGACCTCAGTTTCATCATCGTGATGATCTGCGCATACCTTCTGAGGTACATCAACGCCATCGTGTTCCTCAGCAACTAGCGCCGGTGCGGACGTGACCCCACCAGGTCACACCCGCCCCACGCAGGCGCTATTGTTCCGGGAGACACATACTGCTCGAACCGATCAAGAATTGGGTGAGGTCATGCCGCTGACGCCTGAGGACGTGAGCAACAAGCGATTCACGCCTGTCCGGCTCCGTGAGGGCTACGACATGGGCGAGGTCGACCAGTTCCTCGACGAGGTCGAGGCCGAGCTCGCTCGTCTCACCAAGGAGAACGACGACCTGCGCGCCAAGCTCGCGTCGGCCCAGAGCGGCGCCTCGTCGCCCGCCGAGACGGCCCCGCAGCCGGTCGTGGTCGAGCGTGCCCCCGAGCCGCAGCCCGAGCCCGAGCCGGTCCGCGAGGCGCCGGTCCCGGTCGCCGCCGCGGCGCCCGCCCCGGAGACCTTCCGGGTCGAGACGGTCCCGCAGGCCTCCAACGCCGCGGCCCGCCTGCTCGAGATCGCCACGCGCAACGCCGACGAGCTCGTCGAGGACGCCAAGAACCAGGCCGACAAGATCATCGGCGAGGCCCGCACCAAGGCCGAGCGCCTCGAGCACGAGTCGAAGAGCAAGGCCGACCGGCTCGAGTCCGACGCCCGCACCCGCTCGCAGATGCTCGACGCCGAGACCGCGGAGCGTCGTCAGCAGCTGTTCGGCGACCTCGAGAAGGAGCGCGACAAGCTCAGCCTCGACGTCGAGAACCTGCGCTCCTTCGAGCGCGAGTACCGCTCGCGGCTCAAGAGCTACTTCAGCCAGCAGCTCGAGGCGCTCCAGGGCTCCTCGGACACGGCGGCTCCCACGGGCGACCAGGCCCACGCCCCCAAGCGACTGCGCTCGATCCTGGGCGAGGACGAGGCCTGAGCCTCTCCCTCACCGCGACAGACGGCCGGCCCCGAGGGGGTCCGGCCGTCTGTCGCATTTACGGTGCGGCGGTTTGAGCCGTCTCCGCGCGACCGGCTACCCTCCGTGCAGCCCGTGGCTCTCGTCACGGCGACCCCGGTCACAGGAGGCGGCATCCATGGCTCGCAGCACCAGGAAGTCGCTGGCCGGACAGGCCGCCTCCGTCGCCCGCAAGGTCATCTCCCGGCGGCCCGCCACCTCCGCCGCGGTCTCCGCCGAGAAGTCGGCCCCGGTGAAGAAGGCGGCACCGGCGAAGAAGGCGGCACCGGCGAAGAAGGCGGCTCCGGCGAAGAACGCCGCGCCCGCGAAGAAGGCCGCGCCCGCGAAGAAGGCGGCACCCGCGAAGAAGGCGGCACCCGCGAAGAAGGCCGCACCGGCCAAGAAGGCCGCACCGGCCAAGAAGGCCGCACCGGCCAAGAAGGCCGCGCCCGCGAAGAAGGCGGCACCGACGAAGAAGGCGGCGCCGGCGAAGAAGGCCGCACCGGCGAAGAAGGCCGCGCCCGCGAAGAAGGCCGCGCCCGCGAAGAAGGCGGTACCGGCCAAGAAGGCGGTACCCGCCAAGAAGGCGGCACCGGCCAAGAAGGCCGCGCCCGCCACGAAGGCACCCGTGACGACGTCTCCTGCCAAGAAGGCCCCTGGCAAGAAGGCCTCCGCCAAGAAGACCTCGACCAGCGCCCTGGTGGTCAAGGAGGGCGAGGGCGCCTGGACGAAGGCCGAGCTCAAGGAGGTGCTCGACGAGCTGCACGCGCAGCGCACGCACAGCACCGAGATCGTGACCGCGCAGGAGCTGGAGCTCTCCGCGCTGCTGCGCAACGCCGGTGACGGCGCCGGCCAGGACCAGGCCGACATGGGGGCGACGAGCTTCGAGCGCGACCACGAGCTCACGGTGCTCAACAACGAGCGGGACAAGCTGGCGCAGATCGACCGCGCGCTGGGTCGCATCGACGACGGCACCTACGGGGTCTGCGAGTCCTGCGGCAACCCGATCGGCAAGATGCGTCTGATGGCTTTCCCCCGTGCCACACTGTGCATGCCATGCAAGCAGCGCGAGGAACGTCGCTGAGCGACGACGCCACGTCCGACCAGCCACCGCCGAGCACCTCGAGGCGACGCCTCTGGCTCCGCTTCGCGGCCGTGGCCCTGGTGGTCTACGCCGTCGACGTCGGGAGCAAGATCCTGGCCGTCGAGCGGCTGACCGGGCGCGAGGACATCCCGGTCGTCGGTGACCTGCTGGTCCTGCACCTGACCCGCAACCCCGGGGCGGCCTTCAGCACCGGCACCCAGTTCACCGAGGTCCTCAGCTGCATCGCCATCGCGGCGGTGGTGCTCGTGCTCTGGATGAGCCGCCGCCTCGGCAGCGCCGGGTGGGCCGTCGGCCTGGGGCTGCTGCTGGCCGGCGTCGCGGGCAACCTCACCGACCGGCTGCTGCGCGAGCCCGGACCGCTGCGTGGCCACGTCATCGACTTCCTGATGCTGCCGAACTGGCCGATCTTCAACATCGCCGACATGGCCATCAACGCCGCCGCCGTGACCATCCTCGTCCAGGCCTTCCGGGGCGTGCACCTGGACGGCGCCCGCGAGGACCGCTCGCGCGACCACGACGACGACGACCCCCACGAGACCGATCCCCCCGAGTCCAGCCCCCAGGAGCCGACCGCGTGACCCAGACCGACCACCGCAGCCTGCACGTCCCCGACGGGCTGGCCGGCGAGCGCGTCGACGCCGCCCTGGCACAGATGTTCGGGCTCTCGCGCACCCGCGCGGCCGACCTCATCGCCCAGGGCCTGGTGACCGTCGACGGCGGGGGCGTGGCCAAGAGCGACCGGGTCCTGCCCGGCGCCCTGCTGGACGTCACCATCCCGCACGAGCGCGACGTCCTCGCGGTCGTGCCGGAGATCGTCGAGGGCATCAAGATCATCCACGACGACGACTCCATCGTCGTGATCGACAAGCCGGTCGGCGTCGCGGTGCACCCCTCCCCGGGCTGGTCGGGGCCCACCGTGGTCGGCCACCTCGCGGGGGCCGGCTTCCGCATCGCCACCAGCGGCGCCCCCGAGCGCCAGGGGATCGTGCAGCGCCTCGACGTCGGCACGTCGGGCGTCATGGTGATCACCAAGTCCGAGCACGGCTACTCGCTGCTCAAGAACGCCTTCCGGCAGCGCACCGTCGACAAGACCTACCACGCGCTGGTGCAGGGACATCCGGACCCGCACGAGGGCACGGTCGACGCCCCGATCGGGCGCCACCCCAAGGCGGACTACAAGTTCGCCGTGATGGCCGACGGTCGCGCCAGCGTCACCCACTACTCCACGCTCGAGGCGCACCGCTTCGCCAGCCTGCTGGAGGTGCACCTCGAGACCGGCCGGACCCACCAGATCCGGGTCCATATGGCCGCGCTCAAGCACCCCTGCGTCGGCGACATCACCTACGGCGCCGACCCCACGCTGTCGCGCCGCGTCGGCCTCGAGCGCCAGTGGCTGCACGCCGTACGCCTGGGCTTCGAGCACCCCGACAGCGGTGCCTACGTGGAGTACGAGTCGACCTACCCCGACGACCTCACGCACGCGCTCGAGGTCATCCGAGATGCCGACTGACCTGGTCCTCAGGCCGGCCGACCCGCGCGACGCCGCCGCGGTGGCGATGGTCCACCTGGAGTCCAGGGCGGCCGCGCCGATGCCGCCGCCGACGCACCCCGAGCACGAGGTGCGGGCCTGGCTGTCCGGCCGGCTCGGCACCGACGAGGTCTGGGTCGCCGAGCGGGACGGCCGCGTCGCCGGCTACGCGCGGCTGACCGACGTCTGGCTCGACGACCTCTACGTCGCGCCGCCGTACGCCGGACGGGGTGTCGGGTCCGCGCTGCTGGACCT
Organism: Nocardioides sp. 503; assembly: GCF_004522095.1. Taxonomy (GTDB): domain Bacteria; phylum Actinomycetota; class Actinomycetes; order Propionibacteriales; family Nocardioidaceae; genus Nocardioides. The sequence continues at coordinate 694,206 of NZ_SPUI01000002.1, forward strand.
GGCGAAGTCGCGGCGACCGGGCGGGTTCTGCGTGTGGGTCTTCGAGATGAACGCCCCCGCCCGGGCCTTCTACGCCGCGCGCGGGCTGGTGGAGCTGGAGCGCACCGACGGCAGCGCCAACGAGGAGCGCGCGCCGGACATCCGGATGGCCTGGCCGGGCGCCGACCCGGTGGCGTTCCTGCGCGGCCTCATCGACGAGGTCGACGAGCAGCTGGGCGACCTGCTGGCCAGGCGTGCCGCCCTCACCCGTGCGGTGCAGCCGCACAAGGCGCAGCCGGACGCGCGCGACCCCCAGCGCGACCTCCAGCGCGAGCGGGCCATCGCCGAGGCGCTGGCCCGGCGCGCCCCTGCCCTCGGTGCCGAGCGCCTGCAGCGCATCGTGCACGCCATCGTCACCGAGTCCCTGGACGCGGCCCAGGACGCTCCCTGACCGTCGCGGGGGAGCGGCCGTGCTGACCGCCGTCCTCCTCACCCTGCTGGGGTCGGTCGCTCACGCGGCGTGGAACCTCCTGGCCAGCCGCGCGCACGCCGAGGACAGCCGCGTCTTCGTGTGGGTCTACTCCATGCTCTCCCTGGTGGCGCTCGCGCCGGCCGCGGCGGTGGCGGTGGCGCTCGGCGCCGAGCTGACCTGGACGCTGGTGGGGGCCAGCGCGCTGAGCGCGCTGTTCCACACCTGCTACGCGGTGTCCCTGCAGGCGGCGTACTCGCGCAGCGACCTCAACGTCACCTACCCGGTCGCCCGCGGCCTGGGACCGGTGCTGGCCTCGGCCTTCGCGGTGGCCGTCCTGCACGAGCGGCTGAGCGCCGCCGGCTGGGTCGGCATCGCCCTCATCACGGCCGGGGTCGGCGTGGTCTCGACCGGGGCGGCTCCCGCGGACACCCGGCACCGGCGCGCGGCCGGGCTCCGGTGGGGCCTGCTGATCGCGGTCGCGATCGCTGCCTACACGCTGTGGGACGCCCACGCGGTCGCCGAGCTGGGGGTCGACCCGGTGCTCTACTACGCCGTCGGCGGGGTGTGGATGTGCGCGGTCCTGACCGCCTCGTGCGCCTCGCGGCTGCGCCTGGCCCGCGAGGTCGCGCGGCGGCACTGGCGCACCGGCGCCGCGGTGGCCGTGCTGTCCCCGGTCGCCTACGTCCTGGTGCTGGTCGCGCTCACGATGGCGCCGGTCTCGGTGGTGGCGCCGCTGCGCAGCACCAGCATCGTGGTGGGCAGCCTGGTGGCCTGGTGGTGGCTGGGCGAGGCGCACGGGGCGCGCCGCCTGCTGGGGGCGCTGGTGGTCACGGCGGGGGTGGCCGCCCTGGTGCTGGCGTGAACCGGGGCTGTCGGTGCGTGGTGCCACCATGGCCGGAGCGGTTCGCGTAGGCTGGCGGTCTTCCCCCAGCGAGACGATCAGGAGCCCGCGCCAGCGATGGCGACGGGATGACGAGGCCGCTGACGCATGCCCGATCTCGACCGGCGAGGAGCGCCCAGCAGACCATGACGACCGGCTCCGACTCCTTCGTCCACCTGCACGTCCACACCGAGTACTCCATGCTCGACGGTGCGGCCAGGCTCGGGGCGCTGACCGAGCGGGCCGCCGAGCTGGGCATGCCCGCCGTGGCGATGACCGACCACGGCAACGTGTTCGGCGCCTACGAGTTCTACGCGAAGGCGAAGAAGGCCGGGGTCAAGCCGATCATCGGCATCGAGGCCTACTTCACGCCCAACATCTCGCGCTTCGAGCGCAAAGGCGTCAACTTCTACGGCGGCGGCCCCGACGACGTCTCCGCCCGCGGCGCCTACACCCACATGACGCTGCTCTCCGAGACGACCGAGGGCATGCACAACCTGTTCCGCCTCTCGACCGGCTCGTGGCGCGACGGGTTCTTCAAGCACCCCCGCATGGACCGCGAGCTGCTCTCGCAGCACGGCAGGGGCATCATCGGCACCACCGGCTGCCCCTCCGGCGAGGTCCAGGTCCACCTGCGCCACGGCAACTACGAGGCGGCCAAGCAGGTGGCGGGCGAGTTCCAGGACATCCTGGGCCGCGACAGCTACTTCCTGGAGCTGATGGACCACGGGCTCGACATCGAGCGCCGGGTCAAGGACGGCCTCCTCCGGCTGGCCAAGGACCTCTCGATCCCGCTGCTGGCCACCAACGACTCCCACTACGTCATGCGCGAGGACGCCAAGAGCCAGGAGCACCTGCTCTGCATCAACTCCGGCTCCACGATGGACATCCCGGCCGGTGACGGCCCCGGCCAGCGCTTCGCGTTCAACGGCGACGGCTACTACCTCAAGTCCGCCGCCGAGATGCGCGACACCTGGCGCGACTTCCCCGAGGCCTGCGACAACACGCTGCTCATCGCGGAGCGCTGCGACGTGCAGTTCACCGAGGGCAACGGCACGTTCATGCCGCGCTTCCCCTGCCCTCCCGGGGAGAACGAGGACTCCTGGCTGGTCAAGGAGGTCGAGAAGGGCCTGCGCTTCCGCTACCCCGACGGCATCCCCGACGCCGTGCGCAAGCAGGCCGACTTCGAGGTCGGCGTCATCACCCAGATGGGCTTCCCGGGCTACTTCCTGGTCGTCGCCGACTTCATCAACTGGGCCAAGGACAACGGCATCCGCGTCGGCCCGGGCCGCGGCTCCGGTGCCGGGTCGATGGTCGCCTACGCCATGCGCATCACCGACCTGGACCCGCTGGTCCACGGGCTGATCTTCGAGCGCTTCCTCAACCCCGACCGCGTCTCGATGCCCGACTTCGACATCGACTTCGACGAGCGCCGGCGCGGCGAGGTGATCCGCTACGTCTCCGACAAGTACGGCGACGACCGGGTCTCGATGATCGTCACCTACGGCACGATCAAGGCCAAGCAGGCCGTCAAGGACTCCAGCCGCATCCTGGGCTACCCCTTCGCCATGGGCGACCGCATCACCAAGGCCATGCCGGCCTCGGTCATGGGCAAGGACGTGCCGCTCAAGGAGATCTTCGACCCGGCCCACAAGCGCTACGGCGAGGGCGGGGAGTTCCGCACGCTCTACGACGGCGACGCCGACGTCAAGAAGGTCGTCGACACCGCCATCGGCATCGAGGGGCTCAAGCGCCAGTGGGGCGTCCACGCCGCCGGCGTGATCATGTCCAGCGAGCCGCTGATCGACATCATCCCGATGCTCAAGCGCCCGGCCGACGGCGCGATGATCACCCAGTTCGACTACCCGACGTGCGAGGCGCTCGGGCTCATCAAGATGGACTTCCTGGGGCTGCGCAACCTCACGGTCCTCGACGACGCCATCAAGAACATCCAGGCCAACCGCGGCGAGACCGTGGTGCTGGAGGACCTCGAGCTCACCGACGAGGCGACCTACGGGCTGCTGCAGCGCGGCGACACGCTGGGCGTCTTCCAGCTCGACGGCGGGCCGATGCGAGCGCTGCTGCGCTCGATGAAGCCCGACACGTTCGAGGACATCTCGGCCGTCGGCGCGCTCTACCGGCCGGGGCCGATGGGCGCCGACTCGCACAACAAGTACGCCCGTCGCAAGACCGGGCGCGAGCCGGTCGACCCGCTGCACCCCGAGCTCGCCGAGGCGCTCCAGGACATCCTCGGCGAGACCTACGGCCTGATCGTCTACCAGGAGCAGGTCATGGCGATCGCCCAGCAGCTCGCGGGCTACACGCTGGGACAGGCCGACATCCTGCGCCGCGCGATGGGCAAGAAGAAGAAGGAGGAGCTGGACAAGCAGTTCGCCGGCTTCTCCGCGGGCATGCAGGAGCGCGGCTTCTCCGCCCACGCGATCAAGACGCTGTGGGACACCCTGCTGCCGTTCTCCGACTACGCCTTCAACAAGGCCCACTCCGCCGCCTACGGGCTGGTGTCCTACTGGACGGCCTACCTCAAGGCCAACTACCCCGCCGAGTACATGGCGGCGCTGCTGACCTCGACCAAGGACGACAAGGACAAGTCGGCGATCTACCTCAACGAGTGCCGACGGATGAAGATCCAGGTACTGCCGCCCGACGTCAACGAGTCGGCCAACAACTTCACCCCGGTCGGCCACGACATCCGCTTCGGGCTGACCGCCATCCGCAACGTCGGCGCCAACGTCGTCGACGGGATCGTGGCGGCGCGCTCCGAGCACGGCCGCTACGAGTCCTTCGACGACTTCCTGAGCAAGGTCCCCGCGGTGGTCTGCAACAAGCGGGTCATCGAGTCGCTGATCAAGGCCGGGGCCTTCGACGAGCTCAAGCACCGTCGCCGCGCGCTCGTGGCGATCCACGAGAACGCCATCGACCAGTACATCGACATCAAGAAGAACGAGGCGATCGGGCAGGACTCCCTGTTCGGCGGCCTCGAGGACGAGGTCGGGGGAGGGTTCGCGATGACCGTCGCGATCCCCGACATCGACGAGTGGGACAAGACCACGCTGCTCGGCCACGAGCGCGACATGCTGGGGCTCTACGTCTCCGACCACCCGCTGCTCGGGCTCGAGCACGTGCTCTCCAACGGCACCGACTGCACGATCGGCCAGCTGATCCTCGACGAGGAGCGCGCCGACGGCTCCACCGTCACCGTGAGCGGCCTGGTCACCTCGGTGCAGCGCAAGATCACCAAGCGCGGCGACGCCTGGGCGATGGTCAGCCTCGAGGACCTCGAGGGCGCCATCGACGTGCTGCTCTTCCCCAGCTCCTACCAGCTGGCCAGTCCCTACCTCGTCGAGGACGCGATCCTCACGGTCAAGGGCCGGCTCAGCCGCAGCAAGGACCAGCCCGAGCTGCACGGCCAGGAGGTGACCGTCCCCGACCTGTCCGACGGGCCGTCCGGGCCGGTCGTGATCAGCCTGCCCTCGACGCGGTGCACCCCGCCGGTGATCGAGCAGCTCAGGGACGTCCTCGGCACCCACCCCGGGCTGACCGAGGTGCGCCTGCGCCTGCTGACCCGCGACGCCACCAAGGTGATGCGCCTCGACGACCGGCTGCGGGTCTCACCGAGCCCGGCGCTCTTCGCCGACCTCAAGCAGCTGCTGGGCCCCGGATGTCTGGCGGGGTGACCACCGAGCCGCCCACCCACGTCGCCGCCGAGCGTCGCGCGGTCAGGCCGCTGGTGTGGCAGGCCGTCGCGGTCGTGGTGCTCTACGCCGCGGTGGGCGCGGGCGCCGGCTGGCTCTGGCACCACCTCTGGGACCCGCCGACGGGGGTCGCGGTCGACGGCCGCTTCTACCTCGACTCCGCCGGCCTGCGGGGGGAGTTCTCCAGCACCGGCTGGTTCGTCGTCGTGGCGGCCGGGGTGGGCCTGGTGCTGGGCGTCGGGTGCGCCCTGCTCGTCCAGCGCTCCGAGCTGGTCACGCTCGTGGCCGTGGTCGTGGGCGCCGCCCTGGCGACGTACGTGATGTGGAAAGTCGGTCTCTCGCTGAGCGCCGAGGACCCCGCCCGCCTCGCCCGGTCGGCCACGGACGGCGACCGGCTGCCGGCGCGCATCGAGGTCTCGGGGGGCAGCCCCTTCCTGGTGCTCCCGGCCGCCTCGCTGGCCGCGCTGGCCGTCGCCTACGCCGGCTTCCCGAAACGTCGTCTCAGGCGCGGTTGAGCGGGAACCACCGCGGGTAGGCTCCCGTCGAACTCCCGAGCGCCGGGCTCACCACGGGCCCGCCTCGAGCGTCCACCGACTCGTCCTTCGCCACCACCCTGGGGGTCCCCGTGTCCGACAACCTTCCGCCGTCCGGCCCGCCGTCGGGACCCCCGTCCGGCCCGCCCTGGGGCGCTCCCACCCCGCCGCCGTCCGGGATGCCGGCCGGCCCCCCGCCCGCGACCCCGCCGCCCGCCTCCCCGCCCTGGGGACCGCCGGCGGGCCCGCCCCCGCCGCCGGAGTACCTCGAGGCCGGCGGCGGCTACCCGCTGCCGCCGCAGCCGCCCACCGCGCGCCGCGGCGGTCGCAAGAAGTACTTGATCGGCGGCGTCGCCGTGGTCGCCGTCGGCGCGGTCGCGGCCGGTGCCTGGGCGGCGGTGTCGTTCTTCAGCACCGGTGACCAGCCGGCCCAGGCGCTCCCGGCCTCGACGCTGGGCTACGTCAGCATCGACCTCGACCCCAGCGGCGGGCAGAAGATCGAGGCCCTGCGCACCCTGCGCAAGTTCCCCGCGTTCAAGGACGAGGTCGGACTCGACACCGACGACGACCTGCGCCAGAAGCTCTTCGAGAGCGTGCAGGACTCCGAGGTCTGCTCGGACGTCGACTACGGCGACGACATCGAGCCCTGGCTGGGCGACCGGATGGCGGTCGCGGCGGTCCGCACGGACGACGACACCACCTCCCCGGTGGTCGTGGTGCAGGTCAAGGACGCCGGCAAGGCCGAGGACGGCTTCGCCAAGCTCCAGGAGTGCCTCGCCGGTGAGCAGCACTCCGCGCTCGCGGAGCCCTCGGACGGCGACGAGGAGGACCAGCCGGACGAGGAGTCCAGCGAGATGGGCGGCTGGGCCATCGAGGGCGACTGGGCGGTCATCGCCGAGACCACCGAGATCGCCGAGCAGGTCTCCTCCGACGCCCAGAAGGACTCGCTGGCCGACGACGCGGACTTCCAGCGCTGGACCGGGGAGGCCGGCGACGCCGGCATCCTGACGGCGTACGCCGCCCCCGAGGTCGGCGACCTGATGGCCGACGCCGCCGACGAGTTCGCCGGCCTGGGCGGCGCGCTGTCGTCACCCTCGTGCATCCCCGAGCTCGAGCCGGTCGAGCCCGAGACCATCGAGCCCGACCCCGACAGTCTCGACCCCGAGCTCCCGGAGCTGCCGGACTACTCCGGCGACGCCCCGTGCGCGGAGGAGGACGAGGAGGGCGCGACCGACGGCACGACCGACGAGATCGTGAAGATGTTCGAGAACTTCGAGGGCGCGGCGCTGACCGTGCGCTTCGACGACGGCTCGCTCGAGGTCGAGTCCGCCACCGGCACCGGCTTCGCCGGGCTCGACGCGCTCTCCGGCAGCGACCAGGGCGGCGTCGCGATCTCGACGCTCCCCGAGGACACCGCCGCCGCGTGGGGCGTGGGCTTCGAGGAGGGCTGGTTCGACGAGCTCCTCGAGTACGCCTCCACGTTCGCCGGCGACGACATGGACATCGACGAGCTGATCCAGCAGGCCGAGGAGGAGACCGGGCTCTCGCTGCCCGAGGACGTGGAGACGCTGGTCGGTGAGTCGGCGACCGTCGCGATCGGCGGCGACTTCGACCCCGAGGCGCTGGACTCCGGCGACACCGACGCTCTCCCGGTGGGCGTCAAGATCAAGGGCGACCCCGAGGCCATCAACGGCGTCCTGGAGAAGATCGTCTCCTCGCTCGCGGGCAGCGAGCCGGAGGCCGAGGAGCTGCTCGGCAGCGACAGCGACGGCGACTACGTCGCGGTCGGCCCCAGTGCCGACTACCGCGCCTCGCTGCTCGAGGACGGCGGGCTGGGCGACACCGACACCTTCAAGGACGTCGTCCGCGAGGCCGACCAGTCCGGGTCGGTGCTGTTCGTCAACTTCGACGCGGGCGACGGCTGGCTGGTCGAGCTCGCCGGCGGCATGGGCGACGACGAGGAGCTCGCGAAGAACCTCGAGCCGCTCGAGGGCCTGGGCATCAGCGGGTGGACCGACGGCGACGTCGCCCACTCGGTGTTCCGCCTGACCACCAACTAGGAGCAGCTCAGCCGGACCGGCCGACCCGGGCCGTGGTCGCCTCGGTGACCCGGACCAGGTCGGCCGGTGCCAGCTCCAGGTCCAGCCCGCGCCGGCCGGCCGAGACGTAGACCGTCGGGTGGGTCAGCGCCGACTCGTCCACCACGGTGGGGTGCGGGCGCCTCTGGCCCACCGGCGAGATCCCGCCGACGACGTACCCGGTGGCGCGCTCGGCCGCGCCCTTGTCGGCCATCTTGGCCCGGCTGCCGCCCACGGCGCGCGCGAGCGCCTTGAGGTCGAGCTGTCCCGAGACCGGCACCACCGCGACGGTCAGCCGGCCGTCCACGTCGGCGAGCAGCGTCTTGAACACCCGCTCCGGCGCCAGCCCCAGGGCCTGTGCGGCCTCGGTCCCGAAGGACTCCGCCCGCGGGTCGTGGTCGTACTCGTGCAGCGTGAAGTCGATGCCGGCGCTCGTCAGCGCGACCGTCGCCGGGGTGCCGCCGGGTTGCTTCTTGGCCATGAGATTCCTCCCGTTGGTCGAGCAGTGAGGAGCGCCAGCGACGAACGTACGTCGAGACCTCCGCACCCGACGGCTCACGTCCTCATGCTCCGCCTCATGCTCCGCGCATCTCGATGGATTTCGACGCGCCCGTTTCGGGCTTCGCGAGCTCAGCCCGAGGGCTTGCTCGATCTTCACTGACCACGGGACTGTGCTCGTTCCTCGCACAGTCCCTGTCAGTTCGGAGACCACCTGGTGCGGGCCACCTCGGTGGCCGGCAGCGAGGGGATGACGTTCATCGCGCGCAGCTCGGAGCGCAGGAGGTCGGTGACCAGGAGCAGCCGCTCCTCGGCGTCGTCGGCCTCCAGGAGCGACTGACGCTCGGGCATCGGCAGGGGTGCGCAGGCGGCGAGGGTCCAGGAGAGGTAGCCCGGGTCGCGGGGGAGCGAGCCCTCGTAGGGGTCGGCGCGGATGTCGGCCAGCGCCGTGCGGTAGGCCGTGAACGTGGCGCGCGCCCGCTCCAGGACCGCCTCGTCGACGCCGGCGTCGGGCTCCGGCAGGTCGACGACGTGGCCGACCGGGAAGAGGCCGGAGGTGTCCAGGCGGTCGAGCTTGATCCGGTCGAGGCCGACCGCCACGACGTCGAAGCTGCCGTCGGCGTTGGACTCGACCTCGGTGAGCTGCACGCGGCAGCCGACGCGGTAGAGCGACTGGGCGCCGTGGTCGCCGACCTCGTAGCCCTCGCGGATGCCGACCGAGCCGAACACCCGGTCGGTCGGGTCCGAGCGCAGGAGGTGGTGCACCAGCGCGCGGTAGCGGTCCTCGAAGACGTGCAGGGGGACGCTGACGCCGGGGAACAGCACCGAGTTCAGGGGGAACATCGGCAGGGTGTCGGTCACCTCGCCACCGTAGCCGGTGGGCGCGGGGGAGCGGCGGCATCCACCCCGGGCGGGGTGCGGGAGTCCACGGTGCGTCGGCGATGCGGGTCCGGTGCGCGGGGCTTCGTAGAATCGACCCATGATCCGCCGTATCGACCTGCGCGGGGCGGCCGACGCCGGCCCCGTGGACTACCGCGCGGCCGTGCCGCGCGCGGACTTCGACGTCGAGGCGGCGATCCCGGCGGTCCACGCGATCTGCGAGGCGGTCCGCGTGCGCGGCCTCGAGGCGATCGTCGAGATGTCCCAGCAGTACGACGGCGTCACGCAGGACGACATCCGGGTGCCGCGCCAGGCGCTCGTCGACGCGCTCGCCGCGCTCGACCCCGACATCCGCGCCGGCCTCGAGGAGTCGATCCGGCGGCTGCGCGCCACCAGCGAGGCCGAGCTGGAGCACGACGTCACCACCGACCTCGGCCCCGGCGCCCGCGTGACCCACCGCAAGGTGCCGGTCGGCCGCGTCGGCCTCTACGTGCCCGGCGGCCTCGCGCCCCTGGTGTCCAGCGTCCTGATGAACGTCGTGCCGGCCCAGGTGGCCGGGGTGCGCTCGATCGCGCTCAGCTCCACCCCGCAGAAGGCCTTCGGCGGACTGCCGCACCCCACGATCCTGGCCGCCTGCGAGCTGCTCGGCGTCGACGAGGTCTACGCCGTCGGCGGCGCCCAGGCGATCGCGATGTTCGCCTACGGGGTCGGCCCGTGCGCGCGCGTCGACCTCGTCACCGGGCCCGGCAGCATCTGGACGGTGACGGCCAAGCGGCTGCTCAAGGGCCAGGTCGGCATCGACTCCGAGGCCGGCCCCACCGAGATCGCGATCCTCGCCGACGACACCGCGGAGGCGGCCTTCGTCGCGGCCGACCTGGTGAGCCAGGCCGAGCACGACCCGCTGGCGGCGGCGGTGCTGGTCACGACGTCCGAGCGGCTGGCCGACGACGTCGACGCCGAGCTGGAGAAGCAGGTCCTCGCGACCAAGCACGTCGAGCGGATCCGCACCGCCCTCGGCGGCGCGCAGTCGGCGACCGTCCTCGTGGGCGACCTCGAGCAGGGGCTGGCCGTGGTCGACGCCTACGGCGCCGAGCACCTCGAGATCCAGACCGTCGACGCGGCGTCGTGGGCCGCTCGCGTGCGCAACGCCGGGGCGATCTTCGTCGGGCCGCACGCGCCGGTGTCCCTCGGCGACTACTGCGCCGGGTCCAACCACGTGCTCCCCACCGGCGGCTGCTCGTGCCACTCCTCGGGGCTCTCGGTGCGCGCGTTCACCAAGTCCGTGCACGTCGTCGACTACACCCGCGACGCGCTGGCCGAGGTGGCCGACCACGTCGTCACGCTCGCGGAGGCCGAGGACCTGCCCGGTCACGGTGCCGCGGTCCGCGCCCGGTTCGGGCGGTAGCCGTGGCCTTCCCTCCGCTGAGGGAGGAGCTGCGCGGCCTCGAGCCGTACGGCGCCCCCCAGCTGGACGTGCCCGTCCAGCTCAACGTCAACGAGAACCCCTACCCGCCCTCCGAGGCGGTCGTCGCCGACGTCGCGACCGCGGTGGCCGAGGCGACCCGCACCCTCAACCGCTACCCCGACCGCGAGTTCGTCGCGCTGCGCACTGCGCTGGCGGCGTACCTCGGCCACGGGGTGCGCGCCGAGCAGGTGTGGGCGGCCAACGGCTCCAACGAGGTGATGCTGCAGCTCCTGCAAGCCTTCGGCGGTCCAGGGCGCACCGCGCTCAGCTTCGCGCCGACGTACTCGATGTACCCGGAGTACGCCCGCGACTCCAGCACCGCGTGGGTCGTGGGACACCGCGAGGAGGACTTCGAGCTCGACCTCGGCGCCGCCCGGGCGCTGGTCGAGGAGCGGCGTCCCGCCGTGGTGCTGCTGCCCTCGCCCAACAACCCCACCGGCACCGCGCTGCCCCCCGAGGCCGTGTCCGTGCTCTGCGAGGCCGTCGGCGACGACGGGATCGTGGTCGTCGACGAGGCCTACGGCGAGTTCCGCCGCGAGGGCACGCCCTCCGCGCTCGAGCTGCTCCCCACCCACCGCAACCTCGTGGTCTCGCGCACGATGAGCAAGGCCTTCGCCCTGGCGGGCGCCCGGTTGGGCTACCTCGCCGCCGACCCGGCGATCTGCGACGCGATCCGCGTGGTGCGGTTGCCCTACCACCTCTCCGCGGTCACCCAGGCGGTCGCGCTGACCGCGCTGCGCCACGCCCCCGAGCTGCTCGGCAACGTCGCCCTGCTGCGCCAGGAGCGCGACCGGACCGTCGCGTGGCTGCGCGCGCAGGGGCTCCAGGTCGCGGAGAGCGACGCCAACTTCTGTTTGTTCGGGACCTACCCCGACCGCCATGCTGTGTGGCAGGGCCTCCTCGACCGGGGGGTGCTGGTCCGCGAGACCGGCCCGGAGGGTTGGCTCCGGGTCTCCATCGGCACCCCCGAGGAGATGGCGGCCTTCCAGCAGGCACTCACGTCAGTCACGGAAGAAGTCACGGAAGAGGGACAGCGATGAGCAGGACCGCACGCATCGAGCGCGAGACCAGCGAGTCCAAGGTGCTCGTCGAGGTCGACCTCGACGGCACGGGCCGCCACGACATCTCCACCGGCGTCGGCTTCTACGACCACATGCTCACCGCGTTCGCCCGCCACTCGCTCCTGGACCTGACCGTCCACAGCGTCGGCGACCTGCACATCGACGCCCACCACACCGTCGAGGACACCGCGATCGTGCTCGGCCAGGCCCTGCGCCAGGCGCTGGGCGACAAGGTCGGCATCCGCCGCTTCGGCGACGCCACGGTCCCGCTCGACGAGGCGCTCGTGCAGGCCGTGGTCGACGTCTCCGGGCGCCCCTACTGCGTGCACACCGGCGAGCCCGAGGGGCAGCAGTACGTCGAGCTCGGCGGCTCCGGCGTCGCCTACCTCGGCTCGCTGACCCGCCACGTCTTCGAGAGCCTGGCCTTCCACGCCCACCTCGGGCTGCACGTCCGGGTCCTCGCGGGCCGCGAGCCGCACCACATCGTGGAGACGCAGTACAAGGCGTTCGCCCGCGCCTTCCGCGACGCCGTCGCGCTCGACCCTCGCGAGACGGGCGTGCCCTCCACGAAGGGGGCTCTGTGACCGACAAGCGCGACGTCGTCGTCCTCGACTACGGGTCGGGCAACCTCCGCTCGGCGGTCCGCGCGCTCGAGCGCGCCGGCGCGCAGGTGGAGCTGACCGGGGACTTCGACCGCGCCCTGGAGGCCGACGGGCTCGTGGTGCCGGGCGTCGGCGCGTACGCCGCCTGCATGGCCGGCCTGCGCGAGGTCAGGGGCGAGCGACTCATCGGCCGCCGGCTGGCCGGCGGCCGGCCCGTGCTGGGCATCTGCGTGGGCATGCAGATCCTCTTCGAGCGCGGCGTCGAGCACGGGGTCGAGACCGAGGGCTGCGACGAGTGGCCCGGCGTGGTCGAGCGCCTGCAGGCACCGGTCGTGCCGCACATGGGCTGGAACACCGTGGAGGTCCCGGAGGGCTCGACGCTCTTCGCCGGGCTGGAGGAGGAGCGGTTCTACTTCGTGCACTCCTACGGCGTGCGCGAGTGGGCCCTGCGCACCAACGACCGCACCCGCCCCCCGCTGGTCACCTGGTCCGAGCACGGCGGCGACCGGTTCGTGGCCGCCGTGGAGAACGGCCCGCTCACGGCGACGCAGTTCCACCCCGAGAAGTCCGGCGACGCCGGAGCCGCGCTGCTCGACAACTGGGTGCGGAGCCTGGCCGCGTGAGGCGGCCATGAGCCGGGAGCGCGCGCGCCGCCGTGAGGCGCGCGAGCACGAGGCGGCCGTCCGCGCCGCCGCCCGGGCGGCCGAGGAGGAGCGCGCCGAGCGCCGCGCCGCGCGGCGGCGCCGGGTCGCCTCGGTGCTGCCGCAGCCCCGCCCCCAGGCGCGCCAGCCGGTCGGCGTGCTGGCCCGGCGGCGGCGCCACCAGACGCTCGGCACCCTCGCGCTGGTGGTGCTCGTCAACGCCGCGTCCTTCGCGTTCCTCGAGCACTGGGCCGCGCGGCTGCTCGTGCTGATCGTGAGCGTGCTCGCCGCCCCCGTGCTCCACACCCTGCTGTTCCGCCGACGCTGAACCCCCGCGACCCGACCGAGAGAAGACCCATGACCGACCACCTCGAGCTCCTCCCCGCCGTCGACATCGCCGGGGGCCAGGCCGTCCAGCTGGTGCAGGGCGTCGCCGGCTCGGAGAAGCGCTTCGGCGACCCGGTCGAGGCCGCCCTGCGCTGGCAGGAGGCGGGTGCGGAGTGGCTGCATCTGGTCGACCTGGACGCGGCGTTCGGGCGCGGTCACAACCGCGAGCTCCAGGCGCGCATCGTCGGGACGCTCGACATCCAGGTCGAGATGAGCGGCGGCATCCGCGACGACGAGTCGCTGGCGGCCGCGATGGCCACCGGCTGCCGTCGCGTCAACATCGGGACCGCCGCCCTGGAGCAGCCCGAGTGGTGCGCCGCGGCGATCGCCGAGTACGGCGACCGGGTCGCCGTCGGCCTCGACGTGCGGGGTCGCACGCTCGCCGCCCGGGGCTGGACCCGCGACGGCGGCGACCTCTACGACGTCCTCACGCGCCTGGACGCCGAGGGCTGCGCGCGCTACGTCGTCACGGACGTCAACAAGGACGGCATGCTGCAGGGGCCGAACCTCCAGCTGCTGCGCGACGTGTGCGCCGCGACCTCGAGGCCGGTGGTCGCCTCGGGCGGCATCACCGAGCTGGCCGACCTCGAGGCGCTCATGGGCCTCGTCGAGGAGGGGGTCGAGGGCGCCATCATCGGGACCGCCCTCTACGAGGGCCGCTTCACGCTCGAGGACGCCCTCGCCCTGACCCTGCCGAAGGACCGCGCGTGAGCCTCGCCGTCCGCGTCATCCCCTGCCTCGACGTCGACGCGGGGCGGGTCGTCAAGGGCATCAACTTCCGTGAGCTGCGCGACGCCGGGGACCCCGTGGAGCTGGCCCGCACCTACGACGCGGAGGGCGCCGACGAGCTGACGTTCCTCGACATCTCCGCCTCCTTCGAGGGCCGCGCCACGACGATGGAGATCGTGTCGCGCACCGCCGAGGAGGTCTTCATCCCGCTGACCGTCGGCGGGGGAGTGTCCTCCGTGGCCGACGTCGACCGGCTGCTGCGCGCGGGCGCCGACAAGGTCGCGGTCAACACCGCCGCCATCCACAGGCCCGAGCTGGTCGCCGAGATCGCCGACCGCTTCGGCAGCCAGGTCCTGGTGCTCTCGGTCGACGCCCGCCGCGCGCCCCGCACCGACTCCGGCTTCGAGGTCACCACCCACGGGGGCCGCAAGTCCGCCGGCCTCGACGCGATCGAGTGGGCGGCGCGGGCCTGCGAGCTCGGCGCCGGCGAGATCCTGCTCAACGCCATGGACTCCGACGGCACCCAGGACGGCTTCGACCTCGAGCTGATCCGCGCCGTACGGCGTGAGGTCACCGTGCCGGTCATCGCCTCGGGCGGGGCCGGGGCGCCCGAGCACTTCCCGCCCGCCGTCGACGCCGGCGCGGACGCCGTGCTGGCCGCCACCGTCTTCCACTTCGGCACCCTGCGGATCCGCGACGTCAAGGCCGCCCTCAGCGAGGCCGGCCACCCCGTCCGCTGACTCCGCAGGTTTCCGCCGGGTGGGCAGGGGACACGCTCCCGGCATGAGCGACTACGACGTGTACGAGACGCCCGACGACGGGGGCGCCGAGACGCCCGCCGCGCCCGAGGCGGAGGAGCAGTGGCGGGTGCTCGTCGAGTACGCCAACTCGGGTCAGAGCAAGCCGCCGACCGTCGTGGACGTCCGGGGTCCCGTCTACGTGTCCCGCGCGGTCGCCCTCGAGGCGGCGCAGCGCCAGGCGTTCGACTACCAGCCGCCCGACCCGCTCTCCCCGCGAGGCCGCACGGTCTACCAGCGCCCCGACGGCTTCCTGACGATCGTCGAGGGCGCCATGACGACGTTCCACTTCCGCACGCACGTGGTCCGCCTCCTCGGCACGTCCGACCACTGACCGACGCCGCCGTCCGGGGAGCCGTCGTCGGATTGGGCGATGTCGGTGCCCGGGAATAGCCTGCGATCCTCGGCCGTTCCTGCTGGTCGACAGGTGCGAGTCAGGGAGACATGGACGACGAACGAGCAGACGGCCGGGGTTCGACCCGTGCCGGCTTCGGCGTACTCCTGGTCGCCATCAAGCGCGAGCCCTGGATCTTCACGCTCTCGACGCTCGGCAGCGTGCTGTTCGGCGCGCTGACCGTCGCGGACGCGTGGGTCCTGGGCTGGTCGACCGACCACGTCGTGCTGCCGGCCTTCGAGAGCGGCGAGGTCGGCTCCGGCTCCCTGGTCGCCATCCTGGGGCTGTTCCTCGGCGTGGCGATCCTGCGCGCCGTCGGCATCGTGGCGCGACGCCTGGGCGCGGGCATCATGCAGTACCGCATGCAGGCCAGCACCCGCCGCGCCGTGACCCGCCAGTACCTCTCCCTGCCGATGGAGTGGCACCAGCGCCACCCCACCGGTGAGCTGCTGTCCAACGCCAACTCCGACGTCGAGGCCGCCTGGGGCCCCATCGCGCCGCTGCCCATGGCGGTCGGCACCGTCGCGATGATGGTCATCGCGGTGGCCCAGATGCTGCTCGCCGACCTCGTGCTCGCCGCGGTCGGGCTGCTGGTCTTCCCTGCGGTCATCGCCGTCAACGTCATCTACCAGCAGCGCTCCCAGGGGTGGATGACCCGCGCGCAGCAGCTGCGCGGCGAGGTCAGCGAGATCGCCCACGAGTCCTTCGACGGCGCCATGGTCGTCAAGACCCTGGGCCGCGAGCCCGAGGAGACGGCCCGCTTCGCCGCCAAGGCGCAGGAGCTGCGCGACGTCAACATCCGCGTCGGCCGCATCCGGGCGGCGTTCGACCCGGCGCTGGCCGCGCTGCCCGGGCTGGGCGTGCTGTTCGTGCTCGCGGTCGGCGTCTCACGGGTCCTGAGCGGGGCCACCGACGCCGGCGACGTCGTCACCGTCGCCTACCTGCTGACGATCGTGTCCTTCCCGATCCGCTCCATCGGCTGGCTGCTGGGGGAGTTCCCCCGCAGCGTCGTCGGCTACCGCCGGGTGCGCTCCGTGCTGGGCGCCACCGGCGAGATGCCCTACGGCGACCGCCGGGCGGTCCGCGGCGACGCCGGTGCCCGGCTCGACGTGGAGTCCCTGGGCTACCGCTACGACCCCGACCAGCCGCTGCTCGAGGACCTCGCTTTCTCCGTCGAGCCGGGCCGCACGGTCGCGCTCGTGGGAGCCACGGCATCCGGCAAGAGCACGCTCACCACCCTGCTGACGCGCCTGGTCGACCCCGACCGCGGCGCCGTCGCCGTCGACGGCGTCGACCTGCGCGAGCTCGCCCCGGGCGAGCTCGCCGCCACGGTCTCGATCGTGCCGCAGACGGCGTTCCTGTTCGACGACACCGTGCGCGGCAACATCACCCTGGGCGCCGACGTGAGCGACGCCGACGTGTGGGCGGCCCTGCGCACGGCCCAGGCCGACGGGTTCGTCGCGGCCCTGCCGTCGGGCCTCGACACCCAGCTCGGCGAGCGCGGCACGTCGCTCTCGGGCGGCCAGCGCCAGCGCATCTCGCTGGCCCGGGCGCTCGTGCGCCGCCCGCGGCTGCTGATCCTCGACGACGCCACCTCCGCGGTCGACCCCGAGGTCGAGGCACGCATCCTCGCCGGCCTGCGCGAGAGCGGCAGCGGGTCCACGCTGGTCGTGGTCGCCTACCGCAAGGCCACGATCGGGCTGGCCGACGAGGTCCTCCACCTCGAGGGCGGTCGCATCGTCGACCGGGGCACCCACGCCGAGCTCCTCGGCCGCAGCCCGTCCTACGCGCGCCTCGTCAACGCCTACGAGCAGGAGGAGGTGGCCACGTGAGCACCGTCATGGACTCCGGCGAGGAGATCGGCGCGATCGCGACGATCCGTCGCGGCGTGCACTTCTCGCCCGAGCTCAAGGAAGGCGTCTGGGGCACCCTCGCGCTGGCGGTCGTGGCGTCGGTGGGCCAGGTGATCGTCCCGATCGCGGTCCAGCAGACCCTCGACCGCGGCCTGGGCCGCTCCGGTGGCCCCGACGTCTCGTTCACCGTGTGGATGGGCGTCGTGGCGGCGTTCGGGCTGCTCGTCACGAGCTACGCCTCCTACGCCATGACCCGGCGGCTCTTCACCACCTCCGAGCGAGGCCTGGCCTCGCTGCGCATCAAGGCCTTCCGCCACGTCCACGACCTGCCCCTGCTCACCCAGAACACCGAGCGCCGCGGCGCCCTGGTCTCCCGCGTCACCAGCGACGTCGACCAGGTCAGCCAGTTCCTGGTGTTCGGCGGGCTGCTGTTCGTGGTCAGCATCGGCCAGGTGCTGATCGCGACGATCGTCATGCTGTTCTACAGCTGGCAGCTCGCCCTCGTGGTGTGGCTGTGCTTCGCGCCGCTGTTCGCCTCGCTGCGCTTCTTCCAGCGCAAGCTGTCCGACGCTTACAGCGTCGTACGCCGCCAGGTCGGCGTGATGCTCTCCGCGATCTCCGAGCCGGTGGTCGGCGCGGCGGTCGTCCGCTCCTACGCCGTCGAGGCGCGCACCCAGGCCCGCATCGACGAGGCCATCGCCACCCACCAGCAGGCGAGCACCCGCGCCCAGGGCTTCACGGCGTTCTCGTTCTCCCTCGGCGGGGTCTCCGCCGGCCTGGCCAACGCCGGCGTCCTGATCGTCGGCATCTGGCTCGGCTTCGCCGGCGACATCACCGCCGGCGAGGTGCTCGCCTTCGCGTTCCTGGTCACGCTGTTCGTGGGACCGGTGCAGATGGGCACCCAGATCCTCACCGACGCTCAGAACGCCATCGCCGGCTGGCGGCGCGTGATCGGCATCCTGGACACCCCCGCCGACCTGGTCGACCCCGGACCCGCGGGCCAGGTGCTGCCGCGCGGCCCGATCGACGTGCGCTTCGAGGACGTGGAGTTCGCCTACCCCGGCGGGCCGCCGGTCCTGCGTGACGTCACCCTCGACATCGAGGCCGGCCGCCGGGTCGCGATCGTCGGCGAGACCGGCTCGGGCAAGTCGACGTTCGCCAAGCTCCTCACCCGGCTCATGGACCCCTCGCAGGGCGCGGTGCTGCTCGACGGCGTCGACGTGCGCGAGATCGGCGAGGTCTCCCTGCGGCGCAGCGTGGTGCTCGTGCCGCAGGAGGGCTTCCTCTTCGACGACACCCTGCGCGCCAACGTGCGCTACGGCCGGCTCGACGCCACCGACGACGACATCCGCGCCAGCGCCGACGAGCTCGGCCTCACCGACTGGCTCGACGGGCTGCCCCGCGGCCTCGACACCCGCGTCGGCCAGCGCGGCGAGTCGCTCTCGGCCGGGGAGCGGCAGCTGGTCGCGCTGCTGCGCGCCCACCTCGCCGACCCCGACCTGCTCGTCCTCGACGAGGCCACCAGCGCGGTCGACCCCCAGCTCGAGATGCGCATCGGCCGCGCCCTGGAGCGCCTGATGGGCGGGCGCACCTCGGTCACGATCGCCCACCGCCTCTCGACCGCCGAGGGCGCCGACGAGGTCGTGGTCGTCGACCAGGGGCGCGTCGTGCAGCGCGGCCACCACAGCGTCCTCGCCGCCGAGACCGGCAGCGTCTACGCCAACCTGCACCGCTCCTGGGTCTCGCAGCAAGGGCCCGCCCTCGGAGGTTGAGGAAGGCGCGCAGCGCCTGTCTCGAAACCTCGTGAGCGGGGCAGGCGCCTGGCTCACCGGGTTTCGAGACGGTTGCTGCGCAACCTCCTCAACCAACGGCTGGGACGGTTGCTGCGCAACCTCCTCAACCAACGGCTGGGACGGTCGCTGCGCAACCTCCTCAACCCTCGGCGGCGGCGCCGCGCGATACTGGACCCATGCCCCTCGACCCCGCCCTCGCCGACCGGCTCAAGCGCTCCGCGGAGGGGCTGGTCCCGGCCGTCGTGCAGCAGCACGACTCCGGCGAGGTGCTGATGCTGGGGTGGATGGACGACGAGGCGCTGCAGCGCACGCTGACGACCGGCCGGGCGACGTACTGGAGCCGCTCGCGCCGCGAGTACTGGGTCAAGGGCGACACCTCGGGCCACGTCCAGTGGGTCAAGGAGGTCCGCCTCGACTGCGACGGCGACACGCTCCTGGTCAAGGTCGACCAGGTGGGCGCCGCGTGCCACACCGGTGACCGCACCTGCTTCGACGCCGACCTGCTCGGACCCCTCGAGGGCGCCGAGCGTGGCTGAGCCTCGTCGCGGCGGCTTCGCGCTCACCGTCCTGGTCGGTCTCGCCGCGGGGGTCGGGGCCGCGGTCGGGGGCAACCAGGTCTGGGTGGTCGCCGACCTGACCCGCACCGAGGAGTCCGCCTCGCTGGTGACGTCGTTCGTGCTGCGCAGCGAGGGCGCCAGCGTGCCGCTGGCGACCGCACTGGGGCTCGTGGTGCTCGCCTGCTGGGGCGTCGTGCTCGTCTCGCGCGGGCGCGCGCGCCGCGTGGTCGCCGGCCTCGGCGCGCTCGCGGCGCTCGCCACGTTGGTGACCTACGTGGTCGGCGCCGTCACCACCATGCGCGACCTCGCGGACGACTTCGACGCGGCCGGCCTGCCGGGGGTCGACCTCGACCTGACGCGGTGGTTCTTCTTCGGCCTGGCCTGCGCCGTCGTCTCGGCCGCCGCCGCCGTGCTGGCGGTCCGGAGCGTCCGGGGCTGGCCGGAGATGGGCAGCCGCTACGACGCGCCGGGGGAGCAGGGGACCGCGAAGCCGGCGGAGGACCCCTCCAACCTGGACCTGTGGAAGGCGTTGGACCAGGGGGACGACCCCACGCGCTGAGGACCTGAATAGACTGCTGCCGCACCACCACGACGTACCGATCCGCCCTGAACCGCACCGCGAGGAGCCCCGCATGTCTGACAACCACGGCAACACACCGGCCGCCTGGACGGCTGTGGTCGTCGGACTGGTCGGCTTCGTCGTCGGGGCCATCGGACTGATGCTGGACCCGATCAGCTACGCCATCTTCTGGGTCGGTGTCGCGATCACCCTGGGCGCCGGCCTGCTGTTCGCGGTCATGGCCAAGATGGGCCTGCACGGGTCGACGCGTTGACCCACCCGCCGATGGCGCCCCACGCCCCCGCCCGAGTCACGCCGCCGCGCTCGCGGTGGCAGCGCCTGGCCGCGCCGGTGGCGACGATCGGCACCATCGGGGCCCTGACGGTGGCCCTGCACCTGCGAGACCCGCACTCCGCGGGGACGTGGGGGTTCTGCCCGAGCGCCGCGATGGGCTTCTACTGCCCCGGCTGCGGGGGCTTGCGCGCGGTCAACGACCTGAGCAACCTCCAGCTCGCCGACGCCGCGTCGAGCAACCTGGCGTTCGTCGTCGCGCTGCCGTTCATCCTCGCCGGCCTGGCGGTGTGGACGCTCGACCGCTGGCGCGGCCACACGCGCCGGGTGTCGATGGCGCTGGTGACCCGGGTGAGCCTGACGGCGCTCGCGCTCGTCGCGGTGTTCACGGTGGTGCGGAACCTCTCCGGGTCCTGGCTCGCACCCTGACCACGCCGGCCGGGACGCCCTGAGGCGTCCCGGTGCCGGCGGGCGGATCAGCTGTCGAACGAGCCGTTGCTGTTGACCTGGATGACGTCGGCCGCCACCAGCACCCAGAACAGGATGCCCAGGGCGATGCCGACGAGGCCCAGGATGAAGCCCCACTGAGCGAGGGCCGCGCCCTTCTTGGCGCCCTGCGACTCGCGCACGTCCTTCTTGCCGAGCAGGCCGAAGACGGTGCCGCCGATGGCGAAGACGAAGCAGCTCCAGAAGCAGGGGATGACGCCGATGATGCCGAGCACCAGGCCGGTGATGGCCATGGCGGAGTTCTTCTGCGGCTGACCGCCGTAGCCCGGCGGCGGCGCGCCGTACTGGGGGCCCTCGGGGGGCGGCGGGGGCGGCGGAGGCTGTCCGTAGCTCATGGGGATCCCTTCGATCGTGACCGGTCCTGGGTGACCGCTGGCAGGACCCTAGTACGTCGCGTGTCAGACTCAGAGGTACGCATCGCCGGTCCGATCTGGAGGAGGAGTCATGTCCGTGCTCGACGACATCGTCGCCGGTGTGCGGACCGACCTCGCGGAGCGGGAGGCCGCGCTGCCGCTCGCCGACCTGCGCGCCGCCCTCGCGGACGCCGACCCCGTGCGCGACCCGATGCCGCACTTCCGCGCGCCCGGCTCGAGCGTCATCGCCGAGGTCAAGCGCCGCAGCCCCAGCAAGGGTGACCTCGCCGACATCCCCGACCCGGCCTCGCTCGCCCGGGAGTACGCCGCCGGGGGAGCCGCCGCGATCAGCGTGCTGACCGAGCAGCGCCGCTTCGGCGGCAGCCTCGCCGACCTGCGCGCCGTCCGCGCCGCGGTCGACACCCCGCTGCTGCGCAAGGACTTCGTGGTGACCAGCTACCAGGTGGTCGAGGCCCGTGCGGCCGGCGCCGACCTGGTGCTCCTCATCGTGGCCGCCCTCGACGACGACACCCTGCACCGCCTCCACGACGAGGCGCGCGAGCTCGGTCTCACCGTGCTCGTCGAGGTGCACGATGAGGCCGAGACCGAGCGGGCGGTGGCGCTGGGCGCCGAGCTCGTCGGCGTCAACGCCCGCAACCTCAAGACCCTCGCCGTCGACGACGGCACGTTCTCCCGCCTGGCGCCGCTGGTGCCCTCCGACCGCGTGCTCGTGGCGGAGTCCGGGATCACGGGGGAGCAGGACGTCCAGCGGTTCGTGAGCGAGGGCGCCCGTGCGGTGCTCGTCGGCGAGGCGCTCGTGAAGGACGGGGCGCCGCGCCAGGCGGTCGCCGCGATGACAGGAGTCCAGGCATGACCAGCACACCGCACGCCCCCGCACGCGCCTCGAGCTACGACGCCGACGAGCGCGGCTGGTTCGGCGACTTCGGCGGCCGCTTCATGCCCGAGGCGCTCGTCGCCGCGCTGGACGAGCTCACCGAGGCCTGGCAGGACGCGATGGCCGACCCGGCGTTCGTGGCGAGCTTCGAGGCCATCTGCCGCGACTACGCCGGCACGCCGAGCCGGCTCTACGAGGCGCGCCGGCTCTCCGACAAGGTGGGCGCCCGCATCCTGCTCAAGCGCGAGGACCTCAACCACACCGGCGCCCACAAGATCCGCAACGTGCTCGGCCAGGCGCTGCTGACCCAGCGCATGGGAAAGAAGCGGGTCATCGCGGAGACCGGCGCCGGTCAGCACGGCGTCGCGAGCGCCACGGCGGCCGCCTACTTCGGCATGGAGTGCACCGTCTACATGGGCGCGGTCGACGTGAAGCGCCAGGCGCTCAACGTCGCGCGGATGAACCTGCTCGGCGCCAAGGTCGTGTCCGTCGACGGCGGCAGCGCGACGCTCAAGGACGCGATCAACGAGGCGCTGCGCGAGTGGGTCTCGACCGTCGACCACACGGCCTACCTCTTCGGCACCGCCGCCGGGCCGCACCCGTTCCCCAGCATGGTCCGCGACTTCGCGCGCGGCATCGGCGACGAGGCGCGTGCACAGTGCCTCGAGCAGTACGGCGTGCTGCCGGACGCGATCGCGGCGTGCGTGGGCGGCGGGTCCAACGCGATCGGGCTCTACCAGGCGTTCCTGGACGACGAGGACGTGGCCATCTACGGCTTCGAGCCCGGCGGCGACGGGGTCGAGACCGGCCGTCACGCCGCGACCATCCACGCGGCCGACAGCGGCGTGCTGCACGGCGCGCGCACCTACGTCCTGCAGGACGAGGACGGCCAGACCATCGAGTCCCACTCCATCTCCGCGGGCCTCGACTACCCCGGTGTCGGCCCCCAGCACGCCCACCTCGCCAAGACCGGCCGCGTGACCTACCTGCCGATCACCGACGCCCAGGCGATGGACGCGCTCTCGCTGCTGAGCCGCACCGAGGGGATCATCCCGGCCATCGAGTCCGCCCACGCGATCGCGGGGGCCCTGGACGTCGCGAAGCGGCTCGGCGAGGAGAAGGGCCCCGACGCCACGGTGCTGATCAACCTCAGCGGCCGCGGCGACAAGGACATGGAGACCGCCATGGAGTGGTTCGACCTGTGAACACCCCCACGAAATGCTCGCTGCGCTCCGCTTTCGCCGGGGACCCCGCATGAGCAACACCTCTGCCACCGCCTTCGAGAAGGCCCGCGCCGACGGCCGCGCGGCGCTCGTCGGCTATCTGCCGGCCGGCTACCCCGACGTCGACGGCGGCATCGACGCGTTGCGCTGCCTGGTCGACTCGGGCTGCGACGTCATCGAGATCGGCCTGCCCTACAGCGACCCGGTCATGGACGGCCCGACGATCCAGGCCGCCGCGCAGCACGCGCTCGAGGGCGGCGTCCGCACCCGCGACGTGCTCCGCACGGTCGAGGCGGTCGCCGCGACCGGGGTGCCCACCCTGGTCATGACCTACTGGAACCCCGTCGAGCGCTACGGCGTCCCGCGCTTCGCCGCGGACCTCGCCAGCGCCGGGGGAGCGGGCCTGATCACGCCCGACCTGACGCCCGACAGCGCGCCGGAGTGGATCGCGGCCGCCGACGAGCACGACCTCGACAAGGTCTTCCTGGTCGCCCCGTCCTCGACCGACGCGCGGGTCGCGATGACCACCGCCGCCTGTCGCGGCTTCGTCTACGCCACCGCCGTCATGGGCGTCACCGGCGCGCGCACCACCACCAGCGACCTCGCCGGCCCGCTCGTCGCCCGCACCCGCCAGACGACCGACCTGCCGGTCGGGGTCGGTCTCGGCGTGAGCAACGGCGACCAGGCGGCCGAGGTGGCGTCGTACGCCGACGGGGTGATCGTCGGCTCGGCGTTCGTCCGCGCGCTCCTCGACCAGGACGACCGGGCCGCGGGCCTGCGCGCGCTCGCGGCCCTCACCGAGGACCTCGCCGCCGGAGTGAGGCGTGCGTAGCAAGCTCGTCCTGCTCCCGCTCGTCCTGCTGCTGCTCGTGCTCACCGCCTGCGGCGGGGACGAGCCGTCGGAGTTCTCCGGCAGCACCCTGGAGAACCCCTACCAAGTGCCCGACATCGCGCTCACCGACACCGACGGTGCGCCGTACTCCCTGGCCGCCGACACCGACAAGCGGCTCACCCTGGTCTTCTTCGGCTACTCCCACTGCCCCGACATCTGCCAGCAGGTGATGGGCGCCCTCGCCGGCGCGATGAACCGCCTCGACGACACCGACCGCGAGCAGGTCGACGTGGTGTTCGTGACGACGGACCCCACCCGCGACACCCCGAAGGCGCTGCACCAGTACCTCGAGCGCTACGACCCCGCCTTCCTCGGCCTCACCGGCGACATCGACACGATCATCGAGGTCGGCAAGCCGCTGGCGGTCTACGTCAACGACGGGAAGCTGCTGCCCACGGGCGGCTACGACCTCGGCGGGCACAGCACCCAGGTCACCGCGGTCGACAGCGCCGACGAGGCTCCGGTCTACTGGGACCAGGAGACCACCCAGGCGGAGTACGCCGCCGACATCCACACCCTGCTCGCCAAGGAGAACTGACGTGTCGCTCACGGCGATCACCGCCCTCTCGATCCCCAGCCCGTCGTCGGGGGTGTGGCACCTGGGACCCGTGCCGATCCGCGGCTACGCGCTGTCGATCATCCTCGGCATCATCGTCGCGATCTGGATCGGCGAGCGCCGCTGGGTGGCCCGCGGCGGCCGGCCCGGCGACGTCCAGGACCTCGCGATCTGGGCGGTGCCCTTCGGGCTCGTCGGCGCCCGGCTCTACCACGTCGCCACCGACAGCGGCCTCTACTTCGGGAAGGGCGACCACCCCATCGAGGCGCTCTACGTGTGGCGGGGCGGCCTGGGCATCTGGGGCGGCGTCGCGCTGGGCGCCCTCGGCGTGGTCATCGCGGCACGCCGCAAGGGCATCAAGCTGCTGCCCGTCCTCGACGCCATGGCGCCGGGCGTGCTCGTCGCGCAGGCCATCGGCCGGTGGGGCAACTGGTTCAACCAGGAGCTCTACGGGCGGCCCACCGACCTGCCGTGGGGTCTGGAGATCGACCCGTCCAACTGGCCGTCGGGGCTCACCTTCCCGACGGGCACGACCTTCCACCCGACCTACCTCTACGAGTTCCTCTGGAACCTCGCCGCCTTCGCGCTGGTGGTCTGGGCCGACCGCCGCTTCCGCCTGGGCCACGGGCGCGTCCTGGCCCTCTACGTCATGGCCTACACGGCCGGGCGCGCCTGGATCGAGGACCTGCGCATCGACACCGTCGAGCTCAACAACGTGGGCGGGCTGCGCTTCAACGTGTGGGTCTCGATCATCCTGTTCGTCGCCGCGGCGGCGTACTTCCTGCTCAGCCTGCGCCGCCGTCCCGGCCGTGAGGAGACCGTGTGGCAGGACGGCCGCGGTCCGACAGATGAGACGGTCGAGACCGTGGACGAGGTCGACGAGCCCGAGCCGAGCGGGGACGAGGTCGAGAAGTCGCCCAAGGAGACCACGGGCTGACCGTCCCATGGACGGTCCTCGACTGCCACGACGCCGTAACCGGGTGGTAATCTGACGTCTCCGCCGCGTGGGCCAACGTCGTCCCTTGCGCTCAACCGTGCAGAGTGGTCCAGGGTCAGCCCGAAGCCACCTGCGCACGACGACGACGGGAGAACTCAGTGCCCTACTCGCACGCGTTCCCGCCGCCCCAGGGTCTCTACGACCCTCGCCACGAGAAGGACGCCTGTGGCGTCGCGTTCGTGGCGACCCTCACCGGGGAGGCCAGCCACGACATCGTGGCGAAGGCACTGACCGCCCTGCGCAACCTCGAGCACCGCGGTGCCGCGGGCGCCGAGCCCAACTCGGGTGACGGCGCCGGCATCCTGATGCAGGTGCCCGACGCGTTCCTGCGCGCCGTCGTCGACTTCGACCTCCCGCCGGCCAACGCCTACGCCGTCGGCACGGCGTTCCTGCAGGGCGACGACGCCCGCGTGGCCGAGACCCGCGCCGTCGTCGAGCGGATCGCCACGGAGGAGGGCCTCGCCGTCCTCGGCTGGCGCGACGTCCCGACCGACCCCTCGGTCCTGGGCGCCACGGCGCTCGGCGTGATGCCGGCCTTCCAGCAGCTCTTCGTGGCCGGCGCCCGCCAGCGCGTCACCGGCATGTCGCTCGAGCGGATGGCCTACTGCCTGCGCAAGCGCGCCGAGCGCGACGCGGACGTCTACTTCCCGTCGCTGTCGTCGCGGACGCTGGCCTACAAGGGCATGCTCACCACCGAGCAGCTCGACAGCTTCTACCCCGACCTGCGCGACGAGCGGGTGGCCTCGGCCCTCGCGGTGGTCCACTCGCGGTTCTCCACCAACACCTTCCCGAGCTGGCCGCTGTCCCACCCGTTCCGGTTCATCGCCCACAACGGCGAGATCAACACCGTCATGGGCAACCGCAACTGGATGCGCGCCCGTGAGGCGCTGCTGTCCTCCGACCTGATCCCGGGCGACCTCGACCGGATCTTCCCGGTCGTCACCACCGGCGCGTCCGACTCGGCGTCGTTCGACGAGGTGCTGGAGCTGCTCCACATGGGCGGGCGCTCGCTGCCGCACTCGGTGCTGATGATGATCCCGGAGGCCTGGGAGAACCACACCGAGATGGACCAGCGCCGCCGCGACTTCTACTCCTTCCACTCCGCGCTGATGGAGCCGTGGGACGGCCCCGCGTGCGTGGTCTTCACCGACGGCTCCCAGATCGGCGCGGTGCTCGACCGCAACGGGCTGCGCCCGTCGCGCTACTGGGTCACCGACGACGGCCTGGTCGTCCTGGCCTCCGAGGTCGGCGTCCTGGACCTCGACCCGGCCACGATCGTCCGCAAGGGCCGGCTGCAGCCGGGCCGGATGTTCCTCGTCGACACCGACGAGCACCGGATCATCGAGGACGAGGAGATCAAGTCCGAGCTGGCCTCGGAGCACCCCTACGGCGAGTGGCTGCACGCCGGGCTGATCCACCTCAACGACATCCCCGAGCGCGAGCACATCATCCACACGCACGCCTCGGTCACGCGCCGCCAGCAGATCTTCGGCTACACCGAGGAGGAGCTGCGCGTCCTGCTCTCGCCGATGGCCAACACCGGCGGCGAGACCCTCGGCTCCATGGGCACCGACACCCCGATCGCGGCGCTCAGCGACAAGCCGCGGCTGCTGTTCGACTACTTCAGCCAGCTGTTCGCCCAGGTCACCAACCCGCCGCTGGACGCGATCCGCGAGGAGCTCGTCACCTCCCTCAACGGCACCATCGGGCCCGAGGCCAACCTGCTCGACCCGACGCCCGCGTCGTGCCGCCAGGTGGTCCTGCCGTTCCCGGTGATCTCCAACGACGACCTCGCCAAGATCCGCCACATCAACCGTGACGGCGACATGCCCGGCTTCATCACCCACGTCGCCCGCGGCCTCTACGAGGTCGAGGGCGGGGGCGGGGCGCTCGCGCACCGGATCGGCGAGATCTGCGCCGAGGTCTCCCAGGCGATCGCCGAGGGCGCGCGCATCATCGTGCTCTCCGACCGCCACTCGACCGCCGAGCTGGCGCCGATCCCGTCGCTGCTGCTCACCTCCGCGGTCCACCACCACCTCGTGCGCGAGAAGACCCGCACCCAGGTGGGGCTGCTGGTCGAGGCCGGCGACGTGCGCGAGGTCCACCACGTGGCGCTCCTGGTCGGCTACGGCGCCGCCGCGGTCAACCCCTACCTCGCCATGGAGTCCGTCGAGGACCTGGCCCGCGAGGGCTACTACGTCAAGGTCGAGCCCGAGCAGGCCGTCGCCCACCTGGTGAAGGCGCTGGGCAAGGGCGTGCTCAAGGTGATGTCCAAGATGGGCGTCTCCACGGTCGCCTCCTACACCGGCGCCCAGATCTTCGAGGCCGTCGGGCTCTCCGAGGAGCTCGTCGACCGCTACTTCACCGGCACGACGTCCAAGCTGGGCGGTCTCGGTCTCGACACGATCGCCGAGGAGGTCTCCCGTCGCCACGCCACGGCGTACCCCCGCGGTGGGATCCTGCCCGGGCACCGCGAGCTCGCGACCGGTGGCGAGTACCAGTGGCGCCGCGACGGCGAGCCGCACCTCTTCGACCCCGACACGGTCTTCCGCCTCCAGCACGCCACGCGCGCCGGTCGCTACGACGTCTTCAAGCAGTACACCGCCGCGGTCGACGACCAGTCGAGCCGGCTGATGACGCTGCGCGGACTGTTCCGCTTCAAGGACGCCGAGGGCACCGGCCGCGCGCCGGTCCCGATCGACGAGGTCGAGCCGGTCTCGGCGATCGTCAAGCGCTTCTCGACGGGCGCCATGTCCTACGGCTCGATCAGCCAGGAGGCCCACGAGACCCTGGCGATCGCCATGAACCGGCTGGGCGCCAAGTCCAACACCGGTGAGGGCGGGGAGGACTCCGACCGGCTCTACGACCCCGAGCGGCGCAGCTCGATCAAGCAGGTCGCCTCGGGCCGCTTCGGCGTCACCTCGGAGTACCTCACCAACGCCGACGACATCCAGATCAAGATGGCGCAGGGCGCCAAGCCCGGCGAGGGCGGGCAGCTGCCCGGCAACAAGGTCTACCCGTGGGTGGCCAAGACCCGGCACTCCACGCCGGGCGTGGGGCTGATCAGCCCGCCGCCGCACCACGACATCTACTCCATCGAGGACCTGGCGCAGCTGATCCACGACCTCAAGAACGCCAACCCGTCGGCCCGCGTGCACGTCAAGCTGGTCTCCGAGGTCGGCGTCGGCACGGTCGCGGCCGGCGTCTCCAAGGCGCACGCCGACGTGGTGCTCATCTCCGGCCACGACGGCGGCACCGGCGCCTCCCCGCTCACCTCGCTCAAGCACGCGGGCGGGCCGTGGGAGCTGGGGCTGGCCGAGACCCAGCAGACGCTGCTGCTCAACGGCCTGCGCGACCGGATCGTGGTGCAGGCCGACGGCCAGCTCAAGACCGGGCGCGACGTGGTCGTGGCCGCCCTGCTGGGCGCCGAGGAGTTCGGCTTCGCGACGGCACCGCTCGTGGTGTCGGGCTGCATCCTCATGCGGGTCTGCCACCTCGACACCTGTCCCGTGGGCGTCGCCACGCAGAACCCCGTCCTGCGCGAGCGCTTCTCCGGCAAGGCCGAGTACATCGTCAACTTCTTCACCTACATCGCCGAGGAGGTCCGCGAGATCCTCGCCGAGCTCGGCTTCCGCAGCATCGAGGAGGCCATCGGCCAGGTGGGCTCACTCGACACGGTCGAGGCGGTGGAGCACTGGAAGGCCTCGGGCCTCGACCTGCGCCCGATCCTGCACGCGCCCGACACGAGCGCGTTCCCCGGGCAGGACCTGCGCAACACCAAGACCCAGGACCACGGCCTGGACCGCTCCCTGGACCTCACCGAGCTGGTGCCGCTGGCGCAGCCGGCGCTCCAGCACGGCGAGCCGGTGCGCGCCCAGGTCGCGATCCGCAACGTCCACCGCACGGTCGGCACGATCCTGGGCCACGAGGTCACCAAGAAGTACGGCGGCGAGGGGCTGCCCGACGGCACCATCGACCTCACCTTCATCGGCTCGGCGGGCCAGTCCTTCGGCGCCTTCGTGCCGCGGGGGATGACGCTGCGGCTCGAGGGCGACGCCAACGACTACGTCGGCAAGGGCCTCTCCGGCGGACGGATCGTGGTGCGGCCCGACCGCGCGGCGACGTTCAACAGCAACGAGCAGATCATCGCCGGCAACACGATCGCCTACGGCGCCACCAGCGGCCAGATCTTCCTGCGTGGCGGGGTCGGCGAGCGCTTCGCCGTCCGCAACTCCGGCGCCTGGCTGGTCACCGAGGGCGTGGGCGACCACGGCTGCGAGTACATGACCGGGGGCCGGGTCGCCGTGCTCGGCAAGACCGGGCGCAACTTCGGCGCCGGGATGTCCGGCGGCATCGCCTGGGTCCTGGACCTCAAGGAGTTCCGCGTCAACCGCGAGCTCGTGGAGCTGGGCCCGGTCACGGGCGAGGCCGCCCGCGAGCTCGAGCAGATGGTCCGCGGGCACCTCGAGGAGACCGGGTCGCCGGTCGCCGAGGAGCTGCTGGCCGACTGGCCGAGCGCGCTGACGCGCTTCACCGAGGTGATGCCCCGCGACTACCGCGTGGTGCTGGAGGCCAAGGCGAGGGCCGAGGCCGACGGGCTGGACGAGAACGAGATCGCGCACAAGATGATGGAGGCACTCCATGGCTGACCCGAAGGGGTTCCTGAAGGTCGGGCGCGAGGTCGCGCAGCGGCGACCGGTCGAGGAGCGCGTCCACGACTGGAACGAGGTCTACCCCGGTGGGATGGGCCGCTCGCTGCTGCCGATCATCACCGAGCAGGCCGGTCGCTGCATGGACTGCGGCATCCCGTTCTGCCACCAGGGCTGCCCGCTGGGCAACATCATCCCGGAGTGGAACGACCTGGTCTGGCGCGACGACTGGGAGGGCGCGATCGACCGCCTCCACGCGACCAACAACTTCCCGGAGTTCACCGGGCGGCTGTGCCCGGCGCCGTGCGAGACCGCCTGCGTCCTGGGCATCAACCAGGACCCGGTGACCATCAAGAACGTCGAGGTCTCGATCATCGACAAGGCGTGGGAGTCGGGCTTCGTCCGGCCCCAGCCTCCCGAGTGGCTCTCCGGGCGCACGGTCGCCGTCATCGGCTCCGGCCCCGCCGGGCTGGCCGCGGCCCAGCAGCTGACCCGCGCCGGTCACACGGTGGCGGTCTACGAGCGCGCCGACAAGGTCGGCGGGCTGCTGCGCTACGGCATCCCCGAGTTCAAGATGGAGAAGAAGCACCTCGACCGGCGCGTCGAGCAGATGAAGCGTGAGGGCACGGTCTTCCGGGCCGGCGTCGACGTCGGCGGCGAGGACCTCACCGGGGACTCGCTGCGCGAGCGCTACGACGCCGTCGTGCTGGCCATGGGCTCCACCGTGGCGCGCGACCTGCCGGTCCCTGGCCGCGAGCTGGGCGGGATCCACCAGGCGATGGACTTCCTGCCGCAGGCCAACCGGGTCGCGCTGGGCGAGTCCGTCCAGGGCCAGATCCGCGCCGACGGCAAGCACGTGGTGATCATCGGCGGCGGCGACACCGGCGCCGACTGCCTCGGCACGTCGACCCGCCAGGGTGCCGCCTCGATCACGCAGCTCGAGATCATGCCCGAGCCCCCGACCGAGCGCCCGGCGGGACAGCCGTGGCCGACGTACCCGATGACCTTCAAGGTCTCCTCGGCCCACGAGGAGGCGGGGGAGCGGGTCTACGCCGTGTCCACGCAGGAGTTCCTGGGCGACGAGGACGGCAACGTCCGGGCGCTGCGACTGGTCGACGTGGTCTTCGAGGGTGGCAAGCTCACCGAGATCGAGGGCACCGAGCGCGAGATCCCGGCCGAGCTGGTGCTCTTCGCGATGGGCTTCGTCGGACCGGAGAAGCCGGGGCTCGTCGAGCAGCTCGGCGTCGACCTGGACGCGCGCGGCAACGTCGCGCGCGACGGCTCCTACATGAGCTCGCTGCCCGGCGTGTTCGTGGCCGGCGACGCCGGCCGCGGGCAGTCGCTGATCGTGTGGGCCATCGCCGAGGGCCGCGCCGCGGCCGCCGCGGTCGACACCTTCCTCACCGGCTCGACGACGCTGCCCGCGCCGATCCCGCCGACCGCGCGGCCGCTCGTCGTCTGACGCGCCCGCCGCTCCGAGGACGGACGACGCTCCTGGTGGATCCCCCCGGCCCACCAGGAGCGTCTCAGGTGACGCGCCTCGGCCCACCCGAGCGCGTCAAGGGCATCCTGACGTGCGGACATCGCCACGTCAACGGACCGCCCGAGGTCGGGAGTGCCGACGCGAGCGTTGGTTTTATCGATCAAAGACCCGGTAGGCTCGTGCCGTGCGAAGAGCAAAGATCGTGTGCACCCTCGGCCCTGCCACCAACTCCGAACGACGTATCCGTGAGCTCGTCTACGCCGGCATGGACGTCGCCCGGCTGAACATGAGCCACGGCAGCCACGAGGACCATGCGGAGGCCTACCGCCTAGTGCGCGAGGCCGCGGACGCGAGCGGTCACGGGGTCGGCATCTTCGCCGACCTGCAGGGCCCCAAGATCCGCCTCGAGACGTTCGACGACGGCCCGGTCGTGCTGCGCCGCGGGCAGCAGTGGACGATCACGACGCGCGACGTGCCGGGTGACGCCACCATCTGCGGGACGACGTACAAGGGGCTGCCGGGCGACGTCAACATCGGCGACCCGATCCTCATCGACGACGGCAAGGTGCGCCTGCGGGTGACCGGTGTCGACGACACCGACGTCACGACCGAGGTGCTCACCGGCGGCAAGGTGAGCAACAACAAGGGGATCAACCTGCCCGGCGTGGCCGTCTCCGTGCCGGCCCTGTCCGAGAAGGACATCGAGGACCTCCGCTTCGCGCTGAGCCTCAGCGTCGACTTCATCGCCCTGAGCTTCGTGCGCAGCGCGGCGGACGCCGACGACGTACGCCGCGTGATGGACGAGGTCGGCGTGCACCTGCCGATCATCGCCAAGATCGAGAAGCCGCAGGCGATCGACAACCTCGACGAGATCGTGGGTGCCTTCGACGGCTTCATGGTGGCCCGCGGCGACCTCGGCGTGGAGTGCCCGCTCGAGGACGTGCCGTTCCTGCAGAAGCAGATCATCGAGAAGGCGCGGCGCAACGCCAAGCCCGTCATCGTGGCCACCCAGATGCTGGAGTCGATGATCACCAGCCCGTCGCCCACGCGCGCCGAGACCAGCGACGTGGCCAACGCCGTGCTCGACGGCGCCGACGCGGTGATGCTCTCGGGTGAGACGAGCGTGGGGGAGCACCCCATCCACGTCGTGGAGACCATGGCGCGCATCATCACGGCCACCGAGACCCATGCCCTGGAGCCCCAGGAGTTCGGCCGCATCGAGCGCATCACCTGGGACCCGCACACCCGTGGCGGCGTGATCGCCAAGGCGGCCCAGGAGGTCGCCGAGCGCATCGGGGCCAAGTACCTCGTGGCGTTCACCCAGTCGGGGGACTCCGCGCGCCGCATGTCGCGCCTGCGCGGGCCGATCCCGGTGCTGGCGTTCACGCCCGAGGCACGCGTCCGCTCGCAGCTGTCGCTGTCGTGGGGCGTCGAGACCTTCAAGACGTCCTCGGTCGACCACACCGACGAGATGGTGCGCCAGGTCGACGAGCAGCTGCTGCAGATCGGCCGCGTCGAGGAGGGTGACCTCGTCGTCATCATCGCCGGCGCCCCTCCGGGCATCCCCGGCTCGACCAACGCCCTGCGCATCCACCGGATGGGCGACGCCATCAACGAGGTGGCCCCGGCCTACAAGCGCCAGGTCTGAGGTCAGCGCTTCAGCCCGATGAGCGCGTCCAGGCGCGCCACCCCGGCGCGCGTCGACACGCTGATGGTGCGCGCGTTGGACTGCCGCCACGGCACGTCCGCGAGGTCGAGCGCCCAGCAGCACAGCTCGCGGATGTCGTCGGAGTAGTTGGTGAACTGCCAGCGCGGGTAGGCGTAGTACTTCATGGCACCCGCAACCGGCCGACGGACCCGATTGACGAACCGGCTGCCGTCGGAGTGGAACAGTCCGCGCAGGAACGCCGCCGGGTGGTCCTCGACGACGGCGCGCTGCCAGTCTTCGAGGATGATCGGTCGTGAGTGCTTGAGGCCGGGACCGTGCTGGGGGAAGAGGCACGGCCAGTGCTTCCAGGAGACCGTGAGGATCAGGCAGCCCGTCACGTGACGCACGTGGGGGCGTCCCCCAGGTTTGACCTGGGCCATGAGCGACAGGATGCGCGCGTTGTTCTCCTCGTAGCGCTTGTCGTTGAAGACGTGAAGGTTGAAGATCCCGCGACGACCTCGGCTGAGATGACCGTCGCCGAGGTACCAGCCGAGCAGCTCGGCGTACGGAGCATGGTCGAGGGGGGCGTTGTCACACCGTGGACACGGCACGGCGCAATGCGTCTGTCCGCGCGGCAGGCCGCGGCGTTGATAGTCGCGGCGCCACCGCCGGACGGTCTTGATCGCCACGCCGTGCTGGGCGGCGTTGTCGGCGTCGGGGACGCCGGCGTCCGACGCGCGCAGTGCGCTGTCCACGGTGTGTTGCGATCGGATGTGGGGCACCCCGTCATGGTGAGAGGCGCCGCCGACACCGTGCCGGGTGTGGGACTTGAACCCACATGTCCTTTCGGACGATGGTGTTTGAGACCATTGCGTATACCGATTCCGCCAACCCGGCTGGGCAGCGTCACCCTACCTACACGTGCGCGCCGCACCCTCTCTGGACAAAGTCGACTGACTAACTGTACTTTGATGCCACGAGTCCCGGTATCGGAGGTCAGGCCATGTGGATGCCCTGGGAGTGGGCCGCGCGGAGCAACGCGCGTGCCGTGGAGAACGCCCGGACGGCCACGACGCTGTGCAGCCGCCGGCGCCTGGAGCAGGCCGAGGTGGAGCTCTACCTCGCCGCCCTCACCCCCCAGCCGTACGGCGGTCAGGTCGCCGCGAGCGGGGCGACCGGTTCCTGAGCCGGGGGCGCCGGGGGAGCGGGCGCCCGACTAGCCTGGCGTCGTGACCGAGCCTGCCACCGACCACGCCACCGCGCACCGCACCGTCGTCATCGCGGAGGACGAGACGCTGATCCGCATGGACCTCGCGGAGATGCTCACCGAGGAGGGCTACTCCGTGGTCGGCCAGGCCGGTGACGGGGCCCGGGCGATCGAGCTCGCCGAGGAGCACCGCCCCGACCTGGTCATCCTCGACGTGAAGATGCCCGTGCTCGACGGCATCGCCGCGGCGGAGGCCATCGCCGGC
The DNA here is from genome assembly GCF_004522095.1 of Nocardioides sp. 503. Taxonomy (GTDB): domain Bacteria; phylum Actinomycetota; class Actinomycetes; order Propionibacteriales; family Nocardioidaceae; genus Nocardioides. Next base: position 729,042 of record NZ_SPUI01000002.1, read on the forward strand.
AAGCGGATCGCCCCGGTCGTCATCCTCACGGCGTTCTCCCAGCGCGACCTCGTCGAGCGGGCCCGCGACGCCGGCGCGATGGCCTACCTCGTCAAGCCGTTCTCCAAGACCGATCTGCTCCCGGCGATCGAGATGGCGGTCAGCCGCTTCGCCGAGCTCAGCATGCTGGAGGCCGAGGTCGCCGACCTCACCGAGCGCCTCGAGACGCGCAAGGCGGTCGACCGCGCCAAGGGTGTCCTGCAGAAGCAGCTGAGCCTGTCCGAACCGGAAGCCTTCCGCTGGATCCAGAAGACGGCGATGGATCTTCGTCTCTCCATGCGGCAGGTGGCGGAAGGCGTCGTGGAGCACGGTCCGGGCGTCACCGGCGCCGGCGACGGCTGAGCGGCGCTCGATAACGGATCGGTGATGATTCGGCAGCCTTCGCGCAAGTTCCTTACAGGAGGGTGCTCCCGGGTGTACGTTTCCGCACCGGAGGCACCGGCACCGTCGGGATGCCGTCCTCCGACAACTCTGCGTCCTCGGTAGTCGGCCGAGGTCCTGACGAGAGGTAGATGTCTTGAGGCGAAACACACGATTCGGGCTGGGAGCAGTGGTCGTAACGCTGGCCCTGGCCGTTTCTGCTTGTGGAACGACCGACGATGACAAGCCGGGTGCGGGTGGCGGGGACGACTGCGCCTTCAACATCGGCGTGATGGGTGCCCTCAGCGGCAGCAACGCCAGCGTCGTGCTGCCCTCGGTCAACGGTGCCAAGCTGGCCCTGAAGCAGTGGTCCGCGGACAACGACGACTGCGAGATCTCCCTCGAGGAGTTCGACACCGAGGGCGACCCGGCCAAGGCCACGCCGGCTGCGACCAAGATGGCCACGGACGAGACCTTCATCGGCGTCATGGGTGGCGCCTTCTCCGGTGAGACCCGCGCGACGAAGGCCACCTTCGACGACGCCGGCCTGACCATGATCAGCCAGTCCGCCACGGCCACCGACCTCACCACCGAGGAGCCGGCCGCGGTGTTCCACCGCGTCATCGGCTACGACGAGGTCCAGGGTGCGGCCATCGGCCGCTACCTGCGCGACGTCGCGGGCGCCAAGAAGGTCTTCGTCGTCGACGACTCGACCACCTACGGCGAGCCCCTGGCCACCAAGGTCAAGGACGAGCTGGGCGACCTGGTCGTCGACAGTGACAAGACCCAGGAGGGCCAGACCGAGTTCTCCGCCGTCGTCTCGAAGATCGAGTCGGCCAAGCCCGACGCCGTCTTCTACGCCGGGTACGCCGCCGAGGCGGGCCCGTTCCTGAAGCAGCTCCGCGACGCCGGTGTGACCGCGACCTTCGTGGGTGGTGACGGCCTCTACGGCGCCGACTTCCCCAAGGCCGCCGGTGACGCCGCCGAGGGCGCCATCGTCACCTGCCCGTGCCTCCCGGCCGACAAGGCCGAGGGCACCTTCGGCGCCGACTACGAGGCCGAGTTCGGCGAGGCGCCCGGCGCCTACGCCGCCGAGGGCTTCGACGTCATGACGATCTTCCTCGCCGGCATCAAGGACGGTGCCCGTGACCGCAAGGCCATGGAGGAGTTCGTCGACGGCTACACCGGCAAGGGCCTGACGAAGGACTACGCCTTCGACGACAAGGGCGACGTCGCCGAGGAGAACGTCGTGATCTGGAGCTACAAGGTCACCGACGGCACCCTCACGGCCGAGCAGGAGATCCCCAAGGCGTAACGCACGACGCACAACTGACCAGCGGGGCGGCCGGGTCGAGACCCGGCCGCCCCACAGGCCGTGCCCACGCACCGTGGGACGGCCTGGCCCACCCCCCGGGCTCACCCCCCCCCCCCAACCGCCCCGGGGGGGGGGCGGGGCCGCCCCCCCCCCGCCCCTCTGGCATGGCCCACGCACCGTGGGCCGTCCTGGCCCACGCACTGGGGAGACTCCATGGATTTCAGCAGCCTCATCGACCAGATCGGTGAGCACACCGCCAACGGCTTGACCAAGGGCGCGATCTACGCCCTCGTCGCTCTCGGCTACACGCTCGTCTACGGCGTTCTGCGCCTCATCAACTTCGCCCACTCCGAGGTCTTCATGGTGGGGACGTGGGCCGTTCTCGGGGTCTACACCGTCCTGGGCGCCACCGGCGGCAGCGGTGTCGGCCTCGTGATCCTCGCGACCGCGCTCGCCGCGCTGGCGGCCGTGGTCGCCTCGGCCAGCACCGCGCTCATCGTGGAGCGGGTCGCCTACCGGCCGCTGCGCAAGAAGAACGCGCCGCCGCTCATCTTCCTGATCACCGCGATCGGCTGCTCGCTGGTCCTGGTCGAGCTGTTCGGCCACGTGTTCCGGGTGTTCTTCGGCCCGCCGTTCGGTCGTGCGCTGGTGAGCATCCCCAGCCTCATCGACACCGAGGTCTGGCTCGACCTGGGCAAGACCTCGATCACCAACATGCAGATCATCGTGGTCGTGGGCGCCGTCGTGATGATGGTCGCGCTCGACACCTTCGTGAACAAGACCCGGTTGGGCCGCGGCGTGCGCGCCGTCGCCCAGGACCCCGACACCGCCGCCCTCATGGGCGTCAACCAGGACCGGGTGATCATGCTCGTCTTCATCCTGGGTGGGGCCATGGCCGGCGTCGCGGCGATCCTCTACACGATGAACTACGACATCACGAAGTTCGACATCGGCTTCCTGATCGGGGTCAAGGCGTTCACCGCGGCCGTGCTCGGGGGCATCGGCAACCTGCGCGGCGCGCTCGTCGGGGGTCTGCTGCTGGGCGTCGTCGAGGTCTACTCCTCCACCCTGTTCAGCTCCAACTGGGAGGACGTCACCGCGTTCGTCGTCCTGATCCTGGTGCTGATGTTCCGACCGACCGGCATCCTCGGTGAGTCGCTAGGAAAGGCACGCGCATGAGTGACTCTGGCAAGGGCTCCGACACCGCTGTCGCGTCCCCCAAGGGCCTTCTGGGCCTGCCCCACCTCGGCCTGCGCGACAAGTGGGAGCGTGGTCCGATCTGGATGAAGCTCCCCGTCGTCCTGGCGTTGGTCTCGTTCTGCTTCTACCTGCCGTTCCTCAACATCCTGCCGTTCGCGCAGGTGCGGACCGACCTCAGCGCCGCAGGCACCGACTGGTCCAGCGTGCTGTTCCTGATCGTGGTCTACATGATCGTCGCGGTCGGCCTCAACGTCGTGATCGGCCTCGCCGGCCTGCTCGACCTGGGCTACGTCGGCTTCTACGCGCTCGGCGCCTACTCCGTGGCCCTCTTCGGGTCCTCGAGCTCGCCCGTGACGATCTCCCTGCAGGAGAAGTTCGGCTTCAGCGAGGGCTGGGCGGTGCCGTTCGCGGCCTGCATCCCGCTGGCGATCGCGTTCGCGCTGGTCGCCGGCGTCATCCTCGGCGCCCCGACGCTGCGGCTGCGCGGTGACTACCTGGCCATCGTGACGATGGGCTTCGGAGAGATCATCCGGATCATCCTGCGCAACGCGACCGACATCACCGGTGGCCCCAAGGGCGTCATCGGCATCCCCAAGCCTCCGGGCCCCGTGGACGCCGACGGCCGCGACTTCTTCAACGGCCTCGACGTGCATCGCTGGTACTGGCTGGCGCTGATCGTGCTGTTCCTGCTGATGTTCCTCGTGCGCCGGCTGGAGAACAGCCGCGTGGGCCGGTCCTGGCTCGCGATCCGCGAGGACGAGGACGCCGCGCGGATCATGGGTGTCAACGCGTTCAAGTTCAAGCTGTGGGCCTTCGCGATCGGCGCCATGCTCGGCGCGATCGCCGGCGTGCTCTTCGCCAGCAAGCAGGGGGTGGTCGAGCCCAACGGCTTCAAGCTCAACCTCTCGTTCCTGTTCGTGGCGATGGTCGTCATCGGTGGCTCCGGCAACATGATGGGCGCGCTGTTCGGCGCCTTCCTGATCACCTACCTGCCCGAGCGGTTCCGGTTCCTGGACCAGTGGCGTCCGTTCGGCTTCGGGGTCGCGCTGGTCGCCGTCATGGTGCTGCGCCCGCAGGGCCTGATCCCCAACCGCCGAAGAGCTCGAGAGCTCGAGGACCGCAAGGCAGAGGCAGAGGAGGCGGCAGTCGATGTCTGAGCAGACGATGGAGTCCACCCGTGCGGCAGGACACGAGCCGGGGGAGGTGCTGCTCGAGGTCGACCACGTCACGTTGAGGTTCGGCGGTGTCGTCGCGCTCAACGACGTCGACTTCCAGATCCGTCGGGGCGAGATCCTCGGCCTGATCGGTCCCAACGGCGCCGGCAAGACCACCTGCTTCAACGCGATGACCGGCGTCTACAAGCCGACGTCGGGGGAGATCCGGTTCACCGGCAAGCAGATCAGCGGCCGACCGAGCCACCAGATCACCGCGATGGGCATCGCCCGCACGTTCCAGAACATCCGGCTCTTCCCCGAGATGTCGGCGCTGGAGAACGTGATGGTCGGCTGCGACACGCGCCACAAGACGAGTGTGCTGGGCGCCCTGTTCCGGCTCTACCGCGTCCGCCCGAAGGAGCACGAGCTCCCCGACAACGGGATCAAGCGCGCCTTCGCCAAGGTGTTCGGCACCAGCCGCCACGTCCTGGAGGAGCGGGCGGGCCGCGAGAAGGCGATGGCGCTGCTGCGCTTCGTCGGCGTGGCCGACCGGGCGCACGAGCTGTCGCGCAACCTGCCCTACGGCTACCAGCGCCGCCTCGAGATCGCGCGCGCCATGGCCACCGATCCCCAGCTCCTCTGCCTGGACGAGCCGGCTGCCGGCTTCAACCCGGCAGAGAAGGAGGACCTGATGGACCTGATCCGTCAGATCCGCGACCGGGGCCTCACCGTGCTGCTCATCGAGCACGACATGAAGCTGGTCATGGGCGTCACCGACCGGATCGTGGTGCTGGAGTTCGGGACGAAGATCGCCGACGGGCTGCCCGCCGAGGTCGCCCGCAACCCCAAGGTCATCGCTGCCTACCTAGGAGAGCCCGACGATGCTGCTTCAGCTTGAGGACGTGGTCCTCGCCTACGGAAAGATCGAGGCGCTGCACGGCCTGACGATCGACGTGGAGGAGGGCGAGGTCGTCGCCCTGATCGGCGCCAACGGCGCCGGCAAGACCTCGACCATGCGCGCGGTCTCGGGGGTGCGCGGCATCCAGTCCGGGAGGATCATCTTCCAGGGCGAGGACGTCACCAAGCTCCGCGCCGACCAGCGGGTGCGCAAGGGGCTGAGCCTGGCCCCGGAGGGGCGCGGGATCTTCCCCGGCATGACCGTCGTGGAGAACCTCGACATGGGTGCCTACACCCGTCGTGACAAGCCCGAGGTCGGCAAGGACTTCGACCGGGTCTTCGACCTGTTCCCGCGGCTCAACGAGCGCCGCAAGCAGATCGCGGGCACGATGTCCGGCGGGGAGCAGCAGATGCTCGCCATCGGTCGCGCGCTGATGGCGCGACCCAAGCTGCTGCTGCTGGACGAGCCGTCGATGGGCCTGGCGCCGATGCTGATCCAGCAGATCTTCACGATCATCACGGAGATCGCGGAGCAGGGCACCACCATCCTGGTGGTGGAGCAGAACGCCAAGCAGGCGCTCTCGCGCGCCGACCGGGCCTACGTCCTGGAGACGGGCCGGATCGTCAAGACCGGCACCGGCGCCGACCTCCTCGACGACCCGAGCATCCGCGAGGCCTACCTCGGCGTCGCATAGGTAGTGGTGAGGGCCGCCGCCGTCATCGGACGGCGGCGGCCACCGCCACCAGCACGGGCGCGAGGAGCAGCGCGGGCAGCAGGTCCGCGACCGGGATCTCCCGGATCCTCAGGAGCCGCAGGGCCACGCCCACCAGCAGCAGGCCGCCGACGGCGGTGATCGCGGCGAGCTCGGCGTCGGGCAGCACGTCGCCCAGCAGCACGCCGACGAGCGTCAGCCCGCCCTGGACCACCACCACGGTGATCGCCGACGCCGCCACGCCCCAGCCGAAGGCCGAGGCGAACGCGATCGCCGCGAAGCCGTCCAGGGTCGCCTTGAGGAAGAGCTGGTCGGCGCCGTTGCCCAGGCCGTCGTTGAGCGAGCCCAGGATCGTCAGCGGGCCGGTGCAGAACAGCAGCGAGGACACCACGAAGCCCTCGATGAACCGGTGCCGCTCGACCGAGCCCGCGTCCCCGGCGAGCCGGCGCTGCAGCCAGCCGCCGACCGCCTCCACCCGCTGCTCCAGGCGCAGCAGCGAGCCCACGATGCCGCCCAGGACCAGCGAGCCCAGGACGACCAGCATCGGGGCGCTGTCACCGACCCGGTCCGCGAGCGCCGGGTCGAGCACCGCGACGGCCGACGTCGCCGCGATCAGCAGCGTGACCAGGCCGAGCGCGTCGGTCACCAGGTCGCGGGTCCGCTCGGGCAGGCGGTCGCCGAGCAGGCGGCCCAGCAGGGCCCCCAGCAGGACGGTCGCGACGTTCACGACGGTTCCGATTCCGGGGATCACGGGACTCCTCTGTCCAGGGTGGGCGGGCTGAGCGTAGTCTTCGGGCAGATCGTGCACGGGGCGGCGCGTACGCGCAGCCGCTGTCCAAGGGTTTTCCGGGCCTGGGGAGGCGAGAGATGAGTCGGTCGCTGGTGTCGCTGCGCTGTGCGGAGCTGTCCGACGCGCCGGTGCTGGCCGAGCTCTGGTGCGACGGGCTGCGCCGCGCCGACCCCCACGAGCAGGTGGCCGACCTCGAGCTCGTCATCAAGGGCGCCACCGCCTCGCCGGAGCAGCGCATGCTCGTGGCGGAGTACGACGGTGCGCTCGCCGGCGCCATCCTGCTGCGGGTCGCCACCCTGTCGGCGATCAACCTCGAGCAGATCGTCCAGGCCGTCTCCCCGCACGTCTTCCCCCAGTACCGCCGCCACGGCATCGGCCGGGCCCTGATGGAGAGCGCCGTGGCCTTCGCCGAGGAGCTGGGGATCGCCCACGTCGCCACCGCAGCCACGTCCGGCTCGCGCGACGCCAACCGGTTCATGGCGCGGCTCGCGCTGGGTCCTTACGCCACCCTGCGCCTGGCGCCCACGGTCGCCGTGCGCGGCAAGCTCACCGCGCAGCGCCCCGTCCTGCCGGGCAACGGCCGTCAGCGCACCCGGCTGCTGGCCGCCCGCCGCTCCATGCGTCGCGCCCAGGTCGAGACCCCCGAGCTCGAGCTCGGGTAGGTCAGCGGCCCATCCGCTCGGCCGGCACCAGCGCGCAGGTGATGCGCGAGGTGCAGACCCGCTTGCCCCGCTCGTCGGTGATGACCACCTCGAAGCAGGCCGAGGTGCGGCCCAGGTGGATCGGGGTCGCCACGCCGGTCACCGTGCCGGAGGTCGCCGAGCGGTGGTGCGTGGCGTTGATGTCGATGCCCACGGCCACCCGGTCGGGGTGGGCGTGCCGGGCCGAGCCGATCGAGCCGAGGCTCTCGGCGAGCACCACCGAGGCGCCCCCGTGCAGGAGGCCGTAGGGCTGGGTGTTGCCCTCGACCGGCATCGTGGCGACGATGCGCTCGGCGGACACCTCGAGCAGCTCGATGCCCATCTTCTCGTTGAGCGCCCCCATGGGCATCTGGGCGAGGAACTCCTCGAGGGGCACGCTGGTCTGCTCGTCGTCGCTCATGGCGTCATTCTCGCCGACCGCACCCAGCACGGTGTCGTCGGTCATGGATAGAGTCGCCGGGTGCCCGACGCTCCCACGACCGACCGTCCGCGCCTGCTGCTGCTCGACGGCCACTCGCTGGCCTACCGCGCCTTCTTCGCGCTGCCCGTGGAGAACTTCTCGACGACCACCGGCCAGCACACCAACGCGGTCTACGGCTTCACCTCGATGCTCATCAACGTCCTGCGCGACGAGCGACCCACGCACCTCGCGGTCGCCTTCGACGTCTCGCGCCAGACCTTCCGCCTCGCCGAGTACGCCGAGTACAAGGCCGGCCGCAACAAGACGCCGACCGAGTTCAGCAGCCAGCTGCCCCTGATCGAGGAGGTGCTGCAGGCGCTGCGCGTGCCCTTCCTCAAGAAGGACGGCTTCGAGGCCGACGACATCATCGCGACCCTGGCGACCCAGGCGCTGGCCGACGACATGGACGTGCTGATCCTCACCGGTGACCGCGACTCGATCCAGCTCGTCACCGACCGCTCCACCGTGCTCTACCCCATGCGCGGGGTCTCCGACCTGGCGCGGATGACGCCGGCGTGGGTCCAGGACAAGTACGGCGTGCCGCCCGAGCGCTACCCCGAGATCGCGGCGCTGGTGGGGGAGACCTCCGACAACCTGCCCGGCGTCCCGGGCGTCGGTGTCGGCTACGCCGCCAAGTGGATCAACCACTACGACGGCCTCGACAACGTGATCCTGCACGCCGACGAGATCACCGGCAAGAAGGGCGAGGCGCTGCGCGCCCACCTCGGCGACGTCATGCGCAACCGCCAGCTCAACCGGCTGGTGACCGACCTCGACCTCGAGCTCGTGCCGGCCGACCTGGCCGTGCGTCCGTGGGACCGCACCGAGGTCCACACGCTCTTCGACGGCCTGGAGTTCCGGGTGCTGCGCGACCGGCTCTTCGAGACCCTCGAGTCCGAGGAGGAGGTCGACGGCCCCGGCTTCGAGCTCACCGGCGACGTGCTGGCCCCCGGCGCCCTCGGCGCCTGGCTCGCCGAGCTCGGCGACGAGCGGGTGGGCCTCCACGTCCGCGGCGGCTGGGGCGCCGGCACCGGTCGCGTCGAGGGTCTCGCCCTGGCCACCGACACCGACCGTGCGGCCTACGTCGACGTGGCGGAGCTGACCCCCGACGACGACGCGGCGCTGGCCGCGTGGCTGGCCGACCACGACAAGCCCAAGGTGCTCCACGACGCCAAGGGCCCGGCGCTGGCCCTGGCCGCCCACGGCTGGACCCTCTACGGCGTCGCCTCCGACACCGCGCTGGCCGCCTACCTCGTGCGTCCCGACCAGCGCTCCTACGACCTCGCCGACCTCACCGTGCGCTACCTGCGCCGCGAGCTGCGCCAGGAGCAGGAGCCCGAGCAGGACGCCCTCTTCGACACCGCCGAGGGCGGCGGCCACGCCGTCGCGGCGACCGCGATGCTGCACGCGCGGGCCGTGCTCGAGCTGGCCGCGGCCCTCGACACCGCGATCGAGGAGCACGGCGGCACCCGCCTGCTCGCCGACATGGAGCTGCCGCTGGTCGAGCTGCTGACGCTGATGGAGCAGACCGGGATCGCGGTCGACACCGAGCACCTCGAGGCGCTCCAGGGCGAGTTCGACACCGAGGTGCGCAAGGCGGCCCAGTCGGCCTACGACGCGATCGGCAAGGAGATCAACCTCGGCTCGCCCAAGCAGCTGCAGGTGGTGCTCTTCGACGAGCTCGACATGCCCAAGACCAAGCGCACCAAGACCGGCTACACCACCGATGCCGACGCCCTGCAGGCGCTCTACGTCAAGACCGAGCACCCGTTCCTCGAGCACCTCCTGCGCCACCGCGACGTGATCCGGCTGCGCCAGACCATCGAGGGGCTGCTCAAGACGGTCGCGCCCGACGGGCGCATCCACACGACGTTCAACCAGACCATCGCCGCGACCGGGCGCCTGTCCAGCACCGACCCCAACCTGCAGAACATCCCGATCCGCACCGAGGAGGGTCGCCGGATCCGCGAGGCGTTCGTGGTCGGCGGGGGCTACGACTGCCTCCTGACCGCCGACTACAGCCAGATCGAGATGCGGATCATGGCCCACCTCTCGGAGGACGAGCTCCTCATCGAGGCGTTCCGCTCGGGGCGCGACTTCCACTCGATCACGGCCGCGCGGGTCTTCGACGTGCCCGCCGACGACGTCAGCGTCGAGATGCGGGCCAAGATCAAGGCCATGAACTACGGCCTGGCCTACGGCCTGTCGGCGTTCGGCCTGTCGCAGCAGCTGGCCATCGAGCCGGCCGAGGCGCGCGGGCTGATGGATGAGTACTTCGAGACCTTCGGCGGGATCCGCGACTACCTCGGCGGGGTCGTCGACGAGGCGCGCAAGACCGGCTACACCGAGACGATCATGGGTCGTCGCCGCTACCTGCCCGACCTCACCAGCGACAACCGGCAGCGCCGCGAGATGGCGGAGCGGATGGCGCTCAACGCCCCGATCCAGGGCTCCGCGGCCGACCTGATCAAGATCGCGATGCTCAACGTCCAGCGCGCGCTCGAGGAGCAGGGGATGCGCTCGCGGATGCTGCTGCAGGTGCACGACGAGCTCGTGCTCGAGGTCGCCGAGGGCGAGCGCGAGCGCCTGGACGCCCTGGTGCGCGAGCAGATGGGGTCGGCCGCCGAGCTCACCGTGCCGCTCGACGTCTCCGTCGGCACCGGCCACAGCTGGCACGAGGCCGCCCACTGATGCCAGCTGCCTCCGTGCGGCTGGCGTCGCTCACCGCGGACCTCCTGGTCCACGACCTGCCGGAGGCCTCGGTCCACGACGCGGCCGCGATCGGGCGCGCCACCTCTCAGCACCTGGCCTCCCTGCCCGGCGTCACCCGGGCCGGCGTCTGCGTCGCCCAGGCGGCGGTCGTCGGCAGCGCCGCCGTCCTGGGCCGCCGGCCCTACTCGCGGATGACGCCGGATGCCCGGGCCGCGGTCGTGCACCGGCTGGCGGGCAGCGGGCTGCCGCTGGTGTCGGAGTACTTCCGGCTGGTGCGCGGGGTCGCGCTGATGGTCGCCCACGAGGACCCGCGATGACGTACGACGTGGCCGTCGTCGGGTCCGGTCCGGGCGGGGCGGTCACGGCCCGGGAGTGTGCGCGCCGCGGGCTGCGCGTGGTCGTCCTCGAGGAGGGGGCGTGGGTCGAGCCCGGCAGCGCCGAGCCCTACTCGCTGGACCAGATGCGCCGTCAGTACCGCAACCAGGGGCTGACGGTCGCCCTGGGCCGGCCCCCGGTCGCCTACACCGAGGCCAGCTGCGTCGGCGGGGGCAGCGAGGTCAACTCCGGGCTCTACCACCGGGCCGACGCGCAGGTGCTCCAGGAGTGGAGCTCGGCCCACGCCATCGAGGGACTGGGCCTCGCCGACCTCGTCCCGTGGTTCGAGGCCGTCGAGGAGCGGCTCTCGATCAGCACGCCGCCGGGCCCCATGAACGCCGCCTCCGACGTCCTGCGCCGCGGGGCCGAGGCGCTGGGCTGGGACGGCCTCGACGTGCCGCGGTGGGTGCGTCGCGACGCCGGCGCCGCGCCGGTGAAGCAGACCATGCTGCGCACCTACCTCGCGGACGCGGTCGCGGCGGGGGCCGAGGTCCGCTCGGGCGTCCGGGTCGAGCGCCTGCGCCTCGCCGGGGACCGCGTCACCGGCGTGGTGACCGACCGCGAGGTCATCCGGGCCGAGCACGTCGTGGTGTGCGGGGGAGCGGTGCAGAGCCCGGCGCTGCTCCAGCGCAGCGGCCTGCGCCGCAACGTCGGGCGGGGCCTGTCCATGCACCCCACGGTCAAGGTCCTCGCCCAGCTGGACGAGGAGGTCAACGACCCCGCCGACCTGGCGACGTACCAGGTCAAGGAGTTCGCCCCGGCCATGACGATCGGCGGCTCGGCGGGCCGCCCCGGGATGATCGCGCTGGGCCTCTCCGGCACCTGGGACCGCGACCGCGAGCTCGGCGCCGACTGGCGCCGTCAGTCGGTCTACTACGCGTCGATCCGCAGCCAGGGCACCGGCCGCGTCCGGGCCGTGCCCGGCGTGCGCGACCCGGTCGTCACCTACCACCTCACGCGTCGCGACCTGGCGGCGCTCCGCGCCGGCATGGGTCGCCTGATGGTGCTGCTGTCGGCGGCCGGCGCCCAGCTGCAGGTCCCGTCCTACGTCGGCGCCCCCCGGGTCTCGGCCCCGGAGCAGGTCGGCCCCGCGGTCGAGGCGATGAGCCGGGCGGCGGCCGCGGTGATGTCGGTCCATCTCTGCGGCACCGTGCCGATGGGCGAGGACGTCCGCCGCAGCGCCACCGACTCCTTCGGCCGCGTGCACGGGGTGGCCAACCTCAGCGTCAACGACGCCTCGCTGCTCCCGAGCGCACCGGGCGTCAACCCGCAGGGCACACTGATGGCCGTGGCTCACCGCAACGTCGACCGGCTGCTCGAGGGCTCGCGATGACGGCGCGCTGGGAGCCCGCGGGGACCACGGTCCTCACCGGCGGAGGCGGCTGGTTCGGACGTGCCTTCCTGGACGCCGTCGCCCACCCCAGGCCGGAGCACGGACCCGTGGCTCGCGACGGTCAGGTCCGCGTCCTGGCAGCCTCGGCCGCGGAGGTGCCCGCGATCCTCGACGTCCTGCCACGTGCGGTGGTCCACGTGGGCGACGTCGCCGACCCGCACGTGCTCGAGCGTCTCTTCGAGGGCGCCGCCGGGGCCTCGGTCGTCCACGCGGCGGGGGTCATCCACCCGGCGCGCGTGGCCGACTTCGACCGGGTCAACGTCGAGGGCACGCGCGAGGTCCTGCGCGCCGCGTCCCGCGTCGGGGTGCGCCGGCTGGTGCACGTCTCCTCCAACTCCGCCTTCGGGGTCAACGCGACGCCCGACGACCGCTTCCGCCAGCACGAGCCCTACCGGCCCTACCTCGGCTACGGCCGCTCCAAGATGGCCGGCGAGCGGCTGGTGCTGGAGGCGGCCGCGTCCGGGGACACCTCGAGCGTCGTCGTGCGACCGCCGTGGTTCTACGGCCCGTTCCAGCCCGCGCGGCAGAGCTCGTTCTTCACGATGGTGGCCGCGGGCCGGTTCCCGGTCCTCGGCGACGGCGCCCAGCGGCGCTCGATGGTCTTCGTGGACAACCTCGTCCAGGGGGTGGCGCTCGCCGAGCACGCCCCCGACGTCACCGGTCAGGCGTTCTGGGTCGCCGACCGCGAGGCCTACCCCATGGCACACATCGTCGCGACCGTCGCCCAGGTGATGCGCGAGGAGGGCTACGTCGTCAGCGGTCGCCGGCTGCGCGCGCCGGCCCTGGTCGGGAGGCTCGCCGAGCGCGCCGACCGGCTCCTCCAGGACCGCGGCGTCTACCACCAGTCGATCCACGTGCTCGGCGAGATGGACAAGACGATCGCCTGCGACATCTCCGCGACCGAGGCGGCGCTCGGCTACGAGCCGCGGGTCGACCTGGCCGAGGGCATGCGCCGCTCGGTCCGGTGGTGCGCCGCCCAGGGCGTCTCGCTCGCGCCGCGCAGGGCCGAGCGATGAGCGTCGCCCTGGTCACCGGCGGCAGCGGCTACTTCGGCTCGCTGCTGGTCGAGGCGCTGCAGCGCGACGGTCTGGAGGTGCGGGTCCTCGACGTCGTCGACGCTCCCGACCGCCCCCCCGGCGTCGAGCTCTTCCACGGCGACGTGCGCGACGAGGCGCTGGTGGCTCGCGCAGCCGCCGGCGCCGACATGGTGTTCCACAACGTCGCGCAGGTGCCGCTCGCGCGCGACCGCGACCTCTTCGAGTCGGTCAACGTCGAGGGCACGGCGGTGGTGATCCGGGCCTGCGAGCGCGCGGGCGTGGCCAAGCTGGTGCACACCTCCTCGTCGGCGGTCTTCGGCGTCCCCAGCGCCAACCCGGTCACCCGCGCGACCCCCGCCCGCCCGGTCGAGGCCTACGGCCAGGCCAAGCTCGACGCCGAGCTGCTGGTCCGCGCCGCGGTCAGCCGGGGCCTCGACGCCACGATCGTGCGACCCCGCACGATCCTGGGCCACGGCCGGCTGGGGATCTTCGGGATCCTCTTCGACTGGATCGCCGACGGCAGCTCCGTGCCCATCCTGGGTGACGGGAGCAACGTCTACCAGTTCGTGCACGCCGAGGACCTCGCCTCGGCCTGCCTGCTGGCCGCGCGACGGCCCGGTCCGGCCGTCTACAACATCGGCGCCGAGGAGTTCGGCACGATGGGGGAGGCCGTCGGGCACCTCTGCGCCCACGCCGGCACCGGCTCCCGGGTCCGCCACCTCCCGGTCGGACCGACGACCAAGGCGATGGAGTGGTCGGCCCGGCTCGGCCTCACGCCGTTCGCGCCCTACCACTGGATCATGTACAGCCGCTCGCTGTGGTTCGACGTCGCGGACGCCAAGGAGGAGCTCGGGTGGAGCGCCCGGTGGTCCACGGACGCGATGTTCGAGAGCTCCTACGAGTGGTTCCTGCGCCACCGCGACGCCGAGCCCGAGGGTGGGTCGGCGCACCGCCGCTCGGCCAAGCAGGGGCTGCTCCGGGTCGCCAAGCGCGTGCTCTGAGCGTCAGCCGACGTAGACCGCTCCGGCCACGAGGGCCAGCCAGACGAGCGCCAGCACCTGCAGCACGTGGTCGCGCAGCGCGATCTCCTCGGGCTCGCCCGCGACGCCTGCGTCGACCGAGACGGCGTAGCGCAGGACGGCCAGCACGAACGGCGCCATCGAGGCGACGGTGAGGGCCGAGCCGCCGGCGGCGGCGCTCAGCTCGAAGGCCCACAGGCCGTAGGTCATGATCAGCAGCCCGGCCGACATCGTCCAGACGAAGCGCAGGTACGTCGGCGAGTACAGCGCCAGCGTCCGACGGAAGAGCTCGGGCTCCTTGAGGTCCAGCGACACCTCCGCGTAGCGCTTGCCGGCCGCCATGAACAGCGAGCCGAACGACGCGCTCAGCAGGAACCACTGCGACAGCTCGATCCCCGAGGCGGCGCCGCCCGCGACCGCCCGCAGCAGGAAGCCGGAGGCGATGACGGCGATGTCGAGGACCGGCTCGTTCTTGAGCCACCAGGAGTAGGCGGCGGACACGACGAGGTAGGCGGCGATGACCGCCGCGAGCCGCCAGCCGGCCTGGATCGCGATGACCAGGGCCAGGACGTGCAGCACGGCGCCCGCGGCGTAGGCCGCGCCGGGACGGACGATCCCCGCGGCCACCGGCCGGAAGCGCTTGCTGGGGTGGGCCCGGTCCGCCTCCACGTCGCGGGCGTCGTTGACGAGGTAGACGGCGGAGGCGGCACAGCAGAAGGCGACGAAGGCGATCGCCGTGTGCGCGACCACCGAGCCCTCGGTGAGCTCTCCCGACAGCACCGGGGCGGCAAGGACGAGGAGGTTCTTGCTCCACTGGCGCGGTCGCGCCGTCCTGAGCAGCCCGCGCGCGGCGGATGCCGGCGGGGTCTGGGTGGCTGTCATGTGGTCCTTGCCGGTTTCGCGATACGTTGGGCCTTCGTCAGCCGTCACTATGCCTGAGGTTCCCTTGGTGCGTCCCACCCTGCGCGCACGACGCGCCCGGCTCGACCCGGCCGTCCGAGGCGCGCGCGAGGTCGTCGGCATGTACGGCGACCCGGACACCACGTGGGGCATCTGCCTCGAGGCGCACGTCGATGCGCCGGTCGCCGCCGACGACGTCGCCGACCGGGTCGCGGCGCTCTGCGCCCGCCACGCCCACCTCGGCCACGCGCCCGAGGTGCTCGTCGTCGCGGCCGACGGCTGGCCGGCGGCGCGCCGGCAGGTCGCCTCGGCGCCGTACGGACCGAGCTCGCCGCTGGTGCGGCTGGCGCTCACCGACGACGGCACGCGTCTCCTCGTGGGCGCGCACCACGGCGTGATCGACGGTCTGGGGCTGCTCGCGGTCGCCGGCGGCGCCCTGGGGCGGGGGCTGCGCACCCGGGCCCGGGGGATCGGCGACCGCGCGGCGCCGTACGGCTTCCTGGGTTCGAGCGTCCGGCGCCTCGGCGAGGCGCTCACCGACCCACCGGCCCGCTTCGCCGGCGACGGCGACGCCGGCTCCCCGGTCGAGGACCTGAGCTCGGTGACCCGGCCACGCGTCGAGCGCGGCACCGCCCACCTGGCGCGGGCGGTGCTCTCCACCCACGCCGAGGGCCGGTGGCGACGGACCGGACGCCGACCGGTGCTGGTGATCGGCGCCTCGCGCCGGACCGACGACCTGCCCCAGCCCGACCGCCAGACCGCCTACCTGCGGCTGCGTGTCGGCACGGGCGTGGACGTGGAGAGCCTGGCGCCCGCGATCGCGCAGCTGCGCCCGGAGCCGGACTTCCCGGAGACCTCCGCGGGAGGCACCGCACCGCTGGCCGTCCGCCTGCTCAGCAGCCGCCTGGGCGCCACCGCCATGCTGAGCAACCTCGGCCTGGTCAGCGGCGACGGCCTGCTGTCGGTCACCATGTTCCCGGCCAGCAGCGGACCGCGCTCGGTCGCGGTGGGGCTCGCCTCGACGTCGGTCACGACGACCCTCTCGCTGCGGACCCGCCGGCGCGACTTCGGCGTCGAGGAGCACGCCGCCCTCGTCCAGGCACTGTCGGACCGCTTCTTCGCCTAGGGCGCGGCGCTCAGTAGGGGTCGTACGGCGAGTCGTGGCCCACGAGCCGCGCAACGGGGCGCAGTCGGAGGCGCAGCAGCACCTTGATGGCGACGTTGCGAAGCCACCACGGGACCTCGCGCAGGATGCGCAGCCGGTCGGCGAGGCGCGGCGGCGAGGTGCGGAAGAGCGCCATCGAGCCCTCGCGACGCTCGTAGCGCAGCTCCCGGGAGAACAGGACGCGGGCCAGGATCCCGAGCGTCACGCCGATCGAGGAGTAGGCGTCGTGGACCAGCACCGGGGCGCCCGGCGGCAGGAACCGCGCCCAGAGCAGGTCGTCGCTGAAGGTCCAGAAGTCGTGCTTGCCGTCGATGTACAGGTACTGGAAGTGCTCGGTCCAGGCGGGACGGGCCTGCGTGGAGTAGTCCTCGACGTGACGGACCACGTGGGCGACCTCGGCCTCGTCGAGGTGGGCGAGGAACTTGGTCTTGGTCGGTGCGCCGCCGAACAGCCGGCCCTCGACGAAGGGGTCGATCGCGATGACCTCCCCGCCCGTGGCATCGGCCACCTTGCCCAGCACGACCGTCGACCGGCCCTGGTGGCTGCCGATCTCGAGCAGGGCCGAGCCCGCGGACACCGCGAGGGCCTCGTCGTACAGCAGCCGTGCCTGGTCGCGGGTCAGCCAGCCGGGGATGCGGTCGGCGACCGACCAGACCCGCTCGAACCGCGCGTCGCTGTCCCCGCCCGGAAGGCGGCTCACCGGGCACCCCGACCCCGGGGCGCGGGCGCCGCGGGACCGATTCGACCGGGTACGGCTCCGACATTGTCACGACGCCCTAGGATCACACGCGGCAGGTTACCGGTCGGTTCGCCCCGTCCGCGGCACAAGGAGGATTCGTCATCGAAGCCGGACGCTCGCGAGCGCTCGTGGTGGACCGACTTCGCCGACGCCCCTTCACCTGGTGGGCGGTGCCGCTGACCTGGACGTGGCTGATGGCGCTGTCCTTCCTGCAGCGGCTCGGGACCACGACGTTCGACACGAAGTTCGACCTCACCGCCGCACCGGCCCGGTTCATGACGCGCAGCCTCTCGCTGTGGAACCAGGACTCCTCGTTCGGGGAGCTGCAGAACCAGGCCTACGGCTACCTCTTCCCGCAGGGCACCTTCTTCCTGGTGGGGGACTGGGTCGGCCTGCCCGACTGGGTCACCCAGCGGCTGTGGAGCGGGCTGCTGCTCGTCGTCGCCTTCGAGGGCTGCCGCCGGCTCGTGCGGGCGATGAGCCCCGAGGCCTCACCGTGGGCGGGATGGCTGGGCGGCCTGTCGTACGCCGTGGCCCCGCGGCTGCTCGGCCTCGCCGGCGTGCTGACCGCCGAGGTGCTGCCGACCGCCGTGCTGCCCTGGGTGGTGCTCCCGCTCGTGCTGGCCCAGCGCGGCCGTCTCGGCCCCCGCACGGGAGCCCTGTGCTCGGGCGCCGCCTTGCTGTGCTTCGGCGGCGTCAACGCCGTGGAGAACCTCGCCGCGCTGCCGCTGCCGCTCCTCGTGGTGCTGGCGACCGTCCGTCGGCCCGGCGGCGCCCGGCTGGCGCGCTGGTGGGTCGGCGCGACCGCCATGGCCAGTGCCTGGTGGATGCTGCCGCTGCTCGTGCTGGGCCGCTACAGCCCCCCGTTCCTCGACTACATCGAGACCTCGATCGCGGTGGTGCGGCCGTTGGGCTGGACCAACGTGACGCGCGGGGCCGACCACTGGCTCTCCTTCATCTACGTCGGCGGGCAGCCCTGGTGGCCGGGCGCCTACTCCCTGGCCACCGCGCCGGTCCTGATCGCGACCACGGCGGCCGTGTCGGCGCTGGGCTTCTACGGGCTCACGCGCCGCACGATGCCGCTGCGCGTGCCGCTCCTGCTGAGCTTGCTGCTCGGCGCCGTGTGCCTGACCGTCTCGCGCGAAGGTGTCCTGGCCTCACCGCTGGCGAGCCAGTTCCAGTTCCTGCTGGACGGGCCCCTGTCCATGCTCCGCAACGTGCACAAGGTGGACCCGCTCCTGCGGCTGCCCCTCGCGCTCGGCCTCGCCCACGCCGCCACCTCGCTGGTCCCGGCGGCCGGTCGCAGCCGTGAGGCGGCCCGGGTCCTGGGCGCCTCCCTCGTGGCGGTGCTGCTGATCGTGGCGGCGCAGCCCCTGTGGAGCGGTGAGATGCGCAAGCCGGGCTGGACCGAGGTGCCCAGCGCGTGGCAGGAGGCAGCGGACTACCTGGACGACGTGGACGGCACCGCGTCGGCGCTCGTGGTGCCCGGTGCGGGGTTCGGCCAGCAGTGGTGGGGCTGGACGATCGACGAGCCGCTCCAGGGGCTGGCGAGCACCCCGTGGGTCACCCGCAGCCAGATCCCGCTCACCCCGGGCAGCACGATCCGGTTCCTCGACGCGATCCAGGAGCGGGTCTCCGACGGTCAAGGCTCCTCCCAGCTCGCCGGGGTCCTGGCCCGGGCCGGGATCGAGTACGTCGTCGTCCGCCGCGACCTCGACCTCTACGCCAGCGGGGCACCCGACCCCGCCCGCGTCGACCTGGCGCTGCGGCGCAGCCCCGGCCTGACCGAGGTGGCGTCGTTCGGGTCCTCCGGCTTCGGCGACCAGTCGATGATCGACATCCTGCGCGTCGACCGGGACGTGCCCCGGGTCGAGGCCGTGGAGCGCGACGGCGTGCAGACCCTCGCCGGCGGCCCCGAGGACATCCTCACGGCCATGGAGGCCGGACGCCTCGACCCCGACACGCCGGTGGTCATGGAGGGCGAGCCCCACTGGGACGCGACCGCGCCCGACCTCGTCGGCGACGGCTACCGCAAGCGCGAGCGCGGGTTCGGCCGTCTCGAGGACGCCGTGGGGCAGGTCATGACGAAGGACGAGAAGTACCGCACCGCCCGCACGGCCAACGACTACTCCGGCCCGGAGTCCAGCGAGCGCGTCTACGCCGCCTACGAGGGCATCTCCTCGGTCGTCGCCTCGTCCTCGGGCGGCTACTCCGACACCTTCGGGCCGGTGCGACCCGAGCTGGGTCCCTACGCCGCGGTGGACGGTCTGGTCGACACCTACTGGCAGTCCTCGCCGCTGCTGGACCCGGTCGGTCAGTGGGTGGAGGTCCGCTTCGACGAGCCGGTCTCCTTCGAGAGCGCCACGCTGGTCCTGGGCGTCGACGGCGTGACCGGCCTGCCCGTGCGTGAGGTGCGGGTGCAGGCCGGCGACACCGACGAGACCTTGCCCGTGGACCCCGGCTCGGGGACGGTGCAGGTCCCGCTGCGCGGCGCCCTCGACCGCTTCCGCGTCACGGTGACCGACACCGCCGGCACCGACGGCGTGGTCGCCATCAGGGACATCTCCTTCCCCGGGGTGGACGTCGAGCGGCGCCTCGTCGTCCCCGACGCGGGTGCCGACGACGGCACGACGTTCGTCCTGCGCTCGCGCCCCCACCGGCGCGGCTGCATCGATGCCGGGATCGGCACCACCTGCGGCTTCCTCGCCGACGCGCGGGCCAGCGAGGAGGAGTCCGGGCTGGTGCGCGAGCTCACCGTGCACGACGACGGGAGCTGGGACTTCGACGGCTCGGTCGTGGCGCGCACCACCGCGGCCAGCGCGCGGCTCATGGAGCCGATCTTCGGCAAGGTGCGCGTGCGGTCGTCCACGACGTACCAGAACGAGCCGGGCGTCGGGGCCCAGCTCTCCTACGACGGCGACCCGGCGACCTTCTGGTCGGCCGCGAAGGGTGACCCGGACCCGACGCTCCGGCTGCGGTGGAAGGGCCGGCGCACGGTCGACGCGTTGACCGTCACCGCCCCTCGCGGAACCGCCGTCGGGCCGACGAGCGCGACGATCGTGGCCGGCGGGGAGACCAGGAGCGTGACCTTCGACGCCGCCGGGCGGGCGGAGTTCGAGCCCCTGACGGCCAGCCGCCTGCGGATCGTCTTCGCACCGCCGCCGGCCGAGGCGGATGCCCCCCTCGGCGTCGCGGAGCTGACGGTCGCCGGACTCGAGGGGCTGCGCTACAGCCCCGACCGGGACCTGCCGACGGGCGCGATCTGCGGCCTGGGACCCGAGCTCGAGATCGACGGACGCGTCCACCCCACGCAGGTCGCCGGCACGCTGGCCCAGGTCATCGACGGGACGCCCATGCGGCTCGAGTCGTGCGACGGGCCGGTGGCCCTGGACTCGGGGACCCACACGGTGCGCATCAGCGCCACGGAGCAGTTCGCCCCCAGCGAGCTCACCCTGGCTCCCGCCGGGCGCGCCACGCCGGCGGCGCCCGCGCGGCGCGACGTCGAGGTGGGCCGCTGGACGTCCAACGACCGCAGCGTCGAGGTGGGCCCGGGCGCGGAGTCGCTGCTGATCGTGCCGGAGAACGTCAACGACGGCTGGGTCGCCGAGCTCGGCGGCCGCCGGCTGGACCCCGTCCGGGTGGACGGCTGGAAGCAGGGCTACGTGCTGCCCGCGGGCGAGGGCGGTCGCGTGCAGCTCACGTTCGCGCCGAACCGGTGGTACCAGGCCGCCCTCGTGACCGGCGGCGTGCTGGCCCTGCTGCTGGTCGCGGGGGCCGTGCTGGCGAGGCGTCGCGAGCGCCTCCGCACGGTGTCCTGGCCCGAGCCGCTCGCGTCGGAGCCCCTGCGCCCCTGGCGCTGGGGCTGGAGCCTGCTGGGCCTCCTCATCGTCGGGCTCCTGGGCGGACCCGCGCTGGCGGTCGGCTTCCTGGTCGGGGTGCTGGGCCGCCGTCGCCTGGAGGCCGGCACCCTCGGGGCGGTGCTGGTCGGCCTGGCCGGCGTCGCCGCCGCGCTGGTCGCCGTCGGTGAGCCGGGGCTGCCGCCCACCGTCTGCGACGCGGTCGCCGGACTCGGGGTCGGCCTCGTCGCCGCGACGCTGGCCGCGCGCGCCGCACCGGAGAAGCCCGAGACGGAGGTGGCCGCCCATGCCTGAGCGCACCGCGTGGTGGCGCGCGCTGACCGGTCCCTGGAGCTCCTGGCCCGGTCTCGCCGCCCTGTGCCTCATCCTCGCGCAGGGCGTCTGGCGCGGCGTGCTGCTGGCGCGCGGCTACTTCACGCAGGACGACTTCCTCATGCTCCGGCTCGGGGACGAGCCGCTGACCCCCGGACTCCTCACCCAGGACTACTCCGGCCACTTCTTCCCGGGCGGCTTCCTCTTCGCCTGGGCGCACGCGCACTTCGCGCCGCTCGACTGGGGCGCGGTCGTGGTGGAGACGGTCGCGCTGCAGGCCGTCGCGGCCGCCCTGCTCTGGCTGGTCCTCAGCCGGATGCTGCCCGGGTCGTGGGCCCGGGTCCCGCTGCTCGCCGTGGGCCTGGCGTGCCCGCTGGCGCTGTGGCCGACCCTGTGGTGGGCCGTGGCGATCCAGTTCCTGCCGATCAGCATCTGCCTGCTGCTGGCCGTGTGGGCCCTGCTGGTGCACCTGGACGACGAGCGCTGGTGGGCACTGCCGCTGGTCGTGGCCGCGACCGTGGCCGGACTGCTCTTCCAGGAGCGGGCGGCGCTGTTCCCCGTGGTGCTGGGCGCCGTGGCCTGCGCCTACTCCCCGGCGCGCGGGCCGCGCGCCGTCGTCCAGGCGCTGCGCTCGCAGTGGCGGCTGTGGGCGCCGCTGGCGGTCCTGCTCGTGGGCTACGTCGTCCTGCACCGTGCCGTCGCGCCGATCGCCACGACGTCGGCCGGGTCGGGCGGGGACACCGCCGAGCTGCTGGGCAACTTCGTGGTCCGCAACGCGGTCCCGGGCTTCGTCGCCGGGCCGTGGAACCCCGAGGTGGTCGGCGACTCGCTGCTGCTGCCCGCGGCGTACGCGGTCGTGCTGGCCTGGCTCGTGGTCGCCGTGGCCGTGGTCTGGAGCCTGCGCCGCACCCGGGCCGCCGCCTGGGGCTGGCTGCTCCTCCTGGTCTACACCCTGCTCGACGTCGTGCTGCTCTTCGGTGGGCGCACCGGCATGGGTCCCACCTTCGGGCTGATCCCGCGCTACGCCGCCGACATCGTGCCGGTGCTGCCCGTGGCGCTGGCGCTCGTCGTCCGCGCGGTGCTCGCCGCGCCGGCCACCCGCGCGGAGCCGCAGGAGCGGGCCGAGCCCCGGCGGTGGGCCGGCCGGCTGAACCCCGCGGCCGTGGTGGCCTGCGGGCTCGCCCTGCTCTACGTCGGGTCCGCGGCGGTGACCACCGGCCACGTGTCCGGGCACCTCGAGAACCGGGTCGACCGCGACTACGTCGAGACGCTGCGCGCCGAGCTGCGGGCCCAGCCGGAGGTCGTGATCTTCGACGGGGGCGCGCCCGACGACGTGATGATCAACTGGTTCGGCACCGACGCCACGGTGTCCACCCTGGTCGGCATCGCGCCGGAGAGCCCGGTCTTCGACCTGCCCAGCCACTCGATGCGGATGGTGGACTCCGAGGGCCGCCTGCGCCCCATGGACCTCGTCGCGACCGTCGCGAGCCGTCCGACCGACGACGAGACCTGCGGCTACCCGGTCACCGCGGAGCGGCCCACGGCAATCCCGCTCGACGACACCATCGACGGTGACGGCGACCGGATGGTGCTGCGCGTGGGCTACTACACCGCCGCGCGGGGCTCGCTGCTGGTCGACGCTGCCGGCCGGCAGCTGGTGGTCCCGCTGCGCGACGGGCTCAACGTGGTGGACATGGTCGTCTCGGGCCGCCTGGACTCGGTGTCGATGCAGCTGCGGCAGGACGAGCGGCGTGACGAGGCGGGCACCGTCTGCGTGGCGTCGGCGACGGTGGGCTTCCCCGTCGCCCGTGGCGGCGACCGCTCCTGATCAGAGCGACATGGCGCGCCGCAGCGACGCCACCGTCGTCTCCCAGGTGAACTGCGCGGAGCGGATCTTGGCCTTGGCGCCGAGGTCGTGTCGCAGCTCCTCGTCCTCGAGCAGCCGCGCCGTCTGCTGGACGAGGTCGTCCTGGTCGAGCGCCAGGAGACCGGTCACGCCGTCCAGGATCGACTCGCACACGCCGCCCGCGTCGGCGTAGGCGATCGAGGGGACGCCGACGCTGGCCGCCTCGACGATGGAGAGACCCCACCCCTCCTTGACCGAGGGCAGCAGGTGCACCCAGGACCCGGAGAGGACCTCGAACTTGGTGCGGTCGCTGACGTGACCCAGGAAGGTGACGTCGTCCTCCAGGCCGAGGTCCGTGCGGTGCTGGAGGAGCTGCGGCTCCCACCAGCCGGAGCCCATCACCGTGAGGTGCAGCCCGGGGAAGCGACCGCGCAGCGCGGCGACGGTCTCCATCGCGTGCTCCACCCGCTTGTGCGGCACCAGTCGGACCAGCATCACCAGCTCGGGGGTGGGCGACTCCGGGCGGGCGTCGTGCTCGGGGACCGGCGGCAGGCCGTTCCAGGCGATGGTGATGTCCGAGGCCCGCACCCCCAGGTCGACCAGCTCGCTGCGGGTCACCTCGCTCACGGCGACGTAGGAGACGCCGCGGTTGACCCGCACGGCCGCCTGCGACTCCATGAACCAGCCGACGCGGGCCAGGACCGGGTTGAGGATCGACCACTGCTCGCGGTGGACGTGGTGCACCAGCACCGTGACGCGGGCCCGGGTGAAGAGCCGGGCGAGGAACGGCATGCCGTTCTGCACCTCGAGGACGCGGTCGAGCCTGCCGAAGCGCCCGGTGGCGAGGTACCACGCGGCCCACAGGTAGACCGTGAGGTGCCCGCCCCGGCGCACGTAGCGCAGGCCGTCGAGCTCCTCGGTCCTGCTGGAGCCGGGGTACTGGGCGCTGAAGATCGTGACGTCGACCCCGTCGTCGCGCAGGCGCCGGGTGACCTCGCCGACGTAGAGCTCCGAGCCACCGCCCTCGGGGTGCCAGAGGTCGCGCCAGTTGAGCACCAGCAGCCTGGTGGCGCGCGTGTGGCCGGCTGTGCCACGGCCCTTCCTGCGGGCCTGCGTGGCAGCGCGGTATCGATCGAGCACCGTGTCGTCCCCTCCCTGAAACGCCTACGGGTGTGAGGGACGCTACACGCCTTCGCCCACCGCCGGGGGATCTTCGACCACGACGGGGGAGCGGGCGAGATACAGGCTGATCGTCACCAGGACCGCCAGGAGGAGCGTGTCGGCGGCGACGACGACGGCCAGCAGCATGTCCGGGGTGTCGGAGAGGGCGCCCAGCGCCACCACCAGCACCACGCCGGCCCACGGCGCGTAGACCGAGCGCCGCCCCTGGCCGGCCACGACGGCGTAGACGAGCAGCTGCAGCATGGCCAGCAGCGTGCCGAGCACCGCGAACAGCCACAGCCGCGACTCGATCTCGGCGTACTCGCTGCCTCCCACGAAGACCATCGCCAGGCCGGGCAGCAGGAGGGCGCCGGCCGTGGCCGCGGCCCCGATGGCGGCGACCGTCGCCAGGCCGCGCATGAGCGTGCGCCGCCGCTCGTGCGCCGACGACAGGGAAGGGAAGGAGACGACGACGACGAACTGGGGCAGGAAGAGCACCGCCTTGGTCATGATGAGGCCCGCCGCGTAGAGCCCGGCGTCGTGCCCGTCGAGGACGTTGCGCGCGACCATCACGTCGACGTTGCCGAGCGCGAAGAAGGCGAGCAGTGCCTGGGAGTTGCGGGCGACCTCACCCAGGACACCGGGGCCGGTGGGCTCGGCCGCGGAGGACCGGGGGAGCCGGACGCCGCGCAGCGCGATGCTGCCCGCGACGACGGGGGCCAGGGCCGTGACGGCGACCGCGACCATCGCGGAGAGCTCGCTGGGCTGCCACAGGACGATGCCGGCGCCGACGACCAGCCGTGGCACCCCGGCGGCGACGTAGACCATCGCGAGCGCGAGCCAGCGACGCTCGCCCTGCAGCACGCCGGCCTGCCCGCCCATGATCGTCAGGGGGACGGCCGCGAACCCGATGACCGCAGCGCTGGCGATGCTGTCGAGCCGCAGCACGAGGGCGACCACCGGCGACAGCACGAGGAGGAGGGCGCCGACCATGGCGGCCGAGCGGTAGGTGACGCGCAGGATGGCTCGTTCGATCTCGCTCACCCCGTCGGGGTGGGAGGAGATGCGGCGGGCCGCGGTCGCCTGGAGCCCGAGGGCCAGGACGCCGACGATCATCGTGACGTTCATCAGCGCGGCGAACGCGCCGTACTCCCGGGGGCCCAGGGCCCGCGCCGCGATCATCTGGAAGCCGTAGGTGGAGACGTTCATGACGCCCATGGCCACGGCGATGGCGACACCTGTGTCCCGCGCTCGAGGGCGCAGGCCGGTCGCCTCGGTCACGGCGTCATCGTAGACGAGGCCGGAGCCGTGCGGCGCCGTGGTTGGATCACCCCTGATGCCCCGTCCTGCGATGCCCGGCCCCGCGATGCCCCGTCCCGGGCGCGGGTGGTGGGTCCCCGGGTGGGCGGTCCTGGTCACGGTCGTGCTGCTCGGCCCGGCGCTGGCCGCGGGGTACGTGCTGAGCTACGACATGGTCTGGGTCCCCGACCTCACCCTGCGTGCCGACTTCCTCGGCCTGGGCTCCAGCCTGCCGCGCGCGGTGCCGTCCGACGCGGTCGTCTCGGTGCTCGACGAGGTGGTGCCGGGGTGGCTCCTGCAGAAGCTGGTCCTCGCGCTCCCGCTCGTCGCCGGGGCGGTGGGCGTCGTGCGACCGCTCCGGGACCTGCCGCTGACGGCCAGGCTCGTCGCGGTCTCGCTCTTCGTCTGGAACCCCTTCGTCGCCGAGCGGCTCGTGATGGGCCACTGGCCGGTGCTCGTGGGGTACGGCGCCCTGCCGTGGGTCCTCGACCTGGGGCGCAGGTGGCGCGTCGACCGGCGGCTGCCCGCCGCGCTGCCGCTCCTGCTCGTCACCGGGTCGCTCAGCGCCAGCGCCGGTGTCGTCACGGCGGTGGCGCTGGTCGCCTCCGTGGGCCTGAGGTCCCGGGCCCGTGCCGCCCTCGCGGTGGGACTGGTCGCCGCGGCCAACGCGCCGTGGGTGGTGTCCGGCCTGCTGCACGCGGCCGCCGGACGCTCGGACCCCGCCGGGGCGGCGGCGTTCGCCCTCAGCGGCGAGGGCTCGCTCCCGGCGCCACTGGCGGCGCTCTCGCTGGGCGGGATCTGGAACAGCGAGGTGGTGCCGCACTCCCGCACCGGGCTGCTCGCCTGGGTCTCGCTCCTGGTCCTGCTGACCCTGGCGCTGACCGGCGCCCGGCAGTGGTGGGCGCGAGGCCGCCGTGACGCCGCGACGCTCCTGGTGTGCTGGGCGGTCGGGCTCGGCGCGGCGCTGCTCACCTGGGCCAGCCCCGACCTCGTGGCCTGGGTCGCGGTGCACGTCCCGGGGGGTGGGCTCGTCCGGGACGGGTCCCGGCTGCTGGTCCTGTGCGTCCCGCTGGTGGTCACGCTCGCGGCCGTCGCCACCAGCCGGCTGCTGGGCGTGATGGAGGACGCCGGCGCCGTGATGGTCGCCGGGGTGCTCGTCGTCCTGCCGCTGCTGCTCCTGCCCGATGCCGCCCTCGGGGTCGGCGGTCGGCTGCAGGCGGTGGAGTTCCCGACCGACTACGCAGCCGCCCGTGCGGTGATCGACGAGCGCGCGGGGGAGGGCGACGTCCTGCTGCTCCCGCTGGCGAGCTATCGCCGGCCGAGCTGGAACGGGGACCGCAAGGTCCTCGACCCGACCGGCCGCTACCAGTCGCGTGACTTCGTCACCAGCGACGAGCTGGTCGTCTCGGGCACGGTCATCGCGGGAGAGGACCCACGCGTCATGGAGGTGTCCCGCGCCCTGGCGCTCCCCTCGGCCCCGGAGCGGGCGCGCGCGCTCGTGGATGCCGGCATCGGGGTCGTGATCACCGACCGGGACGCCCCCAGGGTGAGTCCCGAGGTGGAGGGCGAAACGCTCCTGCGGGGTTCGCGGCTGACGGTGACGGAGCTGCCGGGGGCGCGACCGCGCTCGTCGTCGGCCGGTCGGGTGGGGGCCATGGCCGCCGCCTGGGCGGCGTTCGTGGGGCCGCTGGGATGGGGTGTCGCAGCAGCGGTGACGCGCCGGCGCCGGCGGCCGGCGGTGTCCTGAAGGTCGGCGCGGCGAATCGGGGCACACCGGCGGGAACGCTGCTACGCTGCACCCACCTAGGGAGGGTGAACACGTGGGAATCTCAGGCATTGCAGGTCTCATCGGGTCGCTGATCGTCGGCGGCGTGGTCGGAACCGTGTCGTTGGTCGGCGTCATCAACAGCCAGACCTCGCCGCCGAGCAAGTCACCGGTGAGCGTCGAGCAGCCGGACCTCGACTACGGCTCGAACAGCTGACCCCGGTCGCTCGCCGTACCGGCGAGCGCCCGCGGCGTCGCGCCACGCTGCGCCGCTCCGTCCGTCTCCTGCGCGAGTTCCGCTACGAGCAGCCCGACCCCGCCCGGTTCTACCGGGCTCTGGCCGCCGACTCCGTCGAGCAGCTCGGCGACTACGCCGACCTGCGCGGAGCCCGGCTGCTGGACGTCGGAGGCGGCCCGGGCTACTTCCGTGACGCGTTCGTCGGCGCCGGCGCGACCTACCTCGCGCTCGACGCCGACGCCGGCGAGCTCGCCGGGCTCGGCGAGATCGCGTCCGGCACCGTCATCGGCAGCGGCATGCAGCTGCCCTTCGCGGACGGCTCCGTGGACATCTGCTACTCCTCCAACGTGCTGGAGCACGTCTCCGACCCCTGGCGGATGGCCCAGGAGATGGTCCGGGTCACGCGGCCCGGCGGCCTGGTCTACCTCAGCTACACCGTGTGGTTCGGCCCCTGGGGCGGCCACGAGACGGCGCCCTGGCACTTCCTCGGAGGGCAGCGGGCGCGACGCCGCTACCGGCGCGTCCACGGCCACGAGCCGAAGAACCGGTTCGGGGAGTCCCTGTTCGCGGTGACCACCGGCGACGGGCTGCGGTGGGCGGCGCGCCAGGAGGTCGCGGACGTGGTCGCGATCCGGCCGCGCTACAACCCGGGATGGTCCTGGTGGCTGCTGCGGGTGCCGCTGGTGCGCGAGGTCGCCACCTGGAACCTGGTGCTCGTGCTGAGGAAACACCCGGTCGACGCCACCTGAGCGTGGGACGTGACTCATCAGTAGTTATCTGCCATATTGACGCCGCGGCAGCTGTGACATGGGTTACTGTGCCGAAATATTCGTTCCTGGGGAGGGGCACAGCTGTGCGTAAGAATCTTGGTGCGATCCTGCTCGCTTTGAGTGGCTTCCTGTTGGTCGTCGGGCTCCTGGCACTCATCTGGGCGCCCGGACAGGTCAAGAAGCTGCCACTCGACGTCAACTCCGTGACGCACCTCAGCGGCACCGTCTCCAAGCTCGGCTCCGACGAGCAGCCGGTCAAGGTCGAGAGCATCTCGAAGGTCGACTCCGACGCCTCCGACGATGACGTCGCCGTCTGGGTCAACACCTCGTGCGTGGTCATCGACGTCGACGACGCGCCCAACTGCGTCGACGACAGCGACGAGCGCCTCGTGAGCGCCAGCACCGACGTCTTCGCGACCGACCGCGTCAGCGCGGAGGCCGTCGAGGAGTTCAAGGGCCTGCCCGACGACGCGACGAAGCACGTCGGGCTCATCAACAAGTGGCCCTTCGACACCGAGAAGAAGGACTACGAGTACTGGGACGGCACCGCTGACGCCGCCGTCAAGGCCGTCTACGACCGCACCGACGAGCTCGAGGGCGTCGACCTCTACGTCTACAAGATCGACATCAAGGACGCCGACATCGAGGTCGCCGACGGCGTGGCCGGCACCTACGACAACGCCGGCGAGGTCTGGGTGGAGCCGGTCACCGGCGCGATCCTCCAGCAGAGCCAGGACCAGCAGCGCTACCTCGCCGACGGCACCAAGGTCCTCGACCTCAAGATCAAGTTCACCGACGACCAGGTCAAGGAGAGCGCCTCCGACGCGAAGGACAACGTCGGGAAGATCAACCTGCTCACCAGCACGATCCCGATCGTGGCCCTCAGCGCGGGCGTCATCGCACTCCTCGCGGCGGTCCTGCTGATCCTCGGCAACCGCCGCGCCGGCACCCGCCGGGACTCCGGCACCGCCTAGGACGCGAGCACCCCAGCACTAGTCGTCGGCGCGGACCACCAGGTCCGCGCCGACCAACGCGTGTTCGGGGGTGGTCCGCCCCCGCCCCCCCCCCCCCCCGCCCCACAGCCGGTCGTGACCCTCGGGCCACTCGGGCTCGAGCAGCGTCGTGATCCGGAAGCCCCGGCCGGCCAGCAGCGCGACCCAGTCGCCCAGCGTGCGGTGGTGCTCGACGTAGGCCACCTGTCCGGTGGCGTCGTCCACCTCGACGTACGGCGTGCGGTCCCAGTAGGACTGGCTCGCGACCAGCCCGGCCTCGGTCGGGTCGTCGGGGAACATCCACCGCGTGGGGTGGGTGATGGAGAAGGCGAATCGCCCGCCGGGCCGCAGCACCCGCGCGGTCTCGGCGACGGCCAGGTCGATCTCGCTGACGAACTGCAGCGCGCCGAAGGAGCAGAACACCACGTCGAAGGTCGCGTCCGCGAACGGCAGCGACGTCGCGGTGCCCAGCACGGAGGGGACCACGATCCGAGTCTGCTCGTCGAGGCGACGCGAGTGCTGCAGCTGGCGGTGCGACAGGTCCAGGCCGAAGGAGCGCCCGCCGCGGGTGCGCACCCACCGCGAGCACTGTCCGGCCCCCGAGCCGACCTCGAGCACGTCCTTGTCCCGGACGTCGCCGAGGACCCCGGCCTGCTCCTCGGTGAGCCCCTCGGGACCCCACACGAAGCCGGCGTCGCCGAGGAACTCGCCGTGCGTGGCCTGGTACTCGTCGGCGTAGCGGTCCCAGTCGGGGCCGTTGGCCGCCCGTGACTCCGCCTCGCCGACGGCTCGCCGCTCCACGCGCACCGGGGGGTGCGGCCAGTGTTCTTGCACGCGGTCACGCTACGCCCCCGCCCCCTGGGAGGATGGCCGGGTGGACCTCGCCTCGATGACGCCGCTGGCCGGGGGCTGGTCGGGCGAGACCTTCCTGGCACAGGCGGCCGGGGAGCGGCAGGTGGTGCGGGTCTACGCGCGACCGCGTCCCGCCGGCCAGCACGCCCACGAGGTCGACGCCGCGCTCCTGACGCTCGTGCGCGGCCTGCTCCCTGTCGCCGACGTGCTCGAGTCGCGGCGGGGTGACCCGGCCTCGGGGATGCCGGCGCTGCTGGTGACCAGCGTGCTGCCGGGAGAGCGCGGCGACCTCGTGCTGTCCACGCTCGACGACGACGGCCTGGCGCGGTGGGGCCGCCAGGTCGGCCGGGTCGTCGCCACCCTGGCCGGTGTGGCGATGCTGCGCCCGGGGCGGTTCCTCGACGGCAGCCTGACGCCGAGCGCGTCACCCGGCGCCGACGGCCTGCCCGGGTGGGTCGAGGAGCACGAGGACTCCCTCGTCCATTGGCCGGCCGCCGACCTCGCCGGGCTGCGCGAGGTCGCCCGCCGCGCCCAGGACCTCCTCGACACCGTGACCCGCACCTGCCTGGTCCACGGCGACCTGAGCCCCGCCAACCTGCTCGCCGACCCGGTCACCCTCCAGGTCACCGGGGTCGTCGACTGGGAGCGCGCCCACGCGGGTCACCCCTTCACCGACCTCGGCAGCGCGCTGCGCGCCGAGCGCGCTCCCGCCTACGTCGACGCCGTGCTGGCGACGTACGCCGAGCGGCTGGGCGTCCCGCCCGACGAGGCGCTGGCGCTGGCCCGGGCGGCCGACCTGTGGTCGCTCGTCGACCTCGCCGCCCGCAGGGAGGAGAATCCCGTCGCCGCTCGCGCCGAGGCGCTCCTGCGGAACGTCGCCCGCACGGGCGACCTGTCGGCCTGCTAGAGGCCCGAGGAGGAGAGCCGTGAGCCTGGACGACGAGCACCCGGACGGTCCCGCCGCAGCACGGGTCCTGGAGGTCCGGACCGGGCGCACCGGTGCGGTCGAGCACCGCGGCCGCTCCGTGCCCACGGCGTACCGCAAGTCACCGCGGAGCGGGCCCGTGGCCGCGGGAGCGCTCGGCCTCGAGGGTGACGAGCAGGCGGACCCGCGCGTGCACGGGGGACCCGACAAGGCCGTCTACGCCTACCCGGTCGAGCACTACGCCTGGTGGGAGGAGCGGCTGGGCGTCGCAATGCCTCCCGGCTCGTTCGGGGAGAACCTGCTGCTCGCGGGGCTGACCGAGGAGCGGGTGCACCTCGGGGACCGCTTCGGCGTGGGCTCGCTCGTGCTCGAGGTGAGCATGCCGCGCCGGCCCTGCTTCAAGCTGGCCGCCGTGCACGACCGGCCGGAGCTGCCCGAGCTGCTGCAGGACAGTGGCCGCACCGGGTTCTACCTGCGCGTCGTCGCCCCGGGCTCGGTGGCAGCGGGGGAGCGGCTGGTCGCCGTCGGGGAGGCGGTCACCTCGGTGACCGTCCTGGAGCTCAACCGGGTGATGAACGTCGACCGCTCCGACCTCGCGGCGGCGGCGGCCCTCAGCAGGGTCCCTCAGGTGCCCGAGCGCTGGCGGCACAGCCTCGCCCGCCGGCTCGAGGGACACCAGGAGCCCGACGAGGGGCCCCGGCTGCTCGGGTCGTGATGACGCACGAAGGGCCCCGACCGCAGTGCGGTCGGGGCCCTTCGCTGGAGATCAGGAGACGCGGACGTTCTCGGCCTGGGGACCCTTGGGGCCCTGGGCCAGGTCGAACTCGACCTTCTGGTTCTCGTCGAGCGACTTGTAGCCGCTGGTCTGGATGGCGGAGAAGTGGACGAACACGTCCTCGCCGCCACCGTCCTGGGCGATGAAGCCGAAGCCCTTTTCAGCGTTGAACCACTTGACGGTGCCCTGAGCCATGATCTTTTCCCTTGTTCACGTGTCGCGGACCTTGTGCCCACGACCTGCTGAAGACATCCATCTGAGCCAGTGTCCAGCGAACCGAAAACCAGGAGAACGAGATACAAGCCGCGACGTCGTGTGCGGCGAGGACGACACGAGGTCGTCCCTTCAACGGCTCCTACGATAGGGCATGGGCCGCGGGTTCCGGTCTTCGCCGCCGCCGTGTCGAGTACGACGGCTCATGGGCCGGTCCCTGCGGCGCCCCCAGGATGGGGCGCATGAGCCCCCTACGACGCCTCGATCTCGCCCTCGCCTGGGTGTCCCTGACCCTCTTCGCGGTGGCCGTGGTGGTGGCGGTCCGGGCCACGGAGCATGCGTGGGACGTCGAGGCGGAGTTCGTCCTGGGTCCGGACGACGACCAGTCCCTCTACGGCATCGCCTACCTCGTCTACGCCGCCGTCCTGGCCCCGGCGGCGCTGGCGCACCTGGTCAGCGTGGCCGTCGCCACCGTCCGGGCGGCGAGCCGCCGCGCCCCGGGCGGCGCCGCGTGGGCCACGGCGTGGGTCGCCTACGGCCTCGGTGTCCTCTGCACGGCCGGGGTGGCCGCCATGGGCGTGGCCTTCGCGCTGGGCCTGGACGCGGCCCCGGACCGCGAGCAGACCCGGACCCTGCTCTACGCCGTCGCCCCGGTGGTGATCTGCGCGCTGGCCGCCGTGGTCCCGCTGCTCGGCCGCGGGCTCACCCCCGCGAGCGACTGACCGCGCGCTCGCGCGGCCCGGGTTGGACTCTCGCGGACGGGCGAGCGTAAACTCGCGAGTTGCGCCTGTTGTCTGCCTGGGTTCCATACGGAGCGGACTCGAGCTCGCTATCACACGCTCCGTCCCGCCTCGCGGGCAGCGGATCCGAGATCGGTAGTGAAAACCGGACCTCCGGCGTGCCCGCACGACATCTGCCCACCAAGGAATAACTTCCCTTATGACGAGCACCATGATCCAGCCGGACTACGACGCGCCCCAGGTGGCGATCAACGACATCGGGTCCGAAGCAGACTTCCTCGCCGCCATCGACGAGACGATCAAGTACTTCAACGACGGTGACATCGTCGCCGGCATCATCGTCAAGGTCGACCGCGACGAGGTCCTCCTCGACATCGGCTACAAGACCGAGGGCGTCATCCCCTCCCGCGAGCTGTCGATCAAGCACGACGTCGACCCCTCCGAGGTCGTCGCCGTCGGCGACGAGGTCGAGGCCCTGGTCCTCCAGAAGGAGGACAAGGAAGGCCGCCTGATCCTGTCCAAGAAGCGCGCCCAGTACGAGCGCGCCTGGGGCACCATCGAGCAGGTCAAGGAGGAGGACGGCGTCGTCGAGGGCACCGTCATCGAGGTCGTCAAGGGCGGCCTCATCATCGACATCGGCCTGCGCGGCTTCCTGCCCGCCTCGCTGGTCGAGATGCGCCGCGTGCGCGACCTGCAGCCCTACGTGGGCCAGGTCCTCGAGGCGAAGATCATCGAGCTCGACAAGAACCGCAACAACGTGGTCCTGTCGCGCCGCGCCTGGCTCGAGCAGACCCAGTCCGAGGTGCGCCACGGCTTCCTGACCCAGCTCCAGAAGGGCCAGATCCGCAAGGGCGTCGTGTCCTCCATCGTCAACTTCGGTGCGTTCGTGGACCTCGGCGGCGTCGACGGCCTCGTGCACGTCTCGGAGCTGTCCTGGAAGCACATCGACCACCCCTCCGAGGTCGTCACCGTCGGCGACGAGGTCACCGTCGAGGTGCTGGACGTGGACATGGACCGCGAGCGCGTCTCGCTGTCGCTCAAGGCCACGCAGGAAGACCCCTGGCAGCACTTCGCCCGCACCCACCAGATGGGTCAGATCGTGCCCGGCAAGGTCACCAAGCTGGTGCCCTTCGGCTCGTTCGTGCGGGTCGAGGAGGGCATCGAGGGCCTGGTGCACATCTCCGAGCTGGCCGAGCGCCACGTGGAGATCCCCGAGCAGGTCGTCCAGGTCAACGACGACGTCATGGTCAAGATCATCGACATCGACCTCGAGCGTCGCCGGATCTCGCTGTCGCTGAAGCAGGCCAACGAGACCGCGACCGCGGCCGACGTCGAGGAGTTCGACCCCACGCTCTACGGCATGGCGGCGACCTACGACGAGCAGGGCAACTACGTCTACCCCGACGGCTTCGACCCCGAGACGGGCGAGTGGCTCGAGGGCTTCGACGAGCAGCGTGCGGTCTGGGAGGAGCAGTACGCCAAGGCGCACGCTCGCTGGGAGGCCCACGTCAAGCAGCAGGCCGAGGCCAAGCAGGCCGACGTCGAGGCCGGCGAGGCCACGACGTACTCCTCGGGCGGCGACACCGACGCCGACACCGAGGGTGGCGGCGCGGCCGAGGGTGGCTCGCTCGCCTCGGACGAGGCGCTGCAGGCGCTGCGCGAGAAGCTCACCGGCGGCCAGGCCTGACCTGTCCCGGCTGAGCAGTCGCTCACCACGCACGAAACCGAAGGGCGCCCACCGCGAGGTGGGCGCCCTTCGGCGTCGTCGGGACGGTCGGGAGCCGCGGGGGTCGGTCAGACCACGCGGCCGCGCAGGGCGAGCGGGCCGAGCTCGTCGTGGTGCTCGGAGGTGTTGGCGGGACCGGCGAAGCGGTCGTGACGGGCGTAGCTCACGAGGGCCGCGAGGCCGGCGAGCAGGACGAGGAGGATCAGTGCGGTAGTCATGGCAGTAATCATGCGCCGCATTAGATCCCGCCACGAGTGGCAGAGAAGTCACTCTCCGTCGATTTGCTGCCAGATGTCTGCCATGATGGGCCGATGCTGACCAACGTCGCCACGCTCGTCTACGACGGCGTCGCCCCCTTCGAGCTCGGCGTGCTGTGCGAGGCCTTCGGGATGGACCGTCGCGACGACGGCGTCCCGCTGCTCGACTTCTCCGTCTGCGGCCCGGTGGTCGGCCGCGTGCCGACGTCGATGGGCTTCTCGATCAACGTCGAGCGGGGCCTGGACCGCCTGGAGGAGGCCGACCTGATCGGTGTGCCCGCCATGCCGCGCGGCGGTCACGTGCCCGACGAGGTCGTGACCGCCCTGCGCCGGGCCCACGAGCGCGGCGCGCGGATCCTGTCGGTGTGCTCCGGGGCCTTCACCCTCGGGTCGGCGGGCCTGCTCGACGGCCGCGAGTGCACGACGCACTGGCGCTACACCAGCGAGCTCGCGGAGCGCTTCCCGCTGGCGCGGGTGGTGCCGGAGGTCCTCTACGTCGACGCCGGCGACATCGTCACCAGCGCGGGGACGGCCGCCGGGCTGGACGCGACCCTGCACATCTGGCGCCAGGAGTACGGCGCCGCCGTGGCCAGCGCCGTCGCGCGCCGGATGGTGGTCCCGCCGCAGCGCGAGGGCGGCCAGGCCCAGTTCATCGCCCGCGCCGTGCCCGACTGCCGCGCCGAGACCCTCGGGCCGGTGCTCCAGTGGATCACCGAGCACCTCGGCGACGACCTCGGCGTCGAGACGCTGGCGCGCCAGGCGCACATGTCCCCGCGCACCTTCGCCCGCCGCTTCCGCGACGAGACCGGCACCACCCCCCACAGCTGGGTGACCTCCCAGCGCGTCCAGGCCGCCGAGGAGCTCCTCGAGCGCAGCGACGCCTCGGTCGACTGGATCGCCGGCGAGGTCGGCTTCGGCAACGCCGCCACGCTGCGCCACCACTTCACCCGGGTCCGGGGCGTCAGCCCCCAGCAGTACCGCCGCCAGTTCGCCTGCTGAGCGACGCGGCAGCTCTTCGGCCGATCCGGCGTACGCCGGGCGGTGCATGGCGCAGACTCGGAGCGTGCTCCGCATCCTCGTGGCCGTCCTGGCCGTCGTGTGCGGGACCGTGTCGGCCTCGGTCGTGGTCCCGCCTGCGGCCGCGGCCGCCGGGGGGCGGCCCTCGGTCTCCCTGTCGCCGTCGGCTGCGATGGTCGGCGAGCAGGTCCGGGTGGCGACCCGGCTCGCCAGCCGGGTCCGCAGACCGGTGCGGCTGGAGAGACGGTCCGGCCGGACGTGGGTCGCCGTGCGCACGGGCACGAGCACGCACGCCGGCCGCGTGGCGTTCACCGTCGCCGCGCCGCCCGGGGCCACGTCGTTCCGCGTGGTGGCGCCCCGCCACCGCGTCGGGGGACGTCGCTACGCCTCCCTCGTCTCGCGCCCCGCCACCGTCCGCGCCACGCGCCCGACGGTGGGCCTGACGGTGTCTCATGGCTCCGGAGGGCTGGTCGACGCCACGGTGACCGTCTCGCACGCCCGCGCGGGGCGCGTCGTGGCGCTGCAGGCGCAGAGCGACGACGGCCACTGGTCCACCCTGTCCAGCCGCCGCGCGGGCGCGTCCCGCAGCGTGCTGCTGGCGGGGGCGACCACCCTCGAGGCGGTCCGCGGGAAGCCGCTGCGCGGATGGGTCGCGGCCCACCGAGGAGCACCGGCCACCTCGTCGGCGGTCCACCTGCCGCCGTCGGTCTCGGCCCCGACCGTGCTCGACGGTGACACCGCACGCCTCGGCGTCACGACCTCCGGCGCCGTCCGGGCCGTGCGGTTCTACGTCGACGGCGTGCTGGCGGCCGAGGACACCGCCGCCCCCTGGCAGGCCACGGTGAGCCCCCGGGTGGGCGAGCACGACGTGCTCGCGCGCGCGGTGGGGCCGCTGGAGAGCGCGACCAGCCCCGTAGTGGGCCTCGTTCGCGCCGCGTCGCCCCTCGGCGCCGACAGCGGCGTGGCCGAGGGGTTCGCGATGGAGCGGGTGCAGAGCGGGCTGAGCCTGCCCACCAGCGCCGCGGTCCTGCCCGGAGGCGCGGTCCTGGTGGCCGAGAAGAGCGGGCGCGTGGTTGTCGTGGAGCCGACGGCCGACGCGGGCGCGGTCGCGTGGTCGCCGCCGCGGGTGGTCCTCGACCTGACGGCCGACGTCGCGGACGAGGGGGACGGGGGACTGACCGGCCTCGCCGTGGACCCCGCCTTCGCGCAGAACGGCTACGTCTACCTGGCCTACGTGCTCGACGGCGGCCCCGACGTCCCGCGCTCACAGCAGGTGGCTCGCCTCACCTGGGACGGCACCGTCCTGGACCCGGCCTCACGTCACGTCGTCCTCGGCTCCGTGACCGGCGCCGCCTGCTCGGAGCCGGCCGACATCCGCACACCCGACTGCGTCCCCCTCATCGGGGAGGCGCACACGATCGGCGACCTGGCCTTCGACGAGGAGGTTCGGCTGCTGGTCGGCGTCGGCGACGGCGCGCTGTACGCCTCACCGACCGGGCTGTCCGGCCGCCTGGAGACGTGGCGCGCCCAGGACCCCGACGTGCTCGCCGGCAAGATCCTCCGCATCGACCCCACGTCGGGGCGAGGGGTCCCGGACAACCCGCTCCACACCGGGGACGGCTCCAGCAACGCCTCGCGGGTGCTGGCCCTGGGGCTGCGCAACCCGTTCCGCTTCGTCGTGCGCGGCGACCGGCTGGTCGTCGGCGACGTCGGGGAGAACGCCTGGGAGGAGATCGACCTCGTGCCCCTCGGCCCCGGTGAGCGGGGCTCGGCGCCGAACTTCGGCTGGCCGTGCCGGGAGGGCGACGCGGACACCTCGCTCGGCGACGTCAGTGACCCCGAGAGCCCCTGGCGCGGCTGTCTCGCGGTCCGCGCCCCGGGCGGGTCCCGCCCGCCGGCGCACGCCTACCCGCACCGAAGCGACGGCGGCTCGGTGACCGCGGGCGTGTTCCTCGACTCGCCGGGCTATCCCGAGCACGTGCGCGGGCGCTTCGTCTTCGGTGACTACGCCCAGATGTTCATCCGCACCGCCGAGCTGACGACCGGGGGCGACGTCTCGGCGGTCGCCGACCTGGCGGACTCCTCCGCGGCCGGGGGACCGGTGCGGTTCTTCACCGGCCCCGACGGCTGGGCGTGGTCGGTCTCCCTCGTCTCCGGCTCGCTCGAGCGGATCCGGTGGACCGGCGACGCAGCGGTCGACACGTGCCCGGTCGGCACCTTCCGGCGTACCTTCCACGACCTCGACGGCCCGGACTCGGAGTTCGACCGGGAGCACACCTCGGACCCCGCCTACTCGTGGATGTACCCCTATGCGGCGGTCCAGCTCCCCGGCGAGGCGCTCGCCGGGGCGACGTGCGAGCCCGACGTCCGCCTGCCGAGCACGGACGGCTCGCCGTGGACGGGCCCGGAGGAGCCGGACACCCGCGCCCACCCGGGCGACCGGTGGGGCACCGCCTGGCGCGGCCGGATCGACGTGGAGCCGGGGACCTACCGGTTCCGCGTCGACGGCACGGAGTGGGTCCGTGTGTGGGTCGACGACCGCCCGCTGCACGACTTCTACGCCACCGCCTTCTGGGGCGACGAGCGGGTGCACGACGTCGTGCTGACCAGGGGACAGCACATCGTGCGGGCCGAGCACGTGCACGGTGACGAGGCGACGGCGGCGGCCGAGGTCACCTGGGAGCGGGTGGGCGGACCGCCGTCGGTCGCGCTGGTCCTGCCGGCCGACGGGTACGTCGCCGCCGACGGGTCGGTCCCGTGGTCGGTCGAGGTCGGCGACCCCGACGGGGACGACCTCGCGGGCCTCACCGAGCGCACGGAGCTCGAGGTCGACCTGCTGCACTACACCGGCAACACCTTCCACGCGCATCCCTCGAGCCGGATCACGGGCCGGCTGTCCGGCACCCTGCACGTCGACGACGTGCACTCCCCGGGCTCCGTCGTGGTGCGGCTGCGGGCGACGGTCACCGACGCCAGCGGCGCCCGGACCAGGAGCCTGCCCGCCTACGTGTGCCTGTCCGGCAGCGCGGCGGGGCCGTGCGCGGGGTGAGTTTCACCGGGTACCCGGTGAAACTCACGCTTCCGGTACGAAGCTTCGTGCCGGAAGCGTGAGTTTCGTACGGTCGGTGGGACGCGAGTGACGACCAGTCGACGACGACGTGCTGCCTCGGCGCTAGCGTGACGGCATGCGAGTGGGACTGACCGGCGGCATCGCCTCGGGCAAGAGCACGGTGTCGGTGATGCTGGCCGAGCTGGGTGCGGTGGTCATCGACGCCGACAGGCTGGCGCGCGAGGTGGTCGAGCGGGGCACGCCGGGGCTGGCGGCGGTGGTCGAGGCGTTCGGCGAGCAGCTGCTGACGCCCGAGGGCGACCTGGACCGACCCGCCATGGGGGCCCTGGTCTTCCAGGACGAGGCCAAGCGGCGCATCCTGGAGTCGATCGTGCACCCGCTCGTCTTCGAGCGGATCGTGGCGCTGGAGGAGCGGGCGCCCGAGGGTGCGGTGGTCGTCCACGACATCCCGCTGCTCGCGGAGTCGGGGCGTGCGGACACCTTCGACGCGGTCGTCGTCGTGGACGTGCCGAGCGAGACGCAGGTGGAGCGGATGCTGCGCGACCGTGGCTGGACGCGCGAGGACGCCGAGTCGCGCATCGCCGCGCAGGCCAGCCGCGAGGACCGGCTCGCGCTGGCGACGTACGTCGTCGACAACACCGGCTCGCTGGACGACCTGCGCCGGCGCGTCGAGGAGGTCTACGCCGCGCTCACGGACCCATCACGAGCGTCATGAACGTGCTGTGCGGGTCGGGGCGGTAGTCGCCGAACGGCTCGCACTCGACGAACCCGTGGCGCACGTAGAGCGCCCGGGCCGGGGCGAAGAAGTCGAAGGAGCCGGTCTCCAGGCTCACCCGCGCGGCGCCGGCGGACCGCGCCTCGTCGAGGACGTGGCGCAGCAGCGCGGTCGCGACGCCCTGACGGGTGCGACCGGTGGCCGTGCGCATCGACTTGAGCTCGGCGTGGTCGGGGCCGAGCGTCTTGAGGGCCGCACACCCGAGCAGGTCGCCGTCCTCGTCGGTGACGCTCCAGAACCGCACGGATGGAGCGCGCAGGCCGTCCAGGTCCAGCGCGTGGCTGCTCCCCGGCGGGGTGACGTCGCGCAGCTGCGCGACGTGCTCCTCGAGGAACGCCACCACCGCCGGGTCGTCCAGGTCGCCCGGTCCGATCCTCATCGCCACACCCCCACGTCGTCCGCCCTCCGCTGGCTCACCGCCTCATGCTGGCACGCAGACGCCCCCCGGCTCGAGGAGCCGGGGGGCGTGTGGTGGTGGTGCGGGTCAGGCGGCCAGGTCGGGGTCGCCCAGGCGGCGCAGCTTCTGCAGCGCCTCCCGCTCGAGCTGGCGGACCCGCTCGGCGGAGATGCCGTGCTTGACGCCGATGTCGGCCAGCTTGTGCTGGCGTCCGTCGACCAGGCCGTAGCGCGAGCGGATGATGTCGGCAGCGCGGTCGTCGAGCTGACCCACCAGCGAGCTCAGGCGCTCGCGCGACTCGACGTCGAGGACCGTGAGGTCCGGACCCGGCGCGGTCTCCTGGGCCATCAGGTCACCCAGCGAGGTGTCGCCGTCCTCGTCCACGGGGGAGTCGAGGCTGACGTGCTCGCGTCCCCAGGCCATCAGGTCCAGGACCCGGTCGACCTCCATGCCGAGCTCGGTGGCGATCTCCGAGGGGTCGGGGTCGCGGCCGAGCTGACGCTCCAGGGTGCGGCGTGCGCCGCCGACCTGGTTGAGCTCCTCCACGACGTGCACGGGCAGCCGCACCACGCGGGCCTGCTGGGCGATGCCGCGGGTGATCGCCTGGCGCACCCACCAGGTGGCGTACGTCGAGAACTTGTAGCCCTTGGTGTAGTCGAACTTCTCGACCGCACGGATCAGGCCGGTGTTGCCCTCCTGGATCAGGTCGAGCATCGGCATCTGGGCGCGACCGTACTTGCGCGCGATCGAGACGACCAGGCGCAGGTTGGCCGAGATGAACAGGTCGACGGCCTTGCGACCCTCCTCGGCGAGCCACTCGAGCTCCTCCTGCTTGGCGAGGCCCGGGGCGCCGCCCTTGCGCCGGCCGACGCGACCCTCCGCGAGCAGGGCCTCGGCCATGAGGCCGGCCTCGATCGTCTTGGAGAGCTCGACCTCGGTCGCCGCGTCGAGGAGGGGAGTGCGCGCGATCTCGTCGAGGTAGAGACCGACGCTGTCGCGCCCCTCGATCTCACGCGTGACCGTTGCCGTTCTTGCCGCCATGGGGACCCTCCCTCACTGCAGGATGACCCTTCACCCTGCTTCTATCCCAACGCTCCGTGAGGACTGAGGATTCCCGGTCCATCTGTAAGAGCCTTCGTCATGGTTGACGATTCGGATTGCCCCAGAGTTGCCAGGTTCTCGAACTCTCAGGGACTTCTCAGGGGTACCCAGAACTTCCTCAGGCAAGTCCCATGCGGTCGAGGATCCAGGCGAGGGAGAACGCGCGGTCGTGCCAGGCCTTGTAGCGCCCCGAGACGCCGCCGTGGCCGGCCGACATCTCGGTGCGCAGGAGGACGTCCGGCTCGACCGCGGTCGCGCGCAGCCGGGCCACCCACTTGGCCGGCTCGACGTAGAGCACCCGGGTGTCGTTGAAGGAGGTCTCGGCCAGGATCGCCGGGTAGCGCACGGCCGCGACGTTGTCGTACGGCGCGTAGCCGGCGATGTAGTCGTAGACGTCCGGATCGGCCGCGGGGTCGCCCCACTCGTCGTACTCGGTCACGGTCAGCGGCAGGGTGGCGTCGAGCATGGTGGTCAGGTTGTCGACGAAGGGCACCCCCGCGACGACGCCCCCGAAGAGGTCCGGGGCCTGGTTGGCCACGGCGCCGGCGAGCAGGCCGCCGGCGCTGGCGCCCTCGGCGACCAGGTGCTCCGGCGTGGTCCAGCCGGTGTCGACCAGGTGCCGCGCGCAGGCGATGAAGTCGGAGAAGGTGTTCTGCTTGTGCTGCATCTTGCCGCCGTCGTACCAGCGGCGGCCCATCTCGC
This sequence comes from Nocardioides sp. 503, assembly GCF_004522095.1. GTDB lineage: Bacteria > Actinomycetota > Actinomycetes > Propionibacteriales > Nocardioidaceae > Nocardioides. The sequence continues at coordinate 770,801 of NZ_SPUI01000002.1, forward strand.
CGCCGCCGCGCACGTGCGCGATCGCGAACGCCGCGCCGCGGTCGAGCAGCGAGAGCCGGGCGATCGAGAAGTAGGGGTCGATGGACATCTCGTAGGCGCCGTAGCCGTAGAGCAGGACGGGCACCGGGCCGGTGCCGCCACCCTCCCCAGGATCGAGGGCAGCCTCGCGGGAGCCCCGGCGGGCCACGATCGAGATCGGGACCTGCTCGCCGTCGTCGGCGGTCGCCCAGAGGCGGTGCTCCTCGTAGTCGGCGGCGTCGTAGCCGCCCAGCACCGGGGTACGGCGGCGCAGCAGCAGCTCGCGGGTGCGCACGTCGTAGTCGTAGACCGACGCAGGGACGGCCATCGTGGTGTAGCCCAGCCGGACCGTGGGCTGGGTGAAGGCGGGGTTGCCGCCCGAGCCCACGGTGTAGACGGGCTCGTCGAACTCCACGAGGTAGTCGTCGCTGACCCCCGCCTCGCCGAGCTCGAGGATGCGCAGCTGGGTGAGGCCCTCGCTGCGCTGGTGGACCACCAGGTGACCGGCGAAGGCGTCGACGTCCTCGAGCCGGGTGGCCGGGTCGTGGGCGACGAGGGGCTCCCACCGGTCGGCCGGGGTCGGCTCGATCGGCGCCGTGGCCAGCTCGAAGTCGGGGCCGGTGGCGTTGTGCAGCACCAGGAACCGGTCCTCGCCCGCGATGACGGCGTGGTCCAGGGAGTACTCCACGCCCTCGCGGCGCTCGCAGAACACCCGGAAACCCGCGTCGGGGTCGTCGGCGTCGAGGACGCGGTACTCGGAGGTGATCTTGGAGCCGGCGGCGATGACCAGGAAGCGGTCGCTGCGGGTGCGGCCCAGGCCGACGAAGAAGCGACCGTCGGTCTCGTGGTGCACCAGCTCGTCGTCGGCCTGCGCGGTGCCCAGCGCGTGCCGCCAGATCTTGTCGGCGCGCCAGCTCTCGTCGACGGTGGAGTAGTAGACGTTCTCACCGGCGCGGTCCCACGTGACGCCGCCCAGGACGCCCTCGATCACGTCCGGCAACGGCTCGCGCGTGCCCAGGTCGAGGATCCGGACGGTGTAGCGCTCGTCGCCCACGACGTCGACGGAGTAGGCGAGCAGGGTGCCGTCCGGGCTGATGCTGGAGCCACCCAGGGAGAAGAAGTCGTGGCCCTCGGCGAGCGCGTTGAGGTCGAGCAGCACCTCCTCGCCGGGCAGCGCCGGCTCGTCGGGGGAGGCGTCCTCGGCGGGGGTGGGCGGGGTCCAGTCGTCGGGGTCGGCCACCGGGACGCGGCAGCTGGCGCCGTACTCGCGGCCCTCGAAGGAGCGGGCGTAGTACCAGTGGCCGCGGTTGCGCGTCGGCACCGACAGGTCGGTCTCGCGGGTGCGGGCCTTGATCTCGTCGAAGATCGACTGCCGCAGTCCGGCGAGGTGAGCGGTGCGGGCCTCGGTGTAGGCGTTCTCGGCCTCGAGGTGGGCGACCACCTCGGGCGACTCCTTGTCGCGCAGCCAGTCGTAGGCGTCGACCCGCGTGCGGCCGTGGTGCTCGGCGGTGACGGGGCGCGGGGTGGCCACCGGCGGGGAGGCCGGCTGCTCGACGGGCGGTGCGGCGGGGTCGGTCATGTCGGGAACGCTATCCACCGTGTGGATGAGAGGCTCGGGGGGTGGGTGACCTGCGCGGCCGCGTCGACCTCAACGCCGACCTGGGCGAGGAGGTCACCGACGACGCCGCCCTGCTGGCGGTGGTCACCAGCGCCAACGTCGCCTGCGGCTACCACGCCGGGAGCGCCGCGATCATGCGCGCGGTGTGCGCCGGGGCGGCGCGTCGCGGGGTGGCGGTGGGCGCCCAGGTGTCCTACGCCGACCGTGAGGGGTTCGGCCGCCGCCGCACCGACGTGGCAGCCGACGTGCTGCGCGAGCAGGTCGCCGACCAGGTCGGCGTGCTGACCGCGATCGCCCGCGCCGAGGGGACCGACGTGCGCTACCTCAAGCCGCACGGCGCGCTCTACCACCGCGCGATCGAGGACGAGGAGCAGGCCGGCGCCGTGCTGGCCGGCTCCGGGGACCTGCCGGTGCTGGGGATGCCGGGGGAGCTGCTGCGGCTCGCCGCCGCGGCCGGCCGCGCCGTGTGGCACGAGGGCTTCCCCGACCGTGCCTACGACGACGGGCGGCTGGTCCCGCGAGGGCGTCCGGGCGCGGTGCTCGACCGGGTCGACGACGTCACGGCGCAGGCCCTCGACCTCGCGCCCCGGGTCGACTCGCTGTGCCTGCACGGCGACGCGCCCGGCGCGGTGGAGCACGCGACCGCCGTGCGGCGTGCGCTCGAGGCTGCCGGGTGGTCGCTGCGGCCCGTCGGGGCCCTCTGACATCCTCGGCGCATGAGCACCCCACCTCGCGCGGCCACCGCCGTGGCCTGCCTCGCCGTCCTGGCGCTGAGCGCCTGCAGCGCCGACGACGGCAGCGCCGAGCGTTACGACGCCGACGAGGTGGCCGGCCAGGTCGCCGACGCCCAGCGGGAGGTCGCGCCCAAGTTCGACGTCGAGCGGGGCTCGTGCCCCGAGGGCGTCGAGCTCGAGAAGGGCACGTCGTTCGACTGCACCGTCGTCGTCGGCGGCGCCGAGGCCACCTACACGGTCACCGTCGAGTCCGTCTCCGACGGCACCGCCGACCTGACCTTCAGCTCCGATCAGGCGGTGATGTCGGCGGCGGGGGCGACCGACCTCGTCGAGGACGACGCGCACGACCGCGGCTACGACGAGGCCAACGCCTCGTGCGGCGAGACCGAGGTGCTCGTCGGGGAGCCCGGCGACGTCCTCACCTGCACGGTGGCCGCCGACGGCGAGCAGTACGACGTCGACGTCGAGATCCTCGACACGGACGGCGCCATCCAGCTCGTCGACTGAGGTCGGTGCTCGTCCACAGGCCACGGCCCCGGGCTGTGGACAGAGCCCGGTTCCTGTGCACTCACGGCCACCTTCTGTGGAGAAGCCTGTGGGACCCGAAGTTTGTGGGAGCAGTTCGGCCCCAGCCCTTGCGGCGGGTGCCCACGGCCCCGTAGAACTCTCCCTACCAGCTCGACGCCGACCTCACGGAAGGCCCGGGCTGCGGATCGGACAGGAGCAAGGACCCGCACCGCGAGGCAACTCGAGGCGTCGGCCCGGTGACGGGGACGGCGGGGTCGGAGCACCCGTCATGATCGACCGGGCGTCACCGTTTCCGGTCAAGCCGAGGGCCTCCTGATGCTCATACCATCAAGAGGCCCTCACCTTTTTCTCACGCCATCCGCGACCATCCTGAGGGCTGTCGGCCCGCCCGGGAACCTCCGCCGGATGACGCGTGCGTGAACATCCCGGCAGACTGGGGCCATGCAGCTGCGCGCCTTCGGCCCCCGGGCGCTGCTGGCCGAGGTGGCAGACGCGCGCGCGGCCGTCGCCCTGGGCGCCTGGGCCCGCGCGGCTCGTCTCGACGTGGCCGAGGTCGTCCCGGCCGCCGGGACCGTGCTCTTCGACGGCGTCCGCGACGCCGAGGCGCTCCGCGTGGCGCTCGCGGCCTGGGACGGTGCCGCTCCGGCGGTCCAGCGGGCGCCGGTCGAGGTGCCGGTCACCTACGACGGCGCCGACCTGGGGTTCGTCGCCGAGCGCTGGGGCACCGACGTCGACGGCGTCGTGGCGCGGCACACCGCGACCACCTTCGTGTCGGCCTTCTGCGGCTTCGCGCCCGGCTTCGCCTACCTCACGGGTCTCGACGACGCGCTGGCCGTGCCGCGGCTGGACTCGCCCCGGGCCCGGGTGCCGGCCGGCTCGGTGGCGCTGGCCGGAGCGTGGTGCGGGGTCTACCCGACGGCGTCGCCCGGCGGCTGGCGGATCCTGGGCCGTACGTCGGTCGCGCTGTGGGACCCGGCCCGGGGCGAGCCCGCGCTGCTGGCGCCCGGCACGCCGGTGCGGTTCGTGCGCGCATGAGCCTGCTCGTGCGGCGCACCGGGCCGCTGGCGACCGTCCAGGACCGTGGCCGGGCCGGGCTGGCCCACCTCGGGGTGCCGCGCGCCGGCCCGCTCGACGCGCCTGCGGCCGCCCTGGCCAACCGCCTGGTCGGCAACGACGCCGACGCCGCCGTCGTCGAGGTGACCTTCGGCGGGCTCGAGCTGCGCACCGACGCCGGCCTCTGGGTGGCCGTGACCGGGGCCGTGGTGCCCGTGCAGGTGGACCGTCGGCCGCGCGGCCACGCGCGCGCCGCGTGGGTCCCGGCCGGTGCGACCCTGCGGCTCGGGACGCCCGCGACGGGCGTGCGCTCCTACGTCGCGGTCGCCGGCGGGGTGGCGGTCGCGCCGGTGCTCGGCTCGCGGTCGACCGACACCCTCGCGTGGGTCGGGCCGCCGCGTCTGGAGGAGGGCGTGGTGCTGCCGGTCGGGTCGTCGACGGGTCCTCCCGCTCCGCACGACACCCCCCGCCCGCCCCGGCCCGGTCCGCTGCGACTGCACCCGGGGCCGCGGGCCGACTGGTTCGCGCCGGGGACCCTCGCGGCGCTGTGCCGTGCGCCGTACGTCGTGGGGGAGGCGTCCGACCGCGTGGGGATGCGCCTGGAGGGCCCGAGGCTGGAGCGGGTGCGCGACGGCGAGCTGCCCAGCGAGGGGATGGTGCTCGGGGCGGTTCAGGTGCCGCCCAGCGGCCTGCCCGTGGTGCTGCTCGCCGACCACCCGCCGACCGGCGGCTACCCGGTGCCGGCTGTCGTCGAGGAGGACGACCTGTGGCGGTGCGCGCAGCTGCGGCCCGGCGACGAGGTGTGGTTCACGCCCGCCTGACGAACTCCACCGACGCCTCGACCGGCCGGAAGCCGATGAGCTCGTTGATCGAGATCATGTACTGGTTGGTCTCGCCGTTCTGGGTGCGGACCCGTTGGATGTGAGGCCGGCGCTCCTGCACGGCGCGCAGGTTGGCCGTCTTGACCGCCAGCCCCAACCGGTGGCCGCGGTGCTCGCGGTGGACGAACGTGCCCCACTGGAACGCGTCGGGGGAGGTCTCGGCGAGCGGGACCTGGAGCGTCGACTGGGCCGCCACGACGCCGTCGGGGGTGAGGGCGACGCTCTCGTAGGTCTCGCGGCCCATGCTCGCCGACATCGCGTAGGTCTCGGCGAGCCGCTGCGGGGTCATCACCTCCTCCTCGAAGTCGACCTCGCCGGTGGGTGCGTCGACGGCGAGCTGGCCCAGCAGGACGCAGAGCGACTCGGCGTACTCGTCGGGGAAGTGGCCCACGAAGGTCTCGATGCGGTAGCCGTCGGAGCGCTCCGCTGCGAGGGCGGCCCACTCGTCGAGCCGCGCGCCGTCGACCGGAAGGTCGAGGTGGCGGACGACCTCGATGTTGGACTGCGTGAAGCCGCGGTGCTCGGCGAAGGAGCGGTAGGGGTGGTCCTCGAGCCGGTCGAAGGGGATGGCCGCGTCGGCCATGACCTCGGTGCGCCCCGCGGCCACGGCGATCCCGGTCAGGTGCTCCAGGAGCGCCGAGCCGACGCCCCGGCCACGGTGGTCGGGGTCGACGAAGACCTCGACCCACGCCTTGTCGGTGTTGTCGAGCAGGAAGAGGTAGACGATGCCGAAGCCGACGAGTGTCTCGCCGTCGTGAGCTGCGACGTGCTCGCTCCGCTCGCCGCTGTCCGGGGCGCGCAGGGCCGCGGCGTACTCCTCGTACGTGAAGCGCGGGGCATCGGGGCGGTCGACGTGACGGGCGAGGTCGTAGACCCGGTGCACCTCACGCATCACGGCGTCGTCGTGGAGGTCGATCGGGCGCAGGTCCATGCGCCGAACGCTAGGGCGGTGGAGGCGGCGCCGCGAGCGAGTTTCCACCGTCGGCCACGTCGTCGGTGGGCGGCTGCCAGGCGACGAGGTCGGGGTCGTCGATGGGGTAGGAGCGCACCGGACCCGCCGGCGTCTCGGCCGTCTCGAAGCGCACGGTGACCACGCCGCGGCCCGAGCCCCACACCCAGCCCCGGCCGAGCTCCGCGTGCACGACGTCCATGCCGGGAGCCCAGGCGGGCCGGCGGGTGCTCGGGGCCTCGACCGGCTCGGGCTCCTCCTCGACGACCTCGGGGTCGGACTCGCCGAAGAGGTCGTCCTGGATCCAGTCGGCCAGGCCCGAGACCCCGACGCCCAGCAGGCGTACGCCGCCGGAGGTGTCGAGGTCGGCGAGCAGGGCGCGCGCAAGACGGCCGATCGTGGCGGTGGAGTCGGTCGGGGACGTCAGCGTCGAGGAGCGGCTCAGCGTCGTGAAGTCGTGGAGACGCACCTTGATGGTGACCGTGCGCCCGGACAGGCCGTGCTTGCGCAGGCGGGTCGCGACCTCGCCGGCCTGGCGGGTGAGCAGGCCCTCCATGAGCCTGCGGTCGGTCAGGTCGGTCTCGTAGGTGCCCTCGACGCTGACCGACTTGGCCTCGCGCTCGGCGAGGACCGGGCGGTCGTCCAGGGCGCGCGCGAGGTGCCACAGGCCGGTGCCGTGGGCCTTGCCCACCAGCCGCACCAGCTCGTCGAGGTCGACCGACTCGAGCTCGGCGACGGTGTGGATGCCGGCGCGGCGCAGCCGCTCCGCGGTGGCCGGGCCGACGCCGGGGATCACCGTGACGTGCATCGGGCGCAGCAGCGCCACCTCGGTGCCGGGGGCCACCACCGTCAGCCCGTCGGGCTTGTCGATCTCGCTGGCGACCTTGGCGATGAACTTCGACGAGCCCAGACCGACCGAGCAGGTCAGGCCGCGGGTGACCTCGGTGACCCGGGAGCGGAGCTCCTCGGCGAAGGCCGTCACCGTGGGCAGCTCGAGGTCGGGCAGGCCGGCGCGCTCGAGGTCGACGAACGCCTCGTCGAGCGAGAGCGGCTCCACCAAGGGCGAGACCGAGCGCAGGAGACCCATGACGGCGTTGCTCGACTCCCGGTAGGCGTGGAAGCGGCCGCTGAGGAAGGCCGCGTGGGGGCATCGCGAGCGGGCCTCGCGGGTCGACATGGCCGACCTCACGCCGTACTTGCGGGCCTCGTAGGAGGCCGTGGCCACCACCCCGCGGCCGCCGACCCCACCCACGACGACCGGTCGGCCGCGCAGCGAGGGCTTGTCGCGCTGCTCGACGGCCGCGAAGAAGGCGTCGAGGTCCAGGTGGAGGACCGAGGCCTGGGCACGCACGCTCGCAAACTACCCGCGGCCACCGACGTGGCCCGGCACCCGGGTGGGGGAGGCCGGTTGCCGTCCACAGGGGCGGTCCACGGACGCGCTCCTCCCCAGGTCGCCCGTCGCCGCCCACGCGGTGTCGGCCACGAGGAGCACGGTGCCTGCATGACCCACCACCACCCGATGACGATGACCGCCCGGTGCCCCGAGGACCTGCTGGCGATGGTGCCGGTGACCCTCGGCTTCGTGCCCGAGGAGTCCGTCGTGATGCTCACCTTCGGCGGGCGCGCGTTCCAGGCGCGGGTCGACCTGCCCGCCTCCCGCGACGAGGTGTCTGAGGTCGTGGCGTCGCTGCTCGAGCCGGCCTGCCTGCACCGTGTGCGGCAGGTGGTGTTCGTGCTCTACACCGGTGACGAGGCACTCGCCGGGCACCTGTGGCGGGGGCTGCGCGACCGGTGCCGCCGGGAGGGCATCGACGTGGTGGAGGCGCTGCGCGCCGACGGCGGTCGCTGGTTCCCGCTCGCCCACGGCAGCCACCTGCTGCGGGAGGTCGGGGTGCCCTACGACGTCAGCGCCCACCCGTTCCAGGTCGACGCCGTGCTCCACGGCCGGGTCACCCACCGCTCGCGCCGCGACCTCGCCGAGACGCTGCGCCCCGACCCCGACCGGGTGGCCGCGGTGGCGGCCGCGCTCCGCGAGCCGGTGGGGGACCGGACAGGCCGGTGGGACCGCACCCACCCGCCCGAGGTGTCGGTGATGCTCGAGGAGGGCCGCTGGGTCCAGGAGACCGTGCGGGCCCACGTCGCCACCGGGTCGCGCCCCTCGGACGCCGACGCCGCCCGGCTGCTGCACGCCGTGGTGCTGCTGCGGCTGCGCGACGCGGCCTGGGAGCTGATCGAGCGCCCTCGCGCGGCCGCCCACGTCGAGCTCTGGTCCGACCTCGTGCGCCGTTGCCCGCGCGAGCTGGTCGCGGGTCCGGGGACCCTGCTCGGGTGGGCCGCCTGGCAGGCCGGCCACGGTGCGCTGGCCTGGTGCGCCCTCGACCGGGTCCTCGAGGTCGAGCCGGACTACACCCTCGCGGCGCACCTCGCCCTCGTCCTCGAGCACGCGGTCCCGCCGGAGGCGTGGGAGGTCGACTTCGACTGGGCCGAGGGACTGCGTCCGGTCGGCAGGTCCGCATGACCACCACGCCTGTGCGGGTGAGGGTTCGGGCCGCCTGGGCGGCACTAGGGTGCCTGCATGGGAGAAGAGGTCGACGCACAGGAGTTCACCCGGGCCGACCGCACGCGGCACCGCGAGAAGGTCCGGCGCAACCTCGACGTGTTCGCGCGGATGCTGCGCGAGGCGGCGTTCGACACCGACGACCCGATGACGGGCCTCGAGGTGGAGCTCAACCTCGTGGACGAGCTCGGCGACCCGGCCCTGAAGAACACCGAGGCGCTCGAGGCGATCGCCGACCCCGACTTCCAGACCGAGCTGGGCCAGTTCAACATCGAGATCAACGTGCCGCCGGCCAAGCTGCGCGAGGGCGGCCTGACGACGTTCGAGGACAACCTGCGCCGCAGCCTCAACGACGCCGAGGAGAAGTCCGCCGAGGTCGGGGCCCACCTGGTGATGATCGGGATCCTGCCGACCCTGGCCGAGGGGCACATGTCGCCGGCGTCGCTGAGCGGCAACCCGCGCTACCGGCTGCTGAGCGAGCAGATCCTCAACGCGCGGGGTGAGGACATCACGATCGCGGTGACCGGCCCCGAGCGGCTCCGCACGACCTCCGACTCGATCGTCCCGGAGGCTGCCTGCACCAGCACGCAGTTCCACGTGCAGACCTCGCCCGAGCAGTTCGCCACCTACTGGAACGCCTCCCAGGCGATCTCGTCGGTCCAGCTCGCGGTCGGCGCCAACTCGCCGTACCTCCTGGGCAAGGAGCTGTGGCGCGAGACCCGGATCCCGCTCTTCGAGCAGGCCACCGACACCCGGAGCGAGGAGCTCAAGGCGCAGGGCGTGCGACCGCGGGTGTGGTTCGGGGAGCGCTGGATCACCTCGATCTTCGACCTGTTCGAGGAGAACGTCCGCTACTTTCCGGCGCTGCTGCCGATCACCGAGGAGGAGGACCCGCTCGAGGTGCTCGAGGCCGGCGGCACCCCGGTGCTCTCCGAGCTGCGGCTGCACAACGGCACGATCTACCGCTGGAACCGCCCGGTCTACGACATCAGCGACGGCGTCCCGCACCTGCGCGTCGAGAACCGCGTCCTGGCCGCCGGGCCGACCGTCGCCGACACCATCGCCAACGCGGCGTTCTACTTCGGCCTGGTCCGGGCGCTCGCCGAGAGCGAGCGGCCGCTGTGGTCGCAGATGTCGTTCAGCGCGGCCGAGGAGAACTTCCACGTGGCCGCCCAGCACGGCATCGACGCCCAGATCTACTGGCCCGGGGTCGGCCAGGTCCAGGCGACCGAGCTGGTGCTGCGCCGGCTGCTGCCGATGGCTCAGGAGGGCCTCGAGGCGTGGGGTGCGACGGGCGCCGAGATCGACCGCATGCTCGGGATCATCGAGCAGCGCTGCCTCACCGGCCGCAACGGCGCGGAGTGGTTCGTGCGGCAGATGCACGAGCGGCGCACCGACGACCGCTACGACGCGCTGCGCGCCACGCTGCTCGACTACCGCGACCGCATGCACACCAACGAGCCGGTCCACGCCTGGTAGGTCAGCCCCGCTCGGGTGGGCGCAGCCGCTGCCAGGTGCGCTCGAGGCCGCTGCGCGGGTCGCGCCAACCGTGCCGGTTGACGACGACCATCAGCAGCGGCAGGCCCAGCTCGCCGTAGGCCGACCGCGCCGCGGCGAGCCACGCCAGGTCGACGTCCTGCGGACGGAGGCGGTCGCGCCGGGTCAGCCACACCATGGGGGCGGGCCCCGGCCGGCGGACCCGACGCACCATCGCGGAGACGATGTCGGTGCGCAGGGCGTGGTCCGTGCGCTCGTCGGGGCGTACGGCGAACACGGTCTCGCGCTGCCCGGGAAGGCCCACGTGCACCAGGGGCAGGAAGCTGCGCCGGTGCTCGGCGGCGGCGTGGTCGAGCACCGCCTGGCGCAGCACCCGGAGCAGCGCCGGCGAGAGCGGGTCGCGCAGTCCCTCGGCCATGGGGGCAGCGTGCCCGACGGGACGGGCGGCGCGCCGTGGTCCTCCACAGGCTCCCCACGAGGGCCGCCGACCGGTACCGTGCCCGACATGGGAAAAGTCGTGGTCGGTTACGTGCCCAAGCCCGAGGGTGAGGCCGCCTTGGATCAGGCGATCTCCGAGGCCAAGCTGAGAGGCGCGGACCTGGTGGTGGTCAACTCCCACCGCGGAGGCGCGGGCTACGACAAAGAGGCCGCCGACCAGCTCGAGACCGACATGGCCGCGGTCAGCGCCAAGCTCGACGCCCAGGGCGTGACCTACGAGCTGCGCCAGCTGGTCCGGGGTTTCGAGCCCGCCGAGGACCTCATCAGCATCGCCGAGGCGAACTCCGCCGAGCTGATCGTCATCGGCCTGCGCCGGCGCACCCCGGTGGGCAAGCTGATCCTCGGGTCCAACGCCCAGCGGGTCCTCCTCGACGCGCACTGCCCGGTCCTGGCCGTCAAGGCGGACTGACCGCCTCACCCGCGACCGACGGCCTAGGCTCGGACCATGAGCCTCTGGGACGCGCCACCGACCACACGTCAGCGGACGGCGGCACGCGTGCTGCTGGGCGGGATCCTGGTCTTCGCCGGCGTCAGCCACCTCACCTTCGCGCGTGAGGAGTTCGTGGCCCAGGTGCCCGACTGGTTCCCCGTCTCGGACGACCCGGTGGTCCTCGTGTCCGGCGCGGTCGAGATCGGGCTGGGCGCCGCCCTGGTCGCCTTCGGCCGCGGACGGATCGGGGTCGGCCTGCTCGCGGCGGCGTTCTTCGTCGCGATCTTCCCCGGCAACATCGCGCAGTACCTCGAGCACACCGACGCCTTCGGCCTCGACACCGACCGCAAGCGCTTCCTGCGTCTGTTCTTCCAGCCGCTGCTCGTCGCCTGGGCGCTCTGGGCCACCGGCGCCTGGCGGGACCGCCGACAGCGCTGAGCGGCCCGCCTGATCGGTGGGCCTACCGTCTCCCGCTCGGCCTGGTCCGCATCAGCCGAGCGTCCGCTCGACGAGGTCCTCGACCAGCTCCTGGCCAGGAGGAGGATCGGCAGGACCCCGAGCAGGCGAAGCGGGGGAGATGGCGGCACGGGTCCGACCCTCCCCCAACCGGTGCGCCCTCACCCGTGCCTGCGTCGGACGCGGAGCAGCACGCACGCCCGCCGGGTCGGGCATGCTGGTCGCATGGCCATCCACATCACCGGCGACGACGCCGCCGACCGGGTCCTGACCGACAGCTCCTTCGCGTTACTCGCGGGAATGATGCTCGACCAGCAGTACCCGATGGAGCACGCCTTCCGGGGTCCGGCCAAGGTGCTGGAGCGGTTCGGGAGCATCGAGCCGGAGGCGATCGCGAGCGCCGACCCCGAGGAGTTCGCGGCGCTGTGCGCGACCCCGCCGGCGGTGCACCGGTTCCCGGGCTCGATGGCGGCGCGGATGCAGGAGCTGGCGGCGCTGGTGGTCGAGCGCTACGACGGTCGCACCGAGCGGCTGTGGACCGAGGCCGCGGACGGCAAGGACCTGCTGAAGCGGGTGATGGAGCTGCCGGGCTTCGGCAGGCAGAAGGCCCGGATCTTCGTCGCGCTGCTGGCCAAGCAGCTCGACGTCCGCCCGGCCGGCTGGGAGCAGGCGGTGGGGGACTACGCCCTCGACGGCTACCGCTCGGTGGCCGACGTGGTCGACGGCGCGTCGCTGCTGAAGGTGCGCGACCACAAGAAGGAGCAGAAGGCGGCCGCCAAGGCCGCCGCCGGCGCGCAGTAGCGGGTCCGTGTGGGGACCTCACGCACGTCGTGGCAGAATGAAGCAGCGGCTCTTGACGACACCGGGTCTTGCCGCGCCCACAGCCAGTTTGACGAGAGGTGTTCGTGTCTTCGAACGCGCGCAAGATCCCTGCCGACGTCCTGTCCCACCCCGCCGTCGAGGCGCTGCTGCAGCAGGCCGCGCCCTCGGCGAGCGTGACACCCGACCAGGTCAGGCAGGCGAGTGAGGCAGCCGCGGTGGAGCCGCGTCACCTCAAGGCCCTGCTCGCGCACCTGAGCTCGCTCGGCATCTCGGTGGCCATGCCGGCCGCCGGCGCCCGGGTGGCCGCTGCGGGCAGCCCGCGCAAGACCACCACCGCGACGGCCACGGCCAAGAAGGCCCCGGCCAAGAAGGCGGCAGCCGCGGCGGAGCCGGCCGAGACGCCGGCCGCACCGGCGAAGAAGGCGGCCGCCAAGAAGGCTGCCCCCGCCAAGAAGGCGCCGACCAAGAAGGCGGTCGCGGAGACCGCGGCGGCCGCCGTGGGCGCCGACGGCAAGAAGATCCTCCCCGACATCCCCGACGAGGAGTTCGAGAAGGACGTCAAGACCGACCCGACGATCGTCGAGGACGAGAAGTCCGCGACGTTCATCGTCTCCGCCGCCGACGAGACCGACGAGCCCGAGCAGCAGGTCATGGTCGCCGGCGCGACGGCCGACCCGGTCAAGGACTACCTCAAGCAGATCGGCAAGGTGCCCCTCCTCAACGCCGAGATGGAGGTCGAGCTCGCCAAGCGGATCGAGGCCGGCCTCTTCTCCGAGGAGAAGCTCGCCAAGGGCGGCAAGATCACGCCCAAGGTCCTCGAGGAGCTCGAGTGGATCTCCGAGGACGGCCGCCGCGCCAAGAACCACCTCCTCGAGGCCAACCTGCGCCTCGTGGTCTCGCTGGCCAAGCGCTACACCGGCCGCGGCATGCTCTTCCTGGACCTGATCCAGGAGGGCAACCTCGGTCTGATCCGTGCGGTCGAGAAGTTCGACTACACCAAGGGCTACAAGTTCTCGACGTACGCCACCTGGTGGATCCGTCAGGCCATCACCCGCGCCATGGCCGACCAGGCCCGCACCATCCGGATCCCGGTCCACATGGTCGAGGTCATCAACAAGCTCGCGCGCGTCCAGCGCCAGATGCTCCAGGACCTGGGCCGCGAGCCCACGCCGGAGGAGCTGGCCAAGGAGCTGGACATGACCCCCGAGAAGGTCATCGAGGTCCAGAAGTACGGCCGCGAGCCGATCTCGCTGCACACGCCCCTGGGTGAGGACGGCGACTCCGAGTTCGGCGACCTGATCGAGGACTCCGAGGCCATCGTCCCGGCCGACGCGGTCAGCTTCACGCTGCTGCAGGAGCAGCTGCACGCCGTGCTCGACACGCTCTCGGAGCGCGAGGCCGGCGTGGTCTCGATGCGCTTCGGCCTCACCGACGGCCAGCCCAAGACCCTCGACGAGATCGGCAAGGTCTACGGCGTGACCCGCGAGCGGATCCGCCAGATCGAGTCCAAGACGATGTCCAAGCTGCGTCACCCCTCGCGCTCGCAGGTCCTGCGCGACTACCTCGACTGAGCACCGCACCACCGCACCACCGCACCGAGGCCCGGCCGCTCCAGCGGCCGGGCCTCGGGCGTTCGGCGGAAGGTTCCTGTTGACCGCGTGGCGCGTGCGGCCCTAGACAAGAACAAGCGTTCGCGTTTGCGGGCGCAGTCTCGGGAGGAAGTCACATGTCCGTACGTCGCACCGTCGCGGCCGCCGCCGCGTCCCTCGCCCTGGGGGCGCTGTCGATCAGCGCCACCACCGGGCCCGCCCAGGCCGACCCGCTGCCACCGACCGCGGTCGCGCTGGGCGACTCCTTCATCAGCGGCGAGGGCGCGGGCAGCTACAGCGCCGTGGCCGACCAGTCCGGCGCCCAGCAGGGCTTCCCCGGCTGGTCCGCGGACAACCACAACGCCTACTTCTGCCACCGGTCCCCGAACGCCTCCATCTCCGTGGCCAGCCTCCCGGGCATCACCGACCGGGTGAACCTCGCCTGCTCGGGCGCCCAGCCGGCCGACATGGCCAACGCCTCCTCGTCGCGTCCCGCCGGCCGGACCGTGGCGAGCCAGATCGACCAGCTGCGGCAGGTCGGTGCCACGCACGACATCGACCTGGTGCTCGTCGGGCTGGGCTCCAACAACGCCCACTTCACCTTCGGCACGGTGGCCGCCGAGTGCGCCGGCCGCTTCGTGGGGGACGGCTACACCGGCTGGTGGGAGGTCTGGGTCGACATCCTCAACTGGGTCAACGGCACCGAGCTCAACGAGGAGCCGTGCACGGACGCGGACCTGGCCAACGCCCAGCAGTTCGCCGGGGCCCAGGCCGACACGACCGCGGCGCTGCGGCAGGTGCTCGACGTGCTGGACGAGATCGACGCCGACGGCCAGCACCGCGTGGTGCTCCAGGACTACACCAACCCGCTGCCCGAGGCCTTCGCCGAGCAGTACCTCACCGAGAGCGGCCGCGACGACGAGCGCGACAAGTACCGTGCCCTGGTCGACGAGCGCTACGCCGCCGGCTGCCCTGCCGACGTGGCCACCCTGGCCCCCGCCCACCGCTTCTCGCAGGGCCTGGGCTCCATGGTGGCCGGCGTGGCCGGCACGCTGCGCGCCGAGCGTCCCGGGGCGGACGTCACCTACCTCAACGTGCAGCACGCCTTCGACGGCGCCCGGCTGTGCGAGCAGCCCGGGAGCCCGGGCAGCGCCCTGGCGACCCCGCTGCGCGTGATGGACGGACCGTCCGGGGTGTTCGTGGACAGCTTCGGGCCCTTCGACAAGCTCGACATCAAGCGGGTCACCGACACCTGCAAGTCCTACTACCAGACCTGCCAGGAGTCGTGGCACCCCAGCGCCGCCGGGCACCAGGTCCTGGGGCAGTGCCTGACCGCGGCCTGGGGCCGCGGCGGCCCGCAGGTCACGTGCTCGCGGACGCCGTCGGGCGCGATCAGCGCGGGATGACCGCCGCCCGCGCCGCGCGCGAGCCCCAGCAGGACCGCTCCCGGGAGACCGTGGAGCGGATCCTCGAGGCTGCCGAGCAGGAGATCGGCAGCCGGGGGCTCGCCGCGGCCGGGACCCGGGCCATCGCCGCCCGTGCCGGGCTGTCGGTGGGAGCGCTCTACCGCTTCTTCCCCGACAAGGACGCGATCGTCGAGGCGCTGACCCGGCGCTACCTCGCCGACCTGACGCCGGCGTACGCCGCGACGGTGGCCGACGTGGCGCCGGGCGCCGACCTCGCGCGGGTCGTCGCCACCCTGGTGCGCCAGGCCGCGGAGCTCCAGCTCGCTCACCCCGGCTACTACCGGCTCACCGAGGAGCTGCCGCCCGAGGACGGTGACTCACCGGCCCACCAGGTGCGTGAGAGCGTCGTGGACCTCTTCGTGGGTGCGCTCCGCTCGGCCGGCGTGGGCTCGACCGAGGAGACCGAGCTGCGCCGGGCGGTGGGCCTCTGCGTCGAGACCGTGCGCCACACGCTCGTGCGCGCTCCCGTCGACCCGGACGGCCGCGGGGCGGTGGTCGAGGAGCTGGCCCGCATGGTCGCCGCCTACGTGCAGGCCCGCTTCACGTCCTGACGGGCGGGCCCACGCTCAGTGTCGGGTACGCCGGACGCGGCGGCGCAGCTGGAGGATCCGCAGCATCCCGGCCAGACCGGCCAGGAAGAGACCGGCCAGGGCGGCGATGAGGATGGCGACCGCCACCGGGACCTGCCCGTCCCAGGCCAGGAAGGACACCGTGGTCTTGCGGGTGTTCTGGGCGATGAAGACGATCAGGAGCAGGAGCACCACGCCGAGCCCGACCACCGCGGCCCAGAAGCCACTGGTCCGGGAGCCGCGCAGCGGGTCGTCGTCGCCGCGAGGCGGCTGCTCGACGGTCGGCTCGTCCAAGGGCCGCGGGTCGCGGGGTTCGTCGGGGATCTGGGTCACGCTGCTTGGTACCCATCGGGGCCGCGAAGCAACCGACGGGGGGTCTGGGGCGTCACCTGAGGTGAACCCTTTCCACCCCCGACCCCAGGAGCCCTCGTGTCCCTCCACCGCCTCACCCGCACTGTCGCCCTCGCCGCCTGCGCCGCGCTCACGCTCGGGCCCGCCGGCCCCGCCTCCGCCGAGTCGACGGTCGTCACCGACCCCGCCGACGTCGGCGGTGCCTCGCTGCACGACATCCGCAGCGTCCGCCTCAAGCACGGCGAGGCGCGGGTGGTCGTCCGGGTGCGCTTCACCGACCTGCAGCCCGAGTCCGACGGCGGCCCCGCGGGCCTGACGGTCTTCCTGGACGGCAACCCGGCCCGCAAGGGACCCGAGCTGCGCGTCGACACCGGCCTGCACGACGGGAGTGACTACCAGCTCACGCGGGCGCGCAACTGGCGCCAGGTCGGGGACCGCCTCACCTGCGCCCACTCGGTCCGGCTGGACTGGAAGACGAACGTCGCCACGGTGCGGGTGGCGCGCGCGTGCCTGGGCACGCCGGAGAGGGTCCGCGTGGCCGTCAAGATGGTCGACTACTACGACGGCAGCCACCCCATCACCGACTGGGCAGGCAAGCGCCGCTCCTTCACGCCGTACGTCACGGCGGGGTGAGGCGGTGATGCCGGGCCGCGCCCGGGTAGGAGATCCGCGACACCTCAGGCCCTAGGAGACTCAGATGAACCGAACGTCCCTCACCGCCACGTCCGTCCTCCTGCTGCTCGTCGCGGTCGGCCTGCTCGTCGCGGCCGTGACCTACGACGGCAACGGCACGTGGATCGGCCTCGGGGCCGCCGCCGTCGCCCTGGTCGCGGTGTTCATCTCGGCCAACGGTCGCAAAGCGCGCTGATCCTCACCCCAGCGCCACCAGCACCACCGTCACCGCACACAGGCCCAGGCCGACGGCCTGGGCCGGGTGCACGCGCTCGCGCAGGATCGACAGGGCGAGCAGCACCGTGAACGCGGGGTAGAGGGAGGTGATGACGGCGGCGACGGTCAGGTTGCCGTCGCGGGAGGCCACCAGGAAGAGCCCGGTCGCCGCGGCCCCCAGGCAGCCGCTGACCACCCCGAGGAGAGCGGCCGGTCGGCGCGGGACCCACGCGGCGCGCAGCGCGGTGGCCACCAGCACCACCACGACCGCGGCCACGAGCTGGTTGAGGGCCAGGGGGACCAGGCCGGCCTCCTCGGGGACCTGCGCCAGCGCGGAGAAGAGAGTGCCGAAGCCGACGCCCGCGACGACGCCGTCGAGGACTCCGGAGCCCGCCTCGGCCGAGGACGCGGAGCGGGGCTCCCGCGCGACCAGCCAGATGGCCGGGACGGCCGCCAGGATGCCGAGCCACACCAGGGTGGAGGGACGCTCGCCGGTCGCCAGGCCCACCGCGATGGGTACGAGCGCGGCGCCCACGGCGGACACAGGGGCGACCACGCCCATCCGCCCCGAGGAGAGCCCCCGGTAGAGGAACGCGGTGCCGAGCCCGTTGCCGAGACCGGCCAGCGCGGCCCAGGCGACGACCTCGCCGCCGAAGGAGCCGCCCCTGAGGAGACCGACCACCAGGAACGGTACGGCGCCGCCGAGCTGCCCCACGAGGGCGATCGTCCACGGCGTCACGCGCTTGGAGGCGACGCCTCCGACGAAGTCGCTGAGGCCGTAGGAGACCGCCGCCAGCAACGAGAGCAGCAGGGCCATGTCAGGTGACGACCACGCCGACGACCCACACGCCCGCGGCGAGCACCCCCGCCGCCAGCTCGATGAGGATGCTGAGCCCGACGGCGCGCAGCGCCTGCACGGTGGACGGCCAGGCGCGCGCCGAACCGACGCGGCGGTGCTCGGCGAGGTAGATCCCGAGCACGAAGCCCAGGAAGATGCCCACCACGGGCACCACGAAGAAGCCGACGATCCCCAGCGCGGCGCCCGCCCACTGCGTGGAGGCGGGGATGCCCGCGGCCTTGAGATGGCGGCCCGGGACGGCGTACTTCACGATGCCGCCCACCACGAGCAGGACCGTGACCACCGCGAACACCGTCCAGGCCGCGCCGCCGCCCACCTGCACCGCCCACACCAGCACGGCGGCCAGGACCAGGATCGAGCCGGGCAGGACCGGGACCAGGATGCCGGCCAGGCCCACGGCGATGGCCAGTGCGACGAGGACTTCGGTGAGGCTCACGGCGCCCAGCCTGTCAGGTCAAGGACCTGAAATGGACGATGGCCCCGGACTCGTGTCCGGGGCCGTCGTCGAAGTCGTCGGGTGGGTTGGCTCAGTGCTCGTCTCGCGGCGTCGTTGCCGGGGTCGTGAGCTTGTGGGTCTCGTCGACCAGGTTGATGGCGACCTCTTTGAGCTTGTCACCGTGCTCGCGCGCGTGGTGGGCACAGAAGAGGAGCTCGCCGCCGGTCTGGAGCTCGACACGCAGGTAGGCCTGCGCGCCGCAGCGGTCGCAGCGGTCCTCGGCAGTCAGAGGAGCACTAGGAGCAACAGCAGTTGTCACGTCGGCCTCATTTCTCGGGTGGTGTCTCTCTCAACCTAGCGAGCGGGGACAACATTCCCGACGCCAGGTGTCCTGGGACACCTCGATCCAATCACGAGTGATCGTTCCCCGAACTCCTGGTTCCCATGCCCTGGACTGGACAGGTGGTGGAGAACGGTTCCGTCCCGCTCACCGTAGGCGGCGCGAGCGAGCGAGCCTTCACCGCCGCGCGGCGTGTCGCGGGTAGATTCGGAGGCGCTCGAAGAACCGCGAACGCCACGCCTGCCAGGAGCCCCACGATCGCCGACAACACCTACA
This sequence comes from Nocardioides sp. 503, assembly GCF_004522095.1. Lineage (GTDB taxonomy): Bacteria > Actinomycetota > Actinomycetes > Propionibacteriales > Nocardioidaceae > Nocardioides. The sequence goes on from NZ_SPUI01000002.1 coordinate 789,616, forward strand.
ACGCCGCGCACCTCCTCGTCCTCGAGGGACTGGAGGCGGTGCGCAAGCGACCGGGCATGTACATCGGGTCGACCGACACCCGCGGGCTCATGCACTGCCTGTGGGAGATCATCGACAACGGCGTCGACGAGGCGCTGGCGGGCTCGGCCCACCGGGTCGAGGTCACCCTGCACGCCGACGACTCGGTCGAGGTCCACGACGACGGTCGCGGCATCCCCACGGACAAGGAGCCCAAGACCGGGCTGCCCGGGGTCGAGGTGGTCGCCACCAAGCTGCACGCCGGCGGCAAGTTCGGCGGCGGCTCCTACGTCGCCACCGGCGGCCTGCACGGCGTGGGCCTGTCGGTCGTCAACGCGCTGTCCTCGCGGATGGACATCGACGTCGACCGCTCCCCGGCCCAGCAGGGGCTGAGCTTCAACCGCGGCAACCCGGGCGTCTTCGACGGCGAGGGCCCGGCGGCGCCGTTCACCCCCCGCTCCGGCCTGACCCGCAAGGGCCGGAAGGTCGCGAAGGGCAGGACGGGCACGCGCATCCGCTTCTGGCCCGACCGCCAGATCTTCACCAAGGACGCGACCTTCGAGTTCGAGGGCCTGCTGGGACGGGCCCGCCAGACGTCGTTCATCGTGCCGGGCCTCGAGCTGGTCATCCGCGATCTCCGTGGCGACGTACCGGTCGAGGAGAAGTTCCGCCACGACGGGGGCATCGCGGAGTTCGCCGAGTACCTCGCCGCCGACGAGCCGGTCACCGACATCCTGCGGCTCCAGGGCATGGAGACCTTCACCGAGACCGTGCCGATGCTCGACGCCCAGGGGCACATGACCCCCCAGGAGGTCGAGCGCGAGCTGACCGTCGACATCGCGGCCCGCTGGGGCACCGGCTACGACACCGAGCTGCGCTCCTTCGTCAACGTGATCGCCACCCCCAAGGGCGGCACCCACGTGAGCGGGTTCGAGGCCGCGCTGACCAAGACGTTCAACGAGGCCATGAAGGCCACCAAGGCGCTCAAGGTCAACGACGACGACGTGATCAAGGACGACGTGATGGAGGGCCTGACGGCCGTGGTCACCGTCCGGCTGGCCGAGCCGCAGTTCGAGGGCCAGACCAAGGAGATCCTCGGCACCCCCGCGGTGCGCTCCGTCGTACGCCGGGTGGTGTCCGCGGAGCTGAAGAAGTTCCTCACCTCGACCAAGCGGGCCGAGAAGGCCCAGGCCAAGCTCCTCATGGAGAAGATCGTCGGCGCCTCCAAGACCCGCCTGGCCGCGCGCCAGCACAAGGAGACCCAGCGCCGCAAGAACGCCCTCGAGTCCTCGGCGCTGCCCTCCAAGCTCGCCGACTGCCGCGCCAACGACAACGACCGCACCGAGCTCTTCATCGTCGAGGGGGACTCCGCCCTCGGCACGGCCAAGCTCGCACGCAACTCGGAGTTCCAGGCGCTGCTGCCCATCAGGGGCAAGATCCTCAACGTCCAGAAGGCGTCGGTGGGCGACATGCTCAAGAACGCCGAGTGCGCCTCGATCATCCAGGTGGTGGGCGCGGGCTCGGGACGCACCTTCGACCTCGAGGCCCGGCGCTACGGCCGGATCATCTTCATGGCCGACGCCGACTCCGACGGCGCCCACATCCGCTGCCTGCTCGCCACGCTGTTCTTCAAGTACATGCCCGAGCTGATCGCCGAGCGGCGCGTCTACACCGCGGTCCCGCCGCTGCACCGCATCGAGATCTCCAACCCCAAGAAGGGCATGGAGAAGTACCGCTACACCTATTCCGACGACGAGCTGCAGCGCACCCTGGCGGAGCTGAAGAAGAAGAACGTCAAGTGGAAGGACCCGGTCCAGCGCTACAAGGGGCTCGGGGAGATGGACGCCGACCAGCTGGCCGAGACCACGATGGACCCCCGCCACCGCACCCTGCGTCGGATCACCATCGACGACGCCGACGCGGCCACGCAGGTCTTCGAGCTCCTCATGGGCTCCGAGGTCGCGCCCCGCAAGGAGTTCATCGTGCAGGGCGCCTACGAGGTCGACGTGGAGTCGCTCGACGCCTGAGCCGGCCGGTCAGGGGAGGGTGACGCGCAGGAAGCGCGGCCGGTAGAGCAACGGGTCCTTCACGACCTGGCCGAGGTCCGTGCTGTTCCTGCTGTAGGAGACGACCATCGTGCCCTTGCGGGGCAGGAGGTCGGGGTGGGCCAGGGGCATGTAGCGCAGGAGTCCGGTGACGGTGTCCGACGGCAGCTGGGCCAGGGGGGCCTGCCGGGTGAAGGGCCCGGTGGGCGAGGGCGCGGTCCACACCGTGAGGTTGGTGCCCAGGACCTCGTCCTGCTTGCTCAGGGCGTACCAGGTGGCGCCGCTCCGGAAGACGCTCAAGGTCTGCGACACCCCGCCCTGGGCCGGGATCAGGGTCGCGGCCCCTCGCTCGCTCGTCGACCACGTCCGGCCGTCCCAGTAGCGCCACCGGCGCGCGTCCAGGACGTCGTCCGGGCGCACCCGGGCGAGGCGCAGCGCGAAGCCGAAGACGCCGGACGTGTCCGGCCTCGAGGTGCCGTAGAGGTAGACCCACGGCCCGCCGTCGTCGACGATCGTCGAGGCCGCCCCCCACGTGGTCCGTCCCGTGTCCGCGTCGTCGGGGCCGATGTCGCGCCGCGCGACGAGCTGGGGGGTCTCGCCCCGGGGCACGACGAAGACGGCGATCGAGGTGCCGAGGTTCTCGAAGTCGAACGCGCCGTCCCCGACCGTGCGGACGCGCTGCGCCGCGACGCTGACCAGGTCGTAGCCGGGCCGCTGGGCGCGACCGATCGACATCGGCCAGTAGCCGACGGCCCGCGTGCCCGGCGGCGCGTCGGCGTCGGCGCGGTCGGGGATCACCGCCCCTCGGTCGGGGGGCAGCACGACGCTCAGGCAGCCGGGACCGACCACCAGCATCGAGTTGCGCACGAAGGTCTGCCCGTCGAAGTCCGCGCCGCGCAGGGTGTCGCCGAAGACCCAGAGTCGGCGCCCGTCCTGGAGCAGCACGTCGGCGCCGACGTCGCCGCCCTGGAAGGCCGGGCTGCCGCGCAGCCTGCCGGCGACCCGGTTGAGGTCGGCCACGTCCTGGAGCTCGCCGGTCGCGACGCACTCGGTCTGCGACGCCCGTGACGGCAGGGCGCCCACCGGTGGCGCGCCCTCCGGCACCACGAGCGTGGCCGCCAGCAGCAGGGCCCCGGCCGGGACCACGACGGCGAGCGCCCACCAGACACGGACGTCGCCGACGCGGACGGCCGCGTCGGGCGTCGTCGCACGTGACGTCAGCCGGGCGCGCACCCACCGCGCCGACAGCAGCGTCAGCAGCCCCGTGACGAGCCAGGCGAGCAGCACGAGCACCGGACGGAGCAGGTGCTCCCCGCCGAGGACCGCGGCGGCCTCGACGGCGCGCAGCGCCGCGCCGCTCGGCGACCACGACGCGAGGCCGGCCCAGGGCTGGGGGAGCAGCAGGGGGTCGAGCCCGGTGACGAGAGGCGCGTTGAGGACGAGGAACGACAGGGCGGCGACGGCGAGTCCGGTCAGTCCGGCCAGCGACTCGAGGGCCAGCGTGAGCACGGCGACGACGAGCACGTGCAGCGCGACCAGAGCGACGACCGCGGGCCGGGCCGACCCGGGGGCGGTCCAGGGCAGCATGGTCAGCGCCGCTCCTGCGACGGCGGCGAAGGCCGCGAGCTCGGCGACCCGGCGGGCTCCACGGCGCAGGGTCAGGGCGACCGGTCCACTCCGGGCCGACACGAGCACGACCGCCAGGAAGCCCAGGACCGCCGCGAGCAGGCACAGGGCGTAGCCGTGGGACGCGTCGTGCCCTCGGGGTCCCACCTGCTCGACCCGGAGGGTGCGCTCGCGCGTGGCCTCGTTCTGCTGGACGCGGTCGACGACGGCGTCGTTCAGTCCCGGGTCGCGTCCGGCGTTGACGACCAAAGTGTCGCGGGTGCCCGCGAGGTCGACCAGGAGCGCCGCGACGGCCGTGCCGTCGGTGACCTCGTCCCGGGCCTGCTCCGCGTCCGTCTGGTCGGCCGCGGTCGCGGCGAAGGGACGACCGGGCAGCGCGTTCGCCTCGTCGGCGAGCGCGTCGGCGACGACGCCGGGAGCTACCACCACGAGGGGGACCGAGTGCGGCTCGCCGGTGCCCGGATGGCGCGCCAGGCTGACGAGGAGGGCGATGCCGCAGCCCAGCAGCAGCAGGCACAGCAGCACCGCGGGTCGGCGCACGACGCTGCTCATGCCCGTCACCCTGGCACGTGGGCGGCCCGCGCGGAGGGACGGTCGGCCCGAGGTCCGTATGCTCAAGGCGGGAGGGGACATGTCGGAGCACCAACAGCTGGACGCGGACGCCCAGGTGGTGGCGGGGGAGCCCGCGCCCTCCGAGCGCGTGCCGCTGAGCCGGGACCGGATCGTGTCGAGCGCGGTCGAGTTCATCGACGAGTTCGGGCTGCCCGGGCTGACCATGCGCCGGCTGGGCGAGCGGCTGGGCGTCGAGGCCATGTCGCTCTACCGCTACGTGCCCGGCCGCGAGGACCTCCTGGACGCCGTCGTCGAGCACATCATCGACGAGATGCGCGCAGACGAGAGCGTCATCGACGCCCCGTCGGCCGGGTGGCAGGACTTCCTCCAGCGCCTCGCGCACGGCATCCGTCGCGTGGCGCTCGCCCACCCCAAGTGTTTCCCGCTCGTCGCGTCGCGTCCGGCGGAGGCGCCGTGGCTGCGGCCTCCGCTGCGCAGCCTCGAGTGGGTGGAGGCGTTCCTCAACGGGCTGGAGTCCGAGGGGTTCGACGACGCAGCCGCCGTGGGCGCCTACCGCGCCTTCACCAGCTTCCTGCTCGGTCACCTGCTGCTCGAGGTGGCCACGCACGGCGCGGACGTCGGCCCGCTGGACGTCGTCGAGACCGACGAGGAGCCGGAGGGCGACGCGCTCGCGGAGTACCCGACGGTCCGCCGGCTGCGCAGACCCCTGTCGGAGGACCACGCCGCCGTGGAGTTCGAGGATGCCCTCGAGGAGCTGCTCGCGCGCATGGCGCTGATCCAGGCCAACCAGCACGTCGACCTGGCCTGAGGGCGCCCGTCGCGCGGGCGCCCTCAGCCGGGGTCGCTAGCGGCGGTCGTCCACCTGGCCGTCCGCCTCGATGTGCTCCTTGCGGACCTCCTCGCTGACGGTCTGCTCCTCGACGTCGGTCTCGGTGCCGAGGCGCACCCGCTCGACGGGCTCGGTGGTCTTCTCCACCACGGGGCGCTCCTCGTGGAGGACCACCTCGTGCTCCTCCTCGGAGATCGCGGGGCCGTCGAGGGCGTCGCCCGCGTTGCCGTCCGTGATCGGCTCGGTCTCCAGGACCGCGCGCTCCTTGCGCACCGGGACGGTGTGGGTCTCCATCTCGGTGGTGACGTACTTGCGGAGCCGGACCCGACCGACCTCCTCGTCGGTCGTAGCGACGTGGACCTGCTCCTCGGAGCGGGTCATCGCGTCGTCGGTGGTGCGCCCGGACGTGTCGTGGCCGCGGTCGGCGTCGGAGTCGGCCGCATCGCCCGTCCCGCCCGTGCCCGAGGTGGGTGCCTCGGACGTGTCGTCGCCGGCGTCGGAGGAGGTGCGGTAGTGCGCGTAGAGGCGCTCCTCCTCCGCCGGGTCGAGGTGGTCGCCGTCGAGGTCGACGCTCGGGGCGTCCTTGACCTGGTCCTGGTGGACGGCGACCACAAGGTCGTCGCCGTCCAGCCGCGCGTCCTGCAGCGGCACGAACGACTCCTTCCTGCCGAAGAGACCGGTGTTGACCGTGGCGAAGTCGGGGCGTCCCGTCGCGTCGTCCAGGAACACCTGGCCGACCTTGCCGACCTTGTTGCCGTCGTTGTCGTAGGCCGTGCGGCCGATGATCCGCTGGGCGTCGGTCTCGTTGAGCATGGACCCTCCTGGGGGTTCTCGTGGGGAGCGCTCGGTATCCCCGTGGGCCCGCTTGCAATCCCGTTTCGGCGAGAAAGATTTACAACGTAAGGCTTCATCGTTTACGCCGTAAGGTCCTCGGGTACAGGCCGTCAGCCACCGCGCAGCCGCGCCCGGCTGACCCCGTACCAGTGAGGTGCACGATGGACCAGAACGACAAGCGAGGCTCCACCAGGATCGACCCCGACGCCGCGACCGCGGGATCGGGCACGAACCGTGACCCGCGCGACGACCGGCACTCGCACGACGCCGCCAAGGAGCGCTTCGGCGGCGTGAACGTCGGCGCCGCCTTCTTCGGGTGGCTGGTGGCCATTGCGCTCGCCATCCTGCTCACCAGCATCGTCGGCGCCGTGGTGGCGGCGGTGGGCTCCAGCATGGACGTCGGCCAGACCGAGGCCGAGCGCCAGGCCGGCACGATCGGGATCTCCGCCGCCGTCGTGCTCGCGCTCGTCCTCGCCCTCGGCTACTTCGCCGGCGGGTACGTCGCCGGGCGGATGTGCCGCTTCGACGGCGGCCGGCAGGGGTTCGTCGTGTGGCTCATCGGCCTGCTGGTGACGCTGGTGGCCTTCGGCCTCGGGGCCTTCTTCGGGTCCGAGTACAACATCCTCGACCGCGTCGACCTGCCGAACCTGCCGCTCTCCGCCGACGAGGCCGGCACCGGCGGCATCGTCGCCGCCCTGGTCGTCCTGGTGGTGACGCTGCTCGCCGCCGTCGTCGGCGGCAAGGTCGGCCACCGCTACCACGACCGGGTCGACCGCGCGGCGGGCCGATGACCCGCCTGGCGCGAGAAGGAGGTGCGTCGGCGGCGAGCTGAGCACGTACGCGATCTGAGCCCCACCCCGACGGGTGGTTCCCGGTCCGACCGGGCTGTCACCCCGACCCGTGGGTACCAGGTTCTTCCAGCAACGATGAGGAGTCCTCATGAGCACCACACCCCCTAGCACGCCTCCCGGCTCCACGCCGGGTTCCTACGACACCGGCCTCGGCCTCGACACGCCCACGGGCGACACGCCTCTGGGTGACACCGCCTTCGAGACGAGCAGCACGGGCGGCGCGAGCAGCGACACCGGTGGCGACGACTCGTCGTCCGGCGTCAAGGACAAGGCCCAGGACGCCAAGCAGGCCGCGCAGGAGACCGCGTCGACCGCGGCCGACGAGACCAAGCACGTCGCGGGTGTCGCCGGCGAGGAGGCCAAGAAGGTCGCCTCCGAGGCGAAGGACCACGCCCGCGGCCTGCTCGACGAGGCCCTGGGACAGGTGGACGAGCAGTCGCGCACGCAGCGCGACCGCCTGGTCGGCACCCTCGGCACCTTCAGCGACGACCTCCAGCAGATGGCCGAGAAGTCCGAGGCGCCGGGTCTGGCCTCCGACCTGGCACGCCAGGTCGCCGACCGTGCTCGGAGCCTGGGCGACCACCTGGACGGCCGCGAGCCGGCCGAGCTGCTCGACGACGTCCGCTCCTTCGCGCGCCGCCGCCCGGGCATCTTCCTGGCGGGCGCGCTCGCCGCCGGCGTCGTCGCCGGACGCCTGGCGCGCGGTGCCAAGGCCGCCCAGGACGAGGCGCCCGCCGCCGACGCCTCGCCGTCGACGCCGGTGACGCCGTCCGCCCCCGCGCCGGTGCAGGAGACGGGGCTGCCCACCGTGGGACAGCCGCAGTCCACGGCGCCGGTCTCGGTCGACCCGCTGACCACCACGCCGCTCGCCGACGCGGACGGCGCCGGGGCTCCGGCGCCGTCCACGCAGTCGATGCCGGGGTACACGCCGTGACCTCGACCCCCCCGTACGACGGTGGGTCCACGGCACCCGGCAGTCAGGACCAGCGCAGCCTGGGCCAGATCGTCAGTGACGTGACGCAGGACATCACCACCCTGATCCGCCAGGAGATGGACCTGGCCAAGACGGAGCTCAAGCAGGAGATGAGCAAGGCCGGCAAGGGCGCCGGCTTGCTCGGAGGCGCCGGTGTCGCCGGCTACTTCGTCCTGCTGTTCCTGTCCCTGACCGCCATGTTCGGCCTCGGTGAGGCCATGGACCTCTGGCTCGCCGCCCTGATCGTGACCGTGGTGTGGGGCGTCGTCGCCGCCGTCCTCGCCGTCGTCGGCAAGAAGGCGATCCAGGAGAGCAACCCCCAGCTACCCGAGACGCAGCAAACCCTCAAGGAGGATGTCCAATGGGCCAAAGCACAGAAGAGCTGAGCACCGAGATCGCCGGGACCCGCGAGAACCTCGCGAGCGACCTGGACGCACTGCAGGACCGCGTCAGCCCGAGCGCCATCGTCGAGCGTCGCAAGGAAGCCGCGCGCAACCGCGTGCTGGGCGTCAAGGACAAGGTCATGGGCTCCTCGCAGTCCGCAGCCGGGTCCGCCCAGTCGTCGGTCTCTGGTGCGGCCGACAGCGTCAAGGGAGGCGTCCAGGACGTCGCCGGCAGCGCCGGTGACACCGTCCAGGGCAGCCCCCTGGCCGCCGGGGCCGTGGCGTTCGCCGCGGGTCTGGTCATCGCCGGCCTCATCCCGGCCAGCCGGGTGGAGGCGCGCGCCTCGAAGCAGGTGGTCGACGCGGCCAAGGAGCACGGCCAGCCGCTCGTCGACGAGGCCAAGTCCGTCGGCCAGGAGGTGGGGGACCAGCTCAAGGAGCACGCCACCGACGCGGCCCAGCAGGTCAAGCAGACCGCGCAGGAGTCCGCCGGACGCGTCCAGGAGGAGGGTCAGTCCTCCGCCGAGAACGTCAAGTCGGCAGCCCCCGGGCAGTCCTGAGACCACCTGACACAGGTTCGCATCGCGGGCCGGCATCCGCTGAGGCGGGTGCCGGCCCGTTCGGCTGTGCGCTCGCGCGGGCGTGGCCCGGGTCGCTCCAGGCTCAGAGGTGCTGCTCGAGCAGACCGGTGTCGACGTCGTAGATGAAGCCGCCGACGACGGTGGTCTTCGGGACCAGCGGGTGGGTGCGGATGCGCGCGATGTCCTCGGTGAGGGCCTGGAGCTGGTCGGTGATGACCCCGAAGGTCTGCCAGGACGCGTCCTGGCCGGAGGAGGCCGAGATCCGCTCGCGGATCTCCTCCTCGGTGTTGCTGGCCATGGCGCACCGGGTGTGGGGGACGACCAGGATCCGCTCGACGCCCAGCAGGTGGGTCGCCAGCACCAGCGCCTCCAGCGCCTGGGGGGTCACCCGGCCGCCGGGGTTGCGGAAGATCTTGGCGTCGCCGGGCTTGAGGCCCACCATGCCGAGAGGGTCGATGCGCGAGTCCATGCACGTCACGATCGCCACCCCGGCATGGGCCACGCCGTCGAAGCCGCTCAGGGCGAAGTCGGAGGCGAAGTCACGGTTGGCGGCGAGAAGGTCGTCGAAGTCAGCCACGAGCGCGAACCTAGCCGAACCAGGTGACGTCCGCACGACCGCGTCGGACAGGTGGACAGCCGGACGGCTCAGCCGCCGGCGCGCAGGACGTCGGCGGTGCTGAGAGAGCGGGTGTCCGCGCTCCGGAAGACGACCAGGGCGCAGGCGGCAGCCAGGACGGCGCACACCGCGGCGCCGGCGAAGACCGCGTGCTCCTGGGGGATGCCGGCGCCGGCGAGCAGGTCGCTGAAGGCCTGGCAGCGGGTCTTGCCGTCGCACACCTCCTTGGCCGGCGGCATCGGGTGGTCGCCGAGGTAGGAGTAGTAGCGACGCAGGCCGATCGCCGTCAGCGCCGAGATCCCCACCAGCATCCCGACCATCCGGGCGACGACGACCATCGCGCTGGCGACCCCGTGGACGTCGTCGTCGGTGCTGGCCAGGATCGCGGCGTTGACGGGGGCCAGGGCCAGGCCGAACCCGAAGCCGCACAGGACCAGGGTCGCGTCGGAGTGCAGGCTGTCGAGGCTGGTGATGTCCCACCGGGTCATCAGGACGAAGCCGGCGGCGGCCATCAGCATGCCCACGGCCGTGATCAGGCCCGCCCCGACGCGCCGGGTGAGGTAGCCGCCGACCACGGCGCCGACCGGGAGCGCGACCAGGAAGCGGACCAGCTCGAGCGCGGCCATCAGCTGGGAGTCCCGGTGGACGGTGGTGCGGGCGAACAGCGGGATGTCGATGAGCGCGGCGATCAGCGCCGCGCCCACGAAGAAGCTGACCAGGATGGCGCCCCACGCCGGGGTACGGCGCAGGGCACCGCGCGGCACGAGCGGCGAGGGCGTGCGGCGCAGGTGGACGACCAGGGCGAGCGTCGCGACCGCGGAGCCGGTGAGGTACCACCAGCCCTGGTCGGCCACCAGCTGGACCTTCGGGTCGGCGGTCGCGAAGGTCAGGATGACGCCGCCCAGCGCGACGGCGAGGAACAGCGCGCCGACCAGGTCGGCGTCGCGCATGCTGCGCACCCAGCTGGGTCCGTCGACGAGCGGCCGGCGGGCGGTGAAGCACCGCACCACGAACAGCAGCAGCGTCACGACCGCGGTGGCCCCGAGCGGGGTGAGCCACCTGCCGTCGCCGGTGAACGGGATGAACAGCTGGCCCCAGGTGAGGTCGCGCAGCAGCTGCGAGGGACGCAGGAAGACCAGCGCGCCGGCGCCGAGGGCGACGACGAGGAACAGCGCGCCCAGGAGGTCGGGAAGCCCCCGGGCTCCTCCCGGCCGGCGCTCGACCAGCGCGGGCTCGTCGCGCGGGTGGCTTCCCCGCAGCGCCGAGATCGCGGCCGCGAGGACCAGACCGACCGCGAGGTTGATGACGAAGATGACCCGCCAGTCGGCCACCGCGAGCACGGCCGCGCCGAAGAGCGGACCGATGACGCTGCCCAGCTCCTGCACGGCCGAGACCACGCCCAGCGGGACGCCGCGGCGCTCGCGCGGGTAGAGGTCGGCGACCAGGGCGAGCGTGGCCGGCACCAGACCGCCGCCGCCGATCCCCTGCAGGAAGCGCCCGGACACCATGCTGGGCATGTCGTAGGCCAGCGTCGTGACGAGCGAGCCCAGCGCGAAGACGACGAGCGCGGCCACCAGCACCGGCACCCGGCCCCGCAGGTCAGCGATGCGCCCGATCAGCGGGAGCATGGCGACGTAGCCCAGCAGGAAGCCCGAGATGATGGGTGCGGCGCGCTGGAGCTCCTCGGTCGACACCCCGACGGCGCCGACCATCTCGGGCAGCGCCAGGACGACGACGTAGGTGTCGGCTGCGGCGAACGCCACCGCCACCGCGGCGAGGCCGAGCAGCACGCGGGGAGTACTCGCTGAGCTCGTACCCCCGGTCACGGCGCGGTGATGTCCTTCTCGGTGCCGTAGTCGTCGAACTCCAGGGTGTAGGTCATCGAGTCCTCGCCCTCGTAGAACTCGCCGGTGAGCACGGCGGTGCGCAGCTCGCCCGAGTCGGACACGGTGTAGGTCGCGTCGAAGTCGCCGGTCGAGCCGGGGATGATGAACTTGACGACGGTGCCGGGGACCGTGCCGGAGTACTCGGTGAAGATCTCCTTGTTGCCCTCGCCGCCGCGGATCGAGTCGCCCTTCTCGAGGTCGGTCGTCGCGGCGAGCAGCGAGGAGAAGCCCTTGTCGGGGCTCATCAGCTGCGCGGGGTCCGGCGCGCCGTACTCGCCGGGGTCGACCTCCTGCATGCCGGGGCTGAGCGGGAGCTCGGCGAACACCTTGCCGTCGACCGCCACCACCGGCACCTGGAACTGGCCCGCGGCGATGGAGACGTCGATCGAGCCCTCGAACGCCGGCGCGTGGGTGCCGATGCCGTCGGCCTCCAGGATGCCGGTGACGCCGTCGGGGAGGTCGTCGGTCGACAGGGTGATCGCCACGCCGCTGGTCTCGTCGAGCGCGGTCTTGGCGCTGGCCATGGCCTCCTCGGGCGAGGCGCTCTTCGCGCCGCCCTCGTCGTCGCCTCCGCAGGCGGTGAGGGCGAGCGTGAGGAGGCCGGCGACGGCCAGGGGAGCGAGGCGGGAACGCATGGCGTCACCCAACCACATCGGGAGCGGCGGGCAGGCCGACGCGTGCCGCCAGCGGTCCCGCGGCGGCGGCGATCGGCTGCGGGGACGGGGTGCCCGAGCCGTCGCGTCGGCCGTTGGCCTCCGGCAGCTCCACCGGGGCGCCGCTGGCGGCGGCGGCACGCGCCGGCGCCGGGCCGGCCCAGGCGAAGACCAGGGCGTCCTCGCCCTTGAGGAAGCGGTGGCAGCGGACCCCGCCCGTGGCCCGGCCCTTGGCGGGGTACTCCGTGAAGGGCGTGACCTTCACGAGCCCCGGCTCGGTGCCCGGCAGGGCCGTGGACGAGCCGGAGGCGGTGACGACGACCGACCCGGCGGGGTCGTCGACCACCCCGAACCACGCGACCGACTCGCCCGCGGCGAGGCGCACGCCGGCGATGCCGCCGCCGCCGCGGCCCTGCGGGCGCACCGCCTCGGCGGTGAAGTGCAGCAGCTGGGCGTCGGTCGTGATGAAGCACAGCGTCTCGTCGCCCGTGCGCAGCTGGACCGCGCCGACGACCTCGTCGCCGTCCTCGAGGCGGATGACCTCCCACTCGTCCTTGCCCAGCACCTCGGGGTTGACCCGCTTGACCGTGCCCCGGCGGGTGCCGAGGGCCAGCCCGGGACCGTCGGCGGTGAGGGTGCACAGCGCCAGCGCCCGCTCGCCGGTGTCGAGCGGCAGCACCTCGCTCACCTGGAGGCCGCCGTTGAGGTTGGGGTCGTTGGCCGACGGCGGCAGCACCGCGGTGACCTCGAGCATGCTGAGCCGCAGGACCCGGCCCGCGGACGTCAGGACTCCGATCTCGCCGCGCGCGGTCGTGGCGACCGCGGACACGACGACGTCGTGGTTGGTCCGGTCGCCGCCGGAGCCGAACGGCTCGTCGGTGCTCGACCGCGCCAGCAGGCCGCTGGAGGAGAGCAGCGCGTAGCAGGGGTCGTCGGTCATCTCGACCGACGCGGACGCCGCCACGGGAGCCGCGGCGCCGAGCAGGACGGTGCGGCGGGGGGTTCCGTAGGTCTTGGCGACCTCCGTCAGCTCGTCGCTGACGACCCTGCGCAGCAGCTTCTCATCGCCCAGGATGGCCTCGAGCTCCTCGATCTCCCGGCGCAGCTCCTCCTGCTCCTTCTCCAGCTCGATCCTGCTGAAGCGGGTGAGCCGGCGCAGCTGCATCTCCAGGATGTAGTCGGTCTGGGCCACCGAGAGGTCGAAGACCGACATCAGCCGCTCGCGGGCCGTGGCGGTGTCGTCGCTGGTGCGGATCACCTGGATCACCTCGTCGATGTCCAGCAGCGCGACCAGCAGCCCGTCGACCAGGTGGAGGCGGTCGGCGCGCTTGTTGCGGCGGAACTGCGAGCGGCGGCGTACGACGTCGTAGCGGTGGTCCAGGAAGACCTGGAGCATCTCCTTGAGCCCGAGCGTGCGGGGCTGGCCGTCGACGAGGGCGACGTTGTTGATGCCGAAGGAGTCCTCCATCGGCGTCTGGCGGTAGAGCTGCTCGAGCAGCGCCTCGGGCACGAAGCCGTTCTTGATCTCGATGACCAGCCGCAGCCCGTGCTCGCGGTCGGTGAGGTCCTTCATGTCCGAGATGCCCTGGATCTTCTTGCCCTGCACCAGGGTCTTGATGCGCTCGATGACCTTCTCGGTGCCGACGCCGTAGGGCAGCTCGGTGACCACGATCCCCTTGCGGCGACCGATCGCCTCGACGCGGGCGGTGGCGCGCATCCGGAACGAGCCGCGCCCGGACTCGTAGGCGTCGCGGATGCCGTCGAGGCCCACGATCTTGCCGCCGGTGGGCAGGTCAGGGCCCGGGACGAAGCGCATCAGGTCGTCGACCGTCGCCTTCGGGTGCGAGATGAGGTGGCGCAGGGCCTGCACGACCTCGACCAGGTTGTGCGGCGCGCAGTTGGTGGCCATGCCGACCGCGATGCCGGTCGTGCCGTTGACCACGAGGTGCGGGATCGCCGCGGGCAGCACCGAGGGCTCCAGCTCGCGGGAGTCGTAGTTGGGCTTGAAGTCGACGGTGTCCTCGTCGATCGAGGCCGTCATCGCCACCGCGGCGGGCGCCATGCGGCACTCGGTGTAGCGCATGGCGGCGGGGGAGTCGTCGGGCGAGCCGAAGTTGCCGTGGCCGTCGACGGTGGGCAGCCGCAGCGAGAAGGGCTGGGTCATGCGCACCAGCGCGTCGTAGATGGCGCCGTCGCCGTGGGGGTGCAGGCGACCCATGACCTCGCCGACGACGCGGGCGCTCTTGACGTGGCCGCGGTCGGGGCGCAGCCCCATGTCGTTCATCGTGTAGAGGATCCGGCGCTGGACCGGCTTGAGGCCGTCGCGCGCGTCGGGCAGGGCGCGGGAGTAGATGACGGAGTAGGCGTACTCGAGGAACGAGGCGCGCATCTCGTCGCCGACGTCGATGTCGAGGATGTGCTCCTCGAAGTCGTCGGGGACGGGGGGCTGGGGACTACGACGTGCCATGCGCCCATCCTCTCCCGCACCGACCGGTCACCCGGAGGGGGCACGCCGTACACCGGGAACGGGATAGATTGCAGCGCGTGAGCGCCGAGCCGACAGAGGAGACCGTGGTTCCGAGCGCGCCTCGCCACTGGGAGGCCGACGTCCTGCTCCGCGACGGGCGCACCGCGCACATCCGTCCCATCCAGCCGGAGGACGCCGAGCTGCTCGTGGAGTTCTACTCCCGGGTCTCCGACACGTCGAAGTACTACCGCTTCTTCAGCCCGATGCCGCTGCTCTCGGAGCGCGACGTCAAGCGGTTCACCCAGGTCGACCACCAGCAGCGCGTCGCCCTGGTCCTCATGCTGCAGGGCCGGATGATCGCGGTCGGACGCTTCGACGTCGTCCAGCCCGGCGAGGCCGAGGTCGCGTTCCTGGTGGAGGACGAGCACCACGGCCGCGGCATCGCGCAGCTGCTGCTCGAGCACCTGGCCCAGGCCGGGCGCGAGCGCGGGGTGGAGCGCTTCACCGCCGAGGTCCTGCCCGACAACCACCGGATGATCCAGACCTTCCGCGACGCCGGCTACCGCGTCGCCAGCGAGTACGACGAGGGCGTGCTCATGCTGGAGTTCTCCATCGACCCCACCGAGACCGCCATCGGGGTGATGCGTGGGCGCGAGCACCGAGCGGAGGCCGCCTCGATCGAGCGGTTCTTCAACCCGCGCTCGGTGGCCGTCATCGGCGCCAGCCGTCGCCAGGACACGATCGGCCAGGCGCTGGTGCGCAACCTCGTCACCGGCGACTACACGGGCCGCGTCTACGTCGTCAACCAGAGCGCCACGGCCGTCTCGGGCATGCCGGCCTACAAGTCCGTCGGCGAGATCCCCGACGACGTGGACGTCGCGATCGTGGCCGTCCCCGCCGAGGCCGTCGAGGACGTCGTGCTCGACTGCGCGGCCAAGGGCGTGCACGGGCTGATCGTCGTCTCCTCCGGCTTCGCCGAGACCGGCGACGAGGGCCGCAAGCGGCAGCGCCGTCTCGTCGGCCTCTCGCGCTCCTACGGGCTGCGCCTCATCGGACCCAACTGCCTCGGCGTCATCAACACCGACCCCGCGGTCTCGGTCAACGCCTCGCTGTCCTCGGTGATGCCCGCGCGCGGCCGCGCCGGCT
The DNA here is from genome assembly GCF_004522095.1 of Nocardioides sp. 503. GTDB lineage: Bacteria > Actinomycetota > Actinomycetes > Propionibacteriales > Nocardioidaceae > Nocardioides. The sequence goes on from NZ_SPUI01000002.1 coordinate 805,097, forward strand.
TCTTCTGCCAGTCCGGCGCCCTGGGCTCGGCGATCCTGGAGAAGGTCAAGAACCGCGGCCTGGGACTCTCGACGTTCGTCAGCGCCGGCAACCGCGCCGACGTCTCCGGCAACGACCTGCTGCAGTACTGGGAGGAGGACGACTCCACCGAGGTCGTCCTGCTCTACCTCGAGTCCATCGGAAACCCGCGCAAGTTCTCGCGCATCGCGCGCCGGGTCTCGCTGCGCAAGCCGATCATCGCGGTGCGGTCGGGCCGCACGACGCAGGGCGTCCCGATGGGGCACGCCGTACGCCGGATCGCGGCGCCGCCGCAGGCGGTCGACGCGATGTTCCGCCAGGCCGGGGTGATCCAGGTGGACACGCTCGAGGAGATGTTCGACGTCGCCCAGCTGCTCGCCCACCAGCCGCTCCCGCGTGGTCGCCGGGTCGCCGTCGTCGGCAACTCCGACGCGCTGGGGCTGCTCGCGGTGGACGCGGCGGCCTCCGTCGGGCTGGTCGTCAACAAGTCGGTCGCCCTGGGCGCTGAGGCCACGGCCGACGACTTCGAGGACGCGCTCGACGCCGCCATCGACGACCCGGACATCGACTCGGTCATCGCGGTCTACATCCCGCCGCTCAACGTCTCCGGCGAGGACGTCGCCAACGTGCTGGCGGCCGTGGGGGAGCAGTCCGACAAGCCGCTGGTGTCGTCCTTCCTCGGCGCCGAGGGGGTCCCCGAGCTCCTGCGGGTGCCCGACGTCGCCGGCTCCACGGCCGGACGAGGCTCGGTGCCGTCCTACCCCGCCGTCGAGGCGGCCGTCCGGGCGCTGGCGCGCGTCGTCGAGTACGCCGTGTGGCTGCGCACCCCCGACGGGCCCCACCCCGAGTCCGCGGACGTGGACCTCGGCGGGGCGCGCCGGCTCGTGACCGCGGCGCTGGCCGAGCACCCCCAGGGGGTGGCCCTCACGCCAGCGCAGACCGCCGAGCTGCTGGCCGCCTACGACATCCACCTCTGGGACTGCCGCTCCGCCAGCACGCTGCAGGAGGCGCAGGACGCCGCGCGCGAGCTCGGCTGGGACGTCGTGCTCAAGGCGACCTCCCACCCGCTGCGCGAGCGGCCGGACCTGGCCCACGTGTGGCGCAACATCGACACCCCCGACGAGATGAGTGACGCCTGGGAGACGCTCACCGAGCTCGTCGGCCAGCCGGAGACCGCCGGCTTCGTGGTGCAGAAGAACGCCCCTCCCGGCGTGCCTGTGGCGGTGCGCAGCATCGAGGACCCGCTGTTCGGGCCGGTGGTGTCGTTCGGGATCTCGGGGCCGATCATCGAGCTGCTGGCCGACAAGTCCTACCGGATCCCGCCGCTGGGCGGTCGCGACGCCGCCGCCATGGTGCGCGAGGTCAAGAGCTCGCCGATGCTGTTCGGCTACCGCGGCGCCGACGTGGTCGACGTCGCCGAGATCGAGCGGCTGATCTCGCGCGTCGCCCAGCTGCAGAACGACCTGCCGCAGGTCAGCGCGCTCGAGCTCTCGCTGGTCCTGGCCGGCACCAGCGGCGCCAGCGTGCTCACCGCGGAGGCCCGCGTCGAGCCGGTCGCCGACCCCCGCTCCGACCTCTTCGTCCGGCGGATGCCCGAGCTGCCCGGCGACACGTTGCCCAGCTGACACGCTGCCCGGCCGACACCGGTCCCGGTCCCGCGGGACTAGTGACAGACTGACGCCATGCGCACCACCCGTACCGACGACCGCGACCGCACCGTGGAGCTCCGCAAGGCGATCGCCCGCACGGGCTACTACCCCGAGGTCGTGGCGGACGGGGTCGACGCGGCCGTCGCGGGCGAGCAGGTGCTGTCCTTCTACGTCCACCACGAGCCGACCTTCGAGCGCGACGAGGTACGCCGCCACCAGAGCGTCATCGTGCTGACCCCCTCGCGGCTGATCCTGGCCCACACCGACGAGCACGCCGGCGACGACCTCCTGCCCGAGCCCTACACCTCCACGTCCACGGAGGCGATCGCGCTGTCCGCGGTGAAGTCCGTGGTGGTCACCCGCATGACCGCCAACCCCACGTCGGGCCCGACCCCGCCGGCCGAGGCCGTCATGACCATCGGCTGGGGCGGCGTCAGCCGCATCGACCTGGAGCCGGCCGCCTGCGCCGACCCGGACTGCGACGCCGACCACGGCTACACCGGGGTCCTGGCCTCCGACGACTTCTCGCTGCGCGTCAGCGCCGCCGCCGACGGCGGCGAGGCCGTCGCCGGGCTGCTCTCCTTCGCCGAGACCCTGTCCGCGCGCACCCACGCCGGGTGAGCACCTTCCTCGAGCCCGCCTACGGGCGGCGCTCGCTGGGCGACGTCGTCCCGGCCGTCGCGGCCGCGCTGGGCGTGCCCGCTGCCGCGGAGCCCACGGGGCTGGTGCTGCCCGACGCGGCGTCGTACGTCGTCTTCCTGATCGACGGCCTCGGCGCGCGCCTGCTCGAGCGCCACGCCCACGCCGCGCCGTACCTCTCGAGCCTGCTGGCCGGCCAGGAGCCGGGCACCGCGGGCGTGCCGTCCACCACGGCCACCAGCCTCACCTCGCTCGGGACCGGGCTCACTCCCGGCACCCACGGGATGGTCGGCTTCACCTCACGGGTGCCGGGCACGGGCCGGCTGCTCAACGCGCTGTTCTGGGACCAGGACGTCGACCCCCGTGAGTGGCAGCCGCACGAGACGGCGTTCGCGCGGCTGCAGCGCGCGGGGGTGCCCGTCACGGTCGTCAACAAGCGGGAGTTCCGCGACAGCGGCCTGACGGTCGCGGCGCACCGCGGCGGTGACTTCGTCGGGGCCGACAAGGCCGGCGAGGGCATCGCGGCCGCCGTGGCCGCCTCGTCGGCGCGGCCCTCGCTGACCTACCTCTACGACGGCGACCTCGACTGGACCGGGCACCGCTACGGCGTGGCGTCGAGCCAGTGGCTGATCCAGCTGTCGATGATCGACGCCGAGGCCGAGCAGCTGCGCGAGGCGCTGCCGGCCCACACCCGGCTGGTGGTCGTGGCCGACCACGGCATGGTCGACTCCCCGCCGGAGAGCCGGGTCGACGTCGACGAGCACCTCGAGCTGCGCGACGGCGTCGCCCTGCTGGGCGGGGAGGCCCGCTTCCGTCACCTCTACTGCCAGCGCGGCGCCGTCGACGACGTCGTCGCCACCTGGTCCGAGCACCTGGGGGAGCGCGCCGAGGTGATGACGCGCGAGACGGCCATCGCCCGGGGCTGGTTCGGGGCGGTCGCACCGCTCGTGCTGCCTCGGCTCGGCGACGTGGTGGTCGCCGCCCGCGGTGACCACGGCGTCTTCTCGTCGGTCGACTTCGCCTACGAGCAGACCCTGGTCGGGCTGCACGGCTCGCTCACCGAGGACGAGATGCTGATCCCGATCGTGGTCGACTGAGCGGGTTCAGCCGAACGGCAGGGGGTCCGCGGCCAGGCTGACGGCATGGGCGCGGGCGGCGGTGAGCCGGCGCCGGTGGTGCTGGCGGCAGAGCACCTCGTAGGACACCTCGGCCGGCTCGCCGGCCACGGCCTCCTCGGGCTGCTCGACGTCGCCGACGACGATGACCTCGCCCTCGACCACCATGACGCCGTCCTCGGTGCGCGCGTTGTGGGTGGCGCGCTTGCCGCACCAGCACAGGGTCTCGACCTGCAGCACGTTCATCCGGTCGGCCAGCTCCACCAGCCGGGCACTGCCCTCGAAGAGCGAGGTGCGGAAGTCGGTGAGGATCCCGAAGGCGAAGACGTCGATCTGCAGCTCGTCGACCACCTTGGCCAGGTCGTCGACCTGTGCTCGCGTGTAGAACTGGGCCTCGTCGCAGATCAGGTAGTCGATGCGGCCGCCCTGCGTGAGCGCGTCGACGACGTAGCGCCAGAAGTCGAAGTCGGGAGCCACCTCGATCGCCTCGTGGGCCAGCCCGAGGCGGCTGGACAGGGTGGCCTCGCCGGCGCGGTCGAGGGTCGTGAAGATGCGCCCCTGCCGCCCGCGCACCGCGTGGTTGTGGTTGGTCTGGAGCGCCAACGTGCTCTTGCCGGAGTCCATGGTCCCGGTGAAGAAGTGCAGTTCCGCCACGCGGCGCATCCTGTCACGCGGCACGATGGGGGAATGACCACCCCGCTGATCTCGACCGCCGAGCTGCGCGACCTGCTGGCCGGTGCCACCGAGGTCACCCTGCTGGACGTCCGCTACCGCATGGGCGGACCCTCCGGGCCCCAGGAGTACGCCGCCGGCCACCTGCCCGGCGCGGTCTTCGTCGACCTCGACACCGATCTGGCGTCCCCGCCGGGGACCGGCGGGCGGCACCCGCTGCCCGACCCGCAGGTGTTCGAGCGGGCGATGCGACGCGCGGGCGTCTCCTTGGGGCGCCCGGTCGTGGTCTATGACGACTGGTCCGCGCACGCCGCCGGACGCGCGTGGTGGCTCCTGCGCTTCCACGGCCACCCGGACGTGCGGGTGCTCGACGGCGGGCTGTCCGTCTGGGTCGCCGACGGGGGAGCGGTCGAGGAGGGCGCCGTGACGCCCGAGCCGGGCGACTTCACGCGCTCGGAGTCCCCGGGGATGCCCGTGGTCGACGCCGACGGGGTGCTCGACGTCGACGTGCTCGTCGATGCTCGCGCCGCCGAGCGCTACCGGGGCGAGGTCGAGCCCGTCGACCCGGTGGCGGGCCACGTCCCGGGTGCCGTCAACGTCCCGACCTCCCGCAACCTCGGCGACGACGGCCGGTTCCGCTCGGCCGAGGAGCTGCGCGCCGTCTACGCCGAGGTCGGCGCCGTGCCGGGCGCCGACGTGGCGGCGTACTGCGGCTCGGGCGTGACCGCCACCCACGACCTGATCGCGATGGAGCTCGCGGGCATCACCGCAGCGCTCTACCCCGGCAGCTGGAGCGGCTGGGTCACCGACCCGTCCCGACCGGTATCCCGCTGACCTGGGGGTGAGCCGGGTCACGGCGCCGCCACCCTTTGGGGGGGAGATGGTGGGGTCCGACGGGGGCACCGGGCATCCGTACGGCGTACTCGACGTGACGGGTCCCCGACCCGTCGAAGACGGGCATCGTCACGTCGGCACCGTCCTCAAGGAGACACCCATGTCGAGCACCACCACGAGCAGCCACGCTGCCCAGAACGACCACGCCACGAGCACCCGCCGCCTCAGCACCGAGACCAAGGCGTCCTTCAAGACGACCGAGCTGGTCGCCTACGTCGCGGCGGTCATCGGGGTCCTGATCGCCGCCGCCATGGTCGACCGCGGCGACTTCGGCGCGCAGGAGGCCTGGTTCTACGTCACGCTGCTGACCATCGGCTACATGGTGAGCCGCGGCCTGGCCAAGTCCGGCAGCCGCGACTTCTACAGCGACTCGCAGCGCGACCACTGATCCCCGCTCGCTGCCCCGGCCCCTTCTCGAGGGGCCGGGGCAGCGCTCTTCTGCTGCCAGGAGCCCACGATGTTCCTCTTCTTCAACAACCGCCTCGGCTGCGCCGGCTCGCTGCTGGTCTCGCTGGCCCTGAGTGCGGTCCTGTTCCTCGTCCTGCTCGTCCTGAACCGCTGAAGGTGATCTGCTGATGATGTTCCTGTTGCGCCTGCTGCTGTGGTCCGGCGCCTCGGTGCCCGCCCCCGACGAGACCGACGGTGGCGGACCTCTGTCTCACCAGTGAACGCCCTTGAAGAGCCGCGCCAGCATGATCTGCTCGGACTCGCGCGTGCCACCGGAGGCGTCGTCTCCCTTCGCCGCGGCTGAGTCGGGGAACACGTGGTAGGCCATGTTGAGCAGGCGGAACGACAGCTTGGGGGCCACCGTGTGGGCCACCGCGCCGACGTTGCCGAGCAGGGTGTTGATCTCGTGGGGACGCCCCACCATGGCCTCGATCACGAGGTCCGCGGCCTGCGCCGGTGAGATCGTGGGGAACCGGTCGTAGAGCTTCGTGGGCGCGATCATCGGCGTCCGCACCAGCGGCATGTGGACGTTGGTGAACGTCACGCCGTCGCCGACGAGCTCGGAGGACACGACGTTGCTCCACGAGTCGAGCGCGGCCTTGGAGGCGACGTAGGCGGAGAACCGCGGTGGGTTGGTCTGGACGCCGATCGAGCTGACGTTGACGACGTGCCCGCGCCGCTGGTAGCGCATCTGCGGCACCAGTCCCATGACCAGACGGATCGCCCCGAAGTAGTTGAGCTGCATCGTGCGCTCGAAGTCGTGGAACCGGTCGTGGGAGAGCTTCAGCGACCGCCGGATCGAGCGGCCGGCGTTGTTGACGACGAAGTCGACCGACGGGAGCTCGGTCGTCACCTGCTCGCACAGCCGGTCGATCGCCTCCAGGTCGGAGAGGTCGCAGGGGAAGACGTGGGCGGTGCCGCCGCGCCACTCGATGACGGCGCGGGTCTCCTCGAGCTTGTCCTTGCCCCGCGCCACCAGGACCGGGATGCCGCCGGCCTGCGCCACCTTCAGCGCCGTGACCTGGCCGATCCCGGACGAGGCGCCGGTGATCACGACGTACTTGCCGCTCAGCGCCTCGCAGATGCGCGAGTCGCGGGCGGTGGACTCGTCGAGGTGCTCCTCCCAGTAGCTCCAGAGCACGCGGGCGTAGGACTCCAGGTCGGGCACGCCGATGCCGGAACCGGCCAGCGCCCGCTCGGTGCGGCGGGAGTCGAAGACGGCCGAGAACGAGCTGTGGCCCAGGACCTCCGCCGGGACGCCGAGCCGCCCGAGGGTCTGGTCGAGCACGGCCTGGACGAGCGGGTTGCGGACCAGGCCGGTGGCGATCGTCGATGGCCGCAGGGCGCGCGGCACCAGCGCGAGGGGCCTGCGGGTCACCGCGCGGTCGATCGGCGTCGCGAACGTCGGAGCGCCGGCCGCGGAGCAGAACGCGTTGACCATGTCGACCACCGGCTGCGGCTCGGGGTTGACCAGGTGGAAGGCCTCGCCGTCGCGGTCGGGCAGGTGGGCCAGGTGGTCCATCGCCGCCGCGACGTAGTCGACGGGCACGACGTTGGTGTCGCCCAGGTCGACGCCCACCAGGGGCAGCCAGGCCGGCAGCCGGTCGCGCATCCGCTTCATCAACGGGAAGAAGTAGTAGGGGCCGTCGACCTTGTCCATGGCGCCGGTCGTGCTGTCGCCGACCACGATCGCCGGGCGGTAGACCCGCCACGGCACCTCGCACTCCTCGCGGACGATGCGCTCGGACTCGTACTTCGTGCGGTGGTACGGCGAGGGCAGCCGCTGGCCCTCCGCGAACATCGTCTCGTCGAATCGGCCGCGGTGGTCGCCGGCGGCCGCCACGGAGGACACCTGGTGGAAGCAGCCCACGCCGAGGCGACCGGCCAGCTCGACCGCGTGGCGGGTGCCGCCGACGTTCAGCTGCTCGTTGGTCTCGTCGTCGGCGGTCATGTCGTAGATCGCCGCGAGGTGGAACAGGTGCTCGACGCTGTCGCGGTGCTCGGCGACCCAGTCCTCGTCGACCCCCAGCCCCGGCTCCCCGAGGTCGCCCACGACCGGCACCACGCGCTCGGACCCCCACTGTCGGGACAGTGCCTCGAAGCGCGCCATCGAGCCGGCCCGCACCAGCACGAACACCTCGCCCTCGCGGTGGTCGAGCAGCTCCTGCACGAGGCGGCGTCCGATGAACCCTGTGGCGCCCGTCACGAAGTACGACATGGCGGGAGGCTACTCGCCCCGGCGGTGATGCCCCCGGTGGTTGAGGAAGGCGGGGGTTGAGGAAGGCGAGACCCCGCGGGTCGAGGAAGGCGCGACCCCCGGGGGTTGAGGAAGGCGCGCTAGCGCCTGTCTCGAAACCCCTCGCGTATGGAGTGGCGCGTTGGAGGTTTCGAGACGGTTGCTGGCGCAACCTCCTCAACCTCCGGGGGGCTGGGGGTTGAGGAAGGCGCGCTGGCGGCTGTCTCGAAACCCCTGGCGGGTGGGGCGGTGCGCTGGAGGTCTCGAGACGGTTGCCGGCGCAACCTCCTCAACCTCCGGGGGGCTGGGGGTTGAGGAAGGCGCGCTGGCGCCTGTCTCGAAACCCCGCTGTCCCTGGCACCCTGCTTCACTCACGGGGTCTCGACACGCAGCGTCGCGCTTCGTTCCTCAGCCGCGGCGCTGCTCGACCTTCGCGACACTCAATGCCGCGCTCGTACCTCGCGCGTCATTGATCGCTTCCGCCGAACATGATCTCGTCCCAGCTGGGGACCGAGGCGCGGCCGCGCTTCTTGGGCTTGCGGCCGGCGGGCTCGTCGGCCGCGGGGTCGTCCTGGGGGGTGTGGTCGGCGGCGGCGGCCTCGGAGGCCTCCTCGCGCAGGTCGGGGTCGTCGGAGGCGGGGGAGTCATCGAGGAAGGCCTCGACCGGCTCGTCGGCGGCCGGCGGCGTGGCCTCGTCGTCCTTGAGGAGCTCCAGCACGTCGTCGCCGAGCGGCAGCTCGTCGGCGGGTACGGCGGACAGGCGGCGGGTGCGCGCCTGCCGCAGGTCGTCGCGGGGCTCGGCGGGGGCGGCCGGGGCAGCGTCCTCGGCGACCGCCTCGCCCACCAGCCAGCGGGCGTCGTCGTTGTCCAGCAGGACGTAGCTGCCGGGCACGTCGTAGGTCAGCTCGGCCGTGCCCTTGCGGCGCAGCGTGCTGAAGGTCGCGCGCAGCGCCCAGCGGCCGTCCTCGCGGCGCCAGGCGTCCCACGACACGGCGTCGGAGGTGACGTTGAGCGAGCTGAGGTGGGCCGCGACGGCGTCGCCGAGGATCCGGGCGCCGCCCTCGCCGGAGCCGCGGCGCACCGAGGAGCGCTGGGCCCGCTGGGCGACGTGCTCGCGCTCGGCGAGCACCGGGCCGGCGTAGACCATGATCCGGTCGACGCTGGTCTGCGCGGACTGCGCGACCGCCTCGGGTGACTCGCCGGCGCGGATCCGGGCCTGGATGTCGCGGGGACGGAGGGATGAGTCCATCTGAATCTCCAACTGGCCGAGGCGAGAGGCGTCGCCGCGGAGCGCGGCCCGCAGGCTCTGGTCGATGTCGAGCGTGAACTCGGCTCCCGCATCGCTGACCAGCAGGAGGCGCTTCCCGTCGTCGCTCACTCCAGCGAGCGTGAGGTGCGCCATGGGATCGACTTCCTGGTGTCCTGCGGTGTGGGTGTGGGTGAGCCTTCGGTGTCCCCGAGCCTACGCCAGCGAGACCGCCCGACCCGGTCATCGCGCGGCGTGCCCGACGGATAAATCCGCGACCTGACCAGCCACTACGCTGCCCCCGTGCCCAGCACCCTCGTGACCCTCGACCTGGTGGGGATCTTCGTCTTCGCCATGTCCGGCGCGCTGGTCGGCGTGCGCAAGGAGGTGGACGTCTTCGGGGTGCTCGTCCTGGCCGGGACGACCGGCCTGGGCGGCGGCTTCCTGCGCGACGTCCTCATCGACGCCACGCCGCCGGCGGCCCTGGCCGACTGGCGCTACCTGCTGGTGCCGGCCGCGGGTGGGCTCGTCACGTTCGCCTTCCACCCGGTCATCGGGCGCCTCGAGCGCAGCATCAACGTGCTGGACGCCTTCGGCCTCTCGCTGTTCTGCGTGACGGGGGCGACCAAGGCCCTGGAGTACGGGCTCGGCCCCGTGCCCGCGGCCCTCATGGGCATGGTCACGGGCATCGGGGGCGGGATGGTCCGCGACGTCCTGGCGGGTCGGCTGCCGGTCATCTTCCGCGGCGAGCTCTACGCCACGCCGGCCCTGGCCGGCGCCGCGATCGCGGTGGTCGGCACCCGCGCCGACCTGCCGGTGCTGGCCGTCGCCCTCGCCGGCGCCGGGGTCTGCCTGGTCTGGCGGCTGCTGGCGATCTGGCGCGGGTGGCAGGCCCCGATGCCCACGGGGCCCGCCAGCGTCTGAGGCTCAGCGCAGGAGCCGGCCGTTCGGCAGGACGATCTGGGCCCGCGCGGCCCCGGCGTTCTCAACCGTCATCTCGCACTCGCCCGTGGCCACGTCGCACCCGAGGAGGCTCTGGTAGCGCGCCTCGATCGGTCCCGACGACAGCACGGCCACGGTGTCGTCGTCCAGCCACCCGTAGGGGACGGCGAAGCTGAGGGTGGCCGAGGCGATGTCCAGGGGGACCGCGGACCCGTCCACGCCGACGACGCGCGCCTCGGTGTGACCGCCGTTCTCGGGGTCCGGGACGTCGACGTAGAACGCGAACGCGGTGCCCTGCGGAGACAGCTCACCGCTGTCCGTGACCACGCCGGGCAGCTGGACCGCTGTCTCGCGCGTGGTGCCGACCGCGACGCCCTTGCCGTCGCGGAAGGCGATGACGCCGTTCTGCACGTCGAGGATGTCGAGCCCGTCGACCGCGTCGGGGTCGACGAGCTCGGTGTCCTGGGTCTCGAGGTCGACGGCCACCGCGCCGCGGGCGTCGCGCCAGTAGGCGGTGCCGTCGTCGATGGCGTAGAAGTACGCCGGGTCGGCGCTGGCGGCTGCAGCGGACATGTCGTCCGTCGTCTCGCCCCCGGCGAACGCCGGCTCCGCCTCGGTGCTCTGGTCGAAGACCATGAACGCCGGCGCCGGGCCGCTGCTGAAGTCGACCCAGCCGACCAGCGAGCTGCCGTCGTCGGCCACCAGGTGCGGCTCCGACTCGTCGGTCCGGCCGATCGCGTCCACCTTGCCGTCGACCACGGAGTAGACCGTGCCCTCGGGGTCGGCGAAGACGTAGCCGTGCGTCGTGGCGACGTAGACGCTCACCTCGTGGCCCACGTCGAGCGCGTCGTCACCGGCCAGGATCACCGACGAGGTCGCCCAGGAGACGCCGCCGTTGGGCAGGGTCTCGGTCGCCGTGTCGGTCCGGTTGTCGGTGGGCTCGGGAGCCGCGTCGCCGCCCCCGGACAGGGCGGGGACCACTAGCGCGGCCGCGACGGCGAGCGCGGCGAGCGCGCCGCCCGCCGCGAGGCCACGGCGTCGGCGTACGCGCCGGTCGCCGGCGCGCACCAGGGCGTCGAGGTCGTCGGGGGCGAAGTCCACGCCCGCGGCCCGGTCGTGCAGGAGGTCTCGCAGCTTCTCGGTCATCGGTTCACCGCCGTGTCGGCCAGGGGGAGGAGGTCGTCGGCGGCGTGGCCGAGGTGGTCACGCAGCTTGGTCAGGCCCGCCGCGACCTGGCTCTTGACCGTGCCGACGGCACAGCCCATCGCGTGGGCGGTCTGGGCCTCGGTGAGGTCCTCGTAGTAGCGCAGGACGATCGCGGCCCGCTGTCGCACGGGGAGCCGCATCAGGCCCTCCCACAGCCACTGGCTCTGCGCGACCTGGTCGGCGTGCCCCGAGACCGTGTCCCCGGCTCCCGGGTCCTCGGTCGGACGCTCCGACCAGCTCTTGCGCCGGAACCACGAGATAGCGGTCGTCGTGATCGCCTTGCGGCAGTAGGCCTCGGCGTTGGCCGGGTCACGCAGGCGCGGCCAGGCCGTGTAGGTCTTGACCAGCGCCTCCTGCACGAGGTCCTGGGCCAGCGAGGTGTCGCCGACCATCAGGTACGCCGCCCGGTGGAGTGCGGCCGAGCGGGCGGCGACGAACCCGGCGAACTCGTCGCGGCGCGTCATGTCTTTCCCTTCGTCATGACTACCAGACGCGTCGGGCCGGGCGAAAGGTTCGTCAGGGCCCGAGCACGCGCCGCAGGTAGCCGTTGGCGAAGACCCGGTCGGGGTCGAGCCGGTCGCGCATGGCGAGGAACTCCTCGAAGCGGGGGTAGAGCGGGGCCAGGCCGTCGGCCTGGCGGGTGTGCACCTTGCCCCAGTGGGGCCGCCCGCCGTGGGCCCGCATGATCGGCTCCATCAACGCGAAGTAGGCCGTGTGGTCGGCGCGCCGGTGCGTGTGGAAGGCGAGGTAGAACGAGTCGCGACCGCTCGCGGTCGACAGCGGGATGTCGTCGGCCGGGGCGACCCGGATCTCCACGGGGAAGCTGACGGTGAGGTCGGAGGCGTCCAGCGCGGCTCGCGCCTCGCGCAGAGCCGACAGGCCGGCCTCGCGCGGCACGGCGTACTCCATCTCGCGGAAGACGACGTCGCGGTCGGCCACGAAGACCTTGTGGGCGACGTCGGAGTAGGTGCGCGCGCCGAGGATCCGGGCGTTGACCCGGTTCATGGGCGGGATCGCCCGCGGGGCCAGGTTGGCGGCGGCCGTCAGGGCGCCGAACGCCTTGTTGGACAGCAGGTCGTCGTCGAGCCAGGCGCGCAGCCGCGGCACGGGGGAGGCCTCGGACGGCTCGGCGTCGAGACGGTCGTTGCGCTTGGTGAGCAGCCGGTCGGTGTGGGGGAACCAGTACATGTCGACGTGGTGGCTCTCGGCCGTCATCTGGTCGAACGACGCCAGCGCCTCGTCCCAGCGCATCGGCTGCTCGGTGGCCTCGAGGAGGAAGAGCGGCTCCACGCGGAACGTGACCTTCGTGATGACGCCGAGGGCCCCGAGGCCGACGCGGGCGACGGCCAGGACGTCGGCGTTGTCGGTCTCGGTGGCGCGCAGCACCTCGCCGGTGCCGGTCACGAGCTCCAGGCCGACCACCTGCGCGGCGAGGCCCGCCGCGACCCCGCCCGTGCCGTGGGTGCCCGTCGAGATCGCCCCGGCCAGCGTCTGCTCGGCGATGTCGCCCATGTTGTGCAGGCTCAGGCCGAGGGCCTCGAGGTCGGCGTTGAGGTGCTTGAGCTGGGTCCCGGCGAGCGCGGTGACCGTCATCGCGTCGCGGTCGACGGCGACGATCCCGGTCAGGCCCTGGGGGCGCAGCATCGTGTGCTCGGGCGCCGCGATGGCGGTGAAGCTGTGGCCGGTGCCGACCATCTTGACCGTCGTCCCGGCGGCGCGGGCGCGCTCGACCTCGGCCACGACGGCGCCCACGTCGGGGGGCGTCACGGTGTGCTCCGGGCGGGCGGTCACGAGCCCGGACCAGTTCTTCCACTCGCTCACGTCAGTCACGCGTCATCACGGACCCCACGGTAGTGCGGATCGCCAGCGCCGCGAGCACCGCCAGCACCCCGCCGCCGACGGGGACGAGGTACGCCGCCGACGCGCCCTGGTGGTCGACGAGGACGCCGGCGAGCGTCGCGCCCGGGGCGACCCCGGCGACCAGGCCGGTGTGCAGGAACGCCATCCCCTCGGTGAGCCGGGACGCCGGGACCACCCGCTCGCACAGCGACATGGTGGCGATCAGGGTCGGCGCGATGGCGAAGCCGGCCACGAACAGCACGGCGCCCATGACGACCATCGAGTCGATGAAGGTCAGCGGCAGGATCGCCACGGTCATCGCGAGCGTGCCCCACCGCAGTCGGTAGGCGGGGCCGCGACGCCACGTGACCGCCCCGCTCAGCAGGCCCGCGATCAGGCTGCCGGCGGCCCAGAGGGCGAGCAGCGGGCCGGCGTACGCCTCGGCGTCCTGCTCCTCGGCGAAGGCGACGGTGGCGACCTCGGCGGCGCCGAAGAGCAGCCCGAGCATGGTGGAGACGACCGTCAGCGGCACGACCACGCCCCACGGGATCCGGGGGCGCTCGGAGCGGGTCGCCGACGGCGAGTGCCGGGGCGGCTCGGTGCCGCGCTGCGCGGCGAACGCGTAGGTGCCCAGGAGACCGACGACGAGCGCGGTGGCCAGGCCGGCGGCGGGGTGGACCGAGGTGGCCAGGACGGTGACCAGGATCGGGCCGGTGATGAACACCGCCTCGTCCGCGACGGCCTCCAGGGCGAACGCCGTCTGCAGCTCGTCGGGGTCCCGGGTCGTGTGGGACCAGCGGGCGCGCACGCAGCTGCCGACCGAGGGCAGCGAGGCCCCGGCGACGACGGCGAAGACGTAGGTCGTCGCGATCGGCCAGCCCTCGTCCACCGACCACATGAGCAGGGCCAGCGCCACGCCCCACACCGTGATCACCACCGGCAGCACACGCGACTGGCCCAGCCGGTCCAGCAGCTTGCCCTGCAGGATCGCGAAGAACGCGTTGGCCAGGAGATGGGCGGCTGAGACGGCACCGGCGACGCCGTACGAGCCCGAGGCGTCCTCGACGAGCAGCACGATGCCGAGGCCGACCATCGCGATCGGCAGCCGGGCCACCAGGCCGGTGCCGCTGAAGAGCGCGGCGCCGGGCTTGCTGAGGATGCGGCGGTAGGTGCGGATCATGGCCTGCGAACACTAGATCCATACGATGGGGGAGTGCCCAATCCAGACGCCTCCCCGTACGACGCCCTCCTGCTCGTCTCGTTCGGTGGCCCCGAGGCGCCCGACCAGGTCGTGCCCTTCCTCGAGAACGTCACCCGCGGTCGCGGCATCCCCCGCGAGCGGCTCGAGGCGGTCGGCGAGCACTACTTCCTCTTCGGCGGCCGCTCGCCGATCAACGACCTCAACCGCGACCTGCTCGCGGCCATCCGCGCCGACCTCGCCGAGGCCGGGATCGACCTCCCGGTCTACTGGGGCAACCGCAACTGGGACCCGTTCCTGCGCGACACCCTCGCCGAGATGGCCGCCGACGGCGTGACCCGGGCGGCCTGCTTCATCACCAGCACCTACTCCTCGTGGTCGAGCTGCCGGCAGTACCGCGAGAACCTCTTCGACGCCGTCGACGGGCTCGAGGGCGCGCCCGCGCTCGACAAGCTGCGCCACTACTTCAACCACCCCGGCTTCGTCGAGCCGATGGTCGACGCCACGCTGGCCGCGCTCGCCGACCTGCCCGAGGACGTCCGGGCCGGCGCGCACCTCGCGTTCGTGACCCACTCGATCCCGGACGCGATGGCCGACACGAGCGGCCCCGAGGGCGGCGCCTACGTCGACCAGCACCTCAGCGCCGCCGAGGAGATCGCACGGCAGGTGGCCGACAGCACCGGCACCGCCCACCCGTGGCAGCTCGTCTACTGCTCGAGGTCGGGCTCGCCGCAGACGCCGTGGCTGGAGCCCGACGTCAACGACCACCTCGAGGCGCTGCACGAGGCCGGCGTCCCGGCGGTCGTGATGGTGCCGAGCGGCTTCGTCTCCGACCACATGGAGGTCGTCTATGACCTCGACACCGAGGCCATGGCCACCGCCGAGCGGCTCGGGCTGCCCGCGCGCCGCGCGGCGACGGCCGGCACCGACCAGCGGTTCGTCGCGATGGTGCGCGACCTCCTGCTGGAGCGCTCGGCGGCCGAGCGGGGCGAGGCCGTCACCCGCACCGCGATCGGCCGGCTCGACGCCCGCTGGGACCGCTGCCCGGTCGGGTGCTGCCCCAACCCGCGTGCGGAGCGACCGGCCCTCTGCGGCGACGCATGACCCGCCCCGACCCCGCCGAGCTGGCCGACCTCGCGCTGGACACCGCCCGGCTGGCCGCCGAGCTGGTGCGCGGTCGCCGGGCGGCCGGCGTCACCGTGGCCGACACCAAGTCCAGCGACGTCGACATCGTCACCGAGGCCGACCGCGCCGCCGAGACCCTGATCCGCGACACCATCCGAGCCCGTCGGCCCGACGACGCGTTCCTCGGCGAGGAGGGCGACGACGAGGCCGGCACCACCGGCGTGCGCTGGGTGATCGACCCCATCGACGGCACGGTCAACTTCCTCTACGGCCTGCCCCAGTACGCCGTGTCGATCGCGGCCGAGGTCGACGGCGAGGTGGTCGCCGGGGTGGTCCTCAACGCCGCCACCGGTGTCGAGTACGTCGCGCGCGAGGAGGACGGTCGGGTCGTCGCCCGGCGCGACGGGCGACCGCTCGCCGTACGCGGGGAGGCGCCGCTGTCGCACCGCCTGGTCGGCACGGGCTTCTCCTACGACCGCCGCGTGCGGGTGCTGCAGTCCGAGGCCGTCACCCGGCTGCTGCCGCACATCCGCGACGTACGGCGGCTCGGCTCGTGCGCCCTCGACCTGTGCGCCGTGGCCGAGGGCCAGCTCGACGCCTACGTCGAGGAGGGGGTCAACCTCTGGGACCACGCCGCCGCCGGTCTCATCGCCCGCGCGGCCGGTGCGCGCACCGAGACCGCCACCGGGATCGGGGGGATGACCCTCCTCCTGTGTGCCCCAGGTCACGGCTTCGAGGACTTCCGCGAGGCCGTCGTCGAGGCCGGTTTCATGGCGCCTGTCACCATCGCCCCTGAAGGGGAATAGCCGCACGTCAGAGGCTGTTCCGGACACGTCGCGAAGCCGGTGTTTGCCGGATCGCGGAGATAGTGCACAATCTGGCCCGCCACACACAGCCGAAGGGAGTGAGCGACGCAATGGCTACTGACTATGACGCACCGCGTAAGAACGAGGAAGAGCAGTCCGAGGAGAGCATCGAAGAGCTCAAGGCGCGTCGCCACGACAAGAACTCCGGCAAGGTCGACGAGGACGAGGCGGAGGCCGCCGAGGCGTTCGAGCTGCCCGGCGCCGACCTGTCGCACGAGGAGCTCGCCGTCGAGGTGAAGCCGAAGCAGGAGGACGAGTTCACCTGCATGAGCTGCTTCCTGGTCCACCACCGCAGCCAGCTGGCCGACAGCAAGAAGATGATCTGCCGCGACTGCATCTGACCCTCGAGGTCGGAGCGCAGCACCGCTTCCGGACGGCTGACTGCCTCAGGACGGCTGCGGACGCACTGCCCGCGCGGTGACCGCTCAGGTCACCGGCGTCGGGGCGGAGGCGTCCTGGCCGTCCTTCTCCATGCCCGGGGGCAGGTGGCCCGTGGAGCGGGCGTAGTAGTGGGCCGCCTTGCGGGCGGCCAGCATCCGGGCCAGGGCGATGAAGGTGCCGCTCACCGCGGCCCACGCCACGGCCTCCCAGACGTCCACGTCGGGGTCGGCCGGGTTGGCCGGCGGGTTCTTGCCGGTCGCCGCCTTCCAGGAGGTGTTGATCACCTTCTTGGAGACCGCCGCCGCGCCGATGGCGGCGCCGAGCGAGAAGAGGGTCCAGATCTTGGAGCTGTCGGAGGCCATGCCCAGAGCCTAGGGCCGGTCGCCGCCGAACCGGCTAGTGACCCGCGCCGCGGGCGTGCGCCAGGGCCTCGGCCAGGCGCTCGGGGTGGCGCGTGCTCACCAGCCAGTACGGCGTCGGGTCGGCCGGGTCGGCGATGACGACCCGGACCGCGCGCTTGAGGTAGGGGCGCAGCACCAGGAAGGCGCGCGCGTCGGCGTCCACCCCGGCCGCGCGGCGGGCCTGCTCGGCGTCGAGCGGCGTCGCGGCGCCGAGGTGACCCACCTCGATGTGGGCGCGCCCGACGCGCAGCTGGCCGTCGGCGACCACGACGCGGGCCGAGCCGTAGGAGAGCAGCGCCCCGGCGAGCAGCGCCATCGCGAGCGCCGTGACCACCCAGGCCACCGGCCCGGGGACGGCCACCACCAGCGCGAGCCAGAGCGTCGCGACGAGCATGGTCCCCTGCACCCACCAGCGCAGCGGGACCTTGAGCCGCTCGGCGTACGCGGTGTCGGCGGCGCTGGTCACGGGGCCAAGCCTCCCATCCCGCCGGTGGGGGATGGTGCACTAGGGTCCGTCCGTGCCCACGCCCGAGCCGACTCCCGCGGCCCCTGCGGCCGACGGCGTGACCATCGAGGTGGTCCGCCTGGACCGGGACCTGCCGCTGCCGTCGTACGCCCATCCGGGCGACGCGGGCGCCGACCTGGTGACGACCGTCGACGTGACGCTGCGGCCGGGGGAGCGGGCGCTGGTGCCCACCGGGATCGCGATCGCGCTGCCCGACGGCTACGTCGCCCTCGTCCACCCGCGCTCCGGCCTGGCCGCCCGCCACGGGCTGTCGATCGTCAACACCCCGGGCACGATCGACGCGGGCTACCGCGGCGAGATCAAGGTGCTCCTCATCAACCACGACCCCGTCGACGCCGTCGAGCTGCGCCGCGGCGACCGGGTGGCCCAGCTGGTCGTCCAGCGCTTCGAGCGCGCGCGCTTCGCCGAGGTCACCGAACTCCCCGACAGCGCTCGTGGTGGCGGGGGTTACGGTTCTACCGGGGGTTTCGGCCCATCCTGACCACGAGGAGTAGCACGTGAAGTTCCGCCGCAAGTCCGACGCCGACGCCGTCCCCGAGACGGTCGGCGAGAGCGACTCGCCGGACGCCGACAGCGGGCCCGTGGGCCCGCACGACGTGGACGACCTGCCCGAGGGCGTCGACCGCGTCGACCTGGGGTCGCTCGTCATCGAGCCCGAGGCCGGGCGCGAGCTGCGCCTGCAGGTCGACGAGCAGTCCGGCAACGTGCAGGCGGTGGTGCTCGCCGGTGCCGACGGGGCCCTCGAGCTGCGGGCGTTCGCCGCCCCCCGCAACGGCGACCTCTGGTCGGACGTGCGACCCCAGATCGCGGCCGACATGGCGCGACGTGGCGGGACCGCCACCGAGCGGGAGGGCCGGTTCGGCCCGGAGCTGCTGTGCGAGCTCACGGTGACCCGTGCCGACGGGTCCACCGGCTCCCAGCCGTCGCGGATCATCGGCGTCAACGGCCCGCGGTGGCTGCTGCGGGCGACCTTCCTGGGCCGCCCGGCCGTCGAGCCCGAGGCGGCCGAGGCGTGGGAGGACACCCTGCGCAAGGTGGCCGTCCGCCGCGGCGCGCACGCGCTGCCCGTGGGGGAGCCGCTGCCCCTGATCCTCCCGGAGAACGCCCGCCGCACTGACGCACCCTCCGAGTGAGGCTCCTGCCGTGAGCAAGCTGCGACGCACGATCAGCCGCTGGGCCAACAGCTCCGACCAGCACGCAGCCGACCTCCGGCGGACCTACGCCGACGCGGGGGTCGCGACGATCGCCGAGGCGCCCGACCGCGAGCCCGTGCGCCTGCGCGGCACGCTGCGCACCGTGACCCTGCGTCCGCGCGGCGGCGTACCCGCGCTCGAGGCGGAGCTGTTCGACGGCTCGGGCGTCCTCACCGTCGTGTGGCTGGGCCGGCGGCGCATCGCCGGCATCTCGCCGGGCCGCTCGATCGAGGTGCAGGGGCGCATCGGCGCCCACGAAGGCGTCCGCATCATCTACAACCCGCGCTACGAGCTGATGCCATGAGCGAGGCCGCCGTTCCGGGGCAGGTCCCGCAGCCGCCGCCGTCCGCCAGCGTCGCGACCGTCGAGGAGGTCGTGCGCGCCCAGCTGTCCAAGGCGCTGGGCGGACGGCGCGGCATGCTCGAGGCCGCGGTCCCGACCCTGCTCTTCACGATCCTCTGGCTCACGACGCGCGAGCTGACCGTCGCGCTGGGGGTGAGCATCGGGGCGGCGGCCGTGACGCTCGCGATCCGGCTCGTCCAGCGCTCGTCGCCGCAGTTCGCGCTCAACGCGATGTTCGGGATCGGCATCGGGTGGCTCTTCGTGCGCCTGGCCGCCAGCCGTGGCGGCAGCGTGGACGAGCAGGCGCTGGCCTACTTCCTGCCCGGCCTCATCTACAACTCCGGCTACTCCGTCGTCCTCGCCGTCAGCTGCCTGGTCGGCTGGCCGCTCGTCGGCTTCATGGTCGGCAGCGTCACCGGCGACCCGACCGCCTGGCACGCCAACCGCCAGGTGGTGAAGCTGTGCACGATCCTGACCTGGCTCCTGGCCGTCCCGTGCCTGGTGCGCGTCGTCGCCCAGGCGCCGGTCTGGTTCGCCGGCCACTCCGGCGCGATGGACGCCGACACCGCCGTCGCGGTCCTCGGGGTCCTCAAGATCGTGCTCGGCTGGCCCCTCCAGCTCGCGGCCCTCGGCACCATGGTCTGGGTCCTGTCCCGCAACTCCACGCCGGTCGACCCCGCCGAGCACGTCGACCTCACCTGACTCCGCCGGCGGTCGAGGAGGGACGAGGTCCCGTGCCGAGACCTAGCCGCTGTGGTTGCGGGGCGCGAGGAGCTGCTCGAGCTCGTCCTCGCCGGCGTCTGGGATGACGAAGAGGAGCTCGTCGCCGGACTCGACCGGCTGCTCGCCGTCGGGCACGTAGACCTGGCCGTCGCGCAGGATCGTCACGAGCGCGCAGTTCTCCGGCAGCGGGATCAGGCCCGAGGGCTTGCCGACGTACGGCGAGTCGGCCGGCAGCACCATCTCCACGAGGTTGGCGTTGCCCTTGCGGAAGGTGAAGAGCCGCACGAGGTCGCCGACGGTGACGGCCTCCTCGACCAGCGCCGACATGATCCGCGGGGTGGAGACGTTGACGTCCACGCCCCAGGCCTCGGTGAAGAGCCACTCGTTGTTGGGGTGGTTGACCCGCCCGACCGTGCGGGGGACGCCGAACTCGGTCTTGGCCAGCAGCGAGGTGACGAGGTTGGCCTTGTCGTCGCCGGTCGCGGCGATCACGACGTCGCACTTGTCGAGGCGCGCCTCCTCGAGCGAGGACAGCTCGCAGGAGTCGGCGAGCAGCCACTCCGCGTCCGGCACCCGCTCGGGGTGGATGGACCCGGGGTTCTTGTCGATCAGCAGGACCTCGTGGCCGTTCTGGATCAGCTCGCGGGCGATCGAGCGCCCCACGGCGCCGGCTCCGGCAATGGCGACTCGCATGCTCAGCTCTCCTCGGGTCCGCGCTCGATGACCTGGTAGGCGTGCGCCGCGTTCTCCTCGCGCATCACCAGGTGGAGCAGGTCGCCCTCCTGGATCACCGACTCGCGCGTCGGCAGCATGCCCTCGCCCAGCCGGTCGATCCAGGCGATGCGGCTGCGCGACTGCTCCTGGAAGGTCACCGTCCGGTGCCCGATCCAGGGGTCGCCCACCGGGACCTGGTCGAGCCGGATGGTGCCCGAGGGGTCGCGGAAGTCGGGCTCCGCGCCGGCGGGCAGGATCCGGCGCAGCACCTGGTCGGCGGTCCACTTGACGGTCGCGACCGTGGTGATGCCGAGGCGCTGGTAGACCTCGGCGCGGCCGGGGTCGTAGATACGGGCGACGACCTGCTGGATCCCGAACGTCTCGCGGGCGACCCGCGCGGCGATGATGTTGGAGTTGTCGCCGCTGGAGACCGCGGCGAACGCGTCGGCGCGACGGATGCCGGCCTTCTCGAGGACCTGCTGGTCGAAGCCGTAGCCGGTCACCTTGTCGCCGTTGAAGCCGGGCCCGAGACGCCGGAAGGCGTCGGGTTCGGAGTCGATGACGGCCACGGTGTGGTTACGGTCCTCGAGGCTGCGGGCGAGGGTCGAGCCGACCCGGCCACAACCCATGATCACGACGTGCACCCGGCCACCGTACTGCCCCGCGGACGGTGCCGTACCCTTGCCGCTCGTGGGTGTCGGCGACGTCTCCAAACGAATCCTGCTGGGGCGCAAGCTGCGTAGCTCCCAGCTGGGGGAGACCCTTCTCCCCAAGCGGATCGCCCTGCCCGTCTTCGCCAGCGACGCCCTCTCCTCGGTGGCCTACGCGCCCGACGAGGTCTTCATCATGCTGTCGCTGGCGGGCGCCAGCGCCTACGTCTGGTCGTGGAAGATCGCGATCGCGGTCGCCCTGGTCATGGCGGCGGTCATCGCCTCTTACCGCCAGACCGTGCACGCCTACCCCAGCGGCGGCGGCGACTACGAGGTCGCCACGGTCAACCTGGGTCGCCGGGCCGGTGCGACGGTCGCCAGCGCGCTGATCGTCGACTACGTGCTGACGGTGGCGGTGTCGATCTCCTCGGGCTCGCAGTACGCCGCCGCCGCCATCCCGGTCCTGCAGCACCACGAGGCCACGGTCGGCGCCGTGCTGGTGGTGGTGCTGACCGCGCTCAACCTGCGCGGCATCCGCGAGTCCGGGACGCTCTTCGCGATCCCGACGTACGCGTTCATGGTCGCGATCCTGGGCATGTGCGCCTTCGGGTTCCTCCAGATGGCCGCCGGCAACCTGCCCGACGTGGAGTCCGCCGACCTGGTGATCAAGCCCGACTCGGAGTACGACGGCGCGCTGACGACCATCGGTCTGCTGTTCCTGCTGGCGCGCGCCTTCTCGTCGGGCTGTGCGGCTCTCACCGGCGTCGAGGCGATCTCCAACGGCGTGCCGGCGTTCCGCCGGCCCAAGAGCCAGAACGCCGCCACCACGCTGCTGCTGCTCGGCATGATCGCGGTGTCCATGATGGTCAGCGTCATCATCCTGGCCCGGCAGATGGGGCTGCGCTACGTCGACCCCCACGACCTGGACCGGCTCACGCGCAACGGCGAGGCGCTGCCCGGCGACTACGACCAGCACGCGGTCATCGCGCAGATCGCCCGGGCGGTCTTCCACGACTTCCAGCCCGGCTTCTACCTCGTGGTCTCGGTCACCGGGGTCATCCTGGTGCTGGCCGCCAACACCGCCTTCAACGGCTTCCCGGTGCTGGGCTCGATCCTGGCCCGCGACGGCTTCGCGCCCCGCGCCCTCGACTCCCGCGGCGACCGCCTGGCCTACAGCAACGGCATCCTGTTCCTCGCCGCGCTGGCGATCGTGCTGATCATCGCCTTCGACGCGGAGACGACCCGGCTGATCCAGCTCTACATCGTCGGCGTCTTCGTGTCCTTCAACCTCAGCCAGCTCGGCATGATCCGGCACTGGACGCGCAAGCTCGTCACCGAGCGCGACCCGGCCGCGCGACGCAAGATGGTCCGCTCGCGCGTCATCAACGCCGTCGGGCTGACCTTCACCGCGGTGGTCCTGGTGGTCGTGCTGATCACCAAGTTCCTCGCGGGCGCCTGGATCACGATCCTGGCGATGATCTTCTTCTACGTGATCATGAACGGCATCAAGAGCCACTACGACAACGTCAACCGCGAGCTCGCGGCCGACGAGAACGACAAGGCGCTGCCGACCCGCGTCCACGCGATCGTGCTGGTCTCCAAGCTGCACAAGCCGACCCTGCGCGCGCTGGCGTTCGCGAAGGCCTCGCGGCCCAACGTGCTGGAGGGCGTCTACGTCTCCACCGACGACGCCGCGACCAACAAGCTCCTCGAGGAGTGGGACGAGCGGCGCATGGACGTGCCGCTCAAGGTGCTGCACTCGCCCTACCGCGAGCTGGTGCGACCGATCGTCGAGTACGCCACGGAGATCCGCCGGGCCAACCCGCGCGGGGTCGTGGCCGTCTACATCCCCGAGTACGTCGTGGGGCGCTGGTGGGAGCAGCTGCTGCACAACCAGACCGCCCTGCGGCTCAAGGGCCGGCTGCTCTTCACGCCCGGCGTCATGGTCACCTCCGTGCCCTACCAGCTGCGCTCCTCCCAGATCGCGCGGGATCGCGAGGAGCGCGACGACGCCCGGGTGCGCCCCGGCGACCTGCGGCGCGGCCGCGTCGCCGAGCGCGACGACCGCCAGATCCCGCGATGAAGCGCCGGCCGCGGCAGCGCACCGCTCGCGGCGCCTCCCGGGTGGGCGAGCGCTTCGAGGCCGAGGTGGGTCCGGTCGCCCACGGCGGCCACTGCATCGTCCGGCTGCCCGAGCCCGAGGCCCGCGTGGTGTTCGTGCGGCACGCCCTGCCGGGCGAGCGCGTCGTCCTGGAGATCACCGAGGGGACCGAGGGCGACCGGTTCTGGCGCGGCGACGCGGTCGAGGTGCTGACGTCCTCCGCCGACCGGGTCACGCCGCCGTGCCGGTTCGCCGGTCCGGGGCTGTGCGGCGGCTGCGACTTCCAGCACGTGACCCTCGAGCGGCAGCGCTCCCTCAAGGCCGACGTGGTCCGCGAGCAGCTCTCCCGGCTGGCCGGGCTCGACGTCGCGGTCACCGTGGAGCCGGTGCCGGGCGACGACCACGGTCTCCACTGGCGCACCCGGCAGCGCTACGTCGCGCTGCCCGGCGGTGCCCGCGGCATGCGCAAGCACCGCTCCCACGAGGTGGTCGAGATCGACGAGTGCCTCATCGAGGCACCCACCCGGCCCTCGTACGTCGTGGGGCCGCACACCTTCGAGGTGGCCGACGACGGCTTCTGGCAGGTCCACCCCGGTGCGCCGGCGGTGCTCGTCGACACCGTGCTGGAGGCGCTGAGGCCGGCGCCGGGAGAGCACGCGCTCGACCTGTACGCCGGGGTCGGGCTGTTCGCGCGGTTCCTGCTGGACGCCGTGGGGGAGTCGGGGCGGGTCGTGGCCGTCGAGGGGGACGAGCGGGCCTCGGAGCTGTCGATGACCAACAGCCCCGGCATCGAGGCCACCGCGGGCCGCGTCGACCAGGTCCTGGCGGCCGGCGATCCCGAGCACGTCGACGTGGTGGTCCTCGACCCCCCGCGCGAGGGCGCGAAGCGGGCGGTGGTCGAGGCCGTGGTCGCGCGGACCCCGCGCGCGGTGGCCTACGTCGCCTGCGACCCGGCCGCGCTGGCCCGCGACGTCGCGATCTTCGCCGAGCACGGCTACGCGCTGACCCGGCTCCGCGCCTTCGACCTGTTCCCGATGACCCACCACGTGGAGTGCGTGGCCCTGCTCGAGGTGGCCCCTCACTAGTCCGATCGGGCCATGGTGGTCGCCGCAGGGGATCCCTACGATCCGAGACGTCGACCGTCATCCCACAGGAGCGCGCCCCATGACCACGTCCTCGCCTCGTCGCCTCACCTACGCCAACGTCGTCTCGACCCTGGCCCTCGTCATCGCGATGGGCGGTGGCGGCGCGGCCGTGGCCGCCGGTCTCGCGAAGAACTCCGTCGGGTCGCCCCAGATCAAGAACGGCGCGGTCAAGAAGGCCGACCTCGGGGCGGGCTCGGTCGTGTCCACGAAGATCAAGGACGGTGCCGTGACCGGGGCCGACGTCAACGAGTCGTCGCTGGGGAAGGTGCCGTCGGCGAAGCGGGCCGACGCCGCCGGGAGCGCGGAGAACGTGCTCGGTGCCGTCGTCAACTCCAACGGCACCCTGGTGACGGCCCAGTCCTCGCACGCCACCTCCGCCGCCCCGCTGTTCCTCGCCAGCTACGAGGTCGTGTTCGACCGGGACGTCAGCGGCTGCTCCTACACGGTCTCGGTGGGGGAGTCCGGCGTGGGCGACGGCGTCGTGGGGTTCGCCTCCGTGACGGGCAGGGACAACAACCCGAACGGGGTGTTCGTGACGACGTACGACAAGACCGGTGCCGAGGCCGGTCGTCCGTTCATGGTGCACGTCATCTGCTGAGCGCTTGCCCTGGAGCGCACTCCAGGTCCTAACGTCGGGGACATGACATCGCAGACCCCGAAGACATGGTTCATCACCGGCGCCTCGCGCGGCTTCGGCCGGGAGTGGTCGATCGCCGCGCTCGAGCGCGGCGACCGGGTCGCGGCCACCGCACGCGACACCTCGACGCTCGACGACCTCGTGCAGCAGTACGGAGAGGCGATCCTCCCGCTGCGGCTCGACGTCACCGACCGCGACGCCGACTTCGCGGCGGTGGCCCAGGCGCACGAGCACTTCGGCCGGCTCGACGTCGTCGTCAACAACGCCGGCTACGGCCAGTTCGGCTTCGTCGAGGAGCTGAGCGAGGCTGAGTTCCGCGACCAGATGGAGACCAACGTCTTCGGGGCGATGTGGGTGACCCAGGCGGCGCTGCCGTTCCTGCGGGCGCAGGGCTCCGGGCACCTGCTGCAGGTCTCCTCGATCGGCGGGATCTCCGCCTTCCCCAACGTCGGCGCCTACCACGCCTCGAAGTGGGCGCTCGAGGGCTTCTCCCAGGCGCTGGCCCAGGAGGTCGCCGACCTCGGCATCCACGTCACGCTGATCGAGCCCGGTGGCTTCGCGACCGACTGGGCCGGCCCGTCGGCGCGCCACGCGACGCCGCTGCCGGCGTACGAGGAGGCGCGCGAGAAGGCCGCCCAGTGGCGCGCCCAGCGCACCGGCTCCGGTCCCGGCGACCCCACGGCCTCGGCCGCGGCCGTGCTGCGGATCGTGGACGCCGACGAGCCGCCGCTGCGTGCCTTCCTCGGCTCCGCGCCGCTGGGCATCGCCACGGCCGACTACGAGTCGCGGCTGGCCACCTGGCGGGCCTGGCAGGACAACGCGGAGCTCGCGCAGGGGTGAGCCGCCAGCTCGTTGAGTGATGACTCGATGTCGTGTATCTTGACATCAAGAGATATCGCACCGCTCCGAGTAAGGCTCGCCTTACTACCCCGGGCCGCACGAGCGGCGGCAAGATGGGTGGAGCACCCACCTGACTCGACGAGGAGACGGCTTGATGGCCAGCCAGGACAGCTTCGGAGCCAAGAGCACGCTGGACGTGGACGGGAAGTCCTACGAGATCTTCCGTCTCGACGCGGTGACCGGGGACGGGCTCGATGTCGAGAGCCTCCCGTTCTCCCTGAAGGTGCTGCTGGAGAACCTCCTCCGCACCGAGGACGGCGCGGACATCACGGCCGATGACATCAAGGCGATCGCCGGCTGGGACGCGGACGCGGACCCCAGCAAGGAGATCCAGTTCACCCCGGCACGCGTGATCATGCAGGACTTCACGGGCGTGCCCTGCGTCGTCGACCTCGCCACCATGCGCGAGGCGATGGCCGACCTCGGCGGCGACCCGACCAAGATCAACCCGCTCGCGCCCGCCGAGATGGTCATCGACCACTCGGTGATCGCCGACGTGTTCGGCACGCCGGAGGCGTTCGAGCGCAACGTCGAGATCGAGTACGAGCGCAACCGCGAGCGCTACCAGTTCCTGCGCTGGGGCCAGGGCGCCTTCGACGACTTCAAGGTCGTCCCCCCGGGCACCGGCATCGTGCACCAGGTCAACATCGAGCACCTCGCCCGCACGGTCTTCACCCGCGAGGTCGACGGTGAGCTGCAGGCCTACCCCGACACCTGCGTCGGCACCGACTCCCACACCACGATGGTCAACGGCATCGGCGTGGTCGGCTGGGGCGTCGGCGGCATCGAGGCCGAGGCCGCGATGCTCGGCCAGCCGGTCTCCATGCTGATCCCGCGCGTCGTCGGCTTCAAGCTCAACGGCGACCTCCCCGAGGGCGCGACCGCGACCGACCTGGTGCTGACGATCACCGAGATGCTGCGCAAGCACGGCGTCGTGGGCAAGTTCGTGGAGTTCTACGGCCCCGGCGTCTCGGTGCTGCCCCTGGCCAACCGCGCCACGATCGGCAACATGAGCCCGGAGTTCGGCTCCACGATCGCGGTCTTCCCGATCGACGAGGAGACCACGAAGTACCTCAAGCTCACCGGCCGCTCCGAGGAGCAGCTCGCCCTGGTCGAGGCCTACGCCAAGGAGCAGGGCCTCTGGCACGACCCGGACGCCGAGCCGCGCTTCTCCGAGAAGCTCGAGCTCGACCTGGCCACCGTCGTCCCGTCGCTGGCCGGGCCCAAGCGGCCCCAGGACCGCGTCTCGCTGTCCGAGGCCAAGGAGGCCTTCCGCACCGCGCTGGCCGACTACGTCA
Source organism: Nocardioides sp. 503 (assembly GCF_004522095.1). GTDB lineage: Bacteria > Actinomycetota > Actinomycetes > Propionibacteriales > Nocardioidaceae > Nocardioides. The sequence goes on from NZ_SPUI01000002.1 coordinate 832,200, forward strand.
CCGAGGGCGACACCGGCGGCGAGGACCGCAAGCCGGGCGTACCCCAGCAGGAGAAGCCGGAAGGTGTCGTCTCCGAGGTCGACGAGGCCTCGGCGGAGTCCTTCCCCTCGAGCGACGCCCCCGCCTCCAACGGCGGTGGCGGCACCAGCCACGGCAACGGCGGCGGCAAGCCCGACGACTGGCACGACCACGCGGCGACCGGCGCGGGTCGCCCGTCGAACAAGGCGAGCGTCACCCTCGAGGACGGCACCGAGTTCGAGATCGACCACGGCGCCGTCACGATCGCCGCGATCACGTCGTGCACCAACACCTCCAACCCGTCGGTCATGATCGGCGCGGCCCTGCTCGCCAAGAAGGCCGTCGAGAAGGGCCTGGAGCGCAAGCCGTGGGTCAAGACCACGCTGGCGCCCGGCTCCAAGGTGGTCTCCGACTACTACGAGAAGTCCGGCCTGACGCCGTACCTCGACAAGCTGGGCTTCAACCTCGTCGGCTACGGCTGCACGACCTGCATCGGCAACTCCGGCCCGCTCATCCCCGAGGTCAGCCAGGCCGTGAACGACCACGACCTCGCCGTCGTCTCGGTGCTGTCGGGCAACCGCAACTTCGAGGGCCGGATCAACCCCGACATCAAGATGAACTACCTCGCGTCCCCGCCGCTGGTCGTCGCCTACGCGCTGGCTGGCTCCATGGACGTCGACCTGTTCAACGACGCGCTGGGCCAGGACCAGGACGGCAACGACGTCTTCATGAAGGACATCTGGCCGACCTCGCAGGAGGTCGAGGACGTCATCGCGCAGGCGATCACCTCCGAGATGTTCGACGACGGCTACGCCGACGTCTTCGCCGGTGACGAGACGTGGCAGTCGCTGCCCACCCCCGAGGGCAAGACCTTCGAGTGGGACCCCGAGTCCACCTACGTCCGCAAGCCTCCCTACTTCGACGGGATGCCCGACGAGCCGGCCCCGGTCGAGGACATCTCGGGCGCGCGGGTGCTGCTCAAGCTGGGCGACTCGGTCACGACCGACCACATCAGCCCGGCCGGCGCGATCAAGAAGGACTCGCCCGCGGGCCGCTACCTCGCCGAGCACAACGTCGGCCAGCGTGACTTCAACTCCTACGGCTCGCGCCGTGGCAACCACGAGGTCATGATCCGCGGCACGTTCGCCAACATCCGGCTGCGCAACCAGCTGGCCCCCGGCACCGAGGGTGGCGTCACGCGTGACTTCACCCAGGGCGGCGAGGTCACGTCGGTGTTCGAGGCGTCGGAGAACTACCTCGCGGCCGGCACCCCGCTCGTCGTGCTGTCCGGCAAGGAGTACGGCTCCGGCTCGTCGCGCGACTGGGCGGCCAAGGGCACCTCGCTGCTGGGCGTCAAGGCCGTCATCGCCGAGTCCTACGAGCGGATCCACCGCTCCAACCTGATCGGCATGGGCGTCATCCCGCTGCAGTACCCCGCGGGCGAGAACGCCGAGTCGCTCGGCCTGACCGGCGAGGAGGAGTTCTCCATCACCGGCATCACCGAGCTCAACGAGGGCCGCACGCCGAAGACGGTCAAGGTCAAGGCTGGCGACGTCGAGTTCGACGCCGTCGTCCGCATCGACACCCCCGGCGAGGCCAACTACTACCGCAACGGCGGCATCATGCAGTACGTCCTGCGCAACCTGCGGCGGCAGACGGCCTGAGCGCAGCGAAGGCGGTCTGCAGAGCAAGCAGGTTGAGGAGCCGGAGGCAGGGACTCGCGCAGCGAGGAACTGTCTCCGGCGTCTCGAAACCAAGGCGGCAGACCGCCTGAGTGCAGCGGGCCCGGTGAGAATCACCGGGTACCCGGTGAAACTCCCGCTTCCGGTACGAAACTTCGTACCGGAAGCGGGAGTTTCGTCATGTCGGTGGGACGGAAGTGACGACTTCTCGTGCTCGGACCCCTCCTGGACGGGGTGTCGCGTCGTGTTGTCTGGTGACCGCACTCCCGATCCCGGAGGATCCGATGACCTCGCTGCACGACCGCCTGGCCGACCTGGCCGAGAGCGCATCGCAGGACGCCTCCTCGGAGGACGGCGACCTCTGGGAGCGCGGACTCCGCTACTCGCGACGCCGCCGGCTGGAGACGGTGGTCCTCACCCTCGTGATCCTGGGGGCCGTCGGGTCCCTGGTCGGAGCGTTGCTGCCCGCCGCGACGTACGAGGTCGGGCCGGCCGACGCGCAGGCGGCGCTCAGGCTCCCGGACCGGATCGAGCATCCGAGCGGGTGGACCAAGGACACCGGCGACGTGGGGCCGATCGGGCCACTGGTCGCGATCGTCCCCTCCGAGCGCAAGACGGGCCTGCTGCCGCGCTCGAGCGAGGACCTGGTCGCGGTCTCGGTCGACGGGGACTACGCGTTCCTCGAGCTGCCCGGTCGGTCCGACCGGGCGGTGGCCTTCGTCTCCGACGTGGTGCTGTCGCCGGACGGCCGTCGGATCGTCTACTGGCTGACCGGCGACACGTCAAAGGAGCCGAACCTGAGCGCGGGCGACGGAGTGGTGGGGGTCGCCGTCTACGACACGGTGACCGGGGAGGTGCAGCGCCACGAGGTGCCGACCGCGCACGGGCTGAGTCCCATGAGCCTGGCGACGGTGGGGGACCGGGTGTGGATGGAGTACGGCCAGTGGCAGGACGGCGCTCCCGCTGCCGACGGCTCCTCGCTCTCCACGAAGGAGCGCCAGTACGTCTGGGACCTGGGCAGCGGTGACGTCTCCCGCCGCCCGGAGAGCCTCTCGGGTCCGATGGGAGCCACCACCTGGCAGGACCGGCTCGTGGTCCCCACGTCGCGCGGCGCGATCATCGACGACGGCGAGCCTGGGGACACGGCGAGGCGACTGAGACTCGGCTTCAACGTGGACGGCCCGGTCGCGCTCAACCCCAGCGGCAGCCGCGTCGTGGCGACAGAGGACAGGTTCGCCGACGGCGACCGTTCGACGCTGGCGAACCCGCTCCGGCACGGCGTGGTCGCTCCAGCCGGCGACGCGGTCATCGCGACGACCGAGGTCGACGGCACTCGCGGCGAGGAGGTCGTCGGCTGGCGCGACGACTGGCACGTGGTCGTCCGCGAGTACGAGACCGACCAGGGGCCCGCCCTCGTCTCCATCGACGTCAACACCGGAGCGCGGGAGGAGCTGGTCGCTCTCCCCTCCCAGTCGAACCTCGAGGCCATCCTGTGGGCCCAGGACGCCCTGCAGGCGCCGGTGTTCGACGCCGACAGCCCGCCGTACGTGATGCCTCCGTGGCTGCAGGGCAGCCTGCTCCTGCTGGCCGGTGTGCTGTCGTTCGCAGGCCTGCGGCTGTGGAGGCGTCGTGAGCGCGTCTGAGGACCGGGCCGGCTTCGAGGAGTTCGTCCTCGCGCGCCGCTCCGCCCTGCTCCGCACGGCGTACCTCATGACGGGCAGCCACGAGGACGCCGAGGACCTCGTGCAGGTGGCGCTGGTCAAGGCCGTGCCCCAGTGGCGCCGGATCCGGGACCGCCCGGAGCCCTACGTGCGCAAGATCCTGGCGCGCGAGAGCGTCTCGCGCTGGCGTCGGCGGCGCTGGCGCGAGCTCGGCACCGACGAGCCGCCGGAGTCGGGCACCCAGGACCCCGACGCCGACCAGCGCGAGGACCTGCGTCGCGCGCTGCTGACGCTGGCGCCGCGGCAGCGCGCCGTCGTGGTGCTGCGCTACTACGAGGACCTCACCGAGGCGCAGACCGCCGAGGCCCTGGGCATCGCCGTGGGCACGGTCAAGTCCCAGGCCCGCGACGCCCTCGCACGGCTGCGCGTCGTGGTCCCGGACCTGGACGGGGCGACGGTCGGCGCCGGCTGAACTACGCTGCCGCGCGTGAGAAGCACTCGGCTCGCCGGCCCGGTCCTCCTGCTCGCCCTGCTCGCCGCCGGGTGCTCCGAGGACGGCGACTCGGCGCAGCCCGATCCGAGCCCCACCGCGGAGTCGCCGACGACGGAGTCCGGCTCCGGGCTCGGCGGCGAGTCGCTTCAGGAGACGCCGTCGACGCAGACGACGCCGACGCCGGATGCCGACGTCGGGGAGCCGCCCACGACGTACGACGAGGGGGCGGCGCACGTGGCGGCCGCGTCGGGCGAGCCCGTCGAGCTCGCCCGCTTCCTCACGCCCAGCGGCAACATCTACTGCTCGATCAGCGACCTGACCGGGACGCCCGCGTGCGAGCTCGGCGAGGGGCCGGTGAAGGACCTCGACGTCTGCGACCCCCAGGGCCCGTCGGTCTTCGTCGGCCGGATCGAGCTCGGCGAGGACGGGCCCGTGCCGCTCTGCAACACCGACACGATCCGGGGCGCGCAGGCGACGCCCGTCGAGTACGGCGACGTCGTGACCTGGCCCAGCAGCCCGGTCGAGTGCGTGGTCGAGGAGATCGGTGTCACCTGTCTCGACGACGACCTGCGCGAGGGCTTCTTCCTCGCTCGCGGGCGCTACCGGCTGCTGGGCTGACTGGCGCGCTTGGCTACGGTTGCGGACATGATCGTGGCCTTCAGCATCAGTCCCTCCGCCGGCGACGAGACCGGCGGTGTCTCCGAGGCCGTGGCCGCCGCCGTGCGCGTCGTCCGCGAGTCCGGTCTGCCCCACGAGACCAACGCGATGTTCACCAACATCGAGGGGGAGTGGGACGAGGTCATGGCGGTGGTCAAGCGGGCCGTGGACGTCGTCGCCGAGGTCTCCCCGCGTGTCGGTCTCGTGCTCAAGGCCGACATCCGCCCCGGGTGGACCGGCGAGCTCACCGCCAAGGTGGAGCGCATCGAGCGGGCGCTGGAGGGCTGATGTCCTACCCGCCGCCGCCGGGTCCGCCGCCCTCCGGTCCGCCGCCGTCCGGCCCGCCGACGGGCCCGCCGACCGGCCCGCCGTCGTACGGACCTCCGCCCCCACCTCCGCCGCCCACCGGCTGGCCGTCGTACGGGCCGCCGACCCCGCCCCCGTCCTCCGGTGGCTCCCGGACGCTGGCGATCGTGCTCGGCGTCCTCGGCGCGGTCCTGGTCATCGGGCTCGCCGTGCTCGTGCCCGTCGTGCTGTCCGACGACGACGACCCGGAGCCGAGCGCGCACCCGACCTCGTCGGGCTCGCAGCAGGCCACGGACGGTCCGACCGACGAGTCGGGCCTGAGCGGCGTGGAGGAGTTCTCCGGCCTCGAGGCGACCCACACCGAGGACGACGTCGACTACGAGCAGTCGCCCCCGGTGGGCGGCCCGCACAACCCGACCTGGCTCGACTGCGGCGCCTACGACGAGCCCGTGAGCGAGGAGAACGTCGTGCACGACCTCGAGCACGGGACGGTCTGGATCACCTACGAGCCCGGCCTCGACGAGGAGTCCGTGGCCGCGCTGGAGGAGGCGCTGCCGCAGAACGGCATCCTCTCGCCGTACGAGGACCTGCGCGCGCCGGTGGTCGTGACGGTCTGGGAGCGTCAGCTCGAGCTCACCGGCGCCGACGACCCGCGCCTGCAGCGCTTCATCGACGAGTTCGGCGCGGGGGAGACCGCGCCCGAGCCGTTCGCCTCCTGCGCTGGCGGCGTCAAGGACCCGGCGGGGACGGCGGTCTGATGGACAGCGAGACCCGCAGCTACCGCACCGGCGGCGAGGAGGCCGTCCTGGACCTCACCGACGACTGCGCGCAGTTCGTGCGCGGTCGGGGCGACGGGCTCCTGAACGTGTTCGTACCCCACGCGACGGCCGGGATCGCGATCATCGAGACCGGCGCCGGCAGCGACGACGACCTGCTCACCGCCCTGGGCGACCTGCTGCCCGCCGACGACCGCTGGCGGCACCGCCACGGCTCGCCCGGCCACGGCCGCTCCCACGTGATGCCGGCGATCGTGCCGCCGTCGGCGACGGTGCCGGTCCTCGGCGGCCGGCTGGCCCTCGGCACCTGGCAGAGCGTGTGCCTGGTCGACCTGAACCTCGACAACCCCGACCGCGAGGTGCGGCTCAGCTTCCTCGGCTGACCCACCCGTGACGTTCGAACAGGTGTTCGACTAGCCTCGGGTCATGGCACTCGTCGCTCCTCCCGGTTGGCCGCGGGGAGTGCGCCCGCCCGACGCGCCCGACTGGGAGCGGACGGCTGCCGACTGGCTGCTCGACCAGTGCCCGCCCGACTACCGCCGCTACTCCGGGCTGCGGCGCCACGTCGTGGTGCTGGCGCGCTTCGCGGTGCTGCACGTCGAAGCCAGCCAGGCGGCCTGCCGGCGCGGGATGAGCGAGGCGCGCGCCGACCTGCGCGAGGTGGCCTCCGACGAGGTCGTCGAGGCGGCCGTGCAGACCTTCCAGCTGGAGGATGCGCGGCTGCTCGGGCTGCGCCGCGAGGTCGGCCTGGTCGAGGAGGCCCTGCGCGGTCGCCGCTACGTCGCCCGCCTGTAGCCGCCTACGGCAGCGGGTCCGCCGAGCCGAGACGCCACAGCGCGAGGCCGTGGACGCCCAGGTCGTCCGCGAGCCGGGCGCGGAGCCGCCAGGAGCGGGCGTCGGACCACCACAGGACCGTGCCGCTGGACAGCCGCGCGGACCACTCGCCGGAGCGGGGGTGCCACACGGCGCGGGCCCCGTCCTTGCGCACCAGGCGTCGGGCGCCCGCCACGGAGACGGTGCGGCCGGTGCCGCGCCGGGGCCAGGTGTAGCCGTAGCCCGCGACACCCAGGTCGAGCCGGGCGGCGGGCACGGCACGCATCGCGGTGCGGGCCGCCTTGCGCTGCCAGCGCAGCGGGCCGACGGGACCGGGGCCGGACCAGGCAGGCCCGTGGAAGTCGTAGGTCATCAGCACGACCACGTCGGCGGCGCGACCCAGGTCGGCCATCCGGTAGCCGTGGGCGCGGTACGCCGCCAGGCTGGTCGAGGCGCTCACGTCGACCGACACGGTCCTCTCGGCGGGCATCAGGGCCTGAAGCCGCTGCACGAGCCGCACCAGCCCGGCTGCGCGCTTGCGGTGCACCAGCTCGAGGTCGACGTTGACGCCGCCCCAGCCCTGCGCTGCCACGAGGGCGGTGAGCCGCCGGGCCACGCGCTCGATGTTGGCCCGGCTGCCCAGCAGCCGGCTTGCGGCGCGGGCGTCGAAGTCGCCGAGCCGGTTGCTGTAGTTGCTCACCAGCAGCTCGCTGCGCAGCCCCTCGCGCCGGGCGGTGCCCGCGAGGCGACGGGTGCCGGCGTCGGGACGGACCACGCCCCTGCCGTCGGCGGTGATGTTGACGCCGGCCACGGTGAGCGTGGTCAGGGCGTGGGCCTCCCGGGCCACCAGGCGGTCGCTCGCCCCGCCCAGGGCGAACCCGGTCACCGCGGGTCCACCGTCGACCGCGCGGACAGGCGCGGGCGGCGCGGCGGGCGCCGGCGCGGGGGAGGCGACGACGAGCAGTGCCGCCGTGAGCGCCGCGGTGAGCGGGAGGGTCCGGAGCCGAGTCATGGGGTCCACCTTGTCACCACCGGCCCCGTCAGCGCCCGCCACTACCGTGGGCGCCGTGCACCACTTCGCGAGCGTCGTCCTGGTCGACCGGCAGGGGCGGGTGCTGCTGCAGGAGCGCGACTCGCGCCCCCGCATCGACCCGGACCGCTGGGGCTACCCCGGCGGCGGCGTCGAGGCGGGGGAGAGCTACGAGCAGGCGGCCTACCGCGAGCTCGAGGAGGAGACGGGGGTGCGGCTGGCGCCCGGGATCCTGGAGCTCGTCGGCGAGTTCCGCTTCTGGAGCGAGCCGTGCGGCGAGGACGACCAGTTCCGGCTGTACGCCGCCGGCACCGCGCTGACCGAGGTGGAGTGCCACGAGGGGCGGCAGATGGCGTTCGTCGAGCCGGCCGTAGCGCTGGGCCTGGACCTCACCGCCTCGGCGCGCCTCACGCTGGGTGACTTCCTCAGGTCGCCGACGTACGCCAGGGTGGGTCCATGACCTCCCGCTTCCGCGTGTTCCCCGTCCCCGGCGCCGGAGCGGAGGACGTCGTGGTCGCCACCAGCGGCCCCGACGAGGGCGCGGTCTTCACCGGCACCGGGGACGGCGCGATCCTCCGGGTCAGCCACGACGGACAGAAGGTCGACCGCGTCGCCCACACCGGCGGCCGCCCACTCGGCATCGAGCTCGACCTCGACGGCCGCCTGGTCGTCTGCGACGCCCACCGCGGCCTGCTGCGGGTCGACCCCGCGAGCGGGGCGGTCGAGGCCGTCACCGACAGCGTGCGCGGCACCCGCATGGTGTTCTGCAACAACGCGGCCGTGGCCTCCGACGGGACGGTGTGGTTCAGCGACTCCTCGACCCGCTACGGCGTGGAGAGGTGGAAGGACGACTTCGTCCAGAACACCCGCACCGGTCGGCTGCTGAGGCTCTCCACGGACGGCACGGTCGAGGTGGTGCTCGACGGTCTCGCCTTCGCCAACGGCGTGGCCCTGTCGGCCGCCGAGGACTTCGTGTGCGTCGCGGAGACCGGCGCGCGCACCGTCGTACGCCGGTGGCTCACCGGCAACCGCGCCGGCATGCGCGACCTGCTCTGCTCGGGGCTGCCCGGCTACCCCGACAACATCGCGCGCGGCAGCGACGGCCTGATCTGGGTGACGATCGCCAGCCCCGTCGACCCGCTGGTGGAGCGCCTGCAGTCCGGGCCGATGGCGCTGCGCAGGATGGTGACCAAGATCCCGGAGCGGCTGCAGCCCAAGCCCCAGCAGACCGTGCGGGTCCAGGCCTACGACGACGCCGGCACGCTCGTGCACGACGTCGACGTGCAGCCCGGTGAGCACGGCACCGCGTACCACATGGTCACCGGCGTGCGGGAGCACGACGGGCGGGTCTGGATGGGCAGCCTGCACGAGCCGGCCGTCGCCGTGCTGGATCGCTGATCCGGACCCCCGACCCGTAAACTCGCCGACATGGGTGTCCTCGAGCAAGTCTCCGGTCCGCGCGACCTGCGGGACCTCTCCGACGACCAGCTGACGACGCTGGCCGCGGAGATCCGGGACCGGCTCGTCCAGGCCTGCTCGCGCGTGGGCGGCCACCTCGGCCCCAACCTGGGCGTCGTCGAGCTGACGCTGGCGATCCACCGCGTCTTCGACTCCCCGCGCGACCGCGTGGTCTTCGACACCGGTCACCAGGCCTACGTCCACAAGATGCTCACCGGCCGCGTCGAGGACTTCTCCGGCCTGCGCACCGAGGGCGGTCTGTCCGGCTACCCCAGCCGGTCCGAGTCCGAGCACGACATCGTCGAGAACTCCCACGCCTCCACCGCGCTCAGCTACGCCGACGGCATCGCCAAGGCCTACGCGATCCGGGGCGAGGACCGCCACACCGTCGCCGTGATCGGCGACGGCGCGCTCACCGGGGGCATGGCCTGGGAGGCGCTCAACAACATCGCGATCGCCAAGGACTCGCGCCTGGTGATCGTCGTCAACGACAACGGCCGCTCCTACACCCCGACGATCGGCGGCCTCGCCACTGCGCTCACCTCCCTGCGCACGAGCCCGCGCTACGAGCAGGTCCTCGACCTGGTCAAGAAGCGCCTCAACGCCGTCAAGGGCGTCGGCCCCGCCACCTACGACGCGCTGCACGCGATGAAGAAGGGCCTCAAGGACGCCCTGGCGCCGCAAGGGCTCTTCGAGGACCTCGGCCTGAAGTACGTCGGTCCCGTCGACGGCCACGACCGGACCGCGATGGAGCACGCGCTGGCGCAGGCCAAGAAGTTCGGCGGGCCGGTGATCGTCCACGCGATCACCCGCAAGGGCTTCGGCTACGACGCCGCGGAGCGCCACGAGGCCGACCAGTTCCACTCCCCGCAGCCCTTCGACATCGAGACCGGCGAGGAGAAGGTCCGCGGCCAGATCTGGACCGACGTCTTCGCCGACGAGATCGTGCAGATCGGCCAGCGCCGCCAGGACGTCGTGGCGATGACCGCGGCGATGATGCACCCGGTGGGCCTCGACCAGTTCCAGGCGCTCTTCCCCGAGCGGACCTTCGACGTCGGGATCGCCGAGCAGCACGCCGCGACCTCGGCGGCCGGCCTCGCCATCGGCGGGCTGCACCCGGTCGTCGCGATCTACGCGACGTTCCTCAACCGCGCCTTCGACCAGGTGCTCATGGACATCGCGCTGCACCAGTGCGGCGTGACGTTCGTGCTCGACCGCGCCGGGGTCACCGGCGACGACGGCGCCAGCCACAACGGCATGTGGGACATGTCCGTGCTGCAGGTCGTGCCGGGCCTGCGGCTGGCCGCGCCACGTGACGCGACCCGCCTGCGCGAGCTGCTCAACGAGGCGGTCGACGTCGACGACGCCCCCACCGTCGTGCGCTTCCCCAAGGGCCCGCCTCCCACCGACATCCCCACGCACTCCAAGGCCGGCGGCGCCGACGTCCTGGTCCGCACCGGTCCCCTCGACGTGCTGGTGGTCGCCGTCGGCTCGATGGCCGCGGTGGCCGTCGACGTCGCCGCCCGGCTGGACGCGCAGGGCATCGGCGTGACCGTCGTCGACCCGCGCTGGGTCAAGCCGGTCGACCCCGCGATCGTGGAGCTGGCCCGCCAGCACCGGCTCGTCGTGAGCGTCGAGGACAACGGCCGCGTCGGCGGCTGCGGCGCGACCCTGCTGCAGACCCTCAACGACGCCGGCGTGACGACGCCGTTCCGCCTGCACGGCATCCCGCAGGAGTTCCTCGGCCACGCCAAGCGGGCCGCGATCCTGGAGCGGGTGGGGCTCACCTCCCAGGCGATCGCCCTCGGCGTGGTCGAGGACATGACGGCCCTCGCCGAGGGGCGAGCGGTCGTCGATGTCGACCACCTCGGCTGACGTCCTCCCGTCCCGCGCGGTGCGGGCCGTGGTCGCCGGGCTCGCGTGCAGCCTGGCCCTGACCGCCTGCTCCGGCTCCGAGCCCGACGACCCGCCCTCGGCCGCGCCCAGCGACGCCGCCTCGGGAGCCGCCACACCGGTGCCGCCGGACCTGCTCGAGGCGTTCGGCCGCGTGCTGCAGGCTCGGGCCGCCGCGCTGCTCGACGGCGACCTGGCGGCGTTCCGCCGCGGCGTGGCGCGGCGTGCCGGCTTCCGCGCCGAGCAGGAGACCTACTTCGACAACCTCCAGCAGCTCCCGCTGGCGACGGTGTCCTACCGCGTCGACCCCGGCAGCCTGGTGCGGCGAGGCGACGCCTACTGGGTGGCCGTCCACCTGAGCCTGCAGCTGGAGGGCTACGACACGGCCCCGGTGGAGTCGGTCGACCGCTACCGCTTCTCGGCGTCCCGCAAGGACGCGGAGCGCTTCGTGCTGTCCTCGGTGCAGGACGCCGCCTGGGAGGAGCGCCAGGAGGTGCGGCCGCAGCCGTGGGACCTGGGCCCGGTCGAGGTGCGTGAGGGCGCCGGCGTGCTCGGGATCTTCGACGCGGGCAGCATCGGCGACGCGGAGCCGCTGCTGCGCTCGGTCGAGGAGGGCGCGGCGGACGTCGCCGTCCGGGTGCCCTACCCGTGGGACGCCCGGGTGGTCGTCTACGCGCTGTCCGACCCCACCTTCCTGTCGACGGTGGACGACGTGCCCGGCGGCGACCCCGAGGTGCTCGACGGGCTCACCTTCCCGGTGCCGACCGCCCCGGGGAGCCCGACGGTCGCCTCGACCCGCTTCCTGCTGAGCCCGGCCATGGTGGGCAGGGCCGGCCCGGAGCGCGACCGGCTGGTGCGCCACGAGCTCACCCACGTCGCGATGGGACAGCTGGACGACCAGGCGCCGCTGTGGCTGAGCGAGGGGCTCGCGGAGTACGTGTCGGTGCAGTCCCTGGCGCCGGAGGACCGCCGCATCGAGCGCGGTGCGTTGGCGGCGGCCGAGGACGGTGTCGACGGCCTGCCCGCGGACGACACCTTCAACGACGGCGACTCGGCCGTCCACTACGGCCTGTCGTGGTGGGCCTGCGAGTACGTCGCCCGCACCTACGGGGAGTCCGTGCTGTGGTCGCTGGTCGACCAGCTGGCCGCCCCCGGAGCCGACGCGGACCAGGTCGTCACCACCGCCCTGGGGATCGGCCCCCGTCAGCTGGCCCGCCGTGGGGCCAGGCTCCTGATCGCGACCTTCGACCCCGCCTTCCTCGAGCCGAAGCCGAGCGCCACCCCGTCCCCGTCCGCGACACCGTCCGCCGCGCCGTCGGCGGGGCCGTCGACGGGGGTCCCGACGCCCGCGGCGACGGCCCCGACGGGCCCGACGGGCGCGGCGCGCTGACTCGGCTCCCGGAGCCGGTAGGGGACTGTGGGCCACCTCACCCCGGACTGGACCGCCGTACGGCGTGAGGGGCTTGGGCATATCGTTCCCTCGTGACCTCCGAACCCCGGCTCGTGCACATCGTCGACGACGTCCCCGAGCTCGAGGACACGTCCGCGCTGACGATGGTCGTGGTGCTGGACGGCTTCCTGGACGCGGGCAGCGCCGCCGCGATCTCCAGCCGCTTCCTCGTGCAGCTCACCGAGGGCCGGGACGGACGCGACGCCGGACCCGTGGTCGCCACCTTCGACGTCGACCAGTTCCACGACTACCGCGCCCGGCGACCGGCGATGTCCTTCGTGCGCGACCACTACGAGGCCTACGACGCCCCGCGGCTCGTGGTGCGGCTGCTGCACGACTCCGGCGACACCCCCTACCTGCTGCTGCAGGGTCCCGAGCCCGACAACCGGTGGGAGGCCTTCGCCCGCGCGGTGCGCGAGGTCGTGGAGCGCTTCGGAGTCACCCGCGTGGTGAGCCTGGGCTCGGTGCCGATGGCCGTGCCGCACACGCGGCCCGTCGCGATCACCCACCACGCCAACAACCCCGACCTGCTGACCGGCGAGAGCCCGTGGCGCGGTGAGCTGCGGATCCCGAGCAGCGCCCAGTCGCTGCTCGAGGTGCGGCTGGGGGAGTGGGGCCACGACGCGCTCGGCTACGTCGCGCACATCCCGCACTACCTCGCGCAGCTCGACTACCCCCGCGCCTCGCTCTGCCTGCTCGAGCAGCTGGAGCTCGGGGGACGGCTCACGCTGGACCTGACCGCCGTACGCGAGGAGGCGGAGGCGCGCGAGGACGAGATCAGCCACTACCTCAGCGCCAACGAGGAGGTCGCGGACGTCGTCGACGCCCTGGAGCGCCAGTACGACGCCTTCGAGCGCGCCGAGGAGTCCGGCAGCAGCCTGCTCGCGGAGAACCAGCCCCTGCCGACGGGCGACGAGCTCGGCAAGGAGTTCGAGCAGTTCCTGGCCGGCCTGGAGGGCCCGGACGACGAGCAGGGCAGCCGCTAGTGCCGCGCGACGCCGAGGAGCTGGTGCGGCTCCTCGACCTGGAGCGCCTCGACGACAACCTCTTCCGCGGCCAGCAGATGCCCTCGGCGCTGCCGCGCGTCTTCGGCGGGCAGGCCGCTGCCCAGGCGGTCGTCGCCGCGACCCGCACCGTGGACCCGGCCTACGCCGTGCACTCGCTGCACTCCTACTTCCTGCAGCCCGGTGACACCGAGGCGGCGACGATCTTCGACGTCGAGACGCTGCGCGACGGCAGGTCGTTCGCGACGCGGCGGGTCGTGGCGCGCCAGCACGGGCGGCCGATCTACGCGCTGACCGCCAACTTCCAGCGACCCGAGGAGGGCTACGAGCACGCGGAGCCGATGCCCGAGGTGATCGCCCCCGAGGACGCCGTCGACGCGCGAGCCGCGAGCCGGGCGCTCGACCCGGGCCGCGACACGACCCACGACGCGGAGTGGGACGTCGTCGACTTCCGCTACGTCGGCAGCTCGGCGGACGGGCGCTTGGCGCCCGACGAGGAGCACCCGGCGCGCCAGCAGTTCTGGCTGCGCGTCTCCTCGGCGCTGCCCGACGACCCGTTCTGGCACGTCGCGGCCTTCACCTACCTCTCCGACATGACGCTCATGGGCGCGGCGCTGGCCCCGCACGGCGTGCGCATGGGCGACGAGGACATGCTCATCGCCTCCCTCGACCACTCCGTGTGGTTCCACCGCCCGTTCCGCGCCGACGAGTGGTGGCTCTACGACCAGGTCTCGCCGGCGGCGGCGGGCGGCCGCGGCCTCGTGCTCGCCAAGGTCTACACGCAGGACGGCACGCTCGCGGCGAGCGTGGCGCAGGAGGCGCTGCTGCGCCGTCGTACGACGCCAGGAGGCGGCTCATGAGCACCCCGACGCCCGAGCCTGCCGCCCAGCTCGCGACCGACGAGCTGGTGAGCCTGCTCGACCTGGAGCGCCTCGACGTCGACCTCTTCCGCGGCGCCCAGCCCGACTCGGCGCGAGCGCGGGTCTACGGCGGCCAGGTGGCCGCGCAGGCGATGATCGCAGGCGCTCGGACCGTCGACCCGGAGTACGTCGCCCACTCGCTGCACTCCTACTTCCTGCTGCCCGGCGACTACCAGGTCCCGATCATCTACGACGTCGAGCGGATCCGCGACGGGCGCGCGTTCGCCACCCGCCGCGTGGTCGCACGCCAGCACGGGCGCCCGATCTACTACCAGACCCTCAACTTCCAGCGCCCCGAGGAGGGCTTCGCCCACCAGGACGCGATGCCGGCCGTCGGCGCCCCCGAGGACGGGCTCGACCTGGTCGAGCTCATGCGCGGTCGCGGCAACGAGGACGCCGACGCGCTGGGCAAGGAGTGGTCCGCGCTGGACGTGCGCTACCTCGGCAACTCGCGCATCGGCCTGCCTGCCGACCCCGAGCACCCGGCGCAGGCCCGGATGTGGATCCGCGTCACCGGCACGCTCAGCGACGATCCGCTGGAGCACCTGGCGGTGTTCACGTACGCCAGCGACGTGAGCCTGCTCGGCGCGTCGCTGGCCGCGCACGACGCCGACCCGACCAAGACGATGATGGCCTCGCTGGACCACGCGCTGTGGTTCCACCGGCCGTTCCGCGCTGACGAGTGGTGGCTCTACGACCAGTGGTCGCCGTCGGCCAGCGGCGGTCGCGGACTGTCGTTCGGACGGGTGTTCCGGCAGGACGGCACCCTGGTGGCCACCGCGGCGCAGGAAGGCCTGATCCGGCCGCGGCGGCCGCGCTAGCCGAGGTCCGTCGCCCGTGCGTCAGAGCGCGGCGGTCGCGCCGGCCAGGTGGGGCGCCCCCGAGCGCGGGCTGCTCAAGGCGAAGGCGTAGCCCTCGTCGGTGGGACGGGACCCGAACGCGACCGTGCCAGGCAGCAGGATCGGCTTCCTGAACGCGACGTCGACGCGCACGGAGTCGGGCAGCCGGTTCTCCAGGGCGCCGACGCAGCGCGCCATGCTCCACATGCCGTGCGCGATCTGGCGGGGGAAGCCCAGCGCCTTGGCGGTCAGCGCGTACAGGTGGATCGGGTTGTGGTCGCCCGAGACGGCGGCGTAGCGACGGCCCAGGTCACCGCCCAGGCGCCACTCGGTGCCGGTGGGCTCGACCGTGGGCAGGGCCGTGCCGGCGGCAGCCGCCTCGTCGCCCCGGCCGCGGCGCAGGAACGTCGAGGTCTCCTCCCACACCAGCTCGCCGCGCGAGTGGACCTTGGTGACGAGGTCGAAGGCGCGCCCCTTCGCGTGGGGGCGCAGGTGCTCGGCGTGCGCGGTCACCTGGAGCTGCTCGGTCGCCGCGATCGGACGGTGCTGGGTGATCGAGTTCTCGAGGTGGACGGTGCCGATCGCGGGGAACGGGAACGAGGAGTCGGTCATGATCTGCATGTGCAGCCCGAACGCCAGCAGGTGCGGGTAGGGCAGCGGCAGGACGTCCTTGCGGGGGAACCCGCACAGGGCGGCGTACGCCGCCGCGTGCTCGACGTCCACCTCGACGTCGTGGCGGCTCAAAGTCAGGTCGGGAAGGTCTCTGCCGCTCTTGCGGATCCCCGGGAGCAGGTTGACGCCGGGGACGGCGGGCAGGGCCGCCTTCACGAGGACCGGGAGGCCGGCCATGTCAGGCCCCCAGCATCATCTGGCCGCACACGCGGACGACGTTGCCGTTGACGGCGGTGGAGGCGGGGTTGGCGTACCAGGCGATCGTCTCCGCGACGTCGACCGGGAGCCCGCCCTGGGACATCGCGTTGAGGCGCTGCCCGACCTCGCGGGTCGCGAACGGCACGGCCGCGGTCATCTGCGTGATGATGAAGCCGGGCGCGACGGCGTTGACGGTGATGCCGTCGGTGAGCTCGTCGGCCAGGGAGTCGACCAGGCCGATGACGCCGGCCTTGGAGGTCGCGTAGTTGGTCTGCCCGACGTTGCCGGCGATGCCGGCGATGCTCGCCACGCCGATGATCGAGCCGCCGGGGTTGACGACGCCCTGCTCGAGCAGCTCGCGGCTGATCAGCTCCGGCGCGGTCAGGTTGACGGCGATCACGGAGTCCCAGCGCGCGTCGTCCATGTTGGCGAGCTTGCGGTCGCGGGTGATGCCGGCGTTGTGGACGACGACGTCGACGCCGCCGTGCTTCTCCTTGAGGTGGTGCGCGATGCGCTGCGGAGCGTCCTTGCCGGTGATGTCGAGCGTGAGCCAGTCGCCGTCCAGCTCCTTCATCAGCGACTGGAGCTCGCTGGCGGCCTGGGGGACGTCCACCCCGAGGACGGTCGCGCCGTCACGGTGCAGCACGCGCGCGATCTGCTCGCCGATGCCGCGGCTGGCGCCGGTGACGAGGGCGACCTTGCCGGCGAGCGGCTTGGTCCAGTCGGTGACCGCGGGCGCGTCGGTGGTGCCGTGGGCGCCGATGCGGACGACCTGGCCGGAGACGTAGGCGGACTTGGGGGAGAGCAGGAAGGCCAGCGTGCTGGTCACGGCACCTTCCGCACCGTCGGCGACGTAGACGAGCTGGACGGTGCCGCCGCGGCCGATCTCCTTGCCGAGGCTGCGGGTGAAGCCCTCCAGGGCGCGCTGGGCGACGCGCTCGGCGCCGCTGACCGACTCCGGCGGCGTGCCGATGACCACGACGCGGGGGCAGGTCTCGAGGCTGCGCAGGACGGGGGTGAAGAACTCACGCAGCGCGTGCAGGTCGGTGGTGGAGGTGAGCCCGGTGGCGTCGAAGACGAGCCCCTTGAAGCGGGCGCCCTCCTCCACGGCCTCGGTGGAGGCGATGCCGAGGGTGTCGAGGAGGCCGGGCAGCGACTCCGCGAGGCGGCCACGGCCACCGAGGAGGACGGTGCCGTCCACCAGCGGGGCGCCCTCGGTGTAGCGCTCGAGCGGGGTGGGAGCGGGCAGGCCGAGGTTCTTGACCAGCAGCTTGCCGAGGGGGGACCGGGTGAAGCCCTGGTAGCGGTCGCTCATGGGTGGGAGTCCTCCGAAGTCGTGGGTGTGCGGCATCATGTAACTCCAGGTGTAACTCGGAGTCCATGTTTCGTGACCTGGCCCTCATCTCCTTCTCCGCGCGCGCCGCGCGAGGAAGGATGGAACCATGATCGAACGTACCCGTCGCGTCGCCGTCCTCGGCGGCAACCGGATCCCCTTCGCCCGCTCCAACACCGTCTACGCCGGGGTGTCCAACCAGGACATGCTCACCGCCGCGATCGACGGTCTCGTGGCCCGCTACGGCCTCGAGGGCGAACGCCTCGGTGAGGTCGTCGCCGGCGCCGTGCTCAAGCACGCCCGCGACTTCAACCTGACCCGCGAGTCCGTGCTGGGCTCCAAGCTGTCGGCCGAGACGCCGGCCACCGACATCCAGCAGGCGTGCGGCACCGGCCTTCAGGCGGCGATCCAGGTCGCCAACAAGATCGCGCTCGGCCAGATCGAGGTCGGCATCGCGGGTGGCACCGACACGACCTCGGACGCGCCGGTCGCGATCAGCGACAAGCTGCGCAAGAAGCTGATGAAGGTCAACGCGGCGCGCGACACCAAGTCGCGCCTGGCCGCGCTGGCCTCGATCCGGCCCGGCGACATCGGGATCGAGATCCCGCAGAACGGCGAGCCCCGGACGCGACTGTCCATGGGTGAGCACGCCGCGCTGACCGCGCTGGAGTGGCAGATCGGCCGCGAGGAGCAGGACGAGCTCGCCGCCGCCTCGCACCAGCACCTAGCGCAGGCCTACGACGCCGGCTTCCTCGACGACCAGGTGACGCCGTTCCGCGGCGTGGAGCGCGACAACAACCTGCGCCCCGACTCTTCCGTGGAGAAGCTGGGCAAGCTGAAGCCGGTGTTCGGCAGGGGCGAGGCCGCGACGATGACTGCCGGCAACGCCACCCCGCTGACCGACGGCGCCTCGGTGGTGCTGCTCGCCTCCGAGGAGTGGGCCGCGGAGCACGACCTCCCGGTGCTGGCCTACCTGACGGCCTACGAGACGGCCGCCGTCGACTACGTACACGGCGGGGAGGGGCTGCTGATGGCGCCGGCCTACGCCATGGCGCGGATGCTGCAGCGCGAAGGCCTGAGCCTGCAGGACTTCGACTACTACGAGATCCACGAGGCGTTCGCGTCCCAGGTGCTCTCCACGCTGAAGGCCTGGGAGGACCCGGTGTTCTGCAAGGAGCGCCTCGGCCTCGACGAGCCCCTGGGCTCCATCGACCGCGCGAAGCTCAACGTCCACGGATCCTCGCTCGCCGCCGGGCACCCCTTCGCCGCGACCGGAGGCCGGATCATCAACGTCCTGGCCAAGTTGCTCGCGGAGCAGGGCTCCGGCCGTGGCGTGATCTCCATCTGCGCCGCCGGCGGTCAGGGCGTGACTGCGATCCTCGAGCGCCCCTGACGCACCGGCACCCGCAGTCGCTTCACCAGCGCCCGGCTTCCCGTGAGGGGTGCCGGGCGCAGGCGTCTGTGGTGGCTCAGCGCGTGACGAGCGCGAGCGCGGACGCGACGAGGTGGCTGCGGACCTGGGCGGGGGAGATCTCCCCGACGGTCGGGATCCCCGGCGCCGACTCCGCCACCAGGATGCCGACCCGCGCCAGCTGCAGCGCTCCGAGGCCGCTCGCGTAGAGCATGTTCGCCAGGAGGGTGGGGTCGCCGGCGTCGCTCGAGAAGTCGCCGGACTCGATGCCGGTCTCGATCACGCTCGACAGGATGGCCAGGCATGCCGAGATGCTGCGCCCCAGCCGGAACAGCGCGCCCTCGGAGATCTCCTCCAGCAGCTCGGGACCGCGCCGCCGCATCAGGGCCTGGGCGCAGTCGACGAACGCCGGGTGGTCGATGCCGTAGTCCACGAACGACCCCACGAGCTCCTGCAGCGCTCCCGCCGGGCCGTCGCCCCGCCCGGCCGCGGTGGCCAGCGCGTCGCGCAGCTCGTCGAGGTAGCCCACCAAGGTGAGCGCGAAGAGCTCCTCCTTGCCGGTGAAGTGCCGGTAGACGATCGCCCGGTTGATGCCCACGGCCCGGGCGATGTCCTCGATCTGCGCGTCACGCACGCCCCGCTCGTCGAACAGGGTGCGGGTGGCGGCGATGATCTCGGCCTCCCGGGCACGCCGGCGCGCGGCGCCGGCACGGCGCCGGCCGTCGGTCTCGGGCGTCTTCGCAGGCATGGGCCCAGCGTAGACAAGGTGCAACTCCGAGTTGCACGGGTGTGACAGGTTGCCCGCGCGGGCACCGAGCGGCAGCGCGTGCCGGCCTACTCGCGCCGAGGTCGGGCCCTCATCCAGTCGCGCACGACGCCCAGCCTTGGGGGCGGACGGAACTCCGGACGACCGTCGGAGCCGATCCGCACCTCCCACGGGGTCTGGTGCACGGTGCGGTGGTGGTGCCCGCACAGGAGCACCAGGTTGGACAGCGAGGTGGTCCCGCCGTCGGCCCAGGGGACCAGGTGGTGGGCATGGCACATCACCGGTGGTCGCGTGCAGCCCGGGAAGGCGCAGTGCCGGTCGCGCACGACGAGCGCCCGCCACAGCGGCGCCGTCACCAGGCGCCTCGTGCGGCCGACGTCGAGCACCTCGCCGTCGGTGCCCAGCACCATCGGGATGATGTCGGCGTCGCAGGCCAGCCGGCGGGCGACGTCGGGGGAGACGTCGAGACCGTCGTCGGTGCGACCGCGCTCGACGAGGGTGCCCCGCAGTGCCTCCAGGCCGACCGTGACGGCGACCCGCGGTCGCGCGCCGTGGGACTCCGGGGGGAGGTCGGTGTCCAGGGCGTGCTGGGCGAGCTGGAGGAGCGCGTCCCACATGCGGACGCCGTAGTCGCGCCGGTCGGGCAGCTCCTGGCAGGTGTCGGGGTCGATCTCCGGGACGGGGGCGGTCAGCGGCAGCATCGCCGCCCGCAGGGTGGCTCCGTCCTCGACGGAGCCGCGGCCCTTGACGACGACACCGCCGGCCCCGTCGTCGGTGATCGACAGGAAGCGACGCTGGTGGGCGACCCGGTCCTCGCGAGCCAGCTGCGCCTCCGTCGTGCGGGCGGTGTGGGCGGGGTCGAGGGTCTCGATCACCCCGCGCCCGTGGCGCGCCAGCTCGGTCGCGGTCACCCGGGACGCCTCGTCCAGCATCTGCGTCTCGGCCGACTCGCGGAGCCGCTCGTCGCCGGGGAGACGGTCGAGAGTGTTGAGCACGATGTCGGCCTGCTCGGGGCTGATGTCGCCGGAAGCCAGCGCCGACCAGGTGACCGGCCGGTTGGCGACCAGCTCGGTGGCGTGCTCGACGGTCTGCTTGGCCTGCCCGTGCCGCACGCCGGCGAGGTGGCCGAACCAGTCGGCGGTCGAGCCCCAGCCGAGCTTCTCCTTGACCACGCCGCGCGCCTCGATCTCGGCCAGGAGCACGGCCTCGGCGGCGTGCGCCACGGCTCGCAGGCCCTGGAGGGCCTCGACCGCCGAGACGAGCTCGAGGTCCGGCACCTGTGACCAGTCGTGACGGGTCAGCAGGTGCAGCTGGGCAGCCGCGTCGGCCACCTGGTCCTCAGGTGTGGGGAGGGGGAGCGCCGAGATCGCCATGTCGCTCAGGCAACCACCGTCTACCGCTGTGCGCCACCGGCCGCCGCCTGCCCTGTGGACAACCGTCTGTCCAGCCTCGACCCGGGCACGCGCAGCGCCTCAGCGCTCGAACAGCTCGCGCACGGTGTCCACCGTGTCGGCCTCGGCGGCGGTCTTGTCGTCGCGGTAGCGCACCACCCGCGCGAAGCGCAGCGCCATCCCGGCCGGGTAGCGCGGCGACCGCTGCACCCCGTCGAGCGCGATCTCGACGACCTGCTCGGGCCGCACGTGGACGATGTGGCCCTCGCGGTGCGTCTCGAGCGCGAGGAACCGCTCGGTCTGCCAGGCGAGCACCTCGTCGGTCATGCCCTTGAACGTCTTGCCCAGCATGACGAAACCGCCCTCGGCGGACTCGTCGCGCGCGCCGAGGTGGATGTTGGAGAGCCAGCCGCGGCGGCGACCGGAGCCCCACTCGACGGCCAGCACCACCAGGTCGAGGGTGTGGACGGGCTTCACCTTGACCCAGGACGCGCCCCGGCGCCCGGCGTCGTAGGGCGCCGCGGGGTCCTTGACGACGACCCCCTCGTGACCTGCGGCGAGCACCCGGGCGACGAAGGTCTCGGCCGCCTCGGGGTCGCCGGTGACGAGGCGCTCGGTGAGGTGCTCGCGCGGTACCAGCCCTTCGAGCGCGGCCATCCGCTCGGTCAGGGGCGCCTCCAAGAGGTCGGCGCCGTCGAGGTGCAGCAGATCGAAGAAGTACGGCGTGACGTGCACGCCACCGCTCTGGGCCGTGCGCGAGGCGGTCTCCTGGAAGGGCCGCGGCCGACCGGACTCGTCGAGCGCGAGGGCCTCGCCGTCCAGCACGAACGACGTCGCGGGCAGCGCGAGCGCCACCTCGACCACCTCGGGCAGGCGGGCGGTGATGTCCTCCAGCGTCCGCGTCGCGATGCGCACGGTGCCGCCGTGACGGTGCACCTGGATGCGGATCCCGTCGAGCTTGGTGTCGATCGACACCGGGCCGTCCCCGCCGGCCTTGGTCATCGCCTCGGTGACGCTCGGTGCCGAGGACGCGAGCATCGGCAGCACCGGACGCAGCACCTCGAGCCCGACGGCCGACAGGGCCTCCTCGCCGCCGGTGAACGCCAGCCGGGCGACCGAGATCGTCGAGCCCGACAGCATCGCCGCCCGTCGTACGGCGGTCAGGTGCACGCCGGCGGCGGCCGCGACGGCCTCCTGCACCAGCGCGTCCAACGCACCCTGGCGCACCTCACCGGTCACGACGCCCCGCAGCCAGGCCTGCTCCTCGGGCGTGGCCCGGCCGAACAGCTCCGCCACCGCGGCAGACCGCGCGGCCTGCGAGCCCGCGCCCGAGAGCGCCGAGAGCGCGTGGAACGCGGCGTCGACCTCGCCCACCTCCAGCGTCGGCGACTCCGCCGCGGCCGGCAGGGTGGTGAGCCCCCGCCAGCCCAGACCCGTGCGTCGCTGCAGCAGGGTGCCGCCGAGGTAGGCGGTCACGACCTCGAGCTCGTCGACGTCGGCGCGCGCGAGCAGCTCGGCGATCGCGGCGACCTTGGCCTTGCGCGAGCGGGTCGCGGCCACCGCGCCCGAGGTGGTGACGACGTCGTGGAGCAGCACGCGCCCAGTCTGTCCGACGCCACCGACACCGCCCACCCGCACGCGACAGACGAAACACCCCCTTGCGTCACAACGAGAACACGTTCTAGATTGGACACGTGTCCAGTCAGGTGTCCAGCGTGCCTCGCCGCGGCCTCAACGCCCGTCAGGCGGAGACGGTCGCCCGGCTCCTGGCGGCGGCAGACCTGGAGCTGCGCGAGGTGGGCCCGGAGGCGCTCACCGTCCGCACGGTCGCGCTGCGTGCCGGGGTCTCGGCCGCCACGGCCTACACCTACCTCGCGTCGAAGAACCACCTGTTCGCCGAGCTCTTCCTGCGCCACCTGCAGAGCGACCGCCCTCCGCAGCCGGCGGGAGCCGACCGGGTCGCCCGCGTCCAGGCGGTCACCCGCCACCTCGCGGCGTCGCTGGCGGCCTCGCCCGAGCTGGCCGCGGGCGTGACGTCCGCGCTGCTCGGCAGCGACCCCGAGGTCGCCCGCCTGCGGCTGCGCATCGGCGCCGAGTACGTCGACCGGTTCGCCGAGGCGCTCGGCGACGACCCGGACCCCGCCGTCGTCGAGACGCTGGCCCTCGCCTTCTCCGGAGCCCTGCTGCAGGCCGGCATGGGCCTGATGACCTACACCGAGATGGGCGCCCGGCTCGACGTCGTGGTCGCCACGATCCTGCGAGGCACCCCATGAGCACCCTGGTCTTCGACCCCTTCGACTACGCCTTCCAGGAGGATCCCTACCCGGTCTACGCGCGGTGCCGCGAGGAGGACCCACTCCACCACGACGAGCGCCACGACTTCTGGGTGCTCACCCGTCACGCCGACGTCCAGCAGGCCTTCCGCACCGAGGGCGTCTACTCCAACGCGATGGGGGTCTCGCTCGAGCCCAGCGCCTGGGGGCCGCACGCCCACAAGGTGATGTCGTTCCTCGGCATGGACCCGCCCCGCCAGCAGCGGCTGCGCTCCCTGGTCTCGAAGGGCTTCACGCCGCGTCGGGTCACGGCGCTCCAGCCGCGCATCCAGGAGCTCACCGACCACTACCTCGACCGGTGCCTGGAGCAGGGCTCCTTCGACTGGATCAAGGACTTCGCCGGCAAGCTCCCGATGGACGTCATCTCCGAGATGATGGGCGTGCCCGAGGCCGACCGCGACGAGGTACGCCGTCTGGCCGACCTCGTCGTCCACCGCGAGGACGGCGTCCACGACGTGCCCCAGGCCGGCATGGTGGCCAGCCTCGACCTCGTCGTCTACTACGCCGACATGGTCGCGCAGCGCAAGAGGCAGCCGACCGAGGACCTCACCAGCGCCCTGATCGCCGTGGAGCTCGACGGCGACCGGCTCACCGACGACGAGATCATCGCGTTCCTCTTCCTCATGGTCGTCGCCGGCAACGAGACCACCACCAAGCTGCTCGGCCATGCGCTGTTCCACCTCACGCGCCACCCCGACCAGCTCGACCGGGTCTTCGCCGACTCCCACGAGACCGACCTCGTCGTCCCGTGGATCGAGGAGACGCTGCGCTACGACACCTCCAGCCAGCTGCTGGCCCGTCACCTGCTCGAGGACGTCGAGCTCCACGGCAAGGTCGCGCCCAAGGGCGCCAAGATGCTGCTGGCCATCGGCTCGGCCAACCGCGACGACCGCGTCTTCGACCGTCCCGACGACTACGACCTCGACCGCCCCCAGCAGGAGCTCTCCCAGCTGGTCAGCTTCGGCGGCGGACGACACTTCTGCCTCGGCGCCAACCTCGCCCGCCTCGAGGCGCAGGTCGCGCTGCGCTCGCTCGTGCAGCGCGTGAAGCACGTCGAGGTCGCCCACGACGACTGCGTGCGCGTCCACTCCGTCAGCGTCCGCGGCTTCGCCTCCGTGCCCGCCCGAGTCGAGGTCCGATGAGCAAGTACGCCCAGCCGACGCGCCGTCCCGCCGTGGTCACCGGCGCCTCGTCGGGCATCGGCGCGGCCACCGCGCTGGTGCTGGCCGCGGCCGGTCACCCTGTCGCCCTGGGCGCCCGTCGCGCGGAGAGGTGCGAGGAGGTCGCGGCGCAGGTGCGCGAGGGCGGGGGAGAGGCCAGCGTCCACCCCCTCGACCTCACCGACGCCGAGTCGGTCACCGACTTCGCGCGCGCCGTCACCGCCGACCTCGGCGACATCGAGGTCGTCGTCAGCAACGCCGGAGCGGTGGCGCCCGGCACCACCCACGAGGTCGACACCGAGCGCTTCGCACGCGAGCTCGACCTCAACATCCTCGGCGCCCACCGGCTGGTCCGGGCGTTCGTGCCCGGCATGGTCGAGCGCCGCCGCGGCGACCTGGTCTTCGTCTCCTCCGACGTCGCCGTGCGACCGCGTCCCTTCATGTCCTCGTACGCCGCCGGCAAGTGGGGCCTCGAGGGCATGGCCCAGGCGATGCAGATGGAGCTCGAGGGCACCGGGGTGCGCGCCAGCATCGTGCGGCCAGGCCCGACCTGGAGCGGCATGGGCACCGACTGGGCCGACGACGAGGCGGCGTTCGTGCTCGACCAGTGGGTGCGCTTCGGTCTCGCCCGCCACGGCCACTTCATGAAGCCGACGGCGGTCGCCGAGGCGATCGCCACCGTGGTGGGCGCTCCGCGCGGCGTCCACCTCAACCTGATCGAGGTCTCGCCCGAGGCCCCCCTGGAGGACCGATGAAGAGCCAGCAGGACGTCCCCGAGGTCTCCTACGTCGTCGAGGACCGGGACGACTGGGGCCACCTCGCCGAGATGCGGGTCGACCCGATCGGCCTGTTCCAGCGCCTGCGCGACGAGTGCGGTGACATCGGCCGCTTCCGCCTCGCCGATCGAGACGTCGTGCTCGTCAGCGGCGCCGAGGCCAACGAGCAGTTCTTCCGCGCGCCGGACTCGACGCTCGACCAGGCGGCGGCGTACCCCTTCATGACCCCGATCTTCGGCAAGGGCGTCGTCTTCGACGCCTCGCCCGAGGAGCGCCAGCAGATGCTCAAGAACCAGGCGCTGCGCGGCGACATGATGCGCGGGCACGCCGCCACCATCGAGGCCGAGATCAACCGCATGGTCTCCGCGTGGGGCGACGAGGGCGAGATCGACCTGCTCGACTGGTTCGCCGAGCTCACGATCTACACGACGAGCGCCTGCCTGATCGGCAAGCCGTTCCGCGAGGAGCTCGACGGCACCTTCGCGCGCCTCTACCACGACCTGGAGAAGGGCACCGACGCCCTCGCCTACGTCGACCCCTACCTCGACATCGAGTCCTTCCGCACCCGCGACGCCGCCCGCGTCGAGCTCGTCGCGCTGGTGCAGGCGGTCATCGACAAGCGCCTCGCCCGCGCCAAGGCAAATGGGGGGAGCGTCCCACGCGAGGAGCGCGACCTGCTCGACGTGCTGATCTCGGTGGAGATGACGGCCGACTACATCACCGGGATCTTCATCTCCATGATGTTCGCGGGTCACCACACCTCGTCGGGCACCGCCGCCTGGGCCCTCATCGAGCTGATGCGTCACCCCGAGGCGATGAAGGACGTCGTCGCCGAGCTTGACGACCTCTACGCCGACGGCGCCGAGATCTCCTTCCAGGCGCTGCGCTCGATCCCGCGCCTGGAGGCGGCGCTCAAGGAGACGCTGCGGCTGCACCCGCCGCTGATCATCCTGCTGCGCGTCGTGCAGGAGGAGATCGAGCTGGCCGGCCACACCATCGCGCCCGGCACGATGGTCGCCGCGTCGCCGAAGGTGTCCAACCGGATCCCCGAGGACTTCCCGGAGCCCGACTCCTTCGACCCGGGCCGCTACCTCGACCCGCGCCAGGAGGACCTGGTCAACCGCTGGACCTGGATCCCCTTCGGCGCCGGCAAGCACCGGTGCGTCGGCTCGGCGTTCGCGATGATGCAGCTCAAGGCGATCTTCTCGGTGATCCTGCGCGACTACGAGTTCGAGATGGTCCAGCCTCCCGAGACCTACGCCGACGACGTCTCCAAGATGGTGATCCAGCTCCAGCAGCCCTGCCGCGTGCGCTACCGCAGGCGGCAGCGGTGAGGGTGCTGGCCGACCTGGACCTGTGCCAGGGCCACCAGATGTGCCAGGGGGAGGCGCCGGACGTCTTCGGCTTCGACGAGGACGCGGACCTGGTCGTCGTCCTGCAGGAGCACCCCGAGGAGTCCCTACGGCCGCAGGTCCGGGCCGCCGTCCAGTACTGCCCAGCCATGGCGCTGGCCCTAGAGGAGGCATGACCGTGTCGAGCAACGCACTCACCCGCGCAGAGATCGAGGAGTTCTGGGAGACCTGGCTGGAGGTCAACCGGGAGGCCGAGCGCATCGGCGACTGGCGGATCATGGCCGACTGGTACGCCGAGGACGCCACCTACGGCTGGATGTACTCCGTCGACGAGCACTTCATGGCCGTCGGGCGCGAGCAGATCCGCGACTACGCGATCGGCATCGAGATGGACGGCCTGGACGGCTGGCACTACGACTACCAGTGCACGATGATCGACGAGGCCAAGAGCATGGTGCTTGGCTTCTGGAAGCAGCGGTCCGGGATCACGAACGACGCCACCGGCCAGGAGTACGAGATCCTCGGCATCGGCGGCTCGTGGTTCGGCGTGGAGCGGCAGGTCGGCGGCGCCGACGACGGCCAGATCAAGTTCGCCTGGCAGCGCGACTGGTTCGACATGCCCTCGACCGCCCACACGTTCGTCGAGATCATCAAGGCCGGCAAGGCGCCCGACACCCTGCTCAAGCGGATGTCGGTCAGCGGCCTCGACGTCCCGGGCCACTACCGCCTCCAGGACATCCCGGCGCCGGTCTGGCCGCCCCCGGTCGAGGCCGGCGAGCACGTCACCCAGCCGAAGGCGCCCGGCGCATGAGCGAGACCGCCACGCAGCTGCGGACCCCGCCGGCGCGGCTGCTCGTCGACGGCGCGCTGGTCGCGGCGTCGGACGCCGCGACGTACCCGATCCTCAACCCCGCCACGGGCCAGGTGATCGGGCACGCGCCGGACGCGACCGCCGAGGACGTCGACGCCGCGATCGCGGCTGCCCGGCGCGCCTTCGACGAGTCCGGCTGGTCGACCGACGTGGCGCTGCGGGTGCGCTGCCTGCGCCAGCTGCACCAGGCGCTCCTGGACCACGCCGACGACTTCCGCGCGCTCACCACCGCCGAGGTCGGCATGCCCGGCTTCATGATGGGCGCCGCCGGCTTCGACGTGCCCGTCGAGGGCCTGGCCTGGGTGACCGACCTGCTGGAGTCCTACGAGTTCGAGACCGACCTGGGCGTCGCGAAGCCGATGGGCATCGCCTCGCGCCGCACCGTGCGGCGCGAGCCGGTCGGCGTCGTCGCGGCGATCACGCCGTGGAACGTCCCGACCCAGATCAACCTGGCCAAGGTCGGGCCGGCGCTGGCGGCCGGCTGCACGGTCGTGCTGAAGCCGGCTCCCGACACCCCCTGGGTGGCGTGCGAGCTGGGCCGGCTCGTGGCCGAGCACACCGACATCCCGGGCGGCGTCTTCAACGTCGTCACCCCGCGCTCCAACGAGGTCGCCGCGGTGCTGTCGACCGACCCCCGCGTCGACATGGTGTCGTTCACCGGCTCCACCGCGACCGGCCGCGCGATCATGGCCGCGGCCGCGCCGACGCTGAAGAAGGTGTTCCTCGAGCTCGGCGGCAAGTCGGCGGCCATCGCCCTCGACGACGCCGACGTGGCGGCCGTCGCCGGCGCCACGGCGTTCACCGCCTGCATCCACGCGGGCCAGGGCTGCGCGATCACGACGCGCCTGATCGTGCCGCGCGAGCGCTACGACGAGGCGGTGCAGGTCGCGGCCGCGACGATGGAGTCGATCGGCGCCAAGGACCCGGCCGACCCCGGCGCGATCTGCGGCCCGGTCATCTCCCAGGTGCAGCGCGACCGCGTCGAGGGCTACCTCAGGCTCGCCGTCGAGGAGGGCGGCACGTTCGCCACCGGAGGTCACGTCATCGACCAGGACGGCTTCTGGGTCGAGCCCACGGTCGTCGCCGGCCTCGGCAACGACTCCACGCTGGCCCAGGAGGAGATCTTCGGCCCGGTGCTC
Organism: Nocardioides sp. 503; assembly: GCF_004522095.1. GTDB lineage: Bacteria > Actinomycetota > Actinomycetes > Propionibacteriales > Nocardioidaceae > Nocardioides. Next base: position 860,602 of record NZ_SPUI01000002.1, read on the forward strand.
GTGGTCATCCCGCACGACGGCGACGACGACGCCGTACGCCTCGCCAACGACTCGCCCTACGGGCTCTCTGGCTCGGTCGACTCCGGATCGCTGGAGCGCGCCAAGGCCGTCGCCGCCCGCATCCGCACCGGGACGCTCTCGGTCAACGGCGGAGTGTGGTTCAGCCCCGACGCGCCGTTCGGCGGCTACAAGCAGTCCGGCATCGGCCGCGAGATGGGCGTCGCCGGCTTCGAGGAGTACCTCGAGACCAAAACGATCGCTGAGCCGGCCTAGGGGCCGGTGGTTGAGGAAGGCGCGCTAGCGCCTGTCTCGAAACCAATCGAACTTCAGCAGGTCTCGAGACGGTTGCCAGCGCAACCTCCTCGACCAACGACGGAGAGGCACACAGCATGAGTGAGCGTTTCAAGGACAAGGTCGTCATCGTGACGGGCGCGGCGCAGGGCATCGGCGAGGCGTACGCGAAGGCGCTCGCCGCCGAAGGTGCCGCGGTCGTGGTGGCCGACGTCAACGACGAGGCGGGCGAGAGGGTCGCGGCCGGCATCAACGAGAGCGGCGGCCGGGCGATCTTCGTGCACACCGACGTCTCGTCGGCGGAGTCGGCGAGTGCCATGGCCGAGCGCACGGTCGCCGAGCTCGGCGGGATCGACGGGCTGGTCAACAACGCCGCCATCTACGGGACGATGCAGTTCGACCTGCTGATCACGGTCGACTGGGACTACTACAAGAGGTTCATGTCGGTGAACATGGACGGCGTCCTCGTCGTCACCCGCGCGGTCTGGAAGCACATGCAGGCCCGCGGTGGTGGCTCCATCGTCAACCAGAGCTCGACGGCGGCCTACCTCTACTCCGGTTTCTACGGGCTGGCCAAGACCGGGGTCAACGGGCTGACGCAGCAGCTGGCCCACGAGGTGGGCGGGATGGGCATCCGGGTCAACGCGATCGCGCCCGGCCCCACGGACACCGAGGCGACGCGCACGCAGGCAGGCGACGCCGCCAAGGACCTGGTCAAGGGCCTGGCGCTGAAGCGGATGGGCCAGCCCGAGGACATGGTGGGCGCCTGCCTGTTCCTGCTGTCCGACGAGTCGTCGTGGGTCACCGGCCAGATCATCGCCGTCGACGGCGGACAGACCTTCCGGCCATGACGCGCCTCGCGGTCGGGTTCGTCGGGCTCGGCAACATCGGCCGGCCGATGGCCCTGCGGCTGACGTCGCAGGCCGAGGAGCGGCAGCTCGACGTCCACGTCTTCGACGTCGCGGCCGAGCCGGTGGCGGAGCTGGTCGCAGCCGGGGCGAGCGCGGCGGGCAGCGTCGCCGAGCTGGCGGCGCGCGTCGACGTGCTGTGCGTGATGGTCCGCGACGACGACCAGGTGCGCGAGGTCCTGGGGGCGGCGCTGGGCGTCGCCGGCGAGCGGCTGACGGTCGTCATCCACTCCACCGTCGCCCCCACGACACCCGGCGAGCTGGCCGACACCGCGGCCCGGCACGGCGTCAAGGTCGTCGACGCCCCCGTCAGCGGCGGCGCGATGGGCGCCGCCGACGGCACCCTGGCGATCCTGGTCGGTGGCAGCGACGAGGCCTTCGCCGCCTGCCGTCCGGCGCTCGACGCCATGGGCAGCAAGGTCGTGCACGCCGGCCCGGTCGGCTCCGGCACCCGCTTCAAGCTCGCCCGCAACCTGATGCACTTCGTGGCGTTCACCGCCGCCACCGAGGCCCAGCGCCTCGCCGAGGCGGCCGGGCTCGACCTCAAGGCGCTCGGCGACGTCGTGCGCCACACCGATGCGATCACCGGCGGGCCCGGCGCGATCATGCACCGCGCGACGACGGCGCCGCTGGCCGAGGACGACTTCTGGTTCGGGGTCTTCTCGCACGTCCGCGCGCTCGGGGAGAAGGACCTACGCTTCGCCACGGAGCTCGCCGACCAGCTCGGGGTCGACGTGCCCCTCGCCCGTCTCGCCCTCGACCGCCTCGGCCCCGGCCTGGGCCTTCCAGAGAAGGACCCGTCATGAGCGGCAAGTTCGACGACCTCCCCGAGACGCGGCGACGTGGCCTGGAGAGGATGGAGGCCGTCTACGGCTTCGACATGACCGACGGTCAGGGCGACTTCTTCGCCTACACCGCCGACCACCTCTTCGCCGAGATCTGGAACCGCCCCGGCCTCTCCGACCGCGACCGCCGGCTGCTCCTGATCGGCCTGCTCGCGGGCAACGGCGGCGCCGACGTCCTCGACATCCAGATCCCGGCCGCCTACGCCAACGGCGAGCTCGACGAGACCGCGCTGCGCGAGATCGTGATCTTCCTGTGCCACTACGCCGGCTGGCCCAACGGCGCCCGGGTCAACGCCGTCGTCGAGAAGACCATCGCCAAGGCCCGGCGAGCAGCCGACAAGGCCGCACAGTCGGCGGAGGAGCCGTCATGAGCGACCGCGCCACCCTCGCCGCGCTGCCGGCCGGCGACGCGGGCATCGCCTCCGCGCGACCCGGCCCCGACCTGGCGGCCGCCGGCTACTCCGAGACCGAGCACACCGCCTCCGGCACGGCCGTCTCCTACGTCGCCGACGACCTGCCCACCGACGGGCACTGGTCGCTGCGCGAGGCTGACCGGGCGCCGTACGTCACGCGGGTCGTCGTCCGCCGACCGACCGCGGCTGCGGCGAGCGGCACGCTGGTCGTCGAGTGGCTCAACGTCAGCAGCGGCAACGACGCCGCCCCCGGCTGGACGTTCTTCGGCGAGGAGGTGGTGCGCCGCGGGCACGCCTACGCCGCGGTCTCAGCCCAGTACGTCGGCGTCGAGGGCGGGGTGACCTCGGTGGCGGTGGGCGACCTCGGCAGCCCGGGCCTGCGCGGTCGCGACGCCGAGCGCTACGCCGCGCTCACGCACCCCGGTGACGCCTTCGCCTACGACGTCTTCACCCAGGTGGCGCGCGCCGTCGCCGACGAGGTCGGCGCCACGTGCGTGCTGGCCACGGGGGAGTCGCAGTCGGCGTTCGCGCTGACGTCGTACGTCGACGGAGTGCAGCCGCTCGCCGGCCTCTTCGACGGGCTCCTGGTCCACAGCCGCGGGGGAGCGACCCTCCCGCTCGGCAGCGCCGGGGTCGGGCTCCCCATGGTCGACGTGGTCACCGGCGCCCCGACGCGGCTGCGCACGGACCTGGACGTCCCCGTGCTCGTCGTGCAGACCGAGACCGACCTCTTCGGCCGCCTCGGCTTCCTGCCGGCCCGCCAGCCCGACCACGACCGGCTGCGCACCTGGGAGATCGCCGGGTCCGCGCACGCCGACAAGCACGTGATCGGCGACTTCGAGGACTTCCTCGGCTGCCCGACCCCGGTCAACCGGGGCCAGCAGGTCTTCGTCGTCCGCGCCGCCCTGCACCACCTGGAGCGCTGGGCGCGCGGCGGTGAGGCGCCGCCGGCCGCGGAGCCGCTGGCCGTCGAGGGCGACGCCTTCGTGCTCGACGAGGTCGGCAACGTCCGCGGCGGGGTCCGCACCCCCGTGGTCGACGCTCCGGTCGAGCGGCTCTCCGGGGGCACCGAGCCCGGTGCCTCGGTGATCTGCCAGCTCTTCGGCAGCACCGCGCCCCTGCCTCCCGAGCAGGTCGCCGGTCTCTGGCGCGATCGCGACCTTTACCTCGCGTCCTACGCCGAGGCCGCGGACCGTGCGGTCGCCGCGGGCTTCGTCCTGGCCGACGACCGCGCCGAGATGCTCGCCGACGCGCGGCCGGAGCGGGTCGACGACGGGCATGCCGCGACGCGTCCGGGGTACTGACGCCGGCAGTTTCACCAAGGTATGTCGATGAAGCGTCACTTCCCTCGGTGTGCAACCCGAGGGAAGTGACACCTTCCCTGCATACCTTGGGGAAACGTCACCGGCCGGCTACGCCTCCACGTCGAGCACGACGACGGTGTAGTTGTCGGGAGCTCCGGCCGCCTCGACCGCGGCTGCCACGCCGTCGGCGACCACTTCGACGTCGTCCACGCGGCCGAGCAGCGCGGCCAGCGCGTCCGGCTCGAGCACGGAGTGCACGCCGTCGGTGGTGAGCACCAGCCGGTCGCCCGCTCGTGCGTCGGTCGCGAGCAGGTCGGCCTCGACCGCGACGCCCGGCGCGAGCGCCCGGTTGAGCAGGGCTCGGTGCTCGTGCGAGCGGGCCTCGTCCTCGGTCAGCCGGCCCTCCTCGACCAGCGCCTGCGCGAAGGTGTGGTCGCGGGTGAGCGTCTCGAGCTCGCCGTCGCGGACGCGGTGCACGCGGGCGTCGCCGACGTGCGCCACATGCGCGCGGTCCCCGACCAGCCACAGGGCGGTGAGCGTCGTGCCGTCCCCTGACTCGCCTACCTCGGTGACCCGGTCGGCCGCGCGGGCGACGGCCGCCTTGAGGGCGGCCGTCGGCCCCCCGTCGTACGGCGTGCGCTCCAGGTCGGCGGTGGCCGCGACCGCCACCGCGGCGATGCTCGGCGAGGAGCCGAACCCGTCGGCGACGGCGACGAGCCGGGTGCCGGTGTGGACCGCGTCGAGCTGGGCGGTGCGGGCGCCCTGGCCGTGCCGGACGGCCGGGCGGGCGTGGGCGTGGTGCGTGGGGGTGGTGGACATGGGGTGCTCCTTCGGCTCGAGCTCGTCGACGAGGGCGGCGACGACCGCACGCCGGGAGGCGTGGTCGGCGTCGAGCTGGGACCAGTACGCCGAGACCATCGACGCGCGGGTGTCCGGGCTCGCCGCGCAGACCTCGCGGATCCGGGCCAGCGGCATGCCGACGAGCCGGAGCCGCGCGACCAGGCGGGCCTGGTCCAGCTGCTCGGGCGCGTAGCGGCGGTAGCCGGTCCACGGGTCCACCTCGGCCGGCCGGAGCAGGCCGAGGTCGTCGTACAGCCGCAGCGCCTTGGCGCTCAGGCCGGACGCGCGACCGAAGTCGCCGATGGTCAGGTGCACAGCGTCATCCTCGTCCCCGGTGAGGGTCACCGGTCCCACGAGGCTGCGCCCTGCCCCTGGGTCAAGGTCCAGCCCTCCGCACAGGGGCTCTCAGGCGGTGGCGGCGACCGGCTGCGTCGCCTCGAGGACGGCCGCGGTCACGGCGCCGCGGATCACCTGGGCGAAGACGGTGTCGAGCTCGTCGACGCCGCCGAAGTAGCCGCTCACCTCCAGCGACACGAAGCCGTGCAGCGCCGAGAAGATGGCCATCCCGGTCTGCAGGATGCGCTCCTCGGGCAGCCCGGTCGAGCGCACCATCACCGAGAGCGCCTCGATGGTCCCGGCGGCGGCGCCGAAGAACGCCTCCCGGTCCAGCGGGGCGCGGGTCATGGCGGCGTAGCGGTGCGGGTAGGCGCGGGCGAAGTCCCTCAGCGCGCCGCTCAGCACCCGCAGGCCGTCGGCGCCGGCGTGGCCCATGGCGGCCGAGCGCACCTGCGTGCCCAGCAGCTGCATGGCGCGCACCTGGATCGTGGCGCGCAGGTCCTCGAGGTTGGCGACGTGGTTGTAGAGCGAGGAGACGCGGGTCTCGAGCTCGCCCGCGAGCAAGGTCATGGTGAGGGCGTCGTAGCCGTCGCGGTCCACGAGCGCCTCGGCCGCACGGAGGACGGTCTCGTGGTCGAGGCGCGGCCGGCGGCCGCGAGGGGAGGCGGGGGAGGACGCCACGCTCGCTCCTCTCGTGAACCGGTTTCGTCCGGGAGTGAATGACTATAGCGAGCAGGGTCGGAGCGCCTCGCTCACCAGCCCGCGGGCAGCGAGGTGAAGTCGGGCTCCCGGCCCTCGGCGAACGCCGCCAGCGCCTCCAGGTTGGCCGGTCCGCCCATGAGCTCGGCGAAGGCGGCGTTCTCCCGGTCGCGCGCCGCGCGGATGCCGGCCCGCAGTGGTTCGGTCATCGTGCGCTTGACCGCCACGAGCGAGGAGATCGGACGCGCCGCCAGCACCTCGGCGTGCCGCCGCGCCTCCGCGAGCAGGTCTCCGGGCTCGCACACCCGCCAGACCAGCCCCATCTCCAGCGCCTGCGCGGCGTCGACCCACTCGGCCGACAGCAGCATCCAGGCCGCGTCCTGCCGGCCCACGAGTAGGGGGAGCAGGTACGACGAGGCGGCCTCGGGCGCGACGCCCAGGCTGGTGAAGGGGCACTTGAGTCGCGCCGTGCTGGACATGAACGCCAGGTCGGCGTAGCCGAGGACGGTCGCGCCGATCCCGAGGCCGACCCCGTTGACCGCGCAGACCAGCGGCTTGGGGAAGTCGACCAGCGCGTCGAGGAGCCCGAGGAAGCCGTGCCGGCCCGGCACGAAGGCCGGGTCGGTCGCTCGCGCGTGCATCTCCAGCAGGTCGGTGCCGGCGCTGAAGGCGCGCCCGTTGCCGGTGAGCAGCACGACGGCGACGTCCGGGTCGGCCGCGGCCGCGATCAGCGCGTCCGCCGTGGCGTCGTAGAGCGCCTCGTTGAAGGCGTTGAGCGCCTCGGGGCGGTCCAGGGTGAGGGTGCGCACGCGGTGGGAGTCGGCGATCTGCAGCGTCATGGCGGCAGCGTACCCAGAACTAGAACGCGTTCTACGTCGCCCGCGTCCGCTGTCGGCCCGGCCGATTAGTCTCGGGGCATGGGAGACGACGGGCTGACGCGCGAGTGGCGTCCCGCCTGGCCGTGCTCCGTGGGCTCGGTGCTGCGGCCCCACCGTCGCGGCGCCGGCGACCCGACCTACCGCGTCGACGACGCCGGGCGTCACTGGCGCGGCATCCGCACTCCCGAGGGCCCCGCGACGCTCTGCCTCCAGGCACGCCCCCGCGAGGGCGACGTGCTGGCCCGCGCCTGGGGTCCCGGCGCGTCCTGGGTGCTCGACTCCGTCCCGGCGATGCTGGGCGCCGACGACGACTGGTCGACGTTCGAGCCGCGCCTCCCGGTCCTGGCCGAGGCGCTGAAGCACCACCCGCACTCCCGCCTCGGCCGCACCGGCCTGGTGATGGAGGCGCTGGTGCCGGCGATCATCGAGCAGAAGGTGACCGGCCAGGAGGCGTTCGCGGGCTTCCGGATGCTCGTGCACCGCTTCGGCGAGCGCGCCCCCGGCCCCGGAGCCGAGCTCCGGCTGTGGGTCCAGCCGACCCCCGAGCAGCTGCGGCAGGTCCCGTCCTGGGAGTGGCTGCGCCTCCACGTCGACCCGGCCCGCTCCCGCACGATCGTGACGGTGGCCCGCGTGGCCGACGCGGTCGAGCGCACCGCCTCGCTGGACCCCGAGGAGGCGGAGCGGCGGCTGCGCTCGCTGCCCGGCATCGGCGTGTGGACCGCGGCCGAGGTTCGCCAGCGCGCCTTCGGCGACCCCGACGCGGTCTCCTTCGGCGACTATCACGTCGCCAAGGACGTCGGCTGGGCCCTGACCGGCACGCCGTTCGACGACGCCGAGCTCGAGGCGTACCTCGAGCCCTGGCGTCCCCAGCGCGGTCGCGTGGTCACCCTCGTCTACCTCGCCGGCCTGCGCCGGCCGCGCCACGGGGCGCGCATGGCGCCGCGCACGCACCTGCCCGCCAAGGTGACCCGTACGTGAGGTCCGTCGCGACCCACTAGATTGAGCCCGTGTTCCAGAGCAGCAGCGCCGCAGCCCGCGCGCTGACGCTCGTCCGCAAGACCCTGCTGCGCCTGCTCGCCGGCCAGCTCGCCGTCGCGGTGATCATGTCGCTGGTCGACTCCTACCGCCGCCGCGGCAAGAAGCCCAAGCCGTTCCCGGTCACCCCGCCGAGCACGGTCGAGGTCGGCGACGGCACGGTGACGACGTACACCTACGGCAAGGACCTCTACGCCGACATGCTCGCGGCCATCGAGGGCGCGCAGCGGCAGATCCTCTTCGAGACCTACATCTGGAAGGGCGACGAGACGGGGGAGCGGTTCAAGGCCGCGCTGGCCGCCGCCGCCGACCGCGGCGTCGAGGTCTACTGCATCTACGACGGCTTCGCCAACCTCGTCGTGTCGCCGGTGTTCAAGCACTTCCCCGACAACCTCAAGGTCCTGCGCTACCCCGTCTACGCCGCCGGCTGGCGGTTCTTCGACCTGGCCCGCTACGGCCGCGACCACCGCAAGATCCTCGTCGTCGACGAGACCGTCGGCTTCGTGGGCGGCTACAACATCGGGTCGGCCTACGAGACCGAGTGGCGCGACACCCACATGCGCATCACCGGCCCCGCGGTGTGGGACCTCAAGCGCGCGTTCGCCGACTTCTGGAACCTCAACCGCCGGCGCCGGCTGCGCGCCAGCGAGCGGCCGCTGCTGCTCGAGACCGCCTCCACGTGGGAGCCGCGGATCCGGGTCCAGCGCAACGTGCCGCGGCTGTGGATGTTCCCCATCCGCTCGATGTACATCGAGGCCATCAACCGCGCCAGCCGCAACGTGTGGCTCACGACCGCCTACTTCACCCCCGACCAGGACTTCGTCGACGCCATGCGCCACGCCGCGCAGCGCGGGGTCGACGTCCGGCTGCTGCTGCCGCTGAAGTCCAACCACATCGTGGCCGACTGGATCTCGCGCGGCTACTTCACCCAGCTCCTCGACGCCGGGGTCCGGGTGTTCCGCTACAAGGACGCGATGGTCCACGCCAAGACCGCCACCGTCGACGGCACCTGGGTCACCGTGGGCACGGCCAACATCGACCGGCTCAGCCTGACCGGCAACTACGAGATCAACGTCGAGGTCATCGACGAGTCGCTGGCCAAGCAGCTCGAGGCCGTCTTCTCGACCGACGAGACCAACTGCCTGGAGCTGACCAGCCTCGAGTGGGAGGCCCGTGACCTGCACCGCAAGTTCACGGAGTACTTCCTCGCGCCGCTGCGCCCCCTCCTGTAGCCCGCTCCCGACCCCCCTGTCGGTGGCCGCCCGTACGCTGGATCCATGCGTCCCGTCACCGATCTCGAGCGTCGTCTGGCCCCCTTCAAGGTGGAGGCCGACTACGACCCGAGCGGCGACCAGCCCGCGGCCATCAAGGAGATCACCCAGCGGCTCAACGACGGCCTCCAGGACGTCGTGCTGCTGGGTGCCACCGGCACCGGCAAGACCGCCACGGTCGCGTGGGTGGCCGAGCAGGTCCAGCGGCCGATGCTGGTGCTGCAGCCCAACAAGACCCTCGCCGCCCAGTTCGCCAACGAGCTGCGCCAGCTCTTCCCCAAGAACGCCGTCGAGTACTTCGTCTCCTACTACGACTACTACCAGCCCGAGGCCTACGTCCCCCAGACCGACACCTACATCGAGAAGGATTCCTCCATCAACGAGGAGGTCGAGCGGCTGCGCCACTCGGCCACCAACTCGCTGCTCACGCGTCGCGACGTGATCGTGGTGTCCACGGTGTCCTGCATCTACGGCCTCGGCACCCCCCAGGAGTACGTCGACCGGATGCTGCGGCTCCGGGTGGGCCAGGAGCGCGACCGCGACTCGATCCTGCGCCAGCTCGTCGAGATCCAGTACACCCGCAACGACATGTCGTTCACCCGCGGCACCTTCCGGGTGCGCGGCGACACCCTCGAGATCTTCCCGGTCTACGAGGAGCACGCCGTCCGCATCGAGTTCTTCGGCGACGAGATCGAGCGGCTGATGACGCTGCACGCCGTGACCGGCGAGGTCCTGACCGAGGACCAGGAGCTCTACGTCTTCCCCGCGACCCACTACGTCGCCGGCCCCGAGCGCATGGAACGCGCCATCAAGGGCATCGAGCTCGAGCTGGAGGACCAGCTGGCGACGTTCGAGAAGCAGGGCAAGCTCCTGGAGGCCCAGCGCCTGCGCATGCGCACGACCTACGACGTCGAGATGATGCGCCAGGTCGGGTCCTGCTCCGGCATCGAGAACTACTCGATGCACATGGACGGGCGCACCCGCGGCTCCGCGCCCAACTGCCTGCTCGACTACTTCCCCGAGGACTACGTCGTCGTCATCGACGAGTCCCACGTCGCGGTGCCGCAGATCGGCGGCATGTACGAGGGCGACATGTCGCGCAAGCGCAACCTCGTCGACCACGGCTTCCGCCTGCCCAGCGCGATGGACAACCGTCCGCTGCGCTGGGAGGAGTTCCTGGAGCGCATCGGCCAGACGATCTACCTCTCGGCCACCCCCGGCAACTACGAGCTCGACAAGGTCACGGGGCCCGACGGGATGCCCGACACCGTCCAGCAGATCATCCGCCCGACCGGGCTGATCGACCCCGAGGTCGTCATCAAGCCGACCAAGGGCCAGATCGACGACCTGATCCACGAGATCCGCACCCGCGCCGAGAAGCACGAGCGGGTGCTGGTGACCACGCTGACCAAGAAGATGTCCGAGGACCTGACCGACTACCTCCTCGACGCCGGCATCCGCACCCGCTACCTCCACTCCGAGGTCGACACCCTCAAGCGCATCGAGCTGCTGCGCGACCTGCGCCTGGGCGAGTACGACGTGCTCGTCGGCATCAACCTGCTCCGCGAGGGCCTCGACCTCCCGGAGGTGTCGCTGGTCTCGATCCTCGACGCCGACAAGGAGGGCTTCCTGCGCTCCGACAAGTCGCTGATCCAGACGATCGGCCGCGCGGCCCGCAACGTGTCCGGCCAGGTGCACATGTACGCCGACAAGATCACGCCCTCGATGGAGAAGGCGATCGACGAGACCAACCGCCGCCGCGAGATCCAGGTCGCCTACAACACCAAGCACGGCATCGACCCCACCCCGCTGCGCAAGAAGATCGCCGACATCACCGAGATGCTCGCCCGCGAGGACGAGAACACCCAGGAGCTGCTGCAGACCTGGGCCGGCACCGCCGCGTCCGGTCGGGCAGGGGGAGTCAAGACCAAGCAGCCGGTGCCCGGCCTGTCCAAGGCCGCGGCCGGCCAGCACGCCAAGGACATCGCGGGCCTGCCCAGCTCGGAGCTGGCCTCGCTCATCCAGGAGCTCACCGACCAGATGAAGAACGCCGCCGCGGAGCTGCAGTTCGAGCTGGCCGCGCGCCTGCGCGACGAGATCGGCGACCTCAAGAAGGAGCTGCGCCAGATGATGGAGGCCGGGGCCCGCTAGGCGGCGTCGCCGCTCTCGGTGTCGCGGCGCCGCAGCCAGCGCGCCAGCACCGGCATCGTGAGCAGGATGACCAGCAGCCGGAACAGCTGGACCGCCATCACGTAGGTCACGTCCGAGCCGCTGTCCGCGGCGATCGCGAGCACGGCGAACAGCCCGCCCGGGGTCGTCGCGAGGTACGCCGTCAGGCCGTCCGCCGGGGTCAGCCACGCCAGCGCCGCCCCCATCAGCGCGCTGAGGCCCAGCATCGCCAGGATCAGCAGCGTCACCACGGGCAGCATCCGGGCGATCGAGGCCAGGCTCGTGCGGGTGAAGCGCAGTCCGACCTGCACGCCGATCAGCGCGTAGCCGACCCACTGGACCGGGTCGGGCACGGCCACGTCGCCGAGCCACCCGGAGGAGGCGAGGACCGCCGCGATCAGCAGCGGGGCGAGCAGGGTCGCGGTCGAGAAGCGCACGACGCGGGCCAGGAGCAGCCCGCCGCCCGCCGCCGCCACGACGTACAGGAGGTCGAGGGCGAGCGGCCCGTGCTCGGTCGAGAGCGTCCCGAGGCCGGTCTCGGGCTGGAAGACCACGCCGATCACCAGCGGCAGCGTCACCAGCACGATGAGGACCCGGAGGTACTGCACCACCGTCACCACCCGCTCGTCCGCGTCGAGGTCACGGGCCAGCGCCACGATCCCCGAGGCGCCGCCGGCGATCAGCGCGAAGGCACCGGTCACCAGCGAGACGTCGCGGCGCAGGGACAGCAGCCAGCCGGCGCCCAGGCTCAGCACGACGGTGCCGAGGGTCACCAGCAGCACCGGGGCGATCTCGCCGCCCATCCGCTGGAGCGCCTCGACGCTGACCAGGGTCCCGATCGTGACCCCGATGAGGGCCTGCCCGAGACGGAAGGCGAGGGGCGGGACCTTGATCTCGGTGGGGGAGGTGAGGGCGTGGGTCATGCCGCCCAGCAGCGAGCCGAACAGCACCGCCGAGGGCACCCGCAGCAGCGAGAACGTCAGCGTCAGCGCGACCGTGGCGACCAGCACGAGCAGGGCTCCCGCGAGGGGAGAGCGGGCACGGCCGGTCACCGGACCACCCTAGGCGCGCGCGGGCGGGCGGCTGTCGGTGACCGCGCCTAGGGTCGGCGGCATGGACATCCGAGAGATCCAGGTCACCTTCGACTGCGCCGACCCCCGGGCGCTCTCCCTCTTCTGGAGCGCCGTCCTGGGCTACGAGCTGCCCCCACCGCCGCCGGGCTTCGGCTCGTGGGACGACTTCTCCGCCTCGCTCCCGCCCGAGCACCGCAACTCCGCCTCGGCCTGCGTCGACCCCGCAGGCAACGGCCCGCGGCTGTTCTTCCAGCGGGTCCCGGAGGGCAAGAGCGCCAAGAACCGCGTCCACCTCGACGTGCGGGCCGCCCCGGGGCTCGTGGGGGACGAGCGCATGGCGGCGCTCGAGTCCGAGTGCGAGCGGCTCGTGGCGCTGGGTGCCACCCGCCTCGAGCGTCACGAGCCGGCGCCGCCGATGAGCCACGGCTTCCTGGTGCTGCAGGACCCCGAGGGCAACGAGTTCTGCCTCGACTAGCTGCGGATTCCGCCGAGGACGATGGCGGTCGTCTGGTCCACCCAGTCCTCGGTGAGTCCGTCGGGGCCGCGCACGAGCATGGCCACCAGTGCGGCACCGATGACGATCTCGATGACGGCGACGGCCTCGACCCCGGCGCGGACCCCGGCCGCGGTCCGCAGATAGTCGTCGAAGCCGCTCCAGCCGTGCGCAGCGAACCGGTCCAGCAGCCGCGCGTGCAGCGTCGGGTCCGAGGAGGCCTCGGCCATGAGCCCCGGCACGGCGATCCGGGCCATCGGCGTCGTGAGCAGCTCGGAGGTCATCCGGACCAGCTCGCGGACGTCCTCCTCGAGCACCCCGGTGCGCGCGGACTCCCGCGTGTCACTGTCGCGGAAGGCGGCCTCGTGCACCAGGTGCGCCAGGGTCGGCCAGCGACGGTAGACGGCCGGGCGGGAGGTGCCGGCTCGGTCCGCGACCGCGGCGACGGTCAGGTCGGCGTACCCGACCTCAGCGAGCAGCTCCTCGGCCGCGTCGAGCACGGCGCTGTCGATGCGCGTGTCACGAGGTCGACCGTTTTCATTTGCCATCTCCGTGACAAGTGTAACGTAACTGGGTGTGGCCCACCTCACATGCGAGCTCGTCGAACTCTCCGCCGTCACCGATGCGCGTTACGGCGGAAAGGCGCTCGGCCTCGCCGAGCTGTCGGCCCACGGCTACGCGGTGCCCGCCGCCTTCGTGATCGCCCGTGCCGACCCCGAGGCGCTCCCGGCAGGGCTCGAGGAGCGCTACGCCGGCCTGGTGGCCGGCACCGTCGGCACCGTGGCGGTGCGGTCCTCGGCCTCCGGTGAGGACGGCGCCGAGAGCTCGTTCGCCGGCCAGTACGAGACGGTCCTCGGCGTCGAGAGCTACGAGGAGCTGGTGGCCGCGGTCCGGCGATGTGTCTCCTCGACCCACTCGGAGCGGGCCGACGCCTACCAGGCCCACTCCGGGATCTCCGGCACCATGCACCTCGTCGTCCAGGAGATGGTGGACGCCCGCGCGGCCGGGGTCGTGTTCACCGCCGACCCGACCAGTGCCCGTCGCGACCTGGCCGTCGTCGACGCCGTCGCCGGGCTGGGGGAGGCGCTGGTGGACGGCTCGACGACCTCCGACCACTACGAGGTCGACCGGGAGGGCCTCATCACCGACCGCCAGGTGCCCGGCCCCCCGGCGCTCACCGACAGCCAGGTCCTCGCGATCGCCGCCGGTGCCCGCGAGGCGGAGGCGCTCTGGGGCTGTCCGCTCGACCTCGAGTGGGCCATCGACCGCGCCGGCCGGCTCCGCTGGCTCCAGGCCCGCCCGATCACCACCCTGCCCGGTGACCTGAGCGCCATGGACTCGGTCGTCAACACCGAGGACGACGTCTACACCCGGTGCAACATCGGCGAGATGATGCCGGGTGCGTTCTGCCCGCTCACCGCCGCGGTCAGCGGGCGGGCCATCGAGTACGCCATGCAGCAGGTCCAGGTCTCGGGTGGCTTCCAGAAGGCGTACGACGAGAGCCGCTGGCTCCAGGTGGGCTACTTCTCGGGGCACCTCTTCCTGAACATGACCGAGGGCACCGCGCTGAGCTCCGGGATCCTCGGCAACTCCCTGGAGCAGTACTCGCTCTCGATCGCGGGCCGCGTGGTCGACGAGCTCGTCCCCAAGCCGCCGAAGTCGTTCCCGCGTCGCCTGGTCAACACCGTCCGGCTGACCACCTTCGCCCTGACCGCGGGACGGCACATCCGGCGTCTGGACAAGGCTCTCGCGGCGACGAGCACCCCGTCCGCCAGCACCCCCGCGGCCCTGCTAGCCGAGCTCGACGCCGCGATCGAGCTCTACAACGAGGCCACGTTGACCCACGTGCGCTCGTCGTCCCGCTCGGCGGTCGCCGCCAACGTCCTCGAGGACACGGTGGCCAAGCAGGCGGTCAAGGCCGGCAGGACCGTGGAGGACGGACGGGCCCAGGCCTCGGCCCTGATGGCCGGAGCCACCGACGTCGAGAGCGCCGTCATGCTCAGCCAGCTCGACGAGGTCGTGGCCGAGCTGGCCGGCAGCACGGAGGCGGGTGGCCGCTTCCTGGAGAGGGAGCCGGCCGAGGCGGTGGCCCGGCTGCTCGCAGACGGCGGTGCGACGGCCCAGAAGTTCGCCGCCTTTCTGGCGCGCCACGGTCACCGTGGCTACCGCGAGCTGTGCGTGCGGGACCCGTCCTGGGGCGACGACCCCGAAGGCCTCGGCACGATCATGCAGGGGATGCTGCGCGCCCGCCTGGCCACCGGCAACGGGAACCGACCCCCGCAGACCGTCGATGACGCCGACCTTCCCCGCGCGCTGCGCACCCTCGCCCGGTTGGCTCGTGCGGGCGCCCGTGGGCGCGAGGCCACCAAGTCCCGGATGGTGCTCGTCGCCCACCGGCTCAGCCGCGGCTACCGGCTCCTGGGCGAGCAGCTGGCCGAGCTCGGGCGGCTCCCGGACGCCGACCTGGTCTTCTTCTTCGACCGCTCCGAGCTGCCCCTCCTGCTGGGCACCCAGGACGTCTCCGAGCTGGTCACGGCGGCCGAGTCCCGTCGCGCCGCGTTGGGCTACCAGGCACGCCTCGAGTTCCCCGACGTGACGGTCGGCAAGCCGGTCCCGTTCAAGCCGCTGCCGCCCGAGGGCGTCGAGGACGGCGTGATCGTCGGCCGGCCCGCGTGCAGCGGCGTCGTCGAAGGCACCGTCCGGGTCGCGACCACGATCGCCGAGGCACACGACCTGCAGCCGGGCGAGATCCTGGTGGCGCCCGTGACCGACGTCGGCTGGACGCCGTACTTCACCCTGATCGCCGGGCTGGTGACCGACATCGGGAGCTCGGTGTCGCACGGCGCGGTGGTCGCGCGGGAGTACGGCCTGCCGTGCGTCGTGAACACCCAGGGCGCCACCCGCGTGCTCCGCACCGGCGACCGCGTGCGCGTCGACGGCGACCGCGGCACCGTCACCCTTCTCAGCTGATTCCGCCCACCCGACCCGTCACCACCACCTGGAGGTCCTGCCCGTGCCTGAAGTCCCTGGCGTCTTTCCCCTCGACGAGTACCCCATCCACCAGATCGCGGCGCCGATCGAGTGGGTCGGTACCGACCGCAACTTCTACGACCGTTCCTACTGGAACGCCCACGACCGTAGCGGGGAGATCTTCCTGATCACGGGCATGGGCTACTACCCGAACCTCGGCACGAAGGACGCCTTCCTGCTCATCCGCCGCGGGGAGGAGCAGACGGCGCTGCACTTCGGCGACAAGCTCGACAGCGACCGCCTCAACCAGCACGTCGGCAACTACCGGATCGAGGTCATCGACCCGTTGAAGACCTCGCGGCTGGTCGTCGAGGAGACCGAGGGGATCTCGCTCGACATGACCTGGCGCGGCCTGTTCCCGGCGATCCCCGAGCAGCGGCACATCATGCGTGCGGGCGGTCACCGCGCGATCCTCGACGCGCAACGCTTCGCCCAGGTGGGCTCTTGGGAGGGCACGATCGTCATCGACGGTCAGCAGTACGACGTCACCCCGGACACCTGGCTCGGGACCCGGGACCGCTCGTGGGGCGCGCGTCCGATCGGCGAGGCCGAGCCTGCCGGCAAGCCGGCCGACCCGCCGTTCGACGGCATGTGGTGGCTCTACGTGCCGATCGCGTTCGAGAACTTCGCGATGATCGTGATCCTCCAGGAGGAGCCCGACGGCACCCGCATCCTCAACGACTGCCACCGGGTCTGGCCCGACGGTCGCACCGAGCAGCTCGGCTGGCCCGTGGTCGAGACCAGCTACCGCAGTGGCACCAGGACGCCGCTGAGGGGCACCCTCCGCTTCCGTACGCAGGCGGGCGCCGAGGTCGAGGTCGAGCTGGAGTCCCTGCTTCCCCTGGCCATCCACGTCGGCGGCGGCTACGGCGGCGACTCCGACTGGTCCCACGGGCAGTGGCGCGGCGAGGGCTGGTCCGAGCGGCTCACCTACGACATGACCGACCCGCAGGTCGTCGGCCGAGTTCCGTTCGGCCTCACCGACAACGTCGGTCGGGCCACCTGGCGCGAGCCGGGGCACGAGCCGCAGGTGGGGTGGGGGCTCTACGAGCACGGCGTCATGGGAGTCCACCGGCCGTCGGGGTTCGACGACTGGTTCACGAACGCACCCTGACCCGGACGGAGCCCGCGCACGCGGGCTCTAGGATCGGTGGGTGAGCGCCACCCCCGCGACGAAGTCCGTCCTCGCCGTGTGGCTCGTGGCTCTGCTGACCTACATGGTGGCGGTCTTCCACCGGTCCTCGCTGGCGGTGGCCGGGTTGCAGGCCTCCGACCGCTTCGGCATCTCGGCCGCACAGCTGGCGACGTTCACGATGCTCCAGCTGCTGGTCTACGCCGGGATGCAGATCCCGGTCGGCCTGTTGGTCGACCGGTTCGGCTCGCGCAGTGTCATGCTCGCCGGCACGGTCCTGCTGGTCGTCGCCCAGGCGACGTTCGCCCTCGCCGAGACCTACCCCGTGGCCCTGGCCGCCCGCACCCTGGTCGGCGTCGGGGACGCGCTCACGTTCATCTGCGTCCTGCGGCTGGTCAGCCGGTGGTTCTCCCCGCTGCGGGTCCCGTTCGTGACCCAGGTGACCGGCACGCTGGGGCAGGTGGGCGCCGTGGGCGCCGCCGTCCCCATGACCTGGGCGCTGGGTCGCTGGGGCTGGACGACGGCCTACCTCGCAGCAGCCGCGCTCGGGCTGGTGCTCGCGGTCGCCACGCTGCTGGTCGTGCGCGACTCACCCGAGGACCGCAACCTGCGGGGTCCGCGGCTCTCGTTGTCCGCCGTGGGCGCGAGCCTGGCCGCCTCGTGGTCGCACCCGGGCACGAGGCTGGGCTTCTGGATGCACTTCACGACCCAGTTCAGCTCCACCGCGCTGTCGCTTCTGTGGGGCTACCCGTTCCTGGTGCGCGGCGAGGGTCGCTCGCCCCACGAGGCCGGGCTGCTGCTGTCGCTGATGATCGTCGCGGTGATGGCGAGCGGCCCCGTGCTGGGCTGGCTGATCGGGCGGCACCCCTGGCACCGCTCCAGCCTCGTGCTCGGCATCGTCTGGTCGATCGTCGCGGTCTGGACGGTGGTGCTCCTCTGGCCGGGTCCGGCGCCGCTGGGGCTCCTGGTGGTCCTGGTCCTCGTCGTCGGCATCGGCGGCCCGGCCTCGATGATCGGCTTCGACCTGGGCCGCACCTCCAACCCGGTCGAGCGCCTGGCGAGCGCCAGCGGCATCATCAACCAGGCCGGCTTCACCGCCTCGCTGGTCCTGGTCGTGGCGATCGGGATCATCCTCGACTGGCGCACGCCCGGCGGCAGCACCGCCTACACACCCGGCGCCTTCCAGTGGGCCATGAGCGCCCAGTACGTCCTGTGGGCCCTGGGGCTCCTGCAGATCTGGCGCTACCGCCGCAGAGCCCGTGCGGTCATCGACCGCACCCAGCTCGAGGCGGGTGTCCTCGCATGAGCAGCGACGGCCCCGAGCTCACCGAGGACGGCCACCACGTCGTCATCGACGGCCGCAAGTGGCGCGCCACCGACCCCCTCATCCCCGACGAGCGGCGCTCGGAGCTGCAGCGGGTCCTGATGGCCTGGCGCCGCGACGTGCGCCGCACCAAGGGCACCGACGAGGAGCCCACCTCCCGGGCCGGCGTGCAGGCCGCCAAGGTCGCGCTCGGCGAGCGCGGCACGCCGTGGTGGGAGCAGACCGAGGCCGAGCGCCGTACCCGCTGGGAGGCCGAGGTCCCGACGCCGTCCTGAGGTGGCCCGCGCTCAGCGTGGGACGACCGAGAAGAGGACCTCGCGCTTCACCAGCACCCAGGCCAGCGCGATCTCGACGACGTGGACGAGGATCCCCTGCCACGCGCTGCTGCGGTCCAGCCCCGGCAGGTTGTCCACGGCGAGCACGAAGAAGACGTGCATGACGAACACGTAGAGCGAGGCCTGACCCAAGGGCACGAGCACGCGCCCCACCGCGGCGTTGACCGGGTGCCAGAACGCCGTCAGGAAGGCGAACACCACGACGATCACGAGCGCCAGGTCCGCCAGGCGCCCGGCCTGCAGGAAGACCCGGACGTAGTGCTCGTCGTAGAGGCGCGGGTACAGGTCGCTCGGCCATGGGCCGCTCGGGAGATGGCCGGCGTGAGCCGCCCACAGCCAGCCGAGCGCGAGGGCGTAGCCGACGACCAGCACCGTGCAGACGATCGCGCCGGGCCGGCTCGACAGCACCTGGATCACCCGCTGGCGGTGGTAGCCGAGCACCATGCCGGTGACGAAGACGACCTGCCACGTCAGCAGGGGGAAGACGTCGTCGAACTGTGAAGGCAGGACGTGCCCGCCGTTCACCGCGCCGTAGGCGTAGGCCGCCCACGACACCGCCAGGGCCAGCCACCAGAGCCCGCGTCGGACCAGGAGCAGGAGCGCGGGGGCCAGCGCGATCAGGACGACGAAGAGGCCCAGCACGTTGAGCACCCAGGGGCCCATCCGCAGGGTCAGGAGCTCGCGGACGGCGTACCAGGGCGGGGGGTAGTCGAAGAGGCGCGGCGCGTTGACGTAGAGGTCGTAGACCCGGCCGGCGGCCTCCGCGCCGCCGGCGCCGGTGCCGCGGTCGGTGAAGGTGGTGACGCCGCGCGCGTCGATGCCGGGCACCAGCCCCAGCAGGTAGACGAGCAGCACCACGGCGAGTGCGGTCACGTAGAGGGTGCGGGCGCGGCGCCAGCGCAGCACGGAGGCCGCCCAGTCGCCCAGGCGCTCCGCCTGGCCGCGGTGCACCATGCCGAGCACGACCCCGGACAGCGCCACGAAGGCCTCGGCGCCGCTGACGGCGCCGAAGGCGTTCAGGGTGAACCACGACAGGGCACCCGCGACCTCGGTGTGGGTGACGATGACGGTGCAGATCAGGAACCCGCGGAAGAGGTCGACCCGGAGGTCGCGGGAGCCGGTGGCCTCGTCCGGGTACCGCCAGCCCGGTCGCAGGCGGGCGGCGACCCCGCTGAGCAGGAAGATGAGGGCGAGGACCCCGACCCCTCCGGCGATCCAGTCCATGGACCTGGTCAGGTCCGACGCCGAGGGCATCCGGCCCTGGGCGGTGGCCTCGTTGGCCTGCTGCTGGTCGAGCACGTCGGTCACGGGCCCCAGGTCGATCCCTGCCGTGGCGAGGTCGCGCCGCAGGGCGGAGGCCAGGTCGTCGGTGCGGGTGGCTCCCCACTCCACCTCGAGACCCTCCGCCTCGGCCTCGGGGCGTGCGGTCTCGAGCCAACTGATCCCGGCCACGAGGGGGTGGTCGTCCAGGGCGGCGAATACCTGGCCCCACCACTCGGACTTGATGGCCTGCTCCGGGTCGCCGCCGCGGTCTCCGGCCGTCCAGAGTGCGGCGGTCTCGAGCAGCAGGGGGCGGTCGTCCGCCGCGGCGAACCGGTCGTAGAAGGGGGTACGCCGCCGCTCGTCCCCGTAGCCCCAGCTCTCGTCGAGCCGGGACCGGAGCTCGTCGCTGCGGGGGCGGGTGTTGATGCTGAACGCCGCGTCCTCCTGGTCCGGCCCGACCCCGTCGTTGTCGAAGCCGGGGGCGTCGTACTCGGCGCCGAAGTGGTAGAGCGTCAGCCCGACCCAGTCGACCGCGTCGTCGCCGGGGAAGTAGGGACCGTAGGGGTCGTCCGCGGCGTCGACGTCGCCGTCGTCGTCGGTGTCGAGCGCGCCGGACTGGCCGTCGGGGTCCTGGTCGACGGCGCCGAAGGCGGTGCCGAAGGGATAGCCGGAGCCGTAGACCGGCGCCCACACCATCGCGGCGTGCTCGGTGGCGGCGTGCACCGTGTCGGCGACGACCCGGAAGGCGGCGACGTAGGGGAGCGGCTGCTGACCCCACGACACCCAGGAGCCGTTCATCTCCGGCGCGAACCGCACGAGGAAGTAGCTGTCGAGCCGCACGTGCAGCTCCGCCAGGACCTCGGCCAGGTCGGTCGCATCCGTCCTGGTCAGCTCGGTCAGCGGGACCTGGGGCTCCAGCGACACCACAGCAACGGCACCCTGGGTCGCGCTCTGCTCGGCGAACTGCTCCAGGTACGTCGTGCTCTCCTCGGTGAGCGGGTAGTCGACGTGCTGGGCGTAGAGCGACGGCGTCTCGCCCAGGCGACCTGCGTAGTCGGCCGGCAGGTCGTCCTCCCAGTCCAGGCCGGGACCGAACCACGGCTGGCCGGGAGAGGGCAGCGCCAGGACGGGATCGGTCTCGTCAGCGGTCGCAGCCGGCCCGGTCAGCGACACCAGCAGCAGCGCGAGGACGAGGCCGACGGTCAGGCGGACGAGCCGCGCAGGCACAGCAGGTCCCAGAGGTTCCGGTCCCCGACCCGGTGGTAGCCGAGGTCGTCGAGTGCGGCGGTCGCCAACGCCAGGCCACGGCCGGACTCGGCGAGCTCGTCTGGCATGACGGCGCCGCTCAGGTCGAGCCCCACGGGGAGCCCGTTGTCGGCGAGCCGGGCGACCAACCGGTCCTCGGTCGCCGCGAGCGCGATCTGGAAGCGGCGCGTGGAGGGATGGGTCTCCTCGGCGGCGTAGGCGTGCTCCACGATGTTGCCCAGGATCTCGATCACCGACATCTCGAACCGGGCGCGGTCGCGCTCACCGATGTCGGGATGGGTCGTCCAGAGGTGCTCGATCATCCCGTGGACCAGGTCCATGATCTCGGGGGTCGCCGGGGCGGAGAGCTCGAGGCGACCGACGAGCGCGTCCGCCGCGGGCTGCTGGTCGTCAGTCATCGAACGCGCTGTCCACGGAGTCGCGGGCACGGAGCACCCGGTCGAGGTTGGTGAGCTCGAAGACCGTCATCACCGCGGGCGAGACCCGGGCGATGCGCAGGTCGCCACCCGACTGGCGCGCCGACTTCAGTCCTCCGATGAGGGCGCCGAGGCCCGACGAGTCCAGGAAGGTCGTCTCGCCCAGGTCGACCACGATGCGGTGCGTGCCGCCGGCGACCAGCTCGGAGAGGATCTCCTTGAGCCGCCGGGCCGACACCATGTTGAGTCGGCCCTGCGGGGTGACGACACCGATGCCGTCGTCCCGGGTCTCGACCGCGAACTCGATCATGCTGCTCCTTCGTGGGGTTCTCCGGCGGCGCCCTCGGGCACCTCGGACGGGGTGGGCTCGAACCCGCGGTAGCGGGCTGCCTGGATGATGACGGAGAAGACGGCCAGGTCGAAGATCACCCAGACGACGTTGAACACGGTGCCGAAGACGGGCGCCTGGCCCACCGCGACCCGCACGATGCCGACCAGGGCCGCCACGGCCAGCAGCGCCATGGCCCAGAGCTGCGGACGGACCAGGTCCCAACGGGTCCGGCCGCCCTCGGCGGACTTGGTCTTGGGCGTGACGGCGAAGTCGAGGCTGCGGCCCAGGAACACGTTGCCGAACGCGGTCGTGAACGACTTGATCCAGACCGGGAACAGGGCGAGCGAGTACTGCTGCCCCCGCCAGGTCGGCCGGCCTGCTGCGACCACGATGAAC
Source organism: Nocardioides sp. 503 (assembly GCF_004522095.1). GTDB lineage: Bacteria > Actinomycetota > Actinomycetes > Propionibacteriales > Nocardioidaceae > Nocardioides. Next base: position 882,650 of record NZ_SPUI01000002.1, read on the forward strand.
AGCAGCTGGTTGACGACCAGGAACGGCACCAGCCGTGCGAAGAAGTCGGTGCTCAGGGCCTGGACGGGCAGCACCCCGAACGTGAGGTAGATGATCGGGGCGGCGATGTAGACCAGGGCGGCGAAGCCCGACATGTAGCTCCACATCGTCGCGAAGTACATGAGTCGTTGGGCGAGGGTGAGCCCCTTCTGCACGAGGGGGTTCTCCCGGAACATGACCTGCACCGTGCCCTGGGCCCAGCGCAGGCGCTGGGTCAGCATCGTCGCCAGGTCCTCCGGTGCCAGGCCGTCGGCCAGGGTCTCGTCGTGGTACGCCGAGCGCCAGCCCAGGGCGTGCAGACGCATGCAGGTGGCCATGTCCTCGGTCACCGAGATGGTGGCCAGCGGCATCACCGCCTGCGCCTCGCCCCCGCGGTCGACGTCGACGGCGTTGACGAGGGCCTGCACGGTCTCGACCGCTCCGAGCGGTGACCAGTCGCGGTGAGCCAGCTGCTGCAGCACGTCCTCGTCGACGGTCCCGAGGGCCACGTCGGGGTCGTCGGCGATGCCCTCGAGCTCGGCGATGGCCGCGAGGTCGGACTGGAGGGCCGTCAGGTCGGCGGTCACCAGCTCTCGGCGGATCTCCGCGACCCGACGCTGGAAGGCGTAGGTGACGTCGAAGAGCGGCTCGCCCTGCCCCAGGGCGCGCCGCGCCTGCCGGATCTCCGCGAGGATCCGGTCCAGGGCGCCGCGCACCTCCTGCTGGTCGGGGGCCAGGTCGCGCCGGGCGGAGCGCAGCACGGCACGCGCGGCACGCAGCGCACGGTGCACGCCGACCTCCACCTCGCCGACGTAGCGCGAGACGCCGAGCTGCATGAGGGCCTCACGCCGGATCACCGCATTGGAGCCGCAGAAGAAGGCGGCGTTCCAGCCGTCCTTGCCCTGCTGGATGGGGCCGTAGAACAGCGGCGCCTGGCTGCCCAGCGGGTCGCTCTCGGGGACGTTCTCGAAGAACTGCGGCGTCTGGACGATGGCCATCTTCTCGTCGTTGAAGTAGCCCAGGGTCTTGTCCAGGATGTCCGGGTGCGGCACCTGGTCGGCGTCGAGGATGAGGAAGAACTCGCCCTCCGTGGAGAGGAGGGCGTTGTTGAGGTTGCCGGCCTTCGCGTGGCGTGGCATCCCGGCCCAGTCCGCGGAGCGGGTGATCCAGCGGATGCCCTCGGCCTCGGCCGCCTCACGCATGTCGGGGCGGTTGCCGTCGTCGAGCACCCACGTCTCGTGCGGGTAGCGGATCGCCTTGGCGGCGCGCGCGGTGCGCATCACCAGCTCGATCGGCTCGTTGTACGTCGCGATGAAGACGTCGACGGTGAGGTCGGGGTCCGGCGCGGGCGCCGCGCCCCGCTCCTTGAGCCGCCACATGCCCAGGCCGAACAGCAACGAGTCGACCAGGCTGTAGGTCTCCGCGAGGACCAGGGGCACCGCGACCCACCACGCGACCCAGTTGACCGAGAACAGCCAGCGCCAGATCACGTAGTTGAGCCCGAGGACGGCGGTCAGGAGGACGATCGCCCGGATCGCCAGCAACCGCCTGCTCACGAGGACGCCTCCTGGGGGAGATGGCGGAAGACCGCGACGGCGGTGACGTCGTCCAGCGCGGTGAGCTCCTGCACCAGCCCCGCGATGGAGGCCAGCAGGCTGTCGACGTCCGACGCGGCGCGCATGAGGTCGCCGATGGGCACCCACCACGAGATCTCGTCGTCGACCAGGTCCAGCAGTCCGTCGCTGAAAACCAGCATCCGGCTGCCCGGCTCGAGCGTGCTCTCGTGCTCGGTCCAGTGGTCGTCGGGGAGCACCCCCAGGGGCCGGTCCTGCCCGGCGAGGCGCCTCACCTCGCCGGTCGGGCTCATCACGAGGCACAGGCCGGATCCGGCGTCGACGTACCGGGCGTAGCCGTCGTCGAGGTCGATGGCCGCCTCGAACAGGGTCACGAAGCTCTCAGCCTGCTCCAGGTCGGTGAGCATGCTCCGGGCGACCTGGGTCACGGTGATCCCCAGGTCGACGCCTGCCGTGACCGCGGCATGGGTGCCCCGGACGGCGGCGCGGACGCCCGCACCGACCAGGGCGGCCCCGGTGCCCTTGCCCATGACGTCGCCCAGCCCGACGTGGATCACGCCGCTCGAGGTGCCGTAGTCGTAGAAGTCGCCGCCGACCGCCAGGGCGGGCAGGCACACCCCGTTGACCTCCCAGTCGCCGATGCGCACCGCCTTGGCCGGCAGCAGGGAGGCCTGCACCCTCCCGGCCTGCGACATCTCGGTCGAGGCGACGAGCTCCTGCTGGGCCCAGGCGGCCATGTCGCCGAACGCACCGAGCAGCTCGCCCTCCAGCTCGCGAGGCTCGGCGTCGTAGAGGCAGAACGTCCCGACCACGTTGCCCAGCGCGTCGCGCAGCGGGTGGCCGGCGTAGAACCGGACGACCCCGGCCTGGACCGCCGGCAGGTCGCTGAACCGGTCGTCGACCTGGGCGTCCGGGACGACCACCAGGGCGTCGAGGTCCGTCGTCCGGTCGCAGAAGGTCTCGCCGCGTGGCGCCTCGGTCGCCTCGATGCCCTGCGAGCTCGGGAACCACGCGCGGTCGCCGTCGATGACGGTGATGGTGCTCATCGGCACGGCGAAGAGCAGCCGGGCCAGCCGGGTGATGCGGTCGAAGCGCTCGTGGCGGACGTGCTCGGAGAGCATGAGGCTCTCGACCGCGCGCTGCCGTCTCTCCTCGACGGCGGCGTCACGCACCGTCTCCACCTGAGGCGCCATGCTGCGTCCTTCCACCCTGCAGTTCGGCCCCCCAGATCTGCGGTGCCCAATCTTGGACGCCCGACCACACCAGGACAACCCCGGGGCTCCCGATGTCTCGCGATTGCCCCGGTTCGCTAGATTGCTCCCCTCGGATGCAGGAGGTGTGGATGACGCCGTCACATCGGGCGCTGGTGGTCGACGACGACCCCAACGTCCGCGACCTGCTCGAGCACGTGCTGGGCACCGCCGGCCTCGAGGTCTCCTCGGCCGAGACCGGCGAGGAGGCCCTCGCCACGGCGCGCGAGGTGCAACCCGACATCGTCACGCTCGATCTCTCGCTGCCCGACATGGACGGGACCGAGGTCTGTCGGCGCCTGCGGGAGTTCAGCAACGCCTACGTCGTCATGATCACGGGCCGCGACGCCGAGATCGACCGCCTCGTCGGTCTCGAGGTCGGCGCCGACGACTACATGGCCAAGCCGTTCTCCCCGCGTGAGGTGCTCGCGCGGGTCTCCGCGCTGCTCCGGCGCCCACGCCTGGAGCCGCTCCACGACGAACCGTCGGTGGTGACCGACGCGGGTGGCGGCCTGCTCATGGACTCCGCCAGCCACACGGCCAGCATGGCGGGTGAGCCGCTGCCCCTGACCCAGGCGGAGTTCGACCTCCTGGCCGCGCTCGCCTCCCAGCCGGGGCAGGTCCGGGACCGCGAGGCGATCGTGCGCGAGGTCTGGCAGGGCGACTTCATCGAGTCCGACTTCCTGGTGGACGTCCACGTCGCCAACATCCGTCGCAAGCTGCGCCGTGCCGGGGCGGGGACGAGCCTGATCCGCACCGTCGGTGGCTCCGCCTACGTCTTCGACCCCGCCTAGTCTGCCGTGCATGGACGTCACCCGGATGCTCGAGCACTGCCTGGCCCGGCCCGGGGCCTGGACCGACAACCCGTGGGACCACGAGCACCCGGTGGTCAAGGTCGGCGAGGGGGAGCGGGGCCGGATCTTCGCGTTCCTCCGCAGTGAGAGTGTCGGGGTCAAGGGCGGCCCGAGCCGCGAGGCCGCCGACGAGTGGCTCGACCGCTTCCCGGGCGAGGTCACCGTCATGGCCTACATCGGACGCTCGGGCTGGAACGACCTCGCCTTCAGTGGCGCCATCCCGGACGAGGACCTCCTCGACGCGGTGGACGAGTCCTACCGCCTGGTCGTCGCCAAACTGCCGAAGAAGCACCGTCCACCTGGCTGGGAAGACGCCTGACGCACTCCGGACGTGCCTGTGGCCCCGCCGGCGCGGGGTGTGGGGCGGTCAGGTTCGTCGATGGGGCTCGTGGGCTGTGGTCGGGGTGGTGATGGCCTGGGTGCCGGTGTGGTCGCGTCGGTAGGCGTGGCCGAAGGGTGAGTGCCACAGGTAGGTGCCGCGGTCGAGGACGTCGTAGTCCCAGCGGCCGTGGGTCTTGAGCCGGTGGTGCCCGCGGCACAGGGGTGCGGTGTTGCACGAGCACGTCGGCCCGCCGTCGGCGTGGGGGATGGCGTGGTCGACGTCGCAGCGCACGGCGGGTCTGGTGCACCAGGGGAAGACGCAGGTGAGGTCGACGAGCTCGTCCTGCTCACGGAGGCGGTCGGGGATCTCGTAGGCGGCGACGTGGACGTGCCCGGCCAGGTCTCGGACCGGCTTCACGATGACACGGGTGTCGGGACGCCCGCACCACTCGCGGATGGTCTCGGCGAGCAGCGGGGTGCGGGTGTTGCCGAGTCGTCCGACCCCGTCGAGGTCCTCGTGCACATGGACTACGACGTCGGTGGTTGAGGAGGGACGAAGTCCCGTCTCGAAACCATCGTCTCCGGCACCGTCAGCGTGCTCGAAGGGCAGTGAGTCATACCCCCGCGCGAGGTCCCCGGCCGCGATCGAGCGTCTTACGTCGAGGGACTCCTCGGACCCGGCTGCCTTGAGCTCGGCGGCGCGGTGGGACAGGGCGGTGTCGAGGGCGAGACCGTCGACGTAGTCCAGCGTCCCGGACACCTCGACGGTCCCGTTGATGGACACGTGGGCCTTGTCCACGTCGAGCCGCCGGGAGTCGGCGGCCTCCCGGCGGGCCTTCTCGGCGGCTTCGGGGTCGAACCGTGCTTTGGCGGCGGCGATCTGGCGCTCGATCTCGGCGAAGGAGACCTTGTGGGCGACGAACCCGACCATCCGGTCGACGTAGGCGGCGCCGGCTGCAGGTAGGGCCATGGTGTGCTCGGCGATCCAGCGGGCTTTGTAGAACGGCAGCTCCATGGCCTCGACCCGGGCCCACACCCGCGGCAGCCGGTAGCGGACCTCGAGGGCGGCCCCGACGTAGCGCTTCGCGGAGTCGGTGGACATGCCCAGCGCGGCGCCGAGCTCCATGACCGCGAACTCGCTGACCCAGGGGGCGCCGTCGCCGGCCAGGGGGATGCCGTGGTCGCCGAACGAGGCTACGCCCTCGTCGGTCGTGGCGTGCAGGACGCACCAGTCGATGACCGCGCGCAGGCGCTGCACCTCGGCCGCGGCGGCGGTCCGGGTGGTGGTGCGCATGACCTCGAGGAGGTCGGCGGCGGGGCTGGTCATGGGTCTACTCAAGCACCGGCCACCGACAGTCGAAGCCCTGAAAGTGGGCTCAGGAGGCCTTATCCACAAGGGCCGTCGAAACTTTCTGAATCTTCTTTCGGGGGTGGTTTCGAGACGGGACTTCGTCCCTCCTCAGCCACCGGGCGACCTCGTGGGTGGAGGAGGTTGCGCCAGCAACCGTCCCGAAACCAAGGCGACCCGAAGGCCGGCAGCGGCGCGCAAGCACCGCCCACCTCATCCCTGTAAGCGCCAAAGACCGCAACCAACGACGGCGCGCAAGCCGAAGAACGGTCCCCGAGGAGGCGATCAGAGGCGCGAGGGTCCTCGACGTGCGCTCGCTGGCGCTCGCTGCTCGACCACCGAGCCCGCGCTCAGCGCCGCGAGTGGCGGATGGCGTTGAGGCCGACGAGGCGGGCGACGACGAGGGCGACGTAGAAGACGCCGGCGACCTGCTCGACCATGACGAGCGAGCGGGCGTGGTCCTGGATGGGGACGATGTCGGAGAGGCCGACGCTGGTGAGCGTCGTGAAGGAGAGGTAGAGCAGCTCGAACCAGCTCTGGTCGGTGGCGCCCTCCAGGCCCACGAACGACCCGGGCCAGACGACCTGCGCCGCGGCGTAGACGTAGGCGAAGGCCCATGCCACGACGGTGAAGGCGGCGCCGGTCGCGAAGAGCTCGTCGCGGGTGACCTTGTCGTCGTGGAAGAGGTAGCGGATCATCGCGTAGGACACGTAGAAGTAGAACGGCACGTGGAAGACCGCGGAGACCAGCACCACCCAGTCGGTCGACGGTTGCAGGGCCTCGACGATCGTGAAGACCATCGCCGGCCCGCCCAGCAGGCCCGCCATCCAGCTCAGCGCGGGGGTACGGCGCACGGCCCAGGCCGCGAGCAGCACCACCGACATCTGCACGACCCCGACCACGGCCCGGCCGGCCACGGAGCCGTCGAGGAACGGGTAGGACAGCACCGCCACCAGCTGCATCACCAGCAGTACGGCGGACGGGTGCTGGCGGACGGTGCTCAGCGTGCTCATGCGTCGTCGTCCTCGTCGGTGCGGCCCTCGAGCTCGCGCCGCTGGTGCCGCTCGACCTCCTTGGCCTGCTTCTTCTCCAGCCGCCGGACGTGCTCGTCGATGATGTCCTGGCGACGCACGAGCGTGCGCACCAGGTTGATGCCGGTGCCGAGGAGCACGAAGGCCGGCCAGAAGAACCCGCCGAACATCACGACCGTCCAGACGACCAGGCAGATGACGCTGGGCACCAGGAAGCCTGCGAGCGCCTCGCGCCGGTCGGCCTCGTACTTGCGCGTCGCCTGGGCCACCAGGTCGGAGGACGCAGGGCGGGCGGGCAGGCGGGGCGCTCCTGGCGGTGCCTGCGCGACGAGGTCGGCCACGATCGGCGGCAGCTCACCCAGCGTGCGGGCGCCCGTGACGGACTCGCTGCGCTCGTCGAACTCGGCGCGGTCCAGACGGCCGTCGGCGTAGGCGGTCGTCAGCAGCGACCGGACCACCTCGCGGTCCTGGTCGGAGGCGCGCAGCCCGGCGAAGGCGGGGTCGCGCGGGTCGTGGGCGAGCGCCGCCCACAGCTCGTCGGCGGTCACGCTCGACCCGGCAGCGGGGCGACGGCGGCGGGGATCACACCCCGCATCCTAGGGAGCGGCTCCCGCCCCGGAGCCCCCGACGCGGCCGCCGATGGCCACGAGGCAGCCCGTAACCACTCCCCACGCGTGTCGTTAGCCAAGAACGAGAACACGTTCTATTGTGGCCGTCGTCGCACTCCGGGGAGGTACGAATGGCGTTCAGCGCTGTGTCCGTACTCCGTGGACCCGGTGAGCTGGCAGCGATGACGGTCGACGTGGTGAAGCTGACCTTCACCACGCGTTTCCAGTTCCGCGAGTTCGTGGAGCAGGCCTGGTTCATCACGAGCGTGACCCTGATGCCGACCATCCTGGTGTCGATCCCGTTCGGCGCGGTCATCTCGCTCCAGGTCGGCAACCTCACCGGCCAGCTCGGCGCGCAGTCCTTCGCCGGCGCCACCGCGGTGCTCGCCGTCGTCCGCGAGGCGGCGCCGATCGCGGCGGCGCTGATCATCGCCGGCGCGGCCGGCTCGGCCATCTGCTCCGACATGGGCGCGCGCAAGATCCGCGAGGAGATCGACGCCATGGAGGTCCTCGGCGTCAACCCGCTCGCGCGCCTGGTGGTGCCCCGCGTCATCGCCACCATGTTCGTGGCGCTGATGATCATCGGCATCGTGATCGGCGCCGGCATCGGCGGTGGCTACTTCTTCACCGTCATCGTCCAGGACGGCTCGGCGGGCGCGTTCCTGTCCTCGTTCACCGCGCTGGCCTCGATCTCGGACCTCTACATCGCCATCGTCAAGGCCGTCGTGTTCGGCGGCATGGCCGCGATCGTCGGCGCCTACAAGGGTCTCAACGCCGGCGGCGGGCCCAGCGGCGTCGGGCGCGCAGTCAACGAGTCCGTGATCGTCGCCTTCATGCTGCTGTTCTTCATCAACGCGATCATCACGGCCATCTACTTCCAAGTCGTCCCACCCCCGGGGCTCTGACGTGGCGACGATCGGCACGATCGCCAGCGCGGTCATCGACGGGCGACGCAGGTCGCTCGAGGCCTACGGCGACCAGCTGATGTTCTACGTCAAGGCGCTCGCCTGGACCCCCCGCGCGATCCGCCGCTACCCCCGCGAGATCACCAACACCCTCGCGGAGGTCTCGTTCGGCGCCGGCGGCCTCACGCTGATCGCCGGCACCGTCGGCGTCATCGCCTTCCTCTCCTTCTTCGCGGGCACCGAGGTCGGCATCCAGGGCTACGCGTCCCTGAGCCAGCTGGGCGTCGCGAAGTTCAGCGCGTTCATCTCCGCCTACTTCAACACCCGCGAGGTGGCGCCGCTCATCTCCTCGATCGCACTCGCCGCCACCGTCGGCTGCGGCTACACCGCCCGCCTGGGCGCGATGCGCATCTCGGAGGAGATCGACGCCCTGGAGGTCATGGGCATCCCGTCGCTGCCGTTCCTGGTCACCACCCGGATGATCGCCGCCTTCGTCGCCGTCATCCCGCTGTACGTCGTCGCGCTGAGCGCCTCCTACCTCTCACCGCGGCTGATCACGACCCTGATCTACGGGCAGTCCTCGGGCACCTACGACCACTACTTCCTGCAGTTCCTGCCGCCGATCGACATCCTGTGGTCGTTCTTCAAGCTGCTGTTCCTGGCCGCGGCGATCATCCTGATCCACTGCTACTACGGCTACACCGCCTCCGGCGGCCCGGCCGGCGTCGGTACGGCGGTCGGCCGCGCGATCCGCACGAGCATCGTCTTCACGGTCGTCGCCGACTTCTTCCTCAGCTTCGCCATCTGGGGCTCCACCACCACCGTGCGGATCACGGGGTAACGGCGTGGGACTGCTGGTCAACATCCACCACGACAGCCCGGCGGAGCACCGTCGGCTGCTGGTCGCGGGCGTCGTCTTCCTCTCGGTGATGTCGACGCTCGTGTGGTTCTCGATCGCGGTCTACCAGAAGAAGTTCGACACGGTCACGACGATCACGATCAAGGCCGACCGGGCCGGCCTGCAGCTGGCCAAGTTCGGCGACGTCCGCCTCAACGGCGCCCTGGTCGGACAGGTGCGCAGCGTCGAGCAGGACGGCAAGGAGGCCTCCATCGAGGTGGCGCTCGAGCCCGACGCCGCGAAGGAGATCCCCGACAACGTCGAGGTCCAGATCCTCCCCACCACGCTGTTCGGCCAGAAGTTCATCGCGTTCGTGCGCCCGGAGTCGCCGTCCTCGACCTCCCTGAGGGACGGCGGCACGATCCCGTCCGACCGGGTCGAGACCAACGTCGAGCTGAGCCGGATCCTCGCCAACCTCTTCCCGCTCCTGCGCTCGGTCCAGCCCGCGGAGCTCAACGCCACCCTCAACGCCCTGGCCACCGCCCTCGAGGGCCGCGGCGAGCAGCTCGGCGCCACGATGGACAAGCTCGACAGCTACCTCGGAGCGATCGACCAGAGCCTGCCCACGCTGCGCGAGGACCTGGTCACGCTCGCCGACGTGGCCGACACCTACGACGAGGCCGCACCGGACCTGGTCGGCGTGCTGCGCAACCTCACCGTCACCAGCCGGACGGTGCTCGACGAGCGCAAGCAGCTCGACGTCTTCTTCGGCGACGTCTCCGGGCTCGCGGACACCACGACCCGGATCCTGGGCGACAACGAGGACGACCTGATCCGCATCGGCGAGGTCACCGAGCCGGTCCTCAAGCTGCTCGACATCTACTCCCCGGAGTTCCCCTGCCTGATCCGCGGGGCCGCGCGCTACAAGCCGGTGCTGGCCTCGACGTTCGAGGGCAAGCGCGTCAAGCAGTACATCGAGTTCGGCACCGCCCAGTACCGCGCCTACGACGAGCGCGACCTCCCGGAGTACGGCGAGGTCGGCCACGGACCCTGGTGCGCCGGGCTGCCCAACCCCCCGGTGCCGATCGGGCCCAACTCGTTCAAGGACGGCTCCGACCTCGACGACAACCCGCCCACCAGCGACCTGCCCGGCCTGCCGCTCCCGGCCATCCCCGGCTTCCCGCTGACGCGCGCGGAGGCGACGGGCGCCTCCCAGCGCGGGTTCGGCGCCGGCATGTCCAGCGGGTACGCCGGCAGCGAGGCCGACCAGGCGGTCGTCAACGCCGTGCTGGCCGGTGAGTCCGGCCGACCGGCCGATGGCTACGGCGCCCTCGGCTCGCTGCTCTACGGACCCGTGCTGCGCGGAGGTGCGAGCTGATGTCGCGCAACTCCACCACCATCGCCGCCGGCGTCAAGCTGGTCATCTTCACGATCGTCTCGATCCTGGTGACCGGTCTGCTCGCCGCGATCATGGGCAACATCGGCTTCGGGGCGGGCCGCGAGTACCAAGCGGTCTTCACCACCGCCTCCATGCTGGAGAAGGGCGACGACGTCCGCGTCGCCGGCGTCAGCGTCGGCGAGGTCAAGAAGGTCGAGCACTACCGCCGCAACAACGCGCTGGTGACCTTCCGCGTCAAGGCCGACGTGCCGCTCACCACCGCCTCGCGCGCCGAGATCCGCTTCCTCAACCTCGTGGGGGACCGCTACCTCGCCCTCGAGGAGGGCGCCGACATCAAGGCCACGCCCCTCGACGACGGCGGCCGGCTGCCGCTCGACCAGACCAGCCCGGCGCTGGACCTCACCACGCTCTTCAACGGCTTCAAGCCGCTCTTCCAGGCGCTGCAGCCCGACCAGGTCAACGAGCTCACGCTCAACCTGATCCAGGTGCTGCAGGGCGAGGGCGGCACGGTCAGCGGGCTGCTCGAGCACACCGCCTCGCTCACCAACGCCCTCGCCGACCGCGACCAGCTCATCGGGGAGGTCATCGACAACCTCAACGGCACCCTCACCACCGTCTCGGACCGCCGTGAGCAGCTCTCCCAGCTGCTCGTGGAGCTGAAGGGCTGGATGACCGACCTCGCCGCGGACCGCTCGGTCATCGGCTCCTCGCTCAGCAACATCAGCGACCTCACCGTCGTGCTGGCCGACCTGCTGCACGAGAGCCGACCGGTGCTCAAGTCCGACATCGCCGAGCTGCGCCAGCTGGCGGCGCTGCTCAACAAGAAGGCCAACCGCGACCAGATCGTCGAGCTGCTCGACCGGCTGCCCGAGTCGATGACCGACCAGACCCGCACCGGCACCCACGGCTCCTGGTACAGCTACTACATCTGCGGGTTCTCCGGCACGATCACGCTGCCCGAGATCCCCGGCATCCCGCCCGCACTGCTGCGGCAGCTGACCGCCGGCCTCGAGAAGATCGAGTTCCACTCCACCGCGAAGCGGTGCAACCTGTGAGCCGGCACAGCGAGGCCCGCATCCTGCGGCTGGGCGCGATCACGCTGGTCGTGATGCTCGTGATCATGGCCGCGGCGTTCAACCTGTCGAAGTTCCCCGGGTTCGGCGGCACCTCCTACACCGCGGAGTTCAGCGACGCCAGCGGCATCCACCGCGGCAACATGGTCCAGGTCGGCGGCATGCGCGTCGGCCGCGTGCAGGACGTGCGGCTCGACGGCGACAAGGTCGTCGTGCAGTTCGAGGTGGACAACGGCGTGGAGTTCGGCGCCGAGAGCGAGGCCTCCGTCGAGGTCCTCAACCTGCTGGGGGAGAAGTACCTCGAGCTGACGCCCGCGGGCGACGGCCAGCTCGACGAGGACACCCCGATCCCGCTGGCGCGCACCCAGTCGGCCTACGACATCGTCGGCGTCTTCGGGGACCTCACCGAGACCACCGAGGACATCGACAAGGACCAGCTCGTCGAGGCGCTCAACGTCGTGGCCGACACCGTCGACGCGGCCGCGCCCGAGATCGAGTCGTCCTTCGAGGGCATCTCGCGGCTCTCGCAGACCGTCGCGTCGCGCGACGAGCAGATCAAGGGCCTGCTCGACAGCTCCGAGGACGTCAGCGCCCTGCTGGCCGAGCGCAGCGACGACATCGTCGACCTGATGAAGAGCAGCGACCTGGTCTTCCGCGAGGTGCAGCGCCGCAAGGACGCCATCCACCAGCTCCTGGTCAACGCGCGCTCGCTCGCGGTCGAGCTGCGCGGCGTGGCCGTGGACAACCAGCAGCAGATCGGCCCGGCCCTGGCCGAGGTCGACCAGCTGCTCGGCCTGCTCAACTCCAAGGAGAAGCAGCTGAAGGCGACGCTCAACGCCCTCGGCCCCTACGTCTCGATCCTCGGCAACATCATCGGCACCGGTCCGTGGTTCGACGCCTACGCCGCCAACCTCGCCTCGGTCGCCACGCCGGAGTTCCAGCCCGGGCTGGAGGAGTGACGCGATGAGGAAGGTCAGCATCAAGGTCGTCGCCCTCGTGGGCGTGCTCGCCGTGCTCGCGGCGACGCTCCTGGTCCGTGGCGGCAGCTCCGAGACGCGCACCGTGACGGCGCACTTCCCGCGCGCCGTCAGCGTCTACGTCGGCACCGACGTGCGGATCCTGGGCGTCAACGTCGGCGAGGTCACCGAGGTGTCGCCCGAGGGCGAGTCGGTGCGGGTCGAGATGGAGTACGACGCCACCTACGACGTGCCGGCCGACGCCCAGGCGGTCGTCGTGACGCCCACCCTGGTCGCCGACCGCTTCGTGCAGCTGACCCCGGTCTACACCGAGGGCGCGAGGATGGCCGACGGAGCCGACATCGCGCTGCCCGAGACCGGCGTCCCGGTCGAGCTCGACCGCATCTACGCCGCGCTGCGCGACCTCACGCACACGCTCGGACCCAACGGCGTCAACGCCGACGGCACCCTGGACCACCTGCTGGAGGCCGGGGCGAAGGGCCTCGACGGCCAGGGCCAGCGGGCCAACGAGATGATCCGCAACCTCGCCGCGGCCGCCACGACGTTCGGTGAGGGCAGCGGCGACCTGTTCGAGACCGTCAGCCAGCTGGCCGAGTTCACCAGCACGCTGGCCACCAACGACAAGCTCGTCCAGGCGTTCATGCAGGACCTCGCGGGTGTCTCCAACCAGCTCGCCGCCGAGCGCCAGGAGCTCGAGGCCGCGCTCGCGTCGGTCGCCGACGCGGTGGGCACCGTCGAGAAGTTCGTCCGCGGCAACCGCAAGGCGCTGGCCAAGGACGTCCGGGGCCTGACCCGGGTCGTGCGGACCATCAACTCCGAGAAGGGCAACCTCGACGACGCCCTGCGCATCGCCCCCGTCGCGATCGGCAACCTCGTGCTGGCCTACAACTCCGAGTCCGGCACGATCGGCTCGCGCATCGGCGTCCAGGGCAACGTCGCCGACGCCGACGGCTTCCTGTGCGCGGTCGTGCAGCAGTCCGAGCTCCCGGCGCCCAGCAAGGCGCTCGCCTGCACGATCTTCGAGGCGCTGCTGGAGCAGATCACCACCCAGGTCCCCACCCAGGGGCCGGGCGCCAAGGGCGGCGCCGGCCGCCAGGTGATCCCGCCGCTGGAGCCGGCCGCCAACCCCGATCCGACGCTCGACGGCCTGATCGGAGGCACGCCGTGATGCGCCGACGCTGGCCCGCGCTGGTCGCCGCCCTCGCGCTCCTCACCACGGGCTGCGAGTTCGACGGCGCCTACGACCTGCCGCTGCCCGGCTCCCCGGTCGACGCGGACCAGGCCTACGAGGTGACCGCGGAGTTCGCCGACATCCTCAACGTCGTGCCGCGGTCGCCGGTGATGGTCGACGACGTGACCGTCGGCGAGGTCACCGAGGTCGACCGGGTCGGCTGGCACGCCAAGGTCACCCTGCGCATCCGCGACGACGTGGAGCTGCCGGACAACGCCGTCGCCGACATCCGCCAGGTCAGCCTGCTCGGCGAGAAGTACGTCGCGCTCGAGCCGCCCGCGGAGGGCGCCAGCGACAACCCGCTGGGCGACGGCGACGAGCTGCCCCTCAGCAGGACGGGCCGCAACCCCGAGGTCGAGGAGGTCCTCGGCGCGCTGTCGTTCCTGCTCACCGGGGGCGGCGTCGCCCAGCTCGGCACCATCACCGAGGAGATGAACAACGTCATGGGCGGGCGCACCGACCGCCTGCGCCACCTCCTCGGCTCGCTCGAGAGCGTCGTGGGGACCCTCGACGAGCAGAAGGGCGACATCATCAGCGCCCTGGAGTCGCTCAACAACCTCACCGCGACCCTCAACGCCGAGCGGACGACGATCCAGGGCGCGCTGGACGTGGCCGGCCCGGCGATCAAGGTGCTCGGCGCGCAGCACGACGAGCTGGTCGCGATGCTCACCTCCCTGGACCGTCTGGGCGTGGTCGGCACCCGCGTCATCACCGCGAGCAAGGACGACCTGATCTCCTCGCTGCGACACCTGGAGCCCGTCGTACGGCGGCTGCGCGCGGCCGACGACAAGCTCGCGCCGGGTCTCAACCTGCTGCTGAGCTTCCCGTTCCCGCAGGAGGCCTCCGAGATCGTGCTCGGCGACTACGCCAACACCTCGATCCGCGCCGACATCAACCTCGCCAACTTCTTCTCCCGCGGGGGCGGGGGACCGCTGCCGGACCTGCCCGACGTGCCGGTGCTGCCGCCAGGCACGCTCAACAACGTGCTGGACTGCCTCACCAGCGCGAGCCTCGCCAGCGCCTCCTGCGTCAAGGTGCTGGGCAACGTGAGCCAGCTGGCCGAGCTGGTCACGCGCTGCGAGCGGCCGCGCAACGCCCAGCGACCGGTGTGCCTCGCGCTGGCCGCGCTGGCCGCGGGGGAGATCGAGCTGCCCGACCTGGGCCTGCCCGGCGGCCTGCTCGACCGTGACCTGCCGGGGCTGTCGCGGCTGAGCCGGTCGCTGACCGACGACGCGCCCAGCGCCGCCCCGACCACCGACGCCCTCTACGGAGGTGGCGCATGACCCGCGCCGGCATCAAGGTCCGCCTCATCGCGTTCGCCGTGCTGAGCGCGGTCGGGATCGTCTACATCGCCGCCTCCTACCTCGGTCTCGTCGACCGGGCGCTGGGGCGCGGCATCACGGTCCAGGCGACGCTGCCGACGTCCGGCGGCCTCTTCGAGGGCAGCGAGGTGACCTACCGCGGCGTCAAGATCGGCAAGGTCTCGCGGATGACGCCCACCGAGAAGGGCGTCACGCTGGAGCTGAAGCTCGAGGACGAGACCCGGCTGCCGGTGGACTCCCCGATGTTCGTGCACAACCTCTCGGCCGTGGGGGAGCAGTACCTCGACTTCGAGCCGCCGGACGCCGACGGGCCGTACGCCGAGAACGGCACCACCCTCGAGGGGTCGCTGGAGTCGCTGCCGGTCGACGAGGCCGACCTGCTCGTGGAGCTCGACTCGTTCGTCAGCTCCGTCGACCAGGAGAACCTCCAGATCCTGATCACCGAGCTCGGCGCCATGTTCAAGGACACCGGCGTCCCGATCCAGCAGCTCCTCGACAACGGCGGGCAGTTCATCGACGAGGCCTCGGCCCACACGGCGGAGACGATCCAGCTGCTCGAGACCGGCCTGACCGTGCTGCGCACCCAGCGCGCCGAGGGCGAGAACATCCGCACCTTCTCCCGGGACCTGCGGCTGCTCACCGGCTCGCTGCGCCGCGCCGACCCGGACCTGCGGGCCACCCTCCAGGGGGCGCCGGGCGCCGCCCGCGAGGTCCAGGCGCTGCTCGAGGACCTCGAGCCCACCCTGCCGGCCCTGCTGGGCAGCGCCGTCAGCGTCAACCAGGTCGTCGTCTCGCACCTGGCCGGCATCGAGCAGCTGCTCGTGACCTTCCCGCGCACCATCGCCGGCGGCTTCACCGGCACCGACGCGCAGGGCTACGGCCACGTCAGCCTGCAGTTCGACCAGACGCCCCCCTGCACGGCCGGCTACAAGCCGCCCAAGGACTGGCGCCTCACCACCGACCTCACCGACGCCCCGATCTACCCCGCGAAGTGCCTGAGCGGACCGCCGTACGTCATGCGCGGGCCGAAGTACGTGCCCGGCGCGCGAGGCGCCGCCGCCTCGGCTCCGCGTGCGTACGGTGGGTCCTACGACCCGGTCTCGGGGTTGCTCGACGGCGCCGTCGACCGCGAAGGTGGTCGGGTGCGCTACGTGGACCCCGGTGACCTGGCCATCCTGGGAGAGGACTCGTGGAAGTGGCTGCTGATGGGACCGGTGGCCGGCAAGTGACGGCCAGGACCGAGCCGGCGCGTCGTGCGTCGTGGCTGCCCGCCGTCCTCTACGGCCTCGCCCTGGTGCTCGCCGCCGCGTGCGTCGCCGGCGGGGTCGCCTCCTTCCGGGCCCACGAGGACCGCCAGGACGCCCGCACCGAGCAGGAGCGCTACGGCGACGTGGTGAAGGCGGCCTCCGCCCAGGCCGAGGCGCTGGTCAACCTCGACTACCGCGACCTGCAGTCGACCTACGACAAGGTGACCGCCGGCGCGACCGGTGACTTCCTCAAGCAGTACACCGACTCCTGGAAGGACCAGCAGCAGATCTTCGCGCAGGCCAAGTCGGTCTCGACCGGCAAGGTCCGCGCCGCCGCGGTCTCCAACATCGACAAGGACAGCGCGACCGTGATGGTCGCCGTCCAGGGCACCACCCGCAACACCGCCACCGGGGAGGAGGCGCAACAGCGTCGCTTCCGCTTCCGCGTCGACGTGGTCGAGGTCGACGGCGCGTGGCTCACCCAGAAGCTGGAGTTCGTCGGATGACCGCCTCCGGAGCCGGCCGACCGCCGCGCCGTCCGTCCCTCGGCGCCCGCACCCCCGTCTCGCGCCCGCGCAAGGTCGCCGGCCGGCAAGGCCCCACGGCGGACCCGGGCGCCACCGGACCGGTCGAGGAGGCCGTCGAGCCCGGCGAGCAGGTCCGCGAGCCGGAGACCGCTCACGACGACGAGACCGAGGTCGTCGACGACGCGCCCGACCTCGACGGCCCCGCCGAGGTCGACGAGGTCGACGAGGTCGAGCCGGCGGAGGAGGCCTGGCCGACCGAGGACGCGCGCCGACCGTCGTCGAGGCGGGCCACGAGCCTGCTGGTCGCGGTCATCGTGCTGCTGGCCGCGGTCGCCAGCGCGGAGGCCTGGTACCTCTGGGGCGACGACGACCCGGTCGTGTCCACCGGGCGTCCGGTCGTCGTCGGCCAGGTCACCGCCGCCTCGGCCGTGGACGTGGCGGCGACGTCGGCCAAGGAGATCTCGCAGTGGTCCTACGAGACCTACGACGAGGACACCGAGGCCGACGCGGCGCTGATGACCGAGGAGTTCGCCTCCCGCTTCCGCAAGACCAAGACCGACGCGCGCGAGCGGGTCCTGGCGGCCAAGACGGCGGTGACCGCGGAGGTGGCGATGCAGGGCGTGGTGCGCGCCTCGCCCGAGCAGGTCGTGGCGCTGGTCTACCTCGACCAGTCCAGCACCACCGACGGCAAGGACTCCAAGTTCAGCCAGTACATGATCCTGGTGACCGTGGTCCGCACCGGCTCCGGCTGGCTCGTCTCCAAGATGGAGACTTTCTGATAGCGTTCCGCTGGAACTAGAACACGTTCCAGTATTTGCCTCGCGCGTCGTACGGCGCGGTGGTTGAGCCCGGCTGTCGAGCACGGAAGGATCGCGACGTGACCACAGCTGCCCCCGGGCCGGGCCAGAGTGTCGAGACCGACCTGCTCATCGTCGGCGCCGGGCCGACGGGCCTCTACGCCGCCTACTACGCCGGCTTCCGCGGCCACCGCGTGGCGGTCGTCGACTCGCTGCCCGAGCTCGGCGGGCAGATCACGGCGATGTACCCCGAGAAGCAGATCCTCGACGTGGCGGGCTTCCCGAGCGTCAAGGGCCGCGAGCTCGTGGAGGGGCTCGTGACGCAGGCGGCCACGGCCTCCCCGCACTACCTGCTCGACCGCACCGCCGCCACGCTGGTCCACGACGACGACGGCGTGACCGTCGGGCTCGACGACGGCACCCAGGTCCGGGCCGGCGCCGTGCTGATCACCGCCGGCATCGGCAAGTTCAGCCCGCGCCCGCTGCCGGCGCAGGGCGACTGGCTGGGGCGCGGCCTGGAGTTCTTCGTGCCGAGCTTCGCGCCGTACGCCGGCAAGGACGTGGTCATCGTCGGCGGAGGCGACAGCGCGTTCGACTGGGCGGTCCACCTCGAGCCCGTGGCGAGGTCGGTCACGCTCGTGCACCGCCGCGACGCCTTCCGTGCCCACGAGCGCACGGTGCAGCAGGTGCGCGACTCCTCGGTGCGCATCATCACCAAGGCCGAGGTGAGCGCGATCGACGGCGAGCACACCGTGGCCTCCGTCGACGTCACCGTGGACGGCGAGACCACCCGGCTGCCCGCGCAGGCGGTGGTGGCGGCGCTGGGCTTCATCGCCGACCTCGGGCCCCTGCAGCAGTGGGGGATCGAGGTCCTCAAGCGCCACATCGTCGTCGACCCCGCGATGCGCACCAACCTGCCGCGGGTGTTCGCCGCCGGCGACATCACCGAGTACCCCGGCAAGGTGCGCCTGATCGCGGTCGGCTTCGGCGAGGCCGCGACCGCCGTCAACAACGCCACCGTCGCCATCGACCCCACGGCCAAGGTGTTCCCTGGCCACTCGTCCGAGGCCTGACCGGGTCAGATGCCCGGGCAGATGAAGGAGACACCCATGAAGATCAAGGTCGACTTCGACCTGTGCGAGTCCAACGCGCTCTGCGAGGCCATGGCCCCCGAGGTGTTCGAGCTGGACGACGACGACTACCTCCAGGTCAAGACCGACGAGACGACCGACGAGAACGTCGAGAACGTCAAGCGCGCCGTGGCGGCCTGCCCGCGTGCCGCGATCTCGCTCACCGAGTAGGAGCCGCATGTCCTCGCACGACCTGTCCCTCGACGGCCGCGTCGCCGTCGTCACCGGGGCCGGCGCCGGACTGGGCCGCGCCGAGGCGCTCGCCCTGTCGGCGGCCGGTGCCCGCGTCGTCCTCAACGACCTGCCCGGCGCCGCCGACGAGGCGGCCGACGAGATCAAGGCTGCCGGCGGCGAGGTGAGCATCGTCGAGGGCGACGTCTCCGAGCGCGCCACCGCCGACGCGATGCTGGCCGCGGCCGTCGACGGCTTCGGCTCCCTCGACATCGTCGTCAACAACGCCGGGATGACCCGCGACCGGATGCTCTTCAACATGAGCGACGACGAGTGGGACGCGGTGATCCGCGTGCACCTGCGCGGGCACTTCCTGCTCTCCCGCAACGCCGCGTCCTACTGGCGGGCGCGGTCCAAGGAGCTCGACGCCCCCGTCTACGCGCGGGTCGTCAACACCGCCTCCGAGGCGTTCCTGGGCGGCTCGCCCGGCCAGGCCAACTACGCCGCCGCCAAGGCCGGCATCACGGCCCTGACGCTCTCGACCGCGCGCGGCCTGGGCAAGGTCGGCGTGCGCGCCAACGCGATCTGCCCGCGCGCCCGCACCGCCATGACCGCCCAGGTGTTCGGCGAGGACGAGTCCGGGCTCGAGGTCGACCCCTACTCGCCCGAGCACGTCGCCCCGCTCGTCGCCTACCTCGCCTCGCCGGCCGCGGAGTCCATCACCGGCCAGGTCTTCGTCGTCTACGGCGGCATGGTCGCGCTCGTGGCCGCGCCGGTCGTCGAGCAGCGCTTCGACAAGGCCGGCACCGCCTGGACGCTGGACGACCTCGACCAGCAGCTCGGCGGCT
Source organism: Nocardioides sp. 503 (assembly GCF_004522095.1). GTDB lineage: Bacteria > Actinomycetota > Actinomycetes > Propionibacteriales > Nocardioidaceae > Nocardioides. Next base: position 902,119 of record NZ_SPUI01000002.1, read on the forward strand.
ACTTCGAGGGCCGCGACCCCGCCCGGGGCTTCGCGGCCGACTCGATCATGCAGCTCACCCTCTAGCCACAGCTCACCAGGAGAACCACATGGGTCGTCTCGACGGCAAGGTCGCGATCGTCACCGGCGGCGCGCAGGGACAGGGCGCCGGCATCGTGCGCGCCTACGTCGCCGAGGGCGCCCAGGTGGTGCTCGCCGACATCGCGGAGGCCGAGGGGCGCGCGCTGGCCGACGAGCTGGGGGACGCCGCGCACTTCGTGCGCCACGACGTCAGCGACGAGGGGTCGTGGACCGCGGTGGTCGAGGACGTCAACGGGCGCTTCGGTCCCGTCAGCGTGCTGGCCAACAACGCCGGCATCCTGCGCTTCGGCGACATCGAGCGCATGGGCTCCGACGAGGTGGAGCTGCTGTGGCGCGTCAACCAGCTCGGCTGCTTCCTCGGCATGCAGGCGGTCACCCGCACCATGCGCAAGAACGGCGGCGGCTCGATCATCAACGCCTCGTCGGTCGAGGGCCTGGCCGGCATGGCCGGCTGCACGGCGTACGCCGCCACCAAGTGGGCCATCCGCGGCATGACCAAGTGCGCCGCGATGGAGCTCGGCCCGAAGGGGATCCGGGTCAACTCCGTGCACCCGGGCATGATCGACACCCCCATGACGCGGGTGCACGGCGGCGACGCCGCGATGGAGTACGGCGCCTCCCGGGTGCCGCTGCGCCGGGTCGGGCACCCCGAGGACGTCGCCCCGCTCTACGTCTTCCTGGCCAGCGAGGAGTCCGCCTACATCAACGGCGCCGAGATCGCGGTCGACGGCGGCGTGACCTCTACGCACGCGTTCGGCGGCTGAGGTCCGGACATGGATGACACTGACAGTGTCACTGTGACAGTCTGAGCGCATGGCCAACCAGCGAGCACAGATCGTCATGAGCCCCGACGAGGTGGCGGAGTTCCTGCAGCAGCAGCGCAGCGCCACCGTCGCCACCCTCGGCCCGCAGGGCCGGCCCCACCTGGTCGGCATGTGGTACGCCGTGCACGACGACCACGTGTGGATCGAGACCAAGCTCAAGTCGCAGAAGGTGGCCAACCTGCGCCGCGACCCGACGATGTCGTTCCTCGTCGAGGCCGGCCACACCTACGACCAGCTGCGCGGCGTGGCGCTGGAGGGCACCGGCACCGTGATCGAGGACCCCGACGTCGTCTGGGACGTGTGCGTCAACGTGTTCGAGCGCTACAACGCGCCCTACACCGAGGAGCTCAAGCCGTTCGTGGAGCTGATGGCCAAGAACCGCGTCGTCGTCCGGCTCGACGCCGTCCGCACCCGCTCCTGGGACCACCGCAAGCTGGGCATGGCGCCCATGGACCTCGGCGGCTCGACGGCGGCGTTCCTGGACCGGTAGCCGGCGAGGATCGCGTACGCTCGCCGCTCACCTGGACGGAGGTACCGATGAGCTCGTTCGGAGCGCACGCACCCGCTGACGGGCTGCCGGAGGGCATCGTCCGCGAGGCATCGGGGCCGGAGCAGGTCGTGCTCGTCTGGGGCTCGGCCGGCCTCGACCGGCTGATGACCGCGCTGCTGGACGCGGGCCACCTCCCGCTGCTCCTGACCCCGGTCGAGACGCCCGAGCTGGTCGAGCTCTCCGGTGCCCCGGCGCTGCTGCTGGTGGACGCCGACCTGCTGGACGACAGCACGGTCGAGATCCTGCGCACCGTGCGGGACCTGGCGCCCCAGACACGGGTGTGCGTGCTGGCCGGCCCCGGGTCGGGTGCCGGCGGCCTGCTCCGGGCACTGCGCGCGGGCCTGTCGGAGGTCGTGGACCCCGGTGACGAGTCCGCCGTGCAGCGGCTCCTCCTGCACGAGGAGGGTCGCGAGGGCGAGCGGGTGCTGGCCGTCGGCGCCCATCCCGACGACGTGGAGATCGGGGCCGGCGCCACCCTCCTGCGGCACCGCGCGCTGGGTCACCCGGTGAGCATCCTGACGCTCAGCAGGGGCGCCGTGGGTGGACACCGCGAAGACCGCCGGCGCGAGGCCGTGGGGGCCGCCGTGGCCCTGTCGGCCGAGCTGCTGATGGGCGACCTCCCCGACACGCGCATGGAGGACGAGCCCGGCATGATCACGCTGATCGAGGGCGTGATCGCCACCGTGCGCCCCACGACGGTCTACGTCCACTCCGCCGCCGACAACCACCAGGACCACCGCGCCGTCCACCACGCGACGGTGATCGCGGCGCGGCGGGTGCCGCAGCTCTTCTGCTACCAGTCGCCGTCCTCGCGCAACGAGTTCGCCCCGACGAAGTTCGTGGCGGTCGACGCGACCATCCACGCCAAGGTCGACGTCCTGGCCAGCTACCGGTCCCAGGCCACCCGTCACTACCTCGAGCCCGACCTCGTCGTGGCGAGCGCGCGCTACTGGGCGCGCCAGCTGACGCACACGCGCTATGCCGAGCCCTTCGAGGTGCTCCGCGCCAGCGAGCGAGCCAGCGTCTAGGGCTCGGGGCGCGTCCGCGGGCCGGATGGGGACACAATGGGGCCATGGACGACCGCCCCGTGCAGACCTGGCTGACCGACATGGACGGCGTGCTGGTGCACGAGGAGGTGCCGATCCCGGGTGCCCAGGAGTTCGTGAAGGCGTTGAAGAGCTCGGGGCTGCCGTTCCTGGTGCTCACCAACAACTCGATCTTCACCCCGCGCGACCTGCGGGCGCGGCTGCTGGGCAGCGGCATCGACGTGCCCGAGGACGCGATCTGGACCTCGGCGCTGGCCACCGCGCAGTTCCTGCTCGACCAGCGCCCGCACGGCACGGCGTACGTCGTGGGGGAGGCCGGGCTGACGACGGCGCTGCACGACATCGGCTACGTGATGACCGACCGCGACCCCGACTACGTCGTGCTGGGGGAGACCCGCACCTACTCCTTCGAAGCGATCACCCGGGCGATCCGGCTGGTCGACGCAGGCGCCCGCTTCATCGCGACCAACCCCGACGCGAGCGGCCCCAGCCACGCCGGCAAGCTGCCGGCGACCGGCTCGGTGGCCGCGCTGATCAGCACGGCGACGGGTCGTCAGCCCTACTTCATCGGCAAGCCCAACCCGCTGATGATGCGCTCGGCCCTCAACCGGCTCAACGCGCACTCCGAGACGACGGTGATGATCGGCGACCGCATGGACACCGACATCATCAGCGGCCTGGAGGCTGGCCTGCGCACGATCCTGGTGACCACCGGCTCGACGCAGCCCGGCGAGGTCGAGCGCTTCCCCTACCGCCCGACGATGGTGTGCGACTCGATCGCCGACCTGGTGGGTCTGGTCGGCAAGGGACTCTAGGTCCGCTCAGTCTCGAAGGAGCAGGTGGACGGCGTTCTCCATGTGGGCGCCGGTCTCGGCGGCCGTGGAGCGTCCGGTGACCCAGGCGACCAGGGCGGAGAGCCAGACGTCGCCGATCACGCGGGCGATCGCCACGTCGTCCTCGGTGAGGTCGGTGACGCCCGGGTGCATGGCGTGGGTGAGCATCGACGTCATCAGCATGCCGACGGAGTGGATCTCGTGGGCCACCGAGCTGTCCGCGAACATGAACGCGCGGGTCAGCGCCTCGGTGAGGTGCGGGTCGCCCTGCAGGCCGCGGGTGGTCTTCTTCAGCACGAAGATGACGCGCTCGGCGGCGGTGTCACCGGGGATCGGCTTCTCGCGCAGGAGCGCCTCGGCGCGCTCGAACTCCCGACCCAGGGCGGAGACGAGCAGGTGGATCTTGGAGGGGAAGTAGCGGTAGAGGGTCCCGAGCGCGACCTCGGCCTGGTCGGCGACGGCGCGCATCTGCACGGCGTCGAAGCCGCCCTCGGAGGCGAGCTCGTAGGTGGCGTCGAGGATGCGCTTGCGGCGGTCGCGCTGGGCGGCAGATCCGAGATCGTCCACCGTCAAGGAGTTGGCGATGCTCACTGGGGCTCCCCAAGATCGTGTGTCTCTCAGCACGTTGCGACGGTGGAATGTGCGGAGGACCGTAGGCGGTTCACTACTTGCGTCACCAGGCTACCAAGTCGTGGGACATAATAGGAACACGTTCCACTTCGTCCGGCCCGGCGTGTCAGCCACCCGGCTAGTGTCCGGATGCCGCAGCACCCCCACGTCGGGGGCGCACCACAGAGAGGGCCGTGCCACGTGCGCATCGCCATGCTGTCCTACCGCAGCAAGCCGCACTGCGGGGGTCAGGGGATCTACCTGCGCCACCTCAGCCGCGAGCTGACCAACCTGGGCCACACGGTGGAGGTGTTCTCCGGCCAGCCCTACCCCGACCTCGACCCGGGCGTGACGCTGACCAAGGTGCCGAGCCTGGACCTCTACCGCGAGCCCGACCCCTTCCGGGTGCCCAAGCTGCGCGAGTTCCGCGACCGCATCGACGTCGAGGAGTTCGCCACGATGTGCGTGGCCGGCTTCCCGGAGCCCAAGACGTTCAGCTCGCGGGTCGCGCGGCTGCTCGCGGACCGCCGCGACGACTTCGACATCGCCCACGACAACCAGGTCCTCGGCTACGGCATGCTCGACATCGAGAAGCTGGGCCTCCCGCTCATCGCGACCGTGCACCACCCCATCACCTTCGACCGCCGCATCGACCTCCAGCAGACGCGCAACCCGTGGCGCAAGGTCACGCTGCGTCGCTGGTACGGCTTCCTGCGGATGCAGGGCAAGGTCGCCCGGCAGCTGCGGTGGATCCTCACGCCGTCGGAGACGTCGAAGCGCGACATCGCCACGGACTTCGGCGTCGACCCGGCCAGGATGCAGGTCATCCTGCTCGGCGTGGACGACGGCTTCCGGCCCCCCACCAAGCCCCGGGTGCCCGGCCGGATCATGGCCATGGCCAGCGCCGACGCGCCCATGAAGGGGATCAACACCCTGCTGGAGGCGTTCGCCAAGATCCGCACCGAGCGCGACGTCGAGCTGGTCCTGGTGACCAAGCCCGCGCCCGGCGGGCGCACCGAGAAGCTGATCGAGAAGCTGTCGATCGGCGACTCCGTGCGCTTCGTGAGCGGCATGACCGAGGAGGAGCTCGTCGACCTGATGGGCTCCGCCGAGGTGGCGTGCGTGCCCTCCCTCTACGAGGGCTTCAGCCTGCCCACGGCCGAGCTGATGGCCTGCGCCACCCCACTCGTCGTGTCGCGCGCCGGCGCCATCCCCGAGGTCGTCGGTCCCGAGGGCGTGTGCGCCGAGGTCGTCACCCCCGGCGACGTCGGCGAGCTCCAGGCGGCCATCGAGGGGCTCCTCGACGACCCCGAGCGCCGGGCCCGCATGGGTGCCGCCGGACGCGCCCGGGTGGAGGAGCTGTTCAGCTGGCGCGCGGTGGCCGCTACCGTCGCCGCGGCGTACGAGCACGTCATCGCCGACTTCCAGAAGGAGCGTTCTTCCGTTGCTGACCGTTGATTTCGACCGCCTGGGGCTGCGCCCCGGGGACCGGGTCCTCGACATGGGCTGCGGCGCCGGTCGCCACGCCTTCGAGATGTACCGCCGCGGCGGTGACGTCGTCGCCTTCGACATGGACGCCGACGAGCTGGCCGGGGTGCGCGAGCTCTTCTCCGCGATGAAGGAGGCCGGCGAGGTGCCCGAGGGCGCCGAGGCCGACATCAAGCAGGGCGACGCCCTGCAGCTGCCCTTCGCCGATGGCGAGTTCGACCGGATCGTGGCCGCCGAGGTGCTCGAGCACATCCACGCCGACGTCGAGGCCATCAAGGAGCTGGTGCGCGTGCTGCGTCCCGGCGGCACGCTGGCGATCTCGGTGCCGCGCTGGCTGCCCGAGGTCATCAACTGGAAGCTCTCCGACGACTACCACAACGCCGAGGGCGGCCACATCCGGATCTACACCGACCACGAGCTGGTCGACAAGGTCACCAAGGCCGGCCGCTTCAACGACGGGACGCCCGGCGAGGCCATGGTCTTCGAGGGCAAGGACTACGCCCACGGCCTGCACGCGCCCTACTGGTGGATCAAGTGCGCGGTCGGGGTCGAGAACGACGAGCACCCGCTGGCCCGCGCCTACCACAAGCTCCTGGTCTGGGAGATCATGAAGCAGCCGAAGGCGCTGCAGGTCGCCGGCAAGGTCCTGGACCCGCTGATCGGCAAGAGCATGGTGCTGTACTTCCGCAAGCCCGAGACCGCGGACGTCGATGTCTGAGTCGCTGGCCCAGCTGCCCTACGTCGACGGCGTCCTGACCGCCGAGCAGGTGGCGCAGACCGCGGCCTCGATCGCGTCGATGCAGGAGCCCACCGGGGCCATCCCGTGGACCACCGGTGAGCACGTCGACATCTGGAACCACGTCGAGGCCGCCATGGCGCTGCTGGTCGGCGGGCAGGTCGAGGCGGCCGAGCGCGCCTACGAGTGGGTGCCCACCCTGCAGCGCGAGGACGGCTCGTGGCCCATGAAGATCGTCGGTGGCGAGGTCGACGACCCCCGCGGCGAGGTCAACATGTCGGCCTACCTCGCGGTGGGCGTGTGGCACCACTGGCTGGTGCGCCGCGACCTCGGGTTCGTGCAGCGCTTCTGGCCCTCGGTGCGGGCCGGCCTCGACTGGGTCGTGTCCCAGCAGCTGCCGTTCGGCGGCATCAACTGGACCCCCACGGAGTCCTTCGCGCTGCTCGCCGGCTCGTCGAGCATCTACCACTCGCTGCGCGCCGGCGTGGCGCTGGCCGACCTGCTCGACGACCCGCAGCCGGAGTGGGAGCTGGCCGGCGGCAGGCTCGGCCACGCCCTGCGCGAGCACCGCGACCTGTTCGAGGACAAGGCGACGTACTCGATGGACTGGTACTACCCGGTCCTCGGCGGCGCCGTCCGCGGCCCCGACGCCTTCGACCTGGTCGCCAGCCGCTGGGACGAGTTCGTGGTGCCCGACCTCGGCATCCGCTGCGTCGACACCAACCCGTGGGTGACGGGCGCCGAGACCTGTGAGCTCGTCATGGCGCTCGACGGGCTGGGCGACCACCGCCGCGCGATGACGCTGCTGCGCGACATGCAGCACCTGCGCGGCGACGACGGCGCCTACTGGACCGGCTGGGTCTACGGCGACGACGTCTACTGGCCCCACGAGCACACGACCTACACCGCCGCCGCGGTCATCCTCGCCGTCGACGCCCTGGGGGAGACCCACGGCCACAGCACCGCCGGCTCCGGCATCTACCGCGGCACCTCGCTGGCCCCCCACTTCACCGAGCTCATGCTCGAGTGCGACTGCGTGGTCGGCGACCCCGTCTGAACGCCGACCCGCCCGAAACTCTCGGGCGGGTCACCCGACGGGGTCGCCGGGGTCGCCGGAGGTGCGGGTGAGGACGCGGAGGGAGCCCAGGGCGTGGGACTCGGCGAAGGCGCCGCCGGCGAGGGCGCGCTGGAAGACGTGGTAGGGCGCCTGGCCGCCGTCGGCGGGGTCGGCGAAGACGTCGTGGATGACCAGGGCGCCGCCGGGCACCAGCCAGTGGGCCCAGCCGGAGTAGTCGTTCTGGGCGTGCTCCTCGGCGTGGCCGCCGTCGATGAAGAGCAGCGACAGCGGCGTGCGCCACAGCCGCGCGACGGTGGTGCTGCGGCCGACGACCGCGACGACCTGATCCTCGAGGCCGGCGTCGGCGATGGTGCGGCGGAAGACCGGGAGGGTGTCCATGAGGCCGAGCTCGGCGTCGACGAGCGTGGGGTCGTGGTGCTCCCAGCCGGCCTGGTTCTCCTCCGAGCCGCGGTGGTGGTCGACGGTGACCACGGTGCCACCGACCTCGCGCGCCGCGGCGCCGAGGTAGATGGCCGACTTGCCGCAGTAGGTGCCGACCTCGAGCGCGAGGCCGTGCGGCAGCCGCTCACGGGCGACCCGGTGCAGGAGGTCACCCTCGTCCTCGGGCATGAAGCCCTTGGCGGCGAGGGCGTGGGCGAGCAGGTCCGCGGGCATGCTGGTGTCGGGCACGGGCCGCACTCTAGGATATGGAACACGTTCTAGTTTTCTGCCGCCACGGAAGGGCGCCGCATGTCGATCGGGATCGCGGACGAGCACGTCGAGCTGGCGGCCAGCCTGCGCAAGTGGGCCGCGTCCCTCGACGGACCCGCGGCGGTCCGGGCGACCGCGGAGGACCCAGCGGCGACGTTCGACGACGTGTGGCGCGCCGTGGGCGAGATGGGGGTCGCCACCATCGGGCTCCCGGAGTCCGCGGGAGGCGGTGGCGGCAGCGTGCTCGACGTCGCCGTGGCCCTCGAGGCGTGCGCCCACGAGCTGGTGCCCGGGCCGCTGCTGTCCACCGCGGTGGCGGCGGCGCTCCTGGGGGAGACGGCCGGGCTCTCGCAGGCGCTCGCCCAGGGCGCGCGCCTCGGGCTCGCGCTCGACGCCCGGCTCGAGGTCGTGTGGGACGCGCCGGGAGCCACCCACCTGCTGGTCCCCGACGACGACGAGCACTGGCACGTCGTCCCGGCGGCCGCGGTGGACGTCACCCCGGTGACCGGGGTCGACCTGAGCCGCCGGTTCGGCTCGGTCCGGGCGGACCGCGCCGCCGACGGCGTCCTGCCCGTGCCGGGCCTCACCGCAGACGTCGTACGCCGCACGGCCGTGACCCTCGCCGCCGCCGAGGCGTCCGGGATCGCGCGCTGGTGCGTGCAGACCGCCGCCGACCACGCCAAGGTCCGCGAGCAGTTCGGCCGGCCGATCGGCGCCTTCCAGGCGGTCAAGCACCTGTGCGCCGAGATGCTCGAGACCGCCGAGGCCGTGACGGCGGCCGCGTGGGACGTCGCCTCGGTCGCGTTCGGCGAGGAGGAGCAGTGGGCGTTCGCGGCCGACGTCGCCGAGACGGTCGCCCTCGACGGCGCCGTCGCCGTCGCCAAGAGCTGCATCCAGGTGCTCGGCGGCATCGGCTTCACCTACGAGCACGACGCCCACCTCTACCTCCGCCGCGCCCTCACCCTGCGCGCGCTGCTGGGCGACGCCGACGCCGCCGCCGAGCGGCTGACCGCCCGCGCCGTCTCCGGCGTACGGCGCACGGTGCGCGTCGACCTCGGCGGGCGGGACGAGCAGATCCGCGCCGACCTCGCGGCCCGGGCGGACCGCGTCGCGGCGGCCGACGACCAGCGCGCCGAGCTCGTCGAGACCGGACTGCTGACCCCGCACTGGCCCGAGCCCTACGGACTCGGCGCCGACCCGGTGACCCAGATCGTGATCGACCAGGAGCTGGCCCGCGCCCAGGTGACGCGCCCCGACATCGTCATCGCCGGGTGGGCGTTGCCGACCATCCTGGAGCACGGCACCGACGAGCAGCGCGAGCGCTTCGTGCGCCCGTCGCTGCTGGGGGAGCTCGTGTGGTGCCAGCTGTTCTCCGAGCCGGGGTCGGGCTCCGACCTGGCCTCCCTGCGCACCCGCGCCGACAAGGTCGACGGCGGCTGGCGGCTCACCGGCCAGAAGGTGTGGACCTCGGTCGCCGAGCGCGCCGACTGGGGCATCTGCCTGGCCCGCACGGACCCGGACGTGCCGCAGCACCGGGGCATCAGCTACTTCCTGGTCGACATGCGCAGCGAGGGCATCGACGTCCGTCCGCTGCGCGAGATCACCGGCCAGGCGCTCTTCAACGAGGTGTTCCTCGACGAGGTTTTCGTGCCGGACGACTGCCTCGTCGCCGAGGTCGGCGACGGCTGGCGGCTGGCCCGCACCACGCTGGCCAACGAGCGCGTCGCTATGGCCACGAGCCGGCTCGACAAGAGCGTCGAGCGGGCGGTGGTCCTCGCGGCCGGCGGCCTGACGGACGCCCAGCGGGTGCGGGTCGGCCACGCCGTCGCGCTGTCGACGGTCTGCTCGCTGCTCGGCGTGCGCTCCACGCTGCGCTCGCTCGCCGGCCAGGGCCCCGGCGCCGAGTCGAGCGTGGCCAAGCTCCTGGGCGTGCGCAACCGCCAGGACAGCGCGGAGCTCGTCGTCGAGCTCCACGGCGAGCGCGCGATGCTCACCGACGACGAGGAGGTGCGCGCGGCGGTGTGGGAGCTGCTCAACACCCGCTGCCTGTCCATCGCCGGCGGCACCACCCAGATCCTGCGCAACGTCGTCGGCGAGCGGATCCTCGGCCTGCCCCGCTGAGCGCGCGCGGCTCAGCGCGACGGGTGCAGGGGCAGCGAGATCCGGACGGTCGTGCCCTCGCCCGGCTGGGAGTCGACGGTGACCGTGCCGGCGTGCGCCTGCACGATGGTGCGCACGATCGCCAGTCCCAGGCCGGTGCCGGGGATCGAGGCCCGCACCGCGCTGCTGGCCCGGAAGAAGCGCTCGAACAGCCGGCCCTGCTCCTCCACGGGGATCCCGATGCCGGTGTCCTCGACGGTGACCACGGCCCGCCCCGGCTGGCCGGCGTCGTCCCCGACCGACCCCAGCGCGACGCGGACCTCGCCGCCGGGAGTGAACTTCATCGCGTTGGAGACCACGTTGACCAGCGCGCGCTCGAGCTGCGCGGCGTCGCCGACGACGCGCACGTCGCCGGAGGGCGGCAGGGTCAGCGTCACCGTCAGCTCGCCGTCGCCCAGCGGCTCGGTCGTCTCGACCACCCGGACCAGCAGCGCGCCCAGGTCGAGCGGGACGTGGTGGGCGCTCTCGACGAGCGACTCCGTGCGCGACATGGTGAGGATGTTCTCGATCAGGCCGAGCAGCCGCTGGCCGGCCCTGGTGCCCCGGCGCAGCAGCTCGCGCTGCCGCTCGTTGACGGGTCCGACCGCCTCGCTGGCGAGGAGCTCGTTGAAGCCCATGATGCTCGTCATGGGCGTGCGCAGCTCGTGGCTGACGGTCGCGAGGAAGTCCGACTTCGACCGGTCCAGCCGCTCGAGCTCCTCCACGCCCTGGCGCTCCTTCTCCAGCGCCGCCCGCAGCGCGTCCTGCGCCAGCGCGCGCTCGGTGACGTCCTCGCCGACCTGGAGGTAGCCGATGAGCTCGCCGGCGGCGTCGCGCAACGGGGTGACGCTGACGCTGACCCGGAGCCGCCGCCCGTCGGCGCCCACGAAGGTCCAGTCGCCGGACACCGGGGCGCCCAGCTCGGTCTCGGCCGGGCGCTCGCGCAGCTCCTCGGGGTCGTAGAGGTCCACCAGGTGCCGGCGGCCCACCAGGTCCGACGGCGCGTAGCCCAGCAGCCGGCGGGTGCCCCGGTTGACGTACGTCGCCAGGCCGTCGCGGTCGGCCGCGATGATCGAGATGCCCGTGGTCGCGTCGAGCAGGGCGGCGTTGAAGCCCAGCTCCTTCTCGAGCGAGCGCTGCGCCACCCGCTGCTCGGTGAGGTCGACCAGCTGCGCCACGACCAGGTCGCCCGAGGAGGTGTCGGGCACCCAGGAGAGGGCCAGCCGCACGCACCTGGCCGGCTCGGTCGCGAACCACAGCTCGTGCTCCCAGCCGCTGCGCCGTCCTGCGGTCATCTCGCGGGCGGCGTCGACCACGAGGCCGCCGTGCGGGCCGAGCGCGTCCGCCCAGTCGCGGCCGAGCAGGTCGTCGCGCCGTACGCCGAGCAGGTCGCCGGCCGGCTCGTTGAGGTCCAGCACGTGGAGCCCGCCGTCGGTCGGGCGCAGGAGCAGCGTGCCGATCACGGACTCGGTCATGCTGCGGCGGTAGGTCTCGCCGACCGCCACGGCCTCGCGGAGGGCCGCCCGCCGCTGGCTGACGTTGAGCGCGAGCGGCAGCGAGACCAGGGCGATGACCACGAGGTCCAGCTGCACGAGCGCGTCGCGGACGCGTGCGGAGATGTCACCGTCCGAGCCGAACGGGCCGCCGCCCTCGGTGGCGAGCGCGGTCACGATCAGGCCGGCGGCCAGTGCCTCGAGCGCCAGGGCGCGTGGCGAGAGCACCTGGGCGCCCCACACGAGCAGCGGCAGCGGGAGGAACGCCAGGGGCAGCGACTGGCCGGAGTGGTGGACGAGGGCGAAGGCGCCCAGCGTCGCGACCACCTGGACGGCCTGCAGCACCCGCGGGTCGTCGCTCAGCCGTGCCTGCGGGTCCCCGACCATCAGGGCCAGCGGCAGGATCAGCAGCGTGGCGGCGCCGTGGGCGGCCGTGACGTTGGTCCAGGTGGCGGCGAAGGACCCCTCCAGCGCGATCGCCACGGTGGCGGCGACGAGGGTGCCCGCCGTCATGGCGCCGGCGGCGATGGCCACCAGCACGCGCGGCAGGTCCTCGGGCGCGCGCATCGGGACGAGGGACGACCGCGGCGCGCGGCCGGCGCGCAGGACCAGGGCCAGGACCAGGCTCTCGGCGGCATTGCCGAGCCCGAAGAGGGCCGCGACCTCGAGGCCGCGGCCCTCCAGGGCGTTGGCGGCGCCGGTCACGACCAGGACGCCACCGAGGAGCGCCGGCCAGTGGCGCGGCGGGCTGAGCACCACCATGGCCGAGCCGACCCCGGCCGCCGGCCACCACGTGGCGACGTCGGAGTCCGGCGGCGCGAAGTGCACCGAGAGGACCGCGAGCACGAACACGGCGACGTACCCCAGCGCGACGCCGGGCAGCCCCCTCCCCGCCAGCAGGGCCGTCGGGGTCGACGGCGCCCACGGGGTCAGGGACACGAAGGGCGCCCCTCGAGGAGCCTCTGGACGGCCTGCGTGAGCGCGGGGATCGTGAACGGCTTGGTGGCGTAGGAGTCGGCGCCGGACGCGATCCCGGCCGCGATGTCGTCGGGGTCGGCCATCGCCGAGAGCATCAGGATCAGCGGCTCGGACGTCGGGGGTGTGGCGCGCACCCGGCGCGCGACCTCCAGACCCGACATCTGCGGCATCGACACGTCCAGCACCATCAGGTCGACCCGCTCCTCGGCGAGCAGGCCGAGCGCGGCCGGCCCGTCGGAGGCGGTCAGCACCTGGTGCCCCGCGATGCCCAGGGCGAGCGAGAGCAGCTCGCGGATGTCCTCGTCGTCGTCGACGACCAGCAGCCTGGCCATGGCGCGCGCCCTCCTGGTACCGGTGGGGGTGCCGGTAGGTGCAGGGTAGACCCCGCCGGGCGCCCAGGAGGGAAGAACCTCAAGCCGACGCGCGGTCGTGTCGCCAGGAGCTCCAGTGCCAGTGGAGGTAGCGGTCGATGGCGCGCACGATGTGCGAGGAGCGGATCGAGGGGAAGACGTCGAAGGCGTGCTGGGCGCCGGGCAGCTCGGCGTAGACGACCGAGCGCCGGGAGATCTCGCGCAGGCGGGCCACGAAGAGCCGCGCCTGGTCGACGCCGACGAGGGTGTCCCGGCTGCCGTGGAGCACGAAGAAGTCCGGTGCGTCGGGGGTGATCCGCAGCAACGGGGACGCGGCCTCGAAGAGCTCGGGGTGGTCCTGCCAGCTGGTCCGCAGGACCCGCCGGGACAGGAAGCCGTCGCGCATCCGCTCGGCGCTCCTCAGGCCGGTCGAGCCCGCGAGGTCGTAGACGCCGTAGTGCGGCACGGCGCACTGCACCGAGGTGTCGGCGTCCTCGAAGCCGGGCTGCCATCCCTTGTCGTCGGCGGTGAGCGCGGCCAGCGACGCGAGGTGACCCCCGGCGGAGCCGCCGGTGATCGCGACGTAGTCGGGGTCGCCGCCGTAGGAGGCGATGTTGTCCTTCACCCACGCGATCGCCTGCTTGACGTCGATGACCTGGGCGGGGAAGGGGTCGCGCGGCGCGAGCCGGTAGTTGACCGCCACGCAGACCCAGCCCTTGGCGGCGAGGTGCTGCATCAGGGGGATGCCCTGCTGCTCCTTGGTGCCGATGGTCCACGCGCCGCCGTGCACCTGGAGCAGCACGGGCGCGCCCTCGACCGGGCTCGAGGCGGGGGAGTAGACGTCGAGCCGGCCCCGGCGCCCGTGGTCGTTGTAGGCGATGTCGCGCTCGACGCGGACCTGCGCCGAGCGCATGCGGAAGGGGTAGACCAGCGAGCGCCACGGCACCGCCAGGTCGGCCGGCGTGGGCGCGGCGTCGAGCTGCTCGACGTACTCCGCGCCGAGCGCCTCGGTCAGCGAGTCCTCGGCGACCTCGCGGACCCGCCGTGCCTGGCCGACCAGGAAGGCCAGGCCCGCTGCGCTCAGGCCGGCCAGCGCCAGCCCCATCGGGTCGCGACGGCGTCCGCGGGCGTGGGTGAGGGCGTCGGCCGCGGTGAGGGCCAGCACGTGCGGGGCGAGCTCGCCGGTGAGCCACCCGGCGAAGAAGGCGGGGATGCCCACCTGGAAGCCCGGCACGGGCCGGATCGCGTTGGCGGTGAGCGCGGCGGTGACGACCTGGCGGCGACGGAACCCCATAACGATCAGGCTAGTGCAGCGTTTAGAACACGTTCCACTCTTCAGACCTAGGATGCCGCCATGGACCGCCTGTCAGGACTCGACGCCAGCTTCCTCTACCTCGAGACGCCGGCCCAGCTCATGCACGTGTGTGGGCTCATCGTCCTGGACCCGAGCACCATCCCGGGCGGCTACTCCTTCGCGGCCATGCAGGCCGGCATCGACCAGCAGGTCAAGGACGTCCCGGCGTTCACGCGCAAGCTGCGCCGCGTCCCCCTGGGCCTCGACCACCCGATCTGGGTCCGGGACCGGCAGTACGACATCGAGCGGCACGTGCACCGGCTCGCGCTCCCGGCGCCGGGTGGCTACGACGAGCTCGTCTCGCTCGCCTCCCACCTCGCGGCCCTGCCGCTGGACCGGTCGCGTCCGCTGTGGGAGATGTGGGTGATCGAGGGCTACGAGGGCGGCGACAAGGTCGTGGTGTTCTCCAAGATGCACCACGCGACCGTCGACGGCGTCTCCGGCTCCAACCTGATCTCCCACCTGTGTGCGCTGGAGCCCGACGCCGCGCCCCTCGTGCAGACCACCGATGAGCGTCACGGACGTGAGCCGGGCCTGCGCGAGCTGCTCGGCCGGGCGCTGCTCACCAACCTCGCGCTGCCCGTGCACGCCGCCAGGATCGTCGCCCCGACGGTCAAGGGCGTCGCACGAACCGTCGGACGGGCACGCGCCGGCACGGCGATGGCCGCGCCCCTCACGGCTCCGCGCACGTCGTTCAACGGCACCATCACGGGCCACCGCACGATCGGCGTCGTGGACGTCGGCCTGGAGGAGGTGCGGGCGGTCAAGACGGCCACCGGCACCACCGTCAACGACGTCGTGCTGGCGCTGGCCGGCGGCGCCCTGCGCGCCTACCTCGACGAGCGCGGCGAGCTGCCCGACAGCTCGCTGCTGGCCTCGGTGCCGGTCAGCGTGCGCGAGCAGTCGCAGCGCGAGGGCGGCGCCAACAAGGTCTCCACCCTCTTCGCCACGCTCGGCACGGACGTCGAGGACCCGCTCGAGCGGCTCCAGGAGCTGGCCGAGTCCAACCGTCACGCCAAGGAGCACCACCAGGCGATCAGCGCGGACGCGCTGCAGGACTGGGCGGAGTTCGCGGCGCCACGCACCTTCGGGCTCGCCGTGCGCGCCTACGCCGGGCTGCGGCTCGCCGAGAAACACCCGGTCGTGCACAACCTGGTGATCTCCAACGTGCCGGGGCCACCGTTCCCGCTCTACTTCATGGGCGCCGAGATCGTCGGCCTCTACCCGCTCGGACCGGTCTTCCACGGGGCCGGCGTCAACATCACGGTGATGTCCAACAACGGCCGGCTCCACGTCGGGGTGATCGCGTGCCGCGAGTCCATGCCCGACGTCGACGCGCTGGTGCGACACTTCCCGACCGAGCTCGCCAAGCTGACCGAGGCCGTCCGGGCGCCCGAGGAGGTCACGCCGATCAGGCGGGCGCGCGCCCGCCGCACGACGAGGGCGGCCGCCGCGGCGGACTGACCCTACGAGAAAGGTAGGCGGTCTAGACAGTTCCGGTGATAGTCGAGTTCTTCTCAGAATGCGCTCCGCGGCACCTACCGTGGTTGCGTGACCTCTCCTCGGAACCGCTCCCTGCGCCGCTGCGCCGCCGGCGCCACGACCGCCGCCGCCCTGCTCCTCTCCCTGCTGGCCGCAGCGCCGCCGTCGGGCGCCGTCGACGGGGACGGCCTCGGCGTGGCCACCGTGAAGGTGGTCGACCACCTGGGCCGGCCCATGGTGGCCCAGGTCGTGGCCAGGACCGCGGACGGCGCGCTCTCCCTGATCGGGCCGACGGGCGACGCCGGCGGCCTGGTGCCCTTCTCCTCCTGGACGGGGGAGAAGGAGGCGGGCAGCTACGCGCTGGCCTCGATCTCGCCGTGGGGCGGACTGGCGTGCTTCAAGATCGACCCCTGCAGCTTCGACATGCTCAGCGGCACGGTGCCGACCCGCTCGTTCTCGCCGGTGCTCATGGTGACGGACTCCGACACCCCGGCGGTCGTCACCCTGCGGACCCCGGCCCCCGGCAGGATCACGGGCCGGCCCGTGGTGGGACGGCGCTTGGCCGTGGTGGTCTCGCCCGGGCTCCGCGCCTACATGAGCATGGCCAAGGCGGACATGAGGTTCGCCATCACGTGGCTCCGGGACGGCAAGGTGATCCGCCGGGCCGCGGGCACCAGCTACAAGATCAAGCGCGCCGACCGCGGGCACCGGCTGACCGCGAGGCTCGCCTACCCCGCCAAGGCGGTCGCGGTCTTCGCCCAGGCGGGGGTGCCCGCCAAGCCCCAGACCCTGGTCGGGAAGCGGGTGCGCAAGCGCTGAGAGCTCAGCGCCGCGCGAAGTCCCGGCGGCGCGCGTCGACCGTGTTGGCGGCCTCGACGACGACCGGGACGAAGCTCTCCGCCTCGAGGACGCACATCGCGTGACCCCCGTCGACCTCGTGGAGCGTGGCGCCGCGGATCGACCGGGCGAGGGCGACCTGGCGCCGCGGCGGGATCACCTTGTCGCGGGTGCCGACCACGACCGCGGTCGGGACGTCGATCTTCCCGAGCCAAGGGCGCGAGTGGTGGCGGCCCAGGGCCGCGAGGGCCTGGCCGACCGCCCACGGGCTGGTGCTGCGGAACTCCCGGATCGCCCACTCGTGCATGTCCGAGGGGGCCAGGTCCACGGCTCGAGCGGCGGCGCGGGCGGCGGTGATCGCCGTGCGCGAGCGGGACAGGCCGCGCGCGCCGACCATGGAGGCGCCCATGCCGGCGAAGAACACCTGCTCCGCGGGGTTGAGCCGGAAGCGGTCGGTGGTCGCGCAGAGCAGCAGCCCCTGCAGCTTGTCGGGATGCTGGCGCCACACGCGCTGGGCCACGACGGACCCCATCGAGTAGCCGCCGACGATGACGTCCCGCAGCTCGAGCACGTCGATGAGCGCGGCGACGTCGTCGGCGCAGTCGCGCAGCGAGAGCTCCTCGCTGCGGATGCCCTGGCCGTGCCAGCGCTGGTCCATCGTCACCACCCGGAAGCGCCGAGACAGCGGCTCGATGGCGGGGTACCACGTGAGCAGGCCCGTGCAGCCGAGCGCGTGGAGCAGCACCAGCGTGGGAGACTCCGGGGAGGGCCCCGGCGTGTCCGTGACGTACGTCGAGCCGCCGCGACCGGGCAGCTCCAGCAGCCGGCCCGGCGGGATCCGCGCCCACGGCAGGTAGACCCGGTTGCGCAGCACCTCGCGCGGTGAGAACACTGCGGCCCCGTCCCTCCGTCGCGGTCGGGACTCTGCTGCGCCGACCGTGGTCACCTAGACTAGAACAGGTTACAGTTTCGGCCAGGTGGCGGCCCCCGGTGCGGCGCGCCGCCGACCATCGTGATCCCGACACGGCAGGAGAACCACGTGGGTGCGGACGGTTTCACCCCGGCGGACCAGGAGTCCGTCGCGGCAGTGCGCTCGGTCATCGAGCAGGCGCTGGAGCGGGACGCGGACTGGGCGGCGCTCGCGTCGGCCGGCATGCTCGGCCTGGCGGTTCCACAGGCCCAGGGTGGCGAGGGCCTCGGCCTCGCCGAGGTCGGCGTGCTGCTGCGCGAGACCGGCGCCCGCGCGGTGCACCTGCCGGTCTGGGAGACGCTCTGCTGCGGCACGCTCACCATCGCCGCCACCGGCTCGGAGACGCAGCAGACGCTCCTGGCGGGCGTCGCGACCGGTGAGGTCGTCCTCACGCCCGCGCTGCGCGAGGTCGGCGTCGGCATCCTGGACCGCCCCACCGCCACGTACGCCGCCGGGCGGGTCACCGGCCGCAAGGTCGGCGTCACCTACGCCGCGGACGCCGCACGGCTGCTCGTGACCGCGCTCGACGGCGACGACGTGGTCGTCGCGCTGGTCGACCCCGCCGACCCCGGCGTGACGCTGCTGGAGTCCGGCTCCTCGGCACGGCGCACCACCCACACGGTGGTCCTCGACGGGGCGCCCGGCGAGCTGCTGCTCGGCCCCGACGCGGCACGGGTGCTCACCGAGCACGCCGTGGCCGGCCTGGCCATCACCGCGGCCGGGCTCGTGGCCGGCGCCCGCGACCTGACCGCCGGCTACATCAAGGGGCGCACCCAGTTCGGGCGTAGCCTGGCGGAGTTCCAGGCCGTCGCGATGCAGATCGCCGACGTCTACATCGCCTCCCGGACCCTCGACCTCGCCGCCGACAACGCCGCCTGGCGGATCCGCGAGGGCCTCGACGTCACCGACGACCTGGCCGTCGCGGCCTACTGGGTCTGCGCCGAGGCGCCCCCCGCGCTGCGCACGTGCCACCACCTGCACGGTGGGATGGGCGTCGACGAGACCTACCCGCTGCACCACTACTTCTCGTGGGTCACCGACATCGCCACCACGCTCGGCGCGCTGGCCTGCGACGTACCCCTCGAGGACCCGACGACCAAGAACCTCGAGCTCACTGCCACCCAGCGCGCGCTCAAGGCCGAGCTGCGCGCCTACTTCACCGACCTGGCCTCCCACGACCAGCACCTCGACATGGGCCAAGAAGATGAAGCCCGTGACAGGCACGGTCCGACGTACCAGCGCGTGGTCAAGCAGATGGGCACCGACGGCTGGATGGGCGTCGGCTGGCCGAAGGAGTACGGCGGTCACGGCCTCGGCGAGGTCGAGCAGACGATCTTCGCCAACGAGGCCCAGCACGCCGACGTGCACCTGCCGGCCGTGACCCTGCAGACCGTCGGGCCCACGCTGATCCGCTACGGCACGGAGAAGCAGAAGGAGATGTTCCTCGCGCGGATCCTCCAGGGCGACGTGCACTTCGCGATCGGCTACAGCGAGCCCGACGCGGGCACCGACCTGGCGTCGCTGCGCACGACGGCCCGGCGCGACGGGGACCACTTCATCGTCAACGGCCAGAAGATGTGGACCACCGGCGGGCACCAGGCCGACTACGTCTGGCTGGCCGTGCGGACCGACCCCGACGCTCCCAAGCACCGGGGCATCTCGATCCTGATCGTCGACACGTCGGACCCCGGCTACTCGTTCACCCCGATCATCACCGCCGACGGCTCCCACCACGTCAACGCCACCTACTTCAACGACGTCCGCGTCCCCGTCGACATGCTCGTCGGCGAGGAGAACCAGGGCTGGAAGCTGATCACCACCCAGCTCAACCACGAGCGCGTCATGCTCGGCCCCGCCGGGCGCATCGAGGGGCTGCGCGACCGGATCGTCGACTGGGCCACCAAGGCCGGCGTCCTCGAGCGGCCCGACGTCCGCGACGTCATGGGCCGCGTGACCGCGGTCTTCCGGGTCAACGAGCTCCTCAACTGGGAGGTCGCCCGCGCCGGCGAGGCAGGTGAGATCTCGGTCGGGGACGCCTCGTCGTCCAAGGTCTTCGCCGCCGACCAGGTCCAGCACCTCGCGGCCGACCTGGCCGGCATCGTCCACCGCTACGGCGACCCGGCCGAGGAGGAGACCCGGCACCTGCTCGACTACCTCGACGGCCAGGCCAAGCGCAACCTGGTCCTGACCTTCGGTGGCGGCGTGCAGGAGGTGCAGCGCGAGCTGATCGCGATGTTCGGCCTCGGGCTCCCGCGGGTCCCACGATGAGCGCGCGGACCAGTGTCGGGCACGACGAGATCATGGCCGAGGCCGAGCGCATCAAGGCCCTCGGCGAGGCGTCGGAGTCGCAGGCGCCGTACCCCGTCAACCAGCCCACGATCGGCACCTGGCTGGACGCGATGGGCTACGACAACGAGCGCTTCCGCAGCGGCGAGGCGCCGCCGTCGATGGCGCAGGTCTGGACGATGCCCGGCCTGGGGCGCAAGCGGCCGCCGGAGGACCCGCTCAGCCGGATGACGGAGTTCCTGACCGCGGCCGGCTACACCGCCGTGCTCGGGACCAACTGCGAGCAGAGCTACGAGCGCTACCTGCGCGTCGGCGAGGAGCTGCGGGTCACCAGCGCGCTCGACTCGGTGGTCGGCCCCAAGCGCACCGCCATGGGCGAGGGCTACTTCGTGACGTCGCGCAACACCTGGTACGTCGACCACCCGGACGGGCGGAGCGAGGCCGTGGCGACCATGCTGTTCCGGGTCCTGAAGTTCGTGCCGAGGGAGACGCCATGACCGTGCGTCCCATGGTCGGCCGCGACTCGCAGTTCTTCTGGGACGGCACCGCCGAGCGCGAGCTGCGCATCCAGACCTGCAACGCCTGCGGGTTCCTGCGCTTCCCGCCCGGCCCGGCCTGCCCCGAGTGCGGCGCCTTCGACCGCGGCCACGTCGTCGCGGCCGGCACCGGCACCGTCTTCTCCTACGTCGTCCACCGCCACCCCCCGGTCCCGGGCAAGGAGCTGCCGATCGTGCTGGCGCTCATCGACCTGGACGAGGGCGTGCGGATGGTCGGCGAGGTGACGGACGCTCTGTCGGACGAGACGGGGGACGCCGAGATCGAGATCGGGATGCGCCTGCGCGTCGACTTCGACCGCGTCGACGACGAGCTGACCCTGCCCGTGTGGAGGAAGGCATGAGGACCCTGACCGTGGGCGAGCAGCTGCCCGAGTGGAGCCTGCCGATGACCCCGACCACGATCGTGAGCACCGCGATCGCCACCCGCGACTGGCAGGACGTCCACCACGACCGCGACGTCGCGCAGGCGTCGGGGTCGAAGGACATCTTTCTGAACATCCTCACCAGCAACGGCCTCGTGGAGCGCTACGTCGTCGACTGGCTCGGCCACGACGCCGAGCTGAAGGGCATCGCGATCCGCCTCGGCGCCCCCGCCCACCCCTACGACACGCTGACCTTCCGCGGCACGGTCGAGTCCGTCGAGGACGGCGTCGCCACCATCTCGGTCGTCGGCTCGGTGTCGCTGGGCGACCACGTCGCCGGCACCGTGCGGGTCGTCGCGTGAGCGCCCTGTCGGGCGCGGCCGCGATCGCCGGCATCGGCGCGACCGAGTTCTCCAAGGCCTCCGGCCGCTCCGAGCTCCAGCTCTCCGTCGAGGCCGTGCAGCACGCGCTGGCCGACTGCGGGCTCACCCCCGCGGACGTCGACGGCCTGACGACGTTCACGATGGACACCTCCTCGGAGATCGCCGTGGCCCGCGAGCTCGGGATCCCGGAGCTGCGCTTCTTCAGCCGGATCAACTACGGCGGCGGCGCCGCCTGCGCGACCGTGCAGCAGGCCGCGATGGCGGTCGCGACCGGGGTCGCGGACGTCGTGGTCTGCTACCGCGGCTTCAACGAGCGCTCGGAGAGCCGCTTCGGGCAGTTCTCGCTCGCGGCCGCCACGCAGGTCAACACCAACGGCCTCGACAACGCCTGGACCTACCCGATGGGCCTGGGCACCCCGGCCGCCACCGTGGCCATGCAGGCGCGCCGCTACATGCACGAGTACGGCGCCACCTCGCGCGACTTCGGCGCCGTCGCGGTGGCCGACCGCCGGCACGCCGCCACCAACCCCGACGCGTTCTTCTTCGGCAGGCCGATCACGATCGAGGACCACCAGGCCTCGCGGATGATCGCCGACCCGCTGCACCTGCTCGACTGCTGCCAGGAGAGCGACGGCGCGGTGGCGCTGGTCGTGGTGTCGGCGGAGCGGGCGCGCGACCTGGCTCAGAAGCCGGCCGTGATCGCGGCGGCGGCGCAGGGCAGCGGACGCGACCAGTTCGTGATGACCTCCTACTACCGCGACGACATCGGCATCCCGGAGATGGGCGTGGTGGGCCGCGAGCTGTGGCGCCAGTCCGGCCTGACCCCCGACGACATGCCGATGGCGATCCTCTACGACCACTTCACGCCGTACGTCCTGATGCAGCTGGAGGAGCTCGGCTTCTGCGGACGCGGGGAGGCGCCCGGCTTCGTCGCCGACGGCGCGATCGAGGTGGGCGGGCGGCTGCCGCTCAACACCCACGGCGGCCAGCTCGGCGAGGCCTACATCCACGGCATGAACGGCATCGCCGAGGGCGTGCGCCAGATCCGCGGCACGTCGGTCAACCCGGTCGAGGCTCCGCACGTGCTGGTCACCGCGGGCACCGGCGTCCCGACGAGCGGGCTTATCCTCTCGGCGTGACGTCCGCTCCGGTCCCCCCGCCCGGGCCGGTCGTGGCCGCGCTGCACGTGGCCAAGGGCCGGCGGCTCCCGACCCGCTCGGTGCCGAGCGTCGAGATCGTCGCCGCCCGGGGCATCGTCGGCGACCGCTACGAGGGCTCCAGGCACCGCCAGGTGAGCATCCAGAGCCAGGAGGCGCTCACGGAGGCCGAGGCGGTCTTCGGCGCCGCCATCGACCCGGGCCTGACCCGTCGCAACATCACGGTCTCCTCCGGCGTCGTGCCGCGTGAGCCCGGCAGCCTGATCCGCATCGGCGACGTCCTGCTGGAGGTGGTCCGCGTCGCGGCTCCCTGCAAGCTGCTCGATGACACGATCGGCCCGGACGCGCAGGTCGCGCTGCGCCGCCGCGGCGGGTCGATCTGCCGGGTCCTGGAGTCGGGCGTCGTGACGGTGGGGGACGCGGTCGACCTGTCGGCGTGACAGGCTGCGCCCGTGCCCGAGGACCCGATCGCCCGGCTGCTGGCGCGGCCGCCGGACCTCCCCGTCGCGGCCGGGCTCGCGGACGTCCTCGAGGCGGTACGCCACAGCGGAGTCGCCGTCGTGCAGGCGCCGCCCGGCTCGGGCAAGACCTCGCTGGTGCCGCCCGCCCTGGCCTCTCTCGGCCCGGGCCGTGTCGTCGTCACCCAGCCCCGACGGATCGCGGCGCGCGCGGCCGGCCGGCGCCTCGCCCACCTGCTGGGCGAGCCTGTCGGGCGGACCTCCGGCTACTCCGTCCGCGGGGACCGGCAGACGAGTGACGCCACGCGCGTGGAGTTCGTGACGACCGGCGTCCTGCTGCGCCGCCTGCAGCGCGACCCGGCCCTGCCGGGCGTCGCGGCGGTCGTGCTCGACGAGGTGCACGAGCGGCAGCTCGACTCCGACCTGGCCCTCGCGCTGCTCGTCGACGTGCGCGCGCACCTGCGCGACGACCTGGTCGTCGTCGCCATGTCGGCCACGGTCGAGGCCCAGCGCACCGCCGCCGTGCTGGGCGGCGCCGCTCCCGCGCCCGTGGTCGACGTGCCCGGCTCCCTGCACCCGGTCGAGACGCTCTGGAGCCCGCTGCCCAGCGGGGTGCTGCGGATGGACGACCGCGGCGTCACCCCGCGCTTCCTCGACCACGTCGCCGCGACCGTGCGTCGAGCGCTCGCCGAGCGGACCGGCGACGTGCTGGTGTTCGTGCCGGGCGTCGCCGAGGTCGCCGGCGTCGTACGTCGCCTGGCCGGTGTCGACGCCGACGTCCGTCCGCTCCACGGGCGGCTGCCCCACCGCGAGCAGGACCTCGCGCTGACCGCCGGCGAGCGGCGCCGGGTGGTCGTCTCCACGGCCGTCGCCGAGTCGTCGCTGACCGTCCCGGGCGTGCGCAGCGTGGTCGACGCCGGGCTGTCGCGCGAGCCGCGCACCGACCACCGGCGCGGGCTGGCCGGCCTGGTCACGGTGAGGGTGAGCCGGGCCAGCGCGGCGCAACGGGCGGGCCGGGCCGGGCGTGAGGGGCCGGGAGCGGCCTACCGCTGCTGGTCGCCCGCCGAGCACGAGCACCTCGCGGACCACCCGGCGCCCGAGATCGCGACCGCCGACCTCACGTCGTTCGCGCTCGAGCTGGCGGTGTGGGGGAGCCCGGACGGCACCGGGCTGGCGCTGCTCGACCGGCCTCCGGCCCCGGCGCTGGCCGCCGCGCGCGAGACGCTCACGGCGCTCGGCGCCGTGGACGCGAGCGGCTCGGTCACCGACCGCGGGCGCGCCATCGCACGCGTCGCCGTCGACCCGCGGCTGGCCCGCGCGCTGCTCGACGGCGCGGAGCTGACCGGCTCTCGGCGGGCGGCGGAGGTCGTCGCCATGCTGGCCGAGGACGTGCGCGCACCCGGCGCCGACCTGGTCGCGGCGCTGCGCGGGCTGCGCCGCGGCGGACCGGACACCGGGGCGTGGAAGGCGGCCGTGCGGCGCCTGGAGGGCGCGGTCACGACCGTCACGGGCGACCAGGGGCTCACCGACGACCTCGCGGTCGGCCTCGTCGTGGCCCTGGCGCACCCCGACCGGGTCGCCCGGCTGCGGCCCAGCGGGTCGTCGTACCTCATGGCCGGCGGCACCGGCGCCACGTTCGCGCGAGGCGAGTCGGCGCTGGCCGGCACCTCCTGGCTGGCGGTGGCCGACGCCGACCGGCCGTCGGGCCGCAGCGACGCGACCATCCGCTCGGCCGCGCCGCTCGACGAGGACCTCGCGCTCGAGGCGGCCTCCGCGCTGTGGCGCGAGGACGAGCAGGTCGCCTGGCGAGGCGGCCGGGTGGTGGCCCGCCGCACGACCTCGTTGGGGGCCATCGAGCTGACGTCGGCGACGATCGCGGAGCCCGCGCCGCACCTGGTGGCGACCGCCGTGCGCGAGGGGCTGCGGGTCGACGGGCTGGCCGCCCTGCCGTGGGGCGAGGGTGCGACGGCCCTGCGCGCCCGGCTGTCCTTCCTGCACCGGGCGCTGGGCGAGCCGTGGCCGGACGTCTCCGACGAGGCCCTCGTGGAGACCGTCGAGACCTGGCTCGGCCCGGACCTGGCGCGGGTGCGGGGAGCGGGCGACCTGCGGCGCCTCGACGTGACCGCCGCCCTGCGACGCCTGCTCCCGTGGCCCGCAGCCGGCCGGCTCGACGACCTGGCGCCCGAGAAGGTCACGGTGCCCAGCGGGTCGGCGGTGCGGGTGGACTACGACGGCGACCAGCCGGTCCTGGCCGTGCGCATCCAGGAGGTCTTCGGCTGGCGCTCGGCGCCGGCGCTGGCCGAGGGCCGCGTCCCCCTGCTCCTGCACCTGCTCTCACCCGCGCGCCGCCCGGTGGCGGTCACCGCCGACCTGGAGTCGTTCTGGGCGACCGGCTACCCGCAGGTCCGCGGCGAGCTGCGCGGCCGCTACCCCAAGCACGCCTGGCCGGACGACCCGTGGACGGCGCCGCCCACCCGCGGGGTCAGACGGCCAGGCGCTCGGTGAAGAAGGCCGGCGACGCTCAGCGGGTTGAGCCCGGCCTCCGGCCTGCCGAAGAGGTGCGGCATCACGACGGTGAAGCCGGCCGCCACGACCTCCTCGCCGAACGCGATCACGTCCGCCCGGGATCTCGTGGACCACGACGACGCCGGGCCCGCTGCCCTTGCGGTACGTCGCGTACGTCGCGGTCGTGCCGCGCAGCGTCTCGGCCGTGTGCTCGCCGCGGGTCCAGCTCTCCAGGAGGCTCATGACGGGAGGATAGGGGTCACCGG
Source organism: Nocardioides sp. 503 (assembly GCF_004522095.1). Taxonomy (GTDB): domain Bacteria; phylum Actinomycetota; class Actinomycetes; order Propionibacteriales; family Nocardioidaceae; genus Nocardioides. The sequence goes on from NZ_SPUI01000002.1 coordinate 927,630, forward strand.
GGCCTGGCTAGGGTCGGCGCATGCCGGAGTCACGCGTGCACCTGGTGCTGCCGCACCAGCTCTTCCGCGAGCACCTCGACGCTCCCGACGGCACCCGCTTCGTGCTGGTCGAGCACGACCTGCTGTTCCGCCAGTACGCCTTCCACGCCCAGAAGCTGGTCCTGCACCGCGCCTCGATGCGCCGCTTCGCCGACGCGCTGCGCGAGGCCGGACGCGAGGTGGACGTCGTCGAGAGCTCCGCGACGACCGGCAGCAACGACGCGCTCCGCGCGCTCCTGGCGACGCTGCGGCCGACCCGGGTGAGCGTCTTCGACGTCGTGGACGACTGGCTCTCGCGCGACCTGCACGAGGTGTGGCCCGAGCTCGAGGTGCTGGAGACGCCGAACTTCCTGACGACCCGGCAGCAGGTGCGCGAGCACTTCGCGGGCTCGTCGGCGCGGATGCAGACCTTCTACGCCTGGCAGCGCCGGCGCCTGGACGTGCTGGTCGAGGCCGACGGCAGCCCGGTCGGTGGCCGCTGGTCCTTTGACGAGGACAACCGGCGCAAGCTGCCCCGCGGGCACCCGGTGCCGGAGGTGGCGCGGCCGGAGCGGCACCCGGCCGTGGACGAGGCGATCGCCTGGGTGAAGGAGGCCTTCCCCGACGCTCCCGGCGACCCCGACGCCTTCGCCTGGCCGACCTCGCACGCCGAGGCGGCGGCGGCGTACGACGACTTCCTGGCACAGCGCTTCGCGGAGTTCGGGCCGTTCGAGGACGCGATCTCGGCCACGCACGGGTTCGTCTTCCACTCGCTGCTCACGCCCGGGCTCAACGTCGGGCTGGTCTCCCCGGCGGAGGTGCTGCGGGGAGCCCTGGCGCACGCCGGCGACGTGCCGCTGGCCTCGCTGGAGGGGTTCGTGCGGCAGGTGATCGGCTGGCGCGAGTACATGCGGGCGACGTACCTGATGTGGGGGCGGCGCATGCGCAGCCGCAACCGCCTCGAGCACGCCCGCCCGCTCGACCGCGGCTGGTGGGACGCCACCACGGGGCTCGAGCCGGTCGACCACGTGCTGCGCAAGGTGCTCAGGACCGGCTACGCGCACCACATCGAGCGGCTCATGGTCCTGGGCAACGCCCAGTGCCTGCTGCGCACCGACCCCGACGCGGCGTACGAGTGGTTCATGGAGCTGTTCGTCGACGCCTACGACTGGGTGATGGTCCCCAATGTGTATGCGATGAGCCAGTTCGCCGCGGGACCCGCCATCACGACGAAGCCCTACGTCTCCGGCAGCAACTACCTGCGCAAGATGTCCGACCTCCCGAAGGGGGACTGGACCGACGACTGGGACGCGCTCTACTGGACCTTCGTGCGCGACCACCACGACGTCTTCGCCGGCAACCCGCGCTCGCGGATGGTCGCGAACCTCTACGACGGCATGGACCCGGCCAAGAAGGCCACGCACACGCGTCGTGCCGCGGCGTGGCTCGCCTGATGCCGCGGCTGCACGCGCTGGAGCTGCTGCCGGACACCGCGGGGGAGGCCGCCGTAAGGCGCGACTGGCAGGCGCTGCGCGACGCGGGACTGCCCTCGATGCTCGACCACACGGGCGCCTCCAACACCCCGCACGTGACCGTGCTGGCGGTGCCCGAGATCGAGCCGCCCGACGAGCGGCTGGCCGCGGACCTGCTCGGCCCGCTGCTGCCCGTCACCGCCCGGCTCTCCGGGCTGGCGCTCCTGGGCGGGCAGCGGGTCACCGTGGCGCGGCTGGTCGACGTCCCCGACGAGCTCGTGGCGGCGGTCCTCCGCCTGAAGGCCGCCACCCGCGGTCACCAGCACCCCGGGTGGCTGCCCCACGTCACGCTCGCCAGGCGGGTCGAGCGCACCGACCTGCCGCGGGTGCTCGACGCGGTGGCCATGGACGGTGAGCCGCTGTCGCTGGTCTCGCTCCGGCGCTGGGACCCCGACGAGCTGTCGGTGCACCCGGTCGCGCCCGGCTAGGGTCGGCGGCATGGATCTCCCGGTGCTCGACCCGACCGAGCAGCGCGTCCTCGGCAGCCTGATGGAGAAGGAGCGGACGGTCCCCGCGTCCTACCCGCTGTCGCTCAACGCCCTGCGCACCGCGTGCAACCAGACCAGCAGCCGCGACCCGATCACCGACCACGACGAGGCGACCGTCGAGCGGGTCGCGCGCGAGCTCAAGGACCGTGGGCTGGTGCGGATCGTGTGGGCGGCGACCGGTCGGCGGACCCTGAAGTACCACCAGACGCTCGCCGAGGAGCTCTCGCTGACCGACGCCGAGCGCGCGCTGGTCACCGTGCTGCTGCTGCGCGGGCCCCAGGCGCCCGGCGAGCTGCGCTCGCGCACCGAGCGCCTGCACGCCTTCGCCGACCGCGAGGCCGTCGAGGAGACCCTGCGCCGCATGGCGGGCCGGCCCAGCCCGCTGGTGCGCGAGCTCGAGCGCCGCCCCGGCCAGCACGACAACCGCTGGGTGCACCTGCTCGGCCCGGTCGACGAGGGCGCCGCGGGCGCTGCGCCCGCCGCGACCACCGCCGCGGGCGACTTCGAGAGCGTGCTCGCGCAGGGCGCCGACGCGCGCGACGACAGCGTTCGGGCGACGTACGGCACGGTGGCGCAGACCTACGCCGACCGGCTCACCGACGAGCTCGGCGGGCTGCCCTTCGAGTCCTGGATCCTCGACCGGGTCGCCGCGGAGGCGGGGGACCAGCCGGTGGTCGAGGTCGGCTGCGGGCCGGGCCACGTGACCGCCCACCTGGCCGCGGCAGGCGCCGACGCCACCGGCATCGACCTCACGCCGGCGATGGTCGAGGAGGCCCGTCGGCGCTTCCCCGAGGGTCGCTACGAGGTCGGCGACCTGCGCCGGCTCATGCGCCCGACCACCAGCGACGGGTGGGGTGCCGTGCTCGCGTGGTACTCCCTGATCCATCTCGCTGCCTCCGAGCTGCCCGACGCCGTCGCGGCGCTGGCCCGGCCGATCAGCCCCGGTGGGCGGCTGGTGCTCGCGATGCATGCGGGCGGCGGCGTACGCCACCTGGACTCGTGGTTCGACCTCGACGTCTCGCTCGACTTCGTGTTCCACGACCCCGCCCACGTGCGGTCGGTGGTCGAGGCGGCCGGCTTCGAGGACCTCGAGTGGTACCACCGCGGCCCGTTCACCTGGCGCGGCGAGACCACCGAGCGGTTCTACCTGCTCGCCACCAAGCCTGGCTGAGCTCGCCCGGGCTCAGCCCGCGCCCGCCCCGGCCCGCCCGACCAGCCCGACGACCTCCCACACGAAGTCCCGGGTGAGGGCGACGGCGGCGGAGTCGGCCGGCCGGTGCACGCGCCCCCACGGGTCGGGCCGCGACGCGATCGCGTCGTCGACCAGCCCGGCGAAGCGCTCGGGCACGCGCTCCCGAGCCCACCGCGCGGCCGAGGTCTTGTCGGTGACCGCACCCTCGGTGGCGGTGTAGAGGACCCGGCAGAGGGTCAGGACGACGAACGGCTGCCCCCAGGCGGTGGCGTACGTCGCGGGCTCGTCCTCCCACAGCTCCGCGACGGTGCGCGCGGTGCCGACGGCCTCCGCGCGGAGCATGCCGACGGAGATCTCGGCGACGGACGCCCGCACGGCGGCGCCCGCCACCAGCCGCCCGTTCTCACGCAGCACCCAGCGGGTGTGCGCCGTGTTGTCGTGGTCGGACAGCACGAGCTCGCGGCTGCCGTTGTCGACGTACCACCAGCGCCGCCCGACGGTCATCGGGCTCGCCAGGTCGCCCACCGGCGCGTAGCTGCCCTCCAGGTGGGAGGCCCACGGCGAGGACAGGTCGGGCAGTCGGGCATGCAGGTCCCGGAGCGCTCCCGGGTCGTCCAGCCGGTCGGCGGTCACGACGAGGAAGTCCACGTCGCTGTGCTCGTCGCCGCGTCCCAGCGCGAAGGACCCGAGGAGGTGCACACCGAGGAAGTCCGGGCCGAGCACGCCCCGCGCCCCGGCGGCGAGCTCGTCGAGCACCGCCGCCAGGTCGGCCGCCGACGCCGAGCCGATCTGAGGTTCGAGAAGCTGCTGAAGTCCGGTGTCCACCGGTTCAGTCAAGCGTGAGCACCACGTCGGCGAGGACGGGGGAGCCGTCGCGCTCGCCGCCGGCGACGGTGGCCGAGCCCAGGACCCGGGCGCCGTCGCGCCAGCCCTGCACGCGGATGGTCTCGCCGGGGAAGACCACGCCGGAGAAGCGGCCACCGAAGCCGCGCACCGCGGCCGCGTCGCCGTCGAGCAGCGCGTCGGTCAGCTCGCGCAGCACGATCGCGTAGGAGCACAGTCCGTGCAGGATCGGCGCGGGGAAGCCTGCGGCCCTGGCGAACTCCGGGTCGGCGTGCAGCGGGTTGCGGTCGCCGCAGAGGCGGTAGAGCAGCGCCTGCTGCGGCGTGACGTCGTACGTCGTGTCGGCGTCGGGCGCGCGGTCGGGCAGCTCGACCTTCTCCGAGACGCCGCGCTCACCGCCCCAGCCGCCCTCGCCCTTGACGAAGATCGACGACCGGACCGTCCACAGCTCCTCGCCGGACGGCGCCGTGGCGACGCCCTCCTGCCAGATGACCGCGGCCTTGCCCTTGTCCCACACGTCGCTGATGCGCGTGGAGACGGTGGCGGTGCCGGAGGTCGGCAGCGGGCCGGTCACCGAGATCGACTGCGACCCGTGCACGACCTGCGCGAGGTTGATGTCGCAGCCCGGCAGGTCGAGGGGCGGCGGGTCGGTCTCGTGGAACGTCGGCGCCACGACGCCGAACGACGGCAGCACCTGCAGGCCCGCGGTCTCCAGCGTGTACGACAGGTCGGTGGCGCCGATGCCGAGGTGGTAGAGCAGCACGTCGCTCTCGGTCCACGAGAACTCGCGTGCGCCGAGGTCGGCGCCGATCGCGACGGACGGGTCGATCGGCATCAGGCGCTCTCCTTGCCCACAGCGTTTCGAGACGGTTGCTGCGCAACCTCCTCAACCTCCGGAGCGACCGGGGTGGCGGCGATGTCCTGGGCGGCGAGGTAGCCGAAGGCCATGGCCGGTCCGATGGTGGCGCCGGGCCCGGCGTAGGTGCGGCCCATGACCGCGGACGAGACGTTGCCGGCGGCGTACAGGCCGGGGATCGTCGAGCCGTCGGCGCGCAGCACGCGGGCGCGCTCGTCGGTGACCAGCCCGCCCTTGGTGCCGAGGTCGCCGGGCACGATCTTGACGGCGTAGAACGGACCCTGGTCGATGGTGTGCAGCGAGGGGTTCGGCTTGACCGTGGGGTCGGAGTAGTACTTGTCGTAGGCCGACTCGCCGCGGTGGAAGTCCTCGTCGGTGCCGCCGCGGGCGAAGCCGTTGAAGCGCTCCACCGTGGACTTCAGGCTCTCGGGCGGTACGTCGATCTCGGCGGCGAGCGCCTCGATGGTGTCGGCCCTGCGGATCACGCCGTGCTTGTACCAGCGGCCCGGGAAGGGCTGGCGCGGCATCAGGCCGGCGAAGAGGTAGCGGTTGCGGTAGCGCTGGTCGATGACCATCCAGCTCGGGACGTGGCCGACCCCGGTGGCCTCGCCGGCGTAGATCTCGTGCACCGCCTCGACGTAGGGGAGCGCCTCGTTCATGTAGCGCTCGCCGGCCTGGTTGACGATGATCGAGCCGGGCAGGTTGCGCTCCGCGAGGCAGAACCACGGGCCGCCCGGCAGCGGGATCGTCGGCCCCCACCAGGAGTCGTCGAGCAGGTCGGTCTCGGCGCCGGCGGCGATGCCGGCGAGGATCCCCCCGCCGGTGTTGAACTGCGAGCCGGTCGTCCAGTCGACCGACGTGGGCTGCGGTTGGTACTTCTCGCGCATCTCCAGGTTGCGCTCGAAGCCGCCGCTGCCCAGGATCACCCCGCGCCTCGCGCGTACGACGGACTCCTGACCGTCCAGCGTGACCCGGACGCCGACGACGCGGCCGTCCTCGACGACCAGGTCGGTCAGCTCGGTCTCGTAGTGGACGGGCACGCCCGCGTCGATGAGGCCCTTGCGGAGGCCGATCGCGATCGCGTTGCCCATGGCGAACATCCGGCGACCGCGCAGGCCGCTCAGGATCCGGTTGAGCAGCACCTTCACCATCGTCACCGGCCCGCGCAGCGTGCGCAGGCCGAGGCTGATCTTCCGGAAGTCGGCCTGCGTGACGATCATGTTGGCCGGCGCCTTGGTGTACTGCGGGTGCAGCCGCTTCAGCTCCTCGCCCAGGAAGCGCGCGTCGAGTGGGATCGGCTCGCAGCTGCGGCCCGCGACCCGGCCGCCGGGCGCCTCGGGGTGGTAGTCGGCGTAGTCGGGCACCCAGGTGAAGCGCAGGGGGGTGTGCTCGCGGACGAAGTCGAGGACCTCCGCGCCGCGGTCGATGTAGGTGTCGCGCCGGACCTTGGGGACCACGTCGCCGACGATCGAGTCGAGGTAGCGCTTGGACTCCGCCAGCGGGTCGGCCTGGCCGGCCTTCGCGAGCGCGTAGTTGCCCGGCATCCAGACCCCGCCGCCGCTGCGCGCGGTCGAGCCGCCGAAGTAGGCGCTCTTCTCGAGCAGGACCGTGTCCAGTCCGCGTGTGGCGGCCGCCAGCGCGGCGGTCATGCCGGCCCCTCCGGCGCCCACGACCACGACGTCCACCTCGGGGGGCAGGGGGGTGCTCATGGCGCAAAACTGTAACAGGTTCTACTGTGGACCCGTGACCTCCCAGGACTCGATCGAGGCGGCCGTGTCGCGCCTCGCGCAGGCTCAGGCCACGCGGGTGCCGTGCGCGCCCGTGCGCGACCTCATCGGCACCGACGACCTGCCGGCGGCGTACGCCGTGCAGCGCGGGCTGGTCGACGCCCGGCTGGTCGGCGACGTACGCGTGGTCGGTCGCAAGATCGGCGCCACGTCCGAGGCCGTGCAGCGCCAGCTCGGCGTCGACCAACCTGACTTCGGCTACCTGCTCTCCGACATGGACGTCAGCCACGGCGCCGACGGCGTGCCGGTCTCGATGCGGACGCTCGTGCAGCCGCGGGTCGAGGGCGAGGTCGCCTTCGTGCTGGCCGGCGACATCGACCCGGCGACCGAGGAGGAGATCACCCTCGAGCTCGTGCGCGCGGCCGTCGACGTCGCGCTGCCGGCGCTGGAGATCGTCGACTCGCGCATCGCCGACTGGGACATCGGCTTCACCGACACCGTCGCCGACAACGCCTCCAGCGGGCTGTTCGTCGTCGGCCGCGACGGGCGGCGCCTCGACGACCTCGAGCCGCGCGACGTGACGATGTCGCTGACGATCAACGGCGAGGAGCGCTCCTCCGGCGACGGCGCCGCCTGCCTGGGCGACCCGCTGGAGGCGCTGCGCTGGCTCGCCGTTCAGGCCTGGCGCTTCGGCGACCCGCTGCGGGCCGGCCACCTGATCCTGTCCGGGGCCCTGGGCCCGTTCGTGCCGTTCGCCCCGGGTGACCGGGTCGTGGCGACCATCAGTGGCTTCGCGCCGCTGAGCGTGCAGTTCGAGGAGTGAAGCTGTGAGTGGAAAGCTGACCGCCGCCATCGTGGGGCCGGGCAACATCGGCACCGACCTGATGTTCAAGCTGCTGCGATCGCAGGTGATCCAGCCCCGCTGGATGATCGGCGTCGACCCGACGTCCGAGGGCCTGCGGCTGGCCGCCGAGCAGGGCCTCGAGGCCAGCCACGAGGGGGTCGACTGGCTACTCAAGCAGGACGAGCTGCCCGACCTGATCTTCGAGGCCACCTCCGCCTACGTGCACCGCGAGTACGCCCCCCGCTACGAGGAGGCCGGCATCCGCGCGATCGACCTCACGCCCGCCGCGGTGGGACCGGCGGTGATCCCGCCCGTCAACGGCGAGGAGCACGTCGCCGCGATGAACGTCAACATGATCACCTGCGGCGGGCAGGCCACGATCCCGATGGTCGCCGCGGTCTCGCGCGCCGCCGCCGTGTCGTACGCCGAGATCGTCGCCTCGGTCTCCTCCATGTCGGCCGGGCCCGGCACCCGCGCCAACATCGACGAGTTCACCCGCACCACCGCCGCGGGCGTCGAGACCATCGGCGGCGCCGCGCGCGGCAAGGCGATCATCATCCTCAACCCCGCCGAGCCGCCGATGATCATGCGCGACACGATCTACTGCGCCGTCGCCCCCGACGCCGACCGCGACGCGATCATCGCCAGCGTCTTCGCCATGGAGAAGGCCGTGCAGGAGTACGTGCCCGGCTACCGGCTCCTCCAGGAGCCGCAGATCGACGAGCCGTCCGCCGCCACCCAGGGCCAGACCAAGGTCTCGGTCTTCGTCGAGGTGGAGGGCGCCGGCGACTTCCTCCCGCCGTACGCCGGCAACCTCGACATCATGACCGCCGCCGCCGCCCGCGTCGGCGACACCATCGCCAGGAGCCTGCTGTGAACGACCGCGACATCCTCACCCGCACCTGGTCCCAGACGGACACCTCGAGCGACCTGGACCTGCGCCTGACCGATACCTGCCTGCGCGACGGCTCGCACCACAAGCGGCACCAGTTCACCGCCCAGGAGGTGCACGACATCGTCGAGGCGCTCGACGACTCCGGCGTACCCGTCATCGAGGTCACCCACGGCGACGGCCTCGGCGGCTCGTCGTTCAACTACGGCTTCTCGCGCACCCCCGAGCAGGAGCTGATCCGGATCGCGGCGGAGACCGCCAAGCGGGCCAAGATCGCGTTCCTGATGCTGCCCGGGGTCGGCACCAAGGACGACATCCGCGCCGCCCAGGACAACGGCGGCCAGATCTGCCGGATCGCCACCCACTGCACCGAGGCCGACACCTCGATCCAGCACTTCGGCCTGGCCCGCGAGCTCGGGCTGGAGACCGTGGGCTTCCTGATGATGAGCCACACCCAGCCGCCCGAGGTGCTGGCGAAGCAGGCGCGGATCATGGTCGACGCCGGCAACCAGTGCGTCTACGTGGTCGACTCCGCCGGTGCGCTGGTGATGGAGGAGACCGCCGACCGCGTCGCCGCCGTGGTCGCCGAGATCGGGGGAGAGGCCACGGTCGGCTTCCACGGTCACGAGAACCTCGGCCTGGGCGTCGCCAACACCGTGATCGCGGCCCGCGCGGGCGCCACCCAGATCGACGGCTCCGTGCGCCGCTTCGGCGCCGGCGCCGGCAACACGCCGCTGGAGGCCTTCGTCGGCGTCTGCGACAAGCTCGGCTGGCGGACCGGCATCGACTTCCTCACCATCGTCGACGCCTCCGAGGACGTCATCAAGCCCGCCATGCCCGAGGAGTGCCAGCTCGACCGGATGACGCTGATGATGGGCTACGCCGGCGTCTACTCCTCCTTCCTCAAGCACGCCGGCAACGCCGCCGACCGCTACGGCGTCTCGGGCGCCAAGATCCTGCTCGAGGCCGGTCGCCGCAAGCTCATCGGCGGCCAGGAGGACCAGCTCATCGACATCGCGCTGATGCTCAAGGCCGAGCAGGACAAGGAAGCGGCCAACCGCTGAGCTCGATGCGTCGGGGAGGAGATGGAGCGGACGCGAGGATTTGAACCTCGACCTCTTCCCTGGAAGGGAAGTGTGCTGCGACTACACCACGTCCGCGCAGCCAGTCCCTGTCGAGCCTGGCAGGTCCGAGTATGGACCCTCGGCCCTCACGAGCCGAGGATCTCCACGGTCCGCGGGTCGCGCTCGCCGGCGAAGAACGCGTCCAGCACCTGCTGGAACACCGGCTCGGCGCCGGTGGCGAGGGCGAACAGGGTCATGGAGGAGCGCAGCTTGGCGTCGTCGGGCGAGCCCATGATCTGGTGCGCGCTCAGGTCGCTGTGGGAGAGCGCGGCCGTGGCGCACTCGACGAGCCGAGGGCCGAGCACGGGGTGGTCCAGGTAGGCACGCGCCTCGTCCAGCGAGCCGACGGCGTAGCGCTGCGAGGTCGGTGACAGGCCGAGGCCGGCGACCTGCGGGAAGACGAACCACATCCAGTGGCTCCGCTTGCGACCTGCGCGCAGCTCGGCCAAGGCCTGGGCGTGGACGCCGTTCGACTGCGCCTCGACGAAGCGCTCCAGGCGGAAGGGGTCGTCACTCACCCGGATGACGGTACGTGACGCCGGCGGGCCGGCCGTGCGCCGGAGGTCGGGGGCGTGATCGGGGAAGAGGACCGCTCCCGGGCTTGTTGTGACGAGACGACGACCTGAAAGGCCTTACCCGATGCGCATCCCGCTGTCCGTGCTCGACCTCGCCCCGATCGCGAAGGGGGAGTCCGTCGGCAGCAGCATCGCCGCCAGCGTCGCGCTGGCGCAGCGCGCGGAGGAGCACGGCTACCGTCGCGTCTGGTACGCCGAGCACCACAACATGCCGAGCATCGCCTCGTCCGCGACGAGCGTCCTGATCTCGCACGTCGGAGCCCACACCTCCACCATCCGGCTCGGTGCCGGCGGGGTGATGCTGCCCAACCACTCGCCGCTGACGATCGCCGAGCAGTTCGGGACGCTGGCCTCGATGTACCCCGACCGGATCGACCTCGGTCTGGGCCGCGCGCCCGGCTCGGACCAGACCACGGCGCACGCGCTGCGGCGCGGCCCCTCGGCCTCGGACAGCTTCCCGCAGGACGTCCAGGAGCTTCAGGCCTTCCTGGGCGAGGAGTCCCTGGTGCCCGGCGTGACGGCGGTGCCGGGCCGCGGCACGAACGTCCCGCTCTACATCCTCGGGTCGTCGATGTTCGGCGCCCACCTCGCCGCGGCGCTGGGTCTGCCCTACGCGTTCGCCAGCCACTTCGCACCGCAGGCGCTCGAGGCCGCCGTCGCCGCCTACCGGCGCGAGTTCACGCCGTCGGCCCAGCTGGATGCGCCGTACGTGATCGCCGGCGTCAACGTCGTCGCCGCGGCCACGGAGGCCGAGGCGCGCGAGAACCTGCAGGCGGCACGGCGCACGATCGCCGTCGCCCTGTTCGGCCGCGGCGAGAGCCTGAGCGACATGGAGGCGGACGTGCTCCTCCGACGAGGCGCCGCCGAGCACGTCGACCAGATGTTCACCTACGCCGCGGTCGGGGACGGCCGTGAGGTGGCCGACTACCTCGAGCGCTTCCGCGACCACGTCGGTGCCGACGAGCTGATCACCGCCCACCAGGCGCCCAGCACGGAGGCCCGCCTCCGGTCGGTCACCCTCACCGCCGAGGCCATGGCGTCGGTCGCGGTCTAGGGGTGGCGACTGCGAGGTGACGTTACCGGGGGACGCCCGCTGGAGCGAACGTCGTCCCTGCGTCACCACGGACTGTGTCTGCGGCGAGCCCATCCGTTCACCGCGTCGGTGTCGAACCCCCAGCATGAGCCAGCCCGACACCATGTTCGCCAGCCGCAGCGTTCCCCGGCACCTCGTACGTGGAGCCCTGGGCCTGCCCCTCATGGTGGCGGCCTTCGCGCTGGTGCCGTGGCTGGGGCCGCTGGCGCTCCTGCTCGTCATCCCTGCGGCGGTGCTGCTGCGCGGATGCCCCACGTGCTGGGCCCTCGGGCTGGCGCAGACCTGCGCGCTCAGCCCACCGGCATCCGCGGCTGAATCGCGTCCTCGCCGCTGACGCACACGCCCACTGCTCTGTCCGTGGCCGAGTGTTCATCTGGCGTCCTCCGAGCCGTGCGACCATCCGCCCCGTGAACGCACGACACCGCCTCGGCGCCGCTCTGGTCCTGGTCCTGGGCCTGCTCGGCCTCACCGGGTGTGCGGCCTCCGGCGAGGGCGGCGCGCCCGCGGACGCGACGGGCAACATGGTCAGTGACCGTCCGGTCGCCGCGCCGAAGCACCCGCGATGGTTCTCCGGGCAGCTGGTGGTCGAGCCCGCCGGGGCCGGTCGGGCCTGCCTGCTCCTGGACACCGACGACGGGTCCTACGTCCTCCGCACGGCGCGCACCCACCTCGAGATCAGGGCCTGGCAGCGTGACGGTGCGTTCGACGCGACCAGGTCGGGCGTCGTGGCGAACGGCCGGGTCGTCGCGCCGTACGGCGACGAGCTGACCTCGATCCGCGGCCGGGTCGTCGCGGACGCCGACGGCGAGTGCGACACGCACCCGACGCTCTCCGTCGCGCGCGCGGTGCGGGGTGAGCGCTCGATGCCGGAGTCGACGCCCGATCCGTCGCTCGCCGGGCACCCCGACGCGGGCGCTGGTGGCTCCGGCCCGCTCCTCGCGGAGCCCGCGGTGCGCTGGATGAAGGGCGAGCTCACCGTGGTGCGCGGCAACCAGCGTGACGGCTACTGCCTGGCCATCGACACCGCTGCCGGGGCCTACACCCTGGGCAGCTCGAGCAAGGCCTACGACGTCGTCGTCTCCGAGGTCGAGGGCGGCGTCGACCGCCGTCGCACCGGGATCCACCACCACGGCCGCGACCCGCTCGGGATGTATGCGTCCGTCGGCCAGCAGGTCGAGCTCCTCGGCCGGCTGTACGGCGACAACACCGACTTCCACTGCAGCAGCTACTACTCGTTCTCGATCACCGACGTCGCGCCGTAGCTCAGCCCTCGTCGTACGCCGCGAGAGCTCACTGCCGAGGCCATGGAGCCGGTCGCGGTCCGGGCGCGTGGCGCGGCGTCAGCCGAGCGGGTCGCTGGCGCGGCCAGGCTCGGCACCGAACTCGACCTGTCGTGACCCCCTGTGCTCACCGTGCCAGTCCAGGCACAGCACCGTCGCGTCGTCGCGCAGCCTGCCGCCCGTGGCCTCCAGCGCGCCGTCGGCGAGCGCCCGCACGACCTCGCGCGGATGGAGCTCGCGGCTCTCCAGGATCGCGCGCGAGATGGCGCTGTCCATGTCGTTGCGGTCGAGCATCCCGTCGGTGAGGAGGATGATCCGGTCGCCGGGACGCAGCTGCACGCGCGTGCTCCCGTAGGTGACGTCCTCGAACATCCCGAGCGCCAGGTCCACGCGGAGCTCGAGGGTGTTCAATGCGCCGTCGCGCAGGAGGTACGGCGCGACATGTCCGGCGTTGAGCAGGTCCAACGCCCCGGTCCTCAGCGCCAGACGTCCGACGATCCCCGTCACGAAGTCCTCGCCGGTGCCGCGCGGGTGCTCGCAGAGCGCGGCGTTGGTGGCCGCGGCCTGCTCCACCAGCGACAACCCGCTCCGGCGGCCGCCCCGCAGGCCGGCGAGACACATGCTCGCGGTCAGGGCTGCCTCGACCCCGTGACCCATGGCGTCCGTGAGCGAGAGGTGCAGGAAGTCGCGCGCCAGGCTGTAGTCGAACGTGTCGCCCCCGATCGACGCTGCCGGCTCGAGCCAGCCGGCGAGCGTGAACGCGGCCGCCTCGCAGGTGCGGGCGGACGGCAGCAGACGCTGCTGGATCTCGGCGGACAGGCTGTAGTTCTCGGTGCGCTGGCCCCACTCGTACAGGTCCGTGTGCCGTCGGTTGGCGATGACGACGAACGCCAGCAGGTGAGCCACTTGGGCGATCTCGGTCACGGTCTCGTCGGCCGGCCGTTCGGGCAGGAACATCTCGAGCAGGCCGATGGACTCTCCTCGCTCGGTCACGGGTGCCAGGAGTCGGTGGCGTCCGGTGGGCGGGGTGTCAGGGGAGGGTGCGATGACCTGCACCGTCTGCGTCCTCAGCGCTTGCTCGTCCGGCCCGCCGTCGAGAGTGATCCGCGTTGCCGAGTCCTCGTCGTGCCTGCGCTCGCCGTTGTCCTCGTCGCCCTCGTCGCGGGTCCCGGGCGCACCGACGGAGGGGACGTGGGCCAGGCGCACGAGTGCCCGTCCGGACGCGTCGGTGATCAGGAACGACACCTCGGTCGCGCCAAAGACCAGCGCCAGCTCGCGCGCCACCTCCTCAGCGGCTCGCACGGGCGACGCAGCCTCGGCCGCCTGCAGAAGACGGCCGACGTCGAGCTTCCGCCTCGTCACCTCAGGAGCATAGGGCAGCCCCCGGTGCCGGAAACAGCACGGCAGCCCTTGACATGGAACTCGAACAACTGTTCTAATATCGACAGATGCAGTAGTCCTCCGGTGATCCGGAGCTCGTCATGCGACGCGCTGGCATCGACGTTCTCATGAGTCCCGGTGGGTGGGTCCCCGGGCGACCGTCGACCTCCAGGTGTGGGCATGTCCGAGTCGTTCGCTCCGCAGCATCCGGTGCTGGCCGCGGTGTCGACGATCGAGGACGCCCTGGCGGAGCTCGCCGAGGTCGACCCGATCTACATGTCGACGGACGACAAGGCCGCGGCCCTGCTCCGCCTCAGTGCGTTGAGCGACCGGACCGAGGAGCTGCGGCTGCGCGTGATGGCCTCGGCCGACGACGTCGCCGAGCGGGACGGCGCTCGTGACGTCGCGGCCTGGCTGGCGCACCACGCACGACGTGACCGCGGCGAGTGTCGCCGCCGCCTGCGGCTGGCAGGGGACCTGCTGAAGCACCCGGTCGTGGCCGGGGCGCTGCGGGAGGGGATGGTCAACGTGGGTCAGGCCGAGGTCGTCGTGCGCGCCGTCAAGGAGCTCCCTGCCGAGGTGGGTGAGGAGACCCGCGCCCTGGCCGAGACGCAGCTCGTGACCGAGGCGCAGCAGTTCGGTCCGCGTGAGCTGCGGGAGCTGGGGCGTCGGGTCCTGGACGTCGTGGCGCCCGACGTCAACGACGGCCTGGAGGCCCGCCTGCTCGAGCAGGAGGAGGCGCGGGCCCGCAAGCGCACCTTCCTCAGGACGCGGCGCAACGGCGACGGCACCACCGACCTCCACCTCCGCGTGGCCGACGCCGTGTGCGACCGGCTGCTCACCTACCTCCATGCCTTCGCGGCGCCGCGTCGCGAGCGCGAGAACGCCCCCGACGACCGACGGCCCTACGACCAGCGGATGGGCGAGGCGTTCGGCTCCTTCCTCGAGTCCGTCGACCCCGACCGCATGCCGCTCCACGGCGGCGACGCGACCACCGTGCTGGTCCACATCGACCTCGAGACGCTGCAGGCCGAGCACGGGGTCGCCTTCGTGGGCGACGAGCCGATCTCGGCCGGCGAGGCGCGCCGGCTGGCGTGCACGGCGGGCATCATCCCCGTGGTGCTCGGCGGTCAGAGCCAGGTGCTCGACCTGGGGCGGACGCGCCGCCTCTACTCGCCACCGCAGCGCAAGGCGCTCGCCGTGCACCAGCGCACGTGTCGGGCCGAGGGCTGCGACATCCCGTCAGCCTGGTGCGAGGTCCACCACGGCGGCACCCCCTGGTCCCGGGGTGGCAAGACCGACCTGGCCGACGGGGACCTGTTCTGCTCGTTCCACCACCACCTGGCCCACGACCATCGCTACCTGCTCGTCCGCCTCTCCGACGGGGGAGTCCGCTTCCACCGGCGGACGTAGGCCGACCGATGAGTCCGCCTGAGTCCGGCGGTCACCACGACGACCGCGACCGCCTCCCGAAGGACACCGCCATGCCCAGATTCGTCACGATCGGCTACGGCGACCGCGAGGGCTACGACCGCACCGCGCCCCAGGTGCGAGACGAGGCGCATGCCCACGACCGGCGCCTCCAGGACGGCGGGGTCACGCCCATGGTCGGGGTGGCCGGCCCGCCTGTGCAGGTCCGCAACCACGAGGCAGTGGGGGTCAGGACGACGGACGGCCCCTACCTGCGGTCGGCGCTGCCCGTCGCCGGCTTCGCCATCGTGGAGGCCTCCGATCTCGACGAGGCGGTGAGGCTCGTGTCGGGCACCCCCTGCGCGGTCGCCCACGGAGTGGTCGAGGTGTGGCCGCTCATCGAGGCCGACTGACAGGCGCTCACGTCGACCGCCAGTGGGTACCGGTCGCCCATGACCACCGACCCGACGCCCGAGCACGACCAGGACTCCGAGCCGCCGACCCCGGACGGCCAGGAGCCCAACACCCAGCAGCCGGGTCCGCACCCGGACCCGCCTCCGGGCGAGGAGTAGGCACCCGGGCGGGCCGTCTGCTGAGAGAGTGGCCGGCATGACGACCTCGGACCCCAAGGCCACGCTCGTCGACTACCTCCAGCAGGCGCGCGAGGCGATCGTGTGGAAGCTCGAGGGCCTCGGTGAGTACGACGCCCGCCGGCCGCTGACCCCCACCGGCACTGGCCGGCGCACGTCGCCCGGGTCGAGCGCGCCGCCCGCGCAGCCGGGGGAGACCCGACCGACAGTGCATAAGTTGCGACCGTCCAGGGATGTCGACCAAAACAAGAACGTGTTCTAGTATTGACCTGTCCCACCACGACAGGAGTTCTCGATGTCCCAGGCTGTGCTCGACGGCGTACGCGACCTGCTTCCCACGTTCCGTGAGCGTGCGGACGAGACCGAGCGCCTGCGCGTGGTTCCGGAGTCCAACATCAAGGAGCTGGAGGAGACCGGGTTCTTCAAGCTGCTCCAGCCGAAGCGCTTCGACGGCTTCGAGTCCGACCCGGTCGACTTCTACACCGCGGTGCGCGACATCGCGGGCGCCTGCGGCTCGACCGGCTGGGTCTCCAGCGTGGTCGGGGTGCACCCCTGGCAGGTCGCGCTGTTCTCCGACGAGGCCCAGCAGGCGGTGTGGGGCGAGGACACCAACACCCGGCTGAGCTCCTCCTACGCGCCCACCGGCAAGGCCACCGTCACCGACGGGGGCTACACCCTGTCGGGCAAGTGGAGCTTCTCGTCGGGCTGCGACCACTGCTCGTGGGTGCTGCTCGGCGGCCTCGTGTTCAACGAGGAGGGCAACGTCATCGACTTCAAGACGTTCATGGTGCCCCGCGAGAAGTACACGATCATCGACGTCTGGCACATGGTCGGCCTCAGCGGCACCGGCTCCAACGACATCCTCGTGGAGGAGCAGTTCATCCCCGAGGCGTTCACGCTGAGCATGGGCGAGACCGGGCAGTGCAAGGGCCCCGGCCAGGAGCAGAACACCTCCGACCTCTACAAGCTGCCCTTCCACTCGATCTTCACCGGCACCATCACCACGCCGATCATCGGCATGGCCATGGGCGCCTACGCCGAGCACGTCGAGATGCAGCAGGCCCGCAGCCGTGCGGCGTACCTCGGGGAGAAGGCGTCCAAGGACCCCTTCGCCATGGTCCGCATCGCGCGGGCCTCCTCCGAGATCGACGCGGCCTGGGCGCTGCTGACCAACAACATCCGCGAGGAGATGGCCTACGTCCAGCGTGGCGAGAAGATCCCGCTCGGGCTGCGCCTGAAGGTGCGCCGCGACCAGGTCATCGGCAGCGAGCGCGCGATCGAGGCCATCGACGCGCTGTTCGAGGCCTCCGGTGGCCGGGCGCTGGCCCAGGGCACCTACCTCCAGCGCGCCTGGCGCGACGCGCACGCCGGCCGCGTGCACGCCGCCAACGACCCCGAGCGGGCGCTGCAGATGTTCGGTGCCCACGAGTTCGGCCACAAGGTCGACCCCGGGATGTACTGAGGCATGAGCGACTTCTCCCAGGAGGCGACCCGCCGGTCGGCGAAGGCCCGTGAGCTCACGCTCAACTACTACGAGGCGGGGGAGGCCTCCGACGTCGGTGGCGGCCTGCCGCTCGTGATGCTGCACGGCGGCGGCCCGGGCGCCAGCGCGTGGTCCAACTTCGGCCGCGCGCTGCCCGGCTTCGCGACGTCGTTCCGCACCCTGCTGGTCGACCAGCCCGGCTTCGGCGGGTCCGACAAGCCGCCGGTGGTCGGCAACTTCTACCGCCACGCCGCCGACCACGTCGTCGCCCTGCTCGACGAGCTCGGGATCGAGCGGGTCCACCTGCTCGGCAACAGCCTCGGCGGCGGTACGGCGATGCGGCTCGCGCTCACCTACCCCGACCGGGTCGGCCGGCTGGTGCTGATGGGCCCCGGCGGGCTGTCGCTCAACCTCTTCCACGCCGACCCCACCGAGGGCGTCCAGCGGCTCATGGACTTCGGCGCCGACCCCACCCGCGAGGCCCTGCGCGCGTTCATCTCCACGATGGTCGTCGACCAGTCGCTGGTGACCGACGAGCTCGTCGAGGAGCGCTTCGCCGACGCCACGGCGCCCGGCGCCCAGGAGGCCATGCGCTCGATGGGCATGTCGTTCTGGAACCCCGAGACCGCCGAGGACGGCATGCTGTGGCGCGAGGCGCACCGCCTGCGCAAGCACACGCTGCTCACCTGGGGCCGCGAGGACCGCGTCAACCCGCTCGACGGCGCCATGGTCGCGCTCAAGCTGATCCCGAAGGCGTCGCTGCATGTGTTCCCGAACTGCGGGCACTGGGCGCAGATCGAGGCGGCCGAGGAGTTCCGCGAGGTCGCCACCGCCTTCTACGCGCGCCACACCGAGAGGCCACGCCCATGACCATCGAGATCCGGTCGATGGGCTACGTCCGCGTCGCCAGCACCGACCTCGACCAGTGGACGACGTTCGCCGGCAAGGTGCTCGGGCTCGCCGCCGGTCGCGGCCCGAACCCCGACCACCAGTACTGGCGCATCGACCAGGTCTCGGCCCGCCTCGTCGTGTTCCCCTCCGACGTCGACCAGCTCGCCGCGACCGGCTGGGAGGTCGCCGACCACCGCGCCCTGCAGGAGGCGCGCGAGCACCTGCAGAAGGCCGGCGTCGCGTTCGAGGAGGGCACCCGCGAGGAGCTCGACGAGCGTCGGGTGCAGGAGCTGGTGCGCTTCTCCGACCCGTGGGACAACGTCTTCGAACTCTTCCACGGCATCACCTACGAGTCGCGCCCGGTGGTCACGCCGTACGCCGCCCGCTTCGTCACCGGCGACCAGGGGATGGGCCACATCGTGCTGCCCGTCCTCGACGACGTCGAGGCGCTGCGCTTCTACACCGACGTGCTCGGCTTCCGCCTGCGCGACTCGATGAGCATGCCCGGCGAGTTCGTCGGCAAGGAGCCGGGCTCCAAGGTCTGGCTGCGGTTCCTGGGCGTCAACCCCCGGCACCACTCGCTGGCGTTCCTGCCGATGCCCAACCCCGCCAAGTGCGTCCACATCATGCTCGAGGTCGACGAGCTCGACCACGTGGGTCGCGCGCTGGAGCGCGTGCGCAAGCACCAGGCACCGCTCTCGGCCACGCTCGGGCGGCACATGAACGACGAGATGGTGTCCTTCTACGTCAGGTCGCCCGGCGGCTTCGACATCGAGTTCGGTACCGACGGCCTGCAGGTCGACGACGCCCGCTGGGTGGCGCGCGAGTCGACCGCGGTCTCCTACTGGGGCCACGACTTCGGCGGCGGCCGATGAGCCCCGAGCTCGCCGGCCCGTGTCGGGTGACGACCGTCCCAGTGGAACCATGGGGTCCATGACCTCGAGCCCCGAGATCCCCGAGGGGATGAGCCCCGACGCCCGGGAGTCGTGGCCGAGCCCGGAGCTGATCAGCTCCTGGCTGGGCGACGTGGACTTCGACGTCGAGTGGCGCCCGGGCGAGGTCTCGGGCGTGCACGCCGACGACGAGGAGGCCGTGGCACGCGCCCGCACCTTCCGCGACGTCCTGGGCAGCTTCGCCTCCGGCGTCACCGTCGTGACCGCCGTGAGCGGCGGCGAGCCCGTGGGCATGACCTGCCAGTCGTTCTCCAGCGTCTCGCTCGACCCGCCGCTGGTGCTCTTCATCCCGGCCAAGACCTCGCGCGCGTGGCCGCTGATGCAGCGCGCCGGCAGGTTCTGCGTCAACTTCCTGGCCCACGACCAGGCCGAGCTGTCCAACGCGATGGCCAGCCGGGGCAACGACAAGTTCGCCGGGGTCGGCTGGGAGCCGACTTCGCAGACCGGCTCGCCGCTGCTGCACGGTGCCCTGGGATACGTCGACTGCGCGATCCACGCCGTCCACGAGGCCGGCGACCACTACGTCGTCATCGGCCGGGTGCTGGACCTGGCACTGCACGGCCCGGAGCAGCCGCTGCTGTTCTACCGCGGCAAGTACGCCACGACCGACTGAGCGGTCGCCGTACGCACGCGGGTGCTGCTGGTCCTGCGGGGTGTAACTGGTCCGGTGCGCTCAGAGCTGGGTGCGGCGGGGGTTCGCGGTCATGCCGACGTTGACGTCGGAGGTGTCGTAGGCGGGCTTGGCGGCGGTGGTCTTCGAGGTCATGACAGAAGTCTGGCGTGCCCACCTCAGCGCTTCCTCAAGGCCGCCTCAAGGCTCTCGCAGCGCTCCCTCAGGTCCCGCTCAGCGCTCGGGCAGCTCCAGCTCGCGCCGCAGCTCGCCGCTGCGGGCGTCCCAGGCGAAGACGCCCTCGCGCCCTGAGACCGAGTAGAGGGTGCCGCCGTCGGGGGCCCACGCGACCGCCTCCGGGGCGTCGGTGTGACCGAGGAGCTCGCGTAGGACGCGTCCCTCGCCGCCCAGCGAGGCCGGGCTCCACAACCGGACCGTGTCGTCCTCGGTGTCGGTGAAGGCGAGGGTGCGTGAGCCGGGGGCGAAGGCGGCCTGCTCGAGGTGGTTGCCCGGCAGCCGCTCGGCGAGCGTGAGGTCGGAGGCTCGCCACAGCGCCGGTGAGCCGTCGACGCCGGACGCCGCTAGCCAGCGGCCGTCGGGGCTCCACGCCAGCGCGGACGAGTCGGCCGACTCCGCGAGGGTTCCGACCTCCTCGCCCGTGGCGACGTCGTAGACCCGGGTAGGACCTCCGCCGGCGGTGGCCAGGCGGCTGCCGTCGGGGCTGAACGCCAGCGCGAAGACGTCGCCGCCGGTCTCGACGGTGGTGACGTCCGCGCCGTCGTCGACCGACCACACGGCCACGCGGCCGTCGAGGCCGGCTCCGGCGACCAGGGAGCCGTCGGGGCTGAACGCCACGTCGGTGACGGGTGAGCCGTCGGTGACCTCCTCGTCCTCGAGGCCCGCCAGCTCCTGGACCACGTCGCGCGACGGCAGGTCGAGCAGCAGGACCGACGCGTCGTCCCCGACGCCCGCGAGCAGCGACCAGTCGGGGCTGAGCGCGACGTGGCTGCCGTCGTCGACCTCGGCGAGGGTGCCGGCACCGGTGTCCCAGCGGCAGATCCCCTGCCAGCAGTCCGCGAGCACCTGAGCGCCGTCCGGGCTCACCGCCAGGTCGTCGGGCAGCACCGGGGAGCCGGGCGCGGAGCCCGTGACCGGGGACTGCGACCCGGTCGTCCGGCCCTCCGGCTCGTCGTCGGCGTCGTCCGAGCACCCCGCCAGCGCGACCGCCGCGACGATCAGGGCGAGCAGCGCCGTCGCCGGTCGGGTCCGGTTCCGCACGCCGCCTCAGGCCCTCGGGAGGAGCGCGGTGACGTCGAAGACCAGCTCGGTGCCGTCCTCGCACTCGTGGCGGTCGAGGTCGCGGCCGCCGACCCGGTCGACTTTCTGCCGGCGCGACCGCCGGCCGAGCGCCCGCAGGACGTCGTACTCGTCGCTCACGCGCAGCACCGACCAGGGGCGGGCGGCGGTGCCGTCACCGGTGGAGAGGATGCCGGCCAGGGCGGCACGGGCGAGGGACTCCTCGCGCCGGGCGGCGTCGGCGTGGCCGGCTCCGGTGAGCGCCTCGGCGAGCGCGGAGTGCGCCGACGGGCTCATCATGGCGCCGGGCATCAGGGCGCGCAGGGCGGTCACCGCCTCGGCGTAGGCCCCGCGGTCGAGCAGGGGACGTCCCACCTTCTCGGCGGCCAGGTCCGGGGTGAAGTTCGGCGCCGACCGCACGGCGCCGCGCAGGTCGGCGAGCGTGGCGGGCGTCGGGGCGGCCAGGTAGGCCGCGACGAGGTCGCCGTACGTCGTCATCGGGACTCCTCCAGCAGGCGGTCGAGCTCCGCGGTCGTGAGTCCGTCGAGGTACTCGCGGCCGCTGTCACGAGCATCGTCCTCCACCGGCTGGGTGAAGTAGTCCTCGTAGGAGACCCCCGGGTTGCTGGTGCTCTGGTAGTCGTCGAAGTTGTCCTCCCACTCGTGCACCTGCTCCTCGGTGATGCCGTCCTCCTCGTGCTCCGCGAACGGGTCGTCCTGCCAGGGCCAGTGGAACGCGCCCTCGTCGTCGATCGCCTCGTTCTGGCGGGCGTGGCGCATCTCGTGGGCCACGGTGTGCAGCAGGCGCGGGTCGTCGAGCAGGCCCTCGTTGAGGGAGACGGTGCCGGAGTCCTCGCTCCACATGCCGTTGGAGCTCCAGCTCTCGGGGCGCCAGTCGATCGTCGGCATGTCGATGCCGTACTCGTCGGCCAGCTCCCTGATCTGCTGCTCGATGATGGCGCGGCGCTCGGCGTCGGTGAGCTCGGCCCAGCGCTCGGCCACCGCCGGGTCGGCGGTGCCGTACTCGTCGATGTCCTGGACCGTCCCGGACGGGATGCTGTTGGCGATCGTCATGTCGGCGGCCGCCGCCTTGGCGAGGATCGTCGTGATGTCGTCGGCGATCGCCTGGGCCTGGGAGGTGCGCGAGCGGCTCCACTCCTCGGCCTCGTAGCGGTTCTCGAACGTCGGCGGCGTCTTGACGTCCGTGACCGTGCCGTCGCTGCCGATCGCGAGCTCCTGCGCGGCCGCCTGCCCCTGGACGTCGGCCACGAGACCCTCGATCACCCTCACCTGGGTCTCGGCGTCGTACATCGCCTTCTGGACCTTGGTCTTGCCCTCGATGTGGTCGGTCAGCTGGGAGACCAGGCCGTCGCGCCGCAGCTCAGCGACGAACCGGGCGAGGCCGTTCCAGGAGTCGGGGACGGCCTGCGCCTCGACGGCGTCCCGGCTCTTCTCGAGGGCCGTGACGTCGGTCTTGAGGCCGTCGCCCGCGGCGCCCAGGGGCGCGGCCTGCCAGCGGGCGACCTCGCTGAAGGAGGCCGGCATCAGCCGCCTCCCGATCCGCCGAGGAGACCGCCGAACAACCCGCCGAACAGGCCGCCGCTCTCGGCGTCGGCGCCCTGGGCGTCCTTGCTCGCGCTCTCGATCTGGGTGCCGAACGCGTCCGCGCTGTCGGCCCAGGACTGCACGTCGTCGTCCCAGCTGGTCCCGAGCTCGCCCAGGAAGCCGGCGGAGTCGGCCCCCGGGATCGCGGCCGCGGCCGCGGCCAGGTGGGCCGACGAGCCGTGGCCACGTGCGCCGTCGGCGGCCTCGGTCACGGCGTCGGAGGCCGCGGTCATATCGCCGGGGTTCACCTGGAAGACGGTCATGGCTCCTGCCGGGGAGGTCGTGGGCTCGTGCCGGTCAGGCTCCCCGGTGGCGGAGCGGGCGAAACCTCTCCGGGTCCGACGGGAGGAGTCAGCGCAGGACGAGGTAGGCCGACACGATGCCGGGGACCACGCCGAGCAGCAGCCACGGCGAGGCCAGCCCCCGCTTGTGCATCGCGAGGCCCGCCGCCACGGCGATGACCCCGAACGCGCCGGAGAGCACGCTCAGCCCGATGCCCGCGGACAGCGCGTCCTCGTCGACGTACTGGGCCGCGATCGCGAGCCCGGCCGAGAGGTGCAGGATCGTGGTGACGACCAGGATCGAGAGCACCCACCGCTGGACGCGCTCCAGTCGCTGCACGTCCTCCTGGCGCACCGCCGGGCGCGGTCGGGAGGGGTCCATCAGGTGCCGGGCTCGGCGGACGGGCGGCTCCTCGGTCATGACCCGAAACTACTCGGGTCACGGGTCGCCCGGGTCGCCGGGCGTCGGACGACCCGGTCGGCTGCGGCTCAGATCACGCCGTGCAGGCGCCAGTCGGCGCGGCCGCGCACGGCGCCCTTGGCCCGCGCCACGGCGCGGCCCGAGGTCAGGCGCGACACGACGGTCCAGGTCGCGGTGCCGGCGACCGGGTCGAGGGCCACGACGTTGCCACGGTCGTCGCCGGTGCAGAAGCCGCTGGAGAGCTCGGTGACGCCGGCGTAGCCGCGCCGCTTCAGCGTCTTGGCGCGCATCGCGCGCGGCTTCGCGTGGGGGATCGTGAGCAGTCGCAGCGCGCCGCGGGACGTGACGGCGTAGAGCAGGTCGGCGCCCGGAGCCGCGCGGTAGGCGGCGGTCGTGAGGGCGGTGAGGCCCTGGAGGTCGCGGGCGACCCGGCGCCGTCGCTCGTAGCCGAGGGTGCCGTCCCGTCGCTTCGTGAGCGTCCCGCGGTGCAGCACGCCGGCATCGTCGACCGCGTAGGCGTAGAAGCCGTAGGCGTCGGTGAAGAGGGCGGGGGAGAGGCCCTTCGGCGTGATCCGGCGCGCGGAGACCTTCAGGGTGGTGCGCCGCTTGGGCTCCGTGAGCCGGAGCATCCGCGGCGTGCCGTCGGCGGTGGTGGCCGAGAGCCGGGACACCCCGTCGCGGACGTCGACGTAGCCCAGGGCCGTGATCTCGAACGGCAGGGGAGCCGTCGTCCGGCGGGTGCCGACCAGGCGCCCGTTGCGCACGACGTGCTGCGTGAGGCGACCCGCGGCGTCCTGGCCGAGGACGCCGCTCGTGCAGACCGGGCCGGCCTTGCCCGAGGCCGCGCCACCGCGCAGTGCCTGGTCCGCCGAGGCGGCGCCGGCGGCGGCGAGCGTGCCGGCCAGGGCGGAGGCCAGGGCGAGGGAGAGCAGGGTCGAGCGGGCGCGAGGGCGCATGGGGAAGCTCCTCAGGAGGGGAAGAACCACGACCGTAACCGCCGGTGGCGCCCGCTCGGGACCGACACGCGGCCTACGTGGCCTACGTGGCGCTGCTCCAGCTCCATCCCCGCCAGCTGCGCCATGAGGTCGAGCTCGGAGGGCCAGACGTAGCGGAAGCGGTGGCCGCCTGCTGGGTCAGCATGACGCCGAGCCTGCCTACGTGGCAGGCCCCGTGTCGACCGGTCTTGCGTGGCTCAGACGACGTAGGAGGAGCCGCGCCGCAGCTCCTCGACGGCCCGCACGACGATCCGGTCGACGAGCTCTTCGCAGGTCGGCAGGTCGTCGATGACGCCGACGACCTGACCAGAGGCGAGGACGCCGGCGCTCGTGTCGCCCTCGACGAGTCCGGCCTTGAGCATCACCGGCGTGTTGGCGGCCAGGGTCATCTGGGCCAGCGTGCGGCCCTGGGCCTTCTTCATGGCGCGGCCGTCCTTGGCGAGGTCGAGCCACGTCATGCCGCTGGTGCGCTTGAACTCCAGCGTGCGGCGCAGCGTCGGGGCGAGGCGCCTGACGGCACCGGTCTCCTCCAGCTCCGCCACCAGCTCGGTGCGCAGCATCCGGTGCGGCATGCCGTCGACCTTGGCGGTGACGACGGTGCCGGTGAGGTCGTGGCCGAGGTAGAGGTCCTTGACCGCCTGCGGGACGGCGCTGTCCTGCGTGAGCAGGAAGCGGGTGCCCATGCCGACGCCGGCGGCGCCGTAGGACAGCGCCGCGGCCAGGCCGCGGCCGTCGAAGAACCCGCCGGCGGCGACGACCGGGATGTCCACGGCGTCCAGCACGGTCGGCAGCAGCAGGGTGGTCGGGACCGGGCCCGTGTGACCGCCGCCCTCGCCGCCCTGCACCATCACCGCGTCGGCGCCCCAGGCGGCGACCTTCTCGGCGTGACGGGCGGCGCCGACCGACGGCATCACCACCACACCGTGGTCCTTGAGCTTGGCGATCAGGTCCGGCTTGGGCGCCAGCGCGAACGACGCGACGCGCACGCCGTGCTTGACGAGCAGGTCGCAGCGCTCGCCCGCGTCGCCGGCGTCGGCGCGCAGGTTGACGCCGAACGGCCGGTCGGTGCGCCCCTTCACCTCGAGGATCGCCCGCTCCAGCTCCTCGTAGGTCATGGTGGCGCTGGCCAGGATGCCCAGTCCGCCGGCGTTCGCCGTGCCGCTGACGAGGCGGGGCCCGGAGACCCAGCCCATGCCGGTCTGCACGACGGGGTGCCGCACACCGGTGAGCTCGGTGAACGGCGTCCGGAGCAGCTGCTCGATCACGAGACGGGCACCTCGCGGTGGCGCAGCGCCCTCGGGTCGAGGACCTCGCGGATCAGCACGAGCTCCTCGGTGGTGGGCAGCCGCGTCTCGGGTACGTCGCCGGCGACCGCGAGCTCGAAGCCGGTCGCCTCGCGCACCTCCTCGACGCTGACGCCCGGGTGGACGCTCAGCAGGCGCACGGTGTCGTCCTCGCCGCCGACGTCGAGGACCGCGAGGTTGGTGACGATCCGGTGGATGTCGTTGAAGCGGGCGGCCGCAGGCCCCGCCTGCCTGGCCAGGGCGGGACCCACGCCGGAGACCACGTCGACGCGCTCCACGAAGACCCGCGGCGAGTGCTTGGGCACCCAGTAGGAGGTCCGGTTGTTGACGGTGTTGCCCGGCGCTCCGCGCGAGCCGAGCAGCTGCCGCTTCGGCCGGTCGAAGTCGCCGATCGCCGAGATGTTCTGGTTGCCGTGGCGGTCGACCTGGGTGGCGCCCATCATCACGTGGCGCTTGCCGTAGGCCACCACGTCGAAGACCTTGCGGAACGGGATCCAGCCCTCGACGACGTCGGCCTTGGCGAACAGCGGGGGAGTGCCGGCGAGGAAGAGCGACTCGCCGTCGGAGATCACCAGGTCCGGGTTGGAGGTGAGCCGCGCGAGCCGGACGCCGAGCATCGGCAGCGTGCCCATCGGGCTGGCGAAGATCTCGCCGTCGTCCTTGAACGCGTCGGCGATGGCGGCCGCGCAGACGTCCGCGCGGGTCGCCCCGTCGGTGCCATGGTCGGTGCCAATGTCTGTGGAGGTGCTCATGCCTGCTCCTCGGTGAACGTCCGGACGGCTGCCTGGTAGGCGGCCTCGTCGCCGGACAGGAAGCGCTCCTCGAAGGCCGCCCAGTCCTCCTCGGACCCGCCGGCCGCGGCGGCGTACGCCTTCTGGAAGCGCTCGTCGCGCTCGTAGTCGGGGGTGCACGTCGTGAAGTGCGCGCCGTGGGGCGTCTCGACCACGCCGCTGACCATCATCCGGCTCAGGAGCAGTCGCTGGACGGGGGTGTCGACGGTGAGGCCGGCGGTGTCCACGACCTGCTCCACGCTGACGTAGGCGCGGTCGGCGGCCATGCAGAAGAGGTCGTCGAAGTAGGGGTCCGGCCCGAGGTAGGTGGCGTTGCCGTGACGGTCGGCGCGGTTGAGGTGGACCAGCGCGACGTCGAGGGGCAGGGCTGGGACGGCGACCAGCTCCTCCCCGTCGTCGTAGGGGCTGGTGACGGTCCTGATCGCCGGGTTGTGGACCAGGACGTCGGAGCCCAGGCCGGCGCGCATCGGCAGGAACGGCAGGCGCTGGGCGGCGGCGCGCAGCCCGGTCTGGAACATGCCCTCGTCGAGCTCGACGACCTCGGGGATCGTGCCGTCCTGGCGGGCGCGCTGGAAGTTGGGCTCCAGCGGGACCGAGTCGAGCGAGACGAACGCGTAGACGAGCTTGCGGACCTTGCCGGCGCGCAGCAGGAGTCCGACGTCGGCGCCGCCCCAGCTCACGATCGTCAGGTCCGTGAGGTCGGAGCGCAGGATCGCGCGGACCAGCGCCATCGGCTTGCGCCGCGGCCCCCAGCCGCCGATGCCGATCGTCATGCCGTCCTTCAGCTCGGCGACGACCTCCTCGATGCTCATGCGCTTGTCGCGGGGTGCCTGGGTCACTGCTTCGACTTCTCCGTTCCCGCGAACTCGTCGCGGAGCTCGTCGCTGACGCCCGCGAGGTTGAGCTCCATGGTGAAGCCCTGCTCGAAGCGGTAGCTCTTGTTGACGTCGATCGGGTCGATCCCGTTCAGCGCCTCCTTGGCGGCGCGGATCACCCGGGTGTCCTTGGCGGCGATCTCGCCGGCGACCGCGAGCGCGGCGTCGTCGAGGCGGTCGTGGGGGACCACCTCCAGCACGCTGCCGTGCTGCACGAGGTCGGCGGCTTTGATCGTGCGCGCGGTGAAGTAGAGCGTGCGCATCAGGTGCTGCGGGACGAGGCGGGCCATGTGGGTGGCCGCGCCCAGCGCGCCCTGGTTGACCTCCGGGACGCCGAAGTAGGCGTCGTCGCTGGCCACCACGCAGTCGGCGTTGCCGACCAGGCCGACGCCGCCGCCGAGGCAGAAGCCGTGGACGGCGGCCACGACCGGCACCGCGCACTCGTAGACGGCCTTGAACGCCGCGAAGCAGCCCTTGTTGGCGCCGATCAGCGCCTCGAAGCCGGAGGTCTGCTGCATCTCCTTGATGTCGACGCCCGCGTTGAAGCCGCGCCCCTCGGCGCGCAGCACGACGACGTGGGTGTCCAGGTCGGCGCTGGCCTCGTCCATCGCGGCGGCCACGTCGAACCAGCCCTGGACGGTCAGCGCGTTGACGGGCGGGTGGCTCATCGTGACGACGCGGATGCCGTCGCCGCGGAGCTCGGAGGTGATCGCCATGGCGCTTCTCTCGTGGGGCAGCGGGCCGGAATACAAACCTAACGTTTGCTTGGTACCCTAGCAGCATGGCACTGGCGCTGGACCTCTCCGGACGGGTCGTGCTCGTCACCGGCGGGACCCAGGGGATCGGTCGGGGGATCACCGGGCGCTTCCTCGACGCCGGGGCCACGGTCGCCACCTGCTCGCGCTCCGACGTGGCGCCGGTGGAGGGCACCACACACCACGTGTGCGACGTGCGCGACCCCGCCGCGGTGACCGCGATGGTGGACGCGGTGGTCGCCGCGCACGGCCGGCTCGACGTGCTGGTCAACAACGCCGGCGGCGCGCCCTACGCGCTGGCGGCGGAGGCCTCGCCGCGCTTCCACGACAAGGTGGTCGGTCTCAACCTGCTGGCGCCGCTGAGCTGTGCGCAGGCGGCCAACGCCGTCATGCAGCAGCAGGACGACGGCGGCGTCATCGTCAACATCTCGTCGGTCTCGGCTGTGCGGCCCTCGCCGGGGACGGCCGCCTACGGCGCCGCCAAGGCCGGCCTGGACTCGCTCACCACCTCCCTGGCGATCGAGTGGGCGCCGCGCGTGCGCGTCAACGCCATCGACGTGGGCCTGTGCCGCACCGACCACACCGACGACCACTACGGCGGCGACGCCGGCGTGGCCGCGATCGAGGCGACGATCCCGCTCGGTCGCATGGGGCGTCCCGACGAGGTCGGCAACGTCGCGGTGTTCCTGGCCAGCGACCTGGCGTCGTACGTGTCGGGGGCACGCGTCGAGTGCCACGGCGGCGGCGAGCCCCCCGTCTTCCTGTCCGCAGCCCGACCACCCTCCTGAAGGAGCATCCGTGAGCAAGCTTCTCGACGGCCGCGTCGCGATCGTGACCGGGGCGGGACGCGGCATCGGCCGCGCCCACGCCCTGGAGCTGGCGGCGCACGGCGCCGCCGTCGTCGTCAACGACTACGGCGTCTCGCTCGCCGGCCAGCGTGGTCCGGGGGAGGGCTCGGGGGAGTCTCCCGCGGACCAGGTGGTCGCCGAGATCGAGGCGGCGGGCGGCCGCGCGGTCGCCAACGGCGCCGACGTCGCGGACTTCGCGGACGCCGAGGCCATGGTGCGCCAGGCCATCGACACCTTCGGTGGCCTGGACGTGCTGGTCAACAACGCCGGATTCGTGCGCGACCGGATGCTCGTCAACACCTCCGAGGAGGAGTGGGACGCCGTCGTGCGGGTGCACCTCAAGGGGCACTTCGCGCCGCTGCGCCACGCCGGCGCCTACTGGCGCGCCGAGGCCAAGGAGGGCCGTCAGCGCTCGGCCCGCGTGGTCAACACCTCCTCAGGCGCCGGCCTCCAGGGCTCGGTCGGCCAGGCGACGTACTCCGCGGCCAAGGCCGGCATCGCCGGCCTCACCCTCGTCGCCGCCCAGGAGATGGGCCGCTACGGCGTCACGGTCAACGCGATCGCGCCGGTCGCCCGCACCCGGATGACCGAGGGCGCGTTCGACACCTCCGCGATGGCGCTGCCCGAGGACAACTCCCCGGTCGTCGCCTGGCTGGCCTCGGTCGGGTCGGCCGACGTCACCGGCCGTGTCATCGAGATCGACGGCGGTCGGATCACCGTCGAGAACGGCTGGTCCCACGGCCCCTCCCACGACCTCGGCCGGCGCTGGGACGCCGCCGAGGTCGGTCCGGCGCTGCGCGACCTGCTGTCCGCCGCCCCCGACCCGGAGCCGGTCTACGGCGCCTGACGTCGCTGGGCTCGGCCGGGCGGTTCCGCTCCGCGCCGCCGCGTTTGACCGGACCAAGGCCGGGGCACACCCACGGCATGTCCCGACACCTCGCGCGCCGCGCCGCGGCCGTCTCCGCCCTCTCCGTCGCTCTGGGCCTGAGCTCCGTGGCTGCCTCGCCCGCGCCGGCCGCCCCCGGCGCACCGACCGTCTCCGCGTCGGCCTCGGCGGTGTACTCGCCCACGGCGCGGTCCCTGTTCGGGCGCCCGGGCGCCAACGGGATCCGCTCCGCGGTCCTGTCCAACATCGCCAACGCCCCCGGTGGATCAGTGATCCTCGGCAACACCTGGACGTTCACCGACGTGTCGATCGCCCAGGCCCTCGCCTCGGCCCAGGCGCGCGGCGTCCGGGTGCGCGTGCTGGTCGCGGCCACGACCTGGGACAGCGAGGCGGTCGAGTACCTCCGGGAGCGGCTGCGCGACGGCTCCTACATCAAGAAGAGCCTCGGCGCCGCGCGGAAGGCGACGGCCTCCACCTCGGCGGGAGCCATGCACCAGAAGTCCTGGCTGTTCAGCCGGACCGGGACGAAGAGGTTCGTGTCGATCGTGACGTCGGCCAACGCGACCGACAGCGCCAACGAGACCCAGTACAACGACGGCTACCAGTTCGTCGACTACCCCGAGGTCTACTCGGCGATCCAGTCGAAGTTCTACGAGCAGGTCAAGCGCGTCAAGCACTCCTCGCCGTTCGACCACGTCAGGATCGGCAAGATCACCGCGCTCACGTTCAGCCCGTGGGACAAGCCGACGATGCCCGACCCCGTCGTCCGGCGGATCCGCGGGATCCCCGCAGCCGGCGCCGAGATCCGCGTGGCCAATGCCGCGTTCTACGGCCGTCGTGGGGAGGCGATCGCCCGTGCGCTCGCGGCCAAGAAGGCGAAGGGCGCCAAGGTGTGGGTGCTGTGCGGCCGGCCGTTCGGCGCGGGGGTGAGGCGCATCCTGCGAGCCGCGAAGATCCCGATGCAGAACGCCTACTGGACCCAGGGCACCTCGACCACGGACGACGACCACTACCTCCACAGCAAGATGATGACCGCCAAGTACCGCGCCAAGGGCAAGACCCAGTGGCGGGTATGGACCGGCTCGGAGAACTGGAGCGCCGACGCCACCGCCGCCGACGAGCTCGTCGCCATGGTCGGCGCCGGGCGGGCCTACTCCGACCACGTCGCGTACTTCACGTCCGTGTGGAAGCTGAAGTAGGGCGGTCGGTGCAGCGCCCGGCGGGCGGGAGACCGCGCCGAGGGTTGGCGACGAGTCGGTGAACGGTCGCGCCTGACCGACGAAAGTGGGCGCCGCGCTCAGATCCGCTCGACGACCGTGCCGGTCGCCATGGCGCCGCCGGCACACATCGAGATCAGCGCCGTCGTCCGGTCGCGGCGCTCGAGCTCGTGCAGGGCGGTGGTGATGAGGCGCGTGCCGGTGGAGCCGACCGGGTGTCCGATCGCGATCGCGCCGCCGTTGACGTTGACCTTGTCGAGGTCGACGTGGTGCTGACCGGCCCATGACAGGACGACGGAGGCGAAGGCCTCGTTGACCTCGAACAGGTCGACGTCGGAGATCGTCATGCCGGTGCGGTCGAGCACCCGCTGCGTCGCCTCGATGGGCCCGTCCAGGTGGTAGTAGGGGTCGGAGCCGACGAGGCAGTGCGTGACGATCCGGGCCCGCGGGGTCAGGCCCAGCGACCGCGCCTTGTCCTCGTCCATGAACAGCACGGCGGAGGCGCCGTCGGAGATCTGCGACGAGGTGCCGGCGGTGTGCAGCCCGTCCGGCAGTACGGCGCGCAGCTGGGCAAGGCCCTCGAGCGTGGTGTCGCGCAGCCCCTGGTCGGTGTCCACCAGCCGGGTCTCCCCGGTGGCCGCGCCCTCGGCGTCGAGCACGGGTGCCTCGAGCGGGGCGATCTCCCGCTTGAAGCGGCCCTCGTCGGTGGCCACGCGCGCCTTCTGCTGGGAGGCCAGCCCGAACGCCTCGAGGTCCTCGCGGGTCAGCCCCCGGTTGCGGGCGATCCGGTCGGCCGCCTCGAACTGGTTGGGCAGGTCGATCGTCCAGTCCTCGGGGCGCGGGTCGCCCATCCCAGCCGGGACGTTGGCGCCCAGCGGGATGCGCGACATCGACTCCACGCCGCAGGCGATCCCGACGTCGATCGTGCCGGCGGCGATCATGTCGTGCACCAGGTGGGCCGACTGCTGGCCCGAGCCGCACTGGGCGTCGATCGCGGTGGCGCCGGTGCGCTGGGCCAGGCCGGCGTGCAGCCAGGCGCGCCGCACCATGTCGTTGGACTGCTCCCCGGCCTGGGTCACGCACCCTCCGACGACCTGGTCGACGAGCTCGGAGTCCACGCCGGCGCGGCGCAGCACCTCGGCCTGGGCGAAGCCGAGCAGCACCGCCGGGTGCACGCCGGCCAGCCAGCCCCTCCGCTTGCCGAGAGGGGTGCGGACGGCGTCGACGATCACGGGGGTGCCCATGGCCCAAAACTAGAACACGTTCTTGTTGCCGACAAGGGCCGGGGTGCCGACCGTCGCGATCGGGCACGCGAAACGGGCACGAAAGGCTTTCCGGATATACCGAGAGTATGTAGTCTCGCCGAGGTAGAACGTGTTCCACATCTGAGAGGCGACCCACCGTGACCGCAACCGACGTGATCCCCGACGGCTTCGACTTCACCGATCCCGACGTCAACCTCCGGGGCGTCCCGCACGACGAGTTCCGCATCGCGCGCCGGAGCTCCCCGGTGCACTGGGTCGAGCAGGACCCCGAGATGACGAGCGGGTTCGCCGAGGAGTCCGGCTCGGGCTACTTCGCGATCACCCGGCACGAGGACGTCACCACCATCTCCAAGGACAGCAAGAACTGGTCGACCGCCGAGAACGGCGCGATCATCCGGTTCCCCGGCGCGATGCTGCGCGAGCAGATCGAGCTGCAGCGGGTGATCCTGATCAACCAGGACCCGCCGGAGCACACCGCGACCCGCGCGATCATCTCCCGCGGCTTCACGCCGCGCTCGATCAACGAGCTCGAGGAGACGATGATCGCGCGCGGGGAGGGCATCGTGAAGGCCGCCGTCGAGCGCGGCACGGGCAACTTCGTCGAGGAGATCGCGGCCGAGCTGCCGCTCCAGGCGATCGCCGACCTGATCGGCGTGCCCCAAGAGGACCGACACAAGCTCTTCGACTGGTCCAACCAGATGCTGGCCGGCGAGGACCCGGACTTCGCGGGCAACCAGGACGTCGCCGCGGCCGAGATCCTCGGCTACGCGATGATGCTCGCGGCCGACCGCAAGGAGAACCCGCGCGACGACCTGATCACCAAGCTGATCAACGCGCACAAGGGCGAGCGCGGCCTCAACGACGACGAGTTCGGCTACTTCGTGATCCTGCTGGCCGTGGCCGGCAACGAGACCACCCGCAACGCCATCTCGCACGGCATGAACGCCTTCCTCGACAACCCCGACCAGTGGGAGATCTGGAAGCGCGACCGTCCGGCCACCATGGTCGACGAGGTCGTGCGCTGGGCGACACCGGTCAACGTCTTCCAGCGCACCGCGCTCGACGACGTCGAGGTCGACGGCGTGACGATCAGGAAGGGGCAGCGCGCGGCGCTCTTCTACGCCGCCGCCAACTTCGACGACACCGTCTTCGAGGACCCCTTCCGCTTCGACATCACCCGCGACAACAACGTCCAGGTCGGCTTCGGCGGCCACGGCGCGCACTACTGCCTCGGTGCCAACCTCGCCCGCCAGGAGATCCGGGTGATCTTCAACGCGCTGGCCGACCACGCCCCGGACATCGCCAAGCTCGCCGAGCCGGTGCGCCTGCGTCACTCCTGGGTCAACGGCCTCAAGGAGCTCCAGGTCAGGTACGCATGATCGGGGACGCGTCAGCGGACCCGATCGTCGGTGGTCGAGCAGCGACCACGACCGAGCCTGCGAGGTCGTGACGGAGCGTGTCGAGACCTGGTGAGCCGACGCCGTGCCTCAGCCAGGGGGTCGCATGGACGGGGTGAGGGCGGGGCACGGCACGATGGTCGTCATGAGTGACGTGCAGACACCGAGCCAGGTGCTGAGCACGGTCTTCGGCTACGAGTCCTTCCGGGGCGAGCAGGCCGAGATCATCGACACGCTGGTCGCCGGCGGCGACGCCCTGGTGCTGATGCCGACCGGTGGCGGCAAGTCGCTGTGCTACCAGATCCCCGCGCTGGTCCGCGAGGGCACCGGCGTGGTCATCTCGCCGCTGATCGCGCTGATGGCCGACCAGGTCGACGCGCTGGACGCGCTCGGCGTGCGGGCGGCGTTCCTCAACTCCACGCAGACCCTGCCCGAGCGGCGCGCCGTCGAGGCGGCGTACGTCGCCGGCGAGCTCGACCTGCTCTACCTCGCGCCCGAGCGGCTCTCCGTGCCCGACACCCTCTCGCTGCTCGACCGCGGCACGGTCTCGCTGTTCGCGATCGACGAGGCCCACTGCGTGTCCTCGTGGGGACACGACTTCCGCCCCGACTACCTCATGCTCGACGTGCTGGGCCGGCGCTGGCCGGGCGTGCCGCGCGTCGCGCTGACCGCCACGGCCACCGACGCGACCCGCCGCGAGATGGTCACCCGGCTCGGCCTCGCCGACGCGCGGCAGTTCGTCTCCAGCTTCGACCGGCCCAACATCGAGTACCGCATCGTCGGCAAGGACAACCCGCGCAGTCAGCTGCTCCACCTGCTCCGCACCGAGCACGCCGGCGACTCCGGCATCGTCTACTGCCTCTCGCGCAAGTCGGTCGAGCAGACGGCGACCTACCTCACGGCCAACGGCATCCCGGCCCTGCCCTACCACGCCGGCCTGGACGCGCGGGTGCGCGCCGACCACCAGCGCCGCTTCCTGCGCGAGCCCGCGCTGGTCATCACCGCCACGATCGCCTTCGGCATGGGCATCGACAAGCCCGACGTGCGGTTCGTGGCCCACCTCGACCTGCCCAAGTCCGTCGAGGGCTACTACCAGGAGACCGGCCGTGCGGGCCGCGACGGGCAGCCCGCGACCGCCTGGCTGGCCTACGGCCTGGCCGACGTCGTGCAGCAGCGCAAGATGATCGACACCTCCGAGGGTGACGCCGCCCACCGACGGCGCCTGGGCCAGCACCTCGACGCGATGCTCGCGCTGTGCGAGACCGCCGAGTGCCGCCGGGTGCAGCTGCTGGCCTACTTCGGCCAGGACGGCGAGCCCTGCGGCAACTGCGACACCTGCCTGACCCCGCCCGCGACCTTCGACGGGACCGTCCCGGCGCAGAAGCTGCTCTCCGCGGTGGTGCGGCTCGCGCAGCGCGGCCAGCGCTACGGCGCGGGGCACGTCATCGACATCCTGCTGGGCAAGGACACGCCCCGCGTCTCCTCCCTGGAGCACCACACGCTCACCGTCTACGGCATCGGGACCGAGCTCGACGAGGCCGGGTGGCGCGGCGTCGTGCGCCAGCTCCTGGCGCAGCGGCTGCTCACCGTCGGCACCGACGGCTACGGCACCCTCGAGCTCACCGAGGAGTCCAACGCCGTGCTGCGCGGCGAGCGCACCGTCGCGCTGCGCACCGAGACCCGGGCGCCGGCCCGGCAGCGCAAGGCGTCGCGCTCGAAGGCCGCCGACACCGTCCCGCTGGACGCGCCCGGCGAGGAGCTCTTCGAGCGGCTGCGCGCCTGGCGGGCGTCGACGGCCAAGGAGGCCGGGCTCCCGGCGTACGTCGTCTTCCACGACGCCACGCTGCGCAGCGTGGCGGCGGCGACCCCGGCGTCGCTGGACGAGCTCGCCACGATCTCGGGGATCGGGGCGGGCAAGCTGGACAAGTGGGGCGCCCAGCTCCTCGAGGTGGTCAGCCCCGGGCGGTGAGGACCAGCGGGCCGTCGTCGGTGACGGCGATGGTGTGCTCCATGTGGGCGCCGCGCGAGCCGTCCTGGCTCTTGATCGTCCAGCCGTCCTTGTCGATGTAGATCTCGTCGGTCGTGTGCAGGAACCACGGCTCGATCGCGATGACCAGGCCGGCGCGCAGCTTGAGGCCGCGGCCGGCGCGGCCGTCGTTGGCGATGTGCGGGTCGCCGTGCATCGTGCGGCCCACGCCGTGCCCGCCGAACTGCAGGTTGACGCGCAGACCGGCCTCGCGGGCGACGTCGCCGATGGCTGCCGAGATGTCGCCGGTGCGGTTGCCGACGGTCGCCGCGGCGATCCCGGCGGCGAGGGCGCGGTCGGTGGTGGCGATCAGGTCCAGGTCCTCCTGCCGCGGCGTCCCGACGACCACGGACAGTGCGGAGTCGGCCACCCAGCCGTCGACGCTCGCGGCGAAGTCGACCGAGAGCAGGTCGCCGTCCTGGAGCACGTAGTCGTGGGGGAGGCCGTGCAGCACGGCCTCGTTGACCGAGGTGCACAGCACCTTGCCGAAGGGCATCGCGCCGAACGACGGGTGGTAGTCGATGTAGCAGGACTCCGCGCCCTGGGCGCGGATCATGTCGTGCGCCATCGCGTCGAGCTCGAGCAGGTTGACCCCCACGTCCGCCTTCTCGGCCAGCGCGCTGATCACCGAGGCCACGAAGCGCCCGGCGGGTCGCATCTGCTCGATCTGGGTGGGGGTACGGAGCTCGATCACTCTGGCAGCCTACGGAGTCCTGCCGCTCTGGGCAGAACCGCCCTGAGCGGAATCCCTGGGTCGCAGCCCGTGCGCCGGACAGGCTGGCGGGCATGACCTCCCCCCTGATCGGCCCCATGACCGGCTCCTACGACGACCAGCTCACCGGCCGCCTCCTCCAGCAGCGGATCATCGTGCTCGGGCAGGAGGTGGACGACGTGATCGCCCACCGCCTGTGCGCCGAGCTGCTCCTGCTCTCGGCCGAGGACCCGCACCGCGACATCAGCCTCTACATCAACTCGCCGGGCGGCTCGGTGTCGGCCGGCCTGGCGATCTACGACACGATGCGGCTGGTCCCCAACGACGTCAGCACGCTGGCCATGGGCCTGGCGGCGAGCATGGGCCAGTTCCTGCTGTCCGCGGGCACGCCGGGCAAGCGCTACGCCCTGCCGCACTCCCGGGTGCTGATGCACCAGGGGTCGGCCGGCATCGGCGGCACCGCGATCGACATCGAGATCCAGGCCGACAACCTCGAGCACACCAAGAACGTGATGATGGGGCTGATCGCCGAGCACACGGGCCAGCCGGTGGGGAAGGTCGAGCGCGACGCGCTGCGCGACCGGTGGTTCACCGCCGAGCAGGCGCGCGAGTACGGCTTCGTCGACCAGGTGGTGACCGACCTCGAGGCCGTCACCCCGGCCCGCGGCACCGCGAGCTTCGGGATCTCGCGATGAGCGGCTACACGATCCCCAGCGTCGTGGAGAAGACCCCGCGCGGCGAGCGGGCCGTCGACATCTACAGCCGGCTGCTCAGCGACCGGATCGTCTACGTCGGCACCGAGATCGACGACGGCGTGGCCAACGTGGTCATCGCCCAGCTGCTGCACCTGGAGTCCGACCGGCCCGACACCCAGATCGACCTGTACCTCAACTCCCCGGGCGGCTCGGTCACCGCGACCCTGGCCATCTACGACACCATGCAGTTCATCCACTCGCCGGTCGGGACGACGTGCGTCGGGCAGGCCGCCTCGTCGGCGGCGCTGCTGCTCGCGGGCGGGGCTCCCGGGCGGCGCACGGTCCTGCCGCGCTCGCGGGTCGTGCTGCACCAGCCGTCGGGCGGGGGACAGGGCACGCTCCCGGACCTGGCCCTGCAGGCCAAGGAGATCGTGCGCCTGCGCTCGGAGATGGAGCAGGTGCTGGCCCGCCACAGCGGCCAGAGCATCGAGCGGCTGCGCGAGGACACCGAGCGGGACCTGGTCCTGACCGCCGAGGCGGCGGTGGCCTACGGCCTGGCCGACGCGGTCCTCGGCAGCCGCAAGCCGACTAGTCTCGAAGGATGACCGACCTCCTCGCCCGTACCGTCACCTCCCTGCGCCACCAGCACGGCCAGCTGGCCGCCGCCGTGCCCCAGCTGGGCGAGGACCAGCTCACCGGGCCCAGCGGTGCCGCGGAGTGGACCGTCGCCGACGTGCTCTCCCACCTCGGCAGCGGCGCGGAGATCACCCGCGCCACCATCCTGGCCTCGGTGCAGGAGAGCGCCGAGATGCCCGACAACCAGGCGATCTGGGACCGGTGGAACGCCGCCACCCCGCGCGACCAGGCCGCCGACTTCGTCGACCACGACGACCGGTTGGTGGAGCTGCTCGAGGGCTTCTCCGACACCGAGCGCGCCTCGATGCGCATCGACATGGGCTTCCTGCCCGAGCCGGTCCCGCTGCTGGTCGCCGCGGCCATGCGCCTCAACGAGGTCAGCGCCCACCAGTGGGACGTCGCTGCCGGACTGGACCCGGCCGCGGGCATGGACCCCGAGGCCGCCGACCTGCTCCTCGACCTGTACGCCGGTCCGCTCGCCTTCCTGCTGGGCTACTCCAGCAAGCCCGACCAGCTCTCCGAGCGGGTGGAGCTGGGGGTCGACGAGCGGGCGATCGTCGTCGACGACACCGTGACGGTGGGACCGGCCACCGCGCCGACTGCGACCCTCACCGGCGCCCCCGAGGCGGCCGTGCGGCTGCTGTCCGGCCGGCTGCGTCCGCCGTACACCCCGGAGGGGCTCGAGGTCACCGGAAACGTGACGCTCGACCAGCTGCGCCAGGTGTTCCCGGGCTACTAGGCGGCCAGGCAGACCGGACCGCTGGGGCGCGCGATCTGTCGCGTCACGCGGGCGGTGAGGTCGACCAGCCGCAGCCCGAGAGCACCGGCCACGGCCGAGAGGACCTCCGAGCTCGGCTCCTTGCGTCCGCGCTCCACCTCGGAGAGGTACTGCGTCGAGACGCCGGCCTCGCCCGCCACGTCGGCCAGGGTGCGGCCGTCCGCGGTGCGCTGCTCGCGCAGCTCGCGGCCCACGGCCTCGCGCCAGAGCGGCTCGACCGGCGAGGGCTCGACGGCCCGGGTCGACGTGCGGAACGCGATCAGCTCACCCATGACCCGAGCGTAGGGCCGGGTCGCGGCCCCGTCCGCGCTGTTCGCGGCGGGCGAACGGCTCAGCTGCTCGGCTTCTCCGAGCCGACGACCCACATCGCGAAGAACTGCGAGCCGCCGCCGTAGGCGTGGCCGAGCGCCCGCCGGGCGCCGTCGACCTGGTGCTCGCCGGCTGCGCCGCGCACCTGGAGCGCGGCCTCGCCGAAGCGCAGCATCCCCGAGGCGCCGATCGGGTTGGACGACAGCACGCCGCCCGAGCAGTTGACCGGCAGCCGTCCGGTCATCGCGGTCTCGCCCGACTCGGTGAGCTGCCAGCCCTCGCCCTCCCCGGCGAAGCCCAGGCTCTCCAGCCACATCGGCTCGAACCACGAGAACGGCACGTAGATCTCGGCGGCGTCGATCTCCGCGAACGGGTCGGTGATGCCGGCCTGCTTCCACAGGTACGCCGCGGCGTCGCGCGAGGCCTGCGGGTTGACCTGGTCGCGCTCGGCGGCGGAGGTCGACTCCGAGCGCATGACGGTGCCGTGGATCCAGGCCGGGTTGGGCGAGGCCTTCGCGGTGTCCTCGTCCACGATCACCAGCGCGCAGGCGCCGTCGGAGGACGGGCAGGTCTCGTCGTAGCGGATCGGGTCCCACAGCATCGTGGAGGCCAGGACGGACTCGACGGTGGTGCCCTCGTTGTGGAGGTGGGCGTAGGGGTTCTTGAGCGCGTTGTTGCGGTCCTTGGCGGCCACGATCGCGCCCACGTGCGTGGGGGCGCCCGAGCGGCGGATGTAGGAGCGCACGTGCGGCGCGAAGTAGCCGCCGGCCCCGGCGTGCACGGGCATGTTGAACGGCAGCGGCACCGACAGCGCCCACATGGCGTTGGACTCCGACTGCTTCTCGTAGGCCACCGTGAGCACCCGCTTGTGCACCCCCGACTGCACGAGCGAGGCGGCGACGATCGCGGTCGACCCGCCCACCGAGCCTGCGGTGTGGACCCGCAGGAGCGGCTTGCCGGCGGCTCCCAGCGACTCCGCGAGGAACAGCTCGGGCATCATGACGCCCTCGAACAGGTCCGGCGCCTTGCCGACGACGATCGCGTCGATGTCGTCCAACGTGAGGTTCGCGTCGAGCAGGGCCCGGTCAATGGCCTCGCGGCACAGGCCGGCCATGGACACGTCCTGGCGCTTGGCGCGGTGGTGGGTCTGGCCGATGCCGACCACGGCCGCAGGCTGCTTGGCCATCAGAGGCCGTCCTTTCCGGTGCTGGAGTCCAGGACACACAGGAGGTTCTGCTGAAGAGCCGCCCCGGAGGTCGCGTGGCCGACGCCCTTGGAGATCTCGCCGGACCAGATCCGGCGGGCGGTCTCGCCGACCCTGATCCCGCCGCCGGAGAACATCGGGTTGCTCGTGAGCGCGCCGCCCGACGGGTTGATGCGGACGTCGTCGGCCAGGCCGAGCTCGCGGCGCAGGATCAGCTCCTGGTGGCTGAACGGCGCGTGCAGCTCGGCCACCTCGACGCCGGTGAGGTCGACGGCGGCGGCGGCGTCGGCCGCGCTGGGGGAGCGCGTCAGGTCGCGGTTGGAGAGGCTGGAGGGGTCCACGAAGTGCGACAGCCCGGTGATCCAGGCCGGCCGGTCGCGTACCTCGCGCGCTCTGTCACCCGCGGCCAGCACCAGGGCGGCGACCCCGTCGGTGACCGGTGCGCAGTCGTGCTTGCGCAGCGGGTCGGCGTACATCGGTCGGGCGAGGAGCTCCTCGACCGACGAGCCGCCCTTGCGGATCGAGTGCTCGTTCTGCTCGGCGTCGGTCAGCGAGCGCTGGGCGACCTCGGCCATCGCCCGCTCGTCCCAGACGCCGGCGTCGATCCCGGCGCGGGCCTGGAGCCCGGCGAGCGACACGGTGTCGGGCCACAGCGGCGTCATCGTGTAGGGGTCCAGCTGCAGGGCGAGGGTGCGTCGCAGCACGCCGGCCGAGCTCTTGCCGAACGCGTAGACCAGCGCCGTGTCGACCTCGCCGGTCTGGATCTTGATCCAGGCCTCGTACATCGCCCAGGCCAGGTCCATCTCGACGTGCGACTCGTTGACCGGCGGCGTCACGCCGATGGCGTCGACCGCCTGCACGAAGGAGAACGAGCGGCCGGCGAGGTAGTCGGAGGAGCCGGAGCACCAGAACCCCACGTCGCGCCGCGTCCAGCCGGTCTGCTCGTAGCACTCGGCGAGGATCGGGACCAGCATCTCGACGCAGGTCGGGGACCCGTCGAAGTCCGGCAGCTGCTGCTGGGCGAACCCGACGACGGCAACGTCTCTCATCATCGTCCTTAGAGGTGGCGCTTGTAGGTGTCGTAGTCCGCGTCCGGCTCGTCCGTCGGCGCGAAGTGGTCGATGTTCTCCAGGGAGTAGGCCCACTCCTCGCGGGGCTTCCACACGGCCTTCACCCGCATCCCCATCCGCACCTCGTCGGCGGGCACGCCGAGGATGAGGTGGAGCAGCGCGATGTCGGCGCCGTCGAGCAGCACGTAGGCCGAGACGTACGGCGGGGCGATCTTCTGGCCGAGGAACGGCACGTTGACGATGCAGAACGTCGTGATGGTGCCGGCGCCGCTGAGCTCGATCTCGCCCTCGGTCGGCGTCCCGTCGGTCGGGCACGCGCTGCGGGGCGGCACGTAGACCTTGTGGCACGAAGGGCAGCGCTGGCCGAGGATCCGGCCCTCGTCGAGGCCCCGGTAGAACGTCGACTCCTCCGGGGAGGCGGCGTAGATGTAGTCGAGCGACACCGGCGTCACCACGCCGG
This sequence comes from Nocardioides sp. 503, assembly GCF_004522095.1. Classification (GTDB taxonomy): domain Bacteria; phylum Actinomycetota; class Actinomycetes; order Propionibacteriales; family Nocardioidaceae; genus Nocardioides. Next base: position 969,236 of record NZ_SPUI01000002.1, read on the forward strand.
CGACGGGCTCGGTGGTCGAGGGGTTTCGAGACGGTTGCTGCGCAACCTCCTCAACCCCCGGCCGGTCGAGAGGCTCGAACGCAGCGATGTCGTTGATGTGGCCGACGCGCTCCGCGGCCCAGCGGACCCGCACCCGCATGCCGGTGCTGATGTCGTCGGGGGAGGCCACGTCGACGGCGTGGAAGAGCGGCCGCGTGGCGCCGTCCAGGGTGACGAGGGCGAAGGCGAAGGGCCGGCCGAAGGGCTGGCCGGCCACCGGCTCGGGCACCCAGGTCCACGACGTCACGGTGCCGACGTCGGCGACCTCGACGAAGTCGGCGGTCTGCTCGTGGGTCACGGGGTCGTACTCCAGGGGCGGCACCACCACCTCGCCCGCCGACGTGCGGCCGCCGACGACCACCTTGTCGCGCAGGCCGGTGAGGAAGCGACCGAGCACCGGCCCGGTCGATCGGGTGTAGTCGAAGGCGACGGTGACGGGCGCTGACAGAGTGCGTGTCATGGTGCGAAAGTGAAACACGTTCTAGATTTGGGAGCAAGCGTTCTGCGAGGGTGTTCCCATGAAACTTGGTTTGCAGCTGGGCTACTGGGGCGCGCAGCCGCCGACGGGCACGGCGGAGCTGGTCGCCGCCGCGGAGGACGCCGGGTTCGACGCGATCTTCACCGCCGAGGCCTGGGGCTCGGACGCCTTCACCCCTCTGGCGTGGTGGGGCCGGGAGACCTCGCGCGTGCGGCTGGGGACCTCGATCGTGCAGATGTCCGGCAGGTCCCCGACGTCCATCGCGATGCACGCGCTGACGCTCGACCACCTCAGCGGCGGCCGGGTCGTGCTGGGCATGGGCGTCAGCGGCCCGCAGGTCGTCGAGGGCTGGTACGGCCAGCCGTTCTCCAAGCCGCTGGCGCGGACCCGTGAGGTCGTCGACATCATCCGCCAGGTGCTGGCCCGCGAGGAGAAGGTGACCAACGACGGCCCGCACTACCCGCTGCCGTTCACCGGTCCGGGCTCGGTCGGCCTGGGCAAGGCGCTCAAGCCGATCGTGCACCCCCTGCGCGCCGACATCCCGATCTGGCTGGGCGCCGAGGGCCCCAAGAACGTCGCCCAGACGGCCGAGATCGCCGACGGCTGGATCCCGATCTTCTACACGCCGCGCTCGGCCGGCATGTACCAGCCGTGGCTCGACGAGGGCTTCGCGCGACCCGGCGCCCGGCGTACGCGGGCGGACTTCGAGATCGCCGCCACCTGCCACGTCCAGGTCGTGTCCGGCGCCGAGGAGAAGGCGGCCGTCATCGCCGCGATGAAGCCGGTCGTCGCCCTCTACATGGGCGGCATGGGCGCCAAGGACCAGAACTTCCACAAGCAGGTCTTCGAGCGGATGGGCCACGAGGCGCTGGCCGACGAGGTGCAGCGGCTCTACCTCGAGGGGGACAAGGACCGTGCGGTCGCGCTGATCCCCGACGAGCTGGTCGACGACATGCACATCATCGGCACCGCCCCGGAGGTCAAGGAGCGGGCGGCGCAGTGGGAGGAGACCGGCGTGACGACGCTGCTGCTCAGCTGCCGCGACGCCGCCGAGGTGCGCACGATCGCGGAGGTACTAGCCTGACCACGTGGCCGACCGCAACGTCCTGGGCGAGGAGCTGCAGGAGTGCGGCACCGACCCGGTCACCGGCTTCTACCGCGACGGGTTCTGCAGCACCGGCCCCGAGGACCTCGGCAGCCACACCATCTGCGCGGTCGTGACCGCGGACTTCCTCGAGCACCAGCGCAGCATCGGCAACGACCTGTCGACCCCGATGCCCGTCTACGGCTTCGCGGGCCTGACGCCGGGGGACCGCTGGTGCGTCACCGCCGTCAACTGGGCCCGCGCGTACGACGCCGGCCACGCCTCCCACGTCGTGCTGGCCGCGACCCACGAGGCGGTCCTGGCGATCGTGCCGCTCGACGTGCTGCAGCGGCACGCCGTCGACGTGCCGGGTGACCTGAGCGGACTCGACGGGTAGCTCTCCTGGAATGCCCCACCGACCACGGTGGTTGAAGCATCAACAAGGTCCGGCACCCGTCCGGCCCCGAGCGGAAGGTCTTCCATGCACATCGGCGTCGACAGCTTCGTCTCCACGGTCACCGACCCCCGGACCGGCAAGGTCGTCGGTCCGGCCGAGCGCATGGAGCACCTGCTCGAGGAGATCGCGCTGGCCGACCGATCGGGCCTCTACTCCTTCGGCATCGGCGAGCACCACCGCAGCGAGTACTACGACTCCGCCCCGCCGGTGATCCTCGCCGCCGCGGCCGCCCGCACCGAGCGGATCCGCCTCGGCAGCGCGGTCGCCGTCCTGAGCGCCACCGACCCGGTCCGCCTGTTCCAGCAGTTCGCGACCCTCGACCTGATCTCGAAGGGCCGCATCGACCTGGTGGTCGGCCGCGGCTCGTTCACCGAGGCGTTCCCGCTCTTCGGCCTGGACCTGGCCGACTACGACTCGCTCTTCACCGAGAAGCTCGAGCTGCTGCTCCAGATCCGCGACCAGGAGGAGGTCACCTGGTCCGGGAAGCACCGGCCGCCGCTGGTGCGCCAGCGCGTCTACCCGCGCCCGGTCCAGGACCCGCTCCCGATCTGGGTCGGCGTCGGCGGCACGCCGGAGTCGTTCGCCCGCGCCGGCTTCCTGGGTCTGCCGCTGATGGTCGCGATCATCGGCGGGGAGCCGCGCCAGTTCGGTCCGCTCGTGGACCTCTACCGCCGCGCCGGCGCGCAGGCCGGCCACGCGCCCGAGAAGCTCCAGGTGGGTCTGCACGTCTTCGGCTTCGTCGCCGAGAGCACCAAGGCCGCGAGCGACACGATCTACCCGGGCTGGGAGGAGATGTTCCGCAAGGTCTCGCGCGAGCGCGGCTTCGCGCCGCCCACCCGGGCGCAGTTCAACGCGACCTCGGGCCCCGACGGAGCCTTCTTCATGGGCGACCCGGACACCGTGGCCACCAAGATCCGCCGCGTCGCCGACCAGCTGGGCGGCGTCGACCGGCTCTCGCTGCAGATGACCAACCCGCGGCTGGCGCACGAGGACCTGCTGCGCGGCATCGAGCTGCTCGGCACCGAGGTCGCCCCGCTGGTCGCGGACGTCTAGGCCACCGCGGTCCCGTACGGTCGTGCCGTGTCCACCAGTGCCGCGGCAGGCTCCCTCGCCCAGCAGCTCCTCGACGCCCAGGTCGCCTTCCACCTCGACCGGCTGAGCGGCGACCGGCTCGCGGCGAAGGTCGCCGACCTGGCGCAGGACGCCCTCGACGCGGCCGGCCAGCACGCGATCGGCGACCTGGTGGAGGTGCAGGCCGTCAAGGACATCGTGACCCGCGCGCTGGGCACGGTCCCGGGCAGCGCGGCCGTGAGCGGCTTCGTGGAGCTCGCCACCGAGGTGCTCGCCGACGGCCCGGCCGAGCCGTACCCGCTCGGCGAGCTCGTCGACCGCGACCAGGTCGCCGGTCTCCTCGACGAGGTGCTGGCGCTCACGCCCGCCCTCGAGCGGGGACTGGAGCGGCTGACCGCGAGCCCGCTGGTGGGCACGATGGCCTCGCGGTTCATGGCCCGCATCGTGGGGGAGGTCCTCCAGGCCAACAAGGCGGTGGCCGACAAGGTGCCCGGCCTGGGCTCGCTGATGTCCTTCGGCACCAGCGCCGCGTCCCGGGTGATGGGTGCGGCCGACAAGCAGTTCGAGGGCCTCATCGGCGACACGATGGGCAAGGGCGGAACCTTCGCCGTACGCCGTCTCAACCGGATCGTCGTGGAGACCCTGCGTGACCCCACGACCCGCGAGGCCGTCCTGCAGGTGTGGGACCTCGCCGCCGCGCAGCCGGTCTCCGGGCTGGGCGAGGAGGCCCGTGAGGAGCTGTCCGGGGTCGTCACGGCCGGGCACGAGCTCCTCGTCACCACCCTGGCGCACGAGCAGGTCGCCCGGCTGGGCGAGGTGGTCGTCGACGGGTTCTTCGAGCGCTTCGGCGGCTACACGCCGACCGAGCTCCTCGACGAGCTCGACCTGAGCCGCGAGCACCTGGTCGCCGACCTGGTCCGGATCGCCCCGGGCGTCGTCGACGCCCTGCGCGAGACCGGCGACCTCGAGCGCCTGCTGCGCGAGCAGCTCGAGCCGTTCTACGCCTCGGCGGAGGTCCGGGACCTGCTCGGCTGACCTGGCTCGCGGATCTGCACGGAACCTCCACACGTCCTCCCCACGACGCGACCGGTCGCGCGCCTAGCGTCGGCCCATGACCACGATCCAGGACACCACCTCGACCTCCCACCGCCGGCTCGGCCTCGCGCTGGCCGGGCTGACCGCCCTGTTCCTGGTGCTCGGCATCGGTGCGCTGGGCATCCTCGGCCCGGGCGGCCGTCCCGACCGCGTGTACGTCGCCGTGCTGGCCGTCCTCGTCGTCGGTGTGGCGGTCTCCCGCCTCCGGCCGCCCGCCCTGGCGCTCGCCCTCGCCGCGACCGCGGCGACCCAGGTGCTGGTCACGGCGGTCGCCCTCCTGGGCGGTCTGCCCCCCGAGGGCTCCTCGACCCTCGACATCGTCGGCGTCAACGCGATGTACACGGGCCTGTGGGCGCTGTCCGCCTGGCTCGTCCACCCCGTCCGGCGCTGACAGCGATGAGTCGACAGGCCGGTCCCGGTCGACACGGCATGACCATCGCCACCCACGTGCTCGAGACCCCCGAGGTCGACCTCGCCTACGACGTCCGCGGCCCGCTCCCCACCGCAGACGGACGCCGGCCGCTGCTCCTGGTAGGCCAGCCCATGGACGCCGGAGGCTTCGCCACCCTGGCCGCGCTGCTGCCCGACCGGACCGTGGTCACCTACGACCCACGTGGCCTGGGTCGCAGCACCCGCAAGGACGGGCGCACCGACCACGACCCCGAGACGCAGGCGGAGGACCTGCACGCCCTCGTGCAGGCCCTGGGAGGGGGGCCGGTGGACATCTTCGGAAGCAGCGGCGGCGCCGTGAGCGCCCTGGCCCTCGTGACGGCGCACCCCGACGACGTCGCCGTCCTGGTCGCCCACGAGCCGCCCCTCATCCCCGTCCTCCCGGACGCGGCCGCCGCCGAGCGTGCCCGCGTGCAGGTGCGCGACGCCTACGAGGCCCACGGCCGGGGCGCCGGCATGGCGGCGTTCATGACGCTGTCCTCCTGGCAGGGCGAGTACACCGACGACTACTTCGCGCAGCCCGCCGCGGATCCGGCGGCGTTCGGCATGCCCGCCGAGGACGACGGCAGCCGCGACGACCCGCTGCTCTCCGACGTCTCCTGGGCGGTCAGCAGCTACCGCCCCGACGTCGGCGCGCTGCTCGCCGCGCCGACCCGCCTCGTGGTCGCCGTGGGGGAGGAGTCGGCAGGGGTGTTCACGGGCCGCACGTCGGTCGCCGCCGCTGAGCGGCTCGGTCAGCAGGTCACGGTCTTCCCCAGCCACCACGGTGGTTTCCTCGGCGGCGAGCACGGCTACGCCGGTCAGCCCGAGGCCTTCGCGGCCCGGCTCCGCGCCGTGCTCGACGGCGACGACTGAGGGTCCGGCCGGGCGCGCCGACCCGGCGTGGTTGGCTGGAGCCATGACGCGCCGGGTCGAGGCCGACTACCTCGTGGTGGGGGCCGGGGCCAGCGGCATGGCCTTCGCCGATGCCCTGGTGGACCACGCCGACGTACGAGTGGCCCTGGTCGACCGCCGCCCGGAGGTCGGCGGCCACTGGCGGGGGGCCTACCCGTTCGTGCGCCTGCACCAGGCGTCGTCGTTCTACGGCGTCGCCTCGACGGTCCTGGGCGGTGGCCGGATCCAGCAGGACGGACCCGAGGCCGGGCTGCACGAGCGGGCCGACCAGCCCACGATCTGCGCCTACTACGACGAGGTGCTCGAGCGGCTCACGGCCACCGGGCGGGTGGAGCTGCTCGCCGAGCACGACCACCTGGGGGACGGGGTGATCGCCGCCCTCGGGACGGGGGAGCGCCTGGAGGTTCCCGAGCGCTGCCGGGTGGTCGACGCGCGCTACCTCGCACCGGAGATCCCCGCCGAGAGCCCGCCGCGCTTCGCCGTCGCCGACGGCGCCCGGGTCGTGCCCGTCAACGACCTCGTGGGCCTCGAGGAGTCGCCCAGCCAGTACGTCGTCGTCGGCTCCGGCAAGACCGCGACCGACGCCTGCGTCTGGCTGCTGGGCCGCGGGGTCGACCCCGGCGCCATCTGCTGGGTCCGCCCGCGCGACCCCTGGATGCTCAACCGCACCCAGGTCCAGCCCGATCCGGCGGTCTACCTCGGCATGGTCGCGGACATGATGCGCGCCGCCGCCGGGGCCCGCACGCTGCCCGACCTGTTCCTGGAGCTCGAGGAGGCCGGCACCATGCTCCGCGTCGACCGCGCGGTCACCCCGACGATGGCCAAGGCGCCGACGCTCGGCACGTGGGAGCTGGACCTGCTCCGCACGGTCGAGGACGTCGTACGTCGCGGGCACCTCGCCTCGGTCTCGCGCGGTCGCCTGGACTTCGAGGACGGCTCGGTCGCGGTCGCCGACGACGCGCTCGTGGTCAACTGCGCCGCCGACGGGCTCAAGCAGCGCCCGAGGGTGCCGATCTGGGCGCCGGAGGCGATCACGCTCCAGCCGGTCCGCGCGGGCTTCCCCTGCTTCGGCGCCGCGCTGGCCGGCTACGTCGAGGCCACCCGCGACGACGACGCCGAGAAGAACCGACTCTGCCCGCCGTCGTCGTTCGGCAACTCGCTGGCCGACTGGGCCCGGATGAACGTGCTGGGCATGCGCGCCTCGGCGGCGTTCGGCGCCGAGCCCGACATCAGGGCCTGGGCCGACCAGGTCGCGCTCAACCCCGCCCGCATCCCGCCCGGGCATCCCGGGTCGCCGGCGCTCGACGACGCGCTGGCAGCCCTGCAGCGCCACTCCGGGCCCGGGGTCGCCCGGCTGGCCGAGCTGGGCGGGCTGCCCCCGGTCTGAGCCGAGGTGGGCTGCGACGTCCCCCGTAGGATCCGGAGATGGATCTCATCGTGCTGGTGCTCGTGATCGCAGCCGTCGCCGCGGTGGTGCTCGTGACGAGCCGCCGCAGCAAGCAGCAGGAGCTCGAGCGGCAGGACCGCGAGCTCGCGCCGGTCAAGAAGCTGGCCGACGAGGACGTCACCGCGCTCGGCGAGGACCTCCAGCGCCTCGACCTGGAGATGAGCGGCCACGAGCTCGACGAGGGTGCCCGGGCCGACTACCAGCGGGCCCTCGACGCCTACGAGTCGGCCAAGACCGCCGGTGACGCCCTGGCGCGGCCCGAGGACGTCCGGCACGTCACCGAGATCATCGAGGACGGCCGCTACGCCATCGCCTGCGTGCGCGCCCGGGTGCAGGGCGACCCGTTGCCGACGCGGCGCGCCCCCTGCTTCTTCGACCCGCGTCACGGCCCGTCGGTCGCCGACGTGCCGTGGATGCCGCCCGACGGCGTCGAGCGCGACGTGCCGGCCTGTGCCCTCGACGCCGAGCGGGTCCGCGCCGGCGCCGACCCGGACGTGCGCAAGGTGATGGTCGGCGCCCAGCGCGTGCCCTACTACCAGGGCGGCCGCGCCTACGAGCCCTACGCCATGGGCTACTTCGGCGCCTTCGGCCCGATGACCTGGATGTTCATGGGCGGCATGATGTTCGGCGGCTTCGGCGACGGCTTCGGCGGCGACGGCGGGGGAGACGGCGGCGACGGTGGTGACGGCGGCGACGGCGGTGACGGCGGTGACGGCGGCGGGTACGACGGTGGCGACGGCGGTGGCGGCTACGACGGCGGCGGCGACGCGGGCGGCTTCGACGGCGGCGGGTTCGACGGCGGCGGGTTCGACATGGGCGGCTTCTAGAGGCTCGCGTCCTGGGGCGTCCAGCCGAGAGCCGGGCCGAGCCGGGTCGCGATGTCGGTGAGGATCTGCACGTAGTCCTCGTGCGCGAAGGAGAACGGCAGCGCGAACGCGACCTCGTCGACCTCGCGGAAGGCGGCGTGGGTGTAGAGGCGCTCCGCGATCTCCTCGGAGGTGCCGACCAGGTCGGGTGCGAAGAGCAGCCGCCCGGGGCCCTGCGGAGCGGTGGTCCGCGGCAGCCGCGCGGCGGCGTACGCCTCGTACCTCGCGCGCTGCTCGCTGGAGGCGGAGTCGGTGGGGACGACGACCAGGCCCTGCGACACCCGAGCGGCGGCACCGTCCGGGTGGTGCTCGCGGAAGCGTCGCACGTGGGACAGCTGGATCTCGGCGAAGTCGAGGCGCTCGTCCTGGCCGGCCGCCGGCGGCTCGGCCTTCACGACGCTGCTGGTGAGCAGGTTCATGCGGTGCTCGCCCGCCCACTGCGCCGAGCGGAGGCTGGCGCCGCCGTACCAGAGGCGGTCGGCGAGGCCCGCCGAGTGCGGCTGCACCCGGTCGGAGAACTCCTCGATGCCGTCCGTCCCCTGGAAGGGGCTGACCGGCTCGCCCCGGACCATGCGGAGCAGCCGCTCGACCCGCCCGTAGGTGAAGTCCTCCAGGTCGGCGGTGTCGGGGTAGAGCGCCTCGCGGACCTCGTCGTAGCGCATCGGGGGCCCGACGCTCAGGCCCGGGTTGAGCCGTCCGCCCGAGAGCAGGTCGACGGTGGCGAGGTCCTCGGCGAGCCGGAGGGGGTTCTCCCAGCCGAGCGGGATCACCGCGGTGCCGAGCTGGATCCGGCGGGTCCGCTGCGACGCTGCAGCCAGCACGGCCACGGGGGAGGAGATGCCGTACTGCAGGTGCCGGTGCCGCACCCACGCGCTGTCGAAGCCCAGCTGCTCGCCCAGCTCGATCACCCGCAGGGTGGACTCGTGACCGGGTCGCGGGTCGGCGGCGTCGAAGAGTCCGATGGTCAGGAACCCCAGGCTCCGCAGGGGGGTGGACGGGTCCGGCACGGTGGTCCTCTCGAGCGGCGGGTGGCGTCCTCGAGCCTAGCCAGCGGCTCGTCAGCCGAGCAGCGGTCGCAGCTCCACCTTGCGGTGACAGGCGCGCGAGCCCTGCGCGGCGAGCCGCATCGCCACGTCGAGGTCCGGGGCCTCCACGATCCACAGGCCCGCGCAGTACTCCTTGGACTCCACGAACGGCCCGTCGGTGACGAGGCCCCGCCCGTCGCGGTCGTCGATCACCGTGGCGCTGCTGGGCGCGGCCAGGCCGCCGGCGAAGACCCAGTGGCCACCGTCGCGCAGCCGGGCGTTGAACTCGTCGATCGCCGCCATCTCCTCGGGGGTGGCGGAGCCGGTCCTGTCGTCGATCACGGACACCAGGTACTGCATGGTCATCGTCTCCTCGTGCTCGGGGGCGCCCCGTCCGGGCGCCCGCTCACCCCTGCCACGAACGCCGGTGCCCGCATACGACATCACGGACCCCCGGTTGTCCGATCCGACGAACCCGGCGCGCCCGGTCGTTCCTACGCTGACCGGCATGACGACCTACGAGCACGCCGTCGAGTGGCTGGACGCGAACTTCGCCGGCCTGGTGGCCGAGCACGGGGTCCCCGGGGCGTCGGTGGGCGTCCTCGTCGGAGACCGGGTCGCCACGGCCGCGGCCGGCGTCACCAGCCTCGGGACCCGGGTGGAGGTCGACACCGACACGGTCTTCCAGATCGGGTCGATCACGAAGATCTGGACCACCACGCTGGTGATGCAGCTGGTCGACGACGGGCTCCTGGACCTCGACGTGCCGGTCGTCCACTACCTGCCCGAGCTCGTCATCGGCGACATGGCGGCGGCCGAGGTCATCACCACGCGCCACCTGCTGACGCACACCGCCGGCTTCGAGGGTGACGTCTTCACCGACACCGGCCGCGGCTCCGACGCCGTCGAGAGGTACGTCGCCACGCTCGGCGACCTCCCGCAGCTGTTCGCCCCGGGCGCGACGTTCTCCTACAACAACACCGGCTTCGTGGTGCTGGGCAGGCTGGTCGAGGTGCTGCGCGGCCAGCCGTTCGACGAGGCGCTGGTCGAGCGGATCGCGGCTCCCCTGGGGCTGGAGCGCGTGTCTCCGAGCCCCTACGAGGCGATCCGCCACCGGGCCGCTCTCGGCCACGTCGCCGGCGAGGACGGCGCCATGAAGCCGGCCCCGACCTGGGCGCTGGCGCGCTCCAACGCGCCCGCCGGCGCGATGCTCGCGATGACGCCCACCGACCTGCTCGGGTTCGTGCGCGCACACCTGTCCGGCGGCACGGCCGCCGACGGCACCCGCATCCTCAGCGCCGCCTCGGTCGCCGCGATGCAGACCCGGGAGGTCGACCTGCCGCTGCTCTCCGGCATGGCGGAGTCCTGGGGCCTGGGCTGGCACCTCGACGGCTCGGGCGAGGACGCGGTCGTCGCCCACGACGGCGGCACGATCGGCCAGGCGGCGTTCCTGCGGGCCGTCCCCGCCCGCGGGGTGGCCGTCACGGTGCTGACCAACGGCGGCGACTTCTTCGGGCTCTTCGAGGACGTCGTCGCGCGGCTCGTGCGCGACCTCACCGGCGTCGTCCTGCCCGTCCGGCCCACCCCGCCGGCGGAGCCCGAGCAGGTCGACGTGGGGCGCTTCCTGGGCCGCTACTCCGACACCATCTACGACGTCACGGTCACCCAGGACGACGACGGCCGGCTCTGGCTGGACCGGGTCCCCAAGGACATCATCGCCGAGATCGGCGAGCAGCCGGTCCGCTTCGAGCTCGTGCACCTCGAGGACGACTCGTTCATCTCGGTGGAGCCCTTCCACAGCATCCACCCGGTCTTCACGTTCATCGCCGCCGCCGACCCCACCGCACCGGCGGCGTACGTCCACTACGGCCGGGTCGTGGCCCGCGCCGACTGAGGGACACGTCGGCCCGCGTGGTCCACCGTTGCCCGAACCTAGAACAGGTTCTAGTCTGCTCCGGTGAGCGACGACATGCGGACCGGCACCCACAACGGCAACCTGATGGTGGCCGCGCTGAAGCGGCACCGCGACAAGGACGTGATGTACCTCGGCGACACCACCCTCAAGGGGGGCGAGGTCGCCGAGCAGATGTCGCGCTACGTCCAGGCGTTCGAGGCGCTGGGCGCCGGCACGGGCACGACCGCGGCGCTGCTGGCGCTGAACCGGCCGGAGGTGCTGTTCATCCTCGGGGCGGGCCAGACCCAGGGCTACCGCCGCACGTCGCTGCACCCGCTGGGCTCGGCCGACGACCACGCCTACGTCATCAACGACGCAGGCATCACGGCGCTGGTCATCGACCCCTACTTCACCGAGCGGGCCCTCGCCCTGCTCGAGAAGTGCCCGGGGCTGACCAAGGTGCTGACGATCGGCCCGGTGCCCGAGGAGCTGGCGCACGTCGGCGAGGACCTCGTGGCCGCGGCGGCGACGTTCGAGGCGCAGCCGCTGACGGCGAAGGTGCTGCCGCCCGACCACATCGTCTCGATCACCTACACCGGCGGCACGACCGGCAAGCCCAAGGGCGTGATCGGCACGTCCGGGGCCATGGCCACGATGGCGCAGATCCAGCTCGCCGAGTGGGAGTGGCCGGTGGAGCCGCGCTTCCTGATGTGCACCCCGCTGTCGCACGCCGGCGCGGCCTTCTTCGTGCCGACCGTCATCAAGGGCGGCTCGCTCTACGTCCTCCCGCGGTTCGACCCCGCCGAGGTGCTGCGCACGATCGAGGAGCAGCGGATCACCGCCACGATGCTGGTGCCGTCGATGCTGTACGCGCTGATGGACCACCCGGACTCGCACACCCGCGACCTGTCGTCGCTCGAGACCGTCTACTACGGCGCCTCGGCGATCAACCCGGTGCGGCTCAAGGAGGCGATCGAGCGGTTCGGCCCGATCTTCGCCCAGTACTACGGCCAGTCCGAGGCCCCGATGGTGATCACCTACCTCGCCAAGGCCGACCACGTGGTCCCGACGTCCTCTCCCGACGAGGTGCCCGCCCGGCTGTCGTCGTGCGGTCGCCCGTCGGCGTTCATCCGCACCGCGCTGCTCGGCGAGGACGGCCAGCCGGTGCCGGTGGGGGAGCCGGGCGAGATCTGCGTGGCCGGGTCGCTGCTGTCGGCCGGCTACTGGAACCTGCCTGACGAGACCGCCGAGACCTTCCGCGACGGCTGGATGCACACCGGCGACGTGGCCCGCGAGGACGAGGACGGCTTCTGGTACATCGTCGACCGCACCAAGGACATGATCGTCACCGGCGGGTTCAACGTGTTCCCCCGTGAGGTCGAGGACGTCATCGCCGAGCACCCGGCGATCGCCCAGGTCGGGGTCATCGGCACGCCCGACGAGAAGTGGGGCGAGGCCGTCACCGCGATCGTCGTCCTGCGCCCCGGCACGGAGCTGACGGGCGAGGTCGAGGCCGAGATCAAGCAGATGGTCAAGGACCGCAAGGGTGCGGTCATGTCGCCCAAGCAGGTCATCGCCACCGAGGCCCTGCCCCTCACCGGGCTCGGCAAGCCGGACAAGAAGGCCCTGCGCGCCCAGTACTGGACCGGCGAGCGCTCCGTTGGCTAGCCGCTACGCCTCGCTCAGCCGCGAGGAGCTCGCGACGCTGGTGCCCGAGCTGCTGCTCATCGGTCAGCTCATCGACCGCTCCGGCATGGCGTGGTGCATCTCGGCGTGGGGCCGCGAGGAGATGGCGCAGGTCGCGATCGAGGAGTGGTCGGGCGCCTCGCCGATCTACACGCGGCGCATGCAGGACGCGCTGGGCTACCGCGGCACCGACGTCGTCACGATCTTCAAGGGCCTCCAGCTCGACATCGGCGCGCCGCCGCAGTTCATGGACTTCCGCTACACCGTCCACGACCCGTGGCACGGCGAGTTCCACCTCGACCACTGCGGCGCGCTGATGGACGTCGAGCCGATGGGGGAGTCCTACGTCGTGTCGATGTGCCACGACATCGAGGACCCCACCTTCGACGCCACCGCCGTGGCCACCAACGCCAGGGCGCAGGTGCGCCCCGTGCACCGGCCCCCGCGGTCCTCGCCGGAGCAGCACCCGCACTGCCGCTGGACGGTCACCATCGACGAGTCGTTCCCGCCGGTGCAGCCGCTGGCGGCGTACCACCATGTCGCGGCGACGCGCGCTGCCACCGTCGAGCTCGACCCGATCGACAACGCGGACGACGGCATGGCCGACTACTCAGGCCCGCTGCTCTCCGACCTCGACTTCGCCGACTTCTCCCACTCGGCCCTGGTGCGGATCGCCGACGAGGTGTGCCTGCAGATGCACCTGCTCAACCTGTCCTTCGAGCACGCCGTGCGCGCCCGGTCGACCGACGAGGAGCAGGCGCGCGAGATCTGCACCAAGCAGCTCGTCGGCATCGCCGGCATCGCGGCCGAGCGCCTGCACCGCGCCCTCGGCCTGCCCGACGGCGTCGAGGGGGCGATGCGCGTGCTCGCGCTGCACCCGCTGCTCAACCCGGCGGCCTACCACCAGGCGGAGGTGGGGGAGTCGAGCGTGACCGTCGGTCCCTCCGCGGCGTCGGTCGACGGGGGCTGGGCCGCGCTCGTCGGGCCGGGCCGGCCCGAGCCGCTGCAGGCGCTGGTCCGTGCCGTCGACCCTCACCTGGACGTGGAGGTCTCGGGGACCCCGGAGACCTACACCGCCCACGTCGTACGGCGTGAGGTCGCCGCCCGCGAGGCCGGCGAGGTCGCGGTGACGCGGTTCAGCACCGGGGCGGCGTTCGAGTTCCAGCCGCGCCGCTCGCTGCCGATCACGCCGGTCTGACCGGAGGAGCGGTGCGGGCCGCCTGGTCGTGCAGCTCGAAGAAGTCGCGGGCCGCGAAGTCGAACATCCCGGCCACGACGTTGGAGGGGAAGGTCCGCACGCGGGTGTTGTAGGCGCGGACGTTGCCGTTGTAGAAGCGGCGGGCGGCGGCGATCCGGTCCTCGGTGTTGGTCAGCTCGTGCTGGAGCTGGAGGAAGCCCTGGTTGGCCCTGAGGTCGGGGTAGGCCTCGGTCCGCACCAGCACCGAGGCGAGCGCGCCTCCGAGGCTGTCCTCGTAGCCCTGCCGCTGCGCCGGCTGCTCGCGGGAGTGGGCGGCCGCCGCCTCGCGGGCCGCGACGAGCTGCTGGAGCAGCGCCTGCTCGTGGGCGGCGTAGCCCCGGACGGTCTCGACGAGGTTGGGGATCAGGTCGTGGCGGCGGGTCAGCTCGACGTCGATGCCGCCCCACGACTCGTCCACGAGGGTGCGCTGGCGCACGAAGCGGTTGTACATGACCACGAGGCTCAGCACGAGGACGAGCACCAGCGCGATGGCGAGGACGAGCAGGACGGCCAGCATCACTGCCCCCGCAGCGTGCGCCACACGTGCTCGGGGATGCGGTCCAGGATCGCGTCCATCACCGCCAGGGTGGCGTCGACCTCGTGCGGCGCGTGGTGGCCGGAGCGCACGACGAGCATCGAGTCGCCCTCGAGCCGCCAGCCGAGCGCGGGCCACTGCAGCAGCATCTGCATCATCTGCGGGTGCAGCACGTCCGAGGCGAAGCGCCGGTCGTGCGCGGTCACGGTGAAGGCCCGGTTGAAGTCCTCCGACTCCAGCTCGATGTCGCGGTTGGTGAGCCGGCCGAAGAAGCGGCCCACCGCGCCCTCGGGGGACACCGCCAGCGGGGGGACGAGGACACCGAGGTTCATCGCGACGACCGAGTAGCGGTGCGTGGTGGTGGTGCGGTTGTCCCCGGACCCGCTGGTGGTCGTGTAGGAGTAGTCGAAGGCCACCATCGGGCGCTCGCCGTGGGCGCCGTAGAGGCAGTTGCGCGCGCTCCGGCTGCTGCCGGTGCCGAACGGCGTCCCGTTGAAGCGACCCACGAGGCTCTGGTCGCCCTGGCGGTAGACCCACCCCCGCGCCGCCGCGAACGCCGCCAGGCCCTCGCGCCGCTTCTTGGCCTGCTGGTAGCCGACGACGACCAGCACGACCATCAGGGCGAGGAACGCGAGGAAGAGCAGCAGGAAGCCGCCACCGAAGAGGGCCGAGGACACCGCAGCAGGGTAGAGGAGGCGTCGCGGGGCTCCGGTGACGCTCATGACGGGTCGCGTGGAAAACGTTATCGACAACGATTGACAAGAGTGCCGAGCGGTGGCACCTTGCCGTGTGACGAACGTCTCAACGAGCGTTGGGGCGGGACGGAGGAACCCCATGAGGTCGAAGACCCGACGCGCGGCCCTCGCCGTGCTCAGCGCCGGAACGCTGCTGCTCGCAGCTGCCTGCGGCGGCGACGACTCGTCCGAGGCGGACGAGAGCACCATCACCTGGTGGCACAACTCGAACAACGAGCCCGGCAAGGGCTACTACGAGCAGGTGGCCAAGGACTTCGAGGCCGACCACCCCGGCGTCGACGTCCAGGTCAGCGCCATGGCCCACGAGGACATGGTCGACAAGCTGGCCGCCGCCTTCCAGAGCGGTGACCTGCCCGACGTCTACATGGAGCGCGGCGGCGGCGAGCTGGCCGACCACGTGGAGGCCGGCCTGGTCCGCGACCTCTCCGACGACGCCGCCGACGAGGTCGAGAAGATCGGCGGCTCGGTCGCCGGCTGGCAGGTCGACGACAAGACCTACGCCCTGCCGTTCTCCCTCGGGGTGGTGGGCTTCTGGTACAACAAGGAGCAGTTCGAGCAGGCCGGCATCACCGAGCTGCCGATCACGATGGACGACCTCTACGACGTCATCGACAAGCTCAAGGCCGCCGACCTCACGCCGCTCTCGGTGGGCGCGGGCGACAAGTGGCCGGCCGCGCACTACTGGTACGCCGCCGCGCTGCGCTCCTGCCCCGAGGAGGTCCTCACGGACGCCGTCGGCAGCCTGGACTTCTCCGACGACTGCTTCGAGCGGGCCGGGGACGTCGTCGAGGAGCTGATCGAGACCGAGCCGTTCAACGCAGGCTTCCTCAGCACGCCGGCCCAGGAGGGCGCCACCTCGGCGTCGGGCCTGCTCGCGACCGGCAAGGTCGCGATGGAGATGCAGGGCCACTGGGAGCCCGGCGTCATGCAGGGCCTGACCGACGACGGCAAGGGGCTGGGCGACAAGACGGGGTGGTTCCCGTTCCCCGAGGTCGACGGCGGCGAGGGCGACCCCGCGGCCCAGCTCGGCGGCGGCGACGCCTGGGCGGTGCCGGAGGGCTCGCCCGACGTGGCGGTCGACCTGGTGAGGTACCTGCTCTCCGACGAGGTCCAGACGGGCTTCGCCGAGAACGACATGGGGCTGCCGACCAACCCGGCCGCCACCGGCGCGGTGTCGGACCCCGCCCTCGCGCAGCTGCTCGAGGTGCGCGACGCGGCGCCGTTCGTCCAGCTCTACTTCGACACCGCCTTCGGCGAGTCGGTCGGCGGTGCGATGAACGACGAGATCGCGCTGATGTTCGCCGGCAAGGCCTCGCCGGACGACGTGGTCTCGGCCACGCAGCAGGCCGCCGACGAGGAGAAGTGAGCTGAGCGTGACTCGCGGGGGCTGGCGTCAACGGCTGGAGATCCTGCTGTTCGTGACGCCGGCCCTCGCCCTCCTCGGCGTCTTCGTGGTGTGGCCGATCGCCTCGGCGGTCCGGATGTCCTTCTACCGCTGGAAGGGCTTCGGCCCGATGGAGGACTTCGTCGGGCTGCGCAACTACGACCGCGTGCTGGGCGACGACGTCTTCCGCGACGCGGTGGCCCACAACGTCGTGATCGTCGTGGCCTCGATCGTGGTGCAGCTGCCGCTGGGGCTGGCGATCGCGATGCTGCTCAACCGCAAGATCCGGCTCCGGGGGCTGCTGCGCACGATCGTCTTCGTCCCCTACGTGATGGCCGAGGTCATCGCGGGCGTCATCTGGTTCCAGCTGCTCCAGCCGCGCTACGGCGTGGTCGACGGCATCATCTCCGCCGTCGGGCTCACCCCGCCGGAGCAGGGGTTCCTCGGGACCCCCGAGCTGGCGCTGCCCACGCTCTTCGTGGTGCTGACCTGGAAGTACCTCGGCCTCGCGGTCCTGCTGTTCCTGGCGGGGCTGCAGGGCGTGCCCGACGAGCTCTACGAGGCCGCCCAGCTCGACGGGGCCGGCTGGTGGCAGACGCAGGTGCGGGTGGCGCTGCCACTGCTCGGGCCGACCATCCGCACCTGGCTGTTCCTCTCGATGATCGGCTCGCTGCAGCAGTTCGACATGGTGTGGGTGCTCACCGGCGGCGGTCCGGCCAACGCCACGACCACGATGGCGACGTACCTGATCAACCAGGGCACCCAGCGCCACAACTACGGCATCGCCGGCGCGGCCTCGGTGGTGCTCTTCCTGGTCAGCTTCGTGATGGCGTTGGCCTACCAGCTCCTCATCCTCCGACGGGACACGGTGACCCAGGAATGAACGGCACAGCGATGAAGGAGAACGAGATGTCGACCCGCCGCATGCGGCCGTTCGGCGCCGGCGGACCGCTCACCTACTTCATCGCGCTGGTGGTGGTGGCCCTGACCGTCGGGCCGGTCCTCTACGGCGCGATGGGCGGCTTCCGCAGCAACGAGCAGCTCGCCCGTGACCCGGCGGGGCTGCCGGAGCCCTGGCTCCTCACCAACTACGAGGGGGTCTTCGGCAACCCCGACTTCTGGCGCTACGCCCTCAACTCCACCGCGATCGCGGTCATCACCACCGTGGTGGCCGTGGCGTGCGGGGTGATGGCGGCCTACCCGCTGGCGCGCTACCACTTCAAGCTGCGCGAGCCGCTGTTCATGGTGTTCGTGCTGGGGCTGCTCTTCCCGGCGGCCGTGGCCATCATCCCGCTGTTCATCCTGGTGACCCGCGACCTGCAGATCGGCAACACCTGGTGGGGCGTGGCGCTGCCGCAGGCGGCCTTCTGGCTGCCGATCACGGTCGTGATCCTGCGGCCCTTCCTGATGGCGATCCCGCGCGAGCTCGAGGAGGCGGCGCTGATGGACGGCGCGTCGCGGGTCGGGATCTTCTGGTGGCTGATGCTGCCGCTGTCCATGCCCGGGCTCGTGACGGTCGCGGTCCTGGCCTTCGTCGGCTCGTGGAACGCCTACCTGCTGCCTCTCCTGCTGCTGCAGGAGGACATGCGTACGCTGCCCCTCGGCGTCGCCGACTACTCGACCGAGCACTCGGCCGACACGGCGGGCGTCCTGGCCTTCACCACGATCGCGATGATCCCGGCCCTGGTGCTGTTCCTCGCGATGCAGCAGCGCATCGTCGGCGGCCTCCGGGGCGCGGTGAAGGGATGAGCAGCCGTGCGGGAGAGGACGAGATGACCAGGGACCACCACCCGACGGGCAGCCGCGTCACGATGCAGCAGGTCGCCGCCGAGGCCGGAGTGTCGGTCTCGACGGTGTCCAAGGTGATCAACGGGCGCTACGGCGTCTCGAGCGACACCTTCGACCACGTCACCGAGATCGTCAGCCGGCTCGGCTACGAGGCCAGCCTGGTCGCGCGCAGCCTGCGCAACAGCCGCACCAACGTGCTGGGCGTGCTGGTCGCCGACTTCGAGCCGTTCAGCACCGAGGTGCTCAAGGGCGCCGCCGACGCGATCCGCGGCACCGGCTTCGAGCTCGTGGCCTACTCCGCGGGCGGCCGCGTCGACGAGCACGTCGGCTGGGAGCGGCGCTACCTGTCGCGCGTCATGGGCACGCTGGTCGACGGCGCGGTCCTCGTCACGCCGACGGTCACCGACGTCCAGTACGACGGCCCGATCGTCGCGGTGGACCCCCACACCGGCCGGTCCAGCCTGCCGACCGTGACGGCCGACAACCTCCAGGGTGCGCGGCTGGGGGTCGACCACCTGCTCGGGCTCGGTCACCGCCGCATCGGCATGGTCACGGGCCGGCCCGACCTGGTCTCGGCCCGGCTGCGTGAGCGCGGCTTCCGCGAGGCGCACGCCGCCGCCGGCGTACCCCTCGACGAGTCGCTGCTGCGGCTCGGCGCCTTCGAGCAGGACCAGGCCGGCGACGCGGCCCGCGAGCTGCTGGCCCTGCCCGACCCGCCGACCGCGATCTTCGCGGCCAACGACCTCTCGGCGATCGCGGCGCTGGAGGTGGCCGCGGAGCTGGGGATCTCGGTCCCCGAGCAGCTGTCGGTGGTGGGCTTCGACAACATCCCCGACTCCGCCCTGTCCTCCCCGCCGCTCACGACCGTGCAGCAGCCGATCCGGCAGATGGGGCACGACGCCATCGCGATGCTGGTGCAGATGATCGCCGGCGAGGAGCTCGCCGAGACCCACGTGACCCTCGAGACCACGCTGGTGAGGCGTCGGTCCACCGCCGCCCCGGGAGGCACCCCATGACCGATCTCTGGCAGGACCCGAGCGAGACCCCCGAGGCACGGGTCGCCGACCTGGTGCCGCGCATGACGCTCCGGGAGAAGGTCAGCCAGCTCTCCGGCATCTGGTGGCTCGACCCCGAGGCCGGCGGCATGGCCCCGATGCTGCGCGAGACGCTCGGCCCCCAGCCCGACTGGGACGAGCTGATCGAGGACGGCCTGGGCCAGCTGACCCGCACCTTCGGCACCGCGCCCGTCGCGCCTCGCGAGGGCCTCGAGCTCCTGGCTCAGCGCCAGCGCGACATCGTCGCCGCCAACCGCTTCGGCATCCCGGCCCAGGCCCACGAGGAGTGCCTGACCGGGCTCGCGGTCTGGGGCGCCACCGTCTACCCCTCGCCGCTCTGCTGGGCGGCGACGTTCGACCCCGCCCTCGTGCAGCGCATGGGGGAGCGGATCGCGGCGTCGATGCGCGCCCTCGGCGTCCACCAGGGCCTCGCCCCCGTCCTCGACGTGGTGCGCGACGCTCGGTGGGGTCGCGTCGAGGAGACCCTCGGCGAGGACCCGTTCCTGGTGGGTCTCATGGCCAGCGCCTACGTGCGGGGTCTGGAGGAGGGGGGAGTGGTCGCCACGCTCAAGCACTTCCTCGGCTACTCCGCCTCCCGCGCGGCCCGCAACCTCGCGCCCGTGTCCGCCGGCCCCCGCGAGCTGGCCGACGTGTTCCTGCCGCCGTTCGAGATGGCGCTGCGCGCCGGCGCCCGGTCGGTGATGAACTCCTACACCGACATCGACGGCGTCCCGGCGGCCGCCGATCCCGAGCTGCTGACCACCCTCCTGCGCGACCGGCTCGGCTTCGAGGGCACGGTCGCGGCCGACTACTTCTCGGTGGCCTTCCTGCAGAGCCTGCACCGCGTCGCCGCCGACCTCGGCGAGGCGGCGGGCCTGGCGCTCGAGGCCGGCATCGACGTCGAGCTGCCCTCGCCCAAGGCCTACGAGGAGCCGCTGCTGGCGGCGGTCGCCGCGGGCCTCGTCGACGAGAAGACCGTCGACCGGGCGGTGTCGCGGGTGCTGCGGCAGAAGTGCGAGCTGGGACTGCTCGACCCGGGCTGGGCGCCGGTGGAGCCGGCCGACGTCGACCTCGACGACCCGGAGTCGCGCGCGCTCGCCCTCGAGCTGGCCCGGCGCTCGGTCGTCCTGCTCGCCAACGACGGCGCGCTGCCGCTGCGCGAGGGCGTCAAGGTCGCCCTCGTCGGCCCCCGGGCGGACACCCCGCAGGCGATGCAGGGCTGCTACGCCTTCCCCATGCACGTGCTGGTCCACCACCCCGAGGTGGACGACGGGCTCACGATCCGCACCGTGCGAGAGGTGCTCGCCGAGACCTACGACCTCTCCTACGCGCTCGGCTGCCCGGTGCTGGGTGGCGAGGACGCCGACCTGGCCGAGGCCGCGGCGACCGCCGCCGCGGCCGACGTGTGCGTGGTCGTGCTCGGCGACCAGGCCGGGCTGTTCGGGCGGGGCACCTCGGGCGAGGGCTGCGACGTACCCGACCTGCGGCTGCCGGGGCGCCAGGAGGAGCTGGTGGAGGCGCTGCTCGAGACCGGCACCCCGGTCGTGGCGGTGCTCCTCGTCGGTCGCCCCTACGACGTCAGCACGATCGCGCCGCGGCTGGCGGGGCTGGTGTGCGGCTTCTTCCCCGGCGAGGAGGGTGCGCAGGCGGTGGCCGACGTGCTGTCCGGCCGGGTCGACCCGTCGGGGCGGCTGCCCGTGAGCTTCCCGGACTCCGGCTCCACCCAGCCGTGGACCTACCTGTCGCCGACGCTGGGCCAGCTCACCGACGTGAGCAGCGTCGACCCGACGCCGTTGTTCCCGTTCGGCCACGGCCTGTCCTACGCCTCGGCCACGTGGGTCTCGGTGGCGGGCACGACCGGGCCGCGATGGGACACCGACGGCGTCTGCGAGGTCGAGGTCGAGCTCCTCAACGAGGCCGACCGGGTCGTCTCCGAGGTGGTGCAGGTCTACCTCCACGACGTCTCCGCGTCGGTCGTGCGGCCCGTGCAGCAGCTCGTGGCCGCCGCCCGGGTCGACCTGGAGCCGGGCACCCGCGCCACGGTCCGCTTCGCGCTGCACGCCGACCTGACGTCGTTCACCGGGCGCGACCTGGTGCGCATCGTCGAGCCCGGCCCGGTGGAGCTGTGGGTGGGTGCCTCCAGCGCCGACGTGCGCGACGTGGTCGCCCTCGACCTCGCCGGGTCCTCACGCCAGGTCGGTCACGACCGGGTGCTGGAGCCGGAGGTCACCGTCGTCCGACCGTGAGGCCCCGGACGGCGGGGCGGCTCCGGTTGCCCGCGGCATCGCGAACCACCACGACGACCCGCCACCGGCCCTCTGCCAGGCGCGGTAGGCGCACGGTCCAGGCACCTCGCCGGGCGAGCCACTTGGTGACCACCATCCGCTTGGTGCCCTGTCGGGTCAGCGTCACCCGGACTCGTCCCCGCTCGGTGGTCCGCAAGGAGACCCTGCCCGGGTCGATCCGCACCCTCGTCAGGCGGGGACGGGTGGTGTCCGGGACGACCACCGTCCTCGTCACCGTGGTCGTGCCGCCGAGCTGGTCGGTCGATGTGACGGTGACCCTGTGTCGTCCCTCGGTCCGGAACGCGTGCCGAACGCTCGTGCCGCTCACGGGGGCGCCCCCGTCGAAGCTCCACCTCGGCGTGGTCGCCGGTGCGGACCACACGTCCTGAGCGCTGGCGCGAGCGGTGAAGGTGCGACCGCGACGCACGCTGACCGGGACGGACGCCGCGAGCCGCGGCCCCGCCGCGTCGAACGCGCGGAGCAGGCCGTAAGAGCTGCCGCCCTCGTGCGTGTAGAAGACGGCCGCGTTGCCCTGGGGGTCGGACGCCGCCCCTATCATCCCGGCCTGGTCGCTGGAGCCGTCGTGGTCGGTCGGCGACAGGACCCCGGCGCCGCTCATCGTGCGGAACTGCGCCCGGTTCGGCGGCAGCGTCTCGCGCCACGCGAACACGGCGCCGCCGGCCGACCCCGTGGCGACCACCCGGCCGCCGCGACCGGATCCGGTCAACATCTGGACGCCGGACCACGCGCCGCCCGGCGCCCTCACCACGACCGCCTGGTGCTGCCTGCTGGTGTGGACGCCCACCGTCGTCACGGCGACCGCGCGTGGGCCCGAGGCCACCAGGTCGGTCAGGCGGTAGTCGCCGGTGGTGGGTGCGGTCTCGGGCCTCGTCCGCCAGGCCCCGCCCGGCGGCCGGTGGAAGGCCCGGACCGCGTGCAGCTCGAGGGCAGGGAGACCAGCGGTGGTGTACGCCGTCACGAGGGTGCCGTCGCTCGTCGTCGTGAGCATCGGTGGCTCCATCGCGGTCCCGCTGGTGGGCGTGCACCGCCCGGAGGTGTAGGTCCCCTGGGCCGGGTAGGAGGCGAGGACCCGCGGGGGCGAGCTCGTGGGCGAGCCCGGGCGCACGTCGGTGACCACGAGCGAGCTGTCCGTCGTGCACGGCTGCCCCTCGGTGTCGCCCGTCAGGTCTCGGAGGCGACGCAGCACGAGGTGGCCGGCCCCGTCCCTCCCGATCGCGAGCTGCGCGTCGGCGTAGAAGGCCCCCGAGGCGAGGACCGGGATGGTCACGCGGGTCGAGGACCTGCCGTCCGCCGCGACGATCTCCACGCGGTTCAGGTTGGGGTCGCCCGAGACCCGCTCGGTCACCCACAGCCGGCCCTGCCCGTCCATCGCAGTGCCACCCAACGCCGTAGCCGAGAGGCGGTAGGGGGCCGACCACGTCGTTGCGCCCTTGGACAGGACCGACACCACCGGGAGGGAGTTGAAGTCGCCGGGGTTCCAGATGGCGGCGAGCGCCCCATCGGGCGCACCGTGGAGGGTGAGCCCCGAGGGCGAGAAGGGCTGGCCGCCGCCGCCGTCGAGGTAGGTCACCGCGCCGAGCGCGGTGCCCGGACGGCGTACCTGGACCTGCACGACGCCCTGGTCGGGTGCGGTGATCTGACCCACGACCAGCGACCCGTCACCGGCCATCGCGATCGCGCCCACGTGGTCGACGTGCGCACCCTCGAACAGCACGACGGGGGAGAGGAACACCGGCTCCGCCCGCGAGGGCGTGGGGGCGACCAGTGCGGCCCCCAGGGCGAGCAGGGCGGTGAGCCACCGTCGAGAGGTGCGTGTGGGCATGGTGGAACCCCGGGAGGTGAGGAGGAGGGTTGACGAGTCCCAGCCACCTCAACACGGAATCTCTGCCTGGCGACGGGCCAGAAGCGGACATGACCGCTTGTGGACCGCGCTCGTCAGGTGCCCGTGAACTCCGGTGCCCGCTTCTCGGCGAAGGCGCGGGGGCCCTCCTTGGCGTCGTTCGACCTGAAGACGGCCGCGCCCACCCGAGCGTCGTCGGCCCAGCAGTCGTCCTCGTGCTTGCCCTCGGAGTCGCGCATGGTCCTCAGGATCGCCTGCACGGCGATCGGGCCGTTGGCGGCGATCAGGTCGGCGATCTCGTGGGCCTTCTCCAGCGCCTGGCCGTCGGGGACGACGTGGCCGATCAGCCCGACCTCCTTGGCCTCGGGCGCCTTCATCGTGCGGCCGGTCAGCAGGAGCTCGGCCGCCACGGTGTAGGGCAGCTGCCGGATGAGGCGGACCGCGGAGCCGCCCATCGGGTAGAGGCTCCAGCGGGCCTCGGCGACGCCGAACTTGGCCGACTCGCCGGCCACCCGGATGTCGGTGCCCTGCAGGATCTCGGTGCCGCCGGCGACGGCCGGCCCCTCCACCGCGGCGATCAGCGGCTTGGTCAGCCGGAAGCCCTTGAGCAGCGACTTGATCACCGACGGGTCGAACTCGCCGGACTCGAAGCTGGCCGAGGGCGGCCGGGAGTTCATCGCCTTGAGGTCGGCTCCCGCGCAGAAGTAGCCGCCGGCACCGGTGAGGATGCAGACCCGGATCGAGTCGTCGGAGTTCACCCGGTCCCAGGCCTCGCTCATGATCGCGAGCATCTCGCCCGACAGCGCGTTGCGGGCCTCCGGCCGGTTCATGGTCACGACGAGCTTGTGCCCCACCTGCTCGACGAGGCAGTGGGGCTGTGCTTCCTGAGGCGGGGCGTCCTGGGTCATCCCAGGAGGCTAGCGAAAAACAAGAACGTGTTCTAGTCTCGCGGCGTGGCCCTCAACATCGCTGATCTGTTCGAACACGCCGTCGACGCCGCCCCGGACAACCCGGCCCTCAAGGTCGGGGACCGGGTGGCGACCTACGCCGACCTGGAGCGCGACGCCAACCGGCTCGCGCACTACCTGCAGTCCCGCGGGGTGGGTCCGGGCGACCACGTCGCGGTCTACGCCAAGAACAGCGTGGAGCACGTCGTGGCGGTCCTGGCCGTCACGAAGGTGCGCGCGGTCAACATCAACGTCAACTACCGCTACGTCGAGGGCGAGCTCAACTACCTCTTCGACAACGCCGACGTCGTCGCGCTGATCCACGAGCGCACCTACTCGCCGCTCGTGGCCGCCTGCGCGCCCCAGCACGAGAAGCTCACGACCTTCGTGGCGATCCCCGACGTGCTCGACCCCGACAACGACGCCGACCTCTCCTCCTTCGGCGGCGTGACGCTGGCCGAGGCGCTCGAGGGCCAGAGCGAGGCGCGCGACTTCGAGGAGCGCAGCCCCGACGACCTGCACATCATCTACACCGGCGGCACCACCGGTTTCCCCAAGGGCGTCATGTGGCGCCACGAGGACTTCTGGCGGGTGCTCGGCGGCGGCATCGACTTCTACAGCGGCGAGCCGCTCGACGAGCTCGACCAGTCCAAGCAGGCCACCGAGCCCCGGATGGTCACGTTCCCGCTCAGCCCGCTCATGCACGGCGGCGCCCAGGCCGGCCTGCTGATGCACCTCTTCGCCGGCCACCTGACCGTGCTCGAGCCGAAGTTCGACGCGCAGCGCACCTGGGAGATCATCGAGCGCGACGGCGTCCAGCTGATCTTCATGACCGGCGACGCGATGGCCCGCCCGCTGATCGAGGAGTACGAGCGCAAGGCCGCGACCGGCACGCCGTACGACGCCTCCAGCCTGTTCGTGATCTCCAGCAGCGCCGCGATCTTCAGCCCCCAGGTCAAGGAGCGCTGGATGGCGGCGTTCCCCAACGGCGTCTTCACCGACTCGGTCGGCGCGTCCGAGACCGGCTTCCAGGGCATGGGCATGCAGGACAAGAACTCCATCAGCCACGACGGCCCGGTCGTCGGGCTCGGCCCCGCCAGCGTGGTCATCGGCGACGACAACCACGTGCTCGACCTCGCCTCCAACGTCGGCAGGATCGGGCGGCTGGGGCGCGGCGGGTCGGTGCCGGTGGGCTACTACAAGGACCCCGAGAAGTCCGCCAAGACCTTCGTGATGATCGACGGCGAGCGCTACTCGGTGCCGGGCGACTTCGCGCGGATCGAGACCGACGGGCGGGTGACCCTGCTGGGCCGCGGCTCCAACTGCGTCAACACCGGTGGCGAGAAGGTCTACCCCGAGGAGGTGGAGATGGCGATCAAGGGCCATCCCGCCGTCTACGACTGCCTCGTGGTCGGGATCCCCGACGAGAAGTACGGGCAGGCCGTCGCCGCGGTCATCCAGCCCCGCGAGGGCGAGACCGTCAGCCTCGACGAGCTGCGCGACTTCCTGCGTGTCTCGCTCTCGGGCTACAAGCTGCCGAGGGCGCTGACGCTGGTGCCCGAGATCCCGCGCAACGCGACGGGCAAGGCGCAGTACCCCAAGGCCAAGGAGATGGCGCTCGCCACCCAGTCCGCGGGAGCGGGTGCCTGATGCGCACCCCGCTGTGCGAGGAGTTCGGGATCGACTACCCGATCTTCGCGTTCACGCCCTCCGAGCACGTCGCGGCCGCCGTCTCCCGGGCCGGTGGCCTCGGGGTGCTGGGCTGCGTGCGCTTCAACGACACCGAGGAGCTCGAGCGGGTCCTCACCTGGCTCGACGACAACACCGACGGCAAGCCCTACGGCGTCGACATCGTCATGCCCATGAAGATCCCGACCGAGGGCACCTCCCTCGACCTCGGCGCGATGATCCCCGAGGAGCACAGGCAGTTCGTCGACGAGACCCTGCTCAAGCTCGGCGTCCCGCCGCTGCCCGAGGGCGAGGGCCGCGAGGGCGTGCTCGGCTGGCTGCACTCCGTGGCCCGCTCGCACCTCGACGTGGCGCTCCAGCACCGGCCGGTGCTGATCGCCAACGCGCTGGGCTCGCCGCCGGCCGACGTGATCGAGAAGTGCCACGAGCACGGCATCAAGGTCGCCGCGCTGGCGGGCGCGGCCAAGCACGCGCTCAACCACGTCGCCAACGGCGTCGACATCATCGTGGCCCAGGGCTACGAGGCCGGCGGCCACACCGGGGAGGTCGCCAGCATGGTGCTCACCCCCGACGTCGTCGACGCCGTCGGCCCGGACGTGCCCGTCCTGGGCGCCGGCGGCATCGGCTCGGGCCGCCAGGTCGCGGCCTCCCTCGCTCTCGGCGCGCAGGGTGTGTGGATGGGGTCGATCTGGCTCGGCACCGAGGAGTACCAGCTGATGGGCGCCGCCAACAGCGAGGCCTGGGAGACGGCGTTCACCCGCGCCACGAGCAGCGACACCGTGCGCACCCGCGTCTACACCGGCAAGCCGGCCCGCCTGCTCAAGACCAAGTGGACCGAGGCCTG
Source organism: Nocardioides sp. 503 (assembly GCF_004522095.1). GTDB lineage: Bacteria > Actinomycetota > Actinomycetes > Propionibacteriales > Nocardioidaceae > Nocardioides. Next base: position 996,102 of record NZ_SPUI01000002.1, read on the forward strand.
GGCCGAGGAGGGCGCCCCGCAGCCGCTGCCGATGCCGCTGCAGAACCTGCTCGTGGCGCAAGCGCACAACCGGATCTCCGCGGCCAACGACCCTGACGTCATCTCGATGCCGATCGGTCAGATCGTCGGCCGCATGAACGAGGTGCGCCCCGTGGCCGACGTCATCGCCGACCTGGTCGCCGAGTTCGAGGAGACGGTCCGCAAGCTCGACAAGATCACCGGCTGAGGGCTGTCAGTAGGGCGTCGTCCGTGCGATCTGGAGCGCTCGCTTCAGCTTGAACGGCGTCGCCTGGAAGTAGAGCCACGGCCGGCCGGACCAGATGAAGGCGTCGACCGTCGCGCCCGCCAGAGCGCGTACGTCGGCGGGCAGGCCGGTCGCGGGGCTCGTCACGTCGGTGGTCGGCGGGATGCCCAGCGTCACGCAGCGCTGCTGCGTCCGGGTGCGGCACGGCGCCGCGTCGTCGAAGTCGCGCCCCTTCGGGTGCGCCTCCCACCACCCGTGGGTGAACGGCCGGCCGCTCTGCGAGGTGTCGATGACCGCCCGTCTGCCGGGGAACCCGCGCGCCGCGAGGCGGGCGGCGACCTGCGCGGCGTACCGGATGTTGGCCTCGGGGGAGTCGTAGTGCGTCGCGTTGAGCGCGAAGCCGCGTGCGTGCTCGACGCCGAGGTCCACGAGCAGGTCGGCGGCGTCGTCGGGGCCGAGCCAGTCGGACGCCCCGGCGTCGAGGTAGACGTGGGTGTGGGGCAGGGCGCCGAAGACCTTGGCGCTCCACGCGATCAGGCGGCTCGGGATCTTGGACCCGCGCGGCGCGCAGCGCGCGAACGGGCCGTCGGGCTGGAGCACCAGCATCGTGTGCGTGTCGTCCAGCTCGCGCGCGAAGCGGCGGACCCATCGCCGGTAGCTCGCGCGCTCGGCCTTGGTGGGCAGGCGCTTGCACGCGTTGTGCTCCCACGGCCGCATGCGGAACACGCTCATCGAGACCATGACCTCGGGGTCGCCGCCGGTCGCGTTCTCGACGTACTTGCGGACCTTGGTGGCGATCTCGTCGTCGGGGATCCAGCCGCCGAACCACGTCGCCTTCGGTCGCAGCGCGATCTTGCCGAGCAGCGCCTTGCGCGCGCCCGTCGAGCGCTCGTAGGGCTTCCAGGCCAGCTCCTGCGTGCCCTTGTAGACGCCCCAGGTGCGACCCGCGAGCGGGTTGAGGGGGTCGGGGTCGCGCGGCGAGGCCGCCCCCGAGTGCGCCGGGGGAGCCAGCGTGAGGGAGGCCGCCAGGGCCACGAGGAGGACGATCATGCGCCGAGTCACGCGCTCAGGCTACGGCCGCCGGCCGGTGGGCGCTGCGGAACGGACGACGTGCCCGGCGGCGTCCGCGCCCCTGTACGTTCGCGACATGACCCTCCTGAGCGGCCCCCGCGTCCGGCACTCCGTCGTCTTCACCCTCCGCCACGAGGAGGGCAGCCCCGAGGCCGCGACCTTCCTGGCCGCCCTCGCGGCGCTCGGCGCCATCGAGGGCGTCGAGGAGCTCGAGGTCGTGCGCGAGGTCAGCCCCAAGAACGACTACCGCCTGGGCGTCGCCATGGAGTTCGCCGACCGCGCGGCCTACGAGGCCTACAACACCCACCCCGACCACGTCGCGTTCGTCCGTGACCGCTGGGACGCCGACGTCGCCGACTTCATGGAGATCGACTTCGAGGCCCTCGGCTAGGAGGCGCCCCCGCCTCGGCCTCCCTCGACGTGGTGTTCCTAGCGCGCCGATGACCCCGCCGAGGCGGGTGTGGGGCGCTCAGGTTCGTCGTTCGGGCTCGCGGGTCATGGTCGGGGTGGTGATGGCCTGGGTGCCGGTGTGGTCGCGACGGTAGAGGTGCCCGAAAGGTGAGTGCCACAGGTAGGTGCCGCGGTCGAGCACGTCGTAGTCCCACCGGCCGTGGGTCTTCAGCCGATGGTGACCTCGACACAACGGTGCGGTGTTGCACGAGCACGTCGGCCCGCCGTCGGCGTGGGGGATCGCATGGTCGACGTCGCAGCGGACCGCGGGTCTGGTGCACCAGGGGAAGACGCAGGTGAGGTCGACGAGCTCGTCCTGCTCACGGAGCCGGTCGGGGATCTCGTAGGCCGCGACATGGATGTGCCCGGCCAGGTCCCGCACCGGCTTCACGATCACGCGGGTGTCAGGGCGTCCGCACCACTCCCGGATCGTCTCGGCGAGCAGCGGTGTGCGGGTGTTGCCGAGGCGTCCGACCCCGTCGAGGCCCTCATGCACGTGGACGACCACCTCGGTGGTTGAGGAGGGACGAAGTCCCGTCTCGAAACCATCGTCTCCGGCACCGTCAGCGTCGTCGAAGGGCAGCGATTCATACCCCCGCGCGAGGTCCCCGGCCGCGATCGACCTCCGCACATCCAACGACTCCTCCGAGCCGGCTGCCTTGAGCTCGGCGGCGCGGTGGGACAGGGCGGTGTCGAGGGCTAGGCCGTCGACGTAGTCCAGCGTCCCGGTGACTTCGACGGTGCCGTTGATGGAGACGTGGGCCTTGTCGATGTCGAGCCGGCGGGAGTCGGCCTCTTCGCGGCGGGCCTTCTCGGCGGCTTCGGGGTCGAACCTGGCTTTGGCGGCGGCGATCTGGCGCTCGATCTCGGCGAAGGAGATCTTGTGGGCGACGAACCCCACCATCCGGTCGACGTAGGCGGCGCCCGCTTCCGGCAGGGCCATGGTGTGCTCGGCGATCCAGCGGGCTTTGTAGAAGGGCAGCTCCATGGCCTCGACCCGTGCCCAGACCCGGGGCAGCCGGTAGCGGACCTCGAGGGCGGCCCCGACGTAGCGCTTGGCGGAGTCGGTGGACATGCCCAGCGCGGCGCCGAGCTCCATGACCGCGAACTCCGAGACCCAGGGGGCGCCGTCGCCGGCGAGCGGGATGCCGTGGTCACCGAACGAGGCTTCGCCTTCGTCGTCGGTGGCGTGCAGGATGCACCACTGCAGAGCACTGCGGAGGGTGTCGAGCTCGCCTTGGGCTTGGGTGGTGCGGCCCGCGCGGACCTGGGCCAGCACGTGGCTGGCTTCGGGTCCGGTGGGGTTGCTCATGGGTCTACTCAAGCACTCGCCACCGACAGTCGAAGCCCTGCAAGGGGGCTCAGGAGGCCTTATCCACAAGGGCTCTCGAAACTTTCTCAAAGTTTTTTCTGGGGTGGTTTCGAGACGGGACTTCGTCCCTCTCAACCACCGAGCCGACCCCGTTGGTTGAGGAGGCGATCAGAGGTGCGTGGGTCTCGACGGGCGCTCGCTGGCGCTCGCTGCTCGACCACCGGAGGGTGGTTTCGAGGCTCGCTTCGCTCGCACCTCAACCACCGGGGCGACCCCGTTGGTTGAGGAGGTTGCGCTAGCAACCGTCTCGAAACCAACCCACCAGACGCCCGGCAGCGGCGCGCGACCTACCGCCCACCTCGTCCCACTCACTGCCAACCACCGCAACCACCAGCGGCGCGCAAGCCAAAGACCAGTCCCCGGGGAGGCGACCAGAGGTGCGGGGGTCTCGACGTGCGCTCGCTGGCGCTCGCTGCTCGACCACCGGAGGGTGGTGTCGAGGCTCGCTCCGCTCGCACCTCAACCACCGGTGGGGACTTTGCGGGTGGAGGGGATGAAGAAGGCGAGGATGAGCGGGACGACGCTGAGGGCGGCGATCCACCAGAACGTGTGGGTGAAGGCGTCGAGGACCTGGGCGGAGCTGGTGGCGTCGTCGAGGTAGCGCTGGAGGACGACCGCGATGACGGTGACGCCGAAGGGGGCGCCGACGCGCTGGACGATGCTGAAAGCGGCGCTTCCGCGCGGGGTCTCGGCGGGGCTGAGGGAGGCGAACGCCATCGTCATCAGGGGGAGCGAGGCGGCGCCCATGCCGAAGCCCTGGACGAGCTGGGCGGCGAGCAGCAGGGCGGTGCCGCCGGTGGCGCCGGCGAGCGCGAACGGCACCATGCCGAGCATCATCAGCACCACGCCGCCGGCGACGACGACGCGGCCGTCGAGGCGCCGGCCCAGCCGGCCGCTGAGCACGATGTAGAGCATGGTGCCGAGGCCCTGGGGGATGAGCAGCAGGCCCGTGTGCATGACGGACTCGCCGCGCACCTGCTGGTAGAAGAGCGGCAGCAGGAACATCACGGCGTACATCGAGAAGCCGCCGACGAACGTGATGACGCTGGACAGCCCGAAGCTGCGGCGTGCGAAGACGCGTACGTCGATCAGCGCGCGGCCGGGCGCGCGCAGGGCGCCGACGGTGAAGACGACAAGCAGCGCGACGCCGACCACGATCGGGAGCCAGGCGCTCGTGGCGCCGAAGCCGCCCGCGCCGCCGACCCGGCTGAGCCCGAAGGCGACCAGGGCGACGCCGGGGGTCAGCACCAGGAAGCCGGCGAGGTCGAGCCGCTGTCCCCGCTGGCCGGCGCTCGCGGGCAGGACCAGGGGACCGAGGGCCAGGGCGAGCAGGCAGAGCGGGAGGTTGACGAGGAACAGCCAGTGCCAGCTGAGGGAGTGGACGATGGAGCCGCCGATGATCGGGCCCAGGATCGGCGCGAGCTGGCCGATCAGCCCGATCGTGGCGATGGCCCGGCCGATGCGGTCCTTGCCGGCGGCGCGCGTGAGGATCGTGATCGTCACCGGCAGCACGAGCCCGCCGCCGATGCCCTGCAGCACCCGGAAGCCGACCAGCGACGGCAGCGACCAGGCGAGGCCGCAGAGCAGCGAGCCCACCATGAACGTCGCCACGGCCGCCATCCACGTGGAGCGGGCGCCGTAGCGCTCGGTCACCCACCCCGAGACGGGGATGACGGAGACGAACGCGAGCAGGTAGCCGGTCGTCACCCACTGGGTGTCGGCCACCGTCGCGTCGAAGGTGGTGCGCAGGTGGTCGAGGGCGATGTTGACGATCGTCGTGTCCAGCAGCGTGGTGACGGCGCCGAGGACCAGCACGAGACTGATCAGGTTCAGCCGGCGGTCGGAGACCGGCGCGGCGGTCTCGGGAGAGGTGGCGGTGGAGGTCATGCCACGACACTACACCGTGTCGTGTAGTGGGTACACCGATAAGTGTAGGATCACGTCGTGAGCCGCGAGACGACCACCAAGCCCGTGCGTGAGGGGCTCGCCCACAAGCGCGCGGCGATCCTCGCGGCGGCGCGCGAGCTGTTCGTCGCCCACGGCGTCGAGCGCACGAGCATGGACGCCGTCGCCGCGGCGGCGGGCGTGTCGAAGCGCACCGTCTACGACTACTACGGCGACAAGCACGGCCTGCTGATGGCGGTCATCGTGGACGCGGGGGAGTCGCTGCTCGTGACGCTGCGGCAGGCGATCGACGACCACCTCGCCGACGACGCCGGGATCGACGACACCGCCGGCCTCGAGCGGGCGCTGACGTCCTTCGCCTGCGAGCTCGGCACCTCCATGCTCGCGTCCTCCGACTACACCGCGACCGTCCGGCTCATCACCGAGAACGCCGCCGTCCTGACCGAGCTGCGCACCCACCCGCTCAACGTCGCGCCGGAGGAGGCGGTGGCCGAGCGCCTCGCGCACTTCGCGACCCGTGGGCTGCTGGAGACCGACGACCCGCGACTGGCGGCCGACCACTTCAACGCGCTGACCACGCTGCTGGCCTTCAGCGGTCAGCAGGTCGACGGCGAGGACCCCGACCGGGTCCGCCGCATCATGACCGACGGGGTGCACGCGTTCATGCGGGCCTACGGAGCGCGGTAGGCGGTCCCTCGCGCGTCGCGGGTCCAGGTGGCACCGGCGGGACCGGCGGCGGAGAGCTGGCGCTTGAGGACCTTGTTGGTCGCGGTGCGGGGCAGGTCGTCGACGACCTTGACGAAGCGCGGCCACGCCTTGGGTGAGAGGTCCGGCTGGGCGGCGAGGAACGACTCGAGCTCGTCGGGGCCCACGGGCGACAGGGTGATCAGCGCGGCCATCACCTGGTCGCCGACGGACTCGTCCGGCACGGCGTAGACGGCGGCCTCGGAGATGGCCGGGTGCCGCAGCAGGATCCGCTCGATGGGCGCCGCGGCGAGGTTCTCGCCGTCCACCCGCAGCCAGTCCGCCGTACGACCGGCGAAGTAGACGAAGCCGTCGGTGTCGCGGTAGGCGAGGTCGCCGGACCAGTACATGCCCGACCGCATCCGCTCCGACTCCGCGTCGGGGTCCTTGTAGTAGCCGGCGAACGCGCCGGCGCCCTGGGTGTTGACCAGCTCGCCGGTCGCCGCGTCGGCGTTGAGCAGCTCGCCGTGCGGCCCGAACTCCGCGTCCGGCGTCTCCTCCAGGCTGACCGGGTCGAGCACCTTGACCCCGTCGAGCGGCCGGCCGAGGCTGCCCGGCGGCATCTCCGGCACCCGCTGCACGACCACGGCGTTCTCGGTCGAGGAGTAGGAGTCCACGACCACGCAGCCGAAGCGCTCGCCGAAGGCGGCGATGTCGCGCTCGTTGGCCTCGTTGCCGAAGACGATCCGCAGCGGGTTGTCCGCGTCGTCGGGCAGCTCGGGCGTCGCCATGATGTAGGTGAGCGGCTTGCCGACGTAGTTGGCGTACGTCGCGCCGTAGCGGCGCACGTCGGCGAGGAAGCCCGACGCGCTGAACCGCGGCGCCAGCGCGATCGTCGTCCCCGAGGCGACCGCCGGACCCCAGCCGGCCATGATCGCGTTGGAGTGGAACATCGGCATCGACAGGTAGGCCACGTGCTCGGGCCCCAGGCCGAAGCGGTCCGCGAGGAACAGCCCCGGGAACGCCACCTTCACCTGCGTGACGTTGACGGCCTTGGGGTTGCCCGACGTGCCGGACGTGAAGATCAGCATCATCAGGTCGTCCATGACGACCTCGACGTCGGGCACGCCGGCGCCGGCGTGCTGGGCCAGTAGGGCCGCCCACTCGTCGGAGTCGGTGCGCAGCACCGGGACCCCCGGGTCGAGGCCGTCCAGCAGCGGCGCGTACGTCGCGTCCGTGACCACCACCTGGCAGTCGGAGCGAGCGATGTCGGCGAGCAGCGACTCGCCGCGACGCGTCGTGTTGAGCCCGACGACCACCTGGCCGCCCAGGGCGGCGCCGCCGAGCAGCAGGCTGAACTCGGGGGTGTTGTCGAGCAGCACGCCGACGTGCGGGGGCGCGCCGTCGCGGAGCAGCGACGCCATCACCGCAGACCGCACGCACGACTCGTCGAGCACCTCGTCCCAGGTCCAGGAGTCGTCACCCGCGAGCAGCCCGGCGTGGGTCTCGCCCCGTCGCGCCAGGAGCTGGTTGCGGACGGTGATCTGCTCCTCAGCCACTAGACGGGCTCGCTCGCGAGGGCGCGCCCGATGGTGAGCGCCTGCTCGGTGGCACCGCCGAACAGGAACTCGAAGCGCTTGGCGCTGGTGAAGAAGCGGTGCGCCTCGCCGTCGAGGTCGATGCCGACCCCGCCGTGGACGTGGACGGTCGTGTGCGCCAGCCGGTGGCCCGCGTCGGCAGCCCAGAGCTTGGCGGTGGCGACCTCGGTCTCGGCCGGCAGGCCCTCCGCGAGCCGCCACACCGCCACCCACAGGGTCAGCCGCTGGGCGAGGACGTCGATGTAGCCGTCAGCCAGGCGCTGAGAGACCGCCTGGAACGTCCCGATGGGACGCCCGAACTGCTCGCGCGTCTTCGCGTACGACGCCGTCAGCCTCAGTGCGCCCTCCGTGACGCCCAGCTGCTCGGCGGCCGAGCACACGGTCAGCAGCTGGCCGAGACGCGAGGCGGCCTCGCCGTCCGCCGTACCGACCAGGGAGGCGGTGGCGCCGGTGAGGTCCAGGCGGGCCACGGCGTCGCCGTCGCTGGTGTGCTGCTCGACCAGCTCGACGCCGTCGGCGCCCGGCTCGACGAGGAAGACCCCGACCCCCTCAGGCGTCGAGGCGGTGACCAGGATCGCCGCCGCGGCCAGGCCGGCCCGCACGATCGCCTTGGACCCCGACAGCGTCCAGCCGCCACCGTCCGGAGCCGCCGTGACGGTCGGCCGGGCGGGCAGGTGCGCGCGCTCCTCGGCCACGGCGGCCGTCAGCACGCCCTCGCCCGAGGCGGCGCCGGGCAGCCAGCGCGCCTGCTGCTCGTCGGTCCCCGACTCGGCCAGCAGCAGCGCTGCGGCGCCGTGCACGGCGAGCGGCACGGGCGCGACCGTGCGGCCGACCTCGACCAGCACGCGGCACAGCTCGAGCAGGCCCAGCCCGGCGCCGCCGTGCTGCTCGGGCACGGCCAGCGACAGCAGCCCGGCGGAGCCCAGCTCGGCCCACAGCGCGCGGTCGAAGCGGTCGCCACCGCGCTCGACCTCCTGGAGCCGGTCGTTGCGCGTGCGATCGGCCAGGATCTGCGCGGCCAGGGCGGCCGCCTCGTCCTGCTCGGCTGTGAAGGTGAAGTCCATGTCGTGCCTTCCTAGCGCTTGGCGGCGGGCAGGCCGAGTCCGACGTAGCCGATGATGTCGCGCTGGATCTCGTTGGTGCCGCCGCCGAAGGTCATGACGAGGGCGGAGCGGAAGTAGCGCTCCAGGCGCCCGGCGAGCACCGCGCCCTCCGAGGCCCCGGTGATGCCGGCGTTGGGGCCGACGATCTCCATGAGCGCGCGGTAGACCTCGGTGGCGAGCTCGGAGCCGTAGATCTTGGTGGCCGACGCCTCGGCCGGCGAGAGGTCGACCTTGGCGTCCGCGTCGGCGGCGAGCTTCCAGTTGACCAGGCTCAGGGCCTCGATGCGGGCGTGCGCGCGGCCCAGCGCGATCTGCACCCACTCGGAGTCGATCACCCGCTGGCCGTCGGGGTTCTTGGTCTGCTGCGCCCACTCGCGCACCATCCGCAGCGAGTGCACGAGCGGCGCGGCCGACGTGAGCGCCACCCGCTCGGCGTTGAGCTGGTTGGTCATCAGCGACCAGCCGCCGTTGAGCTCGCCCACCAGGTTGGCGGCCGGGACGCGCACGTCCTCGTAGTAGGTCGCGCTGGTGCCGACGCCGGCCACGGTGTGCACCGGCGTGTAGGAGACGCCCGGGGCGTCGGCGGGCACCAGGATCATCGAGAGGCCCTTGTGGCGAGGCAGGTCGGCGTCGGTGCGGCAGGCCAGCCAGATCCAGTCGGCGTACTGGATCAGCGAGGTCCACATCTTCTGCCCGTTGACGACCCACTCGTCGCCCTCGCGGACCGCCCTGGTCGCCAGGGACGCGAGGTCGGTGCCGGACCCGGGCTCGGAGTAGCCGATCGAGAAGTGCAGGTCGCCGGCCAGGATGCGGGGGAGGAAGTACTCCTTCTGCTCGTCCGTGCCGTAGCGCATGATCGTCGGCCCGACGGTGTTGAGCGTCAGGTAGGGGATCGGCACGCCGGCGACGGCCGCGGCGTCGGTGAAGATCAGCTGCTCGACCATCGAGCGCGCCTGACCGCCGTACTCCTGGGGCCAGCCGATCCCGAGCCAGCCGTCCGCCCCGACCTGGCGGATGACCTCCTTGTAGACCGTCGAGTCCCCGAACTCGCCGGTCGCCGAGGCGAGACCGGCCCGCCGCTCGGGCGTCACGAGCTCGGCGAAGTACTCCCGGAGCTCCTGCTGGAGGCGGACCTGGTCGGCGTTCAGGGCGACGTGCATACGCGCAAGACTAGAACGTGTTCTCGTTTTGGTCCACACCCGCCGGGGCCGTCGCCAGGTGGCGCGTCAGGAACGCCACCTGGTGCTCGACCGCCGGCTCGAACCAGTCCTTGCCGGGCCACACGTCGAAGTGGTCGCAGGGGTAGTGGCGCACCTCCGCGCGCCCCTTGAACGCCGCCTTGGCGGCCGCCCGCGGCGGCGCGCTGCGGTCGAAGTCGGCGATCTGCACGAGCATCGGGCAGCGCACGCGCGAGGCCAGCCGGCCCGGCCGGTGCCCACCGAGCTCGAGGCCCACCGCGGCGTCGATCTCGTTGACCCAGGTCGGTCCGGCCAGCGCGAGGTAGTCCTCGTACAGACCGGGCAGCGTGAGCGCCGCCGTCTCACCGGGCCGTCCGACGACCGGCATCATCACCGGGCGGCGGCCCGCGCGGCTGCGCACCCCGGCCGCCGTGGAGCGCAGGAGCGAGGCGGGGGAGTGCGACGCCAGCGCGTGCCGGCCCGCGGCCACGCCGTCCACCAGCGGGGTCAGCGCCACGACCGCCGCCACGTCGTCGCGGTCGGCGCCCGCGGCGATGACGTGACCGCCGGCCAGCGACACGCCCCACAGCACGAGGCGCTGCGCGTCGACGCCCGGGAGCGCCGCGGCCGCCGTCATCGCGGCGCGGTAGTCGGCCAGCTGCCCCTCCATGGAGACCTGCTGGCGCGGGCTGCCGCCACTCGCGCCGAAGCCGCGGTAGTCGAAGGCGAGCACGTCGAGCCCGGCCTGTGAGAGCCGCGCGGCGAACGGCTCGAGGCCGGAGTCCTTGGTGCCGCCGAGCCCGTGGGCCATGACGACGACCGGGCGACCGGCCGTCGTGGCGAGCGCGTCGCCCTCGCCCGGGAAGTGCCAGGCGTCGCAGTCGGTGCCTGCGGAGCTGAAGCGGAGGGTGGTGCGGACGCTCACTGGTCGGTCCTTCCGTAGACGGTGCGCAGCCAGATCTCGATGACGGCCTCCTCGATGGCGGCGCGGTCGCCGCCGTGGGCGAGGCGCTCGAGCATCCGGTCGTTGAGCTCCAGCAGGACGCTGGCGACGGCGGCCGGATCGGCGCCGCCCGGCGCCCTGCCGGCGGACCGCTCGGCCGCGATCATCGCGGCCACCGGCTCCACGAACGACAGCCGGTCGCTGTCCCACAGCTCGCGGACCGCCGAGCTGGTCGCGCGGGCGTCGAGCATCGCGCGGAAGAGGTGGCGGTTGGCCTCCCACGCGTCGAAGAGGCCGCTGATCGTGGCGGTGATCCGGCTGTGGGGCGAGCCGTCGGAGCCCAGGTGGTTGCTGGTCGCGATCGCCTCGTACATCTCCTCCATGAGCGCCGCGACCGCGGCCTGCTTGTTCTCGAAGTAGAAGTAGAACGCCGAGCGGGTCACCCCCGCGCGCCGCGAGATCTCGGCGATGTTGATCGACTCCAGGCTCGGGTCGTCGAGGTCCACGCGCTCGCGCAGGATCTCGTCGAGGGAGCCGAGGAGCGCGGCGCGGCGCTGGTCGCCGCGGTGGGCGGCGCGGGGTGCGGGGGTCATGGGCGCAAGCCTGTCAGCACGGGGGCGCCCCGCTGCTCCGCACGCCGTACGCCGGCGGGCAGCTCCTTGGTGCGCAGGTCGTGCTCGTAGACGAAGTAGTCGAGCTGCTGGGTGTGCCGCGGGCGGTCGAGCACGTGGCCGGTGTACTTCTCCTGGTCGGAGTCGATGACCTGCTCCATCTCGGCGGCGGGCGGCAGCGCGTAGCGGCCCACGGCGTAGGCCGCGAGCAGCCGCGCCTGCGCCTCGACGAAGGGGAACAGCGTGGGCGTCGCCTGGGCGAAGCCCATGAACACCAGGTCCTCGATGCCCGGCTTGAACATCCGCTTGAACAGCCGGATCTGGTTGTCGGGGGCGCTGATGAAGCCGGGGTCGAAGAACGGGAACGTGATGTTGTAGCCGGTGGCGTAGACGATGATGTCGAAGTCGCTCGCCGTCCCGTCCTCGAAGTGCACGGTGCTGCCGTCGAGCCGCGCGACGTTGCCCTTCGGCGTAATGTCGCCCGAGCCGAGCCGCAGCGGCAGCTCCACCGACTGCGTGGGGTGGGCCTCGAAGAACTTGTGGTTGGGCTTGGGCAGGCCGTAGAGCTCGGGGTTGGAGCCGGTCATGAACTGCATCTTCTGGATCATCCAGCGCTGCCACTTCAGCGGCAGGTGCGGCGAGGTGACGTAGTACTTGTCGGCCGGCAGGCCGTAGGTGTACTTCGGGACGATCCAGGCGCTCGAGCGCGTGGAGAGCGTGACCTCGTTCTGCAGGGACCTGCTCGAGAGCTCGACCGCGATGTCGGCGGCGCTGTTGCCGATGCCGACGACCAGGATCCGCCTGCCCTTGAAGTCCAGCGGGTCGGTCGGGTCGATGTAGTGGTGCGAGTGGATCGACTCGCCCGTGAACTCACCGGGGAAGTCGGCCATGCGCGGGTCCCAGTGGTGGCCGTTGGCGACGACGAGCAGGTCGAAGCGGCGTACGTCGCCGGCCTGGTCGGTCAGCTCCCACCCGCCGTCGGCGAGCCGCGCCGCGTGCTGCACGCCGTTCTCGAACTCGATCCGCTCGCGCAGGCCGAACGCGTCGGCGTAGGCGTCGAGGTAGGCCTTGATCTGGGTGTGGTGCGGGAAGTCGGGGTAGTCCTCGGGCATCGGGAAGTCCTTGAAGGACAGTCGGTGCTTGGAGGTGTCGATGTGCAGCGACCGGTAGGCGCTGCTGTGTCCGTTGGGGTTGCCGAAGGCCCAGTTGCCGCCGACCCGGTCGGAGGCCTCGAAGCAGGTGTAGTCGACGCCGTAGTCGGCGAGCATCTTGCCGGACGTCAGCCCGCTGATGCCGGCGCCGATCACCGCGGCCGTCGGGCGGGTGCTGGGACGGGACATGTCGGGCCTTCCGGTCGGGGCTCTTGCCACGAGACGTGACGACCGGCACGCTAGGGCCAGATTTGACACGCGTCAACAGAAGGTGGGCAGCCATGGACCAGCAGAGCGACCAGCGGGGCGACCAGCAACGGATCGCCGTCGTCGTGGGCGGAGCGTCCGGCATCGGGGCGGCCGTCGCCACGGCGCTGGAGCACGACGGCTGCCGCGTGGTGGTGGCCGACCTCGCGACCGACGGCGCCGGCGGACCCGCCGTCGACGTCACCGACGAGGCCTCGGTGGAGGCGCTCTTCGCCGGCGTCCTGGCCGAGCACGGCCGGGTCGACGTCGTGGTCAACAGCGCGGGCGTGAGCACGCTCGGGCTGCTGACCGAGCTGGACGCGGCGGAGTTCCGCCGGGTGGTCGACGTCAACCTCACCGGCGCCTTCCTGGTGCTCAAGCACGGCGGCCGTGCGGTGGCCGACGGGGGAGTGCTGATCTCGCTGACCTCCCTCAACGCCCGCCAGCCCGGCACCGGCATGGGCGCCTACTGCGCGGCCAAGGCCGGGCTCGCGATGCTCACCGAGGTCGCCGCCCTCGAGCTGGCGCCGCGGCGGGTGCGGGTCAACGCGATCTCACCAGGGCTCGTCCTCACGCCGCTCACCGCCCCCGCGATGGACATCGCGGGCATCGAGGACGACTACCTCGCCAACACCCCGCTGGGACGCGCGGGCCTGCCGGAGGAGGTGGCAGCGGCCGCGGTCTACATCGCGGGCGCCGCCTGGCTCACCGGCGAGGTGCTCGACCTCAACGGCGGCGCCCACCTGGCGCGCTACCCCGACATCCACGGCCACGTGATGCGGGCGTTCGCATGAGCCGGCACGCGATCGTCACCGGCGGCGGCTCCGGCATCGGCGCCGCGCTCTGCCGCGCGCTCGTCGCCGTGGGGGACCACGTCGTCGTCGCCGACCTCGACGAGGCCGCGGCCCAGGGGACCGTGGACAGCGTGCGCGGCAGCGGGTCGGCGAGGGCGCTGCGCCTGGACGTGACCGACGCGGCGGCCGTGCAGGCCGCCGTGGACGACGTGGTGGCGCGGGACGGCCGGCTGGACCTGATGTTCAACAACGCGGGCATCTCGCTGGGCGGGGAGACCGAGGAGCTCACGCTCGCGCACTGGGACTCGATCATCGACGTCAACATCCGCGGCGTGGTGCACGGCGTGGCGGCGGCGTACCCGGTCATGGTGCGCCAGGGCGCTGCCGACGGTCGGGGCGGGCACATCGTCAACACCGCTTCCATGGGCGGGCTGATGGCGGCCGGGCTGCTGACGAGCTACGTGATGACCAAGCACGCCGTGGTCGGCCTCTCGCTGGCGCTGCGCTCCGAGGCCGCGGCCAAGGGCGTGGGGGTGACGGTGGTCTGCCCGTCGGCGGTCGACACCCCGATCCTGGACAAGGGCGCGGTGGGCCGCTTCCACGGCCGGGACTACTTCCTCAAGGGCCAGGGAGTGCGGCGGCCGCACGACCCCGACGTCCTCGCGCAGGAGGTGCTCCGCGCCGTGCGCGAGGACCGCGGGCTGCTGGTCACGCCGCGCACGGCCCGGGCCACGTGGCTCTTCGGGCGCCTGGCGCCCGTGACCACGCAGCGGATGTCGGCGAAGTTCGTGGCCAAGCAGCGGGCGATGCAGGCGGCGCGCGCGGAGGCGGCGCTTTCATCCCCGGGCCAAAAACTATAACCTGTTCTTGTTTTGGGCGTCAGCAGGCACGACCGGTCGGAGAGAGGCACACGATGAGCGACACGAGGATCCTCGACAGGGGCACCCCGCCGGAGCGCTTCGCGCGCGGCTGGCACTGCCTCGGGCTCGCCGAGAGCTTCGGGGACGGCAAGCCCCACCGCATCGAGGCGTTCGGTGGTCAGCTGGTCGTCTGGCAGGACACCCAGGGTGGGCTCAACGTCCTCGACGGCTACTGCCGCCACATGGGCGGCGACCTGACCCAGGGCACCGTCAAGGGCGACGAGATCGCCTGCCCGTTCCACGACTGGCGCTGGGGCGGCGACGGCAAGTGCAAGGCGATCCCCTACGCCCGCCGGGTGCCGCTGCGCGCGCGCACCCAGAAGTACGCCACCACGATCCGCAACGGCCAGCTGCTGATCTGGCACGACGTCGAGGGCTCCGAGGCCGAGCCCGACCTGCTGCCCCCCGAGCTGCCCGGCGTCGGCACCGACGAGTACACCCCCTGGACCTGGGAGGTCGTGCCGATCACCGACTCCCACTGCCGCGAGCTCATCGACAACGTGGTCGACATGGCGCACTTCTACTACGTGCACTTCTCGTTCCCCACGAGCTTCCGCAACGTCTTCGAGGGCCACCAGGCCACGCAGTTCATGGAGTCCAAGGGGCGCCCGGACATGACCGGCGGCTACGGCGACGCCGAGCTGTTCCTCAAGTCCGAGGCCACCTACTACGGACCGTCGTACATGATCAACTGGCTCGACGTCGACTACAAGGGCTTCCAGACCGAGGTCATCCTGATCAACTGCCACATCCCCACCGGCCCCGACTCGTTCACGCTGCAGTACGGCATCACGGTCAAGAAGCCCGAGGGCATCGACGACAAGACCGCGGCCTACATCAGCAAGAAGTACGCCGAGATGTTCGGCGGCGGCTTCCTGCAGGACGTGCACATCTGGAAGAACAAGGTGCCCGTGCAGAACCCCCTCCTCTGCGAGGAGGACGGCCCCGTCTACCAGCTGCGCCGCTGGTACGAGCAGTTCTACGTCGACCGGGCCGACATCCAGCCGGAGATGGTCGACCGCTTCGAGTTCGAGGTCGACACCACCAAGGCCAACGAGTACTGGCAGGAGGAGGTCGCCGAGAACCTCGCTCGCAAGGCCGCGGAGGAGGCCGAGGGCGCCGACGGGGCCACCGCGGGGAGCGAGAGCGACTCGCCGTCGGTCATGACGGGCACCTGATGGCGTCCTTCGTCCCGACCAGCGCCGACACCCTCGAGGACCAGCGCCTCTACACCAGCGCCCGGCTCACCGAGGTGGCCTGCCTGGACTGCCTGGCGCGGGTGGGCGTGAAGAAGAACAGCGACCACCACACCTCGATCCAGTGGAGCCGCGAGGCCCGGGAGTCGTGCCCCGAGCTGTCGCGGCGCGACGGCCGCGGCCGCGACTACCATCAGGGCTGCCCCCGGCTGCTCGCCAGCATCGAGACCGCCGTACGCGAGGGCCAGGTCGACATCGGCGCCGAGGACGGTTACTGACCCACCCATGGACACCGCATCCTTCGAGCTCACGGTCGTCGAGGTCGTCGAGGAGACGGCCGACGCGCACTCGGTCACCTTCGAGGTCCCCGACGAGCACGCCGACCACTTCTCCTACAGGCCCGGGCAGTTCCTCACCGTCGCCGTGCCCAGCGACCAGACCGGCGTCGCCGCCCGCTGCTACTCGCTGTCCAGCAGTCCGCTGTCCTACGAGCAGACCGGCCGGCTGACGATCACGGTCAAGCGCACCGTCGACGGCTACGCCTCGAACTGGATCTGCGACCGCCTCCACCAGGGTGACTCCCTGCGCGTGCTGCCGCCGAGCGGCATCTTCACCCCGGCCTCGCTCGACGCCGACCTGCTGCTCTTCGCCGGCGGCTCCGGCATCACCCCGATCCTGTCCATCACGCGCACGGCGCTGGCGCAGGGCGCGGGGCGGGTCGTGCTCCTCTACGCCAACCGCGACGAGTCGTCGGTGATCTTCGCCGCCGAGCTCACCGCGCTCGCCGCCGAGCACCCCGAGCGGCTGCAGGTCGTCCACTGGCTCGAGTCGGTCCAGGGGCTGCCCACGCCGGAGCAGATGAAGGCGTTCGCCGCGGCCCACTCCTCCTCCGACGCGTTCGTGTGCGGCCCGGCGCCGTTCATGAAGATGACGGTCGGCGCTCTCAAGGAGCTCGGCTTCCCCCGCGACCGCCGCCACCAGGAGAAGTTCGTCTCGCTGGGCGGCAACCCGTTCGGCGACCTGCACGACGTCGAGGTGGCCGAGAGCGAGATCTCCGCGGCCGAGGCCGACGAGCAGGACGCCGCCGACGACGCGGCCTCCGGCTCCCGTGGCCCGGCCCGGCTCGAGGTCGAGCTGGACGGCGAGCACCACGTCTTCGACGACTGGGAGGCCGGCACCAAGATGCTCGACCACCTCGAGGCCAAGGGCGTCAAAGCGCCGTACTCCTGCCGCGAGGGGGAGTGCTCGGCCTGCGCCGTCCGGCTCCTCGAGGGCGAGGTCAAGCTCCTGCACAACGACGTCCTCGACGACGAGGATCTCGGCGAGGGCATCCGCCTGGCCTGCCAGGCGCTCCCGGTCACGGACACCGTCAAGGTCACCTACAGCTGACCAGATCCACAATCGAGTAACAAAAGGGGCCGGTCTAGTCCACAAAAGGAAATGGACGGTAACAGGTGACACGGGCGACGGGGTCCGGTTGACTGTTCCTCAGAACGCCTCGGTGCTCGGTTCATGGGGACCCGCTGCAGGCTTCCTGTGGTAGCGCGACCTGTCCCGGCCCATCCCCCCATGTCTCCGGGACAGGTCGCCGCCTCATCCCGCCTCTCGGGGCGGGATGACGTGCCGCGGGCGGTCTACCAGCCCCGCGCCCGCCACTCCGCGAGATGAGGGCGCTCGACGCCGAGCGTCGAGTCGTCGCCGTGGCCGGGGTAGAACCACGTGTCGTCGGGCAGGGTGCCGAAGACCTTGGCCTCGACCTCGTCGACCAGCTGGGCGAAGGCCGCGTCGTCGCCGAAGGTGTTGCCGACGCCGCCGGGGAAGAGCGAGTCGCCGGTGAAGAGGTGCGGGTGACCCTCGGGGTCGCGGTAGACCAGGGCGACCGAGCCAGGGGTGTGTCCGGCGATCGCGATGACCTCCAGCGTGCAGGCGCCGACCGCGACCGTGTCGCCGTCGCCGACGGTGCGGGTCACCGCGACGCCGGTCTGGTCGGTGATCGCCGCGGCGTCGGGAGCGCCGGCGACGACCTCCGCGCCGGTGGCGCGGACGACCGCGTCGAGGGCGCGGTGGTGGTCCCAGTGCTGGTGGGTGGTGACGACCGTGGTCAGGCCGGCGTCGCCGATCAGGGGGAGCAGCGTCTCGGGCTCGGAGGCGGCGTCGACGAGCACCTGCTCACCGCTCTCCTTGCAGGTCAGCAGGTAGCAGTTGTTGGACATCGCCTCGTCCACGGCGACCTTGGTGATGCGCAGGTGCGCGAGCTCACGCACGTCGGCGCCGCCCCCGACCGTCACGTCGCCGGCGTAGCCGTCGTTCACCGCGTCGTTCACCATGCCTCGATCCTCGGCAGCGCGTCGCTGTCCGTTGTGAGTCCCTCGCCGTCGTCGCGACCGGTCAGCCACCACGCCAGGTCGGCGGCGCTGCCGCGGACCACGGGGGAGGAGTCGGTCACCTCGCCACACTGCCAGGTGCCCGCCAGGTCGTGGGGGACCGCCGTGAACGGCTCGTCACCGGCGTCCCGCTTCATCATCGAGCGCAGCACGCGCTCCGAGAACGACGTCGGCCACTCGGCGCGGGTGTAACCGGCGGCCAGGTCGGCGTGGTGGATCTCGACCTCGCGCAGCCGCATCCCCGGTACCGCGTGGGCGACGAAGGTCCGTCCGCTGCCCGGCGTGCGCTCGACCACGGTGTCCCACCCCTCGTCGGGCACGGCGGCCATCGCGTCCGCGAGGTCGGTCGTCGAGCCGAGGAGCCGGTCGCGCAGCTCGCTCGGGTCGGCGGCGGCCAGCTCCTCGATGTCGGCGTCGCGCTGCTCCTGCGAGGCGTACATCGTCGTCGGCTCGCCGCCCACGATGCCGCGCAGGACGCCGGTGAGTGCCTCGGCGTTGAGGGCGAGGTGGGCCACCACGTGGGCGCGGCTCCAGTCGGGCAGCAGCGACGCGGCGGCGTACTCCTCGTCGGTGAGGGCGTCCACGGTGCGCACCAGGCGCGAGGTCGCGTCCTGGAGCTCGTCGGTCACGTCGGGATCGGTCATGGGGTCCATCCTGGCGCATGGGTACCGGTCGGCGGGGGAGTGCGAGATTCTGGACTGTCGGCGGCGCGTGAGAGTCTGAGACGTCCGTCGCGTCGGCTTGATTCCCGCCCTCCGATGACGAACACTTGTTCGAACCAGACCTAGCCCGAAGGACGGCAGTGGCCGATCAGCTGATCATCCGGGGAGCCCGGGAGCACAACCTCAAGGACGTCTCGCTCGACCTCCCCCGTGACTCGCTCATCGTGTTCACGGGCCTCTCGGGCTCGGGCAAGTCCTCGCTCGCGTTCGACACGATCTTCGCCGAGGGCCAGCGCCGCTACGTCGAGTCGCTCTCGGCCTACGCGCGCCAGTTCCTGGGCCAGATGGACAAGCCCGACGTCGACTTCATCGAGGGCCTCTCGCCCGCGGTCTCGATCGACCAGAAGTCCACCTCGAAGAACCCCCGCTCCACCGTCGGCACCATCACCGAGGTCTACGACTACCTCCGGCTGCTCTACGCCCGCGCCGGCCGGCCCCACTGCCCCACGTGCGGCGCGCCCATCGAGCGGCAGACGCCGCAACAGATCGTCGACAAGGTGCTCTCGCTCGAGGAGGGCCGCCGGTTCCAGGTGCTGGCGCCCGTCATCCGCGGCCGCAAGGGCGAGTACCTCGAGCTCTTCCGCCAGCTCCAGACCCAGGGCTTCAGCCGCGCCAAGGTCGACGGCGAGACGCACACCCTCGACGCGTTGCTGACCGACGGTCCCAAGCTCGACAAGCAGAAGAAGCACACGATCGAGGTCGTGGTCGACCGGCTGGCGGTCAAGGAGACCTCCAAGCGTCGCCTCACCGACTCCGTCGAGACCGCGCTCAACCTCGCCGGCGGCCTGGTCCTGCTCGACTTCGTCGACCTGGACGCCAAGGACCCCGACCGCGAGATGCGGTTCAGCGAGAAGATGTCGTGCCCCAACGACCACCCGATCGACACCGACGAGCTGGAGCCGCGCTCGTTCTCCTTCAACTCCCCGTTCGGCGCCTGCCCCGCGTGCAGCGGCCTCGGCACCCGGATGGAGGTCGACCCCGAGCTGGTCGTGCCCGACGCGTCGGCCACCCTCGGCGAGGGCGCCATCCAGCCGTGGAGCCAGGCCCACGTCGCCGACTACTTCCTCAAGCTGCTCGGCGCGCTGGGCGACGAGCTCGGCTTCGACCTCAACACGCCCTGGGAGCGGCTCTCCACCAAGTCCCAGAAGTCCATCCTCGACGGCCACTCCACCAAGGTCCACGTCGTCACCCGCAACCGCTACGGCCGCCAGCGCGCCTACTACGCGGCGTTCGAGGGCGTGCGCCCCTACATCGAGCGCCGGCACCGCGAGGCGGAGTCCGACACCAGCCGCGAGCGCTTCGAGGGCTTCATGCGCGAGGTGCCGTGCCCGACCTGCAAGGGCAGCCGGCTCAAGCCCGTCTCGATGGCGGTCCTCCTCGGCGGGCGCAACATCGCCGACGTCTGCGCGCTGCCGATCAACGAGACCGCCGACTTCCTGCGCGACCTCGACCTGAGCGCGCGGGAGCGCCAGATCGGGGAGCGGGTGCTCAAGGAGATCCAGGAGCGCCTCAACTTCCTGCTCGACGTCGGCCTCGACTACCTCTCGCTGGACCGGCCCTCAGGCTCGCTGTCCGGCGGCGAGGCGCAGCGCATCCGCCTGGCCACGCAGATCGGCGCCGGCCTGGTCGGCGTCCTCTACGTCCTCGACGAGCCGTCGATCGGCCTGCACCAGCGCGACAACAAGCGGCTGATCGAGACCCTGGTCCGGCTCAAGGACCTCGGCAACACCCTGATCGTCGTCGAGCACGACGAGGACACGATCCGGGTCGCCGACTGGGTCGTCGACATCGGCCCGGGCGCCGGCGAGCACGGCGGCCAGGTCGTCCACAGCGGCTCGGTGCAGGGCCTGCTCGACCACCCCGACTCGATGACCGGCCAGTACCTCTCCGGCCGCCGCGAGATCCCGGTCCCCGAGATCCGCCGCCCGCGCACCAAGGGCCGCGAGCTCAAGGTCCACGGCGCGCGCGAGCACAACCTGCGCAACGTCGACGTCGCCTTCCCGCTCGGCATGTTCGTCGCGGTCACGGGCGTCTCCGGGTCCGGCAAGTCGACGCTGGTCAACGACATCCTCTACACCTCGCTGGCCAAGCAGATCTACCGCTCGCGCACGGTCCCCGGGCGCCACCAGAAGATCACCGGCCTCGAGCACGTCGACAAGGTGATCCACGTCGACCAGTCGCCGATCGGTCGCACCCCGCGGTCCAACCCGGCGACCTACACCGGCGTCTTCGACCACATCCGCAAGCTGTTCGCCTCGACGCCCGAGGCCAAGATGCGCGGCTACCTCCAGGGCCGCTTCTCGTTCAACGTCAAGGGCGGGCGCTGCGAGGCGTGCTCCGGCGACGGCACGATCAAGATCGAGATGAACTTCCTCCCGGACGTCTACGTCCCGTGCGAGGTGTGCCACGGCGCCCGCTACAACCGCGAGACGCTCGAGGTCCACTACAAGGGCAAGACCATCGCCGAGGTCCTCGACATGCCGATCGAGGAGGCGGTCGACTTCTTCGCGGCGGTCCCGCCGATCGCCCGGCACATGAAGACCCTGGTCGAGGTGGGCCTGGGCTACGTCCGCCTCGGGCAGCCCGCGACCACCCTGTCCGGTGGCGAGGCGCAGCGCGTCAAGCTCTCCTCGGAGCTGCAGAAGCGCTCCACCGGGCGCACCGTCTACGTCCTCGACGAGCCCACCACGGGCCTGCACTTCGAGGACATCCGCAAGCTGCTGCTGGTGCTCGGCCGCCTGGTCGACCAAGGCAACTCCGTGCTGGTGATCGAGCACAACCTCGACGTCATCAAGACCGCCGACTGGCTGGTCGACATGGGTCCCGAGGGCGGCTCGCGCGGTGGCATGGTCGTGGCCGAGGGCACGCCGGAGCAGGTGGCGGCCAACCCCGACTCCTACACCGGCCAGTTCCTCGCGCCGATGCTCGACGGCCGGCACGCCCAGCAGCCGAAGCGGATGCTGGCGGCCAGCGCGGCGCCGGAGGCCAGAGGTGCCCGCAAGGCGGTGGCGGCCAAGGCGCCGGCGAAGAAGACCACCACGCGCCGCACTGCGGCCAAGAAGACGACGAAGGCGGCTGCCAAGAAGTCCTAGCGGCGCCGGTGCAGCCGCTCGACCAGGTCGGGCGACAGGGCGCCATAGCCGGTGGAGGCCCAGGGCTCGTCGTCGGTCTCGAAGTAGTGCACCGGCTCGCCGTCGCGCACCACGTCGAGGATGTCGGGGCGGCGCTTGCGGCGCAGGTCCGCGCGGCACACCTTGCACAGCGGTACGGCGATCCGGTCGCCGTCGCGGTCGATCGAGCCCTCGGTCGTGGCCGCGCCGTGCAGGGGGTCGAGGAAGCAGGGCGTGGTCGGCTCGAAGGGCCGGCCCGCCAGGGCCGCGGTCAGCGCCTCGTCGCCGCGCTCCGCGAGGACGATCGCGCCCACGACGTCCAGGACGTCGACGTCGGTGCCGTCGTCCTCGCCGAGCACGCGCCGCGCGGCGTCGTAGTGGTCGAGCGCCGCCTGCCACGAGCGGGGCGCGCGGTCGGCGTCCATGTCGGCGGCGTCGATCCGCTCGCCGAGCGCGAGCACCTCGCGGTGGGCGCGCCGGGTGAGCTCCTCGTCGTGCGCGTCGCGCACCCGGTCGAGCACGGAGGCCGGCAGGGTGAACTCCCGCCGGGACGAGCCGCTCCCGGTCCGGGCGTGCTGCGGGCGCCTGCGGCGCGCGACGGTCCCCACCACGGCGAGCGCCAGCACCACCCCGCCGACGGTGTAGGCGCCGACCGGGGCGCCGTCCCCGGACCCGTCCCCGGACCCGCCCGAGTCGCCGGTGGACGACGTGTCCTCGCGCTGGTCCTCCACGAGCGCGCGGTACTGCTCGGCGACCGTCCCGTCGGCGACCGCCTCGGCCACGGTCACGAGCTGCTCCCCGAGGTCCTGCGGGGCCGTCTCCTCGCCGATCGTCGTGATCTCGTAGGTCGCCGAGGAGGAGCCGCCACCCAGGGAGTCGCCCCAGGCCCGCGCGTCGAGCCGGAAGTCCTGCGCCTCGTCGTAGACCTGCCCGTTGGCGACGTAGAGGCCCGGCTTGCCCGAGGCGTCGTGCAGCCGGCTCAGCAGGTCCCCGGCGTTGCCGTTGAACACGTCGTCGTAGGACAGCGGGTAGACCACGACGTAGAGCGGCTCGGGGGCCCGGGCCACGGCGGCCTCGATCCGGGCCACGTCCTCGGCGTCGACGTACCTCGCCATGGCGGGGGCGACGTAGACGCCGGTCGCGTCCAGGGACTGCTGGACCGTCGCGAGGAGCTGGTCCAGCTGGTCGTCGGCGGTGCTCATGAGGGGTCCTTCTGCCAGGGGCCGGGGACGCGGTAGGGACGGCCGCGCGTGACGCGCACGCAGCCCACCACGGTCATGAGGAGACCGTAGGCGGCGGCCCCGCCGAAGGCCCCCAGCAGGCCACCGCCGATGACGTCGCCCGTGCCCTCCTCGTCGAGCGGCTCGATCGTCTGCCCGCGCAGCTCCTCGACGAGCTCGGTGACGCGCGCCTCCGGGTCGCCCTCGAAGGCCATCGAGGAGTACACGTAGCCGTCGAGCGCGCCGACGTCGCCGCGGCCCGGGCCCTCCCAGACGACCATGACGGCACGCGGGTCGATGGCGGCGCCGAGCTGGTCGACGACGTCGTACGGCGAGCCGTAGCCGGCCTCGCTGGTCTCGGCCCACACCACGACGTAGACGGCCGGGTCGGAGTCGGCGAGCAGCGCCTCGAGCCGGCGCTCGCCGGCCTCGTCGAGCATGGAGCGGCCGTCCTCCGGCACGTGGACGCGGTCCACGCGCAGCTCGTCGATCGCGGCCTGCACCCGGTCGCCCGGCGGGGCCACGGCCGCCACCCGGTCGGTCTCCATGCCGATCGCGGGCACGAGCCCGGCGCCGGCGCCGGCCAGCACGGACACGAGCAGCCCCAGGACCAGCCGCCAGCCCCTCATGACCGCTCCTCCATGACCCGGCGCCACAGGTCGGTGTCGAGGGAGCCGAAGCCGGTGCGCGCCCAGACGGAGTCGCCCTCGTAGTAGGGCCGGGGAGCGCGGGGGAGCAGCCCGTGCGGGCGCTCGAGCAGCGGCTCGTAGCCGCGTCCCGTCGTGCCGGCCTTGCTGCAGGTCCGGCACACCGGCACCGTCACCTCGTCGTCGCCCCCGACCGGGGCGCTGGTCTCGACGTAGCCGAGTCCGTGGAGGGGGTTGAGGAAGCACGGGCGGTAGGCACGGTCGGGGTCCTCGAGCAGCTTGCGACCCGTCCGCGCCAGCACCAGCGCGCCCACCACGTCGAGCACGTCGTCGGAGCCGAGCGCCTGCTCGGCCGCGACCCGGCAGCCCAGGGCGTCGTCCACCCCGGGTCCGGAGGGACGGCGCACCAGCTCGTCGGCGAGCTTCTCGAGGGTCGTGCCGGCCTGGCGTCGCACGTCCTCGAGGCCGGGCGTCGCGTCGGAGGCGACCGCCCGGGCTGCCGCGTCCACCTTGCGCCGCTTCTGGCGGGTGGGCGTGTGGCTGTCGGCGGGCCGGCGGACGCCTGGTGCCGGGGCCGGCACGACCGAGCGCAGCGCCCATGTGCGGGCCAGGCGCCACGTGGTCAGGGCGACGAGCACGCCCACCAGGGCGGAGAGGCCGGCGACCTCCGCGTGCAGGTAGGCGTCCGGGCGCGACTCGTAGCGCGGGCCGGTCCAGGTGGCGCCGGCGGTGTAGGTGTCCACGAGGGAGTCCGAGATCGTGTGGTTCTCGTCGGCGACCAGGGTCGCGATGATGGCCGCCCGGCCCGCGTCGCTGGGTCGCGGGGCGTCGCTGTCGGAGCTGGTGTCGTAGGTCGGCTCCAGCCCCTCGTAGATCGCGGTCTCCAGGGAGGTGTCGTCGCCGCCGTAGTAGAACGACGTGCCGGAGCGGCCGACGGCCACGACGTAGATCGCGTCCTGGCCCAGCTCCGACTGCAGCCGGATCGCCAGGTCCTCGGTCGGTCGGTCGGTCGCCAGGTCGGGGAGCTCGCCCACGAGCGCGACGTAGATCGGGACGTCGGAGGAGGCGACGATCTCGGTGAGGTGGGCGTCGACCTCGGCCGTGTGGCCGTTGCCGGCGAGCTGCTGGACGTTGACCGGGTCCCGCTCGAGCGCCGCCACGAGGTCGTCGACGGCGGCGACGTATGCGTCGACCTGCCCGTCGGCTCCCGTGACCCCCACGGGCGTAAGGCTATCGACCGGCATCCCGGGGGCGTTCACGGCTGGTTCTCATGCTGTTCTCAGACGGCTGAGTAGTGTGTCTTTCAACTACTGGACCGCTCTCGGAGGACACTCACATGGCGACAGGACTCAGCAGGCGCAAGGCACTGACGGGCGCCGCCGGCATCGGGCTCGCCCTGCCGGTGCTCGCGGCGTGCGGCGGCGACGACGGTGGCACGACCGCCCAGGACGACCCGGCCCCGTCCTCGCCGGGATCTGCGGGGTCCTCCCCGTCGACCCCGTCCGGCTCGGCGTCGGCTCCGGCGGCGAGCGGCTTCGCCGCAGCGGCCGACATCCCGGTCGGCGGCGGCGCGGTCTTCCCCGACGAGGGCGTGGTGGTCACCCAGCCGACCGCAGGTGACTTCAAGGGCTTCGACATCCAGTGCACCCACTCGGGCTGCCCGGTCAGCGAGGTCACCAGCACCATCAACTGCCCCTGCCACGGCAGCAAGTTCGCCCTCACCGACGGCGCCCCCGAGAGCGGCCCCGCCTCGGAGCCCCTGGGCTCCGTCGAGCTCGCCGTCACCGACGGCCAGATCAGCCGGGCCTGACCCCCACGCCGAGGAGGCACCCATGACCGCTCCACGACAGCCCCCGTTCCGGCCCACCCGCCGCATCGTCTTCCACGGCCTCGGGGCGCTCGGCGTCGCCGCCGCCCTCGCGGGCTGCGGTGGCGGCTCGAGCGACGACGAGCCCGCCGGCGGCGAGACCGAGGCCGGCACCGAGCTCGCCACGACCTCGGAGGTGCCCGTCGGTGGCGGGCTCATCCTGGGCGACCAGCAGATCGTCATCACCCAGCCCACCGAGGGCGACTTCGTCGCGTTCTCGGCCGTGTGCACCCACGCGGCCAACACCGTGACGTCGGTCGAGGACGGCGTGATCGCGTGCGCCGTGCACGGCAGCTCGTTCTCCGCCGCGACCGGCGAGGTCGAGGGCGGCCCGGCGACCTCCGCCCTGGCCTCGGTGAAGATCGACGTCAAGGGCGACAAGATCGTGGCGGCGTAGGCGCCCTAGGCCTGGACCTGTCCCTGGCCGGCCGGAAGACAGGAGTCGCGCCAGCGCTCGTCGCGCCGGGAGGTACGGCGGTCCAGCCGCCGGTCGAGCAGCTCGCGGGCCTCGTCGAGCCGGTCGGCCCGGACGAGCGCGGCGATGCGCACCTCCTCGACGAGCTCGCGCTGCGCGTCCGAGCCGCCGAGCCGCGGGACCGCGGGGGACAGGGCCGCCAGCGAGGCGGCCGCGGCGGCGTACCGCCCGGCGTGCAGCTCGCGCAGTGCGGCCACGAGCGGTGCGACGACCTCGCGGTGGGTGGCGTGCGCGTGCTCCGCGGCGAACCGACCCAGCCGCTCCAGCCCGGGGCCGTCGCCGAGCGCCAGCAGGGTGACCGCGCTGTGCATCGCGAGGAAGGGCGTGGCCGGGCGCTCGAGCACGTCGCGCCCGACGACCTGGGCAACCCGGTCGAGGTCCGGGACGTCCTCGGCGTCGGGCGTCATCGACCAGCGGATGAGCAGCGACCCGCTGTCCACGAGGGCGCGGCAGCCCAGCCCGTGCTCGGGACGCAGCTGGGTGTCGTAGCGCCGGCGGACCGCGTCCAGGTCGCCGAGCGAGAGCTCGTGCAGGGCGGCGTGCCAGGAGAAGTGGCTGATGCTGTCGATGCTGGCCCCGTCGCCGGTGACCCAGCCGTCCATCCACGCGAGCCCGGCCAGGTGGTCGCCGGTCTCGTAGTGGGCGTGCGCCCGGGCGTGGGCCGAGTGGCCGGCGCTGGGCTCGATCGCCAGCGACCGGCAGGACAGGTCCATGGCCTCGTCGAAGCGGCCCTGCTCCTGGCGGATGAAGGCCAGCAGGCCGGCGTACCACCAGTCGTCGCCGTAGGCGGGCGCCGCGTGCTCGACGATGTCCCAGGCCTGCTGGGGCACCTCGGTCACCCCTGCGAAGGCGATGGTCGGCACTGCGGCCGACAGCAGGAGCGCGTCGACCGGGTAGGCCTCGAGGTGGCGCACGACCGGCGCGGAGTCGCCGCGCAGGTGCGAGAGGATCGCGTGCACGTGGCTGCGCTCGCGCTCGGTGGCGCGCCCGGCGTGCCGCTCGGCGTCACGCATCCGGCCCTGGACGTCCACCGGGGCGCAGAGGTCGTGGCCGAGCAGCGCGAGGGCGGCGTGGCCCAGCGCGAAGGTCGGGTCGTGCACCACGGACGCGGCGATCGCCTCCACCGAGCCCGCCCGCAGCCGCAGCAGGTCGCCGACGCCGCGGTTGTAGGACTCGGCGGCCACGTCCGACGTGGTGAGCCGGAGTCCGTAGCGGTCACGACAGTGCATGAAAAGCACAGTAATCGACGCGACAATAACCACAAAGCCGACACACTGACCACGGACGAGAGCGTCGGTGGTGGACCGTAGGCTTGAGGAGTGCCACCGCCCCGCTCGTCCCGACCCACCCGCGGGCCGTTGTCCTACCGTCCCGAGGCCGGGTCGATCCCGACGCAGCCGGGCGTCTACCGCTTCCGCGACCCGAAGGGCCGCGTCGTCTACGTCGGCAAGGCGAAGAACCTCCGCTCGCGCCTGTCGTCGTACTTCCAGGACGTCGGCAACCTGCACCAGCGCACCGCCACGATGGTCACCACGGCCGCCAGCGTCGAGTGGACGGTGGTCAACACCGAGGTCGAGGCGCTCCAGCTGGAGTACTCCTGGATCAAGGAGTACGACCCGCGCTTCAACGTCAAGTACCGCGACGACAAGTCCTATCCCTGGCTCGCGGTCACCGTCGGCGACGAGTTCCCCCGCGTGATGGTCGGACGCGGGGCCAAGCGCAAGGGCACCCGCTACTTCGGCCCCTACAGCCACGCCTGGGCGATCCGCGAGACCGTCGACGTCCTGCTGCGGGTCTTCCCGATGCGCTCGTGCAGCAACGGCGTCTTCAAGCGGTCCGCGCAGATCGGGCGGCCCTGCCTCCTCGGCTACATCGGCAAGTGCGCGGCGCCGTGCGTCGGGCAGGTCTCGCCCGAGGAGCACCGCGCGATCGTCGACGACTTCTGCGACTTCATGGGCGGGCAGACGCGGCCGTTCGTGCGCCGCATCGAGAAGGAGATGTACGCCGCCTCCGAGGCCCAGGACTACGAGCGCGCCGCGAGGCTGCGCGACGACCTCGGCGCGCTGGAGAAGGCGCTGGAGAAGCAGGCCGTCGTGCTCGGCGACGGCGCCGACGCCGACGTCATCGCCCTGGCCGAGGACCCGCTCGAGGTGGCGGTCCAGATCTTCTACGTCCGCGGCGGCCGGATCCGCGGCCAGCGCGGCTGGGTGGCCGACCGCGTCGACGAGGGCGGCACCCCCGAGCTGGTCGAGGACTTCCTGCTCCAGCTCTACGCCGGCGAGGCCGAGGCCGACGCGATCCCGCGCGAGATCCTCGTCCCGGCGCTGCCGCCCGACGTCGAGACGTGGGAGGACCTGCTGAGCGACCGGCGGGGGAGCCGCGTGCAGGTCCGGGTCCCGCAGCGCGGCGACAAGAAGACGCTGCAGGAGACCGTCGCCCGCAACGCCGGCCAGGCGCTGGTGCTCCACAAGACACGGCGCGCCAGCGACCTCACGACCCGCAACCGGGCGCTGGAGGAGATCCAGCTCGCGCTCGACCTCGACGAGGTCCCGCTGCGCATCGAGTGCTACGACGTCTCCAACCTCCAGGGCACCGAGGTGGTCGCCTCGATGGTGGTCTTCGAGGACGGCCTGGCCCGCAAGAGCGAGTACCGCCGCTTCGTGATCCGCGGCGTCGACGGCCAGAACGACGTGGCCTCGATGCACGAGGTCATCACCCGGCGCTTCCGGCGCCTGCTCGACGAGCAGGCCCGCAGCAAGGAGGTCGCGACCGACAACGGCCCGATGCTCGTCGACCCGGAGACCGGACGGCCACGCAAGTTCGCCTACGCCCCCGGCCTGGTCGTCGTCGACGGTGGCCCGCCGCAGGTCGCGGCCGCCCAGCAGGCGCTCGACGAGCTCGGCATCGTCGACATCCCGGTCGTCGGCCTGGCCAAGCGCCTCGAGGAGGTGTGGCTGCCCGCCCAGGAGGACCCGGTCATCCTCGCGCGCTCCTCCGAGGGCCTCTACCTCCTGCAGCGGGTGCGCGACGAGGCCCACCGCTTCGCCATCAACCACCACCGGTCGCGACGCTCCAAGACGATGGTCGAGAGCCTGCTCGACGACGTGCCGGGCCTGGGCGAGGTCCGCCGCAAGACCCTGCTGAAGCACTTCGGCTCCCTCAAGAAGCTGCGCCTGGCCACCGTGGAGGAGATCGCGATGGTCCCCGGCATCGGCGAGCGCACCGCGACCGCCATCAAGGACGCCGTCGCCCAGGCCTCGGCGACCGGTCAGACTGTCTCCGTCAACACCGCCACCGGCGAGATCGAGGAGTCCTGATGACGCCCACCCACGACCCCGACGCCACCCGGCGTGGCGAGCTCGTGGTCGTCACGGGCATGACCGGTGCCGGTCGCAGCACGGCGGCCAAGGAGCTCGAGGACCTCGGCTACTACGTCGTCGACAACCTGCCGCCCAGCCTGCTGCCCGACGTCGTCAAGCTCGTCGACGACGGCTTCGGCGAGAGCCAGCGCATCGCGGTCGTCGTCGACGTCCGGTCCGGCTCGTTCTTCCACACGCTGCACGCCAACCTCGCCCAGGGCGCGACCGGGCGGCGCACCACCCTGGTCTTCCTCGACGCGGCTGACGACGTGCTCGTACGCCGCCAGGAGGCCGCGCGGCGACCCCACCCGCTCCAGGGCACCGGGCGGCTCCTCGACGGCCTCCAGCGCGAGCGCCAGGTCCTCGGCGACCTGCGCAGCGACGCCGACCTGGTCATCGACACCACCGCCCTCAACGTCCACCAGCTCACCGACGCGATCGGGGCGGCCTTCGGCTCGCCCGAGACGATGCGACTGAGCGTCAACGTGATCAGCTTCGGCTTCAAGTACGGCATCCCGGTCGACGCCGACTTCGTGGCCGACATGCGCTTCCTGCCCAACCCGTTCTGGGTCCCCGAGCTGCGCGCGAGCACCGGCCAGGACGGCGCGGTCTCCGACTACGTCCGGGCCCAGCCCGGTGCCGAGGAGTTCCTCGACGCCTACGTGCCGGTCCTCACCGGCGTGGCCGAGGGCTACCTCCGCGAGGGCAAGCGCTTCATGCGCGTGGCCCTGGGCTGCACCGGCGGCAAGCACCGCAGCGTCGCCATGAGCGAGGAGATCAGCCGACGCCTGGTCGCCCACGGGCTCGAGGTCCGGGTCACCCACCGCGACCTCGGGCGCGAGTGAGCCGCCGGTGAACGACATGCGCGCCCAGTCGGTCGTCGCGTTCGGGGGCGGGCACGGGCTCTTCGCCTCGCTCACCGCGCTGCGGCTGCTCGTCGACGACCTCACCGTCGACGAGCTGACCGCCATCGTCACCGTCGCCGACGACGGCGGCTCCTCCGGTCGTCTGCGCGGGGAGTTCGGGGTGCTGCCGCCCGGCGACCTGCGCATGGCGCTGGCCGCGCTGTGCGGCCAGGACACCTGGGACGTCACCTGGTCGCGCGTCCTCCAGCACCGCTTCGAGGGCGCCGGCGACATGCGCGGCCACGTCGTCGGCAACCTCCTGATCGTCAGCCTGTGGGAGCTCCTCGGCGACCACGTCGACGCGCTCGACTGGGTGGGCCGGCTGCTCGGGGCCAAGGGGCGCGTGCTGCCGATGGCCCTGACCCCGATGGTGATCACCGCCGAGGTCGAGGGGCTCGAGCCCGACTCGCTGGTCACCGTCCGGGGCCAGGTCGAGGTCGCCTCGACGTCGGGTCGCATCGCCTCGATCGCCCTGGAGCCGGCCGACCCGACCGTCTGCCCCGAGTCCGTCGCCGCCGTCCACGCCGCCGACTGGCTGGTGCTGGGTCCCGGCTCGTGGTTCACCTCCGTCATCCCGCACCTCATGGTCCGCGAGCTGTGCGAGGCGATCGTGACCACCGACGCGCGGCTGATCGTCGTGCTCAACCTCGAGGAGCAGGCCGGCGAGACCGACGGCCTCGGGCCGGCCGGCCACCTCGCGGTGCTCCTCGAGCACGCGCCCGGGCTGCGCCCCCACGTCGTCCTGGCCGACCCGCGCTCCCTAGGTGACGGGGCCGACGAGCTCGCGGCGGCCGTCGCGGCGCAGGGCGCGCGGCTGGTCCTCGACGACGTGATGGTCGACGACGGCTCGGCCCGCCACGACCCGGCCAAGCTGGCCGCCTGCTACGCCCGCATCATGGCCGAGTCCTGAGAGGCCTGCCCCCGAGGGTGATTGACTCGCGTGCGAGGATCGGCGCATGGCAATGACGGCCCAGGTGAAGGCGGAGCTGTCCAGCACCCAGATCACGAAGACCTGCTGCCGCAAGGCGGAAGTGGCCTCGATGCTGAGGTTCGCGGGCGGCCTGCACATCGTCAGCGGCAAGATCGTGGTCGAGGCCGAGCTGGACACCGGCGCCGCGGCCCGACGGCTGCGCAAGGACATCGCCGAGGTCTACGGCCACGGCTCCGACGTCGTGATGGTGCAGGGCGCCGGCATCCGCAAGGGCAGCCGCTACATCGTCCGCGTGACCAAGGACGGCGAGGCGCTGGCGCGTCAGACCGGCCTGCTCGACCAGCGCGGCCGTCCGGTGCGCGGGCTGCCGCCCGCCGTCGTGTCCGGCGGCGGCTGCGACGCCGTGGCCGCCTGGCGCGGGGCCTTCCTCGCCCACGGCTCGCTCACCGAGCCCGGCCGCTCGTCCTCGCTCGAGGTGACGTGCCCCGGACCGGAGGCCGGTCTCGCCCTGGTGGGCGTGGCCCGTCGCCTCGGCATCCAGGCCAAGGCCCGCGAGGTGCGCGGCGTCGACCGCGTCGTGATCCGCGACGGCGACGCGATCGGTCAGCTGCTCACCCGTCTCGGCGCCCACGAGTCGCTGATGGCCTGGGAGGAGCGCCGCATGCGGCGCGAGGTGCGCGCCACCGCCAACCGGCTCGCCAACTTCGACGACGCCAACCTGCGCCGCTCGGCCCGCGCGGCCGTCGCCGCCGGCGCCCGCGTCGAGCGCGCCCTGGAGATCCTGGGCGACGAGATCCCCGACCACCTCCAGCTCGCGGGCTCCCTGCGCCTGGAGCACAAGCAGGCCTCGCTCGAGGAGCTCGGTCAGCTGCACGAGCCCGTGCTCACCAAGGACGCCATCGCCGGGCGGATCCGCCGCCTGCTGGCGATGGCCGACAAGCGCGCCGAGGAGCTCGGCATCCCCGACACGGAGTCCTCGCTGACCCCGGAGATGCTGGCCGACGAGGGCTGAGGTCCCGCCGCGTCGGGACCAAGGAGTGTTACCCGTTGGTACCGCGGGACGACAGTCTGGTCGTAGGCCCGCAACCGATAGGGTCGAACCGACGGCTCCCTGAGCTCGGAGTCGTTCCACCCGCTCACCGCTAGGAGCAATCGCAGTGACCGTACGCGTAGGCATCAACGGATTCGGCCGCATCGGCCGCAACTTCTTCCGGGCCGTCGTGGCCTCCGGAGCCGACATCGAGATCGTGGCCGTCAACGACCTGACGGACAACAAGACCCTCGCCACCCTGGTGAAGTACGACTCCATCCTGGGGCGGCTCGACGGCGACGTCACCCACACCGACACCGACATCTCGGCCGCCGGCCACACGTTCAAGGTCTTCGAGGAGCGCGACCCCGCCGCCCTGCCCTGGGGCGACCTCGACGTCGACGTGGTCATCGAGTCCACCGGCTTCTTCACCGACGCGACGCAGGCCAAGGCCCACATCGACGGCGGCGCCAAGAAGGTCATCATCTCCGCGCCCGCGAAGAACGAGGACGTCACGATCGTCATGGGCGTCAACGAGGGCGACTACGACCCGGCGAGCCACTCGATCATCTCCAACGCCTCCTGCACGACCAACTGCCTCGGCCCGATGGCCAAGGCGCTCAACGACGAGTTCGGCATCGTCAAGGGCCTGATGACCACGATCCACGCCTACACCGGTGACCAGAACCTGCTCGACGGCCCCCACAAGGACCTGCGCCGCGCCCGCGCCGCCGCGACCAACATCGTGCCCACCTCGACCGGTGCGGCCAAGGCCATCGGCCTCGTGCTGCCCGAGCTCAAGGGCAAGCTCGACGGCTACGCCCTGCGCGTGCCCGTCCCGACCGGCTCGGCCACCGACCTCACCTTCGAGGCCGGACGCGAGACCACCGTCGAGGAGGTCAACGCCGTCATGAAGGCCGCCGCCGACGGCAAGATCCTGCGCTACAACGAGGACCCCATCGTCTCCAGCGACATCACCACCGACCCGGCGTCGTGCATCTTCGACGCGCCGCTGACCAAGGTCATCGGCAACCAGGTCAAGGTCGTCGGCTGGTACGACAACGAGTGGGGCTACTCCAACCGCCTCGTCGACCTCGTCAGCTACGTCGGCGAGACCCTCTGACGTGAGCGACCTCTCCTCGCTGGGCGACGTCCGCGGCAAGCGCGTGCTGGTCCGCTCGGACCTCAACGTCCCGCTCGACGGCACGCGCATCTCCGACGACGGCCGGATCCGGGCCAGCGTCCCGACCATCAAGAAGCTGGTCGAGGCCGGCGCCCGGGTGGTCGTCACCGCCCACCTGGGCCGGCCGAAGGGTGCGCCCGACCCGGCCTACTCGCTGCGCCCGGTCGCCGACCGGCTCGGTGAGCTGCTCGGCACCCCGGTCGCCTTCGCCACCGACACGGTGGGGGAGTCCGCGCAGCAGACCGTGGCGGCACTCGGCGACGGGGAGGTCGCCCTGCTCGAGAACGTCCGCTTCAACGCGGGCGAGACGAGCAAGGACGAGGGCGAGCGCGGGGCGTTCGCCGACCAGATGGCGGCGCTCGCCGACGCCTTCGTCTCCGACGGGTTCGGGGTCGTGCACCGCAAGCAGGCGTCGGTCTACGACGTCGCCCAGCGGCTCCCGCACGCGATGGGCGACCTGGTGGCCACCGAGATCGAGGTCCTGCGGCGCCTCACGGTCGACCCCGAGCGGCCCTACGTCGTCGTGCTCGGCGGCTCCAAGGTCTCCGACAAGCTCGGCGTCATCGACAACCTGCTCGGCAAGGCCGACAAGCTGCTCATCGGCGGCGGCATGGTCTTCACCTTCCTCAAGGCCCAGGGCCACGAGGTCGGCAAGAGCCTGCTCGAGGACGACCAGCTCGACGTGTGCCGGTCCTACCTCCAGCGTGCCGAGGAGTCCGGCGTCGAGATCGTGCTGCCGACCGACGTCGTGGTCGACACGACGTTCCCCTCCGGCGACGCCGAGCCGCACCCGCGTGTCGTGCCCGCCTCGGAGATCCCCGCCGACGCCCTCGGGCTCGACATCGGGCCCGACTCCGGTGCGGCGTTCGCCGCGGCGCTCCAGGGTGCCCGCACGGTCTTCTGGAACGGTCCGATGGGCGTCTTCGAGGTCGCCGCCTTCGCCGAGGGAACCCGCGCGGTCGCCCAGGCGTTGACCGAGATCGACGGGCTGTCCGTGGTCGGCGGTGGCGACTCCGCCGCCGCGGTCCGGGCGCTCGGCTTCGACGACGCAGCCTTCGGGCACATCTCCACCGGTGGTGGGGCGAGCCTGGAGTACCTCGAGGGCAAGGAACTGCCCGGCATCACGGTCTTGGAGGACTGACACATGGCTGTCTCGAGCAAGGCCGGCAAGCCCGCGGGGCGCACGCCGCTGATGGCGGGCAACTGGAAGATGAACCTCAACCACCAGGAAGCGGTGGTGCTCGTCCAGAAGCTCGCGTGGACGCTGTCGGACAAGCGCCACGACTTCGCCAAGGTCGAGGTCGTCGTCTGCCCGCCGTTCACCGACCTCCGGTCCGTGCAGACGCTCGTCGACGGCGACCGGCTCTCGGTCAAGTACGCCGCCCAGGACGTCTCCACCAAGGACTCCGGCGCCTACACCGGCGAGATCTCCGCGGGGATGCTGGCCAAGCTCGGCTGCTCCTACGTGGTGGTCGGCCACTCCGAGCGCCGGGAGTACCACGCCGAGACCGACGAGGTCGTCAACGCCAAGGCCCACCAGGCCCACCGCGCCGACATGACCCCGATCGTCTGCGTCGGCGAGGGCCTCGAGGTGCGCCAGTCCGGCGAGCACGTGCCCTACACGCTGGCCCAGGTGGACGGCTCGCTCGAGGGGTTCACCGCCGAGCAGGTCGCCGGCCTGGTGGTGGCCTACGAGCCCGTGTGGGCGATCGGCACCGGCGAGGTGGCCACGCCCGACGACGCGCAGGAGGTCTGCGCGGCCATCCGGGCGCGGATCCGCGAGGTGCACGGCGACGCGGCTGCCGACGGCGTACGCGTGCTCTACGGCGGCTCGGTCAAGGCCAACAACGTGGCCGGCATCATGGCCAAGGAGGACGTGGACGGCGCTCTCGTGGGCGGCGCGAGCCTCCAGGTCGACGAGTTCGGCGGCATCTGCCGCTTCTACGACATGCCGGTCCTCTGACTCCCCACCCTCTGACGTAGGATTCCTCGCTGTGACAACGCTCTTCACTGTTCTGCTCGTCATCACGAGCACCCTGCTGATCGTCCTCGTGCTCCTGCACAAGGGTCGGGGCGGCGGGCTGTCCGACATGTTCGGTGGCGGTGTCAGCAGCTCACTGGGCGGCTCGTCGGTCGCCGAGCGCAACCTCGACCGGTTCACGGTCGGCATCGGTGTCATCTGGTTCGCCTGCGTGATCGCGCTGGGCCTGCTGCTCGCTTACCAAGGCTGAGGGGAAGTAGACACATGGCTGGTGGAGGAAACGCCATTCGTGGCAGCCGGGTCGGCGCCGGACCCATGGGAGAGGCCGAGCGCGGCGAGGCCGCGCCCCGCCAGCCCGTCACCTACTTCTGCTCCCACGGGCACACGTCGGTCGTGACCTTCTCGGTCGAGGCCGTGGCGCCCGACTCGTGGGACTGCCCCAAGTGCGGCCTGCCCGCTGGC
Organism: Nocardioides sp. 503; assembly: GCF_004522095.1. GTDB lineage: Bacteria > Actinomycetota > Actinomycetes > Propionibacteriales > Nocardioidaceae > Nocardioides. The sequence continues at coordinate 1,031,844 of NZ_SPUI01000002.1, forward strand.
CGGGACTCCGAGAACGCCCCGCCGGCGACGAAGGTGGAGCCCTACAAGACCCACCTCGCCTACGTGAAGGAGCGTCGCTCCGACACCGAGGCCGCCGACATCCTCGACGAGGCGCTCCAGCTGCTGCGCTCGCGTCGCAAGTCCGGCGACATCATCTTCTGAGCAGACCGCTCAGAGCTGCGAGGCTGCCTCGCGGTCGAGGAACCACACGGTGTCGACCTGACCGTGGACACCGCGGGCCGGCGTCTCCTCGACGGAGCCGTCGTCGGCCAGCGCCCTCGCCACCGCCTCGGCCTTGCCCTCGCCGCTGGCGATGAGCCAGGTGGAGCGCGTGCGGTTGAGGGCTCCGAACGTGAAGCTGATGCGCTCGGGCGGCGGCTTGGGGGAGTCGGTGACCGAGACGGCGATCCGGTCGTCCACACCGAGCTCGGGGCGGCCCGGGAAGAGCGACGCGACGTGGCCGTCGGGGCCGATGCCGAGCATCACGACCTCGAACTCGCCGACGCCGTAGGCGTGGACGGTCTCCTCGAACGCCAGGGCGGCGGCCTCGACGTCCTGGCGCCCGTCGCTGGCCGGCATCTCGTGCACCTGGGTGGCACCCACGGCGTCCAGGAAGGCGCGCCGCGCCTGCCCGGCGTTGCGGTCGGCGTCGTCGGAGGCCACGAAGCGCTCGTCGCCGAACCACACGACGACCCGGGTCCAGTCGACCTCGGAGGCGGGCGTGAGCCGGGCCAGCTCGCGGTGCAGCGCCTCGGCGATGGTGCCGCCGGTGAGGGCGATGTGGGGCTCGCGGCCGGCCTCCTGGGCGTCCGCGAGCCGCGAGAGCAGCTCACCGGCCACGGCCGTCGCCAGCGCGGCGGAGTCAGGGTGGACCTCGACCAGAGGGGCGCTCACGAGGCCTGGGCCTTGCGCAGCTTCTTGGCGACCTCGGCGTAGACGTCGTCCTCGTCGAGGCGGCGCAGCTCCTCGGCGAGCAGCTCGGGCAGGCTGCGCCGCTTGAGGGCGATGGGCCGGTCCGGCTTGCCGGGGGACTCGTACGTCGCCAGCTTGCCGTCGGGCCGGCTGATCCGGATCGGGCCGTCGGTGGTCTCCAGGACGACCTCGGTGATGCCCGGGCCCGGGGAGTTGGTGCGGTCGACGGTGACCCGCAGCCGCGAGCCGAGCCAGGCGGCCAGCAGGTCCGCGCTGGGGCTGATCCGCTCGGCGGAGACCGAGGCGCCGGTGACCTTGACCTGGTGCTGGTCCAGGGCGGCGGCGAGCAGCGCCCGCCACGGCGTGATCCGGGTCCAGGCGAGGTCGGTGTTGCCCTTGACGTAGGACGCGCACTGCACGTGCAGCGCCTTGCCCTTGGCACGCGGGGCCGCGGCGGCGTCGGTGATCCGTCGCTGGGCGAGCGCGCCCAGCGGGTCGGCGGCCGGGTCGTCGGGGGCCTCGGTGGGCCACCACACGGCGACGGGGGAGTCGGGCAGCAGCAGCGGCAGCACGACCGAGGCCGCGTGCTTGACGACCTCGCCCTTGAGCCGGATGACGGCGGTCTCGCCGGTCCAGCCCGCGCCGGTGCCGACCTGGGCGTTGATCTCGGCGGCGCCGCGGGCGTCACCCAGGATCACGCCCAGGGCGCGGGCCGGGTGCTCGTGGGACGCCTCGCGGGCGGCCTTCATGGCGGCCTCGGCGTCGTCCTCGGGCACGACGATGACCAGGGTCATCACCATGCCCATCGCGGGGCTGCCGGCCTTGACGCGACCGCGCACGAACTCCGCGGCGATCTTCGAGGACGTGGTGTTGGTGAGCTCGATCATGGTTAGGGCCTCCTCCAGACGCGTCCGTCGCGGGCCAGCATCTTGTCTGCCGACTCCGGTCCCCAGGTGCCGGAGCCGTACTGCTCCGGCTTGCCCTTGCGTGCCCAGGCCTCGAGGATCGGGTCGAGGATCTTCCAGGAGAGCTCGACCTCCTCGTGCCGGGGGAACAGCGGCGGGTCGCCGAGCAGGACGTCCAGGATGAGCCGCTCGTAGGCCTCGGGGCTGTCCTCGGTGAACGACCCGCCATAGGCGAAGTCCATGTTGACGTCGCGGATCTCCATCGCGGTGCCCGGCACCTTGGAGCCGAAGCGCAGCGTCATGCCCTCGTCGGGCTGGATCCGGATGACCAGCGCGTTCTGCGTGAGCTCCTCGACCGAGGAGGCGCTGAACGGCTGGTGCGGCGCCCGCTTGAAGACCACGGCCACCTCGGTGACGCGGCGACCGAGGCGCTTGCCGGTGCGCAGGTAGAACGGCACGCCCGCCCAGCGACGGTTGTCGACGTGGAGGGTGATGGCCGCGTAGGTCTCGGTCGTGGAGCTCGCGCCGATGCCCTCCTCCTCGAGGAAGGAGGTGACCTTCTCCCCGCCGGCCCAGCCGGCGGCGTACTGCCCGCGGGCGGTGGTGAGGTCGAGGCGGCGGGGGAGCGTGATGCTCGAGAGGAGCTTCTGCTTCTCGATGCGCAGGCTCTCGGCGTCGAACGACGTCGGCTCCTCCATGGCGACCAGCGACATCAGCTGGAGGAGGTGGTTCTGGATGACGTCGCGGGCGGCCCCGATGCCGTCGTAGTAGCCGGCGCGACCGCCGATGCCGACGTCCTCGGCCATGGTGATCTGCACGTGGTCGACGTAGTTGTTGTTCCAGAGCGGCTCGAACATCGTGTTGGCGAAGCGCGTCGCCAGGATGTTCTGGACCGTCTCCTTGCCGAGGTAGTGGTCGATGCGGAAGATCGAGCCGGAGTCGAAGACCTCGGCCAGGGTGGCGTTGAGCTCGATCGCCGAGTCCAGGTCGTGGCCGAACGGCTTCTCGACGACGACCCGCCGCCAGGAGTCCTCCCGGGGGTCGGCGAGGCCGTGCTCCTTGAGCTGGCCGACCACGTTGCCGAAGAACCCCGGAGGGATGGCGAGGTAGAACGCGTGGTTGCCCTCGGTGCCGCGGGTGCGGTCGAGCTCGTCGATGGTCTGGCGCAGCTGCTCGAAGGCCTCGTCGTCGTCGAAGTCGCCCTGGACGAAGCGGAAGCCCTCGGACAGCTGCTTCCACACCTCCTCGCGGAACTCCGTGCGGGCGTAGGACTTCACCGAGTCGTGCACGATCTGGGCGAAGTCCTGGTCGGCCCAGTCGCGGCGCGCGAAGCCGACCAGGCTGAAGCCCGGGGGCAGCAGGCCGCGGTTGGCGAGGTCGTAGATCGCCGGCATGATCTTCTTGCGCGACAGGTCGCCGGTCACGCCGAAGAGCACCATGCCGCACGGCCCCGCGATGCGCGGAAGGCGGCGGTCGCGGACGTCGCGCAGCGGGTTGACGTAGGTCATGCGAGCACTCCCTGGATCGCCTCGAGGTCAGCGGGGCTGCTGACGTGGAGCCGCAGGACCGGGCGGCCCTTGTCGGCGAGCACCTGGCCGTCGCCCACGGCCTGGGCGGTCAGGAACTCGTGGAACGTGAACGGCCGGTCGGGCACCGCGAGGTCGGCCTCGGGCTGCCCGGTGACCTGGAGGTAGACGCCGGTGGCGGGTCCGCCCTTGTGGTACTGCCCGGTGGAGTGCAGGAAGCGCGGACCCCAGCCGAAGGTGACGGGGCGTCCGGTGCGCTCGGCCAGCGTACGGCGTACGGCGGACAGCGCGGCGTCGCGGTGGCGGTCCAGGTAGGCCTGCACGGCGACGTAGCCGGTCTGGGGGTCGACCGCGGCGAGCAGCGCGTCGACCGCGCCGGCGACGGTGGTCGTGCCGTCGGGCAGCCAGCCGGGGGAGGCGTAGACCGTGACCGCGCCGTCGACGAAGACCGGCGTCGGCTGGTTGCCGCCGCCGTCGAGCATCTCGCGGGCGGCGGCCTTGGCGCTCTCGACGTCGGGCTGGTCGAAGGGGTTGATGCCGATGACGCGACCGGCGACCGCGGTGGCGTACTCCCAGAGCAGCATCTGGCCGCCCAGCGACGCATCCACGGTCGCGCCCCACCCGGAGGCCGGGCTTACGTCGTCGAAGACGAAGTCGGGACCGATGGTCACCAAGACCTCGTCGGGCGTGCTCGGGACGAAGTCGGGGGCGTCGAGCGACTCCACGACGACCGGCAGGATGCCCTTGCCGTCCTTGCCGGTGGACTCGGCCACCAGCTGCTCGGCCCAGTCGCCGAAGCCGGCGAACGGCGCGCCGGCGTTGGCCAGGACCAGCTTGTCGGCGCCGGCGAGGTTGGCCGCGCCGAGCAGCGCGCCGAGACGCAGGCCGGGGTTGTCGGGGGAGTCGGCCTCCAGCGCCGGCCGCAGCGCCTCCGCCTGGTCGAGCAGGGCGGAGATGTCGGCGCCGGCGAGCCCGCTGGGCACCAGCCCGAAGGCCGTCAGCGCGGAGTAGCGACCGCCGACCTCGGGGTCGGCGAGGAAGACGCGGTAGCCGGCCTCACGGGCCGACTTCTCCAGCGGGGAGCCAGGGTCGGTCACGACGACGATGCGCTCGGCGGGGTCGAGCCCGACGTCCGCGAAGGCCTTCTCGAAGGCGCGCCGCTGGCTGTCGGTCTCGACCGTGCCGCCCGACTTGGAGGACACCACGATGACGGTCTCGTCGATGCGGGTCTCCAGGGAGGAGCGCACGAAGTCGGGGTCGGAGGAGTCGAGCACGTCCAGCTCGACGCCGAAGGCCCCGCAGATCACCTCGGGCGCGAGCGAGGATCCGCCCATGCCGCACAGCACGACCCGCGTCAGCCCGAGCTGGGTCAGCTTGACCCGGAGCTCGGTGATCTCGTCGACCAGCGGGCGCGAGCGCTCGGACAGGTCCACCCAGCCCAGCCGCTTGGCGGACTCCTCCTCGGCGGCGGGGCCCCACAGCGTGGCGTCGCGGCCGGCGATGCCGCTGGCGACGCCGTCGGAGACGAGCGCCTCCACCGTCGAGGCGTACGTCGCCTCGTCGGCGTAGCCGAAGAACAGCTCGAAACCGTCCCCCGCGACAGTGTTCCAAGCTGTGCCGGTCATGCGCCCGCCTTCTCCATCTGGCCGCGGACCGTCTCGACGAGCTCGGTCCAGGACTTCTTGAACTTGTCGACGCCCTCGTGCTCGATCGTGAGCAGCACGTCCTCGAAGTCGACGCCGACGGCCTCGAGGCCGTCGAGCACCTTCTGGGACTCCTCGACGCGGCCGGTGACCTGGTCGCCGGTCACCTCGCCGTGGTCGGCGAAGGCGTCCATCGTCTTCTCGGGCATGGTGTTGACGGTGCCGTCGACGACCAGCTCGGTGACGTAGAGGGTGTCGGGGTAGTCGGGGTTCTTGACCCCGGTGGAGGCCCACAGCGGTCGCTGCGTGCGGGCGCCGGAGTCGGCCAGCGACTGCCAGCGCTCGCCGGAGTGGACCTCCTGGTAGGCGGCGTAGGCCAGTCGCGCGTTGGCGATCGCGGCCTTGCCCTTGAGGGCCTTGGCCTCGTCGGTGCCGATCTCGTCGAGGCGGCTGTCGACCTCCGTGTCGACGCGGGAGACGAAGAACGAGGCGACCGACTGGATCGTCGCCAGGTCGATGCCCGCGTCGCGGGCCTGCTCGAGGCCGGTGAGGTAGGCGTCCATGACCTCGCGGTAGCGCTCGAGGCTGAAGATCAGCGTGACGTTGACGCTGATGCCGTGGCCGATCGCGTGGGTGATGGCCGGCAGCCCCTCCTTGGTGGCGGGGATCTTGATCAAGGCGTTGGAGCGGTCGACGGCCTTCCACAGCGCCTCGGCCGAGCCGATCGTGCCCTCGGTGTCGTTGGCGAGGTCGGGCTCGACCTCGATCGAGACCCGGCCGTCCGACGGGCTGCCGTCGGCGACCTGCTTGAGGATGTCGCAGGCGTTGCGGACGTCCTCGGTGGTGAGCTCGAAGATCACCTTGTCGACGTCGGTGCCGTCGGCGACCAGGCGCTTGACCTGGTCGTCGTAGCGCTCGCCGTCGGCGATCGCGCCGGCGAAGATCGTCGGGTTGGTGGTCACGCCCACCACCGACCTCTCCTTGACCAGCTCGGCGAGGTTGCCGCTCTCGATGCGCTCGCGCGACAGGTCGTCGAGCCAGATGGACACTCCCGCGTCAGCGAGAGCCTTGAGACGGTCAGTCATGGTTCCTCCTAGGGAGACTGGGGGGTACGCGGCGGGCGAACCTCAGATGCTGGCCGCTGCGATCGAGTCGCGCGCTGCCGAGACGACTGCCTCGGCGGTCACGCCGTACTCCTGGTAGATCCGTGCATAGTCGGCCGACGCGCCGTAGCGGTCGATGGAGATGATCCGGCCGTGGTCGCCGACGTAGTCGCGCCAGCCCTGCTTCACGCCTGCCTCGACCGAGACCCGCGCCTTCACGATGGGCGGGATGACGGTGTCCCGGTAGGACTGGTCCTGGTCCTCGAACCACTCCTGGCACGGCATGGAGACCACTCGGGCCTGGATGCCGTCCTCGGCCAGCCGGGCGCGCGCCTCGACCGCCAGCTGCACCTCCGATCCCGTGCCGATCAGGACGACGTCGGGAGTGCCGCCCTCGGCATCGAGCAGGACGTAGCCGCCGCGGTGCACCTCGCTGGTCTCGGCGAACCCGTCCTTCCCGCGCGGGAAGACCGGAACGTTCTGCCGGGTCAGGGCCAGGGCCGCGGGCCGGTCGGTGTGGCCGAGGATCGTGGCCCAGCAGGCCGCTGTCTCGTTGGCGTCGGCGGGACGTACGACGTCGAGCCCGGGCATCGCGCGAAGGGCCGCCAGGTGCTCGACCGGCTGGTGGGTCGGTCCGTCCTCGCCGAGCCCGATCGAGTCGTGGGTCCAGACGTAGGTGACCGGCAGCTGGCTGAGGGCCGCCACCCGCACCGCTCCGCGCATGTAGTCCGAGAACGTCAGGAACGTACCGCCGAAGACCCGGGTGAGGGCGTCGGCGGCGATGCCGTTCATGATCGCGCCCATGCCGTGCTCGCGGATGCCGAAGTGGAGCACCCGGCCCTGGTAGGGGTCGGCCGTCCACTCCTTGACGCTCCGGTCGCTCGGGATGAACGACGGCGCCGACTTGATCGTGGTGTTGTTGGAACCCGCGAGGTCCGCGGAGCCGCCCCAGAGCTCGGGCATCAGGGGAGCGACCGCGTTGATCACGTCGCTCGAGGCGACCCGGGTGGCGACGCCCTTGGTGCTCGCCTCGAACACGGGCAGGGCCGCCTCCAGACCCTCGGGGAGGGAGCGCGCCTTGAGCCGGTGGAGCAGCGTGGCCTTGTCAGGGTTGGCCTCCGCCCACGCGGCGTACCGCTCGTCCCACGCGGCACCCCACTCCGCGCCGCGCTCGCTGAGCTTGCGCGTGTGCTCGATGACGTCGGCCGGAACCTGGAAGGTGAGGTCGGGGTCCCAGCCGAGGATCTTCTTGGTGGCGGCGACCTCCTCGTCACCCAGTGCGCTGCCATGGGCCTTCTCCGTGCCCTGCGCGTTGGGGGCGGGCCAGGCGATGACCGTGTCGAGCACGATCAGGGACGGCTTGGTCGTCACCCGGCCGGCGGCCGTGATGGCGTCGTAGAGCGCAGGCACGTCCTCGACGTACTTCTTGCCGCCGTTGGTCCAGTCGACGACCTGCACGTGCCAGCCGTAGGCCTCGTAGCGGGCGGCGACGTCCTCGGTGAACGCGATGTCGGTGTTGCCCTCGATCGAGATCCGGTTGCGGTCGTAGATGACGGTGAGGTTGCCGAGCTCCTGGGTGCCGGCGATCGAGCTGGCCTCGGCGCTGACGCCCTCCTGGAGGTCCCCGTCGGAGCACAGCGCGTAGACGTGGTGGTCGAACAGGCTGTTGCCGGGAGCGGCGTCGGGGTCGAGCAGGCCGTGCACCCGGCGACCGGCCATGGCCATGCCGACGGCGTTGGCCACGCCCTGTCCGAGCGGACCCGTCGTGACCTCGACGCCCGCGGTGTGGTGGAGCTCAGGGTGCCCCGGGGTCTTGCTGCCCCAGCTGCGCAGCGCCTGGAGGTCCTCGAGCTCGAGGCCGAAGCCGCCGAGGTAGAGCTGCGTGTAGAGCGTGATGCTCGAGTGGCCGCAGGAGAGCACGAACCGGTCGCGCGCGATCCAGCGCGAGTCGGCCGGGTCGTGGCGCATCACCTTCTGGAAGAGCAGGTAGGCCGCGGGTGCCAGGCTCATGGCCGTGCCGGGGTGGCCGTTGCCCACCTTCTGCACTGCATCCATGGCGAGCACTCGAGCGGTGTCCACCGCCTTGTCGTCGATCTCGGTCCAGTCCAGCTTCGTGCGAGTCGTCACGTCGGTCCTCTCCGGGGGGTTGCGCCGTTCCGAGCCTACTCAGGCAACGAGTTAGACTCGTACTCGCACCGGTTGCCCGAAGCAGCCTTTCCCATTCCCGAGGACCTCCGTGACCTACGTCGGCCAGACGCATGCGGCTGCCCAGCAGCCCGAGCGTGAGGGCGAGACCGGGCGACCGTCCTTCAAGGACGTCGTCGCCGCCTACGTCGGGCTCACCAAGCCCCGGGTCATCGAGCTGCTCCTGCTCACGACCGTGCCGGTGATGTTCTTCGCCGACCGCGGAGTGCCCGAGCTCGGCCTGGTGCTCGCCACCGTCGTAGGCGGGACGCTCTCGGCCGGCTCGGCGTCGGCGTTCAACTGCGTCTACGACCGCGACATCGACGAGCAGATGCGCCGCACCCGCCGGCGCGCGCTGCCGCGCCACATCGTGACGCCGCTGTCGGCCCTGGTCTTCGCCACGGTGCTCGCCGTGCTCTCGACCGTCGTGCTGGCGCTGTGGGTCAACACCCTGTCGGCCGTGCTGGCGCTCGTGGCCAACGCCTTCTACGTCCTCGTCTACACGATGGTGCTCAAGCGCCGCACGACGCAGAACATCGTCTGGGGCGGTCTCGCCGGCTGCTTCCCGGCGCTCATCGGCTGGACCGCGGTCACCGGCGAGCTCTCGTGGGTGCCGGTGATCCTCTTCGCCGTCGTCTTCTTCTGGACCCCGCCGCACACCTGGGCCTTGGCGCTGCGCTACCGCGAGGACTACGCCAACGTCGACGTGCCGATGCTGCCGGTCGTCGTCCCGGCCCGCGAGGTCGGCCGCCAGATCGTGCTCTACAGCTGGGTGATGGTCGCGGCCTCGTTGCTCCTGTGGCCGGTCGCCGGCACGGGCCCGTTCTACCCCGTCGCCGCCGCCGTGCTGGGCGCGGTCTTCCTCGTCGAGGCGCACAAGCTGATGCGCCGTGCCCGGGGCACCGAGGACCTCAGCGAGATCCAGCCGATGCGGTTGTTCCACCACTCCAACCTCTACCTCTCGCTGCTCTTCGTCGCCGTCGCGCTGGACCCGCTCCTCAAGATCTGAGCCGCTCCCGGAGGTTGAGGAAGGACGAAGTCCTGTCTCGAAACCCCCGGGGCCCGCCTAGCGCCCTGGACCCACCGGAACTAACGTGCTCGGGTGGATCTCTTCCGTACGAAGTCCGTCGAGCAGTCGATCGCCGAGACCGACGAGCCGGAGCACCGGCTCAAGAAGGACCTCGGGGTCCTGGACCTGTTGATCTTCGGCGTCGGGGTCATCGTGGGCGCCGGGATCTTCGTCGTCACGGGCACCGTCGCCAAGACCAACTCCGGTCCGGCGATCACGATCTCCTTCGCCATCGCCGGACTGGCGTGCGCCCTGGCGGCGCTCTGCTACGCGGAGTTCGCCTCGACGCTGCCGGTGGCCGGCAGCGCCTACACGTTCAGCTACGCCTCCTTCGGCGAGCTGCTCGCGTGGATCATCGGCTGGGACCTGGCGCTGGAGTTCACCATCGGGGCGGCGGCGCTCAGCACCAGCTTCTCGGGGTACTTCCAGGAGGTCTTCGACGGCACCTTCCTCGAGGTGCCGACCTCCCTCGGCTCCGCCGGCGAGGGGGTGGTCGACCTGCCGGCGATCGTCATCTCGCTGCTCGTCACCGCGATCCTCATCGGCGGCATCAAGCTGTCGAGCCGGATCAACCAGGTCATCGTCGCGATCAAGCTGCTCGTCATCGCCGCGGTGATCATCTTCGGCGTCGGGCACATCTCCGGCGACAACTACACGCCGTTCATCCCGCCCTCGGAGCCCACGCCCGACGCCACGGGCGGCTTCCTCGACCACACCCTGATCAGCTCGCTGCTGGGAGTCGACCCGGCCGTCTACGGCCTGGCCGGCGTGATCGCGGGCGCCTCCATCGTGTTCTTCGCGTTCATCGGCTTCGACGTCGTGGCCACCACCGCCGAGGAGACCAAGAACCCCCAGCGCGACGTGCCGCGCGGGATCCTCGGGTCGCTGGTCATCGTGACCCTGCTCTACATCGCAGTCAGCCTGGTGCTCACCGGCATGCGCAACTTCCGCGACATCGAGGAGGGCGACCCCGCGCCGCTCGCCACGGCGTTCGACGCCGTCGGGCTGGACTTCATGGGGCGGCTGATCTCGATCGGCGCCTGCATCGGCCTGATCGTCGTGGTGATGATCCTGATGCTCGGCCAGACCCGGGTCGCCTTCGCGATGGCCCGCGACGGGCTGCTGCCCGCGAGCCTCGCCAAGGTGCACCCGCGCTTCGGCACGCCGTACGTCATCACGATCGTCACCGGCGTCGCCGTGGCCCTGATCGGCGGACTGGTCGACCTGAAGGTGTTGGTCAACCTGGTCAGCATCGGCACCCTCTTCGCGTTCATCCTGGTGAGCGTCGGGGTCGTGATCCTGCGCCGCAGCCGCCCCGACCTGCACCGCGGCTTCCGCACGCCGGCCGTCTACGTCGTCGCCACCGCGTCGGTGCTGCTGTGCCTCTACCTGATGCTGAACCTCACCGGCGGCACCTGGGTGCGCTTCCTGGTGTGGATGGCCATCGGCCTGGTCGTCTACGCGTCCTACGGCTACCGGCACTCGCGCCTGGGCCGCGGCGAGGGCGCGCGTCCGGAGGCGCCCGGGCTCAGCTCCTGAGCCGCACCACGACATCGGTGCCGTCGTCCTCGGCGCCGCCGCAGCCGGGATGCTGGGACCGGTACGTCGCCTCGGCGGTGCTCGTCCCGCGGCTGCCGTCCGCTGCGGTGACGACGACCTCGACCGACCCCTGCATCGAGCCGAACCCGCACGGGACGTGGCACATCAGATCGCCGGACGGCGAGATGCTCAGCCCCGTGTGCAGGTGGGCATCGCTCGTGACGTGTCCGGGCGTCCACGTCGCACCGGCGTGCTCGCCGTCGCGTTCGGCGGCGAAGCGCAGCTCGCGCAGCGTTGGTCGACCGTCGACCCGCCACGCGTCCAGCCGGACGGTGTCGAGGCTGGCTCCCGTGGGGCCGAGCACGTCGGTGATCGTGAGACTCGGCTCGGCGTAGGACATGACGGCCGCGCAGCTGCGGTCGTCGGCGTCGTCGCAGGCGACGAGGCACCACGCCAACCCCGCGCAGAGCACCGCTCGTCGCCAGCCTGCGCCGCCCGTGCGTGGTGTGTCTGTCACACGTCTGGGACGCGCTCGGCTGCGGGCCGGTTCCGTGCGCACCGCTCGGTTTGCGGCCACTGTCAGTGGAACATCGCGGCAGCCTCCTCGAGACCCGTGACCTGCACGGCGACGTACGGCGTGCTCGCAGCCCAGCGGTCGGCGGTGAGTCGGAGCCGGTCGGAGACGAGCACCTGGTCGTCGCGCCGGTCACGGGAGATGCCGTCGGGGTGGTAGCCGAGCCGGCGGGAGACGCCTTGGGACGCGTGGTTGTCCGGGAAGACCTCGGTGGTCGCGTCCGTGGCGCCGAGGTGGTCGAAGGCGAGCGTCAGGAGCGCGGAGCGGGCCTCGGTGCCGTACCCCTGCCCTTGGTGCTCGAGCCCGAGCCAGGAGGACGTCGTGACCTCGCGCGTGACCGTGAAGTCCCGGGACCGCAGGGTGACGACCCCCAAGGCCTGTCCGGTGTGGAGGAAGACCCCGAGACCCAGGCGCCAGCTCTCCGGCGTCCAGGACGAGAGCTGGTGCCAGTGCTCCCGGAGCACGAAGCGCGCTCGCTCCTCCGGCGCGCCCTCCGCCCACGGGGTGAGGAACGGGCGCTCGTCGGAACCGTGGACGCCGCGGGCCGCCAGCTGCGCCAGCTCGGCGAGCTCAGCCTCCGACGGCAGCCTCAGGGAGAGCCGGGGCGTGGTGAGTGCGAGGGCGTACGTGGGCCACAGGTCGGCAAGCATGGGGGCATCCTCCTCGACCGTGGGCGAGCGCGCACCGCAGTTCTCCACAGGGTCCGACGCGACCCTGGACGGGTGTCGGTGGGCGGGTCTAGGGTCGAACACATGTTCGAGTCGTTGATGGATCAGGTGCGGGAGGCGCGGTCCGCGCTCGCGGCCTGCCCGAGCGATCTCACGGACGCTGAGCGGGTCGACCTGTTGCGTGAGCTGGAGGACCTGAAGTGCGCTGCGTCGGCGGCGCAGGCGGTGACCGCGGTCGAGCTGGATGCTTCGCAGCGTGCGGCCCAGGTGGAGGCCGGGGTCCGTGCGAGTCGGGTGGGGGAGGGCGTCGCGGCGCAGATCGGTCTGGCGCGGCGGGAGTCGCCGCACGCGGGGGCGCGGTTGTTGGGTCTGGGCAAGGTCCTGACCGCGGAGATGCCGTGCACGCTGCGTCTGATGCAGGAGGGCCGGCTGAGTGAGTGGCGGGCCATGATCCTGGCCCGTGAGACCGCGTGCCTGTCCGTTGAGGACCGTGCCGAGGTCGACGCCCGGTTGTGTGCGAACGGGGAGGCGGCGTCGATGAGCGACCAGGGCCTGAGCCGCGCCGCGCGCAAGCTGGCGTGCGAGCTCGACCCGGCCGCGGTCGCCGCACGTGCCCGTCGTGCGGAGGCTGAGCGGCACGTCTCGCTGCGCCCGGCGCCGGACACGATGTGCTGGGTCCGGGTCCTGCTGCCGGTCAAGCAGGCGGTGTGGGTCTACGCGGTGCTGCTCACGATCGCCAAGAACGCCCGCTCCCAGGGCGACCCCCGCTCCCAGGGCCAGCTCATGGCCGACGCCCTGGTCGAGCGCGTCACGAGCGAGTCCACCGAGGCGGCGCCGAAGGTCGAGCTGAAGCTGGTCATGAGCGACACCTCCTTCTTCGGGACCTCCGAGGATGCCGCGGACCTGGAGGGCTACGGCCCGGTCCCGGCGCCGTGGGCGCGGGCGTTCGTCAGGGACGCCGCTGCGCAGGCGAGGTTGTGGGTCCGGCGGCTCTACGTGGCCCCGAGCACCGGTGAGCTGATCGGCATGGACTCCCGCGCCCGGTGTGCCCCGGCCGGGTTGGCCTCGTTCGTGGCGACCCGTGACCTGGGCCTGTGCCGGACCCCGTGGTGCGGCGCCCCGATCCGCGAGGCCGACCACGTCGTGGCCTACGAGGACAGCGGCCCGACCGCCTCCTACAACCTCCAAGGGCTGTGCCGGCGGTGCAACCTCGTCAAGCAGGCCCTGGGCTGGTCCGCGTCCCAAGTCTTCAGCCTGTGGCGCCACACCGTCGAGACGACCACCCCGACCGGTCACACCTACCGCTCCCGCGCACCCGCCCCATCCGGGCACGTGGACATCTACTCACCCGGCGAACGACTCCTCCTCGAGCTCATCGCCTGAACGAGCGACATCAGACGCTCCGCGCGCCAAAAGACGACAGAATGACGCACGCGCGATGTGCGCGCGGATCGCGGCAGGTCAGGTCACTGTTGTCCATGCAGGCGAGAGCTCATCACGCGGCGCACTGGCTCCACCTCGGCCCAGAGCTCGTCTTCGCTGAGTCTCCATTCCTCAGGCAACGACTTCTCGGGTAGGCGGCGCACCCGTGCACACGGTCGCGGGCGCCCCTCGAGGTGCTCGATCGCCGCCAGCAGGACGCATGAGGCATGACCCCGTGGGCCGCCGGGCCAGAGCCGCTCGGCCTCCCCGCTGAGACTGAGGTCTCCGGCCCGCTCACCGACATCTGCGCATTGACTGGGACTCATCCCGGCTGCGCGCCTCGCCAGGTCTGACTCGCCGAATCGCCACAACTCGCGGGCGTAGGAGACGGCCGGCATGGTGATCACGAACTTGCCCACAGTCGTAAGTCTGCTGCTTAGGGCACGCCCTGTCATCGGCTCGAGCGTCGGTTCCTCTTAACCACCTTCGTCCGCCGGCGTCTCGTGAGACCCTCTCCGGCATGGAGGGACGTGCACTGAACCGCGAGCCCCGACGAGCGTGGGCGTGGCTCGTTCCCTGGTTCGCCGGTTCGGTCGCGATCGTCGTCGCCAACGTCACGGGCGCGCAGAGGGCCAGCTTCTTCCTCACCGGGTTGGCGGCAGGGGTCGGGTGGCAGCTGCTGTACCGCCGCGACCTGGTCTCACGGCTGACGTTCATGGCGGTGCTGATGACCGTCGCGGTCGTGGGGGCACTCGTGGCCCGAGAGGACTTCGTGTGGGAGGACATGGACACGACCGGCCTGCTCGTCATCGGGGTGCTTCTCGGCCTCATCTACTCCGAGCAGTACCTGCGCTGGCGACACGACGCCATGGAGCGTTCTTCTCGGACGGAACCAAGCCGCGACGCCACCGTCTGACCGTTCCCAGGCCCCGTGACTGTGAGCTCAGGCGCGACGACACCCGTCGCTGTGTAGCGGCGTCAGGAGGACTCAGGCAGCACTCGCCGCACGACGCGCCGCCGCAGCGTGGGGGAGGCGTGCACCTCGTAGCCGGCCTCGAGGAAGACCTGGAGCAGGCCGACCGAGGCCTCGTCCCAGATGACCTGCTTGCCGGGCGGCGGCTCCATCGGGTAGCCCTCGAGGATGCGGGCGCCGACCTGCGCGCCGTACTCGACGGTGGCGTTCGCAAGCTCGTAGGTCAGTCCCGCCTGGCGCCAGCCCTTGCGCACGACGAAGCAGGTGACCGACCAGATGCCCGGCAGCTCCGGGTCCATCCGCATCCACGGCTGCTTGCGGCTCCACAGGCGGGGGTAGTTCTCCCGAGGCTCGACGGCGACCCAGCCGGCCGCCTCGCCGTCGACGTAGCCGATCAGCCCGGAGGTCGGTCCGGGGGTGCCGCAGGCGGTCTGCTCGAGCAGGGCGACGTCGCGCTCCTCCTGGGTGATGTCGCGCCAGATCCAGCCCGGCACCTTCATGGCCTGGCAGCGGCACTTGCGGGCGCCGCTCGTGGCGAAGACCGCCTCGACGTCCTCGACCGTCGCTTGGTTGGCGGGGAGCCAGGTGAACTCGGGCATGGTGCGACCCTAGGACCACACCACTCCCCGTGCAGAGCCCTCTCTCGTTGATCCGCCGACGTCGTGGGGGCTACCGCTTCGTGACCCGGAAGGTCAGGACCTGGGGCCGCGAGACGAGTCCGCTGGTCCCGGTGACGGTGATCGTCGCCTTGTAGGTGCCCGGCACGAGCCTCTTGGTGCTGTAGGCGATCGCGGTCCTGCCAGCGGCCTGCGTGCTCCGCAGCGTCGTGACCACCCGGGTGTAGGTGCACTTCTTCTTCGCCTTGTTCTTGGCGGTCTTCGGCTTGCAGACACCCGCGACCACGCGACCGACGGTGGGCTTGCCGACCAGGACCCGCGTGACCCCACGAGCCGAGGACGTGACCGAGAACGTGATGCGCTTCCCCTTGGCGACGGACTTGGGGGAGATGCCGGCCGCTCTGATGACGGGAGCGGCGGTCGGGTTCGCGGGCGGGGTGGTGGGGACGTCGAAGTGGGCAGCCACGGTCTTGCTGGCGTCCATCGTGACCACGCAGGGGTTGGTGCTGCCCGTGCAGCCACCGGTCCAGTACGAGAAGGTCGAGCCGGGGTCCGGCGTCGCGGTCAGGGTGACGACCTCACCGTCGTCATGCGTCGAGTCGCAGGAGGACCAACAAGGAAAACCAGCCTCTGCCCCCTGGACGCTGCTGCCGCCCAGGACCTGGACCCGCAGGTGGCGGGGCCGGCGGAACCTGGGTGTCACGGTGGTGCCGCCGTCCTTGACGGTGACCTCGCACTCCAGGTGCGTGCCGCAGTCGACCTCGTCACCCCACCCCAGGAGCTCGGAGTCACTGTCGGGTGCCGCGGTCAGGACGACCACGGCACCCACGGGCACGACGGGATCGGTGCAGGTCGTGCCGCAGTCGATGCCCGGCCCGCCGCTGGTGACCGTGCCGGTCCCGGTGCCGGTCTTGACGACGGAGAGGGGTGCGTGGTTCACCGTCCCGGTGACCAGCTCGCCGGTGACGTCGGCGGCGAGGCAGAACGTCGTCCGGCGCAGGCTACGCCTTGGAAGGCGGTCGGCCGCCGGCTCGACGCCTGTGCGACCGCACCGTTCCCCCAGTCTCCATCCAGGCCGGGGGCCTGGGCGATGAGGTAGCCGGCGGAGGCCGCCACGCAGACGTCGTCCGCGCTGCAGTCGATGTCGAAGATCCGCGAGCGCGGGGTGTCCTGGGGGAGATCGGCGATCGGCACCTCGTACCAGTCGAGCAGGTCCTCGGCGGGGTTCAGCCGCCACACGTGGCCGCCCCCGTCGCCGACCAGGCACCGGGTGGCGGAGGAGCAGGTCATGGCCCGCGGTGCCCACTCGACGGTGGAGGGCTGGTCGCCCTCGTAGAACCAGTCGTCCGTGGCGGGGTCCGTCGACGACAGGATGTGGCCCCCGTTCGTCACGGCGTAGCACTCGGTCGTCGTACGGCAGGTCACGACGCTGACCCAGTCGTCCGTGACGATCGGGTCGACGACCCAGGCGGCGGTGGTCGGCGCCGTCGAGGTGATGAGGTCGTCGTCCTGCGTGCCGAGCACGCAGAGATCGGCCGACGGGCACGACACCGCACGGATGGTCGCGGTGCCCGCGACGTTGCGGACAGTCGCGGTGCGTGCTCCGAAGGGGTCCTCGACCGTGACGATCTCGCCGTCCGTGTAGCCCACGACGCAGAGAGAGACGGTCGGGCAGTCGACCTTCTGCGCGGCCCGGCCGGACGGGTTGACCTGGGTCGTCGTCCACGCGGAGGCGCCCTCGGTCGGGGAGCTGCTCGAGAGCAGGTGGCCGGTGCCGTCGACGGCGACGCACGCCGTGGCCGAGAGGCAGTCGACGTCGGTCAGGCTGTTGAGCTCCTCCCGCACGCCGCTGGTGGTCCAGGTCGCGGTCGGGGCGGCAGCGTCGTCGGTGCTGATCATGCGGCCGTCGGTGGTCCCGATCACGCACGCCGTGCCCCCTCGCACGCAGCCGACGGCGCTCATGCCCTCCGCGTGCGTCGTGGTCGAGGTGAAGGACCCCCCGCCGACGCTGCGTCGGGCCGTCGTGCCGGCGGCGTCGATCTCGACGCACAGGCTCGTCGTCGGGCAGTCGAGATCGGTCGTCGAGTCCGCCGCGCGGCCCCGGCAGCTGGTCGGCGTGGCGCACGAGACCGTGACGTGGTGATCCACGACGTTGGCGATGGACCAGCTGGCGAACGGTGACCCGGGGGAGCTGATCGACTCCATCTCCTCGCCCTGCCCGTCGACGCCCTTGCAGAGCGTGCCGGGCGAGGCCGCGCACGAGACGTCGGCGAAGGGCGGGTTGTCGACGTAGTTCTGCACGTCCCAGGTCTGGAGCGGGTCCGTCGAGTACCACAGCCCACCGCCGGAAGGACCCCGTCCCGCGGCGGCGCACAGCGTGGGAGTCGCGCACGAGACGGCCGTCAAGGCATGGTCCTGTTCGAGGACGACCCTCCAGGACGACTCGGTAGCGGGCTCGTCCGAGCCGTACATCAGGCCGGACTCCGACACCGCGAGACAGAACGATGCCGTGGCGCACGAGATGTCGGTGAAGCGCAGCGCGTGGTCGGTGAAACGCTCCGTCCACGGCCCTGCGGTGCCCGGCGCCGTGCGGACGACGCCGTACTGGCTCACCGACGCGCAGAAGCCGACCGACGGGCAGGAGACGCCGGTGACCCGGGCGCGGGCGCTGAACGGCGCCTCGCTGACGACCTGCTGCGACGTGCCCCAGGTGACGGTCTCACCGATCTCGTCGGTCTCCTCGGGATCCGCAGCGGTGGCCGGGCCGCTCACGGGACCCACCAGGACCCCGAGGCTGGCGACGATCACCGCCAGGACCGACAGCAGTGAGATCGACAGCCTCGTTCGACGAGCGAGCACAGGTCCCTCCTCAGGTGTGCGGAGCGGCACGGTGACCTGCTAGCCCCCCACGCCGCTCAGTGGCACGTGGCCGGTCAACGCGCCGGGTGCGGTGATCGCGATGGAGGCGGTGGCACTGCCCGCCTGACTGGGATCGAAGCCCACCTGGAAGAGGCACGTCGCGTTCGGCGCGAGGACCTTCCCGGCGCACTCGTCGGGATCGATGAGGAACTGGCCAGGCACGTTCTCGTCCTCGAGCGCGAAGCTGATGACCCCCGAGGGCAGTTCGCCGGTGTTCCTCAGCACCAGGGTCCGTTCGGAGTACCCGACAGCCACCGGGATCGTCCCGAAGTTGATCGAGGTGGTGGGGGCCACCGAGAACATGGCCGGTGCGCGGACGGTGCCCTCCAGCGAGGCGGTCGTGGTCCCACCTGGCTGGCCGCTCACGACGAGCGCGGCCGACCTCCCGCCGTGGGAGCCCGTGGGCTCGAACACGACGGTCACCGAACAGGTGGATCCGGAGGTGAGCGTGGCGCCACCGCACCCATCGCTGACAATCCGGAACTGGGATGCGTCCGGGCCTGTCAGCTGGCTGCTCAACGCGCCGGTGGTGGCGGCATCGAGGTTGGTGACCGTGAACGACGTGGCCTGCGTGGTCTCTCCGGCGAAGGCACTGAACGAGCGGCTGGAGGGGGCGACCGTCATCGGGCGGCCCGAGCCTGTGAGATCGATGACGACGATGCCGCCGGGGGTGGAGCGCAACGAGAGCTGCGCCGTCTTGGCGCCGGGTGACGTGGGCCGGAAGGCGACCTCGATGCTGCACGACTGTCGGGGAGCGACCTGGGGTGAGCAGTTCTGCCACCCGAGCTGGAACTGATCGGCGTCGGGGCCGGTGATGGTCACGCTGACGTCCGTCTTGGTGTCGCCGGTGGCGTTGCCGGGACTGATCGTCTTGGTGCCGCTCTGGTCTCCGACGGCGACCGTCTCGAAGTCCACCTGGGAGTTCCAGATCCAGAAGCCCGTCTCGCCGGTCCCCGTGAGCATGAAGCTCAGGTCGCCTCCCGGCGCGGCACTGACCCAGAGCTTCGCGTACAGGGGGCCCTGAGCGCGCGCCTCGAGGTTCACCGAGACCGTGCACGACTCGCCGACATCGAGCGTCACCCCGGCGCAGGTCTGCGACACGATGTTGAAACCCGTGGCCGCGCCGTTCTCGATGGCCGGCTCCGCGATCACCCCGGACTCGTAGGTGCCGTCGTTGGAGATGGTGAAGGTGGTGGTGGGGGTGGCCACCCGCTGGGGGACCGTGCCGAAGTCCTGGCCGCCGACCCCGCTCGTGAGGTGCGCCCCCAGCGGGTCGACGCCCGTGCCCTGAAGACCGGTGGTCGCCGAGACGAGGCCAGGCCCGGCCCCCGCGCGGACAGTCAGACTGCCCGCTTTGGTCCCGGGGCCGGCGGGGCTGAAGCTCACGACCAGGTTGCACGCGGAGCCGACCCGCAGCGGCTTGCCGGCACACCCGTCGGTGACGATCGCGAAACCGCTGTCGCCGGTCAGTGCCGCGCGGGCCAAGGCGGGCAGCGGTCCGGTGCCCGTGTTGGTCACGGTGATCGTCTTCTGGGCAGGGGCGGACCCGATCGCGACCGTCTGCCAGTCGTAGGACGTCGGGGCGAGCGTCAGCTTCCCGCCGGAGGGGGCGGCCGGCCCGGACGCCGTGACCCGGATCGGCTTGGTGCCGACCCGGCAGTTGTTCCTCTCGTTGCGCTCGCGGACCTTCTTCTTCGCGTCGGCGCAGACGACCAGGTAGTAGGACCCGGCCGTCGTTCGGGCAGGGATCGCCACCGAGATGTTGCGGGAGAGTGACTTCCTCGGTCGCAGGGACGTCATCTTGCCGGCGGCAGCGAGAGCGGTGTCACCGCCGACCTTGCGATCCCGGGACAGGGACAGGGAGACGACCGACGCACCGGCGGCCTTGCTGCCGGTGTTCTTGACCGTGGTCGAGATCCGCGTGCTCGTGCCGGCCTTCACCGAGGACGGGACGGAGACCTTCGCGATCGTCAGGTCGGGCCTGCCCCCGGCGGCGGACGCCCGGCTCGGGGCCACGAGGGCCGTCAGCGCCAGCGCGAGGAGCAGCACCGAGATCGCGGTCCGCGAGGCCGGACGCGAGCGCCCCACCGCCTGAGCAGTAGTCACGTGTCTGCCTCTCGTGCAGGGTCGGGCGGGCCGAGCCCTCATCAAGAGTCCCGATCGCCTTGAGCGGTCGACAATAGCGGGGAACGCGGTTCCCTGCAGTCCTTGCGGAGAAGCGGGCTAGACCACGTCGGGAGTGGCGCCGGCCGAGGTGCGGAGGACCGTCTCAGGCCGCCGGTGACCCGGAGGTGCCTCGGTGGACGACCGTCACCAGCACCCACGTGACGCACGCCGAGATGAGCGCGGCGCCGAGCATGTGGAAGCCGACCAGGATCTCGGGCAGGTCAGTGAAGTACTGCACGAAGCCGATGGCGCCCTGGCCGATCGACACCGCGAGCAGCACGACGACGGCCCGGCGCGCCTCGCGCGACGCCCCGACCGCGGCCAGGGCGCAGAGGAGGCCGATGCCGAGGCCGACGAAGAGGAAGACCGAGTCGGCGTGGAGCTGGCTGACCTGGAGCGGGTCGAGGTTGTTGCGCTCGGAGTCGATGTCACCCGCGTGGGGGCCGGAGCCGGTGACCACGGTGCCGAGGTAGAGCACGACCCATGCGGACGCGAAGGTCAGCCACGCCAGCCAGACCAGGCCGCCCGAGGCCCGCGTGGGGGCCGGGTGGTCGATCCGGCGGAGGAACAGCACCGCCAGGCCGATGATCGCCATCGAGCAGAGCAGGTGGAAGGAGACGATCCACGGGTTCAGCTCGGTGAGCACCGAGATGCCGCCGATGACCGCCTGGGCCGGGATCCCGAGCGCCAGGATGATGGAGAGACGGCGCAGCTCACGCCGGCCGGTCTGCCAGGCCGAGACGAACGTCGCCACGGCGATCGCCACGAGGACGAAGGTCAGCATCCGGTTGCCGAACTCGATCGCGGCGTGGAGGGTCAGCTCGCCGTGCGGGCGGAACGACTCCTCGGTGCACCGCGGCCAGGTGGGGCAGCCGAGGCCGGAGCCGGTGAGCCGGACGGCGCCGCCGGTGACGACGAGCATGATGTTGGCGACCAGGGTGGCCCAGCCCAGCGGCCGCACCCACGGGGCCAGGGTCCAGCGCGGGTCGCTCACTCCCACGTGAACGTCCTCGCGGTGAGGACGGCGCCCCCGACGGCCCAGCCGACGAGCACGGCGAGCTCGCGCCACGCGACGGCGGAGTCGATGAGCGCGTCGCGCATGGCGTTGCCGAGCGCGCCGGAGGGGAGCCAGCGGACGACCTCGCCGAAGTCGCCGTACGCGGAGGTCGGGAGCACGACGGCCCCGCCGGCGAGCAGCAGCAGGTAGACCAGGTTGGCGGCGGCGAGCGTGGCCTCGGCGCGCAGCGAGCCGGCGAGCGCGAGGCCCAGGCCGGCGAACGCGGCGGTGCCGAGGACGAGGGCCAGGACCGTCGCGACCACGTCGACGCGCGGGGACCAGCCCATCGCCAGGCCCACACCGGAGATGACCGCGACCTGCAGCACCTCGACGAGCAGCAGGGCGCCGACCTTGCCCGCGAGCAGTCCGGTGCGGGACAGGGGAGAGGTGCCGAGGCGCTTGATGACGCCGTAGCGGCGCTCGAAGCCGGTGGCGATCGCCAGCGAGGTGAACGCCGTCGACATGATCGCCAGCGCCAGGACGCCGGGGGTGAGCACGTCGACGGCGGGCCGGGAGAAGTCCAGGCCGATGCGGTCGGAGCCCTGCACGCCGCCCACCAGGACGATCGCGGGGATGACCACGGCCAGCAGCAGCTGCTCGCCGTTGCGCAGCATCAGCCGCGCCTCCATGCCTGCCTGCGCGAGGACCTGGCGGGGGAGCGGCGCGGCTCCGGGCATCGGGGTGAAGGTGCCGGTCACGGGGTGAGCTCCCCTCCGGTCAGGTCGAGGAAGACGTCCTCGAGGTTGCGCTGGCCCAGCGTCAGCGACTCCGGCAGCACGCCCTGCTCGTCGCACCACCGCGACACCTTGGCCAGCGTCGAGGCGTCGGCGGGGCCGGTGACGAGCAGGCTCACGGCGTCGAGCTGGGACACGACGGTCTCGGGACCGAGCGCCTCGCGCAGCGAGTCGGGGGCGCCGTCGGGGAAGGGCTGGGTCACGACCAGGCGGATCGTGGTCACCGTGCCGCCGCGCGTCAGCTCCAGCGGCGTGCCCGACGCGACGAGGCGGCCCCGGTCGATGATGTGGATCGTGTCGGCGAGGTGCTCGGCCTCGTCCATGTAGTGCGTGGTGAGGACGACGGTGACGCCGTCGGCGCGCAGCTCCTCGAGCAGCTCCCAGGTCGTACGCCGCACGGCCGGGTCCATGCCCGCGGTGGGCTCGTCGACGAAGACCACCTCGGGCCGTCCGACCAGCGCGAGCGCCAGGGCGAGGCGCTGCTGCTGGCCCCCGGAGAGCCGCCGGTAGGGCGTGCGGCCGCAGTCGCCCAGCCCGATCCGCTCCGCCAGCATGTCCACGTCGAGCGGGTGGGCGTGCAGCTTGGCCATGTGGCGCAGCATCTCCATCGCGCGCACGCCGCTCCACGCGCCGCCGCCCTGGAGCATGACCCCGATGCGGGGGTGCAGCTCGGAGCGCTGGCGCACGGGGTCCAGCCCGAGGACCCGGACGGTGCCCTGATGGGGCGTGCGGTAGCCCTCGCAGGTCTCCAGCGTGGTGGTCTTGCCGGCGCCGTTGGGGCCGAGCACGGCGGTGATCGTCTGCTGCTCCACGGTGAGGCTGAGGCCGTCCACCGCAAGCTTGTCGCCGTACCTCATCACCAGGCCGTCGACGGAGACGGCGGGGATGGCGGGCACGGTCGCAGTCTAGGGTTGCGGCCGTGAACGTCTGGGTCATGGGTGCGGTGCTCGTGCTGGCCGCCGTGACCTTGCTCGCGGTGGCGGTGCTGCTCGCCCGCGACGAGCCCGCCGGCGACCGTGAGTTCGTGGTCATGGGCGTGGCCGAGGCCGTCCTGCTGGTCCAGCTCGTGCTGGGGCTGGTCCTGCTGAACGGCACGGAGCGCGACGTGTCGGGGGTGCTGTTCGTGAGCTATCTGGTGGGCGTGGCGCTGGCGCTCCCGATCGGCGCCTTCTGGTCGCTGGCCGAGCGCTCCCGCGCCGGGACCGCCGTGCTCGGCGTCGCGACGTTCACCGTCGTGGCCCTCGAGCTGCGGCTCTGGGCGATCTGGGGTGGCGCCGGTGCGTGACCTCTCCGCCGGGCCCGGACGGGTGCTGGTCTTCGTCTACGGCGTGTTCGCGGTGGCCGCGACCGGCCGCTCGCTGGTCCAGCTCGGCGCCGACGCCGACCGCGCGCCGGTCGCCTACTCGCTCTCACTCCTGGCGGCCGTCATCTATCTCGTGGCGACCACCTGCCTGCTCCTGGGCGGGCCGCGCGCCTGGCGGTTCGCGGTCGTGGCGTGCTCGGTCGAGCTCGCCGGGGTGGTGCTCGTCGGGGTGCTCAGCTACGTCGTCACCGACTGGTTCCCCGACAAGACGGTGTGGTCCCACTTCGGCCAGGGCTACGGCTTCCTGCCGCTGGTCCTGCCGTTCTTCGGCCTCGCCTGGCTGCGCGCTACGAGACCCGCGTCACACCCCACCGACGGGTAAGGCTCACCTTGCTTGAACGCCCGTAGGCATTAACGTCACACTGGTGTTGTGATATTCGACGAGGCGCCCGTGACCGGGCCCGACCAGACGACGCGCCAGCGTGTCGTGCGGTCGATCCTCGTCGACGGGCCGTCCACCGCCGCGGCGCTGGCGGAGCGGCTCGACCTGACGCCGGCCGCCGTACGCCGCCACCTCGACCAGCTGGTCGAGGAGGGCGCCGTCGAGGCGCGCGAGCCCCGCTCCCAGGCCGTCCGCGGCCGCGGCCGCCCGGCCAAGCTCTTCGCGCTCACCGAGGTGGGCCGCGACGGCTTCGACCAGAAGTACGACGACCTCGCCGTGCTGGCGCTGCGCTTCCTGGCCGAGACCGGGGGCGAGGACGCCGTACGCGCCTTCGCCGACCGCCGGGTCGCCTTCGTCGAGGAGCGCTTCGGGCCGCTGATGGCCGCGGAGCCCGACCTCAGCCCGGCCGAGGTGCTCGCCCGGATCTTCACCGAGGAGGGCTACGCCGCCTCGGTGCGCCAGCTCCCCGTCGTGGGGGAGCAGCTGTGCCAGCAGCACTGCCCGGTCTCCCACGTCGCCCACGAGTTCCCGCAGCTGTGCGAGGCCGAGACCGCGGCGATCAGCCGCGTGCTCGACCACCACGTCCAGCGCCTCGCCACCATCGCGCACGGCGACGGGGTCTGCACCACGTGCATCCCCGCTGCCGCCGCCACGCCAGGCTCGACCAACCAGAAGGAGAGGGTCACCGGATGACCTCCATCGAAGAGCTCAACCCCGAGCTCCAGGGAATCGGCCGCTACGACTTCGGCTGGGCCGACACCGACGTCGCGGGTGCCACCGCGAAGCGCGGCCTGAGCGAGGACGTCGTCCGCAACATCTCCGCGCTCAAGAACGAGCCGCAGTGGATGCTCGACCTCCGCCTGAAGGGCCTCAAGCTCTTCCACCGCAAGCCGATGCCCACGTGGGGCTCCGACCTCGGCGCGATCGACTTCGACAACATCAAGTACTTCGTGCGCTCCAGCGAGAAGCAGGCCGCGACGTGGGACGACCTCCCCGAGGAGATCAAGAACACCTACGACAAGCTCGGCATCCCCGAGGCGGAGAAGCAGCGCCTCGTCTCCGGTGTCGCCGCGCAGTACGAGTCCGAGGTCGTCTACCACTCGATCCGCGAGGACCTCGAGGCCCAGGGCGTGCTCTTCCTCGACACCGACACCGCGCTGCGCGAGCAGCCGGAGCTGTTCCAGGAGTACTTCGGCACCGTCATCCCGGTCGGTGACAACAAGTTCGCCGCGCTCAACACCTCGGTGTGGTCGGGCGGCTCGTTCATCTACGTGCCCAAGGGCGTCCACGTGGACATCCCGCTGCAGGCCTACTTCCGGATCAACACCGAGAACATGGGCCAGTTCGAGCGCACGCTGATCATCGTCGACGAGGACGCCTACGTGCACTACGTCGAGGGCTGCACCGCGCCGATCTACTCCTCCGACTCGCTGCACTCCGCCGTCGTGGAGATCATCGTGAAGAAGGGCGGCCGCTGCCGCTACACGACCATCCAGAACTGGTCCAACAACGTCTACAACCTCGTCACCAAGCGGGCCGTCTGCGAGGCCGGCGCCACCATGGAGTGGGTCGACGGCAACATCGGCTCCAAGGTCACGATGAAGTACCCCGCCGTCTACCTCATGGGCGAGCACGCCAAGGGCGAGACGCTGTCGATCGCCTTCGCCGGCGAGGGCCAGCACCAGGACGCCGGCGCCAAGATGGTCCACGCCGCGCCCCACACGTCCAGCTCGATCCTGAGCAAGTCGGTGGCGCGTGGCGGTGGCCGCACGTCGTACCGCGGGCTGATCCAGATCAACGAGGGCGCCCACGGCTCCAAGTCCAACGTGCTCTGCGACGCGCTCCTGGTCGACCAGATCAGCCGCTCCGACACCTACCCCTACGTCGACATCCGCGAGGACGACGTCTCGATGGGTCACGAGGCGAGCGTCTCCAAGGTCTCCGACGACCAGCTCTTCTACCTGATGTCGCGCGGCATGGAGCAGGACGAGGCCATGGCGATGATCGTGCGCGGGTTCATCGAGCCGATCGCCAAGGAGCTCCCCATGGAGTACGCCCTCGAGCTCAACCGGCTCATCGAGCTCCAGATGGAAGGGGCCGTCGGCTGACCCCGACGCCTCTCCCGACACACCTGCAACGCGAGGAAGACACGTAGTGACTGTGACCGATGCTGCACGCGAGAGCGTGGAGTCGATGCTCGAGACGAAGAAGATCGAGAGCCACCTCAACCCGGCCGGGTCCTTCGACCTGGCCGACCACCCCGTCCCGACGGGCCGCGAGGAGATCTGGCGGTTCACCCCGCTCAAGCGCCTGCGCGGGCTGCACGCCGAGGCGGAGTTCGGCGCCCCGACGAGCACCACGGACTGGAACACCCCGTCCGGAGTGCGCGTCGAGGTCGTCGAGGGTGACGAGGCCCGCGCCCTGCGCGGCGTGAGCGGGCTGGTTCCCAACACCCGCTTCGCCGCGCGCGTGCTGGCCGAGGTGCCCTCGACCCTGCTGGTGGACGTGCCGGCCGAGGCCGAGGTGGCCGAGCCGATCCACGTGACGGTCCAGGGCCAGGACGCCGGCGCCGCCGAGGCGGCCCACGTCGTCCTGCGCTTCGGCGCCCACAGCCGCGCCGTGGTGGTCCTCGACCACACCGGCCACGCCTCGCTCGCCCAGGTGGTCGAGGTCGTCGTCGGCGACGGCTCGCAGGTCTCCGTCGTCTCGCTGCAGGACTGGTCCGACGACGCCGTGCACCTGACCCACCACGAGGCCAGCGTCGGTCGCGACGCGACGTACAAGCACGTGGGCATCAGCTTCGGCGGGGACGTCGTGCGCATGGACTCCAACGTCCACTACGCCGGTCCCGGCGGGTCGGCCGAGCTGCTCGGGCTCTACTTCGCCGACGAGGGCCAGCACATCGAGCACCGGCTCTTCGCCGACCACAACGAGCCCCGCACCAAGAGCAACGTCGTCTACAAGGGCGCGCTGCAGGGCCAGGGCGCCCACACGGTCTGGGTCGGCAACGTCCTGATCCGCCAGGTCGCCGAGGGCATCGAGACCTACGAGGAGAACCGCAACCTCGTGCTCACCGACGGCTGCCAGGCCGACTCTGTGCCGAACCTCGAGATCGAGACCGGCGAGATCGAGGGCGCGGGCCACGCGTCCGCGACCGGCCGCTTCGACGACGAGCAGCTGTTCTACCTCCGCGCCCGCGGCATCGCCGAGGCGGAGGCCCGGCGCCTGGTCGTGCACGGCTTCTTCAACGACCTGATCCGCAAGATCGGCGTCCCCTCCCTGGAGGAGAAGCTGATGGCGACCGTCGAGGACGAGCTGTCGAAGAACGTCCTGAAGGACGTGACGGAGGTCGGCGCCTGATGGCCTTCGAGCTCGCCTGCGCCCTGAGCGACGTCCCCACCGACGAGGCCCTCGGGGTCACCGTCGGGGGCGTCGACCTCGCGGTCGCGCGCCACGAGGACGAGGTCTTCGCGCTGCAGGACCTCTGCTCCCACGCCGCGGTTGCGCTGAGCGAGGGCGAGGTCGAGGACTGCACCGTCGAGTGCTGGCTCCACGGCTCGCGCTTCGACCTGCGCACCGGCAAGCCGAGCGGCTTCCCCGCCACGGAGCCGGTCGCGACCTTCCCGGTCGAGGTCCGCGACGACGGCGTCTACGTCGACGTCTCCGGCACCCTCAACGGCGTCCGTCCCAGCTGAGGTCCAGCACCTCCACCCCCGAACTTCCGCAGAACCTAGGAGACACAATGAGCACCCTCCAGATCACCGACCTGCACGTCTCGGTCGACACCGAGGACGGCCCCAAGCAGATCCTCAAGGGCGTCACGCTGACGATCGACGACGGCGAGACGCACGCGATCATGGGCCCCAACGGCTCCGGCAAGTCCACGCTGGCCTACTCGATCGCCGGCCACCCGAAGTACACCGTCACCGGCGGCAGCGTCACCCTCGACGGCGAGGACGTCCTCGCGATGTCGGTCGACGAGCGCGCCCGCGCCGGGCTGTTCCTAGCGATGCAGTACCCCGTGGAGGTGCCCGGCGTCTCGGTGTCGAACTTCCTGCGCACCGCCAAGACCGCGATCGACGGCGAGGCGCCCAAGCTGCGCCACTGGGTCAAGGACGTCAACAAGGCGCTCCAGGACCTCAACCTCGACCCGTCCTTCGGCACCCGCTCGGTCAACGAGGGCTTCTCCGGCGGCGAGAAGAAGCGCCACGAGATCGCTCAGCTGGAGCTGCTCGACCCCAAGGTCGCGATCCTCGACGAGACCGACTCGGGCCTCGACATCGACGCGCTCAAGGTCGTCTCCGCCGGCGTCAACCGCTTCCGCGCCAAGGAGGGCAAGGGCGTCCTGCTGATCACGCACTACACGCGGATCCTGCGCTACATCACGCCCGACCGCGTGCACGTCTTCGTCGACGGCAAGATCGCCGACCAGGGCGGCCCCGAGCTCGCCGACGCGCTCGAGGCCGAGGGCTACGACAAGTACCTCACGAAGGTCTGACCTCATGGACGGTCTTCTCCCCGAGCTGGACGTCATCCGCAAGGACTTCCCGATCCTCGAGCGCACGTTCGACAACGGGCAGCCGCTGGTCTACCTCGACAGCGCCAACACCTCGCAGAAGCCGCAGGTGGTCATCGACACGATGGTCGACCACCTGGAGCGTCACAACGCCAACATCTCCCGGGCGATGCACCAGCTCGGGGCCGAGTCGACCGAGGCCTTCGAGGGCGCGCGCGACAAGGTGGCGACGTTCATCGGGGCGCCGGACCGCGACGAGGTCATCTTCACCAAGAACGCCACCGAGTCGCTCAACCTGGTCGCCAACACGCTCGCGTGGGCGACCGGCGACCTGGCCGTCGGCGAGGGCGACGAGGTCGTCATCACCGAGATGGAGCACCACTCCAACATCGTGCCGTGGCAGCTCCTGACGCAGCGCAAGGGCGCGACGCTGCGGTGGTTCGGGCTGACCGAGGACGGCCGCCTCGACCTGTCGAACCTCGACGAGCTGATCAACGAGCGCACCAAGGTCGTCTCGCTCACCTGGGTCTCCAACATGCTCGGGACCATCAACCCGATCACGCAGATCGCCCGCCGGGCCCACGAGGTCGGCGCGATCGTCGTCGTCGACGCCTCGCAGGCCGTGCCGCAGCTGCCCGTCGACGTCGCCGCCTCGGGCGCCGACCTGCTGGCCTTCACCGGCCACAAGGTCGTCGGGCCCACGGGCATCGGCGTGCTGTGGGGCAAGCGGGCCGTGCTCGACCAGCTGCCGCCGTTCCACGGGGGCGGCGAGATGATCGAGACCGTTCGCATGGACATCTCGACGTACGCCGGCATCCCGCACAAGTTCGAGGCCGGCACCCCGCCGATCATCGAGGCCATCGGCCTCGGCGCTGCGGTCGACTACCTCGGCCACATCGGCATGGAGGCCGTGCACGCCCACGAGCAGGCCATCACCGGCTACGCGCTCGAGGGACTGGCCACCGTGCCCGGCCTCAAGGTCCTCGGCCCGCTGGAGGCCCGTGAGCGCGGCGGGGCGATCTCCTTCGAGGTCGAGGGCGTCCACCCCCACGACATCGCGCAGGTGCTCGACTCCCGCGGCATCGCGGTGCGCGCCGGGCACCACTGCGCCAAGCCGGCGCACGCGCGGTTCGGCGTCCAGAGCTCGACCCGGATGTCGTCGTACCTCTACACCACACCGAGCGAGATCGACGCCCTCGTCGAGGGGCTGGAATACACCCGGTCCTACTTCAAGTTGGGTTGAGAGATGAGCAACGAACTCGACGCGCTGTACCAGGAGATCATCCTGGACCACTACAAGCACCCCCACCACCAAGGGCTCCGCGAGCCCTTCGAGGCCGAGGTGCACCACGTCAACCCGACCTGCGGCGACGAGGTGACCCTGCGCGTCCACGTCGACGACGGGGTCGTGACCGACGTGTCCTACGACGCCGTCGGCTGCTCGATCTCGCAGGCCTCGACCTCGGTCATGGCCGACCTCGTGATCGGCAAGCCGGTCGCCGAGGCCATGGGCATCCACCAGGAGTTCCTGACCCTGATGCAGGGCAAGGGCACCGTCGTGCCGGACGAGGACGTCCTCGAGGACGGCATCGCGTTCGCCGGTGTCGCTAAGTTCCCGGCGCGCGTGAAGTGCGCTCTACTGTCATGGATGGCCTGGAAAGACGCCACCACCCAGGCGGTCCCGTCCGACGCGACCGCATCGAAGGAGATCTGATGGCTGACACTAGTTCTATCAACTATGGCGACCTGCCCGACGTACCCGAGGCCACCGGCACGGGCGGAGGCACGGCGACCGTGTCGATCGACGACGTCACCGAGGCCATGAAGGACGTGGTCGACCCCGAGCTGGGCATCAACGTCGTCGACCTCGGCCTCGTCTACGACGTCCACGTCGACGAGGGCAGCAACGTCGTCCTCGACATGACCCTGACCTCGGCGGCCTGCCCGCTGACCGACGTGATCATGGACCAGACCAACTCCGCGCTGGAGGGCATCGTCAACGACGTCGCCATCAACTGGGTCTGGATGCCGCCCTGGGGCCCCGACAAGATCACCCCCGACGGCCGCGAGCAGCTGCGCGCCCTCGGGTTCAATGTCTAGGGCCTGACCTGATCCTCATCCCCGCCGCCCGCGTCGAGCGCTGGGTCGCCAACTTCGGCGATCGGCACGGCGGCGCCTCGCTCGCGGTGAGGGACGGTGTCCTGGTCGGGACGGCCGAAGACGGGTCGGACTTCACCGCGGTCCTGCCGTTCGCCGCGCCGTACGGCGGTCCGCCGGACGCGCCGTCGTTCGCGGGCGCCGTGGCGTCGGTCGTGCCGTCGGACTGGGGCGTGCTGCTGGTGCGCAAGGGCGGCTTCGCCGTCGCGCGGATGGCGGGGGAGACGTTCGCGGAGTCCAAGACCGGGCAGCGCCACGTGCAGGGGCGCACCAAGGCCGGGGGCCAGTCGCAGCAGCGCTTCGCCCGGCGCCGGGACAACCAGGCCCGCCAGGCCTACGAAGCCGCCGCCGAGCACGCCGCACGGATCCTGGGCGCCGGGTCGCGCCCGGTCGTCGTCGGCGGTGACCACGCCGCCGTCGAGGAGGTGCTGGCCGACCCGCGCCTGTCCTGGCTCTCCGTGGTGGAGCCGTGGCTGCCGGTGCCCGACCCGCGTCGCGGGATCCTGGAGCAGGCCGCGCGCGACGCCTGCGCCGCGCGCTTCGACGTGCGCAACGCGGGAGAGGCGTCGTGACCAGGCTGCTGCTCCTGGCCGACACCCACGTCCCGAAGCGGGCGCGGGACCTGCCCGAGCAGGTCTGGGCGGAGGTGGAGGCCGCCGACGTGGTGATCCATGCGGGTGACTGGGTCGAGCCGTCCCTGCTCGACGCGCTGGAGGACCGGTCGCGATCGCTGCTGGCCTGCTACGGCAACAACGACGGCGCCGAGCTGCGGCGGCGGCTGCCCGAGGTCGGTCGCGCGGTGATCGGCGGCGTGCGCTTCGCCGTGGTGCACGAGACCGGTGACGCCAAGGGCCGCGAGTCGAGGTGCGCGGCGGCCTACCCGGACGACGACGTGCTGGTCTTCGGGCACAGCCACATCCCCTGGGACACCACCACCGCCACCGGCCTGAGGCTGCTCAACCCGGGCTCGCCGACCGACCGACGGCGTCAGCCGCACTGCACGTACGTGACCGCGGTGGCCCTCGACGGTCGTCTCGAGGACGTCACGCTGCACCGGCTGCCGCCTCGACGCTGACGGGCGTTCGAGGCCCGGTTGCAGGGCCTGGGAGCCCGGATCGGCTAGCGTCCGAGTCATGTGGCAGCCCGAGCCCGGGTGGCACCCGCTCCCCGGCGGCACCGGCACGTCCACGGTCGGCGTCTGGCGCACGTCGCTCAGCGGCCGCCCGATGGTGGTCAAGCGCCTGGCGCGCCCCGGCGCGGACGACCCGTCGGAGCTCTCGGACCCGCGCCACTTCGCCTACTGGCGCCGTGAGGCCGACGTCCTGGACTGCAGCCTCACCGCCTCGACACCGGGGCTGCGCGCGGCGCCGGCCGCGGTCGAGGAGGACGGCGAGGGGATCACCGTCACGCGCGAGTGGGTCGAGGACGCCGCGGTCAGCGGCCTGTTCGCGGCCGTGTCGCTCGGGCGCTTCGCCGGCGCCGGGCTGCCGTCCCTGGCCTGGCTGGCCAAGGACCAGCTCCGCACCCGCGTGAAGCGGCTGGAGGCGCGCGGGGGCTGGCGCACCCTGGAGCGGACCACGGTCGCCGACATCGCCGACCACCTGTGGACCCGGCGCGCCACCATGCTGGAGCTCAGCGAGTCGCTGCCGCAGGTCGCCCAGCACGGTGACCCGGCGCTGGCGAACTTCCCGGGTCGCCACGGCGACGACGTCGTGGCGATCGACTGGGCGACGCTCGGCACCGGCCCGGTCGGCGCGGACCTCGGGCTGCTGTCGCTGGCCACCCGCGAGGAGTTCGAGCCGCTGCTGGACGCCTACCTGCTCGGCCTGCCCCCCGACGTCGCGACGCCCGACGAGGTGCTCACCGGCGCCCGGATCACCGGTGTCTTCACGGCCCTCACCCGGGCCGAGTGGGCGCTCTCCCGGGTCGCCGGGGGAGAGGGCGCCCTCGCCGGCAAGTACCGCCACCCCGCCGTCGCGCCCCACCTGCGCGCCCTGCAGCGGCAGTTCCCCGCGATCGAGGCCCTGCTCGGCTGGTGAGCGGGTCAGCGAGCCGGTGCGGCCGAGCCCGGGGCGACGTGGTGGCGTCCGATGGGCAGCATCAGCGGCCGCCCCGAGACCGGGTCGACGATGACGGTGCAGTCCATCCCGAAGACCGTGCGCACCGTCTCCTCGGTCAGCACGGTGTGGGGCTCGCCCGCCGAGTGGAGGCGTCCGTCGGCCAGCGCGACCAGGTGGTCGGCGTACCGCGCGGCGAGGTTGAGGTCGTGCAGGACCATCACGATGGTGGTGCCGCGGGTCCGGTTGAGGTCCGTGAGCAGGTCGAGCACCTCGATCTGGTGGCTCACGTCGAGGTACGTCGTCGGCTCGTCGAGCAGGAGCAGGTCGGTCTGCTGGGCCAGGGCCATCGCGATCCACACGCGCTGGCGCTGACCACCTGAGAGCTCGTCGACGGCGCGGTCGGCGAGGTCGACGGTGTCGGTGGCCTCCAGGGCGGTGGCGACGGCCGCGTCGTCGTCCGCGCTCCAGCGCGAGAGGACGCGCTGGTGCGGGTTGCGCCCGCGACCGACCAGGTCGCTGACCGTGATGCCCTCGGGCGCGACGGGTGCTTGGGGGAGCAGCCCCAGCGTGCGGGCCAGGGTCTTGGCGGGCAGCTTGTGCACCTGCTCGCCGTCGAGGAGGACCTGGCCCTGACGAGGACGAAGCAGCCGCGTCATCGAGCGCAGCAGCGTGGACTTGCCGCAGGCGTTGGCCCCGACGATGGCGGTGATGCGACCGGCCGGGACGACCAGGTCGAGGCCCTCGATCACGGTCCGGTCGCCGTAGCCGAGCGTGAGCTCGTCGACGGTGAGCGTGTGGCGACTGGTCACAGGGAGCCTCCGGCGCGGTTGGTGCGGACGATCAGGTAGACGAGGTAGGGCGCGCCGAGCACGCCGGTGATGACGCCGACGGGGTAGCGGTGGTCGAACGCGTACTGGCCGGCGAGGTCGGCGACCAGCACGAGCAGGGCGCCCACCAGCGCCGAGGGCACCAGCAGCGAGACCCCCGGTCCGATGATCCGGGCGGCGATGGGACCCGACAGGAATGCCACGAACGCCACCGGGCCGGCGGCGGCGGTCGCGAAGGCGACCAGACCGACGGCGGCCACGATGACGACGAGGCGGGTCCGCTCCACCCGGACCCCGAGCGCGGAGGCCGCGTCGTCGCCGAGCTGCAGCGTCTCCAGGTCGCGGGCCCTCTGGAGCAGCAGCGGTCCCAGCACCGCGAGGGCGACCAGGGTGGGTACGACGTCCTCCCAGCCGGCGCTGTTGAGGCTGCCCGTGAGCCACCGAGTGGCCTCCTGCAGGTCCCACTGCGCCGCGCGGCTCAGGACGTAGGCCGTGACGCTCTCGAGCATGGCGGCGATGCCGATGCCGATGAGGATCAGCCGGGTGCCGGCCACGCCGTCGCGGAAGCTCAGCACGTAGATCAGCAGCGCGACCCCCAGCCCCACCACGATGGCGAAGACCGAGACCGCCGTGCCCGAGAGCCCGAGGGTCACGATCGCGAACGCCGCCGCCGCGCTGGACCCGGCGCTGATCCCGATGATGTCGGGGCTCGCGAGCGGGTTTCGGAGCATGGTCTGGAAGGTCACGCCCGCCAGTCCGAAGCAGGTCCCGACGAGGAGGGCCAGCACCGCCCGGGGGAGCCGGAGCCGGCCGACGGTGAACGAGGCGCCCGGCACGTCCTCGCCCAGGACGACGCGGAGGACGTCGGCGGGCGGGTAGAAGGTGCGTCCCACCATGAGGCTGGCGGCGAAGGTGCCGGTCACGAGCACCGCGAGCACCACGACGACGGCGCGACGCCGCACGACGCGCCGGGCCCGCCCGCGGGACACCCGCTCGATGGTCTGCGCGGTCACAGCGCGCGCACCTTCTGGCGACGGACCACGTGGATGAAGAACGGCGCGCCGACCAGGGCGGTGATGATGCCGACGTCGATCTCGCTGGGCCGCGCGACGATCCGGCCGAGCACGTCCGCCGCGGTCAGCAGCGCGGCGCCGCCCACCGCCGAGAAGGGGAGCAGCCAGCGGTGGTCCACGCCGACGAGCAGGCGGCACAGGTGAGGCACCACCAGGCCGACGAAGCCGATGGGTCCGGCGACCGCCGTCGCGGCACCGCAGAGCAGGACCGCGCCGAGGGCGGCGGCGCCGCGGGTCAGCGCGACCCGCTGGCCGAGCCCGGCCGCGACGTCGTCGCCGAGGGCGAGGGAGTTGAGGCCGCGGGCCGACGCCAGGCTCACGAGCAGTCCGACGAGGAGGAACGGCAGGACCAGGCGGATGGTCTCGAACGACGCGCCCCCGACCCCGCCGATCTGCCAGGAGCGCACCCCGCCGGCGATGTCGCCGCGGGGCAGGACCACCGCGGTGATGAACGAGGCGAACGCCGCCGACGTGGCGGTGCCTGCCAGGGCGAGCTTGAGCGGTGTCGCCCCGCCCCGGCCGAGCGACCCGACGACGTACACGAACACCGCCGTGGCGGCGGCGCCCAGCAGCGCCATCCAGATGAAGCTGGACGGGGCGGTCAGCCCGAACCAGGCGATCCCGCAGATCACGGCCAGGGAGGCGCCCATGTTGACGCCGAGGATGCCCGGGTCGGCCAGCGGGTTGCGCGTCACTCCCTGCATGACGGCGCCGGACAGGCCGAGCGCACCCCCCACGGTCACGGCCAGCAGCGTGCGGGGGATGCGCTTGTAGACCGCCGCCTCCTCCAGGGTGTCGCTGGACCCGCCGAGCGCCGCCAGGATGTCGGCCCAGGCGACCTCACGGGAGCCGATCGCGAGCGACACCACGGTCAGGCCCAGCAGGAACGCCAGGCTGGCCAGGAGCCAGACGGCCCGCAGCCGACGGGGGCGCCGCACCCGCGCAGCGCTCCCGCCCGGCGCGGACGGGTCGGACGTGACGCCGGCAGGCGCCGAGGGGCTCGCAGTCACCGGGCTGCTAGGCGCCCGCGGCGTCGGCCAGCATGGCGACGTAGTCCTCGAGGACGTAGGAGATCGAGAGCGGCGTCGGGTTGGCGGCGGTGCCCAGGGGTGAGTCGGGCAGCAGCACGATCGCGTCGTTCTGGACCGCCGGCATCTTCGAGAGCAGCGGGTCGCTCTTCAGCGCGTCCACGAGCTCCTGGTCGCCGTAGGTCACGATGACCTCCACGTCGTCGAGCTGGTCGATCTGCTCGGCGCTGAGCGTGCCGGAGAACTCGTCGGTCTCCGCGGACGCGGTCTCGATGCTCGCGGGCGTCGCCAGGCCGAGGTCCTCGAAGAAGCGCGCGCGGGTGTCGTGGGTCGTGTAGTAGCTGACCTCGCTCAGGTCGGTGGTGTCGACGTGCGTCAGGAACATCGCCGACGTGCCCTTCAGGGTCGGCTGCTCGGCCACCGTGGCGGCGATCTCTTCCTCCAGGTCGGCGACGAGCTCCTCGCCCTCGGTCTTCATGCCCATCGCCTCGCTGGCGAGCAGGATCATGTCGCGCCACTCCGTCGACCAGGGCGCCTCGGGGTAGGCCACCACGGGGGCGATCTCGCTGAGGGTGTCGTAGTCCTCCTGGGTCAGGCCGGAGTACGGCGCCAGGATCAGGTCGGGCGCGGTGTCGGCCACCGCCTCGAAGTCGATGCCGTCGGTCTCGTCGAAGAGGACCGGCGTCTCCGCGTCGAGCTCCTCGAGCGTGGCGCTCACCCAGGGCAGCAGCCCGTCGCCGTCGTCGTCGCCGAAGTTGGC
This sequence comes from Nocardioides sp. 503, assembly GCF_004522095.1. Lineage (GTDB taxonomy): Bacteria > Actinomycetota > Actinomycetes > Propionibacteriales > Nocardioidaceae > Nocardioides. Next base: position 1,068,021 of record NZ_SPUI01000002.1, read on the forward strand.
GGCGGCCATGCCGACCGGGACGACGCCGAGCGCCAGGGGCACCTCGTGGTTGGCCCAGTTGACGGTCGCGACCCGCTCGGGCTTCTCCTCGATCGTGGTCGTGCCGAGCGCGTGCTCGATGGTGATCGGGAAGGACGCGGAGGAGGCGGGGGACCGGTCGTCGGAGTCCGTGTCGTCCGAGGAGTCGCCGCAGCCGGCGAGGAGGAGGGACGCGGCGGCGAGGGAGCCGACCAGCAGGCGCAGTGAGCGCACGGCAGTGACCTTTCGGCAGAGAAAGAGTGGTTAGCCTTACCTAACCACCACTCACGCCAGGAGGGCGAGCCGGGGTCGCGCCGTCGGTCAGACCCGGCGGCCGTCGAAGGTGTCGCACGCCGACAGCGTGCCCTGGTCGAGACCGACCTCGAACCAGCGCTGGCGCTGCTCGGCGGAGCCGTGCGTCCAGGACTCCTCGGTGACCTGTCCCTGGGTCTTGCGCTGGATCCGGTCGTCGCCGACGGAGGCCGCGGCCTCGAGGGCGAGGTCGATGTCCTGCTGGGTGAGCTCGGCGAAGAGCACGTTGCCGTCGGCGTCCTCGGTCTCGCGCGCCGCCTTGGTCCACATGCCGGCGTAGCAGTCGGCCTGGAGCTCGAGCTTGACCGCGTCGCTCTGCGGGCCCTTCTGGGTGCGGACCTTGCTCATCGTGCCGAGGAGGTTCTGGATGTGGTGGCCGTACTCGTGGGCGAGCACGTAGGCCTCGACGAAGCCGCCGTCAGGGCCGCCGAGCTGGTCCTCCAGCACCTGGTCGAAGAAGGTCGAGTCGAGGTAGATGGTCTGGTCGGGCGGGCAGTAGAACGGGCCGACGTCGGCCGTGGCACCGCCGCAGCCGGTGTCGACCGAGCCGGAGAAGGTGACCAGGCCCTGCTCGGGGGTGAAGTCGTCGCCGAGCTCGCCGCCCCAGTAGTCGAAGAGCGAGTTCTCGACCGCCACGCGCTGGCAGTCCTTGTCCTCGTTGGCGTCGTTGCCGTCCTTGCACTTGGTGTAGCGGCCGGTGTCGCTGACCCGGCTCGTGTCGAACGCGCCCCCGGCTCCGCCGGTGCCACCGCCACCGCCGCCGCCGGTGAGGTCGATCCCGGAGCACTGCGCGACGACGAACAGGACGACGAGCAGGATGACCCCGCCGATGCCACCCCCGCCGACGCCGCCCGGGATGGGCAGGCGCGAGCGCGAGCCTCCGCCACCGGCGCCACGGCCCGCGTCACGGGTGCGGCCGGTGTCGAGGCGGGCCTTGGGGTTGAAGCGCATCGGCTTCCTCTCGTCGTTCGGGCATACCGGGCCGCAGTACCCGAATGGGCGTACCTACACTAGTGACCCTCATGATCACTGCCCACCAGCTCGAAGTACGAGCCGGCGCGCGGCTCCTCATGGACAACGTCAGCTTCCGCGTCGCCGCCGGCGACAAGGTCGGCCTGGTGGGCCGCAACGGCGCCGGGAAGACCACGCTCACCAAGATCCTCGCCGGCGAGGCGCAGCCCGCGTCCGGACAGGTCACCGCCACCGGCGACGTCGGCTACCTCCCGCAGGACCCGCGCACGGGGGACCCCGAGGTCCTGGCGCGCGACCGGATCCTCTCCGCGCGCGGTCTCGACGACGTCGTACGCCGCCTGCGCGAGTCCGAGGAGCAGATGGGCAGCGACGACACGGCGGTCTCCGAGCGGGCCATGAAGCGCTGGACGCAGGCCGACGCCGAGCTGCACGCCGGGGGCGGGTACGCCGCCGAGTCGGAGGCGGCCACCATCGCCGCCAGCCTCGGGATCCAGGAGCGCATCCTCGACCAGCCGCTCAAGACCCTGTCCGGTGGCCAGCGGCGCCGCGTCGAGCTGGCGCGCATCCTCTTCTCGGGCGCGGAGATCCTGATCCTCGACGAGCCCACCAACCACCTCGACGCCGACTCGATCGTGTGGCTGCGCGACTTCCTCAAGGCGCACAAGGGCGGGTTCATCGTGATCAGCCACGACAACGCGCTGCTCGAGGAGACCGTCAACAAGGTCCTGCACCTCGACGCCAACCGCATGACCATGGACGTCTACAACATGGGCTGGCGCCACTACCTCACCCAGCGCGAGACCGACGAGAAGCGCCGCAAGCGCGAGCGCGCCAACGCCGAGACCAAGGCCAAGACGCTCACCGACCAGGCCAACAAGATGCGTGCCAAGGCGTCCAAGGCGGTCGCGGCGCAGTCGATGCTCAAGCGCGCCGAGAAGATGATGGCCGGCCTCGAGGGCGAGCGGCAGGCCGACAAGGTCGCCAACATCAAGTTCCCCTCGCCGGCGCCGTGCGGCAAGACGCCGCTCATGGCCGAGGAGCTGTCGAAGTCCTACGGCTCGCTGGAGGTCTTCACCGACGTCGACCTGGCGATCGACAAGGGCTCCCGGGTGGTCATCCTGGGTCTCAACGGCGCGGGCAAGACGACGATGCTGCGGATCCTCGCCGGCGTCGACCAGTCCGACACCGGCCGGGTGATCCCCGGTCACGGCCTCAAGCTCGGCTACTACGCCCAGGAGCACGAGACGCTGGACACCAGCCGCACGGTCCTGGAGAACATGCAGAGCGCGGCGCCGCAGCTCACCGACACCGAGGCGCGCAGCGTGCTCGGCTCGTTCCTCTTCTCCGGCGACGACGCCAACAAGTCCGCCGCCGTGCTGTCCGGCGGCGAGAAGACCCGGCTGGCCCTGGCCAGCCTGGTCGTCTCCAGCGCCAACGTGCTGCTGCTCGACGAGCCCACCAACAACCTCGACCCCGCGTCGCGCGAGGAGGTGCTGGCCGCCATCCGCACCTACGAGGGCGCGATCATCCTGGTCACCCACGACGAGGGCGCCGTGCTCGCCCTGGAGCCCGACCGGGTGCTGCTGCTGCCCGACGGCGACGAGGACCTCTGGAACGACGAGTACGCCGACCTGGTGTCGCTGGCCTGAGCGGCGCTCAGTCCTCGGTCGCGTCCGCCCAGGTGACCGGGTCGGCGACGTAGGCCTCCTCCCCGACGCGGGGGTCGCGGGCGTGCAGCACGTGGAACGACGGCGAGAAGGGGCCGCCCAGCTCGACGACGGTGGCTCCGGCACCCCGGACGGCGCGGACGACGTGCGCAGGCGCGGTCAGGTCGATGCGGGTCACGACCCCCGGCGTCGACCAGACCGTCGCGGGGCCGAGGCGGCCCGTGAGCTGGAGGTGGAAGTGGCCGCACAGGACGGCCACGACGTCGGTGCCCTCGATCGCGGCCGCCAGCTCGTCGCGGTTGTGCAGGCCGGCCGACTCCGTCCAGGGCGCCGTGGGGGAGTGCAGAGGCGGGTGGTGCAGCGCCAGCACCGTCCCGTCCGGCGCGGGTGCGGACAGGACCTCGGTCAGCGCGCGCAGCTGCGCCGCGCTGACGTGCCCGTGGGCGGACCCGGGCACCAGGCTGTCCAGCGTGACCACCCTGAGGCCGCCGACGTGGCTCACGGCGGCCCGCTCGTCGTCGAGCCCGTCGAGCAGGCGGCCCGTGTCGGCGCCGTCGGGGTCCCGGTGACCCGAGCCGAGGACGGTCGCGAACGAGGGGCGCCGGTCGTGGTTGCCGGTCGTGTAGACGTGGGGGATGCCGCGCGCCTGGGCGAACCCCGACACCCGGTCGAGGACGTGGGCGCAGCCCTCCACGGAGGCGTCGTCGGCGATGTCGCCGGTGACCACGACCAGGTCGAGGTCCTGGAGGTGGCGGCAGTCGTGCAGCAGGCCGTCCAGTGCCGCCAACGCGTCGACGCCGTCCATGTCGATCCCGCTGGCGGTCACGTGGGTGTCGGACAGGTGCAGGATGCGGTGGCCCATGATCGCCCATCGTAGGACGGGGCCGAGTCCTACGGCGGCTAGACGGTGCGCACGAGCAGGCTGCTGACGAACCAGCCCGTGACGACCACGAAGCCGCCGACGAGGACCGTCCAGCGCATCGCAATCTCTAGTGACTTCATAAAGTTAATGTACCCCGCCCGTTGGGAGAGCGCCAGTGCCCACCAGGCGGCACCGTCGGCGGGGGTTCCTAGACTGCGCGCATGTCACCTGACGAGCTCGCTGCCGCCGGTCTCCGCCTCGACGTCGACGCCGTGGTCGCGACGATCACGCTGGACCGTCCCGACGTGCGCAACGCCCAGACCCCGGCCATGTGGCGTGCCCTGGGACGCATCGGCGAGGAGCTGCCCGACACGGTACGCGTCGTCGTGGTGCAGGGCGCCGGCTCCAGCTTCTCCGCCGGGCTCGACCGCACCCTGATGGACCCCCGCACCGCCCCGGAGGGCGTGGAGTCGGTCGGAGACCTGTTCGGCATGAGCGACGAGGAGATGGCGGAGACCATCGAGGTCTACCAACGCGGCTTCACCTTCCTGCGCGACCCGCGGTTCGTCTCGATCGCGGTCGTGCGCGGCCACGCCGTCGGCGCCGGCTTCCAGCTGGCCCTCTCCTGCGACCTGCGCGTCCTCGCCGACGACGCCCTGCTGTGCATGAAGGAGTCCGCGCTGGGCCTGGTCCCCGACCTCACGGGAACAAAACCGCTCGTGGAGTGTGTTGGCTATGCACGGGCACTCGAGATCTGCGCCACCGCGCGGACGGTCGGAGCGGCCGAGGCCGTCCAGATCGGCCTCGCCCTGACCGCCGTACCAGCCGAGGAGCTGGACGCGACCGTCGCGGATCTCGTCGTGGCCCTGACCGCCCCCCTCGCGGGTGCGGTGTCCGAGACCAAGGGACTGCTCCTCGGGGCAGCCCAGCGCCCCCTCGAGGAGCAGCGGCGCCTGGAGCGTGAAGCCCAGGTACGCCGGTTCCGCGAGGTGGCCCAGTTCCTGGGCTGACATGACGTCAGCTCCGGGGGAGTAGGAGGGCCCGGATGTCCGGAATGTCCCCCAACGGCGCCGCCTGGCGCAGCCTGCGCGCCGACCGGAGCGTGGTCAACAACCGCATCGAGGGCAAGACCGTGCGCCGCGTGCTCGGCTTCGCCCGACCGCACCGCCGTCTGATCAGCGTCTTCCTGGGCCTCACCGTCGTCGACGCCGCCATGGTCGTCGTGATGCCGCTGCTGGTGCAGCGCATCGTCGACGACGGCGTGCTCGCCGGCGACCGCGGCCTCGTGACCGCCCTCGCGCTGGCCATGGCCGGCGTCGCGGTCCTCACCGCCGCCCTCGCGGTCCTCGGCGGCTGGCTGTCCTCCCGCATCGGTGAGGGCCTCATCTACGACCTGCGCACGCAGGTCTTCTCCCACGTGCAGCGCCAGTCGCTCGCGTTCTTCACCCGCACCCAGACCGGCGCCCTCGTCAGCCGGCTCAACAACGACGTGATCGGCGCCCAGCGCGCCTTCACCTCCACGCTGTCCAGCACCGTCTCCAACAGCATCTCGGTGATCGTCGTCGGCATCGCGATGCTGGCGCTCAGCTGGCAGGTGACGCTGCTCTGCCTGGTGATGTTCCCGATCCTGTTCCTCATCTCCCGCTGGGTCGGCGGCCGGCTCGCCGGCCTCACCCGCCGCCAGATGGACGGCAACGCCGACCTCGGCAACGTCATGACCGAGCGGTTCAACGTCGGTGGCGCGATGCTGCTCAAGCTCTTCGGCCGGCGCGCCGACGAGGACGTGCTGTTCCGCTCCAAGGCCGCCAACGTGCGCGACCTCGGCATCCGCATCTCGCTCATCACCCGCATCTTCGGTGCCTCGATGATGCTGGTCCCGGCGCTGGCGACCGCGCTCGTCTACGGCGTGGGCGGCCACCTCGCCATCGACAAGACGCTCACCGTCGGCACCCTCCTGGCCCTGGCCACCCTGCTGCTGCGGCTGCTCGGCCCGCTCCAGGGGCTCTCCAACGTGCGGATCGACATCATGACCGCCCTGGTGAGCTTCGAGCGCGTCTTCGAGGTGCTCGACCTGCCCTCCTCGATCCGGCAGAAGCACGGCGCGATCGCGCTGCCCCGCGACGCCGGCCGCCTGGAGTTCGAGCACGTCTCGTTCACCTACCCCAAGGCCGAGGACATCTCGCTCGGCTCCCTGGAGTCGGTCGCCCGCGTGGAGTCGCGCGACAACCAGCAGGTGCTCACCGACGTCGGCTTCGTCGCCGAGCCCGGCCAGATGGTCGCGCTCGTCGGCCCCTCGGGCGCGGGCAAGACGACGATGACCCACCTGGTCGCCCGCCTCTACGACGTGGCGTCCGGCGCCGTGCGCGTCGGCGGTCACGACGTGCGCGACGTGACGCTCGACTCCCTCGAGGACGTCGTCGGCTACGTCACCCAGGACGCCCACATGTTCCACGACACGATCCGGGCCAACCTCGTCTACGCGCGCCCCGGCGCCACCGACGAGCAGATCTGGGCTGCCCTCGAGGCGGCGCAGATCGCCCACCTGGTGCGCTCCCTGCCCGACGGCCTCGACACGGTCGTGGGCGACCGCGGCTATCGCCTCTCCGGCGGCGAGCGCCAGCGCCTGGCGATCGGCCGGCTGCTGCTCAAGTCGCCCTCGATCGTCGTGCTCGACGAGGCCACCGCCCACCTCGACAGCGAGTCGGAGGCCGCCGTCCAGCGCGCCCTGGACGCCGCCCTGGAGGGCAGGACCTCGCTGGTGATCGCCCACCGCCTCTCGACGGTGCGCAACGCCGACCAGATCCTGGTGCTCGACGACGGGCGGATCGTGGAGTTCGGGACCCACACCGAGCTGCTCGCACGCGGCGGTCTCTACGCCGACCTCTACCGCACGCAGTTCCACCAGGACGTGGCGCCGGTCGCGGCCGACCTCTCCTAGGCTCGGTCGCATGGACCTCGACCTCGCCGACCGCGTCTACGTCGTCACCGGAGGGGCCCGCGGGCTGGGGCGCGCCACGGCCGACCGCCTCGTGGCGGAGGGCGCCCGCGTGGTCCTGTCGGGGCGCTCGGAGGAGTCGCTGCGCGACGCCGCCGCGGTGCTCGGCGAGCGAGCGCACGCGGTGGTGGCCGACAACGCCGACGCCGCGACGCCGGCGCGGCTGGTCGAGGCCGCCCGCGAGCGCTGGGGTCGGCTCGACGGGGCGCTGGTCAGCGTCGGCGGCCCGCCGAAGGGCCCCGTCACGGTGATCACCGACGAGCAGTGGACGACGGCGTTCGCCACCGTCTTCCTCGGGGCGGTGCGACTCGCGCGCGAGATCGGCCAGGAGCTGCCCTCGGGCGGCTCGCTGGCGCTGGTGCTCTCCTCGAGCGTCAAGGCGCCCCTGGCCGAGATGGCGCTGTCCAACGGCCTGCGACCGGGACTCGCCATGGTCGCCAAGACGCTCGCCGACGAGCTGGGTCCGCGCGGCGTGCGCGTCAACGGCCTGCTGCCCGGGCGCGTGGCCACCGAGCGGGTGGCCGAGCTGGACGAGAGCACCGGCGACCCGGAGGCCGCCCGGCGCGCGGCGCTGGCGACGATCCCGCTGGGACGCTACGGCGAGCCGGAGGAGTTCGGCCGAGCTGCGGCCTTCCTGCTCTCGCCCGCCGCGTCGTTCGTCTCCGGGGTGATGCTGCCCGTCGACGGCGGCATGCTCCGCTCGCTCTGAGCCGCCAGGGCCTTCTCCTCCGCCTCGCGCGCCTCGGCCTCGCGCCGCGCCCGCACGTAGGGGTGGTTGCTCTGGCGCTCCTTCTTGACCTTGGGCGCCCGCGGCCCGGACGGGCGCGGCCCGCGCACGGGCCGGCCGCCGCGGCGGGCGGTGCGCCACTCGTCGTACATCAGGTAGAAGAAGCCGAAGACGGCGAGGACGCCGAAGAACCACCACTGCAGCCCGTAGAAGAAGTGCGGGCCGTTGTCGAGCTCGGGCAGCTCGACCGGGTCGAGCGAGGCGGCCGGCGGCGGGTCCTCCGACCGGAGCTCGACGAAGCCGCCGTAGACGTCGCGGTCGAGTGCCTCGCCGATCGCGCCGCTGTCGATGGCACGGGTGGAGCCGTCGTGGACCTCGGTCGAGCTGCCGGCCCCGTTGGCGCGCAGCCAGCCGGTGACCGTGACCTCGCCCTCCGGGGGAGCCGGTACGTCGTCCAGCGCGGCGTCGCCCTGGTTGTCGGTCGCCATCCAGCCGCGGTCGACGAGCAGCGAGGTGCCCGACGAGGTCACCAGCGGGACGACCACGTCGATGCCCGAGACGCCCTCGCGGGTGCGGTAGCGCACGATGACGGTGTCCTCGTCGGCGTAGGTCCCGGTGGCGGTCACGACCAGCCACTGGTCGTCCTCCCCGACGGTGTCGCCGTCGCCCAGCACCTGCTCGACCGGGGCGGGGGCGCCGTCCTCGTTGGCCCGGACGACCTGGTTGCGCTCCTTGCGGTCCGCGAGCCGGTCGAACTGCCACTGGCCCAGCCACCAGGTCGCGCAGGCGACGACGACGATGGCCAGCGCGAACAGCGCCCAGCGCCTGCTCAGGAGGAACCGGAAGCCGCGCACCCCCCGAGATTATCCGCGCCGCCTAGACTCATGTCATGGAGGTCTTGAAGCTCGGGGACAGGTTCGGCCGTGTGGCCACGGACCTGCGCGTCTCGCTGACCGACAAGTGCAACCTGCGGTGCACCTACTGCATGCCCGCCGAGGGCCTCGACTGGATGCCCGACGACAAGATGCTCACCGACGACGAGCTGGTCCGGCTGATCCGCGTAGGGGTCGAGCGTCTCGGGATCGAGGAGATCCGCTTCACCGGTGGCGAGCCGCTCGTGCGTCGCGGCATCGTCGGCCTCATCGGCCGCGTGCGCGACATCGACCCGCACGTCGACCTCTCCATGACCACCAACGCGCTCGGCCTGGCGCGCTCGGCGCAGGCACTGGCCGACGCCGGCCTCAACCGCGTCAACGTCAGCCTCGACACCGTGCGCGCCGACACCTTCAAGACCATCACCCGCCGCGACCGCGTCGACGACGTCATCGCCGGTCTGGCCGCGGCCGAGGCGGCGGGGATGGGCCCGGTGAAGGTCAACGCCGTGCTCATGCGCGGGGTCAACGACGACCAGGCGGCCGAGCTGCTGCGCTGGTGCCTGGACCGCGGCTACGAGCTGCGGTTCATCGAGCAGATGCCCCTCGACGCCCAGCACGGTTGGCAGCGCGACGGGATGATCACCGCTGACGAGATCTTCGCCCAGCTGGCGACCGTCTTCGAGCTGACCCCGGCGGAGGAGCCGCGCGGCAGCGCCCCGGCGGAGCTCTTCCGGGTCGACGGCGGTCCCGGCACGGTGGGCGTCATCGCCTCGGTCACCCGCCCGTTCTGCGGCGACTGCGACCGGGTCCGGCTCACCGCCGACGGGCAGGTCCGCAACTGCCTCTTCGCCCGCGACGAGTCCGACCTGCGCCTGGCCCTGCGCAGCGGCGCCACCGACGAGGAGATCGCCCGGCGCTGGGTCACCGCCGTCGTCGGCAAGCTCCCGGGCCACGGCATCGACGACCCGGGCTTCCTGCAGCCCGACCGGCCGATGTCCGCCATCGGGGGATGAGGGCCGCTACTCGTCGCTCGATGAGTGCGGCTGCACGTCCTTGAGGAACTGGCGCGCCGTCAGGAAGTCCGAGAGCGACCCCCGGTGCTCGTCGCAGGCGAGCCAGATCTTGCGGCGCTCGGGCGTGTGCAGCTTGGGGTTGTTCCACAGCAGCTGCCACGTGGCAGGCGCCTGACATCCCTTGGCGGAGCAGAGGTCGGGATCCATCAGTCGCGGTGGGCCGCTGCGGTGGGCAGCTCCGGGTGCGACCCCGGAGCTCCGCGCAGCTCGAAGGAGTCGCTGCGCATGGTCGTGGCGTTGGCCAGCACGACCGCGATGTAGGGCAGGATGATCGCGCCCGCGATGAGGAACGGCCACAGCCAGTCGAGGCCGGCGAGGGCCGCGACCACCGCTCCGACGAAGCAGGCGGAGCGCAGGCTCATCGACAGCAGGTAGCGCTTCTGACGTGCGGCGATGTCCTCGCTGCGGCTCGCGGCCGCGGTCGTGATCCGCACCGCGTCGCCGTCTGTCCTGCGTCCCCGAGCCATGACTCGATCCTACGTCGGTCGCGGTAGCCTCCTGAGTCCGCAGTGCACCGTCGTCGAGAGGCTCCCCATGACCAACCGCACCTACCGCGTGACCGAGATCGTCGGCACCTCGCCGGAGGGCATCGACGCCGCCATCCGCAACGGCGTCGAGCGGGCCGCCAAGACGCTGCGCCATCTCGACTGGTTCGAGGTCACCCAGGTCCGCGGCCAGGTCAAGGACGGCACGGTCGAGCACTTCCAGGTCGGCATCAAGGTCGGCTTCCGCCTCGAGGACGACTGAGCGTCCCGGGACACCCGCCCCTGCGGGGGTACTTCGTGGGGGTCGGGGTACTGGTGCCCCCATGGAGCTCATCCCGGGAACTGACGCCGCGATCGAGAGCTTCGGACCGTTCGCGATCGAGCAGGAGGACCTGCGTGCCGAGCTGCTGGACCTGGCCTCCCAGGTGGAGCAGCTGGTCCCGCAGTGCGTCGGCCTCAGCATCGGGTCGAACGTCGATGGCGTCACCTTCACCGTGGTGGCCACCGCGGTCGAGATCGCGGCTCTGGACGCCGTGCAGTACCTCGAGGGCGGTCCATGTGTCGCGGGCGCCACGGACGACCGGATCCTGGGCTACGACAGCGACGAGCTGATGAACGAGCAGGGGTGGCAGCTGTTCGCGACGGCGACGAGCGCCGCCCACGTGGCGAGCACCCTCACCGTGCCCGTCATGGCCGAGGGTCGGGTCGTCGGCACCGTGAACCTCTACGCCTCCACCCCGGACGCCTTCGACGGGCACCACGAGGCCGTCGCCGACCTCTTCGGAGCCTGGGCGCCGGCGGCGATCATCAACGCCGATCTGGCGTTCCACACCCGCACCACGGCCGAGCAGGCCCCCGAGATCCTGCGCGACGACGTCGACATCACCATCGCCTGGACACTGCTGGCCGAGCGGGAGGACATCGACATCGACGCTGCGCGGGAGCGACTGCGCCAGGTCGCACAGCAGGCAGGCGTCACCGAGGCCCAGGTCGCGCGAACGCTGATCGGGTTGGAGGCCGACGACGGCGGATAGTCGCGCGTGACTGTCGCCCACGCCCCCGGTCCTGACCTCGTGGCGACCCCGGGAGTAGGGCTACCTCCCGGTAATCGCTAGCGTCGACGACTGTGAGCAACGAGACCCAGCACGAGCCCCGGTCGGTCCTGGTCACCGGCGGCAACCGCGGCATCGGCCGCGCCATCGCCGAGGCCTTCCTCGCGCAGGGCGACAAGGTCGCCGTGACCACGCGCAACGGCGGGGCGCCCGAGGGCGCGCTCGACGTGCGCTGCGACGTGACGGACCCGGCGGCCGTCGAGGCGGCGTTCGCGACGGTGGAGGCCGAGCACGGCCCGGTGGAGGTGCTCGTGGCCAACGCCGGGATCACCGCCGACACGCTGGTGCTGCGGATGTCGGAGGAGCAGTGGTCCTCGGTCATCGACACCAACCTCACCGGCTCCTTCCGGCTGGCCAAGCGCGCGGCCAAGGGCATGCTGCGCCAGCGCAAGGGCCGGATCATCTTCATCTCCTCGGTCGTGGGCCTCCTCGGCTCGCCGGGGCAGGTCAACTACGCCGCCTCCAAGGCCGGCCTGGTCGGCATGGCGCGCTCGCTGGCTCGCGAGCTGGGCTCGCGCTCGATCACGGCCAACGTCGTGGCGCCGGGCTTCGTGGAGACCGACATGACGGGCGTGCTCACCGACGAGCAGCGCGCGGGCATCAAGAGCCAGGTGCCGTTGGGCCGGTACGCCGCGCCCGAGGAGGTCGCCGCCGCGGTGACCTGGCTGGCCGGCGACGGTGGCGCCTACGTCACCGGAGCGGTCATCCCGGTGGACGGCGGACTAGGAATGGGGCACTGAGCATGAGCGACAGCACGAGCAGCATCAACCCGAACGGCATCCTCGCCGGCAAGCGGATCCTGGTCGCCGGGGTGACGATGGACAGCTCCATCGGCTTCGCCACGGCCAAGGTCGCGCAGGAGCAGGGCGCCACGGTGCTCATCTCCAACTTCGGTCGCGCGCTGGGCATCACCCGGCGCATCGCCAAGCGCCTGCCCGAGACCCCGCCGGTCATCGAGCTCGACGTGACCGACGAGGACCACCTCGCCGCCCTGCCCGACGCCGTGCGCGAGCACGTCGACGGTCTCGACGGCGTCGTGCACTCCATCGCCTACGGCAACCCCGCGACGCTCCTGGGTGGCAACTTCCTCGACGGGCCCTGGGACGACGTCGCCCAGGCGATGCAGGTGTCGGCGTACTCCCTCAAGGCGCTGACCCAGGCCTCCCGGCCGCTGATGGCCTCCGGCGGGTCCGTCGTGGGCCTTACCTTCGACGCCACCGTCGCCTGGCCGGCCTACGACTGGATGGGCGTGGCCAAGGCCGCGCTCGAGTCGACCTCGCGCTACCTCGCGCGCGACCTCGGCGCGGAGGGCATCCGGGTCAACCTCGTGGCCGCCGGTCCGCTGCGCACGCTGGCCGCCAAGGCGATCCCGGGGTTCAGCGACCTCGAGGACCTGTGGGGGAGCCGCGCGCCGCTCGGCTGGGACAACACCGACCAGGAGCCGACGGCCAAGGCCGTGTGCGCGCTGCTGTCGGACTTCTTCCCGGCCACGACCGGCGAGATCGTGCACGTCGACGGCGGCTTCCACGCGATGGGTGCCTGACCGATAGCGTCTGGGCGGTGACGTCCTCCCTCATCGAGATCCGGGTCCTCGAGGGACCCAACCTGTACTTCCCGCGCGCGGCCATCAAGCTGACGCTCGACATCAGCGCGCTGGCCGCCGCCTCGGAGGAGACGGCGCTGCGCTTCGCGACGCGGATCGGGCTCAAGAACGCCCGTCCCGGCGCGGTCGAGTCGGGCTTCCGGCAGCGGTTCGCGCTGCGGGCGGTCGGCCGGCTGGTGCGGGCCGTCGCCCAGGAGTCCGGTACGTCGCGGCTCGGCGTGCGGGTGCGGCCGACGAGCGACCAGCACCAGATCGTGGTCGCCTTCCCGTGGTCGCACCGCGAGCGCGCGCAGGAGATGGGCCGCGCGATCGGCGACGTCCTGGACGCGCTGCTCAGCAAGGACATCGACGCCGCCGTCAGCGCGGCCGCCGAGCGGGTCTCGGCCAGCGAGCCGGGGGAGGGCCCCCTTACGCTGACCCCGTCGGTGCCGGTCGTGGCCGTCACCGGCACCAACGGCAAGACCACGACGTCGCGGATGATCGCCCACATCGGCCGCACGGACGGGCGCCTCGTCGGCTGGTCCAACACCGACGGCATCTACATCGACGGCGAGCTCGTCGAGGGTGGCGACTACTCCGGGCCGAGCGGGGCCGGGCGGGTGCTCGCGCACCCGCAGGTGGAGCTGGCCGTCACCGAGACCGCCCGCGGCGGGATCCTGCTCAAGGGGATCGGGCTCACGCGCAACGACGTCTCGGTGGTCACCAACGTCTCCGCCGACCACCTGGGGCAGCAGGGCATCGACACCGTCGACCAGCTCGCCGAGGTGAAGGCGGTCGTGCCCCGCATCACCCGCAAGAGCGGCTGGGCCGTCCTCAACGCCGACGACCCCCGCGTCTACGACATGCGCAACGTCGTGCGGGCGAAGCCGTGGGTCTTCAGCCGCGACCCGGACTCGCCCGCGATCCGCGAGACGCTCAACGCCGGCGGCCGCGCGACCACGGTGATCGACGGCTGGGTGTCGGTGCTGACACCCAAGGCCGACCCGGACCCGCTCGTCGAGCTCGTGGACGTGCCGATGACGCTGGCCGGCCTGTCGCGCTTCAACGTCGAGAACACCCTGGCGGCGGTCTCCGCGTCGCTGGCCGTCGGCATCTCGCGCGAGGTGGTGGTCGAGGGGCTGCGCACCTTCCTGCCCGACGCCGAGCACAACCCGGGACGGATGAACTTCTTCTCGCTGGGGGAGGTCTCGGTCGTGATGGACCTGGCCCACAACGAGGCCGGGCTCGAGGCGCTGATGGAGATCATGAACGGCGTCCGCCGCCCGGGCGCGCGGCTGCTGCTCGGTCTCGGGGTGGTCGGCGACCGCCAGGACGAGCTGATCGAGAAGCTCGGCGAGATCGCGGCCCGCGACAGCGACGTGGTGGCGATCGGCCATAAGGAGAAGTACCTGCGGGGGCGCACGCCCGAGGAGCTCGAGGCACTGATGCGCGCGGGCGCCGAGCGGGTCGGGGTCACCGGCGTGCCGGCGTACCCGACGGAGGTGTCCGTCCTGGCCGCCCTGGTCGGCCAGGCGCTGCCCGGTGACGTCGTGGGCCTGATGTGCCACGCCGAGCGTGAGGAGTGCTACGAGTGGATCGCCGAGCACGGCGGCAGGCCGGACTCAGCCGAGGCGCTCGCCGCCAAGGTGCGTGCGGCCCGGGAGTGAGCCCCGACGGGTCCACGGCCACGTCATCAGGGCCCACACGACGATGACGATGCCGATCTCGGCCAGCACGTAGACCGGCCACGGGCCCAGCAGGTCGAGGACCGAGCCGCCGCCGGGCTTGCGCTGGAGGTAGCCGTAGTTGGTGCCGGCCACCTCGTTGAAGGCGAAGGCGCACACCGCCCAGGCGAACGTCGCGGCCACGGTGAACCGGTAGTCGCGCCAGCCGGGCGGCAGCCGGAGGCCCCAGACGAGGAAGACCGCCGCCCAGACCACCAGCAGGTGGATGAACCAGTAGGCGAGGTAGCGCACGTCGGGGAAGTCCTCCCCGAGCGACGGCGTCACGATCGCCTGGGTGGTGAGGACGAGGCCCCAGAAGTAGGTCAGCGCCACGGCGTAGCGATGGTGCGTCCAGAGCGCGACGGCCGCCGCGACCCAGGCGAGGTCACTGAGGTGGAAGGGCAGCGAGACGCCCAGCTCGAAGCGGGTCGCGATGTCGTAGACCTGCGTGGGGACGTGGACCAGCGGGATGGCCAGCGCCGCGCCGCGGCTGACGAGGCGGCCGCCGGTGCGTCGCTCCCAGCGGCCGAGCAGGACGGCCAGCGGCAGCCCCGCGACGAAGACGACCAGCATCACCACGTGCGAGGTGCTGTAGGCGTCCATCGTCGTGTCTCAGACGTCGCCCGGGTCGACGTGGTGCCCGGGCGTGCCGACCTCGACCTCGCCCTCGAGCACGAGCGCGACCAGGCCGTCGACCGTGCGGGTCTCGTGCGGCTCGTGCGGCTCCCAGACCACCGCCTGGCCAGGACCGACCGTCACGGCCTCGCCGGTGCCGTCGGACCCGCCGAAGACGACCGCCTCGCCGTCGAGCACCACCAGCAGCTGGCGCGCCGCCGCCGGGTGCCGCCCGATCACGCCTCCGGGGGCGAGGGTGACGGTCACCAGGTGGGCCTCGGCCGTCAGCCCGAACGCCGCCACGGAGAAGCCCTTGCTGCCGTGGGAGTCGACCCGGCGGCCGCGGAGGGTGGTGAGGTCCAGGACGCGCATCAGGCCTCGGTCGGGGCCGCGACGTAGTCGGGGTCGCCCGCCGGTGCCTCGGACGTGACACCGGCCCCGGCCTGGGCCTGCGAGGACCAGCTCTCGAGCTCGGTCATCACGGCCGCGTGCTTGTCGACGCAGATGACGACGAGGTCGCCGCGGTTGGCGCGGGCCATCGCGTGGCGCACGGCCTCGATCTCCTCGTGCACCTCCTCGACCTGCTTGCAGCGGGCACCGGCGTCCATGGCGGCGCGGACGCCCTCGGTCACGAGGCCGGCGACGTCGCCGCGCTCACGGCCGCGCAGCTGGACGTCCTCACGGACGATGACCACGTCGAAGTGCTGCGCGGCGATCTCGCCCAGCTCGCGCATGTCCTGGTCGCGGCGGTCGCCGGCGGTGGCGATGACGCCGATGCGCGAGGGCCGGGCCAGGTCGTGCGAGGACGCCAGGGTCTCGCCCACGCGGTCGACGAAGTCGCCGAGCATCCGCATGCCCGGGGCGTTGTGGCAGTAGTCGACGATGACGTTGACGCCGTTGACCTCGACCTCGTTGAGGCGGCCGGGGGAGAGGTAGTAACTGGTGGAGAACGTCCGCAAGCCCTGGCGGATGTCGTGGAGCGGGGCGCCTGCTGCGAACGCCGCCGCGGCGGCGCCGAGGGCGTTCTGGACGTTCATGCGGGCGCGGCCGCCGAACGTCGCCGGCAGGAGGTGGGTCCAGGCCAGCTGCATCTCGCGCGGACCGTGCTTGACGACGATCATCTCGCCGCGCTCGGACGGGTTGAGGACCAGCGCCTTGCCGCCGCGGCGGCAGTGGGCGTCGATCATGTCGCGAGTCTCCGAGCCGGGCTCCTCCATGGAGAACCAGACGACCTGGCCCGAGCAGCGCCGACGCATCTCGCGCACCAGCGGGTCGTCGGCGTTGAGCACGGCGTGGCCGTCGCGGGGGACCGCCTCGACCAGCACCGCCTTGACGTCGGCGAGCTGCTCGACGGTGTCGATGCCGCGCAGGCCGAGGTGGTCGGGCTGCACGTTGAGGACGACCGCGACGTCGTTGCGCTCGTAGCCCAGGCCCTCGCGCAGGATGCCGCCGCGGGCGACCTCGAAGACCGCGAAGTCGACGCGGGGGTTCTGCAGGACCATGCGGGCCGAGCGGGGGCCCGAGGCGTCCGAGCGGATCAGCAGCCGCTCGTCGATGACGACGCCGTCGGTGGAGGTCATGCCGACCTTGCGGCCCATGCCCTTGAAGATGTGGCTGATCATCCGCGACGTCGTGGTCTTGCCGTTGGTGCCGGTGACGGCCACGATCGGGATCCGGCTGGTCGCGCCCGGCGGGAAGAGCATGTCGACCACCGGCTTGGCGATGAACTGCGGCTCGCCGATCGTCGGGTGGGTGTGCATCCGGAAGCCCGGAGCGGCGTTGATCTCGCAGATCGCCCCGCCCGTCTCGCGCACCGGCTCGGTGATGTCGGGGCAGATGAAGTCGATGCCGGCGATGTCGAGGCCGACCATGCGGGCGGCCTCCTCGGCGATCTCGACGTTCTCCGGGTGGGCCTCGAACGTGCGGTCGATGGAGATGCCGCCGGTGGACATGTTGCCGGTCAGCGCGAGCTTCACGACCTGGCCGTCGGGCGGGACGTCGGACATGGCGTAGCCCTGGTCGCGGACCAGGTCGACCGCCGCGTCGTCGACCTTGATCCGGGTCAGGACCTTCTCGTGGCCCACACCGCGGCGCGGGTCGGCGTTGGCGGTGTCGACCAGCTGCTCCACGGTGCTGGTGCCGTCGCCGGTGACCGAGGCCGGCACCCGCTCGGCGATGGCCGCGACGCGGCCGTCGATGATCAGGCAGCGGTAGTCCTTGCCGACGATGAGCGACTCGACGACCACCACCCCGCGGCGCGACTGCTCCTTGGCGATCGGGAACGCCTCGCGCACGTCGTCGGCGTCCTGCAGGTCGAGGCAGACGCCGCGGCCGTGGTTGCCGTCGAGGGGCTTGACGACCACGGGGTAGCCGATCCGCTCGGCGGCGCGGACGGCCTGGTCCTCGGTGCGGACGGTGTCCTGCTTGGGGACGGGCAGCCCGGCGGCGCCGAGCAGCCGGGTGGTGAGGTCCTTGTCGGAGGCGATGTCGACGGCGATGGCGGAGGTGTTGGACGTCATCGTGGCGCGGATGCGCTTGGCGTGGACGCCCTGGCCGAGCTGGACCAGGGAGTGCTGGTTGAGCCGGATCCACGGGATGTCGCGGGACACTGCCTCGTCGAGGATGGCCTGCGTGGAGGGACCGAACGCCGTGCGCTCGGCGCGCAGGATGAAGGACTCGAGCTCCTCGTCCCAGTCGAGCTCGGGGTCGGCCTGCACGAGGTGGTTGACCAGTCGCACGGCGAGCCTGGCCGCGGCGAGGCCGACCTGCTCGTCGGCGTACCCGAAGATGACGTTGTAGAGGCCCTTCGAGCCGCGCACCTGGCGGGTCTTGCCGCGCCGGATGTCGTGGCCGACGACCTGCTGCAGCGCCAGCGCCGTGTGCTCGGCGACGTGGCCCAGCCAGGTGCCTTCGTTGAGGCGCTCGACGAAGCCGCCGCGCTTGCCGCGCGAGCAGGAGTGCTCGCGCAGGCCGGGCAGCATCTGCAGGAGGTTGTCGGTGAAGCCGGGGATGGTGTTGGTCGGGTAGTCCTCGAGGGAGCCGAGGTCCACGACGAGGTGGATCGCCTTGTCGTAGGACCAGATGTTGGCTCCGCGGTAGACCCGGGTCTCGACGATGTCGAGGTCGGGGGTGGGGCGTTCGCTCATGAGGTGACTCCGTCCGGTCCGTGGGTGGGCGGTGTGCTCTGGCGGCGGGCCCGCGCGAGGCGGCGCCGGAGGGCGGCGGGCGAGGCGTCGGCCGCCGCGATGTCGCGCGCCATCTGGCGCAGGTCGTGGCTGGCCTCGGCGATCTCCGCGGCCTCCTCGAGGTCGACGCGCTGGTCGGGCGCCACGAGGGTGCGGGTGGTGAGGTCGAACTCGCTGCCGGCCGGGAGCGCGTGCAGGACCACGCCGCTGGCGAGGATCGGCGCCGAGCGCTTGGCCTCGAAGGCGTCGGTGGTGATGCGCGCGGGGTCGAAGACCGTGACCGCGCCGCGACCGACCACGCGCAGGACCTCGTGCTCCTCGCCGTCGACCTCGCGGCGCTCGACGACCGCGGCGGTGTCCTCGTCGACACCGATCCCGAGCAGCTGGGGGGACTGGGCGACGATCATCAGCAGGCGGCCGTAGCGGTTGCGCTGGTCGAAGTGCTGGTCGATCACCGACGTCTGCAGCAGGCCGAGTCCCGCGGCGACCTGGGTCATCCGCTGCTTGGCCGTCGCGCCGGGGCCGCCGAACGCGACCATGTGGCTGGACTGGATGCTCGCGCCCGCCGACGTACCGGCCACGACGACGCCGCGCTCGTGGGCCGCGATGATCGCCTCGCCCAGCGGCGTGCCGCCGATGATCGCGGACAGCTTGAGCTGGTTGCCGCCGGTCATGAAGATGCCCGTCGCGTCGCCGAGCGACTTGACCAGCGCTTCGTCGTGCGCGTCGTCGCGGGTCTCCGGGCGGATGGCGATCACCTCGGCCGCGCCCTCGCGGCGGAACAGGGCGTCGTAGACCTGCACGACCTCGATCCCGAGGGAGGAGGCGGTCGGGATGACGGCGATGCGCGCGTCGGCCCCACCCGCGGCCGCGACGAACTCCTTGAGGATGCTGCGCCTGCGGAGCTTGTCCTCGGCGCCGCCGATGATCATGAGGGGTCCCTTGGGCATGCGAGTCACCCTATGGTGTGACGATGCCCGCAGCTCACCGCACCATCGTGGTCATGCGTCACGCCAAGGCCGAGCAGGTCGGGGACACCGACCAGCAGCGCGCCCTCGCCGCTCGCGGCCACGACGACGCGGCCGCCGCCGGCGCGTGGCTGGCCGCGCGCGGCGTACGTCCCGACGTCGCGCTGGTCTCCGCCGCGACGCGCACGCAGCAGACCTGGGCCGCGGTCGCGACGGGAGCTGCCTGGGACCTCGAGCCGTCGCTCGACGAGGGCCTCTACTCCGCCGGCCCGGACACCGTCCTGGACCTCCTGCGCGGGCTCCCCGACTCCGCGTCCAGCGTGGTGGTCGTCGGCCACAACCCGACGATGGCCTACGTCGCCACCACGCTCGACGACGGCGAGGGCGACCCCGCCGCCGCCACCGACCTCGCCGGCGGCTTCCCCACCTGCTCCCTCGCCGTCTTCTCCTACTCCGGCCCCTGGTCCGACCTCGACCTCGGCTCTGCCACTCTGCGCGCGTTCCATGTGGGGCGTGGGTAGCAGGTTTTTCAGCAGATGCTGAAAAACCTGACGTTCTGGGGTGGAATTCTGGCCCGGAAGCGACAGGAAATGCCCAGAAGGTGCTCGACCTCCGAGCCGGCTGCCGTCCCAGGGATCGGCTGAGTCAGCGACAATCCACAGGCTGAGTGCAGGGCCGCGCGGCGACGTCGTTGCTGGCCGAGGGTGGCTGAATGTTCCTTCCCAAGACGACCCGCCCTGCTGATGACCCACGCAACGGTCCCCTGATCTTCCGGCGCGACCTGCTCGCCCAGGGATACGACGACCGGGCGATCGCTCGGCTCGTGCGGCGCGAGGGCCTCGTCAGGGTCCGGGCCGGGGCGTACGTGCCCGCGCTGGTATGGAGCGCCAGCGATGCCCAGGCTCGCTTCGTGCTGCGCGGCCGCGCCGTCCTCGGCGCATCCCGAACCCCGGTCGTCCTGTCCCACACGTCGGCACTGGCCGAGTGGGACGTGCCGCTGTGGGGGTTCGACCTGTCGACGGTCCACACCACTCGGACCGACCAGCTGTCGGGCAGGCGTGGCCGGGACATCCATCAGCACGAGGGACGGATGTGGCCGGGCGACCTGGCCGTCGTCAACGGCGTCCCTGTCATGACGCCGGCGCGTGCCTGTCTCGAGGCGGCCACGCTGGGCCGCACCGAGTCGGCGCTGTGTGCTGCCAACGACGTCCTTCACCGCCGCCTGGCCACGTCCGCGGCCCTGCACACGCAGTACGTCGGCATGGAGAACTGGCCGAACTCGCTCCAGGTGGAGCTACTCCTCCGGTTGGCCGACGGGAGGATCGAGTCGTTGGGGGAGAGCCGGTTCTTCTGGTGCTGCTTCCAGCAGGGGCTGCCCCGTCCCACGTTGCAGTACCTGGTCAGGGACGCCTCGGGGCGGATCGTGGCGCGACTCGACTTCGCGTGGCCCCAGCACCGGGTCTGGCTCGAGTTCGACGGCAACGTGAAGTACGAGAAGTTCCTCAGAGTCGGGGAACGGGCCAGCGACGTGGTCCTGAGGGAGCGGGACCTAGAACGGATGGTGGCCGGGTTGACCGGCTGGCGCTGCATCCGGATCACCTGGTCGGACCTGGCTGACCCCGTCCGCCTCGCGGCCAGCATCCGTGCCGAGCTGCAGCAGGTCGCGGTCGCGTCCTGAGCCGAACGCTTCTGGGTGTTTACCCGCGCTTCTGGGCCGAAATTCTGGCCCGGAAGCGCTGGGTTTTCAGCAGATGCTGAAAAACCTGCTCACGACACCGGCGGCGAGGGGGTGACGATGCCGGCCTCGGCGTCGGCCATCTCGATCTCCTCGCGGGAGATGCCGAGGAGGTAGACGATGGCGTCGAGGTAGGGGACGTTGACGGAGGTGTCGGCCGCCTGCTGGACGATGGGGCGGGCGTTGTAGGCGATGCCGAGGCCGGCGGCGTTGAGCATGTCGAGGTCGTTGGCGCCGTCGCCGATGGCGATGACGGCGGCCTCGGGGACGCCGACCTCCTCCGCGAACTCGCGCAGCGCGCGGGCCTTGCCCGCGCGGTCGACGACGTCGCCCACGATCTCGCCGGTGATGACGCCGTCGACGATCTCGAGCTCGTTGGCGCGGGCGTAGTGGATGCCGAGGTCCGCGGCGAGACGGTCGGTGATCTGGCTGAAGCCGCCGGAGACGATCGCGAAGCGGTAGCCCAGGCGGCGCAGGGTGCGGACCATGGTGCGGGCGCCCGGGGTCACCACGATCTCGTCGTAGACCTCGTCGAGGACCGAGGCGTGCAGGCCGGAGAGCAGCCGCACCCGGGCACGCAGGGACGCCTCGAAGTCGAGCTCGCCGCGCATCGCGGACTCGGTGATGCGCGCGACCTCCGCCTCGTGGCCGGCATGGGCGGCCAGCATCTCGATGACCTCGCCCTGGATCAGGGTGGAGTCGACGTCGAGGACGATGAGCCGCATCCCGCGGCGCAGCAGGTTCGCGGGCTGTACGGCGACGTCCACCGACTGGGCCGCGGCCTCGGCGGCGAGCAGGGCGCGCAGCCGGACGGGGTCGGCGCCGGAGACGTGGAGGTCGATCGCGGTGACGGGGTAGCGCGCCATCCGCTCGATGCGGTCGATGTTGCCCCCGCAGTCGGCGATCCGCCCGGCGATCGCCGACATCGCGCCGGCCTTGAGCGGGGAGCCGATGATCGTCACGTGCGAGCGGCCCTCGCGGCGCGGCTTGTTGTCGCCGGAGCCGCGGTCGACCTCGACCACCATGCCCAGGGACGAGGCGGTCTCCTCGACGGCGGCCTGGAGCCTGCGCCAGTCGCGGGGGGCGGTGACCAGCACGCCGAGGATGAGCCGGCGCCGGAGCAGGATCTGCTCGATGTCGAGCACCTCGACCCCGGCCTGCGCGAGCGCGGCGAAGATCGAGGAGGTCACGCCGGGGCGGTCCTTGCCGGTGAGGGTGATCAGGAGCGTCTCGGGCTTCGACGTGGGGCTCATGATGAGGGCGAGGCTATCGTCCGGACGGCCGGTGTCGGTGGTCCCGTCCATGCTGGGGCCATGTCCGACATCGACAGCACCGCCCGCCTGCTGGAGCGCTACGGCGCCGCCGTGACGGGTCGCGACTGGGCGGCCCTGGCCTCCCTGCTCGCGCCCGCCTTCAGCGCCACCCTGCTCCACACCGGGGAGCGCTTCGACCGCGACGGCTTCGTCGCGCTCAACGCCGACTACCTCGGCGACTGGGTCTTCCACGTCGACGAGGTCGTCGACGGAGGCGACCGCTCGGTGCTCCGGTCGCACACCGTCCTCGGCGAGGAGACCTACCACGCGGCGTCCTTCGCCCGCGCTGCCGACGGGCTGCTCACCGAGCTCGTCGAGGTCTGGACCGAGGCCGTGGCCGATCACCCGACTCGCGGAGGCACGCCGTGAGCCGCCCGGACCACGTCCTCGACCGCGCCGCACCCGCACGGAGCGCAGGGAGCTAGGCCGGTGGCCAGACCTCGGGGGAGAAGGCAGCGACGAGGGCACGGCGCCCCGCGCGCTCCAGCGGCGCCAGCGCGCCACGGCGCGCCGCGATCTCCGCCGCGCTGACCGCGCCCCCGTCGTCGGCCAGGGCCAGCTCCGCGATGTCGAGGGCCTGCATCGCCCGCGCCGCCAGGTCGACGCACCGGGCCGGCACTCCCGGCGGTGCCTCCGGTGCGGCCAGGTGCCGCAGGTTGAGGAGCCGGTCGGCCACCTCGGGGCGCCACCGCGCCACGTCGAGGGCGGCGAGGTCGCGCGCGCTCTCCAGCACGGTCGCCCGCAGCGCCCGGTCGGACTCTCCGACATCGGGCAGCTGACGGGGGGCCGCCGGCTGCGCCTGCCACTCGTACGTCGGTCCGACCGCGCGCGGCGTCAGGCCGATGCCGGCGCCGATGGCGACCACCGCCTCGCCGACATCGAGGGCCTCGGTGTTGAACGCCGCCGGTCCGCCCAGGCCGACCGGGTCACCCTCGGCCGGGAAGGCCGCCCCGAAGCCGGTCGCGCCCCGACTGCGCAGCCGAGCCAACGCGGGGAGGAGCGGCTCGCTCCCGTCGCCGTCGAGACCGCCGACGACGTGCGAGACGCTGTCGGTCAGCAACGCGTCCAGGAGCTGGTCGGCGACGATGTGCCCCCGCAGCCAGGAGGTGCCCCACCACGCGACGCGGGCGGAGATCGCCAGGGGGCTGCTCACGACCGCCGATGCTAGTGGCCCGCACCTAAGACGGCTCTGGATAGGGTGCCCTCATGGGAGCCGTGCTGGAGTTCGCCGACGTCACCGTCAGGCGCGGCCAGGCCACCCTCCTCGACCGGGTCTCGTGGACGGTCGAGGAGGACGAGCGGTGGGTCGTCCTCGGCCCCAACGGTGCCGGCAAGACCACGCTGCTCCAGGTCGCCTCCGCCCAGATGCACCCCACCAGCGGGGTCGTGGGCATCCTCGAGGAGGTCCTCGGCACCGTCGACGTCTTCGACCTCCGGCCCCGGATCGGCCTCACCAGCGCGGCGATCGCCGAGCGCGTGCCGCGCGGCGAGCTCGTGCACGACGTCGTGGTGTCCGCCTCCTACGGCGTGGTGGGCCGCTGGCGCGAGGCCTACGACGACCTGGACCACGAGCGCGCCTCGAGCCTGCTCGTCGAGATGGGCGTGAGCCACCTGACCGACCGCACGTTCGGCACCCTGAGCGAGGGCGAGCGCAAGCGGGTCCAGATCGCCCGGGCCCTGATGTCGGACCCCGAGCTGCTGCTCCTCGACGAGCCCGCCGCGGGCCTGGACCTCGGCGGCCGCGAGGACCTGGTGTCGACGCTGTCGGTGCTGGCCTTCGATCCCGACTCCCCGGCCACCGTCCTGGTCTCCCACCACGTCGAGGAGATCCCGCCCGGCTTCTCCCACGCGCTGCTGCTGCGCCAGGGCGCGGTCGTCGCCGCGGGGCTGCTGGACGACGTGCTCACGCCCGAGACGCTGTCGGCGACGTTCGGGATGCCGCTGGCGCTGCACCACGAGGACGGGCGCTGGGCGGCTCGTCGCCAGACGCGTCACCGATAGGATCGAGGCATGGACTGGCTCTCGGACAACCTGTGGCAGACCTGGCTGGGTCTTGCCATCGTCCTGGGTGTCGCGGAGATGTTCAGCCTCGACCTGGTCCTGATCATGGTCGCCGTCGGCGCGGTCGCCGGCATGCTCGTGGCCCTGCTGGGCGCGCCGTTCGCGCTGCAGGCCCTCGTGGCGGCCGGTGCGTCGGTCGCGATGCTCGCGCTGGTGCGCCCCCAGCTGGCCAAGCGCTTCCACGGCGGCCCCGAGCTCAACCTCGGCCACAACAAGCTGGTCGGGCAGCGCGCGGTCGTCACGCAGGAGATCACCGGTCTCGAGACCGGCCGGATCCGCCTCGGAGGCGAGATCTGGTCCGCCGCGCCCTACGACGAGCACCTCACGATCATCCCGGGGCAGACCGTGGAGGTGCTCGAGATCCGGGGCGCCACCGCCTACGTGCACCCCGTGGCCACCCTCGAGTCCTGACGCTCCACCGAAGGAGAACCCGTGATCTACCTGATCCTGCTGGGTCTGCTGTTCCTGTTCGTGATCGTGCTGCTCGCCAAGACCGTGCGCATCGTCCCGCAGGCGCGCGCGGGCATCGTCGAGCGCTTCGGCAAGTACAAGCAGACGCTGAGCGCGGGCCTCAACGTGGTGGTGCCGTTCGTCGACAAGGTCCGCTACCTCATCGACCTGCGCGAGCAGGTCGTGAGCTTCCCGCCGCAGCCCGTGATCACCCAGGACAACCTGGTGGTCTCGATCGACACGGTCATCTACTTCCAGGTCACCGACCCGATCGCGGCGACCTACGAGATCGCCAACTACATCCAGGCCGTCGAGCAGCTCACGATGACCACGCTGCGCAACATCGTCGGCGGCATGGACCTCGAGGGCACGCTGACCAGCCGCGACGAGATCAACACCCGCCTGCGCGGCGTGCTCGACGAGGCCACCGGCAAGTGGGGCATCCGCGTCAACCGAGTCGAGCTCAAGGGCATCGACCCGCCGCCGTCCATCAAGGACTCGATGGAGAAGCAGATGCGCGCCGACCGCGACAAGCGGGCGCAGATCCTCACCGCCGAGGGTGGCCGCCAGGCCGCCATCCTGACCGCCGAGGGTGAGAAGCAGTCCTCGATCCTCTCGGCCGAGGGTGACCGCGAGTCGCTGATCCTGCGTGCGCAGGCCGACCGCGAGTCCTCGATCCTGCGTGCGCAGGGTGAGGGCCAGGCCATCCAGACCGTCTTCCAGGCGATCCACGACGGCAACCCCGACCAGTCGCTGCTGGCCTACCAGTACCTCACGATGATGCCCAAGCTCGCCGAGGGCAGCGCCAACAAGCTGTGGATCGTGCCGAGCGAGATCGGCAAGGCCCTCGAGGGCCTCGGATCCACGATGAGCGAGATGGCCGGCATCCCCAAGGAGAACGACGGCCCGCGCAACCGCGTCGACATGGGCAGCATGGACCCGGCCAAGCTGGCCGGCAGCGGCGCGCTCGCGGAGAGCGAGCGGCGCACCAACAAGGTCGTGGAGGACGCCATCGCCGAGGCGCAGGCCGCGGCCAACCCGGTCACGCCGAACGCGGCCGCCGTGCCCCCGCCGCCCCCGACCGACGTGGCCGACGTGGCCGAGGCCGGTCGGACCGACGGACCCTCCGACGACAGCGCTCCGCCGCCGCCCCCGCCGCCCGCCCCCTAGTACGTGTCGCTGCTCGAGGCCGCGGCGATCCTGCTCGCGGGCGTCGCTGCCGGCACCATCAACACCGTGGTCGGGTCCGGCACCCTGATCACGTTCCCCACGCTGCTGGCCTTCGGCGTGCCCCCGGTGACGGCCAACGTGTCCAACAACATCGGGCTCGTGCCGGGGTCGGTGACCGGGGCGGTCGGCTACCGCCGGGAGCTCTCCGGTCAGCGCTCGCGGGTGCTGCGCCTGCTCTCCGCCTCCGTCATCGGCGGCGGTGTCGGCGCGGTGCTGCTGCTGGTGCTGCCGGAGGGCGCGTTCTCCGCGATCGTGCCGGTGCTGATCCTGCTGGGCGTGGTGCTGGTGATCTTCCAGCCCCGCCTGTCTGCCTGGGTCGCGGGCCGCTCGGAGGCGCGGGGCACCACGGAGCGGGACGGCGCCTGGTGGGTGTGGCCGGCGGTCCTGCTCACCGGGGTCTACGGCGGCTACTTCGGCGCCGCCCAAGGCGTCCTGCTGATGGCCGTGCTGGGCATCGGGCTCTCCGAGCACCTCCAGCGGCTGAACGCCGTCAAGAACGTGCTGGCTGCGGCCGTCAACGCGGTCGCGGGGCTGCTGTTCGTCTTCATCGCCGACGTCGACTGGCGCGTCGTCGCGCTCATCGGCTGCGGAGCGGTGGTCGGCGGCCTGATCGGCGCCCGCGTCGGTCGCCGGCTGCCGCCGTCGGTGCTGCGCGCGGTGATCGTGGTCGTCGGCCTGGTCGCCCTGGTGTCCCTGCTCCTCACCTGAGCGGCCGAGGCGCCACGGTGGGCTACGCGGCGGTGACCGTCGTGCGCTTCTTGACCCGCAGGCCCAGCAGGCCGGAGAGCACCGCCCCCGTGGCGACCGCCACCAGGCCGTAGCCGGCCTGCTTCGGCAGCGAGCCCGCCTGGATGGCGGCGTAGGCCGTGCCGGCGTCGGCGCCGTCGACGGCCATGCCCACGAGGACGAGGTTGCGTCGGGCGCCGCCGGAGGACACCAGGGTCAGCGCCCCGAGGGCGATCTCGCGCGAGCCGAACCACTGCGTGAGCAGCGGCGAGGACGGCTGGGCCATCGCGGTGGCGACGAGGTCGGGCTTGGCGAGCGAGGCCACGCCGACGGCGATGCGGCCGAGGGCGAGGCTGGTCACGGGGTTCATGCCGGTGACCCTAGCGGGCAGCGCGCACCCAGCGTCCGAAGGTCGGGTCGCGCCAGTCGGGCTCGACGCCCGCGGGCGCCCAGGTGTCGGAGTACCAGCCTTCGCCGACCCGGCCGCTGGTGTCCACGGCCGATCCGCCTCAGAGGAGGGAGCGCGACGGCGGGGCGACGTAGGTGGTGAGCCAGCGCCCCAGCTCGTCGTAGACCCGCGCCCGCGCCTCGGGGCGGGAGAGGACCACGTCGTGCAGCGCCCCGGGTACGGCGACGTAGGTGACGTGGGTGCCGATCGCCGTGGACCACCGGCGGATCTGGGCCACGTCCAGGACGATGTCGGTGCTGAGCACGTCCTCGCCCATCTCGGTCGGACGCGAGGAGCGGTCGGAGGAGAGCACGAGCACGGGGCAGCGCACGTCGAGGCCGCGCTGCAGCCTCTTGTGGCCCTCGCGGATCGCGCGCAGCCAGCCGGCGTAGACCGAGAAGGACGTCATCGGCTTCCACCGCAGGTCGAAGTCCCACTCGCCCTCGTGCTCGGTGTGCAGGCTGCGGGCGTAGAGGCCCGAGACGCTGCGCCGGATCTCGCGCATCGGCTGACGCGCCCCGACCTGCTTGATGATCGGCGTGCCGACCAGCCGGGCGGCCGTGCCGCCCTGGAGGTCCAGCCACGGGGAGTTGAGCACGAGCGCGGCCAGCTCGGCCGGCCGACCCCGGTCGAGCCACAGCGGCAGGATCAGCCCGCCGGTGGAGTGGGCCGACGCGACGACCCGGGTGTGGCCGTCGCGGGCGGTGATCCGGTGCCACGCCTCGGACAGCTCGTCGTCGTACTCGCGCAGGTCACCGACGTAGTTGGGGGTCTGGTGCGGCAGGATCGAGCGGCCGTACTTGCGCAGGTCGAGGGCGTAGAAGTCGTAGCCCCGCTCCAGCCACCAGGCGGCGTACTCGGTCTGGAAGAAGTAGTCGGCGAAGCCGTGCACGTGCAGGACGGCCCCGCGGCTCGCGACCGGTGAGCGGTGGCTCACCAGCGTGGCGACCACCTCGCCCTCCGTGTCGGGCCGCAGCGTGAAGGTCTCGGCGACCCACGGCTCGCCGAGGACGTCGGGTCCGGGCTCGTGCGTCATGCCCGCAGTCTGTCAGGCGCGGTCGGCGGCGTAGGACGAGGCCGCGCGCACGAGACCGGCCAGCAGGCCGACGTCGGCGGCGGTCTCGGGATGCCACTGCACCGCCAGGCAGAACCGCTCGCCGGGGACCTCCATGGCCTCGAGCGTCCCGTCGTCGGCGTGCGCGACCCCGCTGAAGCCGGGGTGCGTGCGCACCGACTGGTGGTGGTGGCAGCGGACGTCGAGGGTCTCGCCGACCAGTCCGGCCAGTCGGGAGCCCGCGGCCGTGCGGACCGCCACGGAGCCGAACACGTCGCCGCCGGGGGAGTGCTCCTCGTGCCCCACCACGTCGGGCGTGTGCTGGTCGAGTACGCCGCCGGCGTGCACCGCCATGAGCTGCATCCCGCGGCAGACACCCAGCACCGGCAGGCCCACCGCCGCAGCGGCGTCGAGCAGCGCGGTCTCCCAGGCGTCGCGGTCGGGGCGCCAGGCGGCGGTGCGGGGGTGCGGCTCGGCGCCGTAGCGCGCCGGGTCCACGTCGGCGCCGCCGGTGACGACCAGGCCGTCGAGCCGTGCGACCACCTCGTCCGCGGCGCCGACGCCGGCCACCGGCGGCAGCAGGACGGGCAGCCCTCCGGTGGCGGTGACGGCGTCGGCGTACTGGGTGGGGAGCAGGTCGGCCGGCTGCTGCCAGACGCCCCAGGCGGCCTGCTCCCGGTACGTCGTCAGCCCGATGACAAGGGCGGCCACGTCAGAGGGGCGTCACGTAGGCGCCGGAGATGCCGCCGTCGACGAGGAACGTGCTCGCAGTCATGAACGAGGAGTCGTCCGAGGCCAGGAACAGCACGGCCGAGGCCATCTCGGAGGGTTCCCCGAAGCGGCCCATCGGCACGTGCACGAGACGGCGGGCGGCCCGCTCGGCGTCCTTGGCGAACAGGTCCTGCAGCAGCGGCGTGTTGACCGGCCCCGGGCACAGCGCGTTGACGCGCACCCCCTGGCGGGCGAACTGCACGCCGAGCTCGCGCGTCATCGCCAGCACCCCGCCCTTGGAGGCGGAGTAGGAGATCTGCGAGGTCGCCGCGCCCATGACCGCCACGAAGGAGGCGGTGTTGATGATGGAGCCGCGGCCCTGCTCGAGCATGTAGGGCAGTGCGGCCTTGCAGCACAGGTAGACCGAGGTGAGGTTGACCTCCTGCACCCGGCGCCAGGCGTCCAGGTCGGTGTCGAGGATCGAGTCGTCCTCGGGCGGGGAGATGCCGGCGTTGTTGAACGCGATGTCGACGGCGCCGTAGGTGTCCTTGGCCGTGCGGAAGAGCGCGTCGACCTGGTCCTTGTCGGTCACGTCGACGTGCACGTAGGTGGCGATGTCGGTGCCGCCGAGCTGCCCGACGAGCTCGTGCCCGCGCTGGTCGTCGATGTCGCCGATGACGACCTTGGCGCCCTCCTCGACGAAGCGCTGCACGGTCGCCAGGCCGATGCCCGAGCAGCCGCCGGTGACGACCGCGACCCGGTCCTGGATGCGTCCTGCCATGGTGATGAGGTTCCTTTCGGGCTCCGGGGTCTCGACGGGCGCTCGGGCCTGGCGGCCCTCGCTGCTCGACCACCGGGGTGGGGAGGGGGGTCAGTGGGCGATGAAGACGTTCTTCTCCTCGGTGAACGCCGAGGTGGCGTCCGGGCCGAGCTCGCGGCCGAGGCCGGACTGCTTGTAGCCGCCGAACGGCGTCCAGTAGCGCACCGCGGAGTGCGAGTTGACGCTGAGGTTGCCGCTCTCGACCGCCCGGGCCACGCGCAGGCCGCGGCCCAGGTCGCGGGTGAAGATGGAGCCGGACAGGCCGTACTCGGTGTCGTTGGCCAGCGCCACGGCGTCGGCCTCGTCGTCGAACGGCATGACGGCGACGACGGGTCCGAAGACCTCCTCGCGCCAGATGCGGGCCTGGGTGTCCTCGGTCGTCACGACGCTCGGCGGGACCCAGAAGCCCGGCCCGCCCGGGGTGGAGCCCTCGAAGGCGACGTCGGCCTCGTCGAGGAAGCCGCGCACCGTGCCGAGCTGCTGGGCGGAGATGAGCGGGCCCATCTCGCTGGTCTCGTCGGTGGGGTCGAGCACCCGCATCCCCGTGACCGCCGGCTCCAGCTTGGACAGGAACTCGTCGTAGACCGAGCGCTGCACGAGGATCCGCGAGCGGGCGCAGCAGTCCTGTCCGGCGTTGTCGAAGACGGCGTACGGCGCGCTGGCCGCGGCCGCGTCGATGTCGGCGTCCGCGAAGACGATGTTGGAGCTCTTGCCGCCGAGCTCCAGGGTCACCCGCTTCACCTGGTCGGCGCAGCCGGCCATGATCTTCTTGCCCACGGCGGTGGAGCCGGTGAAGACGATCTTGCGCACGAGCGGGTGGGTGACGAAGCGCTCGCCGACGACCGAGCCCTTGCCCGGGATCACCGTGAGCACGTGCTCGGGCAGGCCGGCCTCCAGGGCGAGCTCGCCCAGGCGGATCGCGGTGAGCGGGGTCAGCTCCGCGGGCTTGAGGACCACGGTGTTGCCGGCCGCCAGCGCGGGCGCGAAGCCCCAGCCGGCGATCGGCATCGGGAAGTTCCACGGGACGATGACGCCCACGACGCCCAGCGGCTCGCGGAAGGTGACGTCGACGCCGCCCGGCACGGGGATCTGGCGCCCGAAGAGCCGCTCGGGGGCGGCGGAGTAGTAGTTGAGGCAGTCGCGGACGTTGCCGGCCTCCCAGCGCGCGTTGCCCCAGGTGTGCCCGGCGTTGCGCACCTCGAGCTCCGCGAGCTCCTCGACGTGGGCGTCGACGACCGTGGCGAAGCGCCGCAGCAGGGTCGCCCGCTCACCGGGAGCCAGGTCGCGCCAGCCGCCGACGAAGGCGGCGTGCGCGGCCTCGACCGCGGCGTCGGTCTCCTCGACGCTGGCCAGGTGGACGTCGGTCACCGCCTCGGTCGTGGCGGGGTTGATGACGGTGTAGGAGGACATCAGAGCCTTTCGAAGCCGCGGCGCAGCTCCCAGTCGGTCACGGCGGCGTTGAAGGAGGCCAGCTCCACGTCGGCCATGTTGGTGTAGTGCTCGACGACCTCGTCGCCGAACGCCGCCCGCGCGATCGCGGAGGAGGCGAAGGCCTCCCGGGCGGCGGCCATCGTCGCGGGCACCTTGGGCCGGCCCGACGTGTAGGCGTTGCCGGTCAGCGGCTCCTCCAGCTCGAGCTCCTGCTCGATGCCGTGCAGCCCGCCGGCGATCATCGCCGCCAGCGCCAGGTAGGGGTTGGCGTCGGCGCCGGGCACGCGGTTCTCCATGCGGGCGCCGGCGCCGCGACCCACGAGCCGGAGCGCGCAGGTGCGGTTGTCGAGGCCCCAGGCGATCGTCGTCGGCGCGAAGGAGCCGTCGGCGAAGCGCTTGTAGGAGTTGATGTTGGGCGCGAACAGCAGCGTGAAGTCGGAGACCGTCGCCAGCACCCCGGCCACGAAGTGGTCGTAGAGCGGCGTGCGCTCGCCGGACTCCTCGTCCCAGAACACCAGCGACCCGTCGGTGCCCCGCAGCGAGAGGTGGATGTGGCACGAGCTGCCCTCGCGGGCGTCGTACTTGGCCATGAACGTGAGCGCCTTGCCCTGCTGGGCGGCGATCTCCTTGGCGGCGTTCTTGTAGACCGCGTGGTTGTCGGCGGTCGTCATCGCGTCGGCGTAGAGGAAGCCGATCTCGTGCTGGCCGAAGTTGCACTCGCCCTTGGCGCCCTCGACGTCGAGCCCGGCGGCGTACATGTGGTTGCGGATCGAGCGCAGCAGCGGCTCGGCGCGCGTGGTGCCGAGGATGGAGTAGTCGACGTTGTACTGGTTGACCGGGGTCAGGTCGCGGTAGCCGGAGTCCCAGGCCTGCTCGTACGTCGTGTCGAAGGCGATGAACTCCAGCTCGGTGCCGGCGAGCGCGGTCCAGCCCTGCTCGGCGCAGCGGTCGAGCTGCTGGGCCAGGATCGTGCGCGGCGACTGCACCACGGGGGAGTGGTCGGGCCACACCAGGTCGCACTGCACCATCGCGGTGCCCTCGAGGTGCGTCAGCAGCCGGATCGTCTGCTCGTCCAGCACGAACTCCATGTCGCCGTAGCCCTTGTCCCACGAGGACATGGCGTAGCCGTCGACGGTGTTCATGTCGACGTCGACCGACAGCAGGTAGTTGCAGCCCTCGGTGCCGTGGCCGACGACGTGCTCGGCGAAGTAGTGCCCGTGCAGGCGCTTGCCCTGCAGCCGCCCCTGCATGTCGGTGAAGGCCACGATGACGGTGTCGACCGCGCCGTCGCGGATGCGGTCGAGCAGGTGCTGCATGCTCAGGTGCCGGTCGTTGCGCAGTCCCTTGTCGGTCATGGGGCTCCTATCCCAAGAGGCCGCGCAGGAGCGCGGCCGTGTCGTCGCAGTGGTGCTCCATGGCCCGACGGGCCCGGTCGGGGCTGCCGGCGAGGATCGCGCGCACGACGGTCGCGTGCTGCCGGTCGGAGTGGGCGATGTTGGTCTCCAGGACCGGGATCGCCAGCAGCATCTCGTGCAGCGTCGCCTGCACCGACGTCACGGCCTCGATCAGCCGGGGCGACTCGCTGAGCGCCGCGATCGTCAGGTGGAAGCGGCTGTCGGCCTGCCGGTGCGCGGCGGCCTTGTCGGCGCCGGCCACCTCGTCGTGGGCCTGCTCCAGCCGCTCCCGACGTACGGCGGTCAGCTCCAGCTGGGCGGCCAGCGCGGCCGCGCCGGGCTCGACCACGCGTCGGTACTCGAGCGCGTCGAGCCAGTCTTCGCGCTTGGCCTGGGTGACCCGCGCGGCGGCGCGGCCCGACGGGGTGCGCGGCTTGAGCGTGACGACGGTGCC
The DNA here is from genome assembly GCF_004522095.1 of Nocardioides sp. 503. Classification (GTDB taxonomy): domain Bacteria; phylum Actinomycetota; class Actinomycetes; order Propionibacteriales; family Nocardioidaceae; genus Nocardioides. The sequence goes on from NZ_SPUI01000002.1 coordinate 1,101,020, forward strand.
GCCGCCGCGACCGCGCCTGGTCTGGACCAGGCCGGCCTCGCGCAGGGCCGCCATCGCCTCGCGCAGCGTGGCCCGCGAGACGTGCAGCCGCAGGGCCAGCTCGCGCTCCGGCGGGAGGGTCGACCCGAGCGGGTAGACGCCGAGCCGGATGGCCGTGCCCAGCTGCTCCACGCAGGCCTCGAAGGCGTGGTGACCACGCACCGGCCGGAGCACCGCCTCGGGGAGGTGCTGCGCGCGGGAGGCGGTCATGGCGCCCATCCTGAGTTCGGGGGAAGCGGGGTGTCAAACGACCCTCGGAAGCAAAGGTCTGAGTTCATACCAATTTAACGTGAGGGCATTTACAGCCCGACGGCGTGGGTCTAGCGTCCCGTTCACGATCGCACGAACCACTCCGGAAGGCGCTCCATGTCCGACGACACCAAGCCGAAGAACGCTGACGAGGAGCTCCTCGCGAAGCTCGGGTACTCGCAGGAGCTGAGCCGCACGTGGTCCAGCTTCTCCAACTTCGCCATCTCGTTCTCGATCATCTCCATCCTGGCCGGCTGCTTCACGACGTTCGGCCAGGCGTGGAACAACGGTGGTCCGATCGCCATCTCGTGGGGCTGGCCGGTCATCTCGCTGTTCATCCTGATCATCGGCTTCACGATGTCGGAGCTGGTCTCGGCCTACCCGACGTCGGGCGGCATCTACTGGTGGGCCGCGAAGATGGGGGGCCCTGCGACGGGCTTCTTCACCGGCTGGCTCAACCTCATCGGCCTGCTCGCCGTCACCGCGTCCGTCGCCTACGGGTGTGCGACCTTCCTGGACCTGACGCTGCAGACCATCAGCCAGAGCTACCTCGACAGCTACAGCCTGGGACGCGTCTACCTGATCTTCCTCGTGATCTTCGCGCTCGCGGCGCTGCTGAACATCTTCAGCGGTCACCTGCTCGCCATCATCAACAACATCTCGGTGTGGTGGCACGTCGCGGGCGCCGCCGCCGTCATCCTGATCCTGGTGATCATCCCCGACAGCCACCAGAGCCTGGACTTCGTCTTCACCGAGCGCATCAACAACTCCGGCTTCTCCGACGGCAAGTACTGGTTCCTGATCCTCCCGCTCGGCTTCCTGCTGACGCAGTACACGATCACCGGCTTCGACGCCTCCGCCCACCTCTCGGAGGAGACGCAGGGCGCCGCCGAGGGCGCTGCCAAGGGCGTGTGGCGCTCCATCGCCTACTCCGCGCTCGGCGGCTGGTTCCTCCTGCTGGCGTTCCTCTTCGCCGTCCAGGACGCCGACGCGATCACGGCCGGCGGAGGCGGGGTCGACCTGATCTTCGGTCAGGCGCTCGGTGAGGGCTGGCACTTCACGATCCTGCTGATCTCGACCGCGGGCCAGTTCTTCTGCACGATCGCCTGCCTCACCAGCGCCTCGCGCATGACGTTCGCCTTCAGCCGCGACGGGGCGATCCCCGGCTCGAAGCTGTGGGCCACGGTCAACCCGCGGACGAAGGTGCCGGCCAACGCGGTCGTCTTCGTCGCCGTGATCGGCGCCATCATCACCCTGCCCGCGCTGAAGAGCGTCAACGGGATCCCCACGGCCTTCTACGCCGTGACGTCCGTGGCGGTCATCGGCCTCTACCTGGCCTTCGCCATCCCGATCTACCTGCGCTGGAAGATGGGCGACGCCTTCGAGCCGGGATCCTGGACGCTCGGCAACAAGTACCGCTGGATGAACCTCGTGGCGGTCGTGGAGATCGCGATCATCTCGGTCTACTTCATCCTGCCCTTCACCCCGGCCGGCGTGCCGTTCAGCGACGACTTCGCCTGGAGCAGCGTCAACTACGCCCCGGTGCTGACGATCGGCACGCTGGTGGTCCTGGGCATCTGGTGGACGGCGTCGGCCAAGCACTGGTTCACCGGGCCGAAGATGACGATCGACACCGCCGTCACGGACGCCTTCAAGGACTGAGCGACCCAGCTCCTCGTGTCCCAGCTCGACAGCGACCTGGACCGCCTCGCCTGCCTGGCGGGGCGGTCCCGTCGCGTGACCGAGCTGCCCGGGGGGCTCACCAACCACAACGTGCGGGTGCGGACCGACGACGGCGGCGACTACGTCGTGCGCTGCTCGACGGGCGACGTGGGCCTGCTCGGCATCGACCGCGACGCCGAGCACCACAACACCCGTCGGGCGGCCGAGGCCGGGGTCGGCGCCGGGGTCGTCGAGTACCGGCCAGACCTGCGGATGCTGGTCATCGACCACCTGCCCGGCGACGTGCTCGACAACGCGGCGTTCGCCGATCCGGCCGTCCTGGCCCGCGCCGCCGACGCGGTGCGTCGGCTGCACGCCGGGCCGCGGTTCGACGGCGACTTCGACATGTTCGCCCGCCAGGCGACGTACCTCGCCACGGTGAAGTCCGAGGGCTTCGCGCTGCCCTCCGCCTACGACGACCTCGCCGACGCCTGGGACGACGTACGGCGTGCGCTCGCGGCCGCGCCGCGGCCGACCGTGCCGTGCAACAACGACCTGCTGGCCGCCAACTTCATCGACGACGGCGAGCGCGTGTGGCTCATCGACTACGAGTACTCCGGCAACAACGACGCCGCCTTCGAGCTGGGCAACACCGCCACCGAGTGCGACCTCACCCCCGAGCTGACCGAGGCGTGGACCGCGGCCTACTTCGGGGACCCGACCCCGGCCGACCTGGCGCGGGTGCGCGTGCAGGCGCTGTGCTCGGCCTACGGCTGGTCGCTGTGGGGCTTCATCCAGGCCGCCACCAGCACGCTCGACTTCGACTTCTACGCGTGGGGCGAGGAGCGGTTCGAGAAGGCCGCGGCCGGCCTGCGCGGTCCCGACCTGCCCCGACTGCTCCTGGAGACCACCGGTGGTTGACCTCCCCTCGCGCGCCCGTGTCGTCATCGTCGGCGGCGGCGTCGTCGGCACGTCGGTGGCCTACCACCTGGCGACGCTCGGCTGGACCGACGTGCTGCTGCTCGAGCAGGGCCACCTGTCGGGTGGGACCACCTGGCACGCGGCCGGGCTGGTCGGACCGCTGCGGGCCTCGGAGAGCGGGACCCGGCTGGTGCAGTACTCCGCGGAGCTCTACGCCGCGCTCGAGACCGAGACCGGGTTGGCTACGGGCTACCGCAACGTCGGCGGCGTCATCGTGGCGCGCACCGAGGACCGGATGACCCAGCTGCGGCGCACCGCGGCCAACGCCACGGCGTACGACATGGAGTGCGAGCTGATCTCGCCCGAGCGCGCGCAGGAGCTGTGGCCGGCGATGCGCGTCGACGACCTCCTCGGGGCCGTCTGGCTGCCCGGCGACGGCAAGGTCAACCCCACCGACGTGACCCAGGCGCTCGCCAAGGGTGCCCGGCAGCGCGGGGTCCGGATCGCCGAGGGGGTGCGGGTGACCGGCTTCGACCTCGTCGACGGGCCGCGCCGACCCCGGGTGACCGGGGTCCGCACCGAGCAGGGCGACGTCGAGGCGGAGGTCGTCGTCAACTGCGGGGGCCAGTGGGCCAAGGCGCTCGGCGACCTCGCCGGGGTCACCGTGCCGCTGCACTCCGCGGAGCACTTCTACGTCGTCACCGAGGCGGTGGAGGGCTGCCACCCGGACCTGCCGATCATGCGCGACCCCGACGGCTGGACGTACTTCAAGGAGGAGGTGGGCGGCCTCGTGGTCGGCGGCTTCGAGCCCGAGGCCAAGCCGTGGCGCTCGCCCTCGGACCTGCCCCACCCGTTCGAGTTCCAGCTGCTCGAGGAGGACTGGGACCACTTCTCGGTGCTGATGGACGAGGCGCTGGTGCGGGTCCCCGCGCTGGCCGAGACCGGCATCCGCAAGTTCTACAACGGTCCCGAGTCGTTCACCCCCGACAACCAGTTCCTGCTGGGCGAGGCGCCCGAGGTCGCCGGGTTCTTCGTGGGTGCCGGCTTCAACTCCGTCGGCATCGCGTCGGCGGGCGGCGCCGGGCGGGCGCTGGCGGAGTGGATCGTCGAGGGCGAGCCGACCAGCGACCTGGTCGCGGTCGACGTCCGGCGCTTCGCACCGTTCCACGGCGACGAGCGCTGGCTGCGCTCCCGCGTCGCGGAGGTGCTCGGCCTGCACTACGCGGTGCCGTGGCCCAACCGCGAGCTCGAGTCGGGCCGTCCGCAGCGCACCTCGCCGCTGCACGACGTCCTGGCGGCCTCCGGGGCGGTCTTCGGGACCCGCATGGGCTGGGAGCGGCCGCTGGTCTTCGGGCCCGAGGCGCTCGACTACGCCTGGGGCAGGCCGGCCTGGCTGGCCGCCTCGGCCGCCGAGCAGCGGGCGACCCGCACGGCGGTGGCGGTGTTCGACCAGACGTCGTTCAGCAAGTACGCCGTGGCGGGGCCGGGCGCGCTGGCCGCGCTGCAGTGGCTGTGCGCTGCCGACGTCGACGTGGCGGTGGGCGGCTGCGTCTACACGCCGCTGCTCAACCGGCGCGGCACCTACGAGGCCGACCTGACCGTGACCCGCACCGGGGAGTCGGACTTCCTGCTGGTGTCCAGCTCGGCGACCACCGTGCGCGACCTCGACTGGCTGCGGCGCCAGGCCCCCGACGGCCTCGACGTGACCGTCACCGACGTCACCGACGACTTCTCGGTGGTCGGCGTGATGGGGCCGGCCTCGCGCGACCTGCTGGCGGGCCTGTCGGACGCGGACCTCTCCGAGGAGGGCTTCGCGTTCGCGACCAGCCGTGAGATCGACGTGGCGGGCGTGGGCCTGCGCGCGACCCGGATGACCTACGTCGGCGAGCTGGGCTGGGAGCTGATGGTGCCGGTGGCCGGCGCGGCGGCCGTGCACGCCGCCCTGCGCGGCGGCGGTGCGGTCGACGCGGGCTACTACGCGATCGAGTCGCTGCGACTGGAGAAGGGCTACCGCGCCTTCGGTCGCGAGCTGACCCCCGACCTCACGCCGGTCGAGGCGGGCCTGGTCTTCGCCACCGCGCTCAAGGGCGACAAGGACTTCCTGGGACGGACCGCCCTCGAGGCGCACCGCGAGGCGCTGGCGGCCGGCGGGGCGCGGCGGCGGGTGGTGTCGTTCGTGGTGACCGACCCCGAGCCGATGCTGTGGGGCGGCGAGCTGGTGCTGCGCGACGGCACGCCGGTCGGCCAGGTCACCAGCGCGGCGTGGGGGGAGACGGTCGGCTCCAGCGTGGGCCTGGCGCTGCTGCGCCACGACGGCCCGGTGACCTCGGACTGGCTGGCCTCGGGGGAGTGGCGCGTCGACGTCGGCGGTGACCTGAGCGCCGTACGGCTCTCGCTGGCGGCGCCGCTGCGCTGAGCCCGGGTCGGTGCCGGATCGTTACCGGCGCATTGCCGCGTTCGCGACCGGGCGGTGCGCCGTGGCCACTAGCCTGCGCCTGTGGATCCGGACCGACGTGCGTGACCAGCCTGGAGTGATCGCGTGACGAGCGCAGCGTCACGCTACCTCCGCGAGCGGGTCCGCCGCTGGCGCAGCGGCTCGACCGAGGGCCAGCGCGAGGTCCTGGTGGTGCTCGTGGTGTGCGTGGCCGCGTCGTTCGCGGTCTCGGTCATCGACTACGACCTGGTGCCGTTCACGGCGTTCTTCGTCTGGCTGATCGTCGGGATGCTCCTGCTGCGCTTCTGGTTCCTGGCGATCATGACGTCGTGGACCGCCCTCGCCGCGGTCTCGGCCATGCTCATCGACGGGCCGGTCACCGGTCCGCGCGGCGCGGCACTCCTGACCTTCACCGTCGCGGTCGCGCTGATCCTCTACCAGTCCAGCCGGCAGCGCAGCGGCCTGCCGTCGCCGCTGAGCGAGGCCCTGCTCGCCGAGCTCAAGGAGCGGCTGCAGTCGCAGGGCGCCCTGCCGGTGCTGCCCCCCGGCTGGCACGTCGAGACGGCGATGCTCGCCTCCGACGGCGTGGGCTACGCGGGAGACTTCCTGGTGGCCGACCTCGACGACGAGGGCCGGCATGCGGAGCTCGTGCTCGTCGACGTGTGCGGCAAGGGGCTGGGCGCCGGTCCCCAGGCACTGCAGTTCGCCGGTGCCCTCGGCGGCCTGATCGGGTCGCTGCCGCCGGCCGAGCTCATGCAGGCGGCCAACCGCTTCCTGCTGCGCCGCCACCTCGACGACTCCTTCGCCACGGCCGTGCACGTCGCCGTCGACCTCCAGGACGGTCGCTACTCGATCACCAGCGCCGGCCACCCGCCCGCCCTGCGCTGGGAGGCGGCGGCGGACGTGTGGCACATCGACAACGCGCGCGGGATGGCGATCGGCATCGAGCCCGACCCGGAGCTGACCGTGAGCGAGGGCGTCCTCGCCCTCGGCGACGCGCTGCTCTTCTACACCGACGGCGTGATCGAGACCCCCGCGAGCGACCTGGACTCCGGGATCGACTGGCTGTGCGGCGTCGCCCGGGAGGCCATCCGCGAGGGTGCCGTCGGCTCCGCGCAGCGCATGGTCGCGCGCGTCGAGCGGGGCGACGACGACCGCGCCGTGCTCGTGCTCAGCCGGACGGGCGACCCGACGGCTCCGACGGGGGCCGCGAGTACAGCTGGCGGATGACCTCCTCGATGTCGGGCTCCTGGATGGACAGGTCCGCGACGTCGTAGGACGTGGCGAGCGCGGCCACGATCGGGGCGGCGCTCGCGTCCGCGGGGAAGCTCAGCCACTGGCGGGGGCCCTCCACGCGTCGGGTGACGGCGCCGGCCACCTCGATCGGCGGCGCCTCGTCGACCAGGTCGACCACGACCGTGCGGCGCGAGCCCCCTTGCTCGTGCAGTCCGGCCAGCGTGCCGTCGTAGACCTGCGTGCCGTGGTCGATCACGATCACCCGGTCGCAGAGCGCCTCGATGTCCTGCAGGTCGTGGGTCGTGAGCATCAAGGTGGTGCCGCGGTCGCGGTTGAGCGCCCGCAGGAACTCCCGCAGCCGGCCCTTGCTCACCACGTCCAGGCCGATGGTGGGCTCGTCGAGGTAGAGGATCTCCGGGTCGTGCAGGAGCGCCGCCACGATGTCGCCGCGCATCCGCTGGCCCAGGCTGAGCTGGCGCACCGGGGTGTCCAGCAGGTCGCCGAGGTCGAGGAGCTCGACGAACTCCGCGAGGTTGGTGCGGTGCCGCGCGGGGTCGGTGCGGTAGATCTTGTGGAGCAGGTCGAAGGAGTCGTGCAGGGGCAGGTCCCACCACAGCGACGTGCGCTGGCCGAAGACGACGCCGATGCGCCGCGCCAGCGCCGTGCGGTGGCGGCTCGGGTCGACCCCGGCGACCGAGATCCGGCCGCTGGTGGGCACCAGGATCCCGGTGAGCATCTTGACCGTCGTGGACTTCCCGGCGCCGTTGGGGCCGATGTAGCCGACCATCTCACCGGCGTCGATGGCAAACGTGAGGTCGCGCACCGCCTCGACCTCCGTGCGCTGCTTGCGGCGCGCGCCGTCGACGCGGCGGCGCACCGTGAAGGTACGGCGCAGCTCGGAGACCTCGATCAGCGACATGTCAGCTCCCGGTCGATCGGTAGTGGCGCACGCCCACGCGCCAGGCGAGGGCGGCGGCGCCGAGGAACAGCGCGGCTGCGACGGGCGAGGCGAGCTGCAGCCACTCCGGCAGTCCGAACGGGTCGTCGCGGCCGAGGATGAAGAGCGCGGGGTACCAGTTGACGAACGCGATCGGCAGCACGAACGTCAGCGCCTTCACGATCTCCTGCGGGAAGACCGACATCGGGAACTGCGTGACCTGGTTGCCGCCGTAGGTGAAGGCGTTGGCGACCTCGGTGGAGTCGGCGGTCCAGAACTGCACGCAGGCCAGGCCGACGAAGAGGCTGAAGAAGATCACCGAGCCGCTGACGACCATCTCCACGGCCACCAGCGCGCGGGGCAGCGTCCAGTCGACGTACGTCGCCGCCCAGACGAACACCAGGCTCGACTGGAGCACGCGGGCGAAGCGGCGCGGCGCGAACTCGTCGGCGCACACCTGCACCAGCAGCGGCACCGGCTTGGTCATCATGGTGTCCAGGCGGCCCGTGCGGATCATCTGCCCGAGCCGCTCGACGCGCCCCACGCACAGGTCGGCGAACGCGATCCCGAGACCGGTGGCGCCGTAGAGGAAGCCGATCTCGGTGAGGCTGAAGCCGCCGAGGTCGTCGACGTTGCGCAGCAGCACCCAGATCGCGACGAAGTCGAGCCCGGTCATCAGGAAGCTGCCGACCGCCATCATCCAGAAGGACGCGGGGTAGGCCATCGAGGCGCGCACCCACAGGCTCGCGATGCGGCAGTAGTCGACGACGGCGTCAGCCACCCTGCACCACCACCCGGCGCTCGGCGCGGTGCAGGACCCAGGCGCAGGCGGCGAGCAGGACGACCGCCCAGCCGCCCATGAAGGCCAGGCCCTCGACCACCTCGAGCCCGGTGCGCTTGCCCAGCCAGATGTCGGCCGGCACCTGGAGGAACGTCGCCCACGGCAGTGCCATCGCCAGCTCGCGGAGGCCGCCGGGCAGGATCACCAGGGGCACCGTGAGACCGCTGAAGAACAGTGCCGCGAAGCCGAGCAGCATCCGCGGACCGACGTCGTCGAGCAGCCAGAAGGCCGTGAGCGAGGCCAGCATCCGCAGCCCGAAGCTCACCGTCACCGCCACCGGGACCGCCGCCAGGAGGACCAGCCACGTGAGCGGGTCGGCGGGGTAGCGCAGGTCGAAGAGCAGCCCGCCGACCACCGTGGGGGCCAACCCGCGGGTGAGCAGGTGGTAGGCCGCGCGGCCGAGGTCCGCGGAGAGGTACCAGCCCAGGATCCCCACCGGGCGGTAGAGGTCGATGACCACGTCTCCGGAGCGGATCCGCTCGGCGAGGTCGTCGGGCGAGCCGCCGCCCCACACCGCGACGGTCATGATCATCGCCTGGCCGAGCCAGACGTAGGTCACGGCGTCGCTGGCGTCGTACCCACCGGCGTCGGGGTTGGCACCCCACACCTCGAGGTAGACGAAGCAGAGGATCACGCCGAAGACGCAGTTGGTGAAGATGCCGGCCAGGGTCGCTCCGACGTAGGTGGAGTACCGCTTGAAGGCGCGCGTCGCGACGGCGACGTGCAGGGGCATTGCGGCAGTCTCGCACGCCCGGCCCCGGGCGCCGGGACCCGGAATAGCGCGTGCCACGATGTCGTTGGAGCGGGTGATGGATCGTTCAACTACTTCTGAGGAGATGGGCAGCATGCAGTTCGGCATCTTCACCGTCGGCGACGTCACCACCGACCCGACGACCGGGCGGACGCCGACCGAGCACGAGCGGATCAAGGCCCAGGTCCAGATCGCCAAGAAGGCCGAGGAGGTCGGCCTCGACGTCGTTGCCGTCGGCCAGCACCACAACCCGCCGTTCGTCGCGTCGTCCCCGACGACGACCATGGCCTACATCGCCGCGCAGACCGAGCGGATCCTCCTCTCGACCTCCACGACGCTGATCACCACCACCGACCCGGTGCGCATCGCCGAGGACTACGGCACGCTGCAGCACCTCGCCGACGGCCGCATGGACCTGATGATGGGCCGCGGCAACACCGGCCCGGTCTACCCGTGGTTCGGCAAGGACATCCGCGAGGGCATCAACCTCGCCATCGAGAACTACGCGCTGCTGCACCGCCTGTGGCGCGAGGACGTCGTCGACTGGGAGGGCAAGTTCCGCACGCCGCTCCAGGGCTTCACCGCCACCCCGCGCCCGCTCGACGGCGTGCCGCCGTTCGTGTGGCACGGCTCGATCCGCAGCCCCGAGATCGCCGAGCAGGCGGCGTACTACGGCGACGGCTTCTTCCACAACCACATCTTCTGGCCGAGCTCCCACACCCGGCAGATGGTCGCGCTCTACCGGCGCCGCTTCGAGCACTACGGCCACGGTCGCGCCGACCAGGCGATCGTCGGGCTGGGCGGGCAGTTCTTCATGCGCCGCAACAGCCAGGACGCCGTGCGGGAGTTCCGTCCGTACTTCGACAACGCCCCGGTCTACGGCCACGGCCCGTCGCTGGAGGACTTCACCTCCCAGACGCCGCTGACCGTCGGCTCGCCGCAGGAGGTGCTCGAGCGCACCCTCGGCTTCCGGGAGTACGTCGGCGACTACCAGCGCCAGCTCTTCCTGGTCGACCACGCCGGGCTGCCGGTCAAGACCGTGCTGGAGCAGCTGGACCTGCTCGGCGAGATCCTGCCGGACCTGCGCGCCGGGATGGCCGAGGGCCGCCCCGCCCACGTGCCCGACGGCCCGACCCACGCCGGCCTGGTGGCCGCGCGGGACGCCGCCGCTGTGACTGGGGCCGCCGAGGAGGTGTCGGCATGACCCGCATCCTGGCCGTCTCCGCTGGCCTCTCCGTGCCCTCGTCCACGCGGCTGCTCACCGAGCGGCTGGCGGACGCGGTGCGTGCCGACCTCGGCCCCGACGCCGAGGTGGAGCTCGTCGAGCTGCGGCCGCTGGCGCACGCGCTCGCCGACCACCTGCTGACCGGCTTCCCCAACGCCGAGCTCGAGGAGGTGCTCGAGAAGGTGCGCCTGGCCGACGGCCTGATCATGGTCACGCCCGTCTTCAGCGCCTCCTTCAGCGGCCTGTTCAAGACGTTCGTGGACGTGATGGAGCCGGGCCTGCTCATCGGCAAGCCGGTCCTCATCGGCGCGACCGCCGGCACGTCGCGGCACTCGCTGGTGCTCGACCACGCCCTGCGGCCGCTGTTCGCCTACCTGCGCGCCGTCGTCGTCCCGACCGGCGTCTTCGCCGCGACCGAGGACTTCGGCGACCACGGCCTGGAGCAGCGCGTCGAGCGCGCGGCCGGTGAGCTGGCGTCCCTCGTCGGTGGCCGCCGCGCGCTGCACGTCGTACGCGACGAGTTCGCCGACCCCACGCCGTTCGCCGACCGGCTGCGCGGCCTCAGCACCTGAGGCCGCGACGCCGGATGCTCAGTGCTGGTAGGTGCCGTGGAGGATCGCGCGTCCGGCGGTCTTGAAGGCGAGGTTGAACGACACGACCGCGGGCGACGCCTCGGCGTCGACGCCGAGGGTCGCCTCCTTCACCGCGTGCACGACGAAGAAGTAGCGGTGGACCTGGTCGCCCTGCGGCGGGGCGGCGCCCATGAACCCGGCCTCGCCGCCGTCGTTGCGCACGTGGAACGCGCCTCCGGGCAGTTCGCCCGCGGCCGCGCCGGTGTCCAGCGACGTCACGTCGGCGGGCAGGTCCACCAGCACCCAGTGCCAGAAGCCGCTCGGGGTCGGGGCGTCGGGGTCGAAGCAGGTGACGGTGAAGCTCTTGGTGCCCTCCGGGGCGCCCTCCCACGACAGCTGCGGTGAGGTGTTGCCCAGGTCGGCGACCTGGTCGTCCTTCAGCGGCTGGCCGTCGGCGACGTCCGTGCTGGTCACGGAGAACGACGGGACGCTCGGGAGGAGGTCGTAGGGGTTCGGGCTGACGGGACGCTCGAGGCTCATGCGTCAAACGTAGTCCGCGCCCTGAACCCTGACCATCGCCTCGCCGGTCGGACCCGGGATGATGGTGGCGTGGACGAGATCGCGACCTACCCCGTTGGCCTGCGCCTGACCGGCCGACGCGTCGTGGTCGTCGGGGGCGGCCACGTCGCCCAGCGTCGCGTCCCGCAGCTCCTGGCCGCGGGCGCCGACGTCCATGTCGTCTCCCCGGACGTCACGCCCGCGATCGAGGGCCTCGTCGGCGCCGGCGAGGCCACCTGGCACCGCCGCGGCTTCGAGGAGGCCGACCTCGAGGACACCTGGTACGTCCTGGCCGTCACCGACGTCACGGAGGTCAACGAGCGGGTCTCGGCCGAGGCCGAGCGGAGGCGGGTCTTCTGCGTGCGCGCCGACGACGCGACCGACGCCACCGCCTGGACGCCCGCCGTGGGGCGCGCGGCCGGGCTCACCGTCGCGGTCCTGGGCAACCGTGAGCCCCGGCTGTCCGCCGCGGTGCGCGACGAGATCCTGGCCGGCCTGCGCGAGGGCACCCTGGGGCGGCACACGCGCACGCACAAGGCCGGCGTCACCCTCGTCGGCGGCGGGCCGGGCGACCCCGACCTGATCTCGGTGGCCGGCCGCAAGGCGCTCATGGAGGCCGACGTCGTGGTCGCCGACCGGCTCGCCCCGCGCGAGCTGCTCGGGCAGCTGCCCACCGACGTCGAGCTCGTCGACGTGGCCAAGCTGCCGCGCGGCCGCTCGGCGCAGCAGGAGGAGATCAACCGCGTCATCGTCGAGCGGGCGCTCGAGGGCAAGCGGGTCGTGCGCTTCAAGGGCGGCGACAACTTCGTCTTCGGCCGCGGCTACGAGGAGGTCCTGGCGTGCCGGGCCGCCGGCGTGCCGGTCACCGTCATCCCCGGCCTGACCAGCCCGGTCGCCGTACCCGCCGTCGCCGGCATCCCGGTCACCCACCGCGGCGTCGCCCACGAGTTCACCGTCGTCTCCGGGCACCTGCCGCCCGGCCACCCCGAGTCGCTGACCAACTGGGACGCCCTCTCGGCGCTGCGCGGCACGCTGGTGCTGATGATGGCCGTCGAGAACGCCCCCGTCATCGCCGACGTGCTGGTCGCGGGTGGGCGGAGCCCCGAGACCCCGGTGGCGGTCCTGTGCGACGGGACGATGCCGGGGGAGCGCACCGTGCTCGCCACCCTCGGCACCCTCCAGGCCGAGCTCCTCGCCCACGCGGTGCTCCCGCCCGCGATCATCGTCGTCGGCGACGTCGTCGCGGTGGCCCATCCCGAGCGCTTCGCGTGAGCGTCCCCTGATGGCGGTCCTGGTCCCGATCGACGACCCCGCCGACCCTCGGCTCGCCGACTACCGCGACCTGCGCGACGTCGAGCTGCGCAAGCACCTCGAGGGCGAGCACGGGCTCTTCCTGGCGGAGGGCGAGAAGGTCGTACGGCGCGCGGTCGAGGCCGGCCACGCCCCCCGGTCCTTCCTGATGGCGCCGCGCTGGCTCGACGGCCTCGCCGACGTCCTGGACCGCTCCGAGGCACCCTGCTACGTCCTGGAGGAGCGGCTCGCCGAGCAGGTGACGGGCTTCCACGTCCACCGCGGCGCCCTCGCCTCGCTGCACCGCCCGGCGCTGCGCTCCGTCGACGACGTGCTCGAGGGCGCGCGCTCGGTCCTGGTGCTGGAGGACCTCGTCGACCACACCAACGTCGGCGCGGTGTTCCGCAGCGGCGCGGCGCTGGGGTTCGACGCCGTCCTGCTGGCACCGCGCTGCGCCGACCCGCTCTACCGCCGGTCGATCAAGGTCGGCATGGGCGCGGTGTTCACGATGCCGTGGACGCGCCTGCCGGACTGGCACGAGGCGCTGCCCGATCTCTCGGCGCGCGGCTTCACCACCGTCGCGCTGACGCTGGCCGACGACGCGGTCGGCATCGAGGACGCGGTCGCCGGTCTCGACCGCGTCGCGCTGGTCCTCGGCTCGGAGGGCCACGGACTGTCCGCGCGCTGGGAGCAGTCGGCCGACCGGCGGGCGATCATCCCGATGGCCGAGGGCATCGACTCGCTCAACGTTGCCGCCGCCTCCGCCGTCGCGTGCTGGGTGACTGCGCGGCGGTGACCCCTGCGGTTTGGTCACAGACCGCAGGTTCCAAGCGCTCGAAGTGCGGTTGGTGACCAAACGGCAGGGATCGGCCACCGGCGCGGGGGCGGTCGGCAGGGATCGGCCACCGGTCCTTGCGCAGTTCGGCTGCGGCCTGGAGAAGGCCGCGTCTACGGTCGCAGGACCTCGACCACCAGGAGCAGAATCGTGCCTCGTCGCCACGGCCGCCGTTCCGGCGCCCTCGCCATCGTGTCCCTCGTCCTCGGGCTGCTCCTCGGCACGGTGGCCTTCGTGGCGCCCGCGCAGGCGGGCCCGGGCGGCTCGCCCCAGCGAGCGGCCGCTCCGTCCATGGTCAACCTGTCGGCGTCGCTCGCCGGCCCGCCGTCGGGGACCCTGGCGACGGTCGACCTCGACGCGCTGGTCTACATCCCCGGCAGCAACGCCGTGGGCGCGGTCGCGTTCTACGAGGGCGACCTCCTCCGTGACACCCGGCCCGTTGCCGGCGGCGGCTTCCCGACCTCGGTGAAGACCTCGCTGCTGGTCCAGGGCGCCGGGCCGCACACCTTCCACGCGGTGTTCACCCCGACCGACGCCGGGTACGCGCCGTCGCGCTCCAACGACGCGACCGTCAACGTCCCGAAGGTCCTCCAGGCGACGACGACGATGCTGAACGCGACCAAGGACGGTCACCAGGTCAGCCTGCTCTCCGCGACCTCGGCGAGCGGGGGAGTCCCGGTCGGCTCCGTGGAGTTCCGCCAGGACGGCGTCCTGGTCGGCACGGTGCCGGCGGCGACCTCAGGCAACTTCGCGATGGCCCACCAGACGCGGACCGTGCCCGGTGGCACGCACTCCTTCACCGCGACGTTCGTGCCGACCGACCCCGAGGCCTACGCGACCTCCACCTCCCAGCCGCAGTCCCTGACGATCGACGCGACCGCCACCACCACCGCGCTCACGGGCTCGCTCAAGGCCACGACCGGCACCTTCACCGCCACCGTGGACGCGGTCGACGACACCGTCCCGACCGGCAAGGTCGACCTCTACGACGGCGACCGCGTCGTGCGATCGGCCACCCTCACCGAGGGTCGCGCCACGCTGGTGGTCGCCGGACTCGCGCCGGGCAAGCACGACTTCCGTGCCGTCTACGTCCCCGCCGACGGCGCCTACTCCACGTCGAGCTCCCCGGCCGTGTCGATGACCGTGGCGAAGGCCGCCTCGCGGACGACGGTCACGGCACCGGCCAAGGCCAGGGTCGGTGCCCGACCGGTGGTCCGGGTCAAGGTCGTCAGCCAGGGCGCGCCGGCCACGGGCAAGGTCACGCTGCGCTACGGCGTCAAGACGGTGACCCTCAAGCTCGTCGGCGGCAAGGCGTCCTTCAAGCTGCCCAAATTGCGCCAGGGCCGGCTGAAGCTCACGGCGACGTACCTGGGCAACGCGGGCACCCAGGCCTCCGTCGGCAGCGGTCTGGTCAAGGTCAGGCGCTGACCCCTGGTCGGTCCACGGACACGAAGGCCCGCGCGCGCGACGTCCAGCGACGTCGTCGGGCCGGCTCTCTCGTGCGTTCCTGGACCCCGCCGTGTGGTCACCAACCGCAGGTTCGAGCGCCTCAAACGTGCGGTTGGTGACCAAACGGCAGGGATCGGCCACCCGCGGCGGGAGGAGACCACCCCGGGCCCGCCTCGGACAGTCGGACGCCGTCATCGCCGACCACGCGGCCGGATCCGGACGCCCCTGACCTGCGGTTGGTGACCAAACCGCGAGTGCGTCGGCCTCCGGCGGTGACCGGTTCCGGACGCGGCGGGGTGGGGTGGGGTACGTCACGTGGTGCGCGTGGGGCCGATCGCCCCGTTCGACTGCGCGGATCCCGGCGGGCCGCTTAGGGTCGCCCAGAACCTCGGATCAAGGAGCACTACGTGCGTCGTCGGACGGGTCGCCGTCCAGGCGCCATGGTTGTACTCTCGCTCGTTCTCGGGCTCGTCGCCGTCACGGCGCCCGTCGACGCGGCTCCCGCACTCCCGGCATCGCCGTCGGCCCTCGCCGACGGGGTGACCGCAGCCCGCACCACGGCGGCAGCGACCGCGGCGACGACCCGGACCGCCGACGACGAGGACGGCGGGTCCGGCACCGTCCCCGACATCGACGCCAACTACGGCGACACCAGCGTCGACCTGCCGCGCCCCGTCCACGGCGCGACCGCCATCCGGCTGCTGGGCGAGCAGGTCGACGAGGCGGCCGCGCTCAACGACCTGGAGACCGACGAGCTGGTCGACCTCCTGCGCACGGACCCCACCGCCTGGCTCGACGCCGAGGGACTGGTGTTCTTCAAGGACGTCGCCGTCGAGCCGCAGGGCGACCTGCCGGTGCCGGCCGCCGCCGCGCCGCTGGACCAGACCTTCCTCCTGCACAGCCGGCCCGGCGCGAAGCGCACGATCTTCCTCGACTTCGACGGCGGCAGCGTCAGCGGCACCAGCTGGCACGCCCAGAAGCCGGGCCTCCCCACGACCCAGCCGGCCTGGCGTCCCTCCGGGGCCACCTCCGGCTCGTTCAACAGCACCGACCTCGCCGCCTTCCAGTCCGTCTACGAGGGCGTGGCCGAGGACTACGCGGCGTTCGACGTGGACGTGACCACCGCGGACCCGGGCGCCGCGGCCATCCTGCGCAGCAGCCTGAGCGACGAGGTCTACGGCTCGCACGTGCTGATCACGCCCGACGCGGTCTCTCACGACACGCTCTGCGGCAAGGTGTCGGAGGGCTTCGGCTGCGGCGGCGTGGCCTACCTCGGTGTCTTCGACGAGGCTCGGGGCCCGGGCGGCGACGGCTACGGCTACGCCCAGCCGGCCTGGGTGTTCCCCCAGAGCGCAGCGGCCTCCGTGAAGGGTGTCACCGAGGCTGCCAGCCACGAGGCCGGACACCAGCTCAGCCTCTCCCACGACGGCAACCAGGCGGGTGTCGACAACTACGACACGGGTCACGGTGCGTGGGCCCCGATCATGGGCGCCGGCTACAGCCACCCGATCACGCAGTGGTCGAAGGGTGACTACGCCTCGGCCAACAACCGCGAGGACGACGTCGCGATCCTCGGCGCCAAGCTGGGCCTACGGGTCGACGAGGCTCCCTCGGTCATCGTCGGCGCGCCGGTGAAGCCGACGGGGGCGGCCTACATCAGCAGCCGCACCGACGTCGACACCTACCTGCTCGGCACCTGCTCGGGCGCGGTGTCGATCGCGGCGAACCCGCTGTCGGCGATGCCGGACCTCGACATCAAGCTGACCCTGCTCAACGCCGCCGGCAGCGTCGTGGCCGCGGCCGACCCCGCCTCGGGCCAGACGAGCGTCAGCGTTGCCACCGGGATGGCCGCCTCGATCAACCAGACGCTCGGCTCCGCCACCTACTACCTCCAGGTCGACGGTGTCGGGTTCGGCACCTGGGCCAACGGGTACGACGACTACGGCTCCCTCGGCGCCTACACCGTCAGCACCAACGGCTGCGACGGCGCGGCCCCCACGGGCACCCCGACGGCCCCGGTCTCGGTGACGGGCACGCCGCACGCCTCGGACTCGACGGTCAACCTCAGCTGGGCCGCCCCGGCAAGCGACGGCGGCAGCCCCGTCACGGGCTACGTCGTGACCCGCGTCGGCGACCCGACGGTCGTCCAGCTCGGCCCGGGCGCCACCAGCTACTCCTGGACCGGCCTGTCGGTGTCGACGACGTACACGTTCCGGGTCACCGCGCTCAACGCACGGGGGCCGGGTCCGACCGTCAGCGTCAACGCGACCACCACCAACGGGACGATCAAGCCGGGGGCCCCGCAGGCCGTCAGCGCGCGCTGGCTCAGCGTCGCCGGTGCCGCTCAGATCTCCTACTCGCCTCCGGCCAGCGCCGGCACCCACGCCGTGCAGCAGTACGACGTCTTCGTCGACGGCGTCTTCGTCGTCAGCGGCGGCAGCGCCCGGCGCTCGGTCGACGTGCTCAGCAGCCTCCTCACCCCCGGCACGCACACGCTCGGCGTCGCCGCCACGAGCTTCGCCGGCCAAGGCCCGGTCACCACCGTGTCCGTCGAGGTCCCCGCGCGCCCGGCCAACGACGCGTTCGCGCAACGCACGACCCTCTCGGGCATCTCCGGGACGGTCACCGGCGACAACCTCGAGTCGTCGGCCGAGGTCGGGGACCCCCGACCCCCCACGACCCGGATCGTCGCCGGCCGCGCCTCGCTCTGGTACTCCTGGACGGCGCCCCAGTCGGGACTCCTGCAGCTCTCGACGGGATCGAGCGTCGCCGACCGCGACACGACCCTCGGGGTCTACGTCGGGACGGCTCTCGGCTCCCTGACGGAGTGGACCGGCAACGACGACGCCACGGGCAAGCTCTCCTCCGTGCAGCTCCTGGTCACGGCCGGCACCACCTACTCGATCGCCGTCGACGGGTTCCGCGACATCGCGACCGGGGTCGGCCCGTTCACCCTGTCGTGGAACTTCATCGACGACGGCCCCAAGTCGACCACGACCTCCCTGGCGGTGGTCTCCAGCGGGACCACCGTGACCCTGTCGGGCAGCGTCACCGCGACCTACGGCGCCCCGATCGGCTACCTGGAGTACCGCCGCGGCACCGTGATCCTGGGCTACGGCGACGTCAACACCCTGACGACCGCCTCCACGCTCACGGTCGACCGGCAGCCCCGAGGCGAGCAGACTTACACGGCACGCTTCGTGCCCGACAGCCCCAGCAGGTTCGTCCCCTCCTCCACGAGCCAGGTCCACACGGTCGTCGGGACTCCCACGACCACGGGGCTGCAGGCCACGGTCGACGCGCGCAGCGTGACGCTCGCCGTGACCGTCTCGCCGGCGTCGGCCACGGGCTACGTGGAGCTCTACGACGGCAACGTCCAGGTCGGCTCGGGCCAGGTCACGACCGGCACGCTGGCGGTGACCCTCACCTCCGTCACCTCCGGCGAGCACAGCTACACCGCGGTCTTCTCGCCCACCCAGTCACAGCTCTACGACGGCTCGACCTCCCCTGCCCGCAGCGTCACCGTCGAAGGGCCGCCGGGCATCACGCCCACCGCCACCAGCCTGTCCGGATCCCTCGACGGGCGCACCGCCACGCTCACCGCGACCGTGCGATCCGGCTCGGGCACCCCGTCGGGCAGCGTCCAGCTCACCGACGCCGGCGTCGTCGTCGCGACCGCGCCACTGACCGGCGGCACGGCGACGCTCACGGCCGGCGATCTCACCAAGGGCAGCCACACGTTCCGGGCGACCTTCGTCCCGGAGGACCCGGCGGTCTACGCGGCTTCCCAGTCCTCCAACGTCGTCCTGTTCGCGCAGGCCACCGTCACGACCACCGAGCTGACGGCCAGCGTCAGCGGACGCACCGCGACCCTGCGGGCCACGGTCTCCCCGACCGCCGCGGCCGCAGGCGGCCACGTGCGGTTCATGGAGGGCGGCACGCTCGCCGCGTGGGCCTACGTCACCGACGGTGTCGCGCAGGTCTCGGTGTCCGGGCTGGCGACGGGGGAGCACACCTACGTCGCGCAGTTCTACCCGATCGACCCCACCCGCAACGACTACTCGAGCTCCCCGGCACGCACCGCCATCGTCCTGGCGAACCCGACCACGACGGTCCTGGGCTCCGCGGTCGTCGACCGTCAGGTCACCCTGTCCGCCACCGTCACCACCACCCTGGGCAGCCCGGCCGGCTCGGTGCAGTTCCACGAGGACGGCACGCTGGTCGGGACCGGCACGGTCTCCGGCGGCAAGGCCTCCGTCGTCCTCGACGGGGTCACCCGGGGCGACCACGTCTACGTCGCGACGTTCGTCCCCACCAACCCGGCGGACTTCGCCGGCTCCGTCTCGGCCGCCCACACCGCCGTCGTCACCGCCCCTCGCACCACCGCGGACCTGACCGTGGCGGTCGACGGGCGGACCGTGACCCTGGCCAGCAGCGTGAGCGCCACCGAGGGCACCCTCGACGGCACGGTGGAGTTCCGGGAGGGCGGCACGCTGCTCGGCACCCGCCCGCTGGCCTCCGGTGGGGCGGAGCTGGTGCTGCGCGACGTCGGCCCCGGCCCGCACTCCTACACCGCGACGTTCGTCCCCAGCAGCGCGAGCCACGTCGGCTCGACGTCGCCGACGCGCACCGCGACGGTCTTCGTCGCCACCGCGACCGCCCTGACCGCGACCCTCGACGCCCGGCGGATCACGCTGGCCGCCGAGGTCACCGGTCCCGGCAGCCCCAGCGGCGTCGTCCGGTTCCGTGACGGCGGCGTCCTCGTCGGCACGGTCACGCTGTCCGGCGGCGCCGCCACGCTCACCCTGGAGGCGGTCGTCCCGGGCGAGCACACCTACACCGCGACGTTCGAGGCGACCAACCCCGACGCCTACGGCTCCTCGACGTCGGCGCCCAGCGCGCTCGTCGTCGACCGGGTCGCCACCACCACCACGCTCCAGGCCACGGCGACCGGCCGCACGGTCACGCTCGTGGCGACCGTCACCGCCTCCTCCGGCGCCCCCACCGGCACCGTCGAGCTCCGCGACGGCGCGAGCGTCGTCGCCACCGTCACCCTGAGCAACGGCACCGCCACGCGGACCCTCAGCGGCGTCGCGTTCGGCCCGCACTCCTACACCGCGACGTTCGTGCCCTCGGGCGCGGTCCACCTCGGGTCGGCGTCCGCGAGCCAGGTGACCACCGTCCTGGGCACCACCACGACCACGCTGGACGGCAGCGTCAGCGGCCGAACCGTCACGCTGACCGCGTCCGTGGCCAGCGACGGCACCCCCGCCGTCGGCCGGGTGACGTTCTACCGCGGGACGGCACCCTTCTTCGCGGCCGACGTCGTCGCCGGCACGGTGGTGGCCACGCAGACCAACGTCGTGCCCGGCGACTACACCTACACGGCGAAGTTCGTCCCCACCAGCAGCGCCAACCACACCGCCTCCGAGTCACCGGCGACGCCGGTGACGGTCGCGAAGGCCGTCTCCACCACCACGCTCGAGGCGGCCGTCAGCAACCGCACCGTCACCCTCGACGCCGCCGTCACCGTGCCGGGCGGTGCGGCCGCCGGCCAGGTGCGCTTCCGCGAGGGCGAGACCGTCGTCGGGACCGTCACCCTCTCCTCGGGTGCCGCCCGGCTGACGCTGAGCACCGTGGCCCCCGGCGCGCACACCTACACCGCGACCTTCCTGCCCAGCGACTCGGTGACGTACGCCGGGTCGGTGTCCGCCGAGCGCAGCGTCGAGGTCGCACGCATCGCCACCACCACCGGTCTCGCGGCGGTCGTCGACGGCCGCAACGTGACACTGACGGCGGTCCCGGCGACCACGTCCGGCACGCTCACCGGGGCCGTGGAGCTTCGTGAGGGCGACACCCTGCTCGACACCGTGCCGCTCACCGGCGGCAGCTCGGTGCTCGCGCTGTCGGGCGTCACGCCCGGTCAGCACTCCTACACCGCGACGTTCGTTCCCACCGGGACCACGCACGCCGGCTCCACCTCGCCCACCCGCACCGTGACCGTCGCCGCCGTGGCGACCGTCACCGGCCTGAGCGTGCAGGTCTCCGGACGCACCGTCACCCTGGACGCGAACGTCACGTCCGCACTGGGCACCCCCGCCGGCGACCTCGTCCTGCGCGACGGCACCACCGTCGTCGGCACGGTCGCGCTGGTGGACGGCTCGGCGACGCTCGAGCTCAGGTCGGTCGTGCCCGGGGCGCACAGCTACACCGCGACCTTCGCCCCCTCCGACACCGTCAGGCACGGCGCCTCGCAGTCCCCGGCGCGCGTCGTCACGGTCGACCCCATCCCGACCACGACCACGCTCACGGCGACGTACGCCGGAGGCCGCTCGCTCACGCTGGAGGCCCAGGTCGCCGGCGACAGCGGCACGCCCGCGGGCCGTGTCGTCCTCCGCGACGGCACCACCGTCGTCGGCACGGTCGACGTCGAGGACGGCGCCGCGTCGCGGACGCTGCAGGTCAGCCCGGGCGAGCACACCTACGTGGCCACGTTCGTCCCGAGCGACCCGGTGACCTACGGCGGCTCCGCCTCGGCGCCCCGCACGGTCACGGCCGACCCCTACGTGACCAGCACCTCGCTGTCCGCCGCCGCCACCGGGGGGACCGTCGCCCTCGAGGCGCGCACCACGGCGGGCGCCGCCGGCGACGTCGTCTTCCGCGAGGGCGGCGACGTCGTCGCCACGGTCGCGGTCACCGGCGCGGCCGCATCGGCCATGCTCGAGGACGTCGTCCCGGGGGAGCACACCTACACGGCGACCTTCGTGCCGGCCGATCCCGCGACGTACGCCGGCTCGGTCTCTCCGGAGCGCACGGTCAGGGTCAAGAGCCCCAGCGCAACGGCGCTGTCCGCGAGGGTCGCCGGCCGGACGGTCACGCTGACCGCCGACGTGACCACGGACGGCTCGGCCGCCGGCGAGGTGGTGTTCCGCGAGGGCGACACCGTGCTGGGCGCCGTCCCCGTGGCCGATGCTGCGGCGTCGCTGGCCGTGGAGGGCGTCACCCCCGGCGAGCACCGCTACCGGGCGACGTTCGTGCCGGCCTCAGCCGACGCCGTGTCGGGCTCGGTCTCGCCGGTCGCCTCGGCGACGGTCGACCCGTTCGCGACCAGCACGGCGCTCGGCGCGAGCGCCGAGGGCCGCACGGTCACGCTCGACGTCGAGGTCACCAGCGCCGACGGCACGCCGACGGGAGCCGTCGAGCTCCGCCAGGGCGACACCCTGCTGGACACCGTCACGCTGGCCGACGGCGCCGCGACCCTCGACGTCGCGGACGTCGCACCGGGCGAGCACGCCTACACCGCGACGTACGTCCCCGCCGACGCCGTCGCCTTCGCCGGCTCGACCTCCGCCGAGCGCACCGTCACGGTGGCGCCCGTGGCGACGCAGACGACGCTGACCGCGTCGGCCGAGGGCCGCACGGTCACGCTCGCCGCCGAGGTCACGTCCGGCTACGGGAGCCCCGCGGGCGCGGTCGTGCTCCGCGAGGGCTCGACCGTGCTGGGCACCGTCGAGCTCGAGGACGGGGAGGCCGCCCTGGAGCTGACCGACGTCCACCCGGGTGAGCACACCTACACCGCGACGTTCGCGCCGTCGGCGCCCGCGACCCACGCGGCGTCGACCTCGTCGGCGCAGACGGTGGCGGTCGGCGCCATCGCGACGGAGACGTCGCTGACCGCGGCCGCCGAGGTCCGCACGGTCGCGCTGACCGCGGAGGTGACCGCCGACGGCGGGAGCCCTGCTGGTGACGTCGTCTTCCGTGAGGGTGACGAGGTCGTGGGCCGCGCGGCCCTCGAGGACGGCGTCGCCTCCCTGGAGCTGACCGACGTCGCACCGGGGGCGCACGCCTACACCGCGACGTTCGTGCCCGCCGACGAGGTCCGCCACGGCGGGTCGGTCTCCGCGGAGCGACACGTCGTCGTCGACCCGATCGCGACGCAGACGGAGCTGAGCGCCGCCGCCGACGCCCGTACCGTCACGCTGTCGGCCGAGGTGACCGCCGCCGACGGCAGCCCCGCCGGAGACGTGGTGTTCCGTGAGGGTGACGAGGTCGTGGGCCGGGCGACCCTCGAGGACGGCGTCGCCTCCCTGGAGCTGACCGACGTCGCACCGGGGGCGCACGCCTACACCGCGACGTTCGTGCCCGCCGACGAGGTCCGCCAGGGCGGGTCGGTCTCCGCGGAGCGCCGCGTCGTCGTCGACCCGATCGCGACGCAGACGGAGCTGAGCGCCGCCGCCGACGCCCGTACCGTCACGCTGTCGGCCGAGGTGACCGCCGCCGGCGGCAGCCCCGCCGGAGACGTGGTGTTCCGTGAGGGCGACGAGGTCGTGGCCCGGGCGACCCTCGAGGAGGGGACCGCCTCGCTGGAGCTGACCGGCGTCGCGCTGGGCCAGCACGTCTACACCGCGACGTTCGTGCCCGCCGACGAGGTGCGCCACGGCGGTTCGGTCTCGGCCGAGCGCCGCGTCGTCGTCGACCTGATCGTCACCACGACGACGCTGGACGCCGGCGTCGACGTGCGTCGGGTCGTGCTGAGCGCCCGCGTGGACGGCGCCCGCGGCACGCCGGTGGGTGACGTCGTCTTCCGTGAGGGTGACCAGGTGGTGGGCACGAGCCCCGTCGAGGACGGCGCGGCGTCCGTCGAGCTGACCGCGGCCACGCCCGGCCAGCACGCCTACACCGCCACGTTCGTGCCGGCAGACGAGTCCCCGTTCGCCGGGTCCGTCTCGGCCGAGCGCTCCGTGGTGGTCGAGCCGATCGTGACCACGACCGAGCTGACCCTCACCGCACGTGCGCAGACGGTCACCCTCGACGTCCGGGTCGCCGGCGCGTCGGGCTCACCCTCCGGAGACGTCGTGCTGCGTCAGGGGGACACCGTCCTGGCGACGCTGCCGCTCACCGCGGGCGGGGTCACCTTCGACCGGACCGACCTAGACCCGGGCGAGCACCTGTTCAGCGCGACGTTCGAGCCGAGCGACCCGGCGACGTACGCCGGGTCGTCCTCGGGCGAGCAGGGCATCACCCTCGGCGCCGTCGCGACGACGACGGCCCTGAAGGCGGTCGTGGACGAGCGCACCGTCACCCTGACCGCGACCGTCTCCGCCCAGCGGGGGACCCCCCAGGGCTGGGTCGTCTTCGTCCAGGACGGGCAGGAGGTCGCCTACGAGCAGCTCACCGGCGACGGCACCGCCTCCACGACGCGGCTCGCCGTCACGCCCGGCGAGCACGTCTACGCGGCGCGGTTCGTCTTCCCCGAGACGATGCACGCCGAGTCGACGTCGCCGGAGCGCACCGTCACGGTGTCCGACGCCGCGGTCCGCACCACGACCAGGCTCGAGGCCTCGGTCTCGGGCCACACGGTCTCGCTCACGGCGCAGGTCGACGCGTCCGTCGGCTGGCCCGAGGGCTCCGTGGAGCTCCGCGCCGACGGCGTCCTGGTCGAGACGGTCACCGCCTCCTACGGCTACGCCAGCATCCAGCTCCTGGACGTCCCCACCGGCACGCACCGCTACGTCGCCACGTTCGTCCCGTCCGACGCCCAGCAGTACGCGACCTCGACGTCCACCGCGCAGGTGGTCGAGGTGGCGGGCACGCCGACCACGACGTACCTGAGCGGCTGGGCGACCGGCAGCACCGTCTCGTTGTACGCCAACGTCTACCCCGACACGGGCACCAGCGCACCAGCCGGCACCGTGGAGTTCCGCGAAGGCGACCGACTGCTCCAGGCCGTCCCGGTCACCGGCAACGTGGCCCAGCTGCA
The DNA here is from genome assembly GCF_004522095.1 of Nocardioides sp. 503. Lineage (GTDB taxonomy): Bacteria > Actinomycetota > Actinomycetes > Propionibacteriales > Nocardioidaceae > Nocardioides. Next base: position 1,125,779 of record NZ_SPUI01000002.1, read on the forward strand.
GGTCCCGAACGTGCTCGGCGGGACGCACACCTACACCGCCACCTACGTGCCGAGCGACGGGATCCACGCAGGGTCCGAGGCGTCCGCTCCGACCGTGGTCGACCCCACGCGGACCACGACCGGCCTGACGGCCTCGGCCGACGGCCGCACCGTCACCCTGGCCTCCGACGTCGACGCCGCGCTCGGCACCCCGACCGGTCGGATCCAGTTCGTGGAGGACGGGGTCGTCCAGGACACCGTCCAGGTGAAGGCCGGCAAGGCCACGCTGTCCCTCGACGCGGTGCGGGCAGGGCGGCACGGCTACGCCGCCTACTTCGTCGCGGACGACGAGTCGGTGCACGCCGGCTCCGTCTCGCCGACGAGCACGCTCACCGTGGCGCCGAGCGACACCACGAGTGCCCTCACGGTGTCGGTCGCGGACAGCACGGTCACCGCCCAGGTCGCCGTGACCAGTCCCTACGAGGTCCCCGAGGGCGTCGTCGTCCTGCGCGAGGGCGGGCTCGACGTCGGCAGCGGGACGGTGGAGTCCGGCGCCGGCACGGTGACGCTCACCGACGTCCCGCGCGGCAAGCACACCTACGTCGCGCACTTCTTCGCAGCGGCCGGGACGTCGTACCGCGACTCTGTCTCGGCATCGCGGGTCGCGCAGGTCGGGGAGCCGGACCCCGAGGCAGCCGCCACCGCGACCGCCCTCGAGGTGGTCGTCACCGGCCGCTCGGTGGCGCTGAGCGCCCTCGTGACGGCCGGCCAGGTGAAGCCGGCCGGCCAGGTGGTCTTCGCCGAGGACGGTGTCGACCTCGGGGTCCCGGTGGCCGCCACCGGTGGTGTGTTCCGCCTGCCCGCCAGGCTCGCCACCGCCGGACCGCACACCTACACGGCGCGCTTCGTGCCGGCCGACGCGGCGGCGTACGGCTCGTCGGTCTCGGCGGGCAAGGTCGTCACGGTCCTGCCCGCGGCCACCACCACGTCGCTGACCGGCTCGGTCAGCGGCACCACGATGTCGTTGAACGCCAAGGTCGCCGTGGCGGGGGAGCCGGTCGTCGGTGGACAGGTGCAGTTCTTCGAGGGCACCAGGTCGGTCGGCGTGGCGAACCTCGTCGGCGAGCGGGCGACCGTGCTGGTGACCGGGGTGAGTGTCGGCCGGCACAGCTACACGGCGCGCTACCTGCCGCCCACCGGTGACCACCTGTCGTCGGACTCGGCGGCGGTGTCCCTGACGGTGGCCCCTGCGGCGTCCCGCACGACGGTCACCGCGCCGAAGAAGGCCAAGCCGGGCGCCCGACCGATGGTGACCGTCAAGGTCCTGCGCGGCGCCGCCCCGGCGGCCGGCCAGGTCCTGCTGCGCTACGGCACGAAGTCGGTGACGCTGACGCTCCGCAACGGCGCCGCCACCTTCAAGCTGCCCAAGCTCCGCGCCGGCAAGCTCAAGCTCACCGCGACCTACCGCGGCAACGCCACCACCAAGACCTCCGTCGGTGTGGCGACCGTGGTCGTCAAGCGCTGAGCCCCCTGCGGTTTGGTCACCAACCGCACGTTTTGGCCCCGATCATCTGCGGTTTGTGACCAAACCGCAGGTGGTCGGGGCGACGCGCTGGGGCGCTCGACAAGTGTGTCCGGCTAGGCCGACGTGCCGGGGAGCGCGTAGCCGAGCTCCTCGTAGTCGCGCGCGTAAAACTCCGTGAGCCGTTCGAGGAGCGACGGCGACAGCTCCACGGCCGAGCTCGGCACGCCGGCCCGCTTGGAGCTGTGCATGGCGTGGGGGATCTTGGGGTCGAGGCCCAGCTGGAGCCGGGTGTTGAGGTCCGTCATGACCGCCTCCATGCCGTCCTCGAGGCGGTGCACGGTGACCCCCTCGAGCAGGAACTCGTGCTGCGGGCGCAGGTGGTTGTCGAAGATGTAGGGATTGGTGCGGTAGCGGGTGAACGCCCGGTCGGCCCAGGCCTCGACCGAGGCCGCGTCGGTGCGCGGGTCCTTGGTGTTGCGCATCAGGTACTCCGAGCGGAAGCGCGCCACCGGGTCGCGCACGATCATGAACCCGCCCGCGAGCCTCGAGACGTCGAGGAGCTCGCGCAGCAGGTCGGCCTGGTAGTGCTGCGGCGAGCACCGGCGCAGCGGGAACAGGTCGCCGCCGGTCGTGCGGGTCTCCAGGAAGTACGTCGTCCAGCCCGAGCGCTTGAAGATCCGCTCGATCGTGCTGCCCCCGGTCTTGGGGACGTGGACGAACAGGACGTTGCGTCCCTCGCGGCTGAAGATCGGCATCGGTCAGTGAGTCCTGGACGGGACCGGGCGGGCCTGCTGCAGCGGTGACACGGTGGTCCTCTCGTGGCGACGTGCTCGCGGTTTCGCGTGGCGCCAGAGCCTACAACGCGCGACCGGGCCCTCGTGAGCCGGTCGCCCGCCCTCTGATCCGCCCGCGCCGGTGCGTCCCCACCCCGTGCGGTTTGGTCACCAACCGCAGGTTCTCGGGCCCGAAACGTGCGGTTGGTGACCAAACCGCAGGGGTACGGGACCCGACGACGCCCTCAGGCCGGCCAGCCGACCGGGTAGTCCTCGGCGAGCTTGTCGTGCTGCTTCTGCAGGCGCTTGCGCAGCTTGGTGGGGAGCCGGTCGCCGAAGACGGTGCCGAGGGTGTGGTCGGTCTCGTGCTGGAGGCAGCGCGCGAGCATGCCGTCGCCGGAGAAGGTGACCGGGGACCCGTCGAGGCCGGTGCCGGTCACCGTGGCGGTGTCGGGGCGACCCAGCTCGACGAAGGCGCCCGGGAAGGACAGGCAGCCCTCGTCGGCCTCGTCGAGGAGCCGGTCGCGGCCCTCGGGCAGCGTGAGGACCGGGTTGCAGACCACGCCGACCGTGCGCTGGCCGGACTCGTCGTGGCAGTCGAAGACGAACATCGCGACGTTCTCGCCGATCTGGCACGCCGCCAGCCCGACGCCGTCGGCGGCGTACATGGTGGCGACCATGTCGGCGGCGAGGGCCGTCAGCGCGTCGTCGTACGCCGTCACGAGCGCCTGCGGGCGGTGCATGACGGGCGTGCCCCACCGGGTGATCGGCCGGACCGTGCCGCCGGTGGGCAGCGGGCCGTGGGGGGCGAGGGGCGCGGGGGAGGGCTGGTCGGGCACGGGAAGATCCTAGGACCGTGCCGAACGGGCGCCGGGGACGGGCCGACGTGACCCGGCCCACCCGAGCCGCTGTAGCCCGGAGTGTAACTCCGAGTTACATTATCTCCATGTCCCTCCTCCAGAGTCTGCGCCCCGGCGGGCGGCACGGTGTCCCCAGCACGGAGTCCCGCGACCCGATCGGCTACCTCGTCGCCGGGCTCAACCGGCTGGCGCAGAGCGACCTGCTCGACCGGGTCGGTCTGCGCAGGCCCGCCGAGCAGGCCGTCTTCACGGCCACGCGCAGTGGCTTCAAGACCATCACCGCCGCGAGCCGCACCTTCTCCGCCGCCGGCACGAAGGACCAGCAGGGCGTGCGCGTCGCGCCGGCGCGGACCAAGGGCGTCTTCGACCTCACTCCGACCGAGGACGAGCAGATGCTCGTGGACGTGGTGCGCGAGCTCGCCGAGGAGGTCGTCCGTCCCGCCGCGGCCAAGGCCGACGAGGCGTGCCTGGCGCCCGAGGCCGTGCTGGCGGCGAGCCTCGAGGTCGGGCTGCCCCTCCTGGGCGTGCCCGAGGCGCTGGGTGGGATCTCCGAGGAGCGCTCGGCCATGGCCGGCACCCTCGTGGCCGAGGCCCTCGCCCACGGCGACATGGGCCTCGCGGTCGCCGCGCTGGCGCCCGGCTCGGTGGCCACCGCGCTGGGGCTCTGGGGCACCGATGCCCAGCAGCAGACCTACCTGCCGGCGTTCACCGGCACCGACGTGCCGGCCGCCGCCCTGGCCCTCAACGAGCCGACGGTGCTCTTCGACGTGCTGGAGCCCGCGACCACCGCGACCCGCACCGCCGACGGCTTCGTCCTCGACGGCGTCAAGAGCCTGGTCCCGCAGGGCGCCCAGGCCGAGCTCTTCGTGGTCGGCGCCTCGCTCGAGGGGCGCCCCGTGCTCTTCCTGGTCGAGTCGTCCACGCCCGGGCTGCGGGTCGAGGCCGACCCCGGCATGGGCGTGCGCGCGGCGTCCCTGACCCGGCTGACTCTGAGTGGCGCCGCCGTCCCGGCCGACGCGGTCCTGGGCGACACCGACGGCACCGCCTACCTCGAGTGCGTGCGCCTCTCCCGGCTCGCGTGGTGCGCCCTGGCGGTCGGCACCGGCCAGGCCGTCCTCGACTACGTCACCCCCTACGTCAAGGAGCGTCACGCGTTCGGCGAGCCGATCGCCCACCGCCAGTCGGTGGCGTTCATGGTCGCCAACATCGCGATCGAGCTGCAGGCCATGCGCCTGGTGACCTACAAGGCTGCCTCGCGCGCCGCTGCCGGCAAGGACTTCGCCCGCGAGGTCGCGCTGGCCCGCAAGCTGTGTGCCGACAAGGGCATGCAGATCGGCCTCGACGGCGTCCAGCTGCTCGGCGGCCACGGCTTCGTCAAGGAACACCCCGTCGAGCGCTGGTACCGCGACCTCCGCGCGGTCGGCGTCATGGAAGGAAGCGTGCTGGTCTGATGCCCATCAACCTCGACGACCCGAAGAAGTTCCGTCCGCTGGTGGGCCAGGCCCACCAGGTCGCGATGAACATGCTGCGCCCCATCTCGCGCAAGTACGACCGCGCCGAGCACGAGTACCCCCACGAGCTCGACATGCTGGCCGCGATGATCGACGGCCTGGCCGAGTCCGGCGCCAGCGAGGGCGCGGGTGCCGCCGGCGTACGCCGCGAGGAGACCGAGGCCGACGCCTCGGTCAAGAACGGCACCAACCTCGCCTCGGTCATGTCCATCGCCGAGATGTGCTGGGGCGACGTGGGCCTGCTCCTCTCGATGCCCCGCCAGGGCCTGGGCAACTCCGCCATCGCCTCGGTGGCCGACGAGGAGCAGCAACAGCGCTTCGCGGGGGTCTGGGCCGGCATGGCGATCACCGAGCCCGGGGTCGGCTCCGACTCGGCCAACATCAAGACCACCGCCACCCTCGACGGCGACCACTACGTGCTCAACGGCGAGAAGATCTACGTCACCTCCGGCGACCGCGCCGACCACATCGTCGTGTGGGCCACGCTCGACCGGAGCCTGGGGCGCGCCGCGATCAAGTCCTTCGTGGTCCCCAAGGGCACTCCGGGCATGCGCGTCGACCGGCTCGAGCACAAGCTCGGGATCCGCGCCTCCGACACCGCGACGATCATCTTCGAGGACTGCCGGGTGCCGGCCGAGAACCTCCTCGGCTCCCCGGACGTCGACACCAAGCAGGGCTTCGCCGGCGCCATGGCGACCTTCGACAACACCCGACCGCTCGTCGCCGCCATGGCGGTGGGGTGCGCGCGGGCGTCGCTCGACCTCACCCGCGACCTGCTGGCCCAGGCGGGGGTGGCGGTCGACTACGACCGTCCCGCGCAGAACCAGTCGGCAGCGGCGTCCCGGCTCCTGCAGATGGAGGCCGACTGGGAGGCCGCCTACCTGCTGATGCTCCAGGCCGCCTGGCTGGCCGACAACCGGCAGCCCAACTCGCTCGAGGCGTCGATGGCCAAGGCGAAGGCGGGGCGGGTCGGCTCCGACATCACCCTCGGCTGCGTCGAGCTGGCTGGGTCCGTGGGCTACAGCGAGTCCGAGCTGCTCGAGAAGTGGGCGCGCGACTCCAAGATCCTCGACATCTTCGAGGGCACCCAGCAGATCCAGCAACTGATCGTCGCGCGGCGGGTGCTGGGCCTCTCGAGCGCCGAGTTGAAGTAGCGCTCGAGCCCCCTTGTACGACGAACGGCGGCGGACCCTGGGGGGGCCGCCGCCGTGCTGTCGTGCTCAGGAGCGAGGAGTCAGCTCGTCGACCTCTTCGCGACCGCGGACGCGATGTCGGCCGGCGTCACGTCGACGTGCTCGGTGTCCGCCCGGGCGTCGATGGTCGTCAGCGGTGCGTCGGAGCCGGGCGACGGCGTCGTCGCCGAGGAGGGGGACGGGGCCGGGGTAGCTGCGGCCTTCTTCGCCGGTGCCTTCTTCGGGGCCGGTGCCTTTTTGGCCGCGGCCTTCTTCGTCGGTGGCTTCTTCGCGGCGGGCTTCGTCTCGACGGGGGCCGGGTCCAGGCCCAGCTCCTCGGTGACGTTGACCGGCGTCGTGGGGTCGACGCTCACCTTCGTGGCCGGTGCCTTCTTCGTGGCCGGTGCCTTCTTCGCGGGGGCCTTCTTCGCCGCAGGCTGGCTCTGCGGCTTCTTCGCCGGCGCCTTCGTCCTGGCCGGCCCGGCGGGCGCCGCGGGGTCCTTCACGGGCAGCACGGCGGCGACGGACTTCTTGGCGGGCGTCGCCTTGGCGGGGGCCTTCTTGGCCGGTGCCTTGGTGGCGGCGGCCTTCTTGACCGGCGGGACGACCTGGGGCGCCAGGGCGTCGCCCTGGACCTTGCCGGAGGCGTGCGCGGAGTCCGTGGACGCCGGCGAGGCGGAGGGGGTGGGCTGCTTGCGACCGGGGAGCAGCGAGGTGACGGTGTCCGCGGCCTTGGCGGCGGCCGTGCCGGCGACCAGCTTGCCGAGGCCCACTCCACCCTTGGCGCTCTCGACGGTCAGGCTGGCAGCCTTCTGCGCGGTGCCGAGCGCGGCGTCCTTGATCGACTCGATCGGGTTCTTGCGGGCCACGGGAGGTCCTTTCGTCGGTGCAGCTCTCGTCGTTCTCAGTACCCATCCAACGACCGGCGACGCGTCAGGTCAGGGTGACCTTGCCCACCGCGGGGTCAGTCGTCGTCGGCCTTGCGCACCGGCAGCTTGGCGCCGGGGGCCGAGCGCTTCACGGGCTTGCGGGCGGCCGGCCGCTCCGCGGGCGGGTGCGGGGCGATGTTGCGGGCGACGGCCGACGGGGAGGGGGTGCCGGGCGTGGGTGAGGCCGTCGAGTCGGCGTGTGTCGGAGCCGGCGCCTCCGGTGCGCGTGCCGGCGGGGCGGCAGCGGCCGCGGGGCGGCGTCGCGTGGCGGCGGCGGCCTTCCCGACCGCCCGGGCGAGCAGCGGCCGGGCGGTGCGGGCGGCACGGGCTCCGATCGCGGTCCCGATGACGACGGCCCCCGAGGCGACGCTCCTGATCCGGTCGATGGCTGCCATGGACACTCCCTGTCGTCGTCGCGCGCGGGTCGTCGTCCGATTGAAGCAGGGTCGCGCAACGACTCGGGCGGGCGCGCCGTCCCGGGGGACGAGGCGCCCGCCCGAGTCGGCGGTGCTGAGTGTCGGAGCGGGCGTCAGGAGACGCTGCGGAAGGGGTCGTGCTCGGCGAGGATCTTGTCGACCCGGGCCTGGTCGAGGCGGGAGACGACGTACTGGTTCTCCTGCGAGTCGCGCACGCACTTGGCCAGCGTGAAGCAGGAGGTCGTCAGGAACATCGTGCCGAGCCCCAGGAAGGCACGGATCCACGGGTCGACCGGGAGGTAGAGGATCGCGAGGATCATGGTCAGCAGCGCGATGCCGAAGGAGATCGCGGCCTGCGCGAAGAAGGCGTTGGTGTTCTTGGCGGAGTTCGGAGTGCTCATGGCACCAGCCTCGCCGTCGTACGGCGGTCCGGGAGCGGCTCGCGTACCTGCTCACCGCTGAGTACCCGACCTCAGCCCTCCCGCGGGGGCGACCGTCGGCGTGGCAGGCTCTGCGGCGTGACGAGCGACGAGCGGGCCGAGCTGATCGTGTCCACCCTGACGGATGCCTTCGCGCCGCTGATGGCGGCCGACCCGGCGGCGTTCCGCGGCAAGTTCCGCACGATGTCCTCGGACCCCCACGCCTTCTACCGCGGCACGGCCTGCCTCTTCTACGCCGACGTCACCCGCGCCGAGGACCCCTTCGCCGACGAGCGCAGCGGCCGGATCTGGGTGCACGGCGACCTGCACGTGGAGAACTTCGGCACCTACCTCAACTCCGACGGCCGGCTCGTCTTCGACATCAACGACTTCGACGAGGCTTACCTGGGGCGCTTCACCTGGGACCTGCAGCGCTTCGCGGCGTCGCTGGCCCTGGTGGGCTGGCAGAAGGCCCTGCCCGAGGAGGACGTGCGGCGGCTGGTCGGGCGCTACCTGCGCGCCTACCTCTCGCAGGTGGACGAGTACCGCGAGAGCGAGGAGGACGACTTCGCCCTCCACCTCGACAACACCGAAGGCCCGATCCAGGAGGCGCTGGTGATGGCGCGCCACCAGCGCCGCGCGGAGCTGCTCGACCAGAGCACCGAGGAGGTCGACGGGATCCGTCTCTTCCGCGAGGGACGCGGCGTGCGGCGGCTGGGCAAGCGGGAGCGCGCGAAGGTGGTGGCGGCGTTCGAGGCCTACCTGGAGACGATCCCGGAGCGTCGGCGCTCCGACCGCGACCTGTTCTACGAGCTGCGCGACGTCGTCGGCCGGTCCGGCTTCGGGATCGGCAGCGCGGGGCTGCCGGCCTACAACGTGCTGGTCGAGGGCTACAGCCAGGCGCTGGACAACGACGTGGTGCTCTCGATGAAGCAGGCCAACGTGCCCGCGATCAGCCGCTTCGTCGACTCCTCGCAGGTGGAGCGCTACTTCGAGCACGAGGGCCACCGCACGGTCGTCAGCCAGCGGGCGCTGCAGGTTCACACCGACCCGATGCTGGGCTACACCGAGCTGGACGGGGTGGGCTACGTCGTCAGCGAGGTCTCGCCGTACGAGGTGGACCTGGACTGGACCCATCTCACCGAGCCCGACGAGATCGCGCGCGTGGTCGACCTGCTGGGGCGAGCCACCGCCAAGATCCACTGCGCCTCCGACGAGGACAGCGACCAGGACCTGGTGGACTTCCAGGTGGAGGACGCGATCGCGGCGAGCGTCGAGGGGCGCCGGCGCGAGCTCGTGCGATGGGTGACGGACTTCGCGATGGGCTACGCCGACCAGGTGCGCGAGGACCACGCGCTGTTCGTGCACGCCTTCCGCGAGGGTCGCATCGGCGTCACGGCGACCTGAGCCGCGCCGGCGCTCAGACCAGGTGGGCGGGGCCGCTCGGGCCGGCGTCGAGGTGGCGGGGCGCGGCGAAGCCCGCGGCCGCGAAGGCGGCGTCGACCGCACGCCGTACGGCCGAGGTGCGCTCGGTGGGCACCAGCGCGATGGCTGAGCCGCCGAACCCGCCGCCGGTCATGCGCGCGCCGACGGCGCCGGCCTCGATCGCGGTGGCGACGACGAGGTCGAGCTCGGGGCAGGACACCTCGTAGTCGTCGCGCAGCGAGACGTGGGAGGCGTCCATGAGCCCGCCCAGCGCCGCCCAGTCGGCCGCCTCGATGGCGGTGACGGCGTCGGTGACCCGGGCGTTCTCGGTGACGACGTGGCGGGCGCGGGCCTGGAGGCGCGGGTCGTCCAGGCGGTCGACGTCGGCGAGGGTCGCGCGGCGCAGCGAGGGCAGACCGAGCTGCTCGACGGCGGCCTCGCAGTCGGCGCGACGGGCGCCGTACCCGCCGTCGGTGAGGGTGTGCGAGACCTGCGTGTCCACCACGATGAGGGTCAGTCCGGCGTCGCCCCAGGGCAGGGCCACGTCGCGGGTCGAGCCGTCCTCGAAGTCGATCAGCAGCCCGGCGCCGGGCGCGGACAGCAGCACGGCGCTCTGGTCCAGCCCGCCGGTGGGGGCGCCCGCGACCTCGCTCTCGGCGCGACGGCAGGCGGCGACGAGCTCGTGGCGCAGCTCGTCGGTCAGCTCGCGCCCGACGAGGTCGGCCGCGGCCACCGCGACCGCGCACTCCAGGGCCGCCGAGCTCGACAGTCCCGCGCCGATTGGCACGGTGCTCTCGACCTCGAGGTCGACGCCGGGCAGCTCCCAGCCGGCCTCGCGCAGGGCCCACAGCACGCCGACGGCGTACGTCGCCCAGCCCTCGGCCTCACCGGGGCCGGTGGTGTCCAGCGTCCCCGACCACGGCTCGCCCTCGCCGCTGCTGCGGGCCGTGACCCGGTCGTCGTCGCGCGCCGTGGCGGTGACGGTGGTGGCGTAGGGGATGGTGAGGGGCAGGCACAGGCCGTCGTTGTAGTCGGTGTGCTCGCCGATGAGGTTGACCCGGCCGGGAGAGCGGCCCACGGACGTCGACATGGGCGGAAGCCTAGGCGGCGGTGGTGAGTGAGCGGCTCTAGGCTCCTCGGGTGCACTTCCTCCACGACGCCACTCCCGCGCACGACCTGACCTACGACGACGTCTTCATGGTGCCGCGCCACAGCGGCGTCGCGAGCCGCTACGACGTCGACCTCGCGACCGCCGACGGCACCGGCGCGACGGTCCCGCTGGTCGTGGCCAACATGACCGCCATCGCGGGCAAGCGCATGGCCGAGACGGTCGCGCGGCGCGGGGGGATCGTGGTGGTGCCGCAGGACATCCCCTTCCCGGTGGTCAAGGAGGTGGTCGCCGAGGTGAAGTCGCGCCACCTGGTCTTCGACACCCCGATCGAGCTCACCGAGCACCAGACGGTCGCCGAGGCGCTCTCGCTAATCCCCAAGCGCGCGCACCGCGCGGCCGTGGTCGTCGACGCCGAGGGGCGCCCGGTCGGCGTGGTCTCGGAGGCCGACTGCGCGGACGTCGACCGCTTCGCGCAGGTCGGTCAGGTCATGAACCCGCGCCCGGTGCTGATCCCGGACGACACCGACCCGCGGGCGGCGTTCGACGCCATCGACGCGGCCCGGACCGCCGTGGCCGTGGCCGTGCGGCCGGACGGTCGCCTCGCCGGCGTCCTCACCCGCACCGGCGCGCTGCGTGCCACGCTGTACGCGCCGGCGGTCGATGCCTCCGGTGGGCTGCGGGTCGCGGCCGCCGTGGGGGTCAACGGCGACGTGGCGGAGCGCGCCGCCGAGCTCCTCGAGGCCGGCGTCGACTGCCTGGTCGTCGACACCGCCCACGGGCACCAGGACCGGATGCTCGACGCGCTGCGCGCCGTCCGCGCCCTCGACCCGGGCGTGCCGGTGGCCGCGGGCAACGTGGTCTCCGCGGAGGGGACGCGCGCCCTGATCGAGGCGGGCGCCGACATCGTCAAGGTCGGCGTCGGCCCCGGCGCCATGTGCACGACGCGCATGATGACCGGCGTGGGGCGCCCGCAGTTCTCCGCCGTCCTGGAGTGCGCGGCCGCTGCCCGTGAGCTGGGGCGCCACGTGTGGGCCGACGGCGGGGTGCGCCACCCGCGCGACGTCGCGCTGGCGCTCGCGGCCGGGGCGTCGTCGGTGATGATCGGGTCGTGGTTCGCGGGCACCCACGAGTCGCCCGGCGATCTGCTCGAGGACTCCCAGGGCCGCGCCTACAAGACGTCGTTCGGCATGGCCTCCGCGCGCGCCGTCGCCAACCGGACGTCGGCGGAGTCGGCCTACGACCGCGCCCGCAAGGGTCTCTACGAGGAGGGCATCTCGTCCTCGCGCATGTACCTCGACCCGGCCCGCCCCGGCGTCGAGGACCTCATCGACGAGATCTGCTCCGGCGTGCGCTCGGCCTGCACCTACGCCGGCGCCTCCACCCTCGCCGAGCTGCACGACCGCGCCGTCGTCGGTGTGCAGTCGGCCGCCGGGTTCCACGAGGGGCGGCCGCTCGCCACGTCGTGGTGACCCCTGCGGTTTGGTCACCAACCGCAGGTCCTCGGCCCTCGGACGTGCGGTCTGTGACCAAACCGCAGGTCTGAGGGACTAGCGGGAGGACCGCTCGGTGCGTCCGCGGACGATGCCGATGAACGTCTGGACGCGCTCGTCCTCGTTGTCGACCAGCCAGGCGAGGCCGACCTTGGTGTCCGGCAGGTCGGTGACCGGTCGCGTCACCACGTCCTTGCGCTGGTGCAGCCGGGCGACCGACATCGGCACGAGCAGGACCCCGGTCCCGGAGGCGACGACCTCGACGGCGTCCTTGATGCTCATCTCCGGCCAGGCGAGCTGCTCGGCCGACGGCGTCCAGCCGGAGTCGTGGGGGAGGACCAGCTGCTCCTCGCTCAGGTCGTCCAGGGTGACCTCGTCGGCGGCCGCGACGAGGTGCTCCAGCCCGGCCACGACGACCGGCACCTCGTCGTACAGCGGGATGCAGTGCACCGCGTCCCGGTCGATCGGCAGTCGCACGAGCGCCATGTCGAGCGAGCCGTCGCGCAGGCCGGTCTCCTGCTCGTCCTGGGTGACCGGGACCAGCTCGAGCGGGGTGCGCGGGTAGCGGGTGCGCCACACACGGGCCCACTTGTCCGGGGTCGCACCGGTGACGAAACCGACACGGAAGGGGCGAGTGTCCACCGCCCGAGTATGGGGTAGTGGGCGGCACTGGCTAGCGTCGAGGTCGAGCCGGAGCCACGGCGAGACGTAGGGGAGAGGGACACGCATGCGGGTGCTCGTGACCGGAGCGACGGGCTACGTCGGGTCGCGGCTGGTGGCCTCGCTCCTCGCGGAGGGCCACGCCGTGGTCGCCGCCGCCCGTGACCTGACCGCCCTGGACCGCTTCGCGTGGTCCGACTCGGTCGAGCGCCGGCACTTCGACGTCGAGGACACCGTCTCGGTCCACCTGGCCGTGCGCGACATGGACGCGGTCGTCTATCTCGTGCACTCCATGGCCTCGGGGGAGTTCCTCAAGCGCGACCGCGAGGCGGCGGAGTACGTCGCCGACGCCTGCGACTACGCCGGGGTCTCCCGCATCGTCTACCTCTCCGGGCTGGTGCCTCCCGGTCACCTGTCCGACCACCTGCGCTCGCGCCTGGAGGTGGAGGACATCCTGCTCGCCAGCGACGTCCCGACAACCGTGCTGCGGGCCGCCATGGTGATCGGCGCCGGCTCGACGTCCTTCGAGCTCATGCGTCGCGTGAGCGAGCGCCTGCCGCTCACCCCGGTGCCGGTGTGGATGCTGCGCGACATCCAGCCGGTCGCGGTCGAGGACGTGGTCCACCTGATCGCCCGGGCGCTCGACGGCGAGCCGCGCAACCGCGCCTACGACGTCGGCGGCGACGAGGTGCTGACCTACCGCGAGCTGCTCGAGCGCTTCGCGCACCTCGCCGGGCTGACGCGCCAGCAGGTGCTGGTGCCGGTGGCGCCCGAGTGGGCGGTCGGCGAGGCCGTCGCCCTGGTGTCCGGGCTACCCCGCTCGACGGTCCGCGCGCTGGTGCGCAGCCTCGCCCACGACATGGTCTGCACCGAGGACGACGTACGCCGTGACCTCGCCCCCGGCCACCGGTTCCTGTCCGTCGACGAGGCGATCACCCGCGCGCTGGCCGGCCAGACCCACGCCACCGAGCTCGACGGCGACATCCAGGGCCAGGCCACCAGCGACCCCGACTGGGTCGGCACCACCCTCGCCTGACGTCCGCTCTCCGGGCTCGTCACCCCTGCGGTTTGGTCACCAACCGCACGTTCGAGAGCCCCGGACGTGCGGTCTGTGACCAAACCGCAGGGCCTGGGACCCGACGAGCTCAGTTGAGGATGCGCATGTCCTCGGGGACGCCACCGCCGTCGCGGACGGCCTCGACGAGCTTGGCGAGCGCGGTGAGGGCGACGTTCTGCGACATGGGCCCGTAGGAGACACGGGCGACGCCGAGCTCCTCGAGCCGCGCCAGCGCAGGAACGCCGGGGATGCCGATGAGCGTGAGCCGCTGCGGGCCGAGGGCGTCGACGAGCGCGACGACCTGCTCCTCGGACAGCCGGCCCGGGACGAAGACCACGGGCGCTCCGGCGTCCAGGAAGGCGCGCCCGCGCTCGATCGCGTCGGCGAGCACCTCGGCGGGGTCGCGGTCGCCGGCCTTGACGAAGGCGTCGGTGCGGGCGTTGAGGACGAAGTCGGGCACGCCCTCGGCGGCCGCGGCGGCCATCACGGCCTCCACCTGGGCGGCGGCCTCGGCGAGCGGCTTCATCTGGTCCTCGAGGTTGGCGCCGACGACGCCCACGCCGATCGCCTTGCGGATCGTCTCCGGCGCGTCGCCGTAGCCGCCCTCGAGGTCTGCCGAGACCGGCAGCGAGGTCGCCGCGACGATCCGGGCCACCTCGGCGACCATCTCGTCGACGGGGATGTTCTCGCCGTCCTCGTAGCCGCGCGAGGCGGCGATGGAGTGGCTGGCCGTGGCCAGCGCGGTGGTGCCCTCGATGTCGGTCACGACCTTGGCGGTGATCACGTCCCAGACGTTGACCACGGTGAGGAGGCGGGGGTCGGTGTGGAGGCGGAGGAGGTCGGTGGCGCGCTGCGCGATGTCGGTCACGCCCCCATCCTGCACCCCCGGCGGTCACCTCGCACGGGCCAGGACCTCAGGCGACGCTGCGGATCCGCGTCACCAGCAGCGAGCCCACGACCGTCACCGCCGCGGCGACCGTGTAGAGCGTCGCGTAGCCCAGGTCGAGACCGAGGATCAGCGCCGCCACCCCTGGCGCGACGACCTGGGGGAGGGCGTTGGCGATGTTGATGACGCCGAGGTCCTTGGCGCGGTCGCCGGCCGAGGGCAGGACCTGGCTGATCATCGCGAAGTCCACCGAGCTGTAGATCCCGAACCCGACGCCCAGCACCATCGCCCCCACCCACGCCCCGGTCATCGTCGGCACGGCCGCCAGCACCAGCAGCGCCGCGGCGATGACCAGCCCGGAGGCGATGACGAACGGCTTGCGGCGCCCGACCCGGTCAGACCAGACCCCGCCCACCACGGCGGTGAGCACCGTCAGGACGCCGTACGCCGCGGTGAGCTGGAAGACCCGCGACTCGGCCTGGTCCTCGGTGAGCCCGACGGCGTCGTCGAGGTAGTAGAGCAGGTAGAGCACGACCAGCGAGTTGCCCAGGTTCACCAGGAAGCGCGTGAGCCATGCCCACGCGAAGTCGGGGTGGCGACGCGGTGACACCCAGAACGACCGCACGAACGGCCCCAGCGCGAACGGCGGCCGCTCCTGGGCCTGCAGCGGTACGTCGCGGCTGTGCAGCACGTACGGCGTGGCGGTGAGCAGCAGCAGCCCCGCGCTGGTGAGGTAGCCGGCCGCGATGCTGCCCGTGGCGGCCGCGATCCCGGACCCCGCGATCACCCCGACCGTCTGCGCCAGCGCCAGCCAGCCGCCGATCGTGCCGCGCTCGCGGACCGGAACCTGGTCGGGGATGGTCGCGGTGAGGGCGGCGAGCATGGCGTTGAGCGACGCCTGCGCCAGGCACCACCCCAGCAGCATCTGCCACAGCGTGTCGGCGGGCGCCAGCACGAGCATCGACACCGCGCCGGTGATCGCGCCGCCCACCACCCACGGCACGCGTCGGCCGATCCGCAGCAGCGTGCGGTCCGACAGCGCACCCCACAGCGGGTTGAAGACCAGGCTGACGGCCGCGCCGGCGCCGGTGACCAAGGCGAGCACCGACTCCTTCTCGGCCTCGTTGACCAGCTCGGCCTGCTGGGCCAGGAGCACCTGGATGGGGCCGAAGAAGCCCGCCCACACCCCGATGCTGGCCAGGGAGAGCCACAGCACCCAGATCCGGGGCACCGCGTCGGTGGGCTCGGCGAGCGCCGAGCGGGTGGTGGTCATCGCCCGCATCGTAGGAGCGCCGGGACGAACGCGTGGCCGATCCGGTCACCGCACCGGCAGTGGTCCAGCCCGCCCACGACCCGGTGACCGACACCGCCCGGGCGATCGGGTCGCGTCAGGTCAGCCCGGCTGCCCCACGACCGCCACGGAGCACCGGCCGGCCTCGACCACCTGCGGCGCGACCGAGCCGTAGACCAGCTTGCCGAGCCGCGGCCGGGGCCGATGCCCGAGGACGACGAGGTCCGCGTGACGGGTGGCGTCCAGGACCGCCGTGTCGACGAAGCCCCGCGTGAGCCGCGGGTGCACCGCCACGCTCGGGTGCGCCGCCCGGTGCGCGGCGAGCGCCCAGCCGAGCCGCTCACGGAGCTCGTCGTGCCCCGGCTCGTCGTCGGGCACGTCGACCGCACCACGGGAGACGTCGTCGGGGTCCCAGAAGCAGTGCATGGCCGTCAGCGGGAGGCCGCGGGACCCGGCCACCCGGAAGGCCAGGTCGAGCACGGGCGCGTCGTCCCCGTCGAGGGCAAGCGCCACGACCACGCCGCCCGGCGAGCGGGGCTCATCGAGGGGGCGGACGACGACCACCGGCCCAGGGGCGTGCTTGGTGAGCGCGAGGCTCACCGAGCCCAGCAGCAGGCTGCGCACCGGACCCATCCCGCGGGAGCCGACGACCAGCAGCCGGTCCTCGCCGGCGAGCTCCAGGAGGGCCTCCCGGGGATCGGCCACCCGGGCCACCCGGTCGACCACGAGCCCGTCGTGAGCGGCGCAGACGCGGGCAGCGGCCCCGTCTAGCAGTGCTGCGGCATCCGACAGGACCTCCTCGCGCAGGCGCGACGTGTCGACGCCCAGGGAGCCCAGCGAGGCGACCGCGCCGGCGCCCAGGGGCGGGGCGGCGTGCACGAGGGCGAGCGGTCGCCCCTCGAGCGCGGCCTGCTCCGCCGCCCAGTCGAGAGCCGCCGCCGCGGGCGGTGAGCCGTCCAGCCCGACGACGATCGCGTCGCGGGGGATCTGCCTGGCGTCGTTCATGGAGCTCTCCTCAGGTCGCTGTGCGGTCAGGGGGTCCGTGCGGTGAGCCGGCGGCCGGTGACGCGGTGCACGGTCAGGCGCACAAGGGCACCGCGGTTCCCCGGGGCCCACGTGTCCAGCAGGCGCACCGCCTCGGGAACGTCGAGGGTGTCGACGGGCTCGCCGACGCCGGCGACGACCACGCTCCAGCCGCTGCGGCGCCCGGTGTCCACGTGGTCGGCCTCGACGGCCAGGCGTGCGCCACCTCGGCAGTGGCCGACGAGCCGCGAGTACGGCGACGTGCGCAGCCACACCGCCTCCTCGACCACGGCGAGGTTGACCGGCACGACGTCGGGTCCGTCCGGTCCGCACCACGCCACGCGACCGACCTCCACCTGCTCGAGCAGGCCCCAGCACTGGTCCGGTGTGAGGTCGGCCAGCCGTGCGGGGCCGGAGCCCGGTGTGCGCTCGATGTCCGTGTCGTCCATGCCGGCCACCTCCTCGTCCCCGCCAGCCTCGCGCGGCAGGGCGCTGCGCGGCAGGGGCTCGGGTCACGGGGGCCGGGACCTTGGTCCCGGGAGGACAGCGGACGGCCCCCGCACTGGCGAGAGTGCGAGGGCCGTCCGGCAACGACCCTAGCGCCCGCGGACCGGCGGCTCGCACCGGCGTGCGCGCGGGGCCGAAATGAAGAAAAGACCCCGTGGAGCCGGGGCCTTTCCAGTGTCCGAGGGGGGACTTGAACCCCCACGCCCTAATACGGGCACTAGCACCTCAAGCTAGCGCGTCTGCCAATTCCGCCACCCGGACGAGTGCGGTGGAACAGTAGCAAAGGCAGCGCCCCCGCCCCGCATCGGGAGGCACCTGGCAGTGCTTTGATGGGGCCATGAGCACCGATGCCGACAGCACGCCCTACGACCCCTCCGGGGAGGTCGTCGAGCTGTGCCGTGAGCTGATCCGGATCGACACGAGCAACTACGGCGAGGATGAGGGCCCGGGGGAGCGCAAGGCGGCCGAGTACGTCGCCACGCTGCTCGACGAGGTCGGCATCGAGTCCCGCCTCTACGAGTCGACTCCCGGACGCACCTCCGTGGTCGCCCACTGGGGAGGCCCGGCCGACGGCAGCGTCCCGGACCGCGGCGCCCTGCTCCTGCACGCCCACCTCGACGTGGTGCCCGCGGCCGCCGAGGACTGGCAGGTCCACCCCTTCGCCGGCGAGGTGCAGGACGGCTACGTGTGGGGTCGCGGCGCGGTCGACATGAAGGACTTCGACGCGATGCTGCTCTCCGTCGTACGGGCGCGCGCCCGGGCCGGCGCCGTCCCGGAGCGGCCCGTCGTCCTTGCCTTCACCGCCGACGAGGAGGCCGGTGGCCACCACGGGGCGCAGGTGCTGGTGGAGCAGCACGCCGAGGAGTTCGACGGCGTCACCGAGGCGGTCGGCGAGGTGGGCGGCTTCTCGACCACCATCCGCGGCCAGCGGCTCTACCTCATCGAGGCCGCCGAGAAGGGCATGGCCTGGATGCGGCTGACCGCCCGAGGACGCGCCGGCCACGGCTCGATGATCAACCGCGAGAACGCCGTCACCGACCTCGCCGCCGCCGTCGCGCGCATCGGCGCCTACGAGTGGCCCGTGCGGCTGACCCCGACGATGCAGACGCTCCTCGCGGCCGTCGCCGAGCTGGTCGGCACCGAGGCCACGCCCGACAACGCGGAGAGTCTGATCGAGGAGTTCGGCAGCGCCGCGCGGATGCTGGGCGCGGTCATCCGCAACACCACGAACCCGACGATGCTGGGCGCGGGCTACAAGGTCAACGTCATCCCGACCGAGGCCACCGGGCACGTCGACGGGCGCTTCCTGCCGGGCTACGAGGACGAGTTCTTCGCGACGCTCGCGGAGCTGTGCGGCGAGCACGTGTCGATCGAGTACGTCTCCAAGCAGCAGCCGTGGGAGATGCCCTACGAGGGCGCGATCGTCGACACGATGACCCGCGCACTGCTCGCGGAGGACCCGGACGCCATCGTGGCGCCGTACCTGATGAGCGGCGGCACCGACGCCAAGCACTTCAACAAGCTGGGGATGACCTCCTACGGCTTCGCGCCGCTGCGGCTGCCCGCCGAGCTCGACTTCACCGCGCTCTTCCACGGCGTCGACGAGCGGGTGCCGGTGGACGCGCTGGAGTTCGGGGCGCGGGTGTTCGACCGCTTCCTCGGCGAGGCCTGAGGCGTGAGCGAGACACCCTGGGAGCACCTGTTCGTCGAGGCGGTCGGCGCCAACGAGGCCGGCGACCCCGAGCGGGCGTTCCGCGGCTTCCTGACCGTGCTCGCCCTCGACGAGGTGCCCGGCTACGCCAAGTCGCTCGCCAGCACGAACATCGCGACGATGCACCTGCGCTCGCAGCGCGTCGACGAGGCGCTGGAGTGGTACGAGCGCGCCGTGGACTTCGACCCCGAGGGGGAGTCGGCGGCGGTCGCGCTCGGCGCCAAGGGCATGTCGCTGCACCGCTTGGAGCGCCTCGACGACGCGATCGCGACGTTCGAGCGGATGCTCGGCCTGCCCGTGCTCCCCGAGCCGCAGCGCCTCGCCGCCGAGCAGCAGCTGCGCGTGCTCCGGGGCGAGGGCTAGCGGCGCCGCTGCGGGCGCCGTAGCCCTGCGGTTTGGTCACAGACCGCAGGTTTCGAGGCCGCGGACGTGCGGTTGGTGACCAAACCGCAGGGGTTCGGGGGGCGCGCGGCGGGATCAGGCGGTACGGACCGCGCGGATGATCTTGCGGCGCAGGATGACCCGGCGGGTGCCGTCGGGGGTCATCCGGACCCGGTCGAGCTCCCAGCCGCCGTGCTCGGCGCGCTCGACGAGCAGCTTCGTGACGACGTTGCGGGGGAACTCCTTCGGGAACGTCACCCGGTCGAACTCCCACTCCACCCCGCGGCCCGGCGCGCGGCGCTCCTGGCGGCTCACGCCGGCTCCGACACGTCGTCGAGGGCGGCGATGATCTCGGGCGGGAGCTCCTTGTCCTCGAGGGCGAGCGCTCCGCGGAGCTGGGCGGCGGTGCGCGCGCCGACGATGGGGGAGGTCACGCCCGCGCGGTCGCGCACCCACACCAGCGACACCTCCAGCGGGGTCCAGCCCAGGCCCTCCGCGGCGCGGGCCACCGCCTCCACGATGCGGCCGCTGCGCTCGTCGAGGTAGGCGCCGACGAACTGCGAGAAGACGGGAGAGGCGCCCCGGGAGTCCGAAGGCGTCCCGGTGCGGTACTTGCCGGTCAGCACGCCGCGCCCCAGCGGCGACCACGGCAGGACGCCGAGCCCCAGGGCGGCGGCGGCCGGCAGCACCTCGCGCTCGACTCCGCGGTTGAGCAGGGAGTACTCGACCTGCGTCGACGCCAGCACGGCCCGTCCGGGCACGGCGCGCTGCCAGGTGGCGGCCTGCGCGGTCTGCCATCCGGAGTAGTTGGAGATCCCGACGTACGACGTTCGCCCCGAGCTCACCGCGTGGTCGAGCGCCGTGAGCGTCTCCTCGAGCGGGGTCTCGTCGGACCAGATGTGGACCTGCCACAGGTCGACGTGGTCGACGCCGAGCCGCTTCAGCGAGGCGTCCAGGGCGGTCAGGAGGTGGCCGCGCGCGGTGTTGGTGACGCGCTCGCCGGACCGACGCGAGATGCCGGCCTTGGTCGCCAGCACGATCTCGTCGCGCGCGACGACGTCCCCGATCAAGGAGCCGACCAGCGACTCGGAGTCGCCGTCGGTGTAGCCGGCGGCGGTGTCGACCAGGGTCCCGCCCGCCTCGGCGAACGCGATCAGCTGGTCGCGGGCCTCGTGCTCGTCGGTGTCGCGCCCCCAGGTCATCGTGCCGAGACCCAGGCGTGAGACCCGGAGACCGGTGTGGCCCACTGACCGCTGCTTCATGGCCACAAAACTAGTGGGCGCACCCAGGGGGCGGCGCGGCGGCTCGCCCGGGTGGGCCTAGGCTTCCTGCTCGTGTGGGACTACCTCCAGGCCGTCGTGCTGGGCATCATCCAGGGCCTCACGGAGTTCCTCCCGATCTCCAGCAGCGCCCACCTGCGGATCTTCCCCGAGCTGTTCGGGTGGGGCGACCCGGGGGCGGCGTTCACCGCGGTCATCCAGATCGGCACCGAGCTCGCGGTGCTCATCTACTTCCGCCACGACATCTGGCGGATCGCGTCCATGTGGACCAGGTCGCTGTTCCGGGCGGAGTACCGCGGCCACCTCGACGCGCGCATGGGCTGGTTCATCATCATCGGCTCGCTGCCCATCGTCGTCCTGGGCGTGCTGCTCAAGGACGTGATCGAGCGGGACTTCCGCAACCTGTGGATCATCGGCACGACGCTCATCGTGCTCGGCATCGTCCTGGGCATCGCCGACCGCGTGGGTGGCACGTCCAAGCAGATCAGGGAGATCACGCTGCGCGACGCCGTGCTCATGGGCGCCGCGCAGGCGATGGCGCTGGTCCCCGGCGTCTCCCGGTCGGGCGCGACGCTGTCCATGGGCCGCTTCCTGGGCTACGACCGCGAGGCCGCGACCCGCTACGCCTTCCTGCTGGCCATCCCCGCCGTCGTCGGCGCCGGGCTCTTCGAGCTCAAGGAGATCCCACACGGCGACAACACCTACGGCTGGGGTCCGACCCTCGTGGCCACCGTGGTGTCGTTCGCGGTCGGGTACGCCGCCATCGCGTGGCTGCTGCGCTACGTCAGCACCCGCTCCTACACCCCGTTCGTGCTCTACCGCGTCGCCCTCGGCGCCGCGGTCCTGATCCTCCTCGGCGCCGGCGTCCTCAGCGCCTGAGCGCGGCCGCTCTGTGGCGTCGAAGGACCTGCGGTTTGGTCACAAACCGCAGCTTCGCGGCCCTCTGACGTGCGGTTGGTGACCAAACCGCAGGGGTCAGAGCCAGCCGGACCGCTTGAAGAACACCCACAGCACCAGCGACGACAGCGCCATCAGGGCGAGCGCGAACGGGTAGCCGAAGGCCCAGTGCAGCTCGGGCATGTGGTCGAAGTTCATGCCGTAGACGCCGGCGATCATCGTGGGGGCCGCGACCAGGCCGACGCCGGCGGAGATCTTGCGCATGTCCTCGTTCTGCTGGACCGAGATCCGGGCGAGGTGGGCCTCGAAGGCGGTCGAGAGCAGCGAGTCGAGGTTGTCGATGATCTCCGAGGCGCGCACGAGGTGGTCGGCGACGTCGCGGAAGAACGGCGCGGCCTGCTCGTCGATGCCGCTGACCACCCCGGAGGCGAAGCGGCGCATCGGCTCGCGCAGGGGGAGCACCGCGCGGCGTACCTCGGCGATCTCCCGCTTGAGCGTGTAGATCCGGACTGAGTCGTTGGTGCGGGCGGGGGAGAAGACCGACTCCTCCACCTCGTCGACGTCCTCCTCCAGCGAGCTCACCACGTCGGTGTAGGCGTCGACGACGGAGTCGCAGACGGCGTAGACGACGGCGGAGGGGCCGTGGGTGAGGACCTTCTCGCGCTGCTCGAGGTACTGCCGCGCCGAGTGCAGCTCCCCACCGTGACCGTGGCGGACCGTGATCACGAAGTCGGCGCCGACGAACATGCTGATCTCGCCGGTCTCGACCGCGTCTTCCTCGTCGACGTACCAGAGGGTCTTCAGGATGAGGAAGAGGCAGTCGTCGTAGCGCTCCAGCTTGGGCCGCTGGTGTGCCTTGACGGCATCCTCCACCGCGAGCGGGTGCAGCCCGAACGCCGCCGCGACGCGCTCCAGCTCGTGCTCGTCGGGCTGGTGCAGCCCGACCCAGACGAAGTCCCCCCGCTTCTGCGCCTGGGCCCGCAAGGTGGCGTAGTCCTGTGGCCGGCAGTCGACGGGGATCCGCACACCTTCGCGGTACACCGCGCTGTCGACGATCACGGGCTCACGGTAGCCCCACTACAGTCCCCGACATGGCAACAGTGATCCTCGTCCGCCACGGCCGGACGAGCGCCAACGCGAGCGGCACCCTCGCCGGACGGACCCCGGGCGTCAGGCTCGACGACACCGGCACCGAGCAGGCCCGGCGTACGGCGGAGCGGCTCGCCGTCGTGCCGCTCGCCGGGGTGGTGACCAGCCCGCTCGAGCGCTGCCGGCAGACGGCCAAGATCATCACCGGCGCGCACCCCGCGGCACCGCCCACCGTCTCGGAGCGCGGCATCACCGAGTGCGACTACGGCGAGTGGCAGGGCCGGCCGCTCAAGGACCTGGCCAAGGAGAAGCTGTGGTCGGTCGTGCAGACCCAGCCCTCGGCCGCCGCCTTCCCCGGCGGGGAGTCGCTGCAGGCCATGCAGGCCCGCTCGGTGGCCGCCGTACGCCGCCACGACGCCGCGATCGAGGCGGAGCACGGGCCCGGAGCGGTGTGGGTCGCGGTGAGCCACGGCGACATCATCAAGTCGGTCCTGGCCGACGCGCTCGGCATGCACCTGGACCTGTTCCAGCGGCTGTTCGTGGACCCGGCGTCGGTGTCGATCGTGCGCTACACCGGGACCCGCCCCTACGTGATGGCCTCCAACACCCACGCCGGCGACCTGTCCTGGCTGGCCGCCCCGCCGCCCAAGAAGGCGCGTCGGCGCAAGGCCGCCGAGGACGCGCCCGTCGGCGGCGGCGCCGGGCCTTCGGTCCGGTCATAGGGTGGTCGGCATGCCACCGATCATCCACGGCTTCGACCCGCCCGAGCGCTTCGTCGCGGGCACCGTCGGACCTCCGGGGTCGCGGACCTTCTTCCTCCAGGCCCGCACGGGCGTGCGCGTGACGAGCGTCTCCCTGGAGAAGCAGCAGGTCGCGGCGCTCGCCGAGCGCGTCGACGAGCTTCTCGACGAGGTGATGTCGAGCGACCAGACCGAGGGAGTCATCCCCGCCGTGGCGCCGCTGGGCCTCGAGGACCCGCACCCGCTGGAGCAGCCGATCGAGGAGGAGTTCCGCGCCGGCACGATGACCCTGTCCTGGGACCCCTCCGACCAGCGGGTCGTGATCGAGGTGTTCCCGTTCACCGAGGCCGCCGTCGTCACCCCCGACCAGCTCGAGGAGGATGTCGACTTCGAGGAGCCCGAGCCCGACGAGGTGTTCCTGGTCCGCCTCGACGCGGGGCACGCACGGGCGTTCGTGAAGCGCGCCGCGCAGGTGCTGGACGCCGGGCGCCCCAGCTGCCCCTTCTGCGGCAACCCCATCGACCCCGACGGCCACCTGTGCGTCCGAGCCAACGGCTTCCGCCGGCGGGACCCGTGACCCACCACCCCGTGCCCGAGCCCGCCGAAGCCGCGGAGCCCGGTCGCGGACCGGTCGTCGAGCCCGAGGGCGAGCTGACCCTGCAGGGACGCATCATGCCGGCCTCCAACGCGACCTTCCTCGGGGAGATCGACGGGGTCAGCGTGGTCTACAAGCCCGTCGCCGGGGAGCGGCCGCTGTGGGACTTCCCCGACGGAGACCTCGCCGGGCGTGAGGTCGCGGCGTACCTCGTCTCCGAGGTCACCGGCTGGGACGTCGTCCCGCACACGTGGCTGCGAGACGGCCCCCACGGGGTCGGCATGTGCCAGCTGTGGCAGGAGCCCGACGAGGAGCAGGAGGCCGTGACGCTCGTGGCCGAGGGCGACGTGCCGCCGGGCTGGCGGCACGTCTTCGACGGCCTCGACGGGCGCGACCAGGCCGTCTCCCTGATCCACGAGGACACCGAGCAGCTGCGCCGGATGGCCGTCTTCGACGTCGTCGTCAACAACGCCGACCGCAAGGGCGGGCACGTCCTGGCCATGTC
Organism: Nocardioides sp. 503; assembly: GCF_004522095.1. GTDB lineage: Bacteria > Actinomycetota > Actinomycetes > Propionibacteriales > Nocardioidaceae > Nocardioides. Next base: position 1,150,011 of record NZ_SPUI01000002.1, read on the forward strand.
CGACGGGCACCGCTACGGCGTCGACCACGGCATCGCCTTCCACCACGAGCACAAGCTGCGCACGGTCCTGTGGGGCTGGCAGGGCGAGCCGCTGACCGACGACGAGGAGCAGACCGTGCGCCGGATCCGGGCCAGCCTGGCCGACGGCCTGGCCGACCGGCTGGCCCAGCACCTGACGGACCTCGAGATCGAGGCGCTGGACCGTCGGTGCCGCCGGCTGCTGGGCACCGGGCGGCTGCCCCGCTCCGGCAACGACTGGCCCTCCATCCCGTGGCCGCCCTTCTGAGGGCCGGCCACTAGGCTGACGCCCATGCGAGCCTGGAGCGCCCCCGAGGTCCCCACCCTGTCCGAGGTGGGCCCGCCCGTGGTGCTGCACGACACCGCCACCGGCGCCCGCGTGACGACCTCACCCGACGGCGCCGCGCGGCTCTACGTCTGCGGCATCACGCCGTACGACGCCACGCACCTGGGCCACGCGGCGACGTACGTCGCCTTCGACCTGCTCAACCGCGCCTGGCGCAACGCCGGCCACGAGGTGACCTTCGTGGAGAACGTCACCGACGTGGACGACCCGCTGCTGGAGCGCGCCACCAAGGTCAGCGTCGACTGGGTCGAGCTGGCCGAGCGCGAGACCGAGCTGTTCCGCCAGGACATGACCGCGCTGCGGGTGATCCCCCCGGACCACCTCGTGGGTGCCGTGGAGTCCATCCCGCTCGCCGTCGAGCTCATCCAGCGACTGGAGGCCCTCGGCGCGACGTACACGGTCGACACCGACGTCTACTTCTCGGTGACCGCCGACCCGGCGTTCGGGCGCGAGTCCGGCTACGACCGCGACACCATGCTCCGCCTCTTCGGCGAGCGTGGCGGCGACCCCGACCGCGCGGGCAAGCGCGACCCCCTCGACTGCGTCGTGTGGCGCGGCGAGCGACCGGGGGAGCCGAGCTGGGAGAGCCCGTTCGGGCCGGGGCGCCCCGGCTGGCACATCGAGTGCGCCGCGATCGCGATGCACCACCTCGGCGGCGCCTTCGACGTCCAGGGCGGCGGCTCCGACCTGGTCTTCCCCCACCACGAGATGTGCGCCGGGCACGCGCAGGTCGCCGCGGCCGGCACGACGTTCGCCCAGGTCTACTCCCACGCCGGGATGGTCGGCTACGACGGGCAGAAGATGTCCAAGTCGCTCGGCAACCTGGTCTTCGTCTCGGCCCTGCGCAACAGCGACGTCGACCCGATGGGCATCCGGCTCGCGCTCCTGCGCCATCACTACCGCTCCGACTGGGAGTGGACCGACGCCGAGCTGTGGGAGTCCGTCGACACCGTCACGTCCTGGCGCAAGGCGCTGTCGCTGGGCGCCGGCGCCCCCGCCGCACCGGTCGTCGCCGAGGTCCTGGCCGCCCTGGCCGACGACCTGGACGCTCCCCGCGCCACCGCCGCGATCGACGCCTGGGCGGCCGCCACGCTCGGCACCGACGGCCTCGCCGACACCAGCGACCCCGACGCCGCCGTCACCCTGCTCGCCGTCCTCGACGCCGCGCTCGGCCTGTCGCTCTAGCGCGGCGCGGGCGGTCCCACCCCCTGCGGTTTGGTCACAGACCGCACGTTTCGGCGCCCCGAACCTGCGGTTGGTGACCAAACCGCAGGGTCGGCGGACCCAGCGGCGCCCTCAGGCCGGCCCCGGCTCCTCGTCGCCGCGGCGCTTCAGGTAGCGCTCGAACTCCCGGGCGATGGCCTCGCCGGAGGCCTCGGGCAGGTCGGCGGTGTCGCGGGTCTCCTCGAGGCTGCGCACGTAGTCGGCGATGTCCTCGTCCTCCTCGGCGAGCTCGTCGACGCCGCGCTCCCACGCGCGGGAGTCCTCGGGCAGGTCGCCGAGCGGGATGCTGACCTCGAGCAGGTCCTCCAGCTGGCCGATGAGCGCGAGGGTGGCCTTGGGGCACGGGGGCTGGGCGACGTAGTGGGGGACCGCCGCCCAGTACGACACCGCCGGCACGTCCAGCTTGACGCAGGCGTCCTGGAAGACCCCGACGATGCCGGTCGGTCCCTCGTAGGTCGAGTGCTCGAGCTTGAGGCGGTCGACCAGCTCGGGCTCGGTGGCGGTCCCGTTGACCGGGATGGGTCGGGTGTGGGGCGAGTCGGCCAGCAGCGCGCCGAGCGTGACCACCAGCTCGCCGCCCAGCTCGTCGACCGCGGCGAGCAGCTCCGCGCAGAACTGGCGCCAGCGCATGCTGGGCTCGATGCCGCGGATGAGGATGACGTCGCGGTCGAGGTCGGGCGGGGAGGCCACCGCGATCTGGGTGGTCGGCCAGGTCAGTCGGCGGTAGCCGTGCTCGTCGGTGCCGACCATCGGTCGGTTGACCTGGAAGTCGTAGAAGTCCTCCGGGTCCACCGCTCCCACGACGCGGGCGTTCCACACGGTCATCAGGTGGTCCACCACGCCGGACGCGGCGTCGGCGGCGTCGTTCCACCCCTCGAAGGCGGCGATCACGATGGGATCGACCAGGTCGGGGGCGGCATCGATCTCGATCACGGCGAAAGCCTAGTCCGCGCCTCCGTCCACCGGGCGGGGGAATGGGCACGGGGGGGCCCTCGTTGGACTCCACGGGGATTTCGCCGCGTCCCAGCCGCGGTGTCACCATTCGGAATCCGAGTCCACGTCGTGGACGCGCTTCCTACGCTGGAACTCCGGCGCCGCACGGCGCCGGCCGAGCCCGAGAGGAGTCCTGTGTCCCGACCGACGGACCTGCGGCCCGACGCCACCGATGCCCTGACCGCGACCCTGCGGGAGCGGATCATGGTGATCGACGGCGCCATGGGCACGGCGATCCAGCGGGACCGGCCCGACGAGGCGGGCTACCGCGGCGAGCGCTTCGCCGACTGGCCCAGCGACCTCCAGGGCAACAACGACCTCCTGACGCTCACCCAGCCCGAGATCATCGCCGGCATCCACCGCGAGTACCTCGAGGCCGGCGCGGACCTGGTCGAGACCAACACCTTCAACGCCAACGCGGTCTCGCTCAGCGACTACGGCATGGCCGAGCTCGCCTACGAGCTCAACTACGAAGCCGCGCGCCTGGCCCGCCGCGAGGCCGATGCCGCGAGCGCGCGGACACCGCAGCGCCCGCGGTACGTCGCCGGCGCCCTCGGGCCCACCACGCGCACGGCGTCCATCTCGCCGGACGTCAACGACCCCGGCGCGCGCAACGTCAGCTACGACCAGCTCGTCGCGGCCTACATGGAGGCCGGCCGCGGGCTGCTCGACGGTGGCTCGGACCTGCTCTTCATCGAGACCATCTTCGACACCCTCAACGCCAAGGCCGCGATCTTCGCGGTGGAGACCCTGTTCGAGGAGTACGGGCGCCGCTGGCCCGTGATCGTCTCCGGCACCATCACCGACGCCTCCGGACGCACCCTCTCGGGTCAGGTCACCGAGGCGTTCTGGGACTCCGTGCGCCACGCCCGACCCCTCGCGGTCGGCCTCAACTGCGCGCTCGGAGCCAAGGAGATGCGCCCCTACATCGCCGAGATGGCGCGCCTGGCCGACAGCTTCGTGTCCTGCTATCCCAACGCCGGCCTGCCCAACGCGTTCGGCGAGTACGACGAGGCCCCCGAGGAGACCGCGGCGATCATCGCGGAGTTCGCCGAGAGCGGCTTCGTCAACCTGGTCGGCGGCTGCTGCGGCACGACGCCGGACCACATCGCGGCCATCGCCAAGGCGGTCGAGGGACAGACCCGCCGCGAGCCGTCCGACGTACCCCCGGCGATGCGCCTGGCGGGCCTCGAGCCGTTCACCGTCGACGAGTCCAGCCTGTTCGTCAACGTCGGCGAGCGCACCAACATCACCGGCTCGGCGCGCTTCCGCAACCTGATCAAGGACGGCGATTACGACGCCGCCCTGGCCGTCGCGCTGCAGCAGGTCGAGAACGGCGCGCAGGTCATCGACGTCAACATGGACGAGGGCATGATCGACGGCGTCGCCGCGATGGACCGCTTCCTCAAGCTGGTCGCCGCCGAGCCCGACATCAGCCGCGTCCCCGTGATGGTCGACTCCTCCAAGTGGGAGGTGATCGAGGCCGGGCTCAAGTGCGTCCAGGGCAAGCCGATCGTCAACTCGATCTCCATGAAGGAGGGCGAGGACACGTTCCGTGCGCAGGCGCGCCTGTGCAAGAAGTACGGCGCCGCGGCGGTCGTCATGGCCTTCGACGAGGACGGGCAGGCCGACAACCTGGAGCGGCGCAAGCAGATCTGCGAGCGCGCCTACCGGATCCTGGTCGACGAGGTCGACTTCCCGCCCGAGGACATCATCTTCGACCCCAACGTCTTCGCGGTCGCGACCGGCATCGAGGAGCACGCCTCCTACGGGCTGGACTTCATCGAGTCGACCCGCTGGATCAAGGAGAACCTCCCCGGCGCCAAGGTGTCCGGCGGCATCTCCAACGTGTCGTTCTCCTTCCGCGGCAACAACCCCGTGCGCGAGGCCATCCACGCGGTGTTCCTCTTCCACGCCATCCAGGCCGGCCTCGACATGGGGATCGTCAACGCCGGGGCCCTCGTCGTCTACGACCAGGTCGAGCCGGAGCTGCGCGAGCGCATCGAGGACGTCGTCCTCAACCGCCGCCCCGACGCGGCCGAGCGGCTCCTGGAGATCGCCGAGGCCCACAACCTGGAGGGCGAGAAGGTCGAGGCGACCGCCGAGGAGTGGCGCTCGTTGCCCGTCGGGGAGCGGATCACCCATGCCCTGGTCAAGGGCATCGACGCCTACGCCGAGTCGGACACCGAGGAGCTGCGGCAGCTGATCTCCGAGCGCGGCGGCCGCCCGATCGAGGTCATCGAGGGCCCGCTGATGGACGGGATGAACGTCGTCGGCGACCTGTTCGGGGCCGGCAAGATGTTCCTGCCGCAGGTGGTGAAGTCGGCGCGGGTGATGAAGAAGGCCGTGGCCTACCTGATCCCCTACATCGAGCAGGAGAAGCTCGACAACCCCGAGTACGCCACCGCCAAGGAGACCAACGGCACGATCGTCATGGCCACCGTCAAGGGCGACGTGCACGACATCGGCAAGAACATCGTCGGCGTGGTCCTGCAGTGCAACAACTACGAGGTCATCGACCTCGGGGTCATGGTGCCCCCGCAGAAGATCCTCGACGCCGCCAAGGAGCACGACGCCGACATCATCGGGCTCTCCGGGCTGATCACCCCCTCGCTGGACGAGATGGTGACGCTCGCTACCGAGATGCAGCGCCAGGGCCTCACCATCCCGCTGCTCATCGGGGGCGCGACGACGTCGCGCGCCCACACCGCGGTCAAGGTCGACCCCAAGTACGACGGCCCGGTGGTCTGGGTCAAGGACGCCTCCCGCTCGGTGCCGACCGCCGCGGCCCTGCTCCACGACGACCGGCGAGCCCAGCTGATGGCCAACGTCAAGGAGGACTACGACGCGCTGCGCACCCGCCACGCCGGCAAGAGCGAGCGCAAGCTGCTGTCCTACGACGCGGCGCGGGCCAACGCGACCCCGGTCGACTGGGAGGGCTACGTCGCCCCCGCGCCGAAGCAGCCGGGCGTCCACGTCCTTGCGGACTACGACATCGCCGAGCTGCGCGACTACATCGACTGGCAGCCGTTCTTCAACGCCTGGGAGATGAAGGGCAAGTTCCCCGACATCCTCAACAGCCCCACGTCGGGGGAGACCGCGCGCAAGCTCTACGACGACGCCAACGAGATGCTCGACACGATCATCGCGGAGAAGTGGATCACCGCCCGCGGCGTCTACGGCTTCTTCCCGGCCAACGCCGACGGCGACGACGTCATCACCTACGCCGACGACGCCCGGCAGGAGCCGCTCACGGTGCTGCACCACCTGCGTCAGCAGGGCGCGCACCGTGATGGCGTACCCAACCGGTCGCTGGCCGACTACGTCGCGCCCGTCGGCAGCGGGATCGCCGACCACCTCGGTGGCTTCGCAGTGACGGCGGGCATCGGGCTGCCGGAGCGGGTCAAGGCCTTCCGCGACGACCTCGACGACTACAACGCGATCCTCATCGAGTCGCTCGCCGACCGGCTCGCCGAGGCGTTCGCCGAGCGCCTGCACCAGCGGGTCCGCACGGAGTTCTGGGGCCACGTCACCGACGAGCAGCTCTCGAACGCCGACCTGATCGCGGAGAAGTACGACGGCATCCGCCCGGCTCCGGGCTACCCCGCCTGCCCCGACCACACCGAGAAGCCCCTGCTGTGGGACCTGCTCGACGTCGAGGCCAGCACCGGGATCACGTTGACCGAGTCGATGGCGATGTGGCCCGGCGCCTCGGTCTCCGGGTGGTACTTCAGCCACCCGCAGTCGCAGTACTTCGTCGTGGGCCGGCTCGGCCGCGACCAGGTCGCCGACTACGCCGAGCGCAAGGGCTGGACGCTGGCGGAGGCCGAGCGGTGGCTCTCGCCCAACCTCGGGTACGACCCTGAGGACTGAGCCGGCCGCCGTCGCGGACCTGCGCCCCGCCGCCGTGCTGTGGGACATGGACGGGACGCTGGTCGACACCGAGCCGTACTGGATCGACGTGGAGTACGAGCTGGCCGAGGAGTACGGCGGCACCTGGAGCCGCGAGCACGCCCTGGAGCTGGTCGGCAACGACCTGCTCTCCTCCGGCCGCTACATCCGCGAGCACATGGGGATCGACCTCTCGCCGGAGGAGATCGTGGAGCGGCTGCTCGACGGCGTCGTCGCGCGGGTGTCCCAGCAGGTCCCGTGGTGCCCGGGCGCCCGCGAGATGCTGATCGCGCTGCGCGAGGCCGACGTCCCGATGGCGCTGGTGACGATGTCGTACGCGCGCTTCGTGGCGCCGATCCTCGAGCAGCTGCCGCCCGGCACCTTCGACGCGATCGTCACCGGCGACCAGGTCACTCACGGCAAGCCCCACCCCGAGCCCTACCTCACCGCCGCGGCCACGCTGGGGGTGGCGCCGGACGCGTGCGTCGCCGTCGAGGACTCCACCACCGGCACCACCTCGGCCGTCAGCGCCGGCTGCCAGGTCCTGGTCATCCCCAACCACGTCACCGTCGCCCCCGGCCCCGCCCGCCACTTCCGCGACTCCCTCGTCGGCCTCACCGTCGCCGACCTCGCCGCCCTCGCCTGACGGCCTCGGCCGCGCCGCGCGGCCTGTCACCCCTGCGGTTTGGTCACCAACCCCCCCGTTGGCGCCCGCCAACGGGCGGGTGGTGTCCAAAACGCGGGGGTCTTGAGCAGTCGCGGGGTGGTCCTAGTACCACCGGACAATGGCGGCCGGCACCCGGCGCGGCGGAGGGTTGGACCCACACCGACCAAGGAGAAGCCATGAACACCACCCCCCGCACTCACACCGCCCCCAGCGCAGTCCGCACCGTCGCCCGCACCGCCACCCGGTCCGCCGGCGCCCTCGTCCTGGCCGCCTCGCTCGGAGCGGGCCTCGCGGGCGCCGCCAACGCCTCCTCCGACGACGACCGGGTCATCCGGACCGGGTCCTGCAGCGGCTCGACGGACTGGAAGATCAAGGCCAAGGAGGACGACGGCCGGATCGAGGTCGAGGCCGAGATCGACAGCAACCGCACCGGGCAGACCTGGCGCTGGCGTCTGGTCCACAACGGCTCGGTCTCCGCGAAGGGGACCTCGCGCACCCGGGGCCGCAGCGGCTCCTTCTCCGTCGAGCGCAAGACCGTGGACGCCTCGGGCAAGGACTCCTTCACCTTCCGGGCCCGCAACCCGCGCAGCGGCGAGCGCTGCGTCGCGCGCGTCTCCTACTGAGGCACGGGCGATACTGGGCCGACCATGACCGTGCCCGGACTCAGCGCCCTGCGCAGCCCCGTGACGCAGTTCGTGCTCACGGGGCTCGCCACGCTGGCGGTGCTGGTGCTGCTCACCGGCTACCTCGGCGGCCGGGCCGCTCGCGACGAGGCGCTCGTCGACGCCCGCGCCACCACGAGCGTGCTGGCGCACTCGGTCGCGGAGCCTGAGATGCGCCGCGGGCTCGTGGCCGGGGATGCCGGCGCCGTCGACCAGTTCGACCGCATGGTCCTCGACCGGCTGGTCGTCGGCGACGTGCGCCGGATCAAGATCTGGGACCGGGACGGGCGCATCATCTACTCCGACGAGGCGCGCCTCATCGGGGAGCGGTTCGCCCTGGACGGCGAGGAGCTCGAGGTCCTGGACGAGGGCGGGACCGAGGCCGAGGTCTCGGACCTCGCGGAGCCCGAGAACCGCTTCGAGGCCGGCGACCAGGGGCTCGTCGAGGTCTACACCCGCATCGAGAGCCCCGAGGGTGAGCCGCTCCTCTTCGAGGCCTACTTCTCCTCGCGCGACATCGAGGCCCGCCGCAGCGAGGTGCTCGCGCCGTTCCGGGAGATCACCGTGGGCGCGCTGCTGGTCCTCGTCGCGGTGGCCACCTCGATGCTGTGGGTGCTGACCCGGCGCCTGACCCGAGCCGGTCTCGAGCGCGAGCGGCTGCTGCGCAGCGCCGCCACCGCCTCCGACGCCGAACGTCGCCGCGTCGCCCGCGACCTGCACGACGGCGTGGTGCAGGACCTGGCCGGTACGACGTTCGGGGTCGCCGCCCTGGCCCGTGAGCTGCCGCCACCCCAGCGCGAGCGCCTCGACGAGGCCGCCGGGTCGCTGCGCACGAGCCTGCGTGCGCTCCGCTCGCTGCTGGTGGAGATCCACCCGCCCGGCCTGACCGCGGAAGGCCTGCCCTCCGCCCTCGACGACCTGACCGCACCCGCGGCCGCCGAGGGCGTCGACGTCCAGGTGCACGTGAGCCCGCTCGGCGACGTCCACCCCGACGTCGTCGCGCTCGTCTGGCGCGTCGCCCAGGAGGCGGTACGAAACACCCTGCGCCACGCGCACGCCGACCACCTGCGGGTCTCGGTGCAGAGCGAGGGGGACTCGATCGTGCTGGAGGTCGCCGACGACGGTCAGGGCTTCGACCCGGACCAGCCGCGCCCCGGGACCCACTACGGCCTGCGCGGGCTCGAGAGCCTCGTGCGCGACACCGGAGGCACCCTGGACGTCTCCTCCTCACCGGGTGCGGGCGCCCGGGTCGTCGTGCGGGTGCCGCGATGAGCATCCGCGTCGTGCTGGTCGACGACCATGCCGTCGTACGCACCGGGCTGGCGCAGCTGCTCGACGGCTCCGAGGGCATCGAGGTGGTCGGCAGCGCCGCGACCGGCGAGGAGGCCATCGACGTGGTGCGCGAGAGCAGCCCGGAGGTGGTCCTGATGGACCTGCAGATGCCGGGCATGGACGGGGTCGCCGCCACGCGGCGCATCCTGGCGGACAGCCCGAGCGCCCAGGTGCTCGTCCTGACCTCCTACTCCGACGCCGAGCGCATCGTCGCGGCGCTGGACGCCGGCGCGGTGGGCTACCTCCTCAAGGACGCCGACCCCGAGGAGATCATCTCGGGGGTCCGGGCGGTCAGCCGTGGGGAGTCGCCGCTGCACCCGCGTGCGGCCAGGACCCTGCTGACGGCGCGCTCCACCAGCCCTACCGCCGGCCCGGCCTCCGGGCTCACGCCGCGCGAGCTGGAGGTGCTGGCGCTGGTCCGCGCCGGGCTCGCCAACAAGCAGATCGCCCGGCGGCTGGGCATCTCCGAGCGCACGGTCAAGGCGCACCTCACCTCGACCTTCGCCCGCATCGGCGTCGTCGACCGCACCCAGGCCGCCGTCTGGGCCGAGCGGCACGACGTCGGCGACGGGCGCTGACCCCTGCGGTTTGGTCACCAACCGCAGGTTCAAGGCCCTCCGACGTGGGTAGGTGACCAAACCGCAGGCGAAGCGTCAGCCGAGCACCGGCGCGTCGGGCCCGGGCGGCGGGTCGGCGACGACGGCGTCGACCGCGGGCAACGGCGGGGGAGTGCCGCCCCACTCGGGGCAGATCGCCTGGTGGGCGCACCAGTCGCACAGGCGGTTGCGGCGGGCGCGCCAGTCCTGGGTCTCGCGGGCGTGGCGGATCGCCTCCCAGACGGCCTCCACCTTGCGCTCGGTGGCCAGGAGGTCGTCCTCGTCGGGCTCGTAGCGCAGGATCTCGCCGTTGCCGAGGTAGACCAGCTGCAGCACGGCGGGCACGACGCCGCGGGTGCGCCAGATGACCACCGCGTAGAACCTCATCTGGAACAGCGCCTTGGCCTCGAAGCCCTCGGTGGGCGAGCGCCCGGTCTTGTAGTCGACGACCCGGATCGCGCCGTCCGGGGCGATGTCGAGGCGGTCGACGAAGCCGCGCAGCAGCAGCTTGGAGTCCAGCAGCGCCTCGACGTACAGCTCGCGCTCCGCCGGCTCGATGCGCTGAGGGTCCTCCAGCGAGAAGTAGCGGTCGAGCACGACACGGCATGACGCCAGCCAGGCGGCGACGTCGGGACCCTCGGTGCCGAACATCTCCGCCACCCCGGGCTCCGCGTCCAGCAGCTCGTCCCAGGCCGGCATCAGCAGACCCCGCGCCTGCTCGGGCGTCCGGTCCACGGCGGGCAGGTCGAACAGGTTCTCCAGGACGCGGTGGACGACGGTGCCGCGGACGGCGTCGACCGAGTAGGGCTCGGGCAGCTTGTCGATGGTGCGGTAGCGGTAGAGCAGCGGGCAGGTCAGGAAGTCGCCGGCGCGGCTGGGCGACAGGGCGCCGAGCACCTCGACCCCGTCGACCGGGGTGGAGACGCGCTCGGCGGGCGAGGGCGCCGCCGTGTCCTGGACCGTCATGCTGACCTCACGCCCCGACCCTAGGCCAGCCCACCGACAGCCACCCACGCCCCACCAGCGGTCAGCCGGCGCCGTACCGCCCGTCCCGCGGGGCCAGCCGAGCCCGCCGAGCCCGCCGAGCCCGCCGAGCAATGGTCCGGACCCAGTGGTCCGATAGGTTCGGTGTGTGCCCGACCCCGCCCCACCGCCCCGAGAGTCCCGGCCTCCCGGGACCTTCAAGCTGGGCACCATCGCGGGCAGCGACGTGCTGGTGTCGTCGTCGTGGTTCGTCATCGCCGGCCTGATCGCCTACATGTACGCCCCCGTCGTCGAGCGCACGCAGCCCGGCCTCGGAGTGTGGAAATACGTCGCCGGGCTGTCCTTCGCGGTCATCCTCTACGGGTCGATCCTGCTCCACGAGGCCTCGCACGCCATCGTGGCGCGTCGCTTCGGCTTCCAGGTCCGCTCCATCACGCTGCACTTCCTGGGCGGCATGACGTCGATCGAGGGCGAGTCACGCACGCCGCGCCAGGAGTTCTGGATCGCCGTCGTCGGGCCCCTCACCTCGATCGCCGTCGGCGGGGCGGCCGTCGGGCTCTGGTTCGTGACCCCCGACGGCCTCCTGCGGGTGGCGGTCTACGGCCTCGCGACCGCCAACCTGCTCGTCGGCGTCCTCAACCTGGTCCCGGGCCTGCCCCTGGACGGCGGCCGGGTGCTCAAGTCGCTGGTGTGGCGGGCCACCGGCAACGTCCACCGCGGCACGGTCGCGGCGGGGTGGGGCGGTCGGGTCACCGCCGGCGCGGTCCTGCTGTGGCCGCTGCTGCAGAAGCAGATCTTCGGACGGCCCCCCGACGTCTTCGACTTCCTGATCTCGCTGCTCATCGCGGTCTTCCTGTGGTCCGGTGCCACCGCGGCGATCGCGTCGGGCCGGCTGCGCTCCCGCCTGCCCGACCTGCGCGCCCGCGACCTCGCCCGCCGTACCCTCGCCGTCCCCGACGACCTGCCCCTGTCCGAGGCCGTACGTCGCGCCCAGGACGCCCACGCGGGCAGCATCGTCACCGTCACGAGCAGCGGGCGGCCCATCGGCGTCGTCAACGAGGCCGCGCTGCTGGCCACGCCTGCGGACCGCCGGCCCTGGGTGGCGGTGTCGACCGTGGCCCGCACGCTCGACGAGGGGCTCAGCCTGCCGGTGGCGATCAACGGGGAGGACCTGGTCCTGGCGATCAACCGCAACCCGTCGGCGGAGTACGTCCTGGTCGAGGACGACGGCTCGGTCTTCGGCGTGCTGTCCACCGCCGACGTCGACCGAGCGTTTCGCCAGTGAGGGCCCGGCGACAGTAGGGTTCCGCGGTGTCCTCGACTCTCCCGCACGACGACGATGTCGACCCCCGAGCCTGGTCCGGGGTCCACCGCGGCCCCCTGCGCGAGGGCGAGTGGGTGCGCCTCGTGGACGCCAAGGGCCGCAAGCACAACATCTGCCTCGAGGCCGGCAAGACCTTCCACACCAACCGCGGCGGGATGTCCCACGACGACCTAATCGGGCGCGAGGAGGGCTTCACGGTCGTCTCCACCTCCGGCGGGGAGTACCTCGTGTTCCGGCCGCTGCTCTCGGAGTTCGTGGTCTCCATGCCGCGAGGTGCAGCGGTCGTCTACCCCAAGGACGCGGCCCAGATCGTGGCGATGGCCGACATCTTCCCCGGCGCTGACGTCGTCGAGGCGGGCGTGGGGTCCGGGGCGCTGACCTGCTCGCTGCTGCGCGCGGTCGGGCCGTTCGGCCGGGTGACCTCCTACGAGCGCCGGGAGGAGTTCGCCGACGTCGCCCGCAAGAACGTCACCCAGTTCTTCGGCGCCCCCGACGGGGAGACGCATCCCGCGTGGTCGCTGCGGCTCGGAGACCTCGCCGAGGAGCTGCCCACCACCGGCGAGCGCTACGACCGCGTCATCCTGGACATGCTCGCCCCGTGGGAGTGCCTCGACGCCACCGCCGACGCGCTGCGACCCGGCGGGATCGTGTGCGCCTACGTCGCCACCACGACCCAGCTGTCGCGGTTCATGGAGACGGTGCGCCTGCACGGCGGATTCACCGAGCCGCAGGCGTGGGAGTCGCTCGTGCGCGACTGGCACGTCGAGGGCCTCGCCGTACGACCCGGCCACAAGATGATCGGCCACACCGCCTTCCTGGTCACCGCCCGGCGGATGGCGCCGGGCCAGAAGGCGCCGCTGAAGCGCCGCCGACCGGCTCCCGGCGCCTACGGCCCGGACTACACCGGCCCCCGCGCCGAGGAGGTGGCCGAGGAGATCACCGAGCCGACCGGGGTCGCCGAGGGAATCGGTGACGGTCGGAGCGCAGCCGTGACGGGGGAGCCCGAGACCGCGTGAGGCCGTTCCTCCTGCTGTCGATCCGCTCCGAGCCCGACGCGGTCGCGGAGGAGTACGACGCCTTCCGCCGCTTCCTCGAGGTCTCGCCGGAGGAGCTGGAGACCCGGTCCTTGGCGACCGGTCCGCTCGGCGAGGTGTCCCTGGACGACTGGTCCGGGATCCTGCTGGGCGGCGGCGCCTTCACGGTCTCGGACCCCGAGGAGCGCAAGTCGGCGGCCCAGCGGCGCACCGAGGACGACCTCGCGGTCCTGCTCGACTCCGTCGTCGCCGCGGACTTCCCGTTCCTCGGCGCCTGCTTCGGCATCGGCACCCTGGGCACCCACCAGGGCGGCGTCGTGGACACCAGCCACCCCGAGCCGGTCGGCCCGCTCGCGGTCACCGTCACCGAGGCAGGCTCGGCCGACCCGCTGTTCGCGTCGGTGCCGCGCGACTTCACGGCGTACGGCGGTCACAAGGAGGCCTTGTCCCGGCTGCCGGCCCACGCGACCCTGCTGGCCACCTCCGAGGCGTGCCCGGTGCAGGCCTTTCGGGTGGGCGAGAACGTCTACGCGACGCAGTTCCACCCCGAGCTCGACCTGCCGGGCATCCTGACCCGGATCGCGGTCTACGCCACCTTCGGCTACTTCGACCCCAGCGAGGTCGCCGACCTGCAGGCCGCGGCCGCTCGCGCCGTCGTCACCCACCCCGGCCTGCTGCTGCGCAACTTCGCCCGGCGCTACGCGCGCTGACCGCCGCCTTCGTCCTCCCGAGGCCCATGACCCTGCGGTTTGGTCACAAACCGCAACCCCGGAGGCCCCTGACGTGCGGTTGGTGACCAAACCGCAGGGCCGCTGGGGTCACGGTTCCAAATCGTGACCAACACCGAGACGCAACCGCTTCCGTTGTGTGTCCGCCCGGGTAGGGTCGCAAGAACAGGAGGTGGGCCTCATGTCGATGTCAGATGGTGTGTCCAGCAACAACGGTCGGAGCCCCGAAGAGCTCGAGAGCCAGGTGCGCTTTCTCGAGGCCGAGGTGACCGACCTGCGTCGCCGCCTCAGCGACGCCCCGACGTACTCGCGGGGCGTGGAGCTGCGGCTGGCCGACGCCCAGCGGTCGCTGTCGGCGGTGACGTCGCAGAACGAGCGTCTCGCCGAGACGCTGCGCGAGGCGCGTGACCAGATCATGAAGCTCAAGGAGGAGGTCGACCGGCTGGCCCAGCCGCCAGCCGGTTTCGGGACCTTCCTCGCGCGCAATGAGGACGACTCCGTCGACGTGTTCACCGGTGGGCGCAAGCTGCGGGTCAACGTGAGCCCCTCGGTGGAGCTCGACGGCCTGCGCCGCGGCCAGGAGGTCATGCTCAACGAGGCGCTCAACGTCGTGGCCGCGTTCGACTACGAGCAGGTCGGCGAGGTCGTGATGTTCAAGGAGCTGCTCGCCGACGGTGAGCGCGCCCTGGTCATCGCCAACGCCGACGAGGAGCGCGTCGTACGCCTGGCGCAGCCCCTGCTCGAGGACACGATCCGCGCCGGGGACTCGCTCCTGCTCGACTCGCGAGCCGGCTACGTCTACGAGAAGGTGCCCAAGTCCGAGGTCGAGGAGCTCGTGCTGGAGGAGGTGCCCGACATCGACTACGAGTCGATCGGCGGCCTCTTCGGCCAGATCGAGCAGATCCGCGACGCGGTGGAGCTGCCCTACCTGCACCCCGAGCTGTTCCTCGAGCACGAGCTCAAGCCGCCCAAGGGGGTCCTGCTCTACGGCCCTCCCGGCTGCGGCAAGACGCTCATCGCCAAGGCCGTGGCCAACTCGCTGGCCAAGAAGGTGGCGGCCAAGACCGGCCAGGAGGGGAAGTCGTACTTCCTCAACATCAAGGGCCCTGAGCTCCTCAACAAGTACGTCGGCGAGACCGAGCGCCACATCCGGCTGGTCTTCCAGCGGGCGCGCGAGAAGGCCAGCGAGGGCACCCCGGTCATCGTGTTCTTCGACGAGATGGACTCGCTCTTCCGCACGCGTGGCTCGGGCGTATCCTCCGACGTCGAGAACACCATCGTCCCGCAGCTGCTCAGCGAGATCGACGGTGTCGAGCTGCTCGAGAACGTCCTGGTGATCGGCGCCTCCAACCGCGAGGACATGATCGACCCCGCGATCCTGCGCCCCGGGCGGCTCGACGTGAAGATCAAGATCGAGCGCCCCGACGCGGAGTCGGCGCGCGACATCTTCTCCAAGTACCTCACCGCCAGCCTCCCGCTGCACGCCGACGACCTGGGCGAGTTCGGCGGAGACCGCGACGCCTGCGTGGCGGGCATGATCCGCGCGACGGTGGAGCGGATGTACACCGAGACCGAGGAGAACCGGTTCCTGGAGGTCACCTACGCCAACGGTGACAAGGAGGTCCTGTACTTCAAGGACTTCAACTCCGGCGCCATGATCCAGAACATCGTCGACCGCGCGAAGAAGATGGCGATCAAGGACCTCCTCGACCACCAGCAGCGCGGCCTGCGCGTCTCGCACCTGCTGCAGGCGTGCGTCGACGAGTTCAAGGAGAACGAGGACCTGCCCAACACGACCAACCCCGACGACTGGGCGCGGATCTCGGGCAAGAAGGGGGAGCGGATCGTCTTCATCCGTACCCTCATCACCGGCAAGCAGGGCACCGAGCCCGGCCGCTCCATCGACACCGTCGCCAACACGGGTCAGTACCTCTAGGCGGTCGCCTGGCGTCGTCCTCCACCGTGCGGTTTGGTCACAGACCGCACGGTGGAGCGCCTGCGACGTGCAGTTTGTGACCAAACCGCACGGGGTGTGGTCCAGATCGGCGCGCTCCGCCAGCACCGCGGCGCTGCGCAGGCTCCAGGCGCCGCGGCCACGCCTGCCACGCCGGGGGGCTGACGCCCGCTCCGGGCTGCGCAGCGATCTTTCGACCAGATGCGGGACGACGCGCCGTTCCACGAGCTCATCTCGATGGCTCACTCCTCGCGCGGCAAGGACGGTGCCAGGCCCGCGGCGTGCTAACCATGTACCCCCGCGTCACCCGTCAGAGGTGACCGTCACGGTCGGAGACCCCCATGATCAAGATCCTCGTCATCATCGTCGTCGTGCTCGTCATCATCTACCTCGCCCAGATGGTCCTGCGGAAGCGCTGAGCGGACGCTCGCCCCGGCCACGTACGCTCGACCCATGAGCGTACGGCGGGTCATGGGGGCCGAGGTCGAGTACGGCATCTCGGTGCAGGGCCAGCCGTTGGCCAACCCGATGGTGGCGTCCTCGCAGGTGGTCAACGCCTACGCGTCCGCCACCGTTCGGGCGCGGCGCGCGCGCTGGGACTTCGAGGAGGAGTCCCCGCTGCGCGACGCCCGCGGCTTCGACATGGCGCGGCAGGTGGCCGACCCCAGCCAGCTGACCGACGAGGACCTGGGCCTGGCCAACGTCATCCTGACCAACGGCGCACGCCTCTACGTCGACCACGCGCACCCCGAGTACTCCACCCCCGAGGTCACCAACCCCCTCGACATCGTCAGGTGGGACAAGGCCGGCGAGCAGGTCATGCTGGACGCGCAGCGGCGCGCCGCGGCGATGCCCGGCGGCGCCCCGATCGCGATGTACAAGAACAACACCGACAACAAGGGCGCCTCCTACGGTGCTCACGAGAACTACCTGATGCGGCGCTCGACCCCGTTCGCCGACATCGTTCGGCACCTCACGCCGTTCTTCGTCAGCAGGCAGGTCGTGTGCGGCGCCGGCCGGGTCGGCATCGGCCAGGACGGGCGGGAGCACGGCTTCCAGATCAGCCAGCGTGCCGACTTCTTCGAGGTCGAGGTCGGTCTCGAGACCACCCTGAAGCGGCCCATCATCAACACCCGCGACGAGCCGCACGCGGACCCCGAGAAGTACCGCCGGCTGCACGTCATCATCGGCGACGCCAACCTCGCGGAGGTCTCCACCTACCTCAAGGTGGGGACGACGTCGCTGGTGCTGGCCATGATCGAGGACCGGTTCATCGGCGCGGACCTCACCGTCGACGGGGCGGTCTCCGCGCTGCGCGCGGTCTCCCACGACCCCACGCTGAAGCAGACGTTCACGCTGACCGACGGCCGCACGCTGACCGCCGTACAGCTGCAGCTGGAGTACCTCGACCTGGCCAAGAAGTACGTCGAGGACCGCCAGGGCTCCGACGCAGACCCCCAGACCGTGGACATCCTCGCGCGCTGGGAGTCGGTCCTGGATCGCCTCGAGCGCGACCCGATGCTGTGCGCCACCGAGTTGGACTGGGTCGCCAAGCTGAAGCTGCTGGAGCAGTACCGCTCGCGCGACGCGCTGGACTGGGACGACGCCAAGCTGCAGCTCATCGACCTGCAGTACTCCGACATCCGGCCCGACAAGGGTCTCTACAACCGGCTCGTGGCGGCCGGACGCATGGAGCGACTGCTCGACGACGACTCGGTGGTGCAGGCGATGCACGACCCGCCGGAGGACACCCGGGCGTACTTCCGCGGCCGGTGCCTGGAGAAGTACGCCGAGCACGTCGCCGCCGCGTCGTGGGACTCGGTGATCTTCGACCTGCCCGGCCGCGAGTCGCTGCAGCGCGTGCCCACGATCGACCCGTTGCGCGGCAGCCGCGCCCACGTCGGCGACCTGCTCGACCGCTGCGACACCGCCGAGCAGCTGTTCACCGCGCTGACCCGCTGACTCCTCAGGGCTCGTGGTTTGGTCACCAACCGCAGACCGAAGACCTCCGACGTTGCGGTTTGTGACCAAACCGCGACGTCCTTCCCCCGACTGGATAGGGTCGAGGCATGGCCCAGGAGCAGAAGCAACCGCGCAAGTCGTCGGAGACCGAGGAGTCGACCGAGGTCGCCCCGGAGAGCGATGTCGCCGAGCGCAGGGAAGCCCTCGACGGTGACGTCGACGCGATCCTCGACGAGATCGACGAGGTGCTGGAGTCCAACGCCGAGGACTTCGTGAAGTCGTTCATCCAGAAGGGCGGCCAGTGAGCGACCCGCGCCTGCCCGCGTCGTACCTCCAGCCGGGCATCTCCTCCTTCAGCGACTTCCTCGCCGGTGAGTCTCCTGAGCTGCTGCCCAGCCGCCGGGCGCTCCCGCAGGGCCAGGCCGGCGACCTGGCGCCGCACGGCACGACGATCGTCGCGGCGACGTTCCCGGGCGGCGTCGTCATGGCCGGGGACCGCCGGGCCACGATGGGCAACATCATCGCGCAGCGCGACATCGAGAAGGTGTTCCCGGCCGACGAGTACTCCGTCGTCGGCATCGCCGGCACCGCCGGCCTCGCCGTCGAGATGGTCCGGCTCTTCCAGACCGAGCTCGAGCACTACGAGAAGATCGAGGGCACGACGCTGTCGATGGACGGCAAGGCCAACCGGCTGGCGGCCCTCATCCGCGCCAACCTCGGGATGGCGATGCAGGGGCTCTCGGTCGTCCCGCTGTTCGCCGGCTTCGACCTGCGCCAGAGTCAGGGTCGGATCTTCAGCTACGACATCACCGGTGGTCGCTACGAGGAGACCGCGTTCTACTCGGTGGGCTCGGGGTCGCTGTTCGCCAAGGGCTCGCTCAAGAAGCTCTACCGCGAGGACCTCGACGAGACCCAGTGCGTCACCGCCGTGATCCAGGCGCTCTACGACGCCGCCGACGACGACTCGGCGACCGGTGGCCCCGACATGGCCCGCCGCATCTTCCCGGTGGTGCGCGTCATCACCGTCGAGGGCGGACGGCGACTGAGCGACGAGGAGGTCGCCGAGATCGCCGACCGCGTCATCGCGGGTCGCATGATCAGGCCCGACGGGCCGGGGGCACCGCTCACCGGCGGTACGACGGGAGGCCAGCGATGAGCATGCCGTTCTACGTCTCGCCCGAGCAGCTGATGAAGGACCGGGCCGACTTCGCACGCAAGGGCATCGCCCGCGGGCGGTCGGTGGTGACGGTCCAGTACGGCGACGGCATCCTGTTCGCCTCCGAGAACCCCTCCCAGGCCCTGCACAAGGTCTCGGAGATCTACGACCGCATCGCGTTCGCGGCCGTGGGTCGCTACAACGAGTTCGAGAACCTCCGCATCGCCGGCGTACGTCTCGCCGACATGCGGGGCTACGCCTACGACCGACGCGACGTGACCGGACGGGGACTGGCCAACGCCTACGCCCAGACCCTCGGCACGATCTTCTCCAGCGGCGGCGAGAAGCCCTACGAGGTGGAGCTCTTCGTCGCAGAGATCGGCGACAGCGCCGCGCAGGACCAGATCTTCCGCCTGACGTACGACGGGCAGGTCGCCGACGAGCAGGGCTTCGCCGTCATGGGCGGCGCCTCGGACGTGGTGGCGGGCTACATCAAGGAGCGCTACGTCGCGGACTCGACGTTGGAGGACGTCGTGCGTCTGGCCGTGGCGGCCCTCGGGCACTCGGCGGACGACGACCGGGTCATCGACGTCGACCACCTCGAGGTCGCGATCCTGGACCGCACGCGCACCCAGCCCCGCAAGTTCGTGCGGCTCAGCCCTGCGCGGCTCACCGGGCTGCTGGGCGAGCGCGGGCCGTCCAGCCCCGAGGAGGCCATGCCGGAGGACACCCAGCCCGGCCCGGCCACGCACGTCGGCAACCCTGATGACCCCCGCGACCCCACCGACCAGACGAGCGGCCACGTGCCCCCGCTGGAGGACCCCGTCACCGGCGAGCCGACGTCGCGGGGCGGTGACGACGGGGAGCCTCCCGTCGCGCCTCCTGCCCCCGGCTCCGGTGGCTCGCCTCTCTGAGCCCTCGCGGCGTCCCTCCATCTGCGGTTTGGTCACAGACCGCAGGTCGGAGGGGCCCTGGGTTGCGGTTGGTGACCAAACCGCGCGGCGCGGGGACGTGAGGCGGCGGCGCGCTGAGGCGGCCGTCCACAGGCGGATCGACGCCGTGTTTCAGTGCACGCCAGGTCGTCCAGGCTATGAGGCATGTCCGAGGACGAGAGGGCCCGCCAGGCGATGGCTCGCGCCGTCGACGAGGCCGTGCGGGCGTGCGGCGCCGAGCTGGGGGAGGTCAGGCTGGCCGGGTCGAGGCGCGTCAGCTTCGGGCTGTACCGGCCTGAGACCGGCGGCGACGAGGTAGCCGAGCTGCTGCTCGACCTGGCCGCCTGGCTGTTGGTCCTGCCGCCAGGGGCGGTGTTCACGCACCTGACCGGGGCGTGGCTGCGGGGCTGGACGCTGCCCAAGGTCCCCGAGGGGGTGCCGGTGTTCGCCGCCGTACGTCGCGAGCAGCGGAGGCCGCGGCGGCCGGGCCTGCTGTGCTCCCGCCTGGTGGGGGAGCCCTCCTACGAACTGCGCCACGGCCTCCCGGTCGAGTGCCCCGAGGAGATCCTGCTGCGCGCCGCCCGGGACCTCGGGGTCATGGACCTCGTGATCATGATCGACTCGGCCCTGCACCTGGGCGACATCGACGTCGACCGGATGGAGGCGCTGCTCCAGAGTCGTCGACCCGGCGTACGGCAGCTGCGCACCGCCTGGCTGCTCGCCGACGGCGCCACGGAGTCGGCTGGGGAGTCGGTCCTGCGGCTCTTCCACCGAGCCATCGGCGTGGCGGTGGAGCCTCAGGTGGAGGTGATCGACGACGACGGCCGCCCGCTCGGGCGCGTCGACCTGCTCGTGACCGGCACCCGGTCGGCCCACGAGTACGACGGTGAGCACCACCGCGACAAGGTGCAGCAGCGCACCGACCTGCGGCGCGAGCGCGGCCTGGGGGCGACGTACGTGCGGCGCGGCTTCACCCTCGACGACCTGCTGAACCACCCCGCCACGACCATGCACGAGATCGACCGGGCACTGGGCAGGGCGCACCGCAGTGCCCGGTTGACGCGCTGGCGGGTGCTGGTGAGCAACTCGATGTACTCCGACTCCTGCCGGCGCCGACTGCTGCTGCGGTGGCAGCGCGCCACGGGGGTCATCGACTGGTTCGCCGTCGCCTGAGGCGCCGCTCGTTGCGGTTTGGGACCAAACCGCAACCGCGCCGCACGGTGAATGAGCGGACGTGTGGACAGGCGCCCCGTAGGGTTTGTCTCGTGGACCGGCGGATCTTCGGCATCGAGAACGAGTACGGCGTCACGTGCACGTTCAAGGGTCAGCGCCGCCTGAGCCCGGACGAGGTCGCCCGCTACCTGTTCCGCAAGGTCGTCAGCTGGGGGCGCTCCAGCAACGTCTTCCTGCGCAACGGAGCCCGGCTCTACCTCGACGTCGGCAGCCACCCCGAGTACGCCACCCCCGAGTGCGACGACATCGCCGAGCTCGTGACCCACGACAAGGCGGGGGAGCGGGTCCTCGAGGGCCTGCTGCTCGACGCCGAGCAGCGGCTGCACGACGAGGGGATCCAGGGCGAGATCTACCTGTTCAAGAACAACACCGACTCCGCCGGCAACTCCTACGGCTGCCACGAGAACTACCTGGTCGGTCGGGCGGGGGAGTTCAGCCGGCTCGCGGACATCCTGATCCCGTTCCTGGTGACCCGTCAGATCGTGGTGGGGGCCGGCAAGATCACCCAGACCCCGCGCGGGGCGTCGTTCTCGGTCTCCCAGCGCGCCGAGCACATCTGGGAGGGCGTCAGCAGCGCCACGACGCGCAGCCGGCCGATCATCAACACCCGCGACGAGCCGCACGCGGACGCGGAGAAGTACCGGCGCCTGCACGTCATCGTCGGTGACTCCAACATGAGCGAAACCACCACGATGCTCAAGGTGGCCAGCTGCGACCTGGTGCTGCGCATGATCGAGGAGGGCGTGGTGATGCGCGACCTCACGATGGAGAACCCGATCCGCGCGATCCGCGAGATCTCCCACGACGTGACCGGGCGCCGCAAGGTGCGCCTGGCCAACGGTCGGGAGGCCAGCGCCCTGGAGATCCAGGGGGAGTACCTCTCCAAGGCCCGTGACTTCGTCGACCGTCGCCAGATCAGCACTCCGCTGATCGAGCGTGCCCTGGACCTGTGGGAGCGCGGCCTGAAGGCCGTGGAGTCCGACGACCTCGGCCTCGTCGACCGCGAGATCGACTGGGTCATCAAGTGGAAGCTCATCGACCGCTACCGCGCCAAGCACGGACTGCCGCTCGGCCACCCCCGCATCGCCCAGCTCGACCTGGCCTACCACGACATCCACCGCGGGCGCGGGCTCTACTACCTGCTGGAGAAGCGGGGCGCGGTGGCCCGGGTCTCGACGGACCTGAAGATCTTCGAGGCCAAGTCGGTGCCGCCGCAGACCACCCGGGCGCGACTGCGCGGCGAGTTCATCCGCAAAGCCCAGGAGCGGCGGCGCGACTTCACCGTCGACTGGGTGCACCTCAAGCTCAACGACCAGGCCCAGCGCACCGTGCTGTGCAAGGACCCCTTCCGGGCCTACGACGAGCGCGTGCAGCGCCTCATCGACGGCATGTGACCCTGCGGTTTGGTCACCAACCGCAGGTCTGGTGGCCTCCGGCCTGCGGTCTGTGACCAAACCGCAAGGGCGACACCACCCGCGCCTTGGGGATCTCTCAGTGACGGCTTGTAGGGTGACCGCGCCGTAACGCTCCGCTTCCGAAGGTGAAAATTCGTGCTCTCACGCCGTCGTCCTGCCGCCACCCTGGCTGTCTCCGTCGTCCTGCTGTCCGCCCTCGCGGCGTGCGGTGACGACACCGCCGACGAGCCGGAGGGTCTCGACGGGCTGGCCGCGGTGGAGATCTCCGGGGACTACGGCAAGGAGCCGGAGGTCACCTGGAAGGACCAGATGACGGCCGAGGACGTCGACGTGAAGGTCCTCAGCGAGGGCGACGGGGAGAAGGTCGCCGACGGCGACCAGGTCCTGGTCAACTTCTGGGTCGGCAACGGCTTCACCGAGAAGAAGACGTTCAGCACCTACGACGAGGGCGGTGCGCCCGAGACCGTCCCGATCACCGACGAGGTCTCCCCGATCTTCAAGGACTCCCTCGTGGGCCAGACGATCGGCTCGCGCATCGCGGTGACCGCCTCGGCCGAGGACGCCTTCGGCGAGAGCGGCAACCCCGGTCTGCAGATCGGCAACCGCGACACCGTGCTGCTGATCTTCGACCTCATGGAGGCTCCCGAGCCGCCCAAGCTCGTCGACGTGCCGGCCCGGCGCCAGCCGAAGGTCATCGAGCGCAAGGGCGAGCCGGTGCGGATGAACTTCGACGGCATCAAGGCCCCGTCCGCCGAGGGCCCGCTGCTGCGCACGATCGTCAAGCAGGGCAAGGGCGCCACCGTCACCGAGGACATGAGCCTGACGGTCAACTACCTCGGCTCGGTCTACGGCAAGAAAAAGCCCTTCGACGAGTCCTACTCCAAGGAGCCGGCCACCTTCGAGCTGACCGGCGTCGTCGCCGGCTGGACCCAGGGCCTCGCCGGCGTCAAGGTCGGCAGCCGCGTGCTGCTGACCATCCCGCCGGTCCTCGGCTACGCCGCGCAGGAGCAGGCCGGCATCCCGGCCAACAGCACCCTGTACTTCGTCGTCGACATCATCTCGGCCAAGTAGCCTCGCAGTACGTCCAGCCAGCCCCCGGTAGCAAGGAGCGAGGAGCAACGATCGTGGAGGGGACCGCCGCCGTGAACGAGCGCAAGAGCGAGCGGCTGCTCAACCTGCTGATCATGCTCCTCGTCCAGCGCCACTTCGTCGCCAAGGACCGCATCCGCACCCTGCTCTACCCGGGGTCCTCGCGCGACGCCTTCGAGAAGATGTTCGAGCGCGACAAGGAGGAGCTGCGCAGCCTCGGCGTCCCGATCGAGGTCGGGCAGATGGACGCGTTCTTCGCCGACGAGCCGGGCTACCGGATCCGCCCCGACGAGTTCGCACTGCCCGACATCGCGCTCGAGCCCGACGAGGCGGCCATCATCGGCCTCGCCACCAAGGTCTGGCAGCACGCCCGCCTGGCCGAGGCGACGACCGACGTCGTCCGCAAGCTGACCGCGCTCGGTGTCCCCGTCGACGTCTCGGCCCTCGACATCGTCCAGCCCCGGCTCAGCGCCGACGAGCCGTCGTTCGACGTCTTCTTCGAGGCGGTGCAGGAGCGCAGCGCGGTGGAGTTCGACTACGTCCGGTCCGGCCAGAGCGAGGTGACCCGCCGTCGCCTGCACCCGTGGGGCGTGGCTCGCTACGCCGGCCGCTGGTACGTCGTCGGGCACGACCTCGACCGCGACGCCGAGCGCCTGTTCCGGCTCTCCAGGGTCCAGGGCAAGGCCCGCAAGGTCGGTCCCGCGGGCGCCTACGAGGTCCCGCCCGGCACCGACGTCGGCGAGGTCGCCCGTCGTCTCGCGCCCGCCCCGCGCCTCGAGCGCGCGGTCGTCCTGGCCCGCGCCGGCACCGGCGTGCCCCTGCGCCGCGAGGCCTCCGAGATCACCACCGCCGTCGTCGGCCCGGACGACCGCACCCTGTGGGACCGGCTGGTCGTCACCCGCAGCGCCATCGGCCTGGCCGACGAGCTGCTGGGCTACGGCGCCGACGTCTACGTCGAGGAGCCGGCCGAGCTGCGCGACGAGCTCGTCGAGCGACTGAGCGCCGTCGGGGGTGCCGCATGAGCCACACACCGGCGGGGGCCAAGGACCAGGTGGCGCGGCTGCTGACGCTGGTGCCGTTCCTGCACACCCACGGCCAGGTCCGCATCGACACCGCCGCCGCCGCGCTCGGGGTGCCGGAGGAGCAGCTGGTCACCGACCTCAAGGTGCTGCTGATGTGCGGGCTGCCCGGCGGCTACCCCGACGACCTCATCGACGTCGACCTGGACGCCCTGGAGGCCGGCGTCATCCGGGTGTCCAACGCCGACTACCTCGCCCGCCCCCTGCGGCTCACTCCCACCGAGGCGAGCGCGATCATCGTGGCCCTCCGCGCCCTGCGCAGCGGCGCCAAGGACGACACCCGCGAGGTCGTCGACCGGGCCCTGGCCAAGCTCGAGGCGGCCGCTGCCCAGGGCTCCGGCGCCCCCCAGATCGACCCCGGCGTCAACGCCGCCGACGCCGACCAGGCGCTGCTCGCCGTACGCCTGCGCGACGCGGTCGACCGAGGCCGCCAGGTCCGTCTCACCTACTACGTGCCTGCGCGCGACGAGGAGTCGGTGCGCGTCGTCGACCCGCACGGCGTGATCACCCACGGCGGGCTGACCTACCTCGACGCGTGGTGCCACAGCGCCGAGGCGCCCCGGCTCTTCCGCCTGGACCGCATCGCAGCCGCGGAGACCCTCACCACGCCGGTCTCCCGGCCCGACACCGAGCCCCGCGACCTGGGCGACGGGCTGTTCACGTCGTCCTCGCAGACCACGCCGGTCACGCTGCGGCTGCGGCCCGAGGCCCACTGGGCCACCGAGTACTACCCGATGGACGCGATCCGTCCCCAGGACGACGGCACGCTCGAGGTGGACCTGCAGGTCGCCGACGAGCGCTGGCTGACGCGGCTGCTGCTGCGCCTGGCCCCGCACGCCGACGTCGTGGCCCCTGCCGGCTACGGCGAGGCGTTCATCGCCGCCGCACAGGACGCCCTCAGGCTCTACTCACGGCCCCCGGCGTAGGCTGGGATCCAACGCACCCCGACGAATGAGGTCCCGATGCTCTACCCACTGATCGGTATGCCGGCTGGAGCCGAGTGGCTCGTCATCCTGGCCATCGTCATCCTGGTGTTCGGTGCGGCCAAGCTGCCCGCCCTGGCCCGCAGCACCGGCCAGTCGCTGCGCATCTTCAAGGCCGAGACCAAGGGCCTGCGCGACGACGACGACCCGACCGAGCCCACGCCGCCTGCGACGCCGGCCGCCGAGCTCCCGGAGGCCACCAGGCCCGTCACCCCGCCCGTCACGCCCCCGGCGATGACCCCCGTGGAGCCGCAGGCCGTCGACCCCATGCCCGGCACCACGGAGCACCAGACGCCCCACAACGGCCCCCGCAACGCCTGAGCCTCGGGCGGCCTGAGAGCATCGCCGGGTGTCCATCTCCGGCCTGGTCCAGCTGTTCGTCGGCACCCCGGTCCACCCGGTCGGCGAGGACGGCCGGATGGCGCTGTCCGACCACCTGCGAGAGCTGCGCGCCCGGATCCTGAAGGGCACCCTGGTGGTCCTGATCGGGCTGGGCGTCGCCCTGATCTTCTTCGACCAGCTCTACGACCTGGTCTACGACCCCTACCTCCGCGCCCAGCGGAAGCTGCCGGAGGGGAGCACCGTCGGCACGACGGGCGGCCCCGGCGGCGGCCTGATGCTCTACCTCAAGCTCTGCGGCCTCGCCTCGGTCGTGTGCACCAGCCCGTTCTGGCTCTACCAGATCTGGGCGTTCATCCTCCCCGGCCTGCACGCCAAGGAGAAGCGCTGGTCGCGGATCTTCGTCGCCATCGCAGGGCCGCTCTTCGCGGTGGGGATCCTGCTCGGCTACGTCACCCTGCCCAAGGGCCTGGAGATCCTGATCGGCTTCAACCCACCGGGGCTGACGAACCTCGTCGACTTCAACGACTACCTCACGTTCTTCAGCCGCACCCTGCTGGTCTTCGGCATCGCCTTCGAGATCCCGCTGTTCGTCGTGCTGCTCAACCTCGCCGGCGTGGTCTCCGGCAAGAGCCTGGGCGCCCACCGGCCCTGGATCATCGTGGGGGTGTTCGTCTTCGCCGCGATCGCGACGCCGTCGGCCGACCCGTTCACGATGACGTTCATGGCCGTCCCGATGGTGCTGCTCTTCCTGCTCGCCGAGCAGATCGCCCGCTACAACGACCGCCGCCGCGCCCGCCGCGACCCCCACGCCGGGCTGTCGCCCGACGAGGCCTCGGCGCTGTGACCGCGGGCGAGGCCGCCGAGGTGGACCCCTTCGACCTGCCCGGCTGGCTCGGGGAGGCCGAGGTCACCTGGTCCACCGACGAGGGGCTGCGCGCCGGCCACCTGGTCGCCGGGCGCCTGACCGGCGCCGGGGAGGAGCTGCCCTGCGACCTGCTCGCCGTCGACGAGGCCTACCCGCAGCCGGTCACCGACACCGCCCTGCGCTCCCGCGCCCACCAGGCCTGGCGCCACGGCCAGCTCCACCTGGCGTCGTACGGCGGGCGCCTCACCCTGCTCGTGCCCGGCACCGGCTTCGACGCCGACCGGGTCCTCGAGGCGCTGGCCCGCCTGGCGATGGCGGTGGGCGCCGCGCCGGAGCGCTACGCCGTGCACCTCCGGATCGGCAGCCGGTAGCACTAGGCTCCGAGGGTGGCCGCCACCCGGACGATCGCGCTCCTGGCGAACCCCACCGCGGGCGGCGGCAAAGGCGCCAGCAGGGCCGGTGCCGCCCTCGAGCGCCTGCGCAGCCAAGGGCACCACGTCCAGGCGCTCCAGGGACGGGACGCCGACGAGGCGCTGGACATCGCCCGGGCCGCCGTCGCCGACGGCGTCGACGCCCTGGTGGTCGTGGGCGGCGACGGCATGGTCCACCTCGGGGTGCAGGCGGTGGCCACGACCGGCGTACCGCTCGGCGTGGTCCCGGCCGGCACCGGCAACGACGTGGCCCGCTACGTCGACCTGCCGCGCACCGACCCGGTGGCCGCCGTCGACCGGTTGCTCGCCTGGCGGCCCCGCACGCTGGACCTCGCCGTGAGCCAGGGGCGCTACTTCACCACCGTCATGGCCGCCGGCTTCGACGCGGTCGTCAACGAGCGGGCCAACCGGATGGCCTGGCCGAAGGGCCAGATGCGCTACAACCTCGCCACCCTCGCCGAGCTGCGCACCCTGAAGCCGATCGACTACATCCTCGACCTGGACGGCACGGCTCTCCGCGTCCCCGCGGTCCTGGTCGCCGTCGGCAACGGACCGTCGTTCGGTGGCGGGCTGCGCATCGCGGAGGGGGCGCTGCTCGACGACGGGCTCCTCGACGTCGTCGTGATCAAGCCGATCGGCCGCCTGGAGCTGGTGCGCACCTACCCGCGGCTGTTCCGCGGCACCCACACCAGCCATCCGCAGTACGAGCGGCACCGGGTCCGGCGGGTCACGGTTGCGGCGCCTGGCATCGTGGGGTACGCCGACGGGGAGCGGTTCGGACCGCTGCCCCTCACCATCGAGAGCGTTCCGGGAGCCCTGATCCTGCTGTCATGACCACCTCCGACCAGTCGTCCGCCCGTCCGGGCCGGGGCGCCGACCTGACGCCCGCCGACGCCGCTCACGCCGAGCTGGGTCCCGCCGAGCGCTACGCCGCCATGCGCCGCGACCGCAAGCACCCGGTGCTGCGCGACTTCGCCGCCCACTACGACTTCCCGCTCGACGACTTCCAGGTCCGGGCCTGCCGCGAGATCGAGGACGGCCGCGGCGTGCTCGTCGCCGCCCCGACGGGCTCGGGCAAGACGATCGTCGGGGAGTTCGCGATACACCTGGCGCTCGCGACCGGGCGCAAGGCCTTCTACACGACGCCGATCAAGGCCCTGTCCAACCAGAAGTTCCACGACCTGGTCGACCGCTACGGCGCCGACCAGGTGGGCCTGCTCACCGGCGACAACACGATCAACGGCGAGGCGCCGATCGTCGTGATGACCACCGAGGTGCTGCGCAACATGCTGTACGCCGGCTCGCGCACCCTGCTGGGCCTGGGGTTCGTGGTGATGGACGAGGTGCACTACCTCGCCGACCGCGCGCGCGGCGCCGTCTGGGAGGAGGTGATCATCCACCTGCCGGAGTCGGTGGCCCTGGTCTCCCTGTCCGCCACGGTCTCCAACGCCGAGGAGTTCGGGGAGTGGCTGGCCACCGTGCGCGGCGAGACGACCACGATCGTGGAGGAGCGCCGCCCGGTGCCGCTCTACCAGCACGTGATGGTCGGCCGGCGGCTGCTCGACCTGTTCGCCTCCTCCGACGTCGACGCCGCGGCCGGCTTCGTCAAGGAGGGCGCCCCCGTCAACGACGAGCTCAACCGGATCGCCCGCGACGACTGGGCCTCGGCGCGCATGAAGGACCGCCGTACGCCGAAGGGGAGCAGGGGTCGCTCGGGCGGGCCCCGGCAGGTCGGCAACGGTCGGCGGGTGTGGATCCCCAGCCGCGCGGACGTCATCGAGCGCCTCGACCGCGAGGGGCTGCTGCCGGCGATCGTGTTCATCTTCAGCCGGGTGGGCTGCGACGCGGCGGTGACCCAGTGCCTCAGCGCCGGAGTGCGGCTCACGACGCCGGAGGAGCGCGACGAGATCGTGGCGTTCGTCGAGGCCAGCTGTCGCGACCTGCCTGAGGACGACCTGCACGTGCTGGGCTACCACGACTTCCTCGACGGGCTGAGCCGCGGCGTCGCGGCGCACCACGCCGGCATGCTGCCGGCGTTCAAGCAGTGCGTGGAGGAGCTCTACGTGCGCGGGCTGTGCAAGGTGGTCTTCGCGACCGAGACGCTCGCGCTCGGCATCAACATGCCGGCGCGCACGGTCGTCATCGAGAAGCTGTCGAAGTGGAACGGCGAGACGCACGCCGACATCACGCCGGGGGAGTACACCCAGCTCACCGGCCGCGCCGGCCGCCGTGGCCTGGACGTCGAGGGCCACGGCGTCGTGCTGTGGCAGCCGGGGATGAACCCCCGCGAGGTGGCCGGGCTGGCCTCCACCCGGACCTACCCGCTGCGGTCGTCGTTCCGCCCGTCGTACAACATGGCCGTCAACCTGGTGCACCAGTTCGGGCGCGAGCGCAGCCGCGAGCTGCTGGAGCAGTCGTTCGCGCAGTTCCAGGCGGACAAGGCAGTGGTGGGCCTGGCGCGGCAGCTGCGCAAGGCCGAGGACGCGCTGGACGGCTACGTCGAGGCGGCCACGTGCCACCTCGGGGACTTCATGGAGTACGCCGGGCTGCGCCGGGCCATCAGCGACGCCGAGAAGAACGCCAGCCGGGCGCGTCGCTCGGACCGCCGCGAGGAGGCGCTGGCCTCGCTGGGGCGGCTCAAGGTGGGCGACGTCATCCAGGTGCCAGCGGGCAAGTTCGCCGGGTTCGCCGTGGTCGTCGACCCGGGCTACTCGCCCGAGGGGCCCCGACCGTACGTCGTGACGGCCGACCGGCAGGCCCGGCGGTTGGCGATGATCGACTTCCCGGTGCCGGTCGAGGCGCTGACGCGCCTGAAGGTGCCCAAGAGCTTCAGCGCCCGCAACCCGCAGATGCGCCGCGACCTGGCGGCCGCGCTGCGCTCGCGCACCCACGACCTGACGCCGCCGCCGTCGACCACCGGTCGTCGCGTCGACGGCGGCCTGCCGCCGGCCGTGGCCGACGAGATCGACGCGCTGCGCGCCGAGCTCAAGGCCCACCCGTGCCACGCGTGTCCCGAGCGCGAGGACCACGCGCGGTGGGCGGAGCGGTGGTTCAAGCTGCACCGCGACGCCGCGACCCTGAGGCGGCGCGTCGAGCAGCGCACCAACACCGTCGCGCGCCAGTTCGACCGGGTGTGCGAGGTGCTCTCGGCCCTCGACTACCTCGCCGACGACGAGGTCACGCCGCGCGGGCGTCACCTGATGCGGCTCTACTCCGACATGGACCTGGTCGCCGCCGAGTCGCTGCGCCGTGGCCTGTGGGACGACCTCACGCCCTCCGAGCTGGCAGCGGTGCTCTCCACCCTGGTCTTCGAGGCTCGACGCCCGGACGACGCGCGGTCCCCGCGCCTGCCCGGCGGCGCGGTCAAGGAGGTCGTCGCGGAGATGGTGCGCCTGTGGGCCGAGCTCGACGAGCTCGAGCGCTCCCACCACCTGGACTTCCTGCGCCAGCCCGACCTCGGCTTCGCCTGGATCGCCTACCGCTGGGCCGAGGGCGACGACCTGGACGAGGTGCTCGGCGGCTCCGAGCTCGCCGCGGGTGACTTCGTGCGCTGGATGAAGCAGCTGCTCGACCTCGCCGGCCAGGTCGCCGACGCCGCCGGCGACTCACCCCTGCGCCACACCGCCCGCACCGTCGTCCGCACCCTGCGCCGCGGCGTCGTCGCCTACTCCGGCCTCGCCGACTGACGGTGCCACGAGGGCCGTCGGCCCTGCGGTTTGGTCACCAACCGCACGTTTCGGGGCCGGGAATCTGCGGTCTGTGACCAAACCGCAGGGTGTTCGGGTGTCGCCGGCCAGGTGGCGACCCAGCCGAGTCCGGCGGCGCTCGTCAACCTTCTTGGCCGACCGAGCGTCGCCGCCCCTGCGGTTTGGTCACCAACCGCACGTTTCGAGCCCGAGGACCTGCGGTCTGTGACCAAACCGCAGGGGTCCCGCGTCAGCCGGCGGCCGCGGCGAGGGCGTCGTGGACGAGCGTGTCGCCGTTGACCAGGTCCCACTGGTGACCGGCGGCGGCGTCGTGGTCGAGCACGGCGGCGACGACCGCGGCAACGTCCGCCCGGGTCACGTCGCCGTGCGTGAGGCCCTCACCGAGCGTGACCAGGCCGGTGGCCGGGTCGTCGGTCAGACGACCGGGGCGGATGATCGTCCACGCCAGGTCGCTGTCGCGCAGGGCGGCGTCGGCGTCGCGCTTGGCGGTGACGTAGGCGGCCCAGACCTCGGCGGTGTCCGCGGGCAGCGGCTCGTCGACGCCGATCGCGGAGACCTGCACGAACCGGGAGATCCCGGCCTGCTTGGCGCCCTGGATCGACTTCAGGGATCCCTCGAGGTCGACGGTGCGCTTGCGCTCGATGTTGCCGTCGGGGCCTCCGCCGGCGGCGAACACCACCGCGTCGCAGCCCTCGAAGGCAGCGGCGAAGTCGCCGGCGCCCTGCTGCTCGAGGTCGAGCAGCCGCACCTCGGCGCCGCGGCTCTCGAGTTCCTCGCGGTACTCCTCCCGGCGTACCAGCGCCACCGGCGTGTGCTCGGCACGGCGCAGGATGGTCAGCAGATGACGGGCCACGGCTCCGTGGCCCCCGACGATGGCGATGCGGGACATGTCCCCACCGTACGTCGCACCCGGAGGCCGCGGGTCAGCCGGACAGGACCGCCAGGAGGCGCTGCGTCGGGCTCTCCAGGCCGTAGCGCTGGGCCAGCTCGGCCACGGCCGCCGGGTCGGCGGGAGTGCGCGGCAGCGCCCAGCCGCCACGCTTGAGGTCGATGTCGCGCGCGACCGCGACGACGGTCGGGGCCACCGCCAGGTAGTCGGCCGCCGCCTTGATCTTGCCGCGGGGCCCCGGCCCGAGGTCGGTCTCGGGGTCGTGCGCGGCCGCGATGATGCCGTCCATGTCACCGAAACGGCCGAGCAGGGTCGCGGCTGTCTTCTCGCCGACGCCGGGCACGCCCGGGAGGCCGTCGGAGGCGTCGCCGCGCATGGTGGCGAAGTCGGCGTACTGCCGCGCGTCGATGCCGTACTTGGCGCGCACCCACTCGTTGGTGACCTTCTCGTGGTTGCCGACGCCGCGGGCGATGTAGAGCACCCGCACGTCGGTGTCGTCGTCGACCAGCTGGAACAGGTCGCGGTCACCGGTCACGATGTCGACCGGCTGGCCGGCGCCGGTGGCGAGGGTGCCGATGACGTCGTCGGCCTCGTAGCCGTCCGCCCCGATCACACGGATGCCGAACGCCGCCAGCACCTCCAGGATGATCGGGACCTGGACCTGCAGCGGGTCGGGGACCTCCTCGACGTCCGGCGCGGTGGCGACCTCCTCGACCACGCGGTGGCCCTTGTACGACGGCAGCAGGTCGACGCGCCACTGCGGGCGCCAGTCGTTGTCCCAGCAGCAGACCAGGTCGGTGGGGCGGTACTGGTCGACCAGGCGCGAGATGAAGTCCATCAGTCCGCGCACGGCGTTGACCGGGGTCCCGTCGGGGCCGGTGATCTCCGGGACCCCGTAGAAGGCGCGGAAGTACATGGACGCGGTGTCGAGGAGCATGAGGCGGCCGTTCTGCGGGCTGGTCACGCCGGGCATCCTGCCACGCCGCAAGCACTAGTCTGTGCCGCGTGGCAGCCACCGACCTCGAGGCAACCGACCGGAAGATCCTCGAACTCCTGGCCCGCGACGGGCGGATGTCCTTCACCGACCTCGGGAAGGCGACCGGCCTGTCCACCTCGGCGGTCCACCAGCGGGTCAAGCGGCTCGAGCAGCGCCGCCTGATCCTCGGCTACGGCGCGACGATCAACCACGACGAGATCGGGCTGCCGCTGACGGCGTTCATCTCGATCCGGCCGATCGACCCCTCCCAGCCAGACGACTGCCCCGAGCGCCTGCGCCACATCCCCGAGATCGAGTCGTGCTGGTCGGTGGCGGGGGAGGAGTCCTACATCCTCAAGATCCGGGTGCCGACCCCCGCGGACCTGGAGGACCTGCTGGCGCGGGTCCGCGCCGCGGCCAACGTCTCCACCCGCACCACGATCGTGCTGTCCACGCCGTACGAGAACCGCCCCGTCACCGGCTGAGCCGCGGGGCTCGTCGTCTCGCACCCCTTGCGGTTTGGTCACAAACCGCAGGTTCTGGGGCCTCGGACGTGCGGTTGGTGACCAAACCGCAGGGGTGACGAGCCGACGGACCGACCCTCAGTAGGCCTGCAGGGCGGCCATGCGGCGGGAGGCCTCGGCGACCTCGGCCGCCTTGAGGGCGGAGGTGTCGAGGTCGCCGTGCTCGGCCCACCACGCCTGGCCCTCGGCGGGCAGGGTGTGGATGGGGTCGTAGTACTCGTAAGTCTTCGACAGCGCGTCGGACTGGGTGGCCTCGATGGACGTGCGGTAGTTCTTCGTCCAGTGCGAGATGCCGCGGACCTCGTCGTACGACGCCAGCTGGTGCACCCAGCGCTTGCCGACGAACGGCACGTCGCACACGATCCGCGGCGTGGCGAAGCCGGGGAGGTAGCCCATGATGTGGTGCTGGAGCCGCTGGGCGTCCGCGACCGAGACCCGCCAGTGCTCCGAGTACGGGATCATGTCGCACATGTAGAAGTAGTAGGGCATGATCTGCGCGCCGTCGAGCAGGCGGAAGCACAGGTCGAGCAGGGCGTGCGGGTCGGCGTTGACGCCGTTGAGCAGGACCCCCTGGTTGCGGACGTCGCGGATGCCGGCGTCGAGCATCGCGCGCGTCGCCTCGGCGACCAGCGGCGTGATCGAGTTGGCGTGGTTGGCGTGGGTGTGGATCGCGATCGAGACCCCGCGCTCGCGCGCCACGCCGGCGACCCGCTCGACGCCGGCGCGCACCTCGGGCTGCAGCCAGTGCTGGGGGAGGCCCACCAGCGCCTTCGTGGCCAGGCGGATGTCGCGGATGTTGTCGATCTCGAGCAGCCGGGTCAGGAAGTCCTCGAGCCGGGGCCACGGCATGTTGGCGACGTCGCCGCCGGAGACCACCACGTCGCGCACCTGGGGCGTACGCCGCAGGTAGTCCATCATCGAGTCGAGCCGGTCGACGGGCTTGGCGGTGAACTTGAGCTTCTCGATCACCGGCGTGGAGTTGCCGACCAGGTCCATGCGGGTGCAGTGGCCGCAGTACTGGGGGCACGTCGGCAGCAGCTCGGCCAGCACCTTGGTCGGGTAGCGGTGGGTCAGGCCCTCGGCCACCCACATGTCGTGCTCGTGCAGGGAGTCGCGCGTGGCGTGGGGATGCGAGGACCAGTCGGTGCGGCGGTCGGAGAACACCGGGATCATGTAGTGGCGCACCGGGTCGGCGTAGAGCTCCTCGGTGAACGACCCCGGGCCGGCGGGCACGGCCTGCGGCAGCATCGTGTTCATCATCTGCGGCGGCACCAGCATCGACATCGTCGCGCGCTCGGCCTGGTCGCGCTCCAGGTCGGCGTAGAAGCGCTCGTCGACGAGGTCGCCCATCAGCTCGCGCAGCTGCCTGACGTTCTTGACGCAGTGGGCACGCTGCCACTGCACGGAGGCCCACTCCTCGGCGGTGACGTCCTTCCACCCGGGGAAGCGGGTCCAGTCGGGCTCGACGAGCTCCACCCGCTGGTAGGGGTAGGGCTGGCCGGCCTCCAGTGAGAGTCCCGACGAGGGAGGGAGGGAGGTGTCGATGCTCATGGGTGCTCCGGGGTGTGGGTCGGGCGGCGGCGCGTCGGTTGTGGGCCACGCCACTGTCCTGCGTAGACTACGTGGAGATCATTCGGTCTGCACATCGCCACACCGCACAATTTCCTGAACATCTCGCGCAACGACGGAGGACAGCCCGACATGACGGTTCGTGACGCCGATCCGACCGGCCTGCACCGGGTCCTCGACGACACCGTCGTGCTCCCGCAGGCGGCCGCTCGCCTCGACACCCGCCCCGAGCTGTGGCCCGACGAGGTCCGCATCCGCGTCGAGCGGCTCAACCTCGACGCCGCCTCGTTCCGGCAGCTGGAGCGTGCGCACACCGTCGGGGGACGGGTCGACCGTGAGGCGCTGCGCGCCGAGGTCCTCGACATCGTCGCGACCCGCGGCAAGATGCAGAACCCCGAGACCGGCTCCGGCGGCATGCTCGTCGGCGTCGTCGAGGAGGTCGGGCCGGCCTCGCCGCTCGGCCTGAGCGTCGGTGACCGGGTCACCACCCTGGTTTCCCTGACGCTCACCCCGCTCGTCATCGAGGACGGGCTGGCCGGCTGGGACGCCCGCGACGAGCAGGTCCCGTGCGACGGCTACGCCATCCTGTTCGGCCGCTCGATCGCCGCGGTCATCCCCGACGACCTCCCGGCCGGGCTCAGCCTCTCGGTCATGGACGTCTGCGGCGCCCCGGCGCTCACCGCACGCGTCGTGGCCGGATACGCCGACGCCACCGTCGCCGTCATCGGCGGTGGCGGCAAGTCCGGTTCGCTGAGCCTGGCTGCCGCCCGGCAGGCCGGCGCCCGCCACCTCGTCGGCGTCGTCCCCCACGAGGAGGAGGCCTCCCGCCTGCGCGCCTCGGGGCTGGCCGACGAGGTCGTCGTCGCCGACGCCCGCAACCCCGTCGCCCTGCGCGAGGCCGTCGAGAAGGCGGGAGGACCGGCCGACGTCACCGTCGTGTGCGTCGACGTGCCCGGCTGCGAGGGCGGCGCGATCCTGGCCACCGCCGACCGCGGCACCGTCATCTTCTTCTCCATGGCCACCTCGTTCTCCGCCGCCGCACTCGGGGCGGAGGGGTTGGCCGCCGACGTCACGATGCTCGTCGGCAACGGCTACGTCCCCGGGCACGCCGCCTACGCCCTGCAGCTCCTGCGCGAGTACGACGGCGTCCGCTCGCTCTTCGAGAGCCGGCTCGGATGAGCCGCCGGCCACGCGGCAAGCTCGACCTCGACCCCGCCACCGTCAAGCAGGCCCGGGCGCTGGCCCGCAAGGTCGGCCGCCCCATCGTCACGACCGCCAAGAAGCACACGACCGTCGCCGTGGAGCGGGCCACCCTGCGCCTGGCCGGCCTCGAGGGCGCCGACGCCGAGGGCACGCCGTGGGTCAACCGGCTCATGGACGTCGTACGCGCCGACACCGGCCTCGAGCACGGCGTCGCCCTGCCCGTCTGGGACGCCCTGGCCCGGGGCGAGGCCGCCGACCTCGTGACCCTCGCGCAGAAGGCCTCGGCCGGCTCCGTGACGTTCCGACTCCCCGAGGGTCGCGACGCCACGCGGGCCCGCACCGCGTCGCGCAAGCAGGTGGGCCGCGGCATCAAGCGCATCGACCAGCGCCGCGTCGAGCGCGACCGGATGATCAAGCGCCAGGGCGACGCGCCGCGCACGCCGTGGATCTACCTCATCGTGGCGACCGGCGACATCTACGAGGACATCCCGCAGGCCCAGCAGGCCGCGCGCGAGGGCGCCGACGTCATCGCCGTCATCCGCTCCACGGGCCAGAGCCTGCTCGACTACGTGCCGGAGGGGGCCACCCGCGAGGGCTTCGCCGGCACCTACGCCACGCAGGAGAACTTCCGCCTGATGCGCGCGGCGCTCGACCAGTCCGGCAAGGAGCTGGGACGCTACATCCGGCTGACCAACTACGCCTCGGGGCTGTGCATGCCCGAGATCGCGGCGCTCGCCGGCATGGAGCGCCTCGACATGATGCTCAACGACTCGATGTACGGGATCCTCTTCCGCGACATCAACCCGGTCCGTACCTTCGTCGACCAGCGCTTCAGCCGCCAGGTCCACGCCCGCGCCGGCATCATCATCAACACCGGCGAGGACAACTACCTCACCACCGCCGACGCGATCGAGGCCGCCCACACGGTCACGACCAGCCAGCTGCTCAACGAGTACTTCGCCAAGGAGGCCGGGCTCGAGGACTGGCAGCTGGGGCTGGGCCACGCCTTCGAGATCGACCCCGAGGTGCCCGACTCCTTCCGCATGGAGCTCGCCCACGCCCTGCTGGCGCGCGAGCTCTTCCCCGACGCGCCGCTGAAGTGGATGCCGCCGACGCGCCACATGACCGGCGACGTGTTCCGCGGCTACCTCCTCGACGGGTTCTTCAACCTGGTCGGTGCCCTCACCGGGCAGGGGATCCTGCTGGTCGGCATGATGACCGAGGCCGTCGTCACGCCCTGGATCTCCGACCGTGACCTGGCGCTGCAGAACGTCCGCTACGTCATGAACGCCGCCGGCGAGCTGCACCGCGACTTCCGCCCCGAGCCGGACGGGTTCATCGTCACCCGCGCCAACCAGGTGCTGGGGGAGTCGCTGGAGCTGATGGGCCGCATCCTCGAGCACGAGCACGGGCTGCTCGACGCGATCGCCGACGGCACCTTCGGGCTGATGAAGCGCCCCGCCGACGCCGGTCGCGGCCTCGACGGCGTCGCCAAGAAGTCCAGCGTCTACTACAACCCGGCGTCCGAGATCCTGGAGGAAGCGTGAGCGAGCCCGTGCCTACCGCTGGTTTCGAGACAGGCGCTAGCGCGCCTTCCTCAACCACCGGCGAGATCGTGCGGCCCTACGGCGACACCACGGGCGACGGGATGGTGCAGATCAGCTTCACGCTGCCGATTCCACACTCCAAGGTCGCCGAGGGCGCGGCGGCGCAGCTGGCCAACAAGATGGGCATGGACCCCGCGCTCGTGGTGCACGCCAAGCCCATGGGACCCGGCTTCACCTTCTTCGTCGTCTACGGCCGGGTCCACCACCTCGTCGACACCAGCAAGGTCGTGGTCGTCGAGCGCGACTACCCGTTGCTCACGCCCAAGGAGGCCAACGCCGCGATCAAGCGCGCGCTGCGCCGCCGGCTCACCGTTGTCGGCGCCTGCATCGGCACGGACGCCCACACCGTCGGCATCGACGCGATCCTCAACATCAAGGGCTTCGCCGGCGAGAAGGGCCTGGAGTACTACCGCGAGCTCAAGGTGGTCAACCTCGGCGCGCAGGTCTCCGTGCCGCAGCTGGTCGAGCGGGCCCGGGCCGAGAAGGCCGACGCCGTCCTGGTCTCCCAGGTCGTCACCCAGCGCGACGCCCACTTGCTCAACACCCGCGAGATGTCGGCGGCGTTCCGCGAGTCCTACCCCTCCGACCGGCGCCCGCTGCTGATCGTGGGCGGCCCCCGCTTCGACGAGGCGATGGCCGGCGAGCTCGGCGTGGACCGGGTGTTCAGCCGCGGCACGACGCCCGGCGAGGTGGCCTCCTACCTCGTCCACCAGCTCACCACCCAGCGGAAGGCCTCCTGATGACCGAGTCCCACGACGACCGGGTGGGCACCCGCGTGGTGCACCGTCGCTACGTCCCGTACTCCCACGCCCACTACGCCGGCAACCTCGTCGACGGCGCCTACAGCCTCGGCCTGTTCGGCGACGTGGCCACCGACATGTGCATCCGCACCGACGGCGACGAGGGCCTGTTCGCCTCCTACACCGACGTCCAGTTCCGCGCGCCCGTGCGCGCCGGCGACGTGCTGGAGGTGACCTGCGAGCTGGTGCGCGCCGGCACCCGGTCGCGCGTCATGGACTTCGCCGTCCACGTCGTGGCCCGCGGCGCGGCCACCCTGGACAACCCGGGCGCCGCCGAGGTGCTGGTCCCGCCGGTCGTCGCCACCACGGCCACCGGCACGGTCGTCGTCCCCTGACCGGCGTGCCGCCGCACGACACGCCGTGCGCCGGTGAATTTTGCACAAGTTCTGCCGCGCGTGGTCGTCACTCCTGACCTGCGAATTCTCGCGTTCCCGCAGGTCACAGGCCGCTTGACACCTACCGGCTCCGGAGCCAGAGTCGCTGCGTCCGCCCACGCAGTCGTGGCCGGCGTACCGACGTCCGAGTGGCCGGGTCGGAGGGTGAAGGCGCCACTCACCTGTCCGACGTGGTTCGCGGAGGTCGGTACGCCCCTACGAGGGCGGACCCGGAAGGGCCCCTCGCCCCCTAGACAACGTCCTGGCCCCGGCAGCCGGTCGTGACGGGGACGGCCGACGGGGCCGGGGGCCCCTCCGGACCTGCTCGGCGGCGGCGCCTCGGGGGACCCGGTAGTTTTCACCCTGTGCTGCAGCGGACCCTCCTTGCGCTGGCCGCCGGCCTGCTGCTCTCCGTGGCGTTCGAGCCCGTGGCCTGGCCCGTCGTCGTCCCGGTGGCCGTGGCCGGCTTCGTCCTGAGCACCCGCGGGCTGCTGGCCCGCTCGGGGTGGGTGCCGGGCCTGGCCTTCGGCGTCGCCTTCTACTTCACCCACATCTGGTGGATGCGCGACTCCATCGGCCCCGACGCCTGGGCGGCGCTGTCGGGCATCGAGGCGCTCTTCTACGGCGCCCTCGGCTCCGTGACGGCGGTGCTGCACCGCCGGCGCCTGTGGCCGCTGTGGGCGGCGTGCGCCTGGGTGAGCATGGAGGTGGTCCGCAGCGGGTGGCCCTTCAGCGGCATGCCGTGGGGCCGGCTGTCGTTCGCGGTCGTCGACACCCCGGTGGCACCCGCGCTGGCCTACGTCGGCGCGGTCGGGGTCAGCCTGCTGCTGGCGGCCCTGGGCTGCCTGCTCGCGTGGACCGTCCAGGCCCCCGGGCGCACCCGGCTCGCCGCCGGCGGCGCGGCCGTCGGGCTGCTGGCGCTGACGCTGCTGCCCGCGCTCGCGCCGTACGAGCTGGAGCGCTCGGGCTCGGCGACCGTGGCCGCGGTGCAGGGCGACGTGCCCGGGCCCGGCAACGACATCCTCTACGACTTCGAGCAGGTCACCCAGAACCACGTCGACGCGACCGTCGACCTCGCCGAGCAGGTCGCCTCCGGGGCCGCGCCCCAGCCGGACTTCGTGCTGTGGCCGGAGAACTCCACCGCGAGCGACCCGTTCTCCGACGCCACGGTCAACGCCGGCATCCGGGAGGCGACCACCGCGATCGGGGTGCCGGTCGTGGTCGGCGGCATCGTCGACGCCGGGCCCGACCACGTGCTCAACCAGGGCATCGTGTGGGACCCCGAGACCGGGGCGGGGGAGCGCTACACCAAGCGGCACCCGGTGCCGTACGGCGAGTACATCCCCTTCCGCAAGTACCTCTCCGGCACGTTCGGCAAGCTGGCGATGATCCCGCGCGACATGCTCAGCGGCACCCGCGTGACCCCCCTGGACGTGGCCGGCATCCGCATCGCGGACTCCATCTGCTTCGACATCGCCTACGACGACGGCATCTACGACCAGGTGACGCGCGGCGCGGAGCTCCTCACGGTGCAGACGAGCAACGCCAGCTTCATCTTCACCGACCAGATCGACCAGCAGTTCGCGATGACGCGGCTGCGCGCGGTCGAGACCGGCAAGTGGCTCGTGGTGGCGTCCACCAACGGGATCTCCGGGATCATCTCGCCCGACGGTGACGTCGTGGCCACCGCCGACCCGCGCACCAGGGCGGTGCTGCTGGAGGAGGTCGGCCTCATGGACGGCGTCACCCCCGGGGTGCGCCTGGCGCCGTGGATCTCGCGGGCGTGCGCGGTGCTGACCGTGGTGGGCGTCCTCCTGGGCCGGCTCCCGTATCGTCGGAGGCCCAGCACCGCGGGCGCCCTGCCCGCGCCGGTCGAGCCCACCAGGGACGAGGTACTGACATGAGCGTCGACGACCTCGGACGCGTCGTGATGGTCGTGCCGACCTACAACGAGGCCGACAACCTGCCCTGGATCATCCAGCGGCTGCGCCGCGCGCAGCCGGACGTGGACGTGCTCGTGGTCGACGACCGCTCCCCGGACGGCACCGGCGAGATCGCGGACGCCCTCGCCGCGCAGGACCCGCAGGTGCGCGTGCTCCACCGCGCCACCAAGGCGGGCCTGGGGGCGGCGTACGTCGAGGGCTTCGGATGGGCCCTCGAGCAGGGCTACGACGTCATCGGCGAGATGGACGCCGACGGCTCGCACCAGCCCGAGCAGCTGCACCGGCTGCTGGCGGCGCTGCGCGAGGCGGACCTGGTCGTGGGCGCCCGGTGGATCCCGGGGGGGTCGGTGGTCAACTGGCCGTGGACGCGCCAGGCGCTCTCGCGCGGCGGCAACCTCTACGTCCGGCTGCTGCTGGGCATCCCCGTGCGCGACGCGACGTCGGGCTTCCGGCTCTTCCGGCGCAGCACCCTGGAGAAGATCGACCTCCGCGCGGTGCGCTCCACCGGCTACGTCTTCCAGACCGACCTCGTGACGCGGGCCCTGCACGCCGGCCTGACCGTGCGCGAGGTGCCCATCGAGTTCGTGGAGCGGGTGCGCGGTGACTCCAAGATGACCGGCGACGTGGCACGGGAGTCCCTGCTGCGGATCACGCAGTGGGGTGTGGCCGAGCGGACCCAGCAGGTACGCCGTGCCGTGCGGCGTCGTCCTCGGGGGGCGGGCCGATGAGCCCGCAGCGCCGCCGCGGCCTCGGCGGGCTGCTGGTCCTGGCGCTGGTCGTCGTGCCGCTGCTCGAGATCTTCGTCCTGATCCAGGTGGGGCAGGTCATCGGCCCGTGGTGGACGATCCTGCTGCTCGTCGTGGACAGCATCATCGGCGGCTGGCTGATCCGGCGTGAGGGCGCGCGCGCCTGGAGGTCGCTGAACGCCGCGATCGGGAGCGGCAAGATGCCCGCCCGCGAGCTCGCCGACGGGGCGTTGATCCTCATCGGCGGGACCCTGATGCTCAGCCCCGGCTTCGTGACGGACCTCCTCGGCATCCTGCTGATCCTGCCCGTGACCCGCCCCGCGTTCCGCCGGCTGCTCACCACCTTCGCCACCCGCCGGGTCGTCGTGGCGACCACGCGCCGGGCCGCCACGCGCGGCACGGGTGCCGGTCCGCAGGGACCGGGGGCGCCCGGCGGAGCGGGCGGTGACGTCGTCCAGGGTGACGTCGTCGACGACCCGCCCCGCTGACTCACCCCGCTGGGCTCGCCT
Organism: Nocardioides sp. 503; assembly: GCF_004522095.1. Taxonomy (GTDB): domain Bacteria; phylum Actinomycetota; class Actinomycetes; order Propionibacteriales; family Nocardioidaceae; genus Nocardioides. The sequence goes on from NZ_SPUI01000002.1 coordinate 1,192,098, forward strand.
CGTGGTGTGGCCGGTGCGGACGGCGGCGTACATGAAACGCCCCGACCCGGCAGTGCCGGATCGGGGCGTCACGTGCGTCGAGCCGTCAGGCCGTGGCCTTGCGCTTCTTCGCGTTGGCGCGGTGGAGATGGGCAGGGCCGATCTCGCCTCCGCGCAGCAGGTCCAGGCGCTCCTTGAGGATGTCCTCGAGCTCCTTCTCGGAACGACGCTCGAGGAGCATGTCCCAGTGGGTGCGCGCCGGCTTCTCGGCCTTCTCGACCTTCTCGATGCCGTCGGTGCTGAGCCCCTCGGCGCCGCAACGCGGGCACTCCCAGATAGCCGGCACGTCGGCCTCGACCGACATGGTGATCTCGAACACGTGCCCCTGAGGGCACCGGTAACCGACCTGCTGCCGGGCAGCGAACTCGATCCCGCGCTCGTCCTCGAAGCTCTGGCCTCCGAGCCGTGCGCCACGCAGTGTGCGCTCCGCCATTGAGGCACCTCCAAACTAGTGTTTCCCCCGTGGAATTTCTTATGGGCCTTATACCCACTACGCAGGCCGGTGAATCCCGGTCTGGACCGTGGGGGGTCGGGTCCGTATCTGTTCAACGTTAGCGAGGGGCCCAAAGATTCCGGCAATTGCCGCCGACCCCGCCTCGCTCCGCCGGGGGCGCTGTCACGTCTCCTGGGGGCCTGAACCCTTGCGGTTTGGTCACCAACCGCACGTTCGGGAGCCTCGAACCTGCGGTCTGTGACCAAACCGCAAGGGGTGTGAGCCGAGCCGAGGGGCTCAGACCACCTGCGGGACGACGTTGCCGGCGTCCTCGATGCCGCGGCGCGGGTCGACGCGGTAGAGCAGGGCGCCGCCGACGACGAAGAACAAGATGAGCGCGAAGATCGCCGGCCGGTAGGAGTCGGTGACCTGGTGGACCACACCGAACACCAGCGTGCCCAGCCAGCTCGTGCCGCGCTCGCAGGCCTGGTAGAGCGAGAAGTACTCCGCCTCCCTCCCGCGGGGGATGAGCTGGCTGAAGAAGGAGCGCGACAGCGCCTGGGTGCCGCCGAGCACGATGCCGATCCCCACGGCCAACCCGAGGAACATCGCGAGGTTCTTCTCGGGGATGAAGTAGCCGACGGTCACGATGACCATCCAGATCACGAGGCCGACCAGGATGATCTTGCGGCTGCCGCTGCGCGCGGCGAGCCTGCCGAAGAGCAGAGCGCCGAAGAAGGCCACGAACTGCACCAGGAGGATCGTCGCGATGAGCACCGAGGTGCCGAAGCCGAGCTCCTTGTCGCCGTAGATCGACGCCGAGGCGATGACGGTCTGGATGCCGTCGTTGTAGAAGAGGTAGGCCAGCAGGAAGGTCAGCGTCATCGGATAGTTGCGCATGTCCTTCAACGTGGCGCCCAGCTGCCCGAAGCTCTGCCGCACCAGCCCGCCCGGCTCGCGCTCGACGGCCACCGGCTCGCGGTTGCGGATGACGCGGTAGGGGATGAAGGTGAACGCCGCCCACCAGATCGCCGCGGAGAGCATGCTGACCCGCACGGCCATGCCGGTGCTCATGCCCAGGGAGTCGTGCAGGGTCACGACGGCGAGGTTGACGGCCAGCAGCAGCCCGCCGCCGAGGTAGCCCATCGCCCAGCCGCGCGACGACACGCGGTCGCGCTCGTCGGGCTCGGCGATCTGGCACAGGATCGCGTCGTAGACGACCAGCGACGAGCCCAGGCAGATGTTGGCGATGAAGAGCAGCAGCACCCCGAGCTGCCAGTTGTCGCCGGCGACGAAGAACATGCAGCCGGCCGCCAGGCTGCCGGCCCAGGCGAAGCCCGCCATGATGTTCTTCTTCTTGGCCGACCGGTCCGCCATCGCGCCCACGATCGGCAGCAGCAGGGCCGAGAAGATGGTCGCGACCGTGACGACGTAGAAGACCAGCGAGCCCGGCGAGATCCCCAGGCCGAGGACCTGCAGGTTGTCGGTGCACTTCAGGCCCTTGTCCTCGTCGGTGACGAAGCCGCAGGCGGCCTGCTCGGCGACCGAGGTGAGGTACGGCGCGAAGAGGACCGTGGCGATCGTGGTGACGTAGGCGCTGTTGGCCCAGTCGTACCAGTACCAGGCCCTCTGCTCCCGGGCGCGGTTGAGCGGTCCGAGATCGGCGACACCGCTGGTCTGGGTCGTCATGTGGTCTCCCTCCATTGGCCGCGCTGCTGGAGCACGGTCTTGAGCAGATCGGTGCGGTCGGTGAAGAGGCCGTCGACGCCGCGGTCGAGCAGCTCGGTCATCTCGGCGGGGGCGTCGACGGTCCAGACGTGGACGTGCCGCCCGGCGGCGTGCGCGCGGCGTACGAGCCCGCGGGTGGCGATGACCACCCGACGCCGACGGTGCGGGATCTGCAGGGCGGCCACGCGGCGGCGGGTCAGCAGGTGCGCGAGACGGCCGCTGGGCAGCAGGCGGAACGCCACGACCTCGAACGGGTGCGCCGAGGTGGGCACCCGGCCGTGGGTCAGCTTGCGGAAGTGCTGCAGCCGGCGCGCCTTGAAGGAGCCCACGAGGACGCGGTCCCAGGCGTCGTGCGCCGCGACGAAGTCGGCCAGCGCCGGCACGGCCGCGTCGGACTTGAGGTCGATGTTGAACCGCGCGTGCGGAAACTCCTCGAACAGCATCTCCAGCGTCGGGACCTGCTCACGACCGCCGACCAGTGCCTGGCGTACCTCCTCGTACGTCGCCGAGGCGACGCTGCCCGTGCGGTCGGTGACCCGGTCGAGCACGTCGTCGTGGAAGGCCAGGAGCACGCCGTCGCGGGTGAGGTGCACGTCGGTCTCGAGGTAGTCGTAGCCGAGCGCGACGGCGTGCCGGAAGGCCGCGGCGGTGTTCTCCAGGCCCTCGATCTCCGGGTGGTAGACCCCGCCCCGGTGCGCGAACGCCAGCACGGACCCTGGCTGCGCCTGGACCTCGTCGAGGAAGGCGAACCCCGTCAGCGGTGACGTCACGGGGTGCAGTATCCACCTCGCGGCTGCAATTTCGTGGCGGCTCGTGAGACCTGGTCGAGATCGCCTCCCGGCGGCCTCGCGTCCCCGCTGTCGGAGGGGCCTTCCGCGGCAGGTGTCTGGACCGGTGCGAGGGCCGCGGCGCGCGTCCGCCACCGTCGTGCGTGGAGGTCTACGGTCGGAGGATGGAGTCCATGAGCTGTCCTCGTTGCGGCGCCGACATGGTGTCGCGTGCGCTCGGCGGCGGTGAGGTGAGCCAGTGCCCCGAGGGGCACGGCGTCTTCCTGTCGCGCCTCGACCTCGGTGCGCTCACCGAGGCCGAGCTCGACTGGCACCGGCACGCCGGCCAGCACACCGCGCCCCTGCCGCGGATCACCGCCGACATGACCGAGGCGCCGCCGACCACGCGCGCGCCTGCCCGGGCCTGGGTCGAGACCCTCTTCGACTGAGCCTGGGCTCGTCACCCCTGCGGTTTGGTCACCAACCGCACGTTCGAGGCGCTCAGACGTGCGGTCTGTGACCAAACCGCAGGGGTCGCCGACCGACGGCCGGCGACCCTGCGGCCGACGTCAGATGTCGCGGAACGTCTCGATGGAGGCACCCAGCTGGTTGAGGCGCTCGGCGAGGTCCTCGTAGCCGCGGTGGATGACGTAGGTGCCGCGCAGGACCGAGGTGCCGCGCGAGGCCAGCATCGCGAGCAGGACGACCACCGCCGGCCGCAGGGCGGGCGGGCACATGAGCTCGGCGCCGGTCCAGTGCGTCGGGCCCTCGATCATCACGCGGTGCGGGTCGAGCAGCTGGACGTGCCCACCGAGCTTGTTGAGGTCGGTGAGGTAGATCGCCCGGTTGTCGTAGACCCAGTCGTGGAGGTAGGTCTGCCCCTCGGCCGTGGCCGCGATGACCGCGAAGAACGGCAGGTTGTCGATGTTGAGGCCGGGGAACGGCATCGGGTGGATCTTGTCCAGCGGCGCGTGCAGGTCCGAGGGACGGGTGGTCAGGTCGACCAGGCGCGTGGCGCCGTTGGCGGCGACGTACTCCTCGGTGCGGTCGTAGCTCAGCCCCATCTCCTCCAGCAGCGCCAGCTCGATCTCGAGGAACTCGATGGGCACCCGGCGGATCGTGATCGACGACTTGGTGACGATCGCGGCCGCGAGCAGCGACATCGCCTCGATCGGGTCCTCGCTGGGGGAGTAGTCCACGTCCACGTCGATCACCTCCTTGCCGGTGACGGTGAGCGTCGTGGTGCCGATGCCCGCAACCTCGACGCCGAGGCGCTGGAGGTAGAAGCACAGGTCCTGGACCATGTAGTTGGACGAGGCGTTGCGGATGATCGTCGTGCCGGGGTGCAGCGCGGCGGCCATCAGCGCGTTCTCGGTGACGGTGTCGCCGCGCTCGGTGAGCACGATCGGCCGCCCCGGCTCGATCGCCCGGTTGACCTGCGCGTGGTAGGAGCCCTCGGTCGCCTTGACCTCGAGACCGAAGGGCCGCAGCGCCGACATGTGGGGCTCGACGGTGCGGGTGCCGAGGTTGCAGCCGCCGGCGTAGGGCAGGTCGAAGGCGTCCGAGCGGTGCAGCAGGGGGCCCAGGAACATGATGATCGAGCGCGTACGGCGGGCAGCCTCCTCGTCGATGTGGCCCAGGTCGAGCTCCTTGGGCGGGACGATCTCGAGGTCGTTCTGGTCGTTGAGCCACTTGGTCTGCACGCCGAGGCTGTTGAGCACTTCGAGCAGGCGGTTGACCTCCTCGATGCGCGCGACCTTGCGCAGCGTGGTGCGCCCGCGGTTGAGCAGGGTCGCGCACAGGAGGGCGACGCCGGCGTTCTTGGAGGTCTTGACGTCGATGGAGCCCGAGAGCGTCGTGGGACCCGTGACCCGCAGGTGGGTGGGTCCGGCGCCGAGCGCGACGATCTCGGAGTCGAGGGCCTCGCCGATGCGGGCCAGCATCTCCAGGGAGAGGTTCTGGTGGCCCTTCTCGATCCGGTTGATCGCGCTCTGGCTGGTGTTGAGCAGCGAGGCGAGCTGGTGCTGGGTGAGTCCGCGGTGCTTGCGCGCGTCGCGGATCAGGTGACCGATCCGGCCCTTGTAGTCCAATGCCATATCTTCACGGTAACTCACATGTGAGATAAGGCAAACACGCTGGCCGCGGGCGCGTCGCGCCGCCCCAGCGGGGCCGCGGCGGCACGGGTGGGAGGATGGATCGCATGCGCGCCACCACCCTCCACGGCCCCGGTGACATCCGCGTCTCCGAGGTGCCCGACCCGGTCCTGCAGAGCCCCACCGACGCCATCGTCAAGGTCACCGCCGGCTGCGTCTGCGGCTCGGACCTGTGGCCCTACCGGGGCGAGAGCGACTTCGAGGCTGGCAGCACGATCGGGCACGAGTGCCTCGGCGTGGTGGAGGAGGTCGGCTCCGAGGTGACGTCGTTCCGGCCGGGGGACCACGTGATCGTGCCGTTCTGCCACTGCGACAACACCTGCGCCCACTGCGTCGCCGGAGTCCAGTCCGCGTGCACCAACCTGGGCATGACGACCAGCGGGCAGGGCGAGTACGCCCTGGTGACCCAGGCCGAGGGCAGCCTGGTCAAGCTCGACGGCGCCCCCGACCCCGCGCTGGTGCCCTCCCTGCTCGCGCTCTCCGACGTCATGCCGACCGGCTGGCACGCCGCGGTCGCGGCCGGCGTCCCGGAGGGCGGCACGGTCGTCGTCGTCGGCGACGGCGCCGTGGGCCTCTGCGGGGTGCTCGCTGCCTCCGTCATGGGCGCGGAGAAGGTCATCGCGATGTCGCGACACGAGTCGCGCCAGCAGATCGCGACGGCCTTCGGCGCCACCCACCTGGTCGCGGCACGCGGCCGTGAGGGGGCCGCCGAGGTCAAGGAGATCACCGGCGGCATCGGCGCCGACGCCGTCCTCGAGTGCGTCGGCACCGGGGAGGCGATGGGCACCGCCTTCGCCGTGGCGCGACCCGGCTCGACCGTCGGCTTCGTGGGCGTGCCCCACGGGGTGGAGCTTCCGGTGGGGCGGATGTTCCAGAAGAACGTCGGACTGCGCGGCGGCATGGCCCCCGTGCGCCGCTACCTGCCCGAGCTGCTCGACCACGTCCTCGCGGGGCGGATGGACCCGGGCCGGGTCTTCGACCTCACGCTGCCGCTCGACCAGGCCGCCGAGGCCTACCGCGCCATGGACGAGCGGCGGGCGATCAAGGTGCTCCTCGAGCCCTGACCGGCGCCGGATCGGCACTTGACCTGTCGGCACCGCGCGCTACGGTGGGACCATGACTGATTCGAACACACATTCGACCGCGGCCGCCGAGCCCGGCGAGACCGACGTCCTGGGCGGCGACTCCGGCAACACCACCGAGAAGGACCCCTCCGACTGGGTCACCGGCGACGAGCCGATGACCGGTGCGCAGCGCAGCTACCTCGACAAGCTGGCGCGCGACGCGGGGGAGACGCTGACCGCCGACCTCACCAAGGCCGAGGCCTCCGAGCAGATCGACCGCCTCCAGGACGAGACCGACCAGACGTCGTAGGTCCTCAGCGAGCCGTGGCCGGCACCCTGCGGCGTCGTCGTCGCCGCAGGGTGGCGGGCGCCGTCAGCACGAGCGCCACGGCGATGCCGATGAGGCCGCCGACGGTGTTGGCGAGCAGGTCCCGGTCGTCGGAGACGCGGCCGGGGATCTGCCGCTGCGCGGTCTCGATGGCGACGGTCAGCGCGAAGGAGCCGATCCCGGCCAGCCACCACTGCCCGGCGCCGAGGAGCAGCAGCAGGAACATCCCGATCGGCACGAACAGCGCGATGTTGGCCAGGAACTCCAGGCGGGCGTAGTCGACCGACTCGGCGTACCCGCGGCGGTGCAGTGCGTCGAGGGCGCGGAGGATCAGCTGCTCGTCGTCGGCGCCGATGGGCTGCGGGGTGAGCGTCAGCCACGCGACGAACGCGAGGTAGCCGCCGGTCAGCAGGCTCAGGAACGGGTGTCGGTGCAGCATCCCGCCAGTGTGCCGGTCCGGGCGCAGAACGCCGTGCTCCTGCGCGCGCCACTCGGCGGGGCGGATGTCACACTCCGCCGCGCTCAGCCGTCGGCGATGAGGACGACCGGCGAGGGCGGTCAACAGCCCTAGTCTGGGCGCCGCGCCCCGGAGAGCACCACGGATGGAGACCCATGAGCACGCACCCCGCCGACCGCCACCACCTGATCCGAGTCCAGGGAGCCCGCGTCAACAACCTGCGCGACGTCAGCGTCGAGATCCCCAAGCGGCGCCTCACGGTGTTCACCGGAGTCTCGGGGTCCGGGAAGAGCTCGCTGGTGTTCGCGACGATCGCCGCGGAGTCGCAGCGGATGATCAACGAGACCTACAGCGCGTTCGTGCAGGGCTTCATGCCCTCGCTGTCGCGTCCGGAGGTGGACCTGCTCGAGGGCCTCACCACCGCGATCATCGTCGACCAGGAGCGCATGGGCGCCAACCCGCGCTCCACCGTGGGGACGGCCACCGACGCCCATGCGATGCTGCGGATCCTGTTCAGCCGCCTCGGCACGCCGTACGTCGGACCGCCCACGGCGTTCTCCTTCAACGTGCCCACCCGCAAGGCCAGCGGGGTCATGTCGACCGACAAGGGCGGCCGGGTCGAGAAGAGCGTGGTCAAGGACGCGGTCTACCTCGGCGGCATGTGCCCGCGCTGCGAGGGCATGGGCAACGTCAGCGACATCGACCTGACCGCGCTCTACGACGAGACGAAGTCGCTGAGCGAGGGGGCGTTGACGATCCCGGGGTACTCCATGGACGGCTGGTACGGCCGGCTCTTCGAGGGCGTCGGACTGCCGATGGACAAGCCCCTCGCGTCATTCAGCAAGAAGCAGCTCGACACGATGCTCCACGCCGAGCCGACCAAGATCAAGGTCGAGGGCATCAACCTGACCTTCGAGGGGATCATCCCCAAGATCCAGAAGTCGATGCTGTCCAAGGACCCCGAGGCGATGCAGCCCCACGTACGCCGGTTCGTCGAGCGGGCGGTCGCCTTCCAGACCTGTCCCGAGTGCGAGGGCACGCGGCTGACGAAGGAGGCGCTCGGCTCGCGCATCGGCGGTCGCAACATCGCCGAGCTGAGCCGGATGCAGATCAGCGACCTGGCCGCGTGGGTCCGCGAGCTGGACGAGCCGTCCGTGGCGCCGCTGCTGCAGGGCCTGCGCCACCTGCTCGACTCGTTCACCGACATCGGTCTGGGCTACCTCTCGCTGGACCGACCCGCGGGGACGCTGTCCGGGGGAGAGGCGCAGCGCACCAAGATGATCCGCCACCTCGGGTCCTCGCTCACCGACGTCACCTACGTCTTCGACGAGCCCACCATCGGCCTGCACCCCCATGACATCGAGCGGATGAACCAGCTGCTGCTGCAGCTGCGCGACAAGGGCAACACCGTGCTGGTGGTCGAGCACAAGCCCGAGACGATCGCGATCGCCGACCACGTCGTCGACCTGGGACCGGGGGCCGGCTCCGGTGGCGGCGAGGTGTGCTTCGAGGGCACCGTGGAGGCCCTGCGCGGCAGCGACACGATCACCGGGCGGCACCTGGACGACCGGGCGACGCTCAAGGAGGTCGTCCGCGAGCCGTCGGGCTCGCTCGAGGTGCGGGGCGCGGCCACCCACAACCTGCGCGACGTCGACGTCGACGTGCCGCTCGGGGTGCTGTGCGTCGTCACCGGGGTGGCTGGCTCGGGGAAGAGCTCGCTCATCCACGGCTCCGTGGCCGGCCGCGAAGGCGTGGTGGTGATCGACCAGGGCGCGATCCGCGGCTCGCGGCGCAGCAACCCGGCGACGTACACGGGACTGCTGGAGCCGATCCGCAAGGCCTTCGCCAAGGCCAACGGCGTCAAGCCGGCGCTGTTCAGCTCCAACTCGGAGGGCGCGTGCCCCACGTGCAACGGCGCGGGGGTGATCTTCACCGAGCTGGGCGTCATGGCGACGGTCGAGTCGCCGTGCGAGGAGTGCGAGGGCCGGCGCTTCCAGGCGGCCGTGCTGGAGTACACGCTGGGTGGGCGGAACATCGCCGAGGTGCTGGCGATGTCGGTGACCGAGGCGGAGGCCTTCTTCGCCGACGGCGAGGCCCGGACGCCGGCCGCCCACAAGGTCCTGGAGCGCCTCGAGGACGTCGGTCTGGGCTACCTCAGCCTCGGCCAGCCCCTCAACACGCTCTCCGGCGGCGAGCGTCAGCGCCTCAAGCTGGCCACGCAGATGGCGGAGAAGGGCGACGTCTACGTCCTCGACGAGCCCACCACCGGCCTGCACCTCGCCGATGTCCAGAACCTGCTCGGCCTGCTCGACCGGCTGGTCGACTCCGGCCGGTCGGTGATCGTCATCGAGCACCACCAGGCGGTCATGGCCCACGCCGACTGGATCATCGACCTCGGCCCCGGCGCCGGCCACGACGGCGGCACCGTCGTCTTCGAGGGCACCCCCGCCGCCCTCGTCGCGGCCCGCTCGACGCTCACCGGCGAGCACCTGGCGGCGTACGTCGGCGGGTGACGGACGTTGCGGTTTGGTCACCAACCGCAGGTTCGCGGGCCTTCGGCGTGCGGTCTGTGACCAAACCGCAGGGGGTTGGGCCTCCGCCTAGGCGGAGGCGAGGACGCAGAGCTCGTTGCCGTCGGGGTCGGCCAGGACTACCCAGTCGACGTCGCCCTGGCCGATGTCGGCGTGGGTGGCGCCCAGAGAGAGCAGGCGCTCGACCTCCGCCTGCTGGTCGCCGTCGGCTGCCACGAGGTCGAAGTGGAGCCGGTTCTTGCCCATCTTGGTGCGCACCGGAGGGCCGCCCCAGGTGATCTTGGTTCCGCCGCGGGGCGACTGGATGGCGGTCTCCTCGTCCTGATCCCACACCAGCGGCCACCCAAGCGCCTGGCTCCAGAAGTAGCCGACCTGCTGGGTGCCGTCGCTGGAGATCGCGCCGATGAACCCGCAGCCGGCGAGGAAGTTGTTGCCCGGCTCGATCACGTCGAACTCGTTGCCCTCGGGGTCCGCGAGCACCACGTGCGTGGCGTCCGGCCCCTGCCCGATGTCGAGGCGGCGCGCGCCCAGGGCCAGCGCGCGCCCGACCGTCTCCTCCTGCTGCTCCAGCGACGTGCTGGTCAGGTCGAAGTGCATCTGGTTGGGCAGGGTCTTGGGCTCCTGGGTGCGCAGGAGCTGCAGTCGGAACCCCGCATCGTCAGGTGGCGTGAGGCTGACCAGGTCGGGGGAGGAGTGGCCGGTCTCCCACCCCAGGAGCCCGGCCCAGAACCGCCCGAGCGCCTGCGGGTCCAGTGCGTCGATCGAGAGTGCCGCCAGCCGCGCCGTCATGTCGTTGCTCCCATCCGGAGCCTGACTGGCTCCTGCCCGAGGGCGGACCGTCGCCGCCCCGAGGTGAGCCGCGAACCCTGCGGTTTGGTCACAGACCGCACGTTCGGAGGCCCGAGACGTGCGGTTGGTGACCAAACCACACGTCGACGGGAGACGGCAAAGGAATTGATGTGACCCTTGACACTCCCACCACTAAACCGGTTTAGTGACGAGCGTGACACGGCCGACGATCAACGACGTGGCCCGCGCGGCGGGGGTGTCGAAGGGTGCGGTGTCGTTCGCGTTCAACAACCGCCCGGGGATCGCGCCGGACACCCGCGACCGGATCCTGGAGACCGCCCGGTCGATGGGGTGGACGCCGAGCTCACGGGCCCGGGCGCTGTCGGTGTCGCGGTCGCTCGCGCTCGGCCTGGTCATCGCGCGGCCGCCCGAGACGCTGCGGTCCGACCCCTTCTTCCCGTCGTTCATCGCCGGGGTGGAGAGCGTGCTGGCCGAGGCCGGCTACGCGCTGCTGCTGCAGATCGTGCCCGCCGACGACGCCGGGCACGCGTCCTACCGGCGGCTGGCCGAGCAGGGGAGGGTCGACGGTGTCCTGCTCACCGATCTCCACGTCGACGACGACCGCCCGGCCCTGCTGGCCGAGGTGGGCCTGCCCGCGGTGATCGTCGGTCCCGACCTGGGTGAGGCGTTCTGGCCCGCGGTCGGGGTGGACGACGGCCCGGGCATCACCGCGGTCGTCGAGCACCTGGTGGGGCTGGGGCACACCAGCATCGCCCACGTCGGGGGCCCGTCGGCGATGGTGCACGGTCGCTCGCGGCGTACGGCGTGGGCCGCGGCGCTGGAGGCGGCCGGGCTCGAGCCGGGCCCGTTCGTGGAGGCCGACTTCTCCGCCGAGGCCGGGGCGAGCGCCACCACGCACCTGCTCGACCTCGCCGAGCCACCGACCGCGGTCGTCTACGCCAACGACCTGATGGCGATGGCCGGCCTCGCCGTGGCCGTCGCGCGGGGGGTCGACGTGCCCGGACAGCTGTCCATCGCCGGGTACGACGACACCGAGCTCGCGGCGCACCTCCAGCCGCCGCTCACCACGGTCACCACCGACGTCATCGGCTGGGGCCGGGCGGCCGCGACCCGGCTGCTCGACCTGGTCGAGCAGCGGCAGTCCGCGGACGTCCGCCTGGATCCGCCGCGCCTCGTCGTCCGGGGCTCCACCGGCCCCGCGCCCGCTCGACCCACCACCTGATCTCGCACCACGACACGCACCACCTCACGCACAGCCACCGCGCCGCGACAGCGACGCACTGATGGGAGACACCATGAGAACGAAGGCAATGGCAGCCGCGCTCGGCGCGCTGGCGCTCACGGTCGCGGCCTGCGGCGGCGACGGAGGCGGCTCCGGCGGGGCCGAGGACCACGGCGAGATCAAGGTCTGGCTCTCCAACAACCCCGAGGAGATCGCCTGGGGCCAGGCCATGGTCAAGGCCTGGAACGCCGACCACCCCGACGAGAAGATCACCGCCCAGGAGATCCCCGCGGGTCAGAGCTCCGAGGAGGTCATCGGCGCCGCGATCACCGCCGGCAACGCCCCCTGCCTGGTGTTCAACACCTCGCCGGCGGCCGTGCCGCAGTTCCAGAAGCAGGGCGGGCTCGTGTCGCTGGGGCAGTTCGACGGCGGCACCGACTACGTCGAGGAGCGCTCCGGCGACGTGGCGGAGCAGTACCAGTCGCCCGACGGGGAGTACTACCAGATCCCGTGGAAGGCCAACCCGGTCATGATCTTCTACAACAAGGACCTGATGAAGAAGGCCGGCGTCGACCCGGAGAACCCGCCGCTGGCGACGTACGACGAGTTCCTCGCCACCAGCAAGAAGATCGTCGACAGCAAGGCTGCGCAGGCGGCGATCTGGCCGGCGCCCACCAGCGAGTTCTTCCAGTCCTGGTTCGACTTCTACCCGCTCTACGCCGCCGAGACCGGCGGCACCCAGCTGGTCGAGGACGAGAAGGCGACGTTCGACTCCGACGAGGGCAAGGCCGTCGCCGACTTCTGGGCCACGATGTACAGCGAGGGCTACGCCCAGCAGGAGCCGTACAACGGTGACTCCTTCGCCGACGGGAAGGCCGCGATGTCGATCGTCGGCCCCTGGGCGATCGCCGTCTACGGTGACTCGGTCAACTGGGGCGCGGTGCCCGTGCCGACCTCCCAGGGCACGCCGGCCGAGGAGACCTACACCTTCTCCGACGCCAAGAACATCGCCCTCTACTCCGCCTGCGAGAACCAGGGCACGGCCTTCGACGTCCTGAAGTTCGCGACCAGCGAGGAGCAGGACGGCGCGCTGCTGGAGACCACCGGCCAGATGCCGATGCGCGAGGACCTGGCCGGCACCTACCCCGAGTACTTCGAGTCGCACCCCGAGTACGCCGTCTTCGCCGACCAGGCGTCGCGCACGGTCGAGGTGCCCAACGTGCCCAACTCGATCGAGATCTGGCAGGCCTTCCGTGACGCCTACAGCTCCTCGGTGATCTTCGGCGAGGAGTCCGTCGACGACGCCGTCGGCGCGGCGTCCGACGACGTCACCGAGCTCGCCGGCCAGGGCTGAGGCGGGCCGGGTGAGCACGCTGCAGGCGCCGCGGAGCACGGCGCGGACGCGGAAGGGGGCACCCGCGTGGGTGACGGCCGTCGTGGGCCGTCACCCGGTGGGGATGCTGCTGTCCGCGCCGTACGCCGTCTTCCTCGCGCTCGTGTTCGCCTGGCCGCTCGGCTTCGCGGTCTGGATCAGCTTCCACGACTACTTCTTCGCGGCGCCCGGGGCCCAGGTGGACCGGCCGTTCGTGGGGCTCGACAACTACCGCACGGTCCTGGCGGACCCGGACGTGCGGGAGTCGATGGTCAACGTCGGGGTCTTCCTCGTCATCAACGTCCCGCTCACGGTCGTGCTGTCCCTGGTGCTGGCCACCGCGCTCAACGGCGCGATCCGCGGCCGGACGTTTCTGCGGGTGGCCTACTACGTCCCCTACGTCACCGCCAGCGTGGCGCTCGTGGCCGTGTGGCTGTTCCTCTTCAGCGACGGCGGCATGGTCAACCAGATCCTGGGCCCGCTCGCGCCGGACCCGTCCTGGCTGGTCAACAGCACGCTGGCGATGCCGGTGATCGCGCTGTTCGTGACCTGGAAGCAGCTCGGCTTCTTCATCCTGCTCTACCTCGCCGCGCTGCAGAACGTGCCGAAGGAGCTCTACGAGTCCGCGGAGACCGACGGCGCCTCCAAACTGGGGGTGTTCCGCCACGTGACGGTGCCCGGTGTGCGACCGGCCACCCTGCTCGTGGTCATCCTGGCCACGATCACGGGCGCCAACCTCTTCACCGAGCCCTACCTGCTCACCAACGGCGGCGGGCCCAACGGAGCCTCCACATCACCGGTGCTCCTGATGTACCAGCGCGGCATCGAGCAGGGCAACCCCGACACCGCCTCCGCGATCGGCGTGATCCTGGTGATCCTCGTGCTGCTGATCTCGCTGGTGAACCGCCGACTGCTGGAGAGGGACTGACATGGCCGTCCACGACGTGCGAGACGTACGAGACGCGCCCGACGTGCCCGAGGAGCAGCACCACGCTTCCGCAGCCGAGAGGAAGCGCCTCGGCGTGAGGGGGGTCCTGCGCTACGTCGGGCTGTTCCTGGGCTCCGCGGTCTTCCTCTTCCCCTTCTACTACATGATTGTCGGCTCGCTGCAGAGGAAGCCGGACACCTCGGTGAAGGGGGCGTTCCCCACCGGCGGCTTCACTCTCGACAACTACACGCAGATCAACTCCCGGGTCGACCTCGTGCAGTCCCTGGTCAACTCGGGGATCTTCACCGGCGGCGTGCTCCTCGGCACGGTCGTGTTCGGCGTCCTGGCCGGCTACGCGCTGGCCCGTCTGGAGTTCCGCGGTCAGGGCACGCTGTTCGCCACGATGCTGCTGGTCCAGATCATCCCGTTCCAGCTGCTGATCATCCCTATCTACGTGATGATCGTGCGCACCTACGGCCTCGCCGACAGCTACCTCGGGATGATCCTGCCGTTCGCCATCAACTCGACGGCGGTGTTCATCTTCCGCCAGTTCTTCCGCCAGCTGCCCGAGGACCTGTTCTCGGCCGCCCGGCTCGACGGCGCCAGCGAGCTGCGGATCCTCTGGTCGGTGGCGCTGCCGCTGGTCCGCCCGGCGCTGGTCACCGCGGTCCTGCTCACCTTCATCGGGCCGTGGAACGAGTTCCTGTGGCCGTTCCTGGTCACCAAGGACACCAGCATGCAGCCGCTCGCGGTATCGCTGGCCAACTACATCAGCAACGTCGCCGGCCGCGCGGCCAACCCGTACGGCGCGATCCTCGCCGGGTCGGTCGTGCTGGCGGCACCCGCGGTGGCGCTGTTCATCGCCTTCCAGAAGCGGTTCACCGCCTCCGACATCGGCTCCGGGGTCAAGGGATGACCGCGGACCGCTCGCCCCGAGGAGCTCACATGTCCCACCCCACCACGGTCGCGGCAGCGCTGGCGACCATGACCGCGCTGGTCGGACTGGTCGTCGCACCGCCCGCCCCCGCCGCCCCGGCGACGCCGGCACCCAGCTCGGCCACGGCCGCGCAGGCCGCGTCCACCGGCCTGCCGGACGCCCCCGCCGCCGGACGGCTGACCAACCTGGCCCACCTCGACTGGCTCGGCGACGACGTCGCTCCGCCCACACAGGCCGGCCACACGACGTACCGCCTCGACAGCGAGCCCGAGATCGGCATGCTGTGGACCTACGCCGAGCCCAACGGCGACGGGACCTACCGCCACGTCGGCGGCGGCGCCTACGACCAGGCGACCGACACCTGGGGGCAGGGCGCCTTCAACGCCGACGACATCAGCCGGGCCGCCGTGGTCTACCTGCGCCACTGGCGGGCGACCGGGGCCACCACCAGCCGCGACCGCGCCTACGACCTGCTGCGCGGGCTCACCTACCTGCAGACCACGACCGGCCCCGACGCCGGCAACGTGGTGCTGTGGATGCAGCCCGACGGCACCCTCAACCCCAGCGCCGAGCCCGTCGAGCTGCCGGACCCCTCCGACAGCGACGCGTCCTACTGGGTGGCCCGCACCCTGTGGGCGCTGGGGGAGGGGTACGCCGCCTTCGCGCGCACGGATCCGGCCTTCGCCGCGTTCCTGCAGGAGCGGCTGCTGCTCTCGCTGGACGCCGTGCAGCGGCAGGTGCTCGACAAGTACGGCGAGTACCTCGACATCGACGGCCTGCGCCAGCCGGCCTGGCTGATCGCGGACGGGGCCGACGCCACGTCCGAGGCGATCCTCGGCCTGGCGGCGTACGTCGAGGCCGCCGGCCCCGGCCCAGGCGCCACGGTGCGCCCCGCACTCGCCCGGCTCGCGCGCGGCGTCGCGATGCTGCGCGGCGGAGACGCCCGCACCTGGCCGTTCGGCGGCGTGCGTCCGTGGGCGCTGTCCCGCTCGCTCTGGCACGCCTGGGGCTCGCAGATGCCTGCCGCCCTCAGCCGCGCCTCGCAGGCGCTGGACAAGCTCGCGCTGGCTGCGGTGGCGGCCGCCGACTCCTTCGTCTTCGACCCGTGGCTGCTGACCTCGGGAGGTCCCGACAACGGCCGAATGCCGACGCGTGGAGACACCTCGCAGATCGCCTACGGCGCCGACTCCCGCCTGCAGTCGCTCCTCGCCACCCACGACGCCACCGGCAAGGCGGCCGCGCGCGACCTCGCCGGGCTCGTCGCTGCCTGGTACTTCGGCGCCAACCCCGCGGGCACCCCGATGTACGACCCCGCCACGGGGCGCACCTTCGACGGCATCTCCGCGACCGGCGAGGTCAACCGCAACTCGGGGGCCGAGTCGACGATCCACGGGCTGCTCTCCATGATCGCCCTCGACACGCACCCGCGGGTCGCCGCAGCGGCGCGCGTGGCCCGGGTCGCGGTCCGTCGGGGCACCCGGACCCTCCAGGCCGAGGACGCGACCCTGTCGGGACGCGCCTCGGCGCAGCGGCCCACGGACTTGTGGACGGGGGAGTCGCTGTACGGCGGCACCGGCTACGCCACCCTCGGTCGCGACGGTGGGGCCGGCAAGGCCACCTTCGACGTCTCGGGGCTCGGCCGCTCGCTGGTGATCCCGGTGCTCGACCTCGAGCCGGGCAGCCGCGCGGTCACGACGTTCGCCGCGCGAGGCCGCGTGCTCGGCGCCGTGCGCTCCGGTCGCATCGGCGCCCAGGGTGACTCACCGGCGCCCGGGGCACTCCTGCCCGTGACGGTGCGCCGGCTGCTGCCGGCCGGCGCCCGGCGGCTGACCGCCCGCACGACGACGCCGGCAGGACCCGCGAAGCTCGACGCCGTCATGGTCGAGCCGGTGGTGTCGCGCCTCGTGTTGCGGGGCGCGGGCCACGGCACCGCGCTGCTCTCGAGCGTCTCGGGTCGCGTCGAGCGGACCGCCGTACGCCTGGCGGGCCGCGGTCGCGCCACCGTCCGCACCTACGACCGCCGCGGCCGCCTGGTCGCGCAGCACCGTCCCCGGGGGCGAGTGGTCCCGGTCTCCGTGCCTGCCGGAGGCTTCGCCCTGGTCACCCGCTGAGCCATCGCCCCCGACCCCGACGAGAGGCAACCCATGAGCACGCAGCAGTCCGACCCGCACTCCCGCCCGCACGCCCAGTTCCCGCTCGGTCCCTTCACGCCGTACGAGCAGAACCCGATCCTGCGCCCCCAGGGCGACGGCTGGGAGTCCAGCAGCGTCTACAACCCCGCCGCGGTGGTGAAGGACGACCAGGTCGTGCTGCTCTACCGCGCCCACGCCGACGACATCGTGTCGCACGTGGGGCTGGCGACCAGCGACGACGGCATCCACTTCGAGCGGCACCCCGAGCCGGTCCTGTCGCCCACCGAGGACTACGAGCGCTACGGCGCCGAGGACCCGCGCGTCACCGAGATCGACGGCACCTACTACCTGACCTACACCGGCTGGGACCGCGTCAACGCGAGGCTGTGCCTGGCGACCTCGACCGACCTGCTCACGTGGACCAAGCACGGGCCGATGTTCCCCGACTTCAACACCTTCCTGCCCCAGGGCAACGGCATCGACGGACCCTGGAGCAAGGCGGGCGGGATCCTGCGGGAGAAGGTCGACGGGCGCTACCTCATGTACTTCGGGGAGGGCTCGATCTACCACGCCTGGTCCGACGACCTCATCCACTGGGAGCCCTGTTCCAACGAGGAGCCGGTGATGGTGCCGACGCCGGCCGGGACGTTCGGCGACTTCCTCGTCGAGGTCGGTCCGCCTCCGATCGTCACGGACAACGGGCTGATCCTCCTGGTGAACAACGCCGCCGTCAGGTTCGAGGACGGCACGGTGCGCTACACGGCCGGGCAGCTGCTCTTCGACCCCGCGGACCCCGCACGGATCCTCGCCGAGATGAAGCGCCCGTGGCTCGAGCCCTCGACCTACGAGGACCAGCACGGCCTGGTCTCGAACGTCACCTTCGTCGAGGGGCTGGTGCACTTCAAGGACACCTGGTTCGCCTACTACGGCCAGAGCGACTCGACCCTCGGCGTCGCGACGTACCGGGTGGGGGAGAGGTACTCGACCCTCGGCTCGTGACGGTGCAGGCGATGGCACCGCCCGACGGCTAGATTGGGGGGATGGACTCGGAGACCTCCCGCAAGCGTGGATCCCGCACGACGGTGCTGTTCGCGGTCCTGGCCGTCGCGGCCGTGATCGTCGGTGCCGTCGCGGTCACGCAGCTGACCGGTGACGACGACGACAAGGGCACGGCCGGCTCGGGGGCCTCGGCCACGTCGTCGGGCGACCCGGGAGACGACCGGCTGCTGGTCTCGCCAGCCGCCGAGGGCTGGGGGAGCCAGACGGTCGAGGACTGCGCCTCCTACGAGCCGGCGGCGGGGCCCGAGGTCGTCTACGTCCCGGACTTCGCCTACGAGTGCGTCACCAAGGTCCCCGAGGACGCGAGCGTGATCTTCTCCTCGACGTCCGCGCAGGAGCTCGGCGGCCTGAGCTGGGAGAAGGGCTCGCAGCCGTGGGTCGAGCTGTCGGGCCAGCAGGTCATGAAGAAGATCGAGGGCGACGAGTTCAACATCACCGACCGGGTCATCCAGGGCGTGTGGGTGCAGGACGGCAGCGAGTACGCCGTCTACGTCGGCCCCGAGAGCCCGGCCGCGCTCGACGCGCTCGAGGCGTCGGCCGCGTCGTAGTCGCCCAGCTCGGCCGCGGCGTCACGGAGCCTCCAGGACCTCGAGGTCACGCACGGCGTAGCGGTGGTGCTCGGCCTCCTCCTTGAGCACGACGGTGAGGCAGCGCCGGACGACGTACTCCTGGTCGGGGTAGGACGCCGCGGGCTTGCGACCGCACACCCGGTCGAGCTCGGCGTCGGTGAGGCCGTCGACGAGGCGGCGCGTCGTGGCCATGCGCTCCAGGCGCGGGCTCAGCACCTCGTCAAGGGACGGAGTGGCGTCGAGGATGAGGCCCAGGGACGCCGACTCGTCGGGGGACATGCCGTCGTGCGGCAGGCCGAGGGGGTGGACGGGGGAGTCCTCCTCGAGCACGGCACTGCCGAGCCAGGCGTCGGAGGCCATCAGCAGGTGACGTTGGGTCTCCACGAAGGACCACTCGTCGGCGACCCGCTCGTGGAGCATGCTCTCGGGCAGCGATCGGGCGCGGTCGAACGTGCGTCGCCACATCGTCTCGACCGCGTCCCAGGCGGAGCGGTAGTCGTCGACCGACGTGGCGGAGCGGGCCAGGACCCGCACCGGGTGCTGCCGGTCGAGCTCGGCCTCGACGTAGGCGGTCACGTCGACGTCGTTGACCACGACGCGATCGAAGCCGCCGGCCACGTGGACGTCGCTGCCGTAGCAGTCGACGATCCTCAGCCCGCTGACCTCGCAGTCGCGGATCTCGAGCCCGGTCAGCTCCCGGTGGTGGAGGCGTCCGCCTCGGAGGTCGTCGCTGTGGGGGAGGTCCATCGGCTCAGTGTGCGGCACGCGGGGCGGGACGTCATGCGGCTCCTCAGCCGGTCGGGGTGCGGCCCATGGCGAGCAGGTGGGGGCTGAGGTCGCGCAGGCCGGGCCGCGACTCGTAGGCGCGCGCCAGGGTGCGGGCGGCGTCGAGGAGGTCGGGGTCGTGTGACCGGCTGATGTCGAGAGCCTGGCCGCCCGGACCCTCGACGCCGATCACGCGCACGTCCACGAGACCGGCGTCGAGCACCTCGCGCTCCAGCTCGTCGGCGACGTGGAAGTGGCCACCGGGGAAGCCGCGCGGCCCGAGCTCGCCGGCGCCGTCGGCCACGAGCCGCCCCCACTTCTCGGGCAGTGGAGCGGTCGCCGTGGTGACGCCGGTCGCCGCCAGCGCGACGGACGGCTGGATCACCGTCACCCAGGCGATGGCGGAGAGGCGCGAGACGCCGGCGGCGAAGACCCAACCACCCGGGCGGACCACCCGGGCGGCCTCGGCCAGGGCGCGGAGCCGGTCGGCGCGGTCCACCAGGTGGTAGAGCGGTCCGAGGAGCAGCGCCGCGTCGAAGCGGTCGTCCGGCGTCGGGAGGGCCCGGGCGTCGCCGCGCACGGCGACGAAGGTGCCGTGCGCCGCAGCGGCCTCGACGTGCCGAGGGACCGGGTCGACGAGCAGGACGTCGTCGCCCCGCTCGGCCAGCGCGGCGGCGTACACGCCGGAGGCGCCGCCGACGTCGATGACCCGGGAGCCCGACGCCACCCGCTCACGCACGAGCTCCAAGGTCCGCTCGAGCTCCAGCACCCCCTGACCCGACCGGCCGACGAGGCGGTCGCTCTCGTCGAACTCCGTGCCGTAGTAGGCCAGCACCCGGCGGTCGACGTGCTCCTGGGGCGACGGCTGCGACATGGACGGATTCTCACCCGGTCCGTAGTGGCGGCGCACCCCCTTTCGTGGCGCACTGACGTCGCGTCTCTTGGGCTCCGAGAGCGCGCCCTGGGGCCGATGCGGCTCCCGGGACGCGCTCGCAGGTCAGTGCGTCGGGCCTGTCAGGACGCGCTGGAGTCGTGGGTGGATGCGCGGATGAAGTCCAGGATGTCGGCGTTGATGACGTCGGCATGGGTGGTGGGCATCCCGTGAGGGAAGCCCGGGTAGGTCTTGAGCGTCCCGTTCGGGAGCAGCTTGGCGGACAGCTCCGCCGAGTCTGCGATGGGCACGACCTGGTCGTCCTCGCCGTGCAGGACGAGGGTGGGCAGGGTGATCGCGCGCAGGTCCTCGGTGAAGTCGGTCTGGGAGAACGCGACGACGCCCTCGTAGTGGGCCTGCGCGCCGCCGGCCATGCCTTGGCGCCACCAGTTGGCGATGACGCCCTCCTTCGGCTCGGCGCCGGGGCGGTTGTAGCCGTAGAAGGGACCCTCGGCGAACTCGCGGAAGAACGCGGCGCGGCGGGTCGCGACCTGCTCCTGGATGCCGTCGAAGACGTCCTTGGGCAGGCCGCCGGGGTTGGTGTCGGTCTGGACCATGAGAGGCGGGACGGCGCTGATGAGGACGGCCTTGGCCGCCCGGTCCTGTCCGTGGCGGGCCAGGTAGTGGACCACCTCGCCACCGCCGGTGGAGTGGCCGACGTGCACGGCGTCGCGCAGGTCGAGGTGGCTGACGACGGCCGCGAGGTCGTCGGCGTAGTGGTCCATGTCGTGACCGTCCGCGACCTGCTCGGAGCGACCGTGGCCGCGACGGTCGTGGGCGACCACGCGGAAGCCCTGGCTCAGGAAGAACATCAGCTGGGCGTCCCAGTCGTCGGAGGACAGGGGCCAGCCGTGGCTGAAGACGACGGGCTGGCCGTTGCCCCAGTCCTTGTAGAAGATCTCGACGCCGTCGGTCGTGGTGAGGGTGGGCATGGGTGGTCCTCGTCCTTCTCGTGGGTGGGCCGACTCGCGAGCGCCAGCCGGCCCTACCATTCAAGGGTCTGGACGGCTCTGGTGACCACGAAGGAAGCACGCAGAAGTGAAGCCTGTGAGTGAGCCGTTGGGCCCCCTCGTGCGCAGGTTCAGGCTCGCCCGCGACCTGACCCTCGAGGCACTGGCCGCGCGCTCCGGGATCAGCGACCGGACCGTCAGCGACATCGAGCGAGGGGCCAGCCTGGGCCCCCAGCGCCGCACGGTGGAGCTCATCGCGGACGGCCTGGCGCTCGGCGAGGACGAGCGTGAGGCGCTCCTGGCCGCGGCGCGGGCCGGCCGGCACCGAGGACCCGACGGTCCACGCGGACGAGCCCCTCTGCCGCGCGGGATCGCCGACTTCACCGGCCGGGAGACCGAGCTCGCCCGCCTGGCCGAGGGGCTCAGGGCTCCTGAGGGTGGGCCCGCACCCGTCGCGCTCGTCCACGGACCACCTGGGCTGGGCAAGACCGCGCTGGCGGTGCGTGCGGCGTCACTCCTCGGCGACTCGTTCGAGACCTGCGTCTTCGTCGACCTGCGTGGGTTCGACGCCACCCCGGTGACGCCCTTGCAGGCGCTCACCCGACTCATCAGCACGGTCGACCCGTCGGTCGGGAGGGTCCCGCACCGGGAGGCCGACGCCGTCGACATCTGGCAGGAGCTGATCGCCCACCGTCAGGTCCTCGTCGTGCTCGACAACGCGGCCAACGAGAGCCAGGTGCGGGCGCTGCTGCCGCGACTGGCACCCGCAGCAGCGATCCTCACCAGCCGCCGACCGCTTGCGGGTCTCGAGTCCATCGTGCGCGTGCTCCTGGTCCGGCTCCGGCCCTCGGAGTCGGTCGAGCTGCTGCGGCGGATCGTGCCGCTGCGCCGGTTCGGGGACGACGGTCGGCTGCGCGACGACGCGATCGACCGGCTCGCTGCCCTGTGCGACCACGTCCCTCTCGCCCTGCGCATCGCAGGGAACCGGCTGGCCAGCCGCGAGGCCTGGTCTGCTCGCGACCTCATCGACCGGCTCGCCGTGGAGGACCGGCGCATCGACGGACTGCGCGCCGGCGACCTCGACCTGCGCGCCACGATCGCCCCGTCCTACGAGCAGCTCTCCCCGCCGGCCCGGAGGGTCTTCCGACGACTGGCCCTCCTGCCGGCAGCCCCCTTCGGCGACGCCGTGTGCGCCCAGCTCAGCGAGACGAGCCTGCTCGACGCCCAGGACCTGCTCGACGAGATCTCGGACCTCGGTCTGCTCCAGGGTGCGGCGCAGGGCCGGTTCGAGCTGCACGACCTGCTCCGGCTCTTCGCCCGGGAGCGTCTCGTGGCCGAGGAGGACGAGGCGGCCCGTGAGCGGGTCGCGCTCGCCCTGCGGCACTGGCTGCTCCACGTCACGATCCAGGCGGGCCGACGCTTCGAGCCGGAGTACGAGAACGCGCCGGCCGATGTCGGCGACCTGGTCCGGCTCGAGACGCCGGGCTCCGCCCACGCCTGGCTGGAGACCGAGGCGGACCACTGGTTCGCCGCGTTCCAGGCGTCCGCATGGGCCGGGGAGCACCGGCTGGTGGCCGAGGTCGCGGAGTCGCTGCACTGGTTCTCCGATCGCTGGACGCACTGGGGACACTGGCACGAGGTGTACGCCGCCGGCGTGGCCGCCGCACGAGCCCTGAGTGACGACGACCTGCTCGCCACCCAGCTCGGCTACCTCGCGTGGGCCGAGCTGGTGACCCGCGCCGACCCGGACACCGCGCTGCTCCTGGCGGGCGAGGCGCGGGAGGTCGCGGCACGGGCGGGCAACCCCCGGCAGGAGGGCTGGGCGTGCTTCTACGAGAGCTGGGCCCACCTCACGACGGGCTCCCTGGACCAGGCCTGGTCCGCAGCCGAGCGCTCCGCTCCGCTCCTCGAAGCCGCGGGTGACCGTGAAGGTGTCATCACCGTCCGTCACCACACCGCCGAGATCCTCCAGGACCTCGGTCGACCCGAGGAGTCGATGGCCCAAGGCCAGCTCGTGCTCGAGCTGGTCGACCGAGCCGGCCCCGAGCTGGGACACCAGGTGGCCGGGGTGACGCGCATCGGGGTCCTGGTCAACATCGCGACGAGCCTGGCCCTGCTCGGTCGTCACGAGGAGGTCGTCCTGCGCGCGTCCCAGTCGATCACCCTGCAGCAGGAGTATCCGTCCGCGATCCTCCACGTCCGCGCGCTCAGGATCCGCGCGCGGGCGTCGCGAGAGCTCGGACTGACCCGGGAGGCGGAGACCGACCTCCGGGCCGCCCTCGACCTGTGCCGGGACACCGGTGACGCGTCCCGCGCGGACCAGGTGGAGGCAGAGCTGCGCAGCCTTCGCGACGGCGCGGCCGGCGACGGCACCTCGCCCTCGGCCTAGGGTCGCCGCATGCCGCGCAAGAGACTGTTCCGACGTGTGCGTCGGGTCCGTCTCGCCCTCCGCGTCGGCCTGGGCGCCGTGGCGCTGGGCCTGGGTCTCGTCTCCGCAGCGGCTCCCGACGTCGTCCTCCACGGTGAGGCAGGAGGTTGGCTGCTCCTGCTGACGGGCCTGGTGCTCGTCGCCGTCGGTGCGGGGGGAGCGGCCCGCGTGGGCCGCGCGGGCAGTGAGGCACTGGCGCGCGACCGACGAGACCTGGTCGCCGCGGACCAGGAGGACGGTCTGCCCATGGGTGCGTTCGTCCAGGACGGTCGCCTCGGGCTGGAGGCGGCCGACCGTTGGTGGACCTGGGGGACCGTGGCCGTGGGCCTGGGGCTGATGATCGGTGGCGCCGCCGCGGCCGCTCCGGACAGCGACTGGTGGTGGGGGCCGGTGTTCTCCTCGGTCGGGCTGGTCCCGGCCGTCCTGTGCCTGCGGGCGGCCACCGGGACGAAGTACTGGCTGACGCCGGAGGGGATCGAGACCGCGCGCTGGCCACGCCGCTCGGTGCGGTGGGCGGACGTGGAGCGAGTGGTGCCGCTCAGGGGCGGTGTCCCCGAGCATCCCCCCGACGACTTCAACGCCCTGGAGCTCCAGACGTCCGGATCGGTCCGCGGCGCACCTCGCCGGTGGGGGAGCGACCTCGTCCTGAGGCTGGCGCTCGTCGAGGCGGATCGGGACGAGGTGCTGGGCATGGTCCACGAGCGCGTGCGCGCGGCCAGGGAGCTCAGCTGAGCGCGGTCACCGCACCGGCACCCTGACGAGGCGCGACCGGCTGGGCGTGCCGTGGCGGTCCATCGCGAAGAGCATGTAGTTGCCCGGCAGGAGGACGCTGGCGTCCGCCGGCAGCCGCAGCGTGGAGCGGGCTCCCGCGCGGCGTACGACGCGCAGCGGGATGCGACGCTGGCTGTTGTTGACGGTGTGTGTCGCCTCCGCCATGCGCACGAGCGAGAACGAGCGCGCCCCCCTGCGGGTCCGCACGGTGATCTGCGAGCCGAGCCGTGCGGTGCGAGGAGCTCGGGTGATGCGCGGCCGGGCTCGGAGGCGGCCGTCGTCTCGCAACAGGTAGCCGGGGGTGTAGATCTGGCCGTTGAAGTGGTTGGTCTCGCAGTCGCCGCAGAGACCGCCGCCCCCCGAGAAGACCCGGCCGTCGGGCAGGAGCACCGCGACGCTGTGGTAGTTGCGCGGCACAGCCATCGAGGCGCCGAGGTGGAAGCGGCCGGTGCGGGGGCTCCAGATCTCGGGCCGGTAGCGGGACTCCACGTCGGAGAAGGCCAGGGGTCTGGCCTGGCCGCCGACGGCGACGACCTGGCCGTCGGGGAGCACGACGCTGTTGGCGAACGTGCGCGGCTCGATCATCGAGCCGGTCCGCCGTACGCGGGGCCGCTTGCCCCGGATGTCGATGGTGAAGGCCTCCTTGACCGAGGGTGTCTCGTCGTAGGCGGGAGCACCGCCGAGCACCAGGATCCGGTGCGGGGCGTACATGACGGCGTTGCCGTTCATCTGGGCGCTGCCGGGGCGCTTGCCGACGGTGCGCACCGAGCCGCGGCCGCGCAGGGAGATGACGTTCATCTTCTGGCTGGGTCCGACCTGGAGGACCTTGCGGTCAGCCACCGGGTAGAGCCACATCTGGTTGTCCTGGCGGAAGATCCCGGCGGGGTCGTCGGTGAGCATCTTCTTCGGGGAGACACCGGCGAGTCGCCTCCAGCCGGCGCGCTGCGACCAGACCTCGCCGACCTTGCCCCCGAGGCCGCCGGGGCCCCAGGAGCCACCCACGGTGAAGACCCGGCCGTCGGGCATCGTCGTCATCGCGTGGTAGCCGCGGCCGACCTTCATCGGCGGGCCGGCCTTCCACGTGTCGCGCTTCGGGTCGTAGATGCTGGTCTGGTTGGCGTTGCTGCCGCCGGTCACCATGATCCGGCCGTCGGGCAGCATGGCCACGCCGGGGCAGAACATGTCGTGCCGGGTCTTGGTGACCAGGCGTCGGCTGACCTTCATCGTGTCCAGGTCGAGGATCGCGGTCTGGGTGTAGCCCATCGCCTGCGGGTCGTAGTCGTCGGTCGCGTACGCCGACCACGTGAGCAGCCGGTTGCCCGGCAGCGCCGCCACGGCCACCGGCACCAGCGGGAAGGCGATCGTGCGGCTCCAGCGGCCGACCACGGACGGCCGGCCCTCCGGCGCACGAGGGGCGGGGGCGCCGCGCCGGGCCTCGTGCTTCGGCGTGCGCAGGTCGAGGTCGGCGACGGCGGGGGACCGTCCGTCACGCGTCTCGAGGGCGGTGAGCCGCACGAAGCGCGCCTCCACCTGCTCGAACTCCGTGGGGACGGCCCGGCCGTCGTCGGGCCACCGGCCGTCGGCCACGGTCCTCCACGAGGTGCCGTCGGTGCTGACGGCGACCTCGAACTGCGTGATCGCGCCGACCCCGTCGCCCGGGGCCACGTAGTCGAGCCCGAGGACGAGGCCGGAGGAGCCGAGGTCGACGGTCAGGACCGCCGGCGTGCCGGTGCTCGCGCGCCACACGCTCGCCGGGTCGTCGTCGACGGCCTCGTCGGCGGAGAGGAAGCGGGTGCCCTCGGGACCCGCGCCGACCTGCTCGGTCGCCGTCCAGGCGCGGCGCTCCAGCGACCGGTCGTCGGCGACGTACGCCGCGGGTGAGGGCGCCACCATGCCGGCCATCTCGTGCCCGGACGCGGCATGGTCGCCGTGCTCGTCCGAGTGCGACCCGGCAGAGCCGTGCTCGTGCGAGTCGGCTGGGGGGCCCTGGTCAGAGGGGGCGGCCACGGCCAACAAGGTCGTGACCAGGGCGAGGCTCGACCATCCGACGCCTCTGCGGACCCACGTGACCCGTCGCCGCAAGCTGTCCTGACTCGTCGAGCTCTCCTGCACGACACCCCCCAGTGTCTCGTGAACGCCCCAACCTAGGTCGCCCAGCGGCAGATGTCCCCTCTTCGGCCAGATCCGGAGTCCCGAGACGTGGGCGACCTCGACCTCGCGGAGGAGCCGTCCCCCCCGGCTCGGCCTCGTAGGCTGCGGAGGACAACCTCATCGACGGGACGGAGTGGGCAGCATGGCGGCTGGCGGCGGGCTCAGAAGACGCCTGTCAGGGCGCTCGAGGGTCGTCGCCTACCTCGCCTCGCTCGCGGCGGTCGGCGCGATCTCCGCGGCGGTCGTGGCGCTGGTGGTGCCGTCCGCCTTCGACATCGTCAGGTCCTCCCGCTCCGACCCCGGGACGTCACCGTCAGCCTGCGGCTGCCCTCCGGCCCGCGCAAGCCGCCTGCCGACCGTCGCGCGCCTGGACCGCGTGATGAGCACGCAAGGGCTGGAGCGTGTGCCCACGAGGCTCGGGAAGGGCCCGTCCATCACGGTGGCGTCGTTCAACGTCCTCGGTGCGACGCACACTCGCGGACCCGGCCGACGCAAGGGCTACGCCGTCGCCGAGAAGCGCCTGCCGGCCCAGCTGGACCTGCTGGCCGACAAGGGCGTAGGCGTGGTGGGCCTGCAGGAGCTTCAGTACCCCCAGGTGGCACAGCTGCACGAGCTCACGGGCGGGGAGTGGGGCATCTACCCCGGGACCGAGCTGGGGGACTGGCTCTCGGACAACTCGATCATCTGGCGCACCGCGCAATGGAGGCTGGTGAGGACGGGGACCGTCAAGGTGCCCTACTTCGGACGCAGGATGACGCCGATGCCGCACGTGCTCCTCGAGCACGTCGCGTCGGGCCGCCAGGTCTGGTTCGCCAACTTCCACAACGCCGCCGACGTCGCGGGGGACGCGCGCAGGCTGCGGGCCCGTGCCACCAAGATCGAGATCGCGCTCGTCGCACGCCTCGGTGCCGACGGGACCCCGGTCGTCGTGACCGGCGACATGAACGACCGTGAGGAGTTCGCCTGCCCGTTCGCGGGCGGCACCGGGATGCACTCGGCCGACGGGGCCGTCAACGACGGGTCCGGCTGCGTCCTGCCGCACGACATGGAGATCGACTGGATCTTCGGCACGCGTGACCTCACGTTCTCCGGCCACGCTGCCGACGACAGCACCCAGGACCGCAGGCTCAGCGACCACCCGCTGGTCACCGCGACCGCGACGCTGCCCGGCGTCAGGGACCGCCCCGGCTGCCGGGGGCGACAGTCGAGAGATGGCGTCGCCTGGTACTGCCCCGTCGCCTGAGAGCCCGGCTCGCCGCGACCGCCACGCCCGCCGTGAGCCAGCCGACGACCACGTCGACGACGTAGTGCTCCCCGGTGTAGACGAGCACCAGGGCCATCAGCCCGGCGTAGAGGAGCAGCGCGGTGCGCACCCTGTTGCCCACCGAGGTCCACAGGAAGAGTGCGACGAGCAGCGCGGCCCCGGCATGCAGCGAGGGCATGGCCGCCACCGGGTTGCTCCGTCCTTGGCTGAACTCGGTCAGCCGAGCGATGGGTTCGAGGTTCAGGTAGTGCCAGCCGATGCCGGAGATGCGGTCCACGACGCCGATCCGGTCCTGCTCGGAGGCCCACCAGGGAGGGGCGGCCGGGTAGACGACGTAGCCGGTCACCCCGACGACGGTGAAGGTCAAGATGGCCGCCAGCCACGCACCGAACCGGTCCCGCATCCGGAACCACACGAGGCCGGTGACGAGGGGGATGGCCACGAAGTGGGTGACGTAGATCAGCGCCGCGACGCCGTCGTACCAGTGCGGTGCCCCGTCGACCAGCTGCTGCTGGAGGGACACGGTCGGCACCGCTCCGAAGACGGCCTCGTCGACGCGCGGAGGTCCGGCGACGTGGAGGGGGAAGCCGAGCCGGTTGGTCTCCCCGACGCCGCTCGGATCGGCCAGGGGAGAGCTGATCCACTGGGCGATCGCATAGGCGACGAGGATCCCGCTCAGCGGGGCCCAGGCGATCAGCAGCTGCGCGATGGGGCCATGACGAGACTCCGCGGGTCGCGACGGCGCCCGGTCGCTGTCGACGCTCGTCATCGGCGCAGACGCCCGATCAGCGTCTCGATCCGGAAGCGGTTGTAGCGCTGGATGAGGATGAACGGGAGGTTGACCAGGACTCCGTAGGTGAGGAGCAGGGCGGAGGCGAGCGGGGGGTTCCACAGGACGAAGAGCGGGCCGCAGAGCAGCGCCCACCAGTGCGCCAGCTCGGCGCGGCGGGTCTCTCGGGCGAAGACCCGCAGCCCCTCGGCGTCGTACGTCGGGAGCTGGCGCTTGCTCATCCCGCCCGGGAAGAGGGCACCCGCCTCGGGGAGACGGTCCTTCCAGCGGTGGATCCGGAGCCGGCGTCGGTACCAGCGTCCGCCGTCCTCGAACGCGCGCTGTCGCAGCAGCCAGCCGTCCCGGACCAGCCGGCGCTCGTCCAGCCGGTGGGCGGCGAACCCGGTGAGGCTGTGGAAGGCCCCCCAGGCGACGATGTCGACGGCGATGGTCACCGTCTGCGGCATCAGCAGGCGGAGCATCAGGCGCCGTCCTCCACCGGTCCGTCGTGATCGAGCCGCACCTCGCGCCCCCGCCACCGCACCGAGCGGCCGACGACGGTGTCGGCCAGGGACCGCGCGAAGATCAGGTCGAACGCCAGCAGGGGCACGGGGAACAGCAGCCAGGTCCACCAGCGGAACGAGCCGACCGACCTCAGGACCGACCTCAGCTGCCAGGCCACGACCAGCCAGGCCACGACCCACAGGGCGAGATGGCCGTGCACCATCGGCACGTGCTGCCCGGAGAGGGTCTGGGCCAGGGCCAGCGCGGCGCCGACGGCGACGGCGTGGTGCGCGCCGACCCATGCCACGGCACCGACGGTCGGAGCGGGCGCGGCGGCCGACGCCCCGGAGGCGAAGTTCTTGATCCACCCGTCGGCCAGCTGCCGTAGCCCACCGGGGTAGCTGCGCATCCGCAGCGCCTCGCCGCCCACCAAGCACCTCACGGGCAGGTCGGCGCGGCGGTAGGCCGCCGCCAGTCGTACGTCGTCGAGGATCTCGCTCCTGACGGCGGCGTGCCCGCCCGCGCGCTCGTAGTCGGCCCGGGACGTCAGGAGGCACGGCCCGAAGGCCATCGGGTGGGCTGCGGGCCGACGGCCGAAGACGCCACTGGCCAGCACCGCGACCGCGTTGAAGTACGCCGAGAGCTGCTCGTAGGGGCGAACGACCGCGTGGAAGGGTTGCACCGACACGAGACCGCGGTACCCCTCGTGGACCTCCAGCAGTCCACCCAGGCACTCCGGCGCCAACCTCGTGTCGGCGTCGAGGAACAGCAGGAGGTCGCCGCTCGACGCCTCGGCCCCGACGTGGCAGGCCCAGGCCTTGCCCGTCCAGCCCGGCGGCGGGTCCCCGGCGGGGAGCACGGTGGCGGACGAGGCCCGGGCCACCGCGGCGGTCGCGTCCCGGGAGGCGTCGTCGACCACGACGACCTCGCGGACACCGACGCTCAGGGCGCGCAGGGACTCCAGCAGCCCGGGCAGGGTGGCCTCCTCGTCGCGGGCCGGGATGACGACCGAGACCGAGGCGGCCCGGTCGCGATGCGGTCCGGCAGCGGGGAGCGTGCGGAGGTCGCGCAGGAGCCAGGCGGCTCCGGCCACGGCCGCCAGCAGCAGGACGGCGACGACCAGGTCGGTCACGACCCGGTCCGGCCCAGCCGGGTCACGACCAGGGGCATGCCGCCGTGGGGGTGGACCGCGACCTTCGCCTCCGCTCGGGGCCGTGACCAGCCGTCCGGCACGTCGACCTGGTAGGTCGTGAGCAGCCGGCTGAGCACGACGACCATCTCGCCGAGCGCGAACTCGCGGCCGATGCACAGGCGCGGTCCCTGTCCGAACGGCAGGTAGCCCGGCGGTGTCCCGGTCGCGCCGAGGAAGCGGTCGGGGCGGAACGTCAGGGGATCGGGCCAGGACTCGCTGCGTCGGTGGACCAGCCAGGGGCTGATGATCGCCAGGGTGCCCGCGGGGACGGGATGCCCCGCGATGACGTCCTCGCCGCGCGAGCGTCGGGACAGGGCCCAGGCCGGTGGGAAGAGGCGCAGCGACTCGTCCACGACGGCCCGCGTCCACGGCAGCGTCTCGCGGTGCCCCATCAGCGACACCGGGCCGCCGTGCTGCGTCAGCTCGGCGCGCAGCCGGTCCTGGACGGCCTGGTCCTCGGCGAGCAGCATCAGGGTCCAGGCCAGCGCCGCGGCCACGGTCTCGTGCCCGGCGATGACCATGGTGACCAGCTCGTGCCTGATCTCGGCGTCGCTCATCCCGCTGTCCAGCAGCAGACCGAGGAGGTCGTCGCCGTGCGATCCGCCGGCCGCCGGACGCCCCCCTCTGCGCTGCGCGACCAGGTCGGCCGAGATCGCGTCCAGGCGACGGTAGGTCGAACGCAGCCGCAGGTTCGTCGGCGTCGGTGCCCACGCTGCCGTCTGCAGGACCGAGCGTCCGAGGCGGTAGACCAGGGTCGCCGCGTCGCTGGTCGCGTCCAGCAGGCGCTGGGCGTGGCCGGACAGGTCGGTGGAGAACAGGGCCCGTCCGACGGCGTCCAGACCGATGCGGTGCGTGAGCGCGGCGACGTCCACGAGCGCTCCGCCCGCGGCGACGTCGCCACCGAGCCGCTCCGCGATGGCCGCGTCGGCCGCCGCCCGGACCTGGTCGGCCACCGCCTCGAGCCGCTGGTGGTGGAACGCCGGTGCGGCGACGCGTCGGTGCTCGATCCAGTTGGGCTCGGAGGAGGCCAGCAGTCCGGGGCCGGTCACCCGGGAGAGCGCGGCGTACTGGATCGTCTGCTTGCCCCAGTTGCGGGCCGAGGTCTGCAGGACGTGGCGCACGTCGACCGGGTCGTTCAGCAGCAGGGCCGGCGCACCGGGGACCGGGAACGCCACCAGGTCGCCGTACTGCTCGGTCACGGCGGAGAGGAAGGAGAGCGGGTCGGCACGGATCGACCGCAGCTCCCGGGCCATGTCCAGCGGGGTCGGGCCGGGCACCCCGATGTCCAGCGGCTTGCTCGCCCAGGACCGGGTCGCGCTCACGCCTCTCCCTCCTGGGTGCGCCGTCCGAGCCGGACCCAGGTCACGCACGACGTCAGCACGAGGGCGAAGCCGAAGGCGAGGTCCTCGACGGGCGCGTAGACCAGGCGTCCGTCCCCGACGAAGGTGACGCGCTCGCTGCCGATGATCTCGGCGGCGTGGTAGCGGACGATGCCCCGGCCGGTGAGCCAGCCGTTGGTCAACAGCTGGAAGAACACGATGATGCCGTAGGCCGCCCACCAGCTCCTGGTGCTGGTCAGGCGGGTGCCGACCAGCCGGTCCAGGGCGAGGGCCGCCAGCACCGCCACCACGGCGATGGCGGTGTAGCTCATGTCGGCTCCTTGCGCCCACGCCGTGGGGGCACGCGGTCGCGTGAGGCGGTGGCCCCCACGGCCTCGTAGGTCAGCACCGCGACCAGGGGGATGACGACGAAGAAGCCGATCTCCTCGAGCGGGAGGTCGGCGACCCTCCACGGCAGCGTCTGGGCCGCGTCGAAGGTCCAGTGGTCCGAGGCGGTCGCGTAGAGGTCCCAGACGAGGAACGGAGTGCCGGCCAGGAGGATGGTCAGCAGCAGCCGCCCGGGCTGGCGCAGCACGTCGAGCCGGAACACCGCGACGAGCGGCAGGGTGCCCGCGAGGCAGAAGGCCAGCATGGCAACGTACGACCAGTGCGGCAGGCTCATCGTGGGCTCACTCCGGCCGCCGGCCGAGCGAGGCGACGGTCATCGCGCCACCGGCACGGCGGAGCGGTCGTCGGTGAGCCGCTTGAGGACCAGCTCGGCGCTGATCAGGCACATGGGCAGCCCCACGCCGGGGACGGTGCTGGCTCCGGCGTAGAGGAGCCCGTCGACCTTGGCGGAGGTGTTGCTCGGGCGGAAGAACGCGCTCTGACGCAGGGTGTGCTCCAGGCCGAGCGCCCCGCCCTGCCAGGCGTTGTAGCGCCGGGCGAAGTCCTCGGGTCCGACGGTGTGCCGCACCCGGATCCGGTCGCGCAGGTCCGGGATCCCGGCCCACGCCGCCACCTGGTCGATCGCGGCGTCCGCGGCCCGCTCCACCAGCGGCGAGCCGGCCCCGTCGTCGCCTCCGGAGCCGATCGAGACGTCGGCCGGCACCGGGACCAGCACGAAGAGGTTCTCCGAGCCCTCGGGGGCGACGCTCGGGTCGGTCTCGGAGGGCTTGCAGACGTAGACCGACGCCGGGTCCGGCACCCGGGCCTCGGGGCCGAAGATGTCGCCGAAGTTCTGCAACCAGTCGGAGGTGAAGAACAGGGAGTGGTGGGGCAGCTGCGGCAGCCGGCCCTCCACCCCGAGCATCGCGAGCACCGCGCCGGTCCCGGGGGTGCGCCGCGCCCACGTCCGCTCGGGGTGGGTCTGCAGCGCCGGGGGGAGCAGGGTCGTCTCGACGTGGTGAAGGTCCGCGGCGCCCACGACGATGTCGGCGGCGAACGTGTGGGGCTTCCCGTCCACCGACGCCTCGACGCCGGCCACCCGCGCCCGGCCTGCCTTGGCGCTCTCGTGGGTAAGGATGGCGGTGACCGGCGTGGCGGTGTGCAGCCGCACTCCGTGGCGCTGGGCGAGCGCGGCGATGGCGTCGATGAGGTGCGTGAAACCACCCTGCGGGTAGAGCACCTGGTCGCCGAGGTCGAGCCGGCTCATCAGGTGGTACATGCTCGGTGCCCGGCTGGGGGAGGAGCCGAGGAACACCGCGGGATAGCCCAGCACCTGGCGGAGCCGGTTGTCGGAGAACCGCGCCGCGACGTGGCTCTCGAGGGACCGGGTCAGCAGCCGGCCCAGTCGGGGGATCCGGCGGACCACCTCGGGGTGCAGCAGCGTCGACGGGGCGGCGAAGTTGTTGTAGAGGAAGCGGCGCAGCGCGACGTCGTAGGTGTCCTCCGCGGAACGGAGATAGGCGTCGAACCGGTCCCCGGCGCCCGGCTCCAGCGACTCGAAGAGCGCGCGGTTGTGCTCGCGGTCGGGGCGGATGTCGACCGGCTCGGTGTGCCCCTCGAAGAAGACGCGGTAGCTCGGGTCGAGCACGGTGAGGTCCAGCTCCGCCTCGACGGAGGTGCCGAGCAGGGAGAAGAAGTGCTCGAAGACCTCGGGCATGAGGTACCACGACGCGCCGGTGTCGAAGCGGAAGCCGTCCCGCTCGATGCTGCCGACCCGACCGCCGAGGTCGTCGTTCTGCTCGAGGAGGTCGACGCTGTAGCCGCGCGACGCCAGCAGGGCGGCGGTGGCCAGGCCGGCGATGCCGCCCCCGATCACGACGACCCGACCGGAGCCGGACGAGGCGGGGGAGGAGTCCACACCCGCGTCGTCGAGCACGGAGCTCATGCTCGCCTGCCGTAGAGCGCTCCGGCCATGACCCTGATCTTAACGGGGTCGGGAACGCGGACCCGGGTGAGCCGGATCCGGTCCGCCGGCGTGGCCTGGAGCCGGGAGGCGAGCTCGGCGAACGTGGCGTGCGCGACCCTGACGGCCCGGCGGCTGCCGGGCGGCAGGTCGGGGATCACCGCGTCGGCCGCGGCCAGGTCGGCGTCGATGTCGTCGAGGATCCGGTCACGGTCGGCGTCGTCGAACCGGTCGACGTCGAGCCCCGGGAAGTAGCACCGGTGCAGGGTGTCGTGGTCCTCGGCGAGGTCGCGCAGGAAGTTGAGCTTCTGGAACGCGGCGCCGAGACGCTGCGCACCGGGGGCGAGCCGTGCGTAGGCCCGGTCGCGCTCCGGCTCCTCGGCCAGGAAGATCCGCAGGCACATCAGCCCGACCACCTCGGCCGAACCGTAGACGTATCGCTCGAAGCTCTCGGCGGTGTGCACCGTGGTGTCCAGATCCATGCGCATCGACGCGAAGAACGGGTCGACGAGGTCCGAGCCGATCCCGCACGCGATCGCCGTCCTGGCGAAGGCGTGCACGGTCAGGTTGGCGCTGTAGCCGGTGCGCAGCGACTGGTGCACGTCCTCCTGGAGCGCGGTGAGCATCAGGTCGCGAGAGTCCCGCCGCAGGCCCGGGTCGGGGTTGTCGACGATCTCGTCGGCCACCCGGACGAGCGCGTAGGCGTTGCGGACGTGGGTCCGGACCGGCGGGGCAAGCAGCAGAGACGCCAGCCCGAAGGAGCTGGAGTAGCGACGGATGACCAGCGCCGCGCTCTTCTCGGAGACCGAGTCGTAGAGGGTGTGGCCGGCGCGGCGACGTACGAGGAAGGGGCTCACGCCGCCACCTCCTTGCGGCGGGCGAGCCCCGGGAGGCAGGCGCTCAGGGCCGGGACGATGGCCGAGGGGATGCCCAGGTCCTCGACGACCTTCCGTGCCTCGGCGAGGTAGGTGTCGACGAGCGCCTCGACGAACCCGCGAGACCCGCAGGAGGTGAGGAGCCGTTTCGCTTCGAGGAACTCCTCGTCGGTGAGGTCACGGCCGACGTAGGAGCGGATCTCGGGCCACTCGGGGGCGGTGGTCGCGTGGATCAGGAGCGGTGTCTGCTTGCTGGTGCGCAGGTCGCCGGTGGCGCTCTTGCCGGTCTGCGCGGGATCGCCGAACACGCCGATGAGGTCGTCGACGAGCTGGAAGGCGACGCCGAGCATGCGCCCGGCCCTGCCCAGCCGGTCCACCGTGTGCTCGTCGGCGCCGGCGAGCACCGCCCCGGCCTGGAGGGGGAGGGCGAAGGAGTAGGCGCTCGTCTTCTGCTCCTCCATCGCCAGGCTGTCGCGCAGCGACGCGGACCCCGGGTGGAGCGCGAGCGTCACGTCGGCGAGCTCTCCCGCCGCCGTCGTGTGGAGCGCGGCGTCGAAGAGGTCGAGCAGTCGGCCCACGACCTCGGTGGCGGCGCCGCACGTGGCGACCGCCCGGATCGCGGCGGCCAGGGCGAGGTCACCCGCGAGGATGCCCGCGGCCAGACCGAGCTCGTCGGCCCCCTCGGGCGAGGCCCCGGCCTCTCGTGCCTGCGCGCTGAACGTCCCGCTCACGTTGAGCCGGCCGCGACGCACCTGGTCGCCGTCGATGACGTCGTCGTGGATGACGAACGCCGTGTGCAGCAGCTCCACGGCCGCCCCGACCTGCGCCGCCGCCGCCCCGCAGGTGCCGCCGAGGGCCTCGTGGGCCGCGCCCACCAAGGCGGGGCGGAACCTCTTGCCGCCCTGGGTGGCCTCCACCACGCACTCCCAGAGACGTGCGTGGGCGGGGTCGACCTGGGCCGCGCGCGCCCGGCCGTCCGTCAGCAGTCGGTGCAGCGCATCATCGGTGCTTCCTGATGTCACGTCTGTCTCCTGGTGCCGGGGCGTGGGGGAGGGTTGTGCAAGACTCGGAGTCTAAACTACGCAACCTGAAGAGGTTAGTCATGGAGCGCTCAGCCCAGGGGCACCTGCTGACGATCAGCGACCTCTCCGAGCGCACGGGCGTGCCGGCGGGCACGCTGCGCAGCTGGGAGTCGCGCTACGGCTTCCCACGCCCGGTCCGGATGGCCGGGGGACACCGCCGCTACGCCGCCTCCGACGTGGTCGCCGTCCAGGAGGTGCTCCGCCACCGCGACGCCGGGCAGATGCTGGGCGCCGCGATCCGGCGGGTGAGCGCCGAGTCGCTCCAGTCGCGGTCGATCTTCGCCGAGCTGCGCCGCTCGCACCCCGGCCTCACGGCCCAGGCGCTCTCGAAGTCCAGCGTCCTGGCGCTCAGCCGGGCCATCGAGGACGAGTGCTGCGCGCGGGCGCAGTCGCCGGTGATCTTCGGGGGATTCCAGCGCGACCGGTTCCTGCGCGCGTCCCGAGCGCGCTGGGTCGAGCTGGCGCGTACCGCCGAGGCCGCCGTCATGTTCGCCAACCTCGCGGAGCCCGGAGACCTGGAGCCTGGTCAGCCGATCGAGGTGGCGCTCCCGCGCGAGGCACCACTGAACCGTGAGTGGGTCGTCGTGTGCGACGCCCCCGACCTGCCGGCCTGCCTGGCGGCGGTCGAGCGACCCGGACAGCTGGACGTCGCCGACGACGACCGCCGCTTCGACGCCGTGTGGACCGTGGACCCTCGAATGGTCCGCGACGCGAGCCGCGTGGCAGCGGCCCTCGCCGACGAGTACCGGCCCGGCTGGCGCAGCTCTCACCACCTCGCCGTCCTCCACGAGGAACCGCCCGCCGCCTCCGCCGACCTGCGACGGGCCTCCGACCTCATGAACCGGACCCTGGGGTACCTCGACGCTGCGCATTGAGGTTCGGTACCCCTTCTGGCCCTCCTCACCGAACTGGCAGGCACGGGAGTTGATCAGGCGGGAGTAGCCAGGGGGAGGGCGGCGGCAGTGAGCGCGTTCGCTGGCAAACTGAGACACGTGGGCTGGAAGACGTACGACGCGATGAGCCGGATCGAGAAGAAGATGTATTGGGCTGTTCGCGAGGAGACGATGCTTCAGGAGCTGCCCTGGCCTGAAATCGACGATCCCCGTAGTCCACGTGAGGTCCGCTGGCCCGCAGAGGATCCCGACGACTGCGCCACCGTCCTCCTCGGTTGGTTCGACGCCGGACTGATCACTGTCATGACGACGGGCGGCCACGACTACCTGGGATCGTCCGAAGCGCGCGCACTTCTGACGGGACCAGCAGGATGGAGCCCGTCGCATTCGCTCGTACTCACCGACCGCGGCGAGGAGCTGCTCGAACATGCTGGCCTCGCTTGAGGTGCGTCTCGTCTCCCCGCCGGTGACGCGTGCGATCCTCGTGGCATGGACCTTGCCACTTCGAAGAGAGTCCTCGGCTCGTAGGTCCTCTGATGGGGGACTACCGGTTCGTGGCTGGCGTGCTTGAGACCGAGTTCTCTCGCCATGGCTGATCACGCATCCGCCGCTGGCGCTAAGACCACTCCGTCCTCACGAGCGGCAGCGAGGGAGAAGTAGACGCGTATCTCGTCCGCCCCGTAGAGCGTGACGACCGTTGTCCGCGTGTCGTTCCCGATCAGTTGAATGGCAGTCAGGCTGAGCTGTGATTCCTCTGCCTCAGTGACCTTGTTGCCGTGACGGTCGTAGCCGGGCCCTGCATGGATCACCGCCCATCCCAGCCTCACCTCGGCCAGCACTCCCGGGCCGAGCTCGAGCCAGCGACTTGACACGTCCCGAATCGCCGATCCCTCGGCCCGGACCGATTCCGGGACGAGTGAGCCGGGCCTTACGTTGAGCCCTTCGTTGAGGTTGAACTGTTCCCAGACGATCGACCACGTCTCGCCGTTGTCTAGATCGAGTTCGAGTCCGTAGTCGAGCTCGTCGCGGCTCGGTCCGCGCCAGCCCTCCTTGCCGCCTTCGTAGTCGATCTCGACATAGCGGCATCCTGTGATCGCACGGCCGATGAACCGATTGAGCGTGGTCTGGACGGCGCCCTTCTGCGTGTCACCTTTGACCCAGGCCGTCCACATGTAGGGCCGGGTCTGCTTCAAGAGTCGCAGGGCGCGGTGGCGAACAGGCTGCGGCAGGCTTCGGTCGTGGCCCGCGTCGTCCAGGATGAACTCCAAGCCGGCGGTTGGGGCTCCGGCGTCGAGCCACTCCAAAGCTAGGTCTGCCCAATAGCGCCCAGATCGAAGCGCAAACCGAATGAGTTCCTGCGGCTCATATGGGCGAGCGACTCCGGAATCGAAGGGACGTTCCAGATCGGTGAGGTACTTGGTCAACTCCGGCGGTTCGCTCATGAGGTCATCCTCTGGTCGCGTGCGGCCGCCATGCCAGGAGGCGGCAGCGTCTTTCGATGGTCTGGGCGGTCAGTCTCGGGCCAGCGGGAGTAGTTGCCTCTAGTTCTACTCCCGTTCTTTGAGTGCCGATAACTGACATTATGTCAGGTAGTATATCGTTCCTCCTGCCCACGGGTCACCCGACGGGTCTTCGTCGGCAGACCCCCCGTCCCCCACCCGGGAGCAATCAGCGGACAGTCCTCACGGCCAGCTTGGCCAGCTTGACGGTCTTCTTCCTGCTCGGCCACGGGCCGTTGTAGGAGCTGATCGCCACGAGGATGACGAACTTGCCCCGGCGCACCAGCACCGTCTGGCTGGCGTAGGTCTGGCCGGGGAACGCGGCGGTGGAGGTGTAGCCCCGGCCCTCATCGCCGAACGCGACCTTGAACTTCTTGGTCCTGATCTTGTAGTCACCGCGACCGGGCCTCGTGCACTTCATGGTCTTCATGGTGCGCCTCAGGTAGCGCGCGGCGCTCGCGGCGCTGGCGAACTTCGCACCCACGAGGCCCAGGGACGGCGGGTAGGGCGTCCCGGGCGGGATGGGCTTGGGAGCGGGCGAGTATGCCACCGCCGTCTTGGTGGCTCCCTTGATCGTCTTGCCGGACTTGCAGTTCTTGCGGACCTGGCGGACCTTGTCGGTCGCTTCGAACGCGGAGCCACCGGCGAGGTAGGGAAAGATCTTGGCGACCTTGTCGAACGAGGGCACCGCTACGCCCTTGCCGGCCACGGCAGGGGTGCTGAGGGCAGGCAAGATCAGAGCGGAGACCGCGAGGACGACGAGCGCGCGGGACATGAGGCGACGAGACATGGGACGCAGGGTTCCTTTCGGGACGAAAGTGCCTTCCAGACGATGGGATCTGGCACACCCCTGACGCGCCAACGCCGTCAAAGGTTGCCTCCCCCGGCATCGTCGCTTCATGTCGCCGGCGTCGCGCGCACGAGCGCTGACATCAAGAGCTCGTCGGTGGCGGTCGTCTCTGCCCGGCGACTGGCGCGGAACCTACCGTCGCCTTCCGCGGCATGCTGGCCGGACTGCGCCCGCGGATGCTGTGGTTTGGTCACCAACCGCATGTCTCAGCGCCTCGATCGTGCGGTTTGTGACCAAACCGCACGACACAACGTGACGGGCGCACCCAGCCGTCCCGACCAGAACCTAAGCCTGACGACGGTCGGGCTCAGTCGTCGAGAGGCGCGGGCGCCGTGGCCCGGCGCTGGTGGTAGGCCGTGCTGATGACCGTCATGCTGGCAACCAGAGCGCCCAAGAAGATCCCACGCCAGTCGAGCGCGAGGAAGCCCAACGCGACGAGGACCAGGCCTGCGTAGTAGCCGAGGGGAACGGTGGACACCCCGCGAGTATCGGGCACGGCGGGAGTCCCTCGCAGGGGTTCGAGGGCTGTGGACCGGGGCGACGCAGGTGCCGACGCCGGCGACGCGTCGCATCTGCGAGCTAGGAGCCGGCCTGCACGGCGAAGACAAGGAGGACGAACCAGGCCCCGACCAGCAGCAGCGCTGCGTAGAGCGCCCAACGCAGAGCGCGCCAGGACCTGGTCAACCAGTCATCGTCGACGTGTGCCACTGGCCAGCCGCCGGGAGGCTCCTCCATGGCCGCACGGTACCTCCCCACTCTCCAGAAGCCGGTTCACGAGCGCGCCGAACATGCGGGGTGGTTGGCTCTGCGGCATGAGCCGGCGGTCCTGCGTTGCCATGGGGTTGGTCCTCGTCGGGGTCATCGCTGGGCTGCAGGGATGCTCTGATGGCGATGATGGCGGTGACTGCCACGTGCGACTCGCCTTCGAGGGCGAGCGGTACGCCGTCAACACGGACCTCGTCGCGCCTGTGCCCGTCGGCGTGAGTGTCGGCACCGCTGACGAGGTGTCCTGCGACGGCACCGACGACGTTCTCGGACACGTCGACGTGCACGGGATCGAGGGGGTGGCGACGAGTACCGCCCTCGCGGTCGTCGAGGCGGGCGAGACGCAGGAGGTCACGGTGTACCTGCGTGTCGGCCTGCCGCGAGACGCGACTCCCCCGGGTTGGCCGTCGACGACTCCGAGCGGCTGATCCGTGCGGTTTGGTCACAAACCACATGTTTTCGGGGCTGGGACGTGCGGTTGGTGACCAAACCGCGGGGGTGACGACGACCCGCCGGCCGCAGTCGAGCAGCGGCGGGGCGAGGGTGGAGGGGGCAGCGGCGACGCCCGCCCGCCGCGGGACTCAGGGCGCGACGCGGCCGCAGGTGACGTCCACGATCAGGGTGTCGTTGGCGCCGGTGTTGTTGCTGCCGAAGGCCATGCCGATCGTGCCGGCCGTGTTCAGCAGCGTCTGCGGGCCCGCGAAGCTCAGCTGCCAGTGGGACGCGACGCCGAGGACCATCGAGCCGGCGGCACACGCGGCGGCGATCTGACCGTTGTCGCCGGGCGCGACGACGGCCTGCTTGGTGATGCGCTGGAAGGCGCCGACGCGCTGCAGTTTCCGCGTGGCGGTGGGGCTCAGGTCGGCCGGCTTGACCGTCTTGTTCTTCACGTCGGCGGAGGTGACGGTGCCGTCCTTGATCTGGGCGCCGGTGATCATGGAGCCGGCGACGGCCCCTCCGGAGCCGGCGAGCAGGACGGCGCCGCACAGGAGCAGGGCGGCGGGCGTGGAGCGGACGAGCTGGGACTTCATGGCGACTCGCTTCTGCTGGGGGTCGGTCCGACCCGGGCTGACTGACCCGTGCAGTGTCGGGCGGCGCCCTTCGAGAAGCCTTCGGGAAACCTTCGCTCAGGCGGAGCGGTCGTCCAGGAGCTCGGCCAGCTCCGCGGGGGCGGCGTCGATCTCCTCCATGCGGGTCACGTAGGTGCGGTAGCAACGACGGGCCTCGCCGTGTCGGCGGGTGAGGTGCAGCGACCGGACGAGCGCGTGGTGGGCGGGCTCGTCGTAGGGGTCGTCCGCCACGAGCCCCACCAGCCACGGGACGGCCCGTTGGTGCTCGCCCCGGCTCGCGAGCTCGGCGGCCAGCTGACGACGTACGTCGAGGGCGAGGGCGAGCAGCTCCTCGCGGGCCTCGACGCTCCAGTCGGCGTAGGGGTCGTCCTCGAGGAAGTGGCCGGTGTACATGGCGGCCGCGCGCTCCAGCTCCTCGACGGCGCCCTGTCCCCCACCAGCCCGCTCCCCCGTGCGGATCGCCCGCAGCGCGGCGCGCGCGGTGTCCTGGAACGTCACCGCGTCGATCTCGACCGCCCCGACGTCGAGCCGGACCGACTGACGGTCGGCGGCGAGGTAGTGGTCGGAGGGCAGCCGCTTGTCGGGGTCGAGCACCGCGCGCAGCGTGGACAGGACGACCGAGAGCCGGTTGCCGGTGTTGGCGGTCTCGGGCCACAGGTGCTCGCACAGGGCGTCGCGGGAGATGGGTCTTCCCCGGCGACCGACCAGGATCTTGAGCGCGTCGCGCGACTTGCGTGACTGCCACTCGGAGGCCGGCACCGGCTCACCGCTGCGGTGGACGGCGAAGGAGCCCAGCGCGCAGATCGTCACCCCCGCCGGCTCGGTGGAGCCGATCGCCTGGAGGGCTCCGGCGATGCGCGTGGCCCCGTCCCGTACGCCGAGCGCACGCAGCCGGCGACGGGCGGACTGCTCCGCGACGTGGTCGCCGGTGGCGCGGCCCCTCAGCACCCCGTTGGTGGCGAGGCCGATGACGTGCCCCGTCTCGGTCCACAGGGTCGCGGCCTCGTCGACCAGGTCGAGGCGGTGCGGCATCGGGGCCAGCATCGACTGGAGCTCGAGGGCCTCGGCCAGGCCCCGCGCGTCGTGGCGGCGTCCGGCCTCGCGCGAGGCCTGGCGCGCGTGCTCGCCGGCGCGCTCGGGCTGGCCGGACATGAGCGCCACCCACCCGGCGGCGAGCAGCGCCGTGACCTGTCCGAGGGCTGCAGGCTGGTCCAGGGCCCGCTTGATGACGCCCTTGGCCTCCTCGAGGTCCTCCCCCACCGTCGCCCGGGCGAGTCCCGCGAGCGCCGGCACCAGGACCTGCGCGTCGCCCGTGCGCTCGGCGAAGCCGATCGCCTCGCGGTAGGCCGCGGCCGCCTGGCTGGCGTTGCCGCGGGCGGCGTTGGCGTCCCCGGACCCGAGCACGGCGTAGCCCAGCAGCGGCGACAGCTCGTCGCGCGTCAGGTCGCGCGCCTGCTCCAGCTCGGCGAGCGCCTCCTCGACCCGGCCGAGCCCGAGGAGGGACTCGGCGCGGTTGATGCACGTCAGGGCGCGTACGGCGGACGGTACGTCGTGCAGCCAGAGCGCGACGGCCTCGTCGAGGTGCACCAGCGCCGAGGCGTAGCGGCCCTCCTCGTTCTCGAGGGAGCCCAGGTTGTTGTGGACGCGCACCTGCGTGAGGACGTCGTCGGCTCGGACCGCGGCCTGCAGCGCCTTGTCGTAGGCGTGGCGGTTGGCGTGGCGGTCGCCCTCGAGGGCGCTGACCAGCGCCTGGGCCACCCACGCCGAGCCCAGGGCGCTGTCATCACCTGAGGCGGTGGCGCTCTCCAGGGCCAGGTCGGCGCTGACGCGGCTCGCGGCAGCGTCCCCGCGGGCCCACCTCGT
This sequence comes from Nocardioides sp. 503, assembly GCF_004522095.1. Lineage (GTDB taxonomy): Bacteria > Actinomycetota > Actinomycetes > Propionibacteriales > Nocardioidaceae > Nocardioides. Next base: position 1,234,918 of record NZ_SPUI01000002.1, read on the forward strand.
CGACGCCTCCGCGGCGTGCAGCTGGGCCAGGTCGGCGAGCGCGGTGCGGTCGGGGTCGCGGTCGGCGCGGGCGTAGCAGTCCAGGGCCTCGTCGAAGCGTCCCCGCTGGTGCAGGGCGTAGCCGAGCCGCCAGGCCACCTCGGGCGGGAGCGCTCCCCCGTCGGGCGACACGACCCGCGCCGCGTCGCGCAGCAGTGCGAGGTCGCCGGCGCGCAGCAGCTCGGCGGAGTGGGCCGCGAAGGCGGCCACGACGGCGTCCGGCTCCCCCGCGGCGACCGCGGCCGACAGCGCGGCCGACCCGGCTCCCGGAAGCTGCATACGGCCAAGTTAGTACGCCGGTCCCACGATCGTGGCCGGTTCCGGCCATCGGTCACAGCCGTCCGGTGGCCACGCTCCACACCAGACCTGCCGCCGTGCACACCGCGAGGGTGGGCAGCACCGACCATCTCCGGCCGATCACGAGCGCGCAGGCCAGCGCCGTGATCGCCACCGCGGACCACTCCAGCGAGTCCAGGACGGGCAGGTCCAGGAACAGCGGGCCCGAGGTCTCGCGCCGTGTCTGCGCGAACAGGGTGTGGACCGCGAAGTAGGACGCCAGGCTGGCGATCACCCCCACCACCGCGGAGGTGATGCCGGTGAGCGCGGAGGCGAGGGCGCGGTTGCCGCGCAGCCGCTCGACGTACGGCGCGCCCAGCAGGATGAACAGGAAGCACGGCACGAAGGTCACCCAGGTCGTGAGCAGCGCGGCCAGCGTCGCCGCCACCCACGGGTCGAGGCTGCCGGGGTCGCGGTAGGCGCCGACGAAGGCCACGAACTGCACGACCATGATCAGCGGGCCCGGCGTGGTCTCCGCGAGCGCCAGGCCCTTGACCATCTCGCCGGGCGCCAGCCACCCGTAGACCGAGACCGCCTGCTGGGCGACGTAGGCCAGCACGGCGTAGGCACCGCCGAAGGTGACGACCGCGGCGCCGGAGAAGAACAGTCCCTGGTCGACGTAGACGCTGTCGCGCCCGGCGAGCAGCCCCGCGACGAGCACGGGCAGCAGCCACAGCGGCAGCCCGACGGCGAGGACGAGAGCCGCCCTGCGACCCGAGGGTCGCTCGTGGTGGAGGGCGTCGTCGCTGACCAGGGGGGCGGGCCCGCCGTCCGCAGGGGCGGGCCGCGGCGCGCCGATCTCGGGCACCGTGCGCCCCAGCGCCCACCCCGCGAGCGCGCCGACCAGGACGACCAGCGGGAACGGCACGCCGAAGACCGTCAGCGCCACGAACGCCACCACGGCCACCGCCACGAGGGCGGGGTGGGTCAGGCCCTTCGTGCCGAGGCGCACCACGGCCTGCAGCACGATCGCGATGACCGCCGGGGCCAGGCCGAGGAAGACGGCCTCCACGACCGAGGTGTCGCCGTAGCCGACGTAGACCGCCGACAGCGCGAGCAGGGCGACCACCCCCGGGAGCACGAACAGCACGCCCGCGACCAGGGCCCCGCGCACGCCGTTGAGGAGCCAGCCGACGTACGTCGCCAGCTGCTGGGCCTCGGGGCCGGGCAGCAGGGTGCAGTAGGACAGCGCGAACAGGAAGCGCTGCTGGCCGATCCAGCGGCGCTCCTCGACGAGGGTGCGCTGCATGACCGCGATCTGGCCGGCCGGGCCACCGAAGGTCTGCAGGGAGATGAGGAACCACGCGCGGGTGGCCTCGCGCAGAGGCACGACATCGCGGGGGCGGGCCTCGGACATGGGCGAGACGCTAGCGGGCGCCTCAGGCCGCCGGTCGGGTGTCCACCAGCACGCCGATCTTGTCGATGCGGTGCTCGGGGTTGTCGAACTCGTCGGCCCAGTAGTTGCCCTCCGCGTGGTCCTCGGCGGTGGCACACGTGGAGAGCGTGATCATCGCCCGCGTCGGGGCGACGCCTGGCCTGCCGGGCACCGCCGCCCGCTGCTCGCGCAGCGACCGCGGGGAGCGGAACGACGTCTCGCGGGTCGCGACGATGCGGTAGACGTACTCCACGCCGCCGGCGCTCACCACCACCCGGTCGCCGCGGCGCAGCTCCGGCAGCCGCTCGAAGGCGCGGGTGGAGGAGGTCCGGTGGGCGGTGACCTGGTAGTTGCCGATGCCGCCCGGCCCCACTCCCCCGCGCGGCCCCGACGGGCTCGCGGCGCGACCGCCGTTCTGGATCTCCGTGCCAGGCGCGTCGTCGGTGAACCCGCGGTAGGACACGACGCGGAGGTCGCGCAGGCCCAGCTCGGCGATGGTGAGCGCCGCGTCGCGCGGGCGGCCGTCGCTGACCTGGTACGCCGGCGGGACGGTGATCGGGGAGGAGCTCGGCGTGGACGTCGGGGTCGGTGTGCCGGTGGGGGTGGGCGTGGACGAGGGGGTGCGGCTCTGACCGGTCGGCCCCGGCCCGGGCCCGCGAGGCCTGCGGTCCTCGGAGGACGATGCGTCGGCGCACGCGGCCAGCAGCGACGCCGCGATCAGCAGGCCGCTAGCGCGGGCGAGCGTCCGCTGCCGCACGACTCACACGTCGGCGAGGCGGGGCAGCACCCGCTCGCAGGCCTCGGTGGTCCAGGCGACCGGGTCGTCCCCGCCGGGCACCAGCGTGACGAGCTCGATGCCGAGGGCGGCGTACTCGGCCATGCTCGTCAGGAACGCGTCGGTGTCGGCGAGCGGGTCGCCCATGGCGATCATCGTCTTCTCGATCGTGTCGTAGTCGCGGCCGAGGTCGTCGCAATGGCGCCTCAGGACGTCGAGCTTGTGACCCACGACCTCGGGCGACTCCCCGAAGAGGTTGCAGGCGTCGGCGTACTGCGCGACCAGGCGCAGCGTCTTGCGCTCCCCCGAGCCGCCGATCAGCACGGGGACGCCGGAGGGCCGCACCGGTGGCGGGACGCAGTAGGTCTCGGCGAGGCGGTAGTGGGAGCCGTCGTAGGGGCCGTCGTCGTCGCTCCACATCTGGCGGCACACCTGCAGCGTCTCCTCGAGGCGCTCGAAGCGCTCGGCGGTGGACGGGAACGGGACGCCGAGGCCGGCGTGCTCGCGGTCGTACCAGGCGGCGCCGATCCCGAGCACGGCGCGGCCGCGCGAGAGCCGGTCGACGGTGGTGACCGTCTTGGCCAGCAGGCCGGGGTGACGGTAGGTGACGCCGGTGACGAGCAGGCTGAGCCGGACCCGCTCGGTGACCGCGGCGAGGTAGCCCAGCGTCGTGTAGCCCTCGAGCATCGGCTCGGAGGGGCCTCCGAGGTCCTCCATCTGGAACCAGTGGTCCATCACCGTGAGCAGGGAGACCCCGCCCTGGTCGGCGACGCGCGCCGTCTCGGTGAGGCGCTCCTCGAGGCGGTCGGACCACTGCGGATGGCTGAAGCTCGCGTAGTGCACTCCCAGCTGCATGCCCCCAACCTAGGTCGGACCGCCCAACCGCGGGGTCCCGATGCCGCTGCCGGGGCCTCCCCTACGATCGTGCCCATGCTCAAGCGACCCCTGGCCGCGCTCGCCGCCGCCGTCCTCGTGCTCGGTCTCGCCGGCTGCAGCGACGACGAGTCCTCCACCGCCAAGGACCCGTCGTCGGCCTCGACGTCGAAGCAGCCGTCGGACCCCGACGGGGCGCCCTGCACCTACGTCGAGCAGCCCTCGGACGACGCCCCCGAGCCGCCGCCCGACACGGCGGCGTACACCGGCGAGGTCGCGGCCACGGTCTCGCTCTCGGCCGGCGATCTGGCGGTCACCCTCGACGCCGACGCCGCGCCGTGCACGGTCAACTCGTTCACGTCGCTGGCCGCCCAGGGCTACTTCGACGACGTCGACTGCCACCGGCTCTCGCAGGCCCCCGAGGTGCAGGTGCTGCAGTGCGGCGACCCGACGGGCACCGGCAGCGGCGGCCCGGGCTACAGCTTCGCCGACGAGCTGACCGGGTCCGAGACCTACGACGCCGGCACGCTCGCGATGGCCAACGCGGGTCCGGACACCAACGGCTCGCAGTTCTTCTTCGTCTACGGCACGTGGCAGCTGCCCTCGGACTACACCGTCTTCGGCCACGTCGACGCGGCCGGCGTCGAGGTGCTCGCCGGGATCGCCGCCAAGGGCGTCACCGGCGGTGCCGTCGACGGCCCGCCCGCGGAGCCGGTCACCATCGAGGGCATCACCGTCGGGTAGTCGCTGGACGGCTCGGCGGGCTCGGACCCCCTGCGGTTTGGTCACCAACCGCACGTTCTGGGTTCTCAGACCTGCGGTCTGTGACCAAACCGCAGGGGTTCAGCCCAGCGGGAAGGTCACGCCGCTGAGCGACTCCGAGGCCGCCCAGAGGGCCTGGGCGAGGTCGGGGTCGGTGGCGCTGCGGCTGCGGCCGACGCTGACCGGCCAGCCGTTCATCTCGCGAAGGCGGTGCGGGCCGACGTAGGTGTTGCCGGGCACGTCCATGGTGGCGGCGTAGAGCGTCGGGAGGGCGCCCTTCCAGGCCGGCATGCCGACGAGACCGTGGCCCCAGGACCCCACCCAGGTCGTGAGGCGGTTGCCGGTGTTGGCGGTGATCGCGGTCGCGGTGGAGCCGGGGTGCCCGCCCGTCACCCGCAGCGTCGAGCCGACCGCGGTCAGGCGGCGCTGCAGCTCGGCGAGGAAGAGCATGTTGGCCAGCTTGGACTGCGCGTAGGCGGCGTACGGCGCATAGCCGCGGCGCTCCCAGCGCAGGTCGTCGAGGTCGAGGACCCCGGAGCGGTGCGACTGGGAGCTCACCACCACGACCCGGTCGCGCAGGCGCGGCAGGAGCAGGTTGGCGAGGGCGAAGTGGCCGAGGTGGTTGGTCGCGAGATGGAGCTCGACGCCGTCGGGGCTCAGGCCGTAGGGCACGCCCAGCACGCCGGCGTTGTTGACCAGCACGTCGACGTCGCCGATCTCGCCTGCGAAGGCACGCACCGAGGAGAGGTCGGCGACGTCGAGGAGGCGCACCTCGACCTCGCCGCGGATCCGACCTGCGGCGGCCTCGCCCCTGGCCCGGTCGCGGACGGCGAGGACCACGTGGGCCCCGCGCTCGGCCAGCGCCTTGGCGGTCTCGAAGCCGATGCCGCTGTTGGCGCCCGTCACGATGAAGCGCCGGCCGTCCTGGCGCGGCACCTCGGTCCAGGGACCGACCTTCGGTGCGCTCATCAGGGCGCGGGCTGCGGAGGCTCGGCGACGGTGTAGTCCACCGGCGTCCCGAGCTCCACGGTGCGCGAGACGGTGCAGATCCGCTCGTGCGTCTGCTGCACCGCTCGCGGAAGGAACGCCCGCGCGGCGTCGCCCGCCTCCCCCTCGGGGAAGGTGACGTCGAAGGTCACCTTGATCCCGGTGAGGTGCTGCCCGCCGTCGTCGCGGACCTTGTGGCCCTCGGCGGTCATGTCGAAGGAGAGCGGCTCGGCCCGCCGGCTCGTGAGCTCGTCGACCGTGACGGCCGCGCACCCGGCCAGCGCGGCGAGGAGAAGCTCGACCGGGGTGAAGTCGGGGTCGTCTCCCCCGCTGCCGATCGGCACCAGCCCACCACGCGCGTTGGTGGCCTTGTAGCGGCCGTCCCCGATGCGGGTCAGGTCGATCCCTCGCCAGGTGTCGGGGCGGTCCTCAGGAGTCGGCTGCGTCATGGGCACAGACTGCCAGAACGCCGAGCGTCCTGGGCGTCGCCTCAGGGGGCGGGCGTCAGCGCCGGCGGCCGGCGCGCGCGGCGCTGCGACGCGCGCGGCGCGCGTCCAGCAGAGCGAGCTCCACGTTGCGCAGCAGGGCGCGGTCCTGGTCCGAGTGGCTCCGTCCCTTGACGATTCCGGTGGCCAGGTGAAGCTCCATGGGCATGCTGGTTCATCCTCTCGACCCGGACCCCCGGGTCGTGCTCGGTAACTGGTAGTGCCGCTGAGGCGACCCTTACAGCCTAGTGACCGTCGAGACCGGCGACGGCATCCACGACGACGTGATCTCGACCACCGCTCGCGGCCGCTGTCCGCACCGGCGAAACCAGGCACTGGCAGGATCGAACCCATGGCGACCACCCGCGAGATCCATCTGTCCGCCCGCCCCTCCGGCCTGCCCGGCCACGAGCACTTCAGCACCGTCGACGTCGACCTGCCGGCCCTTGGCGAGGACGAGGTGCTGGTGCGCAACACCTTCCTGTCGGTGGACCCCTACATGCGGGGCCGCATGAACGACGTGAAGTCCTACACCCCGCCCTTCGCGCTGGACGCCCCGCTCGAGGGCGGCGCCGTCGGTGTCGTGGAGGACTCGACCTCCGACCGGCTCCAGGTCGGCGACACGGTGCTGCACATGGCCGGCTGGCGCGAGCACGCCGTGGTGCCGGCGCGACACGCGCGCCGCCTGGACACCGCGCAGGTGCCGGCCTCGGCCTACCTGGGAGTCCTCGGCATGCCCGGGCTGACGGCGTACGTCGGTCTCACCCGGGTCGCGCAGATGAAGGAGGGCGACACCGTCTTCGTGTCCGGCGCGGCCGGCGCGGTCGGCTCGGTGGCGGGGCAGATCGCCCGCCGCCTGGGCGCGGCGAGGGTCATCGGGTCCGCCGGGTCGGCCGAGAAGGTCGCGTGGCTGGTCGACGAGCTGGGCTTCGACGCGGCGTTCGACTACCACGACGGGCCGGTCGCCAAGCAGCTCGCGCCGCACGGCCCGGTCGACGTCTACTTCGACAACGTGGGGGGCGAGCACCTCGAGGGCGCGATCTTCCACATGGCCGACTTCGGCCGGATCGCCGCCTGCGGGGCGATCGCGGGCTACAACGCCGAGGCGCCGGAGCCGGGGCCGCGCAACCTGATGATGGTGGTGGCGAAGCGGCTCACCCTCCGGGGCTTCATCGTCAGCGATCACCAGGAGGCGGCGTCGGACTTCTACCGCGACGCCGGGGCCTGGCTGGCCGCCGGCAAGCTGGTCCACCGCGAGACGTTCGTCGACGGCCTGGACTCCATGATCGACGGCTTCCGAGGCCTCTACTCCGGCGACAACGTCGGCAAGATGCTGGTCCGGCTGTAGCCGACCCGTCCGCAATCCGGTCTGCGGTTTGGTCACCAACCGCAAGTACCGGCCGGTAGAACCTGCGGTTGGTGACCAAACCGCAAGGGTCCGGACCCAGCGGCCCCAAGCCGGCGCACGACATCCGGACGCACAGGTGGGCCGGGAGCAGCGCTCCCGGCCCACCTGTCAGACGAGCGGGGTCAGCGGACGACCACGCGGACGGTGCGCTGGCCCTTGACCACCTGGTCGACGGGGCCGAGCACGTGGGTGCGCTCGAGGTTGATGCGGCGTCCCTGGAAGGTCACCGAGGCGCGCAGCTCGTCGTTGCGGACGAGCTCCTTCACGGCCTTGACGATGTCGGCGAGGGTGAGCTCCGCCTCCTCCTCGTAGAACTCCTCCTCCTCCGCGTAGTCCTCGCCGCCGTAGTAGCCCGAGGACCCGCCGCTCATCGACAGGTAGCCACGCGTGCTCTTGGCCCGCTTGGGCACCTTGAAGCTGGTCGGCACGAGCTTCTGCCCGGTGGGGCTGGTGAGGACCGTGCGCAGTCGCAGCGTGCCGCCGGCCCTGACCTGCGCCGGGTTCTTGCGGTTCAGCGACACCCACTTGCCCGCGCGGAGCTGCTGCACCGCGGCCACCCGGTACGTCGACGTGCTGGACGTGACGACGCCGTCGGCCGTGATCGAGTCGATGGTGACGCCCGGCAGGTCGCTGAGCGCGTAGACCACGTCGGGCAGGGTCATCGACGCCTCGAACGTGAGGTCGCTGCGCGAGGTGATGCGGTCGCTGTGGGCGAGGGTGAACGCCTTGCCGGTGGCGTCGGTGCCCTTGATGCTCCACGTCTGGGTCTCGGTGCCGCCCGAGTTGCCGTCGACGACGCGGTCGTGGTTGCCCACCAGCTGGTAGAAGGTCATCTCGGCCGCAGCGGTCGGGACGCTCACCTGGGTGCTGCCCGTGCGGGAACGGCTGCCCATCGTGAGGTTGGACGTGACGGTCGTCGTGTCGGGCAGCTCGTCGAAGCTGCCGGTGATGCCGGTCAGGCGGTCGTCGGTGATGGTCCCCGCGGGCGCGGAGATGTTGGCGACCTTGAACGGCGAGCCGAGGGAGTCGGGCTGCACGTAGAGCGCCTCGGCGGGGTGCATCGACATGGTCGCCGGGCCGGTGAAGGCCATCGGGTGACCGAAGGCCACCACCCGGCCGTCGCACACCGTGGTCGCGGTGCCGATGCCGCCGGCCGTGACGTCGCCGTAGGCGAGCGTGGCCGCGATGTTGCCACCGGCGACGATGTCGGTCGGGACGGCGACCGAGCTGGCCCGGCCGACGGCGTAGGCGCCCTTGGTGACGTAGGGACGGGACTTCGCGGCGGCCAGCCGGCGCGCGCTGACCCCGGAGACCCCCAGCGGCATGGGCAGCTGGCGAGCACCCTGGGCGGCGTCACGCGCACTGACGTCGCTGGCCTTGGCGATGTGCTGCGCCATGGAGCGGCCGATGTCGACGCGGCGCGGTGCCCGCGCGGCGGTGGCGAGGTAGTCGTCCATGTCCTCGATCGGGGTGATGCCCGCGATCGGCGAGGGACCGTAGGACAGGCCGTAGGCGACCGCACCGATGAGGCGACCGTCGCCGGAGTCGTAGACCGGCGAGCCCGACATGCCCTGCCAGATGCCGCCGGCAGCCTGGATGGCGGGCGAGTCCAGCTCCATGATGATCATGTCGACGCCGGCGGCGATGCCGTCGTCGAGGACACCGATGACGTCACCGGTGAAGGGCTCCGGCGTGACGCCCGAGTCGACGGTCAGGCCCTCGACGGTCTGACCGGCGGTCACCTCGGCGAGCGGGAAGGCGGGGGTGCAGTCGCCGGCCGGCGGCGCGGAGCCGGCCGGTGACGAGGTGAGGGCCGTGGTGCCGGCCAGCAGGCCGACGGAGGAGGCGAGCGCGACGAGCGCACGCCGGCGGGCGAGGGGACGAGACATGTGGGGGACCTTCCTCCCGAGAACGGCGTGCGCGGTCGCTCGCCTGTCCATACGACGCCCCAGCATGCCGTCTGGTTGCCCTCGCGTCCTGGGAATCGCAGGACCTGAGAGGGAGTCCTACTTCTGCGGCCTCCTAGGCTGGGCGGGTGACGAGCCAGAGCCAGAGCCTCCAGCACTCCGAGGCCCGGGAGCGGCGGCGGATCCTCGACGTGACGTCGTACGACGTGCGCCTCGACCTCGCCTGCGACGAGGCGACCTTCGGGTCGGTGACCACCGTGCGCTTCACCAGCACCGGCGAGGCGACGTTCCTCGACCTCAAGCCCGTCAGCGTCGCGGCGATCACCCTCGACGGCCTGCCCCTGGACCCCGACCTGCTCGACCGCGGCCGGCTGCCCCTGGACCCGGGCGCCGGGGAGCACGAGCTCGTCGTCGACGCGGTGATGCCCTTCCGCAACGACGGCGAGGGGCTGCACCGCAGCGTCGACCCCGCCGACGGGCGCCACTACGTCTACGGGATGTCCTTCATGGACGCCGCGCCCACGATCTTCGCCTGCTTCGACCAGCCCGACCTCAAGGCGCCCTACACCTTCCACGTGCGCGCCCCGCGCGACTGGGTCGTCGTCGGCAACGGTGCCGCCACGCGCACGGAGACCTTCGCCGATGGGTCGGCGCAGTGGGAGCTGGCCACGACGCAGCCCCTGTCGACGTACTTCGTCACCCTCGTCGCCGGGCCCTACCACCTGGTCAGGGACGAGCACGACGGCATCCCGCTGGGCCTCAGCGCCCGCGCCAGCCTGGCCAACGACCTCGACAAGGACGCCGACGAGCTCCTGACGATGACGAAGCAGTGCTTCGACGAGTTCCACCGGCTCTTCGGGATCCGCTACCCCTTCGGCGACTACCACCAGGCGTTCGTGCCGGAGTTCAACGCCGGCGCCATGGAGAACCCCGGCTGCGTGACGTTCCGCGACCCCCTCGTCTTCAGCTCGCGCGTGACCCGTGGCGCCCGGATCACCCGGGCCACGACCGTCGCCCACGAGATGGCGCACCAGTGGTTCGGCAACATCGTGACCCCGGCGTGGTGGGACGACCTGTGGCTCAACGAGTCCTTCGCGGAGTACCTCGGCAACCGCGTCACCGCCGACGTCACCGAGTACGACGACGCGTGGGTGCACCAGGCCTACTCCCGCCGCCAGTGGGGACTGGTCGCCGACCAGCGGCCCACCACGCACCCGGTCGCCGGCAACGGCGCGGTGGATGCCGTGGCCGCGCTGCAGGACTTCGACGGCATCTCCTACTCGCGCGGCTCGAGCGTCCTCAAGCAGCTCAACGCCCGGCTGGGCGACGAGGTGTTCTTCGCCGGTGTCGTCGACCACCTCACCCAGCACCGCTTCGGCAACGCGACCATGCAGGACCTCTTCGCCAGCTGGGAGCGGGCCGGGGCCGCCGACCTCGGCGCCTTCACGACGTCCTGGCTGCGCACCGCCGGCCCCGACACCGTCGCCCTGGACCGCGAGGCCGGCGTCCTGCGTCGCACTCCCCCGGCGCAGCACCCCGCCGACCGCACCCACGTCCTGCGGGTCGCGCGAGCGGTCGCCGGCACCTGGGAGACCTCCGAGGTCCGCATCGACGGCCCCGAGACGCCGTACGACGCTGGCGACGACCCCGTCCTGGTCGATCCGCACCAGGACAGCTGGGGGCTGTTCCCACCCGACCCGACCACGGTGGAGGCGCTGACGTCGCTGCTGCCCGAGATCGAGGACCCGCAGCTGCTGGCGGCCGTGTGGAACTCCGTGCGCAGCGCCTTCCACAACGCCGCGATCGACCCGGCCGACGTGGTGGACCTGCTCGAGGCGCGGCTGCCGGTCGAGGACACCGAGCTCGCGCCGCGCCACACCCTGCCCTGGGTGCTGACGAGCGTCGTGCCCCTGGCCGGCGAGGGCGCACTGGGGCGGGTCCACGACGCGGCCCTCGCTCGGCTCGCGAGCGCGCCCGAGGGCTCCGAGCTCCAGCTGGCGGCGTTCCGCACGGCCCTCGCGACCAGCGTCGACGTGGCACGTCTGGAGGCCTGGCTGACGGATGCTCCGTCGGGCATCGAGCCGGACCTCGAGCTGCGCTGGCAGGTGCTGGTCCGGCTGGCGACCCTGGGGGCCACGGACGCGGCCGCGCTCGACGCCGAGCTGGCGCGCGAGCCGACCGCGGTGTCGCGCGTCGAGCACACCCGGGCCCGCGCCTCGCTGCCGACGGCCGAGGCCAAGGAGTTCGCGTGGGCGCGCCTCACCGGCGCGGTCGACGCCCCCAACTACGAGCTGCTGGCGGCCGGGGAGGGCATGTGGCGCGGGGGCCAGGAGGAGCTGACGGCGCCGTACGTCGAGCGCTACTTCACCGAGCTGCCCGAGATCGTCGCCGCCCACAGCGGGTGGGTACTGGCCGACGTGACCGACGCGTTCTTCCCGGCAGGCAGCCTCGACCCGGCCGTGCTCACCGCCGTCCACTCGCTGACCGAGCACCCGGCGATCCCCCTGTCCGTACGCCGCCGGCTCCTCGACCGGGCCGACCAGCTCGAGCGCATGCTGGCCGTGCGGGCCGCCTACCCGGAGGCCTGAGGATGCGCGAGCTCGCCCGTCGTCCCGGCCCCTCCACCCGCACCCGGGTCGAGGAGCTCACCGGCGACGCCGTCCGCCGCCACGAGGACCGCCTCGCCACCGAGGAGCCGCTGGAGATCCGGCTGGCCTGGCCCGGCTCCCCCGCGCGCCGCGTCTGGGTGACCATGCGCACCCCCGGGCACGACTTCGAGCTCGCGGCCGGGTGGCTGCTCCACGAGGGGCTCGCGGGTCCGGGTCAGGTCTCCGGCGTCGCCTACTGCACCGACGTCGACCTCACCCCGGACCAGGAGTTCAACGTCGTCACGGTGACCCTGGGCGGGGCGCCGCTGTCCGACCCCGGCCACCGTCACGACGCCCGGTCGGCGGGGTCGTCGGCGTGCGGGGTCTGCGGCAAGGACAGCGTCACCGAGGCGCTCGCGGTGACCGCCGGTGAGCGGTGGGTCGGCCCGGTGCCCTCCCCCGACGTCGTACGCCGCCTGCCGGGTCTGCTGCGCAGCCGTCAGCCGCTCTTCGACCGCACGGGAGGGGTCCACGCCGCCGGCCTGTTCACCGCCGACGGTGAGCTGCTGGTCGTGCGTGAGGACGTGGGGCGGCACAACGCCGTGGACAAGGTGGCCGGCGCCCGGCTGCTCGCCGGCGCCTCGCCGGCCGGCGCCTGCCTGGTCGTGAGCGGCCGGGCCGGCTTCGAGCTCGTGCAGAAGGCGATCTCCGCGGGGGTGGGCTCCCTGGTCGCCGTCGGCGCGCCGACGAGCCTGTCGGTCGACCTGGCTCGGCGCGCGGGGCTGGTGCTCTACGGCTTCACCCGCGAGGGCCGGACGGTGCGCTACACGGGCGATCACGCCGGCTGAGACCGGGCTCTCGGCCGCCCTGCGGCGTGGGACGCCGGGGGTGTCGGCGGCGCCGAATAGGTTCGACCCGTGCGCATCCTCCACACCTCCGACTGGCACCTGGGCCGGTCCTTCCACCGCGAGGGGATGCTCGCGCACCAAGCCGTCTACCTCGACCACCTGCTCGAGGTCGTGGCCTCCGAGCGGGTCGACCTCGTGGTGGTCTCCGGCGACGTCTACGACCGGGCGCTGCCGGGGGTCGACGCGGTGCTGCTCGCCGACGACGCGCTGGTCCGGCTGGCCGCCTCGCGGGCGGCCGTCGTCCTCACCAGCGGCAACCACGACTCCGCCCGGCGCCTGGGCTTCAGCTCGCGCCTGATCGACGCCGCCGGCGTCCACATCCGCACCGACGCCTCCGCCTGCGGCACCCCGGTCCTGCTGCGCGACGAGCACGGGCCGGTCGCGGTCTACGGCCTGCCCTACCTCGACCCGACGGCGCTCAGCGAGCCGTGGCAGCTCCCCCGCAGGTCCCACGAGGCGGCGCTCGGCCACGCGATGGCGCAGGTCCGCGCCGACCTCGCCGGTCGTCCCACCGGCACCCGCTCGGTGGTGCTGGCGCACGCGTTCGTCGCGGGCGCCGCGCCCAGCGACTCCGAGCGCGACATCTCCGTCGGGGGCGTCTCCCGGGTGCCCACCGACGTCTTCGCCGGCATGGACTACACCGCGCTGGGCCACCTCCACGGCGCCCACACCCTCACCGACGCGATCCGCTACAGCGGCTCGCCGCTCGCCTACTCCTTCTCCGAGGCCGGCCACCGCAAGGGCTCGTGGCTGGTGGAGCTCGACGAGCGAGGTCTCGCCGGCGCCCACTTCCTCGAGGCCCCGGTCCCCCGCCGCGTGGCCCGCCTGCGCGGCGACCTCGAGGCCCTGCTGGCCGACCCGGCGCTCGTCGAGCACGAGACCTCCTGGGTGGAGGCCACGCTGACCGACGCGTCCCGCCCGGGCCGCGCGATGGAGCGGCTGCAGCGCCGCTTCCCGCACACGCTGCTCCTGCGCTTCGACGGCCCCGCCCACCGTCTGGGCGCCGCCCCGGCGCAGGCCACCCGCGCCCGCACCGACCGCGACATCGCGCTGGAGTTCATGACCGACATGCGCGGCGGACCGCCCGCCGGGGCCGAGGCGGCGCTGCTCACCCGCGCGGTCGACGCCTGCTGCGACGACACCGACGTCGACTCCCTGGTGCGGGAGGGCAGCGGCTGATGCGGCTGCACCACCTGAGCGCCACCGCGTTCGGCCCGTTCGCCGGCACCGTCCGGGTCGACTTCGACGAGCTGTCCGAGGCCGGCCTGTTCCTGCTCTCCGGGGCCACGGGCGCGGGCAAGACCAGCGTGCTCGACGCGGTCTGCTTCGCCCTCTACGGCGACGTGCCGGGCGACCGCAACACCGCGCGCCGGCTGCGCTCCGACCAGGCCGAGCCGGGCGTCGCCCCCGAGGTGACGCTCGAGGCCACCCTCGCCGGCCGCCGCTTCCGCCTGGTCCGCTCCCCCGCGTGGGAGCGCCCCAAGAAGCGCGGCACCGGCACCACCCCCGAGCAGTCGCGGGTCGCGCTGTTCGAGCGCGTCGGGGGCGAGTGGCGCCACCTGTCGGGTCGCCTCGACGAGACCGGCCACCTGGTGACGCGGCTGGTCGGCATGAACGTCACCCAGTTCACCCAGGTCGCGATGCTGCCCCAGGGCCGCTTCCAGACCTTCCTGCGCGCCCGCTCCGAGGAGCGCCACGCCGTCCTGCAGCAGCTCTTCCGCACGGGCCGCTTCGCCGACGTGGAGCGCTGGCTGCGCGACCGGCGCGTGGAGCTGCGCCGCGCCTGCGACGTCGCCCACCAGGACGTCGCCGACCTCGTCAGCCGCGTGAGCGAGGCCGCGGCCACCCCGCTGCCCGCCGACTGGGACGTCCGCGACCTCACGGACCCCGCCGCCGAGGGGCTGCTCGGCGCCTGGACCGACGAGCTCCTGCGTGAGGCCACGCTCGCCACCGAGCAGGCGGCCGCCGAGGCCACCGCCGCGGCGGGCGACGAGTCCGCCTCACGACGTGAGGTCGAGGCGGCGCGCGCCACGCACGAGCGGCTCGCGCGTCACCGCGCGGCGCGCCAGGAGCACGACGCCCTGGTCGCCCGGGCCGACGACGTGACGGCGGCCCGGGTGCGGCTCGACGCCGCACGGCGGGCCGCGGCCGTCGCCCCGGTGCTGCGGCTGGTCGCGCAGGCGCGGTCCCAGCGCGACGGTGCCGCGGAGGCCGTGGCCCGGCTGGAGGCCCACGACCGCGACCAGGTCGCGGAGGCGGTCCAGGACGCGGTGGAGGCGGTGGCCCGCATCCAGGCGCTCCGGCCGGCCGCGACCCGCCTGGTCGAGGCCACGCGCGAGACCGCGAGCCTGGAGTCACGGGTCACGCGGCTCGGCACCGAGCTGCGGGCGGCCGAGGCGCGCGAGCGGCTGCGTGCCGTCGACGTCCAGGTGACCGTGCACGAGCTGCTGGCCGCCGTGGAGGCACAGCTCCTGGTCGCCCACGCCGCGTGGAACGACGCCCGTGAGACCGCCCTCGGCCTCCAGGAGCACCTGCTCACCGTGCGCGAGGCGCGCCTGGAGAGCATGGCGGGCGAGATCGCCGGGGCGCTGGCCGTGGGCGCGTGCTGCCCCGTCTGCGGGTCGGCCGACCACCCGCAGAAGGCGGCGCAGCAGCCCGGCGCCCCCGACGCCGCCGCCGAGAAGGCCGCCCTGCGCGCCGTCGACGACGCCAAGTCCACCGAGCACCTGCGCGACGTCGAGGTCCGCGACCTGTCCACCCGCCGCGCCTCGTTGGCGGCGCAGGTGGGCGAGACCTCCCTGGTCGACCTGCGCGCGAGCCGCGACGCCGCGCTCGCCGAGCTGGCGAGGCTCGGGACCGCCTCCCGTGCCCCGCGCGGGGTCGACCCCGCCGACCACCTCGAGCACCGTCGCGCGCTGGAGCGCGAGGCCGCCGACGCCGGGGCGCGCCTCGAGCAGCTGACCCGCGAGTGCCAGGAGCTGCGCACCACCCTCGACGAGGTGCTGCTCGGCAGCGACCACGACAACCTCGACGCGCTGCTGGCGGCGCAGACGGCCCGCACCCAGGCGCTGCGGTCGGTCCTGGCGACCCTCGACGCGCTCGAGCGGGCCGAGGCTGCGCACGCCGAGGCCGCACAGGCAGCCGACGACGCCGCGACCGAGGCGGGCTTCGCGAGTCCCGCGGCTGCCGCGGAGGCGTTCCTGGAGCCACGACGAGCGGTCGACCTCGAGTCCTCGCTGGCGGCCCACGACCGCCGCCTGGCCGCCGTCCAGGAGGTGCTCGCCGCGCCCGGCGCCGCCGAGCTCGACACCCTGACGGCCCCCGACCTGCAGCCGCTCGAGGCCGCTCACACCGAGGCCATGACGCGCCTCTCCCGCAGTCGCGCCGCCCAGGAGCAGTGGACCCGGCGCGGCGGCCGGCTGACGGCGCTGAGCGCGCAGCTGGAGGAGGCGCTCGCCCGGTGGACCCCGCTGCGCGAGGACCATCAGACGACCGCCGCGTTGGCGGCGTTCGTCGAGGGCAAGTCCGCCGACAACCGGCTGCGGATGCGCCTGTCCGCCTACGTCCTGGCCTACCGCCTCGGCCAGGTCGTCGCCGCCGCCAACGAGCGGCTGGCCTCCATGAGCGACCAGCGCTTCTCCCTGGTGCACACCGGTGACCGCGGCGCGGGCGAGACCCGCGGCGGCCTGAGCCTGCTGGTCCGCGACGACTGGTCCGGGGAGACCCGGGACCCCGCCACCCTCTCGGGCGGCGAGACGTTCGTGGTGTCCCTGGCCCTGGCCCTCGGCCTGGCCGACGTCATCACCCAGGAGGTCGGCGGCGCGGCCCTGGACACCCTCTTCGTCGACGAGGGCTTCGGCAGCCTCGACGCCGACACCCTCGACGACGTCATGGACACCCTCGACTCCCTGCGCGACGGCGGCCGCGTGGTCGGCGTCGTCAGCCACGTCGCCGAGCTGCGCGACCGGATCCCGACCCAGCTGGTCGTCACCAAGTCCCGGCTCGGCTCCACCGTCGCGCTGCGTCGCTGACGGCGGCGGTGTCGGGATCCTGGTCGAGTCCAGGCGATGACGCCCTGACAAGCATGCGACCGGGCCGAGGCCCGGTCGCGCCAGGTCAGGTCGTGACGGCCCCGTGCTCGGTGTCGTAGGTGTCGCCGCCCAGCTTGGTCTTGGCGAAGCTGACCAGCGAGGCGATCTTGCCGCCGGGGGTGTCCCAGTACTCGCCGCGCTCCACGTCGACGCGGATCAGGGTCGCGTTGGGGTCCTCGGGACCCTCCGGCAGCCAGGCCTCGGCGAAGGTGTTCCACAGCTCCTTGAGCTTGTCGAGGTCGTCGACGACGTAGGCGCGCCCCGTCACCGCGACCCAGGTGTCGCGGGCGGAGAGGGTCACCGCGACGCGCGGGTCGTGCTGGATGGCGCGCACGTGGTCGGTGTCGCGACCGGTGATGAACCACATCTCGGCGCTCGCCTCGGCCTCCTGCTTCGCCATGGGCAGGCTGCGGGGCCCGTCGACGCCGAACGTCGTCAGCATGGCGATCGGGATGTCGTTGATCAGCTCGACCAGCCGCTGCTGGTCACCGTCCTGGGTCATGGTGCTCCTCGTCTGGTGGGAGCCCTCCGGTACCCGTGCCCCTGGGGGCAGAAACCGGTGGCCCACGGGGGTGGGTTCAGTGGGTAGGTTCAGTCCATGACTGGCACCAGCCGACCGGGCGGCGACGCCGCCCGCCTCGACCCGACCTTCACCGCGCTCCCCTACCGCAGCCTCGGCGACGCCGCGCTCAGCCGGGCGCGCGAGCTCGGCGCCGGGCACGCCGACTTCCGCTTCGAGCGGGTGCGCTACCAGCGCATCGGGGTGCGCGACGGGGCGTTGCAGGGTGCCAGCGACACCGAGGACCTGGGCTTCGCGGTGCGCGTCGTCCACGAGGGCGCGTGGGGCTTCGCCTCCGGCGTCGACCTGACCCCCGAGGGCGCCGTGCGCGTCGCCGAGACCGCGGTGGCGGTGGCCCGCGTCGCCGCGGCCATGACGACCGCCCCGGTCGAGCTGGCCCCGGAGCCGGTCCACGACGACGTGACCTGGGTGTCGTCCTACGTCACCAACCCGCTCGACGTGCCCGTGGCCGAGAAGGCCGCGCTGCTGGCCGACTGGACCGAGCGGCTGCGCACGGGCGCGGCGGTCGACCACGCGTCGGCGTACCTGCTGCAGGTGCAGGAGAACAAGTACTACGCCGACCTGGCCGGCACCCGCACCACCCAGCAGCGGGTCCGGATGCAGCCCGGCTTCGAGGCGATGGGAGCCGGCGCCGACACCTTCGACTCGATGTCCTCGATCGCGCCGCCGGTCGGGCGCGGCTACGAGTACCTCACCGACGGCGGCTACGACTGGGACGCCGAGATCGAGGAGGTGCCCGAGCTGCTGGCCGAGAAGCTCAAGGCGCCTAGCGTCGAGGCCGGCACCTACGACCTGGTGATCCACCCCTCCAACCTGTGGCTGACCATCCACGAGTCGATCGGGCACGCCACCGAGCTCGACCGGGCGCTTGGCTACGAGGCCAACTACGCCGGCACGTCGTTCGCGACGTACGACAAGCTCGGCACGCTCCAGTACGGCTCCCCGGTCATGCACGTCACCGGGGACCGCACCGTCGAGCACGGGCTGTCGACCGTCGGCTACGACGACGAGGGGGTCCAGACCCAGGCCTGGGACATCGTCCGCGACGGGGTGCTCGTCGGCTACCAGCTGGACCGGCCGATGGGGCAGATGAAGCCCGAGCTCAACGGCGGTCGCTCCAACGGCTGCGCCTACGCCGACTCGCCGGGTCACATCCCCATCCAGCGCATGGCCAACGTGTCCCTGCAGCCGGCCGCCGACGGCCCGTCCACCGACGAGCTGATCGGGCGCGTCGAGCGCGGGCTGTACGTCGTCGGCGACAAGTCCTGGTCGATCGACATGCAGCGCTTCAACTTCCAGTTCACCGGCCAGCGCTTCTACCGGATCGCCGACGGCGAGCTGGTCGGCCAGGTGCGCGACGTGGCGTACCAGGCGACGACCACCGACTTCTGGGGCTCGATGGAGGCGGTGGGCGGCCCGCAGACCTGGGAGCTGCACGGCGCCTTCAACTGCGGCAAGGCCCAGCCCGGGCAGGTCGCCGCCGTGAGCCACGGCGCTCCCACGTCGCTGTTCCGCGGCGTCCGGATCCTCAACACCACCGACGAGGCAGGCCACTGATGACCACTCTCGCCACCCCGCAGTCCCTGGTCGAGCAGGCCCTGGCGGTCTCGGTCGCCGACGACTGCCTCGTGATCGTCCACGACCACACCAGTGCCAACCTGCGCTGGGCCAACAACACCCTCACCACCAACGGGGTGATGCACGGGATCTCGGCCACGGTCGTCTCCTTCGTCCGGACCGCCGAGGGCACGAGCACCGGCTCGGTCAGCGGCAGCGCCAGCACCCAGGCCCAGGTCACCGCGCTCGTCGAGAAGGCCGACGCCGCGGCCCGCGCCTCCTCGCCGGCCGAGGACGCCGCCGACCTCGTGCGCGACACCGTCTCGTCCGACTGGGGCGACGCCGCCGTGCCCACCGACATCCACGTCTACGACGCCTTCGCCCCGGCCCTCGGGGAGGCCTTCGGCCGCGCCGGCTCCGCCGACCGGGTGCTCTACGGCTTCGTCAACCACGAGGTGACCACGACCTACCTCGGCTCGACGACCGGGTTGCGCCTGCGGCACGTGCAGCCCACGGGCCACTACGCCTGCACCGGCAAGAACGCCGCGCTCACCGAGAGCGCCTGGGTGGGCGGCGCGACGCGCGACTTCGCCGGCGTCGACGCGCTCGCGCTCGACGCCGAGCTCGAGCGGCGCCTGGCGTGGGGCTCGCGCCGGGTCGACCTCCCCGCCGGACGCTACGACACGATCCTGCCGCCGACCTCCGTCGCCGACCTGATGGTCGACGCCTACTGGTCCGCCGGAGCGCGCGTGGCCTGGGAGGGCCAGTCGGTCTACAGCCAGCGCGGCGCCGGCACCCGGATCGGCCAGCGCATCACCTCGCCGGGCGTCCACCTCTACTCCGACCCGACCTACCCCGGCCTGGAGTGCGCGCCGTTCAACGTCGCCTCGTCCTCCGACAACGAGTCGTCGGTCTTCGACAACGGGCTCCCGCTCTCGCGCACCGACTGGATCCGCGACGGCGAGCTCACCGCGCTCCTGCAGACCCGGCACAGCGCCGCGATGACCCAGCAGCCCGTGACGCCCGGCATCGACAACCTCGTCCTCGACGTGGACGGCGGCCAGGGGACGGTCGAGGACCTCGTCGCCGGCACCGAGCGCGGGCTGCTGCTCACCTGCCTCTGGTACATCCGCGAGGTCGACCCCCAGTCGCTGCTGCTCACGGGCCTGACCCGCGACGGCGTCTACCTCGTCGAGGACGGCGAGATCACCGGCTCGGTCAACAACTTCCGGTTCAACGAGAGCCCGGTCGACCTGCTGCGGCGCTTCAGCCACGCCTCCGCCACGGTGCCGAGCTTCAGCCGGGAGTGGGGCGACGACTACTTCTCGCGCACCGCCACGCCCGCCCTGCGGGTCCCGGACTTCAACATGTCGAGCGTGTCCCAGGCGACCTGAGGGTGAACCTCCGGCGGTTCGCCGGACGCCCGCGCCGCTCCCGACGTAGCCTCACCTCGGCTCACGACCCCGTGGCCACGGACAAGGAGCCACGCATGACCCCGACACGCCACCACGTACGACGCTGGGCCACCGCGACCGTCGTGAGCCTGGGCCTGGCGCTCGGCACCCTCGCCGCCTCGCCCGTCGCGCCGGCCTCGGCCGACGAGGCCAGCGACGCCCCGGTCACCGGGCCGGACGCCGCCACGCTGTGGGCGGGGCCCGACGGTGGCATCCAGTCCGTCAACGTCCTCGCCAACGACAGCGACCCCCAGGGCGACGAGCTGCAGGTCTGCCGCGTGGCCGAGACGTCCTCGAGGAACCTGCTGGCCGTGGCGTCGGGAGGGGCCCTCGCGGTCGGGGCCATGCCTCGCCTCAAGCCGGGCACCTACCAGGTGACCTACTACGCGTGCGACCTCGACTACCTGACGCCGGGCACGCTCACCGTGACGGTCAAGAAGGTCAAGCCGGTGCGCGTCACCAAGATCGCCGGCCGGCCCGGCAAGCTCCGAGTCGTCAACCCCAACGAGCGCAAGGTGGTCGTCCTGTGGGGCGACCAGGGCCGGAAGCGGCCCGACGGCCGTCTCGGCCTCGCCGGGCGCAAGCGCGCCGTGATCACGGTCAAGCGGGAGCGCGTCGACTGGATCGCCTACCTGCCCCGCATCTTCGTGCTGGCCGGCGAGGGCACCGTCCGCAACATCACGCTGCCCCAGGGCGCCGGCCGAGCGGTCCCCGAGCGGACCGTCCCGCTCGCCCCGCGCGTCGAGAGGCTCTGGAGCGCACAGCGCTGAGGGTTCCCCGCGTTTGAGGTGGGCCGGGAGGCGGCACCATGCCAGTCATGTCCGACTCCCGGCCTCCCGGCCCGCCGCCCGCTGGTCCCCCGTCTCCTCCTGCCGGACCTCCCTCGGGACCGCCCGCCGGGCCTCCGGGCGCCGGATCCCCGACCGACGGCAGGCAGTCGCGCCTGGGCTGGTACGTCGCCGGGGGCGTGCTGCTGCTGATCCTCGCGATCGGCGGGGCGGTCTTCGCGTTCACCGGCGGTGACGCGACCAGCGTGCAGGACGTGGCGGACCAGGCGGTCGAGGCGGCCGAGGACCTCGACGTCGACGCCGGCATCGACCTGCTCTGCACGGCGCCGACCAAGAAGCAGCGTGCGGACCTGGACGCGCTGATCTCGGAGGGCCGCGAGGAGGCCGGCGGCGAGGACCCCCAGGTCGACTACGAGGTCAGCGACGTCGAGGGCGACGCCACCGGCAGCTTCCGCGTCCGCGCGACCAGCGACGAGGACGCCCTCGAAGGCAAGGAGCTCGACGTCGTCGTGCTCGTGGAGCAGGACGGCGACCGCTCGTGCATCGCCGGCATCGAGGACGGCGAGCGCGTCGGCGAGGACGGCGATTGATCTTCCGCGTCACGGCGGCCGCGTTCGTGGCGGTGGCGGCCCTGACCGCGGTCGCGGTCCTGGCTCAGGGCGCCGACGCCCTGGGGCTGGCGGCGTGGCTGCGCGAGCACGGCCACCCGGTCTACGTCGCGTGGCTGGCCTGGGTGGTGGCTGCGCCGCTGGTGCTCGCCGCGGCGGCCGCGAGCGTGCGCCGTACGCCCTGGGCGTGGGTGGCCGCGGTGACGGTGCAGCTCGGGAGCCTCGTCGCAGCGCAGGCGCGGCTGGGTCACCTCGTGAGCGACTGGTCGTGGGCCGCCGTCGTCGTCGCAGTGGGGATGGGCCTGGTCTCGGTGGTGGCCGCCGTGGACGGCCGGTCTGGACCGGCGCCCGGCTGACTGCAACCCTGGGGGCGCTCCTCGCGTCCTGCTCCTGTACCGACCACACCACTCACAGGAGCTCCTCGCATGCGCAGCACCCGCACCACCCGGATCACCACCGCCACCGCCACGGTCGCCACCACTCTGTTGGCGTTGACCGCCTCGAGCGCGAGCGCCCTCACCCCTGCCACCGATGCCTCCCCGCGCGCCTCAGAGGCGGTCGTGGAGAAGGGCGTCGTGCTGGAGTGCACCGGCGAGGCCGACGGGCTCTCGGCCTACGTGAACCTCTACGAGAACGACACCTACAGCAACTACCTCCAGGTCGTGCTGGACGACGACCCGAAGCGGGCGGCCTCACGTGAGCCGAAGGACATCCTGAAGGGCCGCAAGGTCCGCGCAGCGATCACCGTCGACGGGAAGCGGGCCCGGATCGTCGGCACCGCCACGCGGGTGGGGCCGCGCACCCGGGTGCACGAGGAGCTCGACGACGCCGGCCAGCACGTGGTGATGCACGGCTACCACCGGCGTCTGGCCCACCGCCTCGTCCTGCGCTACGACGGCGCCACAGTCCCCCTCCGCTGCGACCCCGCGTTCTTCTACCGGCTGAGGGTGACCAAGACGCCGGTCAGCGAGTGACGCCCACCGGGGCGTAGGGCGCGCGGGTGTAGACGAACGTCGCGCACTCCAGGTGGTCGAGGCGGCCGTCCTCGCGGCGTACGGCGTGCAGCGTCTCGCCGCGGTGGTAGCCGGCCGTGCCGACGACGGCGTCGCCGCGGGCCTCGAACACGTCGGTCACCTCGCCGGAGGCCAGGCCGCACAGCTGGAGGGTCTCGTGGTGCCAGCGCAGCTCGAGGGCGGTGTTGCCCCAGAACCACAGCCCGAGCAGGTCGGCCACCGCGTCCGGGACCCCGGTCGAGGGCACCCACGGCTCGACGTCGGGGACGGGACCACTGCCCAGCAGCAGCTGCGGCAACCGGCGGGTGTCCAGGCCTGTGGTGGCGGCGGCCAGCGCCACCGCGCCGTCGCCGGTCTCGGGGTCGACGAACAGACCGGCCTGGAAGCCCGGCATCGAGCCGGGGTGCCCGACCCAGCGGCGGCCATCGAGGTCGCTCAGCCACAGGCCGAGCCCGTAGGTGTCGCTGGTCGGCTCGGCCATCTCGCGCACCGTCGCTGCCGCGAGCACGTCGGGGTGGCCCCGCACCAGGAAGCGGCCCAGGACGGCCAGGTCGGCGACGGTGCTCCACAGCTGACCGGCCGGCGCCATCGCCACCGTGTCGTGGTGGGGCTCGGCGGTGAGGGTGCCGGCGAAGTGGTCGACGCTCCAGCCCTGCGCGGCGGGGGCGTCGTCGGCGTACGACGTGCGGTCCATGCCCAGCGGCGCGAGCACCCGCCGCGAGGCGACCTCCCACCAGCTCTCGCCGCGCAACCGGGCGACGAGCTCGCCGAGGAGGGCGTAGCCGAGGTTGGAGTAGTGGAACTCCCCCGGCGGCAGCACGGCGCCCGAGCCGTCGTTGGCGGCGACCAGGGTCGCGAAGTCGACGCCGGGCGAGCGCTCCCACCACGAGCCCACCGGCTCGCTCTGCATCCCGGAGGTGTGCGCGAGCAGCTGGCGCACCGAGGCGGCGGCGTACCCGCTCTCCGGGACCCCCGAGCCGAGGGGGTCGTCCAGCGAGAGCCGTCCCTCGTCGCGCAGCTGGAGCACGGCCACCGCCGTCAGCGTCTTGGTGATCGAGCCGATGCGGTAGCGGTCCTCCAGCGAGCCGCCGACGGCCCCGGTCCAGACGAGCTCACCGCCCCGCAGGACGCCCGCCACGACCGACGGCAGCCGGCCGCGCGCCTGGAGCGCGGTGAGGCGGGCTTCCCAGGGACCGCTCACTCGGCGAAGGCCTCCAGCGGCGGGCAGGAGCACTGCAGGTTGCGGTCGCCGTAGGCCTGGTCGATGCGGCCGACCGGCGGCCAGTACTTGTCGGGGTCGATCCCGGTGGGGAACACCGCGAGCTCGCGGGAGTAGGAGCGGTCCCACTCGCCGACCAGCGCCCGCGAGGTGTGCGGCGCGCCGCGCAGCGGGGAGTCTTCCGGGGTCCACTCCCCCGCGCCCACGCGGTCGATCTCGCCCTTGATGGCGATCATCGCCTCGCAGAAGCGGTCGATCTCGGCCAGGTCCTCGGACTCGGTCGGCTCGACCATCAGCGTCCCGGCGACCGGGAACGACATCGTCGGGGCGTGGAAGCCGTAGTCGACGAGGCGCTTGGCCACGTCGTCGACGCTGACTCCGGTGTCCTTGGTGATGCCGCGGACGTCGAGGATGCACTCGTGGGCGACGAGGCCACCGTGGCCGCGGTAGAGCACCGGGTAGTGCTCGCCGAGTCGTGCGGCGACGTAGTTGGCCGACAGCACGGCGGTCGCGGTCGCCCGCGTCAGTCCGGGACCGCCCATCAGGCGGATGTAGGCCCACGAGATCGGCAGGATGCCGGCGGAGCCGTACGGCGCCGCGCTGATCGGCCCGATGCCGTGACGCTTCTCCTCCTCGGGGTGCATGGCGTGCGAGGGGAGGTACGGCGCGAGGTGCGCGCGGACCGCGACGGGCCCGACGCCCGGGCCGCCGCCGCCGTGCGGGATGCAGAACGTCTTGTGCAGGTTGAGGTGCGAGACGTCCCCGCCGAACTCGCCCGGCTTGGCGTAGCCGAGCAGCGCGTTGAGGTTGGCGCCGTCGACGTAGACCTGGCCACCGTGGGCGTGGACGATCTCGCAGAGCTCGGAGATCGTGTCCTCGTAGGCGCCGTGGGTCGACGGGTAGGTCACCATGATCGCCGCGAGGTCCTCGGCGTGCTTCTCGCACTGCGCGCGCAGGTCCGCGAGGTCGACGGTGCCGTCGTCGGCGGCCTTGACCACGACGACCTTCATGCCGGCCATGACCGCGGACGCGGCGTTGGTGCCGTGCGCCGAGGACGGGATGAGGCAGACGTCGCGGCCGGTGTCGCCGCGGCCGTGGTGGTAGCCGCGGATGGCGAGGAGCCCGGCGAGCTCGCCCTGCGAGCCGGCGTTGGGCTGGATCGAGACCCGGTCGTAGCCGGTGACCTCGGCCAGCCAGCCCTCGAGCTGGTCGACGAGCTTGCGGTAGCCCAGCGCGTCCTCGGCCGGCACGAACGGGTGCAGGTCGGCGAAGCCCGGCAGCGACACCGGCTCCATCTCGGTCGTGGCGTTGAGCTTCATCGTGCAGGAGCCCAGCGGGATCATGCCGCGGTCGAGCGCGTAGTCACGGGCCGAGAGGGTGCGCAGGTAGCGCAGCATCTGGGTCTCGCTGTGGTGCGCGGAGAAGACCTCGTGGGTGAGGTAGGGCGTCGTACGGCGCAGGGCGTCGGGCAGCGCGTCGCCGGTGGCCTGGTCGACCGCGTCGACGTCGACGGTGACGCCGAAGGCCTTGAGCAGGCCGCCGATCGTGGAGCCGGTGGTGCACTCCGAGGTGGAGATGCCGACGGTGTCGGCGTCGACGAGCCGGAGGTGGATGTTCATCGCGCGGGCGGCGGCCTGGATCTCCGCGCCGCGCCCCGGGACCGAGACGGTGAGGGTGTCGAAGAACTGCTCGTGCGTGACCTCGATCCCGGCGGTGCGCAGGGCGCCGGCGAGCACGGCGGCGTAGCGGTGCGTGCGGGTCGCGATCGCGCGCAGCCCCTCGGGGCCGTGGTAGACGGCGTACATCGACGCGACGACGGCCAGCAGGACCTGGGCGGTGCAGATGTTGGAGGTCGCCTTGTCGCGGCGGATGTGCTGCTCGCGGGTCTGCAGCGCGAGCCGGTAGGCCGGGCGGCCCTCGGCGTCCACGGACACCCCGACCAGCCGACCGGGCAGGTGACGCTCGAGGCCCTGGCCGACGGCCATGAAGCCGGCGTGCGGGCCGCCGTAGAACAGCGGGACGCCGAAGCGCTGCGAGGAGCCGACGACGACGTCGGCGCCCATCTCGCCCGGTGACTCGAGCAGGGTGAGCGCGAGCAGGTCGGCGGCGACCACCGCGAGCGCGCCGCGCTCGTGGGCGGCCTCGACCAGCGGCCGCGGGTCGACGATGCGGCCGGACGCGCCGGGGTACTGCACCAGCACCCCGCTCAGCTCGCCCTCGGGCAGGCCCTGCGCGAGGTCCGCCACGACGACCTCGATGCCGAGGCCCTCGGCGCGGGTGCGGACCACGTCGATGGTCTGGGGCAGCGCGTCGGCGTCGACGACGAAGGGGCCGCTGGCCTTGCGGTTGGCGCGGCGTACGAGCGTCATGGCCTCCGCGGCGGCGGTGCCCTCGTCGAGCAGGCTGGCGTTGGCGGTCGGCAGGCCGGTGAGGTCCCCGACGACGGTCTGGAAGTTGAGCAGCGCCTCGAGCCGGCCCTGGGAGATCTCGGGCTGGTAGGGCGTGTAGGCGGTGTACCAGCTGGGGTCCTCGAGCACGTTGCGCCGGACCACCGGCGGCGTGATCGTGGCGTGGTAGCCCAGGCCGATCATCGCCTCGCCGGGCCGGTTGGCCGCGGCGATCTTGCGCAGCTCCTTGGCCGTGGCCTCCTCGGTGAGCGCCGAGGGCAGGTCCAGGTCGGCCGCCGCGCGGATCCCGCCGGGCACCGCGGAGGCCATCAGGTCGTCGAGCGTGTCGAACCCGAGCCGCTCGAGCATGACCCGCTCGTCGGCGGGCCGCAGCCCGATATGCCGGTCGACGAACGGCAGCGCGCCGTCGAGGTCGGTGAGGCTGGGGTGGTCGGACACAGGGGTCTCCTCAGGCAGCGGGGGTCGGGCTCGTCAGCACCTTCACCCTCCCCCTCTGTCGGACCGGAAGGGTCCTTCAGAGTCGCCTGCTCCGCACGGTCCTGGCGCCTGAGAGGTTCCGGGGAGGAATTGCCCCTTCGGCGCTTCGTTCCCGTCGGGCCTCGCACCCTGGTGGAGGCGGCGCGGTGTCCGGCGAGCGAAGACTCTCCCGTGCGGGATCAGTCAGCGTCCTCAGCCTAGCAACCGCCCTCTCCCCGCCCGAGTCCTCGTCTCGTGTCCCGGCGTCTGCCGGCCCTCAGGCCTGCGGTTTGGTCACAGACCGCACGTTTCGGGCACTCAGAGGTGCGGTTGGTGACCAAACCGCAGGGGTCAGCGGCGCCGCACGCCGAGCGGCAGCGCCGAAATGACGACGGACCCGCCACCTCGAGGGTGACGAGTCCGCCGGAGCAGGAGCTGGTGGAGCCGGGTCAGCCGGTCTGGCGGGCGGCGCGGCGCGCCGCGAGCTCGTCGTTGGCCGTCTGGGCGGGGGTGGAGTCCTCGGCGCGCTCGCTGGGGAGCTCGGCGAGGGTGCCCTCGATCTCGCGCCAGACGCCGCCGATGGCGATGCCGAAGACGCCCTGGCCACCCTGGAGCAGGTCGATGACCTCGTCGTTGCTGGTGCACTCGTAGACCGAGGCGCCGTCGCTCATCAGGGTGACGCGGGTCAGGTCGTCGGTGCCGCGCTCGCGCAGGTGGGAGACCGCGGTGCGGATCTGCTGCAGCGAGATGCCGGCGTCGAGCAGGCGCTTGATGACCTTGAGGATCAGGATGTCGCGGAAGGAGTAGAGCCGCTGCGAGCCGGAGCCGGTCGCGCCACGCACGGTGGGCTCGATCAGGCCGGTGCGCGCCCAGTAGTCGAGCTGGCGGTAGGTGATGCCTGCGGCGTTGCAGGCGGTCGGACCGCGGTAGCCCAGGTCGCTGGGCAGCGGCGAGACGTCGTCGGTGAAGAGGAGGCCTTGCTCCTCGGCGGCCTCGACCGCCTCGACGGTGTCGGCGCTCGTGCCGGCTTCGGGCTGGTGCTCGTTCACACGGTCCTCCGTGGGTCTACTCCGTTGGACGTAGCTCCGGGGAAGGACGGGCACTCCCGGGAGGGAGC
This sequence comes from Nocardioides sp. 503, assembly GCF_004522095.1. Taxonomy (GTDB): domain Bacteria; phylum Actinomycetota; class Actinomycetes; order Propionibacteriales; family Nocardioidaceae; genus Nocardioides. Next base: position 1,262,652 of record NZ_SPUI01000002.1, read on the forward strand.
AACCACAGCGGTGGAGTTACAACAGAGACATCTCAAGGTAGGCCCGATCCCGAGGGGCGTCAAAGACGCCGGCGGCGTGTCGCAACCCTCAATCTCAGGTTGAGAGTCACTGTTCGGGCGTGGACTCGAAGTCCTCGGGGGTCACCTGGTCGAGGAACTCGCGGAACTTCTCGACCTCGTCCTCCTGCTCGGCCGGCACGGCCAGCCCGGCCTCGTCGAGGACCTCCTCGGCGCACAGGATCTTCGTGCCGGTGCGCAGCGCGAGCGCGATCGAGTCGGACGGGCGCGCGCTCACCTCGGTGCCGGAGTCGAAGACCAGGGTCGCGAAGAAGACGCCGTCCTTGACGTCGGTGATGCGCACCTCGGTCAGCTCGTTGCCGGTGGCCTCGAGGACGTCCTTCATCAGGTCGTGGGTCAGCGGGCGCGGCGGGACGACGCCCTGCTGCGCGAACGCGATGGCCGTGGCCTCGACCGCACCGATCCAGATCGGCAGGTAGCGCTCCCCCGACACCTCCCGCAGGAGGACGATCGGCTGGTTGGAGGGCATCTCCACCCGGACTCCCATGACATCGACTTCCCGCATGCCTCAACCCTACTCCGCGGTCCCGGACGCGGACACCGCCCGCGCAGCCGGCGGTACGGCGGTCAGGAGGGGCGCAGCCCGGCCTTGACCAGCGTCGCGTGCAGCCGCACCGACAGCGCGGCGATCTCGGAGACGGCGTCGTCGGCGCGACCTCGCGCGGCGGCGTCGCGGCCGTTGCGCAGCGGCGCCACGACCTGCTCGACGAGGCCGACCTCGCGGTCGGCGGAGGTCTTGAACGCGCGCAGGTGGCGCGGCTCGAAGCCGAACTCGGCCAGCTCGCGGGCCGTCTGGGCGATGACGAGGGCGTCGGTGTCGAAGTGCCCGGTGCCCGCGCGCGGGGTGACCAGGCCGTACTGCTCGAGCTGGACCAGCAGCTCCTCGGTGATGCCGGCGATCTTGACCAGCTCACGGCGCGAGAGACGCAGGTGGTCGCGGCGGGAGAAGGACTCCGCGCTGGGCAGGCCGTCGGGGGCCAGCGCCACCTTCGGCACGGTCGGGACGACGGCCTCGATCGGCGGCGGCTCGAGGCCGCGGTCGATGGCGTCCAGGTGCTCGCCGATGACTTTGAGGGGGAGGTAGTGGTCGCGCTGCATGCGCAGCACGTAGCGCAGGCGCTCGACGTCGTCGGTGGAGAACTTGCGGTAGCCCGACGGCGTCCGCTCGGGCTTGATCAGCCCCTTGTCCTCGAGGAAGCGGATCTTGGGGATGGTGATCCCCGGGTAGTCGGCACGGAGCTGGTCGAGGACCTGCCCGATGTTCATCCGCGCCCGAGAGCCTCCCGCCGGGCTGCCCGGCATCGCGGAGCCGGCCACGCTCAGGTGCTCTCGTGCCCGGAGAAGAAGACCAGCCGGTACTTGCCGATCTGTACCTCGTCGCCGTCGTTGAGCTGGACCTTCTCGATCCGGTCGCGGTTGACGTAGGTGCCGTTGAGGCTGCCCGCGTCGCTCACCGTGAAGCCGTCGGCGGAGCGCTCGAAGACCGCGTGGTGCCGCGAGACCGTCACGTCGTCGAGGAAGATCTCGCTGTCGGGGTGGCGCCCGGCGTTGATGACGTCGGCGTCGAGCAGGAAGCGGCTCCCGGAGCCGGGGCCCTTCTGCACGACGAGCAGCGCGTGCCCGGTGGGCAGCGCGTCGACCGCCGCGGCGTCGACCGGGTTGAGCTGGCGGTCGGAGGTCTCGACGCGGTCGCCCGCGGTGCCGATCTGGATCGTGGCCGTGGACTCACCGATCGAGTCCCCCGGCCCCGGGAAGGAGTCGGTCGAGATGCCGCCGGAGTCGTCGGCGCGCACCAGACGGGTGCCGCACTGGGCGCAGAAGCGGGCGTCGGCGGGGTTCTGCGTGCCACACGCGGTGCAGAACGGCATCGAATTCATCCTCCGGTCAGGGTCCACCCAGCAGAACCCTCAAGGCAGGGCTGAGGGTGACGGTTGCTCCGAACCTATCAGTCACGGTCGGCGGATCAACACCGATCCGCGCGACCGCTCCCGCTCACCCGTCGAGGGTGGCGACGTAGGCGTCGACCTCGAGGAGGTCGTCGAGCTGCGCCGGGTCGGAGGCGACGACCTCGAACAGCCAGCCGCCGGCGTAGGGGTCGCTGTTGACGAGCTCGGGGGTGGCGTCGAGCGTCTCGTTGCGGGCCACGACCTCGCCCGTCACCGGGGCGTAGATGTCGCTGACCGACTTGGTCGACTCCAGCTCGCCGCAGGTGCTGCCGGACTCGATCGTGTCGCCGACCTCGGGCAGGGAGACGTAGACGATGTCGCCGAGCGCGTCCTGGGCGAAGTCGGTGATCCCGACCCGCACCGAGCCCTCGTGCTCGCCCGGGGAGCGGACCCACTCGTGCTCGACGGTGTACTTCAGGTCATCGGGGTACAAAGCGAGATCTCCTCCGGTCGACGCCGAGCCGCGCTCGGGCGGGTACAGCCTGGCTCGTGAAGGCTACTGCCCACCGTCGGGCTGGGCGTACTCAGGCTGCTGCGGCTCCACGACCGCCTCGATGTCGAGCGAGGCGAGCTTCTCCACGCGCAGCTCGGCCCCGTCGGCCAGGAGCTTGGCTCGGGGGCCGAGCGGGAAGGTGATGGCCCCCGCCAGGACGTCGGGGTCGCCGATGACGTCGATGACGTACGGCGACTCCACGGTCACGCCGTCGATGGCGATGGCGTCGGTGACGTCGGTGAACGAGGTCTGGGCGATGACCCGGACCTCGCCGTTGACCTGCATGGCCTCGGCGCCCACGGTGCGCAGTTCCTGGACGGTGTCGATCAGGGAGGCGACCTTCACCTGGCCGTCGACCTCGGTGACGGTGATGCGGATGCCGGGGCCGGTCACCGGGACGAGCCCGGCGAGGATCGAGAGGGTGTCGACCTCGGTCTCGGCCTGCTCCAGCGCCGCCTGCCGACGGCTCGTCTCGGACTGCAGGTCCTCGCGGGTCGCCTCGAGCCGCGCGATCTGCGTCTCGGTGCGCTGGGTGGTGCCGAAGAGGCCGTCGAGCACGTCGATGAGGTCCTGCTGGCGCAGGGTGGAGTAGTCGTCGCGCTCGTCGGTGGTGCGCACCTGCGTGACCACCGCGAAGCCGACGAGCCCCAGCAGGACCGCCACCACGAGCTGGCGTCGCGAGGCCGTGGTCAGCGCCCGGCGCAGCCGGTCCCGGCCGGTCGGCGCGCCGGCCTCAGGCATGGAAGAGGTGCCGCCGGATGGCGGCGACGTTGGAGAAGATCCGGATCCCGAGCACCACGATCACGCCGGTGGAGAGCTGACCACCGACGCCGAGCTTGTCGCCGACGTAGACGATGCCGGCGGCGATGACGACGTTGCTGAGGAACGAGACGACGAAGACCTTGTCGTCGAAGATGCCGTCGAGGTAGGCGCGCAGGCCGCCGAAGACCGCGTCCAGGGCGGCGACCACCGCGATCGGGAGGTACTGCTCCAGGCCCAGCGGCACGTCGGGCTTGAGGAAGACGCCGAGCAGCACACCGACGGCCAGGCCGAGTACGGCGATCACAGCGGCTCCTCCTCGAGCTTGGGCGGGACCTGCTCGTCGGACCGGCGCTGCTCCGCGGAGCGGAGCAGCAGGAACGACCGCGGGCCGGCGGGCAGGGACATGCGGTCCTCATTCTGCAGCTCGTAGGTGAAGCCGAAGCGTCGCGACAGGCCGTCGAAGGCGATCCCGCTGCTGGTGTCCATCAGGGCCGCCTGCATCGTGGCCCGGTCGCCGATCGCGAAGACGGTGTAGGGCGAGGCGATGCCGACCCCGTTGACCTCGATGGGCACGCCCGAGGTCCGGATCGCGCTGAGCGCCGTCAGTCGCTGGCCGTTGATCGAGATCGCCTCGGCGCCGGCGGCCCACAGCCCGTCGGCCAGCAGCGCGAGGTCCTCGTCGCGCACCGTGCCGTCGAGGTCACCGGACGTGGCGTCCTTGACCGTGACCCGGATGCCCTCGCCCCGGGTGGGCGTGAAGCCGGTGCGCACCCCGAGCCGGCGCAGCCGCGGGGTGAGGGCCTGCTCCCCCTCGTTGAGGCGGCGCACCCGGTCCTCGGCGTCGGCGTTGGCCTCGCGCAGGTCGGCGATGCGGGCCTGGAGCCGCGAGACGCGCGCGCCCTGGTCGTCGATGCGCGCCACCAGGCTCGCGCGACCCTCGTCGCGCACCTCCGCGTCCCGCTGGGTCTGGACCGCCGCGGTCGCGGCCATGACCCCGAAGACCGCGACCGCCACGGCCGCGATGCGCCTCGGGTGCCCGCCCGAGCCGGGCGGGACCGGCTCGCCCGCGGCGGTCCTGGCGGCGCGGCGCTCGGCCGCGATCAGATAGTCCTCGTCGAGGGACTGGCGCTGGATCAGGTCCAGCAGCGGCAGGGTGACCCGCGGCGGCAGGTCCGGGGACTCAGGCATCGCGCACTGCCACCCGTCGCTCGGTCGTCATCAGCAGCTTGCGCACCTGCCAGGCGTAGAGGACCCCGGCCCACCAGTAGAGGCCGATCCCCCAGAAGGCGAACGCCCACCCGAAGACCCGGGCGAGCAGCGCGACGGTGCCCTCGCCGTCGCCGAGCAGCAGCAGCGGGAAGGCGTAGAGCAGGTTGAACGTCGCCGCCTTGCCGAGGAAGTGCACGGGCAGCGCGCTGTAGCCGCGCGTGCGCAGCAGGGGCACCAGGCCCCACATCAGGGCGTCGCGCAGCGGCAGCGAGACCGCCATCCACCACGGGATCACGTCGCGCAGCGCGAGCCCGACCACCACGGCCAGGATGTAGAGGCGGTCGGCGACCGGGTCGAGGATCTGCCCGACCAGCGACTGCTGGTTCCACCGGCGGGCCAGCCAGCCGTCGAGGAAGTCGGTGAACCCGGAGACCATCAGCAGCGCCAGCGCCCAGCCGTCCTCCTCCGGTCCGAGGACCAGCCACAGGAACACCGGCACCCCGGCCAGCCGGAGGGCGCTCAGCAGGTTGGGAACCGTCCAGACGCGGTCCTCGCGCGCCGAGTCGTCCGCCACTGATGCCTGCATTCCGGGTGTTGAGGTGCTGCTCCGAGCCTGTGGCCGACACTTTAGCGGCCGGGACGGCCCGAGTCGGGGAGGGTCAGGCGTCGTCCTGCCGTGCCGTCTCGAGGACCGCCTCGTGGGGGGCGTCGTGGTGCGCGGCGTCCCGGATCTCACCGACGAGCTCCTCGATCACGTCCTCCAAGGTGGCCAGCCCGAGCGTCGCGCCGTCGGCGTCGACGACGCGGGCCATGTGGGCGCCGCGACGCTGCAGCGTCTCGAGGGCCTCCTGCAGCTGGTCGTCGGCGGTGACCGGCGCGAACGGGCGGATCCACTTGTCCTGGATGGGCTGCTCGCGGCGGGCCTCGTCGGGCTCGAGCACGTCCTTGATGTGCAGGTAGCCGATCAGCTCCCCCGAGACGTCGGCCACCGGGAAGCGGCTGAAGCCCGTGCTGGCGCACAGGGCCTCGACGTCGGCCGGGCTCGATCCCCGCAGCACGGTCGTCAGCGTGTCGGGCGGGAGCACCACCGTCGCCACGGTCTTCTCGGTGAAGCCCAGGGCGCCGGACAGGCGGTCGTACTCCTCGTCGGCGAGCAGCCCCTCACCGCGGGACTCCTCGACGAGCGCCGCGACCTCCTCACGCGTGAACGTCGAGGCCACCTCGTCCTGGAGCCGGACCCCGAAGAGCCGGAGGATGAGCGCTGCCACCCCGTTGATGACGACGATCACCGGCCGCAGCACCGTGACGAAGCCCCAGATCGCCGGCGCGAGGATGACCGCGACCCGGTCGGGCCCGGCCAGCGCGATGTTCTTCGGGATCATCTCGCCGAGCACGACGTGGAGGTAGACGACGACGAGGAGGGCGATGGCGAACGCGATCGGGTGGAGGAGTGAGTGCGGGACGTGGGCCGCGTCGAGCACCGGCTCCACGAGGTGACTGACCGCGGGCTCGCCCACGGCTCCGAGCACGAGGGAGCACACGGTGATCCCGAGCTGGTTGACCCCGATGACCAGCCCGATGTTCTCCATGGCCTTCAGGGTGTACTTGGCTGCGCGCGACCCGGCCTCGGCCCGGGGCTCGATCTGGCTGCGCCGCGCGGAGATCATCGCGAACTCCGCGCCCACGAAGAAGGCGTTGCCCAGGAGCAGGAGGAGCGCGACCAGCAGCGCTACGACGGGGCTCATGGCGCGACCTCGTCAGCGTCCCGGTCGTGGAGGCGCAGGGACAGACGGTCGATCCGCAACCCGTCCATGTGCTCGACCGTGAGCACCGCCAGCTGCTCGCGCGGCTCGTCGGGGTCGCTCCGGTCGGGCACGGGCACCTCGGCGATGTCGCCGGTCTCCGGCACCCGGCCGACGACCTTGAGCACCAGCCCGGCGATCGTGTCGTAGTCCTCGTCCTCCGGCAGCCCGACCCCGGTGAGGTCCTCGACCTCGTCGGGGCGCAGCAGCCCGGACAACGACCAGGCCCCGTCGCGGCGCTGCCGCGCGCGGGCGCCCAGCCGGTCGTGCTCGTCGGCGATGTCGCCGACGATCTCCTCGACGACGTCCTCGAGGGTCACGATGCCGGCATGACCGCCGTACTCGTCGAGGACCACGGCCATCTGGAAGCCGTCCTCGCGCAGCAGCGCGAGCAGCGGGTCGAGGCGCAGGGAGTCCGGCACCACGATCGGCTTGGCCATCAGGTGCTTGACCTTGGTGGTGGACCGCTCGTGGAGCGGAAGGGCCACCGCATTCTTGACGTGCACCGTCCCGACGACCACGTCCTCGTGGTCGAGCACGGGGAAGCGGCTGTGCCCGGTCTGCCGGGTCAGCTCGATCACCGCGCTCGCCCGGTCGTTGACCTCGAGGCTGCGGGTGCGCACCCGGGGCGTCATGATCTCGCCGGCGTTGCGGGTGCCGAACTCCACCGAGCGCTCCATGAGCTCGGCAGTGTCGGCGTCCAGCGTCCCGATGTCGGCGGAGCGCTGGATCAGCGAGGCGAGCTCCGTGGAGCTACGGGCGGAGCGCAGCTCCTCCTGCGGCTCCATGCCCAGACGGCGCACGACCGCGTTGGCCGAGCCGTTGAGGAACTTGATCGGGTAGCGGTTGACCGCGGTCCACCAGCGCATGGGCAGCTGCGTCGCCCGCGCGGTGGCGAGCGGAAGCGCGATCGCGAGGTTCTTGGGAACGAGCTCACCGAAGATCATCGTCAGGACGGTTCCGACGACCAGGCCGATGCCGATGGCGAGCGGGGCGACCACGCCGTCCGGAATGCCGACGGCGCGCAGCGGGTCGTCGATGAGCTCGGCGATGGCCGGCTCGGCGAGGAAGCCGACGCCGAGGTTGGTGACCGTGATGCCCACCTGTGCGCCGGACAGCTGGGTCGACAGGGACCGCAGGCCGCTGAGCAGGCCCTGGGCCGAGGCGTCACCCTCGGCCGCGAGGCGCTCGACCTGACCGCGGTCGACGGTGACGAAGGCGAACTCGGCCGCCACGAAGACGCCGGACATCACGATCAGCACGAGGGCCGTCGCGAGCAGGAGGAGGGGGGTCACGGGCGCTCTCCGCGGTGGGAGAGCGGGCTACTTTGAGAGCCGTCCATGGCGGGGGCTGAGGGTCCTATCGGGTCGGGTGCCGGTGAGCCGACAATCCTAGACGCACGGCCCGACGGGGCCGCGATCGGCGGCGGGCACCGCTCGCCCGCGACTCGGTCGCCCGATCGGCATCGCGCAGCCTCTGGTCGTCGTACCCTGGGGCGTCCCGATCCTCGGTAGGGAACCCCTGGAGCCACGATGAGCACCTCGTCCCCCACGCCCACCCGGCGCGCACTGCTCGGCGGAGCCGGCGCGGCCGGGCTCGCCGGCCTGGGCGGACTGGCCGGCGCCGGACCGGCGCACGCCGGGCACTGGACACCGGCGCGCTACCGCGGGGCCCGCCTGCTCTCCCCCGCCGAGCGTCACCTGGTCGGCCGCTTCTCCTACGGCGTGACGCCGGCCCTCACCGCCGGCGTCCACCGCCAGCGCGGCGCGGCACGCTGGTTCGAGCAGCAGCTGGCTCCCGAGCGGATCGCCGACCCGGGCGGGACCGCCGTCCGCACCTGGTGGTCCGGCCTCCACCGGTCTCCCCAGGAGCTGTGGACCCGGCAGGTCCAGGACATCGAGGGCGGCTGGGAGGTGATGGCCGACTACCAGCGCTACGTCCTGCTGCGCCGGATGCACAGCAAGCGGCAGGTGCTGGAGGTGATGACGGAGCTGTGGGAGAACCACCTCCACGTCCCGGTCAACGGCGACGCCCAGTTCACCCACCGGGTCTCCTACGGCGACACGGTGCGCCGCAACGCGCTCGGCACCTTCGAGGCGCTGCTGCGCGAGACGATCACCCACCCGGCGATGCTCGTCTACCTCAACCAGGCCGTGTCGACGAAGCGCCGCCCCAACGAGAACCTCGGCCGCGAGCTGCTCGAGCTGCACACCGTGGGCCGCGGCGCCTTCACCGAGGACGACGTGAAGTCGTCCGCGCGCATCCTGACCGGCTGGATGGTCGACATGTGGCGCACCTGGGCGCCGTCCTACAAGCCCGAGCAGCACTGGACCGGTCCCGTGCGGGTCCTGGGGTTCACCGACCCCAACGCCGCCGCCGACGGCCGCGACCTCACGCGCCGCTACCTGCGCTACCTCGCGCACCACCCGGCCACCGCCCAGCGGATCGCCCGCAGGCTCGCCACCAAGTTCGTGCGCGACGACCCGCCGCAGGCGCTCGTCGACCACCTCGCGCGGGTCTACCTCGCGAACGGCACGGCGATCAAGCCGGTGCTGCGGGCGCTGGTGGCGCACCCGACGTTCCGCGCCTCGGCGGGCCTCAAGGTCAAGGACCCCGGCGAGGACGTGGTGTCGACCTACCGCGCGCTGCAGGTGGCGACGGCCCGGCCCACGGGCGCCAAGGCCGAGCAGTACGCCGCCAACGCGATCATCTGGCAGGCCTCGAGCCTGGGCGCGCTGCCCCTCGCCTGGCCCCGTCCCGACGGGCAGCCGGTCGACGACGACTCCTGGTCCTCGCCCGCGCGCATGGTCGCGTCGCTGGAGATGCACTACTCGATGAGCGGGGGCTGGTGGCCGCGCGCCGGCACGACGTACCGGCGCCCCGCGCAGTGGCTGCCTCGTCGACGGGTGCGCTTCGACGTGCTCGTCGACCACCTGTCCCAGCAGCTGCTCGGGCGCCGCTCCGACGCGATGCTGCTGAAGGCCTGCTGCGAGGCGGTGGGGGTCCCGCGCCGCCAGGTGATCACGCGCAGCCACGGGCTGGTCCGGTGGAACATGCCGCGCCTGCTGACCACCCTGCTCGACTCCCCCCACCACCTGACGAAGTGACGACGCGATGACCCGGCCCGCCGACACCGACTGCTGCGACGAGTTGCGCGCGATCTCGCGACGCGGGCTCCTCACCGGCGCGGTCGCGCTGGCCGGCGCCACGACCGCGGTCGGGTCCGCGGTCGTCACGGCCGCGCCCGCGTCCGCGGCTTCCGCGTCCTCGGTGCTGGTCGTTCTATCGCTTCGCGGCGCCGCCGACGGGCTGTCGCTGGTCGTGCCCCACGGCGACCCGGTCTACTACCAGGCCCGACCGCGGCTCGCCATCGCCAAGAGCCAGCTCCTCGCACCCGACGCGATGTTCGGGCTGCACCCCAAGCTCGCCCCGCTGCTCCCGCTGTGGACCTCCGGACGCCTCGCGGCCGTGCACGCCACCGGGCTGCCGGCGCCCAACCGCTCCCACTTCGCCGCGATGGAGGAGGTCGAGGACGCCGACCCCGGCTCCGCCAAGCGACGGGGCTGGCTCAACCGGCTCATCGGCGCCCGGCCCGGCAGCTCGCCCCTGCAGGGCTTCAGCGTCGGCACCGGGGTGGTGCCCGGGTCGCTGTTCGGCAGCGAGCCCGTGATGTCGACCGACTCGGTGCAGGACATGACGCTGCCCGGCGACGACAAGTGGGTGGTCCGCGACGGGCGCAAGCGCTCGCTGCACACGATGTGGGACGGCAACCGCACCCCACTCGGCACGGCCATGCGCTCGACGTTCGGCGCGCTCGGCGCGTTCCAGCCGGTGCTGCGTGCGGCCGACCACAGCGCGTCGTACCCCTCGAGCGACCTGGGCAAGGCGCTCGCGTCGGTCGCCCGGATCATCCGCGGCGACGTGGGCGTCGAGGTGCTCACCGTCGACCAGGGCGACTGGGACATGCACAGCGACCTCGGCACGCTGGCCTGGGGACGGATGATCGACAACACCGACGACCTAGCGCGCTCGGTCGCGGCCTTCATGGGCGACCTCGGCACCCAGGCGACCAAGGTGACGCTGGTGGTGCTCAGCGAGTTCGGGCGACGGACCGTGGAGAACGACAACTACGGCCTGGACCACGGCTACGGCAACGTCATGCTCGTGGCCGGCGCCGGGGTCAAGGGCGGCAAGGTCTACGGCACCTGGCCGGGGCTCACCCTCGCCGACGACGCCGACCTGCGCGTGACCACCGACTATCGCAGCGTGCTGTCGGAGGTCGTCTCCTCCCGCTTCCGCGCCTCGACCGCTACGGTCTTCCCGGGCTTCACCCCGTCGCCCGTAGGACTCATGTCGAGCCTGTAGGAGCACTCGTGGCCGTGCGCGTCGTCCAGTGGGCCACCGGCGGCGTCGGCCGCGCCGCGATCGAGGGGGTGCTGCTGCATCCCGACCTCGAGCTGGTCGGCTGCTACGTGCACTCCCAGGACAAGCACGGCGTCGACGTCGGGACCATCATCGGCGCCGGACCGACCGGCGTGCTCGCCACGACCGACGTCGACGAGATCCTCGCGCTGGACGCCGACTGCGTCATCTACACGCCGCTGGTGGGGGTCACCGAGGAGGTGACCGCGCTGCTGCGCTCGGGCAAGAACGTCGTGACGCCGGTGGGCTGGATCTACCCCGGCGAGCGGCAGCGCGCGATCCTCGAGGAGGCCTGCCAGGCCGGTGGCACCAGCGTGCACGGCACGGGCGTCAACCCTGGCGGCGTACCGGACCTGCACCCGCTGATGTTCTCCTCGCTGTCGTCGGCGGTGACCTACGTGCGCGGCGAGGAGTTCTCCGACATCCGCACCTACAACGCCCCCGACGTCGTGCGTCACGTCATGTGCTTCGGCGGCACCCCCGAGGAGGCGCGGTCGGGGCCGATGCTCGAGCTGCTGTCGGCCGGCTTCGTGCGGTCGGTGCGGATGTGCCTGGACGTGCTGGGGTTCTCCCCCGACGCGCAGGTGCGCTCCACCCTGGACCTCGCGGTCGCGACCTCGCCGATCGACTCGCCGATCGGCGTCATCGAGCCCGGCCGCGTCGCCGGCCAGCGCTTCGTGTGGGAGGCGCTCGTGCGCGACCAGGTGGTGGTGCGCGTGGCCGTCAACTGGCTGATGGGCGAGGAGCACCTCGACCCGGCCTGGGACTTCGGGCCCGAGGGCGAGCGCTTCGAGGTCGAGGTCAGGGGCGACCCCGACACCTTCGTCTCGATCAAGGGCTGGCAGCCCGACACGGTCGCGGAGGGTCTCGTGCGCAACCCCGGGATCGTGGTCACCGCGATGCACTGCGTCAACTCGGTGCCGTACGTCGTCGCCGCGCCCCCGGGCGTGCGCACCTACGTCGACCTGCCGCTCGTCGCCGGGCGGGCGCACCCTGACCTGGCGTAGGGACGTCGGCGCCGCGGTGCCGTTTCCCCAAGGTATGCAGGGAAGCTGTCACTTCCCTCGCGCTGCACACCGAGGGAAGTGACGCTCGGGCTGCATACCTTGGGGAAACGGCAGCGCGTCAGCGCGGCTGGTACGCCGCCGCGCGGATCCGCTGGAAGTTGCGGCCGCCGCGGCGGAAGGTGTGGGCGACCGCGGCGGGCAGGCGGTGCTCGTCCCAGGGCTCGGGGTCCCAGTCGCAGGGCCGCACGTGGGCCAGGTCGAGGGTCGCCGCCGCGCTGCTGCCGTCGTAGGACCAGGGGCCGGTGAGCCAGCCGCGGTGGAACGGGCCGCCCGGGGTGCGGGTCCAGACCTGCGCGCCGTCGGGGACGGCGGCGAAGCGCTCGAGCCGGCGGGCCACGCGGTCGCCGTGGAGCTCCTCGGTCTCGGCCAGTGCCTCCGCCAGGGCCTGCGGTGGACGGGGCAGGACCCCGCCGACCCCGCACAGCCCGCGCGACAGCGCCCGTTCGACCGCCGCCTCGTGGTCGACGTCGTCGCGCCGCGAGCGCAGCGGGGCGCGGTAGACACCCGGGTCGTCCATGGCGCCGAGCCTAGGCCCGTCGCAGCCGACGACCGACGGCCGGCAGAACTAGAACCTGTTATAAAGACCTCGTGGTCGCCTCCAACGAAGACATCCGCTCGACGGTCCAGCGCTATCTCGACCTGGTCGCCACCGGCACCGCGGCCGAGATCGTGGCGCTCTACGCCGAGGACGCCACGCTCGAGGACCCGGTCGGCTCCGACGCCCTGCGCGGGACCGAGGCGATCCGGGCGTTCTACGCCGGCCTCGAGGGCCTGACGATCACGACGAACCTCGTGACGCTGCGCGCGTGCGCCGGCCAGGCGGCGTTCCACTTCGAGATCGTGACCGAGGCGGGCGGGATGAAGTACCGGATGGCGCCCCTGGAGGTCATGACCTTCGACGACGCTGGCAGGATCCTCAGCATGCGCGCCTTCTGGTCCGACGAGGACCTCGTCGTCGAGTCGTGACCTCCGACGACCTCCGACCCCTCACCCAGGACGACCTCGACTGGGCGGTCGAGCACACCCGCGTCCGCCGCGAGCGGCTCGCCCCGCACGCGCCGCGCTTCTGGCGCCCGGCCGCCGACGCGGTGGAGCGGCACCGTGCCTTCCTCTCGCACCTGATCGACGACTCCGCGACCCTGAGCCTGCGCAGCGAGCACGGCTACCTCGTGGCCATGCATCCCGGCGCCTACCTGCTGGTCGACGACATGGTCGTCGAGCCCGCGGAGCACTGGGCCACCGAGGGCGTGGCGCTGCTGCGGCAGGCGACCGCGCTGGCGCCGGTGCGGTTCGTGGTGCCGGCGTGGGAGTCCGAACGCCTCGACGCCGCCCTGGACCTGGGGCTCGAGGCCGCCGAGATCTGGTGGCACCGCGACCTGGAGCCCGGCACCGGCCTCAACGTCGTCTCGGAGGAGCACCGCCTCAGCGTCGAGGGGGCCGAGGCGCAGCTGGTGCCCTCTCCCCCGGTCTACGACCCGGGCGGGCCGGTCCTGCTGGTGACGTCGCTGGAGTCCGTGGACGGGCTGCGCGCCGCCGAGCAGTCGGCCGCGCGCCGCGGAGCGCGGGTCTCGGTGGTCACGCAGCAGCCGTCCGACCAGCCGCTGGCCGAGCTGCTCACTGCGGCCGGCTACACGCTGACGACGTACTTCTTCGCCACTCCCGCCTGAGCGACGGGAACGGCGCGAGCCGAGGGTCTAGGAGTCCCGCTCCGCCTCGGCGGCCGCCTCGGCCTGGTGCCCGGGCGTGGCCTCGGGCGCATCGGGCGTCTGCACGGAGTCGTGGCGGGTCTCCTCGGGCGCGTTGGTGCGCTCGTCGGACTCGGCGAGGATCGCCTCGGCCTGCGCGTGCGGGTCGGCGCTGCCGGCCTCCTGCTCCTCCGGGAGCAGCTCGGCGCGGGTGTCGATGCGGGACTCGTCCGCGGAGGGATCGCTCATGGCTCGAACCTACTCCGTGATGTCGACGTCGAGTCGCGCGGCCAGCTCGTCGGTCGTGATCCCGAAGGTCTCGCGGACCCGCACGCCGTCCGGGGTGATGTCGAAGACCGCGAGGTCGGTGTAGACCCGGTCCACGCACCCCAGGCCGGTGAGCGGGTAGGTGCACGCCGGCACGAGCTTGGGCGAGCCGTCCTTGGCGAACAGCGTCATCATCACCAGCACCTGCTTGGCGCCGATCGCGAGGTCCATGGCGCCACCGACCGCCGGGATCGCGTCGGGCGCTCCCGTGTGCCAGTTGGCGAGGTCGCCCGCGGCCGAGACCTGGAACGCGCCGAGCACGCAGACGTCCAGGTGGCCGCCGCGCATCATGGCGAAGGAGTCGGCGTGGTGGAAGTAGGCGGCGCCGGGCAGCTCGGTGACGGGGACCTTGCCGGCGTTGGTCAGGTCGTGGTCGACCGCGTCGCCGGTGGCGGCCGGGCCCATGCCGAGCATGCCGTTCTCGGTGTGGAGCACCACGCCCGAGCCGGCGTCGAGGTGGTCGGCCACGGTGGTCGGCTGGCCGATGCCGAGGTTGACGAACGAACCCGGGGCGATGTCGCGGGCCACGAGCGCGGCCATCTCGTCCTTGGTGAGCGTCATCGTGAGACCACCCTGTCGACGTAGATGCCGGGAGTGACGACGGCCTCGGGGTCGAGCTCGCCGGTGTCGACGACGTCGCTCACCTGCGCCACGACGGTCGTGGCCGCGGTGGCCATGACCGGCCCGAAGTTGCGGGCGGTCTTGCGGTAGACGAGGTTGCCGGCGCGGTCGGCGCGGTGGGCGCCGATGAGGGCGACGTCGCCCTTGATCGGGTACTCGAGGACGTAGGTGCGCCCGTCGATCTCACGGGTCTCCTTGCCCTCCGCGAGCGGAGTGCCGACCCCGGTCGGGCAGAAGAACGCCCCGATCCCGGCGCCGGCGGCGCGCATGCGCTCGGCGAGGTTGCCCTGGGGCACGACGTCGAGCTCGATGCGGCCGTCGCGGTAGAGCCCGTCGAACACCCACGAGTCGGACTGGCGGGGGAAGGAGCAGACCACCTTGCGGACCCGGCCCTTGGCCAGCAGCGCGGCCAGGCCGGTGTCGCCGTTGCCGGCGTTGTTGGAGACCACGGTGAGGTCGGTGGCCCCCTGGCGGATCAGCGCGTCGATGAGGTCGACCGGCATCCCGGCCATGCCGAAGCCGCCGACGAGCACGGTGGCGCCGTCCGCGACGTCGACCAAGGCCTCCTCGGCCCCGGTCGCCCCCTCGAAGAACGCCGTCACGCCTGGTTCTCCAGGACCACCGCGAGCGCCTGGCCGACACCGATGCAGATGGCCGCGACGCCCCAGCGGTCGCCGGACTCGCGCAGGCGGTGGGCGAGGGTGCCGAGGATGCGCGCGCCGGAGGCGCCGAGCGGGTGCCCGATCGCGATGGCTCCCCCCTTGGCGTTGACGATGGCGGGGTCGACCTTCCAGGCGTCGAGGCACGCGAGCGACTGCACCGCGAAGGCCTCGTTGAGCTCGACCGCCGCGACGTCGTCCCAGCGGATCCCGGCGCGGGCCAGTGCCTTGTCGGCCGCCTCGACGGGGGCGAACCCGAACTCCTGGGGCGCCAGCGCGTGCACGCCACGGCCCGCGATCCGGGCGAGCGGGGCCACGCCGATCGTGTCGGCGGCGGCCTCGGACCCGATGACCAGCGCCGAGGCGCCGTCGTTGAGCGGGGAGGCGTTGCCCGCGGTGATGGTCCCGTCGGAGCGGAACGACGCCTTGAGGCCGGCCAGCTTGCCGGCGGTCGAGCCAGCTCGGATGCTCTCGTCGCGGGTCAGCTCGGCGCCCGGCACGGGCACCACCAGGTCGTCGTAGAAGCCGGCCGTCCAGGCCTCGTCGGCGCGGCGGTGGGACAGGGCCGCGAACTCGTCCTGCCGCTCGCGCCCGATGCCGAACCGGTCGGCGAGCTGCTCGTTGGCCTCGCCGAGCGAGACCGTCCACTCGGCAGGCATGCGCTCGTTGACCAGGCGCCAGCCGAGCGTGGTGGACACGGCGGTGACGTTGCCGGCGGGGTAGGCGCGCGACGGCTTGGGCAGCACCCAGGGGGCGCGGGTCATCGACTCCACACCGCCGGCCACGACGACGTCGGCGTCGCCGGACTCGACCTGGCGCGAGGCGGTCATGGCCGCGTCCAGCGAGGAGCCGCAGAGGCGGTTGACGGTGGTGGCCGGGACGGAGGTCGGCAGGCCGGCCAGCAGCACGGCCATCCGGCCGACGTTGCGGTTGTCCTCCCCCGCGCCGTTGGCGTTGCCCCAGACGACGTCCTGGATGCGCTCGGGGTCCAGCTGCGGGGTCTTGGCCAGCACCCCCTGCAGCGCCACGGCCGCCAGGTCGTCGGGCCGGACCTCGGCCAGCGCGCCGCCGAAGCGGCCGAACGGCGTGCGGGCGGCGGCGTACACGAAGGACGAGGTCACGGTGCTCCTGTTCGGTGTGCGAACGCGTGTGCGGTTCACGAACGAATCGTAGCAAGCCGGCAGGGTCAGCGGGCGGCGTGGGCGAGGTCGTCGGAGACGGCGCGGGCGGCGGCAACGACGTGGCCGACGTAGTCCTCGGGCAGGGACCCGGTGCGGGGCGTGGAGGTGGAGATGTTGATCGCGGCGACCACCGCGCCGGAGCGGTCGCGCACCGGCGCCGCGACCGAGCACAGGCCGGCCTCGAGCTCCTGGTCGACGACCGCCCAGCCCTGCTCGCGCACGCGGGCCAGCTCGGCGCGCAGCGCGTCGGGCTGGTGCAGGGTGCGTTCGGTGAGGGCGGTCAGCGGCGTCGCGGCGAGGTAGGCGTCGACCTCCTGGGGCGCGAGGTCCGCGAGGAGCACCCGTCCCATCGAGGTGGCGTCGGCCGGGAAGCGGGTGCCGACGGTGATCCCCACGGTCATGATCCGACGGGTCGCGACGCGGGCGACGTAGACGATGTCGGCGCCGTCCAGCACCGCGGCCGAGGTCGACTCCCCCACGAGCGCCGTGAGCCGCTCGAGGTGCGGCTGCACCAGCTGGGGAAGGCCCAGGCCGGAGAGGTACGCCGTCCCGAGCCGCAGCACCTGCGGGGTCAGCGTGAAGAGCGCGCCGTCGAGCCGCACGAACCCGAGCTCGCGCAGGGTGTGCAGGAGGCGCCGTGCCGTCGCGCGGCTGAGACCGGTGCGGCCGGCCACCTCGCTCAGCGTCATCGAGGTGTGCTCGGCGTCGAAGGCCGTGATCACCTCCAGCCCCCGGGCCAGCGACTGCACGAACATCTCCCCCGGAGGCGGCCGCTCGCTCATGGGCGCGAGCCTAGGGGGTCGCCGACCGCAGCGGTCCTGCCCTGCCGTCGGTCTCGCCAGGCCGCTACTGCTTCCTGCCCTCGTCGAGGAGCACCTGCTGGACGACGCGGAAGGCGGCGTCGGCGTCGGGGACGCCGCAGTAGACCGCGGTCTGCAGCAGCAGCTCCTTGATCTCCTCGACCGTCACCCCCAGCGTGAGCGCGGCGCGCACGTGCGTCGCCAGCTGCTCGTGGTGGCCGCGCGCGACGAGGGCGGTCAGCGTGACCAGGGAGCGGCTGCGGCGGTCCAGGCCGGGGCGGCCCCAGACCGCGCCCCACTCGTACTCGGTGACCAGCTCCTGGAAGTCGCGGGTGAAGTCCGTCGTGCCGGCCAGGGCGCGGTCGACGTGGGCGTCGCCCAGGACCTCACGGCGTACGGCGAGGCCGACCTCGTGCCACGAGCCGGACGCCTGCTCGGGCTCACCCAGCACGTGCTGGCGCACGAGCCGCGCCACCTGCTCGGGCGCCTCGGCCGGCGCCAGGTGCGCGACGTCGTCGAGCACCACCAGGCGGCCGTCGCGCACGCCCTCGGCGACCTCTTGCAGCCGGCCCACCGGTGCGGCCTGGTCCGCGTCGCCCGCCACCGCCAGGACGGGGGCCGTGACCTCGCCCAGCCGGGCGCGCACGTCGAAGCCGGCGACCGCCGCGCACGCCTGGCGGTACCCGTGGTCGTCGGTCCCGGCCAAGGCGTCCAGCAGCGACGCCACCACCTCGGGCCGGCGCTCGACGAAGCCGGGCGCGAACCACCGCTCGCGGGACCCCGCGACCATCACGCGGGTGCCGGACATGGCCACCTGTGCCATCCGGCCCTCCCACATCGCCCGCTCGCCGAGCACGGCACCGGTGCACAGCAGCACCGCGTCGCGCACACGCCCCGGGGCGTCGAGCAGCAGCTGCAGGCCGACCGCCCCGCCGACCGAGTTGCCGGCGTAGGAGAAGCTGCCGCCCACCTCGTCGCGCTGGAGCAGGACCTCGTCGACGACGGCGAGCACGCCGGCCGCGAGCTCGGCCATGTCGTAGGGCTCCTCGGGCACCGAGCGGTTGTGCCCATGGCCCGGGAGGTCCCAGGCGAGGACGTCGAAGACGTCGGCGAGGTGGCCGGCCGCCTCCGCCCAGAGCGCGGTCGCCGAGGTCCCGAGCGAGGGGCCCAGGACCAGCAGCGGCAGCTCGGCGCGGTCGCGGGCGCCGCTCATGCGGACGGCGGTGACGGCGGGGATCATCGGCGGTGCCTCCTGGGAGCGGGCGCGGTACGTCGTCGACCAGCGTGCCCGCCGCCCCCCGGCGTCCGCCGGCCGGGTGGTCCCTGGCTGCGGCTCCGGAAGCCGTCCACCCGGCGACACCCGGACCGACCAGACCCCGAAGGGTGAACGCCTTTCGCGCCCCGACCTGCGACGATGGGTCCTGCGCGGTGCCGGGACCCCGCTCCACACGACCCGTGTCCAGGACCCAGAGGTGCGCTTGAAGCTCGTCCGTCCGGCCGACGACCCCGCGCGCACCCTCCTGCTGACCGGTGCGGTGGTCCTCCTGGTCGTCCACGCCGTCTTCGCCACCGGCGTCGTCGGCGACACGACGTACCTGCTCGCGGTCTTCGGCGCCGCCGTGGTCGCCGGGGTGGCCTTCCTGCGCGCACCGGAGGGCCGTCGGCTCGTGCCCGGGCTGATCGCCGCCGGTCTCACGTCCTCGGCGATCGGCGAGGTCGCCTGGTACTCCTACTACTGGCGCGGGGTGGAGCCGGACGTCTCGGCCGCCGACGTGCCGTACTTCCTCAGCTACGTCGCGCTGGGCGCGGCGATGTTCGTCGCCACGCTGGTGCGCACCCGCGAGGGACGCCGGCGCATCGACGCCGACGCGGTCCTCGACGCGCTGAGCATCCTCACCGTCAGCATCCTGGTCTTCTGGAGCACCTCCATCTCCGGCCTGGTCGACGACCAGAGCATCTCCCCCTTCGAGACCGCGGTCCTCGGCGCCTACCCGGTCGCCGACGCGATCCTGCTCGCGCTCGTGCTGCGCGCGCTCGCGACGCCGCGCACGCGCGCCGCCATCGGCCGCACCTTCGCCGCGGGTGCGCTGTGCTGGCTGGCCTCGGATCTGGGCTACCTGCTGCTCTCCCTGAGCACCCCGGTCTCCACCGTGCTCGACCTCGGCTGGATGCTCGGCGGGCTGCTGATGGCCGCCGGCGCCTGGATGGGCACCGGCACCGCCGGGGCCGAGCTCGACGAGGAGGCCGACGCCGGCCGCACCGAGGCGTGGCAGCTGGCCATCGCGATCCTTCCCCTGGCCGTGCCGCCGCTGCTGGAGCTCCAGAGCGACCTGCGCGGCGGCGACCTCTCGCCGTACCTGTCGATCATCGGGATGGCCGCCCTGCTGGTGCTCGCCTTCGCACGCACCGCCCGGCTGCTCGCCTCGGAGCGACGGGCCCGCGCGGTCGTACGCCGCAGCCGCCGCCACTACGAGCGACTGGCCGAGAACAGCTCCGACGCCGTGATCGTCATCGGCACCGACGGCACGATCCTGCGCGGCTCCCCCCACCTGCCCCGGCTCCTCGGCCTGGCCCGGATCGCGCCGGACCTCGACTGGACCAGCTACCTGCTGGCCGAGGACGCCGAGCGCCTCACCGAGCTCTTCTTCCGGTCGCTGGAGCAGCCCGGCGTGCCGTTGACCTCCGAGGCGCGCGTCGACCACGACGCTGACAGCACGCGCTGGCTCGAGGTCCGGCTGGTCAACCTGGTCGACGACCCCGACGTCGGCGGCGTGGTGGTCGCGCTCTCCGACATCAGCCCCCGCAAGGCCGTGGAGGCCGAGCTGGAGGGCTCACGGGACGCCGCGCTCGAGGGCTCGCGCGCCAAGTCGGCCTTCCTCGCGACGATGAGCCACGAGATCCGGACCCCGATGAACGGCGTCATCGGGCTGACCGGGCTGCTGCTCACCACCGAGCTCGACGCACGCCAGCGCCAGTACGCCGAGGGCGTGCGCGGCGCGGGCGAGGCCCTGCTCACGCTGATCAACGACATCCTGGACTTCTCCAAGGTCGAGGCCGGCAAGCTGCAGCTCGAGACCCTCGACTTCAGCCTGGTGCAGGTCGTCGAGGACGCCGCCGAGCTGGTCGGCGAGAGCGCCACCGCCAAGTCCCTGGAGCTGCTCGCCTACTGCTCCCCCGAGCTGCCCGCCCACCTCCGCGGCGACCCCGCCCGGATCCGGCAGGTGCTGCTCAACCTCGCCTCCAACGCCATCAAGTTCACCGCGGAGGGCGAGGTCGTGGTGCGCGCCCAGCTCGACGACACGACCGACGAGGGCGTCGTCGTGCGCTTCGAGGTCAGCGACACCGGCGTCGGCATCGCCGAGGAGGACCAGGAGCGGCTCTTCGACCCCTTCTCCCAGGCCGACTCCTCGACGACCCGCAAGTACGGCGGCACGGGCCTCGGCCTGGCCATCTGCCGTCAGCTGGTGACCGCGATGGGCGGCTCGCTCGGGGTGCGCAGCCGGCCCGGCGCCGGCAGCACGTTCTGGTTCACCCTGCCCCTGGAGCGCGCGGAGGGCACGGACCTCGTCGCTGCGGCGCGCCCCGGCGGACTGTCCGGCGTGCGGGTCCTGGTCGTCGACGACAACCAGACGAACCGGCTGATCCTGGAGGACCAGCTCGGCGCCTGGGGCATGCGGCCCGACTGCGTCGCCGACGCCGGGACCGCGCTGGTGCGCCTCGCCGAGGCCGAGCGCGACGGTGCGCCGTACGAGCTGGGCGTGCTGGACCTCTGCATGCCCGAGGTGGACGGCCTGGAGCTGGCCCGGCGGATCCGCGCAGAGGCCGCCTCGGCGCCGGGGCTGGTGCTGCTGACGTCCGGCGGCGACCTGGCCAGCGCCGACGTGATGGCTGCCGGCATCGACCGCCTGCTCTCCAAGCCCGTGCAGCTGTCGCGCCTGGCGACCGCGCTCGAGGAGGCGATGGCGGCCAGGCGAGACCCGGAGGCGCCGCCTGCAGCGCCGACCGAGACCCCGACCTCCACGCGACCCGGAGGGCGCGGCCACGTGCTGGTCGTCGAGGACGGCGTCACCAACCAGCTCGTGGCGGTGGGCATCCTGGAGCACCTGGGCTACACGACCGAGGTGGCGGAGAACGGGCTCGAGGCGCTGGCCGCGATGGAGCAGACGACCTTCGACGCGGTCCTGATGGACTGCCAGATGCCGGAGATGGACGGCTACCAGGCCACCACCGAGATCCGTCGGCGCGAGGGCTCCGAGCGTCACACGCCGGTCATCGCGATGACCGCCAGCGCGACCGCCGGCGACCGGGAGCGGTGCCTGCAGGCCGGCATGGACGACTACGTCGCCAAGCCGGTGCACCCCGACGAGGTCGTCATCGCCCTCGACCGTTGGGTGTCGGCCGCGACCGCGTGACCACCGCTCGCGGAGGGCGTGAGGTCGGGCGGGACCGGGTACCGAGGCGCACGCCGTGGTGGACCGCCCTTGTCGGGCCGGGATCGCCCCAGCAGACTGCACGAGGGCCGTCCCTCCGGGGCGGTCAGCCACTTCGGACACAGGAGGACGCATGACGACCACCCCGGAAGAGCCGCTCGGCGACGACGACATGACCACCGCCCCGGCGGGTGACCCCACGCCGCCCGCGGGCGACGCGGACGGCACCGACGGCGGCGACGCCGACGGCACGGACGGCGACGCCACCGACACCACCGACGGCGACACGACCGACTCCGACGGCACCGACAGTGACGGCACCGACACCGACGGGACCGACGGCGACGCGACCGACACCACGGACGGCGACGCGTCCTGACCGTGCCCGGATCCGCGCTCGACCTGCTCAGCGGTGACGCCCAGACCTTCCTCGCGAAGGTCTGGGCGTCGCGGGTGCACCTGCACCGCACCGACCCCGAGCGGCTGGTCTCCCTGCTCTCGCTCGACGACGTCGACACCCTGCTGACCTCGTCGGCGATCCGCACGCCGTCGGTCCGCATCGCCCAGGACGGCGCGGTGCTCCCCGAGTCGTCCTACACCCGCGGCGCGACGCTGGCCGGCAAGCCGCTCACCGGGCTGGTCGACTCCCGCAAGGCGCTCGCGCTGTTCGCC
The DNA here is from genome assembly GCF_004522095.1 of Nocardioides sp. 503. GTDB lineage: Bacteria > Actinomycetota > Actinomycetes > Propionibacteriales > Nocardioidaceae > Nocardioides. Next base: position 1,284,806 of record NZ_SPUI01000002.1, read on the forward strand.
GGCGGCGCCACCATCGTCCTGCAGGGGCTGCACCGCTACTGGCTGCCGATCACCCGGCTCGTCGCCGAGCTCGAGCTCGAGTTGGGCCACCCCTGCCAGGCCAACGCCTACCTCACCCCGCCGGGAGCCCAGGGCTTCGCGGTGCACTCCGACTCCCACGACGTGTTCGTGTTCCAGACCGCCGGCTCCAAGCAGTGGGAGGTCCACGGCACCGACGGCCCCGAGCAGGTGCTCCTGGAGCCGGGCGTGTCGATGTACCTGCCGACCGGCACCCCCCACGCGGCCCGGGCGCAGGAGACCGTCTCCCTGCACGTCACCCTCGGCATCAACCAGCTGACCTGGCGCGGCCTGGTGGAGCGCAGCGTCGCCGACGTGGTCGGGCGCGTGCCCGACGAGCACCTGCCTGCGGGCTACCTCGACGACCCCGCCGAGCTCGCCGCCGGGCTGGCCCAGCGGCTGGAGTCGCTGGCCGCCGACCTCCGCGGGGTCTCCGCGGAGGCCGCGGTCGCCGCCGAGGTACGCCGCTTCCTCACCACCCGCAGCCCCCGACTCGCAGGCGGGCTGCACGACGTGCTCGCGGTCGCGACCCTGGACGACCACACCCTCCTGCGCCGCCGGCCCGGGCACCCGTGCGTCCTGCTGCCCCGCGGCGACCGGCTCGAGGTGCTCCTGGGCGACCGCTCCGTCGACGTCCCGGCGTGGCTGGGTCCCGCCCTGGAGGACCTGCGCGCGCGCCGGGAGCTGACCCCGGGCGACCTTGCCGAGCACCTGGACCCCCAGAGCCGCCTCGTGCTCTGCCGCCGCCTCGTCCGAGAAGGGCTCCTCGAGGTCGCCACGTGACCTCCCGCGACCCCGCCTTCCGCTGCTCGGTCGCCAGCGGGCTGCGCGACGAGCCCGTCGGCGGCACCGCCTCGACCGTGCGCGCCTTCCTGCTCGTCGAGCACCCCGGACCGTGGGGCGTCGACGCCCTGCGCGACGCCCGCCTGCCCGACGGGCTCGGCGACGCCGTGGCCCGAGCCGCAGCCGCGGCGCGGGTCCGCCCGCTGCTGGTGCGGCGACCCGACCGCCGTACGCACCAGGACGGGATGCGGGTCTTCGCGGCCTTCGCCCACCCGTCGCGGCCGTGGCTGGAGACCACGGTGCTGCCCGACCCCCACCAGCTGCTCGACCTGGACCTGGTCGCGCTCGGCGCGGGCCGCTCGCCCGGCCTCACGCCGTACGACGGGACGCTGCTGTGCGTCTGCACGCACGGACGCCACGACGCCTGCTGCGCCGAGCAGGGCCGGCCGGTGGTCACCGCGCTGGCCGCAGGGCACCCGGAGGAGACCTGGGAGGTCTCCCACATCGGGGGCGACCGGTTCGCCGGCAACATGCTCGTGCTGCCCCAGGGCCTCTACTACGGGCGGCTCGACCCGGTGTCGTCGCTCGCGGTGGCCGACGGCCTCGCCGTCGGGGAGCTCGAGCTCGACCACCTGCGGGGACGCTCGTCCTACGCGATGCCCGTGCAGTTCGCCGAGATCGCCCTGCGCCGCCAGCTCGGTGAGACCCGCGACGACGCGGTGCGCCTGGTCTCGCGGCGCGCGGCGGACGGGGTCACCGACGCGGTCTTCACCGCGGGCGGCGCCCAGTGGGCCGTGCAGGTCCGCACCGCCCCGGGCGCGGAGCTGGTCCAGCTCACCTGCAAGGCCACCCGCGACAACCCGGCGCCGGCGCACGAGCTCCTGGGGATTCTTCGCACCGGGTGACATCGTGGGTGCCGGGGTACCGGCCAATCCGAGGACGCACCTGCATCGAAGGAGTCACATGGAGATCCTCTCGGTCCGCGGGGTGCTTCCGGCCCACACCTACCCGCAGCACGAGATCACCGACGCGTTCGCCCGCTTCATCGCGACGGCCGGTGGCCTCGACGAACGGCTGCTGCGGCGCTTCCACGGCAACGCCGGGGTCGACCAGCGTCACCTGGTGCTGCCGCTCGAGGCCTACGCCGAGCTGACGGGGTTCGGGCAGGCCAACGACCTGTTCATCGAGCACGCGGTCGAGCTGGGGGCGCGGGCCCTGGTCGACGCCCTCAAGGCGGCCGACCTGACGCCGTCCGACGTCGACGTCATCGTCTCGGCCACCGTGACCGGCCTGGCGGTGCCGAGCCTCGACGCCCGCATCGCGGCGCTGGTGGGGCTGCGACCCGACGTCAAGCGGGTGCCGATCGTGGGCCTCGGCTGCGTGGCCGGCGCGGCCGGCATCGCCCGGCTGCACGACTACCTCGTCGGGCACCCCGACGAGGTGGCCGTGCTCGTGGCCGTGGAGCTGTGCTCGCTGACCGTGCAGCGTGACGACGTGTCGATGCCCAACCTCGTGGCCAGCGGGCTGTTCGGCGACGGCGGCGCCGCCGTGGTCGCGCGTGGCGGCTCCGACCGCGGTGGTCGGGCCGAGGTGCTGGCCACGCGCAGCCGCCTCTACCCCGACTCCGAGCGCACGATGGGCTTCGACGTCGGCGACGGCGGGCTGCGCATCGTCCTGGACGCCCACGTGCCCACCATCGTCGGCCGCTACGTCCGCGAGGACGTCGACGGCTTCCTGGCCGACCACGGCCTGACCCGTGCCGACATCGGCTGGTGGGTCTGTCACCCAGGCGGTCCCAAGGTGATCGAGGCGCTCGAGCAGGCGCTGGAGCTGCCCCGCGACGCGGTCCAGCTGACGTGGGACTCCCTCGCCCGCATCGGCAACCTCTCGTCGGCCTCCGTGCTGCACGTCCTCGGGGACACCCTGAGGGACCGTCCGCCGGTGCCCGGCTCGTATGGGATGGTCCTCGCCATGGGTCCCGGCTTCTGCTCCGAGCTGGTGCTGGTGCGCGCGACCGGAGATCCGGAGTGACCACGCTGACGGCGTTCACCGTCCTGGTCGCGCTGGTCGGCCTCGAGCGTCTCGCCGAGCTGGTGGTCTCGAAGCGCAACGCCGCGTGGAGCTTCGAGCGGGGCGGGCGCGAGTCGGGGCAGGGGCACTACCCGTTCATGGTCGTCCTGCACAGCGGCTTCCTCGTGGCGATGCTGGTCGAGGCGTGGGTACGCCGCCCCGACGTCGCCGCCGGGCTCGCCTGGTCGATGCTCGCGCTGGTCGTCGCGTCGCAGGCGCTGCGCTGGTGGTGCATCACGACGCTGGGGCGCCGGTGGAACACCCGGGTGATCATCGTGCCCGGGCTCGCCCCCGTGACGTCGGGTCCCTACCGGCTCCTGCCCCACCCCAACTACGTCGCGGTCGTCGTGGAGGGCGTGGCGCTGCCGCTCGTGCACGCCTCCTGGATCACCGCGCTCGTCTTCACCGTCGCCAACGCCGCCCTGCTGACGGTGCGGATCCGCACCGAGGACGCAGCGCTGCGCACCCTGCCGCGGGAGCCCGTCGATGCGTGACCTCCTGGTCGCCGGCGGCGGTCCCGTCGGCCTGGCCACCGCGCTGTACGCCGCCAGGGCCGGGCTCGACGTCGGCGTCATCGAGCCGCGGGAGGGCGTCATCGACAAGGCCTGCGGCGAGGGGCTGATGCCGGGGGCGGTCGCCGCGCTCACCGACCTCGGCGTGACGTTGGACGGGCACCCGATCACCGGCATCCGCTACGTCGACGGGGCCCGCACGGCCGAGGCGTCGTTCCGCCACGGCCCGGGTCGCGGCGTGCGCCGTACGGCCCTGCACCGGGCGATGGGCGAGGCCGTCCTGGCGGCCGGGGTCAAGACCGACCCCCGCGCCGTGCGCGAGGTCGTCGACCGGGGCGACCACCTGCTCGTCGACGGCGAGCCCACGCGCTACCTGGTCGCGGCGGACGGCCTGCACTCCCCCGTGCGCCGGATGACGGGCCTCGACGAGCCGGCGACGACCGCCCGCCGCTACGGCCAGCGCTGCCACGTCGACGTGGCGCCGTGGACCTCGTTCGTCGAGGTGCACTGGGGACCGACGTCGGAGGCCTACGTGACCCCCGTCGGGCCCGACCGGGTGGGCGTCGCGGTCCTCACCGGCCAGCGACGCGGCCTCACCGACCTGCTCGGCGACTTCCCGGCCCTGGCCGAGCGGCTGGGCGGCGCCCCCGCCGCCGACGTCCGCGGAGCCGGTCCCCTGCGCCAGCAGGCCCGGCACCGCGCGGCCGGCCGGGTGCTGCTGGTCGGCGACGCCGCGGGCTACGTCGACGCCCTCACCGGCGAGGGCATCGCGCTGGGCGTCGCGCAGGCGCGCGCCGCGGTCGAGGCCGTCGTCGCCGGCGACGTCACCCGCTACGACCGGGACTCACGCTGCCTGAGCCGGCGCCACGAGCTCCTCACCCGCGGCCTGCTGGCCGCGACCCGCCACCCCGCCGTACGCCGCCGGGTCGTGCCGGCCGCCGCCGCCCTGCCCTGGGTCTTCGGCGCCGCCGTCGACCAGCTGGCGAGGCCGGCATGAGCGCGACCACCGAGGAGCTCGTCGTCCTCCTCGACGAGGCCGGCCAGGCGATCGGCACGACCCCCAAGCAGGGCGTGCACCACCGGGAGACGCCGCTGCACCTGGCCTTCTCGTGCTACCTCTTCGACGCCGACGGGCGACTGCTGATGACACGTCGGGCGCTCACCAAGAGCACCTGGCCGGGGGCCTGGACCAACTCCGTGTGCGGGCACCCGGGACCGGGTGAGCCCATGGCCGACGCCGTACGCCGCCGGGTGCTCGACGAGGTCGGGGTGGAGGCGTCCGGGGTGCGTCTGATGCTGCCGGCGTTCCGCTACCGCGCGGTGATGCCCAACGGCGTCGTCGAGAACGAGATGTGCCCGGTCTACGTCGCCACGACCTCCGGCGCGCTCGCCCCGGACCCCACCGAGGTCGACGACGTCGCCTGGGTCGACTGGTCGCACTTCCGCGCCGGCGTGCTCGACGGCAGCCGCGAGATCAGCCCCTGGTGCCGCGAGCAGGTGGCGCTGCTCCCCGAGGACCCGCTGGCCGCACCCGGTCAGGACGACTCCGCCCTCCCACCGGCCGCCCGGACCGCGTGACCGCGCTGCTGCGCGCCGCCCACGGCGGCCCGGCCGTGGCGGTCACCGCCCTGGCCGTCCTGCTGGGCGTGGCCGAGGACCTCGACCCGGGGCGGCTGCTGCTCGTGGGGCTGGCCGTCATGGCGGGGCAGCTGAGCGTGGGCTGGTCCAACGACCTGCTCGACGCCCGGCGCGACCGCGCCGTGGGGCGCACCGACAAGCCCCTGGCCTCCGGCGAGCTGAGCGAGGGCACGGTGCGGGCCGCCTGTGTCGTCGCCCTGGTCGCCGTCGTCCCGCTCTCGCTCGCCTGCGGGTGGGAGGCGGGCCTCGTCCACCTGGGGATCGTCCTGTCCGCCTGGACCTACAACCTCGGCCTCAAGGCCACGGCCTGGTCCTGGGTCCCCTACGCGGTCTCGTTCGGGCTGCTGCCGGTCTTCGTCGCCCTGACCGACGACGACCTCCCGCCCTGGTGGGTCCCGGTCGCCGCGGCCCTGCTGGGGGTCGGCGGCCACCTGGTCAACGTGCTGCCCGACCTCGACGACGACGCCGCCACCGGCGTCCACGGCCTGCCGCACCGCATCGGGCGTCGCCGTCTCCCCGCCGCGGCGACCGGCGTGCTGGTGCTCGGCTCGGCCGTCGTGACCGTGGGGGCGGGGTTCTCGGCCGTGTCGCTCGTGGGGCTCGGCGTCGTCGCCGCCCTCGCGCTCGTCGCGCTGACCGGCCGCGGCCGCACGCCGTTCCTCGCCGCCATCGGCATCGCTCTCGTCGACGTCGTGACGCTCGTCGCAGCGCGCTGAGAGGTGAGCGTCGCGCGGGTGGGTACCGCCAGGCCATGGCCGACACCGCGATCTTCGACGTCGACGGCACGCTCGTCGACAGCAACTACCAGCACGCGCTCGCCTGGTCCCGCGCGTTCCTGCGCCACGACGTGGTGGTCCCGATCTGGCGCATCCACCGCGCGATCGGGATGGGCGGGGACAAGCTCGTCGCCGAGGTGGCCGGCGACGACGTGGAGAAGGAGCACGGCGACGCGCTGCGCGACGCCTGGGTCGAGGAGTTCGACGAGCTGATCGGCGAGGTGCAGCCCTTCGAGGGCGCCCACGAGCTGCTGGCGGAGGTCAAGCGCCGCGGCTTCCGGCTGGTGCTGGCGAGCTCGGGCAAGAAGAAGCACGTCGAGGTCTTCCTCGACCTCGTGGACGGTCGCCCGCTGGCCGACGCGTGGACCACGTCCGAGGACGCGGAGGAGTCCAAGCCGTCGCCGGACCTCGTCCAGACCGCGCTGGCCAAGGTCGACGGCGCCTCCGGGGTGATGATCGGGGACTCCGTGTGGGACGTCGAGGCCGCCGGACGCCTCGACGTGCCGACCATCACGGTGCGCACCGGCGGCTTCTCCGTCGGCGAGCTCGAGGACTCCGGGGCGGCCCAGGTCTTCGAGTCGCTGGTCGAGCTGCGCGAGCGCCTCGACGACACCGCGCTGGGGCGCCCCTCCGCCTGAGCCGGGTCCCGTCAGAAGCCGTCGGACCGCTTGAGCGAGCGGGGCCGACCGTCGGGGTCGTGCATCAGGAGGTACGGCGCGAGGGCGAGGACGCGCTGCACCGGACCCAGCCGCGGCGGCTCGAGCCGCCGCAGCCGACCGGTCGGCTTGGGGCCGACCCGCCCGGCGGCATACCACGCGTCGAGGCGGGCCGCGCTCTCCTCGAACGCGGCGTACATGCCGTCGGTGTCGGCGCAGTCGTCCATCGGGTCGTCGGCGTCGCGGTCCAGGTGCTCGCGAGCCAGCTCCAGGCGCAGCGAGCGGGCGTAGCGGCGCTGGTCGTCGGGGTCGGTGTCGACGACCACCGCGGACAGCTCGGAGTCGTGCGTCCAGGAGCGGCGGTTGAAGTTGTCGGAGCCGATCGTCGCCCAGGTGTCGTCGATCAGGCAGCACTTGGCGTGCACGTAGACCGGGGTTCCGGCGCGGTTCTCGATGCCGTAGACCGAGACCCGGTCGGGCGCCACGCGCATCATCTCCAGCATCGCCCGGCGTCGGCCCAGCATCTCCGGGACCCGGGACATGCCGTCGAGGTCGGGGTGCAGCGGCAGCACCGCGAGCACGTGCAGGTCGGGGTGCGCGCCCAGGGCCTGCACGAAGGCGTCGCCGATGTGCCTGCCCCAGAGGTACTGGTCCTCGACGTAGACCAGCCGGCGCGCCTTCGTCAGGGCCTTGGTGTAACCGCGGGCCACGCTGCGCTCGCCGCCCTGCGCGAACGGGTAGTCGCGGTTGAGGCGCAGGTCGGGGTAGGTGCGCAGCAGCTGCACCGCGTGCGTCCCGCCGTCGACCGGCGGCGGCGGGAGCGCCTGCTCGGGCAGCGGGTCCGGGCTGAGGTCCAGCCGCAGGATCTTGTCGCGCAGCCAGAAGAACGGGCTGCGGCTGAGCGGGGTGGGGTCCTCCCAGCGCTCGCGGAAGACGGTCTCGACGTCGTGGACGGCCGGCCCGCTGATCGCTGCCTGGATGTCGTGCCACGGCGGGGTCTCGCCGTACTCGTCGGCCATGGAGTCCAGCGCCTGCGGGTCCCCGTGGTGGTCGGCGTCGTCGCGGCGGGAGTGGCACAGGTCGATGCCGCCGACGTAGGCCACGTCGCGCGAGCTGTCGTCGTGGTGACGGATGACCAGCATCTTCTGGTGGTGCGAGCCTCCGTGGCGCACGCGCATGTCCAGCAACGCCTCCGCGCCGCGCTTCTGCAGGTCCTCGCCGAGACGGAGGTTCTCCCCCGCGGTGAAGCCCAGCGCCGCGCTGTGGGAGCGCCACACGAGGCCGCGCACGTCCACGCCGCGCTCGTCCGCGCGCCCGAGCACGTCGACCACCTCGCTGCCGGGCTCGCCCGTCAGGCGCTCGTCGGCGTCGCCCTGCCAGTCGGTGAAGAAGATCAGGTCGCCCTCGACCGTGGCCTCGATGCGCTCGAAGAGCTCGGCGAAGTACGTCGCCCCGTGCACGAGCGGCCGGACCCGGTTGCCCAGCGACCACGCCTCGTCTCCGGGATGGACGTCGTCGAGGCGGGTGCTGGGGTTGCCGCGCTCGATCTTGCCGAGGAACCAGTCGGCGGGGCGGACGTCGCGCGAGAGGGCCACGCGCACACCCTGCCACGCGCGGGTCCCCGACGAGGGCGAGGGTGAGTGGTGGTGGGTACCCGGAGCCATGACACCCCGCACCGTGGGCGTCGAGGAGGAGCTGCTCCTCGTCGACCCCCAGACTCGCGCCGCCTCCCCGCGCGCGCACCAGGTCCTCAAGCGATTCCGCGAGCACGGGAAGGGGCAGCCGACGGACCTCCCCGGCCCCCGCGCCTCCACCGACGAGCTCGACCAGGAGCTGTTCCGCCACCAGCTCGAGACCCGGACCGACCCGGCCACCGACCTCACCGACACCCTGGCGCAGCTGCGCCTCGCCCGGCGTACGGCGGGCCAGGCCGCGGCCGACCTCGGCCTGGCACTGGTGGCGACCGGGGTGTCGCCGTTGCCCCTGGACGACCCCCAGGTGACGCGCAACGACCGCTACCAGGACATGGTGCAGACCTACGGCGAGATCGCCCGCACGGCCGGGACCTGCGGGATGCACGTGCACGTCGCGATCTCCTCCGACGAGGAGGGCGTCGCGGTCATCGACCGGATCACGCCGTGGCTGCCGCTGGTCCTGGCGCTCACGGCCAACTCCCCCATCGCCCAGGGACGCGACACCGGCTACGCCTCGTGGCGCTCGCGCACCTGGTCGAGCTGGCCGAGCGCCGGCACGACCGAGGCGTTCGGCGACCTCGCGACCTACCGGGCGGTCTCGCAGGCGCTCATCGACTCCGGCGCCGCTCGCGACCCCGGGATGCTCTACTTCGACGCCCGCCTCGCCACCGACCACCCGACGGTCGAGGTGCGCGTGGCCGACGTCTGCACCGACCCCGCCGACGGCGTCCTGGTCGCGGCGATCGTGCGGGCCCTCGTCGAGCGCTCGGCGCGCTCCTGGTCCGAGGGGCAGCCGCTCGTGCCCTGGCGCTCCGAGCTGCTCCGGGCCGCGCACTGGCGCGCCGCGCGCTACGGACTGAGCGGGACCCTGATGCACCCGGTCGAGCACGGGCTCATGAAGGCCGAGGACGTCCTGCGCGGCACCGTGGAGGACCTCGCGGACGTGCTGGCCGAGCACGGGGACCTGGCCCTCGTGCGCGACGGCGTCGACCGGGTGCTCCAGGGCACCGGCGCCTCCCGCCAGCGCACCGCCTTCGAGCGGGAGGGCCACGTCGAGGGCGTCGTCGACGACCTCGTCGTCCGGACCGAGCGAACGTGGGCGCCCTAGCCTTGTGGGCGCCGTCACATAAGGTCACAGCACTCGTCGGCAGGCCGCCCCGGCCGCGCCGGCTCCTCTGGGAGGCTCACATGTCCACTGCTCGACCCCACCGGCTCCGCGCGGCCCTCGTCGCCGCCGCCGCCCTCGCGCTGACGCTCGGCGCTGCCCCCGTGACGGCCGCGACCGCCCCGGCGGGCGCCGCCCCCGACGGGGCGGTGACCAAGGACGTCGTGACCGGCGACGAGCCCATCGACTACGTCGCCCTCGGCGACTCCTACAGCGCCGGGCCGCTGATCCCGGCGCAGCGGCTCGACCCGGTGGGCTGCCTGCGCTCGACCAACAGCTACCCGGCGTTCCTCGCCGGCTACTTCGGGGTGCGCAGCTACGTCGACGTGACCTGCTCCGGCGCCCAGAGCGTCGACCTGACCAAGCGTCGGCAGACCACGATCGTCCCCGGCCCCAGCCCCGCGCCGCAGGTCAGCGCGCTGAGCAGCGGCACGGACCTGGTCACGGTCGGCATCGGCGGCAACGACCGCACGCTGTTCGGCTCGATGATCGAGGTCTGCGAGAAGGTCGCCCCGACCGCACCCAAGGGCGCTCCCTGCCGCCGCCACTTCACCAACCGCAAGGGCGTCGACACCAAGCTGCGTGACGCGACGCGCATCCAGGCCAACGTCGGCCGGGTGCTGCGCACGGTGGCGCGCCGCGCGCCCGCCGCCGAGGTCTACGTCATCGGCTACCCCCGGCTGCTGCCCCAGCGCGGCACCTGCCAGCAGGTGGCCTTCGCGGCCGGCGACTACCGCTGGGGCAACCGCGTCGAGCGCCGGCTCAACCGCTCGCTGCGGCGGGCCGCCGCCCGCAACGGTGCGACGTACGTCGACCTCTACCCCGCCTCGCGCGGCCACGACGCCTGCGCGGGACGCGAGGCCTGGATCAACGGCAGCAAGCTCAAGCCGCTGCGCGCGGCCAACTTCCACCCCTTCCTGAGGGGCATGCGCGGCGCCGCTCAGGAGATCTACCGCAGGCTCACCGACGGTGGCACCGCCCCGGCCAACGTCTACGCCCAGCCCCCGCTGGGCTCGCAGACGCCGCGCACCGACTGAGCGCAGATCTGAGCGAGGGCCGGTCCACTCCCCCCAGTAGTGGACCGACCCTCGCGGATGGCGGCCCCGGAGGGCCGCAGCGTGCGCCTCGGCGCACGCGGACTGTGACGACCTTCGACTCGCACCGGTCTCGCTTCTTCGAAGGCTGACAGGACGACACTGGCAGCCCACAGCCACCTCAAGAAGACCTTTGCGGGCACCTTGCGGTGGTCCGTCCAGAACCTTGAGGCTCCCTTGAGGAACCCGCGGCGAGACCGGGGTCGAGGCGCCTGCGGACCTCCGCCCCCGCCGGCTCCGCTACCGTCGCCCGGACACCGCCCGCCGCTCGCCCGAAGGGGTCCTCCCGTGCGCCTGAAGCCCGGTCGTCCCGACCTGTCCCGCTACGCCGACCGCTTCGACGTGCCGCCGGCCTCCGGGCCGTTCGGCGTGACCTTCCTCGGGGTCGCGAGCCTCCTGCTCGACGACGGGGAGTCGGCGGTGCTCACGGACGGCTTCTTCTCGCGCCCGTCCCTGCCGAGGGTCGCCCTGGGCAGGATCGCGCCCGACGCCGCCCGGATCGACGCCGCGCTGCGCCGGGCCGGGGTCGACCGCCTGGAGGCGGTCCTGCCGGTGCACACCCACTTCGACCACGCCATGGACTCCGCGGTGGTCGCCGGTCGCACCGGCGCCGTCCTCGTCGGCGGTGCCTCCACCGCGCACGTCGGCCGCGGCGGTGGCCTGCCCGAGGACCGGATCCGCCTGGCCGTCCCGGGCGAGCCGATGACGTACGGCGGATGGACGCTGACCCTCGTGGAGTCGCACCACTGCCCACCGGACCGCTACCCGGGCGTCATCACCGAGCCCGTCGTCCCCCCGGTGCGCACGGCCGCCTACCGCTGCGGCGAGGCCTGGTCGATCCTGGTCAGCCACGCGAGCGGCCGCACGGCGCTGCTGCAGGGCAGTGCCGGGTTCCGCCGCGGCGCCTTGGCGGGGCGTCGTGCCGACGTCGTCTACCTCGGCGTCGGTCAGCTGGGCGTCCAGCCCGAGGAGTACGTCCGCACCTACTGGGCCGAGACGGTGGAGGCCGTCGGCGCCCGGCGGGTGGTGCTGACGCACTGGGACGACTTCTTCCGCCCGCTCGACCGTCCGCTGCGCGCCCTCCCCTACGCCGGCGACGACCTCGACGTCACCTTGCGGGTCCTCGGCGGTCTGGCCGCCGACCAGGGCGTCGCGCTGCACCTGCCCACGCTCTGGCGACGTGAGGACCCGTGGTCGGACCTTCCTCCCGCTGGTTGAGGAGGTCGCAGGGGGTGTCGGGACAGGACTTCGTCCTTCCTCGGCCTCCGGCAGGCGTCGATCGTGGTGGCGGAGAGGTCGCGCCGTAGCATTCGCCGGTGACCACCGGCATCGACCCCGACGACCTCGCGACGACCGTGCGGGTCCTCGGCCAGCTGCACCAGCTGCCGGACGGTCATCCGGACATGACCACGGTGAAGCACGCGGCGTCCCACATGTACAAGGCGCTCAAGCACGAGCGGCGGGCCGCCAAGCGCGCCGCGGAGCTCGCGGCCGACCGTGCGGTCACCGAGCTGACGGCGACCGGCTCGGCGATGCGCATCGACGACGAGACCGAGGGCATCCCGCTGGTCTCGCAGGCCACCGGCGCGTTCGCCGGCGAGCTGATCAACCCGCGCGGCTGCTACATCTGCAAGAACGACTACACCCTGGTCGACGCGTTCTACCACTGGCTGTGCCCGGAGTGCGCGGCGTTCTCGCACGCCAAGCGCGACCAGCGCACCGACCTCACCGGGCGCCGGGCGCTGCTCACCGGCGGGCGGGCGAAGATCGGGATGTACATCGCCCTGCGCCTGCTGCGCGACGGGGCGCACACCACCGTCACCACCCGCTTCCCCAAGGACGCCGTGCGCCGGTTCGCCGCGATGCCCGACGCGGCCGACTGGATCGACCGGCTCGTCGTCGTGGGCATCGACCTGCGCGACCCCACCCAGGTCATCTCGCTCGCCGACGAGGTGGCGGCCGCCGGGCCGCTCGACATCCTGGTCAACAACGCCTGCCAGACCGTACGCCGCTCGCCCGGCGCCTACGCGCCCCTGGCGGAGGCCGAGCTGGCCCCGCTGCCCACCGACCTGGCACTGCCCGAGATGGTCACCTTCGACCGGGTCTCCGAGCTGCACCCCGCGTCGATCGCCGGCACGCTGCGCGACCACCCGATCGCCCACCACCTGGGCGAGTCGCCCGCCTCCATGACCGCGCTGGCCCTCAGCGCCGGGCACGCCTCCCTGGAGGCGCACCTCGCCGGCACGGCGGTCGACGCCGGCGGGCTCCTCCCCGACCTCCAGCGGGTCAACTCCTGGACCCAGAAGGTCGAGGACGTCGACCCGCTCGAGCTCCTCGAGGTGCAGCTGTGCAACTCGATCGCGCCGTTCCTGCTGATCTCCCGCCTGCGACCGGCCATGCGCGCCTCCCAGGCGCGCCGCCGCTACGTCGTCAACGTCTCGGCGATGGAGGGCCAGTTCTCGCGCCGCTACAAGGGGGCCGGGCACCCGCACACCAACATGGCGAAGGCCGCGCTCAACATGCTCACCCGCACCAGCGCCGGCGAGATGTTCGAGACCGACCGGATCCTGATGACGGCGGTCGACACCGGTTGGATCACCGACGAGCGACCCCACCAGGAGAAGCTCCGGATCGCCGCCGAGGGGTGGCACGCGCCGCTGGACCTGGTCGACGGCGCGGCCCGCGTCTACGACCCGATCGTGCGCGGCGAGGCGGGCGAGGACCTGTACGGATGCTTCGTGAAGGACTACCGTCCCAGTCCCTGGTGAGGGGTTTGGTGGGTGCCGGGCTTAAGGTCGACCATGTGCCCGACTTTCCAGCAGTGACCCGCGACCACGTCCTAGACGCCCTCTCCGAGTACGACGAGCGTGGTGGGGAGGCCTTCCTGCGGACCTACGGGTTCGGCGGAAGCCGCGACTACGTCGTCTGGCACGAGGGCAACAGCTACGACGCCAACGCCGTCCTGGGCGTCGCGCACAAGTACGCCACCGGCAAGGCCGCCTCGCGCGCGCACCTCGCCGGGAGCCTCGACGGCGCCGGTCGGCTGCTGTCACACCTCGGCTTCGACGTCACGCAGGTCGACGCCTCCGGGCTGGTCGACCAGCCCGTCAACGGGGAGTGGCGCGACGCCGCCGACCTCGAGCTCGACGAGTCGCGCAACGCCTGGGCCGAGGCGGCCCACGCCACGCTCAAGGAGACCGCCGCCCACTACCACCGGGTGCTGACGACCAAGGAGCTCGCGGTCCAGGTGCAGAACCGCACCGGCATCCGCACCTCCCAGCAGACCCACTACTGGCTGGGCGACGTGCTGACCCGCGTCGCCGCCGAGTGCGCGCGCAACGACGAGCCGCTGCTCACCGCCTTCTGCGTCAACGCTGACGGCAGCGTCGGCGCGTCGTACGCCCCGGCCGTCCAGGCCGCGACCGGCACCCTGCCCGAGGACCCCGACGAGCACGCGGCGCAGCAGCGCCTGCTCGCGCACCAGCAGTTCGGCGCCGACCTCCCCGAGGGCGGCGGCGTCGCCGCGCTGACGCCGAAGCTGGCCGCGGCCCGCGGTCGCGAGCGCAAGATCCGCTACCAGGAGCGCGAGATCCCCACGTGCCCCACCTGCCACATGCAGCTGCCCGCCACCGGCGAGTGCGACAACTGCGCCTGAGCCACGGCTAGCTCCCGGCCGGGACCCACCACTCCACGGTGGTGCCCTCGCCGGGGGCGGAGCTGACCACGCACCGGCCGCCGAGGCGGTCGGCGCGCTGGCGCATGTTCGACAGCCCGCTCTCCAGCACCCCCTCGGGGAGGCCGCGACCGTCGTCGCGCACGGTCAGCCGCAGGTCGTCGACCGCGCTTAGCTCGACGTCGACGGCGTGGGCGTCGGCGTGCCGCGCCGCGTTGGAAAGGGCCTCCCCCAGCACCGCGAGGACGTCGGGCACGACGCTCGCGGGGATGCGGGTGCGCACGGGGCCGGTGAAGCGGAGGGTGGGGCGGAACTTCAGCGTCGTCGCGGCGCGGTCGACGATCCGCTCGACCTCGGCCTGGACGTCGGTGGACTCGTCGAGGCTGCCGAGCGCGAAGATGGAGCGCCGGATGTCTCTGATCGTGGCGTCCAGGTCGTCGACGGCCTGACCGAGCCGGTCGCGGACCTCCGGCCGGTCCGTCAGCCGCGAGACGCTCTCCAGGCCCAGCCCGACCGCGAAGAGCCGCTGGATGACGAGGTCGTGGAGGTCGCGGCCGATCCGGTCGCGGTCCTCGAACAGCACCAGCCGCTGCTGGTCCTCCCGCGCCTCGGCCACCTGCAGCGCCAGCGCCGCCTGCTCGGCGAAGCTCGCCGGCAGCGCCGGGTCCACGGCGTGGAAGGCGGCCAGCCGCTCGGGCGACCAGGCCAGCACGAGCGCGCCCTCGACGCCCTGGGCGCTGCCGAGCGGCACGGCGAGGGCCGGCCCGACGACCGGCCAGCCCAGGCGGGCGGCGACGTCGACGGCGCGCGGCTCGGCGCCGATGTCGGCGACCGTGAGTGGCGTGCCGGTGCGCACCACCTCGCTCGCCAGGGAGCGGCCCAGGTCGACCTGGGCCATGGCCGGGGCGTCCGCCGCGGCACCGGACACCGCCTCGAGGTGCAGGCTCTCACCGTCGGCGCCGGAGGCGACCCAGGCCAGGTCGGCGCCGGAGACCTCGCGCGCCCGGTCGGCGATGACCTGGACGGCGTCCGCGACGACGGCCATGCCGGAGACCATCGAGGCCACCTCGGCGGACGCCGCGAGCCAGCGCTGCCGGTGACCCGCCTCCTCGTGCAGGCGGGCGTTCTCCAGGGCCACGCCGGCCGCCGCGGCCAGGGCCACCACGATGGCCTCGTCCTGCTCGGTGAAGTCACCCCCGCCGACCTTCTCGGTGAGGTAGAGGTTGCCGAAGACGATGTCGCGGATCCGCACCGGCACGCCCAGGAACGACGCCATGGGCGGGTGGTGCTCGGGGAAGCCGTACGACGCCGGGTGCTCGGCGATGTCGTGCAGCCGCAGCGGCTCGGGCCGGTCGATGATCAGCCCGAGCAGCCCGTGGCCGGTGGGCAGGTCGCCGATCTCGCGCACCCGCGTCTCGTCGATGCCGTGGGTGACGAACAGCCGGAGCCGCTTGCCCGGCCCGTCGCCGAGGACGCCGAGGGCGGCGTACTGCGCGCCGGCGAGGTCGCTGGCGATCCGCACGATGCGCGTCAGCAGCCCGTCCAGGGTCAGGTCGGCGGCCATCGTGACCACCGCGTCGAGCAGCAGCTGCCACCGGGCCTGCTCGTCCAGGACGCCGTGGACGCGGCTGAGGACCTCGCGCAGCAGGTCGTCGAAGCCGGTCTCCTCCAGCGCCGACGACGAGCCGGGCGCGGGGTCGGGACGCGCGTCCTCGCTCACGCGGGCAGGCTACCGTTACCGGGCGCGGTCACCGGTGCGGGTGCTTGGTGGCGAAGATCGCCGCCTGGGTGCGGCTGCTGAGCCCGAGCTTGGCCAGCAGCGAGGACACGTAGTTCTTCACCGTCTTCTCGGCGAGGAAGAGCGTGGACGCGATCTGGCGGTTGGTCATGCCCTCACCGATCAGCTCCAGGATCCTCTGCTCCTGCGCGGTGAGCTGCTCCAGGCTGGGGTCGACCCGCGGCCCGTTGCGGACCCGCTCCAGGACCTGGGCGGTCACGGCCGGGTCCAGCATCGACTGGCCGGCGGCCACCCGGCGCACCGTGTCGATCAGGTCGCTGCCGCGTACCTGCTTGAGCACGTAGCCGGCGGCTCCCGCCATGATCGAGGCGAAGAGCGCCTCGTCGTCGTCGTAGGACGTGAGGATCAGGGCGTGGATGCTCGGGTCGACCGAGCGGATCTCGCGGCACACGTCGATGCCGGTGCCGTCGGGCAGGCGCCCGTCGAGGATCGCCACGTCGGGGCGCAGCGCCGGGATCCGGCTGGCGGCCTCGACCGCCGAGCCGGACTCGCCGACCACGACGATGTCGCCCTCGCTCTCGAGCAGCTCGCGGATGCCGCGACGCACGATCTCGTGGTCGTCGAGCAGGAAGACCCGGATCGCAGCGCGCTCACCCGGGCCGGCGTCGGCACTGTGCGTCATGACGTCAGCCTAGGGTCCCTCGGCGGCGGGCCACCCGGTCCGGAGGGCCCGGACCCACCGGGACCTTGGTCCCTGGTCCGCCCCGCAGCGTCGTCGCACGCTGGACGGATGGACCTCCGGACCCCCTCCGGCTCGCCCGCCCGCCGCGTCGTCGAGCTGGCGTGCGGCGCCCCCAGCGTGCACAACACCCAGCCCTGGCGGTGGCGCGTCGACGGCGACCGCATCGAGCTGTACGCCGACCGCGCGCGCCAGCTCGCGGTCGCCGACCCCTCCGGGCGCAACCTGCTGGTCTCGTGCGGCGCCGCGCTGCACCAGGCGCGCGTGGCGGCCGCGGCGCTCGGGATGCCCGCCGAGGTGGTCCTGCTGCCGGAGCCCCACGACCCCGACCACCTCGCGACCCTCGAGCTGCGCCCCGGCCCGCGGCCGGCGGACGCGGTCGAGCACCTCGCCACCCTCGCCCGGAGGGTCACCGACCGGCGACGCTTCACCTCGTGGCCGGTGCCGGAGGAGCGGCTGGCCGGATTGGCCGCTGCCGTGGCCGCCCCCGGCGTCCTGGCCGTCCCCCTGAGCGACACCGCGTCCCGCATCCGGGTGGAGCTGCTCGTCGAGCGGGCCCGCGACCAGCAGCTCGCGGACCCCCACCTGGCCGCCGAGCAGCGCGCCTGCGTCGACCGGGGGCCCGACGAGGGCGTGCCGTCGACGAGCATCCCCGAGTCGGTGGGCGCCGCCCCGGCCCCCGGTGGGCGATTCACGTCCGGACCCGCCCGGCCGCGCGCGGGCATGCTCGAGAGCTCCGACGGGCTGCTGGTGCTGGGCACGGACCGGGACGAGCCGCGCGCCTGGGTCGAGACCGGCGAGGCCCTGAGCCAGCTGTGGCTCGCGGCCACGGTCGACGGCCTCTCCGTGGTGCCGCTCAGCCAGGTGGTCGAGGTCGCCGGCACCCGCGAGGCCATGCGCACGGAGGTCCTGGGCTCGTTGACGCACCCGCAGGTCCTGCTGCGCATCGGCTGGCAGGAGATCGGCCGCAGCCAGCTCCCGAGGACCCCGCGGCGCCCCGTGGCCGACGTGCTCCTGGCCTGAGGGCCGGGACCTCGCGGGCCCGGGACCTTCGTCCCGGCGGGTCGGGACCCGCGACCGTGACGCGGGGCCCTGTCGCGTTCCTAGCGTGGGCGTGCCCGCCCACCACCACAGGAGAGCACGTGGACCTGGACACCCTGGACATCGCTCGTTGGCAGTTCGCCATCACGACCGTCTACCACTTCATGTTCGTCCCGATCACGATCGGTCTGTCGGCCCTCGTCGCGGGCTACGAGACCGCCTGGGTGCGCACGCGCAACCGGCAGTGGCTCCGGCTCACCCGCTTCTTCGGCAAGCTGTTCCTGATCAACTTCGCGATCGGCGTCGTCACGGGCATCGTCCAGGAGTTCCAGTTCGGCATGAACTGGAGCGACTACTCGCGGTTCGTGGGCGACGTGTTCGGCGCGCCCCTGGCGATCGAGGGCCTGCTCGCCTTCTTCCTGGAGTCGACCTTCCTGGGGCTGTGGATCTTCGGCTGGGACCGGCTCCCGGCGCGGCTGCACGCCGCCTGCATGTGGCTGGTCCACCTCGGCACGCTGTTCTCGGCCTACTTCATCCTCGCCGCCAACTCGTTCATGCAGAACCCCGTCGGCTACCGCTACGACCCCGAGAGCGGCCGCGCCGAGATGACCGACTTCGCGGCGGTGATGTTCAACAAGGTGCAGCTCGTGACGTTCCCGCACACCGTCCTGGCGGCGTACATGACGGGCGCGGCGTTCGTGGTCGGCGTCGCCTTCTGGCAGCTGGTGCGCAAGGCGCGCGACGAGGAGGACCGCTCGATGTACCGCTCGGCCGTGCGCAGCGCCGCGATGGTCGTGCTCGTCGCCGGCATCGGGGTCACCGTCTCGGGCGACTTCCAGGGCAAGGTGATGACCGAGGTGCAGCCGATGAAGATGGCCGCGGCCGAGGCGCTCTACGAGACCGAGCAGCCGGCCGACTTCTCGGTCTTCACCGTCGGCAGCCTCGACGGCAGCGAGGAGCGCTTCGCGATCAAGGTGCCGCGGCTGCTGTCGTTCCTCGCCACCGGCGACGCCGGGGGCGAGGTGGTCGGCATCGACGACCTGCGTGAGCAGTACGCCGAGGAGTACGGCAGCGACCCGGGAGCGGCGTACTACTCCCCCGGCGACTACACGCCGGTGATCCCCCTGACCTACTGGACCTTCCGGCTGATGATGGGGCTCGGCATGGCGGCCGCCGCCGTCGCGGTGTGGGTGCTGTGGGCGACCCGCCGCGGGCGCACCCCGCGCGGCCGCTGGCTCCTGGCGTCGGTGCTGGCGCTGCCGTTCCTGCCGCTGTTCGCCAACTCCTTCGGCTGGATCTTCACCGAGATGGGACGCCAGCCCTGGGCGGTCTTCGGGCTCATGACCACGCAGAACGCCGTCTCCCCCAGCGTCTCGCCGACGGAGGCCCTGATCTCGCTGGTCGTCCTGACCCTGCTCTACGGCGTGCTCGCCGTCGTCGAGGTCAAGCTGCTGCTCGGCTACGCCCGCCACGGCGCGGACAAGGTCGACGACGACGACCTGCCGCCGGAGCGACCCGACCACGACCCCGACCGCCCGCTCGCGTTCGCCTACTGAGACCCGGAGACCGCCATGGAGCTCACCACCGTCTGGTTCAGCCTGATCGCCGTCCTGTGGATCGGCTACTTCGTCCTCGAGGGCTTCGACTTCGGGGTCGGCATGCTGCTGCCGCTCATCGGCCGCACCGAGGACGAGCGCCGCGTCCTGATCAACACCATCGGCCCGGTCTGGGACGGCAACGAGGTGTGGCTGCTCGTCGCCGGCGGCGCCACCTTCGCCGCCTTCCCCGAGTGGTACGCCACGCTGTTCAGCGGGTTCTATCTGCCACTGCTGCTGATCCTGGTCGCGCTGATCGTGCGCGGGCTCGCCTTCGAGTACCGCCACAAGCGCGACGACGCCACCTGGCGGGCGCGCTGGGACCTGGCGATCATCGTCGGCTCGGCCGTGCCCGCCGTCCTGTGGGGCGTGGCGTTCGGCAACATCCTGCGGGGGGTGCCGATCGACTCCGACCTGGAGTACGCCGGCGGGTTCTTCAACCTGCTCAACCCCTATGCCCTGCTGGGCGGGGCGACGACGCTGATGCTCTTCCTCACCCACGGCGCGGTGTTCATCTCGCTGAAGACCTCCGGACGGGTGCGCGAGCACGCGCGTGACCTGGCCACCAAGCTGGGTGTGGGCGCTGCGCTGGTGACGGTGGTCTTCCTGGGCTGGACCCAGCTCGACACCGGCACGGTCCCCTCCGCCCTCGCCTTCGCCGCCGCCGCGGTGGCGCTCGTCCTGGGGCTGCTCGCCGTCCTCGCGGGTCGGGACGGCTGGTCCTTCGTCGGCACGTTCCTGGCGATCGGGCTGGGCGTGGCCGGGCTGTTCCTCGCGCTGTTCCCGGACGTGATGCCCACGAGCCTGGCCGGCGGCACCGGCCTGACCACGACCAACGCCGCCGCCACGGCGTACACGCTCAAGATCATGACGGTGGTCGCGGTGCTCTTCACGCCGCTGGTCCTGGCCTACCAGGCGTGGACCTACTGGGTCTTCCGCCGGCGGATCTCGGTGGACCACATCCCCGCGCCCCTGCCGACCCCGTTCGCCCCGTGAGGCCGACGGACCCGCGGCTGCGCCCCCACCTCGCCCCGGCGCGGCGACACCTCGCGGGCGTCGTGGGCGCGGGCGTCCTGGGCGCGGTGCTCGTGGTGGCGCAGGCCTACGCCGTCACCGGGTTGGTGGTCGCCGTGGTGTCCGACGACCGGCTGGTCGGGTGGACGCTCGCGGTCCTGGGGCTGGTCGCGGCCCGCGCGCTCGTGTCCTGGGGCTCCGACGTCCTCTCGGCCCGCGCCGCCGCGGCGGTCGGGGACCACCTGCGCGGGCAGGTCGTCCGCGCCGTGATCGCCCGTGGCTCGGAGTCCTCGTCCGCCAGCGGCGAGCTGTCGGTCCTCGCCACCCGGGGCGTGGCGGCCGCCGAGCCCTACCTCACCCGCTACCTGCCGGCGGCGGTCCTCGCCTTCGTGCTGCCCCTGCTCACGCTGGCCGTCATCGCCACCCAGGACCTCTGGAGCGCGCTGATCGTGGGGCTCACGCTGCCGCTCGTGCCGGTCTTCGGCGCCCTGGTCGGGCTCGCCACGCGCGACCGGGCCCAGGAGCAGTGGGCCGCGATGGCGGCGCTCTCGGGGCACTTCGTCGACGTGGTGCGGGGCCTGCCGACGCTGGTCGCCCACCGGCGCGCGCGGGCCCAGTCCGCACGGATCGGCGCCGTCACCGACCGCTACCGGCGCGCGTCCCAGGCGACGCTGCGCGTCGCGTTCGCCTCCGCGGCCGTGCTCGAGCTCGTGGCCACGCTGAGCGTCGCGCTGGTGGCGGTCGTGATCGGGGTGCGGCTGGCGCACGGTGACGTGGCGCTCGGCACCGCCCTGTTCGTCCTGCTGCTCGCCCCCGAGGCCTACTGGCCGCTGCGCCGGGTCGGCGCGGAGTTCCACGCCGCCGCCGAGGGCGTCGCGACGTTCGAGGCGGTCAGCGAGCTGCTCGAGTCGCAGGCGCCGAACGGGTGCGGGGCGTCGTACGACGGCGGCGACCTCGTCGTCGACGGCCTCACCGTGACCCATCCCGGGCGCACCAGTCCCGCCCTGGCGGACCTGTCCGCCGTCGTGCCTGCGCGCGGCGTCACCGTGGTGACGGGGCCGTCGGGCTGCGGCAAGTCCACGCTGCTGGCGGCGCTGGTCGGGCTGGTGCCCGTCGAGGGCTCCCTGACCGTCGGCGGCACCCCGGTCACGACCGCCTGGCGCTCGCAGGTGGCCTGGGTGCCGCAGCGTCCCGTGCTCCTGGCCGGCTCCGTGGCGGAGAACCTCAGGCTGGCCGCGCCCGGGGCGAGCGACGAGGAGCTGTGGTCCGCGCTGGAGCAGGTGGCGCTGGCCGAGCGGGTCCGGCTGCTGCCGGGCGGGCTGGCGGCGCCGGTGACCGAGGACGGCGGCAGCCTGTCCGCCGGCGAGCGTGCCCGGCTGACCCTGGCGCGCGTCGTGCTCGCCCGGCGTCCGTGGGTGCTGCTCGACGAGCCCACCGCCCACCTCGACGAGCTCACCGAGCGCGTCATCGCCGACACCATCGTCGAGCTCGGCCGGAGCAGCGCCGTGCTCGTCGTCGCGCACCGCCCCGCGCTCGTGGCGCTCGCCGACCACGTGGTGCCGCTCGCGCGCGTCACCCCTGCGGTGTGGTCACAAACCACAGGTTCGCGGGCCCGAGACGTGCGGTCTGTGACCACACCGCACGCCGGCGAGCCGGCGGCATCGGGGTCCGCCCGACCGGCCTCGCTGTGGAGCAGCATCGCGCTGGGCTCCCTGGCCTCGGCCTCGGGCGTGGCGCTGACAGCCACCGCCGGGTGGCTGATCGTCCAGGCCTCGACCCAGCCTCCGGTGCTGACCCTGCTCGTCGCGGTCGTGGGCGTGCGGCTCTTCGGCCTCGCCCGACCGGTGCTCCGCTACGTGGAGCGGCTGCGGTCCCACGACACCGCGCTGCGCATGCTGGCCTTGCGGCGGGTGCACGTCTACGACGCCATCGTGCCGCTGACGCCCGGTCGTCTCGGGCGGCGGCGCGGGGACGTGCTGACCTCGATCGTCGACGACGTGGACAGCGTCGTGGACCGCGAGCTGCGCGTGCGGCTGCCGGTGCTCGGCTTCGCCGGGGTCACCGTCGTGACGTCGGCGGTGGCGGCGCTGGTCCTGCCGGCTGCGGTGCCGGTGGTCCTCGCCACGGCGCTGGTGGGCAGCGGTGGAGGCTTCCTGCTGGCCCGCCTCGGGGCCGGCCGGCGTGAGCGGGCGGCCGTCGGGCTGCGCGCCGAGCTCTCCGCGGCCGTCGTCGAGACCGCCCAGGTCGCCACCGAGCTGCTGATGTGGGGCGCCGAGGACGCCGCCGTGCGCCGCGTGTCCGTGCTCGGTAGCCGTCTGACCGGGGCCGGGGTCCGCGCCGCGCGGTGGCTCGGCGCCGCCCGCGCACTGGTGCTGCTGACGTCGGGCGCCGGCGTGGTGGCCATGGCGTGGCTGACCGCGCCCGCGGTGGCCGACGGGTCGCTGTCCGGGCCGATGGCCGCTCTCCTCGTGCTCGTCCCGCTCGCCCTCGCCGAGCCCGCGGCCACGGTCGCGGACGCGGGGGCGCTCTCCGCACGGACCGAGGCCGCCGCCACCCGCCTGCGTCAGCTCGACCGCCGTACGCCGGCGGTCCGGGACACCGTCGGACGCCCCCTGCCCCCCTCCTCCGAGGTGGCGCTGCGGGGCATCACCGTGGGCTGGGACCGCGACCGGCCGTGCGTGGAAGGGCTGTCCCTCGACCTCGAGCCGGGCGCCCGCGTGGCGGTGACCGGCCCGAGCGGTTCCGGCAAGAGCACGCTGGCGGCGCTGATGCTGCGCTTCCTCGACCCCACCTCCGGCGAGGTGACGCTGGGCGGTGAGCGTCTCGACCGGCTGGCGCTCGACGACGTACGCCGCCGGGTGGGCCTCGTCGACGACGACCCGCACGTCTTCGCCTCGACCCTGGTGGAGAACGTCCGGCTCGCGCGGCCCTCCGCGACCGACGAGGAGGTGGAGGTCGCCCTGCGTCGCGCCCGCCTGGGCCCGTGGCTCGACTCCCTGCCCGACGGGCTCGACACCTGGCTCGGCGACGGCCACGCGCAGGTCTCCGGTGGCGAGCGCGCCCGCCTGGCCGTGGCCCGCTCGGTGCTCGCCGACCAGGCGGTCCTCGTGCTGGACGAGCCGACCGCCCACCTCGACCACGCCACCGCCGTCGAGCTGGCGGCGGAGATCCTCGGCGAGCGCGACGGCCGCAGCGTCCTGTGGATCACCCACGAGCCCGTCGGGCTGGACCTGGTCGACCGCACCGTCGAGCTCGGGTCCTTGGTCCCCCTGGATCGGGCCCTCCGCCGCTGACGGCCGGCGCCCGCGCCGACCAGGCTCGAGGACATGGACACCACCTCGCTCCCGGCCGGCGCCGTCGTCGTCGGCGTCGACGGCTCCGACCACTCCGGTCGTGCCGTCGCCTTCGCCGCCGACGAGGCGCACCTGGCCGGCCGCCCGCTCGTCCTGGTCCACGGCACCGGGCTGGTGCTCGACGTCGACCCCTACGCCGTCCGGGTCACCCACGAGCTCGAGGTCGCCGGCCGGGAGCTCGTCGAGGCCGCGGCCGCCGACGTGCGCGCCCGCCACCCCAGGCTCCGCCTGCGCACGGTGGTCCGGCGCGCCCACCCGCGCCAGGCCCTGCTGGACCTGGCGTCGAGCGCCTCGCTGCTGGTGGTGGGCTCGCGCGGTCACGGACCGTTGCGCACCGTGCTGCTCGGCTCCGTGAGCGTCGGCCTGGCGCGGGAGGCCGCCTGCCCGGTCGTGGTCGTGCGGCCGCACCACGCGGGCGTCGTACGTCGTGGGGTGCTGGTCGGCGACGACGGCACCGCCGACTCGCGCCCGGTCCTGGAGCACGCCTACCGCCATGCCGCGACCCACGGACTTCCGCTGACCGTGCTGCACAGCGTCTGGGACCCGCTCGCCGGCACCGACGCGGTGAGAGGCGCGGAGATCGACTCCGGAGCCGACTCCGAGGACGCCCGGGTCCGGCTGGCCGAGTCCGTCGCCGGCTTCGGGGAAATGCACCCGGACGTGCACGTGCGCCTCGTCGTCGCCCGCGGGATGCCGGCGCCGGCGCTGCTGGAGGTCGCCGACCTCATGGACCTGGTCGTCGTCGGGCGCCACGACCGCTCCCGCATGGGCGACCTCCTGCTCGGGTCGGTGGCCGCCACGGTCGTCGAGCACGCGAGCTGCCCCGTGGCGGTCGTGCCCGTGGTCCGGGTGCTGCTCGGGACTAAAAGCCCGGGCCCGGGGTGACCATCGCCCCTGCCCGCGCTGCCCGCGCAGGACGAGGCTGAGAGCAACCTGAGAACCACAGCACCGACAACCGAGAAGGAGCAGTGCCATGACCACCATCAACCGCCCGGCGCACGACCACCAGGTCGTCACCGAGGTCGACACCGTCCAGACCCCGTTCGCACGCAAGGCGCTGGCCGTGCTCCGGATCGGCTTCGGACTCACCTTCCTGTGGGCCTTCCTCGACAAGCTGCTCGCCCTCGGCTTCAGCACCGGCCGCGACGAGACCGGCGTCGTCGACCGCTTCGGTGACGCGGCCTGGATCCACGGCAACAGCCCCACCGAGGGCTTCCTGAAGTTCGGCGCCGACGGTCCCTTCAAGGGCTTCTACAACTCCATCGCCGGCACCTGGTTCGCCGACTGGGGCTTCATGCTGGGCCTCCTCGGCATCGGCCTGGCCCTCACCCTCGGCATCGGGATGCGCTTCGCCGCCGCCGCCGGCGCCCTCCTCTACGTGATGATGTGGACCGTCGTCCTCCCCCCGGAGAACAACCCGGTCCTCGACGAGCACCTCCTCGGCGCCGTCAGCCTCGTCGCCCTCGCGGCCCTCGGCGCCGGCACCACCTGGGGACTCGGCAGGCTCTGGAACACCACCGAGGTCGTCCAGAAGCACTCCATCCTCCGCTGACCCCGCACCCGGCCCGCCACCGTCCCCCCACGGTGGCGGGCATCGGTGCGCCCGGTCGCCAGCGGTGGTTGAGGTGCGAGCGCAGCGAGCCTCGAAACCACCCTCCGGTGGTCGAGCAGCGAGGAGCGCCAGCGACGAGCGCCCGTCGAGACCCCCGCACCTCTGGTCACCTCCTCGCGTGAATCGGTGGTCCCGTGCGGCGCCGCGGTGGTCGCGGTCCTTGGCAGCTACCGGGACGAGGCAGGCGGTGGTCGCGCGCCGCTGCCGGCTCCCGGTGGTTGAGGTGCGAGCGCAGCGAGCCTCGAAACCACGTGCCGGTGGTCGAGCAGCGAGGAGCGCCAGCGACGAGCGAACGTCGAGACCCCCGCACCTCTGGTCGCCTCCTCGCGTCAATCAGTCGCCGCGTACGGTGCCGCGGTCGTCGCGGTCTCTGGCATTGACGGGGACGAGGTAGGCGGTGCTTGCGCGCCGCTGCCGGCTTCCTGGTCGCTGGGGTTTCGAGACGGTTGCTGCGCAACCTCCTCAACCCACGACGCCGACCTCGGTGGTTGAGGTGCGAGCGCAGCGAGCCTCGAAACCACCCCACCCAGAGGGCTGAAAGTAAAATCGGAGAAAGAAAGCCACTAACCCTCCACACCCTGTGGATAAGCGCCCTTTCACGCCTATGACTGTCGGTGGTCGCTGCTTGAGTGGACCCATGAGCAGCCCCGCC
>NZ_SPUI01000003.1 GCF_004522095.1 Nocardioides sp. 503
CCCCTGCAGGGGAGCCGAAGAGCCGACAGAGGGGCACCAGACGCGGGATCGGCGCGGCCGCGGCGGCGCGGCTCGGCCCGCGGCGTCAGGCGGCGGTGATGACGTACGGCGCCAGGTCGGCGATGGAGGTGCCGTAGCGGGCCCGGGTGGCGTGGTACTCGCGGAGCACGCGGCGCTTCGTGGACTCCCAGCGGTCGGGCTGCACGTCTGCCCAGGTGATGCGGGACATGCCGAGGTGGAAGCCGCAGATCCAGTCCTGCCGCTTCTTCTCGCGCCACCGGACCAGCTGGGGGTCGACCGTGGCGACGCCGCCCTCCGCGGCGGGCTGGTACTTCAGCTTGCCGTCGAACTCCACGACGTGGCGCCCGACGCGGACGTCGCACCATGCCCTGCGAGAGCCGTCGCGGAGCCCGAACTGCGGCTCCACCGGGCCGACCCCCAGCTCGAGGACGAGGAGCCGGGTGAGGGACTCCGCGACGTTGTCGGCGCGGTGGTCGGCGAGCTCGACCGCCTCGCGGGCGACCGTGACGTAGGGCCAGCAGGTCATCGGCGCGACCGCCGCCCACAGGTCCGCACGCGACACCCCGAGCCGCAGCGCCGAGTCGCACGCCGCCAGTCCGTGTCGCAGCCCGTGCTCACGCGCGATGTCGACGGCGGTGCGGGCGCGGTCGAGGGTCCAGATCCCGTCGATCTCGACCAGCTCCTCGGGCAGGTGCGGGGCGCGGTGGTGCTTGACCCCGTGCTTGGTCCGACTGCCGACGACGCCGAAGCGCGTGATGTGGACGAGCTCGGGGACGGCCGCCAGGATCGGCAGCCCGTGGGCGAGCGCGGCGGAGTCGTGGCTCATGACGTGCGGCACCAGCATGTTGCGGCTGGCCGCGCGCGCCCTCAGCAGCGGCCTGCCGACGTGGACGTCGAGCGACTCCCAGAGGGCGGCGGTCGCGTAGACGCCCCGCCGTACGGCGACCCACTCCCCCGCATGGACCAAGCGGTCGATGGCGTCGCCGGTCATGCCGCCCTGCCGCGCCTGTCGCCGCAGCACCAGCCCGTTCTGCGACGCCATGAAGGCGGCCACCCGTGGCCTCATCCCCCGATGGCGCCCTTCATCGGCCGCCCGCCGGCGCCGCGCCGGCGCAGCCTGTGGACAACCGGTCCGACCCCGGCGGCGCCCCGACGCTTGTAACGCTGAGTTATCTGCTCTGGTGCCCCTCCGCAGGGGCGCACCAGAGCGGATAACTCCGCGTTACAGCGGTGGTGAGCGGTGACTCCCCAACAACCGCTTGACAGTCACGACCACCCCGAGGCAGACTCCCCAACGACCATTGGGAGGTTGTCATGTCAGACTCGGACGACGTCAGGGCACTGCGCTCCACGGCGCACCCGCTGCGGTTGCGGATCCTGTCGCTGCTCACCGCCGCGGAGCTGTCCGCGGCCGAGGTGGCGCGCGAGCTGGGCGTCACGCACGCCAACGCCTCCTACCACCTGCGGGTCCTGCTGGACGCCGGTGAGGTCGTGGTCGCGGGCGAGGAGCGGATCCGCGGCGGGGTCGCCAAGCGCTACCGCCACCCGTGGCGCCAGGAGGACCACGGGGACCGCCGGCGGGGCGTCGACATCCGCACCATGGCCCACGAGATGGTGCGTCGCATGGACCTGCGCGAGCCCGGGCCGAAGGCCAGCTTCACCGACGCCGAGCTCTGGGTGGAGCCGGAGGTCTGGGAGCGCGCCGTCCGCCTGGTCGTGGAGGCCTCCGAGCTGGTCCACGCCGAGGCGCGGCCGTCGCGCACCGAGGGCACGGCGCCGGTCAGCCTCACGGTCGCGGCGTTCGGGATGACGTCGTGAGTCGCCCCGGCGCGCTCGCGCCGCTGCGCGAGCAGAACTTCCGCTGGTACTTCCTCGCCCGCATGGTCAACATGGCCGGCACCACGATGGCGAGCGTGGCGCTGGCCTTCGCCGTGCTGGAGGTCAGCGACTCGCCCAGCGCCCTCGGGACCGTGCTGGCCGCGATGAGCATCCCGATGGTGGTCTTCCTGCTCGTCGGGGGTGTCGTCGCGGACCGCTTCGGCCGCACGCTGGTGATCCAGACCTCCAACGTGGTCTCCGGCCTGTGCCAGCTGTCGATCGCCGCGCTCGTGCTCGGCGGGCACGCGCAGGTGTGGCAGCTCGTGTGCCTGGCCGCGGTCATCGGCACGTCGTCGGCCCTGAGCTTCCCGGCCATCGCCAGCGTGCTGCCCCAGCTCGTCCCGCGCGAGCAGCTCCAGCAGGCCAACGTGCTGATCTCGATGATGCGCGGGACGCTCACGGTCATCGGCCCGTCGGTCGCCGGCATCCTCGTGGTCACGGCCGGCCCCGGCTGGGCGCTCGCCGTGGACGGCACGACGTACCTCGTCTCGGCGGCGCTCCTGCTGAGGGTGCGCATCCCCGCGCCCGTACGCCGCCAGGACGGGCCCAGCATGCTGGTCGAGCTCCGCGAGGGCTGGACGGTCTTCCGGAGCACGACCTGGCTGTGGGTCGTCGTGCTGGCATTCATGGCGCTCAACGCGATCCACTCGGGCGCGATCTCCACCCTCGGCCCGGTGCTGGCCAAGCAGAGCGACCTCGGCGAGCGCGGCTGGGGGCTGGTGCTGTCGGCGGAGGCCGTGGGCCTGCTGGTGATGACGCTGGTGATGACGCGGGTCCGCCTGGAGCGGCCGCTGCTCTTCGGGATGGTCGGCATCGGCGCGCTGGCGCTGCCGATGATCATGCTCGGCCTGCACCCCCAGGTGGCCCCGGTGATGGCGGTGATGGTCCTGGCCGGCGCCGGCACCGAGGTCTTCAACCTCGGCTGGAACCTCGCCATGCAGGAGCACATCCCCGACGAGATGCTCTCGCGCGCCTACTCCTACGACGCCCTCGGCTCGTTCGTCGCGATCCCGGTCGGGCAGCTGCTGTTCGGCCCGCTCGGCGTCCACTTCGGGGTGCAGCACGTGATCCTCGCCGGCGGCGTCGCCTACGCCGCGATCGCCGGGATCACGCTGCTGTCGAGGTCGGTGCGCGACCTGGAGCGGGTCAGCACCACTTACGACGTACCGCGCTGAGCACCGTCAGGTTGCGGTTGGTCGCGACGCCGAGCAGCCTCTCGACCGTCGCGTTGGTGGTCATCGAGTCCAGGTAGCTCTCCCGGACGAGCAGGTGGACGGCACGCCCACGGACGACCACCCGCTCCTCCTCGGTCGTCCGCGCCTCCAGCGTCCGCGCGGCCTCCGGGTCCGGCTCCTGCTTGAGCAGCGACACGTAGTGGCGCCCCTCGTGGCCCTCGCCCAGCTCTGCGGCGTCGTCGACCACCCGGCCCAGCTCGGCCTGGGACAGGACGATCGTGGGCACCTCGAAGCCCTGCGACTCCCGGTAGGCGCCCTCGAGCGCCGTCTCGATCCGCGCCCGCGACCGCATCGCCGTGCTCAGCCGGACGTTGCCGGTGTTGATGTGGGTCTCGACGTCCGCGAAGCCGGCCGCCTGCGTCGCCGCGACGATCGCGGCCTTCGGGAACTTCCGCGTGGCGCCCAGGTTGATCGCCCGCAGGAACGCCACGTACGTCGCCATGCGAGCGATCATGCCAGCCCGGGCGTGGGCGGCCCGGCCCGAGCCCGCCCGGCACGCCTGCTGTAAGTCAGAGGTTGCCGCGGGCGTCCTGCTCGCGCTCGATGGCCTCGAAGAGGGCCTTGAAGTTGCCCTTGCCGAAGCCGAGGGAGCCGTGGCGCTCGATCAGCTCGAAGAAGACGGTGGGGCGGTCGCCGAGCGGCTTGGTGAAGATCTGGAGCAGGTAGCCGTCCTCGTCGCGGTCCACCAGGATCCCGCGCTGCTGCAGCTCCTCGATCGGCACCCGGACGTTGCCGATGCGGGCGCGCAGCTCGGGGTCCTCGTAGTAGGAGTCGGGCGTCACGAGGAACTCCACGCCGTTGGCGCGCAGCGCGTCGACGGAGGCCACGATGTCGTTGGTCGCGACGGCGAGGTGCTGGGCTCCGGCGCCGCGGTAGAACTCGAGGTACTCGTCGATCTGCGACCTCTTCTTCGCGATCGCCGGCTCGTTGAGCGGGAACTTCACGCGGTGGTTGCCGTTGGCGACGACCTTGCTCATCAGCGCGGAGTAGTCGGTGGCGATGTCGTCGCCGATGAACTCCGCCATGTTCACGAAGCCCATGACCCGGTTGTAGAAGCCGACCCACTCGTCCATGTGGCCGAGCTCGACGTTGCCGACGATGTGGTCGAGGGCCTGGAAGAGCCGCTTGGGCTGGCCCTCGGGCTTCACGAAGGTGCTCTGCTGGGCGACGTAGCCGGGCAGGTAGGGGCCGGCGTAGCGGCTGCGGTCGACGAGGGTGTGGATGGTCTCGCCGTACGTCGCGATGGCGGCGATCCGCACCGTGCCGTGCTCGTCGGTGACGTCCTCGGGCTCGCGGACGACCGTGGCGCCGGCCTTGCGGGCCTGGGCGATGCACTTGTCGACGTCGGGCACCTCGAGAGCGATGTCGACGACGCCGTCGCCGTGGCGGCGGTGGTGGTCGGCCAGTGGGCTGTCGGGGTCGACCGCGCCGTTGACGACGAACCTGATCGAGCCCGAGCGCAGGACGAACGACTTGTGGTCGCGCTGGCCGTTCTCCGGGCCGGAGTAGGCGACCAGCTCCATGCCCCAGGCGGACTGGTAGTAGTGCGCGGCCTGGGTGGCGTTGCCGACCACGAACACGATCGCGTCCCAGCCGGTGACCGGGAAGACGTCGCCGTCCTCGTCGTACTCGACGAGACCCACGAGCTGGCGCAGCTGCTCGAGGGTGAGGTCGGCCTTGAGCTCGTCGGCGGTCAGGGCGCCGCCGGTGGATGCCGTAGTCGTCATGGCCTCAGGGTGTCGAGCGGTGACATTCTGTGCAACAGTCGGCCTCACGACTGGACAGACTGTCCGACATCGGAGGCACGCATGGACGATCTCGACCGCAACCTGATCGGGCTGTTCGCCACCGAGCCGCGCGTGGGCGTCCTGGAGGCGTCGCGGCGCCTCGGCGTCGCCCGCGGCACGGTGCAGGCGCGCCTCGACAAGCTCGAGTCCTCCGGGGTGGTCACCGGGTGGGGGCCGGACCTCGCTCCTGAGGCGCTGGGCTACCCCGTGACGGCGTTCCTGACCCTCGAGATCAGCCAGTCCTCGGGCCACGAGGCCGTCGCCCAGCACCTCGCAGGAGTGCCCGAGGTGCTGGAGGCCTACACGATCACCGGCGCCGGCGACCTGTGGTGCCGCGTGGTCGCCCGCACCAACGCCGACCTGCAGCGCGTCATCGACCGGGTGGTCGCGGTCGCCGGCGTGCAGCGGGCCTCGACCGTGATGGCGCTGGAGACGCAGGTGCCCTACCGGGTGCTGCCGCTGGTCGGCGCCTCTAGCTGAAGATCATGCAGCTGCTGGTCGCGTGCGCGACCAGCTTGCCGCGGGCGTCGAGGACCTGCGCCTCGGCCAGCGCCGTACGCCGCCCGCGGTGGACCACTCGACCGACCGCGCGCAGCAGGCCGGAGTCGACGGTCGCCGGACGCAGGAACTTCACGGTCAGGTCCAACGAGGTGTAGCCCTCCCCCACGGCGAGCGTGGAGTGCACCGAGCACCCGGCGGCGGTGTCGAGCATCGTGGACAGCACCCCGCCGTGCACGGAGCCGAGCGGGTTGTAGTGGCGCAGCTCGGGCACCAGCTCGACCGAGATCTCGCCGCGCTCGCCGCCGAAGTTGACCAGCCCGATGGTGTCGGCGATCGGCGGGGGTGGCAGCCGGCCGTCGATCATGGCCTGCAGCTGCTCGTAGCCGTCCATCGCGGTCGGGTCCACCTGGGTCTGGGTCACGGACCCAGCCTGCCGGTCCTTGCTGGGTCTGTCAACAAGACCTAGGGTGGCGTCATGACCAGCCGCGCCGCCGACACTCCCCCGGCCCTGGCCTTCGCGACCGACAACTGCACGGTCGGGCGCACCATGGAGATCCTGGGCGAGCGCGGGACGATCGTGGTGCTGCGCGAGGTCTTCAACGGCGTACGCCGCTTCGACGACATGCGCCGCCACACGTCGATGCCGCGCCAGGTGCTGACCAACCGGCTGACGCTGCTCATCGACCACGGCATCCTGCGCCGCGAGCCCTACCAGGTGCCGGGCGAGCGGGCCCGCCACGAGTACCGCCTCACCGCCAAGGGGCTCGACCTCTACCCGGTGATGGTCGCCCTGGCGGCCTGGGGCGACCGCTACGTCGCCGACCCCGAGGGCCCGCCGGTCGAGTTCGCGCACCGCGGCTGCGGGAAGCCGGTGCACCCCGTGCTGGAGTGCGCCGCGGGCCACCGGGTCGACGACGTGCGGCAGGTCGCGCCCCGACCCGGGCCGGGGGTCCGCCCGCTGGCCGCACCGCAGGAGCGGTAGCGCCCGAGCAGCGCGCTCAGGCGAGCTGCTCGGCCAGCCGCGCGGCCGCCTCGACGACCTGGGGCCCGACGACGTCCTCGTCGAGCTCGCCCAGGGTCACGATCCCGATGCTGGCCTCGAGCCCGTTGACGCCCGTCACCGGCGCGGCCAGCCCGCGGGCGCCGGCCTGCAGCTCCCCCGCCGTCACGACGTACGGCGTGAGGTCGCCCTCGCGCCCGGCCAGGAGCGCCTTGCCGGCCGCGCCCTGCTGGAGCGGGTGGCGCGACCCGATGCGGTAGCTGACGTGGAAGTCGGTCCACGACGGCTCGACGACCGCGAGCGCGAGCGCCTCGTCCCCCTCGGCCACGGTCAGGTGGGCCGTGGACCCGACCGACTCGGCCAGCTGCCGCAGCACCGGGACGGCGACGTCGCGCACGAGCGGGTGCACCGCGGCCGCGAGGTGGAGCATGCCGAGGCCGACGTGCAGGCGACCGCGGGAGCTGCGCCGCACGAGCGCGTGCTGCTCGAGGGTGCTCACCAGGCGGTAGACCACCGTGCGGTTGACGTCCAGCCGCGCCGCCAGCTCGGTCACGGTCAGGCCGTCGGGGGCCGAGGCCAGCACCGTCAGGACGCGCAGCCCCCGGTCGAGGGTCTGGGACGTCTCCACGGGCATGCCGCCACCCTAGGTCGGGCGTCCAGCGTCTAGGACGACTTGCGCGAGGCCCACTCGCGCAGTCGGTCGATGCGCAGGTGCAGCTGCTCGGCGTTGGCGACCGCGGCCGCCGGGCCGCCGCACTCCTTGCGCAGCGCGGCGTGGGTGATCCCGTGGGCCTGGCCGGTGCGGTGGAACCACGCCGCGACCAGGCCGTTGAGCTCGCGGCGCAGCACAGCGAGCTGCTCGTGGGTCGAGACCTCCGCGACGGTGTCGGACTCGACCGCGACCCGCTTCTGCTTCTGGGCGCGGTCGCTCTGGCGCTGCTGCAGCAGCTCGCGCATCTGGCCGGGCTCGAGCAGGCCGGGGATGCCGAGGAAGTCCATCTCCTCCTCGGAGCCGACGTGGACCTCGCCCTCGTGGCCGAACTCGCCGCCGTCGTAGAGCACCCGGTCGAAGCGCGCCTCGGAGCCCAGCGCCTCGAACGGCAGACCCTCGTCGTCGCCCTCGGTCTGGGTCGCCTCCGCCTGCGCCATCAGCTCCTTCTCGGCCGCGAAGATGTCGCCCTCGTCGTTGATCTTGCGCCCCAGGACGTGGTCGCGCTCGACCTCCATCTCGGAGGCGAAGCCCAGCAGGGCCGGGACCGACGGCACGAAGATCGAGGCGCTCTCGGCGCGGTTGCGCGCACGCACGAAGCGACCGACGGCCTGCGCGAAGAACAGCGGGGTCGAGGTGGTGGTGGCGTAGACGCCGACGGCCAGGCGCGGGACGTCGACGCCCTCGGAGACCATCCGCACGGCGACCATCCAGCGGGCGTCGCTCGTGGCGAACGTCGAGATCTTCTTCGACGCGGCCTTCTCGTCGGAGAGCACGACGACCGGCGACTCACCGGTGATGCGCTTGAGCAGCTTGGCGTAGGCCCGCGCCGACTCCTGGTCGGTCGCGATCACGAGCCCGCCCGCGTCGGGCACGTGGCGACGTACCTCCGAGAGCCGGCGGTCGGCAGCCTCCAGCACCGACGGCACCCACGCGCCCGACGGGTCGAGGGCGGTGCGCAGGGCCTGCGAGGTGAGGTCCTTGGTGAGCGGCTCCCCCAGCCGGGCGGCGATCTCGTCGCCGGCGCGCGTGCGCCAGGTCATCTCACCGGAGTAGGCCAGGAAGAGCACCGGGCGCACGACATGGTCGGCGAGCGCCTGGGAGTAGCCGTAGGTGAAGTCCGCGACCGAGCGCGGCACCCCGTCGGGCCCCGGCGCGTAGGTGACGAACGGGATCGGGTTGATGTCGGAGCGGAACGGCGTGCCGGTCAGCGCCAGGCGGCGGGCCGCGGGCTGGAATGCCTCGCGCACGCCCTCGCCCCACGACAGCGCGTCACCGGCGTGGTGCACCTCGTCGAGGATCACCAGGGTCTTGAAGCGCTCGGTGCGGATCCGCATCGCGAGCGGGTTGACCGCGACGCCGGCGTAGGTCACCGCGACCCCGAGGTAGTCGCTCGAGATCTTGCCCGAGCCCGCGGAGTACGTCGGGTCGATCGGGATCCCGGCGCGCGCGGCGGCCTCGGCCCACTGCAGCTTGAGGTGCTCGGTGGGCGCCACGACGATGATCCGGTCGACGATGCGGCGCCCGATCAGCTCGGAGGCCACCGACAGCGCGAAGGTCGTCTTGCCCGCGCCCGGCGTCGCGACCGCGAGGAAGTCCTGAGGAGCGCGCTGGAGGTAGTCGGCCATCGCCGCGGTCTGCCAGGCACGCAGCGAGGGCGCGGTGCCCCACGCCGCGCGGTCCGGCCAGGCCGGGGTGAGTGCGGGGGTGAGGTGGACGGCGGCTTCGGAGTCGCCGCCCGTCACTCGTCGTCGCCCTTGAAGCTCTCCCAGGCGTCCTTGCACTCGGGGCAGACCGGGAACTTCTCCGGCGCCCGGCTCGGCACCCAGACCTTGCCGCACAGGGCGACGACCGGGGTGCCCATCACCATCGCCTCCGTGAGCTTGTCCTTGTCGACGTAGTGCGAGAAGCGCTCGTGGTCACCCTCGTCGGTCGGGACGGTACGGCGGTCCTGCTCGACGTCGGTGTCGGTCTTGGTCGAGAAGCCGATGGAGGTCACGGCTCCAACTCTAAGCCCTCTGCGGTGGCCCCGATCAATCCGTCGGAGCGTCGGTGGAGAGTCAGTTGAGCTCGGGGTCCGAGGGCCGCGTGGAGTGCCACGCCAGCTCCCCCGGCTGGCGCCGCAGCACGTCGCGCCACAGGTCCGAGGGGTCCTCGCGGAACACGTCGTCGGCGGTCGCGGGCACGACGTACCAGCTGCCCGTCTCGATCTCGCCGTCCAGCTGGCCGGCCCCCCAGCCGGCGTACCCGGCGAAGATCCGCAGCGAGTCCAGGCTGTCGCCGAGCAGCTCGACGGGGGTGTCGAGGTCGATCAGGCCGAGCTGGCCGGTGACCTCGCGGAAGCCGACGGGGCTGTCGGCCGAGGCGGTGAGCAGGGCGACGGCGAGCGCACCCTCGGTCATCACCGGGCCGCCCTGGAAGAGCACCTCGGGGCCGGACACGACGTCCTGCCACGCGTCGAGCACGTCCGCGACCGGCAGTCCCGACGGGCGGTTCAGCACCACGCCGAGGGTGCCGCTGTCGTCGGCGTCGAGGACCAGGATCACCGTGTCGGTGAAGTTCGGGTCGTCGAGCGCAGGGGTGGCGACCAGCAGCACACCTGCCTCCACCGCGGTCACCTCGCCATTCTGCAGCACGCCGGTCGACCCGGGCTGCACCCCGCAGGGTGGGCTAGGCGGCGACGACCGCCTTGAGGCGCTCCAGCAGGCCGGGGCGTACGTCGGTCACGCTCGCCGTGGCCGGTCGGCCGCGGTGGCGCAGGCGGGCCGCCTCCTCGATCCGGGCGCCGACCGCGGCGGCCGCGGGGTCACCGACGCTGGAGCGGCCGGCCATGACGGCCAGCATCATGTGCTCCTTGGCGGTGGCCTTGGCCATCGCCCGGCCCATGTCGTCGTCCAGCGGCGCGGAGCGGTAGCCGTCGAGGATCAGGCGGACCCCGGGGAGGGCGTCCGCGCTGTCGGCCCATGCGTCCTCGACGGCGGCGTCGAGGTCGAGGGGCTGGTCGGAGAGCGCGCGCTCGATGCGACCGGCGAGGTGCGTGTGCCAGCGCAGCTGGAGGGCGGCGAGCAGCTCGAGCTCGTCGCGGAAGGTCTCGGTCACACCGTCGAGGTCCGTGGGAAGCGTGGCGTCCCGGCGCTCGTCGGCGGTGCGGATGACGGAGCGCAGGATCTCGCCCCGGTGGTGGAAGGTCGTCCAGGTCATGGTGGTTCCCCCTACTTGGTGGCACTCACATACCGTGAGTACGTACCGAGAGTATGCAACCGACCGCCGGTCTGCCAACCGTGAGCCGGGTGATCCCGGCCACCAGAGACGAGCGCCACACGTAAGGTTCGGGGGATGAGCAAGTCCTCGGTGTCCAAGCTGGTGCCCCAGGTGCCCTCCGTGGGCGCGAGCCGACGGGCGGCGTACTCCGCCTCCACCAAGCGCGCCCTGATCGACGTGGCGCAGACGCTGTTCACCGACCAGGGCTACGCCGCGACCTCGCTGGACCAGATCGTCGGCGGCGCGCGGGTGACCAAGGGTGCGCTCTACCACCACTTCAGCGGCAAGCAGGCGCTCTTCGAGGCGGTCTTCGAGCGCGTCGAGAGCGACGCCGCCCAGGCCGTCAAGAAGGCGCTGCGCGGGCACCGTGACCCGTGGGACAAGGCCCGCGCCGGCCTGCGCGCCCACCTCGAGGTCGTCCAGGAGCCCCGCTACCGCCGGATCGTGATCCAGGAGGGCCCCGCCATCCTCGGTTACGAGCGCTACCGCGAGCAGGAGGAGCGCTCGACCTTCGCCAACGTCCTCGACATCGTCCAGTCGGTCCTCGCCGCCGGCAAGTGGGAGCTCGACGACGACATGCAGCAGACCTTCGCGCGGATCTTCTTCGGCGCCATGTCGTCCGCCGGCGAGGCCGTCTCCGGCTCCGAGGACCCGATCGCGGCGGCGGTCCGCGTCGAGACCGCCATCGGCTTCATCCTCGCCGGCTTCCAGATCCTGGTCGAGAACGACGTCCAGCTCCCCAACGCCCTCGCCGACTGACCCCACGCCGCAGCGTCCGTCGAGACCCCCTGACCCGAGGCGGGAGGCCGGGTGCGGGGGTCTCGACGTTCGCTCGCTGCGCTCGCTGCTCGACCAGCGGTTGGTCGACGCCTACTGGAAGGTGATGTTGCCGCCGTTGCCCTCAGGGACGAGCTCGATCCAGGTCTTGCCGGCGGGGACGAGGAGCTTGCCGGCCTTGGTGGTCAGCTGGATCGGGGCCTTGAGGTTCTTCTTGGCCCAGGTCCCGCGGACCAGGCGGCCGTTGTGGAACAGCAGGGCGGCACCCTTGCCCTCGAACTTGGTCTCCGGGACGGGGTTGCCGGCCGGGTCGGTGTAGCCGGCGTCGCCGACCTTGACCCGCAGCACCAGCACGGAGTCGGCCGGGAACTCGTCGCCGTCGGCGGCGAAGGTGTTCTCGTTGACGTAGCCCTTGTCGCGGAAGACCCAGTTGGTCGTGTGGCCGCCGGAGAAGCTGGCCGCGATGCTCGTGGCCTTCTGGCCCTTCGGCAGGTCGGCGGCGGTGCCCCACGGCAGGTAGTCGTCGGGTCGCGCGGCCTTGCCCTTGGCCAGCGTCGCGGTCTTGCTCATGTCGGTGAAGAGGTTGTAGGGGGCGCTGCGCCCGGAGTCGCGGTAGAAGCCCTTGGCGCCCTCCTGGAAGAACTCGATGCCGGCGCCCTGGATGCGACCGATGGTCACGGCCGCGGCGCCGCTGGTGACCATGGCGCCCTTGACGGGCGCCACGATGCCGATGTCGCTCGCGCGCATCGAGCGCACCGGGCCCACGTCGCCGGGGATCTTGGAGTAGTAGAACGCCGCCAGGCGGGTGACCCCACCCTCGACGAGCTCCTCGACCACCAGGTCGGCCTTGCTCAGGCCGACCTGCGGCGCGCTGGAGGCGGTGTTGTCCATCTTGAGCACCATCACCGGGTGCTGCTTCTCGACCTGCTGGCCGTCCGGCACCTGCAGGCCCGTGAGCGGCCAGGTGTCGGGGACCTCCACCGCTGCCGAAGGCGCGGCCTCCGGCTCCTCCGACTCCTTGCCGCCGCCCTTGTCGTCGCCGCCGCAACCGGCGAGCAGCAGGGATCCGGACAGGACGATGCCGGCGAGCATGCGGGCAGAGCGCATGGCAGAACTCCAAACGTGTAGTGATCGACTCGACTTCAGTGTCGCGTGCGGCGCGGCCCTCCCGGGGAGGCGCGCGGCGGTGACTAGCCGAGCTTGGCGCCGCCGTCGACGTAGAGGGTCTGGCCGGTGATGTAGGAGGCCTCGTCGCTGCACAGGAACGCCGCCGCGGCGGCGATGTCCTCCGGGAAGCCGACCCGGCGCACCGGGTTGGCCTCGGCGTTGAGGGCGCGGAACTCGTCGACGTCCATCTTGAGGCGCGCGGCCGTGGCGTCGGTCATCTCGGTGGCGATGAAGCCGGGCGCGATGGCGTTGGCGTTGATGCCGAAGGGGCCCAGCTCGATGCCGAGCGTGCGGGTGAAGCCCTGGACGCCCATCTTGGCGGCGGAGTAGTTGGCCTGGCCGCGGTTGCCCAGCGCGGAGACGCTGGAGAGGTTGAGGATCTTGCCGTACTTCTGCGCGACGAAGTGCTTCTGGGCGGCCTTCGTCATCAGGAACGCACCCTTGAGGTGGACGCCCATGACCAGGTCCCAGTCGTCCTCGCTCATCTTGAAGAGCAGGTTGTCCCGGGTGATGCCGGCGTTGTTGACCAGGATGTGGATCCCGCCCAGCTCCTCCACCACGCGGGCGACCGCGGCGTCGACGGACCCACCGTCACTGACGTCGGCGCCGATGCCGACCGCCTTCGCGCCGTCGGTGAGCGGCAGCCGCGCGGCGGCCTCCGCGGCGGCGGTCTCGTCGAGGTCGATGATCGCGACCGACGCGCCCTCCTCGGCGAACCGCGTGGCGGTCCCGAAGCCGATGCCGCGCGCGGCCCCGGTGATGACGGCGATGCGTCCGTCGAAGCGACCCATGGTGAGCTCTCCTCGTGTGGCGAAGGGGGCGTGCGCCCCGGAACGCCCGCCACTCTAGAAGGCCGTGGCGCGAGGGTGCGGGGAGGGGCGGACCCCGCCGCTGCCGGTCCGCCCTGGAGCGCGTGCCGATCCTGACCGGCTCCTGACCGGCTGCTCACGGGTTCCTGACAAGTCGCTGCCAGGGTCGCGGTCATGACTCGCACCTCGACGTCCCTGCGGACGTACTTGCCCTCCTCGAGGGCCCTGGTCCTGGGGCTCGCCCTGGTCCTCGGCCTCCTGGCGCCGACCCTTCTCCCTCCGGCGGGAGCGGCGCCTGCGGCGCGGGCCGCGGGGCACGAGCCGCGACCCGAGGCGCGGGTGCAGGTCCTGGAGTACGACCTCGGCGACGCGGCCTTCCACGTCGCGGGCTTCCACGGCACGACCCGCGACGGAGCACCCTCCCAGCGCCTGGCTCCGATCGAGCTCACGGGCCGCGCCTACCTGCCGCCCCGGGCCGCGGGGCGGCACCTGTCCCTGGTCGTCATCGCGCACGGGCTCTTCTGGAGCTGCGCGGACCGGTCGAGCGGGCGCCCGGACATGGGCTGGCCCTGTCGCGGCCGCCTGCGTGCCATCCGCAGCGACCGCGGCTACGACTACCTCGGCCGGCACCTGGCGGCCCGGGGCTTCGCGGTGGTCTCGGTCGGCGCCAACGGGGTCAACGCCGGTGAGATGGGCGAGGTCGCCGACCGCGCGCGGGGCCAGGTGGTGTTCCGCCACCTCCGGCTCTGGCGCGACCTGGTCGAGCGCGGGACCGGCCCGCTCGTCGACGCCCTGACCGACGCGCGCACGGGACGCCCGGTCCACCCCGACCTGCGCGACTCCGTCGACCTGCGCAACGTCGGGTTGCTCGGCCACTCGCGCGGCGGTCGTGGCGTGGTGTGGGCGGCCGCCGACTCCCACCGAGAGCGCGTGCCCGACGGGGTCCGGCTCCGGGCGGTCTTCGGGATGGCGGCGGCCGAGCCGCCCTTCATGGACCACGCCACCCGACGGCTCGAGGTGAGCGACCTGCCCCTGGCCACCTGGGCCGGGACGTGCGACGCCACCGGCCGCGACGAGTACAACGTGCTGGCCCAGCGGGTCGGCAACCCGGTCAACATCGGGCTGACCGTGCACGGCGCCAACCACAACAACCTCAACTCGCGGTGGGCCGGCGGCACGGGGCGGCCCGGCGCCGTGGACGACGCGCAGCACCCGGCCGGTCGACCCGGTCGGTGCTACGCGTGGGACCCCGAGGAGCTCGACGACACGCTGCGGCGCGGACCCGAGCAGCGGGTCGCCCAGGCCTACGTGCACGCGTTCTTCGCGCGCTACCTGCGCCACCAGCGTCGCTACGACGCCGTCCTCAGCGGCCGGCGGCACCCGGTGCGCGGCCTCGCGGACGTCGACGTGCGCCGCTACCGCCCGGCACGGGACTAGTCGAGGACGGCGCGCAGCCGGGCGGCGTACTCGGCCGACTCGGCGTCGGCGTACTTCGTGCGCGGCCAGAAGAACCCCCGCAGGCCGTCGC
Source organism: Nocardioides sp. 503 (assembly GCF_004522095.1). Classification (GTDB taxonomy): domain Bacteria; phylum Actinomycetota; class Actinomycetes; order Propionibacteriales; family Nocardioidaceae; genus Nocardioides. The sequence goes on from NZ_SPUI01000003.1 coordinate 14,674, forward strand.
CCTTGGTGCGGGGCACGACGTGCAGGTGCAGGTGGGGCACGGACTGGCTGACGATGTTGTTCATCGCGACGAAGCTGCCCTGCGCGCCGAGGCCGTCGACGACGGCGGTGGCGATCCGCTGGGCGGCCGCGAGGAAGCCGTCGCGCAGCTCGGCCGGCAGGTCGGGCAGCGTCACCACGTGCCGGCGCGGCACCAGCAGGACGTGGCCCTTGAACACCGGGCGCCGGTCGAGGAACGCGAGGAAGTCGTCGTCGTCGAGGACGACGTCGGCGTCGGCCTCGCCGGCCACGATCGCGCAGAAGACACAGTCAGGCATGTCCGCGAGTATCCTTCAGGGGCACAGGGTTTCGCGCGTCTTGGAGGTGGGTTCGACGCGCTGTCGACTCCTACCCTGAGGACCACCGTGTCGCCGCTCGCCTCCTACCGCCGCCTGCTCCACCTGGCCGGCCCCCTCTACGTCCTCGTGGCGTTCCTCGGCCGGCTGCCGCTGAGCATGAGCCAGATCGGCACCCTGCTGCTCGTATCCAGCGCCACCGACAGCTACGGCGCCGGCGGGCTGGCCGCCGGCGCGCTCGCGGTGGCCAACGCCGTCGGCTCCCCGCTCGCCGGCGGGCTCGCCGACCGGGTGGGCCAGCGTCCCGTCGTGCTCGTGCAGTCGCTCGCGGGGTCGGCCGGCCTGGTGCTGCTCGTGCTGCTCACGCGCGCCGAGGCCTCGTCGGCGGTCCTCACCGCGACCGCCGCGGCGGCCGGGCTCATGCTGCCGCAGGTGGGCCCGCTGGCGCGGGTCCGCTGGCGGCCGATCACGAGCCCCGCCCGCGGTGGGCAGGAGCGGCTGATGGACGCGGCGTTCTCCTACGAGGGCGCCGCCGACGAGGCGTCCTTCGTGCTCGGCCCCGCCCTCGTGGGGCTGCTCGTGGCAGCCGTGTCGCCCGCGGCCGCCGTGCTGGTCGCCGCCGGCCTGCTCGTGGTCTTCGGCTGCGCCTTCGCCGTGCACCCGACCGCGCGGATGACCGGGCCCGCCGCCGCCCCGCTCGGCGGTCACGGGCCGATGCTGGGCCTGGTCTTCGTGGGCCTGCTCCTCGCCCAGCTGTGCATCGGGATGCTCTTCGGCTCGATCCAGACCGGCACCACCGCCCTGACCACCGACGCCGGCCAGCCTGGGCTCGCCGGGATCGTCCACGCCTGCCTCGGGGTGGGCAGCGTGCTCGCCGGCCTCGCCACGGTGGCGCTCCCGCCGACGTTCGGCCAGGAGCGCCGGGTGCTCGTCTCGGCCGCGCTCCTGCTGCTGCTGGCCGCGCCGCTGCTGGTGGTGGACTCGGTCGGCGCCCTGGTCGCCGCGGTCCTGCTGCTGGGCTTCGGCGTGGCGCCGTACATGATCGGCGTCTTCAGCATCGGCGAGCGGGCCGTCCCCCCGACCCGCGTGGGGCTGGCGATGACGCTGCTGGCCGGCGCCACCGGCATCGGGTACGCCGTCGGGTCGGGCGTGGCCGGGCGGCTGGCCGACGACCGGGGCTACACCGCCGCGTTCGGGGTGACGGTCCTCGCCACCGCACTGGCGCTGGTCCTCGCCGCCGCCGGACAGCGACCCGCGCGTCGCCTGCTCGCGGCCCGCGCTCAGACGACCGCGGCGGCCTCGCCGGTCTGAACCGCCCACAGGGCGGCGTAGGCGCCGCCGCGGGCGACCAGCTCGTCGTGGGTGCCGCTCTCGGTGATGCGGCCGGCGTCCATGACCCAGATCCGGTCGGCGTGGCGCACGGTGGAGAGCCGGTGCGCGACCACCAGCGCCGTGCGTCGGGCACCGACCTCGGCGAGCGAGCGCTGGATGGCCGCCTCGGTCTCGTTGTCCACCGCGCTGGTCGCCTCGTCCAGCACCAGCACCGCCGGGTCGCGCAGCAGCGCCCGCGCGAGCGCGAGCCGTTGGCGCTGGCCCCCCGAGAGCGTCACTCCGCGCTCCGCCACGGGCGTGTCCAGCCCCTCGGGCAGCGCGTCGACGACGTCGAGCGCCGCGGCCTGCGCCGCGGCCCGACGGATCTCCTCGCGCGACGCGTGCGGGGCGCCGTAGGCGATGTTGTCGGCGATCGTCCCGGCGAAGAGGAACACGTCCTGGGCGACGTAGCCCATCGAGCCGCGCAGCGAGTCCCAGTCGAGCTCGCGCATGTCCTGGCCGTCGAGGAGCACCGAGCCGGCGCGGGGGTCGTCGAAGCGCAGCACCAGGCGCAGCAGCGTCGACTTGCCCGACCCGGTCGGCCCCACCACGGCGTGCGTCTCGCCGGCAGGCACCACCAGGTCGATGCCGTGCAGCACGTCGGGGCCGTCGGCGTAGCCGGCCCGGACCCCGCGCAGCTCCAGGCGCCCGCCCACGGGGCGGGCCAGCACCGTGCTCCCGGCCGGCACCGTCACGGGCACGGCGAGCAGCGCGAGGATCCGCCCGGCCGAGGCCCGGCCGCGCTGGTAGAGGTCGAGCACCGTCGCGACCTCGGTGAGCGGCCACAGCAGTCGCTGGGTCATGAAGACCAGCACGGAGTAGAGGCCGACCGCGAGGTCGCCGCGCAGGGTGGCCCAGCCACCGAGCAGCAGGGTGCAGGTGAAGCCGGCGAGGATCGCCAGCCGGACCAGCGGCACGAAGGCCGCCGACGAGCGGATCGCCCGGGAGTTGGCGTCGCGGTAGGCCGCGGACACCGACGTGATCCGGTCGCGCTCGCGGTCCTCGGCGGTGAACGCCTTGATGGTGGCGATCCCGCCGAGGTTGGCGGACAGGGCGCTCGACAGGTCCGAGACCGCCTCGCGCACCCGGGCGTAGAGCGGCTCGAGCCGGCGCTGGAAGACCAGCGAGCCCACCACGATGAGCGGGATCGGGAGGAACGCGAGCACCAGCAGGGTCCAGGACGAGGCCGCGAACACCGCGCCGACCAGCAGCACGTTGAGCACGGTCTGCAGGATCGCCGGGGCGCCCACGTCGAGGAAGCGCTCCAGCTGGTTGACGTCGTCGTTGAGCGTGGCCAGCGTCGAGCCCGCCGGCCGGGCCTCGTGCCACCCCAGGTCGAGGTGCTGCACGTGGTCGTAGGCCTCGACCCTCAGGTCGTGCTCGACGCCCTGCGCCAGCCCGCGCCACAGCACGTCGGCGACGTACTCGGAGGCGGACTCGACCAGCCAGATGACCGCGTTGATGCCGGCCAGCCACGCCAGCTGGGTGTAGCGCGACTCGACGCCGAGCACCTCGCCGGCCAACGAGTCCGAGCCGCGGACGACGACGTCGACGGCGGCGCCGATGAGCAGCTCCGGGACGACGTCGGCGACCTTGTTGAGCACGGACATCGACACCGCCCACACGAAGCGGGAGCGGTAGCGGTGGTAGCGGCGCCACAGCTCGCGCAGCGGGGCTTCGGGCGGGGCGGTCGACACCGGGTAAGGCTAGCCTTACCGGTGGGGGCCTCTGTCAGTGGCAGACCTCGGCGACGCAGGCGCGCGGCAGGACGACCCGGCCGTTGCGGGCGGCATCGAAGTGCTGCGTGTCGCCGTTGCCGTAGGTCCAGCGCAGCCCGTGGCTCGCCATGAGCCGTACGACGGCGTGGGAGGACGAGCGCCACGCCACCAGCGGGTGCGAGCGCGACTGCCACCAGCTGTTGGGGACCAGGCCCGTCGCGGAGCGGTAGGGGTTCTCCCAGGTGTTGACGTCCAGGGACCGGCCGTAGGAGTGGGGGGAGCGCACCCCCGGGCGGTTGACGACCTGGCGGCAGTTGAACGCCGAGGTGTTGCCGGCCGCCATCGACTCGTAGTCGTCGCCCCCCTGGAGCCGGCCGGACCAGCCGAAGCGGTCGATGCGGTACATCGAGCGGATCGGGAAGCCGCGGCGGTACATCTCGGCGAGCGCCCCGCCGATCTGGTCGCTCGCGCCCGTGGCCGCGACGACCTCGCCGCGGTGGCGGTAGCCGTCGTAGCCCCAGTAGTTGACTCGTACCAGCCGCAGGCCGGCGCGGCCCACGGGGCAGCCGCGGTGCCAGCTCACGCCGGTCATCTGGTCCCAGATGCCGTCCGGGATCGCGCTGACGCGGAGGTTGGCTCCGGTCCCCACGGCCCGGGCCTGCACGGGCAGCCTGACCCGCGGCCTGGGGGCGCCCTTCGGCAGGCGGACCGGCCGGCTCGGCGGCACGTTGTCGACGGCCCGGACGCCGCTGACGTCGGCGGAGACCCAGTCCAGGGAGGGCGCACGGACGCGGTAGCGGGTGTCGACGCGGGGCCGCAGCCGGATCTGCACCCGACCGTCGGAGCGCGTCGTGACCGACCCCGCGGCGCGCCAGCGCCGGCCGGCGGTGCGCCGCTGCAGCTGGACGGTCCCGACGACCGGCACGCCGGTCGTCGTCTGCCAGCGGACCCGGGCGGTGACCGAGCGCTCGTCGACGACGCGGCGCGGGACGGAGATGGAGGCCAGGCTGCGACGGCGGGTCAGGGGCGCGGCGACCACCGGCGAGACCGCCGGGGCGTACGTCGCGTCGCCGGCGTAGGACGCCCGCCAGACGTTGTCGCGCGCGGCCCGTCGCAGCACCTGGCCGAGCGGCGCGGCGCCGGCCGCGTCCGTCGTGACCGTGCCGGCCGGCTGCCAGACACCGGCGACCTGGCGCTCGACGAGCACCTGCGCGCCGTCCAGCGGCGACCCGCCGCTGTGGGTCAAGGTCACCGTGAGGTTGGTCGAGGCGTCGGCGTAGCCGCCGGGCGCGGTCAGCGTGAGCGCCGTCGGCGCGGGCGCCGCGGCGCTCGCCGGCACCGCCGTCACCGCGAGCAGGACCGACACGACTGCGACCACCCAGCGCCCGAACGACATGGGAGGAGTCTCCCCGACGCGCAGTGACGGCTGGGCCCCTCCCCCGGCGTGTCGGTGCGAGCCACCCCGCATGATGGGCGCATGAGGGTGCTGCTGACGGGCTCGGCCGGTTTCATCGGGAGCGCGATCGCCACCGCGCTCGAGTCCGCCGGGCACGAGACGGTCCCCGTGGACCTGATGCTGCCCGCGGCCCACGGTCGCTCGGAGCCCCCGGCGGGCACCCACCGGCTCGACGTCCGCGACGCGCTCGAGTGGGTCGACCTGCTGCGCGGCGTCGACGCGGTGTGCCACCAGGCCGCCCTCGTCGGCGCGGGCGTGCGCGTGGGCGACCTTCCGTCGTACGCCTCGCACAACGACCTCGGCACCGCCGCCCTGCTGGCCGCGATGCACGAGGCGGGGGTCGCCTCGCTCGTCCTGGCCTCGTCGATGGTGGTCTACGGCGAGGGCCGCTACGAGTGCCCCGAGCACGGGCACCAGCAGCCTCCGCCGCGCGCGCGGGCAGCGTTGGACGCCGGCGACTTCGAGAACCACTGCCCCCACTGCGGCCGCGCGCTCACGTGGGCGCTCGTGGAGGAGAGCGCTCGCCTGGACCCGCGCAGCACCTACGCCGCCAGCAAGCTCGCCCAGGAGCACTACGCCTCCACGTGGGCGCGCCAGGCCGACTCCGCGGTCGTCTCGCTGCGCTACCACAACGTCTACGGACCGGGGATGCCGCGCGACACCCCCTACTCCGGGGTGGCGGCGATGTTCCGCTCCTCGCTCGAGCGCGGCGAGGCGCCCCGCGTCTACGAGGACGGCGGTCAGATGCGCGACTTCGTGCACGTCAGCGACGTCGCCGCGGCCAACGTGGCCGCTCTGGAGGCCGTGGTGGGCCTGCCCGCGGGCGGTGCGGCGGCCTACAACGTCTGCTCCGGCGAGCCGGTGACGATCGCGCGCGTCGCCGAGCTGGTGGCCGGCGGGACCGGCAGCGAGCTGGCGCCCGAGGTCACCGGCCAGTACCGCGCCGGCGACGTGCGCCACGTGGTCGCCTCCCCGCGCCTGGCGCGCGAGGAGCTGGGCTTCTCCGCCGCGGTGTCCCCCGAGGACGGCCTCCCGGCCTTCGCGACCGCACCGCTGCGGGACTGACCGGGCGCTACCAGCTCGTGTGGACCAGGTGCTGGAGCGCCAGGGCGGCGGCGAGCTGCAGGCCGAGCGCCGGGCCCCGCCACCGGGACGGCAGCGCGCTCGTCGCCACGAGCAGCCACGGGACGAACGGCAGCCAGATCCGCTCCACCTCCGCCTTGCTCATCTGCGAGGCGTCCGCCACGGCGATGGACGCCACGGCGGCGGCGACGAGCAGCAGGACCGGGCGCCCCAGGTCCGCGCGCCTGGCGGCCACCTGGCCGAGGCCGGCCCCGAGCACGGGGCCAGCGCTCAGGACCAGCGCCGCGAGGTTGGCCCAGATCCAGTACGACGCCGGCCGGTCGGACGCGACGCCGTCCCAGTAGCGCTCGCGCAGCACCGGGTAGGCCTCCCAGAGGGCGTAGCCCCCGGCGGCGAAGGCCAGCACGACCACGCACGCCGCAACGGCGGCGATCGGCAGCGGGCGCCAGGACCGAGCGGCCGCCAGCACCGCCAGCGCGAGCAGCCCCAGCAGGGGCAGGCCGTAGGACATCATCACGCAGCCTCCGAGCAGCAGCCCCGCGAGCGCTGCCCACGGCGCGGTCCTGGCCCACGAGGTGCGGGTCGCGGCGACCGCCAGCGACGCGAGGCCCCAGGCCGCGACGGCGGCGAACACGGCGTCGCCCGAGACGCAGAGCCACAGCGCCGCCGGCCCGAGCACCAGGAACGGAGCGGCGCGCCGGGCGGCGGCCTCCTCCCCCAGGGTCCGCAGCGTGGTGAGGACCGCGGCCGGGATCGAGGCGGCCACCAGCGTCACCACGAGCCCGGCGGCCCCGGCGCCGCCGAGGCCCAGGCGGTCCAGGACCACGAAGAACAGCAGGGCCCCGGGCGGGTGTCCGGCCACGTGCGTGGGCCAGTTGTCCTGGGAGTCCAGCGGGATCCGGGTGACCCACTCCTGCAGCGCGGCCGGGAAGTCGCTCGTGGCCCGCGCCGTCTCCAGGTACTCGTAGGGGTGCGCCAGGATCGAGGACACGCCGTCGACGCCGTCGACGAGAGCCAGGCTCAGCAGCCACGCCAGCCCGGCGACGTACGTCGCGACGAGGAGGAGCCGCCAGGGCAGCCGCTCGCCCGCGCGGACGGCGTAGCGCCACCCAAGCAGGGCGACCAGCACCGCGGGGACCGTGCCCTGTCCCACCCGCGGCTCCCACTGGGCGTGGAGCGGGGCGACGTCGTCGGGCCCGGGGTGCGCATAGGCGTAGACCGTCCAATCGAGCAGACCCGGGCCCAGGACGGCCGCGGCCACCAGCCCCAGCGCCACGGCGAGGCCGCCCCACATCGCCCGCGTCCTCGTCGCGACGTCCGGGGAGCCCGGGGCGGCGACGTCGGTCTGCATGCCCTCACCGTAGGGGCGGCACCCACGGCGGCCCTACGGTGAGGACATGCCTCCCGTCTGCGACCTGGTCCTGCCGTGCCGGGACGAGGCGCTCGCCCTGCCCGACCTGCTGGCCCTGGTGCCCCCGGAGTTCGCCGTGATCGTCGTGGACAACGGCTCCAGCGACGACACGGCCGCCGTGGCCGTCGGCCTGGGGGCGACCGTGGTCCACGAGTCCGTCCCCGGCTACGGCGCCGCGGTGCACGCCGGGCTGCTCGCCGCCACCCACGAGTACGTCGCGTTCATGGACGGCGACGGCTCCTTCGACCCCGCCGAGCTGCTGCCCATGCTCGAGGACGTGCGCTCGGGCGGCGCCGACCTCGCCGTCGGCCGTCGGCGCCCGGTCAACCACCGCGTGTGGCCGTGGCACGCACGGCTCGGCAACCGCCTCATCGTCGCGTGGCTGCGGCGTCGCATCGCCATGGACGCCCACGACATCGCGCCGATGCGGCTGAGCCGACGCGACGCCCTGCTGGCCCTCGACGTGCGGGACCGGCGCTTCGGCTACCCGGTGGAGCTCCTGCAGCGGGCGACCGACGCCGGCTGGAGGCTGGTCGAGCGGGACGTGACGTACCTGCCGCGGGCCGAGGGCACCCGCTCCAAGGTGTCCGGCTCGGTGAGCGGCACGCTGCGCACCGCCCGCGACTTCTGGAGGGTGCTGTCGTGAGCCGCGTCCTGGTGGTCGCCAAGGCCCCGGTCGCGGGTGCGGTGAAGACCCGGCTGGGTGCCGACATCGGCCTCGCGCAGGCGGCGGAGGTGGCGGCGGCCGCGCTGCTCGACACGCTGCAGGCCTGCGCCGACGCGTTCCCCTCCGGCCATCGGCACCTGGCCCTGGCCGGGAGCCTCGCGACCGCCGTGCGCGGCGCCGAGCTCGAAGAGGCGCTCCGGGACTGGGACGTCTTCGCCCAGGAGGGCGACGGCTTCGCCGAGCGCCTCGTGCACGCGCACGCCGTCGTCGCCGGGCGCGGCGAGGGACCGGTGGTCCAGATCGGGATGGACACCCCGCAGGTGACGACCGAGCTGCTGCTGGCGGCCGCCGACGCACTGGGCGAGCCGGACGGCGCAGAAGCCCACGACGGCGTGCTCGGCCCCGCCGACGACGGCGGCTGGTGGGTGCTCTGCCTGCGCGACGGCCGGGCCGCGGCCCCGCTGGCGACGGTCCCGATGTCCACGCCGACGACGTACGACGACACCTGGCGCGCCCTCGAGGCCGCCGGGCTGCGGCTGGCGGTGACCTCGGTCCTGAGCGACGTGGACACCGTGTCCGACGCGGACGCGGTGGCCGCGCTGGCCCCGGACGGGCGCTTCGCCGAGGTGTGGGGGCGTCTGAGAGCCACCTGAGATTGCGGTGTGGGTCGTCACATCGGCAATCCGTACGGCCGTGCGGACCGAATCCCCTTGCGACAGGCACGAAAAAGCCATCGTGAAGGACACATCCCCATGCGCACCAACCACAAGCGCTTCATCGGCGGCCTCGCGGCTGCCGCCCTGCTCACCCTCCCCCTGACCGCCTGCGGCACCGAGAACGAGACCGACGCTCCCGTCAACGGCGGCTCCTCCGCCTCCGCCGAGGCTCCCGAGCCGGTCGCGTCCATCGACGCCCTGACCGGTGAGAGCACCGCCATCGCCCTCGACCAGGGCTTCGTCGACGCCCTCACCACCCTCAAGCTCACCCCCGGAGTCACCGGCGACGCCAAGCTCACCGACGGCTCCCTGATCTTCCCCATCACCGGCGGCAACGTCTCGGTCTTCGAGCCCGGCTCGGTCCCCAACTACGTCGTGGGCCAGATCCAGCACGAGAACTCCGGCCTCTCACTCACCGCCGGAGACACCAAGGTCGAGCTCACCAACTTCAACGTCGACCCCGGCGTCTCCCGCGTCTACGGCGACGTCAGCGTCAACGGCAAGACCGTCGTCACCAGCGCGTTCCTCTTCAACCTCGACGGCTCCACCCTCGAGCCCCTCAAGACCGAGGGCACCAACGCCATCCTCACCGGCACCCAGGTCCAGATCTCCGACGTGGCCGCCCCCCTGCTCAACGACACCTTCAAGACCGACGCCGTCAAGCCCGGCCTCCTGGTCGGCATCGCCACCATCACGGTCGCCACCAAGTGACCTCCCGTCCCCACGCCCGTGGGGACGCCGTCGAGCAGGCGGCGTCAGGGGTCACGGTGCTCGGTTGCACCGAGGCCTTCGACGCCGCCTTCTCCGGGCTCGCCTGCGAGGTCGTCCGGGCCGACGGCACCATGCGGCCGCTGGCCACGCAGTCGTGGCTGGGCGAGGCATCCGTCACGGACGTCGCCCTCTTCGTGGAGCCGTGCCACGGCCCCACCCTGGACGTCGGGTGCGGACCCGGCCGGCTGACGAGCGCCCTGGCGTCCCGTGGTGTCGAGGTGCTCGGCATCGACAGCTCCACCGAGGCCGTCCGCCTCACCCTGGCGCGCGGCGCCATGGCACTGCACCTGGACGTGTTCGCCCCGCTGCCCATCGGCACCTCCTGGAGCCACGTGCTGCTCGCGGACGGCAACGTCGGCGTCGGCGGCGACCCCGTCGCGCTGCTCCGTCGCGTGCGCGAGCTGCTGGACGAGAACGGCACGGTGCTGGTGGAGCTCGCCCCGAGCGGCGTACGGTCAGGGCCCGAGCAGCTCCGCCTCAAGGTGGGAGACACCATCAGCACCCCGTTCCCCTGGTCCGTCGTCGGAGTCGACGACATCGAGCAGGTCGCATCGGGGGCGGGGCTCATCGTCATGGGCGTCCGCGAGCTCGACGGCCGGGTCGTGGCCACCCTCCGTCCGCGCGGCGCCTGAGCTCACCGTGACGGAGGAACGGACCGACTACGGGTTCCCCGCCCGCGCCTGGGCGGGGATCGCCCGCCGCCGCCCGCCCGGCCTCGACCGGGTCGCGTGGCGCAGCCCCCTGCGGGGGCCGTGGCTGACCTCGGTCCTCGGCGCGGTGCTGCTGGCCTCGATCCCGGTGGTGATCCTCACCGGCCTGCTCTCCTACGTCGCCTACGGCGAGCAGGCGCGGCCGAGCGACGTGGGCTGGCTGCACCTGCCGATGTTCGACTGGCCGACCGACCCCTCGTGGCTGTTCCGCCTCACGCAGGGCCTCCACGTCGGCCTCGGCCTCGTGCTGGTGCCGGTCGTCCTGGCCAAGCTCTGGTCGGTGATCCCGCGGCTGTTCGCCTGGCCGCCGGCGCGCTCCGCGGCGCAGGCCCTCGAGCGGCTCACGCTGCTGATGCTCGTGGGCGGGCTGCTGTTCGAGATCGTGACCGGCGTCCTGAACATCCAGTACGACTACGTCTTCGGCTTCAGCTTCTACACCGCGCACTACTACGGCGCCTGGGTGTTCATCGTCGGCTTCGTCTCCCACGTGGCCCTCAAGCTGCCCACGATGGTCCGCTCGCTCCGCACCCGCTCGCTGCGCGAGGAGCTGCGCACCCGGCGCGCGGACACCAGGCCCGAGCGCGTCGCGCCCGATGACGGCGCCGGTCTCGTGGCCGCCGACCCCGCGGCGCCGACGATGAGCCGGCGCGGCCTCCTCGCGCTCGTCGGTGGGGGCTCGCTGCTGACCTTCGCCCTCACCGCCGGCCAGACCGTCGGCGGGCCCACCCGCCGGCTGGCCCTGCTCCTTCCCCGTGGCCTCGACAGCGGCGACGGGCCCCTCGACTTCCCCGTCAACAAGACCGCCGAGGCCGCGGCGATCGTCACCGCCTCCACCGGGGCGACGTGGCGGCTCTCCCTGGAGGGCGACGGCCCGACGGTGACCCTGGACCGCGAGCAGCTCCTGGCGATGACGCAGCACACCGCCGTGCTCCCGATCGCCTGCGTCGAGGGCTGGTCGACCACCCAGACGTGGACCGGCGTCCGCCTGCGCGACCTCGCCGCCCAGGTCGGCATCGGGGAGCCCACCGGCGCCTTCGTGAAGTCGCTCCAGGAGCAGGGCGCCTTCAAGGCAGCCGATCTCAACGCCGGCCAGGTGAGCCACGCGGACGCGCTGCTCGCCCTCCAGGTCAACGGCGTCGACCTCTCGCTCGACCACGGATTCCCGGCCCGCATCATCGTCCCGGCCATGCCCGGCGTCCTGAACACCAAGTGGGTCGCCTCGATCCGCTTCGAGGGCTCCTGATGTCGTCGCCCAGGAGCACCCGCTGGTCACGCGCCTACGGCGCCTCCGGCTGGCACCTCGCGCTGATGCTCGGGAGCCTCGTGGTCGTCGCCTACGTCGTCGCGACGGTCGGCCTCGATGCCCTGTGGGACCCCGACGTCTGGTGGCAGTCGATCGCGGTCTGGTTCGTCGGCGCGGTGGTGCTGCACGACCTGGTCCTTTTCCCCCTCTACGCCCTGGCCGACCGGCTCCTGACCCGGGGCCGGACGACGGCGCCGGACCCCGCGCGCGTGCCCCTCGTCAACCACGTGCGGGTGCCCTCGCTGGTGGCGGCCCTGACGTTCCTGCTGTTCTTCCCCGGCATCCTCCGGCGGGGCGGCGACACCTACGTCAACGCCACCGGCCTCGACCAGGACCCGTTCCTCCTCCGCTGGCTCCTGCTCGTGCTGGCGGCCTACTTCGTCAGCGCCGCGGTCTACGCCGTCAGGTGGGTCCGGGTGCGCCGCTGACCCCGGGGCCACGGAGGGCACGGCGCCAGGGGTCAAGCTCGCCCGAGGGGGTACCTGCGACCAGCCGCAGCGAAAGGGGTGCCGCACATGATCGACTCTCTGCGCCAGGTGCAGGTCGTCGGTGCCCTGGCCCGTCTGGCCGGCAACGGCGGGTGGGCCGAGATCCTCGCCGGCGAACCGCTTCAGGGCACCCTGGACGTGGCCGACGCGCGACTCCTCATCGCGGCCGACGTGCTCCACGAGCACGCGGACGGCCGGCTGGAGCCCGTCGAGCTCCATCCCTGGTACGACGACCCGTCAGTGCTGGCCAGCGGGCTGACCGCCGAGCTGCGGCGGGCGCTGCGCCACGGCACCGGGGCCGACCAGCCGACCGGCGGCGACCCCGACGAGATCGTCGCCATGGGCATGGCCAGCCAGTCCGTGGCCGCGATCCTCGCCGAGGCGGTGCTGCCCCTGCTCACCCAGACGCGGGACCGCTTCGCGGACGGCACGGCGCGCTTCCTCGACGTGGGTGTGGGCACCGGCGCGATCGCCGAGACCCTGTGCCGGCGCTTCCCCGGCACCCGTGCCGTCGGCCTCGACATCTCGCAGGAGGCCCTGACGATGGCCAGGGACCGGATGAGCGCCGCGTCCCTCGAGCACCGGGTCGAGCTGCGGGAGCTGTCCGTCGTGGACCTCGACGACGTCGACCTCTACGACCTGGCGTGGGTGCCGCAGGTCTTCCTCGCCCGCGACGACCTGGAGCGCGGCCTCCACCGCGTGCTGGCCTCGTTGCGGTCGGGCGGATGGCTGGTCATGCCCGTGGCCGCACCCGGCGACGACTGCAGCCGGCTGGAGGCCGCCGCGGTGGCGCACGACGCGGCGCTGCGGGGCGGCGGAGCCATGTCGGTGGAGTCCGCGCTGGCGCTCCTGACCTCCGCGGGCTTCGAGGACGCGTGGGACATGCGGGGCGTCTCCCAGTCCCTGACGTTCGCCCGCAAGCCCTGACCCTCCGCCCGGAGGCCGGCGGCCGGCGGTCAGCGGCGGGCGCCTCGCGCGTCACCCGGGGGTCCGGTCCCGGCGGACGAGGTCCGCCACGCGGCGGGCCCCGTCGTCCAGGACGGACTCACGACACTGCGAGACGGTCGGGTCCTTGCGTGCGCAGCGCAGGTGCATGCCACGACCGTGCTGGACGTCGAGGGCCGATCGTGGCCACCCCCAGGCCGTCGGTGTCGGTCCAGTCGAGCTCGACGTAGTAGTCGCCGCTGGTCGAAGACACCCGTCCGGCGAGCTCGTCGTCGGACGGCCACCTGAGAAGGTGCTGAGTTTCCGGGGATCTGCAATCCGTAGGTCGCGCGGTGGCGGATGACTCTCGACACCAACACGAAGTCAACTGTTAGGAAATCTCATGCGCACCACCCACAAGCGCTTCATCGGCGGCGTCGCCGCCGCAGCACTGCTGGCCTTCCCGCTGGCCGCCTGCGGCAGCGACGACGACTCCACCAGCTCGTCGAGCTCCTCGGAGTCGTCCGCCCCCGCGAAGGCTCCCGAGCCGGTCGCGTCCATCGACGCCCTGACCGGTGAGAGCACCGCCATCGCCCTCGACCAGGGCTTCGTCGACGCCCTCACCACCCTCAAGCTCACCCCCGGAGTCACCGGCGACGCCAAGCTCACCGACGGCTCCCTGATCTTCCCCATCACCGGCGGCAACGTCTCGGTCTTCGAGCCCGGCTCGGTCCCCAACTACGTCGTGGGCCAGATCCAGCACGAGAACTCCGGCCTCTCACTCACCGCCGGAGACACCAAGGTCGAGCTCACCAACTTCAACGTCGACCCCGGCGTCTCCCGCGTCTACGGCGACGTCAGCGTCAACGGCAAGACCGTCGTCACCAGCGCGTTCCTCTTCAACCTCGACGGCTCCACCCTCGAGCCGCTGAAGACCGAGGGCACCAACGCCATCCTCACCGGCACCCAGGTCCAGATCTCCGACGTGGCCGCCCCCCTGCTCAACGACACCTTCAAGACCGACGCCGTCAAGCCCGGCCTCCTCGTCGGCATCGCCACCATCACGGTCGCCACGAAGTAACACCTCCTCCCCACCCACTGGGGAAGGACACAGACGAGGCGGCGTCCGAAGGCCCGGTGCTTGTGACACCGAGGCCTTGGACGCCGTCTCTTCTCGCGCTTCGTCCCGACGGACGCGGCACCAGCCCTGGGTGCTAGCCCAGCCACTCCTCCAGTGCGTCCACCACGGAGTCGGGGTGGTCCGCGAAGATGCCGTCGACGCCCGCGTCCAGCAGGGCGTGCACCTCCGCGCGCACGTCACCCTTCGCGTTCGGGTCCGTGCCTCGCCGGAAGTTCGTCGCCATGAACTGGTTCTCGTCGCGCACGGTCCACACGTGCACGACCAAACCCCGTCGGTGCGCGTCACGAACCACCGCGCTGGGCGCGCCCGCGGCACCGGTCGCCGGGTCGCGCGGGAGGACCAGGTCCTTGTGCGCGCCCAGCCCGTCGGCGTACCGGGCGATGGTGTCGAGACCGCGCGGCGTGACCAGGTCGCGGTAGGTGCGCGGGTCGCCCGCGGCGACCAGGTCGTACGGCGCACCGGCGGCGTCGACCAGCTGCGCCAGCGGCACCGCGGTCATCCGGTCGAGGTCGCGCAGGTTCGCCGTCTCGAAGCTCTGGATGATCACCTTCGACCGCTTGCGGTCGAGCCCGAAGCGATCGAGCGTCCGCACCAACGGCTCCTCCAGGGAGAGCCCGATCGAGTCGAAGTAGGTCGGGTGCTTCGTCTCGGGGTAGACCCCGATGCTCCGCCCCGTCCGCCGGGACTCCTCGCGCACCAGCTGCAGCACCTCGGTGAGGGTGGGGATCTCGAAGCGGCCGTCGTAGCGGGTGTTGTCGGGGCGCACCAGCGGCAGCCGCTCCTTGGCGCGCAGCGTCTTCAGCTCCGCGAGCGTGAAGTCCTCGGTGAAGAAGCCGGTGACGGCACGGCCGTCGATCGTCTTGGTCGTGCGCCGGCCGGCGAACTCCGGGTGGTCCGCGACGTCGGTGGTGCCGCCGATCTCGTTCTCGTGCCGGGCGACCAGCACCCGGTCCTTGGTCGAGACGAGGTCCGGCTCGACGTAGTCGGCGCCGAGCCGGATGGCGAGGCGGTAGGACGCGAGCGTGTGCTCGGGGCGGTAGCCGGACGCGCCGCGGTGCCCGACCACGACCGGGTCAGCGCGGTGCGGTGCCTGGTGCGCGCGGGCGGTGCCCGCCTCGGCGCTGGCGGGAACGGTCGCGAGCGCCGGCGCCATCGCGAGGGCGACGAGCGGCAGGAGGAGGGGGCGATGACGGAGGTGCTTCCGAGAGGTCATGCCACCAGGCTTGCCGACCCCGGTGACGACCGCGCGTGCCCCAGGTGAACCTGCGGCGTACTCACCGCCCCGAGCCCGGGGGTCGAGGAAGGACGACGTCCTGTCTCGAAACCTCGCCCCGGAGGACCGCCCTCCCCCGGGGGTTTCGAGACGGTCGCTGCGCGACCTCCTCAACCCACGATCGGTGCGCGACCTGGTCAACCCACGGTCGGTGCGCGACGTAATCGACCCACGACCCCCTCGGGTCAGGCGTCGATGACGATCGGGATGACCAGCGGGCTGCGGCGGAAGGTCTTGTGCGCCCAGCGACCGATGTCGCGCGCGAGCATCTGCTCGAGCTGACGCGCGTCGCCGATGCCCTCGCGGGCGGCGTGCGCGAGCGTCTTCTCGATGACCTGGACCGCGGGGTCGAAGGCCTTCGGCTCGTGCACGAAGCCACGCACCAGGAAGTCCGGCGGGTCGGCCAGCTGACCGGAGTCGGCGTCGACGATGGCCAGGACCGTGACGACACCCTCCTCGGCGAGGGTGCGGCGGTCCTTGAGGGTCGCCTCGGTGACGCCGCCGACGGTCTGCGCGTCGACGTAGATGTTGCCGGCCTGCACCTTGCCGGTGATCGTGGCCTTGCCCTGGTGGAGGTCCACCACGACGCCGTCCTCGGCGAGGACGACGTTCTTGGGGTCCATGCCGGTGGCGATCGCCAGGTCGGCGTTGGCCCGCAGGTGGCGGTACTCGCCGTGGACCGGCATCACGTTCTTGGGCTTGACGATGTTGTAGCAGTAGACGAGCTCGCCGGCGCTGGCGTGGCCCGAGACGTGCACCTTGGCGTTGCCCTTGTGGACCACGTTGGCGCCCCAGCGGGTGAGGCCGTTGATGACGTTGGAGATGGCGTTCTCGTTGCCGGGGATGACCGAGCTGGCCATGAGGATCGTGTCGCCCTCGCCCACGCGGATCTTGTGGTCACGGTTAGCCATGCGCGACAGCGCGGCCAGCGGCTCGCCCTGCGAGCCGGTGCAGATCAGCGTCACCTTGTTGGGCGCCATCTTCTCCAGCTGGGCCAGCGGGACGATGAGGTTCTGCGGGACCTTGAGGTAGCCCAGGTCCTGGGCCACGCCCATGTTGCGCACCATCGAGCGGCCGACGAAGGAGACCTTGCGGCCGTGCTCGTGGGCGGTGTCGAGCACCTGCTGGATGCGGTGCACGTGGCTGGCGAAGCTGGAGACGATCACGCGGCGCGGCGCCGTGCGGAAGACCTTCTCGATCGCCGGCGCGAGCTCGCGCTCGGAGGTCGTGAAGCCCGGCACCTCGGCGTTGGTGGAGTCGGTGAGGAACAGGTCCACGCCCTCCTCGCCGAGGCGGGCGAAGCCGCGCAGGTCGGTGATGCGCTTGTCCAGCGGGAACTGGTCCATCTTGAAGTCGCCGGTGTGCAGGACCGTGCCGCCCTGGGTGCGGATGGCCACGGCGAGCCCGTCGGGGATCGAGTGGTTGACCGCGAGGAACTCCAGGTCGAAGGGCCCGAACGACTTGCGGTCGCCCTCGGCGACCTCGTCGCGGACCGGTCGGATCTGGTGCTCCTTGAGCTTCTCGGTGATCAGCGCGAGCGTCAGGCGCGAGGCGATGACCGGGATGTCGCGGCGCTCGCGCAGAAGGTACGGCACGCCGCCGATGTGGTCCTCGTGGCCGTGCGTGAGCACGATGCCGACGATGGACTCGAGGCGGTCCCGGATCCAGCTGAAGTCGGGCAGGATCACGTCGACGCCGGGCTGGTGCTCCTCGGGGAAGAGCACGCCGCAGTCGACGACGAGCAGCTTGCCGTCGAACTCGAAGACGGTCATGTTGCGGCCGATCTCGCCGAGGCCGCCGAGCGCGACGACGCGCAGGGCGTCCTTCGCGAGCTTCGGGGGCTTCTGGAGCTCGGGGTGGGGGTGGCTCACGTGGTGGTCCGTTCTGGAGAGGCGGAGCTGGGCTCCATGGTCAGCCACCACTCGCGGGCAGCTGTTCTAGCAAGATGTCGGGGTGGTCGCGCTTCGCGGTGTGCGCGCGCCACTTGTCCGGGAAGAGAGCGAGGTAGGCGCCGTCGGAGCGGCGCATGACCTCGACGCCGCGCACGGTGCCGAGGGCCTCGACGCCGTCGGCGTCGGTGAGCATGGCGAGCTGGTAGTCGAGGCGCTCGAGCCGGATGGCGGCGCCGTACTCGGACTCCATGCGGGCGCTGACGACCTCGAACTGCATCGGGCCGACCGCCGCCAGCACCGGCGCCTGGTCGCCGCGGAGGTCGGAGCGCAGCACCTGCACGACGCCCTCCTGGTCCATCTGCTCGATGCCGCGGCGGAACTGCTTGTAGCGGCCGGTGTCGGCGGCGCGCGCCGACATGAAGTGCTCGGGCGCGAAGCTGGCGATCGGCGGGTAGCGCACGGGGCGACCCTCGTAGATCGTGTCACCGACCCGCAGCGCGGAGGCGTTGACCAGGCCGACGATGTCGCCGGGCAGCGCGGTCTCGACGACCGAGCGCTCGCGGCCGAAGACGGCCTGGGCGTACTTGGTCGCGAACGGCTTGCCGGTCTCGCCGTGGTTGACCACCATGCCGCGGTGGAAGACACCCGAGCAGACGCGGGCGTAGGCGAGCCGGTCGCGGTGGTTGGTGTCCATGCCGGACTGCACCTTGAACACGAACGCGCTGAAGTCCTCGTCGACCTCGCGGCGGGTGCCGTCGACGGCCTCGGTCGCCGACGGCGGCGGGGCCAGCTCGAGGAGCACCTCGAGGAGCTGGGCGACCCCGAAGTTCTGCAGCGCCGAGGCGAACAGCACCGGGGTGGTGCGCCCTGCGAGGAAGCGCTCCTGGTCGTGGTCGGCGCCGTCCATCTCGAGCAGCTCGTGACCCTCGAGGGCCGCCTCCCACGCGTCGCCGGCCATCGCGCCGGCCTCGTCGGCGGGGACGTGGCGCTCGGGAGCGCGCGTCGCGCCGCCCGCCGTACGCGTGAAGTGGATGAAGTCTCCGCTGCGGCGGTCCAGGACGCCCTGGAACTCCCCGGACTGCCCGACCGGCCAGGTGAGCGGGGTCGGCTTGAGCCCGATCTCCTTCTCGATCTCGTCCATGAGCTCGAGGGCGTCGAGGCCGGGGCGGTCCCACTTGTTGATGACGGTGACGACCGGGATCCCGCGGTGGGCGCAGACCTGGAAGAGCTTGAGCGTCTGCGGCTCGAGGCCCTTGGCCGCGTCGACGAGCATCACGGCGGAGTCGACGGCCGATAGGACCCGGTAGGTGTCCTCGGAGAAGTCGGAGTGGCCGGGAGTGTCGACCAGGTTGACCACGTGGTCGCGGTAGTCGAACTGCAGCGCGGCCGAGGTGATCGAGATCCCGCGCGAGCGCTCCATCTCCATCCAGTCCGACACGGTCCCCCGCCGGCCCGCCTTGCCGTGCACCGCTCCGGCCTCCGAGATCACGCGTGCGTGCAGCGCGAGGGCCTCGGTGAGGGTCGACTTGCCGGCGTCGGGGTGGCTGATCACCGCGAACGTGCGGCGCGGGCGGGTGTCGGTCGTGCTGGTCATCGGGTCAAGACTCTCAGGTCGGGGGTCAAAACCCGTAACGGGCGAGACTCGCGCGACCACGTTCCGCAGAATTAACGTCCCGAATGGCTGTCATTTCCACCGGTTCAGGAGCAACAGGCGTGTAATGGGGCCCACGGGCAGGCTCGACGACCTGGCCACGGCACGCGGACGGGTCTCGGGAGGTCACGATGCACCACCGGCTGGGCACGCTCACCACCATCGCGTCCACGCTGCTGCTGGCCGTGGCGACGCTCAGCGGCAGCGCCCAGGCTCGCACCGCCGGGGCGCCGCACACCGCCGCGGGGACCACCTCGACCACCGGCGCGCACGGCACCCCGACAGCCTGGCGGCCCGCGGCACCGCGGTCCCGGAAGGCCCCCGCGCGGGCGCCCAGCGGCTCGGGGGTGATGGCCCTGGACTGGACCGACCTGGACGACACCCCTCAGCGCGCCGCCGGGGACTACCTGGTCATGCAGCCCTGGGAGTACGCCCGCATCCCGGCGCTCAAGGCGGCCAACCCGCGCCTGCGGGTGCTGATGTACAAGGACGCGGCCGCCACCGTGGTCGAGCCCCACGAGACGGGTCTCTACCCGACGGGCGTCGGCTACCGCGAGGCGTCCGCGCACCCGTGGTGGTTCCTCAGCGACGCCCAGGGTCACCGGCTGGAGTGGTCGGACTGGCGCGGGCTCTACCCGATGAACGTCGCCAACCCCTCCTACCAACGCGCCTGGGGCGACAACGTCCTGGCCGAGCTGCAGGCGCACGACTGGGACGGCGTCTCGATCGACGACACCCTCACCTACCTCAGCCACCCCACCGTCGACGACCGGGTCTCGACGCAGATCCCCGACGACGCCGCGATGTACCGCGCCAGCGAGTCCTTCCTCGCCCACGTCGGCCCCCGGCTCCGCGACGCCGGCTACCTCGCCGTCCCCAACGTCACGGTCGAGTGGGACACCTGGAGCTCGACGCTGAGCGACTGGAGCCGCTACGTGTCCGGCTGGGAGAACGAGTACTTCGTCAAGTGGGGGCTGGACCGCGAGACCCGCTTCGACGACGCCGACTGGGAGTGGAAGATGCGGATGGCCGCCTGGTGCGCGCAGCGGCGGCTCCCGCTGCTGGCGATCACCTACAGCAGCCGCTCGGACCACGCGACGATGCGCTACCACCGCGCCACCTGGCTGCTGACCTGGAACGGCCGTACCGGCGCGAGCATCTTCGTGCCCTCCGAGGAGGGGGCGAGCCACTGGTCGCCCCGCGCCAACACGCGCCTCGGCGCACCCCGCGGCGCGGCACGGCAGCGGGCCGGGGTGTGGCGGCGCAGCTACACGCGCGGGCTGGTCCTGGTGAACCCGACGACCCGCGCGCGCCGCGTGGCCGTGCCCCGGGGCTACCGGACGACGAGGGGCAAGGTCATCCGGACCGTGCGCCTCGGCCCCCGTACGGCGCGCCTGCTGCGCCGCTGAGGTCCACCGCGGGCGGGCCGGTTCAGCGCGGCGCCACCCGGAAGACCGGCCACCGCGGGACCGAGCAGGTCCGGAGGTTCCTGACCAGGGCCGGCGTCAACCGCCTGGAGGGCGACTTCCCCGGCGGCGTCGTGGACCTGCGCTACCGCTTCACCCTGGCCGACGACCTCGTCGCCGAGCTCGTCATCGCCCCCTGAGGTGTCACGGCGCCGAGGGGTCGACGCCGAGGTTGACCTCGCGGTCGTCGTTCTCGTCGGTCGCGCGTTCGCACTGACCTTCGAGGTCGCACCGGACCACGGTCGAGACGTAGACCGTCTCGCCGCTGGCGTCGTCGCCGACGCCCACGCTCACCTCGGCGAGCACGTGGCCGTCGTCCTCGAAGTAGGGCGCCGAGTCCATCTCGACCCAGGCGGTGCACCGCCGCGGGCGGCCCGTGCACCGCGCGAAGATCTCCTCGAGGTCGGCGAGCTCGGGGGCGATCGCGAAGGGGATCTTGACCACGACGGACTTGTCGGCCACGGTCCTCACCTGCACGAAGTAGCGGTCCTCGCCACCCCCGGCGTCCTCGAAGCCGATCGAGACCCGGTGGACGCCGTCCGGGGAGAGGGCGCCGGCATCGGCCGGCAGCTCGGCCTTGCCGAAGTAGACGTCGAGCGCGGCCTGGTCGGCGGGATCGAGGTCGGAGGGCTCGTCGGGAGTCGTCAGCTTCTGCAGCTGCTCCCCGGTGCGCACGTCGATCTCCCAGATGACTCGCTGCCCGGTGCCGCGGTCGTCGTAGTTCACCCAGAGGTGGCCGGTCTCCTCCACCAGGACGGGCGGGTAGCTGTAGGTCTCGTAGCCGCCCTTGCCCAGCCGTTGCGCGTGGCCGGACTCGTCGACGGCCCAGAAGCTGGTGAGGAAGTCGCCCGGAGCGCTCCCGGTGACCACGACCCGCCCGTCGACGGTGCCCATCATCTGCACGCTCGTCCCGGGCAGGTCCGTCTCGAGCGGTCGCCCGTCGATGACGAGGGTCGTGCCGACGGTGTGGTCGATCGCCGGCGGCTCCCCCATCGCGAGCTCGAACGGGTCGACGACGCCGTCGGGGAGCGGGGCGGACTTCGGGGTGAACGGCGCCTTCGACGGCGGCTCGGACGACGGCGACGAGGCCTTCTCCTCGGACGGCTGCTCCTCCCCACACGCTGCGAGGGCGCCGGCGAGGGCCGTGACCGTGACGGCGACGAGCGCCATCCGGCGGAGTCGGGGACGGAGCGACATGGAGGTCTCCTCGAGAAGGCGCGGCGGGCGACGGCAGTCGCCACCAGGTAGGACGCGCTGGCGCACGGGGAAGTTGCCCCGATCCGGGGTCCGTCACACGCGCGAGAGCCGCCCCGACCGAGGTCGGGGCGGCTGACGTGCTTCAAGAGGGCGAACGAGTGGAGCTGGCGGGAATCGAACCCGCGTCCTCGAGCGTCGAACCAGGTCTTCTCCGGGTGCAGTTCGTGATGTCGCTTTTCTCGGCCCCGGGGCTCGCACGAACACGTCCCCGACAGGCTCAGTCACGGAAAAGTCCCGCTCAACCTCCGCGACGCGGATTGAGCAGCAAGCCTCCTAGATGACGCCAGTACCCGGGACGGAGACAGGTGCCCGGACTGACGCTTCGATCACTGCTCAGGCAGCGAGAGCGAAGGAACTGCGATTGGTGTTGGCAGTTATAGGTTTCCAACGAGCGTTTACGAGATGACGTTGGCTCCTCGACCCGCTTCTCCTGGAACTAACGTCCCAAGTCGAAACCGATCAGCCCCTCTTGAGTTATGACCTCAGTCTACGGGGTGCGGAGCCAGGTCACGAACCGGTTGTCCGGCGTGAGGGGTTTCGAGACGGTTGCTGCGCAACCTCCTCAACCCCCGGAGGCCCGGACATTCCCGGTGCCGAAGAGCCTCGTCCCGTTGTGCCAGCAGACGTCGCGCAGCCAGTCGTCGCCGAGGTCGAGGCGGGCCAGACCCTCGAGCTGCTCGACGTAGGGGTAGGGGATCGTCGGGAAGTCGCTCCCGAGCAGCACCTTGGGCTGGAGGTCCCGCAGCCGCGGCACGAGCTCCGCGGGGTAGGGCATGGCGAAGAACTCGGTGAACATCATCGTGGTGTCCAGGTGGACCCGCTCGTAGGTCTCGGCCATGGCCAGGAACTCCGCGCACTCGGGCGCGCCCATGTGGGCCACGACGACGCACAGCCGCGGGAAGCGCTCCAGCACGCGGCGCAGCGGGTCGGGTCCGGTGAAGGCGTTGCCGACCGGGCCGGACCCGGCGTGGATCACGACCGGCGTGCCGGCGTCCTCGAGCGTGCCCCAGACCGCGTCGAGCAGCGGGTCGTCGAGGTGGAACTCCCCCACCTGCACGTGCACCTTGAAGACCTCGACGCCCTCGTCGACGAGCCTGGCGACGTACGACGGCGCCTCGGGCTCCGGGTAGAACGTCGCGGAGCGCAGCACCTCGGGCACCCCCGCGGCGAAGTCGCGCGACCAGTCGTTGAGGTAGCCGGCCACACCGGGCTTGTGGGCGTAGGGCAGCGTCGAGAAGCGACGGACGCCGAAGCCGCGCAGCACCTCGACCCGCTCCTCGTGGGAGAGCCGGTAGCGGATCGGCCAGTCGCGCCCGATCTTCGGCCCGGCGGAGTCGAAGACGGCGTAGACCGCGCGCTGGATGTTCTCGGGGAGGAAGTGGACGTGGACGTCGAACAGGCCGGGCAGGCCGAGTCGCTGCCAGAAGTCGCGGACGGCTGTCGTGTCCGGGTGGGGTGGTTTCGAGACGGGACTTCGTCCCTCCTCAACCACCGGGAGCTCCCCGCCGGGGGTTGAGGAGGTTGCGCAGCAACCGTCTCGAAACCCCTACCCCGTCAGTCACGCATGCCCTTCGCGCGGCGGCCGATGGCCTGCTCGACCTCGCGGGTGGCCTGGCGCTCGGCGAGGGAGTGCCGCTTGTCCCAGGACTTCTTGCCCTTGGCGAGCCCGATCTCGACCTTCGCCCGACCGTCGACGAAGTAGAGGGCCAGCGGGATGACCGTGAGGCCCTTCTCGTTGACCCGGCGCTCGATCTTGTCGATCTCGACCCGGTTGAGCAGCAGCTTGCGCTTGCGGCGCGCCGGGTGGTTGGTCCAGGTGCCCTGTGTGTACTCCGGGATGTGGACGCCGTGCAGCCAGGCCTCGTGGTCGTCGATGTCCACGAATCCGTCGACCAGCGACGCGCGGCCCAGCCGCAGCGACTTCACCTCGGTGCCCTGCAGGACCATCCCGGCCTCGTAGGTGTCCTCGATGTGGTAGTCGTGGCGCGCCTTCTTGTTCTGCGCGACGATCTTGCGCCCCTGCTCCTTCGGCATCTGACCAGTCTCTCAGGCGAGGTCAATCGGATAGCGGGCGCAGGGGCCTCAGGTCGGTCAGAGGAACTTCATCGGGTCGACGGGGTCGCCGTTGACCAGGATCGTGAAGTGCAGGTGGCAGCCCGTGGACCAGCCGGTGTTGCCGGCGTAGCCGACGACGTCGCCGCGCTTGATGCGCTGCCCCTCGGAGGCCTTGTAGCCGGAGAGGTGGTTGTAGACGGCGGTGAGGTTCTTGCCGTTGTACTGGCCCAGGTTGAGGTAGAGCCGGTTGCCGTAGACCGAGGAGTAGTAGGTGTCCATCACGGTGCCGGTCGCGACCGCCCGCAGCGACTGCCCGCAGGACACCCCGAAGTCGGTGCCGTCGTGGAGGCCGTAGTAGCCGTAGATCGGGTGGATCCGGTAGCCGAACGGCGAGGTGATGCGGCCGTCGGCCGTGGGGGCGTCCAGGATCCCGTTGGTGCCGCCCCGGTAGCCGCCGCTGCCGGCGCGCGCCGCGGCGGCGAGGATCTGGTCCTTGATCTGGGCCTCGCGCTGCTTGAGCTTGCGCAGGACCCGGGCGTCGTGGGCGCGGGCGCTGACCGCCCTGGCACGGGCGGCGCGGGTGGTGACGAGCAGCCCGACCACGCTGGCACGGGCGTCGCGCGCCTTGACGACCAGGTCGCGCACCATGGCGAGGTTGGCGGCCGCGTCGGCGCGACGGTCCTCCATGTCCTCCTTGGCGCTCTCGACCAGCGTCTCGCGGGCGGCGAGCTGGATCTCGGCCGCGTGCAGACCGGCGTACGCGCGGTCCTGGCGGCCCACGATCGCGTCGGTCGCACCCATCTGGCGGACGACGTCCTCGGGCGTCTTGGCGTTCATCAGCGAGGAGAGCGCCAGCAGGTGCGGGTCGCCGCTCTCGTAGAGCTCGGTGACGGTGTCGACGACCTCGCTGCGCTGGTCGGCCAGGGCGGCCTGCCCGTCGGCCAGGTCCTGCCGGGCCTGCGCGAGGGCCTCCTCGGCCTCGACCAGCTTGGCCTGCATCGCGGCGTCCTGGGCCTGCGCGGTGACGAGGCGGGCCTTGACGTCCGCGAGGTTGGCCCGCGCCGTCGAGAGCTGGGCGCGTACGCCGTCCAGGCGGGCCGTGGCGCGCTGCACGCGCTTGCTCGCCTCGCCCAGGTCGTCGTGGACCTGGTCGATCTGCCTCTCGACGTGCTTCTGCTTGTCCTTGAGCGGGTCGTCGGCGGCGTTGGCCAGGGGGACGGCCGCCCCGCCGAGGGCGGCGGCGGTGACGAGAGCGGTCACGACGGCGCGCTGACGCGACGCGCTGGGGAAGTAGCGCACAGGTATTGCCTTCGGCGTTCGGGGAAGTGAACGCTCCAACCGTAGGCGGCGCAGGTCAGACTTTGATGTATTTGCGCGTCAGTAGGAGTGTCGGCAGCACGGTGAGCACCGGACCGAGGATGCCGATGACCGCGACGGCCACGCCGTACTCCGGCCAGCCGATCCACGGGATGAACTCCAGCTCGCTGCTGAGGTCGTCGATGATGCCGTACTTCACGAGCGCCGCCAGGGCGCCCGCGGCCAGTGCGACCCCCA
The DNA here is from genome assembly GCF_004522095.1 of Nocardioides sp. 503. Taxonomy (GTDB): domain Bacteria; phylum Actinomycetota; class Actinomycetes; order Propionibacteriales; family Nocardioidaceae; genus Nocardioides. The sequence continues at coordinate 39,915 of NZ_SPUI01000003.1, forward strand.
GGAAGGCGGTCACCAGGGCCTCCATCAAGAACGGCAGCGCGATGTAGAGGGTCGAGGCCCCCACCAGTCGCATGATCCCGATCTCCTTGCGGCGCGCGAGGGCCGCAAGCCGGATGGTGTTGGCGACCAGCAGCAGCGCGGCCAGCACCAGGAAGCCCGCGATCGCCCACGAGGCGATCTTGATGCGGTCGATGGTGCTGAGGATCGGCCCGACGACCTCGCGCAGGTCCTGCACGCCCGCGACGCCGGGCAGGCCGACGACCTGGCTGGTGATGCCTTGGTACTCGTTGGGGTCCTCGAGGGTGATCCAGATGGACTCGGCCATGTCGTCGGCCGTGAGGGCCGCGTCCGGGCCCTCGAACCGCTCGTCGCCGTAGAGGTCCTTGACCTTCTCGAAGGCCTCCTCCTTGGACTCGAGGTACCAGGTGTCGACCTCGGGGCTGTCCTCGACGACGTCCTGGACGGCCTGCTTCTGCGGCTCGGTGACCTCCGCGTCGCACGAAGGGTTGTCGTCACCGTCACGGCAGAGGTAGACGGTGATCTGGAGCTCGCTGCCCCACTGGTCGGCGGCGGCCGCGGCCTGCTGGTTGAGCAGGGCGCCGAAGCCGACCAGGGTCAGCGACACGAAGAGGGTGAGGACGACCGCGATGTGCATCGAGACGTTGCGGCGCAGCCCCTGGCGGAGCTCGGTGAACGAGTGGCGCAGCTGCATGCTCACACCACCTCCGAGCCGTAGGAACCGGTGGCCTCGTCGCGGGTGACCCGACCGTGGTCGAGCTCGATGACGCGCTTCTGCATCTGGTCGACGACGGAGTTGTCGTGGGTGGCCATGAGCACGGTGGTGCCGGTGGCGTTGATGCGGTCGAGCAGGTTCATGATCCCCGCGGACGTGGTGGGGTCGAGGTTGCCGGTGGGCTCGTCGGCGATCAGGATCATCGGCCGGTTGACGAAGGCGCGCGCGATCGCCACGCGCTGCTGCTCTCCGCCGGACAGCTCGTCGGGCAGGCGGTCGCCCTTGTCCTGCAGGCCGACCAGCTCCAGCGTGCGCGGCACGACGTCGCGGATCTCGTCCTTGGGACGGCCGATCACCTGCAGGGCGAACGCGACGTTCTCGCTGACCGTCTTGTTGGACAGCAGCCGGAAGTCCTGGAACACGGTGCCGATCTGGCGGCGCAGGCGCGGGACCTTCCAGCCCGCGAGCCGGTTGACCTCCTTGCCCGCGACGTGGACGCGCCCGGAGGTGGGACGGGACTCCCGCAGCACCAGGCGCAGCGCCGTCGACTTGCCGGAGCCGGAGGCGCCGACGAGGAAGACGAACTCGCCCTTCTCGATGTCGATCGACACGTTGTCGAGGGCGGGCCTTCCGGGGCCGGGATAGGTCTTGGTGACCTTCTCGAAGCGAATCACTGAATCGACAGTAGCCGAGCAGGCAGCGCCCGTCCGGGACCCCCCGCCGCACCTCCCGGGGGTGTGGCGGAGGTCGCTTCCGTATCGTGGCCGCGTGCCCGTCGTCCGTCATCTCGCGCTCGCCCTCGCCGCGACCGCCCTCGCGGTGGGAGGCGGCGTCGCGCTGGCCGACGTCCCGCAGGACACCGGGAAGAGCACCGCGGAGCCCAGCGTGCCGTTGACGGACTTCGACACGACCGAGCTGGTCGCAGCGCGTGCGGCCTTCTGCGACGACCTCCCCGAGACGGCCGTCACCGAGGCGCTGGACGGCGAGCCGGTCGACGAGGCCGCCTACGGCAGCGGCGACCGCGCCGACCTCACCCCCCGCGTCGAGGACGTCGCGCACGAGTTCGGCTGCTCGTGGCAGGGCGAGGACGGGGTGGTGGCGCGCGCGTGGCTGTTCGTGCCGCCCGTGACGCCCGCGAGGGCGGACTCGCTGGTGGCCGCCGCCCGCAAGCAGCGGGGCTGCACGCCGGAGGCCGGCGCCCCGGCGTACGGCGTGCCGTCGCTGGCCCTGGTGTGCACGGCGGGCGGCGAGCGCACGCAGTCCTACCGCGGACTCTTCGGCGACGCGTGGTTGACCTGCGAGCTGTCGGCCCCCACCACCGTGACCCCCGCGGCCCTCGCCGACCGGGCCGGTCGCTGGTGCGTCAGCGTGGCGTCGGCCGTCGAGGTCACCGGCTGAGCGTCGGAGCTAGTTGGCCTCGGCCTTGTCGGCGCCGCGGCGCCAGCGGATGCCGGCCTCGAGGAAGCCGTCCAGGTCGCCGTCGAAGACCGCCGTCGGGTTGCCGACCTCGTAGCCGGTGCGCAGGTCCTTGACGACCTGGTAGGGGTTGAGCACGTAGTTGCGCATCTGGTCGCCCCAGCTGGCCTGGACGTCGCCGCGCAGGCCGTCGAGGTGGGCCTTCTCCTCGGCCTTCTTGCGCGCGAGCAGCTTGGCCTTGAGCACGACCATCGCGCTCGCCTTGTTCTGGAGCTGGCTCTTCTCGTTCTGGCAGGACACGACGGTGCCGGTGGGGATGTGCGTGAGCCGGACCGCGGAGTCGGTGGTGTTGACCGACTGGCCGCCCGGACCGCCGGAGCGGTAGACGTCGACGCGGATCTCCTCGTCGGGGACCTCGATCTCGTCGGTCTGCTCGAGCACCGGGACGACCTCGACCGCGGCGAAGCTGGTCTGGCGGCGGCCCTGGTTGTCGAAGGGGCTGATCCGCACCAGTCGGTGGGTGCCGGCCTCGGAGGTGAGGGTGCCGTAGGCGTAGGGAGCGTGGATGGCGAAGGTGGCCGACTTGAGGCCGGCCTCCTCGGCGTAGGAGGTCTCGAACACCTCGACCCCGTAGTCGTGCTGCTCGGCCCAGCGCACGTACATCCGCATCAGGCTCTCCGCGAAGTCCGCGGCGTCGACGCCACCGGCGCCGGAGCGGATGCTGATCAGCGCCTCGCGGGCGTCGTACTCGCCGTTGAGCAGGGTGCGGACCTCGAGGCCGTCGACGGCCTTCTGGATGCGGCCCAGCTCGACCTCGGCCTCGGCCAGCGTCTCGTCGTCCCCGGCCTCCCGCCCGAGCTCCACGAGCGCCTCCAGGTCCTCGATCCGGTCGCCGAGCGCCTTGAACCGGTCGACGGTGCCCTGCAGGAAGGAGAGCCGACCGGTGACCCGCGTCGCGTTGGCCTGGTCGTCCCAGAGGTCGGGTGCGGCGACCTGCTCGCCGAGGTCGGCGATCTCGGTGCGCATGTTGTCGATGTCGAGCACCTGCTCGATGGTGTGCATCGTCGCCTGGAGCTGCTTGATCTCGGAGTCGTAATCGGGTCCTGCCACGCTGACCCACATTACGTCACCCGGCCCCAGGGCTAGGCACCGTCGGCTGCGCCCTCGCCCTCACGCAGGGACCGGACCATGCTCTGCAGGCTCCGGAAGGCGTCCGCGCGCTCGGTCTCGGTCATGCCGGCCAGCATCCTGACCTCGACGGAGCGCACCGCCGCGCTCGCCCTGGCGAGGACCCGGCGGCCCCGCGGCGTGAGCCGCGTGGGCAGGACCTTGCCGACCGGCGCCTCGGCGGCCCTGGTGACGTGGCCCTCGCGCTCGAGGTGCTGGAGCAGCGTGTTCATCGACTGCCGCGTGACGAAGGCGCCGCGCGCGAGCTCCGAGCCCGAGAGGCCCGGGCGCTGGGCCAGGAGCTCGAGGCAGGAGTAGTGGGTGACGGTCATCCCGAGCGGGCGCAGCACCTCCTCCATCGCGGCTCGCAGGGCGCTCGACGCCTCCTTCAGCAGGTAGCCCAGGGACGTCTCCAGGTGGATGCTCGCGCCGTCTTGCTCCATGTCAGAAGTCTGACATACAGTTGCGCGTGTCAGATAACTGACACACCTTCGACCAGGAGCAGCCCATGCCCGTCACCGGCCCCGACTTCATCTCCCTCCAGGCGCGCGACCTCGCGGCCTCGCAGGCGTTCTACGAGCAGTACCTCGGCCTCGTCCGCTCGCCGGCCGGCCCTCCGCACGCCGTCGTCTTCCAGACCGAGCCGATCGCCTTCGCCCTGCGCGACCTCGTGCCCGGCACCGACCTCTCGTCGGTCGCCCAGCCCGGCATCGGCGCCGCGATCTGGCTGCACGCCACCGACGTGCAGGCCATCCACGACGCGCTGGCGGCCGACGGCCACCGCATCGTCTCCGAGCCGGTCGACGGCCCCTTCGGCCGTACCTTCACCTTCGCCGACCCCGACGGCTACCACGTCACCCTCCACGACCGCGCCTGAGCGGACCGTGGTTTCGAGACGGGACTTCGTCCCTCCTCAACCACCGAGACCTCCGTCGGTTGAGGAGGTTCCGCTGGCAACCGTCTCGAAACCACCGGGGGTGGTGTCCATGGGTGACGTGCCGCACACCATGGAGGCGCGAGTCCTCATAGGGTGAAGCCCATGTTCTCCAAGGTCCTGGTCGCCAACCGCGGCGAGATCGCCATCCGTGCCTTCCGGGCGGCCTACGAGCTCGGGGCTCGCACGGTCGCCGTGTTCCCGCACGAGGACCGCTGGTCCGAGCACCGGCTGAAGGCCGACGAGGCCTACGAGATCGGGGAGCGCGGGCACCCGGTGAAGGCCTACCTGGACCCCGAGGCCATCGTGGCGGTCGCGGTGAAGTCCGGGGCGGACGCGGTCTACCCCGGCTACGGGTTCCTCTCGGAGAACCCCGCGCTGGCCGAGGCCTGCGCCAACGCCGGCATCACGTTCATCGGTCCCACCTCGGACGTGCTGACGCTGACCGGCAACAAGGCGCGCGCGATCGCGGCGGCCAAGGCCGCCGGCGTACCGACGCTGGCGAGCGTCGAGCCGTCGACCGACGTGGACGCGCTGGTCGAGTCCGCCAAGGACATGCCCTACCCGCTGTTCGTCAAGGCCGTCGCCGGCGGTGGCGGGCGCGGGATGCGCCGCGTCGACGACCCCCAGGACCTGCGCGAGGCCGTCGAGACCTGCATGCGCGAGGGCGAGGGCGCGTTCGGCGACCCCACCGTCTTCATCGAGCAGGCGGTCGTGGAGCCGCGCCACATCGAGGTCCAGATCCTCGCCGACGGCGAGGGCAACGTGATCCACCTCTTCGAGCGCGACTGCTCGGTGCAGCGTCGTCACCAGAAGGTCATCGAGATCGCGCCGGCGCCCAACCTGGACCCCGCGATCCGCGAGCGCATGTGCGCCGACGCGGTGCGGTTCGCCACCGAGATCGGCTACCGCAACGCCGGCACCGTGGAGTTCCTGCTGGACCCCCACGGCAACTACGTCTTCATCGAGATGAACCCGCGCATCCAGGTCGAGCACACCGTGACCGAGGAGGTCACGGACGTCGACCTGGTCCAGTCGCAGCTGCGCATCGCCTCCGGGGAGACCCTCGCCGACCTCGGGCTGTCCCAGGACAGCATCAAGCTGCGCGGCGCCGCCCTGCAGTGCCGCATCACCACCGAGGACCCCGCCAACAACTTCCGCCCCGACACCGGGGTCATCACGACCTACCGCTCCCCCGGCGGCGGCGGCGTCCGTCTGGACGGCGGTACGACGTACACCGGCGCCGAGGTCTCCGCGCACTTCGACTCGATGCTGGCCAAGCTCACCTGCCGCGGCCGCACCTTCGACATCGCGGTGCAGAAGGCCCGTCGCGCGGTGGCGGAGTTCCGCATCCGGGGCGTCTCCACCAACATCGCGTTCCTGCAGGCCGTGCTCAACGACCCCGACTTCGCCGGCGGCCACATCACCACCTCGTTCATCGAGACCCACCCGCAGCTGCTCCAGGCGCGCGCCAGCGGCGACCGGGGCACCAAGCTGCTGACCTACCTCGCGGACGTCACGGTCAACCAGCCGCACGGGCCGGCGCCCGTGACGCTCGACCCGGCCAGCAAGCTGCCCGACGTCAACCTCGAGGTGCCCGCCCCCGACGGCACCCGCCAGCAGCTGCTGGCGCTGGGTCCGGAGGCGTTCGCCCGCCAGCTGCGCGAGCAGAGCACCGTGGCGGTCACCGACACGACGTTCCGCGACGCCCACCAGTCGCTGCTGGCGACCCGGGTGCGCACCCGCGACCTGACCGCCGTCGCCGGGCACGTCGCCCGCACGACCCCCCAGCTGTGGTCCGTGGAGGCCTGGGGCGGTGCGACGTACGACGTCGCGCTGCGCTTCCTGTCCGAGGACCCGTGGGAGCGCCTCGACAAGCTGCGCCAGTCGATCCCCAACATCTGCCTGCAGATGCTGCTGCGCGGTCGCAACACGGTCGGCTACACGCCCTACCCCACCGCCGTGACCGACGCGTTCGTCCAGGAGGCCGCGGCCACCGGCATCGACGTGTTCCGCATCTTCGACGCGCTCAACGACGTCGAGCAGATGCGACCGGCGATCGAGGCCGTCCGCGCCACGAACACGACGGTCGCCGAGGTCGCGCTCTGCTACACCGGCGACCTCTCCGACCCGGGCGAGAAGCTCTACACGCTCGACTACTACCTCGAGCTCGCCGGGCGCATCGTCGACGCCGGCGCCCACGTGCTCGCGATCAAGGACATGGCCGGCCTGCTGCGGGCCCCGGCCGCACGCACGCTCGTCACGGCACTGCGGCGCGAGTTCGACCTGCCGGTGCACCTGCACACCCACGACACCCCGGGCGGCCAGCTCGGCACGCTGCTGGCCGCGATCGACGCCGGGGTCGACGCCGTCGACGCCGCCAGCGCCTCGATGGCCGGCACCACGTCGCAGCCGCCGCTGTCGGCGCTGGTCTCGGCCACCGACTACTCCGCCCGCGAGACCGGGCTGTCGCTGGCCGCGGTCAACGCGCTGGAGCCCTACTGGGAGGCCACGCGCCGCGTCTACGCGCCGTTCGAGTCCGGCCTGCCGGCGCCGACGGGTCGCGTCTACCGCCACGAGATCCCCGGCGGGCAGCTCTCCAACCTGCGCCAGCAGGCGATCGCGCTCGGCCTGGGCGAGAAGTTCGAGCAGGTCGAGGACATGTACGCCGCCGCCAACGACATCCTCGGCAACGTCGTCAAGGTGACGCCGTCCTCCAAGGTGGTCGGCGACCTGGCCCTCGCCCTCGTGGGGCTCGGGGCCGACCCGGCGGAGTTCGCCGACGACCCGGGGAGGTTCGACATCCCCGACTCGGTCATCGGCTTCCTCAACGGCGAGCTGGGCGACCCTCCGGGCGGCTGGCCCGAGCCGTTCCGCACCAAGGCCCTGGCGGGCCGCTCCTACACGCCACCCTCGGAGGAGCTCACCGACGAGCAGGCGGCCGGACTCGCCGGCGCCCAGCCGACGCGTCGCCAGACGCTCAACGAGCTGCTCTTCCCGGGTCCGACGAAGACCTTCGCCGAGGGCCGCCAGACCTACGGCGACGTGTCGGTCCTGCCCACGCTCGACTACCTCTACGGCCTGCGGCGCGGCGAGGAGCACGAGGTCGAGCTCGAGGAGGGCGTCACCCTCCTGCTGGGGCTGCAGGCGATCGGCGAGCCCGACGAGCGCGGCTACCGCAGCGTCATGGCCACGATCAACGGCCAGATGCGCCCGATCAGCATCCGCGACAGCTCCGTCGCCTCCCAGGTGTCCGCGGCCGAGAAGGCCGACACCTCCAAGCCGGGTCACGTCGCGGCGCCGTTCCAGGGCGCCGTCACGATCGTGGTCGAGGAGGGCGCCACGGTCTCGGCCGGAGACACCGTCGCGACCATCGAGGCCATGAAGATGGAGGCCTCGATCACCGCGCCCGTGGACGGCACCGTGCAGCGCGTGGCGCTGAGCGGCACGCAGTCCGTCGAGGGCGGCGACCTGGTGCTGGTGCTGGGGTAGCCCTCAGCCCCGCAGGACGACCGGCTCGCCGCGGTAGCGCTCGAGGCTGCGGCGTACGTCGTCCGACAGCGCCCACGACGACTGGGCGCCGTGGTCCCACAGGACCAGCGCGGTCTCGGCCACCAGCGCCGGCTCGTGGCCGGGCTCGACGCGGACCTCGGTGGCGACGCTGAACGACGAGCCGCCGACCCGGCTCACCCAGATCCGCACGAGGAACGGCTGGAACGGTGCGAACCGCATCTCGGCGTGGTAGTCGACGCGCTGGGAGCCGACCAGCTCCACGACGCCGCCCGGGACGTCGGCGAGCAGCCCGGGGGCCGCCTCCGGCGCGCCGCCCAGCGGCGCGAAGCGCAGGAACTGGATCCGCGCCTCGTCGATCAGCCGGATCGCCTCGACGTTGTCGACGTGACCGCCGAGGTTGACGTCGCGGTAGCGCGCCTGGATCTCGCAGTCGAACACCTCAGCCATGGGCCGCATCCTCGCAGCCGCCCCTCCGGGCGGCGCGGACGCCTCGGCTATCGGGCGGCGACGCGGAAGGTCAGCCAGGTCGAGCGCAGACCGAGGACGGAGCGGAAGGTGTCGCCGGAGACGACGACCTTGCCCCTGCTGCCGGTGAGCGTGAGCGAGCGGATGCGCCCGCCCCACTCGCCGTTGCCGTCGCGGCGGGTCACGGCGACGCCGGTGAGGTCGCCGATCGCCGGCCAGGCGCGCTCGACGGCGGTGTCGGCGAGGCGCAGGCTCCAGTCGTGGACGGGGTTGCCCGCCCAGTCGTCGTAGGGGTCCTCGACGGCGGCGAGGTAGGGCACGGAGCCAGCGGAGGTCCAGCCGCCGCTGCTCGAGGCGAACTGCGTGAACGCCGGCGCCCCGCGATGGGTCAGCACCTGGCCGGCGGTCGCCTCGACCGCGGCGTTCGCCGCCGGGTGCTCCGCACCGTGACCGCCGTAGACCTGGCAGGAGGTGGAGTCGCACAGGCGGCCGCCGGCCCGGTGCGCCCGCTCGTACGTCGCATAGGTGCGGGCGGCCACCGCCTGGGCCCGCACGGCCTCGGTGCTCCACGAGGCCGGGATCTCCAGCGGGACGACCCCGCGCACGTAGGCCTCGAGGCTGAGCGTGTTGACCGTGTCGCGGCCCCTCGAGCCGCGCGCGACCGCGGTCGCGCGCAACCGCCCGCGGTAGGACCTCAGGCCGGTCGGGGTGACCAGGGTGATCGGCCGGCCGCCCGCCGAGAGCTCGCCCTCCCCGCGCAGGTCGGCCCAGCGCCGCCACCGGTCGGTCCGGAACTGCACGCGGTTGCGCCCGGTGGCGGTGACGACCACCCGCCAGCGCGTCGCGCCGTTGGCCGGCAGCTCGACCGCCGCCCCTCCCCCGGTGTCGCGCAGCCGCAGGCCGCGCCGGCTCACGACCCCCAGGTCGTCGGTGGTGTCGGAGCCGATCACGACGCTCACCGGACCGGCGGCCGTGCCCCACTGGGTGCCCGGGTAGTAGAACCCCAGGATCCGCCGGTGCGTGAGGCCCTGGCGGGCCGCGCCCTCGGCGCCGTACTGGGACATGCCGTGGCCGTGCCCGTAGCCGTGACCCGTCAGCGTCAGCCAGGCCTTGCTCGGCACGCGCCACGAGTCGGCGGCCACGGCTGCGGGCGCGGACGCGACGACCAGCGCGAGCGTGAGGAGGCCGGCCGCGAGGACGGTGGGACGGGTGCGCATGCAGGACTCCGGACGTGACGGGCGTGGCTCGAGATCACGCGAGTGAACGCGTGTGACCCCACATGGCACCACGCGTCCCAAGGGCCCGCAATCGCCTGACGCGAACTACAGATCGGTAGTTCAGGAGACGCGCAGGGTGAACCAGGTGGAGTAGAGCCCCAGCAGGAACCGGAAGTCGTCGCCGGTGACCACGACGGTGCCCCCGCTGCCGCGCAGCGTGACCGTGCCGACCCGACCGCCCCAGTCGCCGTTGCCGTCGCGGTCGGAGGTCTCGACCGAGGTCAGGTCGCCCACGGCGGGCCAGGTCTGCTCGATCCTGGCGTCGGTCACCCGGACGGTCCAATCGTGGTAGTCGTTGCCGGCGAAGGCGTCGTAGGGGTCCTTCTTGGCCGGCAGGTAGGCGAACGAGCCCCGCGAGGTCCAGCCGCCGCTGCTCGCGGAGAACTGCGAGAAGATCGGGCTGCCGCCCTGGGTCAGCACCTGGCGGCGCGTGGCGTCGATGGCTTTCGAGGTGGACCGCTGCTCGTCGGTGGCGCCGCCGTAGACCTGGCACTGGTCGGTGTCGCAGAGCTGGTAGTGCCCGTGCCGCGCGTGCTTGCGCTCGTAGGCGGCGTAGGTGCGGGCGGCGACCGCCTGGGCGCGCAGCGCCTGCGGGTGCCAGTAGGACGGCACCTCGCGGGGCACCACGCCCTTGAGGTAGGAGTCGAGCGGCAGCACGTTGACGGTGTCGCGGTCCAGCCCGCGGCCCGTGGAGGCCGAGCGCAGCACGCCGCGGTAGGAGCGGCCACCGCCGGCGAAGACCAGCCGGACGGGCTTGCCCCCGGCCAAGAACTCCGCGTCGCCGCGCACGGTGCGCAGCCGGCGCCAGCGCCCTGAGGTCTGGTAGTCCACGGCGCTGCGCCCGCCCGCGACGGGGACGATGCGCCAGCGCTTGGCGCGCGGTCGCGCCTGGGCGAGCCGGGTCGCACGCCCCGCCTTGACCGGCCGGACGACGAGCCCGCTGCGGGCCGCCACGACCACGTCGCGGCTGGTGTCGGCGCTGATCAGCACGCGCACGGCGCCGCCGGACCTCCCCCAGCGGGTGCCGGGGTAGTAGAAGCGCGCGATCGCCCGGTAGCCCAGCCCCTTGGTCGCCGCCCGCTGGGCGCCGTACTGGGAGAGGCCGTGGCCGTGGCCGAAGCCGTGGCCGACGATCGCGACCGAGGCACCGTCGGGCACCTGCCAGGTCGCGGCCGACGCGGACCCCGACGGCATCAGGGTCGACAGCACCAGGGCGAGGGCAGCGAGAAACGAGGTCCGAGACAGCACCGGGTCACGGTACACGCGAGCGGCGCGGGCAGGACCGCTCAGATGTGGTGCAGCCGGCGTGCGGCCTCGGCCACGGAGCCGCTCATCGACGGGTAGACCGTGAACGCCTGGGCCACCTGGTCGGCCGTCAGCGACTCGGCGACGGCGATCGACACCGGGTGGATCAGCTCGCTGGCGCGCGGCCCGACGACCACCCCACCGACGATGATGCCCGTGCCGGGACGGCAGAAGAGCTTGACGAAGCCGTCGTGCACGCCCTGCATCTTGGCGCGGGCGTTGCCCGACAGCGGCAGCATGACGACCTCGGCGGTGATCTCGCCGGCGTCGACGGCCTTCTGGCTCCAGCCGACGGTGGCGATCTCGGGGGCCGTGAAGACGTTGGAGGAGACCTTCTTGAGGTCGAGGGGGCTGACCTTGTCGCCGAGGAAGTGCCACATGGCGATCCGGCCCTGCATCGCCGCCACCGAGGCGAGCATCAGGACACCGGTGCAGTCGCCGGCGGCGTAGACCCCCCGGGCCGAGGTGCGCGAGACCCGGTCGACGTTGACGAAGCCGCCCTCCTTGAGCACGACGCCCGCCTCCTCCAGCCCGAGGTCCGCGGTGTTGGGGACCGAGCCGAGGGCCAGGATGCAGTGGGAGCCCTGGATGCTGCGGCCGTCGGTGAGCGTGACGGTGACGACCTCGCCGTCGCGGGTCACCGACTCCATGCGCGACTCCGAGAGCAGCCGCATGCCGCGGCGCTGGGAGACCTCCTCCAGCACCAGCGAGGCGTCGGCGTCCTCGCCCGGGAGCACCCGGTCGCGCGAGGACACCAAGGTCACGGGGATCCCGAGGGCGAGGTAGGCGCTCGCGAACTCCGCGCCGGTGACGCCGGAGCCGACGACGATCAGCTCCGTCGGCACCTCGGTGAGGTCGTAGACCTGCTCCCAGGTGAGGATCCGCTCGCCGTCCGGCTGGGCGCTGGGCAGCGTGCGCGGGGCCGCACCGGTGGCGATGAGGATCGCGTCGGCCTCCAGCGTGTCCCCGCCGTCGACGCTGACCCGGCCCGGGCCGTCGAGGCGCCCGCGGCCCTGGACGACGCGCACGTCCTCCTTGGCCAGGCGACGGGCGATGTCGGCGGACTGGTCCGCCGCGAGCTGCATCACGCGCTTGTTGACCCGACCCAGGTCGACCGACACCGCGGTCGCGAGGTCGCCCTCGTGGTCGTGGAAGTTCACGCCGAGCTCGGCCGCGCCGGCGACGTCGGTCATCAGCTCGGCGGTCGCGATCAGGGTCTTGCTGGGCACGCAGTCGGTGAGCACCGCCGAGCCGCCGATGCCGTCGGTGTCGACGACCGTCACCTCCGCGCCGAGCTGCGCCGCAACCAGCGCCGACTCGTAGCCGCCGGGTCCGCCTCCGATGATGACGACCTTGTCGGTCACAGGGCTTCCTCTCGGTCGCTCATCTGGCTTCCTCTCGTCTTACGGGGTCGGACTCCCTCGCCTCGACTCGCCTGAACTCCCTCGTCCCGACTCGCCTGAACTCCCTCGCCTCGACTCGCCTGGTCTCGACAGCCGGTCGCGACTTCGTTCCTCAGTCGCGCGGCTGCTCGACCCTGCCGGGGCTCTCTCCGAAGCGACTCCGTCGCGTCGGAGAGCCGGCTAGAAGTTGATCATGTGGCCGGCGATGCCGTGGATGGCTTCCTTGACGGACTCGCCGAGCGTCGGGTGGGCGAAGATGTTGCGGGCGACCTCGTCGGCGGTGAGGTCCCAGGTCTGCGCCAGCGTGAGCACCGGCAGCAGCTCGGTCACGTCGGGGCCGATCAGGTGCCCGCCGATGATCTCGTTGTGCTCGGCGTCGGCCACGATCTTGACGAAGCCGGCCGTGTCGCCCAGGCCCTGGGCCTTACCGTTGGCCGAGAACGGGAACGTCGCGGTCTTGACGTCGTATCCCTTCTCCTTGGCCTGCTCCTCCGAGTAGCCGAACGAGCCGATCTGGGGCTGGCAGTACGTCGCCCGCGGGATCATGTCGAAGTTGATCTCCTGCGTCTCCGCGCCGGAGATCGTCTCGGCGGCGACGATGCCCATGGCCTCCGCGGCGTGGGCCAGCATCATCTTGCCGGTGACGTCACCGATGGCGTAGACGCCGTCGACGTTGGTGCGGCCGCGGGCGTCGACGGCGATCGCGCCGCGCTCGGTCAGCTCGACGCCGGCGGCCTCGAGGCCGTAGCCCTCGACGCGCGGCTGGAAGCCGATCGCCTGCATGACCTTGTCGGCCTCGAGCACCTCGGTGCTGCCGCCCTTGGAGACGGTGACCTTGACCTTGTCGCCGGAGTCGTCGATGCCCTCGACCTTGGTGCCGAGCAGCACCTTCACGCCGAGCTTCTTGTAGTGCTTGGCCAGCTCCTTGGACACGTCGGCGTCCTCGGTCGGGACCATGCGGTCGAGGAACTCCACGATCGTGACGTCCACGCCGAAGTTCTTCAGCACGTAGGCGAACTCGACGCCGATGGCGCCGGAGCCGGCGATGATGATCGAGCCGGGCAGCTCGGAGTCGAGGATCTGCTCCTCGTAGGTCACGACGCGCTCGCTCAGCGAGGTGCCGGGGATCAGCCGGGTCTTGGCGCCGGTCGCGATGATCAGGTCGTCGCAGGTGTAGGACGTGACCTCGCCGTCCTTGCCCTTGACGTCGACCGCCTTCGGGCCGGTGAGGGTGCCCCAGCCGTCGATCTCGGTGATCTTGTTCTTCTTCATGAGGAAGTGGACGCCCTTGACGATGCCGGCGCTCACCTGGCGCGACCGCTTGTGGGTCGGCCCGTAGGACATCGTGGCGTCGCCCTCGATGCCGAACTTGTCCTTCTCGTGCGTGAGCACGTGGGCGAGCTCGGCGTTCTTGAGGAGCGCCTTGGAGGGGATGCAGCCCACGTTGAGGCACACCCCTCCCCAGTACTTCTCCTCGATGACCGCCACGGACTTGCCGAGCTGGGCCGCGCGGATGGCGGCGACGTAGCCACCGGGGCCCGCGCCGAGGACGAGAACGTCGAAGTGAGTCACGCTCCCAGCCTAGTGCGGCGCCCGATAGCCTTCAGCCGTGACCCTGTACGCCGCCTACGGGACGAACCTCGACCCCGCCCGCATGAGCGAGCGCTGCCCCCACTCCCCGCTGCACACCACGGGGTGGCTGGAGGGCTGGCGGCTGACGTTCGGCGGCGAGGACCACGGCTGGGACGGCTCGCTGTCGACGATCGTCCAGGACCCCTTCGAGCAGGTCTTCGTCGCCGTCTACGACATCACCGAGGCCGACGAGGCCGACCTGGACGGCTGGGAGGCGGCCGACTCCGGCCTCTACCGCAAGACCAAGGTGCGCGTGTCGACCCTGACCGGCGAGCTGGTGGTGTGGACCTACGTCCTGGACGCCTACGAGGGCGGCCTGCCCTCGGCGTCCTACCTCGGGATGCTCGCCGAGGCGGCGGAGGCCGCCAGCGCCCCCGACGACTACGTCGCGGCCCTGCGCCGTCGCCCCTGCCGCACCAACGGCAGCTGACCGCACCGGTCCCGGCACGACCTAGAGTGCTGCCGTGATCCCGACGACGCCGGACAGCCCCGACCACTCGCCGTACGACCTCGCGCAGGAGGCCGCCGCGCGGCTCGCCGAGCTGACGGGCGTGGCCTCCCACGACGTGGCGCTCGTGCTCGGCTCCGGCTGGCTGCCCGCGGTCGACGCGCTCGGCGAGGCGACGGCCGAGATCGACACGACCGACCTGCCGGGCTTCTCCGCCGCCGCGGTGGCCGGCCACTCGGGCAAGATCCGCTCGATCCGCGCCGGCGAGCGCAACCTGCTGGTCTTCCTGAGCCGCACCCACTACTACGAGGGCAAGGGCGTCGCCGCGGTCGTGCACGGCGTGCGCACCGCGGCGGCCGCGGGCTGCCGCACGATCGTGCTCACCAACGGCTGCGGCGGCCTGCGCGAGACCTGGACGCCCGGCACCCCGGTGCTGATCAGCGACCACATCAACCTCACCGGCCGCTCCCCCATCGTGGGGGCCCGGTTCGTGGACCTCACCGACCTCTACTCCTCCCGCCTGCGTGCGCTGTGCCGCGAGGTCGACGCGAGCCTCGACGAGGCCGTCTACGTGCAGTTCCCCGGCCCGCACTACGAGACGCCCGCCGAGATCGGCATGGTCCGGGCGATCGGCGGCGAGCTGGTCGGCATGAGCACCACCCTCGAGGCGATCGCCGCCCGGGAGGCCGGCATGGAGGTGCTCGGGATCAGCCTGGTGACCAACCTGGCCGCCGGCATCACCGGCGAGCCCCTCAACCACGAGGAGGTCCTGGAAGCCGGCCGCGCGGCCGCGTCGCGCATGGGCGAGCTCCTCGGTCGCATCGTCCCCACGATCTGAGGGCTAGCCTTCGGCTGTGCCCCGGATCACCGGCGACTCCCTCGCGGAGCATCGCGAACAGCTGCAGCGCCGCGTCTTCGACGCGTTCGCGGCGCTGATGAGCGAGCGCAGCTTCGACGCGGTGTCGATGGCCCAGATCGCCGAGCGCGCCGAGCTCGGGCGCACGACGATCTACCACCACTTCCACGACAAGGAGTCCGTGGTCGTCGCCTTCGCGAGCCACGAGACCGCGCGCTACGTCGAGGAGCTGCGCGACACGCTGGGTGCCACGGACGACCCCGCCGAGCGGCTTCGCATCTACGTGCGCCACCACCTGGACGCCGGGGAGCGCTTCCACATGGGCCTGGGCCCGTCGCTGTACGGCGTGCTGTCACCCGACTCGCGCCTGGCCATCCGCGAGCACGTCGTCGCGGTGGAGGACGTGCTGCGCGACATCCTCGAGAGCGGTCGGGCGGCCGGTGCGTTCGCGTTCGAGGACACCGCGGCCACGATGTCCCTCGTCCACGCGTGCCTGAGCCCGCGGCACCTCCCGCCGAGCACGATCGAGTCGTTCGTGCTCGGCGCGGTCGGCGCCGCGGGCTCGGGTCCTGCGGTTCCTGCTGGGGGCTAGCGGCCGGCCTTGCGCACCTTCAGCGGCAGCGTCTTCGCGCTGCCCAGGTAGGCCGGCGAGCCGACGTAGCGGATCCGGACCTTCCAGGCGCCGGCCGCCAGGCGGGGCAGGGCGAACGTCGCCCGGCCGCCGGCCAGCGCCTTGCCGAGGGTGCGCTTGACCTTGCCGGCCTTGACGAGCTGCACGGTCACGCGACCGGTCGGCTTCGCGGCCGCGCCGCGGACCGTCACCGTCAGCCTGCCGGCCTTCTTCGTGGTCGGCTTCTTGACCCACGACGACGCCAGGGCGGACTTCGCCTTCGCCGGCGGGGTGACGACGGGGGCGGCCAGCTTGCTCCAGTCGATCGTCACCGGCGTCTCGGTGTCCTGCGAGGTGTTGGAGTGGGAGTGCGCCTGCCAGGTGTAGACCGAGTAGCTCTTCGTCCGGTCCAGCTTGGCGGTGGGCGCGGTGAGCGTGGTCGCGAACGACCCGTCGCTGATGGCGCTCGCCGGGACCCAGGCGGCCGCGGCGAAGAGGTCCATGCTCTCCTGCGAGGAGGTGTCGGGCATCTCCCCCGAGACGGCCAGGCCGGCGTAGACGCCGTTGTCACCGGGGTTGGTGACGCCGGTGAAGTCGGTGCCGCTCACCTGGAGGGTGAGGCCGTCGGAGTACGACGCGGACGTCGTCGCGACCTGCACGGTCGGCGTCAGGACTTCGGGCGCGACCTGCGCGGTGAAGGCCGCGGGCGCCTTCTTGGGGTCGGAGCCGCTGCCGCTGGCGTAGAAGTGGGCGCGCACTCCGGAGGTGAGGTTCGCGAGGAAGGCCGGGTTGAACGCCTTGCCGTCCACGGGCTTGCCGGCGCCGATGCCGAGGTCGGTCGCCTGCTGGCTGTCGGCCGGCAGCACCCCGGCCCAGTCGGGGACGTCGGTCACGGAGTCCAGGCCGGCGTCGCCCTGGGTCCACGAGCCGGCCTCGTTCTCGAACGTCGTGACGACCACGCGGGCCGGCTGCGTCTCCGCGGCCGGGCTGCCCATGGCGGCGGCGTTGGACGCGGACACGACCGCGCTGATCTGCCCTTCGCCGTCCGCGCCGATCGTCACGATCGGGTCGGCGACGGTCACCGTGTAGTACGTCGTGCCCGCCATGGCGAACGAGCCGGAGACCGAGCCGTCGTAGGCGACGCTGGTGACGTAGGTCTCGGGGTCGTAGGTGCCCTCGCCGCCGGGGAAGGTGATGACACCGTCCTCGGTCTCGGTGGCGCCGCCGCCGAGGACGTGGGTGGAGAGGTGGTCGTCGAACTGCTGCGAGATCTCCCAGGTGAGCACGCCGGAGGCGGGCGCGGCCGGGGCGGCCTGCGCCGTCGGGGCGACCGCGACGGTCGCGAGACCCGCCGCGCTCAGCGACAGGGCGGCGACGGCCGCGAGGCCGCGCTTGGGGTGGTTCATGGGTGGTCCTTTCTCGGGGACGCGGGTGCGCCCGTGGGTGCTGCGGGACGTGCGGGTGCTGCAGGGACGAGGAGGACGAGCGCGGCTGCGAGGAGCAGCCCACCGCCGGTCCACCAGAGCCACGGCCGGTGGGCCGCGGGGTCAGCGACAGGCGCGGCGGTGAGCCGGACCTGGGTCGGGGGGCGGCCGGCGAGGGCCGCGGTGGCTGCCGCGGGGACGGCCGCGGCGGGCGGGGCGGCGACCGGACCGGCGTACGACGGCACGGGGGGCGGCCCCGGGGGCACGGGTGTGGCCGCGGGCGGCGCCGGCGGGGTCTTGACGCTCGGCGGGTCGACGGGGGCCTGCGTGGGCGCCGTCGTCGGCGTCGGGTCGGGCACCGTGCGCGAGGCGTCGTAGCTCACGGACATCGGCAGCGGCACCTTGAACGGGTCGGTCGCGGCGCCGCTGGAGTACCAGAAGGCGGCGGTGCCGAGGCGGTCCATGAAGTCGACGTAGCTCTGCGGGAAGGCGCCGGCGGCGGGTCCGTCGCTCTGCTGCGGGACCCCGGTCACCGTCACGCCGAGGTAGGCGGGGGTGGCCACGAGGCCGCGCTCGCCGCCGAGGTCGACCGAGGGCAGGTCGGCCACCGTCACCTGGGTGGGGGCGACGGCCTCCCACGTGGTCTGGTCCTCCAGCGAGGAGGCGTAGCCGCTGAGCGTGGCCGTCAGGCGACCTCGGCCGTCGGCGACCTCGAGCACCGGGTCGGTGAGGTAGAAGAAGGACATGCCGGAGTAGTAGAGGACCGTGACGTCGCCGTCCCAGGCGATCCGGGCGGTGCCGGCGTCGCGGTCGACGACTCCCGTGCCGCCGGCGAGCTTGACGCGGTGGCCGCTGAAGGTCCCCGACGTCGGCGACCCCAGCGGTCGCCCGGCCGCGTCGGTGCCGAGGCCGGCCCAGGTCGCGGGGCGCCAGCGGGTGCCGTCCCACTTCTCGACGGCGACGTCGCCGCGCCGCTGGGCCCAGTCGGCCGGGCGGAGGGTGCGGCCACCGCGCCCCGGGTTCGGCACGCGTCCCGCGGAGAAGAAGTTGAAGGTGTCGGGCGCGTAGGCCCGGTTGCTCGATTCGTCGTTGACGCCCCAGGCCAGCACCGCGTCGTCGACCTCGACGGCGTCGGTCGGCGTCGGGGTCGGGGTGGTCGTCGGGGTCGGAGTCGTGCTGGGAGTCGTGCTGGGAGTCGTGCTGGGCGTCGTGCTGGGCGTACCGGTCGGGTCACCGGTGGGGGTCCCGGTCGGCGGGTCCGAGGGCTCGGTGGAGGTGGCGGTCGGCTCGGCCGCGGCGACGCCCTCCTGGGCGCCGGCCGGCGCCAGGGCGAGCAGCCCGGCTCCCACCACCGTCGCGGCCAGGGCCGCGGCGGCCAGGCTCGCGGCCAGGCCGGCGCGCACCCGCTCAGGCAGCACGGCGGGCCCCCCGGCGCAGGAGGAGCAGGCGGGCCACGACGACGAGGAGCACGAGCGCGGAGCCGGCGAGCACCAGGACCCCGAGTCGGTCCTCGGTCGCGGACCCGCTGGCGACCGGGGTGGGCTGCTCGTCCGCCGCGACGGCGAAGCGCACGGAGGGCGGCTCCTCGACCCCGAAGAGGCGCAGCTCGTGGGTCCCGACCTCGATGTCCTGCGGGAGCGTCACCACCCCACCGACCGCGCCGTCGACGCCGACGAGGAAGGGCCCGGCCCCGGCGACGCCGTCGTCGAGGACGGCGGAGACCTGCGAGCCGGCCGGCAGGCCGGTGGCGGTGAAGGCGAGGACGTGCCCGGCCTGCGCGGCCGTGCGGTCGACCTCGAGGGCCGGGGGCCCGCGAGGGGCCGTGCCGGTCGTGGTGGGGGCGGGCGCCGGGGCGCCCGGTGCGCTGGCGCCGGGTGCGGACGGGGCGTCCGCCGAGGGCGTCGCGGACGGCGAGTCGCCCGGCTGGTCGGCGTACAGGTCCCCGACGGACACCGGGGTGAACGTCTCGTTGCGGGCGTTGACGACACCGTGGGCACCCACGGTGATGACGCCGCAGGTGACCGTGCGGCAGTCGACGGTGCGCGACCCGCCGGAGCGGTCCTGGGCCTCGAACACCGCCCCGGGGACGACCACGGACGTCGACCACCCACCGCCCGCCGACATCGTGCCGCCGTTGGCGGACGAGGCCGTGTCGGAGCCCGGGAAGGCCACGAACCGCTGGAAGCCCTGGTTGGCGCGGGACTCGCTGTCGGGCACGTAGAAGTAGTCGGCGCCGGTGGCCCCGCCCTGGCTGGGCCGCCAGCCGGGCTTGACGGTGCCGAAGAAGACGTAGATGCCGCCGTGCCCGCCGCGGACCGACTGGAAGCCGCTGCCGCGCACGGTGAGCGTGGTGGCGTAGGTCGGGTCGATGCGCGCGTCGCCGGACTCGTTGGCCACGGTGACCCGGCCGTCGGCCTGCGCGGGGGCCGGCGCGACGAGCAGCACCGCGACGACCGCGCCGAGCACGGAGAGGGCGGGCATCAGGCGGGCACGCACGGCGCCTCCTTGCGGACGGGGACCACGACGAGCGAGCCCTCGTGGTCGATGACCTGCACGGGGTGGTCGTAGACCTCGGTCAGCAGGGGGCCGGTCAGCACCTCGGTGGGCGGGCCGTCGGCGCGGACCCGGCCGTGGGCCAGGACGCAGACGCGGTCGGCGTAGGCGGCGGCGAGCGAGAGGTCGTGGAGCACGACGACGACCGCGACCCCGGCGCGCGCGGCGTCGCGGGCGATCGTGAGCAGGGCCTCCTGGTGCCGGATGTCGAGCGAGGCGGTGGGCTCGTCCAGCAGCAGCACCGGCGTCTCCTGGGCGAGCACCCGGGCGAAGGAGGAGCGGGCCTGCTCGCCCCCGGACAGCGTGGGGAAGAGGCGGTGCGCCAGCTCGGTGACGTCGGCTCGCTCGAGGGAGCGCTCGACCACGAGGTCGTCGTCGTCCTCCCGGTCGGTGCGCCGCCACGGCGAGCGGCCCATGCGCACCACGTCGATGACGTGGAAGCCGAAGGCCAGGCTCTGGTGCTGCAGGAGCACCGCGCGCCGCCTCGCCAGGTCGCGGGCGGCCTGCGCGGCCAGGGGGCGCCCGTCGAGGGTCACGACGCCGTCGTCCGGGACGAGGTCGCCGGCCAGGGCCGCGAGCAGCGTCGACTTGCCGGCGCCGTTGGGCCCCACGAGGGCCACCATCTCCCCCGCCTCGACCGCGAGGTCGACGCCGTCCAGGATCCGCGCCCCGCCGAGCGTCACGCCCACCCCGTGGGCCGCGAGCATCATGCCCAGCCTCCCGCGGTACGGCGCGCCCGGCGCAGCAGCCAGAAGAAGAACGGGCCGCCCACCAGGGACGTGAGCATGCCGATGGGCAGGTCGGCGTGGGAGATGGCGGTGCGCGCCCAGAGGTCGGCCGCGACCAGCAGCACCGCGCCACCGAGGGCGCTGGCCGGCACCAGCATCCGGTGGCCCGGTCCCGACAGCAGCCGGACCAGGTGGGGGACGACGAGCCCGACGAACGCGATGATCCCGCAGAAGGACACCGCCGCGGCGGTCAGCACGGCCACCACGACGATCGTGGTCAGCCGCAGCCGCTCGACGTCGACGCCGACGTGGCGGGCGGCCCGGTCGCCGAGCGCGAGCAGGTCGAGCCGGCGCGAGAGCACCAGCGCCGCCACGAGTCCGGCGCCGACGAGGGGGGCGACGACACCGACGTACTGCCAGCGCGAGCCGTTGAGGCTGCCCAGGGTCCAGAACACGATCTCCTCGCGGGCCTGCTGGTCGGCGAGGAAGAGGAGGAAGGCCAGCCCGGCGCTCGTCATGGCGTTGAGCGCGATGCCGGTGAGGACCAGGGTGACGACCTCGGTGCGCCCGCCGTCACGGGACATGACGTAGACGAGCAGGGTGGTCAGCAGTCCCCCGGCGAACGCCGCGATCGCGATCGTCCAGGTGCCGGCGAAGGTCAGGTCGAACACGATGACCGCCGCCGCCGCCACGGCGGCGCCGGAGGAGACCCCGACGACCCCCGGCTCGGCCAGCGGGTTGCCGAAGACGCCCTGCATCAGGGCGCCCGCGGTGGCCAGGGCGGCGCCCACGAGGGCGGCGAGCACGACGCGAGGGAAGCGCACCGTCCACAGGGTGTCGTCGCCGCGGGGGTGGGTGGGCATCGGACCCAGGTCGAGCCCGACCCGGTGGAAGAACGAGCCCAGGACCTCGGCGGGCGGGATCGAGAGCTGGCCGTGACCCGCGCCGAGCACGAGCACCACGACGAGAGCCACACCGAGCCCGCCGAGCAGCCCGAGGCGACCGCCGAGGCCGCGCAGGACGCCACGGTCGCGACGGTCGCCGGCCGGGGCGGCGGCGGCCGGGCGCGCGAGCAGGGTCACGAGACCGCGTCCGGGGCGTAGAGCGCCACGGCGAGCGCGTTGAGCACGCGCGCCGACTCGGGTCCGAAGCCCAGGACCTCGGAGTCCTCCATGTCCACGAACCGGCGGTGCTCCCCCGCGGGGGTCTGGGCCAGGGCGGGCAGGCGCTCCAGGAGCCCGTCGACCCCGCCGACCGACTCCAGGCCCCCGGTCATCATCAGCACGACGTCGGGCTGCGCCGAGACGATCCCCTCGTCGGTGACCGGCTTCATGCCGTTCCAGCCGATCTCGTCGGCGACGTCGTAGGCGCCCACCGCCTCGATCAGGGAGTCGGCGCCGGAGTCCTCGCCGAACATGTAGTAGACGCCCGACTGGCCGCGGACGTACAGGAAGACCGTGCGCAGCTGGTCCTGGACATCCGTCGGCGCGACGTCGGCGATCCTCGCCCGCACCTCGTCGACCTCGGCCGCCGTGCGCTGCGCCAGGGCCTTGCCGGCGGCCGGCACACCGAGGGCGGCCGCGACCTCGCGGGTGATGTCGTCGATGTTGTCGAGGCTGCGCTCGGAGTCGGTCACGACGACGGGGATCCCGGCCTCGCGCATCTGCAGGACCACGTCCCACGGGCCGAGCGAGGTGTCGGTCAGGATGACGGTGGGGTCCAGGTCCAGGATCGCCTCGGCCGCGAGGTCGTGGCCGTTCTGGGTGACCAGCGGCAGATTCGCGGCCTGGGGGAACTGCGTGGAGATGTCGCGGCCCACCACCGAGTCGCCGAGCCCGAGCTCGAAGACCGTGCGCGAGAGCGTGCCGTAGACGTCGAGGGCGAGGATCCGGCTGGTGTCGGTCACGGTGACCTTCGTGCCCTGGGCGTCGGTCACGGTCGCCGGCAGTGACTGCGTGCCCGTGTCGACCGGGCGCACCTCGCACGCACCGACGACGGCGGTGGCCGGACCGTTCCAGTCGCGGGCGTCGGGCAGCGCGTCCACGTCGGCGAGCGCGGGAGCGGCGTCGTCGCCCGAGCAGCCCTTCGCTGCGGCGCGGTCGGAGCCCGCGTCCGAGGGCGCGGACAGGCCGCAGCCGGCGACGAGGACGAGCAGCACGGCCGCGCCCGTGGTCGCGAGGGCACGCCGGAACGGGCGCGTGGCCCCCCTGGTCTTCATGAAAGTTAGGGTAGCATTACTTAGGCCAGCCTTTCCTCATGTCCAGACGTTTGTTGACAAGTTGTCTATAACGTCCTGACACTGTGTCAGAATCTTTCCCCCTGCTTCCCGCACCAGGAGACCCCCATGACGATCGCCGAACCGCTGGCCCAGAACCTCTCGGCCGCCATGCGCGAGGGCTCCCAGCTGGAGCACCAGGAGGCCGAGCACTCGGTCTTCATGTCCGAGCTCCTCGCCGGCCGCGTCAACGAGACCGGCTACGCCGACTACCTGCTGCGCCTGCGCGTCGTCTACGCCGCCATGGAGGCGACCGTCCGCGACCACCTCGACGACCCGGCCGTGGCCGCGGTCCACGACACGGCCCTGGAGCGGCTGGCCGCGATCGACGCCGACCTCGAGCACTGGGCGCCTCACGGGACGCCCGGCCGCGAGGTGGACTCCCCCGCCGCGGCGACCTACCGCCAGCGCCTCGAGGCGGCCGGCGAGTGGGGCGGGCTCCTGGTCGCCCACCACTACACGCGCTACCTCGGCGACCTGTCGGGCGGCCAGGCGATCGGCCGGATCCTGGACCGCACCTTCGAGCTCGACGGTGCCGGCACGTCGTTCTACGCGTTCCCCGAGATCCCCAAGCCCAAGCCCTACAAGGACGCCTACCGGGCGCGGCTCGACGCGCTCGAGCTCTCCCCGCAGGACGTCGCCCGGGTCGTCGACGAGGTGAAGGTAGCCTTCCGGCTCAACCAGGCCCTCTTCACCGAGTTGGGACAGAACATCGATGGGTACCGCCGCTGACCTGAGGTCACCGACCTCGATCCTCCGCCCGTGAGGGTCCTGCTGACCGGCGCGGCCGGCTCCATCGGGCAGGTGCTGACGCTCGGCCTGGCCGACCGCGGCCACGAGGTCGTCGGCCTGGACCGGGTCCCCCGTCCCGACGCCATCGACGTGCGCTGGCACGTGGCCGACTGCGCCGACCCGGACGCCGTGCACGCGGTCTTCGAGGAGCAGCCGCTCGACGCCGTGGTCCACGCGGCCGGGCTGCCCGACGAGGCCTCGCTGCCCGACTCGCTGACCTCGCACGTGGTCACGACCGCCGCGCTGCTCGACGCCGCCGTCGCCCACGACGTACGCCGCGTGGTCTACGCCGGGTCCAACCACGCCGTGGGCCGGACCCCCCGCCTCGGGGCCGAGGTGCTGGGGGTCGAGGCACGTCCCCGGCCCGACACGTTCTACGGGGTGGCCAAGGTGGCCGCCGAGGCGCTGCTGTCGCTCTACGTCGACCGCTACGACCTGGACGCCGTCTCGTGCCGCATCGGCTCGTTCGGCCCCCGCCCCGAGTCGGTGCGCGAGCTGGCCACCTGGCTCTCGCCGGACGACTGCGTCCGGATGGTCGACGCCTGTCTCACCGCGCCGGCGCCCGGCTTCGCCGTGGTCCACGGCATCTCCGCCAACACCCGCGCCTGGTGGGACCTCCAGCCCGGGCGCGACCTCGGCTACGAGCCGCTCGACGACGCGGAGGAGTTCGCCGCCGCCGTGGCGGCCGGGCCGGACGACGCCGCGGAGGTCGCGGTCGTCGGTGGGCCGTTCGCCGGCGAGGGCTTCCACCGGCCGGCGCTCGACCGCCTCGACCCGTGACCCCTTGACCTGGAGCGCACTCCAAGGTCCATGCTGAGAGCATGCCGCCCATGCCTGGCCTGACCATCGCGCAGGCCGCCGTCCACACCGGGCTGACCGCCGACACGCTGCGCTACTACGAGCGCGACGGCCTGATGCTCCAGCCGGTCGGCCGCTCCGCGACCGGTCACCGTCGCTACGTCGACCGCGACCTGCGCTGGATCGAGATGGTGACCCGGCTGCGCGCGACCGGCATGCCGATCCGCGACGTACGCCGCTACGCCGACCTGGTGCGCCGCGGCGAGGGCAACGAGGCCGAGCGCCTCGAGCTGCTCCGCGGCCACCGCCAGACCGTGCTCCAGCAGCTGGCCGAGGTGCAGGAGCACCTCGGCGCGATCGACCGCAAGATCGGCATCTACACCGACGCGGTCGAGCAGCGACTTGACCTGGAGCGCACTCCAGGGCGTTGAGTGGGGCCATGAGCATCCGACGACGCACCCTCGGGACCACCTCCGCCCTCGACGTCTCCACCCTCGGCCTCGGCTGCATGGGGATGTCGGAGTTCTACGGCACGGGTCAGGAGTCCGACGGCATCGCGACCATCCACCGGGCCCTCGACCTGGGCGTGACCTTCCTGGACACCGCCGACATGTACGGCCCCTTCGTCAACGAGCAGCTCGTGGGGAAGGCGATCGCCGACCGGCGCGACGAGGTCCAGCTGGCCACCAAGTTCGGCAACGTGCGCGGCGAGGACGGCGCCCGCCTCGGCATCGACGGCAGCCCGGAGTACGTCCGCAGCGCGTGCGACGCCTCCCTGCAGCGCCTCGGTGTCGACCACATCGACCTCTACTACCAGCACCGCGTCGACCGCACCGTCCCGATCGAGGAGACCGTCGGCGCCATGAAGGAGCTCGTCGAGGCCGGCAAGGTCCGCCACCTGGGCCTCTCGGAGGCCTCGGCCGACACCATCCGACGGGCGCACGCCGTGCACCCGATCACCGCGCTGCAGAGCGAGTACTCCCTGTTCACCCGTGACCTCGAGGACGAGGTGCTGCCGACGGTCCGCGAGCTCGGCATCGGCCTGGTGCCCTACTCCCCGCTCGGCCGCGGGCTGCTGACCGGCGCGATCACCTCGCCCAGCACGCTCGAGGAGGGCGACTCACGCCGCTCCGGCTACTTCCCGCGCTTCCAGGGCGAGGCGCTCGAGACCAACCTGGCCCTGGTCGCCCGGGTCCAGGAGCTCGCCGCAGCCCAGGGCTGCACCCCGGGCCAGCTGGCCCTCGCGTGGGTGCTCGCCCAGGGCGAGGACGTGGTGCCGATCCCCGGGACCAAGCGCGTGCGCTACCTCGAGGAGAACGTCGCCGCCGCGGACGTCGAGCTGAGCCCCGAGGACCTCGCCGCCCTGGAGGCCGCCGTGCCGCGCGGCGCGGTCGCCGGAGATCGCTACGGCGACATGAGCCACATCGACGCCTGAGCCCCGCGCCCGGCGCGCTCAGGAGCGGTCACCCGCGTCGGCAGCTCGAGCCGCGGACGTACCCAGCCACGCTCGACCGGGCCGACAAGGCGACCAGCTGCCGACGCTGAGCCAGGTGGACGCGACGGCTGAGCGCGCGGCACTCCCACCGTGCCCCAGGAGACCTTCAGAGTGCGGGGGTCTCGACGTGCGCTCGTCGCCGGGGCTCCTCGCTGCTCGACCACCGACAGTGGTCCCGCGGCGGGGGCAGGTGACTCACGGGACGGA
This sequence comes from Nocardioides sp. 503, assembly GCF_004522095.1. GTDB lineage: Bacteria > Actinomycetota > Actinomycetes > Propionibacteriales > Nocardioidaceae > Nocardioides. The sequence continues at coordinate 65,946 of NZ_SPUI01000003.1, forward strand.
CGCTACGGTGCCGTCATGACGTCCGACCTCTCCCAGCTCCTCGACCGTGCGCGCGCCTGGGCCGCCGAGGACCCCGACGACGTGACCCGCGCCGAGCTCGCGCGGGTGGTCGACGAGGTGGCGGCGGGCGGGGACCCCACCGACCTGGCCGACCGGTTCGACGGGACGCTGGAGTTCGGGACGGCGGGGCTGCGCGGTGCGCTCGGCGCCGGCCCCAACCGGATGAACCGGGTCGTCGTGCTCCGCGCCGCGGCCGGCCTGGCGGCGTACCTCCGCGAGCAGGGGACCGTGGGCCCGGTCGTGATCGGCTACGACGCGCGCCACAACTCCGACGTGTTCGCGCGCGACACCGCCGAGGTGATGAACGGCGCCGGCATGACCGCCTGGCTGCTGCCCCGGCCGCTGCCCACCCCCATCCTGGCCTTTGCGATCCGCGAGCTGGGCTGCGTGGCCGGGGTGATGGTCACCGCGAGCCACAACCCGCCGCAGGACAACGGCTACAAGGTCTACCTCGGCGACGGCTCGCAGATCGTGCCGCCGGCCGACAGCGCGATCGCCGGTCACATCGCCGCCGTCGGCGCGGTCGCGGACATCCCGCGCGGGCGCGCGGGCAAGGTGCTCACCGAGGACGTGGTGGACCGCTACCTCGACACCGTCGCCGGCCTCGCCGCCGACGGGCCGCGCGACCTCGACCTCGTCTACACGCCCCTGCACGGCGTCGGCGGCACCTCGGTCGTGCAGGTGCTGGAGACGGCCGGCTTCGCGCAGCCCAGCATCGTCGCCCAGCAGGAGGAGCCCGACGCGGACTTCCCGACGGTCGCGTTCCCCAACCCGGAGGAGCCGGGTGCGATGGACCTGGCGATGGAGCTGGCCGTCCACACGGGCGCCGACCTGGTCGTGGCCAACGACCCGGACGCCGACCGCTGCGCCGCGGCCGTGCCCGGCCTGCACGGGTGGCGCATGCTGCGCGGCGACGAGGTCGGCGCGCTGCTCGCCCACCACCTGCTGTCCTCGGGCAAGCAGGGCACCTACGCCACCTCGATCGTGTCCTCCTCGCTGCTGGGCAAGATGGCCATCGCCGCGGGCCAGCCCTACGTCGAGACGCTCACCGGCTTCAAGTGGATCGGCCGCGTGGACGGCCTGGCGTTCGGCTACGAGGAGGCGCTGGGCTACTGCGTCGACCCCGAGCACGTCCGCGACAAGGACGGCGTCTCCGCGCTGCTGCTCCTGTGCGAGATCGCGGCCGGCGCCAAGGCCGCCGGGCGGTCGCTGACCGACCTGCTCGACGACCTCGCCCGCGAGCACGGGCTGCACGCCACCGACCAGGTCTCCGCGCGCGTCGAGGACGTGGCCGAGATCGGCGCGGCGATGACCCGGCTGCGCTCCACCCCGCCCGCGACGCTCGGCGGGCTCGCCGTCCTCGGCGTCGACGACCTGTCGCTGGGCTCGCCCGCACTGCCGCCGACCGAGGGGCTGCGCTACACCCTGGCGGAAGGCGCGCGCGTGATCGTCCGCCCGAGCGGGACCGAGCCCAAGATCAAGTGCTACCTCGAGGTCGTCGTGCCGGTGGACCCCGCCGACGGCGTGGAGGCCGCGCGGATCTCCGCCGCCGGACGCCTGGACGCGCTCGGCACCGACATCCGGGCCGCGGCCGGGATCTGAGCCGCTCGGTCAGACGACCAGGGTCACCACGAGGGCCAGAACGAGCACGACCACCCCGGCCACCTCGAGCCAGGCGGGCGTCCGCCGTACCTCGGAGGCGAGGGCTGCCTGCTCCGCCGACCCCGGACGGATGCCGCGCCCCGCGCGCTCGTCCTCCATCCGCTGACGGATCCGGTTCTCCACGAAGTCGGCGTAGTCGACGTCGAGGATCCGGTCCGGCGAGGTGCGCGTGCGTCCGGCACGGGCTCCGCCGCCGCCGGCCGGCCGGCGCAGCGCGCGTCGGGACTTGCCCAGCGCCGGGGAGACGTAGCGCCGCTCCCCCGCGCGTACGGCGAGCAGCTGGCGGACCGCGAGCTCCTCGACGGCCGCCAGCGGGATCCGGACCGTCTCCAGCATGTTGCGCAGCTCGAGCTCGTCGCCCACGAGCGAGACCCGCGGGCGCAGCATGGAGGCCCAGACGAGGAGGGCGAGGAGCGCGCACAGGACGACGACCCAGTCGGCGATCCCGGCGTCGCGGTCGAACAGCCCGATGCCGACGACCCCCAGGAACAGCGCCAGGCCGACGAGGCCCATGACGCGTCCGCTGGTGGGTGCGAACCGCTCCGGCCGCTCCTCGCTCACGTGTCTCCTCGGGTCCTCGTCGGTTGCCCCCCTGCTCGACGCCAACCCTATGCTGGGGGGATGCCTCCCTCCCCCACCACCGCGACCGCCGAGGGTGCCGCCGGGCAGTTCTCGGACGTCACGCGGTCCGACGCGTCGCTGCGGGGCTTCCTCCACGGGCTGCCCGGCGTCGACCAGGTCGGCGCCGATGCCCGTGCCGCCGCGCTGGGCACGCGCTCGATCAAGACGACCGCCAAGGCCTACGCCCTGGACCTCGCGATCCGCATGGTCGACCTGACCACGCTTGAGGGGCAGGACACCCACGGCAAGGTGCGCGCGCTCGCGGCCAAGGCGATGCGGCCCGACCCCTCCGACCCGACGTGCCCGGCGACGGCCGCGGTCTGCGTCTACCCCGACATGGTGGCCACCGCCAAGGAGGTCCTCGGCGACAGCGGGGTCCACGTGGCGGCCGTCGCGACGGCGTTCCCGAGCGGTCGCGCGGCCCTCGACATCAAGCTCGCCGACACCCGCGACGCGGTCGAGGCCGGCGCCGACGAGATCGACATGGTCATCGACCGCGGTGCCTTCCTCTCCGGGCGCTACCTGCAGGTCTTCGAGGAGATCGTCGCCGTGCGCGAGGCCTGCGCGCGCCCCGACGGCAGCAGCGCCCACCTCAAGGTGATCTTCGAGACCGGCGAGCTCCAGACCTACGACAACGTGCGACGCGCCTCCTGGCTGGCGATGATGGCCGGCGGCCACTTCATCAAGACCTCCACCGGCAAGGTGCAGCCGGCCGCGACGCTCCCGGTCACGATGGTCATGCTCCAGGCGGTGCGCGACTTCCGCGAGACCACCGGGCAGATGGTCGGCGTCAAGCCGGCCGGCGGCATCCGGACCGCCAAGGACGCCATCAAGTACCTCGTGCTCGTCAACGAGGTTGCCGGGCCCGACTGGCTGGACCCCGACTGGTTCCGCTTCGGCGCCTCCACGCTCCTCAACGAGCTGCTCATGCAGCGCACCAAGATGACGACCGGGCGCTACTCCGGTCCCGACTACTTCACGTTGGACTGATGACCATGACGAGCAACGTCTTCGAGTACGCCCCCGCCCCCGAGTCCCGCAGCATCGTCGACATCAAGCCGTCCTACGGCCTGTTCGTCGACGGTGAGTTCGTCGACGGCCACGGGACGTCGTTCAAGACGATCAGCCCCGCCACCGAGGAGGTCCTCTCCGAGGTGGCCGAGGCCGACCAGGCCGACGTCGACCTCGCGGTCAAGGCCGCCCGCCGCGCCCACACCCGCGTGTGGTCGAGGATGCCCGGCCGCGAGCGTGCCAAGTACCTCTACCGCATCGCGCGGATCATCCAGGAGCGCGGCCGCGAGCTGGCGGTGCTGGAGTCGATCGACAACGGCAAGCCGATCAAGGAGTCGCGCGACGTCGACGTCCCGGTCGCCGCCGCGCACTTCTTCTACTACGCCGGCTGGGCCGACAAGCTGGAGTACTCCGGCTACGGCGATCGCTCGCTCGGCGTCGCCGCGCAGGTCATCCCGTGGAACTTCCCGCTGCTGATGCTGGCGTGGAAGATCGCGCCGGCGCTCGCGTGCGGCAACACCGTCGTGCTCAAGCCCGCCGAGACCACCCCACTGACGGCGCTGCTGTTCGCGGAGATCTGCCAGCAGGCCGACCTGCCCCCGGGCGTCGTCAACATCATCACCGGCGCCGGCGCCACCGGCCAGGCGCTGGTGGGTCACGCCGACGTCGACAAGGTCGCCTTCACCGGCTCCACCGAGGTCGGCAAGGCGATCGCCCGCGCGGTCGCGGGCACCGACAAGAGGGTGACCCTCGAGCTGGGCGGCAAGGCCGCCAACATCGTCTTCGACGACGCGCCGCTCGACCAGGCCATCGAGGGCATCGTCGACGGGATCTTCTTCAACCAGGGCCACGTGTGCTGCGCCGGCTCGCGCCTGCTCGTGCAGGAGTCGGTCGCCGAGGACGTCCTGGACCGGCTCAAGCGCCGCATGGCGACGCTCCGGCTCGGGGACCCGCTCGACAAGAACACCGACGTCGGCGCGATCAACTCCGCGGAGCAGCTGGCCCGCATCCGCGAGCTGTCCGACATCGGCGAGGCCGAGGGCGCCGGGCGCTGGTCGGCGCCCTGCGAGCTGCCCGCCCACGGCTTCTGGTTCCCGCCGACGATCTTCACCGGCGTCACCCAGGCCCACCGGATCGCGCGCGAGGAGGTCTTCGGACCGGTGCTCTCGGTGCTGACGTTCCGCACGCCCGCCGAGGCGATCGAGAAGGCCAACAACACGCCGTACGGCCTGTCGGCCGGCGTCTGGACCGACAAGGGCTCCCTGATCCTCAAGATGGCCGGCTCGCTGCGTGCGGGCGTGGTCTGGGCCAACACGTTCAACAAGTTCGACCCGACGAGCCCGTTCGGCGGCTACAAGGAGTCCGGCTACGGCCGCGAGGGCGGCCGCCACGGCCTCGCAGGCTACCTGAAGGGGGGCGAGTGACCATGTCGCGCGTCGACGTCCGCAAGACCTACAAGCTGTTCATCGGCGGCGCCTTCCCGCGCTCGGAGTCGGGCTACTCCTACGTCGTGCACGACTCGAAGGGGGCCTTCGTGGCCAACGCCGCGCTCGCCTCGCGCAAGGACGCCCGCGACGCCGTGGTCGCGGCGCGCAAGGCCTTCGGCGGGTGGGCCGGCAAGACCGCCTACAACCGTGCGCAGATCCTCTACCGCATCGCCGAGATCATGGAGGACCGCCGGCCCCAGCTCGTGCAGGCCGTCCGGCAGTCCGAGGGGCTCTCGGGCTCGCGCGCGGAGAAGGTGCTCGACGAGTCGATCGACCGCCTGGTCTGGTACGCCGGCTGGGCCGACAAGCTGACCCAGGTCGTCGGCAACGCCAACCCCGTCGCCGGTCCCTTCTTCAACCTCTCCACCCCCGAGCCGACCGGCGTGGTCGCCGTCCTCGCCCCGCAGGAGTCCTCGCTGCTCGGGCTCATCAGCGCGGTCGCACCGGTCATCGTCACGGGCAACACCGCGGTCGTCGTGTCGTCCTACCAGCGGCCGCTGCCGGCGGTGACGTTCGCGGAGTGCCTGGCGACGTCTGACGTGCCGGGCGGGGTGGTCAACATCCTCACCGGTGACGCCTCGACCATCGCCCCGTGGCTGGCCTCCCACATGGACGTCAACGCCATCGACCTGCTGGGCGTCGCCGGCGACACCGAGCTCACCACCTCGCTCGAGGTCGCTGCGGCCGACAACCTCAAGCGGGTGCGGCGCGCGCCCGCCGCCGAGCCCGACTTCGCTACTGACCCCGGGCTCGACGCGATGACGGCGTTCGTGGAGACCAAGACCGTGTGGCACCCCATCGGCGTCTGAGCGCCGACCCGATGGCCAAGCCCCGCGGCACCACCCACGCACCTCACCTCTCCCCCGTCCAGCACGGCGTGCTGACCGCGGGGACGCCCGACCTCCTCGTCGCGAACGCCGACCTGGAGGGCCTGTCCTTCGTCGACCTGGACCTGCCCTTGCTGTCGATGGGCGGCGCCTCGCTCGACGACTGCGCGGTCACCGGCGTGGTCGCGGCCGAGGCCGACTGGCGCTCCACCCAGCTGCGCGAGACGACGTTCGAGCGGCTCAACGTGCCGGTCATGCGGGCGCCGCGCGGGGTGTGGCGCGACGTCAGCCTGAGCGGCGCCCGGCTCGGCTCGGTCGAGGCCTACGAGACGTCCTGGCAGTCGGTGCACTTCGTCGGCTGCAAGCTCAGCTTCGTCAACCTGCGCGGCGCGGAGCTGCTCGACGTGGCCTTCACCGACTGCGTCATCGAGGAGCTGGACCTGCTGTCCACCTCCGCGCGCCGCATCGCATTCCCCGGCACCCGCATCGGCCGCCTCAACCTCCAGCAGGCCCGACTCGAGCACGTCGACCTCCGCGGCTGCGAGCTCGAGTCCGTCGACGGCCTCGACGGCCTGCGCGGCGTCACCATCAGCCCCGCCCAGCTCGATCTCCTCGCGCCGCTCCTCGCCCGCGAGAAGGGGCTCAAGGTCGAGAACGCCTGAGGCGTCCTGCGGCGGAGATTCACCGGGTACCCGGTGAAACTCACGCTTCCCGTACGAAGCTTCATGCCGGAAGCGTGAGTTCCGTACAGGCACTGGGGCAGGAGTGACGGACGCGCCCGGTCACCCCTGCGACGCCGAGAACCGTTGCCGGTACGACGTCGGCGTGGTCGAGTACGCCGCCACGAAGTTCTGCCGGAAGGTCACCGCGCCGCTGAAGCCGCACGCCTCGGCGATGCGGGCGACGGGCCAGGTCGTCGTCTCGAGGAGCCGACGGGCCTGGTCCAGGCGCCGCGCGAGGACCCACCGAGCGGGCGTGGTGCCGGTCGCCTCCGCGAACCGACGGGTGAAGTTGCGGCGACTCATCCGGGCGTGCTCGGCGAGGTCGTCGACCGAGAGCCGCTCGTCGAGGTGACCCACTGCCCAGTCCAGGGTGGGGCCGAGGTGCCCGACGCCGCCGGGCTCCGGCATGGGACGGTCGATGTACTGCGCCTGGTCGCCGTCGCGGTGCGGCGCCACGACGAGGTGCCGCGCCACGGTCGCCGCAGCCGTGGCGCCGAGGTGGGTGCGGACCAGGTGCAGGCAGGCGTCGATCGCGGACGCCGTACCGGCGGAGGTCAGGACGTCGCCGTGGTCGCGGTAGAGCGCGGCGGGGTCGACCGTGACCGTCGGCCGTCGACGGGCGAGCTCCTCCACCGCACCCCAGTGCGTGACCGCCTCCCGGCCGTCCAGCAGCCCGCTGTCCACCACCGGGAACGCGCCCAGGCAGAGGCCGGCGACCTGCCCGCCGCGGGCCTGCGCCGCCCGGATCCTGGCCAGCAGGGGCTCGCCCGTGGGGCGCAGGTCCGTCGGCCACGACGGCAGCACGAGCAGGTCGGCGTGCTCGGCCGCCTCGGGGCCGGCGACGTCCTCGATCCGGGGACCCTCGGCGGTCCGCACGCCGCGGCCGTCCTCGGTCCAGACGACGGGGTCCCAGCCGGTCGCGAGGCCCTGCCGGCCCACCTCGCCGAAGACCAGCAGCGGGGCGGCGAGGTGGAACATCGTGATGCCGTCGAAGGCGAGGACAGCGATACGCATGTTGGCCCGATCTCATCGAAAGACGTCATTCGTGCCGCTCACGGTAGCGCCCCGGTCGCGGGAGGCTGGTGCCCCACCGACCGTCCATCCCCGGGAGAGACATGTCCGCGCCTCGCAGAGCCCTCGTCGTCGTCGACGTCCAGCAGGAGTACTTCGACGGGATCCTGCAGATCCAGGCCCCGTCGCGCGAGCACACGCTCGCGAACGTCGTCACCGCCCTCGACGTCGCGCGTGAGCACGACCTGCCGGTCGTCGTCGTGCAGCACCAGCTGCCGGAGGGTGCCCCGGTCTTCGCCGTCGGCAGCGACAGCTGGGCGCTGCACCCCGAGGTGGAGCGGCGGCTGCAGCCGACCTGGAAGCGCGCCACGAAGGACAAGGGCAGCGTCTTCGCCGGCACCGACGTCGCGGCGTGGTTGGCCGAGCAGGACGTCGACACCGTCACGATCGTCGGCTACATGACCAACAACTGCGACCTCGCCTCCGCGGTGGGTGCCGAGGAGCTCGGCCTGGCCGCCGAGGTGCTCTCCGACGCCAGCGGCGCGATCCACCTCGCCAACGAGGCCGGCAAGGTCTCGGCCGACCAGCTGCACGAGACGCTCCTGGTCCTGCTGCACTCCAACTTCGCCGCCGTCGCGACGACCGAGTCCTGGGCCACCGCCGTCGCCGCGGGCGAGCCGCTGCCCAAGAGCGACCTGGGCACCTCGGCCACGCAGGGCCGCGCCGCGTTCGGCGGCTGAACGACGAGCTCCGCCGGGGCGGTGAGTTTCACCGGGTACCCGGTGAAACTCACGCTTCCGGCATGAAGCTTCGTACGGGAAGCGTGAGTTCCTCGACGCCACTGTGACGCGTGGGACGACGACCCGCCTCGCCGGTCGACCACCCGCGCGAAGCCCTACGCCAGCAGGCCCCGCACCACGCGCAGGCCGACCGACATGCGGGCCAGGTCGCCGGCGTCGTCGGTGCAGATCTCCTGCAGGGTGGTGGCGGCGCGGGCGACCACGACCGCGTCGGACTCCTCCCACTCGGCGATCCGCACGGGTGCGGGGTCGTCGGCCGAGGTCGCGACCAGCACCTGGTGGGTGAGCTGGGCGTGGACGGCGTGCAGGTCGTCGCGCAGGGCCGCGCGGGCCATGGTCTGCCAGCGGTCCTCGCGCGGCAACCCGAGGATGCGCTGCACCAGCGACGGCAGGCCGAGCCGCTCCCCCAGCGCGAAGTGCACGCGCGCGACGACCGTCGGGTCGTAGGACTCGCGCTGGGCGATCTCGATGATGTTGAGCAGCATGTACGACGGCGGCAGCACCGCCACCCGCGTGGCCAGCTCCTCGGGGACGCCCTTGGCCACGAGCGCGTCGCGCCGCTCCTCGTACGCCGTGAGCTCGCGGCCGGTCATCAGGTCGGGCAGCTGCGCCATCGTCTGGCGCAGCGGGTCGGCGAACAGCTCGACGGTCGCCTGGCTGTCCAGCGGCGGGCGCCGGTTGCTGACGAGCCAGCGCGAGGCCCGCTCGACGAGGGTGCGCATCTCCAGGCGCATGCGGGTCTGCACGGACGCGTCCAGCCGGTTGTCGAGGCCCTTGATCTCCTCGCGCAGCGGCAGCGACCCGAACACCTCGCGCGCCACGAAGTTGGCGCGCACGAGGTCGGCCGCGTCCGCGCCGGTCTCCCCGGCCAGGCGCGGCCAGTAGGTCATGCCCGCGCCGTTGACCAGGTCGTTGACGACCTGGGTCACGATGATCTCGCGGCGCAGCGGGTGCTCGGTGAGCGGACCCTCGAAGCCCTCGCGGATCTGGCGGGGGAAGTAGGCCTTGAGGTCCAGGTCGAGGTAGGGGTCGTCGGGCAGCTCGGAGTCGAGCAGCTCGTCGGCGAGGACGATCTTGGTCCACGCCATGAGCACCGACAGCTCGGGGACGGTGAGGCCCTCCCGGCGCTCCAGGCGGCGGCGTACCTCGCGCCTGGACGGCAGGCCCTCGATCTCGCGGTCGAGCCGGCCGTCGCTCTCCAGCTTCTTCATCCAGAACTCGTGGACGTGCAGCAGCGGGACGGCGTTGGCGGCCGCGTTGGCCAGCGCGAGGTTCTGCTCGTAGTTGTCGCGCAGCACCAGGTCGGCGACCTCGTCGGTCATCTCCACGAGCACCTTGTTGCGCTGCTTCTCGGTGAGGTCGCCGGCGTGCACGACCCGGTCGAGCAGGATCTTGAGGTTGACCTCGTGGTCGGAGGTGTCGACGCCGGCGGAGTTGTCGATGAAGTCGGTGTTCATCCGCCCGCCGCCGCGGGCGTACTCGATGCGCCCGGCCTGCGTGAAGCCGAGGTTGCCGCCTTCGCCGACGCACCGCACGCGCAGGTCTCCGCCGTCGACGCGGATCGCGTCGTTGGCCTTGTCGCCGGCCGCGGCGTGGGGCTCGTCCGCGCCCTTCACGTAGGTGCCGATGCCGCCGTTCCAGAGCAGGTCGGCGGGCGCGAGCAGGATCGCCCGCATCAGCTCGGCCGGCGTCATCGCCTCGACGCCGTCCTCGATGCCCAGCGCGGAGCGGATCGGGTCGTTGAGCCTGATCGACTTGGCCGAGCGCGGGAAGACGCCGCCACCCTCGGAGATCAGGGCCCGGTCGTAGTCGCGCCACGACGAGCGCGGCAGCTCGAAGAGCCGCCGCCGCTCGGCGTACGACGTCGCCGCGTCGGGCGACGGGTCGAGGAAGATGTCGCGGTGGTCGAACGCCGCCAGCAGGCGGGTGTGCTCGGAGCACAGCAGTCCGTTGCCGAACACGTCGCCGGACATGTCGCCGACGCCCACGCAGGTGTGGTCCTCGGTCTGGCAGTCGACGCCCATCTCGCGGAAGTGCCGGCGCACCGAGACCCAGGCGCCGCGCGCGGTGATGCCCATCGCCTTGTGGTCGTAGCCGACCGACCCTCCGCTCGCGAAGGCGTCGCCGAGCCAGAAGCCGTAGTCCTTCGCGACGCCGTTGGCGATGTCGGAGAACGTGGCAGTCCCCTTGTCGGCGGCCACCACGAGGTAGGAGTCGTCGCCGTCGTGGCGCACGACCTGGCGCGGCGGGACGGTCTCGCCCTCGACGAGGTTGTCGGTGATGTCGAGCAGCCCGGAGATGAAGGTCTGGTAGCAGGCGATGCCCTCGGCCAGCCACGCGTCGCGGTCCGAGGAGTCGGGCAGCTGCTTGCAGAAGAAGCCGCCCTTGGCACCCACCGGCACGATCACGGTGTTCTTGACCATCTGCGCCTTGACCAGCCCGAGCACCTCGGTGCGGAAGTCGTCGCGCCGGTCGGACCAGCGCAGGCCCCCGCGCGCGACGGACCCGAAGCGCAGGTGGACGCCCTCGACGCGCGGGGAGTAGACGAAGATCTCGAAGCGCGGCCGCGGCTCCGGCAGGTCCGGGATGCTCGACGGCTCGAGCTTGAAGGACATGTAGGGGTGCGGGCCGCCGTCGACGGTCTGGAAGTAGTTGGTGCGCAGCGTCGCCAGCACGTGGGTGAGGTAGGAGCGCAGGATCCGGTCGTGGTCGAGGCTCGCCACGTCGTCCAGGGCGCGCGCGATGCGCTGCCGGACGTCCTCGACGCGCGCGGTCCGCTCGTCGGCGTCGGCGGCGGTGTCGTCGGTCCCGGGGTCGAAGCGCACCTCGAAGAGGCGCACCAGCAGCCGCGTGATGTCGACGTTGCTGCCGAGCGCGTCCTCGATGTAGTCGAGGGCGAACGGCGAGCCGCCCTGGCGCATGTACTTCGCGTAGGCGCGCAGCACCGTGGCCTGGCGCCAGGTCAGCCCGGCGCCCAGCACCAGCGCGTTGAACCCGTCGATCTCGTTGAAGCCGTCCCAGACCGCACGCAGCGCGTCCTGGAAGGGCTCGCGCGACCCCGCGGGCAGGGATCGCCCGTAGCGCAGCCCGAACTCGTAGACGTACGACGGACGCTCCAGGCCGGCGAGGGCGTAGGGCCGCTCGTCGACGACCTCCACGCCCATGGAGGAGAGCATCGGCAGGATCTCCGAGAGCGACAGCGGCTCCCCGATGCGGAAGACCTTGAGCCGCGCCTCACCGCGCCCGGCGTCGAGCTCCTCGTAGAGCGACAGGTCGATGCCCTCGTCGCCCTGGATCGCCTCGAGGCGACCGAGGTCGACGGCGGCGGTGCGGGCGAGGAAGTCCTCCTTGTAGGCCTCCGGGAACGAGTCGGCGTAGCGGCGCCCGAGGATCGAGCCGCTCTCCTCGCCGTACTGCGCGATCACCGCGGAGGTGAAGTCGTCGCGCCACGACCGTGAGGCCTCCCCCAGCCGGCGCTCCAGCTCCTGGGTGTCCACGTCGGGGATCGACTCGCCCTTGGGCAGGCGGACGACGAAGTGGACGCGCGCGGTCGTGGACTCGTTGATGCGCACGGTGAACTCCACGGACTCGCCGCCGAAGCGGTCCTGGAGGATCTTGGCGAACCGCTCGCGGACGGTGGTGTTGTAGCGGTCGCGCGGCAGGTAGACGAGCACGGAGACGTAGCGACCGTAGGTGTCGCGACGCACGAACAGCCTGAGCGCACGGCGCTCCCGCGCGACCATCGCGGCCTCGACCATGGGGGCCAGCTCGTCGACGGGGGTGTGGAACAGCTCGTCGCGGGGGTAGGTCTCCAGCGTGTCCATCAGGGCCTTGCCCGCGTGGCTGCGCGCGTCGAAGCCGCTGCGGCGCAGCACGGCCTCGGCCTTCTCGCGGATCAGCGGGATCCGCAGCAGCGACTCGGTGTAGGCGGCGCTGGAGAACAGCCCGAGGAAGCGGCGCTCGCCCGTGACCTCGCCGTCGGCGCCGAACGTCTTGACCCCGACGTAGTCGAGGTACGCCGGCCGGTGCACGGTGGCGCGCGAGTTGGCCTTCGCCAGCACCAGCAGGGTCTTCTCCCGGGCCTTGGCCTTGACCAGCTCGGGCAGCCGGCCGAACGAGTCGGACATCGCCTGGTCGGCGCGCAGGATGCCGAGACCGGTGCCGGGCACGGCCCGCAGGAAGTCGTCGTCGTCCTCGCGCTCCAAGGCGTACTCGCGGTAGCCGAGGAACGTGAAGTGCTCGTCGGAGAGCCACGACAGCAGCTCGGCGGCCTGCCGGACCTCGTCGGGCGCCAGCGGCGGCGGGTCGGCGCGGAGGCCGTCGACGATGTCCTTGACCTGGGCGTGCATCCTCTCCCAGTCCTCGACCGACTCGCGAACATCGCGCAGCACCCGCTGCACGGCGTCGACGATCTCCGCGGGGTCGTCCTCCTCACGGAGGCGGTCGATCTCCACGTGCATCCACGACTCGCGCACGGCGTCGTCGTCGGGGGCGCTCGACCCGTCGTCGACCGGGCGGACCTCCTGGAGGGCGCCGGTGATGTCGCGCACCACGTCGTAGTTGGGGTGGATGACCAGGTGCACGTCGCGCAGCTGGCGCGAGAGCTCCATCGTCAGCGAGTCCACGAGGAACGGCATGTCGTCGACGACGACCTCGACCACCGAGTGGCCGCCGGCCGACCAGCCGTGGTCGCTCAGGGTGGGGGTGAGCACCCGGACCCGTGCGGTGCCCTGGGGGCGCTCCTGGGCCAACCGGTAGTGCGAGACCAGGGCGCCGTAGACGTCGACGTCGCTGCGCTCCAGCAGGTCCTCGGGGGCGACGTGGCGGTAGTAGGCCCGCAGCAGCGCATCCACCCGGTCCTGGGGTGGGCCGCCCGTGCCCTTCTTGCTGAGGGCCAGGCCGATCGCCTGGTCGAGGAGCTCGGCCTTGTCCACATCCTGCGTCGTCGTTGACACGCTCCGACACTAGGTCGTCGGGTGCGCCATGTCACAACGCGGGGCCGGGGCGGGCCTACAGCTCGCTGCGCAGGTCCCAGAGCAGCGGGTAGTACTGCAGCGGGAGCCGGCTGCGCAGGTACGTCGAGCCGCTCGAGCCGCCCGTGCCGGACTTGGACCCGATCATCCGCTCGACCATCACGACGTGGCGCGCGCGCCAGCTCGCGGCGAGCTCGTCGTGCTGCAGCAGGGCCTCCGCGAGCGCCCACACGGCGGCGTACCGGGAGCGGTCGTGGGCCACGGTGCGCATCGACGCGGAGACCTCCGCATCCGACCCTGCCGCCAGGCCCTGGGCGCGCAGCACCTCCAGGAACGCGTCCCACAGCGTCGGCTCCTCGAGGCGCTGCCCGAGGCGCCGCAGCTCCTCGGCCGTCAGCCCGCGGAAGCGCTCGACGTAGGCCGCGTCCTTGGCGCCCGAGACGAACTCCAGCTCGCGGAACTGCACCGACTGGAAGCCGCTCGCCGGCGCCAGCTGCTGGCGGAACTGCAGGAAGTCCTGCGGTGTCATCGTCTCCAGCACGTCGACCTGCTGGACGAGGACCCGCTCGATGACGTGCACCCGCTGCAGGAGGTGCTGGGCCCACCACAGGTCGCCGGACGTCATCGCCTCGCGCGCGGCGACCACCTCGTGCAGCAGCTGCTTGAACCACAGCTCGTAGACCTGGTGGATGGTGATGAACAGCAGCTCGTCGTGCGCCGGAGGGTCGGACTCCAGGTGCTGGGCGTCCAGCAGCTGGGGCAGGCGCAGGTAGCTCCCGTAGGTCAGCTGCGCCCCCTGCTCCCCGAAGGACACGAAGCTCTCGTCGGGGCTCTTCTCGGGGCTCCTCTCGGGGCTCTGCTGCGGGCTCTCGTCGGGCTGCTGCGCGCGGGTCGTCACAAAAGCCCACCCAACCACGTCTGCCGCCGGTAGCGTCCCCGCCCATGCGCAGACACCTGGTGGCCGGCGGCGTCCTGGTCCTGTCGTCCGTCCTCGCGTCCTGCGCGTCGACGGACGACGAGACGCCGGAGGCGGACGCCTCCGCACCCAGCGGTCCCCGGTCGGCGGACTCCGCGGAGCCCACGGACCCGCCCACCCCCGACGAGCCGGACACGAGCCGGGCCGCGCTCCGCAAGGCCGACCGCGTCCTGCGCAGCCTCGTCGACGCGGGGACCGGCCACTTCCAGACCGCCACGGACCTGCCGGGACCGTCGCTGCTGACGGACGGCGACTACGACATCCCGGGACAGGCTCAGGCCGTCACCGTCACCCTCGCCGACGAGGAGCAGACGCGCTTCGTGAGGATCATCTACCGCGGGGACCGCATGTGGCTGTCGACCTCCGAGGAGCGCACCCCACGCCGTACGACCTGCTGGGGGACGGTCCGCTACTCCGACTTCCTGGCCGAGTCCGGGTCGGCCGAGCTGGCCGCTCTCGCATCGGGGGCAGACGGGCCGGTCATCCCCGCGTCCGTCTACGTCGTCCAGCTCGCCAAGAGCAAGGCGGTGATCGGGGGCGAGGACGGCGAGGTCTCCGTCATGACCGACCTGTACTCCGCGGCGGCGGCCCTCAGCGGGAAGTTCGCGACGGCGCTGGGCATCCCACCCGACTCCACCGACCGGGTCCCGGCCACCATCGACATCCACAGCGGCCGCGTGACGGGGCTCAACGTGTCTCTCGGCGACGTCCACAGTGCCGCGCTGAAGGCCGGCTACGAGCCGACCGTCGACGGCCTGGGGAAGCCCGGCGTGTTCGGCTACGCGTCGGTCGACGTGACCTTCACCCGGCAGGGGCAGACCGTCCCGACCGCCGCGCCGCCCCGGCGCCGCGTCTTCCCCATGTCACCCGACCAGCCCGAGATGGACGCGGCCATGGCGGCCTGCGAGAAGAAGTAGGGCTCCACGGCGCCCGGCCCCCGCACCGGGCGTGCATGATGTCGGCCATGAAGCTGCACACCGAGCTGTCCTACGACGCTCCGCCCGCCGACGTCTTCGCGATGCTCTCCGACCCGGCCTTCCGGGAGAAGGTCGCCGAGGCGCAGCACGCCGTGACGTACGCCGTGACGACCGACGTCGCCGGCGCCGGGCTGACCGTCCGGGTGGAGACCGAGCAGAACACCTCGGGCCTGCCGTCGATCGCGAAGAAGTTCGTGGGCGAGACGACGACCGCGATCCTCACCGAGACCTGGAAGGACGGCTCGGGCGGCGACGTCGACATCAGCGCCCCGGGCAAGCCGACCAAGATCACCGGGACCGTGACCCTGCGCGAGGCCGGGAGCGGGACCGTGCAGAGCGTCGACCTGGACGCCAAGGTGAAGGTGCCGCTGATCGGCGGCAAGCTCGAGCAGCTCCTCGTCGACAGCCTCGAGCAGGGCTACGCCAAGGAGCACGAGGTCGGCACCTCCTGGCTGGCGGGCCGGCGGTGAGCCGGCAGGTCACGCACCGGCTGACCTACGACGCGCCGCCGGAGCGCGTGGCCGCGATGCTGCGCGACGCCGACTTCCGCCGGGCGGTGTGCGCCGCGATCGGCATGACCCGCGCCGAGGTCTCGGTCTCCGAGGACGGCGACAACGCCGAGATCGTGCTGGACCAGTGGCAGCCGACGGCCGGGCTGCCGTCGTTCGCCAAGAAGTTCGTGGGCGAGGAGACCAACATCATCCAGGCCGAGTCGTGGGCCGGGGCCACCCAGGGCGACATCGTGGTCACGATCCCCGGGAAGCCCGGCGACATGAGCGGCACGGCCGTCCTGACCGAGGACGCCGGGGTGACCACCGAGACGGTCACCATGACCATCAAGGTCGGCATCCCGCTGGTGGGCGGCAAGATCGAGAGCATGATCGGCGAGATGCTGCTCGCGGCGCTGGAGACCGAGAACCGTCTCGGTCGCGACTACCTCTCGCGCTGAGCCTGCCCGCTCTGCCCGTTCTCCTCCGTCTGCTCGACCCGAGCCGCCTCGGCGGCGTCCTCCGCGGCCTCGCGGCGCCGCCGTAAGGCGATCACGACGCCCAGCACCGCGAACGGCCCGAACGCGAGCACGATCGTCAGCGCCTGTTCCACCGGGTGGAGCGCGCCGAGGTGCATCGGCGTGAGGTGCGGGAGGGTGATGTTCATCGCGGTCGATTCTCCACCTGAGGTGGAATGGACGGCACCTCCACCCCGGTTGGGACAGACATGCCTGATCTCTTCGACGACCTGACCATGCAGTCCCGGACGCTCCCGAACCGTCTCGTGATGGCACCCCTCACCCGCAACCGCGCCGAGCCCGGCGGCGTCCCCGGGGACCTGGCCGTGGAGTACTACTCCCAGCGCGCCAGCGCCGGCCTGATCATCACCGAGGGCAGCCAGCCCAGCGCCCGTGGCCAGGGTTACCTGAACACCCCCGGCTTCCACTCGCCCGAGCAGCTCGCCGGCTGGCGCCGCGTCGCCGACGCCGTGCACGCCCAGGGCGGACGCATCGTCGCCCAGCTGATGCACGCCGGGCGCATCTCGCACCCCGACAACACCGGCGGCCAGGAGATCATCGCCCCCAGCGCGATCGCCGCGCCGGACGGCATCGTGACGCCCAGCGGCCAGCAGCCCTACCCCGTGCCGCGCGCGCTCGAGACCGACGAGGTCGCCGGAGCCGTGCAGGAGTACGTCACCGCCGCCCGCAACGCCGTCGAGGCCGGCCTCGACGGGGTCGAGGTCCACGCGGCCAACGGCTACCTGATCCACCAGTTCCTCGCCCCGGGCGCCAACCAGCGCACCGACGAGTACGGCGGGTCGCCGGTCAACCGCGCCCGTTTCGCCATCGAGGTCACCCGCGCGGTCGCGGAGGCCATCGGCGCGGAGCGCGTCGGCATCCGGATCTCGCCGGCCCACAACATCCAGGGCTGCACCGAGGAGGACCCGGCCGACGTCGCGGCGACGTACTCGGCGCTGGTCGAGGCCATCGCGCCGCTCGGCCTGGCCTACCTCAGCGTCCTCGCCGAGCCCCGCCAGGAGCTCGTGCAGGACCTGCGCCGTGCCTTCGGCGGCGTGCTCGTCGCCAACGACGGCTTCGGCGAGGTCACGACCCGCGAGTCGGCGCAGGAGATCCTGGACAAGGACCTCGCGGACGCCGTCGCGGTCGGCCGCCTCTTCCTCGCCAACCCCGACCTCCCCCGCCGCTGGCAGACCGGCGCGGAGCTCAACGAGCCCAACCCCGACACCTTCTACGGCGGCGGCGCCGAGGGCTACACCGACTACCCCTTCCTCGACGACTGACCGCTCGGTGGTCGAGCAGCGAGCGCAGCGAGCGCCCGTCGAGACCCCGTGACACCCGCAGGGCGGTGACCGGACACGGTCACCGCCCTGCGTGCGTCTCACCGGGTCCCGCCCCGTGGGTTGAGGAGGGACGAAGTCCCGTCTCGAAACCACGCCTGGGGCACCGAGGCCGGCGCTCGGGTGCGCGGGTTTCGACGCGCCGCGGCGACCTCGTCCCTCGGTCGCCACGCTTGCTCAACCGGGAAGGCCTACGCCGCGCCCTCGTCCCTCGGGCCCGGCGTGCCCTACCCCATGTACGGGTAGCGGTAGTCCTTGGGCGGGACGAAGGTCTCCTTGATGGAGCGGGGGCTGGTCCAGCGCTGGAGGTTGACCGCCGCACCGGCCTTGTCATTGGTGCCGGAGGCGCGGCCGCCGCCGAAGGGCTGCTGGCCGACGACGGCGCCGGTCGGCTTGTCGTTGATGTAGAAGTTGCCGGCGGCGAAGCGCAGCTCCTCGCTGGCCCACGCGATGGCCGCGCGGTCGCGGGCGATGACCGCTCCCGTCAGCGCGAACGGCGCGATGCCCTCCAGCTGCCGCGCGACCTTCTCGAAGTCGCCGTCCTCGTAGACGTGCACGACCAGGATGGGGCCGAAGTACTCGGTCGAGAACATCTCGTCGGTGGGGTCGCCGCCCTCGATCACGGTGGGCCGCACGAAGTAGCCGACGGAGTCGTCGGTCTGGCCACCGGCGAGCACGGTCAGGCCGCGCTGCCCGCGCGCACGGGCGATCGCCTTCTCGTGCTTGGCGAAGGCCCGGTCGTCGATCACGGCGCCCATGAAGTGCGACAGGTCGGTGACGTCGCCCATGGAGATCGCGTCGACCTCGGCGATGAGATCGTCCTTGATCCGCTTCCAGACCGAGCGGGCGACGTAGGCCCGCGACGCGGCGGAGCACTTCTGGCCCTGGAACTCGAAGGCGCCTCGGACCATCGCGACCCGCACGACGTCCGGGTCGGCGGAGGGGTGGGCGAGGATGAAGTCCTTGCCGCCGGTCTCGCCGACGATGCGCGGGTAGGCGCGATAGCCGGTGATGTTCTCCCCCACGGTGCGCCACAGGTGCTGGAAGGTCGGGGTCGAGCCGGTGAAGTGGATGCCGGCGAGGTCCGGGTGCGCCAGGGCGACCTGCGAGACCTCGAGCCCGTCACCGGGCAGCATGTTGATGACGCCCGGCGGCATGCCGGCCTCCTCCAGCAGCTCCATCGTGAGCGACGCGGCGACCTGCTGGGTCGGCGAGGGCTTCCAGATCACCGTGTTGCCCATGAGGGCGGGCGCGGTGGGCAGGTTGCCGGCGATGGCGGTGAAGTTGAACGGCGTGATCGCGTAGACGAAGCCCTCGAGGGGGCGGTGGTCGGTGCGGTTCCACACGCCGGGGCTGTTGGCGATGGGCTGGTCGGTGAGGATCTGCTTGGCGTAGTGGACGTTGTAGCGCCAGAAGTCGATCAGCTCGCACGCCGCGTCGATCTCGGCCTGGAACGCCGTCTTGGACTGCCCGAGCATCGTGGCGGCGTTGAGGCGCTGGCGCCACGGGCCGGCGAGGAGGTCGGCGGCCTTGAGCAGGATCGCGCCGCGGTCGTCCATCGACATCGCCCGCCACTCGGGCGCGGCCTTGGCCGCCGCCTTCACCGCCGCCTGGGCGTCGGCCTGCGTGGAGTTCTTCATGACTCCCAGCACGTGCTGGTGGTCGTGCGGCTGCACGACCGGGATCTCCTCGCCACCACCGGAGCGCTTGCGGCCGCCGATGTGGGCCCGGAGGGTGACCTGCTTGCGCTCCTGGCGCTCGAGCTCGGCGACCAGCTCCGCGCGCTCGGCGCTGCCGGGCGCGTAGGTCAGGTTCGGCTCGTTGGTGGGAGCCGGAGGGAAGGTGATGGCGTCCATGCTCAGGATGTTGTCACCCGGCGGTCGGGCTTGTCGAAGCGGCCGTCAGGCGCCGGGGAGCAGGTCCGGGATCTCCTGCGTGGCGAACCACGCGAGGTCGTCGTCGACGTCGGTGAAGTCGTCCACGTCGGCGTGCGCCGCGACCACGCGACGCAGCGGGATCGGGTGACCCTCGGAGGCCACCTCCGCCACCAGGACCACCCGTCGGCCCGAGCCGCCGATCAGCTCGACCGAGGCGTCGGCCGCCGTCATCAGCGCGGCGTACTCCGACTCCTCGTCCTCCGCGTCCGGCGAGATGGGCTCGGCCGGCCAGGGCACGGTGCCGGCGGCGACCCACTCGGCGAGCAGGTCCAGCGAGCCGGGGACGTAGACGCGCGCCATCAGGAGCCCTTCCTCGGGCGGGCGGGCCGCTTGCGTCCGCGCGGCGCGCGCGACCCCGAGCCGCTCGACGCCTCGAGCAGCTCGTCGAGGGCCTCCACGATGCAGGTGCCGAGCAGGTCGGCGTCGGGGATCTGCACGCGGTCGGCGGTGATGCCGAAGAACACCCGGCCGTCGTACGACGTCACGCCGATCGCGAGCGGGTGACCCGTGAGCAACGGGGGGACGGGATAGCTGCTCACCATGCGCGCGCCCGCGGCGTAGAGCGGCGACTGCGGCCCCGGCACGTTGGTGACGTTGAGCTGGTAGCCGCGGCGCTCGGCGGCGGCGACCCGCGAGCCGATGGCGTGGAAGGTCGTGGGCGCGAAGCCGGCGATCCCGGCGAGCCGGTTGGCGGCGACCCCGCGGCCGGTCTCCTTGTGGGCCTGGAAGGAGTAGCTCACCTGGTGCAGGCGCACCAGCGGGCTGGCCTCCCCGACCGGCAGGTCGACGAAGTGCGGGGCGATCTGGCTGCCCAGCGAGGTCGCCTCCAGCTCGGAGTCGATGACCGAGACCGGGACGACGGCGCGGATCTGGCGCAGGCCCTTGAGCGACTCGGCGCGCGTCATCAGCCAGGCGCGCAGCCCGCCCGCCACGGTGGCCAGGATGACGTCGTTGACGGTGCCGCCGTGGACGGAGCGGACCGTGCGGTAGTCGGCCAGCGGGGTGTCGAGGGTGACGATGCGCCGCTGCTGGGAGACCTGGCCCGCGATCGGCGACTCGCCGGCAGGCGGGCGGCCGCTCAGCGCGTGGGCCACCTCCCGCGAGCGCGAGGCGGCGCCCACGGCGGCCCGCAGCGCGGAGCCGGAGCGGCTGCGCACGGTGTCGACCAGCGTCTCGGGGGCGGTGAGCGAGTCCCGGACGGCGCCGGTGAGCAGTCCGAGCGGCGACGGCGCCCGACGGGCGTGCCAGTCGTCGGACTCGAGCTCCTTGGGCGTGGGGCTCGCGTCGAGGAGCACCTGCCCGAGGTCGACGGTGTGGACCCCGTCGACGAGCACCTGGTGGGTCTTCGAGAGCAGCGCCACCCGGCCTCCCTCGAGGCCCTCGACGAAGTAGACCTCCCAGAGCGGGCGGGCCCGGTCGAGGGGGCGCGAGACGATGCGCGCGACGAGGTCGCGCAGCTGGTCCATCGAGCCTGGGCGCGGCAGGGCGGAGCGGCGTACGTGGTAGGTCAGGTCGAAGTGGTCGTCGTCGACCCAGACCGGGTTGGCCAGCCGTCCGGGCACCGACTGCACCCGCTGGCGGTAGCGCGGCACGAACGACACCCGGTCCGAGATCAGCTGAAGGAGCCGGTCGTGGTCGAAGCCCGACTCGGCCGGGTCGAAGATCTCGATCGTGGCGTTGTGCATCGGTGCCTGCGGGGTCTCCTCGGCCAGGAACGCGAGGTCGCGCGGACGCAGCCGCTCGCTCATGTGGCGCTCCTCTCCCCGTCGGTCGGCCCGTGTGGACCCCGACGATCCGCGCTTGCCCCCCGTGGGATTCTGGCAGAGGTGTGCCATCGTCGTGGCACCTGTACCCCCGAACGTGAGGATCCACCATGCGCCGGAGCCTGGCGGCCGCAGCCGTGCTCGTGTCCACCCTGGGCGGACTGACCGCGTGCGGCGACGACGAGCCCTCCGGCGGCTCGGACCCCAAGACCATCCAGATCACCTTCGACGGCGACGGGGTCACGCCCAACGGCGAGCGGGTCGAGGTGGGCGTCGACCAGCCGATCGACCTGGTGGTGCAGGCCGACGCGCCGGGGCAGATCCACGTGCACTCCGAGCCCGAGCAGGAGTTCTCCTACAAGAAGGGGGAGACCACGATCGAGATGCAGATCGACAAGCCGGGCGTGGTGGAGGTCGAGTCGCACGACCTGGACGTCGTGATCGTCCAGCTCGAGGTGCGCTGACGGCGTGACCGACGTACGCGACACCCCGCTGGCCCACGGCATCGGCGGCTCCGCCGACCTGCCCATCTCGCCGTCCCTCGCCATCGCCGGCGCCGTCGCGGCGCTGGTCGTGTCCTTCACCGTCCTGGCGCTCGCGTGGCGCAGCCCCCGCTACGACGAGGCGACCAGCGGCCGCCCGGCGTGGCGCTTCCTCGACGCGCTCGTCCACTCCACCGCCTGGTACGTCGTCCTCCGGGTCCTCGGCTTCGTCGTGTTCGCCTACTCCGTCATGGTCGCGGTCCTCGGCGAGGACCAGCTGACCAACCCGTTCTTCGGCATCGTCTTCGTGTGGTGGTGGGTCGGGCTGGTCCCGCTGTCGTTCCTGCTGGGCCCGGTGTGGAAGCACATCAGCCCCGTCCGGACGATCAACCTGGCCTTCGCCAAGCTCTCCGGCAGCGATCCCGACGTGGGGGTCTTCGAGTACCCCCGGTGGCTCGGCCACTGGCCGGCCGCGCTCGGGCTCTTCGCGTTCGCCTGGATGGAGCTGGTCTACCCGTTCATGACCGAGCTCGGCCCGGTGCGGCTGTGGTGCGCGGTCTACGTCGCGGCGATGCTGCTGGGAGGCGCGCTCTTCGGCAACACCTTCTACGAGAACGCCGACCCGTTCGAGGTCTACTCCACCCTCGTCGGCAAGCTGTCGGTGTGGGGCATGCGCGACGGCCACCTCGTCGTCCGCAGCCCGCTGGCCAACCTGGACACGGTCGTGGTGCGCCCGGGGCTGGTCGGGGTCCTGGCGGTGCTGTTCGGGAGCACGGCCTTCGACTCCTTCCGCGACTCCTCGGTCTGGGTGCGCTACATCCAGTCGACCGACACCTCCTCCTACCTGCTCAACAACCTGGCCATCGTCGCCTTCTGCGTCGGCGTGGGACTGATCTTCGCGCTCGGCACCATGCTGACCGGCGTGGACCCGGGCACCCGGCGACGCGCGCTGCCCGACCTGTTCGCCCACTCGATCGTGCCGATCGTCGTCGGCTACATCGTGGCCCACTACCTGACCTACCTGGTGGAGTTCGGGCAGAAGACGCTGATCCAGGCCAGCGACCCGTTCAGCAACGGCTCCGACATCCTCGGCACCGGCGACTGGTCGGTGAACTACTGGCTCTCCTACCACCCGACGCTGCTGGCCAACGTCAAGGTGATCGCGGTCGTGGTCGGGCACGTGCTCGGTGTCATCGCCGCCCACGACCGAGCCATCAAGCTCCTCCCCCGCCGCCACCAGCTCACCGGGCAGCTGTCGCTGCTCTTCGCCATGGTCGCGTTCACCGTCGGCGGTCTCTACCTCCTCTTCGCCGCCTGAGCGAGCGGTCAGCGCGGGCCGAGGAACGAGGCCGGCGCGTGGGGCCGCGAAGGTCGAGCGAGCGGCCAGCGCGGGCCGAGGAACGAGGCCGGTGCGTGGGGCTGCGAAGGTCGAGCGAGCGCACGCCCGAGCCCGCGAGGGCGTGACCGCGGGTCGAGACCCAGTCACAGGCGAAGATCATCACCCCGGGGCCGGCGCTGTCACCGCGTCGGCGAGCGCGCCGAGGGCGCGCAGCAGCGGGGAGTCACCCGACTCGACGAGCGTGCGGCCGGCGACCAGCGCTCGGTCGACGGCCGGGCGGTCGTCGGGCAGGAAGTGCAGGCCGGCGAGGCGGGTGAAGCCGCCGACCATGCCGGCGATGTCCTTCTCGGACCAGCCGAGGCTGGGTCGCATCCGGTTGACGACGACCCGCACGGGGGCACCGGCGGTCTGCTCGCGGACGTCGACGAGCGCGCGCGCCAGCCTCGACAGGCCCACCGGGTCCGCCGACCCGACCACCAGGACCTCGTCGGCGGCGTCCAGCGCGGCCAGCGTGAGCTGGTTGCGGGCCGGCCGGGAGCCGAAGTCCTGACCCGGGTCCTCCTCCAGGCTGAAGCCGGTGTCGACGACGACCTCGGCCTGCTCGCGGGCGACGTCCAGCAGGTGCTCCAGGGCGCCTGGGCGCACCTCGACCCAACGGTCGGCGCGCGGCAGCCCGGTCACCACCGACAGGTGCGGGCCGACGGCGCGCTGGACCGAGGGGAACCGCTCCTCGAGCAGCCCGGCGGTGGCCAGCCGGGCCGCCGAGAGCAGGCCGGACACCTCGTCGAGGATCCCGAGCTGCTGGGCCACACAGCCGCCGTAGGGGTCGGCGTCGACGAGGACCGTGCGGAGCCGGCGGCGGGCCAGCTCCGCGGCGAGCCCGGCGGCGACCGTCGTACGACCTGGGGCGCCGGCCGGGCCCCACACTGCGAGCACCCGCCCGCCCACGGCCGGCGACGAGGGCTCGCCGACGAGCAGCGGCTCCGACGGCTCAACCCCCGGCGGCGGCTCGCTGCTGAGGACCGCGTCGGGCAGGGCGTCCAGGTCGTCGTCGGCGACCAGGGCCGCGATGCCGATGCGCGCTGCCCGCAGGCGACCGGGCTCGAGGGCCTGGGCGGGGACGACGGCCACCGGGCGGACGGCGTAGCGGCGCAGGTGCTCGACGACGGCGACGTCCAGGCCCGGCGTGTCCAGCCCGAGGACGGCGACGTCGGCCTGCCCCGCCGACGCCGAGGCGACCAGGTCGTCGACGTCGACGCAGCGCTTGAGCACGACGATGTCGCGGTGCTCGGTCAGCAGCCCGAGCGCCGCCGACTCCCAGGCGGCGCCCGAGGCGACGACCAGGACGACGATCATCAGCCCCGCCGCACCACGGTCAGCACGGGGCTGTCGAAGGAGTTGAGCAGCTCGAAGAACTCCTGGGCGTCGTCCTCCGGCACCGCGAGGTCGAGCTGGCGCTCCCCCGCGGCCCCGAACGAGTCGTCGCCTGCGGGCGCCGCCACGACGGTCACCGCCCGCAGCGCCGGCTCGCCCGGACCGCCCGGGGAGGTCGCCCGCGGGCCGCTCGGGCGCGCGACGATGAAGACGTCGACCACCGAGCCGGCGGCCACCGAGGCCGGCACCCGCTCGACGGCGACCGCGATCGGGACCTGCAGGGTGTCGGTGTCCTCGGCGGAGCCCACCGCGGCCCGCGGGAGCAGCTCGCCCTCCCCCACCCCGCGCAGGAGCTCGAGGTCGCCGGGCAGGGTGTCGTCGCTGGCGAAGTAGCGGTCCAGCTCCGCGTCGTCGGCGAAGCGGACTCGGTGGGCCACCAGGTCGTCCGCGGTGACCTGGTCGCCGGCGCCCATGTCGGCGGCGACGCCCCAGACCGAGACGGTGTCGTCGGCGGAGGCGAGCAGCCGGGCGCCGGCCACGACCGAGGCGGCGACGATCGCGACCCCGACCCACAGCCGGGGGTCGCGCCAGCCCGGGGTCGCCGTGCGCACCGCAGGCGGTGGCGCCGGTGGCCCGGGACTCCCGAGGTTCCTGGACACGAGGACATCATGCATCCCACGCGGCCGCCGGTCACCTGCTCCTCCACAGGAGTACGGCGATCCGGTGTCACGCGTGTGGCGGGAGGTGCGACGATGGGCGCATGTCAGCTACGCCCCGCTTCCTGACGCTGGCCGACGTGGCCGAGGTGCTCAACACCTCCAGCGCGCAGGTCTACGCGCTGGTGCGCCGTGGTGACCTGCCCGCGATCAAGATCGGCGGGCGCGGGCAGTGGCGGGTGGAGTCGAGCATGCTCGAGGACTACATCGCCCGGATGTACAAGCAGGCCGAGGACTTCGTGGCGCAGCACCCGTTCGTCGAGGCCGACACCCCGGAGTGAGCGCGCTCAGCCCTTCTCGGCGCCGAGCTCGACCTGCGCCGTGCGATCCTCGCCGTCTCGCTGGTAGGTGAACTCGATCGTCTCGCCCGGCTGGTGCGTGCGGATGGCGACGATGAGGCCGATGCCGTCGGTGACCCGGTCGCCCTCGACCTCGACGATGACGTCACCCTTCTTCAGCCCGGCGTCGTCGGCCGGGCTGCCGTCGTTGACCTTGTCGATGCGGGCCCCGGAGCCGTCCCGGACCCCGGTCTGCACCTGGGCGCCGATGACGGGGTAGCTGGACTCGCCGGTCTTGAGGATCTGGTCGGCGGTGATGACGACCTGCTCGACCGGGATCGCGAAGCCGACCCCGATGTTGCCGGCCTGGCCGCTGAACGTCCCGCCGCCGTTGGTCGCGATGGCGGAGTTGACGCCCACGACCTGGCCGCGCAGGTCGACCAGCGGCCCGCCGGAGTTGCCCGGGTTGATGGCCGCGTCGGTCTGGACCGCGTTGATGTAGGAGGAGTCGTCGGAGGACTCGCCGGTCGTGACCGGACGGTTGAGCGAGCTGACGATGCCGGCCGTGACCGTGGAGCTCAGGCCGAGCGGGGAGCCGATCGCCACGACGCCCTCGCCCACGCGCAGGCGCTGCGAGCGGCCGAGGGAGGCGGGCGGCAGATCGTCGGCGTCCTCGGCGAAGAGGACCGCCAGGTCGTAGACCGGACTGCGGCCGACCACGGTGGCGTCGTAGCGGTTGCCCTCCTGGTCGACGATCTCGATCTTGCCGTCGTCCTTGGCCGCGGACTCGACGACGTGGTTGTTGGTGATGATGTGGCCCTGCTTGTCGAGCACGAAGCCGGAGCCCGTGGCGCCGCCCTCCTGCCCGTCGAGGGAGGCGATGATCTGGACGGTGCTGGGCAGCACCTGCTGGGCGACGGCCGCGACCGACCCCTCCTCCTCCGCCGACAGCGGCGGGAGCGAGACGGTGTCGACGTCGTCGAGGCCACCGCTGACCGTGCCGGGCGCGTCGGAGTCGCTCAGCTCGTCGTAGGCCACGCTGCCGGCGACCCCGCCGAGGACACCGACCACCAGGGCGACGGCCGCGAGGACCGGCCACACCCAGCCGCTGACCCGGGCCCGCGGACCCCCTGCGTCGCGGCGGGCGGGCTCGGTCGGGAACGGCTGCGTGCCCGGGGGCGGATAGCCGCCCCAGGGGTCGGGAGGTCCGCTCGGGGGCGAGGAGGGCGGGAGCCACGAGGCTCCGGGCGCGGGAGCGTCCGGCCGGGGCGCCTCAGGACGGTCCGCGTCCACCGGCGGGGCGTCGGCGGGCTCGTGGGGACTCTGGTCGGCGGGACGCAGGGGACCGACGGACAACGGCTGCGTGAGCTCGTCGTCCCGGGACCCCTCGTCCGCGCTCGAGGGCTGCTCCGGCTCGTTCACCCGTTCATCATCCCCCGGGGCCTGAAACGCGGGTCAGGGGAGGGTCGCGCGACGCGGCTGTCCACCGACCGGCGACGGCGTGGGGTTGGTGACCTGCATCGTCGGAGCACGACGGTCGAGGGGCGGCGCGTCCGCGGGCGCGGCGCCCAGCGCGAGCACCCCCATCACCGCCGCGCCGACCGCTCCGCCGCCGAGCGCGGCCAGGCCGATGGTGCGTCGGCTGCGGTGCGGGTCCTCCTGCGCGATCGCGAGGTAGAGCTCGCTGGGGGTGACCCCGAGCAGCGAGCCCTTGAGCCGCTCGGGTGCCGAGCCGCAGTCGAAGGAGAGCCCGGCGAGCCGGGTCTTGACCCAGCCCTCGCGCTCCACGAGGTCCCGGCAGGCGTGGCAGGTGTGCACGTGCGACCAGGCGCGCTCGGTCTCCTCCGGGGACAGCTGACCGTCGAGCAGGGCGCTGACCCGGGTGCCCAGGTGGCCGATCACGACGCGCTCCACGCGGCTGCCTGGTCCGCGGCGGGACCGGAGTAGCGCTCGCGACCGGCACCCGGCGCGCGGTGGGCGAGCGCCGTACGGAGCATGGCGCGGCCGCGGTGGATCCGGGAGCGCACGGTGCCGAGCTTGGCGCCCAGGATCTCCGCGATCTCCTCGTAGGTGAGCCCCTCGACGTCGCAGAGCACGACCGCGGCCCGGAAGTCCGGCGGCAGGGTCGCCAGCGCGCGCTCGATGTCGTCGTCGAAGGTCTGGTCGGCGTAGGCCGTGTCGGGCGCCGGCGAGGCGCTCGTCAACCGGTCGGCCCGCTCGTCGGAGAGCGCGTCGAAGCGGATCCGCTGCTTGCGGCGGGCGCCGTCCAGGAAGAGGTTGGTGGTGATGCGGTGCAGCCAGCCCTCGAAGGTGCCGGGGGTGTAGGTCGACAGGGAGCGGAAGACCCGCACGAAGACCTCCTGCGTGAGGTCCTCGGCGTCGTGCCGGTTGCCCGTCAGCCGGTAGGCCAGGCGGTAGACGCGATCGGAGTGACGCTCGACGATCTCGTCCCAGGTGGGGACTCCCTCGATCTGCTCCATCGTCGCTCCTCGCGTCGGCCCTGCTGAGGTGGGCACCACGCTAGGTGCCTTGCCTGAACGTTCCCTGTGAAGAGCCATCACCTCCACCAACGATCCGTACCGGTCCGGTGTTCCCACCGCGCGTCCGGTCGTGCGGAGGCCCGGTGGCGATACGGTGGACGCCTCCGAGAGACCGCCCACCAGGAGGACGTCATTCCCACCCCGATCAAGCCCGCGAGCTGGACCTACGCCGAGTCCTTCGTCCCCGAGGACGAGGTGCTCGCCGCCGCTCGGGCGCGCGCCGAGGAGGTCGGCGTGACGCCGATCGGCTCCGGCGGCGGAGCCGCCCTGCGCTTCCTCGCCTCGGCCATCGACGCCCGTGCCGTCGTCGAGATCGGCACCGGCACCGGGGTCTCCGGCGTGTGGCTCCTGCGCGGGATGCGCTCCGACGGGGTGCTCACCAGCGTCGACATCGAGGCCGAGCACCAGCGCCTGGCCCGCGAGACCTTCACCGAGGCCGGCATCGCCAGCCAGCGCGTCCGCACGATCGCCGGCGCCGCCCTCGACGTGCTCCCCCGACTCACCGACGGCCACTACGACCTGGTGTTCTGCGACGGCGACAAGGCCGAGTACGCCGCCTACCTCACCGAGGCGCTGCGGCTGCTGCGCCCCGGCGGCGTCGTCGTGTTCGACAACGCCCTGTGGCACGACAAGGTGGCCGACCCGGCCCAGCGCGACGAGGAGACGGTCACGATCCGCGACCTCGGCCGCGCCGTCATCGAGCACGAGGGCCTGGTCTCGGTCCTGCTCCCCGTCGGCGACGGCCTGCTCGTCGCCAAGAAGGAATGGCTCGCAGAGACCGACTGACCGAGGAACGAGGTCGGTCGGTCTGATGGTGGTCGAGCGGCGACCGCGACCGAGGGACGAGGTCGCGACGGAGCCTGTCGAGACCTGAGTCCGGGCGCGGAGCGAGTTCCGGCGCCTAGCGCGGGGTGGCCTCGAACCCGTCCCAGCCCTCGGCGACGGCGACGACGTCGCACTCCTCGACGAGCACCGGGAGGCTGCCGATGATCTGGGTGCCGGGAGCATCGGCGACGCCGGCGACGAACTCGTCCTGGAAGGCGGCGCGGGCCTCGTCGGTGGCGAAGACGTAGGACCCCTCGAACCACTCGCCCTCGCGCACGCGCCAGGTCTTGAAGCGCAGGCCGGACATGCCGGTGAAGCGGGCGTGGGAGGTCTCGGCGACGAAGTCGCGCAGCCGGTCGACGACGCCGTCGGGGGCGCCGACGAGCGACCAGCGGATCGTCAGCCCCCTCATCGCACGCCTGCCAGCGGGTCCTCCCGGCCGAGCCAGGCGAGCAGCGCACGGGCACCGAAGCCGGTCGGCCCCTTGGTCCACTCGTGGCGGTCCTCCGGGGCGTCGCCCACGGACGCGATGTCCAGGTGCGCCCAGGGGACGCCGCCGACGAAGTGCTGCAGGAAGAGCGCGGCGGTGATCGCACCCGCCCCGCCCGGCGCGTTGTCGGCGTCGGCGACCTTGGAGGCCAGCTTGTCCTCGTAGCCCGCGTAGAGCGGGAATCGCCACAGCGGCTCCCCCGCCTGCTCGCCGGACTCGGCGAGAGCGGTGGCGAGCGCGTCGTCGTTGGCGAAGTAGCCGCCGACGGTCTGGCCGAGCGCGACCTTCATGGCGCCGGTGAGCGTGGCGACGTCGACGATCGCGGCCGGCGAGAGCTGCTCGACGGCGTAGGCCAGGGCGTCGGCCAGGACGAGGCGGCCCTCGGCGTCGGTGTTGGTGACCTCGCTGGTGCGTCCGCCGTAGTGGCGCACGACGTCGCCGGGGCGCATCGCGTTGCCCGAGACGGCGTTCTCCGCGGCGGCGACGAGGCCGACGACGCGGACCGGGCAGCCGACCTCGGCGAGCGCAGCCATGGTGGCGAGCACGACGGCGCCGCCGGTCATGTCGCGCTTCATGTTGACCATGGCCTCGCCGGGCTTGATCGAGAGGCCGCCGGTGTCGAAGGTGATGCCCTTGCCGACGAGGACGACGGTCGGGGTGCGGCGGTTGGCCTTGCGGGGGGCGTAGTCGAGGCGGATCAGTCGCGGCGGGGTGGCCGAGGCCTGACCGACGCCCACGATGCCGCCGAAGCCTCCGGCCTGCAGCTCGCGCTCGTCCCAGACGCGGATGTCGAGCCCGGCCGCGCCGGCGATCTCGCGGGCCTGGTCGGCGAGCCACTCGGGGTTCTTCAGGTTGGAGGGCACCGTGGCGAGGGTGCGGGCGCGCCAGCCGGCGCCACCGGCGGCGAGGGCGCGCGCCAGGGTGGCGCGCTGGGCGGCGCTCTCGTCGAGGTCGGCCAGCACCACGCGGGGCACGGGCACGGACTCCGGCGGGGTCGAGCGCCAGTGGAAGGCGAACGAGCCGAGCATGGCGCCCACGACGAACGCCTCGAGGCCGGCCTCGGGGTCGAGCGCGGCGATCGTGGTGGCCACGGCGTTGCGGTCGTGGGCGGCCCGGGCCAGCGCCGCCCCGGCGCGCCGGAGGTCGACGGGCCGCTGCGCGCCGACGCCGACGAGCAGGACGAGCCGCAGGCTGGTGTTGTCGGGGGCGCCGGCAGGCACGGGGAGCTCCACGACCTCGCCTGCGGCACCGGTCGCGCGGCCGGCCTCCAGCACGCCGACCAGGTCCAGGCCCAGCGCCTCGCCGAGCTCCGCGCCGCCGGGTCCGAGGAGCACCGCCCCGCCGGCGTCGTCGGCCGGCAGGACCGGCAGCGCGACGACGTCGACACCCAGGATCACGTGAGGCCGGAGCCCGCTGATCGCGAACTCCGGCGGTGAGACCTGGCTGGGGAAGGACAGCACGGTGGACGTGTCGGTCACCCGACGACGTTCTTGAGTGCCTCGCCCAGGGCTCCTGCCTCCTCGGCGTTGAGCTCGACCACGAGTCGGCCACCGCCTTCGAGGGGGACGCGCATCACGATGCCGCGCCCTTCCTTGGTCACCTCGAGCGGACCGTCACCCGTCCGCGGCTTCATTGCCGCCATGCGGCACCTCGTTCCTGTTCCCGATCCAAGAGCAGTCAGGGGACCCCCGTGCTCGCTACGCGTGAACCATTATCCCCTATCCCCCGGGTGACCGGGACCACAGGCCCGCATGACCGGCGCCCGCGTGCCTCGCCGTGGCCCGCGCGACCGCCCGGCGGCGCGCTCGTCGACACCACGGACGACCCGGGTCGCCGCCCTCGTGCGCCCGGCACCCGGCTGACAGACTGCGGCCATGACGACCTCCCCTGACTCCGCGGTCCGGCTCGAGCTGAGCGACGGCGTCGCGACGATCACCCTGAACCGTCCCGACGCGATGAACAGCCTCGACGTGGCCACCAAGGTGCTGCTCCTCGAGACGGTGCGGCACGTGGCGGAGGACCCGGCCGCACGCTGCGTCGTCCTCACGGGCACCGGCCGCGCCTTCTGCACCGGCCAGGACCTCAAGGAGCACATCCAGCTGCTCCGCAACGGCG
This sequence comes from Nocardioides sp. 503, assembly GCF_004522095.1. Classification (GTDB taxonomy): domain Bacteria; phylum Actinomycetota; class Actinomycetes; order Propionibacteriales; family Nocardioidaceae; genus Nocardioides. Next base: position 97,278 of record NZ_SPUI01000003.1, read on the forward strand.
GCAGCGACCAGCTCTTCAGCACCGTCGACGACCACTACAACCCGATCGTCACCGCGCTCGCCGGGATGGAGAAGCCCGTCGTCGCCGCGGTCAACGGCGTCGCCGCAGGGGCCGGCGCCAGCCTGGCCTTCGCCTGCGACCTGCGCATCGTGGCCGACACGGCCGGCTTCAACCTCGCCTTCGCCAACGTCGCGCTCTCGTGCGACACCGGCGCCAGCTACCACCTGCCCCAGCTCGTGGGCCGCGCCAAGGCCATCGAGCTGCTCTACTTCCCGCGCACCATCAAGGCCGACGAGGCGCTCGAGCTGGGCCTGGCCACCACGGTGGTGCCGGCCGACGAGCTCGCCGCCGAGGTCGCCGCCCTGGCGGCCCGCCTGGCCGCCGGCCCCACGGTCGCGCTCGGCGCCATGCGGCAGTCGGTCGCCTACGCCTCGGGCCACACCTTCGAGGAGTCCGTCGCCTTCGAGAGCGCGATGATGCAGCGCACCGGCGCCACCAGTGACCACGCGGCCGCCGTGGCGGCGTTCGTGGCCAAGGAGAAGCCGGTCTTCGAGGGTCGCTAGCGCGAGGGCGGGGCCGGGTCGACCGCGATCGGGACGCGGCGCCGCGCCCCGAAGACCGACAGCACCTGCCGGGGCGCGACGCGCGACATCGTGCGTAGCGACGGGTGGGCGCCGTACTCCACCGTGAGCGCGGCGCCGGCGAACCGTCGGTTGAACCAGCCGGTCATCGTGCCGTGGCAGACGCCGCCGCAGGTCAGGGCGCGACGCGGGAGGTCGAGCTTGCGCGCGACCCGGCGCGCGAACGCCGGCTTCTTGGTATCGGTGTCGACGGCGTAGAGGGGCTGGTGGAAGCTCAGGACGCGGTCGGGGCGGACCGTGCGCAGGAACCTCATCACCGCGCGGGTCTCCGGCTCGGAGCGGGGCTTGGGCCCCGACTCGTAGTTGCCGTCCAGGTCGGCCCACCGGTAGGGGAAGTTGCGGTTGAGGTCGACACCGTGGGCGTTCTTGCGGGTGCCGCGTGCGAGCCCGTCGGGGTTGTAGGTCGGGATCACCCACAGGTCGACGCCGATGATCGGGGCGCCGTCGCGCAGCGACTCCAGGATCCGGCGGGTGGCGGGCTCGTTGCCGTGCATCGTGGCGATGAGCACGACCTTCTTCACGCGGGGCGCGCCGGGCTCGCCGAGGTGCCAGGCCATGATCCGGCGCCCTCGGACGGACTTCCCGATGACCCGCTTGCCGACCACGGCGGGGCGGGCGGCCGGCGGGGCGGCCTCGGCGGAGACGGTCCTCACCGCCTGAGCCGGGACCGCGCCCCCGGAGCCGGGCGTGCCGGCCAGCAGGGCGGCCACGAGGCCGGCACCGCCCAGCAGGGCTGCCGCGCGGCGCACTCAGACCACGCTCGCGAGGTAGGCGTGGGTGAAGACCGCGACCCCGGCGGCCATGCCGACGTGGGCGAGCACCGACAGCCCCGGCCCCTCGGACCAGGAGTCCTCCGTGCCGCCGGCCGCGTGCCGGCCACGGGTGGGCAGCCACCGCACCAGGATGAGCAGGCCGGCGAGCGCGACCAGCCACCACAGCGCCAGGGCGGCGATGCCGACGAGGTTCTCGGTGTCCTCGCTGAACGAGCCACCGCCGAGGAGGAAGACCAGCCAGACCACGAGGGCCAGCACGCCCGAGACCGTGTGCAGGCCCAGCAGCGCACGACCGACGTGGACCCGGCCCGCGCCCCCCTCGTCGCGCCCCAGCCGCAGGCGCGTCAGCACGACGACCAGGGCCGCCAGGGCGGTCAGGACGTAGACGATGATCTCCTCGGTCGACACCCTCGGCAGTGTGCCCTAACGCGCCTGGTCGTCGCCACGAGCCTCGCGGTCGGGCTCGTGCGCCGCGGACGCCTCCCGCTCAACGGCGAGCCGGTCCAGCAGCGCGTCGACCTCCGACATGCGGTAGCCGCGGAAGGCGAGGGAGAAGCGCACGCTGCGCAGGTCGCGCGCCTCGATCGGGCGGTCGGCGGGGACCAGCGCGTCGGGGCGGTCGTCGTAGACCTCCGACATCGGGGTGCCGCGACCCGCGGCCAGCATGGCCACGCCGCCCATCGCCAGGACGATGAGCACCGCGAAGAGCCACATCATCGCGCCGCCCTCGCCGCCGTCATCAGCGCGACCGCCTCGTCGACGTCGTCGGTGAGGACGAGCCGGTCGAGGTCGGCCTGGGCGATCTTGCCGTCCTCCAGGACGGTGTCGCGCAACCACGCGATCAGCCCGGACCAGTACGCCGTACCGATGAGGACCACCGGGAAGGCGGAGACCTTCTGGGTCTGCACCAGCGTCAGCGCCTCGAACAGCTCGTCGAGGGTGCCGAGCCCGCCGGGAAGCACGACGAAGCCCTGGGTGTACTTGACGAACATGGTCTTGCGGACGAAGAAGTAGCGGAAGTTGATGCCGACGTCGACCCACTCGTTGAGGCCGGACTCGAAGGGCAGCTCGATGCCGAGGCCGACGCTGAGCCCGCCGGCCTCGCTCGCCCCCTTGTTGGCCGCCTCCATGGCGCCGGGACCGCCGCCGGTCATCACCGCGAAGCCCTCCTCGACCAGGCGGCGACCCACCTGCTCGCCCACGGCGTACGACGGGTGGTCGACCGGGGTGCGCGCGGAGCCGAACACGCAGATCGCGGGTCCGAGCTCGGCCAGGGTCCCGAAGCCCTCGACGAACTCGGCCTGGATGCGCAGCACCCGCCACGGGTCGGCGTGCACCCAGTCGGCGGCGCCGCGCGAGTCGAGCAGGCGCTGGTCGGTGGTGGTGCCGTCGACCTGGTCGCGGCGCTGCATCACCGGGCCCTTCATCTTGAACCTCACGACGCTCCCCCCAGCCAGGCGGTGAGCACGCGGGCGCAGCTGCGGATCTGCTCGACGGGCACGTACTCCTCCTGCTTGTGAGCCAGCATCGGGTCACCGGGCCCGAAGTTGACGGCGGGCACGCCGAGGGCGGTGAAGCGGGCCACGTCGGTCCAGCCGAACTTGGGGTTGACCTCGCCGCCGACCGCCTCGATGAACGCCTTGGCCGCCGGCCGGTCGAGGCCGGGCAGGGCACCGGGAGCCGTGTCGGTCAGCGTCACCTCGAAGCCGTCGAAGAACTCGCGGACGAAGGCCTCGGCCTCCGCCTCCGAACGGTCGGGGGCGAAGCGGAAGTTGACCTCGACGACGCACTCGTCGGGCAGCACGTTGCCCGCGACGCCGCCGCGCACGAAGACCGCGTTGAGCCCCTCGTGGTACTCCAGCCCGTCGATGACGGGCCGGCGCGCCTCGTAGGCGTTGAGCCGGGCCAGCACCTCGGCCGCCTTGTGGATGGCGTTGACGCCCTTCCAGCTGCGTGCGGAGTGCGCGCGCTCGCCCGTCGTACGGACCTCGACGCGCAGCGTGCCCTGACAGCCGGCCTCGACCACGGCGTCGGAGGGCTCCATCAGGATCGCGAAGTCGGCGGCCAGGAGCTCCGGGGCGCTCTGGCCGAGCAGGTGGAGGCCGTTGAACTCCGAGTCGATCTCCTCGCACTCGTAGAGCACGAAGGTGAGGTCGCGGTTGGGCTGCGTGACGGTCGCGGCCAGCTGCAGGATGACCGCGTCGCCGCCCTTCATGTCGCAGGTCCCCAGCCCGTGCAGCAGCCCGGTGGTCTCGTCCAGACGGCTGGGCAGGTTGGCGTTGAGCGGCACGGTGTCGAGGTGGCCGGCGATCACCACCCGCTCGTCGAGCCCCAGGTCGGTGCGTGCGACGACGGTGTTGCCGTGCCGGGTGACGCTCAGGTGCGCCAGCGGCGACAGCGCCGCCTCCACCACGTCGGCGATGGCCCGTTCGTCCTTGCTCACCGACTCGATGTCCACGAGCTGCTGGGTGAGGGTCACGACGTCGCCGGTCAGGTCGAGCTGCATGGCGTCAGTCAACCAGCCGGCGCTGCAGGGATCCTCGGCCGACCTGCGCGACTTCCCTGAAACTGGAACACGTTCTAATGTTCGGGCATGCGCAACGGCCTCGTCCTCTTCACCTCCGACCGCGGCATCCGTCCGGCCACCCTCGGCGCCGCCGCGGAGGAGCGGGGGTTCGACACCTTCTACGTGCCCGAGCACACCCACATCCCCGTCAAGCGGCAGGCCGCGCACCCGGGCACCGGCGACGAGACGCTGCCCGACGACCGCTACCTGCGCACCCTGGACCCCTGGGTGTCGCTCGCGACGGTGGCCCAGGCGACCTCGCGGATCCGACTGTCCACGGCGGTCGCCCTGCCGGTCGAGTCCGACCCGATCACGCTGGCCAAGCAGATCGCCACGCTGGACCACCTCTCCGGCGGCCGCGTCGACATCGGCGCCGGCTTCGGGTGGAACACCGACGAGCTCGCCGACCACCACGTCCCCGCCGCCAAGCGACGCACCGTCCTGCGGGAGTACGTCGAGGCGATGCGCGCGCTGTGGACGCAGGAGGAGGCGTCGTACGACGGCGAGTACGTGTCGTTCGGACCCTCCTGGGCCTATCCCAAGCCGGCCGCCCACATCCCGCTGATCATCGGCGCCGGCGGCGGACCCAAGACCTTCGCCTGGATCGCCGCGAACGCCGACGGCTGGATGACGACCCCCACCCAGCAGGACATCTCCGGCCAGATCGAAGCGCTGAAGACCGCCTGGGCCGAGGCCGGCCGCGAGGGCTCGCCCGAGATCCGGATCCTGATCGCCTTCCGGCCCGGCCCCGCGGACCTGGCGGCCTGGGCCGAGCAGGGCGCCACCGAGCTCATCTGGGGCGTGCCCGACAAGGCGGAGGCCGAGGTGCTGGGCTCGCTCGACCGCCTCGCCGGGCGGCTCGGGCTGGGCTGACCCCCAGACCCCCGGCGCCGGGAGGTTGAGGGATCACCCCTCATGCCACCGGGCGCGGGGACGAGGAGTCTTTCGGCACCGGCCGCGACGGAGCGGCCCCAGCCAAAGGACAGATCCCATGCTCCGCAACATCCGGGCCCTCCCCGCCGCGCTCCTCGTCGCCGTCGTCCTGCTGGTCGCCGTCGCCGGCGGCGCCACCGCCGCCAAGATGATCACCGGCAAGCAGATCAAGAACGGCACCGTCACCAGCGCCGACCTCAAGAACAACAACGTCTCCGGCAGCGACCTCAAGAACGGCAGCGTGTCCAGCGCCGACCTCGCCAACGGCGGGGTCGCCCTCGCCGACCTGTCACCCCAGGCCCGCACCTCGCTGAAGTCCGACTCCCAGGACGGTCTGCTCCTCGCGGTCCCCACCTGCAACGACAACACCCTGGTGACCTGCGAGAACCTCCTGACCGTCCCGGTGGTGCCGGGCACGCAGCTGGTCACCGCGAGCGGCGACCTCGACAACCTGGACGCCGACAACGCCATCAACAACACCTGCGGCCTGGTCCAGGGTGGCGTGCTGCTGAACGTGACGCGGTTCGTGCTGACGCCCAACTTCCAGCCCGGGGAGGTCGAGAACTTCACCCTCCAGCAGGTGATCACGGTCCCCGACGCCTCGCAGCCGGTGCACCTGCGCTGCAGCGAGGGCGACGACGACTCCCTGCGCCTGGTCCGCCCCCGCCTGACCTCGATCAAGGTCAGCTGACCGCAGCACGACGCCCCTCGGCCCGCCCCTCCTCGGGGCGGGCCGTGGGCGTCTCCGAGGGTCCCCACCCGCGCCCACCGATCGCCACCCCCACCGCACCCCCAGGTGCCCCCAGACCCGAACTTGGGGGTCCGACCCTCATGCCCCGGGGGTGCCGGACCGAGCAGTCTTCTCGACAACGGCCGCAACGGAGCGGCCACCCATTCCACCCGAAGGAAAGACCATGCTGCGCAACATCCGGGCCCTCCCCGCCGCCCTCCTCGTCGCCGTCGTCCTGCTCGTCGCCGTCGCCGGCGGCGCCACCGCCGCCAAGATGATCACCGGCAAGCAGATCAAGAACGGCACCGTCACCACCAAGGACGTCAAGAACAACAACCTCACCGGCAAGGACGTCCGCGACGGCACCCTGGCCGGCGGTGACGTCAAGGACAACAGCCTCACCGGCGCCGACGTCGCCAACGGCAGCGTCAGCGCCGCCGACCTGGCCGCCGACGCCAAGAACGAGGTGCGCTTCGTCGACGGCGCCGACGTGAGCCTCCCGACCTGCACGGACACCGGCCTGGGCGACTGCTTCCCGATCGCCGCCGTGAGCCTCACCAAGGGCACCTGGCTGGTGACGGCCACGGCCACCCTCAACAACACCCTCGGGGTCAAGCCCTCGGAGCTGAACCGTTGCGGCCTCGCGGGTGTCACCACCCTGTTCGCCGAGGCGCAGACCCCGCTGGCCGCCGAGGGCACGCCGGGCGAGTCGGAGACGATCGCCTTCACCCACGTGGTCAACTCGGCCACCTCGACCGGCGTCGCCCTGAAGTGCACGGAGATGGCCGGCGAGAACCTGCAGGTCAACAGCCCCACGCTGACCGCGGTGAAGATCAGCTGATCGTGCTCACGCGCTGACGTTTCACCAAGGTATGTCCCTGAAGCGTCACTTCCCTCGGGTTGTACACCGAGGGAAGTGACGCTTTTCCTGCATACCTTGGGGAAACGCCGCGGCTAGGCCTTGGCCACCGTCACGACCGGCTCGCCGTCGGGCCCGCCCTCGACGACGTACGACGTCGCGAGGGTCTCGCTGGTGATCAGCTGCTCGTGGGTGCGGGCCGCGGCCTGCACCTCGGCGGAGCCGGCCACGGTCAGCGCGATCCGGTCCGAGACGTCGAGGCCGGCGTCGCGGCGGGCCTGCTGGACCGCGCGGACCAGGTCGCGGGCCAGGCCCTCGGCGGCGAGCTCCGGCGTGACGCCGGTGTCGAGGACGACGAAGCCGCCGCCGGGGAGCACCCCGGTCGCGGTGTCCGCGTCCGCCGAGCCGGCCACGGTGTCGAGGGTGAACTCCCCCGCCACCAGCTCCAGGCCGCCCGACGTGATGGTGCCGTCCTCGGCCACCGACCAGTCGCCGGACTTGGAGCCCTTGATCGCACGCTGGACGTCCTTGCCGAGGCGCGGGCCGGCGGCCCGCGCGTTGACGGTCAGCCGCCGCTCCACGCCGTACGACGCCGCCTCGGACGAGTCGGCCGCCAGCAGGCGCACCTGCTTGACGTTGACCTCGTCGGCGACGATGCCCTCGAAGCCGGCGAGGGCGGCGGGGTCGTCGACGACGACGGTCAGCGTGGCCAGCGGCAGCCGGTTGCGCAGGCTGCCGGCCTTGCGCAGCGCGGAGGTCGCCGAGCAGACCTCGCGCACCTGGTCCATGGCGGCCACGAGCGCGTCGTCGGCGGGAAGCGCGGAGGCGTCGGGCCAGTCGGCGAGGTGCACCGAGCGCTCGCCGGTGAGGCCGCGCCAGACCTCCTCGGTGGTCAGCGGCAGCAGCGGGGCGGTGACCCGGCAGACGACCTCGAGCACGGTGTAGAGCGTGTCGAAGGCCTCGGTGCTGTCACCCCAGAAGCGGTCGCGGGAGCGCCGGATGTACCAGTTGGTGAGCACGTCGAGGAAGGACCGCGTCGAGTCGCAGGCGTCCGCCACGGCGTAGTCGTCCATCTGCTGGGTCATCTGCTCGACGTACTGGCGGCACTTGGCCAGCAGGTAGCGGTCGAGCGGGTCCGTGGACGACGTCGACCACTGGGCGTCGTGACCCTGCCCGCCCCCCGCGGCGTTGGCGTACATCTGGAAGAAGTACCAGCTGTTCCACAGGGGGATCATCACCTGGCGCACCGAGTCGCGGATGCCCTGCTCGGTGACGATGAGGTTGCCCCCGCGCAGGATCGGCGAGGACATGAGGAACCACCGCATCGCGTCGGCGCCGTCGCGGTCGAAGACCTCGCTGACGTCGGGGTAGTTGCGCAGCGACTTCGACATCTTGTTGCCGTCGGAGCCCAGGACGATGCCGTGGCTGATGCAGGAGCTGAACGCCGGCCGGTCGAAGATCGCCGTCGCCAGCACGTGCAGCGTGTAGAACCAGCCGCGCGTCTGGCCGATGTACTCCACGATGAAGTCGCCGGGGAAGTGGTGCTCGAACCACTCGGCGTTCTCGAACGGGTAGTGCACCTGCGCGAAGCTCATCGACCCCGAGTCGAACCACACGTCGAGGACGTCCGCCACGCGGCGCATCATCGACTTGCCCGTGGGGTCGTCGGGGTTGGGGCGCACGAGCTCGTCGACGTAGGGCCGGTGCAGGTCGGGCACCCCGTCGCCCTTGCCGGGCAGCCGTCCGAAGTCGCGCTCGATCTCCTCGAACGACCCGTAGACGTCCAGGCGCGGGTACGCCGGGTCGTCGCTCTTCCACACGGGGACAGGCGATCCCCAGAAGCGGTTGCGCGTGATCGACCAGTCGCGGGCGTTCTCCAGCCACTTGCCGAACTGCCCGTCCTGGATGTGGTCGGGCACCCAGCGGATCTCCTGGTTGAGCTCGAGCATCCGCTGCTTGACCGCGGTCACCTCGACGAACCACGACGAGACGCCCTTGTAGATCAGGGGCTCGCGGCAGCGCCAGCAGTGCGGGTAGGAGTGGTCGTAGGTCTCGCGGCGCAGCAGCACCGTGCCGGGGCTGACCGCGCCGGTCGCTCCCTCGCCACCGGTCGCGGCCTTGAGGTGGTCGATGATCTGCAGGTTGGCGTCGAAGACCAGCAGGCCCTCGTAGTCGACGACGGGGAAGGTGAACTTCCCGTCCTTGCCGACCGGCATGACGGCCTCGATGCCCTCACGGTCGGTGACCACCTTGTCGTCCTCACCGAAGGCGCCCGCGGTGTGCACGAGCCCGGTGCCGTCGGTGGTCGTGACGAACTCCGCCGGCACCACGCGGAAGGCGTTGTCGTGCCCGGCGTAGTAGCTGAACGGCGGCGTGTAGGTGAGGCCGACGAGGTCCTCGCCCTTGCCCCGCCAGGTGACCTCGGGGTGCTCGCCCAGCTCGCGCGCGTACGACGCCACGCGGGCCTCGGCCAGCAGGTAGCGCGTGCCCTCCACCTCGACGACGACGTAGTCGATGTCGGCGCCGACCATGACCGCGAGGTTGGACGGCAGCGTCCACGGCGTCGTCGTCCAGATGAGCAGCTTGACGCCCTGGAAGCTGTACCCGTTGACAGGGCTCGGGGTGGTGACGTCGTAGCCGACGGTGACGGCCGGGTCCTGGCGGTTCTGGTAGACGTCGTCGTCCATGCGCAGCTCGTGGTTGGACAGCGGTGTCTCGTCGTTCCAGCAGTAGGGCAGCACCCGGAAGCCCTCGTAGATGAGGCCCTTCTCGTGCAGCTGCTTGAACGCCCACATGACCGACTCCATGTAGTCGGGGTTCATGGTGCGGTAGTCGTGGTCGAAGTCGACCCAGCGCGCCTGACGGGTGACGTACTCGCGCCACTCGCCGGTGTACTTCATCACCGACTCGCGGCACGCCTCGTTGAACTTGTCGATGCCCATCGCGACGATCTCGTCGGTCGTCTTGATGCCGTTGAGGCGCATCGCCTCGAGCTCGGCCGGAAGCCCGTGGGTGTCCCACCCGAAGCGGCGCTCGACCTTGCGCCCGCGCATCGTCTGGTAGCGCGGGATCAGGTCCTTGACGTAGCCGGTCAGCAGGTGGCCGTAGTGCGGCAGCCCGTTGGCGAACGGCGGCCCGTCGTAGAAGACGAACTCGTTGGCGCCGTCCTGGCCGGCGTCACGCTGGTCGATGCTGGCCTGGAAGGTGCCGTCGGCGTCCCAGTAGGAGAGGACCCGCTCCTCGATCGCGGGGAACCTCGGGCTCGACGGCACGCCGGTGCCGTCGGTCGAGCTGGAGACCTTGGGGTACGTCATGGGTGCGCTCCTGCGGTACGTCGTCAACTCCGGACGAGGACGACATGTGCCGCGGTACCACCTCGATTGCCCCTGACGGGACCACTCTTGTCGAAGGCTCTGACGGGCCCACCCGTCCGGTTCTACTGGGCAGACCCCGAACCCGCTGGTCAAGAGTCTGCTGTTCTTCCGGAGGCTCGCCGCTGATGACGGCTCGAACGCCTGTGCCCCCACGGTATCCCCCGGTGCCGGGCGCCGACCAATCGGTTACGGCTGCTGCTTGACCAGGTGGAGCAGCCAGTCGCCACCGGTGTGGATCAACGCGTAGCGGCGTACCCCCGCGGTGCCGTGCAGGTCGAAGACGAACCGCCGCTCGTTGCGGTCGACCAGCTCCCACCAGCCGTGGTCGGCGATCGACTTGTGCTCGTCGGTGTACGTCGCGTGCTCGAGGTCGTGGTCGGGCACCGCCACCGCGAGCCGGTCGTGCCGGCTGTCGGTCGGCAGGCCCTTGGGCACCGCCCAGGAGCGCAGCGTCCCCTCCTCCTCCAGCCGGAGGTCGAAGTGGTGGCGCGGCTGCTGGTGCTCGTGGAGCACCCACACCGGTCGCGACATGGCGTCATCCTCCCGCAGCCGCCCGGCTCGGCCTTTGCCTGCCCTTGACGTCCGGTTGGCGCGCCCTTAGCGGCGCCTGGCCGAGGTTGGTCACGTACTCGGCACCACCGTGCCACCCGCCGACCCAGGAGGTCCCATGTCGACCCGCCGCACCCGCCTCACCGCAGCACTCCTCGCCGCCCCTCTCGCCCTCGCGCTGGTCGCCTGCGGCGACGACGACGCGGACACCGAGACCCGCTCCGACGACGCGCCCGCCTCCAGCTCCAGCTCCTCCGTCCCCGCGGACCAGACCCCGCAGGACGACCAGGCGAGCGCCCCGGCCCAGGGTGCCGGCGGCACCGACGGCCTGCTGGCCGCCGCCACGACCGCCCTCGCTGAGGTGCCGGGCGCCACGGTCTTCTCCGTCGACGCCGAGCCGACCGGCTGGGAGGTCACCCTCGTGGCGGCCGACGGCACCGAGAGCGAGGTGGCCGTCGGCGCCGACGGGGCCGTGGCGCGCGGGCCCGTCACCGACTCAGACGACACCGGCGCGGACGAGGCCGACGACGTCGCCGAGCGCCGCCGGCTGCTCGCCGACGCCACCGTCGACTACCGGGCCGCCGTGGCCGCCGCCGAGAAGTCCAGCCCCGGGACCCCGGTCAGCGGTGCTGACCTGGACCTCGACGCCGGCCGCGCCGCCTGGGACGTCCAGCTCGGTGAGGACACCCCCGACGAGCAGACCGTCACCGTCGACGCCGCCACCGGCGAGGTGCTCGGCACCCAGCGCGACGACTGAGGCGCCTACGGTGTGCCCGTGAGGTCTCGCGGTCCCCGGCTCCTGCGCTGGCTGCTGTGGCTCACCTGCCTGCTCGTGGCCTGCTACGGGCTGTGGCTGCTGGCGCGGACCGGGTCCCAGGACTCCTACGACCGACCGATCTGGACGCTGCTGGCCGCCGACGCCGCGATGGGGCTCGTGCTCTTCGTGTCGCCGGACTGCCTGGACCCTCGCCGGTTCCCGTCGCGGCTGTCGGCCGCCGTCGTCCCGGCCGGCAGCGCGCTGCTCATCCAGCTGCTGGTGGGGTTCCTGCTGTTCCCGGCGACCCTCGTCGAGGGGCAGGACCCCGACCGCTCCTGGTACGGCGTCGTCGCCCTGCTCGTCCTGGCCCTCGGACTCGGCGCGTTCCTGCTCGCCGTCCTGGTGTTCGCCCTGGTGATCGGCCCGATCGGCACCATCGCCGTGCGCTCGCGGGCGGCGGTCCGCGGCCAGCCGGACGCACGGTACGCCGTCCTTCTCAGCGCGATGCTCCTGCTGATCGTGACCCTGGCGGTCTGCCTCGTGACCATCGACCCGGTCGGCGGTCGCAGCGGCCTCGTCACCCGCGGCGTGCTGCTGCTGCTCGGCGTCAGCGAGCCCGCCGAGGGTCGCTATGCCGTGGCCTGGGTCGGGCGCGCCGCGCTCGCGGCACTGGTGGCGGTCGGGGTCCTGAACGTGCGGGCCCGGCGCCGGCTCAAGGCCACCGGCGTCGACCCGGACGCGCCGCCGACGTAGAGGCCCTGGCGCTCCTCAGCTCCTCAGCGACCCACTCGCCTCGCGGTGAACGCGTCGACCGCGACGCAGCCGTGGGGCCCGTAGTGGGCGAAGCGCGCACTCACGACCCGGCCGCGCACGGCGCGCAGCCGCAGGTGGCTGGTGTGACGGGCGGTCCGCCTCTCGCTGTCCACGATGCCGTTGCCCGGGATATCGGTGCGGGGGAAGCCGTAGCGGGTCGTCGAGTGGCTGAGGTCGTAGGGGGACGTGCCGCACGTGGTCCTCGTGAGGGCGCGGAACCCGGCGATCCTGGGAGTGGCGCCGTCGGTGATGCGGAAGTCGATGCGTCCGTCGGCGGTCGTGTAGCGACCCGGGGCCGGAGGCGCAGGCGGCCCCACCGCGCGCGTCGCGAGCGAGCGTCTCAGTGGCGCGGTGTGGGGCCCCGTGGCCACCAGCCTGAGAGGTCCGGACCGCTCCCCCAGGCGCTTGACCTTGATCCGGGCGGTGGCGTCGCCGGTCGGCCCGGCTCGGGTGATGCTCACCGGTCTCACCCGGAGGCCACGCCCCGAGCCGGTGACCCGCAGCCCGTCGGCATCGGCCGTGGCGCCGTTGACGACGGGCACGGTGACCATGGTCCAGACCCCGCGGACCAGGGGCAGCCGCGTGACCGGGCGGCCCAGCTGCTGCGGCCTCCCGATCCGCGGCGCCGCGTCATGGACGTCGGCGAGGTCACCGGACAGCACGGAGTGGACGGGACCCTCCTTCGTCCGGAGGCTGACGACGGCGCAGCTGAAGTACTCGAGGTAGTACTGGCTCCCGGAGGCGTCCATGCTGATCGTCCGACCGAACCGGGTGAATCCCTCCCGCATCCTCCCCGCCGTGGGGCTCAGGAGGGTCAGACCGTCGCTGCCCCCCAGGCACCTCTCGCCGTCCCTGAACCCGAAGGTCACCAGCAGCTCGATGACCGGGCTCTCGCTCGGCACCGCGTCGAGCACGATGGTGGCGCTGACGCGCTTTCGCCGGACGTCCACGCGCACGCTCGCCGCCGTGAGGCGTCGGTCGTCCGTGCCGGTGTACTCGGGCGGGCGGGTGGTCAGCTCACCCACCTTCGCGTCGGGGAACTCCGGGGCCGCCGCGGCACCGGAGTCCCCTGCCGCGACCAGGAGGCCGGCGACGAGGGCGAGGCCGGGGAGCAGGACGGTGGCACGCATGGGGGGCTCCTCGTGGACGACGTCTTCCGAACCTAGACCCGAACGGCGCGGATGGGCACCCCCTCGAGGTCGCCCCTAGGCTGGGCGCGTGAGTGACGCGACGACTGCCCACGGCCACGGCCTCGCCACCCTCGACGCGGACGGCGCCGTCCTCGACGTGTGGTTCCCCTCCCCGGCGCTCGGCGACGCCGACGGTGCTGGGGCGCCGGCCTCGCTGACGGCGCTCGAGGGCGCCGACGACGCCCGCGGCGTACGGCGCGAGGTGCGCCTGGTCGAGATCGCCGACCTGGCCGCCGCGCCGGTGTCCACCGAGGACGTCTGGCTCCGCCTCCACCTGCTGTCGACGCGCCTGGTGGCACCGCACTCGGTCTCGCTGGACGGCATCTTCGGCCTGCTCACCAACGTGGTGTGGACCTCCGCCGGCCCGTGCGCCGTGGCGGGCTTCGAGGAGACCCGGGCGCGACTGCGCGCGACGGGCCAGCACGTCACCGTCTTCGGCATCGACAAGTTCCCGCGTCTGGTCGACTACGTGATCCCCTCGGGCGTCCGCATCGCCGACGCCGACCGGGTCCGCCTCGGCGCTCACCTGGCGGAGGGCACCACCGTGATGCACGAGGGGTTCGTCAACTACAACGCCGGCACGCTCGGCGCGTCCATGGTCGAGGGCCGCATCTCGGCCGGCGTCGTCGTGGGCGACGGGTCCGACGTCGGCGGCGGCGCCTCGATCATGGGCACCCTGTCGGGGGGCGGCAAGCAGGTCATCTCGATCGGCGAGCGCTGCCTGCTGGGCGCCAACGCCGGGCTGGGCATCTCGCTCGGCGACGACTGCGTCGTGGAGGCCGGCTGCTACGTCACGGCCGGCACCAAGGTCACCATGAAGGACATCGACGGCAAGCCGAAGGTCGTCAAGGCGCTCGAGCTCTCCGGCGCCAGCAACGTGCTCTTCCGCCGCAACTCGGTCACCGGCGCCATCGAGGCCGTCCCGTGGCACGGCGACGGCATCGTCCTCAACGCCGACCTGCACGCCAACTGACGGCGCGCAGTCCCGTGAGTTTCACCGGGTACCCGGTGAAACTCACGCTTCCGGTAGGAAACTTCATGCCGGAAGCGTGAGTTTCTCGACGGGAGTGCGGTCGACGTCGGCGCCGCCTCACCCCGAGGGGTTGGTGGACCCCGGACAATGGGGCCCATGGGACGAGGTGCGGCGGTCGTGGGGCTCGCGGCGGTGGGCGTAGTCGCCGCCGTCGGCTACGGCGTGCTGCACGACAGCGACCCGCTCGGGATCGGCGGGTCGGCCGACACCTGCACCGCGACCGTCGACGGGCACACGGTCGAGCTCGAGGTCGAGCAGGCCGAGAACGCCGCGCTGATCACCGCCATCTCCGTGCGCCGCGGCCTGCCCGCGCGCGCCGCGTCGATCGCCCTGGCCACGGCCTACCAGGAGTCCGACCTCTACAACCTCGACTACGGCGACCGTGACTCCGTGGGCCTGTTCCAGCAGCGGCCCTCCCAAGGCTGGGGCACCGTGGAGGAGATCCTCGACCCCGTCTACTCCGCCAACGCCTTCTACGACGGGCTCGTCGAGGTCGACGGCTACCAGCAGCTGGAGATCACCGAGGCCGCCCAGGAGGTGCAGCGCTCCGGCTTCCCGGGCGCCTACGCCGACCACGAGGCCGACGCCCGCGCGCTCGCCTCCGCCCTGACCGGCAACTCACGCCGGGCGTTCACCTGCGACATCGACGACGACAGCGACCCCACCGACCCCGCGCTGCTGGAGACCGGGCTCACGGCCCGCGCCGACAACGTCCGGGAGGAGGTCGAGGGCGTCTTCGGGGACGTCCCGCTCGGCGGCTTCGCCCCCGGGGGCGTGCGCGACGGTCACATGAAGGGCTCCACGCACTACGACGGCCGGGCCGTCGACATCTTCGTACGGCCGATCAGCCCTGACAACAAGAAGCGGGGGTGGGCGATCGCGGGCTACCTCGTCGCGCAGGCGCAGCGGCTCGACGTCCAGACCGTCATCTTCGACGACCGGATCTGGCGGGCCGGCTCCGACGCGGGCTGGCGCGACTACGACCCGCCGTCGAGCAACGGGGACCGCAAGATCCTCGAGCACCGCGACCACGTGCACGTCGACGTCTTCGACTAGGTGCCCCTCGCGGGCGAGGGTCAGGTCAACCGGGACACAGCGGCAGCGACGCGCTCGTCGGTCGCGGTGAACGCCACCCGCACGTGCCGCGACCCGGCGGCGCCGTAGAACGCGCCGGGCGCGACCAGGATGCCGCGCTCGGCCAGCCAGGAGACGGTGTCCCAGCAGTCCTCGTCACCCGCTTCCGTCTCACGCCGTGCCCAGAGGTAGAGCGACGCCTCGGAGTGGTCGATGCGGAAGCCCGCGCCCTCGAGGGCTGCGCGCAGCGAGGCCCGGCGGGCGGCGTAGCGCGCGTGCTGCTCGGCCACGTGCTCGTCGTCGTCGAGGGCGGCGGCCATCGCCCGCTGCTGGGGCCCGGGCATCATCAGCCCGAGGTTCTTGCGTACGGCGAGCAGCTCACCGACGAGCGCGGGGTCACCGGCCACGAACGCGCAGCGGTAGCCCGCGAGGTTGGAGCGCTTGGACAGCGAGTGGACGGCCAGGATGCCCTCGGTCGAGCCGCCGCACACGTCGGGGTGCAGCACCGAGACCGGCGTGGTCTCCCACGCGCACTCCAGGTAGCACTCGTCGGAGACCAGGATCGTGCCGCGTTGGCGGCACCAGTCGACGACCTTGCGCAGGTGCTCGACGGGCAGCACGCGCCCGGAGGGGTTGGACGGGGAGTTGAGCCACAGCAGCGCCGGCACCTCGGGTCCCAGCGACGTCAGCGAGTCGGTGGCGACCGCGCGGGCGCCGGCAAGCGCCGCGCCGACCTCGTAGGTCGGGTAGGCCAGCTCGGGGTGGACGATCAGGTCCCCGGCGCCGATGCCCAGGTGCACCGGCATCGAGCCGATGAGCTCCTTGGAGCCGACGACGGGCAGGACCTGGTCGAGCCCGAGCCCGGTCACGCCGTGGCGGCGCTCGAGCCAGTCGACGCAGGCCTGCCGGGTCGCCGGCAGCCCGATGGTCGTCGGGTAGCCAGGCGAGTCCGCCGCGTCGCGCAGCGCCTGCTGGACGACCTGCGGGGTCGGGTCGACGGGGGTGCCGACCGAGAGGTCGACGAGCCCGTCAGGGTGCGCGCGCGCCCGTGCGGCGTGCTGCGTCAGGTGGTCCCACGGGAAGTCGGGGAGCCGGCTGCTGACCTGCGTCCGGAGGTGTCGGGACGGTCGCCGCGCGACCTCCTCAACCACCGGAGGTCACTCGTCGTGCTCTTGCGGAGGCAGCGCGGAGACGAGGGCGTGGTCCTTGTCGATCTCACCCATCTTGGCGGCGCCACCCGGCGAGCCGAGGTCGTCGAAGAAGCCGACGTTGGCGGTGTAGTAGTCCTTCCACTGCTCCGGCACGTCGTCCTCGTAGAAGATCGCCTCGACGGGGCAGACCGGCTCGCAGGCACCGCAGTCGACGCACTCGTCGGGGTGGATGTAGAGCATCCGCTTGCCCTCGTAGATGCAGTCGACCGGGCACTCGTCGACACAGGCACGGTCCTTGAGGTCGACACATGGCTGGGAGATGACGTAGGTCACCGGGTCCTCCTGAGGACGGTTGGTGCGGGCGTGCGAGAGCGGCTCCAGCCTAGTATCCCGTCGTGGCCGACGCGCGGGAACCCCATCATGTGGGCGAGGCCCCTGCCGACGAGCAGACGGGACGGCACACCCTCGGCCCCCACGTGGTGGGCCAGCGGATCGTGGTGCGCCGGGTGCTCCGCGGCGAGACCGGCCCCTCCGGCGGCCCGGCCCTGACCGACCTGCTCGGGGTCTGTACGGCGTGGGGCGAGGGCAGCTGCGTGGTCCAGCCCGAGGTCGGCGAGCCCGTCCGCATCCCGATCGCGGACATCGTCTCCGGCAAGCCGGTGCCGCCGCGGCCCTCGGTGCGCCAGCGCGTGCCCCCGCAAGAGGCCCAGGAGCGCGGCTTCGCGCTCTTCGCCGACCTGCGGACGCGTCCTCTCGGCGGCTGGGTCCTGCGCCACTCCCCCACGGCCACCGCCCGGCGCGCCAACTCGGTCCTGGCCTTCGAGCCGGCCGGGGTGCCCGACGCCTACGAGCAGGTCGTGGCCTACTACGCCGCCACCACGGGGCGGCCGATCGCGGCGGTGCTGCCTGACTCGGCGGAGGACGCGCTGTTCCGCGGCCACGGCTGGGTCCCCGAGAGCCACGACGCCGACACGGTCTTCCAGCTGACCTCGGTCAGCCAGGCGATGCGCGCGCTGGGCGGCGCCACCGACGCGGAGGACGACGGGGTCCGGGTCGAGCTCGAGGTCACCGGCGACCAGGCCGTCGCCGAGCTGCGGCTGGACAGCGGCGAGCGCGTCGGCGGCGGCGTGGCGGCGTACGACCGCGACTGGGTGGGCTTCCGCACCATCGAGGTGTCACCCGAGCACCGTCGCCGTGGCCTCGGCCTGCGGGTGATGGCCGAGCTGCTCGACTGGGGCGCCGAGCGCGGCGCGACGACCGCCTACCTCCAGGTCCTCGGCGACAACGCGCCGGCCCTGGCCCTCTACGCGCGGCTCGGCTTCCGCGAGCACCACCGCTACCGGTACCTGACGCCGGCAGCCACTCGCGCTCAACATCCCTGAAACAAACGTTGCGTAGCGTCCGCGCCGTGGCTGGCGGTGCGGCTCGGTCGTCCGGCTGAGTCGGCCGGTCCGGACGGCGCCGTGACCGTTCCGTGACCATGTCGTGACCGGTCATGACCTCCGCGGCCAGGCCGAGAGCGACTCCGCCGGCGCTGCCGCCGGTCCAGGTCAGCCGGTCAGCGACCGGGCTTGGGCTTCGGGGGCGGCTTGCAGATGACGGTGTCGGAGGGGGTGTAGACGGTGTGGAACTTCTCCTCGTGGTCGAGGTCGGAGGAGCCCGGCTTCTTGAAGTAGCGCCACACGTCCACCTGGAAGCCGGAGTAGCCGGTGTTGGGGTAGCAGTCCGGCGTGTTGAAGGTGCGGGTCTTCGGCGGGACCGACGCGTAGCGGCCGCTGGTCTTGGTGGTGATGTCCCAGACCTTGGTCGAGTACATCGACACGGTCACCACACCCTGGCTCCCGGACGTCGCGGGCGTGACCGAGGCCTTGACCAGCACGCCGTACGGCGTGTCGTTCTGGAAGCGCAGGTCGACGGAGCCCCACGCGACCGTGGCCTCGCGACCGACCGGGTAGCGGTCGATGTAGAAGCTGTGCGGCTTGTGCTCGATGTCCTTGAGCCCGGCGAAGAACATCGCGTTGAACGTCGTCGTCGCCATCTGGGAGACGCCGCCGCCGAGGTCCTCCTTGAAGATGCCGTTGCTGATGATGAAGCCCTCGGTGAAGCCGTTCTCGCGGGTCCGCTCCCCCACCACGTCGTTGAGGGAGAAGGTCTCGCCGGGCTTGAGCAGGGTGCCGTCCACGAGCTCGGCGGCCCGGCCGATGTTGATGTTGCGGTACTCCGCGTAGGGGTAGTTGGTCGTGAACGTCGACACGCGCTCCTTGATCTTCAGGGCGCGCGCCTCCTTGGTCGTCAGCTCGGGCTCGTCGACCGTGGCCTCGACCTTCATCTGCCGCTCGCCCTCGTCCTGGGTGACCAGGGTCAGGAACGCGTCGGTGACGTCGGCCGGCTCGTAGGTGACACCCGGCTTGGCCGGCACCACCCGTGGCTTGCCACCGACGACCTCGAACGACGCGTCGACCGGGGCGCCGGCGTCGCCGACCGCGTCGGCCACGAGCCCGGTCAGCCGGTCGGTGTCGAGCTCGGGCACCAGGACCCCGCCCTCGGCCTTCATCCCCAGCACCGGCGCGAAGTCGCGCGGCTGCAGGCGCACCGGTGACTTGCCGAACACCAGCGTCACCGGCCCGGACAGCGCCGGGTTGGCGAACTCGTCGAGCGCGGACTGCACGTCGGCCTCGTCGATGTCGGGCTCCGCGGTCGTCAGCGAGAGGTCGGCGACCTCGTCCGCGTCGTCGGAGAGGTACGCCGCCACGAGGGCCTCGCGGGCCGCCTCGGGGTCGATGGCCTCGCCCGCGACGGGGTCGGTGACCACGATCTCGCCCTTCTCGAAGGCGACGGCGCCGTCCTTGGGCTCGGACCCGAGGTCGCCCCCGAGGCGCTCGACCAGGGCGTCCATCGCGGCGTCGTCGACGTCGACGACGGCATCGAGGTCGTCGCCGCCGGTGAAGTAGTCCCAGAGCCGCTGCGGCTCCCAGCTCTGCTCGCCGCCCGCCGCGGCGACCGAGGCGTCGTAGTCGACCGACAGGCCGGCCTCCTCGGGCGTCACGGCCTCGGCGCGGTCGCCGACGGTGACGTCGATCGGGGAATCGACGCGGTCGGCCAGCCCGGCCTCGAGGGCCTGCGCGGCCTCGGCCTGAGTGCGACCGCCGATGTCGACGCCCGCGACGGTGGTGCCGCGCGGGACCTTGTCGCCGGCGACGAGGTAGGCGGCGGTGTAGCCGCCCGCCAGCAGCAGGACGAGCGCGAGGACGAGGAGGAGGACCAGCCGCCCGCCCTCGCGCTCACGGCGCGGCTCGGGCTCGGTCACGCGCTTCTCGTCCCACAGGGTCACGCCCGCATCCTATGAAGCCGACGGGCCTTTCCCGGCATCTGCTCTCCCCGGCCGCGGCAGCGTCGCCAGCGACACCACCAGGACCACCATCGCGCAGCCCAGGAGCAGGTAGCCGTGGAGGTTGGCCGCGACCAGGTAGTCGCCCTCGCCGAGCCGCACCGAGAAGTAGCCGACGGTCCCCGCCCAGGCCACCCCGAACGGCGCGCGCGCCCACCAGCCGCCGGGCAGGGCGACCAGCGACGCGACGGTCGCGACCACGCCGAGCACCAGACCCCACCACGCGCCGTGCAGCACGACCGTCGCCAGGCCCGTCGCCGCGCCGAGGACGAGGAGGCCGAGCGCGGCGAGGGCCTTCACGCCTCAGACGCCGGCGAAGAGGTCGGTCTCGAGGCCGTCCTCGCCCAGCTCGCCGCGGGTGCCCTTGGCGATCCGGTAGTACTCGATCCCCCACGCCGTCGAGCCCACGTTGTTGGACAGCGCGAAGAACGGCCCGTCGGTCGTGATCTGGGTCTTGTGCGCCGCCAGCGCCTGCATCTTCTGCTCGTGGAAGCCCTGCGCGTCGACGGCGGCGGCGAGGTTCTCGTCGCTGGTGACGAACGGCGGCAGCTTGCCGTCGGGGTCCATCCCCTCGAACGTCGTGGTGTCGCCGGCGTCGCGCAGGGAGCGCAGCCCAGCGCGCATGCGCGTCTCGGACATGGCGCCCCAGTAGATCTTGGCGATGTCCCAGGCCTCGCCCAGGTCGCGGCGGTACGACGGCACGGCGGCCAGCGCGGCGCCGTAGGTCGCGACGCGGTGGGCCTGGATGTGGTCGGGGTGGCCGTAGCCGCCGAACTCGTCGTAGGTGACCAGGACCTGCGGGCGGACCTCGCGGATCACCTCGACCAGGTGGGTCGCCGCCTCGGTCAGGTCGGCGCTCCAGAACGCGTTGGGCCGCAGGTCGTCCGCGGCCACGGCGTGCCCGTCCTCGTGCCACTTCATGCCCGAGTCGCGGTAGGTGCCGAACCCGCCGAGGTAGCGGTGGTCGGTCACCCCGAGCGCGGCCATGGCGTCGGCCAGCTCGCCGCGGCGGTGCTCCCCGAGGGTGTCGTCCTGGTCGGCGGCGAGGTGCTCGAGCTCGGGCACCAGGATCTCGCCCATCTCGCCGCCGGTGCAGGTGACGAGCGTGACCCCGCGCCCCTCGGCGACGTACTTGGCCATCGTGGCGCCCTGACCGATGGACTCGTCGTCGGGGTGGGCGTGGACGAGGAGCATCCGGTGTCGCGGCGTCTCGGTCATGACGGGAAGCGTAATGATGGTCCCCATGCGCCGTTCGCCCGTGTCAGCCCTCAGCCTGCTCGCCGTCTGCTCGCTCGTCGGATCACTGGCCGGCTGCAGCCTGATCCCAGGCTCCAGCTCGGACCTCGAGGACGCCCTGGAGGTGGTCCCGGCCGACGCCACGTCGGTGACCTTCGTCGGCCGCGCCGCGATCGCCGAGCGCCTCGACGTCGAGGTCGAGACGGGCGCCGACGACCGCGAGCTCGGTCGCTACCTCCAGGCCGTGGACGAGGCGGGGGTCGCGACCCGACTGACGTCCTATCTCGGGGTCATGGGGGACGCCGCGCTCAGCGACGCCGACATCGTCTGGGAGGTCAGTGGCAGCGGCCAGGACGACGAGGGCCTGTGGACGGTCTGGAAGACCGACGACGACCTCGACCTGGACGAGGTGGGCGACGACCTGGTCGACGCCGGCTACGACGAGTCCGAGACCGGCGGGGAGCGCCGCTTCAGGGCCGAGCTCGCCGCGGCGGACCCGGAGACCTCGCTCGTGGGCGACCGCTACCCCGTGGCCGTCATGGGCGACGTCGTGCTGGTGCCCGACGAGCACCTGGTCCTCACCGGGCCCGCCGTCGAGGCCACCCTGGACGTCGTCCAGGACGACGAGGACTCGCTGGTCGACGGCCAGGACTTCGAGGATGTCGTGAACGCCGTCGACGACGCGGAGTTCGCCCACCTGCGTCGCGACATCGACTGCGGGGCGGTCCAGGGCCGCAGGAGCCCTCCCACTCCTGACCCGACGCTGGAGGGCCTGGCACGTCCCGAGGCCACAGGGTTCTTCGTCCACGGCGACGACGCCGAGACGACGACCGTGCTGGCCTTCGAGGATGACGACACCGCCGAGGCCGACGCCGAGGCGCGCGGGGCGTGGCTCGAGGACGGCCTGCTGCTGCAGTCGCAGCGGCCCGTCGCCGACGTCGCCACCTGGGACATCGAGCACGACGGGTCGCTCGTGCGCATCGACGAGGACCTGAAGGGGGGCGTGCGCTTCGGCATCGAGCTGGCCCTGGCCGACGACGGCTTCACCCGGTGCGCGCCCGAGGGCTGAGACGGGCGCTCGTCCCATGGGGTCTCGGGACCGTCGCAGCGCGACCTCCTCGACTGCGGGGGACTTCCGGAGGTTGAGGAGGCTCCGCTAGGAACCGTCGCGGAATCTCCGCTTGGGCTGCGTCGGCAGGTCCAGCGGTGCCGGCGCGGTGGGCGGCTCGGGGACGTCGCGGTCCAGCCAGCCGTCGTACTCGTCGACGAGCACCTCCACCACGAACGCCGGCGCGTCGCTGAGCACCGCCCACGGGTGGTCCTCGTCGTCGTCCTCGCCCTGCAGGCGCTCGCGCACGACGCTGGCCTCGAACCCGTCGCGGGTGAGCCGGTCGGCCATGGCGCGGGCGTGCTCCTCCTCGAACACGATGGCCCGCAGCAGCGGCTCGGGTGACCCGAGCCTCGCGGCGAGCTCGGAGAGGAACGGCCGGTCGGGCTCCAGCCAGTCGACGTCCGCGAGCTCGTCGCGCGTCAGCCAGCGCACCTCGTCGTGCTCGGTCGGCTCGGGCTCCCCCGCGACCAGCCGCACCAGGGCGACGGACAGCTCGTGGGTGGTACCGATCGGCACCCGCCCCGCCAGCCAGTCGGTGACCTCGACCGTGCAGCCGAGCTCCTCGGCGACCTCGCGCACGAGCGCGTCACCGGGCAGCTCGCCGTCCTCGACCTTGCCGCCGGGCAGCTCCCAGCGTCCGGCCGCCTCGGGCGGCGACGTACGGCGTGCGGCCAGCACCCGCGCGTGGCGCACAAGGGCGGCTCCGACGACCTGCTTCACGGGTCCGAGCCTAGGCCGTGGCGACGTCGGTGCCGGTGGGTACCGTCCAGCCATGACCGCCCCCGGCGTCCACCTGACCCGCACCGACGAGAACGCCGACGAGATCGACGCGCTCGCGCGGCTGCTCGGCGGACGCGTGCCGATGGCCGGCGTCCTCGACGACCTCGACCGCAACGGCCGCCGCACCTGGGCGCCGGGTCGTGCCGTGCACCGCGCCTACACCTTCGACGCCCGCGACCGCCGCGACAAGCGGTGGTGGCCGCAGGGCGTCACCACCTCCGCGGACGCCTCGCCGAGCGGCGAGGTCGCCGGACGGCGGCTGGTGGTCGTGGCGTGGTACGCCAAGCAGCTGCCCGGCGACGCGACCGGCAACCACGGCGTGCGGATCACGCTCTTCGACCTCGACAGCCGCGACTACCGCCACGTGCTGCTGGTGGTGCCGCAGATGAAGGACGGCGTGCTCGGGCTGGCGCCGCTGCGGGTGCACGCGGGCGGGATCGTGTGGTTCGGCGACCACCTGCACGTCGCCGCCACGGCCAAGGGCTTCATGACCTGCCGGATGACCGACCTGATGCGGGTGCCCGACGAGGTCGCCGGCGAGCGCGCGTCGTTCGGCATCGAGGGCGACCGGGTGGCCTCCTTCGGCTACCGCTACGTCCTGCCCGTGCGCTTCTCCTACCGCGCCCTGGCCGACGAGGGTGAGGAGCGGCTGCGCTACTCGTTCATGTCGCTCGACCGCGCCGCCTCGCCGCCCGAGCTCGTCGCCGGTGAGTACGCCGGCCGCGGGCGGACGCGCCGGCTGGCGCGCTTCTCGCTCGACCCCGAGACGACCCTCCTGGCGACCGCCGACGACGGCCGGTCGACGCCGATGACTCTCGACGAGGGCGTCTTCCGCATGCAGGGCGCGGCGGTGGCCCGCGGGCGCTACCACGTGACGGTGTCGCGGACGCCGCACTGGCCGGGGTCGGTCTACGCCGGCACTCCGGGGGCGATGCGCGAGCACCGCTTCGCGACGCCCATGGGTCCGGAGGACCTGGCCTACTGGCCCCAGACCGACCTGCTGTGGTCGGTCACCGAGCACCCCCGGCGCCGGTGGATCTTCGCGATGCGGCGGTCCTGGTTCGACCGCTAGTCATACGGCCAGGTCAGGCGCGGGGCAGGAGCGCGAGCTGGCGGCTCTGCGCCACCAGGCGACCCGCGGAGTCCCAGACCTCGCAGTCCTCCTCGAACATCCCGCCGGCGACGTTGCGGCTCTCGTGGCGCACCCGCAACCAGCCCGGCGCCGGCTTGGCGCGCACGTGGGCGGTGAGCTCCAGCGTCGGCGCCCAGCCCGGTCCCCCGATGTTGAAGGTGACCGGCGGCAGCGAGTCGAGCACCATCAGCAGGGAGACGGGGTCCGGCTCACGGCCGTCCTCCAGCTTGAACCAGGCGCTCATCACCGCCTCGCCGCTGGGCCGGCCGACGGTCCAGCCGACCTGGTCGGGGTGGAAGCGCATGTCGAAGCGCCCCATCAGCGGCGCGATCCGGCGTACCTCCTCGGGCGCCATCGAGCTGGGCACGCAGTCCTCCACCGGCGGCAGCACGAACGGCCTGGCGGTCGTCCGCACGTCGTCGGCGCTGCGGTCGAGGTCGCCGTACGTCGCCAGCACGGTGATCCGGTCCTGGCCGTCCTGGCGCAGGTCGGCGGCGACCGTCGACGTGCTGCCACCCGACCGCCGTACGGTCACGTCGACGGTGGCCGGCCCGGGCGTCGCGGCGGAGAGGAAGTAGGCACTCACCACCAGCGGGTCGGGCTTGTCGGGCAGCGCCGTACGCAGGGCGTTGCCCGCGACCGCGAGCAGGTAGCCGCCGTTGACGCCGCCGCCGACCACCCAGCCGGCGTCGAGCTCGGCGGCGTAGCGTCCGTCCCCGTCGGGGGTCACCGCTGTGGTCCGATCGAACACCGAAGGCATGCCCGCGAGCCTAGGCCGCGCCGGGTGCGCCACCATGGGCGCATGGGTGTCTACGACGTCGGCGACGAGCCCGACCCGCGCTACTCGCTCGCCAACGAGCGCACGTTCCTGGCGTGGGTGCGCACCACCCTGGCGATGCTCGCCGGCTCGGTGGCTCTGCACTCGCTCGGCATCCCCACCGCCGACTGGCTGCGCAACGCGCTGGTCGTGGGGCTGGCCGTCTTCGGCGGCCTGATGAGCGCCCTGGCCTATCGGCGCTGGGCGCAGGTCGAGCGGGCCATGCGCCGGCGCGAGCCGCTCCCCCGCTTCGGCCTCGGGCTCGTCGTCACCGTCGCGCTCGTGCTCGTCTCGGTCCTGCTCGCCGTCACGCTGGTGGTCTGAGCGCGCCTGGAGGATAAGGAAGGCGCGCGCCCGGGGGTTGAGGAAGGCGCGAAGCGCCTGTCTCGAAACCCCTCAGCGCGTGACCTCTACCGTCACGACCGACCCCGGCTCCACGACCGTCCCGGGCGCAGGGGAGGCCGCCAGCACGAACCCCGGCGGGATGTCCCGGGTGGGCTCCGGGACGACCTTCGCCACCAGCCCGGCCTCCTGGACGGCACGGACGTAGCGCCTCCCGGCCTTGGTCTGGTCGGGGTGCTCGTAGTTGGCCGGCGAGATCCCGGGCACGGCGACGTGCGAGTCCAGGACGACGATGCGGCTCAGCGCCTCGTCGACGGCCCGCTGCGACACCGTGGACGTCGCCTCGAAGACCACGCCCTCGGCCGGCAGCTGGACCCGCGAGCTGAAGACGTCTCGTCCCGCGTAGGTCTCCGACCCGGTCGACGCCGTGTGCAGCGCCTGCTCGCCGTCGACCTCGACGCGGCTCCACTCCAGGAGCTGGTCGAGGTCGTTCGGGACGCGGAGCGTGACGCTGGTGACCTCGGCGGGGTACGCCGCCGAGCACGTCTCGACCACGCCGACGTCGACGACGACCGTGTCCCGCGTGGGGACGCCGCAGCGCGTCGCGTTGGTGCCCCACGCGTCCGGGACGGCGATCGCCGCCCGGCCCATGCCGACCCACCGGAAGCCGGCGGGTGGCACGTCCGGCGACGCACCGTCGGAGGCCACCGGCGCCGGGTCCCGCCCCGGGTCGGACGCGCTCGGCCAGAGCGCGACCGCGCCGACGACCGCCGCGGCCGCGGCGGCGGCGACCAGCACGCCGTACGAGCGGCGGCGCCGGCCTCCACGGTGGATCTCGGCGAGCGGCGGCGGGCCCACGGCGACGTCGGCGGCGCGGGCCTCGAGGAGGTCGCTCAAGGTCTGGTCGTCCATGCGGTGCTCGTTCACGTCATCTCCTGGTGGTCGGCGAGGTCCGGGTCGGCGGCGAGCGTCGACAGGGCACGCGAGAGGCGGCTCTTGACCGTCCCGGGCGCGACGTCGAGCGCGTCGGCCATCTGGAGCTCGGTGAGGTTGGCGTAGTAGCGCAGGACGACGGCCGCTCGCTGGTCGGCGGTGAGCCGGTCCAGCGCCCGGTCGACGGCGTCACGCATGAGGACGGCACCGGTCGCGTCGGCGACGGCGACCTCCGGGAGGTGCTCGGTCGGGCGCTCGCCGCGCCACCGCCGGCGGCGGGTGTCGGTGAAGGTGTTGACGAGGACCCGGTAGACGTAGGCGTCGCGGTCGTCGGCGCGCTGCACCCGCGACCAGCTGGCCAGGCAACGGGTGAGCGCGGTCTGCACGACGTCCTGCGCCTCGTGCTCGTCGCAGCCGAGCAGCACCGCGGCGCGCACCAGTCGCGGCCAGCGCGCGGCCACGAGCTCGTCGAACTCCTCCATCGGCCCTCCTCGTCCTCACTCCTGCGACGTGCCGGAGGTGGTGCGGGGTTCCGTCGCGGTCGCGGAGGTCGCCACGAACCCCAGGAATGCTGGTTTGTCGCGCGACCCGATGGCAAGAGCACCTGGGGCGGATCGGCGTCGAGCTCGGGCCCTGCTGCGCCGGAGGTTCTGGGGCAGAACTGTCGCTTCTGGGCCGCTATTTCGCCCCAGAACGTCAGGTTTTTCAGCATCTGCTGAAAACCCTGCTGCCGCTACAACCGCTGGTCGCCCGTGATCGCCAGCCCGCCGTCGGACTGCTCGACGAACAGCCGGCGCACCTCGGTCTGCGAGGACCCGTCGGTGGTGTAGGTGAGGGTCACGTCGACGACGCCGGGCTCGGCCTCCTCGGCGCCGTCGACCGAGACCGAGTCGACACCGGCCCAGAAGCCGTCGAAGGAGTCGCGGCCCACCTCGTCCTGGAACGACGGCGACAGCCGCTGCCAGGCGGCGTCGGTGTCCCCGGGCAGCAGACCGTAGTACTCCTGGGCGAACGCCGTCGCGTCCGACGACGCGGGCGGCGCCGGCTCCTCCTCCGGAGGCTGGTCCGCCGACTCCTCGGGCGTCTCCTCCGGGGTGCTCTCCGCAGGCGGCTTCGGCGACTCCTGCTGGCCACCGCCGCGTCCCGTCGGCGACCCCGACGACGAGGGGTCGTCCGAGGCCGTGTCGGAGCCCGACCCGTCGTCCTGGAGCACCAGGAAGGCGATCCCGGCGACCAGCAGGAGCAGCACCACCACGCCGGCCACGAGCAGCCCCCCACGACGGCGCGGCTCCTCGCCGGGCGGCACGGGCGGCGCGGGCGGCGCGGGCGCGACGGGCTCGACGACCGGCTCCTCCACGACGGTCGCCGGGCCGAGGTCGGCGGCGGGCCGAGCCGAGGTCGTGGTCGGCCCGGACGAGGCCCGGTGCAGCTCGGCGGCGCACTCCGCCATCGTCGGGCGCGCGGCCGGGTCGGTGTCCATCATCCGCGAGATGGGCCGGCGCAGCGGCCCGGCGGCCTGCGGCTGCGGCGGCGCCTCGTGCGCGATCAGGGCCATCAGCGCGAGCGGGTTGGACTGCGAGGGGTACGGCGAGTGCCCCTCGACCGCCGCGAACAGCGTGGCGCCCAGCCCCCACACGTCCGAGGCGGGCGTGGCGTCGGAGCCGCGCGCCAGCTCGGGCGCGAAGTACGCCGGGGTGCCGGTCATCAGGCCGGTCTGGGTCAGCTTGTCGTCGCCGGCGCCGCGGGCGATGCCGAAGTCGCTGATCTTGGCCGTGCCGTCGTCGCCGACCAGGACGTTGCCGGGCTTCACGTCACGGTGGACGGTCCCGGCGGCGTGGGCGACCGCGAGGCCGTCGGCGACCTGGGCGCCGATCCGCGCGACGCGATCGGGCGGGAGCGGGCCCTCGTCGGCCACGAGCTCGGACAGGGTGCGCCCGGGGACGTACTCCATCACCAGCCACAGGTGGTCACCCTCCTCCACCGCGTCGTAGACGGAGACGACGTTCGGGTGGTTGAGGGCGGCCGAGGAGCGGGCCTCGCGCATCGCACGGGCCAGGTGGGGCAGCGACTCGCCGGGCAGGCGGCCGACGCGCTTGAGCGCGACGGCGCGGCCCAGGCGCTCGTCGTGGGCGAGCCACACGCTGCCCATGCCGCCGCGGCCGACCTCACGCTCGACGCGGTACCGCCCCCCGATGGGCTCCGTGGGCAGGGCTGTTCCAGGAGAGTCCATTCCGACCACTACCCAGGACGGCCGCCTCGCAGTACGGCGGGCGGCCCCTCAAGCGGTGTCGCAGGTCAGGCGGCGCGGCGCTGCAGCGGCAGCAGGTGGGTCTTGCCCTCGCGCTGGGCCACCATGAAGGTCGCCTCGGCGTCGTAGCCGGCGGCCAGCTCGTCCACGGTCGCCTGGTCGTCGGACTCCACCGCGGAGTTGATGGCGCGCACGTAGCGGGAGTGCAGCTCGTTCAGGTCGTCGATCAGTCGTGTCGTCATATCTGGTTCAGCGCTGCGCGAGGCCCGTTCGTTCCCGGATCGGCCCGGATGTGACCAACATCAAGGGCGCTCAGCCCACGCTGGGCAGGTCCGGCAGCGTCGGCTCGTGCAGCCAGGCGTCGAACAGCGCGCCGAGGTCGGCGTCGGTGTGCCGGGCGGCGAAGGCGATCAGCTCGGAGGTCGACACGCTGCCGCCGCGGTGCTCGGCGACCCAGGCACGCAGCAGCGCGAAGAAGGCGTCGTCGCCGACGGTCAGCCGTACGGCGTGCAGGGTGAGCGCGCCGCGCTTGTAGACCCGGTCGTCGAACATCAGCTCCGGTCCCGGATCCGACAGCACCAGGTCCTGGTCGAGCTCGGCGAGCCGCTCGTGGTGGCGTCGCGCCCAGGTCTCCGCGGACTCCCCGCCGGACGCCTCGGACCACAGCCACTCGCTGTAGCAGGCGAAGCCCTCATGCAGCCAGATGTCGCGCCAGGACCCGAGGGTGACGGCGTTGCCGAACCACTGGTGCGCGAGCTCGTGGGCCACCAGCCGCACGCAGTCCCAGTCGTCGGTGAGGAAGTTGCGGCCGAACGTCGACAGCGACTGCGACTCGAGCGGGATCTCGAGGTCGTCGGCGGTCACGACCACGGCGTACGAGCCGAACGGGTAGGGCCCGAACAGCTCGACGAACGTCGCCATCATCTCCGGCTGCCGGCCGAAGGCGGCCTCGAACCCGTCGCCCGCGTCGGCGGGCACGGCGACCGTCATCGGCACCGGCGACTCGAGCTCGCGGATCTCGTAGCGCCCGATCTGCACGGTCGCGAGGTAGGTGGCCATGGGCTCGGCCTGCTCGTAGGACCAGCTCACCGTGCTCCCGCGGCGCTGCCGCGAGCGCAGCCGGCCGTTGGAGACGACCGTGTAGTCGGGGTGGGTCCGCACGACGATCTCGTAGGACGCCTTGTCGCTGGGCCGGTCGTTGCAGGGGAACCACGTCGGCGCGCCGTGGGGCTGCCCCGCGACGATGACCCCGTCCTCGAGCTCCTCCCAGCCGGCGTCGCCCAGGTGCTTGTCGTCCACCGGCTCCGGCCGGCCGTCGTACTTCACGAGCAGCCGGAACGTCGTGCCGGCGGGCAGCGCGTCCCGCAGGGTCACCACGAGCCGGTCCTGCCGCGT
The DNA here is from genome assembly GCF_004522095.1 of Nocardioides sp. 503. Classification (GTDB taxonomy): domain Bacteria; phylum Actinomycetota; class Actinomycetes; order Propionibacteriales; family Nocardioidaceae; genus Nocardioides. Next base: position 127,103 of record NZ_SPUI01000003.1, read on the forward strand.
GGCGTACTTCGCCGGCGCCTTGCCGTCGACGGTCACCTTGGTGACGTCGAGGTGGGCGAGGTCCAGCACCACCCGGTCGAGGTCCTCCTCCGCGGTGGCCTCGATGACCGCCTGACCCTGCAGCCGGTTGCCGGCCAGGTCGTAGGTGAGGTCGAGGGCGTAGTGCGTGGCGCTCCAGGACGGGTCGCCGTGACCGGGGACGTAGGGGTCGGCGGTGGGGAGGTCGGAGCTGCGGGCGAGCTTCACGAGGTGGTGTTCCACGGGCCGATGGGGTTGCCGATCCAGGTCGTCTTGTCCGGCACGGACTCGCCCCTCATCACCAGTGACACGGGGCCGACCGTAGCGTGCCGACCGAGCGTCGCGGCGGGCAGGATGACGCTGTTGGGTCCGAGCGTCGCACCGCGCCGCAGCACCACCCGGTCCATGCTGAGGGTGCGGTCGTGGAAGAGGTGGGTCTGCACCACGCTGCCGCGGTTGACCGTCGCGCCGTCGCCGAGCTCGACCAGGTCGGTCTCGGGCAGCCAGTAGGTCTCGCACCAGACCCCGCGCCCGATCCGGGCGCCCATCGAGCGGAACCACACGTTGAGCAGCGGGCTGCCCGCGACCGACCGCGCGAACCACGGCGCCGCCACGACCTCGACGAAGGTGTCGGCCAGCTCGTTGCGCCACACCAGCGAGCTCCACAGGGGGTGCCCGCCGACCCGGTGGCGGCCGACGAGGACCCACTTGGCCAGCGTGCTGACGGCGGCCGCGGCGACCCCGGCCAGGGCGAGGACGCCGCCGGCGAGGACGACGGCGGCCACGACGCCCGCCCGGTCCAGCAGCGCGGTGAGCGTCACCGCGACCAGCACGGCGATCCCGGCTCCGACCGCCACGGGGACGACCCGGCAGAGCTCGACGAGCGCCCGGGCCACCCGCAGCCGCGTCGGCGGCTCGTAGGTGCGACCCACGTCGCCCGCTTGCGCCGTACGCCGCAGCGCGGTCGGCGGGCTGCCGAGCCAGGACTCCCCCGACTGCGCCCCCTTGCGGCGCGGCGCGGCCGAGAGCACCGCCACCAGGGAGGCCTTGGGCACGCGGCGCCCGGGGGCGGCCATGCCGGAGTTGCCGACGAACGCGCGCTTGCCGATCTTGACCCGCTCGACGCGCAGCCAGCCGCCGCCGAGCTCGTAGCCGCCGAGCAGCGTGTCGTCGGCGAGGAACGCCTGGTCGTTGACCTGGGTGAGCTTGGGCACCAGCAGCACCGTCGACGCCTCGACGTCCGCGCCGATGCGCGCCCCCAGCAGCCGGAGCCAGAGCGGGGTGAGGCTGGAGGAGTAGAGCGGGAAGAGCCAGGTGCGGGCCTCGTCGAGCACCCGCATCGTCGCCCACACCGCGAGGGCGGGCCGGCTGCGCACGGGATGGACACCGGCCTCGATCGAGAGCCCCGCGAGGCGCACGACCGCCAGCACCAGCGCCGCGAGGACGACCAGTGCGACGACGGTGCTCACCGGCAGCCAGGCCAGGAGGCGCAGCACGTCGGCGTAGCCGCTCGGCTCGGCGACCAGCAGCGGGACCGCCGCCCCGGCGACGACCGCGACCAGGGGCAGCAGCGCGAGGCCGATCGCGACCAGCCCGTAGGCGGCCACCCACGAGCGGCTCGCCTCCGGTCGCGCCGACCACGGGCCGCGGGCGCGGCGGGTGACCAGGGCCGCCGGCGAGCCGGACCAGTACTCGCCCTCCGGCACGGCCCCGAACGTCGCCGAGCCCGGGGCGATCTCGGCGTCCGCGCCGATGTCGGTGCCGGGGCACAGCATGCTGCGCGCCCCCACCCGGGCGCGTGGGCCGACCCGGATGCCGCCCACGTGGACGACGTCGCCGTCGACCCAGTAGCCGGTGAGGTCGACCTCCGGCTCGATCGAGCAGCCGCGTCCCAGCCGGAGCATGCCCGTCACCGGCGGCACGCTGTGCAGGTCGACGTCGCGCCCCACCTGGGCGCCGAGCAGCCGGGCGTACCAGGTCATCCACGGCGCGCCCGCGAGTGTGACCGGGCCGAGCTGGTCGGCAGCGTGCTGGGCCAGCCACAGCCGCAGGTGCAGCCTGCCGCCGCGGGGGTGGTCGCCCTCGGTGACCGGGCGGAGCAGGACGCGCGCGAGCCCGGCCGCGAGGACCATGCGGCCCGGAGGGCTGACGAAGACCGCCCACCCCACCGCGAGCAGCGCCCACGAGGGGCTGGGGAGCCAGTCCAGGCCGAGGACGGACGCCAGCACGTGGCAGCCGAGGCCGAGCAGGACCAGCCAGCGCGGACCGGCCAGCGCCCGCAGCAGCACGGTCGCGACCACCTGTCCCGCCTGGGTCTTGAGCGGGGTTGGCGGCACGGTGCGCTCGGAGGTCGGGCCCGCCTCGCCCAGCTGGTCGAGGTAGGTCGCCAGCGCGCCGAGCGTCGGGTTCTCGTAGACGTCGGCGACGACGACCTCGGGGTAGGTGCCGCGCAGCCGCGACACCAGCTGCGCGGAGGTGAGGCTGCCGCCGCCCAGGTCGAAGAAGTCGTCGGTCAGCGACGTGGCGTCCGCCGCCAGGACGTCGCGCCACAGCTCGGCGACCCGGGCCGCGGTGCCGTCGAGGCGACCGGCCGTGCTGGGCACCGCGGCCAGGGGCCACGGCAGCGCGTCACGGTCGACCTTGCCGGACGTCTTGGTGGGCAGCGCCTCCACCACGGCCACGCGCGGCACCAGCGCGGCCGGCATCGACCGCCGCAGCGACTCGACCGCCCGGGCCTGGTCGAAGGTGGAGTCCACGGTCGCGTAGCCCACCAGCACGCTCGTGCCCGCCTTCGTACGGCGCACGGCCGCGGCCGCGGAGGTCACGCCCGGCAGCGCGAGCAGCGCGCTGTCGATCTCGCCGAGCTCGATGCGCCGACCGCCCAGCTTGACCTGGTCGTCGGCGCGGCCGCCGAACAGCAGGCCCGCGGGCTCGAACACCACGAGGTCCCCGCTGCGGTAGGCCCGCTCCCAGCCGAGGGTCGGCATGGCGGCGTACTTCTCGGCGTCCTTGGCAGGGTCCAGGTAGCGCGCGAGCCCGACGCCGCCGATGATCAGCTCGCCGGTCTCCCCCACCGCCACGTGCGCACCGGCCTCGTCGACGACGGCCAGGTCCCAGCCGTCCAGCGGCAGCCCGATCGGCACCGGGCCCTCGCCCGTGAGCCGCGCGGCGCACGCCACCACCGTGGCCTCGGTGGGGCCGTAGGTGTTCCAGACCTCGCGGTCCGCGGCGACCAGCCGCGCGGCCAGCTCGGGCGGGCACGCCTCGCCGCCCATGATCAGCAGGCGCACGCCGGTCAGCGACTCGGTCGGCCAGAGCGCGACCAGGGTCGGCACGGTCGAGACGACGCTGACCCGGTTGGCCACCAGCCACTGGCCGACGTCGATCCCGCTGCGCACGAGCGCCCGCGGCGCCGGCACGAGGCAGGCGCCGTGGCGCCAGGCCAGCCACATCTCCTCGCAGGAGGCGTCGAAGGCGACCGACAGCCCCGCCATCACCCGGTCGCCGACGCCCAGGGGCTCGTCGCGCAGGAAGAGCCTGGCCTCCGCGTCGACGAAGGCCGCCGCCGACCGGTGCGTGACCGCCACACCCTTGGGCGTCCCGGTCGAGCCCGAGGTGAAGATCACCCAGGCGTCGTCGTCGGGTCCCGGCGGGTCGGGCTCGGCGGCCTCGCGCTCACGCCGTACGTCCACGGCGAGGTCGTTGCCGACGACCGCCACGACCCGGGCCTCGTCGAAGACGACGCGCGCGCGCTCGTCGGGGTCGTCCACGTCGACGGGCACGTACGCCGCGCCGGCCAGGAGGATGCCGAGCACGGCGACGTAGAGGTCGGTCGTGCCCGAGCTGACCCGCACCCCGACCTTGTCACCGGGGCCGATCCCGTGCTCGTGCAGCTCGAGCGCGAGCGCGTCGGCCGCCTGCTCCAGCTCGGCGTAGGTGAGCATCCCGTTGCCGGCGTCGACCGCCGGCTCGTCGGCCGCCCGCTCGACCGTCGTCCGGAACACGCCGACCAGCGTCCGGGGCCGCGGCGCCCGGTCGCCTCGCAGCAGCGGGGAGGTCGTGGAGGCGGTCGTCACCCCGGTACGTTGTCGGACCGACGTGAACGGGAGGTGTCCGGTCTCAGCCGCGACGCCGCTTCACGGTGTAGCGCACCGTGGTCGACGCGCTGTTGCCCGCGCGGTCGACGGCGGTCGCGACCACGGTGTAGCGGTTGCCGCTGCGCGTCCGACGGAGCGTGCACGACGCGACGCCCGACAGCGAGTCCGTGCCGACGCAGCGCGGCTTGGGCGCCCGACCGGTGTAGACCTTGCGGTGCTTGACGCCGGCGACCCTCACCTTCGGGTCCACCCGGTCGATGTCGACGTCGGTCACGGCGACGGCGGCCGAGCCGCCGTCCCCGGTCCCGACGGTGCGGGTCACCGACTGGTTCGCCCGGCTGGCGGACAGGGTCACCGGAGCCGGGCACGGCGTCGTCAGGGCGGAGCTGCCGGCGGCGCAGGTGAAGGTCACCGTGACCGGCGTCCGGTACCAGCCCGAGCGGCTGCGAGGAGCGCTCGAGGTCACGCGGGCCGTGATCGCCGGGTCGGTGCGGGTGGCCTCACCCGCGGAGCCGGCGAGGTCGTCGCTGCCGGAGTACGTGGCCGTGACCGTGTGCGTCGTCCCGGTGGCGAGGACCCGGTCCACCTGGGCGACGCCGCCCACGACCGGCGCGGTGCCCACCGGGGTGCCGTCGGCGACGAAGGTGACGGTGCCGCTCGGGGTGCCGGCGCCCGGGGCCGTCACGGCGACCGACGCCGTCAGGGTGTCCGGACCGATCACGACCTCGGTGGCGGTCAGGGCCTTGCCCACCGCGACCGACTGGGTGTCGGAGCCGGCGAGGTGGCCGGGGCCGCCCGCCTGGTCGGCGTCCACGACGCAGGTGCCCGGGTGGTCGAAGCGCACGGTCGCGCCGCTGATCGAGCAGACGGTGCTCGCGGCCGCGTCGATGGAGAGGACGACCGGGTTGCCCGAGGCGCCGCCCGTCGCGGTCACGTCGTACGTCTGCCCGACGACCGGCGCGGCCGGCGGCGTGGAGGTGATGTCGACGGCCTGCGGCGCCGCCGGGGGGACGGTGCAGCCGACGGTGCCGGCCCGCAGCGCGTGGCCGTCGGTGGCGGCGTCGTCGGCCCAGAAGACCGGCTTGCTGCCGGCCACGCACTCGGCCTGCGGCGTCGTCGTGAAGCCCTCGTTGTTGAGGTTCGGCATGCCGCTGGGCCGCTCGTAGTAGGCGCCGGCGACGAAGGTGCCCTGGGTGGCACCCGGGGCGGTGTCGATGCCGAAGCGCGACGAGCGACCGCCGCAGGTGTCGTCGCAGACGACCCACAGCTTCTGGGTCTCGGCCTCGAAGTGCAGGTCCATCACGCCGGGGAAGCCGCTGGCGAACGACGCGACCTGGGTGAAGGTGCCCGCGGAGTGGTCGAGGGCGTAGGCGTAGACCCGCCCGTTGCCCTCGAGCGCGACGAGGAAGAGGCCGGTGCCGTGGTTGGCGTAGGTGCCCGGCGAGTACGCTGCCCCGGTGGCCTCGTCCTTGAAGCCCTGCGCGGTCAGGTAGCTGTCCGGCACCCAGGCGATGCCCTCGAGGCCGGCGTTGGCGGCGACGGTGGGCAGGTCCGCGGTGAGGTTCCACTCGTGGGTGGCGGTGAGCGGGCCGGCGCCGCTGGGGTCGAAGCGCAGGATCGCGGGCCGGCTGACGCCGCTGGCGGTGTTGTCGCGCTCGGTGGCGACGTAGACGCCGCCGCTGGCGCCGCTGCCGGTCAGGGTGACGCCCTCGCTGTCGGGGGTGCCGGCACCACCGGGGTAGCGCAGTGCCTTGCCTGCGGCCCAGCCGTTGCTGGGGTCGCGGCCCCAGCGGGCGCCGTCCCAGACCAGGCGCTCGAGCACGCCGTCGCCGTTGTTGACGGCCCACAGCACGCCGCGCTCGGCCGAGCCCGACCCCTCGTACGCCAGGCCGCTCACGTCGCCGCCGAGCGCGCCCGCCTCGTCGACCGTCGTGACGGCCGAGCCCCCGGGCCAGGGGCCGGCGACGATGTCACCGGCGCAGACGTTGGCCGCACCCTTGGTCGCGACCTGGGTCGTGGCGAAGGCGCCGGTGCCGTTGGGGCAGCGGCCGTACGTCGTGGCGGCGTGCGCCGTCCACGTGTGGGAGTCGACGAGGGTCGTGCCGTCCGCGGCGAAGAGCCGCACGGAGTCGCTGCCGCCGAGCCCGAAGACGAAGCTCGCCTCGTCCAGGACCAGGTAGCCGCCGGCCGGGATGGTGGAGGCGGCGGGCAGCGTGTAGCCGGCCCCCTCGGCGCTGTCGCGCAGCACCCACCCGCTCACGTCGGCGGCGCCGGCGCCGTTGTTGACGAGCTCGACCCAGTCGCCGGGGGTGCCGCCGCTGGACTCCACCTCGTTGACCCGGACGGGGCTGGAGCAGTCGTTGGCCGCGCCCTTGGTCGTGGACGTGGTGGTCGTGAAGGCGCCAGTGCCGTCGGGGCAGCGGCCGTAGCTCGTCGCCGCGTGGGTGGCCCAGGTGTAGGAGGCGACCGGCGTCGTGGCGTCGGTGGCGAAGAGACGCACGGAGTCGGCGCCGCCGAGGCCGAAGCCGAAGTCGGCCTCGACGAAGACGTAGTAGCCGCCGGGGGCGACCGTGGTGCCCGCGGGCACGGTGAAGAACGCGTGGGTGTCGTCGCCGTCCTTGAACTTGAAGCCCGAGATGTCGACCGCGGTCGTGCCGGTGTTGATGACCTCGGCCCAGTCGCCGACCGGGTCGCCGTTGGACTCCACCTCGTTGAAGGTCACGCCGGCAGGTGCCACGACGCCGCAGTCGTTGGCCGCGCCGCGCGTGATGGTCGTCGTGGTGGTGAACGCGCCGGTGCCGTTCGGGCACCGCCCGTAGGTCGTCCCGGCCGCGTGCGCCGTCCAGGCGTAGGAGTCGAGGACCGTCGTGCCGTCGGTCCCGAAGAGACGCACGGTGTCGGACCCGCCGAGACCGAAGCCCGCGGCGGTGTCGACGTCGACCGCCAGCAGCCCGCCGGCGGGGATCGTCGTGCCCGCGGGCACCTCGACGAACGGGTGGGTGTCGTCGGCGTCCTTGAGCTTGAGCCCCGACGCGTCCACGGGCGAGGCGCTCGGGTTGACCAGCTCGACCCAGTCGAGGACGCCCGTGCCGCCGCTGGACTCGATCTCGTTGAGGCGCACGGGGCTGGAGCAGTCGTTGGCCGCGCCCTTGGTGGAGGTGGTCGTCGTGCGGAAGGCGCCGGTGGCGTCGGGGCAGCGGCCGTAGGTCGTGCCCGCGGCGTGGGCGGTCCAGGTGTGGGAGTCGATCAGGGTGGCGCCGTCGGCGCTGTAGAGCCGGATGCTGTCGCTGGCGCCGAGGCCGAAGTTGGCGGGGTTGGCCTTGTCGTCCACGTCGACCGCCAGGAAGCCACCGGCCGCGATCACCGTCCCGGACGGGAGGGCCAGGGTGCGCGTGTCGTCGTTGTCCTTGAGCCGCAGCCCGGACACGTCCGTGGGCGTCGTGCCGTGGTTGACCAGCTCGACCCAGTCGGAGGTGTCGCCGTTGGACTCCACCTCGTTGACCGCGATGCTCGTCAGCGGATCGGCGGCCGAGGCGGACGGCGCCGTCGCGGCGAGCAGCCCGGCCCCCAGGAGAGCGGCCAGGACGGCGGACAGGAGCGGGCGGCGCGGCGCAGCGGGCACGGAGGGTTCCTCGGAGGTCGGCGGTCGACCCGGTAGTGGGTCGAGCGCTGGAAGCCTCGGGGAGCCCGGAGTCGCCCGGATGAACACACCGCGAACACGCGGCGGAGCGCGTGGGGCCACTCGGGGCCGCGACGGTCCGCGTCAGTCGGCGTACGTCGCCAGCGGCCAGCCGCCGGCGGCCAGCTGCGCCGAGACCCGCCGGACGTCCTCGTCGGTCGCGTCCTGGAGCGCCTGCGTGCGCACCATCTCGTGGATGTCCCGCTCGGTGACCGTGCCGCCCTCGGCGTCGACCTGGGCGGCCAGCTGGCCGGCGATCAGGTCGACGTCCTCGTCGGTGAGCTGGCGGCGCAGCACGCCCAGCAGGGCGACGTAGTCGCGGGCGGGGATGCCCTGCGGGTAGCCGGCGCGCAGCCAGGCCAGCACCCGGGTGCGCAGCGGCTCCTGCTCCGGGACGCTCACGACTTGTCCACCAGGGTCGGGATCCCGGACCCGAAGTCCAGCTCCTTGCCGAAGCCGGAGGCCAGGATGAAGGTCAGGCCCAGGACGATGCCGAGGATCACGACGAGGAAGCACGCGCCGGCGAGCACGGTCCCCAAGGGCTTGGCAGCAGCCGGGCCGCCGTCCGCGCCCGAGGTCGTCGCCCCGCCGCCGGCGTAGGCCAGCGAGCGGATGCCGGCGGCGAACACCGCCGGCAGCCCGGCGCCCAGCAGCACACCGACGAGCACCACCTGCCAGCCCGCCTCGAACGCGAAGCCGAAGTTCTCCATGGTCCGTGCCTCCTAGGCCGCCGCCGGCACGGGCCGGCTCGGCTCGTGCCAGTCGTCGTTGACGTTGTGGGCGCCGACCGGCTCGTGGTGGGCGCGCCACCACATGCCGGCCGCGCCGAGAGCGAGCAGGAGCGTCACCGCGACCGCGCCGAGCCCGCCGCCCAGCAGGTCGGCGAGGTACCAGGTGGCCGCGCCGACGGCGGCGGCCGCGGGCAGCGTGACCACCCAGGCGACCAGCATCCGGCCCGCGACCCTCCAGCGCACTTGGGCGCCGGGGCGTCCCAGGCCGGTCCCGAGGATGGAGCCGGTGGCGACGTGGGTGGTGGACAGCGCCATGCCCAGGTGGCTGGAGGCCAGGATGATCGCGGCCGAGCTGCTCTCGGCGGCGAGGCCCTGCGGCGACTCGATCTCGACGAGCCCCTTGCCGAGGGTGCGGATGATCCGCCAGCCGCCCAGCCAGGTGCCGGCGGCGATGGAGATCGCGCAGCACGCCTTGACCCAGAACGGCACCGAGGCGGTGTCGGACCAGTGGCCCGACGCCAGCAGGGCCAGCGTGATGACGCCCATCGTCTTCTGCGCGTCGTTGGTGCCGTGCGCGAGCGAGACCAGCGAGGCGGTGGTGATCTGGCCCCAGCGGAAGCCGCGCTCGGTGAACCGCTCCGCGACCCCGCGCGTGATCCGGTAGATCAGCCAGGTGCCGAGCGCCGCCACGAGCGCCGCGATGACCGGCGACATCAGCGCCGGGAGCACGACCTTGCCGAGCACCCCGTCGAGCTCCTCGCCGTTGCCGAGCCAGTTGACCCCGCCCCAGCCGAGGCCGGCGATCGCGGCGCCGATCAGCCCGCCGAACAGCGCGTGCGAGGAGCTGGAGGGCAGGCCGAGCAGCCAGGTGAGCAGGTTCCAGGCAATGCCACCGACGAGGCCCGCCAGGACGATGAGCAGGAGCGGCGAGCCGCCGTCGGTGAGGTACTCCGAGCGCGGTGCCCCCGAGGAGTCCTGGATCTCGACCACCGCGTTGGTGACGGTGAGCGCCACCTCGATGGAGAGGAAGGCGCCGACCAGGTTGAGGGCCGCCGACAGCAGGACCGCCGTGCGCGGGGCCAGCGCGCCCGTCGAGATGGAGGTGGCCATCGCGTTGCCGGTGTCGTGGAAGCCGTTGGTGAAGTCGAAGGCCAGCGCCACGGCGACGACCAGGAGGAGGATGACCAGCGATTCGCTCACGCCCCCACGCTTCGCCTGTTGTGGGCGGGTGGAAACCCCTGCGCGGCGTTGTTCAGCCGGTGTTCATCCGCACGGCGTCCGGCTCGGAGGTGCTCGAGGTTGCGCAGCAACCGTCTCGAGACCCGGGGAGCCGGACGCCATCCGGCTGACAGGTCACTCAGTCGCTGAACGCCTCGACCTCGCAGCTGCGCTCGATGCTCGCCGAGTCGTCCGGCACCGGGGTGTCCGTGGCGTCGTAGGTCCAGCCCAGTCCGTCGGGGTAGACGCTGGTGTCGTGGTAGAGGTGCACGGCGATGCCGTGGGCGCGCAGGCACGCGACGTTGGCCTCGGAGTCCGCGACGTAGTCGGGGTTGTGGCGCGGGTCGGTCTCGACGGGCAGCCGGGGCAGCACGTCCTCGCAGGCGGCCTTCGCGGCGGCGGGGACCGGGTCCGCGACGGGCGTGGGGCCGACGCCGGTCCTCGCGGGACCGCGGACGTCCTTGGCCCACGTCGCGCCGTGGTCGACCAGGCACTGCTGCCAGGCACCGATGCGCGACTCGCGCACGGCGTCGGTCTCGCCGAGCTGCATCTGCGGGCTGACCGCCTCGGCGGGGGCGGCGGGGGCGGCACGGGCCGGCCGCGGCGCCTGGGCCGCGGCGCGGGCGGGCGCCGGCGCCGCCCCTGCCGGGCGGTCGTCGGAGGGGGCCGTGCCGTCGGCGGCGCCGGCGCTGCCGCCGCCGGCCGCGAGCCCGACCAGCACGGCGACCGCCGCGAGGACGGCGAGGAGAAGGGACAGGGTGGTGGCGCGTCTGGCGCCCGGGGTGTGGGTCATGGCCAGGAACCTAGGAAGCAGATGTCAGGCAATTGTCAGGAAGTCGTGTGCCTTTGGTCGTGGCGCCCGCTTCCGCCCGGTCGGGCGGCCGGCCGTTCCTAGACTCGCCTCATGGCAGCACGGGTGGTCGTCGCCGAGGACGACATGAAGCAGGCGGAGCTCCTGCGCCGCTACCTCGAGCACGACGGCCACGACGTCGTCGCGGTCCACGACGGCGTCCAGGCGCTGGCGGCCGCGCGGACCGTCTCCCCCGACCTCGTGGTGCTGGACGTGATGATGCCGGGGCTCGACGGGCTCTCGGTCTGCCGGGCGCTGCGCGCGGAGTCGGACGTGGCGATCCTGATGCTCACCGCCCGGGTGTCCGAGGACGACCTCCTCCTGGGCCTCGAGCTCGGCGCCGACGACTACCTCACCAAGCCCTACAGCCCGCGCGAGCTGGTCGCGCGCGTGCGCACCCTGCTGCGCCGCACGACCTCTGCCGACCGGACCCGTGCTGACAAGGTGCTGCGGGTCGGCGACCTCGAGGTCGACCCCGTGCGCCACGAGGTGAGCCTGGGCGGGCGGGCGGTGGACTGCACGCCCGGGGAGTTCGCGGTGCTCGCGCTCTTCGCCCGGGAGCCCGGGCGGGTGTTCTCCCGCGACCAGGTGATCAGCCACGTGCACGGCGTCGACGGCTACCTCACCACCCGCACCGTGGACGTGCACGTCATGAACCTGCGCCGCAAGCTCGAGGACGACGCCCGGCGGCCGACGCGGCTGCTGACGGTCTACGGCGTCGGCTACAAGCTGGCGGCGGCCGGTGGGTGAGTTGCCGGTGGGTGAGCGAGCCGCCGTACCGCTGCGACGCAGCCTGGTCCTGCGGCTCTTCGCCCTGGTGACGGCGGTCGCCGTGGTCGCGGTCGGTCTCACCGCCTGGCTCACCGTGCGCACCACGGCCGTCGGTCTCCGCCAGGAGCAGGGCGAGGCGGTGCGCGCCGGAGCCCGCGTCGAGGACGCGCTGCACGACTACGCCGCCACGCACCCGAGCTGGTCGCAGGTCGGCCCACTGGTCGACCGGCTCGCCCGGGCCGGCAGCCGGATCACCCTGGTGGGCGCCGACGGGCGGGTGCTCGCCGACTCGGCGGACGGGGAGGTGCCGGTCCCCGACGGCCCCTCCACCGTGATCGACGTCTTCGACGTGGCGCCGGTGCCCGACCCGGTCCCCGACCAGGCGGCGCAGGAGGAGTCCCCCGGGCCCGCACCCGTCGACCAGTGCCCGTCGGGCGGCGTCTGCGAGGTCGTCGCCGCGTCCACCGTGGGCCCCCCGCCCGGGGCGTCGCCCATCGACCCGCGCGTCGTCGGCCCGTTCGCGCTCACGGCCGCGGAGGCCGCGGAGTCGCACGCGCTCGCCCGCCGCGTGGCGTCCTGCCTCACTGACGAGCTGGAGACCGGCACCCAGGTGGTCGACCGGCCCAGCGGGCGGTCCTCGGTCACGTCGGACGGCCTGCCCTCGGCCGGCCCGCAGCCCAGCACCTCGCCGTGCGACCTGCGCGCGCTGCAGACGCCGTACGAGTCCGAGCGGGCGCCGCTGGCGCGCACCCAGCAGCTGGTGACGCGGTGCCTCGCCCGCGCCTCAGGGCCGGTGGTGACCCTGATGCCCGATCTCGGCTGGAGCCAGGCCCAGCCGCGCACGCCGTCGAGCGACCGGCTCGTGACCGCGTGCCTGACGGCCGCGCGGCGCCAGGTCCTGGCCCCGTACGCCGCCCCGGCGGCGCGGCTGTTCGTCTCCTCGACCCGGCAGGAGCCGACGTCGTTCCTGGACCTGTCGACGGGCAACCGGCTGCGGATCGGCGGGGTGGTGCTGCTCGTGCTCGTCCTGAGCCTGGGCTTCGCCGCCCTCGCCGGCCGTCAGCTCGTGCGGCCGCTCGCCGTGCTGGCGACGGCGGCCGGTCGCGTGCGGGAGGGCGACCTCGGCGCGCGCGCCCAGGTCCGGTCCCAGGACGAGATCGGCCGGGTCGCGGCCGCGTTCAACACGATGGCGGAGCGGCGCGAGGAGGCCGAGCGGCTGCGCAAGGCGATGGTGGGCGACGTGGCCCACGAGCTGCGCAACCCGATCAGCACCATGCGCGGCACCCTCGAGGCCGCGCAGGACGGGCTCGTGCCCACCGACCGCTCGCTGGTGGACTCCCTCATGGAGGAGACCCTGCTGCTCCAGCACGTGGTGGAGGACCTGCGCGACCTCGCCGCCGCCGACGCCGGCGACCTGCGCATCGTGCGCGCCCCGGTGCTCGTCGCCGAGCTGCTCCGGCAGGTCGCGGGGGTCCACCTGGCCGATGCCGCCGCGGCCGGGGTGAGGGTCCTCGCCGATGCTCCCGACGACCTGGAGGTGGTGGGGGACGTCATGCGGCTGCGTCAGCTGCTCGGCAACCTGGTGACGAACGCCGTGCGCCACACGCCACCCGGCGGCACCGTCACCCTGTCCGGGCGCCGCGAGGGAGACGAGGTCGAGCTCGCCGTGACCGACGACGGCGAGGGCATCGCGGCGGGTGACCTCCCGCACGTGTTCGAGCGCTTCTGGCGCGCCGACCCCTCCCGCACCCGCGCCAGCGGCGGCAGCGGCCTGGGGCTGGCGATCGTGCGCCAGCTGGCCGAGGCCCACGGCGGCACCGTCAGCGTGGCCAGCAAGCCCGGCGACGGGGCCCGCTTCGCGGTCCGCCTCCCGGCCGTGGGCTGAGGAGGTCAGACGGAGACGACGGTGGCCGACAGCGTGACGCCGCGGCGGGGCTTGTAAGTCACGGTGTCGCCCACGGAGGCGCCGAGGATCGCACGACCCAGCGGGCTGGACGGGGTGACCACGTCGACGCCGGCGGCGGCCGACTCGACCGAGCCCACGAGGTACTGCTCGGGTCCGTCGCCCAGGTCGATCGTGACCACGTCGCCCACCGAGACGATACCGTCGGTGTGCTGGCGACGGCCGCTCTCCTCGATCTCGGTCTGCAGCGCGTCGATGCGCTCGTCGAGCAGCTGCACACGGATGGTCGCCTCGACGTTGGTCGCCCGGTCCGCGGCGTCACCGGTGGCGACGATCAGGCTGTCGGTCTGGACCGCGTCCCGCTCGGCTCGCAGGGTGGCAAGGCGCTCGCGGAGGATCTCGATGCTGGCGGGGGCAGTGGTGACGGTCATGGGTGGCTCTTTCGCGCGAGGGTGGGTCCGGGGATCGCCCGGGTGCAGCCTCAACCGCGGCCGCTCCGTCGTTATGCCCCAGTCACTGAAACAGCCGGTGAACAGGGTGTGGTCGACCCCGGAAGGCCGAGACACCAGTACCTCACTGCGGCGAAACCAACCCTCGTTCAACCGTTCGACGAGTCACTGGCAGCCGCCGGGGCACCCAGCCCTCGCCGCCGCGGCGCCGTCACCATGAGCCAGCAGCCCAGCAGGGACGCCGGCACGGACAGCACGGCCACCCCGGCGACGTACGCCGTCCGCTTGGTGTGGCAGCCCGCCACGGCCTGGTCGTAGGGGGCGCGGCCCAGGTCGTCCAGCCCGTCGCTGATGCCGCTGGCGTTGGCGCGCGGCCGCCCGGCCGAGACGACCGACGTGCACACCGTGTCGGAGGCGACGCCGGGCTCGGGGTCGAAGTCCAGGCGCCCGGGGTACAGCAGCAGGAACGCCATGACGCAGCCGATCGTGAACAGCCCCAGCCATGCCAGCGTCGGCGCCAGGTCGCTCCAGATGCTGCGGGGCGACGGCGTCTCGGGGTCGCTCATGCCCCGCAGCCTCTCATCTCGATCCGGCCGAGGAGCAGTGGCGCTCGCGGCGTCAGCGGACCTCCGTGGAGCTGGGGAACGGCAGGTCAGCGAACTTCACGGCCGGGAGGACGTGAGCGTTGCAGCGTGCGCGGGGCGTGCCGAGCACCACGTCGGCGGAGGTTTCGACGGCGACGGTGTCCGCACGGAGCGCGACGCTGACGTAGCTCGTCGCGGCGGTGAGGGGGACGGCCTGTCGCACGGCGGGGCCGATCGGGATGCTCTTCTCGACCACCGTGCTGTCGCCGTTCCCGGCGATGCGTGCGAAGCGCATGTCCACCTGGTCGGCCGGGTCGAGCTCGGCTCGTCCGCGGTCGGTGAACCCGGTCCAGAAGTCGACGCTGGTGCAGGCGGCCACCGACCACAGCACCTCGAGGTTGTTCGTCCAGAGCTCGATGCTCAGGGGCAGGGACCGCCCGCCCACGACCGAGGTGACCCTCGTCGCCCCGCCCCCCATCCCCAGCAGGAAGGGCTGGTCGGCCAGGTAGAGCCACTCGTAGACCGCCAGGCTCTCGACCTTGCTCGTTCCACCGCCCGCGCGCTTGACCCGGAACGAGGTCGGGCCGCCCTGGGTCAGCGGGACCCGGACGGCGTAGCGGCCCCTCTTGTTCGCCCTGTCCGTGGCGACGGTCGTCCAGGCCCCGCTGCCGTAGCGTCGCTGGATCGCGACCGTGGCCCTGCCGGACCGCCCCGGCTTGGCGGTTCCGGTGATCTTCACCTTGCGTCCGACCTCGGACGACGCGGCCACGTCCTTGATGGTCACCTTCGGAGGCTTGGCCGCTCTGACCGCCGGCGGGCTGTCGACGGCGGAGACCGACGCGACGGGAGCGAGCGCGCACAGGAGCAGCGCGAACGAGGTCGCAACCACGGAGGGGCGAAGAGGCATGGGCGCGAATCTAGCGCCGGTCCCCTGTCCCGCGTGCGGAATCGTCTCATCCGTGGCGGTGACGGGACGCCTCCTGGAACTCCTCGGAGTCACGACGCGCGACGACCTCGGACGTCAGCGCCGCCCTCAGTCCGTCGTGCGCGGGACCGAGCGCGGTCGCCGGTGCCTGCCAGTGGCCGGGGTCGTACAGCCAGACCGGCCGGCCGACGATCTCGGGCGGCTCCCACTCGTAGCGCGGCCAGATGTGGCAGTGGAGGAACGCGTCGGTGTTGCCGAGGATCTCGATGTTGAGCCGGCGGAAGTCGCGGTCGAGACGCCGACAGACGGTCTCGACGGCGTCCGCGAGCAGGTCGACGTCGGCGAGGTAGCGCAGACGCTCGGCGCGAGGCAGGTCCGAGAGCCGGTCGACGCCCGGCGTCTTGGTGAGGGCGAGCGAGTATCCGGGGAGGAACTGGACGTCGCCGATCACCGCGTAGGCGGCGGACAGCTCCGCCAGCACCGTCGGGTTGCGTCCGTCGTTCGCGGCCTGGATGCGCTCCTCGCGCCAGTCTCGCGGCTCGGTCATGGCCCCGACGTCACGGGAGGTGCCGCCGAGCCACGGTCAGGCCCCACCTTGCCGGAGCAGCCGAGCACGCGCGTCGGACACGAGACGCGTGTAGTCACGGTCGAAGGGTTGCGTGAGGATGCGCTCGAGCGATGCGGACAGGTGCCACAGGGCCGTCTGCTCGCCGGGCAGCAACGCCGGGTCGATGGCGTCGGCGTCCTCCCACCGATGCAGGAGCTCGAAGAGCACGAGCGCCTCGTCGCTGGACAGGATCACCTCGACGTCGCTCATGGCGGGAGGGTAGCTGCCCTGACTGGCGTCAGCGGTCGCTACGTCGTTCCCCGCGATTGCTCTCGAGGGCCGTCGATCCTGCCGCCGGCGCGCAGCCCCTCGTCGACGAGCGCGATCATCCAGTGGAAGCTCTCGTCGGTGCTCGTCTCCTCCAGCACGAGGCCCAGGCGCTCCTCCAAGGACGCGAACCCGTGCACCAGGCTGCGAAGCATCCGCAGCGCGTGGACCTGCTCGGCGGGGTCGAGCCCGTACCCGCGCAGCGCCGCAGAGAGGGAGTCGACCACGCGGCGCGCGGCCGGGACCAGGGGGTCGCCGGGTCCCGTGCAGCGGGCGGCGTTGCCTGCGGCGTACCGGCCGGGGTGCTCGTGGACGAAACGGCGTATCGCCTGCGCAGCGGCGACGAGGGCGTCGCTGCCCGCGCGACCCTGGATCGCGTCGCCGGTGGCCTCGGCGAGCTCCACCATGGCCAGGACGCCGATGCGGTGGGTGAGGTCGGCGATGTTGTCGACGTGCTTGTACAGCGAAGGGGTCCTGACCCCGAGCCGTTCGGCGAGCAGCCCCATGCTGAGGTGGTCGAGCCCGGTCTCGTCGGCCAGGACGGCGCCCGCGCGGGTCACGGACGCCGGCCCGAGGCCGGCTCTAGGCATGGTCGCGACCATCCGGGTCCTCGGTCACGGTCGCCTCCAGGTGGCTAATACGATTAGTCAGAATCTAATTCGCGTAGCCAATCGTGTCAATCGATCCCCCGGACGGCTCGGCCCACCTCGCCCGTTGCGCTTCGGTACGCTCCTGCGTCGGCGTTCGGGATCGCGGACCGCGTGCTTCGCCGCGACGGACGGCGCGACGCCGTAGTTTGAGTGTCGCCGTGAGATGCGCGGCGACCGACTTCGAGGGAGAGGCTCCGATGGTGGTCCTGGCACCCCACACCCGCTGCTCCCGTCACCTCATCCCCCGGGCTCTCGCCCGGACCCTGACCGATGCCTAGGGCGGGGCTGACGCGCGCGTCCGTGACCGAGGCCGGCGCCGCACTGGTCGACGAGGTCGGCTTCGACCAGCTGAGCATGGGCCTGCTCGCCGAGCGGCTCGGGGTCAAGACCCCGTCGCTGTACAAGCACGTCGCCAACCAGGCCGATCTGGCTCACCTGATCGCCGTCCTCGCCATGAACGAGCTCGCCGACGCGATCCGTGACGCCACCCAGGGTCGCGCCGGCCGCGACGCGCTCGTCGCCGGCGCCGAGGCCATGCGGACGTTCGTGCGCGAGCACCCGGGTCGCTACGCCGCCGGCAACGCCGCCCAGATCACCGGCCAGGAAGACCCGCTGCTCCCGGCCAGCGGCCGGGTGATGGCCTCGTGGACGGCCATGCTCCACGGCTACCACCTGGACCTCGACCAGGAGATCCACGCGCTGCGGATGCTCCGCAGCACGCTGCACGGCTTCGGGATCCTGGAGCTCGACGGCAGCTTCCAGGTCGACACGTCCGTCGACGACAGCTTCACCTGGGTCGTCGACTTCATCGACCACGGTCTGCGGTCCCTGCCGGAGGCGAAGGCGCGTCCGCTGCAGTCCGCCTCAGGTACGGACTCGGACTGACCGGTCGGGCAGGGGTCAGACGTTGAAGCGGAACTCCACGACGTCTCCGTCGGCCATGACGTAGTCCTTGCCCTCCATGCGGACCTTGCCGGCCTCCTTGGCCTTCTGCATGGAGCCTGCGGCCATCAGGTCGTCGAACGAGACGATCTCGGCCTTGATGAAGCCGCGCTGGAAGTCGGTGTGGATGACGCCGGCGGCCTCGGGGGCGGTGGCGCCCTTGGGGATCGTCCAGGCGCGCGACTCCTTGGGGCCGGCGGTGAGGTAGGTCTGCAGGCCAAGGGTGTCGAAACCGACGCGGGCCAGGGTGTCGAGGCCGGGCTCGGTGACGCCCATCTCGGCGAGCATCGCGCGGGCCTCGTCGTCGTCGCCGAGCTCGACGAGCTCGGACTCGAACTTCGCATCCAGGAAGATCGCCTCGGCGGGCGCGACCAGCGCGCGCATCTCGTCCTTGAGGGGCTCGTCGGCGAGCTCGTCGGCGTCGCAGTTGAAGACGTAGATGAACGGCTTGGCCGTCAGGAGCGAGAGCTCGCGGACCAGGCTGCGGTCGATCGACGTGCTGATGATCGGGGTACCGGCCTCGAGGTGGCCCAGCGCCTCCTTGGTGGCCTCGAGGTTGGCGAGCACCGCCTTGTTGCCGCGGGCCTCCTTCTCCAGGCGCGGGATGGCCTTCTCGACCGTCTGCAGGTCGGCGAGGATCAGCTCGGTCTGGATGGTCGAGATGTCGTTGGACGGGTTGACCTCGCCGTCGACGTGGGTGACGTCCTCGTCGCGGAACACCCGGGTCACCTGGCAGATGGCCGACGACTCGCGGATGTGGGACAGGAACTTGTTGCCCAGGCCCTCGCCCTCACTGGCGCCCTTGACGATGCCGGCGATGTCGACGAACTCCACCGTGGCCGGAAGGATCTTGGCGGAGCCGAAGACCTCCGCGAGCTTGGGGAGCCGATCGTCGGGGACGCCGACGACGCCGACGTTGGGCTCGATCGTCGCGAACGGGTAGTTCGCCGCGAGGACGTCGTTCTTGGTGAGCGCGTTGAAGAGCGTTGACTTGCCCGCGTTGGGGAGACCGACGATGCCGATGGTGAGTGCCACGGGCGGCGAGTCTACGGACCGGCGGGCCGACCGCCGTAATCGAGCAGGCCCCACGCGAAGCGCAGGACGGTCACGGAGAAGACCAGCGTCACCGCGACGATGACCGCCTCGACCGCGCCGCCGCCCCCGGCGGCGAAGATGCCGTGCTCCAGGTCGTAGAGCAGGTCCATGCCGAAGAGGTACATGCCCGCCGAGCCCGCGGCGACCAGCCAGAACGGCGCCGAGGGCCGCTCGCTGCGCAGTGCCACGAGCGCGAGCACGCAGACCACGCCCAGCCACAGGTCGGCCAGCGGGAAGGCGTTCTCGAACTCGTAGTACGCCGCCCGGTGCTCGCTCGCCAGGACGTCGCGGTCGGTGAACCAGATCGACCAGTAGGCGACGTCCAGCACGATCGCGCCGACCAGCATCACCTCGACGGTGCGTCTCATGCCGCGATCCAACCACGGGTCCGGCGCCTCCACCGGCGGTCTGACAGCCTGGCGGCATGGATCTCGAGCACGTCCGCGCCCAGTTCCCGTCCCTGGCCCTGGGCACGGCCCACTTCGACGGACCGGGCGGCTCCCAGGTGCCGAGCGTCGTCGCCCAGGCGGTCGCCGACGCGATGACCTCCGGGCTCTGCCAGCGCGGGGCGCTGTCGGCGACCGAGCGCCGTACGGACGCGGTGGTGGCCGGCGCCCGCCAGGCGGTCGCGGACCTCGTCGGCGGGGACGCCGGCGGGGTGGTGTTCGGCCGGTCGATGACGCAGCTGACCTTCGACCTCGCGCGCACCCTCTCCGCCGGGTGGGGGCCGGGCGACGAGGTCGTGGTGACGCGCCTGGACCACGACGCCGACATCCGCCCGTGGGTCATCGCCGCCGAGCGCGCCGGCGCGACGGTGCGCTGGCTCGGCTTCGACCCGGTGACCACCGAGCTCGACGACATCGCGCCGCTGCTGTCCGAGCGCACGCGACTCGTGGCGGTCACCGCCGCCTCCAACCTGTTCGGCACGCGCCCCGACGTGGCCGCGGTCGCCGCGCAGGCGCACGCGGTCGGGGCGCTCGTCCACCTCGACGCGGTGCACCTCGCGCCGCACGCGCCGGTGGACCTGGCCGCGACGGGGGCGGACTTCCTGGTGCTCTCGCCCTACAAGCTCTTCGGACCGCACCTGGGCGCGCTCGTCGCGGACCCCGCCCTGCTGGAGGGGCTGCGTCCCGACAAGCTGCTGCCGTCCAGCGACGCGGTGCCGGAGCGGTTCGAGCTCGGGACGCTCCCCTACGAGCTGCTCGCCGGGGTCACCGCGGCGGTCGACTTCATCGCCTCGCTGGTGCCCGGCGAGGGCCCGCGGCGCGAGCGGGTGCTGGCGTCGATGGCCGCGGTCGAGGAGCACGAGGCCGGGCTCCTGCGCCGGCTGCTCGACGGGCTGGCGGACCTCGACGGGGTGACGGTGCACGGACGAGCCGCGCGGCGCACGCCGACGGTGCTGTTCACCGTCGCAGGGCACAGCCCGCGCGACGTGCACGCCCACCTGGGCGCGCAGGACGTCAACGCGCCGTCGGGGCACTTCTACGCCGTCGAGGCGTCGCGGCACGCCGGGCTCGGGGACACCGGCGGCGTGCGGGTCGGCCTGGCGGCGTACTCCTCGCCCGACGACGTCGACCGCCTGCTCACCGGTCTGCGCTCGCTCCTAGGCTGACGCGATGCGCCTCGCCACCTGGAACGTCAACTCGCTCCGCTCCCGCATCGACCGGGTCGAGCGGCTGCTGGAGCGCCACGACCTCGACGTCCTGGCCCTGCAGGAGACCAAGGCGCGCGAGGACCAGCTGCCGCTGATGGGGCTGCAGTCGATGGGCTACGAGGTCGCCACCGCCGGCTACCACCAGTGGAACGGCGTCGCGATCATCAGCCGGGTCGGGCTCGACGACGTGCAGGTGGGCTTCGACGGCATGCCCGGGTTCGGCGACCCGGTCACGGCCGAGGCGCGTGCGATCGGGGCGACCTGCGGCGGCGTGCGGGTCTGGTCGCTCTACGTGCCCAACGGCCGCAAGGTCGACGACCCCCACTACCTCTACAAGCTCGAGTGGCTCGCCGCCCTGCGCGAGACGGCGCTCGACTGGCTCGGTGGGCCGACGGCGCTCGTCGGCGACTGGAACATCGCGCCGCTCGACGAGGACGTCTTCGACATGAGGCAGTTCGCGACCTCCACGCACGTCACCCCGCGGGAGCGGGCGGCCTTCCAGCGCTTCCTCGACGACGGCTACGTCGACGTCGTCCGGCCGCACACGCCCGGCCCGGGGGTCTACACCTACTGGGACTACTACCGCCAGCGCTACGAGCGCAACCGCGGGCTGCGCATCGACTTCGTCCTGGGCTCGGCACCGTTCGCCTCGCGCGTCACCGGCGCTTTCATCGACCGCGAGGAGCGTGCCGGGCAGGGCGCCTCCGACCACGCGCCGGTGGTCGTCGACCTCGCCGACTGACGGGGCTGTCGGTGGTCGCGTCCATGCTGCTGCCATGGACCCGACCACGCTGCTCGCCCTGATCGTCTGCCTCGCGGCGGGCGCGGGCCTGGGCTACGCCGCCGGCCTGCTGCGGGGCCGCGACCGGGCGCCGCACGAGGACCGCACGGTGGCGGCGCTCGACCAGCGCGCCGCCGACCAGGCCGTCGTCAAGGAGGGGTTGGAGCGGCTGCAGGACCAGATGCGCGACCTGGAGCACAACCGGGTGGCGTGGCAGAGCCAGCTGCACCAGCAGGTCCTCGACATGCGCCAGTCCAACGACCTGCTGCGGCGCGAGACCCAGTCGCTGTCGACGGCGCTGCGCAAGCCCCAGGTCCGAGGGCGATGGGGCGAGCTCCACCTGCGTCGCGCCGTCGAGCTGGCGGGGCTCGTCGACCGCTGCGACTTCTCCGAGCAGGTGCGCCTCGACGACGGCGCGCGCCGTCCCGACCTGGTCGTGCACCTCGTGGGCGGGCGTCAGCTGGTCGTCGACGCCAAGGTGCCGCTGGACGCCTACCTCGACGCCACCACCAGCGACGACGAGGACGTCCGCGACGGACACCTGGCCCGCCACGCGCGCCAGGTCCGCGCCCACGTGGACACCCTGGCGGGCAAGGCCTACTGGCGATCGCTCGCGGAGAGCCCGGAGTTCGTGGTGCTGTTCATGCCGGCCGAGTCGTTCCTCGCGGCCGCGCTCGAGGCCGACGGCGACCTGATCGACTACGCCGCCACGCGTCAGGTCGTGCTGGCCACCCCCACGACCCTCATCGCCCTGCTGCGCACGGTCGCCCACGGCTGGAGCCACGAGGCGCTGGCCGACCGGGCGCGCGAGATCCACCGCCTGGGTCGCGAGCTGCACACCCGCCTCGGCACCCTCGGCTCCCACGTCGACCAGCTCGGACGCTCGCTCAACGCCGCGGTCGGCCACTACAACCAGGCCGTCGGCTCGCTGGAGTCACGGGTGCTCGTGGCCGCCCGCCGGTTCACCGACCTGTCGGTCACCGACGAGGAGCTGCCGGCCCCGCGCGCCGTGGAGCTGCGCGCGGTCTCCCGGCGCGCCGCCCCGGATGAGCCGGAGGCGGACCATACGGTGGCCCTGTGACCGCAGTGGCGAGAGTCTCGTGAGCCACGCCCCGACGCTCTGGGACGAGGGCCGACAGCCGGGCCGCGAGGTCGTCGCCCTCGGCGTCGCCGCCACGCTCACGGCCGTCGTGCTCGACCTGCTCGTCGGCACCGGCATCGGCCTGTTCTTCGACCTCTGCTTCGTCGCGCTCTGCGTGGCGCTCGCGCTCAGCGTCCGCCCCGCCGACTTCTTCTCCGTCGGGGTGCTGCCTCCGCTGCTCATGGTCGGGGTGTTCGTGCTCCTCGGGATCAGCCGCCGCGACGTGCTCGGCCACCCCGAGGACGGCACGGTCCAGGCCGTCATCACCGGGCTGTCCGAGCACAGCGTCGCGCTCGTCGTCGGCTACCTGCTGTGCCTGGCGGTCCTCTTCATCCGCCAGCGGCGGCTCTCCCCCGCCGACGAGACCCGCAGCACCTCGCTGGGCTGACCCGCGGGCCCGCGTCCTGCGACGCGTCAGGCGAAGCGGTCCGGGTCGCCCGCGCCCCGGCGTACGACCTCCGGAGAGCCCGAGGACCAGTCGACGACGGTGGTCGGCTCGGAGGTGGTCTCGCCGGCCTCGATGACCAGGTCGACCTCGTGGTCGAGCTCCTCCTTGATCTCCCAGCCCATGGTGCGGGCCTCGGTCTCGCCGGGGAGGATCAGGGTGCTGGTGAGCAGCGGCTCGCCCAGCAGGTCCAGGAGCGCCTGGACGACCGTGTGGTCGGGGATGCGGACGCCGACGGTGCGCTTCTTGGGGTGCATCAACCGGCGCGGCACCTCGGGCATCGCCGGCAGGATGAACGTGTAGGGCCCGGGCGTCGCCGCCCGGATCGCCCGGAACGCCGAGTTGTCGACGTGGACCAGCTGGCCGAGCTGCGAGAAGTCCTTGCAGACGAGCGTGAAGTGGTGCCGGTCGTCGAGCCCACGGATGCGCAGGATGCGGTCGCGTCCGTCGCGGTTGCCGATCCGGGAGCCCAGGGCGTAGCCGGAGTCGGTCGGGTAGGCGATGAGGGCGTCGTCGCGCAGGGCGTCCACGACCTGCTGCAGCAGCCGCGGCTGCGGGTTGTCGGGGTGGATGTCGACGAACCGGGCCATGCCGCCACCCTACGACCTGCGCGGGACCCGGGGTTTCCCGCTGGGGACGCGCCGGGCCGTAGCATCGGCAGGGCTGATCCACAGCGTCGCCCCAGGCGCGCCGGGTACGAACGCCGGTACGCCCACCCGCGGCTGCGCGCCGCGGACCGACCGAGCACCTGAGAGCGAACCGATGTCTGACCAGCACCTGCCCGACCAGCGCCCGAGCGCCGGCACCGTCGACCGTGAGCGGCCGAAGGTCACCTACGTCCTGCCCGTCTACAACGAGGCCGAGAACATCGCGGTCTTCCACCGCGCCCTGCTGCAGGCCACCGAGGTCCGCGCCGACGTCGACTTCGAGTACATCTACGTCGACGACGGCAGCCGCGACGACTCCCTCGCCCGGCTCCTCGAGCTGCGCGACGCGGACACGCGCGTGACCGTGCTCGGCTTCTCGCGCAACTACGGCCACCAGATCGCGGTGACCGCCGGCCTGGACGCCGCCACGGACGCCGACGCGGTGATCGTCATGGACACCGACCTGCAGGACCCGCCCCCGGTCAGCGTCGAGATGATCGCGATGTGGGAGGACGGCGTCGACGTGGTCTACGCCCAGCGCCGCTCCCGCCAGGACTCGTTCTTCAAGCGCACCACCGCCTACGGGTTCTACTGGCTCCTCGACCGCCTCGCCGACATCGAGATCCCCCGCAACGTCGGTGACTTCCGGCTCATGGACCGCAAGGTCGTCGCCGAGGTCTCGCGCTAC
This sequence comes from Nocardioides sp. 503, assembly GCF_004522095.1. Taxonomy (GTDB): domain Bacteria; phylum Actinomycetota; class Actinomycetes; order Propionibacteriales; family Nocardioidaceae; genus Nocardioides. Next base: position 151,245 of record NZ_SPUI01000003.1, read on the forward strand.
CGCGAGCACGAGCGCTTCCTGCGCGGGATCGTCGCGCACGTGGGCTTCCGCCAGGAGGCGCTGCTCTTCGACCGCGACCCGCGCCACGCCGGCGAGACGGGCTACCCCTTCCGCAAGATGGTCGCGTTCGCGGCCAACGGCATCCTGGGGTTCTCGACGGCGCCGCTGCGCTGGATCTCCCGGCTCGGCTACGCCATCTCGATCATCAGCATCATGCTCGCGGCGTACGTCCTGGTGGTGCGGCTCTTCGTACCCGAGCAGGCCGTGCCCGGATGGGCGTTCCTGGGCGTGGGCATGTTCCTGCTGAGCGGGCTGCAGCTGATCATGATGGGCGTCATCGGGAGCTATCTCGGTCGCGTCTACGTCGAGACCCAGGACCGGCCGCTCTACTCGCTGGCGCTGGCCGCGCGCGGCGAGCGCGTCGGCGTCACGTCGCTGAGCTCGGCGCCGCGCGCCCGCGACCACGTCGCGGCCCGCCGGGACGGTGCGTCCTGAGCGACCACACCCCCCGGCGCGGCGCCGTGCTGGCGCGCTTCGCGGGGGTCGGGGTCGCCAACACGCTCATCGACGTCGTGCTGTTCATGCTGCTGCACGACCGCCTGGGCATCGTGGCGGCCAACTTCGTCTCGACGGTCGCCGGCATGACGTTCAGCTTCGTCGTCAACGGGCTGTTCACCTTCCGCGCCCAGCGGCTGACGCTGCGCCACGCGGTGCTCTTCCTGGCCACCAACGGCGTCACCCTGTGGGTGCTGCAACCGCTGGTGATCCACGCGCTGCTGGCGCTGGCGCCCGGCGGCGAGGACCCCGGGGACCTGCTCGTCCTGGGCGTCAAGGTGGCCGCGATCGGCGTCAGCTTCGTGCTGAACTTCGTGGCCTACCGCTGGGTGGTGTGGCCGGCCGTCGGTCAGCCCGAGACGGCAAGCGACGCCGGGACGGTCAGCTCCGACCCGCGGCCTTGAGGTCGCGGCGCAGCTCCTTGGGGAGCGAGAAGATGAGCGACTCCTCGGCACTGTGCACGGCCTTGGCGTCGGGGTAGCCGCGCTCGGCGAGGTAGGCCAGCACGCCGTCGACCAGCGCCTCCGGGACGCTGGCGCCCGAGGTGACGCTGACGTTGCGCACGCCGTCGAGCCAGGCCTCGTCGATCTCGGAGGCGTCGTCGACGCGGTAGGAGGTCTTGGCGCCGGCCTCGAGGGCGACCTCGACGAGGCGCACGGAGTTGGAGGAGTTGCCCGAGCCGACCACGATCAGGAGGTCGGCGTCCTGAGCGATCTCCTTGACCGCCAGCTGGCGGTTCTGGGTGGCGTAGCAGATGTCGTCGCTGGGCGGGTCGAGCAGCAGCGGGAAGCGCTCGCGGATCGCCGCGACCGTCTCGAGGGTCTCGTCGACCGACAGCGTGGTCTGCGACAGCCAGGCCACGCGGGCCGGGTCGCGCACGACGATGCCGGCGACGTCGGCGGGGCTCTGCACGAGCTGGATGTGGTCGGGCGCCTCGCCGGCGGTCCCCTCGACCTCCTCGTGGCCCTCGTGGCCGATCAGCAGGATGTCGTAGTCGTCGTCGGCGAAGCGACGCGCCTCGTGGTGGACCTTGGTGACCAACGGGCAGGTCGCGTCGATCGTCTTGAGCTCGCGCGCCTCGGCCTGGCGGTGCACCTCCGGGGAGACCCCGTGGGCGGAGAACACCACGGTCTGGCCGGCCGGCACCTCGTCGAGCTCCTCGACGAAGACCGCACCGCGTGCCTCCAGGTCGGCCACGACGTGCTTGTTGTGGACGATCTGCTTGCGGACGTAGACGGGCGAGCCGTAGAGGTCCAGCGCCTTCTCGACCGTCACGACCGCCCGGTCCACCCCGGCGCAGTAGCCGCGCGGGGCCGCGAGCAGGACCGCCTTGTCGGCGTCCTCGGGCGAGAGCAGGCGCGGCGTGCCCAGGTCGATCGTCATGGCTCCAGTCTACGGGCGGGCCGAGGCTGCGCCGATTCCTGTGGGTGCCATCACCTAGGGTCGCGGGCATGGCTCTGGAGACGTCCGCGCAGTCGCCGGCGCCCGTACGCCAGATCGCCAACGCCGTCGCAGGGTGGATCGACCGGTTGGGGCCGGTGTGGGTCGAGGGGCAGGTGGCGCAGGTCAGCCGCCGCCCCGGGGTCGGGACGGTGTTCATGACGCTGCGCGACTCGGTGGCCGACGTGTCGGTGCCCGTGACGTGCTCGCGGCAGATGTTCGACGGCCTCAACCCGCCCCTGGTCGAGGGCGCGAGCGTGGTCATCAACGCCAAGCCGTCCTACTACGCCAACCGCGGCACGCTGTCCCTCTACGCGCGCGAGATCAAGATGGTCGGGCTCGGCGAGCTGCTGGCCCGGCTCGAGCAACGTCGTCAGCTGCTCGCCGCCGAGGGCCTGTTCGCCCAGGAGCTCAAGCGCCGCCTGCCGTTCCTGCCGGGCAAGGTCGGTCTGGTCACGGCGCCCAACAGCGCGGCCGAGCGGGACGTGCTCGACAACGCGCAGCGCCGGTGGCCGGCGGTCGCCTTCGAGGTCGTCCACGCGGCCATGCAGGGCACCCGCGCGGCCGCCGAGGTCATGGAGGCCGTCGCGCGGCTGGACCGTGACCCCACCGTCGACGTGATCGTCATCGCCCGCGGCGGCGGCGCGGTGGAGGACCTGCTGCCGTTCAGCGACGAGGGCCTGATCCGGGCCGTGGCGCGGGTGCGGACCCCGGTGGTCTCCGCGATCGGGCACGAGCCCGACTCGCCGCTGCTCGACCTGGTCGCCGACGTGCGCGCCTCCACGCCGACCGACGCCGCCAAGCTGGTCGTCCCCGACGTCCACCAGGAGGTGGCGGGCCTCGGGCAGGCGCGGCTGCGGATGCGCCAGACCGTGCGCACACGCGTCGACCACGAGCAGCACCGCCTCGACGCGCTGCGCGGGCGCCCGGCGCTGGCCGACCCCCGCTCGCTCATCGACGACCGCGGGGCCGAGCTGGCCGCCCTGCTCGAGCGCAGCCGCCGCACCCTGCGCCACGCCCTGGACCGCGCCGCCGACGACATCGGCCACCAGCGGGCCCGCGCCCGCGCCCTCTCGCCCCTGGCGACCCTCGAGCGCGGCTACGCCGTGCTGCAGGACGCGGACGGCCACGTCGTGACCTCCCTCGACGCGGTCTCCCCCGGCGCCTCCGTCAGCGTCCGCGTGGCCGACGGCCGCATCGCCGCCACCGTCGACTCGACCACCCCCGACCCCGTCCCGCACGAGGAAGAAGAGCCCGCATGACCGACGCCACGCCCTCCTACGAAGCCGCCCGCGAGGAGCTGCTCGACGTCGTACGCCGCCTCGAGACCGGCGGCACCACGCTGGAGGAGTCGCTGGCCCTCTGGGAGCGCGGCGAGCAGCTCGCCACGATCTGCCAGGAGTGGCTCGACGGCGCCCGCAAGCGCCTCGACGAGGTCCTCGACGCCGAGGAAGGCTGAGCTCGGCTCAGCCCAGCGGGTCGGTGGTCAGCGACTCGAGCAGCAGCCGCAGGTCGGCCTCGCTGGCCGAGCCGTAGACCAGCAGGGTGTCCTCGCCGAGCTCGGTGGCGTAGGCCAGGTCGCCACCCTCGTCGGAGTAGCTCTCCCAGGCGGTCGCGATCGGGCTGTCGAAGTCGACCGGGTCCTCCTCGGCGGCGTCCTCGTCGACGTACGTCGCCAGCAGGTCGTCCAAGCCCTCGTCCTCCTGCCGCACCCCGACGAAGGTGCCGGCGTCGGTGAGGATCGAGAGGCCGAACGCGGGCCGGTCGCCCGGGGTGAAGGCGACGTTGGTGGCCTTCCAGCCCTCGGGGAGCGTCGGCGGGTAGGCGACCTCGAGGCCGGCGTCCTGCACCAGCTCGACGGTCTCGAGGTAGTCGACGGCCTCGGGCTCGATCTCCGGGTTGTCCCGGGTCACCGCCCGGAACACCACGAACGCGGTGACGGCGAGCACGGTGACCACCAGCGAGGCGATCAGCCCGTTGGCCGTCCGGGCGTACCGGGCCGGCTTCTCGCTGTCGCTCACGGGCCCATCCTCACAGGTGGGTAGATTGCCCGGGTGCCGACCCTCGCCCACCTGGTCGCCGAGGTGGTCGCGGTCGCAGCCCTCCTCGCGCTCCTCGTCACGGCCTACCGGCACCCCTCCGGACGGGTGGAGGCGGCGGTCTCGGTGCTCGCGGCCGGGGCGGCCCTCGCCACCGGCCTGGTCTCCCTCGACCACGCCGGCGACGCCGTCCGTCAGCTCGCGCCGGTGGTCGCCTTCCTCGCCACGATCCTGGTGGTCTCCGACGTCTGCGCCCGAGCGGGGCTCTTCGCGGCGGCAGGGCGCCTGCTGCGCCCGGGACCCGGCCGGCCCCACGCCCCGCGGCGGCTCTTCACCGCCGCCTTCCTGGTCGCGGCCGCCGTCACGGCGGTGCTGAGCCTCGACGCCACCGTCGTGCTGCTCACCCCGGTCGTCGTCGGCGCCGCGGTCGCAGCCGGCACCTCGACCGGCCCGGGCGCCTACGCGTGCCTGCGCATGGCCAACTCCGCCTCGCTGCTGCTGCCGGTCTCCAACCTCACCAACCTCCTGGCCACGCCGCACCTCGACCTGACCTTCGCCGGGTTCGCCGTCACGATGGCGCCCGTGCTGGTGGCGGTCCTGGCCGTCGAGTACGTCGTCCTCCGGTTCGTCTTCCGCCGCGAGCTCGGCGCGCCGCCGGCCGACCGCGGCGACGTGGCGACGCCCGCCGTGGAGCCGGTGCCTGTGGCGGTGGTGGCGCTGATGCTGGTCGGCTTCGCGGCGACCTCGCCGCTGGGCGTGGAGCCGTTCGTGGTCTCGACCGCAGCGGCGCTCGTGCTCGTCGGCTGGGCCCGTCACCGTCGGCTGTTGGTCGCGCGCGACGTCGTCGGCGCCGCCCACCCGGGCTTCGCCTGCTTCGTGCTCGCGCTGGGCGTGGTGGTCGCAGCGATCTCGGAGGGCTTCCTGGGCGACCTCGTGGAGCGGGTGCTGCCGGGCTCGACGGCGCTGGGGGCCCTCGCCCTGATCGCCCTGCTGGCCACGGTGCTCGCCAACCTGCTGACGAACCTGTCGGCCACGCTGCTGCTCGTCCCGCTCCTGGCGCCGCTCGGCGACACGGCCGTGCTCGCCGCCCTGCTCGGCCTCAACATCGGCGCCGGGCTCACCTACAGCGGCTCGTTGGCCAACCTGCTCTGGGCGCGTCACCTCGGCAGGTACGGCGAAAGGCCCGGCCTGGGCCGCTTCCACCTGGTGTCGTTCGTGGTGACGCCGCTCAGCCTCGCCGCCGCAGTCACGGCCCTTTGGCTGGTCACCTAGCCGCACCTGCGGCAGACTGGCCGCGTGAGCACCTACCGAGTTGCGGAGGCCGCCGAGATCCTCGGTGTCAGCGACGACACCCTGCGACGCTGGGTGGACGCCGGCCGCGTCGCCGCCTCCACCGCCGACGGCCGCGCCGTCATCGCCGGCACCGACCTCGCGGTCCTCGCCGAGTCGCTCGCCGACTCCCGCGACCCCGACCCTGCCCGCGCCTCCGCCGTCAGCGCCCGCAACCGGCTCACCGGCATCGTCGTCCGGGTCAAGAAGGACGCCGTCATGGCGCAGGTCGACCTGATCTGCGGGCCCTACCGGATCGTCTCGCTGATGAGCTCCGAGGCGGCCGACGACCTCGGGCTCGAGCCGGGCGTGCGCGCCGTCGCCTCGGTGAAGTCCACCAACGTCGTCGTGGAGCGTCCCTGATGAAGCCCCTTCCCCTCCTGTTGACCCTCGCCCTCCTGCTCCCGCTCGCCGCCTGCGGCGACGACGACGAGGGGGGTGACGGGGGCACGACGATCACCGTGCTCGCCGCTGCCTCGCTCACCGAGACCTTCACCGCCCTGGCCGACGAGTTCGAGGCCGACCACGACGGCGTCACGGTCAGGCTGGCCTTCGACTCCTCGGCCACCCTCGCCGAGCAGGCGGTCGGGGGCGCCCCCGCCGACGTGCTGGCCACGGCCGACACCAAGACCATGACCAGCGCCACCGACGTCCTGGCCGCCGACCCGGAGGTCTTCGCGACCAACACGATGGTGCTCGTCACCCCCGCCGACAACCCGGCGGGCGTCACCTCCTATGACGACCTCGCGGCCGGCGACGTCACCTACGTGGTCTGCGTCGAGACCGCGCCCTGCGGCAAGGTCGCGGCCGCCCTCCGCACGAGCACCGGGCTGGACGCCGAGCCGGCCAGCCTCGAGGTCGACGTCAAGGCGGTGCTGGCCAAGGTCGTCAGCGGGGAGGCCGACGCCGGCCTGGTCTACGCCTCCGACGCGGTGGCCGCCGGCGCGGACGTGAGGACGTTCGAGATCCCGGGCGCCGACGCGCAGGTCACGACGTACCCGATCGCGCCGCTCGAGCAGTCGCAGGACGCCGACCTCGCTCAGGAGTTCGTCGACCTGGTGCTCTCCGACGCAGGGCAGCAGGTGCTCGAGGACGCGGGCTTCGGGGCGCCGTGACGGCTCGTCGGACCGACACGCTGGGGCGCCCACCCCTGGTCCTCCTCGTCCCCGCCGGCCTCGCCGCGGCGCTGCTGGTGCTGCCGTTGGTGAGCCTGGTCCTCGACACCCCCTGGGCGACGTTCCTCGACCGCCTCGGCAGCCGCGAGGTCGGCGAGGCGCTGCGGCTCACGGCGGTGGCCTCGGGCGCGACGGTGGTGGCCTGCCTGGTGCTCGGCACCCCGCTGGCCTGGCTGCTCGCTCGCGTCGACTTCCGTGGGCGAGCGGTGCTGCGGGCCGCGGTGACGGTCCCGTTGGTGCTGCCGCCGGTCGTCGCCGGCGTCGCCCTGGTCACGGCCATGGGCCGCACCGGCCTGCTGGGGCCGCTGCTGCGCGAGGGGGGCGTCTCACTGCCCTACACGACGCCGGCCGTGGTCATCGCGCACACGTTCGTCTCGATGCCGTTCTACGTCCTGTCCGTCGAGGGCGCGATGCGCAGCGCGGGCGAGCGCTACGACGTCGTCGCGGCCACGCTCGGGGCCTCGCGCTGGACGATGTTCCGCCGCGTGACGCTGCCGCTGGCCATGCCGGGCGTCCTGGCCGGCGCGGTCCTGGCCTGGGCCCGCTCGCTCGGGGAGTTCGGGGCCACCATCACCTTCGCCGGCAACTACCCGGGCACCACCCAGACCATGCCCTCGCTGATCTACACCACGCTGCAGGGCGACCCCGAGGTGGCGCGCACGCTGAGCATGATCCTGCTCGTCGCCTCGGTCGCCATCCTCGCCGCGCTCCGCAACCGATGGCTGACCACGCCGTGAGCGGCCTCGACGCGCGCGTCCACGTCGCCGGGCGGCTCGACGCGACGGTCACCGCCGAGCCCGGCCAGGTCGTCGCCGTGATCGGACCCAACGGCGCCGGCAAGACGACGCTCCTGCGCGCGCTGGCCGGGCTCACCGGGCTGTCCGGCTCGGTGACGGTCGCGGGCGACAGCTGGACCGAGCCGCCGCGGCTCGTGCGCGACCGCCAGGTCGGCTACGTCTTCCAGGACCAGTCGCTGTTCCCCCACCTCACGGCGCTGGCCAACGTCGCCTTCGGGCCCCGCGCCCGCGGCATCCGCCGCCGCGACGCCGACGCGACGGCCCAGGCCTGGCTCGACCGACTGGGTGTGGGCGAGCTGTCGGGCCGGCGGCCGGGCGAGCTGTCGGGCGGCCAGGCGCAGCGGGTGGCGATCGCCCGGGCGCTGGCGACCGAGCCCGCCCTGCTGCTGCTCGACGAGCCGTTCGCCGGCCTGGACGTCGGCGTGGCCACCGCGCTGAGGATCGAGCTGGCCCGCCACCTCGCCGACTACCCCGGCGTGGCGCTGCTGGTCACGCACGACGCGATCGACGCCCTGACGCTGGCGGACCGGGTGGTGGTCCTGGACGGCGGCCGGGTGGCGCAGGAGGGCACCCCCCAGGAGGTCGCGGCCCGGCCGCGCACCGACCACGTGGCGCGCCTCGTCGGGCTCAACGTGCTGCGCGAGGGCGACGTCCTGCGCTCGTTCAGCCCCCGCGCGGTGACGGTCTCGCTGCACCGGCCGGAGGGGTCGGCGCGGCACCGGTGGCGCGGGGTCGTCCTCAGCGCGGCGCCGCACGGGGACGCCGTACGCCTGCTGGTCTCCGGTGAGCACGAGCTGCTCGCCGACGTCACCCCGGCGGCCGCCGGCGAGCTCGGGCTGGCACCGGGCCGCGAAGTGTGGCTCTCGGTCAAGGAGACCGCCGTGCAGGCCTACGCCGCGACCTGAGACGACCTCGAGGTCACCGTTACGATGCCGACCATGGACCCCTCGCTCGACGTCGCGCCCCAGACCCCCGACCGCAACCTGGCGCTCGAGCTGGTGCGGGTGACCGAGGCGGCCGCCATGGCGGCGGGGCGCTGGGTGGGCCGCGGCGACAAGAACGGCGCCGACGCGGTGGCCGTCAACGCCATGCGCGTGATGATCTCGACCATCGGCATGAACGGCACCGTCGTCATCGGCGAGGGCGAGAAGGACAACGCCCCGATGCTCTACAACGGCGAGCAGGTCGGCGACGGCACCGGCCCCGACTGCGACGTCGCGGTCGACCCGATCGACGGCACCACGCTGACCGCCAAGGGCATGGCCAACGCGGTCGCCGTGCTGGCGGTCTCCCCGCGCGGCTCGATGTACGACCCGTCCGCGGTCTTCTACATGGACAAGCTGGCCACCGGTCCCGAGGCGGCCGACGTCGTCGACATCCGCTACCCCGTGGCGGAGAACATCCACCAGGTCGCCAAGGCCAAGGGCGGCAAGGCCGAGGACGTCACCGTGGTGCTGCTCGACCGCCCGCGCCACGCGGCGCTGGCCGAGGAGATCCGCGCCACGGGCGCGCGCATCAAGTTCATCGTCGACGGCGACGTCGCCGGCGCGATCTCCGCGGCCCGGCCCGACAGCGGTGTCGACCTGCTGCTCGGCGTCGGCGGCACCCCCGAGGCGATCATCACGGCGTGCGCCATGAAGTGCATGGGCGGGGTGATCCAGGGCCAGCTCTGGCCGCAGGACGACGCGGAGCGGCAGCGCGCCCTGGACGCCGGGCACGACCTCGACCCGGACTTCGTGCTGTCCACCGACGACCTGGTGACCGGCGACGACTGCTTCTTCGTCGCCACCGGCATCACCGACGGCGACCTGATGCGCGGCGTGCGCTACGCCAAGGGCGGCGCGACGACCCACTCGCTGGTCATGCGCTCGCGCAGCGGCACGATCCGCTCGATCACCTCCGAGCACCGCCTGCAGAAGCTACGCAGTTACTCCGCGATCGACTTCGACCACTGACGCCACCGCCTGGCGGCGCAGCGACGCCACCACGTGGTCGATGACGCGCGGGTCGACCGCCATGCCGAGGTGGGAGGCGGTCACCTCGACGCCCCACGCCTCGGTGGGCACGCACGCGCGCCAGTCGACGATGCCGTCGCGCTTGGAGTAGACCGCGGTGAAGCCCACGCCCACGGGCAGCGGCAGCCGGGTCTCGTCGAAGCTCTGGCGCGCGCAGCCGCCGGCCACGCAGTCCGCGGCCATGAGCCCGGGGACCCCCGCACGGCTGAGCCGCACCAGCAGGTCGACGCTCACGGTCAGGACCCGGTGGTGGGCCGCCGGGGCGAGCATCGGGCTGCCGAGCGTGACGATGCCGGACACGAGGTCCGGGCGGCGTACGGCGATGCCGCGCGCGAGCATCCCGCCCAGGCTGTGGCCCACGAGCTGGACCCGGGTGCCGCGGCGGATCACGATCGACTCCAGCCGCTCCTCGAGCTGGGCCGCTGCGTCGAGCGTGCACCCGACGTTGGCGCGGATGTGCGAGCGGTAGGTCCGGAAACCCTGTGCCCGCAGGTGTCTGGACATCAGCGTGAGCGACGCGTCGCCGGCCATGAAGCCCGGCACCAGCACGACCGGGTCGGCGGCCCGCGGCAGCAGCCGGCCCGTGTACGGCGTGCTCCGGCGCGTACGGCGGTCGCCGGCCGAGCGCAGCGCGTAGCGGACGGCCTCGGTGAGCACGCTGCCCTCGCGGATGACCGCGGAGACGGCCGGGCGCGCGAACCCCTCGGGCAGCAGGAAGGACGCCAGGGTCGGGGTGCTCACCCCCGGACGGTACGCGCAGCAGGGCCCGGGGCGAGGGAGTTCCGGCCCGGTCGAGCGCGCCGGTCACCGGGTGCGAGATGATCCCGGCATGACCACCGGTCCCCGCCAGACGCCCGACGTCGCCGTGTCCGAGGAGCTCTTCGCGCCTGTGGCCAAAGGGGTGGAGCTCTGCTACCAGACCTTCGGCGACCCCGACGACGAGCCGCTGCTGCTGGTGATGGGGCTCGGCGGGCCCATGACCTGGTGGGACCCGCAGCTGTGCCGGCTGCTGGCGGCGCGCGGGTTCTACGTGATCCGCTACGACAACCGCGACACCGGCCGGTCGAGCCGCGTCGGCGCCCGGGTCGGCCGGACGGCGCTCGTGCGCGCGTTCGCGGGCGGGCGCACCCGACCGCCGTACACGCTCGACGACCTGGCCGAGGACGCCTTGGGCCTCCTCGACCATCTCGGGCTGGAGTCGGCCCACATCGTCGGGGTGTCCATGGGCGGGATGATCGTGCAGACGATGGCGATCGCCCAGCCCAAGCGCGTGCGCAGCCTGACCAGCATCATGTCGACGACCGGCAAGCGCACGGTCGGCTGGCAGCACCCGGCGCTGCTGCCCTCGCTCCTCGCCAACCGCGGCGCCGGCCGGGAGGCCTACGTCAAGGCCAGTGCCGCGCTGTGGAAGCTGATCGGCTCACCTGGCTTCCCCCAGACCGACGAGCAGGTGGCCGCGCGCGCCGAGGAGACTTACGACCGCGGCGTCTCGCCCGAGGGCGTGGTGCGCCAGATGCTCGCGATCCTCCACCAGCCCAACCGCGGCCCGCGCCTGAGGTCGGTCACGGTGCCGACCCTGGTGGTGCACGGGCTCGCCGACAAGATGGTCCACGTCTCCGGCGGCCGCGCCACCGCCGCGGCCGTGCCCGGCGCCGAGCTGCTGCTCATCGAGGGCATGGGTCACGACATGCCCGAGCCGCTCTTCGAGACCTTCGCCGCCGGCATCCGTCGTACGGCGGACCGGGCGCGGGCGCGCGGATAAGAGCCTGTCGGAGACCTGGCCCATCGGGGTACCGGTGTGACGGTGGACATTCTGGTCCGATAGGACTAGACGTGTGACCCACACCACTATCCGGGAGGGACAGATGGCGCACGACTCGGGAGGACCTCCGGCTCGCCGGTGGAAGAAGCGCAGGAGCGGAGGCACCCGCGGCATCGCCGCGGTCGGTGTGGCCGTGCTGGCCACGAGCCTGTTGGCGGCGTGTTCGGGAGACTCCGGAAAGCCCACGCTCAACTGGTACGTCAACCCCGACGGGGTGGAGACGCTGACCAAGCTGGCGGAGCAGTGCAGCACCGACGACTACGACATCGAGATCCAGCTGCTGCCCTCCGGTGCCACGGACCAGCGCACCCAGCTGGCGCGGCGCCTGGCCGCCAAGGACTCCTCCACCGACCTGATGAGCCTCGACCCGGTCTTCGTGGCGGAGTTCGCCAACGCCAACTGGCTCGAGGAGCTCCCGAAGGACGCCGCAGGGACCGCCACCGACGAGGACGTGCTCGAGGGCGCGGCCGACACGGTCAAGTGGGACGAGGGCGTCTACGCCTTCCCGCAGTGGGCCAACACCCAGGTCCTCTGGTACCGCAAGTCGCTCGCCGAGGCCGCTGGCCTCGACATGACCAAGCCCGTCACCTGGGACCAGGTCATCGAGGCGGCGGCCGACAACAAGGGCACGGTCGGGGTCCAGGCCAACAAGTACGAGGCCTACGTCGTGTGGATCAACGCCCTCATCCAGGGCGCCGGCGGCGACATCATCAGCGACAACGAGAAGGGCAAGGACGCCTCGGTCGACATCGACTCCGACGCCGGCCGCGCCGCCGCCTCGGTGATCCAGAAGCTGGCCGGCTCCGCTGCCGCCCAGCCCGACCTGACGACGTCCAACGAGGGCACCAGCCTCGGGCTGATGTACCCCGCCGAAGGCGCGGGCGAGTTCATGACGAACTGGACGTTCGTCTACAAGAACTACGAGGGTCTCGTCGAGCCCGGCACCATCACCAAGGAGGACTTCGAGGACCTCGGCTGGGCCCGCTACCCGGCCACCGTCGAGGGCGAGGCCTCCAAGCCCCCCATCGGCGGCATCGACATCGGCGTCGGCGCGTTCTCCGAGAACACCGACTTCGCCCTCGAGGCCGCGGAGTGCGTCACGACCACCGAGGCCCAGGTGGCGCTCGCGGTCGAGTCCGGGCTGATGCCCGCGCGCAACTCGGCCTACGACGCCCCGGAGCTCAAGGAGGCCTACCCGGCCGACCTGCTGGAGCTCTTCAGCCAGAGCGTCGACGAGGGCGGGCCGCGACCCAAGAGCTCCTACTACGCCACGATCTCCGCGGCGATCCAGAGCGTCTGGCACTCCCCCAAGTCGGTCGACCCTGACCGCACCCCGGAGGAGTCCGCGAAGTTCCTCAAGGACGTCCTCGAAGGGAAGGCCCTGCTGTGAGCACCTACACCGCCACGGCGGGCGAGAAGGCCCGACCGGACACCACGACGCCGCCCGACAGCAACCGCGCCAAGGCCGAGAACGCGCTCGGCCGGAGGCTCGTGCTGCCGGCGATCATCGTGATGCTCATCGTCACGGCGTTCCCGATGCTGCGGGCGCTCTACCTGTCGCTGTACAACTACTCGCTCACGGCGCCGGAGGACAAGGAGTTCGTCGGGCTGAGCAACTATGTCACCGCACTGAGCGACCCGCTCTTCTGGCGCGACACCGGGGTGACCGTCCTCTACATGGTCGTCACGGTCGCGATCGAGCTGGTCATCGGCTTCATCTTCGCGATGGTGATGCACCGCGTGATCTTCGCGCGCGGCGTCATCCGCACCTCGATCCTGATCCCCTACGGCATCATCACTGTGGTCTCGGGCTTCGCGTGGCAGTTCGCGTTCAGCTACCAGAACGGCTTCATCAACTCCTGGATCCCCGGGATGGATCTCCAGTTCAACTGGTTCGGGGAGACCACGCCCGCCGTGATCGCGATCATGGTGTCCGAGATCTGGAAGACGACGCCGTTCATGTCGCTGCTCCTGCTGGCCGGGCTGGCCCAGGTGTCGGAGGACATGATCGAGGCCGCCAAGGTCGACGGCGCCACCTGGTGGCAGCGACTGTGGAAGGTGATCCTGCCCAACATGCGGGCCGCGATCATGGTGGCGGTGCTCTTCCGCGCGCTCGACGCCTACCGGATCTTCGACAACATCGCGGTCATGACCGCCGGTGCGGTCAAGACCGAGTCGATCTCGTTCCTGACCTACCGCCAGACCATCGAGCAGTTCCAGCTCGGGATCGGCTCCGCCCTGTCGGTGCTGCTGTTCCTGTCGGTGCTGCTGATCGCGTGGCTGATCGTCAAGCTGTTCCGGGTCGACCTCGCCGCGGCGCGGCAGGAGGGATGAGGACATGAGGAAGCTCGGAACCGCAGTCGGCTGCGTGCTGATCCTGCTCTGGTGCCTGCTGCCGGTCGCGTGGATCATCTCGCTGTCGTTCAAGTCCCAGGCCGCGATCACCAACGGCAGCCCCGGCTTCTTCCCCGCGGACGGGGCGGGCGCCGGCTGGCAGAACTACAAGGACGTCCTCGACAACCCGCAGTTCCGTCGGGCGATCGTCAACTCCATCGGCATCAGCCTGATCGCCACGCTGCTCTCGGTGATCATCGCGACGCTGGCGGCGTACGCCATCGCCCGCCTGGAGTTCAAGGGCAAGAAGTTCGTGCTCACGATGGCGCTGGCCATCGCGATGTTCCCCGTGGTGTCGCTGGTCGGGCCGCTGTTCGACATGTGGCGCACGATCGGCCTCTACGACACCTGGCCCGGCCTGATCATCCCCTACATGTCCTTCACGCTGCCGCTGGCGATCTGGACGCTCTCGGCGTTCTTCCGGGAGATCCCGTGGGAGCTCGAGCAGGCGGCCCAGGTCGACGGCGCCACCTCGTGGCAGGCGTTCCGCAAGGTGATCGTGCCGCTCGCGGCGCCGGGCGTCTTCACGGCCGCGATCCTGACGTTCTTCTTCGCGTGGAACGACTTCGTGTTCGGGATCTCGCTCACCTCGACGGAGAGCGCGCGGCCGATCCCGGCGGCGCTGTCCTTCTTCGTGGGGGCCGACCCATTCAACCGGCCGGCGTCGCTGCTGGCCGCGGGAGCCGTCGTCTCGACGATCCCGATCATCATCATCGTCCTGATTTTCCAGCGCAAGATCGTCGCCGGCCTGACCTCCGGCGCAGTGAAGGGTTGAGCTCATGGCTGCCATCGACATGAAGAACATCGTCAAGAAGTACGGCGACGGGTTCCCCGCGGTCAACGACGTCAGCATCGACGTCGCCGACGGGGAGTTCATGATCCTGGTCGGACCGTCCGGCTGCGGGAAGTCCACGCTGCTGCGGATGATCGTGGGGCTCGAGGACATCACCTCGGGCGACATGATGATCGGGGACCGCAAGGTCAACGACCTGGCCCCCAAGGAGCGCAACCTGGCCATGGTGTTCCAGAACTACGCGCTCTACCCGCACCTGACGGTCTACGAGAACATCGCCTTCCCGCTGCGCCTCGCCAAGGAGGACAACAAGACCGTCGACGAGAAGGTGCGCGCGGCGTCCAAGACCCTGGAGCTCGACGAGCACCTGGACCGCAAGCCGGCCAACCTCTCCGGTGGCCAGCGCCAGCGGGTCGCGATGGGACGCGCGATCGTCCGCGACGCCGACGCCTTCCTCTTCGACGAGCCGCTGTCCAACCTGGACGCCAAGCTCCGCGGCCAGATGCGCAGCGAGATCGCGCGGCTGCAGAAGAAGCTCGGCATCACCACGGTCTACGTCACCCACGACCAGACCGAGGCGATGACGCTGGGCGACCGCGTGGCGGTGCTCAAGCGCGGGATCCTGCAGCAGCTGGCCTCGCCGCGCGAGCTCTACACCAACCCCGGCAACCTGTTCGTCGCCGGCTTCATCGGCTCCCCGCCGATGAACTTCCTGCCGGCGACGGTCGAGGGGACCACCGTCGAGCTGCCGTTCGGCAAGGTGGAGATCCCGGCCGACAAGGCCGCCAAGGTGGCCGGCCGGGGCCTGCTGATCGCCGGCATCCGGCCCGAGGCGTTCGAGGACGCCTCGGTCGTCGACCAGACCCGCAAGGGCTCGACGTTCCGCGCCAAGATCGACCAGGTGGAGTGGCTGGGCAACACCGCCTACGCCTACATCCCCTTCGAGGCGCCGCCCGAGGTGCTCGAGCAGCTGCAGCAGCTCGAGCGCGACCTGGACGGCGAGACGCTGCGCACCCAGCTGGTCGTCTCGCTCGACGGCTCCAGCAAGGTCGCCGAGGACGACGACGCCGAGATCTGGGTCGACACCTCGCAGATGCACCTGTTCGACCCGGCCACCGGTGAGAACCTCACCATCGACCTCGAGCGCGCCGGCCGCGTGCCGGCCCTGGAGCAGGGCCACGACCCCGCCGAGCAGGTCCAGGCCGAGCACGAGGTCGCCGACCGGCAGACCGCCGCCGCGGAGTCCGCCGAGGGCTGATCGTCTGCTCGTCTGCTCGTCTGCTCGTCTGCTCGTCTGCTCGTCTGCTCGTCTGCTCGTACGCGGAGCCCGGTCGCCCCCTGGGGTGGCCGGGCTCCGGTGCGTCTCGGGGTCGTTGACTTCGGCGGGTCTGGAGTCCGTGAGTTTCACCGGGTACCCGGTGAAACTCACGCTTCCGGTACGAAACTTCGTACGGGAAGCACCAGTTTCATGACGGCGCTGGGACGCGTGTGACTCCAGGGGTCAGCACCAATCGCTCCTCAGCCCGACCGTCGCGTCACCCCGGGCCGAGCCATGATTCGCCGCAGGCGCTGCACCAGCAGGTCCGGCCGCTCGAAGTCGCTCCAGATGGGTCTGATCACGCGGAAGCCGGTGAGCTCACGGATCCGGTCCTCGCGGACCTTCTCGGCGAAGACTGCGTCCGCCGCCGACTGGCCGGGCTTGAGCAGGCGGCCGTACTTGACCTTGCCGTCGAACTCGGCCATCACGCCCAGCTCCGGCCAGACGGCGTCGACCGTACCCACCAGGTCATCGCCGTCCCAGACCTCGTACTGGAGGACCGGCCGTGGCAGTCCCGCCCTCCAGACGAGGTAGAGGAACCGGCTCTCTCCGACGGACTCCGCTCCGCCGTCCGCCAGCCGGAGCACGAGCCGCACCGCCAACATGCGCGGCGACCGCTGCAGCTCGACGTACCGCGCCTCGAGCTCCTCGGTCGTGGTCAGACCCTCGTGCAGGTACCAGTTGGCCAGCACGAGTCCAGCCTCCGTGCTCAGCAGGTTGCAGCTGTCGAGGACGGTGCGAGTCGGCGTGGTGTGCCAACCGTCAGCGTCGCGACTGAGGTCGGACACTCGCAACGACCCCTCGTGGTGGACGATGCCGGCGCGTCGGCGACCTCCGCCGGCGAGGTGGGTGAGGTGCACCTCCCTGAGGTCGTGGCCCCAGTCGGGGGCACCGTCCGCCATCGCCTGGGAGGTGTGGGACACGGCTACGTGCCCGTCGTACAGCGCTTGGACCGCGCGAGTCAGCACCCGGTGGCGCTCCCGCCGGGACAGGGCGGCCCACTCGGCTCGGGGTGCGTAGACACCTTGACGGATGCGCACGAGCTCCCCGAACCGCACCATGCGCGCCAGCGCGTTGTCGTCGATCCCCAGCGCGATCGCATCCCGCCTCAGCAGAAAGCCGCGCGTCCCGCTCGTACTCCCCAGCTCGATCACCATGGGTACGACGGTGCCCGCTTCGCCTCGCGGCCGCATCTGCCTGGCAGACACCTGTGGATACAGCCGTGAAGGGCCTGTCCCACCAGCCCCACTACCCGACCGAAACTCATGCCTCCGGCACGAAGCTTCATACAGGAAGCGTGAGTTTCACCGGGTACCCGGTGAATCTCACCGCTCGCGCGCCCCTCAGTGGGGGCGGGTGGGACGGGGGTCGGGGCGTGGCTTGCGCTCGACGTTGACGCCGCCCCAGAAGGCGAAGCCCTGGATGCGCACGGTCGGGGAGTCGGCGTCGAGCTCGGCGTCGACCAGGCCGGAGGGGGCGGAGTAGCCGCCCATGATGCCGGTGCCCTCGACGACGACGTGGACGTGCGGGCCGACGATGATGGTGGCGCCGCCCATGATCGCGTTGACGGTGATGACGACCTCCTTCGCGGCGTACGTCGCCTGGCGCAGGTCGAGGTTGGCGCCGCCCATGAAGCAGGTGATCGTGAGCTGCTCGGGCACCCTCCACACGCCGGAGCGGTCGAGCCCGCTCATGAGGGCGAGGTGTCGCTCCTCGCGCTGGCCGCCGGGGGTCACGAGCGAGGCGGACGTCCCGGTCGCGGGCGCCCTCACTGCGTCGCGGTGGGCCGGCAGGTCCGCGGTGATCGGGACCAGGTCGGCGTAGGTCTTGGCGGCGTAGGCCGCCTCGAGGCGCTCGTCGAGCTCCCCGAGGTCGATGCGGCCGTCGCCGGCGGCGTCGCGCAGGAGCTCGGCGACCTGGTGACGCTCGGCGTCGGAGATGCGCAGCCGGCTCGGGTCATCACCGCTGCGCTCGACCTCGCCCGTCATGACCGCATGCTACGACGCGACCACGAGCACCGGCGAGGCCGCGATCTCGAGGCGCACCCGGGCGCCGACGACCAGGTCGGCGGCGGCGCTGCTGGCGAGCTGGGCGACGACCAGCGTGCCGTCGTCGAGCTGGACGGTGGCGCGGGTGACCGGGCCCAGGAAGCCCACGGAGACGACGTGCCCGTGGCCGGCGGCGTCGGGGGTGACCGACACCGACTCCGGGCGCACGAGCGCGAGACCGGTGCCGGTCGCGGAGCCCGGCAGCACCGGCACGCTGGCGCCGAGCACCTCGGCGCGCTCGCCCGAGACGCTCGCGGGGATCCGGTTGCTGAGCCCCACGAACTCGCCCACGAACGGCGTGGCCGGCGCGGAGTAGAGCTCCGCCGGCGGCGCGATCTGGTCGAGCCGGCCGGCGTTCATGACGCCGACGCGGTCGGCGATGGCCAGCGCCTCCTCCTGGTCGTGGGTGACGAAGAGGGTGGTGGTGCCGACGTCGAGCTGCACGCGGCGGATCTCGTCGCGCAGCTGCACGCGGACCTTCGCGTCCAGCGCCGAGAGGGGCTCGTCCAGGAGGAGCACGGCCGGCTCGATCGCGAGGGCGCGCGCCAGCGCGACCCGCTGCTGCTGGCCGCCCGAGAGCTGGTTGGCGTAGCGGTCCTTCTGCGTGCCGAGGCCCACCAGGTCGAGCATGTCGCCGGCCCGGCTGCGGCGCTCGGTGCGCGAGCGACCGCGCAGCTTGAGCCCGAAGGCCACGTTGTCGAGCACGGTGAGGTGCGGGAAGAGGCTGTAGGCCTGGAAGACCATGCCCATGTCGCGCTTGTTGGCCGGCACCCGGGTGAGGTCCTTGCCGCCGACGCTGATCGTGCCGGCGTCCTGGCGCTCGAGCCCGGCCAGGATCCGCAGGGCCGTGGTCTTGCCGCAGCCCGACGGACCGAGCAGGACGACCATCTCGCCGGGCGCCAGGCTCAGGTCCAGCCCGTCCAGCGCGTGCACGTCGCCGTAGGAGCGGCGCAGGCCGCTCATCTCGACGGCGAGGCCGTCGACGGCGCGGGTGGCCTGGGTGGCGGTGTCGGACATCTACTTCCCTCCGGGGTGGCGACGACGACGGTCGAGGAACGACAGCATCATCAGCAGCAGTGCGGCGAACAGCAGCGAGGCGAGCGCCGCTGCCATGGACTCGGGCGCGTTGGCCTTGCTGATCGCCACGATGACGACCGGCAGCGTCTCGTAGTTGGTCAGCGACGAGACGGTGTACTCCCCCAGCACCAGGGCGATCGCGATGAACGCGCCACCGAGGACCCCGGGCCAGATGTTGGGCAGGATCACGCGCGTGATGACGGTGAACCAGCCGGCCCCGAGCGAGCGCGCCGCCTCGGAGAGGGTCGTCGCGTCCAGCGAGCCGAGCGCCGAGTCGATCGCGCGGTAGGAGTAGGGCAGCACCAGCACGACGTAGACGAACGTCAGCGTCAGCGGAGAGTCGCCGACGAGGTAGTCGACCCAGGCGTAGACGTTGTCCATGCCCACGACGATCACCAGGGCCGGGATCGTCAGCGGGAGCAGGCACAGGAACTCGACGAGGCGCGTGGCGCGCGGCACCCGGAGCTTGACCCAGATCATCGTCGGCACCAGCAGCACGACCATGCCGACGACCGTGAGGGCGGCGAGCAGCAACGAGGTCGTGATGGCCTCGGTCATCGTCGGGTCCTCGACGAGCGCCTGCCAGGCGGCACCGGTGCGCTCGCCGGTGCGGGTGTCGCGGGTGCTGAAGTTGAGCAGTGCCACGAGCGGCACCAGGAAGAAGAGCGCGAACGCCGCCAGCAGGAGCCAGCGGCTGACGCGCCACACCATGGCCCCCATCACAGCCACCGCGACGTGCGCTTGAGGAGCCAGGCGTAGAGCCCCATCACCAGGGCGACGACCACGATCATCTCCAGCGCGAGCGCGTAGGCGAAGTTGGCCTGGCCCAGCACGATCTCGCTCGTGAGCGAGTTGCGGATGAGCAGCGGCGTGATCGGGGCGCCCTGGCTGACCAGGGCGGCGGCGGTGGCGTAGGCCGCGAACGCGTTGGCGAAGAGCAGCAGCGCCGAGCCCAGGAAGGCCGGACGCAGCAGGGGGAACGCCACCTGCGTCCAGTACTGCCAGGTCGTCGCGCCGAGGTTGACGGCCGCCTCGCGCCACTGCGGGCGCAGCCCCTCCAGGGCCGGGAGGAACACGATGACCATGAGCGGGATCTGGAAGTAGGTGTAGACCAGCACCAGGCCCGGCATCTCGTAGAGCCAGGAGGAGCCGTTGGGGTCGGCGCCCACGGAGTCGGCGAGCAGGTTCGTGAGCAGCCCGCCGAAGCCGAGGGTGGCCATCCAGGCGAACGCCAGGGTCACGCCGCCGAACTGCGCGAGCACGCCGCACACCGCGGTGACGGTACGACGCACGATGCTGGTGGGCGGTGCGGTGACGACGAGGTAGGCCAGCAGCGCGCCGAGCACGGCGCCCACGACGGCCGAGCTGAGCGAGAGCACCAGGCTCTGGCGCAGCGCCTTGAGAGGAGTCTCCTCGCCGAGGAGCCGGATCTTCTCGAGCGAGAACCCGCCCTCGTCGGCCTGGAACGCGCCGATGCACACGGTGACCGTGGGCACGACGAGGAAGATGCCGACGAAGGCGAGGAAGGGCAGCAGCCCGACGGACGGGCCGATCCCGAAGGACCGGCCCGTCCGTCGTGGCGCCGCGGCGGCCGGGGCGGGCCCGGCGAGCGGTGCGGTCTCCGACACGCTCAGCCGACGGCCTTGGCCCAGTTGTCGGCGAGGTAGGCCGCCATCGACTCGGTCTGCTCGTTGGTCGGGATGACCGGGGTGCCGGTCACCTCGGGCAGGGCCTCGTAGAGCTCCTGGTCGATCGAGCCGGCCTCGACCATGGCGTCGGCCCGCACGGGACGGGCGCCGCCCTTGAGCCAGAGGTTCTGGCCCTCGTCGCTGTAGAGGAACTCCTGCCACAGCCGCGCCGCGGCCGGGTGCGGCGCGTCGGCGTTGATGGCCTGGAAGTAGTAGCCCGCGATGGGCGCCTCCTCCGGCACGAACACCTTCCAGCCGTCGACCTTGGAGCTCTCGGCGGCGTTGAGGTAGTCCCAGTCCACGACGACGGGCGTCTGGCCGGACTCGATCGTGGCCGACGTCGGGTCGACAGGCAGGAAGTTGCCGGCGTCCTTGAGGTCCTTGAAGTAGTCGACGCCGGGCTTGATGTCGTCGGCCGAGCCGCCGTTGGCGACCGAGGCCATGACGACGCCGCTGAAGGCCGCGCCGGCGGCGGTCGGGTCGCCGTTGAGGGCGACCTTGCCCTTGAAGTCGGGGCCGAGCAGGTCCTCCAGCGAGGTCACGTCGGGGACCTTGGTGGAGTCGTAGCCGACGGACATGTAGCCGCCGTAGTCGTTGACCCACGTGCCGTCGGCGTCCTTGAACTCCGCCGGGATGTCGTCGAACGTCTCCACCTGGTACGGCGCGAACAGGTCGGTGTTGGCGAGCGCGACGGACTGGCCGAGGTCGAACACGTCGGGGGCGCGGTCGGTGCCCTTGAGCTGCTCGGCGGCGTTGATCTCGTCCTGGCTGGCCGCGTCGGGCTGCGCGGAGTTGATCTTGATGTCGTACTTGTCCTGGAACGCCGTGATGATCTCGCCGTAGTTGGCCCAGTCGGGCGGCAGGGCGATGACGTTGAGCTCGCCCTCGTCCTCCGCAGCGGCGACGAGGTCGTCCATCGACCCGAAGTCGTCGAGCGAGGTCGCCGTGGCGGCGTCGGCCGAGGCTCCGGAGTCCTTCGAGTCGTCCTCCGGCGGGGCACAGGCGGCCAGGGCGGAGGTCGAGAGGAGCGCCACCAGGCACACCAGCGAGGTCTTGGGCTTCAACAGTTCTCCTTGATCCGTGCGCGTGAGGTCGCGCGTCGACCTCACCCTCCCAGGTGGGTCTACGTGGACCGTACCTCCTCGCGACCGCGAAGGGACCCCGCGATGAACGTTGGGCGCGCACGGGGCACCACTAGCCTGGCGACGTGCGCCGACCCGTGACCACCCTGCTGGCCTGCCTGCCGGTCTGCCTCGCGCTGGCCGCGTGCACCGGGTCGGAGGACGAGCCGGGTCCCCCGTCGGCACCCCCGCAGGCTGCCGCCGCCTGGGAGCAGGTCGCCCTGCCGCTGCCCGACGGGCCGGCCGGCCGCATCGCGGTCCGCGAGTCCGTCGAGTGCGACGGCACCTGGTGGCTCGTCGGCGGCGTGTTCGTGGGCGACGGCAGCATCCCGGCGGGCTGGCGCAGCGACGACGACGGCCGCACCTGGACGTCGCTGCGGTTCGAGGCGCGCGGCTACTGGGCCGAGCGGGCGGTCATGTCGTCGGTCGCCTGCCGCGGCGACCGCGTCGTGATGGTCGGCGCCAAGTCCGGCGGCGCCCACGGCAACCCGCGGGTGACGACGTGGTTCCAGCGCCCCGACGGGGTCTTCACCGACGTCGTCGCGCCGTTCTCCCTCTACGGCGGCGACCAGGCCGTCAGCGTCGAGCGCGTCGCGGCCGGCCCGGGGTCCTGGCTCATCGCGGGCAACCGCACAGCCGGCGCCGCGGTGTGGGTGTCGACGGACGAGCGCACTTTCGAGCTCGTCGACGACGACCCTGCGCTCATCCGCGACGAGGCGCTCGACACCCTCGCGATCGCCGAGGTCCACGACGGGACCGCCTGGACCGTGGTCGGCAGCGGCCAGGTCGAGGGGCGCGTCAACCGGATCCCGATGGCGTGGGTCTCGCGCGACGGGCGCACGTGGGAGCGCCAGGAGGTCCCGACCTCCGACGGCTTCACCGACCTCGAGCGCGTGGCCCGCACCGACGACGGGCTGCTGGCCGTGGGGCTGCGCGACGGCCGCTTCGGCACGTGGCGGCGCGAGGGCGCCACCTGGACGGCGGCCGAGTCGTTCGGACGCCTCGACCCCGACGGCCAGGCGTTCACGGGCGCCGCGAGCCTCACCACCGATGGCGACCGCGCGCTCGCGGCGGTGAGCGACGGCACGGCGTACGCGCTGTGGGGGCGGCTGCGCGGCGAGGACTGGCAGCAGGTCGAGATCCCGGTCAGCCCGACCGCGGCCGGCGAGCACGTGCTCTCGGTGACGGCGACCGACGAGACGGTCCTGCTCGTCGGCGACGACGGCGAGGCCGGCCGCGTCTGGCGCGCCGCCTGGCCGGAGTAGCGACCGGCCTACCGCACCGCCGCGCGGCAGCGCGCCGGAGCGCAGTCCTCGAGCCGGCGCAGGCGCCGCATGAGGTCGCGCGCGTAGGGCTCGTCGTGGTCCTCGGCGAAGACGTTGGTGTCCTCCCAGGGGCGGTCGTAGCGGTAGAGCTCGTAGGCGTAGTCGGTCCCGGTCCACGAGGGGTCGAGGTCGAGGCGCACCAGCAGCCCCTCCTCCCCGCGGACGGCGAGGTAGGAGGGGATGAGGTCGATGGTCCCGCCCGAGCCGCGGTCGGCGTCGACCTCGCCGGGCTGGACCATCGCGTAGGTGTGCTCGAAGAACGCGTAGTGCGCGCCCGGGGCGTCGGGGTCGCCGAGGGAGTCGGCGAAGGACCGGCCCGAGCGGTAGCGCGGGGTGCGCACCCCGGCCAGCTCCTCGAACGTCGGCGCCAGGTCGATGTTGTTGACGAACTGGTGGCGCGTGCCCGGCACGACGCCCGGGCCGACGACCACGAGCGGGACCCGGCTGTCGGAGTCGTAGGGCGCGCCCTTGCCGCCGTTGAGCTGGTGCTGGCCGAGGTGGAAGCCGTTGTCGGAGGTGAGGAAGACGTAGGCGTCGGGTCCGGCGGCCTCGCGGACCTGCTTGATCATGCGGTCCACCGACTGCACCATGCGCGCCCGGTCGCGGTAGTAGGTCAGCGCCTCCTTGTCGCTCAGCGTGAGCTCGTTGGTGCGCCACGGCGGCGCCGGCGCGGTCCTGCCGCCGGGGAGCAGGTAGGTCGGGGCGTTGTCCGCGCGCGGGTCGTCGTAGCCGACCAGGTCGCCGAGCGTGAGGTCACCGCAGGGGCGGGTGCCGCAGTTGCCGCCCGTCGGGTCGCCCGCGGGCGCGCGGTCGCGGAAGGCCGAGGGGAACTGCGGGCTGTCGGGGTAGGCCTTCTCGATCTGGCCGTGCGGCGCGTAGCTCGCGACCTCCAGGAAGTACGGCGCGACGCCGGCGCGCTGCTCCTCGAGGAACTTCACCGCCCTGCGGGCGGTGACGTGGCCGGCGTAGGCGCGGTCGAGCCGCGCCACCGAGGACGAGCGCGGCGGCTTGGGGTGCTCGCGCAGCTGCACCCTCCCGTCCTCGTCGAGGAACGTGCTCTGGAAGCCCCAGCCGCTGTAGGCCGAGCCGAGCAGCGCCTCCCAGTCGGTCCACCCCGGCACCCTCGGCGGCGGGCGGAGCGCGCCGTCGACCACCCCACCGTCGTAGCGGTTGAGGAACTTGCCCACGAAGCCGGTGTGGTAGCCCGAGTCCTGGAGCGTGACGCTGAACTGGCGCCTGCCGTTGCCGTGGGCCGCGAACGCCTCGTAGCCGCCGATCGGGTGGGCCCCGTCGTTGGGGGTGTTGGTCAGGACCCCGGTCTGGTGCGGCATCTGACCCGTCATGATCGAGGCCCGCGAGGGGCAGCACAGCGAGTCGACGACGAACGCGTTGTCGTAGGTCGCGCCCTCCGCGACCATCCGCTGGGCCTCGGGCATGGTGTCGAGCAGCTCGAGGGAGAAGTCGTCCATGAGGATCAGGACGATGTCGGGCCGGCCCGGCGGTGCGACCGGCACGACCGACGGGCTCGCCGGCGCGGGCGGGGCGGTGGGCGAGGGACTGTCACGGGGTGCGGCGTCGGCAGGACGCGCGGCGCGGGCGTCGCGGTCGGTCACCTCGCCGACGGCGAGCATGCTCGTCACCGCCAGCGCGAGCAGCGCCACGGCCCCTGCCACCCGCCTGAGCATCGCCGATCCCTCGCCTCGTCGTCCTGTCACGGTGGATAGACGCACCAACCGGCTCTTAGGTTGCCCGAGGACCGGCGCCGGACGGCGCAGGCGCGGCGATAGCCTTCGCCCGTGACCACCGGCCCCGAGTTCCGCTACTCCGACCTGCTGCCGACCGGCCGCGACGACACGCCGTACCGGCTGCTGACGACCGACGGCGTGTCCACGTTCACCGCGCAGGGCCACACCTTCCTGCAGGTGGACCCCGAGGCGATCGAGCGGCTCACCTCCGAGGCGATGCACGACATCTCCCACTACCTGCGCCCCGCCCACCTCGCGCAGCTGCGGCGGATCATCGACGACCCCGAGGCCTCGGGCAACGACCGCTTCGTGGCGCTCGACCTGCTCAAGAACGTCAACATCTCCGCCGGCGGCGTGCTCCCGATGTGCCAGGACACGGGCACCGCGATCGTCATGGGCAAGAAGTCCGAGGGCGTCCTGACCGGCGCCGACGACGGGGAGGCCATCAGCCGCGGGGTCTACGACGCCTACACGCGGCTCAACCTGCGCTACTCCCAGCTGGCCCCGCTGACGACCTGGGAGGAGAGGAACACCGGCACCAACCTGCCGGCCCAGATCGAGCTCTACTCCACGCCCCAGACCTCAGGCCGCCCCGAGTACAAGTTCCTCTTCATGGCCAAGGGCGGCGGGTCGGCCAACAAGTCGTTCCTCTTCCAGGAGACCAAGGCCGTCCTGAACCCCACGCGGATGCTGGAGTTCCTCGACGAGAAGATCCGCTCGCTGGGCACCGCGGCCTGTCCGCCGTACCACCTGGCGGTGGTCATCGGCGGCACGTCGGCGGAGTTCGCGCTCAAGACCGCCAAGTACGCCTCGGCGCACTACCTCGACAACCTGCCGACCGAGGGCTCGATGAGCGCCCACGGCTTCCGCGACCTGGAGCTGGAGGAGGAGGTCTTCAAGCTGACCCAGTCCTTCGGCATCGGGGCGCAGTTCGGCGGCAAGTACTTCTGCCACGACGTCCGGGTGGTGCGGCTGCCGCGCCACGGCGCGTCGTGCCCGGTGGCGATCGCGGTGTCCTGCTCCGCGGACCGGCAGGCGCTGGGCAAGATCACGCCCGACGGCGTCTTCCTGGAGCAGCTCGAGATGGACCCGGCGCAGTACATGCCGGACGCCGGCGTGGCCGAGGACGTCTCCGGCGGCGCGGTGGTGCCGATCGACCTGAACCGGCCGATGGCCGACATCCTGGCCGAGCTGCGCCGCCACCCGGTGAAGACCCGGCTCTCGCTGACGGGGCCGCTGGTGGTGGCGCGCGACATCGCGCACGCCAAGATCAAGGAGCGTCTCGACGCCGGCGAGGAGATGCCGCAGTACCTGCGCGACCACCCCGTCTACTACGCCGGCCCGGCCAAGACCCCCGACGGCATGGCCTCGGGCTCCTTCGGACCCACCACCGCCGGCCGCATGGACTCCTACGTCGAGCAGTTCCAGGCGGCCGGCGGCTCGATGGTGATGCTGGCCAAGGGCAACCGCTCGAAGCAGGTCACCGATGCCTGCCACGCCCACGGTGGCTTCTACCTCGGGTCGATCGGCGGCCCCGCCGCCCGCCTGGCCCAGGACTGCATCCGCTCGGTGTCGGTCCTCGAGTACGAGGAGCTCGGCATGGAGGCGGTGTGGCGGATCGAGGTCGAGGACTTCCCGGCCTTCATCGTCGTCGACGACCAGGGCAACGACTTCTTCACCGACCCCTCCGGCACGGTGACCGTCCCCATCTCCGGCATCCGGGTCCGCTCCGCCCAGTAGCGCCCACGACCCGGTGGTCGGCGGGGGCTACGCCAGGGCGCGCAGGGAGTCGACGAGCGGCGTGGTGGGGTGGCCGATGAGGCGCGAGAGCGTGCCGTCGGTGTGGTCGAGGACGCCGTCGCGGATGTTGCCCTCGAGGGCCGTCACGAAGCCGACGGTGCCGGCGTCGAGGCCGACCTGCTCGAGCTGGGCGGCGCGCTCCTCGGGGCTGAGCTGCTGCAGCTGCACGTCGCGGCCGAGCACCTCCGACATCGTGCTCGCGAGGGTCGCGAAGTCCCAGGAGACGTCGCCGGCGAGCTCGTAGACCTGGCCGACGTGGCCGTCGGTGGTCAGGACGACGGCCGCGGCCTCGGCGAAGTCGGCGCGGGCCGCGCTGGGCACGCGTCCGTCACCGGTGCTGGTCGGGAGGACGCCGTGCTCGCGGGCGACCTGGAGGTCCTGCACGTAGTTCTCGGAGTACCAGTTGTTGCGCAGGACCGTGGCGGGCACGCCCGAGGCGACGAGGTGCTCCTCGGTCGCCTTGTGCTCCGGTGCCAGGACCAGCGGGGTGTCGGTGGCGCGCGGGGCGCTGGTGTAGACGAGCTGCTGCACGCCGGCGGCGGACGCGGCGTCGATGACGGCGGCGTGCTGCGGCACGCGCTGGCCGACCTCGGAGCCGGAGATGAGCAGCACCTTGTCGGCGCCGTCGACGGCGGCAGTGACGGAGGCCGGGTCGTTGTAGTCGAGCGGTACGACGGCGACGCCGCGTTCGGCGTACGCCGCGAGCGTCTCGGGCCGGCGGGCGCCGGCGCGGATCGAGCCGGGTGCGACGCCGCGCTCCAGCAGCGAGTCGAGGACGAGGCGGCCGAGGTGGCCGGAGGCGGCGGTGACGAGGGTGGTCATGGGAGTCCTTCGTGAGTGGTCGGTAGGCATGTCACCTGGCCGAACCACGCCTCCACCGGGATGCTTCCCGATCGACAGTACCCACCTTTGGGTAAGGTACCCACATGACGGTAAGTCTTGGCTCCCTGCGCGGCGACGACAGCGCGATGTTCACCGACGGCTGCCCCACGCGCACCGTCCTCGACCACGTCACCAGCAAGTGGGGCGTGCTCGTGCTCGCGGCGCTCGCCGACGGCACGCTGCGCTGGAGCGCGCTGCGCCGCACCGTCGACGGGATCAGCGAGAAGATGCTCGCCTCCACGCTCAAGACCCTCGAGCGCGACGGGATCGTGGTGCGCGAGGCGCACCCGGTCATCCCCCCGCACGTCGACTACGCCCTCACCGACCGCGGCCGCGAGCTGATGGCCGCGATGTCGCCGCTGCTGCTCTGGGTGGCCGGCAACGCCGACACGATCCTCACCGAGGCGCAGCAGCAGTGATCGCCTGAGCGTCGTCCCTCAGAAGGCTCAGTGGGAGGACGCGTTGCCCGGCTCGGGCGGGTCGTGGCGCGGCGCGGCGTTGGGACCGGCGGTGCCCTCCTGGGCCTCCCCGCTCTCGTCGTCGGGGTTGCCGGCGACCGCCTGGTCGTCGGAGATCGGGACGTCGGCCACGGCCGGGTCCATCGAGGCGACCTTGGAGACCTGACCCTCCTCCCCGCCTGCGGTGTCGTGCGCCTGCGGGTCCTGGTCGTGCGCGTCGTTGGCCATGCCTGCCGGTACCCCGCCCGGACCGGATCAGTCCCGCGCCGGCCACGGCGTCCAGCACGGCGTCCACCTGCTCGACCTGCGCGTCGGATCCCGTGCCCCTCCACGTCGTCGACCTCGCCGCACGCATGGCGCTCGTGAGTCCGGGGGGAGGGGGAACCTCGATCCTCCTCCGTCCGTTGGCGGAGGAGAAGTCCCACTCCAGAGGAGCGACCCCATGCAGTGCCCCACCGACGGAACCACGCTCACGATGAGCGAACGAGGCGGCATCGAGATCGACTACTGCCCCAGCTGCCGCGGCGTCTGGCTGGACCGTGGCGAGCTCGACAAGATCATCGAGCGCTCGCTCGTCCAGCAGGCGCCGCCCGCGCCCGCGCCGGCCCCTCAGCCGCCACAGCGCGAGCGCGAGCGCGGCTACGAGCGCTACGAGGAGCCGCGGGGCGGCCAGGGGTACCAGCAGGGCCACCCCCAGCAGGGCTACAAGAAGAAGCGCAAGGAGAGCTGGCTCAGCGAGATCTTCGACTGAGCCTCCCCCGCGCCGACGCCCCCTCGGCCCGTTGGCAGGATGAGGTCATGGAGTACGTCGAGCTCGCGCGCGCCGAGTCCGAGCGCGGCGAGCTGGTGCTGCGCGAGCGCCGCCCCGAGGGCGGGACGCCGGCCCTGGAGCTCCGGGCCAACGGCGCCTTCGTCATGGACACCCTCGAGGTGAGCACCGAGCGCGCGCTGGCGACGGCCGCGCTGGCCCTGGTCGACCCGCCGCGCGCGGTCGTGGTCGCCGGGCTCGGCCTCGGCTTCACCATGCACGAGGTGCTGGCCGACTCGCGCGTGGAGACCTGCGCGGTGGTCGAGATCGAGGAGGCGCTGGTCGGCTGGATGCGCGACGGCACCGTCCCGCACGGCCCCGCGCTGCTGGCCGACGAGCGTGTGCGGATCGTCGTCGCCGACATCGCGGTCGCGCTGGCCGAGGCCCAGCCGGCGACGTACGACCTGGTGCTGATGGACGTCGACAACGGGCCGGGCTACCTCGTCCACGAGGGCAACGCCCGGCTCTACGAGGAGCCGCTGCTGCGCGCCGCGCACCGGACCCTGCGGCCCGACGGCGCGCTGGCGATCTGGTCGGCGGCCGAGTCGCCCGAGCTGGCCGACGCCCTGGCCGCGGTGTTCGGCAACGCCGAGGCGCTCCCCCTCGAGGTGCGGCTGCAGGGGCGCGACGAGCACTACTGGGTCTACGTCGCGCGCGTCGGTCAGGAGAACGCCGCGCGGTAGAAGCCCGACCGCGCCGGGTAGTAGTCGTCCCACACGACCTCGGCGACGTCGCGCCCGGCCTCGGCGACGACCAGCCGGTCGAGGTAGTAGTCCCAGCCGGGGCCGACGCTCTCCGCGACGTCGGGGTCGGCCATCACCTGCGCGAAGGTCAGCGTGGTGACGCCCTCGCTCTCCGCCAGGTCGAGCTCGAGCTGCCACTCCCCGCCGTCGTCGCCGACCGACGTGCGCACAACCAGGCGCCGCGGCGGCTCGCACGCGTCGATGCGGTAGGTCTCCTCGGCCACGTCCTCCCCCTCGGCCGTCATGCGGAACGCGACCTCGCCCGACGCGGGGTCTCCGGTCCACGTGCCGATCCAGCGCGCCAGCCGCTCCGGCTCGGTGACCGCCGCCCAGACGTCCGTCACGGGAGCACGGAAGGTGCGGGTGAAGGCGACGTACGACGTGCCGTCCCGGACCTCGCGGCGTCCGGCGGGCGGGGCGGGGGTGCTGGTCATGCGGTCTCCTCGGTGGGGGTGCGGGCGGGGCTGCGGGTGGAGCCGGCGGCCGCGGAGCGGCGCTCCCGGCCGGTGCGCCGGACCTCGAGGTCCAGGCCGTCGAGCACGGCGTCGGCGACGGGTGGCGCGGGTACCAGCTCGGACACCAGCCGGCTCACGGGCGCCAGGGCCTGCGCCCGGAGCCGGTAGTGCCGCTCGCGACCGCGGTCCTCGGCGGCGACGAGCCCCGCCTCGGCGAGCACGAGGAGGTGGCGGCTGACCGCCGGCCTGCTGATGGGGTGGGCTGAGGCCAGGTCGACGACACGGGCCGGGCCGGCCGCGAGCGCGCGCAGCAGCTCGCGACGTACGGGATCGGCGAGCGCGGCGAAGACGTCCATGACTATTGGTAACCGATCAGTTACGCGACGGTCAAGGGCTAGCGTGGGGTCCATGAGCGAGTACCGCACCGAACACGACTCCATGGGCGAGGTCCTCGTCCCCCGCGACGCCCTGTGGCGTGCCCAGACCCAGCGCGCGGTCGAGAACTTCCCGATCAGCGGCACCCCGCTGGAGCGGCGGATGATCGAGGCGTTGGCCCTGGTCAAGGGCGCCGCCGCCCGGGCCAACCGCGAGCTGGAGATCCTGCCGCAGGAGCAGGCCTCCGCGATCGCCGACGCCGCCGCCGAGGTGGCGGCCGGCGACCACGACGAGCACTTCCCGATCGACGTGTTCCAGACCGGGTCCGGCACCAGCTCCAACATGAACACCAACGAGGTCATCGCCTCGCTGGCCACGCGCGCGGGCGTCGAGCTGCACCCCAACGACCACGTCAACGCCAGCCAGTCGAGCAACGACACGTTCCCCACCGCCATCCACGTGGCCGTCACCCGCGCCGTGGTCGGCGACCTGCTGCCGGCCATCGACGTGCTCGGCTCGAGCCTGGAGGCCAAGGCCGAGGAGTTCTCCGGGCTGGTGAAGTCGGGCCGCACGCACCTGATGGACGCGACGCCCGTGATGCTCGGGCAGGAGCTCGGCGGCTACGCCGCCACGGTCCGCTACGCCGCCGAGCGCCTCGGGTCGGTGCTGCCGCGCGTGCGCGAGCTGCCCCTGGGCGGCACCGCGGTCGGCACCGGCATCAACACCCCGCCGGGCTTCGCCCAGGCCGCGATCGGCGCACTCAACGAGCTGACCGGCGACACGTTCACCGAGGCCCGCAACCACTTCGAGGCCCAGGGCACCCGCGACTCCCTCGTCGAGCTCAGCGGCGTGCTGCGCACGCTCGCGGTCGGCCTCACCAAGATCTGCAACGACCTGCGCTGGATGTCCTCGGGTCCCACCACCGGGCTCGCCGAGATCCACCTGCCCGACCTGCAGCCGGGCTCGAGCATCATGCCCGGCAAGGTCAACCCGGTGCTGCCCGAGGCGACGCTGATGGTCTGCGCCCAGGTGATCGGCAACGACACCGCCGTCACGGTCGCCGGCGCGAGCGGCAGCTTCGAGCTCAACGTCGCGATGCCGGTCATGGCCCGCAACCTGCTCGAGTCGGTGCGGATCCTCTCCACCTCCATGACGCTGCTGGCTCAGCGCTGCGTCGACGGGATCACCGCCGACGCCGAGCGGATGCGCCGCTACGCCGCCTCGTCGCCGTCGGTGGTCACCCCGCTGAACAAGTACGTCGGCTACGAGAACGCCGCCAAGATCGCCAAGAAGGCGCTCGCCGAGGGCGCCACGATCCGCGAGACCGTGCTGGCGATGGGCTTCGTCGAGCGCGGCGACCTCACCGAGGCCCAGCTCGACGAGGCCCTCGACCTGGAGAGCATGACCCACCCGTGAACGCCAGGACGGTCGTCGTCACGGGCGCCAGCGACGGCATCGGCCTGGAGTGCTCCCGCCGGCTGGCGGGGCAGGGGCACCGCGTCGTGATGGTCGGCCGCAACCCGGCCAAGACCCGGGCCGCCGTCGAGTCGGTGCGCGCCTCCTCCCCCGACGCCACGGTGGAGCCGGCCCTGGCCGACTTCGCGTCCCAGGCCTCCGTCCGGGCGCTGGCCGCCCACCTGCTCGCGACCTGCGAGCGGATCGACGTCCTGGTCAACAACGCCGGCACGGTCTTCGAGCGCCGCACGCTGACCGACGACGGCATCGAGGGGACGTTCGCGGTCAACCACCTCGGCGGGTTCCTGCTGACCGAGCTGCTCCGCGAGCGCCTCGTCGCCAGCGCGCCCGCGCGCATCGTCGTGACCAGCTCGCGTGGCCACTACGGCGCCACGCTGGACTTCACCGACCTCGGCTTCGAGCGCGGCTACGGGATCATGCGGGCCTACGGCCGCTCCAAGCTCGCCAACGTGCTCCACACCCGGTCGCTCGCCCAGCAGCTCGACGGGACCGGCGTCACGGCCAACTGCCTGCACCCCGGCGCGGTCGCCACGTCCATCTGGAGCGGTGCCCCGTGGTGGGCGCAGCCGGTGCTGGCGCTGGGCAAGCGGTTCGCGATGATCTCGCCCGAGGAGGGCGGCGCCCACCTGGCGCGCCTCGCGGTCGGCGAGGAGGTCGAGGGCCTCACCGGGGGCTACTACGACGAGGACCGGCTGACCGAGCCGTCGACCCTGGCCCTCAACGACGCGGTCGCCGCGCGGCTGTGGGACGAGAGCCGGCGGCTGGTGGGGCTGACGCCCTGACGCGGCGACCCGCCGTCAGCTCGCCCGCTCGAAGTCGCGCGGCGTGAACTTCCCCTTCTCGAGCTGACGCTCGATGTCCTCCAGGCTGTGGCCGGTGAGCTCGGGCAGGAAGCGCAGCACGAACAGGAACGCCGCCACGTTGAAGGCGGCGTAGATCCAGAACGTCTGGCCCACCCCGAAGGTGTTGATCATCGTCAGCAGGGTCAGCGTGATCAGCAGGTTGGTGGCCCACAGCGAGGCCGACTGCACGCTGGTGCCGGCGCTGCGGACGGCCAGCGGGTAGATCTCCGAGCCGGTGAGCCAGCCCATCAGCTGCAGGCCGCCGGCGTTGAACGCCATGAACACGATGAGCGTGGCGATGATGAAGGGCACCTGGTCGGGCCCGGCGTGGTCGGTGACGAAGAACGCCCCCAGGACCACCAGGCTCACGGCTGCTCCGGGCACCATCACCAGCGTCAGCCGGCGACGCCCGACGCGGTCGACGATGCTCAGACCGATGACCTGCATGACGAGGTAGGTCACACCGAGGCCCACGCTGACGCGCAGCGCCGTGCTCGTCGAGAAGCCGTTGTCGGTCAGGATGGTCGGCGAGTAGTAGATGATCATCTCGATCCCGCTCAGCTGCGTGAAGATCGCGACGCCGCAGCCCACCAGCAGCGCGGGACGCACCCACGGCCGGCGCAGCCCGGACCAGCCTCGATCGCGGCTGCGGGTCTCCTGCTTGCGCTCCTCGAGCTCGACGATCGCCTCGAGCTCGGGGTCCACGTCGTGACCGTCGGGGCGCACCCGGCGCAGCACGTCGCGGGCGTCGTCGGTCCGGTCGCGCTTGACCAGCCAGCGCGGGCTCTCGGGGAGCCGCACGACCGCGGCCAGCATGATCAGGGGCGGTACGGCCGCCGCGGCGATCGAGATCCGCCACGACACCGCCTCGGTGGCCCCGACGATCGTCGAGATCACGATGCCCACGCCGATCGCGAGCTGGAAGGCCAGCACGAGGCGCCCGCGCAGCTTGGGCGGCGCCAGCTCGGCGACGTACATGGGGACGGTCTGGGTCGCCCCGCCCACGGCGAACCCGAGCACCACGCGGCCCAGCACCAGCAGCCAGGGGCTCGGGGCGAGGCTGCACGCGAGCGAGCCCAGGACGAACAGCGAGCAGACGACCAGGATCGTGCCCTTGCGGCCCAGACGCTCGGACAGGAAGCTGCACGACAGCGCGCCGAGCACGGCCCCGAGCAGGATCGCGGCGGCGATGGTCTGCTCCATGCCGCTGCCGATGTCGAACTCCTCGGAGATCTGGAGCAGCGCCCCGGAGATGATGCCGGTGTCGTAGCCGTAGAGCAGGCCGGCCACGGCCGAGACCATCGCGGCGGCCAGCATCGAGCCGGTCAGCTGCTTCTCCCCCGCGTCGGTCACGCGGTCCTTGCGAGGTTGCACGTCCGTCATCAGGTCTCCTTAGGGGTTCGGGCCGTAGGTACCCGAATCGCCCCTTCATCGGACGCGATGTCGTCGCGGAGGCCGGTGGCGCGCGTCAGCCGCGGCGCACGGAGCCGAGGAGTTTCACCGGGTACCCGGTGAAACTCACGCTTCCAGTACGAAGCTTCGTACCGGAAGCGCCAGTTTCTCGACGTCGGTGTGACTCATGGGACGCGATCGACCCGTGGGCTGCGGGTCACCCCGGGTCGGGTCGCTCCAGGCTGCGGGCGAGCTGCAGCCCCCGGGCGATCCCGCCGAGCAGCAGGTAACCGGCCGCCCCCAGGAGCAGCACTCCCATCAGGCCGAACCATTCGGTCTCGTTGCTGTTCGTCAGCAGCAGCGCACCCACGAACAGCACCGCGAGCCCGGGTGGCTCAGTACCAGCCGTGGGACTCGGAGTGGCCCCAGGCGCCGCACGGGCTGCCGTAGCGGTCATGGATGTAGCCCAGGCCCCAGCGGATCTGCGTCACCGGGTTGGTCTCCCAGTCGGGGCCGACCGAGGCCATCTTGGAGCCGGGCAGCGACTGCGGGATCCCGTAGGCCGAGGAGGAGGGGTTGTCGGCGCTGACGTTCCAGCCGGACTCGCGGGTCCACAGCGAGTCCAGGCAGCCGAACTGGTCCTGCCCGAAGCCGAACTCGGCGAGCAGCGCGGCGCCGATCGAGCGCGGGTCCTCGTCCGACATGTCCTCGGTCCGCGTCATCGCCGACACGCGGGTCTGCAGCACCGAGGCGGACTTGACGTTGTTGAGGGCCTGACGGCGCGAGGAGCGCGACACCGCCTCCGTGCGGCCGCCGAGGTCGCCGGCGCCCAGGGAGCTGGTGGGTGCGGCCTCGCGCTTGGTCGCAGCGGGCGCGGAGGACGACCCGGACGACGTCGTCGCGACGTCGGCCGCCCCGGCGACGTCGCCGGCGGCGGAGACGGCCGGGGCCTGGCCGAGCAGGCCGGTGGAGACGGACACACCGGTCACGGCGACGGCCACCGACGACAGGATCATCGTGGTGCGCAGCGCCTTGCGCGGCGCTGCCACGAGAGCGGGTCGCTCGACAGGGGCACGGTGCTTGGGGACGGGCTTGGCGTGCTTCGACACAGAGGAGATGTCCTGAGGTAGACGACACGGAAGGTGATCACGCGCCGGTAGGTCACGAGATGATCTCGAGCCACCCTGCCCGACGGGTGGGACCCATGCAAACGTAACCGGCCCGAATGGGTGAAAACTTGACGAGAGACGTGCCACAGCATGGCCCATGGGTCACACAAGCCCCATGAGCCACGCTGGTCACTCAGAGCGTGACGTTCTCCAGCATCTCGGTCACCAGCGCCGCGATGGGCGAGCGCTCCGAGCGCGTGAGCGTGACGTGGGCGAAGAGCGGGTGGCCCTTGAGCTTGTCGATGACCGCCACGACCCCGTCGTGGCGGCCCACGCGCAGGTTGTCGCGCTGGGCGACGTCGTGGGTGAGCACCACCTTGGAGTTGGCCCCGATGCGGGAGAGCACCGTCAGCAGCACGTTTGCCTCCAGCGACTGCGCCTCGTCGACGATGACGAACGCGTCGTGCAGCGAGCGGCCGCGGATGTGGGTCAGCGGCAGCACCTCCAGCATGCCGCGGTCCAGGATCTCGTCGATGACGTCCTTGGAGGTCATGGCGCCGAGCGTGTCGAAGACCGCCTGGCCCCAGGGCGACATCTTCTCCGACTCCGAGCCGGGGAGGTAGCCGAGCTCCTGGCCGCCCACGGCGAAGAGCGGCCGGAACACCACGACCTTCTTGTGGTGCCCGCGCTCGAGCACGGCCTCGAGCCCGGCGCACAGCGCCATCGCCGACTTGCCGGTGCCGGCGCGCCCGCCGAGCGACACGATGCCGACCTCGGGGTCCAGCAGCAGCTCGAGGGCGACCCGCTGCTCGGCGCTGCGCCCGTGGATGCCGAACGCCTCGCGGTCGCCGCGCACCAGGTGCACCTGCTTGTCCGGGCCGACCCGGCCCAGCGCGGTGCCGCGGTCGGAGAGCAGCACCAGCCCCTGGTGGCAGGGCAGGTCGCGGGCGGCGTCGAGGTCGATCACGCCGTCGTCGTAGAGCTCGTCGAGCACGGCGGCCTCGACCTCGAGCTCGGCCATCCCGGAGTAGCCCGTGTCGGAGTCGTGGACGGCGTCGGCGCGGTACTCCTGCGCGTCGAGCCCGACCGCCGAGGCCTTGATGCGCAGCGGCAGGTCCTTGGAGACCAGCGTGACGTCGTGGCCCTCGTCGGCGAGGTTGCGCGCCACCGCGAGGATCCGGGTGTCGTTGTCGCCCAGCCGGAAGCCGGACGGCAGCGCGTTGGGGTCGGTGTGGTTGAGCTCGACCCGGATCGTGCCGCCGAGCTCGCCGACCGGCACCGGCTCGTCGAGGCGGCCGTGGGTGGTGCGCAGCTCGTCGAGCATCCGCAGCGCCGACCGCGCGAAGAAGCCCAGCTCGGGGTGGTGCCGCTTCCCCTCGAGCTCGGTGATCACGACGACCGGCAGCACGACCTCGTGCTCGTCGAACCTGCGCAGGGCCCCCGGGTCCGCCAGCAGCACGCTGGTGTCCAGGACGTAGGTGCGGTGCGTGGTGGTGGGGGTGGAGCGGTGGGACTGCGGAGCCTGCGGCACGGGATACCCCTCACGGGTCGGCGCGCGCACTCGTCGCCCCGGCCCTAGTCGACGCTGATGGACCGGAGGGTGACCCGAACGCCGGAGTGCCGGCATCCGATCGACCGGGGCGGACGGCAGGCGGGAGCCTGCCTCCTCGTCCCAGCGAGCTGGTCGTGTGGTGTCACGAACGGGCCTCCGATGCGGTGAGCTTCCCCACTCACCGTGCTGTCGAAATTACGCCTCGAAGACGTCCAGCCGTGGCGACACGCCCGCCCGCAGGGGTGAAGCGTGGGTTACGAGTGCGTGACGGTCGTGCGCGCGCTCAGGAGCCGAAGCGGCGCTCGCGCAGGGCGTAGGCGCGGATCGCGCGGAGGAAGTCCACCCGCCGGAACTCCGGCCAGTACGCCTCGCAGAAGTAGAACTCCGACTTCGCGCTCTGCCACAGCAGGAAGCCGCCCAGCCGCTGCTCGCCGGAGGTGCGGATCACCAGGTCGGGATCGGGCTGGCCCTTGGTGTAGAGGTGGTCGGAGATGTGCTCGACGTCGATGATCGTCGCCAGCTCCTCGAGGGTGGTGCCCTTGGCGGCGTGCTCCAGGAGCAGGGACCGTACGGCGTCGGCGATCTCGCGCCGGCCGCCGTAGCCGACCGCCACGTTGACCAGCATCCCGTCGACGTCGCTGGTGGCCTCCGCGGCGGCCTTGAGCCGCTCGGCGGTGCGGGCCGGCAGCAGGTCGAGCGCGCCCACCGGGTGCAGCCGCCACCGCCGCTGGTCGGCGAGGGAGTCGACGGCCTCCTCGATGATCTCCAGCAGCGGCTCGAGCTCGGCCTCGGGACGGTTGAGGTTGTCGGTCGAGAGCAGCCACAGGGTGACGACCTGGATGCCGACCTCGTCGCACCAGCCCAGCAGCGGCTCGATGTTGGCCGCGCCGGCCCGGTGCCCGTGGGCGGTGTCGCGCCCGACCGCCTTGGCCCAGCGCCGGTTGCCGTCGAGCATGACGCCGACGTGCTGCGGGAGGTTGTCAGGCAGGCGGCGCAGGAGGCGGGACTCGTACGCCGGGTACAGGACCCGTCGCAGCCCACCCTTCCAGTCCGCCATGTCTCGATGGTAGGGGGTGAGAGCACTCACCCGCGCCTCCCGCGACCGGGTGACATTCACCGCGTCGTCAGCACACGTTCGGTCCCAATGGGTACCGTCTGCTCATGAACCCCGCCCTCGACCACGCCAACGAGGCAGTGCGATCGGGCCTGGAGTCCATCAATGACCACTTGGCCGAGGTGAAGCCGAAGCTGCGTGGCTGGATGCACCTGGCCCTGACGCCGCTGGCCCTCGCCGGCGGCATCGTGCTGATCGTCCTCTCCCCCGACGCCACCACCCGATGGGGCTCGGCCGTCTTCGCGTTCAGCGCGCTGCTGCTCTTCGGCGTCTCCGCGCTCTACCACACCCGCACGTGGTCGCCGCCGGTCTGGGCGGCGCTGCGGCGCTTCGACCACGCCAACATCTTCGTCCTCATCGCGGGCTCCTACACGCCGCTGACGCTGATGCTGCTCGAGGGCACCCAGCGGGTCGTGCTGCTCACGACGGTCTGGGTCTGCGCGATCCTCGGCGTGCTGTTCCGGGTGTTCTGGATCGGCGCACCGCGCTGGCTCTACACCCCGCTCTACATCGGCCTGGGCTGGGCCGCGGTGTTCTTCATCCCCGGCTTCATCGACGGCGCCTCCACCCGGCTGGGCACCGGCGTCGGCACGGCCGTGCTGGTGCTGGTCGCGGTCGGCGGCCTGCTCTACACCGTCGGCGGGGTGGTCTACGGCTTCAAGAAGCCGGACCCGTGGCCGCAGTGGTTCGGCTTCCACGAGGTCTTCCACGCCTTCACGATCCTGGCCTTCGTCAGCCACTACGTCAGCGTCTCCATCGCGACGTACTCGCTGCGCTGACCCTCCGACGTCGCCGGGGGTCCTACCCCGCACCTCGTACGCTGGAGCGATGGCCACCATCGAGCTGACCACCGACAACTTCACCTCCCACGTGCAGGACGACGACATCCTGCTCGTCGACTTCTGGGCGAGCTGGTGCGGACCGTGCCAGCAGTTCGCCCCCACCTACGAGAA
Organism: Nocardioides sp. 503; assembly: GCF_004522095.1. GTDB lineage: Bacteria > Actinomycetota > Actinomycetes > Propionibacteriales > Nocardioidaceae > Nocardioides. Next base: position 189,885 of record NZ_SPUI01000003.1, read on the forward strand.
GGCCTCCGAGGCCCACCCGGACGTCACGTTCGGCTCCATCAACACCGAGGAGCAGCGCGAGCTCGCCTCGGCCGCCGGGATCTCGTCGATCCCGACGCTGATGGCCTTCCGCGAGGGCATCCTGGTCTTCGCCCAGCCCGGCGCGTTGCCGCCGCAGGCGCTGGAGCAGGTCATCACCGGGGTCAAGGGCCTCGACATGGAGGACGTACGCCGCCAGATCGCCGAGGCCGCCGACCAGCCGGACCAGGCCCAGGGCTGACCGTCAGCCTCGGGGCTCACGCTCCGGAGAGCCGCTCCTCCTGGCGCACCTGCTCGTCGAGCAGGGCCCGCGCGTGCTCCCCGGACGCGCCCTCCTGCTCGAGACCCCGCCGGAAGCTGTCCAGCTTCTCGCGGCCACCGGGGAACGGCGGCAGCAGCGGCACGTCGGGATCCGTGAGCGCCTCGATGACCACCGGTCGGTCCGCGGCCAGCGCCTCGGTCCAGGCGTCGGTGACCTGGTCGGGTGAGTCGACGAGGATCCCGCGCATGCCGAGCAGCTCGGCGTAGCCGGCGTAGGGGAAGGCCGGCAGGCTCTGGCTGTCCTCGAAGCGCGGGTCGCCCTCGGTCTCGCGCTGCTCCCAGGTCACCTCGGCGAGCTCGCGGTTGTGCAGCACCAGCACGACGAAGCGCGGGTCGGCCCACTCGCGCCACCGGTGGGAGACGGTGATCAGCTCGGCGACGCCGTTCATCTGCATGGCGCCGTCACCGGCCAGCGCCACGACGGGGCGGTCCGGCGCCGACAGCTTGGCGGCGATGCCGTAGGGCAGGGCCGAGCCCATGCTCGCGAGCGTGGACGACAGGTGGGCGGGTACGCCGGGGGGCAGCCGCAGGTGCCGGGCGTACCAGTAGACGATCGAGCCGACGTCGACGCTGACCATCGCGTCGGACGGCAGCAGGGGGCTCAGCGAGCGCACGACCAGCTCGGGGTTGAGCGGGCGCGCCTCCAGCCGGGAGCGCTCCTCGGCCAGCTGGTGCCAGGCGCGCACCTGCTCCTCGACGTCGCTGCGCCAGGAGGTGTCCTCGCGCTCGCGCAGCAGCGGCAGCAGCGCGGCCAGGGTGTCGGCGGCGTCGCCGGTCAGGCCCACCTCGACCGGGTAGCGGTTGCCGAGGTGGCGACCGTCGAGGTCGACCTGCACGGCCCGCGCCTGCCCGGGGGCGGGGTAGAACTCCGTCCACGGGTCGTTGCTCCCGACGACCAGCAGGGTGTCGCAGTGCTCCATCAGGTAGGCCGAGGCCGACGTCCCGAGGTGGCCCATGACCCCGCACGAGTGGGCGAGCGACTCGTCCCACCATGGCTTGCCCAGCAGGCTGGTCGTGACACCGGCGCCGAGCCGGTCGGCGACCGCGCGCACCTCCTCGCCGGCCTCCCGGATCCCCTGGCCCACCAGCAGCGCGACTCGCTCGCCGGCGTTGAGGACGTCGGCGGCACGCTGGAGGTCCCCGGCGCGCGGCACGACGTGCGGGCGTCGCCACTCGGGCGCGGTCACCACGATCCCGTGCTCCTGCTCGAGGTCGGCCGCCTCCTCCTGCTGCACGTCGTGGGGCAGGACCACCACGCACGGCGAGCGCGTCGCCAGCGCGGTGCGGAACGCGCGGTCGAGCAGCATCGGCACCTGCTCGGGCGCGAGCGCCGTCTGCAGGAACTGCGCGGCCACGTCCTTGAAGAGGCTCTGCAGGTCGATCTCCTGCTGGTACTCCGAGCCCAGCACCGTCGTCTCCTGCTGCCCCACCAGCGCCACGACCGGCACGTGGTCGAGCTTGGCGTCGTAGAGACCGTTGAGCAGGTGCACCGCGCCCGGACCCTGGGTGCTCGTCATGACACCGACCTCGCCGGTGTACTTGGCGTGCCCGACGGCCATCAGCGCGGCGTTCTCCTCGTGGCGCGCCTGGACCAGCACGGGGTCGCCCCCGGCTCGGCGCAGGGCGCCCATGAAGCCGTTGATGCCGTCGCCGGAGTAGCCGAAGATCCGCGAGACGCCCCACGCCCGCAGGCGCTCGACCACGACGTCCGCCACCAGGCGCGGCTCCCCGGTCATCGCTTCCCCTTGCCCTTGCCGCCGTGGCCCTTCGGCCCCTTGCCCTTGCCCTTGCCGCCGTGGCCCTTCGGTCCCTTGCCCCTGCCGCCCTTGACCTTCGGCCCCGGCCCCTTCGGCCCGGCGTGCCGGGGCACCGCCGACTTCGCCCTGGACGGCTTCGCCTGCTGCGCGGTCTTCGTGACCGTCACCGACACCTCCGGCGTACGGCGCACGCTCGCGGGCGTCGCGCGGGCGGACGGGGCGGCACCGGACGACGTAGCGGCCGGCGCGGGCGGCTTGTCGGCCTCGCTCGGGGATCCGCCGCCGAGCAGGCCGGCGCCACCGAGGGCGACGGCGAGCGCGACCGCGGCGGCGGCCGCGAGCAGCACCGGACGTGGCCGGCGTCGGGGGCGAGCCACCAGCGGGGTGAGCGTGGTCGGGTCACCGTCGGCGACGACCGCCAGCCGCTCGGCGACGACCGCCGCGGACGGGCGCGCCGCGGGGTCGCGGGCGGTCATCGCCCGGACCAGGTCGGCCAGCGGGGCCGACACCGTGTCGGGCACGTGCGGGTCGCGGGCGAGGCGCGCGACGGCGGCCTCCGCGGTGGACCCGGTGAACGCCTTCTCCCCCGTGACCGCCTCGAGCAGGACCAGGCCGAGGGCGTAGACGTCGACGGCGGGGGTGATCTCGGCGCCGCTGACCTGCTCCGGCGCGAGGTAGCCGACGGTCCCGACGGTCGTCCCGGTCATCGTGTGGCGGACGGTGTCGCCGACGATCCGCGCGATGCCGAAGTCGGCGAGCTTGACCCGTCCGTCGTCGCCGAGCAGCACGTTGCCGGGCTTGACGTCGCGGTGGACGACTCCGGCGTCGTGGGCGTAGGCGAGCGCGCCCGCCACCGTGCCGAGCAGCCGCGCCGCCTCCTCGGGGTCCGGCAGCGGCCCGCGCGCGAGCAGCCCGGCCAGGGTCGAGCCCTCGACGAGCTCCAGGACGAGGTAGGGACGCTCCTCGGACTCGCCGGCGTCGAGCAGGGTGACCAGCCCGGGGTGCGAGAGCACGGCGAGGGTGCGGGCCTCGGCGGTGAAGCGCGCCCGGTCGGCATCCGACGGCGTCGCCTCGCGCAGCCGCTTGACCGCGACCTCGCGGCTCAGCAACGTGTCGGTGGCCCGGTGGACGTCCGCGACGCCGCCGCGCCCGAGGACCGCGCCGAGCTCGTAGCGCCCGCCGAGCAGGCGGGCCGGGGGGCGCGAGGACGCCGCCGGGCTGTGGTCGCCGAGGAGCCCGGCCATGTCCACCGCCTGGGTGGGCTCCGGGTCGTGCGGGTGCTGGTCGGTCGTCATCGGGACCCGGTGCCCTCCGGGCCGCAGCGGAAACGCGGGCGAAGCCTCACGTCGGGGGCGCCGCGTCGGTCAGGCGGCCGCTGTCAGGGCGCCGCTGTCAGGGGGCCGGCGACTGGGGCGGCGACTGGCGCGGCGCCGACTTGCGCGTGGAGGGGTCGTAACGGCCCTCCGCCGCCGACCGGTCCGCGCGCTTGAGGTGCTTGGTGAGGCTGAAGCCGAGGAGCACGACCGCGAGGATGAGCAGGCCGAAGATGCCGAACGCGGTCCACCCGGCGACGACGTCCTCGTCGTCGGGTCCCTGCTCCACGAGCGGGAGGAGGAGCAGCACGAAGTCCATGGGCACAGTCTCTCAGGAGGTGAGGTCGATGGCGGCGAACAGGTCGTCCTCAGACAGCGAGGAGGCGACGTGGCTCACGACGAGCTCGAAGTCCTCGGTGGGCCAGACCCGCTCCTGCAGCTCGCGCGGCACGGCGAACCAGAAGCCGTCGGGGTCGATCTGCGTGGCGTGGGCCAGCAGCGCCTGGTCGCGGACCCCGAAGTACTCCGCGCACGGCACCTTGGTGGTGACCCGGGCGTCCCACTCGGGCTCGGGCTTCCACTCCGCGAGGCGCTCGGCCCAGGGCGACTCCAGCCCGTGCTCGAGCATCGCGTCGTGCAGCTTCTGCATGCGCTCGCGGTTGAACGAGTGGTGGTAGTAGAGCTTCAGCGGCTGCCAGGGCGCGCCCGCGTCGGGGAACCGCTCGGGGTCGCCGGCGGCCTCGAACGCCGCGACGCTCACCTCGTGGCAGCGGATGTGGTCGGGGTGCGGGTAGCCGCCCCGCTCGTCGTACGTCGTCAGCACGTGCGGGCGGAAGGACCGGACCAGCCGCACGAGGCGCTCGGTCGCCTCCTCGAGCGGCACCAGCGCGAAGCAGCCCTCGGGCAGCGGCGGCTTGGGGTCGCCCTCGGGCCAGCCGGAGTCGACGAAGCCGAGCCAGTCCTGGCTCACCCCGAGGATGTCGCGGGCCCGCTCCATCTCCTGACGGCGCACCTCGGTCATGTTCTCGAGGATGTCGGGGCGGTCCATCTTGGGGTTGAGGATCGAGCCCCTCTCGCCGCCGGTGCAGGTGACGATGTGCACGTCGACCCCCTCGGCGACGTACTTGGCGGTGGACGCGGCACCCTTGCTCGACTCGTCGTCGGGGTGGGCGTGCACGTGCATCAGGCGCAGGCCCGCGCGGGGCCCGCTCGGAGGGTGCTGCGGCATGGCTCCATCGTAGGTGTCACCCTGGACCGGTGACCTCGCCGCCCGCCCCGACGGTCCCCGCCGACCGCTACGGCACACCCGCCCCCTGGCGGCGCCGCGTCCTCGTCACGGCCTGCGTCGCGGTGGTCGCGGCCTTCCTGGGCTGGCTCGTGTGGACCGTCCTGGTGCACGCCGCTCCCCCGGTCGACTCCGAGCTGCTCAGCTTCGAGGTCGTCGACGAGCACGAGGTCGTCGCCCGCGTGCAGGTCCAGCTGGCCGACGACGACGTGGAGGCGACCTGCCTGCTGCGCGCCTTCGCCGAGGACCACACGGTGGTGGGCGAGCTGTCCTTCACCCCCGAGCCGGACTCCCAGGACCGCGTCGAGGAGACGATCCGCACCGAGCGGCGGGCCACCTCGGTGGAGTCGGTCGGCTGCACCGCCGAGGGCCAGGCGCGGCCCCGCTGACCTGCGGAAACGTCGTTTCGGCCGGCTGTTTGTATACTTCACCCGACTGACCGTCCCGCTGGGCCGACAGGCCCGCGACGCCGACGACCGGCCCGAGGGCCTTGTCGTACCCGGCCCTCGATCCCCATCGCAGCAACACAGGAGTACCCCCATGACGCAGCAGACCCAGGGCACGATCTGGCTCACCCAGGACGCCTTCGACAAGCTGACGGCCGAGCTGGCCGAGCTCAAGGGGCCCGTGCGCGAGGAGGTCATCGCCAAGATCAGCGCCGCGCGCGACGAGGGCGACCTCAAGGAGAACGGCGGCTACCACGCCGCCCGCGAGGAGCAGGGAAAGCTCGAGGGCCGCATCCGTCAGCTCGAGGACATGCTGCGGCGCGCCGAGGTCGGCGAGACCCCTCCCGACGACGGCATCGTGGAGCCCGGCATGGTCGTGACCTACCGCTTCGTCGGCGACTCCGAGGACGAGACCGAGACGTTCCTGCTGGGCGCGCGTGAGATCGAGCCCGAGGGCCTGACCGCCTACTCGCCGCAGTCGCCCCTGGGCTCGGCCATCAACGGCCACAAGACCGGCGAGACCGTCTCCTACGAGGCGCCCAACGGCAAGCAGCTCGAGGTCGTCATCGTCGACGCGAAGCCCTACACCGGCTCCTAGCCGCTGGCCAGGGCCGCTACGACACGACCCGGTAGCCGCAGCCGCGCAGGCGGGTGAGGACCCGCTCCGCGTGCGGCTCGCCACGGGTCTCCAGCTGGAGGTGGACCTCGACCTCGTCGAGGTGCAGCGACGGCGAGATCCGCTCGTGCACGACCTCCAGCACGTTGGCGCCGGCGTCGCCGACCTCCGCGAGCAGGCGCGCCAGCCCGCCCGGGGTGTCGGGGATGTTGACGTGCAGGTTGAGGTAGCGACCGGCCGCGGCCATGCCGTGGCGGATCACCTTGCCCAGCAGCAGCGGGTCGATGTTGCCGCCGGACAGCACCGCGACGGCCGGCGTCCGGAACGCCGTCGGCTGGTCCAGCAGCGCGGCCACGGCGGCGCCGCCGGCCGGCTCGACGACCATCTTGGCCCGCTCCACGAGCGCCAGGAGGGCGCGTGACATCGACTCCTCGGAGACGGTGACGATCTCGTCCACGTGGTCGCGGACGGCGGCGAAGGTGATGTCGCCCGGCAGCCCGACCGCGATCCCGTCGGCCATCGTCTTCATGGACTCCAGCGCGACGGGGCGGCCCTGCCGCAGCGAGTCGGGGTACGCCGCCGCGCCGGCCGCCTGGACGCCGACGACCCGCACGTCGGGGCGCAGCGCCTTGACCGCGACCGCGATGCCGGCGAGCAGGCCACCGCCGCCGGTGGGCACCAGGACGGTCTCGACCTCGGGGGCCTGCTCCAGGATCTCCAGGCCGCAGGTGCCCTGGCCGGCGACGATGTCGGCGTGGTCGAAGGGGTGGATCAGCACCGCCCCGGTCTCGGCCTCGAACCGGCGGGCCGCGACCAGCGCGTCCTCGAGGTAGCGGCCCTCGAAGACCACCTCGGCGCCGTAGCCCCGGGTCGCCTTCTCCTTGGGGATGGGCGCGCCCTCGGGCATGAACACGGTGGAGCGGATGCCCAGCAGCTGCGCGGCCAGCGCGACGCCCTGGGCGTGGTTGCCGGCGGACGCGGCGACCACCCCGCGGGCGCGCTCCTCGGCCGAGAGCCGCGCGATCCGGACGTAGGCGCCGCGGGCCTTGAACGACCCGGTGCGCTGGAGGTTCTCGCACTTGAGCGAGACCGGCCCGCCGACGAGTGCCGAGAGCCAGCGCGACTCCTCCATCGGCGTCTCGATCGAGACTCCGGTGAGCACCTCGCGGGCGGCCTCGACGTCGGCGAGCGTGACCTCACTCATCGCGCGCGTCCTCCACGTCGACCGTGGCCCCCGTCTCCTCGTAGTCCTCCTGCAGCTCCTCCACCGGGTCGTCGCCGACGCGGGTGTTGGAGGCCAGGTGCTGCACGACCGCGTTGCCGGCGGCGGCCAGCGGCACGGCCACGAGCGCGCCGGCCACGCCGCCGACGATGACGCCGGCCCCGAGGGCGAAGATCACGCCGAGCGGGTGGACCGAGACCCACCGACCCATCAGGAACGGCTGCAGGATGTGGCCCTCGATCTGCTGGACCCCGATCACCACGGCGAGCATGAGCAGGGCGGTGATCGGCCCCTGGTCGACCAGCGCCACCAGGACCGCGACCGCGCCGGCGACCGAGGCTCCGACCAGCGGGACGAACGCGCCCAGGAACACCAGCACGCCGATCGCCAGCACGAACGGCACGTTGAGCACGGCGGCGCCGATCATGATGCCGACCGCGTCGACCAGTGCGACCAGGACGGTGGCCCGGACGAACTGCGTGAGCGAGATCCAGGCGACCCGGCCCGAGCCGTCGACGTGCTGGCGGGCCGCGCGCGGCGCCAGCCGGACGAACCACGCCCAGATGCGGGCGCCGTCGGCGAGGAAGAAGTAGGTCGAGAAGAGCACGATGAAGAAGCCGGCGAACAGGTGCCCCAGCGTCGAGCCGACCGAGGTGACCTGGCTGAGCACCTCGCCGTTCTCGGTGCGGTTGGTGATGGCGTCCTGGGCCTGGCCGATCCAGTCGTTGATCTGGGAGTCGGAGGCGTTGAGCGGGCCGTCCTTGAGCCAGGTGCGGATCTTGTCCAGGCCCTCCACGGTGGAGTCGGCGAGGTCGTTGGCGCCGTTGGCGACCTGCTGGCCCGCGAAGGTCAGCAGCAGCGCGACGAGGCCGAGACCGCCCAGCACGACGAGGATCGAGGCCAGGCCGCGCGGGAAGCCGCGCCGGTCGATCCACCCGACGAGCGGCGCCACCAGCGCCGTGATCAGGAGCGCGACCGCGGCCGGGAGGACGATGACCGAGAAGAACGCGATCGTCTTCACAAGCACCAGCCCGGCCGCGACGATCACCAGGAAGCGCCAGCCCCAGGCGGCGGCGAGGTCGAGGCCCCAGGGCACCTGGGCGCGGCTGAAGTTCGAGGGCCCCGCGACGATGGGCTCCGGCTCGGTGCTACGACGCTCGCCACGCATCTGGGCCCACTGCTGGGCCAGGCGCTGGGTGATCCGCTCCTCGTGGGCGCGCGCCTCGGCGTCGCTCTGGGCCTCGCTCTGGGCCCGCGAGCGACGCAGGGGGCGGCGGAGCCGGGACCCGGCCGGTGCGGCGGGCGAGGTCTCGTCGTCGGGCACGCCCGCCTGCGGCTCGTGGTCGTTGCTCACGCGGTCACCCTATTCTCGGTCGGAGTCCAGCAGACGGCGGGCGAGCCGGTGGGCCGCCTCCGGGTGGTCGGGGGCCAGCAGCCCCACGGCCGCCAGCACGTAGGCCGAGTCCACGACCACCAGTGCCCGCTCCGGCAGCTGCCAACCACCCTCCAGGTCGGCGCCGACACTGCCCTCGAAGACGCGGCCGCTGACGCCCTGGCGGCCGTGGCGCAGCACCCCGCCGGAGCCGACCACGAGGTCCACCTCGCGCAGGTCCTTGCCGGAGCGCTCGACCACGCGGCCCTCGGGCGAGACGACGACGCGGGAGCGGCCGGCGTGGCGGCGCAGCGCCAGGGAGACGGCGGCCCGTGCGATGGCCTCGTCGTCGTCCCGGTCGGCGGCGGTGACCGGCAGGAACCCCGGGTCGGCGGTGCGCCGCTGCGCCGCGTCGAGGAGGTCGGGGAGCGCGGCGGCTTCGGCGGTGCTGAGCGCCGACCAGCGCATCCCGAGGTCGCCCTCGACCGTGCGCGTCACCCGGGTCGTGGCCACGACCTCGCGCGACAGGCCGGCGTCCTCCGGGTCGACGTCGACCACCGAGTGCACGTCGGTCGTGGCGCCGCCGACGTCGACCACGACGACGTCACCGGCGCCGGGGCGCTCGGCGTCCAGGCCGTCGGCCAGCAGCTCCACGCCGGTGAGCACGACGTCGGGGGTCGCGCCGCGCACCATGGCGACGAAGTCGGTGCGGGCGCTGAGGTGCTTGCCCCCGATGACGTGCGCCAGGAACATCTCGCGGATCGCCGCCCGCGCGCTGTCGGGGGCGAGGACGCCGATCGTCGGGACGACGTTGTCGGCGAGCACGTGCGGGACGTCGCCGAGCACCGCGCTCACCTCCGCCTGGGCCTCGACGTTGCCGGCCACCACGACCGGACCGTCCCAGCCGCTGGCCACCAGGTCGCGGGCGGCCTGCAGCAGCACCTCGCTGTTGCCGCCGTCGGTGCCTCCGGTGAGGAGCAGGACGTCGGGACGGGTCGTGTGCCGCAGGTCGCGGTAGGGCGCAGGGTCCGGCACACGACCCGCAGCCGCCAGCACCGCCACCACCTTGCCGCCGCTGGAGAGCGCGACCCGGCGACCGGCCTCGGCGGTCACCAGCTCCTCGTTGCCGACCACCGCGACCCGCAGCCCGCCGCCGGCGCTCGAGCAGGCCAGCACCTCGGCGCCCTCGGCCCGCGGGTCGGCCGCGACCAGGGCGGCCAGGCAGGCGTCGTACCCGTCGAGGACGTCGCCGCGACCGTCGACCGGGACCGTCGTGGGGTGCTCGGCCGCGGCCACGACGCGCGCCGTGTCGAGGTCGACCAGCGAGGCCTTGGTGAACGTCGAGCCGAAGTCGACGCAGATCGCGACCGAGGGGTCAGCCGAGCGCACGGTCCAGGTCGGCGAGCAGGTCGTCGGCGGTCTCGATGCCGACGCTGAGACGCACCAGGTCCGCCGGCACCTCGAGGTCGGTGCCCGCGACGCTGGCGTGGGTCATGCGGCCGGGGTGCTCGATGAGCGACTCGATCCCGCCCAGCGACTCGGCCAGGGTGAAGACCTCGGCGCGCTCGCAGACGGCCAGCGCCTGGGCCTCGCCCCCGGTGACGCGGAATGACACCATGCCGCCGTAGCGCTTCATCTGCCGGCTCGCGACGGCGTGTCCGGGGTGCTCCTCGAGGCCGGGGTAGATGACCTGCTCGACGGCCGGGTGCCTGCCGAGGAAGTCGACGACCAGCTCGGCGTTGTCGCAGTGGCGGTCCATGCGGACCCCGAGCGTCTTGAGGCCGCGGTGGGTCAGGAAGGAGTCGAACGGACCGGGCACGGCGCCCATGGCGTTCTGGTGGAAGGTGATCGCCTCCGCGGTCTCGAGGTCGCGCACGACCACGGCGCCGCCGACGACGTCGGAGTGGCCGCCGACGTACTTGGTGGTCGAGTGGACGACCACGTCGGCGCCGAGGGTGAGCGGCTGCTGGAGGTACGGCGAGGCGAAGGTGTTGTCCACCACGAGCAGCGCGCCCGCGTCGTGGGCCACCGCGGCCAGCGCCTCGATGTCGCCGATGTTGAGCAGCGGGTTGGTCGGGGTCTCCACCCACACCAGCCGGGTCCTGCCGGGACGGATCGCGGCCCGCACCGCGTCCACGTCGGAGACCGCGGCCGGGCTGTGCTCCAGCCCCCACGCCTGCTCGACCTTGTCGAAGAGGCGGTAGGTGCCGCCGTAGGCGTCGTCGGGGATGACGACGTGGTCGCCCGGACGGCACAGCGCGCGGACGATCGTGTCCTCCGCGGCCAGGCCCGAGGCGAACGCGAAGCCGCGCTCCCCCTCCTCCAGCGAGGCCAGCGCGCCCTCGAGCGCGGTGCGGGTGGGGTTGGCCGAGCGGCTGTACTCGTAGCCGCCGCGCAGACCGCCGACCCCGTCCTGCTTGTAGGTCGAGGTGGCGTAGATCGGCGGGATCACCGCGCCCGTCGTGGGGTCGGGCTCGTAGCCGGCGTGGATCGCACGCGTCTCGAAGCCGTGCCCCTTGATGTGCTCAGTTGTCATGTGCTGCTGTTCGCTCACTCAGCGAGCGTACTCAGGACGGTCGCGGCGGTCATCGCCCCCGTCGGGGCTGGTCATTCCGGGCGCCGGTCTAGTCACTTCGAGTCATTTGTGCCCCGGACGGTGTCCGGGCCGCGTCCCGGTCGTTGTGCGGGGTACCGGGAAGCCTGGCGCGGGCTTCGACCCCCGCGCGGAAGCAGGCAGTCATGCGGACCAGCGAGACCCTCACCATGAGCGTCACCGGCGACCTCGACCTCGAGGGCGCCCTCCGGCTCCGCGACGCCGTCCGCGACCAGGTGGCGATCGGCGTCCCGGCCGACGTGACCATGGACCTCAGCCGCGTCCCCTTCATGGACTGCGCCGGCGTCGGCGCGCTCATGTGGACGCGACGGCGGCTCAACGGCTCCGGAGGCACCTTGGTGCTCGTCGGCGGCAACCCGTCGGTGGCCCGGCTGCTGCAGCCGCTCGGCCTGGCGACGGTCCTGTGCCAGGACTCCCCCGTCTGAGGCATCGCACGTCGGGAACGAACCACCCCTTGGCGGTGTTGAGAGACTGGAACCGACGATAGGAGTCTCCGTGTTCTTCTCCCGCACCAAGACCGAGCTCATCGACGCCGACCAGGCCCTGCCCGGTCGCAGCGAGCGCAACTTCCACCTCACCGACAAGCACGTGGTCCTGGGCACCCCCGTCGTCACCGACGAGGCCCCCGCCGGCTACGACGTCGCCATCTTCGGCCTGGGCTGCTTCTGGGGCGCCGAGGAGATCTACTGGAAGACCCCCGGGGTCTGGTCGACCTCCGTCGGCTACGCCGGCGGGCACACGCCGCACCCTTCGTACGAGGAGGTCTGCTCGGGCCGCACCGCCCACACCGAGGCCGTCCGGGTCGTCTTCGACCCCGCCCGGGTGTCCTACGCCGACCTGGTCAAGACGTTCTTCGAGGTGCACGACCCCACCCAGGGCATGCGCCAGGGCAACGACGTCGGCACGCAGTACCGCTCGGCCCTCTACGTCACCTCTCCCGAGCAGGAGAAGGTCGCGCGCGAGCTGACCGACGTCTACGGCGCCGAGCTGGCTCGCCGCGGTCTCGGCGAGATCACCACCGAGGTGCGAGAGGCCCCGACGTACTACTACGCCGAGGACCAGCACCAGCAGTACCTCGCCAAGAACCCTCATGGCTACCGCTGCCACGCCAACACCGGCGTGAAGTTCCCGCAGACCGCCTGACCCGCTCCGCAGGAACCGGCGGGGACCCCGGGCCGTCCGAGACGTATGCGCCTCGATGCCCGCCCCGCCGCTCCTGCGGCGATCGCCGCGGTCCTGCTCGTCTTGGCCGGCTGCGGCACGTCTCCTCTCTCCGGCGCACCGCCGGGCGAGGACGCCCCGGAGCGCGCCGCCGCGGCTGGCGGCTGGACCCGCCTCCCCGACAGTCCCCTGTCGGCACGGGAGGGGCCGGTCGCGGAGCACGTCGAGACCGCCGACCGCGACCTGGTGGTCGTCGTCGGCGGTTACGTCGGGCGGCCGTGCCCGCCCAACGCCGACTGCACCTCCTTGCCGCGCGACACGGCCAGCGACGGAGCGGCGTACGACCTGGACGAGCAGCGGTGGGTGCCGATAGCCGACGCCCCCAGGCCGGTGTCGTCGTTCGCCCCGACGGCGGTCGTCGGCGACACCCTCTACGTGCTGATCCGCGGTCACCTCTTGAGCTGGGACGCCGGCGACGACGCGTGGCGGGAGCTCGAGAAGCCGGGCGCGTCGGACTACGTGGACCTCGAGGCCGCCGGTGAGCTGCTCGTCGTCTCGTCGGGGAGCGACGAGAACGGGATCCGGCCCGACCGGACCTACGACGCCGCAACGGACACCTGGGTGACCCTGCCGGCTGACCCGCTCAAGCCGTCCTACGACCGGGTCCTGGTGCCGACCACCGCGGGGCTGGTGCTGACCGCCAAGCGCCTCGCAGCCGTCGGTGGACCGGAGGACCCGGCGATCGTCCGGGCCGCCCTCCTGCCCACGGGGGCGCAGCGGTGGCGGGTCCTGCCGCCAGCCACGGACCAGCTCGGTGGGTGGAGCTGGGCCTGGACGGGGACCCGGCTGGTCGACGCCACCCCCGGCGGTGCCGATGGCGGCGAGGTCAACGGCTACGGGCGGACGATCCCCTACGGGGGTGCGCTCGACCCGGTCACGGGCACCTGGACGGCGCTCGAGGACGCCCCCGAGGCGTTCACCGGAGGCTGGCCCGTGCGCGCGCTGGGAGGCCGCCGCACCGCCACCGACGGCTGGGTCTACGACGACGGCGCGAGGGACGGCAGCGGGCGCGGCTGGACGAGGCTCCGCCGCCCTCCGGGGGCACCCTCGGAGCCGGGGCCGGGTGTCTGGGTCCGCGACACCCTCCTGGTCGTCGGCGGCGCGGACTGGGACGACGCGGACGACCTCCGGGTGCGCTCGGCGGAGGACGTGTGGTCCACCGGTCTTTGGGCCTGGCGAGCCGGCTAGCACCGCTTCGACTCCCTCGGCCCGCAGTGTCGTTTCGACCCCGTCCCGTTCGTAGATCATCTGAAGCGGGCACCGGGTCCGCAGAGACGAGCGCAAGGGAGCACGACATGCCCGAGTACCTCCTGTACTTCAACCAGCAGTGGGTCGGCGACCACCCCGAGGAGTGGTTCCGCGACAAGGGCCCGCGCGCGATGGCGGCCGTGCGGGAGATGGAGGAGGCCGGCGTCCACGTGTTCTCCGGCGGCCTCGAGGAGGAGGACGGCCCCATCTACAGCGCCGACCCGACCGGGGACGAGGTGCTGGTCACCGACGGCCCGTACGTCGAGACCAAGGAGTTCCTGGGCGGCTTCGCGATCGTGGACGTGCCCGACGACGAGGCCGCGAAGATGTGGGCCGCCAAGATCGCCGGGGCCTGCGGCTGGGCTCACGAGGTGCGGCGCTTCAAGCCGCGGCCCCAAGCCGACCAGGGAGCCCCGTAGCGGCGTGCAGACGTTCCTCCCCTATCCCGACTTCGCCCGCTCGGCGCGGGCGCTCGACCGCAAGCGCCTGGGCAAGCAGCGCGTGGAGACGATCCAGGTCGTGCGCGCGCTGACCCGGCCCGGCTACGGCTGGGCCCACCACCCGGCCGCGCTGATGTGGAAGGGCCACGAGGAGGCGCTCGGCCGCTACGGGCTGGCGTGCTGCGAGGCGTGGACCGAGCTGGGCTTCGGCGACACCTGCGCCGCGACCATCGTCGCCGACCTGGCTGCCGCCGGTGTGCCGAGCCCGCGGAGCCAGGACGACCTGGCCGAGGCCGGCGCCCTGCCCGCGTGGCTCGGCGACGAGGCCCTGCACCTCAGCCACCGCTCCGCGCTCGTGCGCAAGGACCCCGACCACTACGGCCCGCTCTTCCCGGGCGTGCCCGACGACCTGCCCTACGTGTGGCCCGTTAGGTCCGCGGCCGTGGTGGCGGCCGAGGAGCGCCGGGCCGCCGCCGCCGTACGCCGTGCGGAGCGGCAGGTCGAGCGGGAGCGGCTCGAGGCCGAGCGTGCGCGCCGGCGGCGGAGCCGGGCCGCGAAGAAGGCCTGGGAGACGCGACGGCGCAACGCGGGCACGTAGCGGCGTCTACCGTGGTGGCGTGGAGCGCATGCTGGTCATCGCAGGCGTGGCGCTCGCGCTGTGGGCGGTGAGCTGCCTGACGATGGTGCTGCTGGCCTCCCGCCTGCCCGACGGGCTGATGCGCCAGGTGGCGGAGTTCCTCCCGTCGTGCGTGACCACCGCCCGCACGCTGCGCCGGCACCCCGACGTACCCCGGCGCGCGAAGATCGCCCTGCTGGTCGCGGTCGTCTGGGTGGTCTCGCCGATCGACCTGCTGCCGGAGTTCCTGCCGGTCATCGGCCCCCTGGACGACGTCGTCGCGGTGATCCTGCTGCTGCGGTACGCCGCCCGCAGCATCCCGCGCGAGGTCGTGCTCGCCGCCTGGCCGTCCGATCCGCGGCTGCTCCTCCGGCTCCTCGGTCAGGACCGCACCGCGCCGTCCGCGGGCTGAGCGGGTACCTGGCGTCGGCGCCGCTCACCACGGCGGTCGCACCGTCCCGTAGCTGTCGCTCCCTGGAGGTCGTCGGATGACCGAGTTCCCCCGTCTGCTGCACACCGTGCTCGACACCACCGAGCCGCGCCCGCTGGCGGAGTTCTACCGCGAGCTCCTCGGGCTCCGCTACCGCCCCGGCGACGAGCCGCCCACCGACGGCTCGCCCGACGAGAGCGACTGGCTGGTGCTCACCGAGGCCGACGGCACCCGCGTGCTGGCCTTCCAGCTCGCCGACCGGGTCACGCCGACCACCTGGCCCGACCCGACGGTCCCCATGCAGCTGCACCTCGACTTCACGGTGTCCGACGCCGAGGACCTCGAGCGGCAGCGCGAGCGTGCGCTGGCCCTCGGCGCTCGCCAGCTGGTCGACGACGCCGACGACCCGGACGAGCCGCTCTACGTCTTCGCCGACCTCGCCGGGCACCCGTTCTGCATCTTCGTCGGATGAGCGCCGGGCCGGGTCTGGTCAGGCCGCCGGCATCCGGGACGCCAACCGCTCGAGCCCCTCGCCCTCCAGCTCCGGCAGCGCCACGGCACGTCCGGCGGCCGCGAGCAGGAGGGCCTCGCCGGGCCCCGTGACGAGGGCACCGCGACCGTGGCTCCAGTCGAGGTCCGTCGCCACGAGTCGCAGGCCGCGGACGCGGCGGAAGGCCCCGACCGGGGGCGCGTACATCGCGAACGACAGGGCGGCCCTCAGCCGCTCGGCCGGGATGGTGCGCGGTCTGCCGAGCGGACGCCGGAGGTCCTGCTGGTGGATGAGCCCGTCGGTCAGGGCGATCCGCCCGCCGAAGCCGGCCGTGAGACCGGTCGGCGTGAGGTGGCCGGCCAGCGTGGCCACCAGCAGCGCCGGGTCGTGGCGTGGGCGCGGCGGCTCGTTGACGGCGTCCATCGGACCGAGCGGACCCTCCAGTGGCCCGCGGCCACCGCCGGGCAGCAGGCGGCGTAGGCCGTGGGCCAGGACCGCCCCCCATCCGACGCCCTCGAAGCTCAGCACGTGCGTCACCACGTCGCGCACGGTCCACTCCGAGCAGAGCGTGGGACGGTCCCAGTCGCCCTCGTCGAGGTCGTGGAGCAGCGCCAGCAGGTCGACACGCTCCGCTCGGGCGAGGGCGAGGGCGTCGGGGCGCGTCATCCGGCCAATCTCGCGGTCCCCGCCGACAGCGTCAACCGATGTCCAGACGTGCCGACGGCCCCGCCGAGGCGGGGTGTGGGGCGGTCAGGTTCGTCGATGGGGCTCGTGGACCGTGGTCGGGCTGTCGAGCGGGGTGGTGCCGGTGTGGTCGCGGTGGTAGGCGTGGCCAAGGGGTGAGTGCCACAGGTAGGTGCCGCGGTCGAGGACGTCGTAGTCCCAGCGGCCGTGGGTCTTGAGCCGGTGGTGGCCTCGGCACAGTGGTGCGGTGTTGCACGAGCACGTGGGCCCGCCCTCGGCGAAGGGGATCGCGTGGTCGACGTCGCAGCGGACCGCGGGTCTGGTGCACCAGGGGAAGACGCAGGTGAGGTCGACGAGCTCACCCTGCTCACGCAGGCGGTCGGGGATCTCGTAGGCGGCGACGTGGATGTGGCCGCTCAGGTCTCGGACGGGTTTGACGATGACGCGGGTGTCGGGACGCCCGCACCACTCCCGGATCGTCTCCGCGAGCAGGGGGGTGCGGGTATTGCCGAGTCTCCCGACCCCGTCGAGGTCCTCATGCACGTGGACGACCACCTCGGTGGTTGAGGAGGGACGAAGTCCCGTCTCAAAACCACCCTCCCCAGCGTCGTCGAAGGGCAGTGAGTCATACCCCCGCGCGAGATCCCCGGCCGCGATCGAGCGTCTTACGTCGAGGGACTCCTCGGACCCGGCTGCCTTGAGCTCGGCGGCGCGGTGGGACAGGGCGGTGTCGAGGGCGAGACCGTCGACGTAGTCCAGCGTCCCGGACACCTCGACGGTCCCGTTGATGGACACGTGGGCCTTGTCCACGTCGAGGCGGCGGGAGTCGGCGGCTTCGCGGCGGGCCTTCTCCGCACCTTCGGGGTCGAACTGTGCTTTGGCGGCGGCGATCTGGCGTTCGATCTCGGCGAAGGAGACCTTGTGCGCGACGAACCCGACCATCCGATCCACGTAGGCGGCGCCGGCTGCGGGCAGGGCCATGGTGTGCTCGGCGATCCAGCGGGCTTTGTAGAACGGCAGCTCCATCGCCTCGACCCGGGCCCACACCCGCGGCAGCCGGTAGCGGACCTCCAAGGCGGCGCCGACGTAGCGCTTCGCGGAGTCGGTGGACATGCCCAGCGCGGCGCCGAGCTCCATGACCGCGAACTCCGAGACCCAGGGTGCGCCGTCGCCGGCGAGCGGGATGCCGTGGTCGCCGAACGAGGCTTCGGCTTCGTCGTCGGTGGCGTGCAGGACGCACCAGTCGATGACCGCGCGCAGGCGCTGCACCTCGACCGCGGCAGCGGCCCGGGTGGTGGTGCGCATGACCTCGAGGAGGTCGGCGGCGGGGCTGGTCATGGGTCTACTCAAGCACCCGCCACCGACAGTCAAAGCCCTGAAAGGGGGCTCAGGAGGCCTTATCCACAAGGGCTGTCGAAACTTTCTGAACTTTCTCTGGGGCGTGGTTTCGAGACGGGACTTCGTCCCTCCTCAACCACCGGGCGACGTCGTGGGTTGAGGAGGTTGCGCAGCAACCGTCTCGAAACCGAGGCGACCCGAAGGCCGGCAGCGGCGCCCAAGCACCGCCGACCCGTCCCCGTAGCTGCCAAACACCGCGACCAACGACGGCCCGCAAGCCGAAGAAGGGTCCCCGAGGAGGCGACCAGAGGTGCGGGGGTCTCGACATGCGCTCGCTGGCGCTCGCTGCTCGACCACCGTCGGGTGGTTTCGAGGCTCGCTCCGCTCGCACCTCAACCACCGGAGGCCGCGGGGTGGTTTCGAGACGGGGCTTCGTCCCTCCTCAACCACCGGGCCAGGCGGCCGGCAGCGGCGCGCAACCCAGCGCCCACCTCGTCCCCGTAGCTGCCAAACACCGCAACCAACGGCGGCGCGCAAGCCGAAGTTCAGTCCCCCACGGAAGGCGACCAGAGGTGCGGGGTCTCGACGTGCGCTCCTCGCTGGCGCTCGTCGCTGCTCGACCACCGGCGCTGAGGAACAGGCCATGGGGATGCCCCTGGAACAATGGGGAGCATGGTCGACCTCCCCCGCAAGGCAGCAGCGCGCACGGCCCGGCTGGCGGCGCTCCCGCTGGGGTACGCCGGTCGCAGCGCGCTGGGTCTGGGGCGGCGTCTGGGCGGGGCTCCGGCCGAGCAGGTGCTCGACGACATCCAGCAGAAGACCGCGGAGCAGCTGTTCCGCACGCTCGGCGAGCTCAAGGGCGGGGCGATGAAGTTCGGGCAGGCGCTGTCGATCTTCGAGTCGGCGCTGCCGGAGGAGATGGCCGGGCCCTACCGCGAGCAGCTGACGCGGCTGCAGGACTCGGCGCCGCCGATGGCCACCCGGACGGTGCGCGAGACGCTCGCGCGCGACCTGGGGCCCGACTGGAAGGACAAGCTGGTCTGGCTCGACGGCGGGCCGACGGCGGCCGCCTCGATCGGGCAGGTGCACAAGGGCCGCTGGCACGACGGCCGCGAGGTCGCGGTCAAGGTGCAGTACCCCGGCGCCGGTGAGGCGCTGCGCTCGGACCTCAAGCAGCTGGCGCGCCTGGCGCGCACGATCGGCCCGCTCTTCCCCGGCATGGACATCAAGCCGCTCGTCGAGGAGGTCCAGGCCCGGGCCGAGGACGAGCTCGACTACCACCTCGAGGCCGAGGCGCAGCGCGCGTTCGCCGAGGTCTTCCGTGACGACCCCGACATCGTCGTGCCCGACGTGGTCGCCGTCGGCCAGGCGGTGCTCGTCACCGAGTGGCTCGACTCCGACTCCTCGCTGGCCCGCATCATCCGCGACGGCACGGTCGAGGAGCGCAACCACTACGGCGAGCTGATGGTGAAGTTCCTCTTCGAGGGGCCGACCCGCACCGGCATGCTCCACGCCGACCCGCACCCCGGCAACTACCGGATCATCCCGGCCAAGGACGGCAGCCCCGGCCGGCTCGGCGTGCTCGACTTCGGCGCGGTAGCGCGGCTGCCCGGCGGCAAGTTCCCCGAGGTGATGGGCCGGCTCATCCGCCTGACCGCGCTCGCAGACAAGGAGCCACTGATGGCCGAGCTGCGGCGCGAGGGCTTCATCAAGGACAAGGTCAAGCTCGACCCCGACCTCCTGGTCGACTACCTCTCACCGCTCGTGGAGCCCACGATGGTCGAGCGGTTCCAGTTCACCCGGGCGTGGATGCGCGAGCAGTTCGCCCGCATCAACAACCCCCGCGAGCCCACCTACACGGTCGCCATCAAGCTCAACCTGCCGCCGTCGTACATGCTCATCCACCGCACCTGGATCGGCGGGATCGGCGTGCTGAGCCAGCTCGAGGCCGAGGCGCCGTTCCGTCAGATCCTGACCGACTACCTGCCGGGGTTCGCCGAGCCGGAGTGATGGCCCTCAGGCCCCGACCGACCCGTCGACCGCCTCGCGGATCAGGTCGGCGTGGCCGTTGTGCCGGGCGTACTCCTCCACCAGGTGCACCAGCACCCAGCGCAGGTTGAAGTGCTCCCCGGTGCGCCCGCTGGGCCGGGCCGACGGCGCGTCGAGGCTCGTGAACGACGCGATGACCGCGTCGGCCTTGTCGACCTCCGCGTCGTAGAGGTCGCGCAGCTGGCCGGGGGTGTCGTGGGCCGCGCTGTGCCAGTCCCAGTCCTCGTCGGCGTCCCAGTCGACCGACGCCCACGGCTCGTCGGAGTGACCGGCCATGACCGAGCGGAACCACCAGTTCTCGACGTACGCCAGGTGCTTGAGCATGCCGCCGAGCGTGAGGTCCGAGGGCGCGTGGGCGGTGCCGAGCTGCGCGGCGTCCAGGCCGGCGGTCTTGATCCGCAGCGTGTCGCGGTGCCAGTCGAGGAACGCCAGGAGGGTCGTCCGCTCGTCGGCGTTGTTGGGAGGGAAGCCGCGCTGCTCGGTGTCCATGCGCCCGAACCTACGGCGTCCGGTCGGTGATGCAGTAGGACCGACCCGCCGGCGGCTGCATCACGGTCCACTCGTCGTGCACCGCCCGCACCCGGGCGCCCAGCGCCTCGTGGCGCGCGGTCTCCGCCGCCCGGTCCGAGCTCGACAGGTCGAGGTGGGCGCCGACCTCGTCCTGCTCCTCCTCCAGCCGCTGGAAGAGGATCCGCAACGGCGCGGACGCCGGCCGCGCCAGGCTGTCGAACTGCACCTCGTCGTGGGCCTCGAACGCCCAGCCCGTGAGCGCCGTCCAGAACTCGGTCTCCCGGACGTACGCCGCCGGGGGGACGTCCAGGCACAGCTGGTCGACCGCGGACGAGCCGCCGGGCCAGGCGGCCGGCTGCGGCCGCCGCTCACCGCCCTCGGCCACGAGGCAGAACGTGAACCCGCCCGGCGACGACATGACGACGTAGCCGTGCTGGCTGCGCGCCACCACCGAGGCGCCGAGCCCCTCGGCCCGCGGGGCCGCCTCGTCGGGGTCGGGCACGGTCACGTCCAGGTGGAGCCGACTCTCGCCGTCGCCCAGCCGCTGGAGCTTGAGGTAGGGGTCGCCGTCGGGCGGCAGGAGCGTGGCGAACTCCCCCTCCGGCCCGCGCGGCGGCGAGGTGGCGTACCCGGTCACGGCCGCCCAGAAGGCCGACGCCTCGGCGTGCTCGTCGGCGGTCAGGTCGAGGAAGGCGGTCAGCCACGGCATCGCCCGATGCTAGCGATCGCGTCGCGTGCCACGCACCTCGATAGGAGGAACCTTGCACCGAATTCGCCTCGGGGGACTACCGTGGCTGCGCTGCCCGAACCCGACTCGACGAAAGGCACGCGTGAGCATCTCCCGCCCGGCTCGCAAGGCCGCCCCCGCGATCGCCGTGGCCGCCATCGGGGCCCTGGCCGTCACCGGGGTCGCCTACGCCGGCCACGACGGCACGGCCGACCGGCGCGACGCGTCCGCCCGCGGCGACGCCCGCACGCCCGTCGCACCCCCGGGAGCCGACGCCCGGGCCGCGGGCGCGAAGCCCAACATCCTGATGTTCACGGTGGACGACATGACCGTGGGCGACCTGCCCTACATGCCCAACCTCAACCGGCTCGTCGTCCGCAAGGGCACCCGGCTCACCCAGGGCACGGCGCCCACCCCGATCTGCGTCCCGGCGCGAGCCAGCCTGCTCACCGGCCAGTACGCCCACAACCACGGGGCGCTGACGATCAACGGCGCCGGCGGCGGGTTCAAGTCGTTCAAGGACGGCAACACCCTGCCGGTCTGGCTGCACCGCGCCGGCTACGAGACCTACTTCTCGGGCAAGTACCTCAACGGCTACGGCGTGAACAACCCGCGCTACATCCCGCCGGGCTGGACCGGCTGGCGGGGCTCGGTCGACATGAGCACCTACGGCTTCTACAACACCCGCTACAACATCAACGGCAAGGTCGTCACGCGCTCGGCGCACAACTCCGACGTCCTCAACGGCTTCACCACCGATGTGATCGGGTCGCGGACGAAGTCGCGCAAGCCGTGGTTCATGTGGACCAACTTCGTCGCTCCCCACCACGGTGGCGCCCACGAGTCGGACGACCCGTCGCTGAGCCTGCTCAAGACCACGATGCCGGCGGCCCGCGACCGCAACACCTTCCGCAACCTGAACCTGCCGCGCGACCCCGAGATGTGGGTCGGCGGCGGCAGCCCCTGGGCGCCCAAGTCGGCCAGCAAGGCCTTCAAGGCCGCCGTGCGCGAGGCCAACCAGCAGCGCATCGAGTCGCTGCAGTCGGTCGACGACGCGGTCGGGGCGGCCATCCGCAAGCTGCGCCGCACGGGCGAGCTGAAGAACACCTACGTCATCTTCACCTCCGACAACGGCTTCCTGGTCGGCCACCACAACCGCGACGGCAAGCTGGTGCCCTTCGACCGCTCCCTGCGCGTCCCGATGGTCATCCGCGGCCCCGGGATCCCGCAGGGCCGCACGGTCGCCACGCCGACCACCAACCCCGACATCGCGGTGACGATCGCGGGGATCGCCGGCGCCCGACCGGGCCGACGCGTCGACGGCGTCGACATGCTCGACTACTGGCGCTCGACCACGACCTACGACCGGCCCGTGCCCATCGAGGCCTACCCGGTGCAGGGCGGCCGCAAGCGGATCTACTCCGGCGTCCGTTACGGGCGCTGGACCTACGTGCGGCTCCCCGGCGGCAAGGAGGTCCTCTTCGACCGTCGCCAGGACCCCGGCGAGACGCACAACGTCGCCGGCCGCAGGCGCAACGCGGCGACCCTCAAGCAGCTGCGGCGTCTCGAGCGCACCTACCGCGACTGCGCCGGGGCGACGTGCCCCCGGGAGAGCACCTTCGTCCCTGCCGGCTGAGCGTCGCAGGGGCGACCCTCAGGCGTCGTTGGCGCAGCGGAAGCCGAGGTTGCCCGACGTCGAGTCGGGGTGCGAGGAGGAGCGCGCGGCGACGCGGTAGCGGTTGCAGTAGGAGTCGTGGCACAGGTACGACCCGCCGCGCATCACGCGGGTCTCCCCCGCCGCCGGACCGGTCGGGTTGGCAGGTCCGAAGGCGGTGTAGGTGTCGGCGGCGTACCAGTCGGCGCACCACTCCCACGTGTTGCCGCTCATCTGGAACAGCCCGTAGCCGTTGGGGGCGAAGCTCTTCACGGGCGCGGTGGTGAGGTGGCCGTTCTCCGCGGTGTTGTCGACGGGGAAGGTGCCGGTGAAGATGTTGACCTGCCACCGCCCGCGCGGCAGCAGCTCGTCGCCCCAGACGAACCGCGCCCGGTCGAGGCCGCCGCGGGCCGCCTTCTCCCACTCGGCCTCGGTGGGCAGCCGCTTGCCGGCCCAGTCGCAGTAGGCCAGCGCGTCGTCGTGCGAGACGTGGACCACGGGGTGGTTCTGGCGCCGGGACACGTCCGAGGCGGGCCCGTCGGGGTGTCGCCAGGACGCCCCGGACACCGCCAGCCACCACGGGGTGGCCTCCGGCTGCCCCACGACGTCCGAGCCGTCGCCGACGTAGGCGGAGTGGAAGACCGCGGAGTAGCCCTCCCGCTCGGCGGTCGTGACGTGACCGGTCGCCTTGACGAACGCCGCGAAGGCCTGGTTGGTGACGGCCGTGACGTCGATGCGGAAGGCGTCGAGGTCGACCAGCCGCGCCGGACCCTCGCCGTCGCCCTCGTAGGCCTCGTCGTGGGTGTCGCCCATCCAGAACTCCCCCGCCGGCACCACGACCTGGCCCTTGGTGGTCGGCTGCGCCGCCGTGGTCCGGGGCCGGGGCGCGGCCACTGCAGTCGCGCCGGACTCCCACACCACCTCGGGCAGCTGCGCGGCGGCCGATGCGGGGGTGAGGCCGCGGGCGTCACCCGAGCAGCACGACGACACAGGTTGCTCCTTGACGCGAGGGTGGGGTGCGCGGCGGGGTCCGGGCATCCCTGGCGATTGCACCAGGGACCGCGGGTGGATTCAAGTCACCACCGGCCGGTCACCACAGGCCGGTCAGCCCGCCGCCGATCCGCAGGATGAACGCCGAGACGACCACGATGAAGAACACCCGCACGAAGCCCGCGCCGCGCGCGACCGCCGTACGGGCGCCGAGGTAGCCGCCGACCAGGTTGGCGATGCCGAGCACGAGGCCGACCTTCCACAGCACGACGCCCTGCGGCACGAAGATGACGAGCGCGCCGAGGTTGGTGGCCCAGTTGGCCAGACGGGCCTTGGCCGAGCCCTCGAGGAACGAGTAGCCCAGCAGGCCCACCAGCGTGAAGACGAAGAAGCTGCCGGTGCCCGGGCCGAGCGCGCCGTCGTAGAAGCCGATCACGAAGCCGGTGCCCACCGCGGCCGCGGTGTGGCGGCGCCCGGCGAACCGCAGGACCGTGGTGCCGCCGATCTCGGGCTTGAGCAGGACGTAGGCGCCGACGGCGACCAGCACGACCAGCACGAGCGGGTCGAAGGCCGAGCGCGGGATCAGGAACGCGATCCCCGCACCTGCGGCCGACCCGAGGAACGCGAACAGCATCAGCGGCAGGAAGGTGCGGGGGTCGGGCCGGACCCGGCGGTAGTACGTCGCCGAGCTGACGGTCGTCCCGCAGAACGACGCCAGCTTGTTGGTCGCGAGGATCTGGACCGGTGTGGCGTCGGGCAGGCCGAGCAGCAGGGCGGGCAGCTGGACCAGGCCCCCGCCGCCCACGACCGCGTCCACGTAGCCGGCCGTGAGTGCCGCGAGCCCCAGCAGGAGCAGCACGGTCACGGACGGGTCGCTCACCCCGACACCGTAGTCAGGCCAGGGCCCGCACCAGCGCGGTGACCGCCGCCGCCGCGATGACGGCCAGCACCAGCGGCCGGCCGCGCCACAGCAGCAGGCCGCCCGCGGCGACCCCGACGACGCTGGCGTCCACGCCGATCCGCTGACCGTCGGAGAACACCGAGGTCACCACGAGCGCGGCGAGCAGCACCGGCGGCATCAGCGCGACGACGCCGCTGGCCCACGACGGCAGCTCGCGCCCGCCGAGCAGCACCGGACCGGCGGCCTTGATCGCGATCGTGAGCAGCGCCATCCCGCCGATGAGGAGCCAGATCGTCATCGGCGCAGCCCCACCACGGCGGCCGCTGCGGCGACCAGGATCGGGATCCCCGGCGGGGTGAACGGCACGAGCGCCAGCGCGATCGCAGCGCCCGCGGCGGCCACCCAGCGCGAGCGCGGGTCCTGCAGCTCGGCGATCAGCAGGCCGAGAAAGAACGTCGGGAAGATGGCGTCCAGGCCGAAGCGGTCGGTGTCGCCGATGACCCCGCCCGCTGCGGCGCCGACCACGGTGCCGCTGAACCACCCGACGTACTGCGGGACGGTGGAGCCGAACAGCTGCCAGCGGTCGAAGGTGCCGTCGCCGCGGTTGGCCAGCGCCCACGAGGGGTCCACGATCGCCTGCCCCTGGAGCCCGCGCACGACCGGTCCGGCGGTCAGCGACGGTGCGAGCGCGATGCCCATCGCCAGGAAGCGCGCGTTCATCAGGCCACCCGCGAGGATCCCGGGCAGCGCACCGCCGCCGGCGGCCACGATGGACAGGCCGGCGAACTGCGCCGACCCCGCGTGCACCACGGCCGACATCACGATCGCCTGGAGCGGGCTGAAGCCCGACTGCACCGCGAGCGCGCCGAAGGACAGCGAGATCAGGAAGCCCGCCAGGGAGTAGGGGATGCCGAGGCGCACCCCCCGGCGAAACGCCTCGTTCACGCGGGCGAGCCTAGGCTGAGCCGGTGCGCATCGTGTCACTGCTCCCCGCCACCACCGAGATCCTCTTCGCGGTCGGGGCCGGCGACGACGTGGTGGGCGTGACCTTCGAGTGCGACTTCCCGGCGGAGGCCCGGTCCCGGACGATCGTGTCGACCTCCGCGATGCCCGAGGGCCTGACGCCCTCCGAGATCGACGCCTTCGTCTCCGCGGCAGCGGGCCGGGGCGAGGACCTCTACCACCTGGACGAGGGTGCTCTCGCCGGGCTGGACGCCGACCTGGTCGTCACCCAGGACCTCTGCGCGGTCTGCGCCGTCGACGTGACCGTCGTGGACGACGCCCTGGCCCACCTCGGGTGCCGCGCCGAGGTCGTGACCGTCGACCCGCACACCCTCGACGAGGTCTTCGACTCGATCCTCGTGCTCGGCCGGGCCACGGGCCACGAGCCCGCCGCAGAGGCACTCGTGGCGTCGCTGCGGCTGCGGCTCGAGACCGTGCGCGCCGGGGTGCCCGCCGGGCCGCGGCCCCGGGTCGTGCTGCTGGAGTGGACCGACCCGCCGTTCGCGCCGGGCCACTGGATCCCCGAGATGATCGAGGCCGCCGGCGGCGAGGTCGTGCTGGGGGCCGCGGGCGCGAAGTCCGTGCGCGTCACGTGGGACGACGTGGCGGCGGCTCGCCCCGACGTGGTCGTGGCGGCCCCGTGCGGCTACGACCTCGCCGGCGCGCAGGCGCTGGCGGACGAGCTGGTGGCCGCCGGCGTGCTGCCGTCCGGCGTACCGGTGCACGCGGTGGACGCCGACGCCTCGTGGGCACGCCCCGGCACCCGCCTGGTCGACGGGGTCGAGGAGCTGGCCCGGCTCCTGCGGGGCTAGTCGCCCACCCAGAAGCCGCGACCGCCGAACCAGTCGCCGTAGGCGCTGCGGACGTCGCCCATCGGGCTGCTGCCGTCGCGGGACCCGAGGTAGGAGCCGACGACGGCGGCGCCGAGGTCGTCCAACTCGGGCGCGACCACGCGGCCGTCGACGCGCTTGGCCATCGAGTCGATGAACCGCGCGAGCCCGGGGTCCTCGCCGAGGCGGAAGAACGTCGTCTGCGCCCCGAGCCGGCTGGAGTTGTCGAGCTCGCGGACGGCGTAGGCGACCGTCATCGGGTGCGGTGGGTAGGAGAAGTAGACCTCACCGTCCGGCTCCAGGTGGGAGGTCGGCTCGCCGTCGGTCACGATCAGGAGCACCGGCTGGGCGTTGGGGTGCTTGCGGAAGTGGCGGTTGGCGAGCAGCAGGGCGTGGTGGAGGTTGGTGCCCTTGTCCCACATGGCGTCGAGGGCGGTGAGCTCCTCGATGTCCATCACCTGCGCGTGCCGGCCGAAGGCGATCATCTGCAGCGCGTCGCCCCGGAAGCGCGACTTGATCAGGGTGTGCAGCGCCAGCGCCGTGCGCTTCATCGGCACCCAGCGCCCGTCCATCGCCATCGAGAACGACGTGTCGACGAGCAGCGCGACGCAGGCCTGCGTGCGCGCCTCGGTCTCGGTGACCTCGACGTCCCCGATCTCCAGGCGTACGCCGCCGCGCGGGTCGCCGCCCTCGGCGACCGTGCGCTGCACGGCGTTGGTGATGGTGCGGGTGACGTCCCAGGGCTCGGTGTCGCCGAAGGCCCACTCGCGGGTGCCGCCGGAGCGGTCGCCGGCCGCGCCGGCCTGGCGCAGGTCGCGCTGGCCCTGCCGGCCCGACATCTTGTCGGCGACGTCCTTGAGCAGCGCCTTGCCGAGCTGGCGCATGGCCTTGGGGGTGAGCTTGAGCTGGCCGCTGGAGTCGCGCCGCAGCGTGCCGCTGTCGCGCAGCGCCTGCTCGAGCTCCTTGAGGGTGCGGGCGTCGACCGCGGCCTGGTCGCCGAGCTGACGGGCGAGCTTGTCGAGGTCGACGTCGTCCATGCGGGCGCCGCCGTAGGACTGGGAGAGCTGGTCGGACAGGGCGTCCAGGTCGGCGAGGTCCTGGAGCACGCCGGTGCCGTCGCCGAGGCCCAGCCCCTGCTCGCCGTCGAAGCGCTCGGAGCCGCCCCAGTCCTCGCCGGGGCGCAGCGCCTGGAGGTTGGCGTCGAGCTGGGAGAGCGAGTCCATGAGCTCGGGCGAGCCGAAGGCCTGGGCGGCCAGGGAGTCGAGCTCGTCGCGCTGCTCCTGCGTCATGGAGTTGCGCATGCGCTGGGCGGCGGCCGCTCGCTGGGCCAGCGCGTCGAGGAGCTCGTCGATGTCTTGGGGGCGCTCGGGGAAGAAGTCCCCGTGCTTGTCCATGAAGTCCTGGAAGTCCTGCTGGGTGTCCTCGGCGCGGTGGTGCTTCTCCAGGAGCGTGTTGAGGTCCTGCAGCATCTCGTTGACGGCCGCGCGGTCCTCGTCGGTGGCGTTCTCGAGGGCGTCCTTCATGCCGGCGAAGCGCTGGTCGAGCAGCTCGCGCCCGAGCAGGTCCTTGATCTTCTCGTAGTCCTCACGGGCCTCGCGGCTCTGCCACTGGTAGTCGGCGAGCTCGCTGACCGCGGCCGACGTCGAGTCGGGGAGGTTCTCCAGGCGCATCTCGGAGAACGCGCGCTCGGCGTCGTCCATCATCGCGTCGCGGGCCAGCTGCTTGCGCTCCTCCAGCACCGCGTGGTCGAGCAGCTCCTTGACCTCCTGGAGCGTGCCGTCGAGGTTGTTGCGCTGGAGCAGGTCGCGGCGCTTCTCCGCCACGCGTCGCGCGAGGTCGTCGAGCCCCTGCTGGTTCTCCCCGCCGCGGCGCAGGAACTCCCGCATCGCCCGCTCCGGGCTGTAGCCGGCCATGACGTCCTGGCCGATGGCGTCGAGCGCCTCGGCGATGTCGACCGGCGGCGCGAGCGGGTCGCCGCCGGCGTACCGGCGGAATCGCGAAACATTGCGCCGCGTCATTCGGGGCCCCCGCGGAAGCGTGCGGTCTCCGCGCGAAGCGCCGCTGTCGCGCGGTTTCGTGGGGTGAAGTTAGCCATAGACGGTCTCGGAGCCGTCGGAGTCCTTGCCGATCTTGCGGGCGAGGTAGAGGCCCTCGAGGGCGAGCTCGATGGCACCCGCACGCTGGCCGTCGTTGGTGGCGTCGAGCCGGTCGCAGATGTCGTCGTAGAGCTCGGACTCGCCCAGCACCGGCAGGCCGGTGAGGAAGTCGCGGGCCGTGACCTGCTCGCCGGTGGTGATCATGGCGCCGGACTCGACCGCGTCGACGAGCAGCGCGAAGTCCAGGCCCCGGAAGTAGGCGCGGACCGTCTCGGCCGTGGCCGTGCGGAGCAGGTGGGTGAGGATCTCCTCCTCGCGGCCCTCCTCGCCCGACTCGAACTCGATCTTGCCGCCGAGCACGTCGACGGCGGTCTCGAGGTCGACCACCCGGGCGACGGCCTCGTCCTCGCCCTGCACGGTGGCGCGGTGGATGGCCGCGGCCGCGATGGTCTCGGCGCCGGCGATGGCGAAGCGGGCCGAGACGCCGCTGCGCTGGTCGACCGAGGACGACTCGCGCAGGTTGCGGGTGAAGCGGGCCAGGATCTCCACCAGGTAGTCGGGCACCTCCGCGACCAGGTCGGCCTCCTGGCGGATGACGCGGATCTCGGCCTCGAGCTCGGCGGGGTAGTGGGTGCGGATCTCGGCGCCGAAGCGGTCCTTGAGGGGGGTGATGATCCGGCCGCGGTTGGTGTAGTCCTCGGGGTTGGCGCTGGCCACGACGAGCACGTCGAGCGGCAGCCGCAGGACGTAGCCGCGGATCTGGATGTCGCGCTCCTCCATCACGTTGAGCATCGCGACCTGGATGCGCTCGGCGAGGTCGGGCAGCTCGTTGATGGCCACGATGCCGCGGTGGCTGCGCGGGATCAGCCCGAAGTGGATGGTCTCGAGGTCGCCCAGCGAGCGGCCCTCGGCGACCTTCATCGGGTCGACGTCGCCGATGAGGTCGGCGACCGAGGTGTCCGGCGTGGCGAGCTTCTCGGCGTAGCGGTCGGCGCGGTGGCGCCACGAGATGCGCAGGTCGTCGCCGTAGGTCGACGCGGCACGCTGAGAGGCGACCGTGATCGGCTCGTAGGGGTGCTCACCGAGCTCGGAGCCGGAGATGACCGGCGTCCACTCGTCGAGCAGCCCGACCAGGGTGCGCAGGATGCGGGTCTTGCCCTGACCGCGCTCCCCGAGGAGGACGATGTCGTGCCCGGCGATCAGGGCGCGCTCGAGCTGGGGGATGACCGTGGTCTCGAAGCCGTGCAGGCCCGGCCACGGGTCGCGGCCCTCGGCGAGGGCCGCCAGGAGGTTGTCGCGGATCTCGGCGCGCAGGGTCTTGGCCACGTGGCCGGAGGCGCGCAGCTCGCCGACGGTGGAGACGGTCGGAGCCGTAGAGGAAGTCACCCCTCAAACCTAGCCACCCGCGCAATCCTGGAGCGCGGTCCAAGGGCGGCCGCGGCTGGCCTAGTCTGCGGTCCATGAGCCTCCAGCGGACCTGCCCGTGCGGGAGTGGCGCGACCTACGACGCGTGCTGCGGCCGGCTGCACCGGGGCTCGGCCCGCCCGGTGAGCGCGCTGGAGCTGATGCGCGCGCGCTATGCGGCGTACGCCGTGGGCGAGCTGGACTTCGTCTTCCGCACCTGGCACCCCCGCACCCGCCCCGACGCCCTGGAGCCCGACCCCTCGCTCACCTGGACCGGGCTGACGGTCGTCGGCTCCGGGGAGGACTGGGTGGAGTTCGTGGCGGCCTACACCCGCGCCGGCGAGGCCGGCGAGCGGCGCGAGCGCAGCGCCTTCGAGCTGCGGCGCGGCGACTGGGTCTACGTCGGCGAGGTCCAGGACTGACGCAGGCGCTCCTCGGCCCACCGGACCGGACGCCAGGCAGGCGTCACGTCGATGACGACGGGGGCGCCCCGCGCGTCCAGGAGCACGTTGCCGGCGAGCTCGGCGTGGACGAGCTGCGGCGTGCCGTCGGCGTCCGACGCGGCGTCGTCGGCCTCGAGCCCCGGCGGAGCCTCCCGGACCAGCGAGTCGAGCTCGGCGTGCAGCAGCCTGCCCGCGGCCAGCATGACGTCCAGGTCCTCGCAGACGACCGTGCCCGGCTCGTAGCGGCTGGCGCCCCACCCGTCCACCACCCAGGACCCGTCGCGGGCCGGCACCGGCATCGCGACCCGCAGGTCGCGAGGGCTGCGACCCGGACGCTCGTCGAGGCGGACCGCCAGCCGGGCCAGCAGCGGGCTCAGCCAGGCCTGGACCTCCGCGTCGCGCCCGGCCGTCAGCAGCAGGTCGCCCGCGCGGACGCGCTCGTGGTGCTCACCGGGCAGCCGCTCCAGGTCCGCCGGTACGGCGAACAGGTCGAGCACCTCGGCGGACGGCAGGTCGGGCACCCGGGTCAGGCTAGTCGGCTCCGAGCCGGGGGCGTTTCACCAAGGTATGCACCCGGGGTGTCACTTCCCTCGGTGTGCAACGCGAGGGAAGTGACGGTTCATCTGCATACCTTGGGGAAACTGCGGCCGGCGCCAGCCGACTCAGACCGCCAGCAGCACCGAGGACCCGTGGCCGAAGAGCCCCTGGTTGGCGGTGATGCCGACGCGGGCGCCCTCGACCTGACGACCCTCCGCCTGCCCGCGCAGCTGCCAGGTGAGCTCGCAGACCTGGGCGAGCGCCTGGGCCGGCACCGCCTCGCCGAAGCAGGCCAGGCCGCCCGAGGGGTTGACCGGGATCCGGCCGCCGATGGTGGTGTCGCCGGCGCGCAGCAGGGCCTCGGCCTCGCCGCGCCCGCAGAGCGCGAGGTCCTCGATCCAGTCGAGCTCCAGCGCGGTGGACAGGTCGTAGACCTCGGCCACGTCGACGTCCTCGGGGCCGATCCCGGCCTCCTCGTAGGCCGCCCGGCCGATCGACTCCTTGAAGGTCCGCTCCGGCACACCGGTCACGGCGCTCGAGTCGGTCGAGAGGTTGGGCATGTCCATCACCGTGTGGGGGAACGTCGGCGTCACGGTCGACACCGCCTTGACCCGCACCGGCGACCCGATCCCGTGGCGCCGGGCGTAGTCGACGCTGGTCAGCACGACCGCGGCCGCGCCGTCGGAGGTCGCGCAGATGTCTAGGAGGTGCAGCGGGTCCGAGACCACGGCGGAGGCCAGCACGTCGTCGACCGAGACCTCCTTGCGGTAGCGCGCGTAGGGGTTGTGCAGCCCGTGCCTGGCGTTCTTGACCTTCACCTGCGCGAAGTCGGCCTGCGTGGCGCCGTAGAGGTCCATGCGGCGACGCGCGTAGAGCGCGAAGTACGCCGGGTTGGTCATGCCCAGCAGCCGGAACCGCAGCCAGTCCGGGTCGTCCCAGCGCTCCCCCGCGTTGGGCGCGAGGAAGCCCTTGGGCGTGGTGTCGGCCCCGACGACGAGCGCCACCTCGCACATGCCGGCGAGGATCCGCGCGCGGGCGGTGTCGAGCGCCTGGGCGCCGGTCGCGCAGGCGGCGTACGACGTGGCGACGCGGGCGCCGTTCCAGCCGAGCGCCTGGGCGAACGTCGCACCCGCGACGTAGCCGCCGTAGCCGTTGCGCACGGTCTCGCCGCCGACCACCAGGTCGACGTCGGTCCACGGGACGTCGGCGTCGGCGAGCGCGGCCCGCGCCGCGTGCACGCCGTAGGTCACGAAGCTCTTGCCCCACTTGCCCCACGGGTGCATGCCGACGCCTGCGACGGCCACGTCCTTGCTCGCCCCGCTCACTGGTCGGTCTCCTCGCCGAGCTCGACGACCGGCTTCCAGCGCCAGATCGTCCGGTCCCCGGTCTCGTCGGTGTAGAGCGTCTCCACGACGAGCTCGGCCTCCTGACCGACGCGCAGGTCGGCGACGCCGTAGCCCTGCGCGACCTGCCCCAGCACGACCAGGCCCTCGGGCAGCTCGACCGCGGCGAGCGCGAACGGCTCGTAGGGATCCGTCGCGGGGACGTACGGCGGCGGCGGTTGGTACTGCGCGTCGGTGTAGGACCACACGACCCCGCGGCGCGAGAGCGCGACCTCCTCGAAGGTCTCCCCCGAGCACGCCGGGTTGCGGCAGAAGCCGTCGGCCTTGGGGAAGAAGACCGTCGTGCAGGTGGTGCACCGGGTGCCGAGGAGCGCCGGGTCGGCGCCCGTCGTGAACCAGCCCTCGATGGCAGGCGCCGTCATGCGTCCTCCGAACGTGAACGAAACTAGAACAGGTTCTGATTCTCGCACGGACGTCGGACGGCGGCCACCGGTGCTCGCGTCGGCTCAGGTCGAGATGTCGGGGTAGGGCTGCTCGAAGTGGGCCAGCTTGGCGGCGTAGTCGAGCTGCATGCCCAGCGGCTCGTCGAAGTCGCGCTCGAACATCGCGATCCACAGCGTGAGCGTGAGGAACGGGTGGGCCCCCAGCTCGAAGAGCGCCACGTTGTCGTGCGTGGCCAGCGCCCGGCGCTCCTCGTCGGTGAAGGCCAGCCACGTGGTCTTCTCCGCCTCGATCGCGTTGAGGAGCCGGTTGGCCTCCTCCGCCTCCCACCAGGCGACGGTGCCGACGGGGTCCTCGCGGTAGCGCTCGGTGAGCTCGCGGTCCCGGTCGATGGTGAACAGGAACTTGTTGACGAGGTACTTGCTCATTCGGGGTCCCCTCGGAATCGTGGACTGGAGGAGCGAAGCGGGGGAAGGCCGCGATTGCGTGGGGTGTTCACGCGTCGACTCCGTTCGGGTACCAGGTGAAGTAGGCCTCCATGGTGTGGAAGAGGTCGAGGTGGTCGGCGTAGTCGGCCCGGTGGTAGCCGGCGATCCCCATCATCAGCATGAAGTCCATGAAGCCGTGGGTGGCGTTGCCCGGCGCGTGCAGGCTGTCGAGCGTCACGTCGGCCAGGCAGCCGTCGATGTCGCCGTTGGCGATCCACTCGACGGCCTTGGCGTCGAACTCCGGGTCCGGCCCGTGCGGCCCGAACTGGCGCGGCCCGCCGAGCTCGAGGGAGAGGTGGCCGGTGCCGATCACGGCGACGCGCAGGTGGCTGGGCCAGGCGTCGATGAGCTCGCGGATGGTCTGGCCGAACTTCACGAACCGCTCGGGTCGCGGCAGCGGCGGGGCGAAGATGTTGGTGTAGATCGGCACGATCGGCAGGTCGTTCTGGGGCCGCACCGTGAAGATCGGGCAGGTGATCGAGTGGTCGACGCGCAGCTCGTTGGAGAACGCCAGGTCGAAGCCCTTGTCGATGCCCTCGCGCAGCATGTACTCCGAGAGCCCCTCGTGGCCCTTGAAGAGCAGCTTGGGGAGCCCGAACTCCCGCATCTCGTTCTCCCAGTTGCCGTCGTAGAACGGCGCCTTGCCCACCAGGAACTGCGGCATGTTGTCCAGCCACAGCTGGTGGAAGTGGTCGGAGCCGACCATCACCAGCACGTCGGGGCGCATCCGCGTGAGCGTCTCTCGGTACGACGCCACCTTGCTCACCCACTCGGCGGCGAACGGCGGCGCCTCCTCCGGCGCCAGCTGGCTGGTCCGGTAGTAGAACGGGTGGTGGGTCGTGGCCAGGATCGCGACCAGCTTCGCCATCGTCAGCGGTTCCTCTCGGTGGGACTCGGGGTGGGACGCGACGTACAGGCGTCCGCTGTGCGGATGCGCAAGGGCAGAGGTCGCGGATCAGGCGTCCGCTGTGCGAACATGCTGCCATGGCAGGACGCGGACAGGGTGCCGACTTCGTGGAGGCGCTGGCGCGCGGGCTGGACGTGCTCACGTGCTTCGACGCGACCCGGCGCGAGATGAGCCTGAGCGAGATCGCCACGGCGACGGGGCTGGCCCGCCCCACCGCGCGCCGCCTGCTGCTGACGCTCGAGGAGCTGGGGTTCGTGCGCTCCGGCAAGGGCAGCTTCGCGCTGACCCCGCAGGTGCTCCGGCTCGGCTCGGCCTACGCCAGCTCGCTCGGCCTGTGGGAGATGGCGCGCCCGCACCTCGAGGACCTGGTGGTCCGCACCGGCGAGTCGTCGTCCATGTCGCAGCTCGACGGCGCCGACATCGTCTACGTCGCCCGCGCGGCCGTGCCGAAGATCATCGCGCTGCGCGTCGACATCGGCACGCTCTTCCCGGCCGTGCTCACCTCGCAGGGCAAGGTCCTGCTGGCCGCGCTGCCCGCCGAGGAGCGTGAGCGCGTGCTCGCGCTGCCGACGCGCTCCGGCCTCGTCCAGCCCGAGGTCGACCGCGACGCCCTGGAGACCGAGCTGCGCGCGGTGCGCGCCCGGGGCTGGGCGCTCGCCGACGAGGAGCTGGCGCGCGGCGTGCGGTCGATCGCCGTACCGGTGCGCGACGGCGAGGGCGCCGTGCGCGCCGCCATGAACGTCACCGTCCATGCCGCCGAGACCAGCGTCGAGACGCTCACCGGCACCTACCTGCCGCTGCTGCTCCAGGCCGCGGGCGAGATCTCCGCCGACTGGGCGCTGTGGCTCTCGCGGCCCATGACCGAGCCGACCCGGCGAGCCCACCCCTGACCTCATGACCACCCCGGCTCAGCGGTGGTGGTGCGTCGAGGAGTCGGCGTAGTCGGTGTAGGTGTAGGGGTTGTCGAGCACCTTGGACTCCGGGATGTCGGGGCTCATGCCGGCCAGCCACTCCTCCTCGCCCAGGGTGCTGCGCAGGTGCGAGATGGTGTCGTCGACCGCGGCGCGGGCCTTGGCCAGGTCGGCGTCGACCAGGCGGTGCTCGTGCTTCACGACGCGGCCGTTGACCAGGACCGTGTGCACGTCGCCGCGCTGGGCCTGGAAGACGACGTGGCCGTAGGGGTTGAGCACCGGGAACATCACCGGCGACGCGTCGTTCTTGACCAGCACCACGTCGGCCTTCTTGCCCACCTCCAGGCTGCCGACGACGTCACCGAGGCCGAGCGCCTCGGCGCCGCCCCGCGTCGCCCAGCCCACGACGTCGGCCGCGCGCAGGCCGATGTGGGTGACGGTCTCGTCCTTGGCGTGGGCCTCGTGGTGCTCGCGGGTGCGGTCCGAGGACAGCGTGGAGCGCATCGCCGAGAAGGCGTCGCCGCTCCACCAGACGCTGGTGTCGACCGAGAGCGAGATCGGCACGCCGTGCCGGCGCAGCGCCCAGCTCGACGGGTAGCCCTGGCCGCAGCTGGCCTCGCTCTCCGCCGAGACCGACGCGTGCCCGCCGGTGGCCGCGATGCGCTGGTAGGAGTCGTCGCTGAGGGTCGCGGCGTGGACGTAGACCGTCTCGGGCGTCATGAACCCGTGGTCGTGCATCAGCCGGATGCCGTCGTCGTTGGTGGCGCCCCAGACGCCGGCGTGGGTGGTGACGGGCGCGCCGAGGTCGCGGGCGACCTCGAAGGCCGCCTTCTCGGGGAACGCCGGGTCGCCGGTGACGTCGAAGGCCATCTGGAAGCCGAGCATGTCCGTGCGCTTCATGCGGCGCTCGACGAAGGAGCGGAAGTCCGGCGACGTCGCCCACTCCCACGGCCCGGCCTGGATGTTGCCGTAGGCGAGCACGAAGCGGCCCGGCACCTCCTCGAGGGCGTCGACGGCCGCCTCCGCGTGGTCGACGGTCTGCAGGTTGTGCGACCAGTCGACGCTGGTCGTCACTCCGGCCTCCAGTGCCTCGAGGCCGCTCAGCAGGTTGCCGGCGTAGATGTCCTGCGGGCGGAAGTGCTTGCCATGCTCCAGGTAGTTCCACACGAAGTACTGCGTGAGCGTCCAGTCGGCGCCGTAGCCGCGCAGCGCGGTCTGCCACATGTGGCGGTGGGTGTCGACCATGCCCGGCATCACGATCCCGCCGGTGGCGTCGATCTCGGCGGTGCCCTCGGGCACCTCGAGCTGCGGCCCCACGGCAGCGATGCTCTCGCCGACCACCAGGACGTCGGCGCCCTCCAGCACGGTGCGGCCCGCGTCCATGGTCAGGACCGTGCCGCCGCGGAAGACCACCGCGGGGGCGTCGGCGACGGCGCGCGTGTCGGTGCTGTGGGCCATGTCGGAACCTCCGTGCTCGCTGATGCGGACAGATGTCCGCAGGCGCTCACTTTTCTGTAACCCCCGTCACCCTGTCAAGGGCGAATTGGTCCGCTTGACACCCTCCCTGAGGCGGGTGAGAGTGGGCGGACAGTCGTCCGCAATCGAGGAGCCCCATGAGTGACACCGCCCGAGGACCCCTCGACGGGGTGCTCGTCGCCGACTTCTCGCGGGTCCTCGCCGGCCCCTACGCCACGATGCTGCTCGCCGACCTGGGCGCCGAGGTGGTCAAGGTCGAGAGCCCCGCCGGCGACGACACCCGCCACTGGGTCCCGCCCACCCGCGACGAGGTCGGCACCTACTACCTCGCGATCAACCGCAACAAGCGCTCGATCGTGCTCGACCTCAAGGACGACGACGACGTCGCGGTCGCCCACACGCTCTCGGAGCGCGCGGACGTCTTCATCCACAACTTCAAGCCCGGCGGGCTCGACCGCTTCGGGCTCGGCTACGACGACGTCGCGGCGCGCAACCCGGCCAGCGTCTACTGCTCGATCAGCGGCTTCGGCTCGGCCCAGGGCGCGTCCCTGCCGGGATACGACCTGCTGGTGCAGGGCATGTCGGGCCTGATGAGCCTGACCGGCAGCCCGGACGGGCCGGCCTACCGCGCGGGCATCTCGGTCTTCGACGTGATGACCGGGCTCAACTCCGTGATCGGGATCCTCGCGGCGCTGCGGCACCGTGACGCCACCGGCGAGGGCCAGCACGTCGAGACCAACCTGCTGTCCACGGCCCTGTCCTCGCTGGTCAACCAGACCTCGGCGTACGTCGCCGGCGGGGTCGTGCCGCACCGCATGGGCAACTCCCACCTCAGCCTGTTCCCCTACGAGCCGCTGGCCACGGGCGACGGCGACCTGATCGTGGTGGCCGGCAACGACGGGCAGTTCGCCCGGCTCGCCGGCGCGCTGGGGGTCCCCGAGCTCGTCGAGGACGAGCGCTTCTCCAGCGTGGGGCGGCGCAACGACCACCGCGAGGAGCTGCGCCCGCTGCTGCTCGAGGCCCTGTCGCGCCGGTCGGCGCAGGAGTGGTTCGACGTGCTGACCGAGGCCGGCGTGCCGTGCGGCCCCATCAACGACGTGCAGGGCGGCGTGGAGCTGGGCGAGCGGCTCGGCCTCGAGCCGGTGGTGCTCGCCGGCGACGTGCCGACCGTGCGCAACCCGATCCGGATGAGCGCCAGCCCGGCGCGCTACGACCTGCCGCCGCCGGGGCTGGACGAGCACGGCGACGAGATCCGGGCCTGGCTCGCTGAGCCGTCGAAGCCGTCCGACGCGACCTCCTGACCACCACCGAGCCGAAGGGGCCACCGATGTCCGCCACTCCCCCGCCCAGCAGCACGCCCAGCTTCCCCACGTCCCTGGGCACCTCGGACCTCACCAGCATGTCGCTGATGGGTCACGACGTGACCGAGGAGCTGATGGGCAACGTCTCGTTCGGAGAGCTGGCCTACTGGCTGATCACCCTCGAGCGCCCGACCAAGCAGCAGAGCCGGCTGTTCGAGGCGGTGCTGCTGGGCCTTGCCGACCACGGCTTCACGCCCACCGCGATCGCGACCCGGGTCACCTTCCTCAGCGCGCCCGACTCCATCCAGGGCGCCCTCGCAGCGGGGCTGCTCGGCGGTGGGTCCCGCTTCCTGGGGGTCACCGAGGACACCGGTCGCTTCCTGGGCGACGTGCTCGCGGGGCTGGACCGGCTGCCCGAGGACGAGGCCGGCTGGGACGAGGTGGCGCTCGGCGCCGTGCGCGCGCAGCGCGAGAAGGGCGCCTTCGTGCCCGGTCTGGGCCACCCCGTGCACAAGGACGGCGACCCGCGGACCCCGCGGCTGGTGCAGATCGCCCACGAGGAGGGCCTCTACGGCGCCCACCTGGCGCTCTTCGAGGCCATCGGCCGCACCCACGAGCAGGTCCTGGGCAAGCGGCTGCCGCTCAACGGCGCCGGCGTCAGCGGCGCCGCGCTCGCCGACCTCGGCATCCCCCAGGAGCTGCTGCGCGGCACGGTCCTGCTGGCCCGGTGCGCGGGGCTGCTCGGCCACATCGCCGAGGAGATCCGCAGCCCGGGCGTCGCGGCCGAGATCTACCGCACCGTCGACCGCAACGCGGTCTACGTCGACCCGGCGGCGCAGGCGTGAGCACCGTGCGCGCGGCGCTCGTCGACGTCTGCGGCCAGCCGCCGGTCGTGGGCGAGCGTCCCGCGCCGCAGGCCGGTCCCGGGCAGGCGCTCGTGCGCACCGTGACCGCGCCGATCACGCCACTCGACCTGCTGTGCGCGAGCGGGACGTCGTACTTCGGCGAGCCGGCCACGCCCTACGTGCCGGGCGTCCAGGGCGTCGGCGTCGTGGAGTCCTCCTCCACCGTGCCAGTCGGCACGTCGGTGTGGTTCCCGACGTCCGCCGGGATGGCGCCGGGAGACGGCAGCATCGCCGAGCGCGTGGTCGTGGCGGAGTCCGAGCTGGTCGTGCTCTCCGGCACCGTCGACGAGCAGCACCTGGCCGCGCTCGGCCTGTCCGCGATCGCCGCCTGGACCGCGCTGCTGCTGCGCGGGGCGCTGGAGGCCGGCGAGCGGGTGCTGGTCCTGGGCTCGAGCGGGGTCGTCGGCACGGTCGCCCTGCAGGCCGCACGGCTGCACGGGGCGGGGGCCGTCTGGGGGGCGGCCCTCGAGCCCGGCGCCCGGCAGGCCGCAACCGAGCTCGGGGCCGACGGGTTCGTGCAGCTGGAGCGCGACGACAGCGCCGAGGACCTGGCCGAGCGGATGCGCGACATCGTGGGCGAGGTCGACCTCGTGCTCGACCCGCTCTGCGGAGTGCCGGCCACCGCCGCGCTGAGCTGCCTGGCCCCGCACGGCCGCCTGGTCAACCTCGGCAGCAGCGCCGGGCCGACGGCGACGTTCGCCTCGGCACACCTGCGCAGCGGGCCGCGCACGATCCTGGGCTACACCAACAACGACCTGACGGCCGAGCAGCGCGCGGGCGCCATGGCCGCCATCGAGGAGCACGCCGCCGCGGGGCGGCTGGCGGTGCCCTACGAGGTCTTCGGCCTCCACCAGGTCGGCGAGGCCTGGACCCGCCAGGCCGCGGGCGAGGTCCACGGCCGCGCGGTCATCGACCTGCGGCAGTGAGCCTCAGGCGCGGGTGAGGAACGTCAGCAGGTCCTGACGGGTCAGCACGCCCACGGGCTTGCCGTCCTCCTGCACGAGCACCGCGTCGGCCGACCCGAGCAGGGTGGCGGCGTCGCGGGCGTCCTCGGTCGAGCCGATCGTCGGCAACGGCGGGGACATGTGGTCCTCGACCGGGTCGGTGAGCCGCGCGGTGCCGGCGTAGAGCGCGTCGAGGAGGGTGCGCTCGGAGACCGAGCCTGCCACCTCGGCCGCCACGATGGGCGGCTCGGCGCGCACGACGGGCATCTGCGAGACGCCGTACTCCTGGAGGATGTGGACCGCCTCGGCGATGGTCTCGCTCGGGTGGGTGTGCACGAGCTCGGGCAGTCGCTCCGACTTGCCGCGCAGCACCTCCCCCACCGTCTGGGCGGCGGTCTTCTGGCCGCTGTCGAAGCCGTACTGGGCGAGCCACTCGTCGTTGAACACCTTGGTGAGGTAGCCGCGGCCCGAGTCGGGCAGCAGCACCACGATCACCGCGCCCTCGCCCTCGGGGGTGCCGGCGATCTCGTGGGCGAGCTGCTTCGCGGCGTACGCCGCCATGCCGGACGAGCCGCCGACTAGCAGCGCCTCCTCGCGGGCCAGCCGGCGGGTGAACGCGAAGGAGTCGGCGTCGGAGACCTCGATGACCCGGTCGGCGACCGTGCGGTCGTAGGTGTCGGGCCAGAAGTCCTCGCCGACTCCCTCGACGAGGTAGGGGCGGCCGCTGCCGCCGGAGTAGACCGAGCCCGCCGGGTCGGCGCCGATCACCTTGATGTCGGGGTTCTGCTCCTTGAGGTATCGCCCCACGCCGGTGATGGTGCCGCCGGTGCCCATGCCCGTGACGAAGTGCGTGATGCGGCCCTCGGTCTGCGCCCAGATCTCGGGGCCGGTGGTCTCGTAGTGCGAGCGCGGGTTGTGGACGTTGGCGTACTGGTTGGGCTTCCAGGCGCCCGGCTGCGAGCTCAGGCGGTCGGAGACGTTGTAGTAGGAGTCGGGGTGCTCGGGTGCCACGGCGGTCGGGCAGACCACGACCTCGGCGCCGTAGGCCTTGAGGACGTTGCGCTTGTCCTCGCTGACCTTGTCGGGGCACACGAAGATGCATTTGTAGCCCTTCGCCTGCGCCACCATCGCCAGGCCCACGCCGGTGTTGCCCGAGGTCGGCTCGACGATGGTGCCGCCGGGCTGGAGCTCGCCCGAGGCCTCGGCAGCCTCGATCATCCGGGTGGCGATGCGGTCCTTCACCGACCCGCCCGGGTTGAGGTACTCGATCTTCGCGAGCACCAGGGGCCCCGTGGGGACGCCGCCGGCGTCCTCGGTGTCCGCCCCTCCCGGCAGGTCCAGGGTGCGCGAGAGGCGCAACAGCGGGGTGTTGCCGATCAGGTCGAGGAGAGAGTTCACATACTGCACACGTCCAACATAGAGCGCTTGCGTAGACTCACCTACGTGGGGAGAGCCGGTGCTGCCAGAAAGCTGGCTGCCGCCGCGGCATACGGCGGTGGCGGCCTGTCCGTGCTCGGCGGCGGGCTGTACGCCGTCCTGGCCGCCGAGGCCAAGCTCGCCCGCAAGGCGATCGGGCGCACCAGCGGCGCCCCGCCCGACGCGACCGGGTGGTACGGCCGAGGCCGTCCCGGCCCCGCCCTCAAGATCGCGCTGCTGGGTGACTCGAGTGCCGCCGGCTACGGCGTCGGCGACGTCACCGAGACGCCGGGCGCCGTCCTCGCCAACGGCCTGGCCGAGTACGCCGAGCGCCGGGTCTACCTGCGCGCGTTCTGCGTCGTGGGCGCCAAGTCCTCCCAGCTCGACGACCAGATCGACAAGGCGCTGACGATCGAGCCCGACGTCGCCGTCATCCTCGTCGGCGCCAACGACGTCACCCACAAGATGCTGCCGTCGGAGTCGGTGCGCCACCTCTCCGAGGGCGTACGTCGCCTGGTCGACGCCGGCGTCCAGGTCATCGTCGGCACCTGCCCGGACCTCGGCACGGTCAAGCCGATCGGCCCTCCGCTCAAGCAGATCGCCCGCACCTGGTCACGCCGGCTGGCCGCCGCCCAGACGATCGCGGTGATCAACGAGGGCGGGCGCACCGTGTCGCTCGCGGCGGTGCTCGGCAAGGAGTTCGCGGCGGCTCCGTCGCTGCTCTTCGGGCCCGACCAGTTCCACCCCTCCGCCCACGGCTACCGCGCCCTGGCGACGGTGCTGCTGCCGTCCGTGCTCGCCGCCCTCGGGCTGGCCCCGGACGACGAGGAGCACCCGGAGGCCTACCGCGGCGAGGGCGTGATGCCGGTCGCGACGGCCGCGGTCCAGGCCGTGCAGACCCCCGGCACCGAGCTCGACGGCACCGAGGTGGCCGGCAACCGCCTCGGCGTGCGCGGCCTGTGGGTCGAGCTGCGCCACCGCCGCCGCCGCCCGCAGGCCAAGGGCGAGGCCCCGGTCCCCGACGCCGAGGCCGAGGCCGCCGTCACGGGTCCGACGACCTCGTAGCCTCGGCCACACCTCGGGCACGGCAAAGGCCCCGGGGAGAACCCCGGGGCCCTTGGCGTTGTCGGCCGAGCGCGTCGACCGCCCGCTCAGTCCTGGCTGAAGAACGCCAGGATGCGGAGCAGGTTCGTGTAGATCCAGACGAGGCTCACGGTCATCGCGAACGCGGCTCGCCACGACTCGCGCTCGGGGAGCCGGTTGGCCACACCCTGCTCGACGAAGTCGAAGTCCATGATCAGCATGAACACACCGAGCACGAGGCCAGCGACGGCCGTGACCATGCCCAGGCCGCTGACGCCGAACAGGCCGATCTCGGCACCGAAGAGGCTCAGGACGAACTCCATCAGGCTGAGGCCGATCATGCCGAAGACCGCGGCGACGACGAACTTGCGGAACTTGTCGCCCACCTTGATGTTGAGCACCTTGTAGGCGGTCAGCGTGCCGGCGAAGGCGGCGAAGGTGCCGATGACGGCCCCGGAGACGACTCCGTCACCGAACTGGGCGTCGAAGAACTTGCTCAGCGCACCGAGGGCCACGCCCTCGAGCACGCAGAACGCCAGGACCAGGGCCGGGCTGATGACCCGCTTGAACGAGTTGACCATGGAGAGGGCGAAGGCGCCCAGGCTGCCGATGGTCATGGCAGCCATGAGGCCGCCGAGGTCCTCGTTGGTCGTGCTCGGGGTGATCTCGGGCGTGAGGATCCACGTCGCCAGGGCGGCGACGATCACGACACCCAGCGAGATCGCGGTCTTCTGGACCACCGAGTCGATGGTCATGGGGCCCGACGACGCGGGTGCCTGCGTCGGCGTCTCGGGCGAGCCGGGCTGGCCGGTACCCCAGGCCGCGGGGTCGGTGCCGTAGCCCTGGTAGCTCGAGCCGTTGCCGGCGTAGGTCTGGTTGCCGTAGGCGTTCGCGTTGGCGTTGCCGCCGCGCTGGAACTCCTCCGAGCGGTTGAACACCGGGTTGTTGCTCTGCATTG
Source organism: Nocardioides sp. 503 (assembly GCF_004522095.1). Taxonomy (GTDB): domain Bacteria; phylum Actinomycetota; class Actinomycetes; order Propionibacteriales; family Nocardioidaceae; genus Nocardioides. The sequence continues at coordinate 232,632 of NZ_SPUI01000003.1, forward strand.
GTCTCCTCCTTGGAGGCCTGGTCACCGTCTCCGTGACGGCTGGACCCTGTCTAGACCCCCAGTCTAGGGGTCGTCACCGGTTCCAACGCCTGCGCGGGCCGCGACGTTCCCGCCGTACCTGAGAGATGGGTGTGAATCCGCCCGTCAGCGGCGCCGCGCCAGCACGACCGTGTCGGTGACGGTCACGGGTCCGTCGTCGGTCGGGTGGTCACGGGTCGGTACGTCGGCGACGAGGACCTCCCAGTCGGCCTCGGGCAGCGCCGCGGTCACGCGGTCCGGCGTGAACAGCAGGTCGGGCCCGTGCGGCTTGCGGACGCCGGTCTCGAGGTCCGCCGGGTGGTGCCCGACCACGAGCAGGTGGCCGCCGGGCCGCACGGCCGCGCCCATCCGCTGCGTCAGCTCGGCGAAGCGGTCGACCGGCGGGTGGAAGAACTGGACCGACACCAGGTCCATGTCACCCGGCAGCTCGCCGCCACCCATCAGGTCGACCCGCTCCCAGGCCACCTTGTCCTCCACCCCGGCACCCTCGGCGTGCTCGGCCGCGCGCAGCAGCGCCACCTCGGACACGTCGACGCCGGTGGCCTGCCAGCCCTGCTGCGCCAGCCAGACCACGTCCGCGCCCTCCCCGCACCCGATGTCGAGGGCACGCCCCGGCGTCAGGTCGGCGACGTGCTCGACCAGCCGGGGGTTGGGGTTGCCGCTCCAGATGCGCTCGGACTCGGCGTAGCGCGCGTCCCAGGTCTCCTGGCTGTACATCGTCGCGAGGTCGACCTCGTGGTGTTCGTGGCTCATGCCCACACTCTGCCTCTTCAGGTCGACCTGAAGGCAAGCCGACAGTCGGCCCTCACTCCCGCTTGTGGAAGGAGACCTTGCCGCCGGGGTGGTGGGCCAAGGGGTGGTGGCGGGGGCAGAGGAGGCCGCCGCGCTCGGCGGAGGTGCTGCCGCCTTGCGACCAGGGGTCGAGGTGGTGGGCGTGACACCAGGCCGAAGGACGATCGCAGCCCAGGGTGATGCAGCCACCGTCTCGCACTGCCATCGCGATCCTCTGGGCCTTGCTGTGCAGCCGTCTCTTGCGGCCGAGGTCGAGGATCTCCGACCTCCCGCCGAGGACGACGGGGATGACACCGGCCTCGCAGGCCATGCGGCGGGCCAGGCCGGGGCTGATGCGGGTGCCGGTGTCGAGCTGGGCTGCCTCGAGTCCGCCCAGGAGGGTCTCCAGGGACATGGTCACCACGACGGTCGCGTCCATCCCGCCGGCCTGGGGCAGCTTGTTGGTCGGGTAGCGGTCGATGTAGTCGATGAGCGCGAGGCCCATGCCGTGGGGGGTGGCGCCTTGACCGCCGGCCTTGGGGGCGGCGAGGGCCTGGGCCGCCTTGCGGAGCTTGTCGGCGGCGTGGGTGGGGATCGAGAACCGGCCGTGGGTGGTGCCCTGGCCGTCGTCGTGCATCGTGAGGCGGGCCTTGGCCTGGGCCTTGTGCTCCTGGGCCTCGAGCTGGCGGGTCTCCTCGGCCTCGCCGATCTCGGGGGCGACGACCTCGAGGGCGTGCCGGCCCAGGACGCGCAGCCGCTGGGCGTCGAAGTGCGCCGCCTCGGCGAGCAGGTGGTCCCGGACCTGGACCTTGACCTCTGCTCCGACGTCGTCGGGCAGCGCGTCGACGGCTTCGACGACCACCTTCGCCTGGTCGGCGAGGATGTGGCCCTTGGCGAGGCTCTCCTCGACCGGGGCGTGGCCGTGGAGGGCCTTGGCGAGCTTCATCCTGGACGCGGCGTCGCGCTGGGTCAGGTGGGTCTGGTGGGCCCAGTAGGCCGCGGTCGAGGTGGCGCCCTGGGCGGCGCCGACCTCACACCGGTCGGCGTGGGAGGCCAGGCGGAGCTCGAGGTCGGCGGCCTGGGCGTTGAGGCGGGTGGTCTCAACCAGGGTGGTGGCGGCCTCCTCGGGGGTCATGGACCACAGCGCGGCCTCGTTGAGCTCGGCGAGCTCGGCCCGCAGGCGCGCCACCTTCTGTGCCACGGGGTGGCTCGGCGGGTGGGTGGCGCGGCTGCTCATGTCCTCACCCAAGCAGCCGCCACCGACAGTGAGGGGCCGAGAAGGCCGGTTATCCACAGGGTGTGGAGGGTAAGTGGCTATCTTTCTCTGATTTTGCTTTCGGCCCTGGGGTGGGGTCGACCTCGTGGGTTGAGGAGGTTGCGCAGCAACCGTCGCGAAACCCCGCCCGAACGCCTGCCTCGGCTCACGGGGTCTCGACGGGCGCTCGTCGCTGACGCTCCTCACTGCTCGACCACCGGAAGGATGGATGCGAGGTCAGCGGAGGAGGCGCCTCAGGAGGGCGACCACCAGCACGGCCCCGAGAGCCTGCTTCCAGTAGGTCTTGAGGAGGATCGGGACGACGGCGGCGCCGAGGTCCAGGGAGTCGTCGGTGGGTGGCGCGACGGAGGCCGGTCGTGGCGGGGTCGGCGGTGGGACGGGGGCGGCAGTGGCGGCGGCCGCCTCGTCGGCGAGCGGGGTCGGCTCGTCGGCGAGCTCCGCGGCAGCCTCCGGCTCCGCGGCCGGGGAGAGGCGCTGCTCGAGGCAGGCCACGAACTGGCCGAGCAGCTTGTCCGAGACGTCCTGCATGACGCCGCGGCCGAACTGCGCCGGCTTGCCCGTGATGTTGAGATCGGTGACGACCTCGACGTCCGTGGCGCCGGAGGCGTCGGTCATCGTGCAGGTGACGACCGCGCCGGCGGTGCCGTTGCCGCGCTTGTCCTTGCCCTTGGCGTCGACGACGAAGCGGTGCGCCGTCTCGTCCTTCTCCAGGAAGGTCCCCGAGCCGTTGTAGACCAGGGCGATCGGGCCGAGCTTGACCTTGCAGGAGCCCTGGAAGGTGTCGCCCTCCACCGAGGAGACGGTCGCGCCCGGGAAGCACTCCGCCACCGACGCGATGTCCTGGAAGTGCGACCAGGTCTCCTCGACGCCGGTCGGGACGGTGAACCGGTGGGTCAGGTCCATCAGGTGGTCCCGGCCGCGGACAGCACTGCCCGACGTACGAGCACGGTGGCCAGGTGCGCGCGGTACGCCGCCTCGCCGTTGAGGTCCGAGGGCGGGTTGGTGCCCTCGGCCGCATGGGCCGCGGCGGCGCGCACGGCGTCCTCGGTGGCCGGCTGCCCGACGAGGGCCGCCTCCACCGCACGGGCCCGCAGGGGGGTCGAGCCCATGTTGGTGAGGCCGATGCGCGCCTCCGCGATCGTGCCGCCCTCGACGCGGACGGTCGCCGCGACCGCGACGATCGGCCACTGGTGGGCGACCCGCACGAACTTCTCGTACGTCGCCCCCCAGCCGGTGTGCTTGGGCACCCGGATCTCCGTGAGGATCTCGTCCTCGCCGATGGCGGTCTCGAAGAGGTCGACGAAGAAGTCGTCGGCCGCGACGGTGCGGGTGCCCGCGGGCCCGGCGATCACGAACTGCGCCTCGAGGGCCAGCGCCGGCGCGCCGAGGTCGCCCGCAGGGTCGGCGTGGGCGAGGGCGCCGCCGAACGTGCCGCGGTGCCGGATCTGGTGGTCGGCGAGGTGCTCGACGGCCTTGGAGATCAGCGTCGCGTGCTCGGCGACCAGCGGGTCGTGCTCGACGACGGAGTGCTGGGTCATCGCGCCGATGACGAGGGCGTCACCGTCGTCGCGGATGCCGCGCAGGCTGTGGATCTTGCCGAGGTCGATGACGACCTCGGGCGCGTTGAGCCGCATCCGGAGGACGGGGAGCAGGCTCTGCCCCCCGGCCAGGATCTTGGCGTCGTCGCCGTGCTGGCCGAGGGCGGCGAGCGCCTCCTCGACCGTGGTCGGGGCGAGGTAGTCGAACGGTGCGGGGATCATCAGTTGCCTCCACTCGTGCGGTCCACGGTGCCGTCCATGCCGGTCGACTCGTCGAAGTGCGGTGCGGCGGCGCCGACCGTCTCGGCCTGCGCACCACCTCGCGCGTCGTTGATGGCCTTCCACACCCGCTCGGGCGTGCAGGGCATCCGGACGTCGGTGACGCCCAGGTGTCGCACGGCGTCCACGACGGCGTTGACGACCGCCGGGGTCGAGGCGATCGTGCCGGCCTCGCCGACTCCCTTGGTGCCGAGCGTGTTGGTCGTCGCGGGCGAGGTCGTGTGGTCGAGGTCGAAGCTGATCGTGTCGGCCGCCGTCGGCAGCAGGTAGTCGACGAACGAGCCCGTCACCAGCGTGCCGGAGTCGTCGTAGACCGCCTCCTCCCACAGGGCTTGCGCGATGCCCTGCACCAGCCCGCCGTGCAGCTGCCCGGAGACGATCAGCGGGTTGATGATGTTGCCGATGTCGTCGCAGGCGGCGTACTTGCGCATCGTCACCTCCCCGGTCTCGGTGTCCACCTCCATCGCGCAGAGGTGCGTGCCGTGGGGGTAGTTGAAGTTCACCGGGTCGAAGGTCGCGTCGGAGTCGAGCGACGGCTCGACGCCGTCGGGCAGGTTGTGCGCGGCGAACGTCGCCAGCGCGATCTCCGCCATCGCCAGCCCCTGGTCGGTGCCCTTGACCGAGAACCGTCCGGCGTTGAACTCGATGTCGTCGACCGAGGCCTCGAGCAGGTGCGCCGCAATCGGCTTGGCCTTCTCGATGACCTTGTCGGCGGCCTTGACGATCGCCTCCCCACCGACGACCAGCGAGCGCGAGCCGTAGGTGTCGAGACCCTTGTGGCTGACCATGGTGTCGCCGTGCAGCACCTCGACGTCCTCGAAGGCGACGCCGAGCCGGTCGGCCACGATCTGGCTGAACGCCGTCTCGTGGCCCTGACCGTGGGCGGACGCTCCGGTGAGCACCTCGACCTTGCCGGTGGGCAGCATCCGCACGCTCGCGTGCTCCCAGCCGCCGGCGCCGTAGTCGAGCGAGCCCAGGACCCGCGACGGCGCCAAGCCGCACATCTCCGTGAAGGTCGAGACGCCGATCCCGAGCTGGACCTGGTCCCCCGCGTCTCGGCGCCGCTTCTGCTCGGCCCGCAGCTCGTCGTACCCGAAGAGCTCCTTGGCGCGCGCGGTGGCGGCCTCGTAGTTGCCGGAGTCGTACTCCAGCCCGGCCACCGTCGTGAACGGGAACTCCTCGTGCTTGATCCAGTTCTTCTCGCGGACCTCGAACGGGTCGACGCCGAGCTCGGCGGCGAGCTCGTCCATGATCCGCTCGATGGCGTACGTCGCCTCCGGCCGTCCGGCGCCGCGGTAGGCGTCGGTCCAGGTCTTGTTGGTGAGGACCGTCTGACAGTTGAACTGGTAGGCCGGGAACTTGTAGATCGCGTTGAACATGAACGCGCCGAGCACCGGCACGCCGCCGCCCACCAGCGACACGTGGGAGCCCAGGTCGGCCAGCAGCTCGACCTTGAAGCCGGTCACCGTGCCGTCCTTCTCCGCCGAGAGCGTGAGCTTCTGCCACTGGTCGCGTCCGTGGTGGGCCGCCATCAGCGACTCCGAGCGGGTCTCGGTGTACTTCACCGGCTTGCCGACCTGGCGGGCCACCAGGAAGGTGATGAACTCCTCCGGCGTGGTCTGCAGCTTGCCGCCGAAGCCGCCGCCGACGTCCGGGGCGATGACGCGGATCTTGGACTCCGACACCCCGGTCACCGCGGCCAGCAGGAACTTCAGGATGTGCGGGATCTGGGTGGAGGACCACATCGTGATCTGCTCGCCGGTCGGGTCGACCACGGTCGACCGCGGCTCCATGAAGGCGGGGATCAGCCGCTGCTGGCGGTACTCGCGCTCGATCACGATGCCGTCCGTGCGCGCCTTGGCGATGGCCTGGTCGACGTTGCCGCCGGTGCCGGCCTCCTCGGAGTCGAACCTCCAGAACGCCGACTTGTTGGTGCCGAGCTCGGGGTGCGCGAGCACCTTGTCCTCCGCCGCCTCCTTGAGGTCGAGCGCGGCCGGCAGCTCGTCGTAGTCGATGTCGACGAGCTCTGCCGCGTCGCGGGCCTCGGCGGCGGAACGGGCCACGATGACCGCCACGATCTCGCCCGCGAAGACGACACGGTCGACGGCGATCGGCGGGTGGTTGGGCGTGACCTGGTCGGGGGTGATCGGCCAGGCGTTGGGCAGGCCGCCCTGCTCGTCGGCGACGTCGGCGCCGGTGATGACGCGGACGACGTTGGGCGAGGCCTCGGCCGCCGACTTGTCGATGTTCGTGATCGTCGCGTGGGCGAACGGGCTGCGCACCATCGCGAGGTGCAGCATGCCGGGCAGCGTCAGGTTGTCGGTCCAGCGCGTGCGGCCGGTGATCAGCCGCTGGTCCTCCTTGCGGCGCCGGTCCTTGCCGATCTCGAGCGTCGAGTCGGGCGCGGTCTGGGTCATCTCGTCCTCGGTGAGGGTCACTGGGCACCTCCCTGCGCGGCCGCGTGCTGCACGGACTTCACGATGTTGTGGTAGCCGGTGCAGCGGCACAGGTTGCCCTCGAGGCCGACCCGGATCTCCTGCTCGGTGGGGTGCGGGTTCTCCTTGAGGAGGTCCACGCTCTGCATGATCATCCCTGGCGTGCAGAAGCCGCACTGGAGGCCGTGGCACTCCCGGAAGGACTTCTGGACCTGGTGCAGCTCACCGTCCTGGGCCAGGCCCTCGATGGTGGTCACCTCGGACCCGTCCGCCTGCACGGCGAGCACGTTGCACGACTTCACGCTCGTGCCGTCCAGGTGCACGGTGCACGCCCCGCAGTTGCTGGTGTCGCAGCCGATGACCGTCCCGGTCTTCCCGAGCTTCTCGCGCAGGTACTGCACCAGCAGCATCCGGGGTTCGACGTCGTCGGAGACCTTCGATCCGTCGACGGTCAGGTTGATCCGGGTCATGGACGACTCCCTCGAGCGTGGGTGTGGTGACCTGGGTCACGCTAGGGACGCTCGGTTGGCGGAAGGTAGGTCCGTGGTCGCGGGCCCGGCGGGCGTGAGGTTCTGGGCCTTTACCGGCGCTTCTGGGGCAGAGTTCTGGCCCGGAGGCGCCGGGTTTTCAGCATCTGCTGAAAACCCTGCTCAGCGCGCAGCGACCGCCAGCCGGCCCTTGAGCAGCGGGACGGCGGGGTGGGTGGTGCCGGCCAGGCGGGCGAGGCAGACCTCGATCACCTGGCTGTCGTACGGCGCCAGCTCGCTGTAGCGGACCACGGCGTCGGGGACCGGGTCGACGAGCAGCGCCTCGCGGACCGCGACCGCGACGTACTCGGCGAGGTCGCCGAGCGCGGGCGAGTTGGTGCCGGGGAGCAGGTCGCCGCCGTAGGCGTCGACGGCCGCGGCGACGTGGCCACCGCGGAGCAGGGCGAGGACGTGCTCGACGTCGGTGGCGACCGGCATCAGCAGCCGGTAGGGGCGCGAGGAGAGCTGGCCGCCGAGGGCGGCCCGCAGGTGGGAGACCTCAGCCTTGAGCGTGGAGAAGGTGACGGCCTGGTCGCCGTAGACCAGGGCGTGCAGCTGCTCGAGCGAGAGGCCCTCGGGGTGGAGGGCGAGCAGGGCGAGGACCTCGGTCTGGCGGCGGTTGAGCAGCAGCCGCTGGCCGTCGAGGCGCACCTCTGCGGTGCCGAGCAGGGTCATCACCAGGCCCGGGTCCTGGGTGAGGTCGTCGGCCAGCGCGGAGGGGTGCTGCGACGACTTCGGCAGCGCCGACTCGATCAGGCGCGCCATCACGCGGGCAGTGGCGAGGCCGATGGGGTGGGTGCGGTCCCAGGTGGTCGACAGGTCCAGGACGCCGAGCTGCAGACCGGTGGCCGGGTCGACGACCGGCGCGGCCCAGCACACCCAGTTGTGGACGATCGAGGCGTAGTGCTCGGCGCTGAACACCATCGACGGCTCGCCCAGCCGGTTGGCGAGGTCGAGGGCGTTGGTCCCCATCGACTGGTCGTCCCAGCGCCCGCCGGCCACGAAGTTGACGGTCTCGGCCTTGCGGCGCATCACCCGACCGCCGTAGGTCCACAGGATGCGGGTCTCGGCGTCGGTGACGGCGAGCACGAGGTCGCCGTCCTCGGCCGTGCGGCGCAGCTCGGCCTCGACGTTCTCGACCGCCGCCTGCAGCGGCGAGTCCTTCCAGATCGAAGCCGTCTCGTCCTCGTCGGCGAGCGGCGCCTCGGTGACGTCGGGCGTGATCGCGGCCGTGGAGCGGGTCCAGCTGGTCAGGATCTCGGGCCGTACGACGGGCTCGGCCAGGTCGCCGCTCTCGACGAACGTGGTCCAGGCGCGCATCGCCTCACGCTTGCGGTCGCGCAGGTCACCGCGGCCCATGGCTACCCCCGTTCCTGGTGTGGCGCCAACGTAGCACCGGCGCGGTGACGTGGGTCACACACGCATCAGCGCCCTCGCACGGTCAGCGCAGGCGGCGGCGCAGGAACTGGATCGTGCGGTCCATCGAGCGCTGCCAGTCGAAGGTGAACGCGTGCGCCTCGCCCTCGTAGACCTCGAGCCGGCTGTCCACGCCGGCTCGCCGCATCGCGTTCTGCGTGTCGAGGGCCCAGGGGAACGGGCACACCTCGTCGGTGTCGGCGTGGTGCGCCAGGACCGGTTCGGTGATGCGGTCGAAGTAGCGCCGGGCGGAGAGTCCGGCGTAGACCTCGGGCGACCCCTCAGGGCTGCCGAGCTCGTCGTAGAGGGCCGCGACCTCGTCGGGGCGCTCGGGCTCGGCGAAGTGGCGCACGTTGTCGAGGTAGCGCGAGGACACCGAGGCGTAGATGACGGCGGCGTCGACGAGCCCGGGCGCGACGACGAGCGCGTTCATGGTGACGCCGCCGCCCATCGAGCGCCCCAGCATCGCCATCCGGTCCTCGTCGACGTACGGCTCGCGCTCCAGCGCCAGCACGGCGTGGATCGCGTCGCGCGTGTAGCCCAGCCGCGTCTCGCGCGACAGCGGGCTGGCGGGGTCGGAGCCGGCGTGGCCGCGGTAGTCGGTGTGCAGCACCGCGAACCCGGCATCGGCCAGGGCGACCTGCTCGCGGGCGAGGCCCTGACCGCTGGTGTAGACCGACGGCTCGATGTAGCCGTGGTTGAGGACGATCCCGGGGAACGGTCCGCGACCGCGCGGGCGCAGCAGGATGCCGGACACGGTCACGTCGCCGCTGCGGTAGGTGACCTCGTTGCGGGTGTAGCGGTCGGTCTCCTCGATGACGTCGCCGTAGCGGACCCGGCTCGGCCGGAACTCCTCGCGCATCAGGCCGGGTAGCGAGCGGGGGCCGGTGACCGGCGGCAGGGTGTCCTCCGGCGCCGGTGGCACGGAGGGGGCCGAGGTGCTCGGCGGCGACGGGGTGGCGGACGGGCTCGTGCTCGGCGACTCCTCGGACGGTTGGAGCCCGCGCTCCTCGGTGTCGGTGCTGCACGCGGCAAGCGGCAGCAGCAGGACCAGGGCGAGCCAACCGGCCGAGCGCCTCATGGCGCGTGGTCGATGTCGCGGTGGATGCGGCCGCCGGTGGCGGCCAGGCGCTCGCCGCTGCCACCCCAGCGGCCGGCGATGATCTCCGCGGCGATGCTGATCGCCGTCTCCTCGGGAGTGCGCGCGCCGAGGTCGAGGCCGATCGGGCTGGAGAGCCGCGCCAGCTCGACGTCGGTGAGGCCGACCTCCTGCAGGCGGGCGATCCGGTCGTCGTGGGTACGGCGCGAGCCCATGGCGCCGACGTAGGCGACCTCCGGCAGCCGCAGGGCGACCTCGAGGAGCGGCACGTCGAACTTGGGGTCGTGGGTGAGGACCGTGATCACGGTCCGCCCGTCGAGGCGGCCCGCCGCCTGCTCGGCCTGGAGGTAGCGGTGCGGCCAGTCGACGACCACCTCGTGGGCGTCGGGGAAGCGGCTGGTGGTGGCGAAGACGGGGCGGGCGTCGCAGACGGTGACCTGGTAGCCCAGGAAGCCGCCGACCCGCGCGACCGCGGCGGCGAAGTCGATGGCACCGAACACCAGCAGCCGCGGCTTGGGGGCGAAGGCCCAGACGAAGACCCGCATGCCCTCGCCGCGGCGCTCGCCGTCGGCGCCGTAGGTGAGGGTCGCGTTGGTGCCGGACGCGAGCAGCCCGAGGGCGTCGTCGTGCACCGCGTCGTCGGCGCGCGACGAGCCGAGGCCGCCGGTGCAGTCGGCCCGGTCGGCGCGCACGACCATCCGGCGCCCGATCCGCTCGGGGTCGGGGTGGTCGATGACCGTGGCCAGCGCGACCGGCGTGCCGGCCTCGATGTCGGCGGCGAGGTCGCCGAGGTCGGGGAAGGTCTCGCGCGAGACCTTCTCGACGAAGACGTCGAGGATGCCCCCGCACGTCAGGCCGACCGCGAAGGCATCGTCGTCGCTGACGCCGTAGCGCTCCAGGACGGGCTCGCCCGAGGTGACCACCGACTGGGCGAGGTCGTAGACCGCGCCCTCCACGCAGCCGCCGGAGACCGAGCCGACGGCCGCGCCGTCGCCCAGCACCAGCATCGAGGCGCCGGGCGGGCGGGGTGCGGAGCGGAACGTCGCCACGACGGTGCCGACGCCGACCTCCTCGCCGGCCTCCCAGCGCTTCATCAGGTCCTCGAGGACGTCACGCACGGGCCACCACCTCCAGGACCTCCGCGAACGTCGCCAGCGAGTGGCCGGCGACGAAGTCGTCCACGTGCGGCAGGACCGCGAGCACGCCCTGCTGCACGGGCTCGTAGCCCTCCTTGCCGCGGTGGGGGTTGACCCACACGACCCGGTGGGCGACCCGGCGCAGGCGCGCCATCTGCGCCCCCAGCAGGGCGGCGTCGCCGCGCTCCCAGCCGTCGCTGAACACCACGACGACGGCGCCGCGGGCCATGCCGCGTCGGCCCCAGCGGTCGAGGAACACCTGCAGGGTCTCCCCCAGGCGGGTGCCGCCCGACCAGTCGGGGACGGCCTCGCCTGCGGCGACGAGCGCCCGCTCGGCGTCGCGGTTGTGCAGGGCGCGCGTGAGGTGGGTCAGGCGGGTGCCGACCGTGAACGTCTCCACGACGCCGGGCCCCTGCGAGATCCGGTGGGCGAGGCGCAGCAGCGCGTCGGCGTAGCCGTTCATCGAGCCGGACACGTCGACCAGGAGCACGACCCGCCGCGGCCGCACGGCCCGGCGCCGCCACTCGATCACCGCCGGCTCCCCGAGCCTGCGCAGGCTGGCCCGCAGCGTGCGGGAGGCGTCGACCTGGCCGCGGTGCCAGCCCCGGTGCCGCGCCGTACGGCGGACCGGTGCGCGCGGGCGCAGCGTGGCGAACATGGCGTCGAGGCGGTGCTTCTCGGCCGCCGAGAGGGTGGCCACGTCGCGCTGGCGCAGCACCTCGGCGGCGCTGGCGCGCGCGTGGACGGTCTCCTCGGCGGCCTCGCCGGAGCCGGAGGTCTCGTCGGCCGGCAGGTCGGAGAAGGACGGCACCGACGGCGAGGCGGGCCGCGGACGGGGCAGGCCGTCGCGGGCGTTGAACCACGCGGTGAAGACCTGGTCGTAGCGGACGAGGTCGTCCGGGGAGCCGCAGAGGGTGGCCCGCCCTGCTGTGTAGGTGGCGCGCTGGTCGTCGACGCCGACGATCGAGACGGCCTCGACGAAGGTCTGGGCACGGTCCTGGGTGACCGGGACCCCGGCCGCGCGCAGCGCGCGGGTGAACCCGACGAGCACCTCGTCGACCTCGTGGCGGACCGGGCTCATGCGCGCAGCATCTGGTCGAGCGCCTGGCGGACCCGCTCGGTGTCCTCGCGGTACTTCACCAGCGCTCCGAGCGTGCGCGCGGCCGACGCCAGGTCCAGCTCCACGGTGCCGAGGTGGTGCAGCGCCCGCGCCCAGTCGAGCGTCTCCGCCACGCCCGGCGGCTTCTCCAGGTCGTGGCGGTCGCGCAGCTGCTGCACGACGGTGGCGACCTGGCGGGCCAGCAGCGCGGGCACCTCGGGGGCGCGGGAGCGCAGGATCTCGACCTCGCGCTCGAGACCGGGGTGGTCGATCCAGTGGTAGAGGCAGCGCCGCTTGAGGGCGTCGTGCAGCTCGCGGGTGCGGTTGGAGGTGAGCACCACGATGGGCGGAGTGGCGGCCTTGACGGTGCCGAGCTCGGGGATGCTCACCTGGTAGGTGGACAGCACCTCCAGCAGGAACGCCTCGAACTCGTCGTCGGCACGGTCCACCTCGTCGACCAGCAGCACGGCCGGGCTCTGCTGCAGCGCGGCGAGCACCGGGCGCGCGAGCAGGAAGCGCTCGTCGTAGAGGCTCTTCTCGGCCTCCTCGACGTCGGCGCCGCCGGCGGCCTCGAGGGCGCGCAGGTGCAGGATCTGGCGCGGGAAGTCCCAGTCGTAGAGCGCCTGGGTGGCGTCGATGCCCTCGTAGCACTGGAGGCGGACGAGCGGCAGCCCGAGGCTCTCGGCGATCGCCTCGGCGAGCGCGGTCTTGCCCGTGCCGGGCTCGCCCTCGAGCAGCAGCGGGCGCTCCATGCGCAGCGCCAGGAACGCGACCGTCGCCAGGGAGTCGTCGCAGAGATAGCCGGTCTCGCCGAGCTGCGCGGCGAGGGCGTGGGCGGACGCGGACTCCATGACCCGAATCTAGCCGGGGAGGCGTTGGCCGCGGGTTGGCGTGGCCTCAGGACCGGGACGGCAGACTGGAGGCATGGGCGAGGAGACCGACGCGCGGCTGGAGGCCACGATCCTCGACCTGCTGTCGCGTCGTGCGCCGGGCGCGACGATCTGCCCCTCCGACGCCGCCCGCGCCGTCGGGCCGGAGGACGGCTGGCGCGACCTGATGGAGCCGACCAGGCGCGCCGCCCAGCGGCTCGTGGACGCCGGCGAGGTCGACGTCACCCAGGGCGGCGAGGTCGTGGACCTGGCGACGGCCCGTGGGCCGGTGCGGATCCGGCGGCGCTAGCGCGAGTCGACGTCGCGGCCCGTGGCGAGGTCGCCGCACTCGACGGCCCGGGCGCCCGCCGAGGCGAGGTAGTCGCGGGCGCCGTGGTCGCCGGCCGCGGACTCGCGCACGGCCGGCCAGTGGGCCCGCCCGAGGAGGACGGGGTGGCCCGGCCTGCCGTCGTAGGACGCGCGGGCGAGGTCGCCCGGCCCCGCGCCGGCGGCGACCACACGCCGTACGACCTCGGGGGTGACGTCGGGCAGGTCGACGAGCAGCACCACGGCGGCGTCGGCGTCGGCGGGGAGCGCAGCGAGCCCGGCGCGCAGCGAGGCCGACATCCCCTCGGCCCAGTCGGCGGCGATCGCGACGTCGACGCCCAGACCGTCGAGCAGCCGCATCGCCTCGTCGGCCGCGGCGCCGAGCACGACCGTCACGTCGTCGCAGCCGCCGTCGCGCAGCACCTGCACGCCGCGGGCCAGCCAGGACTCCTCGCCGTCGTGGACCAGCGCCTTGGGCATCCCCATGCGGCTGCCGGCGCCGGCCGCGAGCAGCAGGCCGGCGGTGCTCACCCGGGGAACGCCTCGACGTAGAGCGCCTCCAGGTCGGGGCTGAACGGCCCGCTGAAGCCGCACACGGTGACCTGGCCGTCGTTGGCGCTGACGAGGTAGCGCTGGCCCTCCTCGAACGACACGGCGCCGACCAGGGCCGTCATCAGCTCGGGCGGAGCCTCGACCTCGACGCTGTCGGTCGGCTCGCCGGCGTAGAAGCGGTCGGGCACGATCGTGACCCGGTCGGCGGCGACCGAGGCGACCGTGCCCGAGAAGGCGACCTGCGCGGTGGACAGCAGCTCGGCGTTGGGCACCATGCACTTGGCGTTCGCGGCGGCGGGAGCACCGAGCTCGGTGACGGTGGGCGACGTGGTCGTGGCACCTTCCGACGCCGAGCTGCTGCCCGTCGCCGAGGGCACGTCGTCGGACTCGGGGTCGTTGCCGAGCAGGCTGAACACGCCGACCCCGGCGATGAGGACGGCGGCGGCCGCGACCACCCAGGTGAGGGGGCCGCGGCGGCGGGCTGTGCGGCCGGGGGCGCCGGGGCCCGTGCCGGGGCCGGTGCTTTCGGTGGACGTGTCGGTGAGGTCGGTGTTCATGGTGTCCTCCAGGAGTCGGGCCACCCGGGCGGGGTCCGCCGGGGTCAGGTCGGACGCCGGGTCGATCGCCCGGAGTCGCTGCTGCAGCTCGTCGTCGTTCACGGTGTCCTTCCTTCCGTCGACTCCTCATGTCCGGACGCGGTCGCGTCCTTTCGCATGATCTCTTTCAGCTTCTCGCGGGCGCGGTGCAGGCGGATGCTCACCGCGTTGGGCGTCAGGTCCATGACGCCGGCGATCTCGGAGGGGGTCAGCTGCTCCCACGCCCACAGGCGGATGAGCTCGGCCTCGGTGTCGGTCAGCCGGACCAGCGCCGCGTGCAGCCGGTCGTCGCCGTCGTGGCCGTCGGGGCCGCCCGGTCCGGGGCTGGTCTCGGCGGGCGGGTCCACGGTCGCGACCTTGGCGGCCAGACGGCCCTGACGGCGCGCGGAGCGCTGCGCGTTGGCCAGGCAGTGGCGGGCGACGCCGTACGCCCAGGGCAGCGCGGCATCGGCGGGTACGTCGTCGAGGCGCCGCCAGCACACCAGCAGGGTCTCGCTCAGCACGTCCTCGGCGGTCGCTGCGTCGGTGCGCCGGGCCAGGAAGCGCCGCAGCGGCTCCACGAGCTCGGGCGCCAGGGCCTCGAACCGCGCGCGCCGCTCCGTCGCCCGAGAGTCGTCGTTCGCCACGCCCCCACCCTCACACGCCCCGCCGACGCCCCGCACCCCGACGGCCCGCCAGCACCCGCCGTACGCGCCGTGGCGGCGCCGTAGTGGCACTGTCGCCCCACCCGCCCCACTGCCCGTACGGAACTCACGCTTCCGGTGTGAAACTTCGTACCGGAAGCGTGAGTTTCACCGGGTACCCGGTGAAACTCCTCGCCGTTCCCGCCCCCGATCAACCCACCGTGTTTCAGCACGCCGCACAACGGATAGGTTTCCCTCGCTGGACCGCCCGCGACGGAGGAGACGAGATGGCCCGCTTCCCCTCGGTGGGCGAGGAGTTCGGTGGCTACCGCATCACCGGCACCCTCGGCCGCGGCGGCATGGGCGTGGTGTTCGCCGCCGAGCAGCGCGGGCTGTCACGCACCGTCGCCCTCAAGGTGCTGGCCCCCGAGCTGGCCGAGCAGCCCGACTACCGGCGCCGGTTCGCCCACGAGGCGTCAGTGCTGGCGCGCCTGGACTCGCCGCACATCATCCAGGTGTTCGACCACGGCGAGCAGGACGGCTGCCTCTACATCGCCACGCAGTACGTCGCCGGCGGGGACCTCAGCGAGGCCATGCGGCGCCACGGCTCGGTGCCCACCGCGCCCGCCGCGCTCATCGTGGGCCAGCTCGCCTGGGCGCTCGCCGACGCCCACGCCGCCGGGATCGTGCACCGCGACCTCAAGCCCAGCAACGTGCTGCTGCGCAACGGCGACGCCACCGACGTGTTCGCCTACCTCTGCGACTTCGGCATCGCCCAGGACCGCAGCCCCGGGCTCACGGCCCCCGGGGCGGTCGCCGGCACGTTCGCCTACCTCGCCCCCGAGCGGCTCCGCGGCGAGCCGGCCACCCCGAGCGCCGACCTCTACGCCCTCGGGTGCGTGCTGTGGACGGCCCTGACCAACGCCACGCCGTACGCCGGCAGCGACGTACAGATCGCCATGAGCCACATCAGCGACCCGGTGCCGCAGCTCGCCGACACCTCGCCGGTCGCGCGCGGCGTCAACGACGTGCTGCAGCGCGCGATGGCCAAGGAGCCCGCCCAGCGCTACCCCACGGCCGCCGCCATGCGCGCGGACCTGCAGCAGCTGGCGCGCCTGGCGCAGACCACCCCGCACCCGCCGCTGGTGCCGCACCGCTCGACGTCACCCGGCCCGCCCCCTCCCCCGCCGCCGTCGCAGCCCTCGAGCCCCTCCCACCCGGCGCACTTCTCTCCGCCGCCGCCGTCGCCCCCGCGGCCGTCGTACCCGTCCCACCCGTCCCACCCGTCGGCGCCGACGATGCTGCCGTTCCGACCGCCGCCGCCCGCGCCGTCGCGCAGCGGCCGGCGCACGGCGCTCGTGGTGGCCGCCGCCGTCGCCCTCGTGGCCGGGACCGTCGCCGTCGTCGCGAACCAGGGGTCCGACGACGACCCGACCACCACCTCGACGTCCTCCTCGGAGCCCACCTCGACCGGGTCCAGCAGCGACCCCACCGAGTCCCCCACCGAGTCCCCCACCGACTCGCCCACGATCGAGATCGACCCGAGCCTGCCCACGGTCAGCGCTCCCCCACCGCCTCCCACCAGCACGGGGCCGAAGCCGACGTACCCGGACGTGCCGCCCGCCACGGGCATCAAGCTCGCGGTCGGCAAGGCCGAGATGCGCGCCCCCGCCGGCTGGGGCCGGGTCACCGAGACCAAGATCCCCAACAACGGCGTGGGCTCGCGCGACTACTCCGACTACGAGGGCTACTACTCCTCGGTCTTCCTCGAGCGCACCGAGCCGCGCTTCCCGCTGTCCTCGCTGAGCCTGCTCGAGCTCGTCGCCATGGGTGCGGTGCAGGCGCTGGCCGACAACAACCCCGAGATCAAGCTGATCGGCCAGGACAAGCTGAAGCCGGGCTGGCTCGACGGCGAGCAGGCCGCCCGCGTGCGCGGCGTCTACTCCAACTCCAAGACCGGCTTCTCCTTCGCCGAGGAGTCGTGGTTCGTGCAGCGCGGCAAGTTCCTCTACCGGATCACCTTCCAGCACAGCAAGGTCGACCCCCTGGAGAAGCGGCGCGCCGACATCGACCCGGTCACCGTGTCGTTCCGCTGGCGCTGAGCCGCTCGGGTCGGTCGGTGCGAGTCGCCGCCCTGCAGTTTCCCCAAGGTATGCAGGGAAGCTGTCACTTCCCGGGGGCTGCACACCGAGGGAAGTGACGGCTCGGCTGCATACCTTGGGGAAACTGCGCTGCCGTACGCCGCCCGCAACGCCGACAGGGCCCCCGCCGAAGCGGAGGCCCTGCTGGATGGTGCTCGATGCTGGGTCGTGCTGCAGAGCTGGCTGGGTCTCGAGACGCGTCGCACGTCCCGGGCTCCGCCCGATCCGTGCCGACGCTCCTCGACCTGCCGGTCGCTTCCCCGCGGCTGCGCCGCGGGGAGGCGGGCCGTCAGAAGTCCATGCCGCCCATGCCGCCGGTCGGGTCGCCGCCGCCCATGGGCGCGGCCTTCTCCGGCTTGTCGGCCACGACGGCCTCGGTGGTGAGGAAGAGCGCCGCGATGGAGGCGGCGTTCTGCAGCGCGGAGCGCGTGACCTTCGCCGGGTCGATGATGCCCTCGGCGATCATGTCGACGTACTCGCCCGTGGCCGCGTTGAGGCCCTGGCCGGAAGGCAGGTTGCGCACCTTCTCGGACACGACGCCGCCCTCGAGGCCGGCGTTGATGGCGATCTGCTTGAGCGGGGCCTCGGTCGCGACGCGCACGATGTTGGCACCGGTCGCCTCGTCACCCGTGAGGTCCAGCTTGTCGAACGCGACGACCGCAGCCTGCACGAGCGCCACGCCGCCACCGGCGACGATGCCCTCCTCGACGGCCGCCTTCGCGTTGCGAACGGCGTCCTCGATGCGGTGCTTGCGCTCCTTGAGCTCGACCTCGGTGGCCGCGCCGACCTTGATGACCGCCACGCCGCCGGCCAGCTTGGCCAGGCGCTCCTGCAGCTTCTCGCGGTCGTAGTCGGAGTCCGACTTCTCGATCTCGGCGCGGATCTGGTTGACCCGGCCGGCGATCTGGTCGGCGTCGCCCGAGCCCTCGACGATGGTGGTCTCGTCCTTGGTGATGACGACCTTGCGGGCCTGGCCGAGCAGCTCGATGCCGGTCGACTCCAGCTTGAGGCCGACCTCCTCCGAGATGACCTGGCCGCCGGTCAGGATCGCGATGTCCTGCAGCATGGCCTTGCGGCGGTCACCGAAGCCCGGGGCCTTGACGGCGACGGACTTGAAGGTGCCACGGATCTTGTTGACGACCAGCGTGGACAGGGCCTCGCCGTCGACGTCCTCGGCGAGGATCAGCAGGGGCTTGCCCGACTGCATGACCTTCTCGAGGAGCGGCAGCAGGTCCTTGACCGAGGAGATCTTCTGGTTGGCGATGAGGACGTAGGGGTCCTCGAGGACCGTCTCCATGCGCTCGGGGTCGGTCACGAAGTAGGCCGAGATGTAGCCCTTGTCGAACCGCATACCCTCGGTCAGCTCGAGGTCGAGGCCGAAGGTGTTGGACTCCTCGACCGTGATCACGCCCTCCTTGCCGACCTTGTCCATCGCCTCGGCGATGATCTCGCCCACGGTGGTGTCGGCGGCGGAGATCGACGCGGTGGACGCGATCTGGGCCTTGGTCTCGATCTCGACGGCCATGGCGGACAGCTGCGCCGAGACGGCGTCGACGGCGGCCTCGATGCCCCGCTTGAGGCCCATCGGGTTGGCGCCGGCCGCGACGTTGCGCAGGCCCTCGCGGACCATCGCCTGGGCGAGCACGGTGGCGGTGGTGGTGCCGTCGCCAGCGACGTCGTCCGTCTTCTTGGCGACCTCCTTGACGAGCTCGGCACCGATCTTCTCGTAGGGGTCCTCGAGCTCGATCTCCTTGGCGATGGACACACCATCGTTGGTGATCGTCGGGGCGCCCCACTTCTTCTCGAGCACGACGTTGCGGCCCTTGGGACCGAGGGTGACCTTGACGGCGTCTGCGAGCGTGTTCATGCCACGCTCCAGGCCGCGCCGGGCCTCTTCGTTGAAAGCGATCAGCTTCGACATATCTGCTGCGATCCTTCGCACTTCAGAGCTGTGGACGGACCGGTTCGCTGCCCGCGACGGACGGTCAGGCTGCCCGGCAAACCCTTCTCGCCGGCGCTTCGGACCTCAGCTCCCCGGTCCGGGGAAAGTTGTCACTCTCATGAGGAGAGTGCCAACCTCATGTTTAGCACTCGGGCAAGGCGAGTGCAAACGATCGGGTCACATCCACCACCGCGCGTAGCTGCCCGCAAAGACCTCCTCGCCGGGCGTGAACCCGACGATGCGCGACACCGTCTCGAAGCGGTGCGTGCCCACCCACCAGGCGACGAGCTGGGGTGCCTCGCGGCGCGACTCGTAGACGATGACCCGCTGGTTGGCCCAGCTCGCGACGGGACAGCAGGCCTTCCAGCGCTCGGTCCCGGCGGTGAAGGCCAGCACGCTCGGCCGCCCGGACGTCGCCACCAGCACCTCGGGGCCGTCAAGGCGGCCCTCCGGGAGGGAGAGCGCGACGTCGGCGTACCAGGACTGGGCGTCCCCGGCCGGGCCCGTGCGGTGCCGTCCGTACGGCGTCGCGCCGGCGCCGAGGTCCAGGCCGCCCGACGGTGCGTCGTAGCGCATCCGCCCGCTGGACTCCCCCCTCTCGATGTCGTAGACGGGCCCCTCCCCGCCCGTCGCCCGTGGCCGCAGGTAGACCTGGGTGTCGTTGGCCCAGGTCGCGTGCTCGGTGACGTTCGCGCCGGTGCCGACCCGTCGCCACTCGCGCAGGCCCAGGTCGTAGACCATCAGGTGCCCGTCCTGGGGGAACTGCAGGTAGGCGCCGGTGGGCGAGAGCATCGAGTCCCCGGTGGGCGGACCCTCGTAGCCGTCCTCGTGCGTCACCGGCTCGAGCCGGGACACGTCGAGCGTGCGGTAGGAGCCGTCGGGCGCGACCAGCACCACACGTGAGCCGCCGCGGTCGTCGGAGACCGCGAACGCGGCCTCGGCGCGGTCGACCGGGTCGGTCTCGACCGGCCGGGCGTCGGCGGACAGGTCGACCACCTCGGGCAGCGGCGGGCGGGCCAGGTCCATGACCGGCAGCGCGTCCTCCTGCGCGGGCGTGGGCGAGAAGTAGACCGGTGCGCCGTCGAGGCGGGTGTCGGGCCTCGCGCTGGTCACGTCGGGGCCGGTGGCCGTGGCCGGCGAGGTCGGGGGCGCGGGCGAGGACGTGGCCGGCCCGGGCGAGGAGCGCCCCGGGTCGTCGTCGAGCACGGTCACGACGCCGGCCACCCCGACGACCGCCGCGGCCGCGCCGGCCATGACGGCGAGGGTCCGCCGGCGGCGTACCCGCTGCGCCCGGCGCCAGGCCGCGTCCGAGACGTCGGGCATGGTCACGTCGGCCACCTGCTCGTGCAGGAGGTCCCTCAGGTTCTCGGTGGTCATCTCAGCTCCTGGAGCAGGTCGGCGAGCTCGGGGGCGGCCTCGCGCAGGCGGCGCAGCGCGAGGTGGGTCTGGCTCTTGACGGTGCCGACGCCCACGCCCAGCACCTCGGCGGTCTCGCGCTCGGGCAGGTCGTCGTAGTAGCGCAGCACGATGACGGCGCGCTGCCGAGGGGTCAGCGCGCCCAGCGCCTCGTCCAGCAGTCGGCGACGGTCGGCCACGCCGTAGCCGTCGGAGGCGTCACTGCGGTCGGGCACGTCGGCGACCAGCTCGCGGCGGTGCTTGCGCCACCACGAGATGTTGTCGCGCACGATCACCTGGCGGGCGTAGGCCTCCGGGTTGCCGTCGCGCAGCCGCCGCCACCGCACGGCCACCTTGGTCAGCGCCTCCTGGACGAGGTCCTCGGCGCGGTGGTGGTCGCCCGTGACGAGTACGGCGGTCCGCAGCAGCGCGAGCTGCCGCTCGCCCGCCCACCGCGTGAATGCCTCGTGGTCGTCCACGGTCCTCCGTCCGTCCTCACCCCATCAACGCACGGCGGGCCCGGATGGTTGGAGGGTCAGAGCCGCGAGACCAGGGCGTCGGCGAAGAGCCGGGCGTTGTCGGGGATCACGTCGAGGTAGAGGCCGGGCTCGGTCACCTCGACCTCGCTGACCTTGAGCTCGCCCTCGTGGCGCAGCAGGTCGATCCGGGCGTAGACGATCTCGCGACCCACCAGCTCCGACGTGGCGGCGGTCGCGGCCTCGGCGATCCCGGCCGCCTCCGGGGAGAGGTCCGCGAGCGAGGAGGTGCCGCCGTACTCCTCGTGCACGCGCACGTCGTCGGCGCCGGCCACCTTGTGCACCTGGCTCACCGCCCGCCCGTCGATCACGAACACCGACTCCTCGCCCTCCCGCTGCACCGAGGGCACCAGCGGCTGCACCACCCACGAGCCGGGCTCGCCCGCCGGCCCCCACGACTCGTCGCGGACGACGACCAGGCCACGCCCGCCCGCGCCCACGCGCGGCTTGACCACCGCCGGCATGACGCGGGCGACGGCGGCGCGCAGGTCGGCCACCGTGGCCGGCACCTCGGTCGGGACCACCGGCACGGACCCGAGGCCCGCGAGCTCGACGAGGTAGGCCTTGTCGGTGTTCCACCGGAAGACGTCGGCGCCGTGGAGCAGGCGCGGCCCCACCCCCTCGGCCCAGGCCAGGAAGTCCGCGAGCCGGTCCTCGTAATCCCAGGTCGAGCGCACCGCCACCAGCGACGCCTCCGCCCAGTCGACCGACGGGTCGTCCCACACCGCCCACCTGCTGCGGACGCCGCGCTCGGCGAACGCCGCGTCGAGCACCGCGTGCCCGAGCTCGCCCTCCTCGTGAGCGCGGTCGGTGGCCAGCAGGAAGAGCGGGACGGTCATGCCGCCAAGACTGTCACCCCTGTCGATCCAGGGCTGTCTCGCCCGTCATGGGGGTGTCAGAATCCGACAGCAACGAAGCGAGAGGTCCCCCATGACCGAGACCAGCACCACCTACGTCGTCCTCCTGCCCGGCGACGAGTCCGCCTGGGAGGCCGCCTCCGAGGAGGAGCGGCGGGCGGTCTACGCCGTCCACGAGGAGTTCTCCGCAGCTCTCGAGGCACGCGGCCACACGATCACCGGAGGGCTCGAGCTCGGCCCCTCACGGGAGGCGCGGACCCTGCGCACGGCCTCCGACGGCTCGACGACCGTGACCGACGGCCCCTACGCCGAGGCGACCGAGCAGCTGACGGGCTTCTACGTCGTGGAGTCCTCCGACCTCGACGACCTGGTCGACGTGTGCCGCATCCTCGCCCGCGGCGAGGGCGCCATCGAGGTCCGGGCCAAGGCGGTGTCCCCGTGAAGTTCCTGGTGCTCATGGCCGAGGAGGACCACTTCGCCCGCTGGGACGCCGCCGACGAGAACGAGCGGCAGGCGGTGTTCGAGTGCTTCCACGCCTTCGACGCGGCCGTGAAGGAGCGCGGCGCGGTCCTGGGCGGCGAGGCGCTCGCCGCACCCTCGGAGGCGAGGACCGTCGGGCCCGGTCCCGAGCGCGCCGTGACCGACGGGCCGTACGCCGAGACGGTCGAGCAGACCGGCGGCTTCTACCTCGTGGAGCTGCCGTCGCACGAGGTCGCGGTCGAGCTCGCCGCGCTCCTGCCGCCGGCGTACACGATCGAGGTGCGCCCCGTCGTGGACGTGGTCTTCGACTGAGCGCCGTCGACGACGTCAGCGAGGCGGCCCTCGAGCGGGCGCTGCGCGACGAGTGGGGCCGGCTGCTCGCCCTGCTCGTCGCGCAGTACCGGCGCCTGGAACTCGCCGAGGACGGCCTGGCCGACGCCTTCGAGGCGGCGGCCCGCACCTGGCGCGCCGACGGCGTGCCGGACAACCCGGCGGCGTGGCTGCTGACCGCCGCGCGCCGTCGCATCCTCGACCGGCTGCGCGCCGAGGCCGTGGCCGCCCGCAAGCTGCCGCTGCTCGCCGTCGAGGCCGACCTGACCGAGGAGGCGCAGCGGACCATGACCTCGGTGGGGGCCCATCCCGGAGCGCCCGGCGAGCTCGGCGACGAGCGGCTGCGGCTGGTGCTGCTGTGCAGCCATCCCGACCTGGCACCGGAGGCGGCCGCGGCGCTGACGCTGCGCCTGGTGATGGGCGTGCCGACGGGCGACATCGCGCGGCTGTTCCTGGTGAGCACGACGACGATGGCCGCGCGCCTGACCCGTGCCCGCAAGCGGCTGGCGGGCGCGTCGTTCGCGCTGCCCACCGGCGCCGCCCTCGAGGCGCGCCTCGCCTCGGTGGCCGACGTCGCCTACCTCGCGTTCACCGCCGGCTACGCGCCGGGCACCGGCGAGGACGTGCTGCGCGCGGACGTCGCCGCCGAGGCTATCCGCCTCGTGCGGGTCGTGCGCGCCCTGGCGCCGAGCGACGACCTCGACGCCCTGCTCGCGCTGATGCTGCTCCAGCACTCCCGGCGCCACGCGCGGGTCGTCGACGGCGACCTCGTGCTGCTGCCCGACCAGGACCGGTCCCGCTGGCACCACGACGAGGCCGCCGAGGCGCTGCGGCTGCTGACGCCCTTGGCCGCGAAGCCCGCGACACCGCTGCTCCTGCAGGCGCTCATCGCAGGAGAGCACGCCATCGCGCGCCGGGCCGAGGACACCGCCTGGCCCCGCATCGTGCGCCACTACGACGAGCTCCTCGAGCTCACCGACACCCCCGTGGTCCGGCTCAACCGCGCGGTCGCGGTGGCCGAGGCGGACGGGCCCTTGGCCGGTCTCGCGGCGCTGGCGGGTCTCGCGCTGCCGGGCCACCGCCTGCCCGCCGTACGCGCGGAGCTGCTGGCGCGCGCCGGCCGCGCCGCCGATGCCCGGGCGGCGTACGACGAAGCGCTCGCGGCCTGTGAGAACGACGCGGAGGCGGCGTTCCTGCGGCGGCGCCGCGAGAGGCTCAGCCCCCGGCGACCGCCGGGATGACCGAGACCTGGGTGCCGTCGGGCGTGGGCGTGGCGAGGTCCTCGAGGAAGCGCACGTCCTCGTTGCCGACGTAGACGTTGACGAAGCGGCGCAGGGCGCCGTTGTCGTCGAGGATGCGCGCCTTGATGCCCGTGTAGCTGGCCTCCAGGTCGTCCAGCACCTCGCCGAGGGTGGCGCCCGTGGCGCTGACCTCGGACTCCCCGCCGGTGTAGGTGCGAAGGATGGTGGGGACGCGGACGGAAACGCTCACGGGTGGCTCCTGGCTCTCGGTCTGTCGGGGTCGGTCCGGCTCAGGCCAGACCGGTCTTGACGAAGGCGGCGTACGACGGCTCGATGGTCGCGACCGGGCCGACCGCGTCGGAGACCGCGTCGAGGGTCTTGAGGCCGTGGCCGGTGTTGATGACGACGGTCTCGAGCGTGGTGTCGAGCTGGCCGGTCTCGACGAGCTTCTTCAGGACGCCGACCGTGGTGCCGCCGGCGGTCTCGGTGAAGATGCCCTCGGTGCGGGCCAGCAGGACGATGCCCTGGCGCACCTCGTCGTCGGTGATGTCCTCGACGGCGCCGCCGGTCTGGCGGCAGATGTCGAGCACGTAGATGCCGTCGGCGGGGTTGCCGATCGCGAGGCTCTTGGCGATCGTGTCGGGCTTGACCGGGCGGATCGCGTCGGTGCCGCCCTTGTAGGCCGCGGAGACGGGCGAGCAGCCTTCGGCCTGCGCGCCGTAGACCTTGTAGGGCTTGTCCTCGACCAGCCCGAGCTTGATCAGCTCCTGGAAGGCCTTGTGCACCTTGGTCAGCTGGGAGCCGGAGGCGACCGGGATGACGATCTGGTCGGGCAGGCGCCAGCCGAGCTGCTCGGCGATCTCGTAGCCCAGGGTCTTGGAGCCCTCGGCGTAGTAGGGCCGGACGTTGACGTTGACGAACGCCCAGCCGTCCTCCTCGCCCGCGATCTCGGAGGCGAGCTTGTTGACGTCGTCGTAGTTGCCGTTGACGGCGACGAGCGACTCGGTGAACACCGCGGAGTTGACCTGCTTGGGCTTCTCGAGGTTGCTGGGGATGAAGACCACGGTCTTGATCCCGGCGCGGGCGCCGGCGGCAGCGACCGCGTTGGCGAGGTTGCCCGTGGACGGACACGCGAAGACCTTGGAGCCGAACTCCGTGGCCGCGCTCAGCGCGCAGGCGACGACGCGGTCCTTGAAGGAGTTGGTGGGGTTGGTGCTGTCGTCCTTGACCCACAGGTTGTCGATCCCGAGCTCGCGGCCGAGGTTGCCGGCCTTGAGCAGCCGGGTGAAGCCGGGCTCCATGTTGGGGCTCTGCTCGATGTCGGTGGGGACCGGCAGCAGCGCCTTGTAGCGCCAGATGTTGCGCGGGCCGGCCTCGATCTCCTCGCGGGTCACCGCGGGGAAGTCGTAGGCGATCTCGAGGGGGCCGAAGCACTCCATGCACGCGTAGTGCGGGCCCAGCTCGACCTCGTGGCCGCACTCGCGGCAGCTGAGGGCCCGGGCGTTGCCGAAGGCACCCTCGCGGATGGTGGGGGTGTTGGTGGTCTCGGCCTGCTCGGCGATGACGGCGCTCATGTGATCCTCCTTCTCATCTTCCCCGGCACGTACCTCGCGCCGGGACGGAATTAGCACCGTTTCCGCGACTGCACGATGGCAGGGAGCACGCGGCGGTTGCCGGGACTTCACTGGGCCGTACCCTCAGTCCCTCTTGATGAGCTGGGTGAAACAGTACGGGGCGCGTCTCACGATGTGCACATCGGGTCCGGATGCTGGACCCTCCGTCCACGCCGCGAGACGCGCCCCGACGTACGGCGGTCAGGCCGCCGCGGTGTGCGCCTCCGCCTCGGGCACCAGGGCCCCGCGGACCACGTCGAGCACGTCTCCGACGACGTGGACGGTGACCGTCTCCAGCACCTCCGCGGGCACGTCGTCGAGGTCCGGCTCGTTGCGCAGCGGCACGAAGACCTCGGTCAGGCCGTTGCGCTGGGCGGCGAGCAGCTTCTGCTTCAGGCCGCCGATGGGCAGCACCCGGCCGTTGAGGGTGACCTCCCCGGTCATGCCGACCTCCGAGCGCACCGGTCGCCCGGTGGCGAGCGACGTCAGCGCCGTGACCATGGTGATGCCCGCGGACGGACCGTCCTTGGGCGTGGCGCCGGCGGGCACGTGCACGTGGATCGCCCGGTCGAAGAACGCCGGGTCGACGCCGAGCTCCCCCGCGTGGGCACGGACGAACGACAGCGCGATCTGGGCCGACTCCTTCATCACGTCGCCGAGCTGACCGGTGAGCGTCAGCCCCGCGGTGCCCTCGTGGGCGGAGGCCTCGATGAAGAGGACGTCACCGCCCATGCCCGTGACGGCCAGGCCGGTCGCCACGCCGGGCACCGAGGTGCGCTCGTGCGCCTCGGGGGTGAAGCGCGGGCGGCCGACGAGCTCCTTGAGGTCGGCCACGTCGATCTCCACCGTGGTGGCCTCCGTCGTCGCGAGCCGGGTCGCCGCCTTGCGCAGCGCCTTGGCGAGCAGCCGCTCCATCTGCCGCACGCCCGCCTCGCGGGTGTAGTCGGCGGCCAGCTCGTGGAGGGCGGCGTCGCTGACCGTGACCTCCTCGGCGGTCAGCGCCGCGCGCTCCAGCTGCCGGGGCAGCAGGAAGTCGCGGGCGATGGCGACCTTGTCGTCCTCGGTGTAGCCGTCGAGGGTGACCATCTCCATGCGGTCCAGGAGCGGGCCGGGGATCTGCTCCACCACGTTGGCCGTGGCGATGAACAGCACGTCCGAGAGGTCCAGGTCGAGCTCGAGGTAGTGGTCGCGGAAGGTGTGGTTCTGCGCCGGGTCGAGCACCTCGAGCAGCGCCGCGGCGGGGTCGCCGCGGTAGCCCTCGGCGCCGACCTTGTCGACCTCGTCGAGCAGCACGACCGGGTTCATCGAGCCGGACTCCTTGATCGCGCGCACGATCCGGCCGGGCAGCGCGCCGACGTAGGTCCGCCGGTGACCACGGATCTCCGCCTCGTCGCGGACGCCGCCGAGCGCGACGCGCACGAACTTGCGGTCCAGCGCCCGGGCGACGGACTCGCCCAGCGAGGTCTTGCCGACTCCCGGAGGACCGGCCAGCAGGATCACCGCGCCGGAGCCACGGCCACCGACGACCTCGAGCCCGCGGGAGGCACGACGGGCGCGGACGGCGAGGTACTCCACGATCCGCTCCTTCACCTCGTCGAGGCCGTGGTGGTCGGCGTCGAGCACGGCGCGCGCGGCGGCGACGTCGGTGGAGTCCTCGGTGCGCACCGACCACGGCAGGTCGAGCACCGTGTCGAGCCACGTGCGGATCCAGGACGTCTCGGGGCTCTGGTCGCTGGAGCGCTCGAGCTTGTCGACCTCGCGCAGGAGCGCCTCACGGACGTGGTCGGGGACGTCGGCGGCCTCGACGCGGCCGCGGTAGTCGTCGGCCCCCTCGGGCTCGCCCTCGCCCAGCTCCTTGCGGATGGCGGCGAGCTGCTGGCGCAGCAGGTACTCGCGCTGGGTCTTCTCCATCCCCTCGCGCACCTCCGCCCCGATCTTGTCGGTGAGCTCGGCCTCGGCGAGGTGCTCGCGCGTCCAGGCGATGACGATCTCGAGCCGCTTCTCGATGTCGGGGGTCTCGAGCAGCTCGCGCTTCTGCTCGCCGGTGAGGTACGGCGCGTAGCCGGCGGCGTCGGCGATCGCGCTGGGGTCGGTCATCTGGTGCACCGAGTCGATGACCTGCCAGGCCTCGCGGCGCTGCAGCACGGCCACGACCAGCCGCTTGTACTCCTCGGCCAGCTCGCGGGCCCGGTCGGTGACGGTCTCCTCCACCGGCTCCACCTCGACCCACAGCGCCGCACCCGGGCCGGTCACACCGGCCCCGATCCGGGCGCGGGTCTCGGCCCGCAGCACGGCCGCGGGCGACCCGCCCGCGAACTTCCCGACCCGCTCGATCGTGGCCACCACGCCGTACGAGGCGTAGCGGTCCTCCAGCCGCGGGGCGACCAGCAGCCGGCTCTCGCTGCCGGCACGCGCGGCGTCGACCGCGGCCTGCGCGGCCTCGTCGAGCTCGATGGGGACGACCATGCCGGGCAGCACGACGAGGTCGTTGACGAACAACACAGGCAGACGGGTGACGGACATGCGGCGCCTCTTTCAAGGGAGAGATCAAACGTTGAGCGTGATCGACTCAACCTCTGACCCGGGGACGGTGTTCCGCTGTTCGTCCTGAGCGAACGCGAGGGGGTGCCGACCGCGTGCGGCCGCGGTCGGTGGCGTGCGCGAGCCTGGGCCGGGCGGTAGGTTCTGGGCCTTTTCCCTCGCTTCTGGGCCGCTATTTCGGCCCAGAAGCGAGGGGTTTTCAGCATCTGCTGAAAACCCTGCCGCGCGGGCTACGCCCGCAGCCCGGCGGCGTCGGCGGCGAGCTGGCGGAGGAGGTCGAGGACGCCGTCGGGGCCGGAGACGACGACGTCGGCGAGGTCCTTGAGGCGGCTCTCCTCGTCGGAGGCCGAGCAGACCCGGAGGGTGGCCAGGCCCTGCTTCTCGAGGGCGGCGACGGCCTCGAAGGCCTCGATGTCGCCCAGGTCGTCGCCGGCGAAGAGGAAGCCGCCGGCGCGGAGGTCCTCGGCGAGCCGCGCCACGACCTGGCCCTTGTGGACGCCGGCCGAGCGGACCTCGATCACCTGGCGCCCGGGCTCGATGACCAGGTCGTGGCGGGCGGCGAGGTCCTCGAGGTCGGGGAGCAGCCGGCGGAAGGCGGCCTCGGGCTCGGGCAGGCGCCGGGTGTGGATGGCCACCGAGAGCACCTTGTCCTCGACGTGGGCGTCGGCGGCGTCGGCGCGGCGCAGCACGCGGGGCAGCTCCCGCTCGAAGCTGGCGAGGCCGGCGGGAGGGCGGGGGCCGATGACGCGGCGGTTGGTCGAGCTCCAGCGCTCGTTGCCGTACTGGCCGAAGAGGTAGAGCTCCTTGCCGGCGTCGCCGATGGCGTTGCCGACCTCCTCGAGCCCGCCGAGGTCGAGCGCCTGGCGGGCCGGGCGCCCGGTGATCACCGCGATGGCGGACACCTGGGCGGCGAGCGCCAGGAGCACCTCACCGGCGTCGGGGTGGATGTGGGCCTGCGAGGGGTCCTCGACGATCGGCGACAGGGTGCCGTCGAAGTCGAGCCCGATGACGGTCTCGGCCGCGGCGCGTACCAGGGCGGCGTACTTCTGCTCACCGGCACTCGATGTGAAATCCACCCGCCAACCCAACCATGCCGGGCGGTGGGTTTGCTCAGGTGTCCCCCGCGGCAGGCTCCCCTGCATGCGACTCACCCTGACCGTCCTGGCCGCGTGCGTCCTCGTCGCGTCCGGGTGCTCGGCGGAGGAGCAGACGCGAGAGCCGCCCCCCGAGCCGACGCAGGTGACGCTGACCGGGGCGGAGCGGGACGACTTCATTGACCGGGTGGTCGACCTGGGCTACACCTGCCGGGAGGCGGTGCCGGACACGTCGGCGTACGTCGCCTGCACGCGGCCGGGCCGCTACCCCGACGCGATCGCCGACACGGTGACGATCGCCAGCTCCGAGGACGGGGAGCAGGTCCTCGGTGTCGCCTACTGCGGACCGGAGGCCGGCGTCGCGCCGGCGTTCTCCGAGGCGTTCCTCGGCGAGGTCGAGTCCCCGGACCTGCAGGCTCAGGTGCCGCCGCTGGAGGGCGTGACGCTCCGGAGCTGCCGGTCGGCGGCGGGCGACGGGTTCCGCGCGGGTGGGCGGGTGCCGGTGCTGCGTCAGCTGGAGCTCCCGCGGCTGCGCCAGAGCCTGGTCCGACGAGGATGGTCCTGCCAGGACGACGAGGCGGCCTACTGCACGCTGCCCGGCAGCCGCGGCGGGCGCACCCTGGTCTGGGGCATCCCCGGAGAGGCCCGCGTCGTCGCTGAGTCCGCCGGCGAGCTGGCCGAGGCGGCGACCGTGCTCGGGCTGAGCCCGATCGTCGCGGAGGCGGCCACGTCGTGCCTCACGAGGACCGTGTGCGACCACCTGCTGGTCGACGGGTTCGACCTGTTCTTCGACACCGACGCGCGCTACCACCGCATGCGGGTGCGCGAGCGGACCGACTTCTAGGGGGTCAGCGCAGCTCGCCGGTGAGGATCACGGTGAGGCGGTCGAGCCGCATCGGGTCGACGGCCAGGGAGGTGCGCTGGATGCCGAGGTCGAGGGCGAGCAGCTTGGCGGCGGCCTTGAGGCGCTGGGGGTAGAAGACGGTGTTGCCGTTGACCGAGCCGACCCAGTTGTCGGTGCCGACGACCTGCCAGCCGGCGTCGGTGGCGCGCGTGGCGACGCTGCCGGCCAGACCGGTGATGCCGGAGTTGTTGTAGACCTCGACGTAGACCTTGCCGCGCTTGACGACCGGCTTGGGCTTGGGCTTCGGCTTGACGCTGGGGCTCGCGCTGGTGCTCGGCGCGGACGGCTGCGCGGAGGACGGCACGACCTCACGCTCGGTGGGCTCGCCGCCGCGGGTGGCGACGAACGCGACGGCGGCCATGGCCACGGCGATGATGCTGAGCATCACGACCGGCGAGGGGAACACGACCCCCCGCTCGTCACGCCGACGCGCCGACACGGTCAGACCTCGAAGCCGAGTCGGCGGGCGGAGCGCTGGCGCTGGCGCTGCGAGCGCAGCCGGCGCAGGCGACGGACCAGGAGCGGGTCGGCCTCGAGGGCCTCGGGACGGTCGATGAGGGCGTTGAGGACCTGGTAGTAGCGCGTGGAGCTCATGTCGAACTTCTCGCGGACCGCGGTCTCCTTGGCGCCGGCGAACTTCCACCACTGCCGCTCGAACTCCAGGATCTCGCGGTCGCGGTCGCTCAGGGTCGGCGTGGCCCCGGCCTGCTGGCCGTTGAGGGCGTTCGCGGCGTCCATGCGCTGTCTCCCGTGCGGTGTGTGCGGTGCTCGTCGGGTCCACTGTAGGCGACGAACCACAGCGATGTCATTCGCCTCGCACAAGTGGCCGCTGCGGACCCGACCGGGGCTGTCCTAGGGTCGGGGCATGGCAGAGACGACCCGCTGGGGCATCCTCGCGACCGGCAAGATCGCCCACAAGCTCGCGGAGGACCTGGCGCTCACCCCCGGCAACGAGCTGGCGGCTGTCGGCTCGCGCCGGCTGGAGGCCGCCGAGGCATTCGCACAGCAGCACGGGGCCGGGGCGGCGTACGGCTCCTACGAGGAGCTGGCGGCCGACCCGGACGTCGACGTCATCTACGTCGCCACGCCGCACTCGCTGCACCTCGAGGGCGCGCGACTGGCCTTCGAGGGCGGCAAGCACGTCCTGTGCGAGAAGCCGCTGACGCTCAACATCGCCCAGGCCGAGGAGATGGTCGCGCTGGCCCGCCAGCACGACCGCTTCCTGATGGAGGCCATGTGGACCGCCTGCAACCCCGTCATCCGGCGCCTGGGCGACGACCTGCGCGCGGGCCGATTCGGCACACCACGCCAGGCGCACGCCGAGCTGGGCTTCCGCGTCGACGGCGGCCCGGACCACCGGCTGCTCGACCCCGACCTCGGCGGCGGCGCGCTGCTCGACATGGGCATCTACCCGCTCACGTTCGCCCACCTCATGCTCGGCCCGGCCGAGGAGCTCACCGCGACGGCGACGCTGTCGGAGGCCGGCGTGGACCTCGACGTCGCCATCACCGGTCGCTACGCCGGCGGCGCGCTGGCCACGATGACCGCCTCCCTGACCTCCGGCGCCTCGCGCGCCGCCGCCGTGGCGACCGACGAGGGCCGCCTCGACGTGCCGGCGGAGTTCCACCACCCGACGTACGCCGTGTGGACGCCCACCGGCGGCGAGCCCGAGCGCATCGAGGCCGACGAGCCCGTCATCGGCGTCGGCTACGGCAACGAGATCGCCGAGGTCGGCCGCTGCATCCAGGCCGGCCTGCGCGAGAGCCCGCTCGTGCCCCTGGACCGCACGCTGCTGCTCATGCGGCAGATGGACGACCTACGGCGCCAGATCGGGGTGCGGTACGCCACGGACTGAGCGCAGGTTTATCAGCAGCTGCTGAAAAACCTGACGTTCTGGGGCGAAATAACGGCCCAGAAGCGCCAGTTCCGGCCCAGAACCTCCCCCGGCCCGCCCTCGGCGCGCCCCCTGACGTTGCGCCGTCTCATCCCGAGCGCAGGTAGCTCAGCACCGCCTGGACCCGCCGGTGGGCGGTGTCGTCGGGCAGCAGGCCGAGCTTGGCGAAGATCCGCTGGGTGTGCTTCTCCACCGCGCCCAGCGTCACGGTCAGCTCCTCGGCGACCGCTGCGTTGGATCGACCCTCGGCCATCAGCGCGAGCACCTGGCGCTCCCGCGGCGTGAGCCCGGCGATCGGGTCGCGGCGGCGCCCCATGAGCTGGCGCACGACCTGGGGGTCGAGCACGGTGCCGCCGCCGGCCACGGTGACCAGCGCGTCGAGGAAGTCGTCGACGTCGCTGACCCGGTCCTTCAGCAGGTAGCCGATCCCGCCGTCGCCGGTGGTGAGGAGGTCGTCGGCGTAGGACACCTCGACGTACTGCGACAGCACCATCAGCCGCGCCGCCGGCCAGGACCGACGCACCTCCACGGCGGCGCGCAGGCCCTCGTCGGTGTGGGTCGGCGGCATCCGGACGTCGACGACGGCGAGGTCCGGCCGCTGCTCGAGTACGGCGGTCACCAGCGACGGGCCGTCGGCCACGGAGGCCACGACCTCGTGCCCCGCCTCCGCGAGCAGCAGCTGGAGACCCTCGCGCAGCAGCACGGAGTCGTCCGCGACGACGATCCTCATCGGCCACCCACGTACGGCACGTGGGCCGTGAGGACGGTGGGGCCGCCCTCGGGCGAGACGACCTCGAGCCGGCCCTCGACGCCGACCAGCCGCTGCTGGAGGCCGGCGAGCCCGTGGCCCTTGGCGGGGTGGGCGCCGCCGATGCCGTCGTCGGCCACGCGCACCTGGATCTCCTCGGCCAGCGTGGTGACCTCGACCCGCGCGGTCGCGGCGGCGCTGTGCTTGGCGACGTTGGTCAGCGCCTCGGAGACCACGAAGTAGACCGCGGTCTCGACCTGGGGCGGCAGTGACTCCGGCACCTCGACGACCGCCTCGACCGGCACCGGGCTGCGCGAGAGCATCTCCTCCAGCGCCACCGCCAGGCCGCGGTCGACCAGCAACGGCGGGGCGATGCCGCGCGAGAGCGAGCGCAGCTCGTCGACGGTCTCGCGGGCCTGGCGCAGCGCCTCGTCGATCGTCTCCCCCGCCCGCTGCGGGTCGTCGGCCAGCTGCTTGCGGGCCCGCCCGAGGTCCATGGTCAGCCGCACGAGCCGCTGCTGCGGACCGTCGTGCAGGTCGCGCTCGAGCCGCCGCAGCGAGTCGGCCTCGGCCAGGTGGGCGGCGTCGCGGCTGTCGGCCACCCGGCGCACCTCGCCCTGCAGCTCGGCACGGCTCGAGAGCAGGACGGTCGCCAGGCTCGCGTGGACGACCGCCGCGAGCCGCACCGCCAGGGGAAGCGTCAGCACCGCGAAGACGCCGATCCCGAGCATCAGCCACCGCTCGGGCCCACGCCCCTCACCGAGCCCGATCAGCGAGGCCACGGTGACGTTGTCGTCGGGGTCGTAGGGGATGAACTGCGACCAGAACCAGTAGCTCAGGCCGCCGAGCGCCGCCAGCCACCAGACGAGCGCGAGGGCGCTCGCGACCACCGAGGTGGCCAGGCCCAGGACGGCCCACAGCACGTCGAGCCACGACTGCGGGTCGCGCAGCGGCGTGAGCACCCGCCGCACGACCCCGGCGCCGGGCTCCGCGCGCAGGTAGTCGGGAGTCGGCGCCGTGCGTCCCTGGAGCGAGCGCAACCGGACCCGCTCGAGCGCCGCGACCGCGCGGGCGACCTGGGTCGCGAGCGCCACCACCGCGACGCCCGCCACCACGACGCTGAGCCCGACGCCGAGCGCCAGCGTGACGACGACCAGCACGAACGCCGGCAGCGCGATGACGAACGCCGTCAGCGCGTAGCCGCTGTCGCGCAGCGTGCGCCGCAGGACGGTCGGGGACGCCACCGGCGCCGCAGGGGCGGGGTCGGTGGCGGGTGCCTGGGTGGGGCTCATGGGCAGCGTCTCGGTCATGTCTCCAGCCTCGCGACGGCGAGGGTCGCGCACGATCCTGCCAGCCCGACACCCCTTGTCGGGCCAGCCCGACAGCGGCGCCGTGGACGACATAGGGTGAGGACCGTGCCAGCGGACCTCGTGATCGTCGCCAACCGACTGCCCGTCGACCGGGTCCAGCTCAGCGACGGGACCCCCGGCTGGCGCGGCTCGCCCGGCGGCCTGGTGACCGCGATCGAGCCCGTGATGCGCGCCAACGACGGCACCTGGATCGGCTGGCCGGGCGGCACCGAGACCGACCTGGAGCCGTTCGAGTTCGACGGCATGAGCCTGGTGCCGATGACGATGTCGCAGAGCGAGATCGAGCTCTTCTACGAGGGCTTCTCCAACGCCACGATCTGGCCGCTCTACCACGACCTGGTCGCCAAGCCGGAGTTCCACCGGGAGTGGTGGGACGCCTA
Source organism: Nocardioides sp. 503 (assembly GCF_004522095.1). Taxonomy (GTDB): domain Bacteria; phylum Actinomycetota; class Actinomycetes; order Propionibacteriales; family Nocardioidaceae; genus Nocardioides. Next base: position 266,680 of record NZ_SPUI01000003.1, read on the forward strand.
CGTCGCGGTCAACCAGCGCTTCGCCGAGAAGGCCGCGTCGCTGGCCAACAAGGGCGCCACGGTCTGGGTCCACGACTACCAGCTGCAGCTGGTGCCGCAGATGCTGCGCGAGCTGCGACCCGACCTGCGCATCGGCTTCTACCTCCACATCCCCTTCCCGCCGGCCGAGCTGTTCCAGCAGCTGCCGTGGCGGCGTCAGATCCTCGAGGGGCTGCTCGGCGCCGACCTGGTCGGCTTCCAGCTGCCCGGCGGCGCCGGCAACTTCGTGCGCCTGGTCCGCCAGCGGGTGGGCCACAAGACCCACCGCGACCTGGTCTACCTGCCCGACGGGCGCACGGTGCGCGCGGCGGCGTTCCCGATCTCCATCGACGCCGCGGGCTTCGAGGAGCTGGCGCAGAGCGACGCGGTCGCCAAGCGCGCCACCGCGATCCGCGAGGCGCTGGGCAACCCGCGCCGGATCTTCCTCGGCATCGACCGGCTCGACTACACCAAGGGCATCTACGCCCGGCTGCGCGCGTTCAGCGAGCTGATCGCCGACGGCCACCTCGACGTCGAGGACGCGGTCTTCGTGCAGGTGGCGGTGCCCTCGCGCGAGCAGGTGGAGCAGTACCGCATCCTGCGCGACGAGATCGACCGCCTGGTCGGCCGCATCAACGGCGACCTGGGCCGCATCGGCAAGCCGGCGATCAGCTACCTGCACTCCTCCTACCCGCGCGAGGAGATGGCCGCGCTCTACCGCGCCGCCGACATCATGGTCGTCACGCCCTACCGCGACGGCATGAACCTCGTCGCCAAGGAGTACGTCGCCTGCCGCTTCGAGGACGACGGCGCGCTGGTCCTCTCCGAGTTCGCCGGGGCGGCCGACGAGCTGCGCCAGGCGTGGCTGGTCAACCCCTACGACATCAACGCCATGAAGTCCTCCATGCTCGAGGCCTACGCCGCCGACGAGAAGGAGCTGACCAAGCGCATGCGCGCCATGCGCAAGACGATCCGTCAGCACGACGTCGCGGCGTGGGCCGACAGCTTCATGTCCGAGCTGGCCGACGTGGACAACACCCACGCCAAGCCGGTCCGGCCCGCCAAGCGCTCGTGACGCTCGAGGTCACGACCGACCCCGCCCGCCTCGACGTCGGTCTCGTCCACCGCTGGCTCTCCGAGGACGCCTACTGGGCGCTGGGCCGCTCCCTCGAGGTGATGGAGCGCGCCGTCGCCGGCTCGCTCAGCTTCGTGGCCCTCGACGACGACCGCCAGGTCGGCTACGCCCGCGTGGTGACCGACCGCGCGACGTTCGCATGGCTCTGCGACGTCTACGTCGCCCGCGAGGCGCGCGGGCAGGGCGTGGGCAAGGCCCTGGTCGCCGCCGTGGACGCCACCCTCACCGACCTCGGCGTCCGCCGGACGCTGCTCGCGACCGAGGACGCGCACGCGCTCTACACCCCGGTCGGCTTCGAGCCACTCACCGACGTGCACCGCTGGCTCATCCGCACCCGCGCCACCTGACGGCGCCGGGTATACGTTCGGGGCATGGATCTGATCCCCAAGCCCGGTCAGGTCGTCTCGGCGGCGGGCAACGTGGCCACCCTCCTGGTGCGGGGCGGGCTCGCCGACCTCCGCCCGATGCCGCGCACCCTCGTCGACGAGGGCCCGCTGCGCGAGCTCTACCACTACCGTCCGGCCACCACGGTCGTCGAGCAGGGCGACCCGGTGCTGCTGGTGACGCCGCCCGCGGCGCCCTCGCTCTGCTACGACCTGCGCCGCGGGTGCTCGCTGGTCGAGCACCTGGTCGCCGGCGGGCGGGCGACCTACCTCGTGGAGTACGGCGAGCTGTCGCTGACCGACCGCGACCTCGCCATGGACCCGTGGGTCGACGACGTCCTGCCGGCCGCGGTCCGCGAGGTCTCCGACCACGCCGGCGGCCGACCGGTCCACCTCGTGGGCTGGAGCCTCGGCGGCATCCTCGCGCTGCTCACCGCCGCCGACGACCCGTCGCTGCCCATCGCCTCGCTGACGCTGCTGGGCTCCCCCGTCGACCTCGCGCAGGTGCCGCTCGTGGCGCCCCCGCGCCCCCTCCTGGACCCGACCCAGGCCGGTGGCCTCACCGGGCGGGGCGCGCAGGTGCTCGGCAGCATCCCGATCGTGAGGTGGGCCGCGGACCTCGGCCCGGTCCAGCGGCTCGTCGCCAAGCCGCTGGCGATCGGCACCCGCCTGGACGACGCGGAGTTCCTCGCGCAGGTGGAGGCGGTCGACCGCTTCAGCGCCGGCATGGCCGCCTACTCCGGCCGGACCTACGGCCAACTCTACCACCGGTTCGTGCGCGGCAACGCCCTCGTCGCCGGCGAGATCGAGCTGGGCGAGCGGACCGTCGAGCTGGCCGCGGTCGACAAGCCGGTCCTGGTGGTCGCGGGCGCCACCGACGGCATCGCCCCGCTGGGCGCGGTCCGGCCGCTGGTGGAGCTCCTCGAGGGCTCCCCCGAGGTCCAGCTCGAGATCGTCCCCGGCGGCCACCTCGGCCTGCTCACCGGTCGCGAGGCGCGCACCAGCACCTGGCCGGCGCTCGACGACTGGCTGGCCCAGTGGTCCGACCTGCCGCCGACCGCCCCCGCGACGCCCATCGGTACCTCGCGCCGGCGCAAGCACGGCTCGAAGGCGTCGCGGTCCCTCTCGACCTGACCGCCGGAAGGTTCCGGTTTCGGTGCGGACGCCCGGGGCAAGGGACCTGCACCTGATCCCGACGGAAGGCCTCCCCCATGTCCCGGATGCGTGCCTCTCTCGTGGCGGCGCTGGTCGCGATGACCAGCCTCGTGGCACTCACCGCAGCCACCACCGCCCCCGCCCATGCCGACGAGTGCTACTCGTGGGGCCGCAGCCTCGGCCCCGGCGCGACCGGCGACGACGTCGCCCAGCTCCAGGTCCGCGTCGCGGGCTGGGCCGGCTACGGCGTCAACATGTCCATCGACGGCAGCTACGGCGCCCAGACGACCGAGGCGGTGCGCGGCTTCCAGGCGGCCTACGGACTCGGCGCGGACGGCGTCGCCGGCCCGGCGACGTACGCCAAGATCTACGAGCTCCAGGACGCCGACTGCACCCCGGCCCACTTCTCCTACGCCGAGGTGGACGGCGGCTGCGGTGCCGGCGGCTACGGCGGTGGGTCGGTCGGCGCGGCCACCGTCCGGCAGAACCTGCTGCGCGCCATGTGGCGCGCCGAGGCCCTGCGGCACCGGCTGGGCGACCGGCCGCTGACCGTGACCTCCGGCTTCCGCTCGCAGGCCTGCGACCGCCAGGTGGGCGGCAGCGGCACCGGCCAGCACACCTACGGCACCGCCCTCGACCTGGTCGGCTCCTCGGCCAGCCTGTGCACGATCGCGCAGGGCGCGCGCTACGCCGGCTTCGGCGGCCTCTTCGGCCCGGGCTACCCCGACCACGACGACCACGTGCACGTGGACGTCCGGCCGGGCCGGTCCTGGAGCGCGCCGAGCTGCGGGATCTGACCGCGAAGGCCGCGGTTTCGCCCTAGGGTGCGGGCATGTCCGCACCTGTGGCGACCACCGCCGCCCTGCCTCGCGCCGTCCGCATCGGCTACGGCTCCGGGTCCGTCGCGACCGGCGCCTTCGGCACCGTGCCCGGCCTGATGCTGCTGCCCTACCTCACCGACAGCCTCGGGATCGCGGCCGTCGCGGCCGGGTTCATCGTGTTCCTCCCCAAGGCCTGGGACGTCATTCTCAACCCGATCGCCGGGCGCATCAGCGACCGCACCGTGGACCCGCGTGGCCCACGGCGGCCCTGGCTGCTGCGCGCGGGCCTGACTCTGTCGGTGGCCTTCGCCGTCATCTTCGCCGCCCCCGAGCTGGGCTCGAAGGTCGCCGAGGCGGCCTGGGTGCTGGTCGCGTTCCTGGGCTGCGCGACGGCCTACGCGTTCTTCCAGGTGCCCTACGTCGCCATGCCGGCCGAGATGACCGGCTCCTACGACGAGCGCACCCGGCTGATGACGTGGCGGGTGGCGATCCTGGCGTTCACGATCATGCTCGCGGGCGCCACCGCGCCGGTGATCCGCGACGCGGTCGGCGGGCGCGACGGCTACCGCGTGATGGGCGTGGTGATGGCGGTCGTCATCGCGATCGGCGTGGTCGGCTCCTACCGCGGCACCCGGCACGCGCCGGTGGGCTCGGTCGAGGCCGGTCCGGGGTCGCTGCGCGACCAGCTGCGGATGGTCGCGACCGCCCACGACTTCCGCAACCTGCTGATCACCTTCGTCATCCAGGCGCTCGCGACCGGCTGCATGCTCGCCGGCGTCGCCTACCTCGCCGAGGACGTGCTCGACAGCAAGGGTGCCGCCACCGTGCTGTTCGTGTGCTTCGTGGGCCCGGCGCTGCTGCTGACCCCGGTGTGGTCGGCCATCGGCGGGCGGATCGGCAAGAAGCGCGGTTACCTCTACTCCTCGCTCATCCTGGCCGCGGGGGCCGCGCTCGCCGTCCTCGCCCAGTCGGCGCCGGCGGCGGTCGTCTTCCTCGCCACCGGCCTGGTCGGCGTCGGGTACGCCGGCTGCCAGGTCTTCCCGATGGCGATGCTGCCCGACGCGGCCGCGGTCGACGCCCGGCGCACCGGCACCAACCGGGCCGGCGTCTACACCGGCGTCTGGACCGCGGGCGAGACCCTCGGGCTGGCGCTGGGGCCGGGCGTGTTCGCACTCGTGCTCGCGATCGGCGGCTACCGCTCGAGCACCGACGGCGACGCCGCCCAGCCCGACTCCGCGCTCACCGCGATCGTCCTCGGCTTCTCGCTCCTGCCCGCTGTCCTCACGCTGCTCAGCCTCTGGTGGCTCAGCCGCTACACCCTCGACGCCTCGGAGGTCGACGCATGACCCGCTCCGCCGACATCCTCGCCCGCCTCGCCGTGATGCGCGCCGGGGACGTGCCCGTCCACGGCGGCCGCACGCTGGCCTACGTCTACGACTCCGGCATGGCCGAGGTCGAGCAGGTCGGACGCGACGCGGTCGCCGCGTTCGCCGGCTCCAACGGCCTGGACCCCACCGCCTTCCCGAGCCTGCTGCAGATGGAGAACGACCTCGTGGCGTTCGCCGCGGGCCTGCTGGACGCCCCCCAGACGGTGGTCGGCTCGGTCACCTCGGGCGGCACCGAGTCGGTGCTGCTGGCGGTGCAGACCGCGCGCGACTCGCGCCCCGACGTGGCCACGCCGACGATGGTGCTGCCGAGCTCGGCGCACGCCGCGTTCCACAAGGCCGCGCACTACTTCGGGGTGCGCGCCGTGGTGGTGCCGTGCGGCCCCGACCATCGCGCGGACGCCGCCGCGATGGCGGCCGCCATCGACGACACCACGGTGCTGGTGGTCGCCAGCGCGCCGTCGTACGCGCACGGGGTGGTGGACCCCGTCACCGAGATCGCCGCTGCGGCCGCGGCACGCGGAGTGCGCTGCCACGTGGACGCGTGCATCGGCGGCTGGGTCCTGCCCTACGCCGCCCGGCTCGGGCGTGACGTGGCGCCGTGGACCTTCGCCGTCCCGGGCGTCACGTCGGTCTCGGTCGACCTGCACAAGTACGGCTACGCCCCCAAGGGCGTCTCCCTGCTGCTGCACGCGACCCCGGCGCTGCGACGCCCGCAGTTCTTCGCCTCCGCCGACTGGCCGGGCTACACGATGCTCAACTCCACGATGCAGTCCACCCGCTCCGGCGGCCCCACGGCAGGTGCCTGGGCGGTCGTGCAGATGCTGGGCGACGCGGGCTACGAGAAGCTCGCCCGCGACGTCTTCGAGGCCACGGACCGGATCGCCGACGGCATCGCCTCGATCGCGGGCCTGCGGCTGCTCGCGCGCCCCGACTCGACGCTGGTCGCCCTGACGACCGACGAGACCTGCGACCCGTTCACCATCAGCGACGAGATGGGCGCGCGCGACTGGTACGTCCAGCCCCAGCTCACCTACGGCGACGTCCCGGCCAACATCCACCTCTCGGTGAGCGCTGCGACGCTCGCGCACGTGGACGACTTCCTCGCCTCCCTGGCCGAGTCGGTGCGGGTCGCCGCGGCGGCCGGCCCGGTGCAGGTCGACGCCGGCGTGGCGGCGTACGTCGCCGGGCTGGACCCCGCCTCGATCACCGAGGAGGACTTCGACGGGCTCCTGGCCGCCGCCGGGCTCGTCGGCGGCGAGGCCGCGGCCGGCGAGGGCCTGGCGCTGCCCGACCGCAAGGCCGACATCAACGCCCTGCTCGACGTCGCCTCGCCCCCGCTGCGCGAGGCCGTGCTGCTGGCCTTCCTCGACCGACTCTCCCGCCCGTCGCGGCCCGGGGGTTGAGGAGGCACGACGTCCCGTCTCGAAGCCCCTCAGGCCACGAGGTCGGCGTACGCCGGGTGCCGCTCGATGTAGTCGGCCACGAAGCTGCAGGTGGGCGTGACGCGCAGCCCGCGGTCGCGGGCGGCGTCGAGCGCGTGCTTGACGAGCGTGCCGCCGACGCCCTTGCCCTCGAACTCGTCGCGCACGACGGTGTGGGTGAGGTCGATGCCGCCGTCGGAGAGCTCGTACTCCACGAAGCCGGCCAGCTCGCCGTCGGCGGTGATCTCGAAGCGGTGGTGGGCGGGGTTGTCGGTGACCTGGGTGGCAGCCATGGCTCCCAACCTACGGGCGCTCACCCAGCGGCGAGTGCGGTCACCGACTCCAGCGAGTAGCTGCCCGCGTCGGTGCCGAGGCCCTGGGCGACCTGCGCCGCCGTGGCGCAGCCCAGGCGGGCCGCGGCAGGGGCGTCGAGCCCGAGCGCGAGGCCGCGCAGGAAGCCCGCCGAGAAGGCGTCACCGCAGCCGGTGGTGTCGACGACCTCGACCGGGTAGGCCGCCACCTCCACGACGTCGTCGGCGGTGACGACCAGCGCGCCCTGGGCGCCCTGGGTGACGGCCACGCAGCCGGCACCGGCGGCGACCAGGGCGCGGGCGCCCTCGGCGAGGTCCGTGGCGCCGGTGAAGCCGAGGACCTGCTCGTCGTTGGGGAGCAGGTAGTCGGTGTGGGGCAGCGCATCGGCGATCCAGGCGAGCATGTCGGGGTCGCCGGGGGCGAGCACGTCGAGGGAGGTCGTGGCCCCGAGCGAGCGCGCGTGCGCGAGCAGCTGCCCGGCCGCCTCGCCGCCCAGGAACTCGGGACCGCCCAGGTGCAGGTGCGTGATGCCGTCGAGCGCGGCCAGGTCGAGGTCGTCGAGCGTGAAGGCACCGTTGGCGCCGATGCAGTGCCAGGCCGGACGGTCGCCGTCGGGGCGCACCGGGATCACGGAGGAGGAGGTCTGGTGGCCGTCCTTGCGGACCAGCCCGGAGACGTCCACGCCTTCCCGGCCCAGCAGGGCGAGCAGGGTGTCGCCGATGGTGTCGGTGCCGAGCGCGCCGAAGGAGACCACCTCGGCGCCGAGCCGCGCGAGGACCACGGCGGTGCCGCCCGCCGTGCCGGCCGGCGACCAGCGGATCGTCTCGACGAGCTGACCGTCCGATCCCTGCGGGATGGACTCGACCCCGATGACGTGGGTGTCGAGGACGTGCACTCCGACGGTGGCGACTCTCATGGGTTCTCCTGCGGGGTTCCGTAGCTGCGGGCGATGGCCGCGGCGACCACCGCGGCCTGGTCGGCCTCGGTCAGGGTGCGGGGCGTCCCGAGGACGCTGGCCCGGTGGTGGAGGGTGGCGAGCCACTCCAGGAGCAGGGCGTGCTCGACCGCCTGGGTCAGGTCGCCGCCGATGGCGACCGAGCCGTGGTTGGCCATCAGCGCCGCCTGCCGGTCGACCAGCGCGTCGCGCACGTGGGCGGCGAGCTCGGGGGTGCCGAACGTGGCGTACGGCGCGACGCGCACGGCGCCGCCGAGGGCCAGCTGCTGGTAGTGCAGGACCGGGAGCTCCTCCAGCACGCACGCGACGGCGGTGCTGTAGGGCGCGTGGGTGTGCACGACGGCGGCCGCGCCGGTGCTGGCGTAGAGGCCGAGGTGCAGGTCGATCTCCGAGGTGGGACGCAGCGCGCCCTCGAGCACCTCGCCGTCCATCGAGACGACCGTGACGTCGTGGGTGGTGCAGTCGCCCAGCACGACGCCGGAGGCCGTGACGGCCACCCGGTCCCCCACGCGCGCGCTGACGTTGCCCGCCGTGCCGACCAGGAGGCCGGCCTCCGCCAGGCGACGCGACGCCGCCGCGACGGAGGTGCGCAGGTCGTCGGCCGTCACGTCTCGACCCGGCGGCTCGAGGCGGGGGCCGCGTAGCGCTCGAGGTAGGCGGTCACGAGCGTGATGCCCTCCTCGACGAGCTCCTGGTCGCCCTCGTCGTCGTGCTCGTAGGCCAGCTGGAAGACGCGGTCACCGATCTCCACGGCCAGCAGCGCGGTCTTGACCGGCAGCGTCGGCAGCGCGAGGCCCTTCTCGATCGCGAAGCCGCGCAGCGTGGCCGCCACCCGCGCGTTGTGCTCGCGCCCGAACTGGTGGAGCGCGGCGTTGGTCCGCCCGCGCAGGTAGATCTCCACGAAGGCCCGACGTCGCTGGTAGACGGTGACGAACGCCCCCATGGTCGTGCGCACCAGCGACGCCAGCGTCAGGTCGCGCAGACCGGACAGGTCGGCCAGCACCTGGTCGTCCATCTCGGCCATGTCCCGCTCGGCGAGCGCGATCAGGACGTCCTCCTTGTCGGCGAAGTACTGGTAGAGCGAGGCCACCGGGACGCCGGACGCGAGCGCGATGTCGCGGGTCGTGAGCGCTTCGACGCCGCGCTCGACCACGAGCCGGGAGGCGGTGTCGAGGACGTGCTCGACCTTGCGGCGGCTGCGCGCCTGGGTGGGCACCCGACGGCGGGGAGTGAGGGCGGCCTCAGTCGGTTCCGATGACACGCACGAAAGTGTAGGGTACGAAACCGAAACTGACACATGTTCATGTTTTCGACGAAGGAGCCTCCCATGACCGAGCTCTCCCTCACCCGCCGCGGCGCCCTCGGCGCTGGCGCCCTCGGCGGCGCCGCCCTGGGCGCCGGCGCCTTCTCCGGCCTGACCGACCCGGCTCAGGCCGCGGCGCCAGGCGGCCTCCAGGGCCGGCTCCCGCGCACGGTCGACGTGGTCGTCGTCGGCGCCGGCATCGCGGGGCTGGTCGCCGCCCGCCGGGTCGCGCGCGGCGGCGCCTCGGTGCTGCTGGTGGAGGCCCGCCACCGCGTCGGCGGACGCGTGCTCAACCACCACCTCGACGGCGGTGGCACGATCGAGTCGGGTGGCGCCTTCGTCGGGCCGACCCAGCGCCACATCCTGGCGCTCGCCCGGGAGCTGAAGGTGCCGACGTTCCTCGAGCACAACGAGGGCCGCAGCGTCTACATCTCGTCCACCACCGGCCGGATGGAGTACACCGGCACGGTCCCGCCCGACCCCACGATCCTCCCGGACGCCGCGCTGCTGCTGGCGCAGATCGACCGGTACGCCGCCGAGATCGCGGTCGACGCACCGTGGACGCACCCGCGGGCGGCCGAGTGGGACGCGATGACGCTCGGCGACTTCATCCGGCGCAGCTCGGTCAACGCGCGCGGCGTCGAGAACCTGATCCGCAGCTGGACCCAGCCCGGCTTCGGCGCCGACCCCGACGAGCTGTCGTTCCTCTACACGCTCTGGTACGTCGCCTGCTCGGGCGACGAGCGCCACGTCGGCACGTTCGCGCGCAACTCCGACACGGCGGACGGCGCGCAGGAGCGACGCTTCGTCGGTGGCTCGCAGCTGATCCCGCTGCGGCTCGCCCGGCGGCTGGGCGACATCGTGGCACTCGGCGCACCGGTCGAGCGGATCGTGCAGCGCGACCACCGCGTCGTCGTCCACACCAAGCGGGGCCGGGTCGTGGCCCGCCGCGTCATCGTGGCCGCTCCCCCACCGATGGTGCTGGGCATCGACTGGTTCCCCCGCCTGCCCACCCGGCGCGCGCAGCTCATGCGCCACCTCGACATGGGTCAGCTGATGAAGTGCGACGCCGTCTACAAGACGCCCTTCTGGCGCGCCGACGGCCTCAACGGGTTCGGCATCAACGACGCCGGCGCGGCCCGCGCGGTCTTCGACAACACCCCCCGATCGGGCGGCCCCGGGGTGCTGCTGGCGTTCGTCGGCGGCTCCACCTGGCGCACGTACGGCGTGAAGACCAGGGCGGCGCGCCGCCAGGCGGTCCTCGAGGGCTTCGCGGAGCTCTTCGGCCCGAAGGCGCTGAGGCCCCTCGACTACGTCGAGCACGACTGGACCAAGGAGCGGTGGACGCGCGGTGGCCCGACCGCCATCCACGCGCCGGGGTCGATGGTCCGGTTCGGGTCCGCGATCCGGCGACCCTTCGGCCGGGTGCACTGGGCCGGCACGGAGACGTCGACGTACTGGTCGGGCTACATGGACGGCGCGGTGCGCTCCGGCAAGCGCGCCGCGGCCGAGGTCCTGGAGCGGCTGTGAGGCGGTTCCTCGTCCTGCTGCTCGCAGCCGGCCTGCTCGTCGCGCCGGCTCCGGCCACCGAGGCGGCAGCGCCGCCGACGTGGCGCACCACCGTCTTCGCGAAGGTCCCCTCCCCGGGCTACCCGGCCTACGTCTTCCGCCACCGCAACCACCGCGTCTACGCCGGCACCTACGTCGACTCCGACAGCCGGGCTCGGTCGCGGGTCTTCGAGTGGACCGCGCACGGCACGCTCCAGCGCTCCTGGACGGTGCCGCGCCAGCTGCTCGACGGTAGCCAGGGCGTGCAGGTGGCCAACCAGACCCGCGACGGCAGGCTGGTCCTGCTCGAGACCTCGCGCTCCCGCGTGCTGACGCTCGACCTGCGGACCGGTCGCTTCCGGCACGTCGCCACCCTTCCTGGGGGAGGCGTGCCCAACTACGCGACGTGGGGGCCGCGCCGCGCCCTCTACGTCACCGACTACTCCGACGGCGTGATCTGGCGCGTCAGCCGCGCCGGTCGCGTCACGCGGTGGTTCGACTCGACGTCACTCGACGGCGTGGAGTTCGGGACGACCGGCATCGTCTACCGCCCGGGTCGACGCGACTTCCTGATCAGCCAGCAGACCTCCGCCGGCGCGGGCTCCCCACCGAGCACCGGCCACCTCTTCCGTCTGACGACCCGCAAGGGCGGACGTGCGGGGACCCTCTCCACCCTGTGGACCTCCGGACCCGGCGAGCTGCCCGACGGCTTCGGCATCGGCCGCTCGGGCCACGTCTACCTCGCCCTGGCGGGCCTCAGCGCGCAGCTCGTCGAGCTGTCGGCCGGCGGTCGGGAGCTCGACCGCTTCCCTGACACGCCGCTCCTCGGCGACAACGGGTCGTCGATCCCCTTCGACACCCCGTGCAGCGCGACGTTCCACGGCACCACGGTGCTCGTCGCCAACCAGTCCGCGATCGCGGGCGACGCCTCCCACCAGGCGATCCTCGCGGTCGAGGTCGGGGAGCGCGGGCGGGCGCCGTACCTCCCGAGGCGCGCGACCTTCCGTCGGCGCTAGGCACCGACCTCCTGCCGCCGGCAGGTGCCTGGTGAGATGTCCCCATGAGCGCGCTCGCGGGGCTGGTGGACAAGGGACTGATGGCGCCCGACTGGGCCGAGGCCCTGGCGCCGGTCGACGACCGGATCGGGCGGATGGGGGCGTTCCTGCGCGAGGAGCTCGCCGCCGGCCACGACTACCTGCCGGCCGGCGACCACGTCTTCCGGGCGTTCCGTCGGCCCCTCGCGGACGTCCGCGTCCTGGTGGTCGGGCAGGACCCCTATCCGACGCCCGGCCACCCGATCGGCCTGAGCTTCGCCGTCGACGCGCACGTGCGTCCGGTGCCGCGCAGCCTGGCCAACATCTACCGCGAATTAGGCACCGACCTCGACCTCGCCACCCCCGAGCACGGCGACCTCACCGCCTGGTCCGAGCAGGGGGTCATGCTCCTCAACCGGGTCCTCACGGTGCGCCCGGGCGAGTCGGCCTCCCACCGGGGACGCGGCTGGGAGGAGGTCACCGAGTGCGCGATCGCCGCCCTCGTACGGCGCGTGGCCGACGGCGGCCCGCCGCTCGCCGCCATCCTCTGGGGCCGCGACGCCCAGTCGCTCAAGCCGCTGCTCGGCTCCGTGCCCTGGGTCGAGTCCGCCCACCCCTCCCCCCTGTCCGCCTCCCGCGGCTTCTTCGGCTCCCGCCCCTTCTCCCGCGTCAACCGGCTCCTCGAGGAGCGCGGCGGGCAGCCCGTCGACTGGTCGCTGCCGCCTGCATGAATCCCCGACGCGTCGGGCTTGACCCGTCGGATATAGTTGAATCGTGAACTACCCGATGCCCGCCCTCTACCTCGGCCACGGCGCGCCGCCGCTCCTCGACGACCCGATCTGGTCGGGACAGCTGGCCGCGTGGGCCCGCGACCTCCCGCGCCCGAAGGCGATCCTCATCGTGAGCGCCCACTGGGAGTCGGCACCGGTCAGCCTGAGCGCCAACGGCGCCCCCCTGGTCTACGACTTCGGCGGCTTCGACGCGAAGTACTACCGGATGACCTACGAGACCCCCGACGCCACGGCGCTCGCCCGACGCGTGGCGGCGATGATGCCGGCCACCGAGCCCGTGCACCAGCACACGTCGCGCGGCCTCGACCACGGCGCGTGGGTGCCGCTGCGGATCATGTACCCCGACGCCGACATCCCCGTGCTGCAGATGTCGCTGCCCACCCAGGACCCGGCCCGACTGATGGCGCTCGGCGAGCGGCTGCGGCCGCTGCGCGACGAGGGCGTGCTGATCATCGGCAGTGGGTTCCTCACCCACGGGCTGCCGTTCCTCAAGGAGTTCCGCATCGAGGCGGCCGCCCCCGGCTGGTCGCAGGAGTTCGACGCCTGGGCCGGCGAGGCGCTGGCGCGCGGGGACGTCGACGCCCTCGCCAACTACCGCGCCGAGGCGCCGGGCATGCCCTACGCCCACCCCACGGTCGAGCACTACACGCCGCTGTTCGTCACCCTCGGCGCCGCCACCACCCCCGACGACCCCGGCATCCAGGTCATCGACGGCTTCTGGATGGGGCTGTCCAAGCGCTCGCTGCAGGTTGCCTGAGCAGCGGAGCGCGACGCGAGGCACGAGCGCCGCGCGTGGGCGAGCGAAGGTCGAGCGGGCCTCGCGCCTGAGCTTGCGAAGGCGCGACAGGAACGTCGAGACCCGGCGAGCTGAACGCCGATGGCGAGCCTTCCGGGGATTTCCTGGCGCTTCTGGGCCAGAACTCCGGCCCAGAAGCGCAGGTTTTTCAGCATCTGCTGAAAAACCTGCTCGCTCAGCCCGCCGTGACCTCGTCCAGCTCGACCAGGTCGGCCTCGGACGGCGTCCAGCGGAGTGCGGCGGCGTTGAGGCGGACCTGCTCGGCGGAGGTGGCGCCGGAGATCACCGACGACACGCCGGGCTGCGCGGCGAGCCCCGCGATGGCGACGTCGAGGACGGAGAGGTCGCGGGCGGCGGCGTACGCCGTCAGGGCCTCGATCCGGTCCCAGTCGGCCTCCGCGAGCCACTGGGCGCGCGAGGCGTCCAGGTCGGCGCGCGAGCCGGCGGGGGCGGCCTGGCCGCGGCGGTACTTGCCGGTGAGCAGGCCGTACTCCAGCGGGAAGAACGGCAGGATGCCCAGGCCGTAGGCCTCGCACGCGGGCACCACCTCGTCCTCGACCGTGCGGTCGAGCAGCGAGTAGCGGTTCTGCACGGACACGAAGCGCTCCAGCCCCGCCGTGCGTGAGGTCCAGTCGGCGTCGGCGACCTGCCAGGCGTCGAAGTTGGAGCAGCCGAGGTAGCCGACCTTGCCCTCGTGGACGAGGTCGGTCAGGACCGAGAGGGTCTCCTCGATCGGCGTCACGTCATCGGGCACGTGCAGCTGGTAGAGGTCGATGTGGTCGACGCGCAGGCGCCGCAGCGAGCCCTCCACCGCGCGCCGGACGTAGCGACGGGAGGCGCGCACGCCGTGGTCCGCGCCGTACTCCCCGCGCATGTCCATCCCGAACTTGGTGGCCACCACGAAGTGGTCGCGCTGCCCGGCCAGCGCCTCCCCGAGCAGCGTCTCGCTGGCGCCCGGCGGCTCGCCGTAGGTGTCGGAGGTGTCCAGCAGCGTCACGCCCGTCTCGCGGGCCGCCGCCAGGATGTCGCGTACGCCGTCCAGGTCGACGCGTCGGCTGAACGCGTTGCACCCGATGCCGACGGCGCTCACCATCAGGCCCGAGGACCCCAGCGCGCGGTACTCCATCTCGCTCATGCCGCCGAGCCTACGGCTGGCCCTACGACCGGACCCACGACCGGCTCTACGCTCGGCCCGATGCACCGGTGGCGACGTCGGCCGCGCGCTCGGAGCCCGGCACCGTCATCAGCCGGCGGACGTCGTCCTGGAGCGCCGCGCCCAGCTCGCCCCATCCGGGCTCGTAGCCGTAGCGCTCGCGCAGCGAGACCCGCGAGCGGGTGCCGTCGAGCAGGTCGACGTCCTCGGGGCCGATCAGCCCCGGGTGGACGACCCCCACGGCCTCGCTGACCTTGATCAGGTCGCGGCGCAGCGAGGTGACGTAGTTGGCGGCCCGCACCGACTTCAGCGTCGGGTCCAGCCCGCGCTGCAGCCAGGCGTTCTGCGTCGCGACGCCGGTCGGGCAGTGGTCGGTGTGGCACTTCTGGGCCTGGATGCAGCCGATGGCCAGCATCGCCTCGCGGCCCACCTGGATCATGTCCGCGCCCAGCGCGAACGCCACCGTGGCGGTCTCCGGGATGCCGAGCTTGCCACCGCCGATGAACGTCACGTCGTCGGTCAGCCCCGCGGCGGCGAAGCGCCGGTAGACCTCGCTGAAGGCGATGCGGAAGGGGTAGGCGACCGAGTCGGCGAACACCATCGGCGCCGCCCCCGTGCCGCCCTCGCCACCGTCGATGTTGACGAAGTCGACGCCGCGCTGACCGCCGACCATCTCCGCGACCAGGTGGTCCCAGAAGTCCAGGTTGCCCACGGCCGACTTGATGCCGACCGGCAGCCCCGTCTCGGCGGCGACCATCTCGACGAAGTCGAGCATCGAGTCGACGTCGTGGAACACCTCGTGCCGGCTCGGCGAGGCGCAGTCGACGCCGGCCTGGATGCCGCGGATCTCGGCGATCTCGTCGCTGACCTTGGCGGCCGGCAGCATCCCGCCGAGCCCCGGCTTGGCGCCCTGGGAGAGCTTGATCTCCAGCGCCCGCACCGGCGCGCTCGCCACGAGGTCCTTCAGGCGCCCCAGGTCGAAGCGGCCGTGCTCGTCACGGCAGCCGAAGTAGGCCGTACCGATCTGGAAGACCAGGTCGCCGCCGTTGCGGTGGTACGGCGAGAGCCCGCCCTCGCCGGTGTTCTGCAGGCAACCGGCCAGGTCGGCGCCGCGGTTGAGCGCCTCGATCGCGTTGGCCGAGAGCGAGCCGAAGCTCATGCCGGAGATGTTGACCACCGACGGCGGCCGGAAGGCCTTGGCCCGGCCGCGGGCCGCGCCGATGACCTTGGCCGCCGGCACCGGGACGCCCTCCTCGGCGTGCCGCCCGGTCGCGGCGCCCGGCCCGGTGAACGTGCGGTGCTTGATGATCGGGTAGCCGACGACGTTCTCGACGTCGTTGTCGGTGCCGAAGCCGAAGTAGGAGTTCTCCAGCTTGGAGGAGGCGTAGACCCAGCGCCGCTGGTCGCGGCTGAAGGGGCGCTCCTCGTCGTTGGAGGTGACGATGTACTGGCGCAGCTCGGGACCGAACCGCTCCAGCTGGAAGCGCAGGTGCCCCACGACGGGGAACGTGCGCAGGATCGCGTGCTTGCGCTGGGTGAGGTCGTGTGCGGCGACGGCGCCGAGCGCCGCGGCGCCGAGGGCCGCGACCCGGGTGAGCTTCATGCTCTAGAGGTACCCGCAATCGGCACCGGGCGATAGGGCGTCAGCGGATCCGTGTCTTGCGCATCATCCGCAGCCCCGAGAGCATCCCCTTGACGTACTCGTCGTAGTCCTGGCCCGGGCGGGCGCCCATGACCTGCTTCTTGAGCACCGCGAGGTTCTGCACGTCGGTGTACTTGGTCAGGCCCTGGTCGCCGTGGCGCGCGCCGACGCCGGACTGCTTGACCCCGCCCGAGGGCGTGCCCTTGGAGGCGAACGCCGTCGCGAGGATGTCGTTGATGTTGACGTTGCCGGACTGGATGCGTCGTGCCACGTCCTCGGCGCGCTTGAGGTCGCCGCCCCACACCGAGGCGTTGAGGCCGTACTCGGTGTCGTTGGCGAGCTCGACGGCCTCGTCGACCGTGCGGTAGCGGTGCAGGCCCACGACCGGGCCGAAGGTCTCGGTGGAGCCGGCCAGCATGTCCTTGGTGACGCCCTCGAGGATCGTCGGCTCGAAGAACGCCGGGCCGAGGTCAGGGCGCGCCTTGCCGCCGGTGACGACGGTGGCGCCCTTGGCGACGGCGTCGTCGACGTGCGACTGGACCCGCTCCTTGTGGTCGGGCGAGACGAGCGAGCCCATCTCCGGACCGAAGTCGTACGTCGCCCCGACGTTCAGCGCCTCGGCCGCGGCCGTGAAGCGAGACTTGAACTCGTCGTAGCGCGACTCCGGCAGGTAGATCCGCTCGATGTGCATGCAGATCTGGCCGGTGTTGCCGAACACCCCGAAGACCGCGCCCTGCACGGTCTCCTCCATGTCGGCGTCCTCGAGCACGATCATGGGGTTCTTGCCGCCGAGCTCCAGGCAGCAGCCGATGAGGTTGCGTCCGGCCCGCTCGCCGATCACCCGGCCGGTGGCGGTGGAGCCGGTGAACATCACGTAGTTGGCGTTGTCGATCAGCGTCGGCCCCACGTCCGGGCCCTCGCCGCAGACCACCTGGAAGAGGCCCTTCGGCAGCCCGGCGTCCTCGAGCATCTGGATCCCGTAGAGCGGGGACAGCGCGGTCTTGTTGTCGGGCTTGAGCACGACGCCGTTGCCGGCGATCAGCGCGGTGATCGCGTCGGAGAGCCCCGTGGCGAAGGGGAAGTTCCACGGGGCGATGACGCCCACGACGCCCTTGGGCTGGCGGATCTCCGTCGAGGTCGTGAGGAACGGCACCGGTCCCCCGCGCTTGACCGGCGCGAGCAGGTGCGGGGCCCGCTTGATGTAGTGGCTCATCACCATCGGCGGGTCGCAGCTCTCCTCGATCGCCATCCGCCGGTTCTTGCCGCTCTCGACCTGGATCAGGTCGGTCGTGGTGACCGCGTTGTCGAGGAAGAGCTTGTGGGCGCGCTTGAAGACCCCCAGCCGCTTCTTGAGCGGCCACGAGGCCCACTCGTGCTGCGCGGCACGAGCAGAGGCGAACGCGCGCTCGATGTCGGCGGGGGTCGACTGCGGCAGCTCGACCAGCACCTCACCGGTGTAGACCTCGGTCAGCTTCCAGGTGCCGCCGCTGGTCGAGGGGATGCGGGCCACGAGACCCTGCAGGAACGCGTCGGTGACCGACGCCGGGCGCTGCAGCGTCATGTCAGGCCCCCCGCGACGCGGTGCCGCCGAGGACCAGGTCGGCCCCGCGTTCGCCGATCATGATCGCGGGCGCGTTGGTGTTGCCGCCGGTGATCGACGGCATGATCGAGGCGTCGCACACGCGCAGCCCCTCGATGCCGCGGACCTTGAGGTCGGGGCCGACGACGGCGAGCTCGTCCACGCCCATCCGGCAGGTGCCGACGCCGTGGTAGACCGACGTGGCCCGGTTGAGGATCGCGTCGCGCAGCGCCTGGCCCTTGACGCTCGCGCCGGGGTGGATCTCCTCCTTGACCGCGCCGCCGAAGGCCGCACCGCCCATGATCTCGCGGACCATCTCGGAGCCCTCCGCGAGCACCTCGAGGTCCGCGGGGTCCGCGAGGTACTGGAAGTCGATGAGCGGCGCCGCCGTCGGGTCGGAGGAGGCGAGGCGCAGCGTGCCGCGGCTCTTGGGGTAGATCAGCGTGGAGAGCAGGGTCAGCGACGTGCGCGGGTCGACCTTGTGCTGGATCGGCTCGTCCTGGTTGGGCGAGACGTAGGACCACGGCAGCAGGTGCAGCTGCAGGTCGGGTACGTCGGTCGCCTGCGAGGTGCGCAGGAAGGCCACCGACTCGAAGACCGAGTTGGCCAGGAAGGTCTTGCCCGGTCGCAGCGCCTCCTGGGCCACGCCCTTGGCGAAGAAGAACGCGTTGCCGCGCATCTTCGAGGTCGTGGTGTGGAAGGTCAGCGCGTGGAACATGTGGTCGTGCAGGTTGTCGCCGACGGGCAGGTCGGCGAGCACCTTGATGCCGTGGTCGATGAGGTGCTGGGCGTGCCCGATGCCCGAGAGCATCAGCAGCTGCGCCGAGCCGACGAAGCCGGCCGAGAGGATGACCTCCTTGCCCGCGCGGACCGTGCGGCGCGAGCCGTCCTTGTCGGTGACCTCGACCCCGGTGGCGCGGCCGCCCTCGATGGTGACCTTGGTGACCAGCACCTCGGACTGCAGCTGCAGGGACGGCACCTCGAGGTTGTGGAGGTAGCCGCGCGAGGCGCTGTAGCGCAGCCCGTCGGCGGCGTTCTGCTGCATCCGGCTGACGCCCTCCTGCGACTCGCCGTTGTAGTCGTCGAGGATCTTGACGCCGAGTGCGTCGGAGGTCGCCTGGATGAACTGCAGGGAGCCCTCCTGGGGCGCCTTGTTGCGGGTGATCCTGATCGGCCCTCCGGCGCCGCGGTACTGGTCGGGGCCGCCCTCGAAGTCCTCCAGGCGCCGGTAGGCCTCGTTGACCTCGTCGGCCGACCAGCCGGTGTTGCCCTCCGCGGCCCAGGAGTCGTAGTTGGCGCGGTTGCCGCGCACGTAGACCATGCCGTTGATCGAGCTGGAGCCGCCGACGACCTTGCCGCGCGGGACCGGCATCTTGCGGTCCAGGAGGTGCTTCTGCGGGGTGGAGTAGTAGCCCCAGTCGACGCGGGCCTTGATCTGCGGCACGGAGTGCATCGGGCCGATCATCCCGGGCTTCTTGACGAGGTACTGCTCGTCGCTCTTGCCGGCCTCGAGCACGATGACACTGGCTCCCGACTGGGCCAGGCGGCCGGCCAGGGCGGCGCCGGAGCTGCCGGACCCGACCACCACGTAGTCGGCTTCATTCCTGTAGGGCGCAGCCTTGGCCATGTGTCGGTTCCTCGCGTCGGTCGGGTGATGGCGGCCACAACTGTAACGCGTTCTAGTTTGCCCCGTACACCCTTCCGCGAGGAGACTCAGCGGCGTGCAGATCCTCTCCATCCAGTCCTCCGTCGCCTACGGCCACGTCGGCAACTCCGCCGCCGTCTTCCCGCTCCAGCGCCTCGGCCACGAGGTGTGGCCGGTCATCACGGTGCACTTCTCCAACCACACCGGGTACGGCGCGTGGCGCGGGCCGCTGCTCGCGCCGGCCGACGTGGCCGAGGTGATCGCGGGCATCGGCGACCGCGGCGTCCTCGGCCAGGTCGACGCCGTGCTCTCGGGCTACCAGGGCGACCCGGCCATGGGCCAGGTCATCCTCGACGCCGTCGCCCAGGTCAAGGCGGCCAACCCCGACGCGGTCTACTGCTGCGACCCGGTCATGGGCGACGTGGGGCGGGGCATGTTCGTCCGGCCCGGCATCCCGGAGTTCCTGCGCGAGGTGGTCGTCCCCGCCGCCGACGTGATCACCCCCAACCACTTCGAGCTCGACTTCCTCGCCGGCACCACCACGACCACCCTCGACGAGGTGCTCGCCGCGGTCGACATCGTCCGCGAGGGCGGCCCCCGCGACGTGCTCGTCACCAGCGTGCTGCACACGGACTCGGCGGCCGACACCCTCGACGTGATCGCCGTCTCCGACGAGGGCGCCTGGGCGGTCACCACTCCCCTGCTGCCCATCACGCCCAACGGCTGCGGCGACGTGACCGCGGCCCTCTACCTCGCCCACCTGCGCACGACCGGCTCCCCCGAGCTCGCCCTGGCCCGCACCACCTCGTCGGTCTTCGGCATCCTCGAGACCACGCTCGCCGCCGGCACCCGCGAGATCCAGCTGGTCGCCGCCCAGGACGCCATCGCCGACCCCGCCGACCGCTTCCCGGTGCGGCGGCTGCGCTGAGCGTCGGCTCGGCCGTGGCAGGATGCCGGCATCCCTGCCGCCGTGCCGAGAGTGTGGAGAGTCCGTTCCATGATGTCTCGCCGTCGGATCCCGGCTCTCGTGGCCCTCGTCGTGGTCGCGCTGCTCGTCGTCGTCGCCTGGCGGTGGTGGTACCTCGACGACGGGCGCCGCGCGGACTGGGCGCGAGACGACCTTGCGGACCTGCCGGGCGTGCACGGGGTCGTCGACCGGGACGGTGTGCCGGAGGTGGAGCTGAGCAGGGACGTCGGCACCGAGGAGATCGCGGACGTCCTCGACGAGGCAGCGGACTACAGCGAGCTCGTCGAGCAGGCCGGCGGCGGCGCCTTCGTCACGGTCCGCGGAGGCCAGGCCGTGGTCCGCGTCGGGGACGGCCAGACGAGGGTCGAGCCCGACGCGCTCGACGAGGTCGGGGACTGGCCGCGTGTCCTGGAGGACGTCGAGGTGCTCATCACCGCCGGCGACGACGGCCTCCGGCTGAGTGCGACGTCCCGGTGGACCCCGTCGGTGCGGACCCTGCACTGGATGGCCGACGGGCTCAGCGCCTCCGACTCCGCGACGGCGGACTCGGTGCGCGAGCTAAGCGCGACGAAGGACGAGGGCACGCCCTCGCGGGTGCTCAGCCCGCCCGACCGGAGCATCACCGAGAGCAGCCCGGTGCTCGGCGGGCTCGCCGCGCTGGGCGACCTCAACCCGGTGATCGTGATGAGCGTGCCTCACGACGGTGTCGTGAGCGTCAGGACCGGACCCGACGAGATAGACCGGGCCCGCCGACGCGTGACATCCGCGACGAGCCCGTACCCCGACCTCGCGGTCGACGTCACGACCGGCTGACGACAGAGCCGCGTGAGAGAATCGAACTCTCGACATTCGCATTACAAGGGCGATGCTCTGCCAACTGAGCTAACGCGGCACGCGCTCTCGCGCGGGGCAATCCTAGGTGGTCCCGGCCTGGCACCGGCCACCCGCGCCGCGCCTCACGCGGCCGGGCGGAGGAACTCCTCGAGCGAGCGCGCGATGCCGGCGGCGTCGAGGCCGTGGGCGGCGACGTGCTGCTCGGGGGTGCCGTAGCGGCGGTGCTCGGCGCGGTCGACGCCGAGGGCGAGCAGGCGGTGGGGCACGTCGCGCAGGGCGTCGGCGACGTGGCGGGCCGACGTGCCGGCCAGCCAGGGCTCGACGAGCACCACGTCGGGGCTCCCGAGCGCGGCGCGCAGCCCGCAGGCGTCGAAAGGGCGCACCGTGCTGGTGTAGAGCACGGTGACGTCGCGCCCCGCCGTGGCCGCCACCACCGCGTCCAGCACCGGGCCGATCGCGACGACGGTCGCCCCGGCGCCACGGCGTACGACGTGGAAGGTCCCCGGCGTCACCGCGAACGCGCAGGCGTTGGCCTGGCCCACGACCCGCACGTAGTGCAGCCCCGAGCCGGCCACGGCCGAGCGCAGCACCATGTCGGTCTCGACGGCGTTGCCAGGGGCGTGCAGGGAGATCCCGGGCAGCGTGTCGAGCAGCGCGACGTCCCCGGGCGACTGGTGGGTGCGGCCGGCGCCGGACATGTCGAAGGACCCACCGGCCCCGACCAGCACACCGCCGACGTCCTGGTGGGCGAAGCCCAGCTTGACCTGTTCGAAGGCGCGCTCCACCAGGAACGACCCGAAGGTGTGCACGATCGGGCGCAGCCCCGTCAGCGCCAACCCGGCGCCGACGTTGACGAGCAGCTGCTCGCGGATGCCGACGTTGACCACCCGGTCGGGGTGGCGCGCCTCGACCTCGCGGAGGTACTGCCCGGAGATCTCGGCGTAGACCAGCGCGACGGAGTCGTCGGACTCCACCAGGTCGGCCGCGGTGGCCGCGAGCTGGCGGCGTGCGTCCCTCATCGCCGGCCCACCTCGGCCACGACGACGCTCGGACAACCGACCGCGCGGTGCGCGAGCGCCTTCTCCAGCAGGTCGTGGTCGCGGCCGTCCACGGTGACGGCGTGCCAGCCCTCGGTGCGGAAGCGCTGCTCGATCCGCCCCTCGACGGCGTACGACGCCGAGCGGTTGTCGACGACCACGACCGTGAGCGCGTCGAGCTCCAGCGCGGCCGCGAGCTCGAGGGCCTCGTGGTTCGAGCCCTCGTCCAGCTCGGCGTCGCCGACGAGGACGACGACCCGCGAGCCGATGCCCTGGGCGCGCAGCCCGAGCGCCGTACCGACGGCCAGCGGCAGCCCGTGGCCGAGCGAGCCGGAGGAGATCTCGACTCCGGGCACGAGGTTGCGGTCCGGGTGGTGCCCCAGCGGGGAGTCGTAGCCGCCCCAGCCCGCCAACCACGACTCGGGGAAGAAGCCACGCTCGGCGAGCACGGCGTAGTAGGCCATCGGGCCGTGGCCCTTGGAGAGATAGAAGCGGTCGCGGTCGGCGTCGGCCACGCGCTCGGGCGACACGTCGAGCACCCGCTCGTAGAGGACGCGCAGGACGTCGAGGGTGGAGGTGGCGGCCGCCGAGTGCTTCTCGTCGCCCGTCATCAGGCTCATGAGGCTGGTCGTGGTGCTCATGCCGACCATGCTCGAGCTTCAAGTCGACTTGAAGTCAAGACCCCGCCCCCCGGAGCCGCCCGACCTTTGACAGACTCCTCCGGTGACCGACGCGCCCGCCCCTGAGAGCCGCGCCGCGCGGATCCTGGTCCTGGTCGGCATCGTGGTGCTGGCCTTCAACCTGCGCCCCGCCGCCGTGAGCGTGGGCCCGGTCCTGGACGAGATCCGCGACGGACTCTCGATGTCCGGCACGGAGGCCGGGGTCCTCACCTCGCTGCCGGTGCTGGCGTTCGCGCTCTTCGGCGGGCTGGCGCCGCGCTTCGCCCGCGCGGTCGGCAGCCACCGGCTCACGCTGCTGGCGCTGCTGAGCGTCGTCGTCGGCCTGTTCTTCCGCGCCCGAATGGAGAACGTCCTGCCATTCCTGGCGCTGTCCCTGCTGGCCCTGGCCGGCATGGCGACGGCCAACGTGCTGCTGCCGTCGCTGATCAAGGCGCACTTCCCCGACCACACCGGGCTGATGACGTCGATCTACTCCACCGCGCTCGCCATCGGCCTGACCCTGGCCTCGGTCACGACGGTGCCGATCAGCGAGGCGACCGGCGGCTGGCGCGACGGCCTGGCGACCTGGGCGTTCACGGCCGCCATCGCCGCGCTCCCCTGGCTCGCGCTCATCCGCCACGACCGGCCGCAGGGCGACCCCGACCGCGCCGGCCACGCCCCGATCAGCCTCCTCGCCGTCGCCCGCACCCGACTGGGCCTCGGCATGGCGCTGTTCTTCGGGATCCAGTCGCTCCAGGCCTACGCGATCTTCGGCTGGTTCGCCGCGATCTTCCGCGACTCCGGCTACTCCGCGACGCAGGCCGGCATCCTGCTCGGCGTCGTCACCGGTGTCAGCATCCCGCTGTCGTTCGTGATCCCCACGCTCGCCGCCCGGATGCCCGACCAGCGGCCGCTCGTGTGGGCGATCCTGTCGTGCTACCCCGTCGGCTACCTCGGCATGATCCTGGCGCCGTACGAGGGCGCCTACCTGTGGGCGGTCCTGGTCGGGATCGGCACCACGACGTTCCCGCTGATCCTGACCCAGATCGGGCTGCGCTCCCGCACCCCCGCGGGCACCGCGGCCCTGTCCGGCTTCACGCAGTCGACGGGCTACCTGCTGGCGGCGCTCGGACCGTTCGGCGTCGGGCTGCTCCACGACGTCAGCGGCGGGTGGACCGTGCCGCTGGTCGCGCTCACCGTGCTGACGGTCCCGCTGGTGGCAGTGGGGTTGTCGGTCTCGCGCCCGGCCTACATCGAGGACGAGCTGGACGAGCGTCGGCGCACCGCCTAGCTCATGCCGCCGTCGAAGGCGAGCACGCTCCCGGTGATCATCCGCGCCTCCTTCGAGGCGAGGTAGACGATCGCGGAGCCGAGCTCGGCCGGCGTGATCGCGCGCCCGGGCAGCAGCATCATCAGGCGGTCGGCGACGCGGGCGTCGAGGTCCTCCGGGAAGATGCTGGCCACGTGGGACACGATCGGGGTGTCGACGGTGCCGGGGCAGACCGCGTTCACCCGCACCCGGTGCGGCGAGAGCTCGAGCGCCAGCGACCTGGTCAGCATGGTGAGCCCGCCCTTGGCGGCGGCGTACGCCGCGGCGTAGGGCTGGGGAACGTTGCCGGCCACCGAGGAGACGTTGACGATGTTGCCGCGGCTGGCCTTGAGGTGCGGCAGGGCCGCCTGCATCAGCATGAACGGGCCCTTGAGGTCGACCGCGTGCACGCGGTCCCACTCGGCGTCGGAGATCTGCTCGAACCGCCCGAACTGCACGATGCCCGCGACGTTGGCCAGCACGTCGATCCGCCCGCCCGCCGCGCAGGTCGCGATGGCCGCGTCCACGGACGCCCGGTCGCCGACGTTGCACTCGACGTAGGTCACGCCGTCGGGCACGGTCGCCTGGATGTCGAGGCCGAAGACCACGTCGCCCAGGTCGCGGAAGAGCTCGGCCGTCGCGAACCCGATGCCGGACGCGGCCCCGGTGATGACGACGACGCGCGGGCTCGGGGCGGGGGTCTGGCTCATGGCGCGGAGCGTACCAGCGGACTAGAACGTGTTCTAGGTTTGCGGACCGGGTCCTGCTCGGCGGACCGCGCATGTTGAAGTTCGCTTGAGGTACCGGCAGGCTGACGGAGTGGAGCTGACGGTGGGACAACTGGCGGAGAGGTCGGGCGTGGCGACGAGCGCGATCCGCTTCTACGAGTCGCGGGGGCTGGTGCACTCGCGGCGCACGACGGGCAACCAGCGGCGCTACCCGCAGGCCGAGCTGCGGCGGGTGGCGTTCATCCGCACCGCCCAGCGCGTCGGGCTGTCGCTCGACGAGATCGCCGAGGCGCTCGCGACCCTGCCGGACCGCCGGGCTCCCACGAAGTCCGACTGGCACCGGCTCAGCAAGGCCTGGCGGCCGCGCCTCGACGAGCAGATCCGCCGCATCGAGCTGCTGCGCGAGCGGCTCGACGGCTGCATCGGCTGCGGCTGCCTGAGCCTTCGGAGCTGCGCGCTCACCAACCCCGGCGACGCCGCGGCCGCCCGCGGCACCGGGGCGGTGTTCCTCGAGCCATGAGCCTCCTGCACGAGCCGCACCACGACGGCTCCCCCCTCTACCTGCCTGATGACCGCCCCACACCCGACGGCACCGTCACGGTGCGCATGCGCACGCACGTCGACGACCCCGTCGCCGCGGCCTGGGTGCGCACGACGTACGACGCCGAGCCGGTCTTCCACGAGTGCCGGCGCGAGGCGCCCGACCCGGCGGACGGCAGCACCGTCTGGTGGTCGGCGGAGCTCCCGGTGCACAACCCGGTGACCCACTACCGCTTCCTGCTCGCCGACGACGCGCAGGACGAGGCGACCGCCCCTCGTCAGCGCTGGCTGACGGCCGCCGGGATCGTCGAGCACGACGGGCCGGACGCCTTCGACTTCACCGTCACCTGGCACGAGCCGGCGCCCGACTGGGGCCGCGACGGCGTCGTCTACCAGGTCTTCCCGGACCGCTTCGCCCGCTCGGGCGCGGCCGACGGCCGCCCCACCCCCGACTGGGCGCTGCCCGCCGCGTGGGACGACGAGGTCGTCTTCGAGCTCGACGACCCGCGCACGGCGGTGCAGCTCTACGGCGGCGACCTGGACGGCGTGGTCGAGCACCTCGACCACCTGGCGCAGGTGGGCGCGACGATCCTCTACACGACGCCGGTCTTCCCCGGGGAGAGCAACCACCGCTACAACGCCTCCACCTTCGACGGCGTCGACCCGCTGCTCGGCGGCGACGAGGCCTACGCCCGGCTCAGCGCGGCCGTCCACGACCGCGGCTGGCGGATCCTGGGCGACCTCACCACCAACCACACCGGCGACACGCACGAGTGGTTCCTGGACGCCGCCGCCGACCCGGAGTCGGACCGCCGCACCTGGTACCACTTCGCGCCCGACGGCACCTACGAGTGCTGGATGGGCTGGCAGAGCCTGCCCAAGCTCAACCACGCCGACGCCGGGGTGCGGCGCGCGATGGTGGCCGGACCCGACAGCGTGGTCGCCCGCTGGCTGCGCCCGCCGTTCGACGTCGACGGGTGGCGCATCGACGTCGCCAACATGACCGGCCGGCTGGGCGCGATCGACGTCAACCACGACGTCGCCCACGACGTACGGCGCACGGTCGCCGAGGGCCTGCCCGACGGGCTGGTCATCGGCGAGCACAACCACGACGCCTCGGGCGACCTCGACGGCGCCGGCTGGCACGGCACCATGAACTACTCCGGCTTCGCCTGGCCGGTCTGGTCGTGGCTGCGCGACCCCGCCTCCCCGGCCCGCGCCTTCGGCCGGCCGGTGCCGGCGCCCCGGCGCGGCGGCGGCTCCGCCCAGCGGGCGCTGCGCGAGTGGCAGGCCCGCTACGGCTGGCGCGCCACCAGCGCGTCGTGGAACGTGCTGGGCTCCCACGACAGCGCCCGGATCCGCACCGTGACCGGCGACCCGGCGCTGCACCGGGTCGCGGCCGGGCTGCAGTTCACGCTCCCGGGCGTGCCGATGGTCTTCGCCGGCGACGAGCTCGGGCTCGAGGGGATCGCCGGGGAGGACTCACGCCGCCCGATGCCCTGGCACCGCCCCGAGACCTGGGACCACACCACGCTGGCGACGTACTCCTCGCTAGCAGCGGCCCGCGCCGAGCACGTCGCGCTGCGCCGCGGGAGCCTGCGCTGGGCGCACGTCGACGACGACTGCCTGATGTACCTGCGCGAGCACCCGGCCGGGTCGGTGCTGGTCTGCGCCCGCCGCGCGCCGGGCCCGGCGGTCGACCTCCCGGCCGACCTGGTCACCCTCCGCGAGCCGCTCGTCTCGACGGAGGCCGAGCCCGTGGGTCCGCACTCCTCCGACCACCCGGGACTGACCGTCTGGCGGGTCTAGGGTGAGCGCCATGGCGCTCCACATCGTGGCGAACCGGCCCGACCCGGCCCTCCTGCGCCTGCCCTGGGCGACGTGCCTGGAGGAGTGGGACGACGAGTACGTCGTGCCGCTGCCGCGCGGCCTCTCGCGCCACGTCGTGCGCATCGTGCGGCTCGGCACGCGCACCTACGCGATCAAGGAGACCGTCGCGGACATCGCGTTCAAGGAGTACCACCTCCTGCGCGACCTCAACCGGCTCGGCCTGCCGGCCGTCCTGCCCCAGGGCGTCGTGACCGGCCGCGTCGACGAGCAGGGCGAGGAGCTCCCGGCGGCGCTGCTGACCGAGCACCTGCAGTTCTCGCTGCCCTACCGCAGCCTGTTCGCGCACGGGCTCACCGCCGACAACGTCCCGTCCCTGATGGACGCCCTCGTCGTGCTCCTGGTCCGCCTGCACCTCGAGAGCTTCTTCTGGGGCGACGTGTCGCTGTCCAACGTGCTGTTCCGCCGCAACGCCGGCGGCTTCGCGGCGTACCTCGTGGACGCCGAGACCGGCGAGCTGCGCGGCAGCCTGTCGGAGCAGATGCGCGACTACGACCTCACCATCGCCACCGAGAACGTCTTCGCCGAGCTGCTCGACCTCCAGGCCAGCGGCTCCCTCGACGAGCATGCCGAGGCGCTCGAGATCGCGCACTCGATCCGGGAGCGCTACGCCGACCTGTGGGCCGAGCTCACCGACGTCGAGGAGTTCTCCGCCGAGGAGATGTGGCGCATCGAGCAGCGCATCGAGCGGCTCAACGACCTCGGCTTCGACGTCGACGAGCTCGACATCGTCACCGACATCGGCGGCGACCAGGTCCGCATCCAGCCCAAGGTCGTCGAGCTCGGCCACCACCGCCGCGAGCTCCAGGCCCTCACCGGCCTCAACGTCGAGGACGGCCAGGCCCGCCGGCTGCTCAACGACATCGCCTCCTTCACCGCCCACTACGACCTGGGCCGCGAGGACCGCACCCTGGTCGCCAACCGCTGGCTCACCAAGACCTGGGAGCCGCTGGTCGCGATGATCCCCGCCGAGCACCGCGGCAAGCTCCCGCCGGCGGAGTTCTTCCACGAGGTGCTCGTCCACCGCTGGTACCTCTCCGAGCAGGCCGGCCACGAGGTCGGCATCTTCGACACCGCCCGCGACTACATCGAGCACGTCCTCCCCCACCGCCCCGACGAGGTGGTGGAGGTGTCGTCCGGCGGCGACTCGTCGGGGTAGTCCCTAACAAATTCGTGGCCCGGCGGCCCCGGGGACCACGAATTCGTTAGGGACTATCCCGACCGTGCAGCTCAGCGGAGGAGGTCGCGGCCGATCACCATGCGCTGGATCTGGTTGGTGCCCTCGAAGATCTGGGTGACCTTGGCGTCGCGGAAGAGGCGCTCGACGGGGTAGTCGCGGGTGTAGCCGTTGCCGCCGAGGACCTGGATGGCGTCGGTGGTGACCCGCATGGCGGCGTCGCTGGCGGTGAGCTTGGCGATGCTGGCCTGGCGGGAGAAGGGGCGGCCGGCGTCCTTGAGCCGCGCCGCGTGGAGGTACGTCGCACGCGCGCGCTCGACGTCCGCGGCCATGTCGGCCAGCAGGAACTGCATCCCCTGGAACTCCCCGACGGCGCGGCCGAACTGCTCGCGCTCGCCGGCGTAGGCCACGGCGTGGGCGAGCGCGGCCTGCGCGATGCCGGTGGCGACGGCGGCGATGCCGAGCCGGCCGGCGTCCAGCGCCGAGAGCGCCACCCGCATGCCGGCGCCCTCGTCGCCGATGCGCTGGGCGGCCGGGATCCGGGCGCCGTCGAAGAGCACTTGCGTGGTCACGTCGCACGCCAGCCCGAGCTTCTTCTCGGGGGCGCCGAAGCTCATGCCCTCGGTGTCGGCCGGGACGATGAACGCGGACAGCCCGCGCTTGGGGTCCTCGCCGGTGCGGGCGAACAGGATGTAGTAGTCGGCGCACGAGCCGTTGCTGATCCACTGCTTGGTGCCGGTCACGACGTACTCGTCGGTGGCGGGGTCGAGCACGGCCTTGGTCCGGATGCCGCTGACGTCGGAGCCGGCCTGGGGCTCCGAGAGGCAGTAGGCGCCCAGCCAGTCGCCGCCGAGCATCCGCGGCAGCCAGGTCGCGCACTGCTCGTCGGAGGCGTTGGTCGAGACGACCGTGGCCGTCAGGGAGTGCACGCTCGCGCCGACGCCCACGCTCGGCCACGCGGTGGCGATCTCCTCGATCACCTGGAGGTAGACCTCGTAGGGCTGGGCGCCGCCGCCGACGTCCTCGGCGAACGGCAGGCTGAGCAGTCCCGAGCGTCCCAGCAGGCGGTAGGCGTCGGCGGGGAACTCCGCGCGCTCCTCCATCGCGTCCACCTGCGGCGCGAGCTCGCGCGCGGCGATGTCACGGGTCAGCGCGAGCAGTGCCTCGGCGTCCTCGTCGGGCAGCAGTCGGTCCACGGTGGTCGGCACGCCTCCCACCCTATGACCGCCCCCTGACCGGTCGGTCGTCAGCCGGTGACGGCCTCGGGCTCGACGCCGTAGCGCTCGGAGTAGCCCGCGAACCGCTCGCGCAGCTCCCCCTCGTCGAGGCCGAACTGCGCGACGTCGTAGGCGTGGGTCCCGAAGGCGCCGCGCGGCCGGTCCGCGACCGACGCGGCCATCGCGTCGAAGGCGCCGGCGCCGGGCTCGAGCCCGAGCGAGGCGTAGAGCGACCCGACGGTGGCGACGGGGTCGCGCGCGAGGTCGGCGTAGTGGACGTCGAGGATCGGGTGCTCGGGGCGACGGGCCCGGAAGTCGTCGATGCGCGCGACCGACTCCGCCAACGTGTCGGTCCAGTGGGCGGCGATGTAGTCGCGGTGGTCGGCGTCGGAGAACGTGCTCGACATCGTCGAGATCAGGCTGCACACCGAGCCGGTGAGCACGACCGGGTCGCGGTGCAGCAGCACCAGCCGCGCGTCGGGGTAGGTGTCGACGAGCGCGTCCAGGGCGAGCGCGTGGTGCGGGCTCTTGAGCGTCCAGCGCCCGCGCACCCCGCCGCTCTGCAGCACCTGCAGCACCATGCGGTGGTAGGCGTAGGCCGGCGCGTCGTCCGCGGCGCGCCACCACGCGCCGTACGACGGGACGTTGGCGATCGCCTCCCACGAGATGCTCTGGAAGGCCTGGCCCATCACCGCGATGCACTCGGTGGCGTCGGCGGCCCCCTCGTGGTGGATCTTGCTGATCTCGGGGTTGAGCATCTCGAGCATGTCGACACCGCCCTGCGCGGCGTCGACGCGCGGGCCGCTGCGCCGCTCGTCGGGCGCCGGCGGCGGCACCGAGTCGCCCGACTCCCACGCGAGGAGGGCGCGGTTGGCCGGGTCGCGGTCGAGCAGGTTGGAGAGGAACGTCGTGCCGGCGCGGAACATGCCGATCACCACGACCGGCGCCTCGATCCGCTCGTCGAGCACCTCGGGGTGGCGGGTGGCCCAGTCGACGACCTTGAGCCGGTTGGTCAGCGCCGCCACCACCGCGGGCCCGAGCGCCACGCCACCGAGGTCGTTGAGCTGCGCCTCGCCGTCCAGCGCGGCGACGTAGTGGTCCAGCCCCTCGCGGAACGCCGGGTCGCCGAAGTCGTCGAGCCCCGTGGCCGCGCTGGCCTGGGCCAGCAGCTCCTCGCTGTTCATGCGCGTGCTCCCGTCGTGAGGTCGGCGACCGTGCGCCCCGTCGTACGGCGGGCGGCGTGGGCCTCGAGGGCCTCCGCGACGCCGTCGAGGCCGACCGTGCGCCCGACGACCGGCCGCACCCGGCCCTCCGCGACGAGCTCCAGCAGCGCCGCGTGGACCCGGGCGCCGGTGGCGGGCGGGAACGGGTTGACCCCGAACTGGCGGAACGCGCGCGGCACCTCGAGGTAGGCCAGGATCACGCCCATGGCGGTCATGTTGGCCATGGACAGCTTGCGCAGCGCCCGGCCGGTCAGCCCGGACTCCGGGTCGTCGTTGAAGCCGACGGCGAGGTAGCGGCCCCCCAGCGCACCGCAGGTCCACATCGTCTCGGTCTGCTCGCCCCCCACGGGGTCGAAGATCACGTCGGCGCCGCGCTCGCCGGTCTCGTCCATGACGACGTCGAAGACGCTCTCGGTCTCCTGGTCGATCGCCCGGGCCGCGCCGAGCTCGAGGCACAGCCGGCCCTTGTCGGCCCCGCCGGCGACCGCCAGCACGCGGGCGCCCGCGGCGACCGCCAGCTGGATGGCGGCGGTCCCCACGGCACTGGCCCCGCCGCGGACCACCACGGTCTCGCCGGCCCGGAGCCCGGCCCGCTCGTGCAGGGCGAGGTAGGAGACGTGGAAGGGCAGCGTGAACGCCGCGGCCGACACGTCGTCCAGCGAGGGCGGCGCCTCGAAGAAGCTGCCGGCGAGGGCCCTCTCGGCGAGCCCGCCCAGCGACTGCGGGCAGATCCCGACCACGCGTCGTCCGAGCCACTCCTCCATGCCCGCGCCCGCGGCCTCGACCACGCCGGCGACGTCCATGCCGAGGGTGAACGGCGGCTCGGCCATCACCGCCGCGACCCCGCCGCGACAGCGCGCGATGTCGCCGAAGTTGAGGGAGGCCGCCGCCACGTCGACGCGCACCTCACCCGGCCCCGGCTCCGGGACGGCCACGTCCTGGACCTCGATGGCGTCACTCGGTGACGCGTGACGGACGACGCGGACTGCGCGCATGGCGACCCTCCCCCGGCCCCGACGACGATGTCGGGGACCGGTCGGAACCTACTGAGAGGTGGTACTACGCGTCAACGGTCGGTGCGGTCAGCATCGCGGACGCCATCTGCACCAGGTTGGCGACGAACCGGTCGGTCGGCATCTGGTGGCGGTGGTTCTCGTCGCCGGCGAGCGAGCGCACCCGGCGCGCGACCGTGCCGAGCACGAACGCCGTCATCAGGGCGAAGCGCTCCGAGCGCAGCTCGTCGTCGAGGTCCGGCAGTCGCTCGTGCAGGGTGCGGAAGACCTCGTAGCCGCCGCTCCCGGCCAGCGCGGCCTCGACCTCGGGGCTGTAGCTCGAGGGGTCCTGCTCGGCGAGCTCGGCGATGATCACCAGGTAGCTGGCGCCGCTCGGCCCCTGCTCGGCCAGCTCGACCGCGGGCCGGACGACGGCCTCCACGACCGACGCCACGTCGTCGTCGGAACGCTCGCGCGCCTGACGGAGGAGCTCCAGCTCGCGCTCCTGGAGGAAGGCGTTGTGCTGCTCCAGCACCGCGACGAGGAGCCCGTCGCGGCCGCCGAAGTGGTAGTGGACGGCGCCGCGGTTGCGCTGACCCGCCTGTCGGGTGATCTCGACGAGCGAGGCCGACTGGATGCCCTGGTCGGCGAAGCCCTTCGTCGCCGCCTCCACGAGTCGCTGCCGGGTGGTGACCATCCCCGCAGCGTAGAGCCTTACGGTGTCAGCCGCTGTCATCCAAGGACAAGAATTCTCCGACGTCGAAACGGCCGTTGGTCTGCAGGATCACCGGCTGCAGCCCGACCGGCCGTCCGTCGTCGTAGGTCACCAGCGTCACCTGCGCGGCGCGGCGCAGCTTGCTGCCGATCGCGATGGCGTACGCCGCCCCGCCGGTCGTGCCGGTCGTGAACGTGTAGCCGACGGCGCCGTCCTCCGCCGTGACCGCCGTCGGGCCCTCCTGGGTGTGCACGTGGCCGCCCAGCACGAGGTCGGTGCATCCGCGCGCGAGCGCCTCCGCGCCGAGGTCGGCGTCGTGCACGAGCAGGGTGGTCACCCGCTCGCCGTCCTCGTCGGCCGCGCAGGCGGCGTCGGCCAGCCGGTCGCCGACCTCGGAGAAGCTGAGCCCGGTCTCGTCGCGCCACGTGCCCAGGCCGCTGGAGCGGGGGTCGGCGACGCCGAGCAGCCGGCTGCCGCCGGGTCCGTCGACGGGCTCGCCCTCGAGGACCGTCCAGCCCTGACCGTCGAGGTAGTCGCCGACGAAGGTGCCGTTGTCGTGGTTGCCGGTGACCGCCCAGCGCTCGTCGAGGTCGTCGAAGGCGGCCGTGAGCGAGTCGAGGGAGAACGCCTCCCAGGTCTTGCCCGTCGAGGTGTCGTCGCCCGCGTCGAAGACCGCGGTGGCGCCGCCCGCGTCGCCGACGGCGCGCGCCACGGCGTCCATGCCGATGTTGTCGTGACGGTCGGAGACCAGCGTCACGACGGTCTCACCGTCCTCGGGCTCGCGCAGCTCGAGGCCGGCTGCGTCCTCGGCGGCCTGCGCGTAGAAGTCCTGGCTGCGGGCGTAGGTGTCGACCGCGCTCTCGATGAGCCGACGGGTCTGGGAGGTGGTCACGTCGCCGCGCACCTCCACCCGGGCGGCCTCGTCGGGCACCGCGACCGTCGGGCCGAGGAAGTCCGCCAGCGAGACCCAGTCGCGCTCGGCGGCGACGCTCTCCTCGTCGGCGTCC
This sequence comes from Nocardioides sp. 503, assembly GCF_004522095.1. GTDB lineage: Bacteria > Actinomycetota > Actinomycetes > Propionibacteriales > Nocardioidaceae > Nocardioides. Next base: position 300,051 of record NZ_SPUI01000003.1, read on the forward strand.
CAGGGCTCCCAGAGTCCCACGACCATGAGGGCCGCGATCAGGCCCGCCAGCGCGCCCTGCCGGGTCGCCGCCAGCCGCAGCAGCTCGCGGCGCCGGGCACTGCCGACGAGGGCGAAGACCAGGACCGGCACCAGGCCGATGATCGCCCCGCGCAGCACGGCGTCGACGAGCATCTCGCGCAGCGCGTCGCCGACCTTGGCGGCCACGCCGTCGGGCTGGCTGGCCAGCAGCGCGTAGCGCTCGACCAACGCCTCGGTGGAGGGCGCCTCGGTCTTGCCGAGGGTGATGTCGGCACCCACGGGGTAGCCCGAGTCGACCCGGAGGTCCGGCAGCACCGGGCCGGTGTGCAGCACCACCCGGCCGCTCAGGTCCGGCCGGATCACCGCGTCGTGGCTGGCCAGCGTGACGGTGCGGCTGCTCGTCAGGAACAGCACCGCGATCGCGACCAGCGCGAGCGCGCCCCACGCGGCGGCGTAGGCCAGCGCGAGCGCCCCGCGCACCGCCGTACGCCGGATCCGCGGGCGCGGCTGCGGCGTCTCGACCGTCACCGGCTCGGTCAGGTCCGCGCCTGGGCGATCGCGTAGAGGGCCACCGACGCGGCCACCCCGGCGTTGAGGGACTCCACGTTGTTGGCCATCGGGATCGACAGGAGCTGGTCGCAGGTCTCGCTCACGAGCCGCGAGAGCCCGTCGCCCTCGGAGCCGACCACGAGCACGAGCGGTCCGTCGGCCAGGTCGAGGTCGGGCAGCGAGACGTCGCCGTCGGCGGCGAGCCCGACCACCATGCACCCGGCGTCCTGGAACGCCTTGAGCTGGCGGACCAGGTTGACCGTCTGCGCGACGGGGATGCGCGCGGCCGCACCGGCGCTGGACTTCCACGCCGACGCGGTCATGCCGGCAGCGCGCCGCTCGGGGATGACGACGCCGTGTGCGCCGAACCCGGCCGCGCTGCGGATGACCGCCCCGAGGTTGCGCGGGTCGGTCACCGAGTCGAGCGCCACGATGAGCGCCGGCTCGTGGTTGGCCGCGGCCAGCTCGAGCAGGTCGTCGGGGTGGGCGTACTCGTAGGTGGGGATGCGTGCGGCGAGGCCCTGGTGGACCGCGCCGCTGGTCATGCGGTCCAGCTCGCCCTTGCTGACCTCGAGGAGGTTGAGGCCCCGGTCCGCGCAGATCGCGAAGACCTCGCGCAGCCGGCCGTCGCGCTCGGCGCCCTCGGCGACGTAGACGGCCGTGACGGGGACGTTCTCGCGCAGCGCCTCGACGACGGAGTTGCGCCCGGCCATCCACTCGGCCTCAGTGGTCTTGCGGCGCTGCTTGCTCGCGCCGCTGCCCGTGCGACCGCCGGCGCTCTTGGTCTTCTCGGCCTTGTAGGCCTTGTGGTACTCGCGCTCCTTGGCCTTCGGCGTCGGGCCGCGGCCCTCGAGGCCGCGCTTGACCCGCCCGCCGGACCCGGCGGTCGGCTTCTTGCTGGTCTTGCGGATGGCGCCCTTGCGGCTGCTGTTCCCTGGCATTACCACGTCCACCTTGCTCCGGCAGGGGTGTCCTCGATCTCGATCCCCGCTGCCTTGATCTGGTCGCGGATGGCGTCCGCGCGCGCGAAGTCCTTGTCGGCCCGGGCCTGGGCACGCTGCTCGAGGAGCCCGGCGACCAGCGCGTCGACCGCGCCCGACAGCTGCGTCAGCCGCGCGTCGTCGCCGGAGCCGCCCCACGCCGGGTCGGCGGGGTGCAGCCCGAGCACGTCGAGCATGGCGAGGACGTCGGCCACCTGGGCCGAGACGTCGTCGCCCGTCGCCAGCAGTCGGTTGCCCTCGCGCACGGTGTCGTAGAGGACCGCCACGGCCGCCGGAGTGCCGAGGTCGTCGTCCATCGCGGTCACGAACGCCTCGGGCAGGTCGCCCTGCTCGCCGGCGGGCGCGCGGTCGAGGAAGCCCTCGATGCGGCGGAAGCCGGCGGCGGCCTCGTCGAGCGCCTCGAAGCTGAACTCGACGTGGGAGCGGTAGTGGGCCATCAGGAGGTAGAAGCGCAGCTCGATGCCGCGGTAGCTCTCCAGCACGGCCGGGATCGTGAGCGAGTTGCCCAGCGACTTGCTCATCTTCTCGCCGGCGGTGGTGATCCAGGCGTTGTGCATCCAGTACGACGCGAAGGGGCGGCCGGCCGCGCGGGACTGGGCCTGCTCGTTCTCGTGGTGGGGGAAGCGCAGGTCGACGCCGCCGCCGTGGATGTCGAAGGCCGGGCCGAGGTACTTGCCGGCCATCGCGGAGCACTCGATGTGCCACCCGGGGCGGCCGGGTCCCCACGGGGACGGCCAGGCCGCGGTCGCCGGCTCCGTGTCCTTCTTCCAGCCCTTCCACAGGGCGAAGTCGCGCGGGTCGCGCTTGCCCCGGGGGTCGGCGTCGGAGGCGGCCTCCATGTCGTCGATGCCCTGGCGGGTGAGCTCGCCGTAGGACGGCCACGACCGCACGTCGAAGTAGACGTCGCCGGAGCCGTCCTCCGCGGCGTAGGCGTGGCCCTTGGCGATCAGCTCCCCGATCAGCTCGACCATCTCCGGCACGTGGCCGGTGGCGCCGGGCTCGTAGGTCGGCGGCGCGACGTTGAGCGCGGCGTAGGCGCGGTCGAGCTCGCGGTGCATGGCGTAGGCGAGGTTGTACCAGGGGCGGCCCTGCTCGGCGGCCTTGGTGAGGATCTTGTCGTCGATGTCGGTGACGTTGCGGATGAACGTCACGTCGAGCCCGCGGTGGCGCAGCCAGCGCTGCAGGACGTCGAAGACGACCCCGGAGCGGACGTGTCCGACGTGCGGCTCGCTCTGCACCGTGAGCCCGCACAGGTAGAGACCCGCCTTCCCCTCCTCGAGGGGGACGAAGTCACGGACCTCGCGGGTCGCGGTGTCATAGAGCCGGAACGTCACCTGCCGAGTCTAGGAGCCCCGCGTCCCGAGGTCAGCATCGAGCGTGCGGTGACGACCGCCTCACCTGTGACAGGAGTGACGGATGTGACCTATCGTGGGCGGGTGCGCCTCCCCTTCCCCGCCCTGCTCGCCACCACCGCCGCCGCCGGCCTGACCGCGGCCCTCTGCGCGCCGCTCGTGCCGTCCGCCGGTGCCGCCTCGTCGTCCTCGACCGCCTCGTCGGCTGCCACGACCACGCCGCGCTCCATCGCCTACACCGAGTGGGACACCGGGCCGCAGCTGCGCGCCGGCACCGCGAAGGGCGCTCGCGTCATCAAGGGCGGCCGCCTGGCCGTCACACCGACCGCGGCCGCACGCCGTACGTATGCGGGGCGCAGCTACCAGGTCGGCCGCTGGGTCTCGCCGTGGAGCGCGACCAGGTTCGGGCTGACGGAGCTCATCGCCTCGTGGGAGGCCACGACGCCCGGCAACAGCTGGGTCGAGATCGAGGTGCGCGGGCGCACCAAGGCCGGCGCGACCTCGAGCTACGACGTGCTCGGCCGCTGGACCTCCGGCGACGCCTACACCAAGCGCCAGACCGTCTCGGGCCAGAAGGACGACCTGGCCCGGGTCTCGGTCGACACGTGGCGCAGCAACGCCGCCGCCGGCCTGACCTCCTACCAGCTGCGCGTCTCGCTGATGCGCCTGCCCGGCAAGCCCAGCCCGACCGTCGACACCGTCGGCGCCGTGGCCTCGCGGCTGCCGTCGGGCCAGGTCGCCGAGTCGACGCCCGGCGTCGCCCGCGGCACGGTGCTCGACGTCCCGCGCTACTCCCAGATGATCCACCGCGGCCACTACCCGCAGTGGGGCAGCGGCGGCGAGGCCTGGTGCTCGCCCACCTCCACCTCGATGGTGCTCGGCTACTACCGCAAGCTGCCGCGGCCGGCGCGCTACTCCTACGTGCCCTCCGACCACGTCGACCCGTGGGTCGACCACGCCGCCCGCATGACCTACGACCACGCCTACGACGGCACCGGCAACTGGCCGTTCAACACCGCGTACGCCGCCGGCCTGACCGGCCACGCGTTCGTCACCAAGCTGCGCTCGCTGCGGGAGGCGGAGCAGTTCATCGCGGCCGGCATCCCGCTCGTCGCCTCGGTCGCGTTCGGCCCCGGCGAGCTCAGCGGTGCCCCGATCTCCTCCACCGAGGGCCACCTGCTGGTGATCGTCGGCTTCACCAGGTCCGGCGACGTCGTCGTCAACGACCCGGCCGCCTCGACGCGAGCGGGCGTGCTCCGTACCTATGACCGCGGGCAGCTCGAGAACGCCTGGCTCCCCACCACCGGCGGCACCGTCTACGTCATCACCGACGACGCCCACCCGCTCCCGGACACCGCCCACACCAACTGGTGACCCCCCGCCTCGGGGGTCGAGGAGGGACGAAGTCCCGTCGCGAAACCAAGCGGGCCGCCCCCGGAGGTTGAGGAGGTTGCGCAGCAACCGTCTCGAAACCCGCTGGCCGCGCAGGGCCGTCAGACGCCGTAGCCGCCGTCGACGTCGAGCTTCTGGCCGGTGACGAAGCCGGCGCGGTGCGACGCCAGGAAGCACACGGCCTCGGCGACGTCGGCGGCGTTGCCGAAGCGGCGCAGCGGGATGTTGCGGCGGGTGATCTCGAGCGCCTCGTCCGTGAGCTCGCCGGAGGAGATCAGCCGTTCGGCCATGCCGTCGGTGAGCATGCCAGGGCCGACGCAGTTGAGCCGGACGCCGTAGCGCCCCTCCTCCGCGGCGAGCGCCCGCACCATCGCCTCGACGGCGGCCTTGGGCGCGGACGACAGCCCGTCGCGCACCGGGAACCGCGACGTCGCCGCCGTGGTCACGGCCACCACCGAGCCGGCGCTGGCGCGCAGGTGCGGGAGCGCGGGCTGGACGACGGAGAAGAAGCCGGCGGCGTCCGTGGCGAGCTGCGTAGCCAGCTCCCTCGGCGCGACCGTGGACAGGTGGACCATGGGGACGTGCGGCCCGGCGGCGTACACGAGGGTGTGCAGGCCACCCAGATCCCCGACGGCACGGTCGACGACCGCGGCGCCGGCGGAGAGGTCGGCGAGGTCCAGCTCGTACGCCGGGTGGTCGCCCGCGGGGCGGCGCGTGCGGTAGGTGACGCCGACGGCCGCGCCCCTGTCGGCCAGCATCGCGGCGATCGCCAGCCCCAGCCCGCCGCTGCCGCCGACCACGAGCGCGCCGCCGGGGCGGTCGGCGAAGTCGGCGCTCACGCCGAGACCGACACGTCGACGCCGTGCCAGCCGGTGGCGCCGTCGGGGAGGACGTCGCGCTCGACGCCGGTCTGCACGAGGCCGTCCTTGTCGGTGGCCCGGACCTGCAGCACGTGGTCGCCGGGCTCCAGGTCGACCACCGCCCGCCACTGCACCCACGTGTCGACGGTCCCGGGGTCGGCGATCTCGCCGGCCGTCCAGGCGCCGCCGTCGACGGAGACCTCCACGCCCGCGATGCCGGTGTGCTGCGCCCACGCCACGCCGGCGACCACGACCTCGCCCGGCTCGAGCTCCGCGCCGGAGCCCGGGACGTCGATGCGCGACGACATCTTCACCGGTCCGCGCTCGCCCCAGCCCTTGGTCGTCCAGTAGGCCTGGACGTCGGCGAACCGGGTCACCTCGAGGTCGACGACCCACTTGGTGGCCGAGACGTAGCCGTAGAGACCGGGCACGATCGAGCGCACGGGGAAGCCGTGCTCGATCGGCAGCGGCTTGCCGTTCATGGCCAGGGCCAGCATCGCGTCGCGGTCGTCGGTGAGCGCCTCGATCGGCGTGGCACAGGTCCACCCGTCCTCGGAGGTCTGCAGCACCGCGTCCGCGCCCGGGCGCACCCCGGCCTCGGCGAGCAGCGTCGCGATCCGCACGCCGCTCCACCACGCGTTGCCGATGAGGTTGCCGCCGACGACGTTGGAGACGCAGTTGAGGGTCACCCAGGCCTCGGTCTTCTCGAAGGCGTTGAGCTCGTCGAAGGTCACCACGACCTCGCGGTCGACCAGGCCGTGGATGCGGACCTGCCACTCCGCGGGGTCGATGACCGGGACCGAGATCGCGGTGTCGATCCGGTAGAAGTCGTCGGCCCTGGTCAGCCACGGCGTGACGTCGGCGGTCCCGAGGAGGGCGCTGGGAGGTACGTCGGGGGCGGTCACGCCGGGCAGCCGCAGCAGCCCGCGGATCCGCTCGACCTCGCGGCGACCGGCGCCGACGAGGCGGCCCAGCACGCCGACGACGGCGGCCGCGCCGGCCATGGCGGCCGCGCCCACCAGGAAGCCGCGCCGCGACGACTCCGGCAGCCCGGCCTGTCCGGCCCGGTCCGTCGAGCCGGTCGCCTCGGCCGCAGTCGTCGCGTCGGCGGGGGTCGTCGCGTCGGCAGGGGTCGTCGCGTCGGCCCCGGGGCCCGCACCGTCCGCCGTACGGAGGGGGGCGGTGAGCAGCGAGAGGGCCAGCAGCCAGGTGACGAAGCCGACGGCGACCGGGAGCGCGTCGCTGCCGTTGGCCGTGCCCTTCGGCAGGAGCACGGCGAGGGCGGCCACGAGGGCCAGCGCGAGCAGCACCAGTGTCGGCGCCCACGAGGAGCGCCGCGCCAGGCGGCCCACGAGCGCGAAGAGGCCGACGCTGAGCAGCAGGATGACGGCGACGAGGACCGGCTTGTCGCGGTGCCCGAGCACGTCGATGGCCGCCTCGGCCAGGGCGCCGGGCGTCAGCCGGATGACGTCCTCGGCCACGGCCACGACCGGCGACTCGCGGATCGAGAGCGCGTTGGCCGTGAGATAGCTCGTCGACAGCCCCGCCGCACCGGCCAGGATCCCGGCCAGCGACCACGCCCAGCGAGTCGTCTTCACACCCTCGATTGTGGCTCAGGCATCATCTTCGGGTGAAGCAGCCCCGGATCGGCATCGGCACGGACGTCCACCGGCTCGTCCCCGGCGTGCCTCTGCACCTCGCCGGGCTGTCCTGGCCGGACGAGCCCGAGGGGCTCGAGGGCCACTCCGACGCCGACGTCGCGGCCCACGCCGCCTGTGACGCCCTCCTCTCCGCCGCGGGCCTGGGCGACCTCGGCTCCAACTTCGGCACGGCCGACCCGGCCTGGGCCGGCGCCTCGGGCGCGGCCCTCCTCGGCGAGACCGCCCGGCGCGTGCGCGAGGCCGGCTTCGAGGTCGGCAACGTCGCCGTGCAGGTCATCGGCAACCGCCCCCGGCTGGGCCCGCGCCGCGCCGAGGCCGAGGCCGCCCTTTCGGTGGCCCTCGGGGCCCCGGTGACGGTCTCCGCCACGACCACCGACGGCCTCGGCCTCACCGGCCGCGGCGAGGGCGTCGCCGCCATCGCCACCGCCCTCCTGCTGACCACCTAGCGACGTACGCACCGGTGCTCGAGCAGCGAGGAGCCCTGGCGACGAGCGCCCGTCGAGATCTCCGCCGGCCGACTAGGGGCCCTCTCCCAGCTCGGCCCGCATCGCGACCGCCGACTCGTCGATGATCTCGCGCATCGCGGCCTCGGCAGCGGCCGGCTCCCGCTCGCGGACGGCGCGGGCGACGGCGTCGTGCAGCGCGATCGCGTGCGGGTTGGGGCGGCTGGGCATCAGCCCGTGGTGCGTGCGCCCGGCCAGGATCTCCGCGACGACGGCCGCCATCGAGCGCAGCATCTCGTTGCCCGAGGCCGCGAGCAGGGTGCGGTGGAAGACCACGTCGGCCTGCAGGTAGGCCTCCAGGTCCCCCGTGCGCCCGTGGACGAGCATGTCGCTGGCCGACGAGGCGAGGACCCCGCACTGCTCCACCGTCGCGCGCTCCGCGGCGAGGCTGGCCGCGACCGGCTCGAAGCCGCGGCGCAGCTCGGAGAGGGACAGGAGCTGGGCGCTGCGCTCGGGGCTGTCCAGGCGCCACCGGATCAGCAGCGGGTCGAAGACGTGCCAGTCCGACCGGGGCAGGACGGTGACCCCCACGCGGCGCCGCGAGGCGACCATCCCCATCGACTGCAGCACCCGGATCGCCTCGCGCGCCACCGGCCGCGACACGGCGTGCTCGCGGGCGATCGCCTCCAGGGTCAGCACCCGACCGGGCGCCAGGTCCCCGGTCACCAGCCGCAGCCCGAGCGCGTCCAGGACGCTGCCGTGCAGGCCGGGCGAGGAGGCGGTCACGGGGTCATCCTGACAGGCAGACCCCGGAAAAAGAACAGATCTTTACATCCAGTTCTCTTGCAATGATCAGATCATTTGGGGCAGGCTGTGGGCCATGTCACGAGACGACGGTCACATCATCCCCGGCCCTGTGGTCGTCATGGGGGTCTCCGGGTCGGGCAAGAGCACCGTCGGGGCCGCGCTGGCCCAGCGGCTGCGCGCGCCGTTCGCCGACGCCGACGACTTCCACCCCGAGGCCAACGTCGCCAAGATGACCGCCGGCCACGCGCTCGACGACGACGACCGCCGCCCCTGGCTCGAGGCCATCGGCGTGTGGCTGGCCGCCCACGAGGCGGGCGGGGTGATGACCTGTTCCGCGCTCAAGCGCGCCTACCGCGACCAGCTGCGCGCCCACGCCCCCGCCACGACGTTCGTGCACCTGCACGGCGAGCGTGCCGTCATCACGCGGCGCCAGGCCACCCGGCCCGGCCACTTCATGCCGGCGTCGCTGCTCGACTCGCAGTTCGCGACGCTCGAGCCGCTCGAGGACGACGAGTCCGGCTTCGTGGTCGACGTCGACCAGTCCGTGGACGACATCGTCGCCGAGGCCGCCCGCCACCTGACCACCCCCGAGGAGAACTGATGTCCCCGACCATCGTCATGGCCGCGACCGAGCTGACCGAGCCGGTCGCCGGAGGCGGGCGGCTGGTGCTCTCCGCGCTCGTCGGCATCGCGCTCATCGTCGCGCTGATCACCTTCCTCAAGGTGCACCCGTTCCTGGCGCTGATCGTCGGCGGGCTGGCGGTCGGCATCGTGGCCGGCGTCGACGTGGCCGACGTCGTCACCAGCTTCACCACCGGCTTCGGCACGACCGCGGCCGGCGTCGGCATCCTGATCGCGCTCGGCGCGATGTTCGCCAAGCTCCTCGCCGACTCCGGCGGCGCCGACGAGATCGTCGACGCCATCGTGGGCCGAGCCAGCACGCGGAGCCTGCCGTGGGCGATGGCCGCGGTCGGGGCCCTCATCGGGCTGCCGATGTTCTTCGAGATCGGCCTGGTCCTGCTGATGCCGGTGATCTACCTGGTCGCCCGCCGCGCGCAGCTCTCCCTCGTCACCGTCGGCATCCCCGCCCTCGCCGGCCTGTCGGCGATGCACGGGCTGGTGCCGCCGCACCCCGGCCCGCTCGTCGCGATCGACGCGCTCGGCGCCGACCTCGGCACCACCCTGGCCCTCGGCGTCCTGGTGGCCGTGCCCACCGTCATCGTCGCCGGACCGCTGTTCGCTCCGATCGCCGGTCGCTGGGTCCCCGTCCCGGCCCCCGACCGCTTCGACGCTCGCGAGACCGAGGAGGCCGTCCGCCGGCCGTCGTTCCCCGTCACGCTCTTCACCGTCCTGCTGCCGGTGATGCTGATGATGGGCAAGGCGCTCGCCGACATCATCATCGACGACGAGGAGAACGGCCTCCAGCGCGTGCTGGACGTGATCGGCACCCCGGTCGTCGCGCTGCTCATCGCCGTCATCGTCGCGATCTTCACCTTCGGCCGGGGCGCCGGCATGGACGGCGAGGCCGTCGCCAAGTCCATCGAGTCCTCGCTGCCGCCGATCGCCGGCATCCTGCTCATCGTCTGCGCGGGCGGTGGCTTCAAGCAGGTCCTCGTCGACACCGGCATCGGCACCAAGCTGGCCGACTGGGCCCAGGACTTCGACGTCTCGGTCATTCTGCTCGCCTGGCTGCTCGCCGTCCTGATCCGCCTGGCCACCGGCTCCGCCACGGTCGCGACCATCACCGCCTCGGCGCTCGTCGTCGGCCTGGCCGAGGGCCTGAGCCAGGGTGAGACCTCGCTGGTCGTGCTCGCCGTCGGCTCCGGCTCGGTCTTCTTCTCCCACGTCAACGACGCGGGGTTCTGGCTGGTGAAGGAGTACTTCGGCATCTCCGTCGGCCAGACCATCAAGACCTGGTCGGCCATGGAGACCATCCTCTCGGTCACCGGCCTGGTCTTCGTCCTGCTCCTCAACATCGTCATCTAGCCGGCCGAGCCAGATCCATGTTCCGGGACGCCCGTCCTCAGGCCGCGTCGACCTTGCGGTGGCCGATGTGGACGACGCCGTCGACCACCTTGACGTCGTACGCCGGCACCGAGACGTGCGCGTCCTCGAGGCACTTGCCGCTGCGCAGGTCGAAGGCGTGCTTGTGGGACGGGGAGGCGACGAACGGGACCTGGTCACGGGTCCCCACGATCCCGCGCGCGATGACCGAGGCCTTGGCGAACGGGTCGTGGTTGCCGAGGGCGTAGACGTGGTCGTCCTGCGTCCGGAAGATCGCGATCGCCTGGCCGTGCACCAGCGCCGTGACGCCGCGCTCGACCTCGAGCTCGGCCACCCGGCAGACCGGCTGCCACTCCTCTGCGTAAGGGGAGCGAGGGGTCATCGCGACCTCCTTTCGTGACTCGGAACCTAGGTCGCGCGTGTGTGCCCCCTGTTTCGCCGTGTAACAGCCGTGAAAATGAATCCGCGCCCGCGGCTTCGTAGACTCCGGCCGTGCCTGCCGCCGTCGTCGTCCTCGCCGCCGGCTCCGGCTCCCGCGTCGGCGCGGGCGTCAACAAGGTCCTGCTCCCCCTGCGCGGGCGCCCCGTGCTCGCCTGGTCGGTCACCGACGCCCTCGCCGTGACCGACGTACGGCGGGTGGTGCTGGTCGTGCGCGACGGCGAGCAGGACGAGGTGGCGCAGGCGCTCGCCCCCCACCTGGGGCCGGCGGAGGTCCACCTCGTGACCGGCGGCGAGACGCGCCACGACTCCGAGTGGGCCGCGCTGCGCGCCCTCGCCGACGACATCCGCTCCGGCGAGGTCGACGCGGTCGCCATCCACGACGCCGCCCGTCCGCTCGCCGGGGCGCCGCTCCTCGAGGCAGCCCTGGCCGCCGCGCGGGAGCACGGCGGCGCGATCCCGGTGGTCCCGCTCGCGGGGCTCCTCGGGCGCGACGGCCGACACCCCGGCACGGCGCTCGCCGGGGTGCAGACCCCGCAGGCCTTCCGCGCCCCCGAGCTGCTGGCGGCCTACGAGCAGGCCGCCGCCGAGGGCTTCCAGGGCACCGACACGGCCAGCTGTGTCGCGAGGTACGGCGCATGGCCGGTCGCCGCGGTGGCCGGGAGCGCGCGCAACCTCAAGATCACCTTCCCCGAGGACGTCGCGCTCGCCGAGGAGCTCACGCAGGCGCGGTGAGCGCGGCCAGGACGGCGACGTCGTCCTCGGAGGAGACCCGGCGCGCGGCGGCCGGCGCGTCGGCGTACTCGACCGGGAAGCGCGCGGCCAGCGCCGCCACCAGCTCGGCGAAGTCGAGGCTGGGCAGCCCGTCGAGCGCCGCCACCACCGTGGCCGGCAGGACCACCGGGGAGCACACGGTGAGCAGGCCGTCCCGGTCGACGGTCTCGCCCACGAAGCCGTCGGCCACGACCTTGACCGTGTCGGTCACGGGGCGCACGCCCACGACGACGGCGCCGCTCGCGGCCGAGCGGGAGACGCACGCGGCGATGAAGGACGCGGGCGTCATGGGGCAGAGGCTGTCATGGAGGACGAAGGGCTCGCCGGAGTCGACCAGCCCCGCCCACTCGGTGCCGAGGTCGACCGGCGTCACCCCGGCCTCGCCCAGCGCCCACACCGCGCAGGTCACGAGCGCCTCGCCGTGGATGAGGGCGAACGGCAGCGACCCGCGGCCCTCCTCCACCACCGTCCCGAGGGTCGGCTGGGGGTCCGCGTCGTCGTACGGGCTGCTCGTCATGGTGCTCCCAACCTAGGACGGACGAAGGCCCCCGGCAGCAGCCGGGGGCCTTCGGTGGAGCGGGTGGAGCGGTCGCTCAGGAGGCGAGGACCTCGTCGAGGATGGCCTCAGCCTTGTCCTCGTTGGTGTGCTCGGCCAGGGCCAGCTCGGAGACCAGGATCTGGCGCGCCTTGGCCAGCATCCGCTTCTCGCCGGCCGAGAGGCCACGGTCACGCTCGCGGCGCCACAGGTCGCGCACGACCTCGGCGACCTTCATGACGTCGCCGCTGTGCAGCTTCTCGAGGTTGGCCTTGTAGCGACGCGACCAGTTGGTCGGCTCCTCGACGTGGGCGGCACGGAGGACGTCGAACACGCGGTCCAGGCCCTCCTTGTCGACGACGTCACGCACACCGACCAGGTCGAGGTTGCACGCGGGCACGCGCACGACCAGGTCCTGCTGGGCCACGATCCGGAGGACGAGGTACTCGCGGTCCTCGCCCTTGATGGTCCGCATCTCGATGTCCTCGATGACAGCGGCCCCGTGATTTGGATAGACAACCGTTTCGCCGACGGTGAAAGTCATATGTGATGAACCCCTTCCTAGGTGTCCATTCTAACACGGCCCTGGGCCGACACTTTCGGCGTTTCTGCAGGTCAGAGGCCTGCCGCAGGCTTGACGAAATCGACTTCGTGTGGTGGAGCCCCTCTCCGTCTACGCCTCCGACGGGCTGCGCCGAGGACGATCGCGAGGCGAACTGCGGCGTTCGTCGCCTCCCCGGCGCGCCGTGACCGATACTGCACGGATGGCCAAGACGCAGCGCTGGAGGCGACGCAGCCCCGCCCCGGAGACGGCGGTCGACGCGACCGTCGACCCCGTCGAGGACGAGGCCGAGGACGGCACGACGCTCACGGACCCCGAGCCCCCCGAGCCCGACGAGAAGACCGCCGAGGACCGGGCGCCGGCGCGCCCTCGTGGCCGCCTGCGACTCACCGACCGGGTGCCCGTGCTGCTGCTCCAGGCGGCGCACCCCCGCCAGGCGGTGCTGACCGCCGCCTTCGTGGGCCTCGCCGCCGCCCTGTCGGGGCGCGCCACCCGCGAGGTCGTGGTCGTCGTGGCCACCGTCCTGGTCGGGCAGGCCATCCTGGGGTGGCACAACGACCTCACCGACCGCGCCCGCGACGCCCGCCACGACACCCCCGGCAAGCCGATCGCCCAGGACCGCCTCGACCCCGGCACCGCGTGGTTCGCCCTGACCTGCGCCGTCCTGCTCGTCGTCCCGCTCTCGATCACCTCCGGGGTCACGGCGGGCGGCGTCTACCTGCTGTCCCTGGTCGTCGGGCTGCTCGGCAACGTCGCCCTGCGGCAGGGGCTGCTGTCCTGGCTGCCCTGGGCCCTCTCGTTCGGGCTGCTGCCCGCCTACCTGTCGTACGGCGGATGGGGCGGCGAGTTCCGCGGGGACGCCCCTCACCCGGTCATGACGCTGCTCTTCGCCCTGCTGGGCGTCGGCGTGCACTTCCTGCGGGCCCTGTGGGGCCTCGTGCCCGACCACGAGGACGGCTGGACCTACCTGCCGCTCAAGCTCGGGCTGCGACTCGGGGCCACGCGGCTCCTGGTGCTCTCGGGGGTCTACACCGCGGTCGTGCTGGCGCTGATCGCCTTCGCCGGCACCTACACCGGCCTGGCCCGCTGACCGCCCGGTCCGGGCGCGAGCCGGGGCACTAGGCTGAGGGCATCATCGCCGTGCGGCGCCCGATCGAACCGAAGGCTCTGACGATGCATCACCGCAGCAAGCTCGTCCTCGCCGTGGGAGCGCTCCTGCTCACCACCCCCGCGCTCAGCTCGTGCGGCTTCAACCTGGCGACCGACCGGATCAACACCGTCCAGCACGGCGGCACCAACCGCGACGCCTCCGTCGACCTGCTCGCGGTCGTGATCGTCTCGGCCACCGAGGGCTCCGGCACGCTCAGCGGGCGGATCGTCAACAGCTCCACGGACTCGACCGAGCTGAGCGCCGTCACCGCGCTCGACGACGCCTCGGTCAGCACCGGCGAGATCGCCTCGGTCGAGCTGGCCTCCGGCACCGCCCTGGCCATGGCCGACATCGGCGCCGGGATCCGCGTCGAGGGCGACTACCAGGCCGGCGACATCATCGACCTCACCTTCGAGTTCACCAACGGCGAGCAGGTCGAGGTGGAGGTCCCGGTCGTGCGCGAGTGCGGCTTCTACGACGGCCTCGACTCCGCCCCCACGATCGGCGAGGGCGGGCCCAGCGGCCCCAGCGAGACGTCCAGCGAGTCCCCGAGCCCCTCGGACGACGAGCCCTCCACCGAGCCCACCGACGAGGCCGGCGAGCAGACCGACGCCTCCTCGTGCGAGACCGAAGCCGACGAGGCGCACTGATGACCCACACCCTGATCCTGCTCCGCCACGGCGAGAGCGAGTGGAACGCCAAGAACCTCTTCACCGGCTGGGTCGACGTCGCCCTCACCGAGAAGGGTCGCGCCGAGGCGGTGCGCGGCGGCGAGCTGATGCGTGAGGCCGGCGTACTGCCCGACGTCGTGCACACCTCCCTCCAGCGCCGCGCCATCAACACCGCCTACCTCTCCCTCGACGCGGCCGACCGCCACTGGATCCCGGTGAAGCGGTCGTGGCGCCTCAACGAGCGCCACTACGGCGCCCTGCAGGGCAAGGACAAGAAGCAGACGCTCGAGCAGTACGGCGAGGAGCAGTTCATGCTCTGGCGCCGCAGCTTCGACACCCCGCCGCCGCCGCTCGCCGACGACGACGAGTGGTCGCAGGTGGGGCTGCCCCAGTACGCCGACCTCGGCGACGACATGCCGCGCACCGAGTGCCTCAAGGACGTCATCGAGCGGATGCTCCCCTACTGGGAGTCCGACATCACCGCCGACCTGGCCGCCGGCAGGACGGTCCTGGTCGCCGCCCACGGCAACAGCCTGCGCGGGATCGTCAAGCACCTCGACGGCATCAGCGACGCCGACATCGCCGGCCTCAACATCCCCACCGGCATGCCCCTGGTCTATGAGCTCGACGACTCCTTCGCCCCGACCACCCCGGGCGGCACCTACCTCGACCCCGAGGCGGCCGCCGCAGCCGCCGCCGCCGTCGCCAACCAGGGTCGCTGACCGCGAGCGTGCTCGCGACGTCAGCGAGATCGAGCGAGCCCCGCGACCGAGCCTGCGAGGTCGCGACGAGCGGGTCGAGATCCGGTCAGCTCGAGGAACGACCGACCCAGGTCCGACGTACGTCGGGATAGTCCCTGACGGTCGTGTCGTTCGAACAGGCTTCCAGCGACACAAGCGTCAGGGACTACCCCGGAGTCCGGCTCAGCCGAGCGCGTCGACCGAGCTGGGGTTGTGGCCGGTGACGACGAAGACGATGCGGTTGGCCACGGAGACGGCGTGGTCGGCGATGCGCTCGTAGTAGCGGCCGAGCAGGGCGATGTCGACCGCCGCCTCGACGCCGTTCTGCCAGTCGTCGGAGAGCAGCTCGATGAAGCTCTGGCGGCGCAGCTGGTCCATGACCTCGTCGTCGCGACCCAACTCGATGGCCGCCTCGACGTCGCGGCCGGTGATGATCTGCGAGACCCGGCGCACCATGTCCTCGGCGACCTCCGCCATCCGCGCCACCGTGGGCTGCACCTCGACCGGCACCGCCACCTGCGGGACGCGCAGCCGGGCGATCTTGGCGACGTGGACCGACAGGTCGCCCATGCGCTCCAGCTCGCTCACCATCCGCAGGGCGGACACCACGGTGCGCAGGTCGCCGGCGACCGGCTGCTGCAGCGACAGCAGCGCGAAGGCGTTGTCCTCGACCTGCTCCCGGGCCCGGTCGATCGCGACGTCGGCGCTGATCACCTGCTCGGCGATCGCGGCGTCACCGGTCATCAGGGCCTGGGTGGCCAGGCCGACGGCCGTCTCGACCTGGCGGCAGATGCCGGCGAGGTCGACGAACATCGCATCCAGCTGGTCATGGAAGAGCTCACGCATGTCCTGGACCGTAGGCGGCCGAGGTGTCCGGCAGGGGCGCAGGCGTGAACGACGGGTGAACACTCGGAAGTCACGCCTCGCTGGGCGAATTGGTGATGAACACGGCCGTACGATTCCTTCGTGGACCCGACGACGCAGGCGTTCCTCGCCGCACTGGCGGGTGCCCTCGTCGCGGGCGGCGGAGTCCTCGCCTGGGCGATCAGCGAGCGCCAGCAGCAGGGCAGCCGCGACGTCGAGGAGCCCGTCGTCCCGCCGGGCGTCGCCGCGGTGCTCTCGGTCCTGCGCAGCAGCGCGGTCGTCGTGGACGAGGCCGACGTCGTGCTGAAGGCGTCCGCCCCGGCGTACGCCTTCGGGCTCGTGCGCGGCGCGCAGCTGGTGTCGAGCGAGCTGGCCGAGCTGGTGCGGCAGGTACGCCGCGACGGGCAGATCCGCGAGACCGAGCTGGTCATGGCGCGCGCGATCGGCCCCGACCGCCACGTGACCGCCCGCGTCGCCCCCCTCGGGTCGCGGCTGGTGCTCGCGCTGGTCGAGGACCGCACCCGCGAGCGGCGGGTGGAGTCGGTGCGCCGCGACTTCGTCGCCAACGTCAGCCACGAGCTCAAGACCCCCGTGGGCGCGATCCGGCTGCTCGCCGAGGCGATGCACGAGGCCGCCGACGACCCGGTCGCGGTGAAGCGGTTCGCCAACCGGATGCTCACCGAGAGCGACCGGCTCTCACGCCTGGTGCAGCAGGTCATCGAGCTGTCGCGGCTGCAGGGCGACGACCCGCTGGACTCCCCCGCGCCCGTCTCGCTGGACCACGTCATCGAGGTCGCGATGGACACCAGCGCCATCGACGCCTCCTCCAAGCGGATCCGCATCGTCAGCAGCGGCGCCTCCGGCCTCGTGGTGCTCGGCAACGACGAGCAGATCACCGCCGCCGTGGCCAACCTCGTCGCCAACGCCGTCGCCTACTCCGAGCCGGACTCCACGGTCCTGGTGACCACGAAGCAGTCGGAGGAGATCGTGGAGATCTCCGTGGTCGACCAGGGCATCGGGATCCCCACCACCGAGATCGACCGGATCTTCGAGCGGTTCTACCGTGTGGACCCCGCCCGCCACCGCTCCACCGGCGGTACCGGCCTGGGCCTGTCCATCGTCAAGCACGTCGCCGCCACCCACGGCGGCGAGATCCGGGTCTGGTCCGCGGAGGGCCAGGGCTCGACGTTCACCCTCTCGCTGCCCCACCATGCAGGCAGCAGGACCACCGATCGACAACTGCAGGAGGAGATCCAGTGACGCGCGTACTCGTCGTCGAGGACGAAGAGAGCTACAGCGACGCGCTCGCCTACATGCTCCGCAAGGAGGGCTTCGAGGTCGCGATCGCCGCCGACGGCCACGCGGCGCTGAGCGAGTTCGACCGCAACGGCGCCGACATCGTCCTGCTCGACCTGATGCTGCCCGGGATCCCCGGCACCGAGGTCTGCCGCACGATCCGCCAGACGTCCAACGTCCCGGTGATCATGGTCAGCGCCAAGGACGACGAGGTCGACAAGGTCGTCGGCCTCGAGCTGGGCGCCGACGACTACGTCACCAAGCCCTACTCCCCGCGCGAGCTGGTCGCCCGGATCCGCGCCGTGCTGCGCCGCGGCACCGACCCCGACCTCACCCCCGACACCCTCGAGGCCGGCCCGGTCCGCATGGACGTCGAGCGCCACGTGGTCACCGTCGACGGCCACGAGCAGCGGCTGCCGCTCAAGGAGTTCGAGCTGCTCGAGATGTTCCTGCGCAACCCCGGCCGGGTGCTCACCCGCGGCCAGCTGATCGACCGCGTCTGGGGCTCCGACTACGTCGGCGACACCAAGACCCTCGACGTCCACGTCAAGCGCCTGCGCGCCAAGCTCGAGCCGGAGCCGAGCGAGCCCAAGTACCTCGTCACCGTCCGCGGACTCGGCTACAAGCTGGAGCTCTGAGCCCTCACCGGGGCCTGCTCCCGGCACGGCGGCGACAGCCTGTCCGCATCTCGCGCATCGACGTCCGAAAACCGCGTGTCGGTGGGCCGCAGCGGTCCCTAGGCTGTGACGAGTGACGACCACCGCGGCCTCCGGCCGCCCCACGCAGACGAGCACCGCTCCCCCGACCTGGCTGCCGGTCGCCGCCGTGGCAACCACCCTGGTGCTCTGGGCCTCCGCGTTCGTCGCGATCCGTCACCTCGGCCACGACTTCTCCGCCGGACCGCTGTCGCTGGGCCGCACCCTGATCGGGGCCCTCGTGCTCGGAGCGCTGGCCCTGAGCCGCGGGCTGCCCCGGCCCAGCCGAGGAGACTGGGTCTCCCTGGTCACCATCGGCGTGCTGTGGTTCGGCGTCTACAACGTCGCCCTCAACGAGGGCGAGCAGCGCGTGGACGCCGGCACCGCCGCGATGCTGATCCAGGTGTCACCGGTGCTCATCGCCCTGCTGGCGGCGGTGTTCCTCTCCGAGC
This sequence comes from Nocardioides sp. 503, assembly GCF_004522095.1. Lineage (GTDB taxonomy): Bacteria > Actinomycetota > Actinomycetes > Propionibacteriales > Nocardioidaceae > Nocardioides. The sequence goes on from NZ_SPUI01000003.1 coordinate 318,317, forward strand.
GGTTCACCATCTACCTCGGGCTCGGGCTGGCCCTCGCCTTCTCCGGGGTCGCGGTCATCGGGCTGACCACCTCCTCCGACGACGGCGGCGGGCGCGACCTGCTCGGGGTCGCGCTGTGCCTGGTCTCGGCCGTCGTCTACTCCGTGAGCCTGATCCTCCAGAAGCCGCTGGTCGCCCGCCTCTCCGCGCTGCACGTGACCTGGCTGGCGTGCACCATCGGTGCGGTGGCCTGCCTGCCGTTCGCCCCGGCCCTGCTGAGCGAGGCCGGCGACGCGCCGACGTCGTCGTTGCTGTGGGTGGTCTACCTCGGGGTCTTCCCGACCGCGGTCGCGTTCACCACCTACGCCTACGCCCTGCAGCACATGACCGCGAGCAGCCTGGGCGTCACGACGTACCTCGTGCCGCCGATCACCATCGTCATGGGGCTGGTCTTCCTCGACGAGGTGCCTCCGGCGATGGCCTACGTCGGCGGCGCGCTCGCCCTGGTCGGCGTCGCGGTGGCCCGGCGCAAGCCGCGCTCGCACGCCCGCCAGGAGCCGGCACCCGCCTGACGGCGCGCACCCGCCCCACGAGGGGTCCGGTGCTGTCATGCTGCGGGGATGTCTGTCGTCGCCAACGTCCTGGTCGGCCTCGTGGCCGCCCTGCACCTGTACTTCCTCGTCCTCGAGATGTTCCTGTGGACCGAGCCGCTGGGGCGCAAGACCTTCAACAACAGCGTCGAGCTCGCCGAGACCACCAAGGTCCTCGCCGCCAACCAGGGCCTCTACAACGGCTTCCTGGTGGCCGGGCTGGTCTGGGGGCTCGTGAGCGACCAGACGGACGTCAAGGTCTTCTTCCTCGCGTGCGTCGTGGTCGCGGGCCTCTACGGCGCCGCGACGGTGAGCCGCCGCATCCTGCTCGTGCAGGCGCTGCCGGCGGCCCTAGGGCTCGCTGCGGTCCTCGTCGCCGCCTGACGCGGCGGCGGCGTCCTCGGCCTCCAGCCAGCCGCGGAAGGCCTCGAGGTTGTGCGTCGGCTCGCCGCGCAGCTTGCGCCACTCCCACTCCTTGCGGATGGACGTGGCGAAGCCGAGCTCGAGGATCGCGTTGAACGAGTCGTCGGCGTAGGTCAGGACCGAGCCGAGCAGCCGGTCCAGCTCGTCGGGGCTCACCGACGCCAGGGGCAGCCGCGCGTCGAGGTAGATGTCGCCCAGCCGGTCGACGGCGAACGCCACGGCGTACATCTTCAGGTTGCGCTCGAGCAGCCAGCGGTAGACGCGCTCGTGGTTCTCGTCGGGCTTGCGGCACACGAAGGCGTGCAGCCCCAGGGCGTGCGGCCCCACGTCGAGCCGGACGGCGGTCTGCAGCTTCTTCTCCCCGGGCAGGGTGAGGGAGAAGACGCCCTCGCTCGCCTCGTCGAACTCGATCTGGTTGTCGCGCAGGTAGTCGCGGACGAGCTCGGCCGGCGGGTACGTCGTCACGACACCGACTCTCGCATGAGGCTGTGTGCGCGCTCGTAGACCGCCAGGGTCTGCGCCGCCGTGGACTCCCAGGAGAACTGCCGGGCCTGCTCCAGGGCTCCGGCCTGGAGCCGGACCAGCAGGGCGGGGTCGGTGAGGGGCCGCGCGAGCGCCTGCGCCCACGCCTGCGGGTCGTGACCGGCGACCAGCAGGCCGCTGTGGTCGTCGCGGACGACGGTCGTCAGACCGCCCACGGCAGCGGCGACGACCGGGGTGCCGACCGCCTGCGCCTCGGCGGCGACCAGGCCGAACGACTCGTTGTAGGACGGGACGGCGACCACGGTCGCGGCGGCGTACCAGCAGGCCAGCTCGGCCTGCGAGACCGGGGGCACGAAGCGCACCACGTCGTCGATGCCCAGCTCGGTGGCCAGGGCCGCCAGCGACTCGGGCCGGTCGAGGCCAGAGCCGGACGGGCCGCCGACGACCGGGACGACCAGCCGGGCGCGCAGCCCCGGGTCGCGCTCCAGCAGGGCCGCGACCGCGCGGAGCAGCACGTCGGGCGCCTTGAGGGGCTGGATGCGGCCGGCGAAGAGCAGCACGTGGGCATCGGTCGCGAGCCCCAGCGACGCGCGCACCTCGGCCTGGTCGAGCGGGCGGAACACCGACAGGTCGACGCCGGGGTGGATGACCTGCACGCGGTCGGGCTCGGCGTCGTAGAGGTCGACGAGCTGGCGCGCCTCGAGCCCGGTGTTGGCGATGAGCACGTCGGCGGCCTCCACGACCTGCTCCTCGCCGATGAGCCGCGCGGACGGCTCGGGGGTGTCGCCCTCGGCGAGGGCGGCGTTCTTGACCTTCGCCATCGTGTGCATCGAGTGCACCAGCGGCACGCCCCAGCGGTCGCGCGCGAGCGCGCCGACCTGCCCGGAGAGCCAGTAGTGGGAGTGGACCGCGTCGTAGTGGCCCAGCGGCTGCGCCGCCTCGGCGCGCAGCACCTCGCGGGCGAAGACGCACAGCTGGCCCGGCAGCTCGTCCTTCGTGAGCCCCTCGAAGGGCCCGGCGTGGATGTGGCGCACGGTCACGCCGTCGCAGGCCTCGACCAGCGGCGGCAGCGCGGAGTTGGTCGCGCGCGTGAAGATGTCGACCTCGATGCCCTGGCGCGCGAGCCGCTTGGACAGCTCGATCACGTAGACGTTCATCCCACCCGCGTCACCCGTGCCCGGCTGGTCGAGAGGCGAGGTGTGGAGGCTGACCATCGCCACCCGGCGGATCCGCTGCATCTGACTCCTCGTGTCCCCATGGCCTCCCCTGCACCGGAAGGTCTCCCCTCCACCGAACCACGCCGGCGCGCCGCTGATTCCCGCGGGTCGTCCGGTGGTCGTCCGGTGGTCGTACGGCGTTCAGCCGGCGTGCGATCCCGCGGGCCGGCCGGACCCCCGCGCCATCGCGAGCAGGCAGGCCAGCGCGATGGCGGCCCCGGCCACCGCGTCGACCAGCGAGTCCTCCGCCGCGCCGTGCAGCACCTCCACCACCGACCAGACGAGCACCGGGAAGCAGACGGCCACGACCAGGCGCAGCCACGGCGCGCTGCTGCTGACGAGTCCGGCGCCGGCCGCGGCCAGCGCCACGCCCAGCAGGGTCAGGCCCGGCCAGCGCAGCTCCTCGAGGCCGGCGGCCTGGCGCACCACCCAGGCCAGACCCCCGAGCACGCCCGCGACGCGGGCCACGAGCATCAGGTGCACGGGGGGAGTCTGCCACCGGCTCGGAGCGGGCGGCCAGAATGTCCCCATGCCCTCCACCTCCTCCCCCACCTCGCGGCCCACGGCCGTCGTCACCGGCGCCAGCAGCGGCATCGGCGCCGCCACCGCGCGCACCCTGGCCCAGGCCGGCTTCCACGTCTTCTGCGCCGCCCGCCGCGCCGACCGGGTCGAGGCCCTGGCCGCCGAGATCGACGGCACGGCCGTCGTGTGCGACGTGACGTCGCAGGACGACGTCGCCGCGCTGGCCGCGCAGGTGGGCCAGCGGCTCGACGTACTCGTCAACAACGCGGGCGGGGCGTTCGGCGCCGCCCCCGTGGCACAGGCCGACAGCGACGAGTGGCGGCGCATGTACGAGGTCAACGTCATCGGCCTGATGCAGGTGACGCGGGCGCTGCTGCCGGCACTGGTCGCCTCGGGCGCCGGGGTCATCCTCAACGTCGGGTCGACCGCCGGACGCGTGGCCTACGAGGGCGGCGGCGGCTACACCGCGGCCAAGCACGGCACCCAGGTGGTGACCGAGACCCTGCGCCTGGAGCTGTGGGACCAGCCGGTCCGGGTGTGCGAGATCGCGCCGGGGATGGTGAAGACCGACGAGTTCGCGCTGGTGCGCTTCGAGGGCGACCGCGAGCGCGCCGAGGCCGTCTACGAGGGCGTGGCCGAGCCGCTCACCGCCGAGGACGTGGCCGACGCGATCGGCTGGATGGTCACGCGCCCGGCCCACGTCAACATCGACGAGCTGGTGATCCGCCCGCGCGCGCAGGCCGCCCAGCACAAGGTGCACCGGGTCCCGCGGGACTGAGCCCCCGCGCCCCGTCCGTTCGGTCATCGGGCGGTCGCCGGGACCATCCCTCACGAGGTGGCAGACTGCGCGCGTGCAGACCATCGGACTCGTCGGCGGCATGAGCTGGGAGAGCAGCGCCGTCTACTACCAGGCTCTCAACGAGGGCGTCGAGCAGCGGGTCGGCGGCCTGAGCTCGGCGCGCACGATGCTCGCGAGCGTCGACTTCGCGGAGGTCACCGCCCTGCAGGAGCAGGAGCGCTGGGACGACGTCGCCGCGATCCTGGTCGCCGCGGCGCAGGGCGTCGAGCGCGCCGGAGCCGACTTCCTCCTGCTGTGCACCACGACCTTCCACCGCGTCGCCGACCAGGTGGAAGCCGCCGTCGGCATCCCGGTGCTCCACCTGGCCGACGTCGTCGCCGAGGCCTGCAAGGCCCAGCAGGTGACGTCGGTGGGCTTCCTCGGCACCGAGTTCGCCATGTCGCGCTCGTTCTTCACCGACCGGCTCGCCCAGCACGGTCTCGAGGTGCACGTCCCCGACGCGCGCCACCACGCGGCGCTCAACGCGATCATCTACGACGAGCTGGTCCACGGCCGCGTGCTCGACACCTCGCGCCGTACGGTCGTCGGGCTGATCGACGACCTCTGGGACGCCGGCGCCGGCGGCCTGGTCCTCGGCTGCACCGAGCTCGAGCTGCTCGTCCGCCAGCCCGACTCCGAGCTGCCGCTCTTCCCCTGCACCACCCTGCACGTCGCCGCCGCGCTCGACCGCGCGCTGGGCTGAGGCGCCGTGAGTTTCACCGGGTACCCGGTGAAACTCACGCTCCCGTCACGAAGTTTCGTACCGGAAGCATGAGATTCACCGGGTAAGCGGTGAATCTTGGGACGGAAGTGACGGTCGCCCACACCACCTCACTGGTCGAGGACGAGCTCCACGACGCGGCGCAGGTCCTCGGTGAGGTCCTGCTCGAACACCCGGGCGGAGGCGCCGGGCAGCTCGACGTCGTAGACGAAGCGGTCGGGCTGGGGGCGGCCGGTGCGGAGGCCGGTGAGGTCGATGCGCTCCACCAGGCCGCGCAGCTCGCCGGCGCGCTCGTCGTCGCCGTCCAGGTCGACCTCGGCCTCGCTGGTCAGGCCGGCGAAGCCGCCCCCGCGCCGGACTCGAACGCTGCGCGAGCGCTCGCTCGGAGCGGGCGGCGGCAGCCCGGGGCCGCCGGCGCTGTCCCCGGCCGCGGCCGCGGTGACGCCGACCTGCGCCCAGGCCGCCTCGACGTGCTCGGCGACGCCCAGCTCGCGCGCCGCGGCCACGGTCGCCGCGGCGAAGCCGGCGAAGTCCGTGCGGGCGCCGACCTGTCCGCCGGTGAGCGCGGCGTACCAGACCCGACCCGCGCCGTCCCAGCTCGTGCCCCCGATGCCGAGCGCGGCGAGGTGGAAGGCCCGGTTGGGGATGCCCGAGTTGAGGTGCACCCCGCCGTGGTCGTCGGTCGTCTCGACGTAGTCGTCGAGGTGCGCGGGCTGCGGGTCCCGGCCGAGCGCGGGGTCGTCGTACGCCGTGCCGGGGTTGGCCATGTCGCGCAGCCCACGTGCCTGGACACCGGGGAGGAACAGGCCCTCGCCGATCAGCCAGTCGGCCTCGAGCGGGGTCTGGGCCAGCAGCCGCTGCTTGAGGCAGGCGGCGAAGACGTCGCTGACGGACTCGTTGAGGGCGCCGGACTGGCCCTGGTACTCCAACCCCGCCGTGCGCTCGGTGACGGCGTGGCTGAGCTCGTGGGCGAGCACGTCGACCGGCTTGGTGAACCGGTCGAACACCTCGCCGTCGCCGTCGCCGAACACCAGCTGGGTCCCGTCCCAGAACGCGTTGGCGTAGTCGCGCCCGTAGTGGACCGTCAGCGACACCGTCGCGCCCTCCCCGTCGTAGGACGACCGGCCGTAGACCTCGTCGAAGAGCGCCAGCGAGCCGGCGATGCCGAGCGCCGCCTCGTCCACGGCGGCGTCGCCCGAGAGCGGGTCGCCGGCCGCCCGTACGACGGCGCCGGGCAGGTCGGTGCCGTTGCCCGCCGTGTGCACGACCCACGCGGGCTCGCCGACGGCCGTGGTCGACGTCCTCGCCGGCCCCGGCGCGGGGCGACCGGCGAGCAACAGCCGCGACGACCGCAGCCGGTCGTCCTCCGCCAGTGTCCCCTCCCAGCGCGCGGCGACGTCGGGCCGTGCCCAGGCCAGGTGCTGGAGCAGGTACGGCGGAAGGAAGCAGCGGGTCCGAGACATGGGGTCCACGCAACCTCACCGTCCGGGCTGCCACAACCCCCTCGGACGCGCCCGCGCCGGGGGCGTCCGCCGATGCGGGTGCCCGTGCGTGGGCCGACTAGACTCATCAAGGCCCTCGGGCCCCCTGAACCTCCACCGGAAGAGTCGTCGTACACCCATGTCTGCCATCAAGACCGCCAACCTGCGCAACGTCGCCATCGTCGCGCACGTCGACCACGGGAAGACCACGCTCGTCGACGCCATGCTGCGTCAGGCCGGCGCCTTCACCGAGCACGAGGCGGAGAGCGTCGCCGACCGGGTGATGGACTCCGGTGACCTGGAGCGCGAGAAGGGGATCACGATCCTCGCGAAGAACACCGCGATCCACTACAACGGCGCGTCGGCCCCCGAGGGCATGACGATCAACATCATCGACACCCCCGGCCACGCCGACTTCGGTGGCGAGGTCGAGCGCGGCCTGTCGATGGTCGACGGCATCGTGCTGCTCGTCGACGCTTCCGAGGGCCCGCTGCCCCAGACCCGCTTCGTGCTGCGCAAGGCGCTCAACGCCGACATGCCCGTCGTCCTGGTGGTCAACAAGGTCGACCGCCCCGACGCGCGCATCGAGGAGGTCGTGGACGAGACCTACGAGCTCTTCATGGACCTGCTCGACGAGTCGCACAGCCAGGACGCGCTGGACTTCCCGGTCGTCTACGCCAGCGGCAAGGTCGGCATCGCCGCGCTCGCGCAGCCGGCCAACGGCACCATGCCCGAGGGCAAGGACCTCGAGCCGCTGTTCAAGACGATCATCGACACGATCCCGGCGCCCAAGTACACCGAGGGCGCGCCGCTGCAGGCTCACGTCACCAACCTCGACGCCTCGCCGTTCCTCGGCCGCCTCGCGCTGGTCCGCATCCACGAGGGCCACCTCAAGAAGGGCCAGCAGGTCGCCTGGATGCGCCGCAACGGCGACGTCAAGACCGTCAAGATCACCGAGCTGCTCGTCACCGAGGGCCTGGAGCGCAAGCCCGGCACCGAGGCCGGCCCCGGCGACATCGTCGCCATCGCGGGCATCCCCGAGATCACCATCGGCGAGACGCTGGCCGACCCGGAGAACCCGGTCGCGCTGCCGCTCATCCACGTCGACGAGCCGGCCATCTCCATGACCATCGGCACCAACACCTCGCCGCTGGTGGGCCGGATCAAGGGCACCAAGGTCACCGCCCGCCTGGTCAAGGACCGCCTCGACCAGGAGCTCATCGGCAACGTGTCGCTGAAGATCCTCAACACCGAGCGTCCCGACGCCTGGGAGGTCCAGGGCCGTGGCGAGCTGGCGCTGGCGATCCTCGTCGAGCAGATGCGCCGCGAGGGCTACGAGCTGACCGTCGGCAAGCCGCAGGTGGTCACCAAGGACATCGACGGCAAGCGCCACGAGCCCGTCGAGCGCCTCACCATCGACGCCCCCGAGGAGTACCTCGGCACGATCACCGAGCTCCTCGCCTCCCGCAAGGGCCGCATGGAGTCGATGACCAACCACGGCACCGGCTGGGTCCGCATGGAGTTCCTGGTCCCGGCCCGCGGCCTGATCGGCTTCCGCACGGAGTTCCTCACCGACACCCGCGGCACCGGCATCGCCCACCACATCTTCGAGAAGTACGAGCCGTGGGCCGGCGAGATCCGCTCGCGCAACAACGGCTCGCTCGTGGCCGACCGCAAGGGTGCCGCCACGGCGTACGCCATGACCTCCCTGCAGGAGCGCGGCGTGATGTTCCTCGAGCCGACCACCGAGGTCTACGAGGGCATGATCGTCGGCGAGAACTCCCGCGCCGACGACATGGACGTCAACATCACCAAGGAGAAGCAGCAGACCAACATCCGGTCCGCGACCTCCGACAACTTCGAGAAGCTGATCCCGGCCAAGAAGCTCTCGCTCGAGCAGAGCCTGGAGTTCTGCCGCGAGGACGAGTGCGTCGAGGTGACGCCCGAGTCCGTCCGCATCCGCAAGGTGATCCTCGACGCCAACGAGCGCGGGAAGATCGCGAGCCGAGCGCGTAAAGGGAGCAAGTAACCCGCCTCGATCCCAGACAGTGAGCTGACCGCCGACGTCTGGCGGGTTGCTTGCTCCCTTTCTGTGAGGCGAGCGATTCGCGACGAAGGAGCGACGATCGCGAGCCGGGCGCGCAGGGGCAGCAAGTAGCCCGTCGTCCGGCTGCACGTCCGGGGTAGTCCCTGACGTTGGTGTCATCGAAGCGCTCTCCCGATGACACGAACGTCAGGGACTACCCCTGCGACGTGACACACGTCCCATGCAAGAACGGTTGCCGACGGCAACCAACTCGGTAGGCTGCAGCTTCCCGACCGCTGCCACCTCGAGGATCTCGTGACCACCGTCTCCACCCCTGCGTCCACCGCCGAGCCTGCCGTTCCCGTGGGACCGGGGCTGTCCGTCGCCGTCCTGTGCCTGGGCGGGCTGATCGCCGCGCTTACCCAGACGTTCGTCATCCCGCTCCAAGGCGAGCTGCCGGTCCTGCTGTCGACCTCGGCGGCCAACGCGTCCTGGGTCATCACCGCGACGCTGCTGGCCGGCGCCGTGGCCATGCCGATCGCCGGCAGCCTGGGCGACCTGTTCGGCAAGCAGCGGGTGCTCTTCGCCAGCGCGCTGATCCTGGTGGTCGGCTCGCTCGTGGCCGCCCTGTCCGACTCGCTGCTCCCGATGCTGGCCGGCCGCACCCTGCAGGGCATCTCCATGGGCTTCATCCCCGTGGCGATCAGCCTGATCCGCGACATCGTCCCGCCGGCGCGTACGGGCACCGCCATCGCCGCGGTCAGCGCCACCCTCGGGGTCGGCGGGGCCATCGGCCTGCCGCTGTCGGCGTGGATCGCCGACAGCTACGACTTCCACGCGCTCTTCTGGGTCTCGACCGTCCTCGCCGCGGTGGTCGCACTCGCGGTCGCACTCGTGATCCCGCACGTCCCCTCGGCTCGCGGGGGCCGGCTCGACCTGGTCGGTGCACTCGGCCTCGCCGTCGGCCTGGTGTCGGTCCTGGTGGCCGTCACCAAGGGCCGCGAGTGGGGCTGGGACACCGCGCGACCGTGGACGTTCATCGGCGTCGGCCTGGTCGTGCTCCTCGCCTGGGGTCGCTACGAGCTCTCCCACCCCGCTCCGCTGTGCGACCTCCGCGTCACCGCCCGGCGCCCCGTCCTGCTCACCAACCTGGCGGCCGTGGCGATCGGCTTCGGGATGATGGGCCAGGCGATCATCGTGCCGCAGCTGCTCCAGCTCCCCGAGCTCACCGGCTACGGCCTGGGCCAGTCCCTGCTCGCCGCCGGCCTGTGGATGGCGCCCGGCGGACTGGTCATGATGGCCTTCGCGCCCGTCTCCAGCACCCTCATGACCCGCTACGGCGCCCGCGTGACGCTCGCCGTGGGCGCTGCCGTGCTCGGCAGCGGCTACCTCGTCGCCGTCGCCTTCCACGGCGCCCCCTGGCAGCTGCTCGTCGTCTCGTGCGTGACGTCGGCGGGCGTCGGCATCGGGTACGCCGCGATGCCCGCGCTCATCATGGCCTCCGTGCCCGCGACCGAGTCGGGCGCCGCCGTCGGCGTCAACTCGCTCATGCGCTCCGTGGGCACCACGACCGCCAGCGCCGTTATGGCCAGCGTCCTGGCCGCGTCGCTCACCGACTTCCACGGCTTCCCGGTGCCCTCCGAGGGCGCCATGGAGCTCGGCTTCCTGATCGGGGCGGGTGCCGCCTTCCTCGGCGTCGTGCTGACGCTGCTGATCCCCCGCCGCAGCACCGCCGCCGTCGCGTAGACGTCACCAGCCGCACCAGCGGCCCCACTGCCCGCCGATAACTCACGCTTCCCGTACGAAGCTTCGTGCGGGAAGCGTGAGTTTCACCGGGTACCCGGTGAATCTCCCGCGCCCGGACGCGCCTCCGCGCGCTCCGCTGCACTGAACACACTCACCCCTGCGATGGAAGCGCTCCCACCTCACAGCCAGACGAATTACGCCGAGTCCAGGCAGAAGGTTGCGGTGGCGATGTGACGCATGTCATCTTGAACGCGCCAAGACCGTGGAAGCGCTCTCACACCGAGTGCGCCCCATCCCCCGGGCCATCCGGCCCGCAGCCCAGCACTACGGCAGGAGCGTTCCCCCGTGCAGATCTCACCCTTCGGGCCCCGTCAGGAGCCCCGTCCGCCTCACACCTCGAGCCCGACCAGCACCACGCGCCGCCGGCGCCTCGCGCTGGCGTCGGTCGGCGCCCTGGTCCTCAGCCTGGGACTCGCCGCGTGCGGCGGGGACGACGAGGCCAAGGACGGCAAGACCACCCTCACGGTGGCGACCTTCAACGAGTTCGGCTACGAGGGCCTGCTCGACGAGTACATGAAGGAGAACCCCGACATCAAGGTCGTCCAGAAGAAGCTGGGCACCTGGGAGGAGCACCGCGACAACCTCTACACCAAGCTCGCGGCCGGCTCCGGTCTCTCCGACATCGAGGCGATCGAGGGCGACGGCATGCCCGCCATCCTCGAGGAGAAGGGCGCCTTCATCGACCTCAGCGACGACGCCGTCGACGGCCGCTGGCTGGACTGGAAGGTCAAGGCCGGCACCAACGCCGACGGCGAGCTCATCGGCTACGGCACCGACATCGGCCCGGAGGGCATCTGCTACCGCTCCGACCTGTTCAAGAAGGCCGGTCTGCCGACCGACCGCGAGGAGGTGGCCGCGCTCTTCGCCGACTGGGACACCTACTTCCAGACGGGCAAGGACTTCGTGAAGAAGATGCCCGACACCGCCTGGTACGACTCCTCCAAGGGCACCAGCCAGGCGATGATCAACCAGCTGGCCTACCCCTTCGAGGACGAGGACAACAAGGTCGTCGCCACCTCCAACCCCGAGGTCCGCGAGGTCTTCGACACGGTCACCTCGATGCAGTCGGCCGGCCTGGCGACCAACCTCGACCAGTGGTCGCCCGACTGGGTGGCGGCGTTCCAGAACGACGGCTTCGCCACGATGGCCTGCCCCGGCTGGATGCTCGGCATCATCGAGGGCAACGCGGCCGGCGTGAAGGGCTGGGACATCGCCGACGCCTTCCCCGGCGGCGGCGGCAACTGGGGCGGCTCCTACCTCACCGTGCCCGCCATGGGTGAGCACCAGGAGGAGGCCAAGAAGCTCGCCGAGTGGCTCACCGCCCCCGAGCAGCAGGTGAAGGCCTTCGACGCGAAGTTCACCTTCCCCAGCCAGGTCGAGGCCCAGGAGGACCCGGTCCTGCTGAAGGCGACCCAGCCGTTCTTCAACGACGCCCCGGTCGGCCAGATCCTGTCCAACCGCGCCCTGGCCGTGGAGCTGCAGCCCTACAAGGGACCCAAGTACGCCGACATCATCACCGCGTTCCAGGCCGCGATCCTCCGGGTCGACCAGGGCCAGGAGTCGCCGGACGAGGCATGGGACTCCTTCACCGCCGACGTCGAGCGGATCGGCTGAGCCCGAGTCGATGACCTCGCAACCCACCACCGCGCCCGCCGGGGAGGTCTCCTCCTCGACCTCCCCGGCCGGGCCGGCCCAGGCGGTGGAGCCGCTGCCCAGGGACACGCCACCCCGGCTGACCCTGCGGCAGCGGCTCTCCCGCTGGGACGTGCGCTTCTCCCCCTATCTCTACGTGTCGCCGTTCTTCCTGCTGTTCCTCGTCGTGGGCATGTTCCCCCTCGCCTACACCGCCTACGTGTCGGTGCACGAGTGGGGCCTCATCGGCGGCAAGGGCGAGTACGTCGGCCTCGACAACTACCGCGCGATCTTCGCGGACCGCTACTTCTGGCGGGCGATGCGCAACACCGTCAGCATCTTCCTGCTGTCCTCCATCCCGCAGGTCATCGTGGCGCTCGCGGTCGCGGGGCTCCTCGACACCCAGCTGCGGGCCAAGACGTTCTGGCGGATGAGCGTGCTCATCCCCTTCGTGGTCGCGCCCGCCGCGGCCACCCTGATCTTCGGCAACCTGTTCGGCGACCGCTACGGCCTCATCAACGGCGCACTCGGCCTCGTCGGCATCGACCCGATCGCCTGGCACGTCGACACCCTGCCCAGCCACATCGCCATCGCCTCGATGGTCAACTGGCGCTGGACCGGCTACAACGCGCTGATCCTGCTCGCCGCCATGCAGGCGGTGCCCCGCGACCTCTACGAGTCCGCGGCGCTGGACGGGGCCGGCAAGGTGCGCCAGTTCCTCTCGGTCACGATCCCGATGATCCGTCCGACGATGATCTTCGTGGTCATCACCTCGACCATCGGCGGGCTGCAGATCTTCACCGAGGCCCGCCTCTTCGACAACGTCGGTCTCGGCGGGTCCGACCGCCAGTGGCAGACCGTGACCCTCTACCTCTGGGAGCTCGGCTGGCGTCTGCGCGACCTCGGCATGGCCTCGGCCGTGGCGTGGCTGCTGTTCCTCTTCATCGTGATCTTCGCGCTGGTCAACCTCGCGGTGTCCGCACGCCTCGGGGCAGGAGGCCGCAAGTGAACCGCCGTCCGGGTTTCCTCGTCTACGGCCTGCTGGCGGCGTTCGTCCTCGCCTCGGCCCTGCCGCTCTACTGGTCGCTCATCGTGGGCTCGCACACCAAGGAGGTGGTCACCCGCGAGGTGCCGCCGCTGCTGCCCGGAGGCCACTTCTTCAGCAACGCCCAGCGGGTCTTCGAGACCGTCGACTTCTGGAAGGCCCTGGGCAACAGCATGATCGTGTCCACGGTCTGCGCCACGTCGGTGGTGTTCTTCTGCACGCTCGCCGGCTACGCGTTCGCCAAGCTGAAGTTCCGCGGCAGCAAGGCCCTGATGGTCTTCGTCGTCGGCACGCTCGCGGTGCCCACGCAGCTGGGCGTCATCCCGCTGTTCATCCAGATGGCCAAGCTCGGCTGGACCGGCCACATCTGGGCGATCATGGTGCCCACGCTGGTGACGGCGTTCGGCGTCTTCTTCATGCGCCAGTACCTCGTCGACGCCATCCCGGACGAGCTCATCGAGGCCGCGCGCGTCGACGGCTGCTCGATGTTCGGGACGTTCTGGAACGTCGCCGTGCCGGCCGCCCGACCGGCGGCCGCGATCCTCTGGCTGTTCACGTTCATGACCGTCTGGACCGACTTCTTCTGGCCCATGATCGTGCTCCCCGCCACCAACCCCACCGTTCAGATCGCACTCGCCCAGCTCCAGAGCAGCTACTACGTCGACTACAGCCTGGTGCTCTGCGCCGCGGTCCTGTCGACGATCCCGCTGCTGGCGCTGTTCGTCCTCACCGGCCGCCAGCTGGTCGCCGGCATCATGCAAGGAGCAGTCAAGGGATGACCCACCAACTCGACACCCGCGCCGAGGCCCTCCCGGGCCAGGAGCTGCGGTTCCCGCCCGACTTCCTCTGGGGCGCGGCCACCGCGTCGTACCAGATCGAGGGCGCCACCGGCGAGGACGGCCGCACGGCCTCCATCTGGGACACGTTCGCGAGCGTGCCCGGCGCCGTCATCAGCGGAGACACCGGCGACCCGGCGTGCGACCACTACCACCGCATGCCGCAGGACGTGGAGCTCATGAAGCGCCTCCACCTCGGCAGCTACCGCTTCTCGGCGGCGTGGCCGCGGGTGCGCCCCGACGGCGGCGCGGTCAACCCGGCCGGCGTGGACTTCTACTCCCGCCTCGTCGACGAGCTCCTCGGCCAGGGCATCAAGCCCTGGATGACGCTCTACCACTGGGACCTGCCTCAGAAGCTCGAGGACGCCGGCGGCTGGACCAACCGCGACACCGCCTACCGCTTCGCCGAGTACGCGCTCTCCCTCTACGACGCCCTCGGTGACCGGGTGCCCGTGTGGACGACGCTCAACGAGCCGTGGTGCTCGGCGTTCCTCGGCTACACCGGCGGCCAGCACGCGCCGGGCCGGCAGGAGGGGGTGGCCGGCCTGGTCGCCGCGCACCACCTGATGCTCGGTCACGGCCTGGTCGTCGACGAGCTGCGGCGGCGCGGCACCACCGCGCAGCTCGGCATCACGCTCAACCTCACCGTCGCCGACGCCCACGACCCGACCGACGACCTGGACCGCGACGCCGCACGCCGCATCGACGCCCTGCACAACCGGGTGTTCCTGGACCCGATCCTCACCGGCCGCTACCCGGTGGACCTGCTGGGCGACACCGCCCACCTCACGTGGGACGCACGCCCCTGGGGCACGGTGGTCCGCGAGGGCGACCTCGCCCTGATCAGCACCCCGCTGGACGTGCTGGGCGTCAACTACTACAAGGGCGACGCGGTCTCGGGGCGCCCGCAGGAGCACACGACCGGGGTCGACGGCGCCCACGCGGAGCGGGCGACCAGCACGCCGTTCGTCGGCTGCGAGGACGTCACCTTCCCCAGCCGCGGGCTGCCGCAGACCGCCATGGGGTGGGAGGTCCAGCCGGAGGGCCTGACCCGGCTGCTCAAGCGCCTGGACGCCGACTACGACGTACCTCAGCTCTACGTCACCGAGAACGGCGCCGCCTACGCCGACGAGGTGGGCGCCGACGGGCGCGTCGACGACCCGGAGCGCGTGGCGTACGTGATCGCGCATCTCGCCGCCGTGCATGCGGCCATCGCCGACGGGGTCGACGTGCGTGGGTTCTTCCAGTGGTCGCTGCTCGACAACTACGAGTGGGCCTACGGCTACGACAAGCGCTTCGGCATCGTGCACGTCGACTACGACACGCAGGTCCGCACGCCGAAGACGAGCGCGCTGGTCTACGCCGAGGTGGCACGTACCGGACGCCTGCAGGCACCGGAGAGCTGAGTCGATACCGTGGCGCGCGTGGAGGGGACCCGCAGTCTGGCAGGGCCGGGCGGTTCACCGACCCTGGACGAGGTCGCACGCCTCGCCGGGGTCTCGCGCGCCACGGCCTCGCGCGCCATCAACGGCGGCAACCGGGTCAGCTCGCAGGCGCAGACCGCGGTGGACGACGCCGTCCGGGCGCTGGGCTACACGCCCAACCCGGCGGCGCGCAGCCTCGTCACGCGGCGTACCGACTCCGTGGGGCTGGTCGTGCCCGAGCCCGACGAGCGGGTCTTCTCGGACCCGTTCTTCGCGCGGACCCTGCGCGGCGTCACCCGGGTGCTCGCCGAGCGCGACCTCCAGCTGGTGCTGCTGCTGACGCGGCCGGGTGAGGAGGAGGCGCGGATGCTGCGCTACCTGCGCAACCGCCACATCGACGGCGCGCTGGTGGTCTCCCACCACCGCAGCGACAGCCTCGCCGACCACCTCGCCGCACTCGACCTGCCGTGCGCGTTCGTGGGGCGGCCGTGGACGAGCGCCGACAAGGTCGCCTACGTCGACACCGACAACCTCGCCGGTGGGAGGCAGGGCGCGAGCGCCCTGATCGAGCGCGGCTGCCGGCGCATCGCCACGATCGCCGGACCGGACGACATGAGCGCGGGCGTCGACCGGCTCGAGGGCTGGCGCTCGGCGATGCGCGAGGCCGGCCTCGCGACCGACGCCGTCGTGCACGGCGACTTCACCGAGCGCGGCGGCGAGATCGCCGCCACCACGCTGCTGGAGCGCCACCCCGACGTCGACGGCATCGTCGCGGCGTCCGACCTGATGGCCGCCGGCGCCCTGCGGGTGCTGACGGCCTCGGGACGCTCGGTGCCCGGCGACGTCGCGCTCGTCGGCTACGACGACCTGGGCGTCGCGGAGCGCACGGTCCCCCAGCTCACCACCATCCGCAACCCGATCTCCGAGATGGCCGAGCAGGCCACCCGGCTGCTCCTGCAGCAGATCGACGGCGACAGCAGCGTCCGCGCCATGCGGGTCATCTACCCGCCCACGCTGGTCCGGCGCGACAGCGCCTGAGGCGCGCGCGGCGGGCAGTTTCCCCAAGGTATGCAGGGGAAGCTGCACTTCCCACGGTGTGCAACCCGAGGGAAGTGCCGCTTCAGGTGCATACCTTGGGGAAACTGTCGGCGGTCGCGCCGCCCGGCTAGCCCCCGGCGACGAGCTCCTCGCGCCGTGCGGCGAGCGCCTGCTCATCGGTCTCGGCCGCGCCGATCCTGCGGTCGAGGTCGCGGCGGACCTTGGCGACCCGCTCCTGCGCGGACGTCGTACGGCGGCGGGCATCGGCGATCCGGTCCTTCACGGCCCAGTCGCTGAAGATGTTGTCGAACCAGACGTCGAAGGTGCGGGTCATCCCGTCGACCTCGACGCCGTCGACCTGGCCGACGCCGACGTCGACGAGCTCGGCGGAGAGGTGCCGCAGCGCCGTGTCGGCGTCGCGCAGCCGCTGCTGCGCCTGGTCCATGCGGTCGTACTTCATCGCGTCGGTGAGCATGCCGCCGCCGAAGAAGGTGTCGTACGTCGCCCAGTCGCCGGCGCGCGAGAGCAGGTCCGCGGCTGCGGCCAGCCGGGAGGCTGCTCGCTCGGCGGCCGCGGATGCCTCCCGCAGCTCGGTCAGCTGGGAGCGCACGAACCCCAGTCGGTCGGCGAGCCCGGCCAGCTCGGTGCCGGCCTCGGTGTCCGCGTCGCGCAGCACCCGCTCCTTCGCCGCGACCGCCTGATCGCGGCGGGTGCGGACGTCTCCGAGGGCCTGGCGCGCCGCGCGGACGGTCACCAGCTCCGCCTCGGCCTGGGCCAGGCGCGCGTGGGCCTGCGCGGCGGCGTACTCCGCCTGCTGCTGCTCGGCCTGCTCGGTGGCGAGCTCGGTGTCGCGGGCGCCGCGCAGGGTCGCCCAGATGCGGGTGGGGCTGTAGCTCTCGAGCGCGCGGACGTCGGCCGCCTCGGTCTGCGCGGAAACCCGCGCCGCCTCGGCCGCCCGGGCCGCCGCCGCGACGTCCTCGCGGCAGCGCTCCTCGCGGGCGCTCAGACGGGCGTGCTCGGCGACCGCGGTCGTGGCGGCGGCGAGCTCCTCGGTGGCCTGGGCGAGGTCGGTGGTCACCTCGCCGAGTGTTCCAGACCTCGGCGCTCCCCCGCCGCGACAGCGCCTGCTCCCGACGGAGTTTCACCGGGTACCCGGTGAAACTCACGCTTCCGGTACGAAACTTCGTGCCGGGAGCGTGAGTTTCGTACCGGGAGTGGCCGCGAGAAACTGCAACGTGTTCTAGTCGACGGCGGTAGGTTCGTCCCATGCTCCTCGACCTGCAGCTCGACGGCCGTCCCGACACCGCCGCGGCGCGCGCGCAGGAGCTGGTGGGGGCCGGGGTCGCGGGGCTGTTCACGTTCGAGGGGCCGCACGACGTCTTCTTCCCGCTCGTGAGCGCGGCCGGGGTGGTCGAGACGGACCTGATGACCAACGTCGCCATCGCGATGCCTCGCAGCCCCATGCACCTGGCCCATGCCGCCTACGACCTGCAGCTGCTCTCGCGGGGACGGTTCCGGCTGGGGCTGGGCTCGCAGATCAAGCCGCACATCGAGAAGCGCTACGGCGCCACGTGGAGCCCGCCGGCCGCGCGGATGCGCGAGATCGTGCTGGCGGTCAAGGCGATCCTCGGCTCCTGGCAGGACGGCACCCGGCTCGACTTCCGCGGGGAGCACACCCAGCACACGCTGATGCCCCCGACGTTCGTCCCCGGACCGCACCCCTACGGGATCCCGCCGGTCCTGCTGGGCGCCCTCGGCCCGGTGATGACGCGCACGGCGGCCGAGGTGGCCGACGGGCTGCTGGTGATGCCGTTCCACAGCCACCGCCACTTCCGGGAGCGCACGCTGCCCGCGGTCGAGGAGGGGCTCGCCCGCTCCGGACGAGACCGCTCGTCGTTCTCGGTGTTCCCCCAGGCGATCTGCGCCATGGGCCGTACGCCGGAGGAGCAGGAGGCCGCGGCGGTCGGCGTGCGTGGGCTGCTGGCCTTCTACGGCTCGACGCCGGCCTACCGCCCGGTCCTCGAGGTCGAGGGCTGGGGCGAGGTGCAGCCCGAGCTCAACGCCCTGTCCAAGGTCGGCGACGTCGCGGCGATGATGGCGCTGGTCGGCGACACGATGCTCGAGACCCTCGCGGTCCGGGGCACGCCCGAGGAGTGCGCCGCCGAGCTCACCCGCCGCTTCGGCGACCAGGCCGAGCGCGTCTGCGCCTACTTCCCCGGCTACGAGCCCCCGCTGGACCAGGTCTCCGCGCTCGCCTCCGCACTCCGCTGACGCGGGAGGGCGGTCGTGACGACGACGCCGGCGACCACCAGGGCGAACCCCACCAGCTCGACGGGCGGCGGCAGACGGGCGTCGTGGATGTAGGAGTAGGTGTAGCCGGCCACGGTCTCGACGGTGATGAGCAGGCCGGCGAGCGTCGTGCTGAGCGCCGCCGAGGCGGCGTTCCACAGCGCCGTGCCGAGCCAGGACACCGCGAGCCCGAGCACCAGGGACACGGCGAGCAGCGCCCCCGCGCCCGTGACGGTCGCGTCGCGGGACCCGGTCGTCGGTCCCACCAGCAGGGCGACCGGCACCAGGAGGAGGGCGAGCGGGCCGGTGAGGGCTCCGATGGCGCTCGACCACTCCGAGCCGCCCACCTCGGGGTTGCGTCGGAGGAACACCGCGTTGGCGAGCCCGTAGCTGGTCCAGGTCGCCACGGCCAGGACCGCCGCGCCCAACCCGATCATGGTGGCACCCGTCGAGGAGCCGTCGGCGGCGGCCAGCTGGGGGACGTTCACGAACCCCAGACCGACTGCCACGAGGAGCATCGGGCCGGCGAGATGCCGCCACGCGTAGGTTCCCTCGCGCAGGTTCGCGGCGATCGCCATGACCACGGGGATGCTGCCGACGACGGTGGCCGCCACGGGCGCGCCCGCGCCCTGGATCGCGATGACCAGCAGCAGGTAGTAGCCGACGTTGCCGGTCACGGCATAGGCCAGTGCCGGTCGCCAGTGGCGGCGCAGCAGGGCGGTGGACGCAGGCCCACGCCGTACGGTCACCGCGACGACGGCCAGGGAGAGCAGCCCGTAGACGAGGTAGCGGCCCACGGTCACCGAGACCGCCGACCACCCGGGCGCCAGGTCCGGCAGGACGAAGGCCAGACCCCACAGGAGGCCGGCAGCCGTACCGGCGAGCACTCCGCGGCCCATGCTGTCTCCCCCCGAGCGGTTCGTGTGGGACAATATATGTATGAGCATTGCACATAGTTCGCGAGCGGCCAACCTCCTGGGCGCCGTCGCCACCGGCCTGGTGGACCGCTTCCGCGAGGCAGGCGACTGGTCCGACAGTGCGCGGGCCGCGCTCGTCCAGCTCGCCGACCATCCCGGGCTCACGGTGGAGGGGCTCCGGCGCCGCATGGGCCTCACGCACTCCGCGACCGTGCGGATGGTGACGCAGCTGGAGGCTCAGGGGCAGGTACGGCGCGGCGCCTCCGCTCACGACCGGCGCGCGGTCGCCCTGCGGCTCACTCCGGCCGGCATGGCGACCGCGGACGGCCTGCTCGCCCAGCGAGGAGCCGTCCTCGCCGACGCCCTGTCAGTGCTGAGCCCCACGGAGCGGCGTCTCCTCGAGGGCCTGCTGGACCGGGTGCTCGACCAGCTCCCGGACTCCGCGGACCGGGCCACCACCATCTGCCGCCTCTGCGACCTGCGCGCCTGCCCCCAGTCCCGCTGCCCCGTGGAGCGCAGCTACCTGCGCCACCTGGACCCCTGACGCCCGCCCCGCCGGGACAGTCCCTCCCCTGAGACGCACAACGGGCCCGGCGGAGGGGGGAGCCGCCAGGCCCGTTGTTGTCATGCGGTCATGCGGTCATGCGGTCAGCGGCGCGCCTTGACCTTCGCGGTCGCGGTGCTCACCTTGGTGACGGTGGTGTAGCCGGCCTGGCGGCCGGTGACCTGCACCGAGATCCGCTTGCCCTTCAGCTTGCCCGTGACGGTCAGGCTGCGACCGGTCGCGCCGGCGATGACCTTGCCGTTGGCGAGCCACCGGTAGCCGAACGACGTACCGGGCGTCCAGGCGCCGGGCAGGGCCGTGAGGCGCTTGCCGACCTTGGGCGATCCGGACACGCGCGGGCTCGAGGAGCGCAGCGTCCCGGCCACGACCGGCGAGGTCGCGGGAGCCGTCACGGAGGCGTCCTCGTAGAGCTCGTGGCTGCCCACGATCTCGACGGTGATGGCCTTGCCGAGCTGGGCGGCGCCCAGGACGACCGAGGCGCCGGTGCCGCCGAAGGCGACCCCGTCGGCCTTCCAGTGGTACGTCGGCGTCGTGCCGGGCGTCCACTCGCCGGTCACCGTGGCGGTCAGCGTGTTGCCGACCTTCGGGGTGCCGCTGATGGCGGCGGCCGCCGGGGCGGAGACCACGCGGTGCACGTTGACCTGGTCGACGACCGAGCCGATGCTGCCGCGGGGGTTCTTGGCGGCCTTCCAGGAGCCGTCGACCAGCGACAGGGCGTTGGACGCCGTGCCGCACCACTCGCCGTCGACGGTGTTGCGCTGCACGGCCGGGTTGGGCGTGCTGCCGTCGCACTCACCGCTGCGGATGTTGGCGATCGTCAGCTTCTTGTCGGTGACGGCGACCCGGACGTAGGTCGGGACGTGCTCCTGGTTCTCCACCGAGTTGGCGAAGTGGCGCACGTGACCGTCGGCGTCGGGACCACCGAGCGGGTCGGGGCCGTAGTCGCCGCGGTTCTTGGTGATGTCGGGCTCGCTCAGGTCGTAGTACTTCGAGCCGGAGGCGGAGTTGGCGGTGACGTAGAGGACGCCGCCCGGGCCGGCGGTCACGTCGGGCGCGCCCGGCTGCTCGCCGTCGTTCGCCTTCTTGCCGCGCTTGAGGAGGTAGCTGCGCGAGTAGGAGTGATCGTGGCCCTGCAGGACCACGTCGACGCCGAGGCGGGAGAACGCCTTCGGGAAGTCGATGCGGCGCTTGGCGTTGTCACCGTCGTCGGCGTGCGAGGCCGGCGAGTAGATCGAGTGGTGGTAGACGAGGACGGTCCACTTGGCCTCGGCACCGTGCTCCTCGATGACGTCGGTGACGTAGTTGATGTGCGCGGCGTTGCCGGTCCCGGTCGCGCCGCTGCTCACCGAGTAGCTGTTCGAGTTGATGTCGACGAACAGCACGTCCTTGTACATGTACCAGTAGTTGCCGCCCGAGGTGTTGGACGCCGGGTCGCCGTTGGAGTAGTACTCGCTGGAGTTGTCGGCGTTCGGCACGTGGAAGTGCTGCTCGTAGTTCTTCTTGCCGACGTCGTGGTTGCCGATGGTCGCGGCCCACGGGGTGGAGCGCAGCTGGTCGGGGCCGAGGAAGGCGTCCCACTCGGTCTCGCGGTCGGCGGTGTTGACCTGGTCGCCGCCGGAGACGTACAGCTCGGCCTCGGGGTCGAGGTCGGAGGCCACGTCCATCGTGTGCTCCCAGCCCGCGCCGTCGAGGGCGGTGTCGCCGGAGGAGCCGATCTGCGGGTCACCGAAGAAGAGGAAGTCGAAGTCGCCCTTCGCGGCACCCGTCTTGAAGGTGTACGTCGCCGACCAGTGGCCTTCGCTGCCGACCCGGTAGCTGTACTGGGTGCTCGGCGCGAGGTCGTCGAGCACCGTGTAGCCGTGGGCGAGCTCGACGGTGGGGCTGGCGTAGCCGGCCGCGGCACCGCTGGTGTTGAGGTCGACGTCGCCGGGGATGGTCACCGCCGAGGTGGGGAAGGTGCCGCCGGTGCCGAGCGCGCTGGTCGGAGCCAGCTGCACGCCCTGGGCGCCGTCGGTGCTGCCCGACCACGAGACGACGCGCTCGGTCTGGTCGGCGCCCACGGTGAGGACGATGTCGGTGATGTCGGCGGCCGGGGAGTCGGCCTGCGCGGACGGCAGGTTGAGGCCGCCGTAGACGGCGGCGCTCAGGGTCACGGCCGCGACTGCGGCTGCGGCCCGGCGACGGCCGCGAGGGGCGGCCGACGGGTGGAGGAGCTTCATCGAAGTGCTTCTTTCTCGACGAGGGAGGCGTGGAACCTGCGGTCAGGGCCGCAGCCCGGCCAACCTGTCGTCGTGGGGTGTCTCGTTCGTGAACGGAGGGCGTCTCCGGCCCGGCCGGGCGCGGAAGACGCCGCGCTCCGACCGCCGTACGCCGCTAGCCCAGGACGCGCTGGACGAACCAGACCAGGCCCATCACGGCGACCCCCGCCGAGACCAGACCCGTCACCCACAGGGCTGCGACCGGAGAGCGCCGGCGCAGCAGCACCAGCAGGGGGAAGGCCACCGCGATCAGGACGAGCTGCACGGTCTCGATGCCGACGTTGAACACCAGCAGGGACCACAGCAGCGTCCACGACCACGCCGCGTCGATGCCCAGCGCGCCGGCGAAGCCGAGGCCGTGGACGAGGCCGAAGCAGAACACGACGCCCAGCCGGCCCCACCCCGCGCGGTCCAGGCTGAAGTGGCCCCCGGAGGAGGACTCGATGTCCAGCGCGGCGCCGCGGCGGCGCCAGAGCGCTACCAGGTGCCAGGCCGCGACCACGGCGATCGACAGCGCGATCACCGGCTCGACGAGGTCGGCCGGGACGTCGACGAGCCCGAGCGCGGCGAGGACGAAGGTCACGGAGTGGGCCAGGGTGAAGCTCGTCGCGGCCAGGACCACCTCGCGCAGCCGCCGGGAGCCGGCGATCAGCGCGACCAGGAACAGCACGTGGTCGAGGCCGCCGTAGAGGTGCTCGGCCCCGAGCCGGAAGAACTCCCAGAACCGCTCGGCGCTGGACTGGTGCGTGGAGAACGACGGGTTCTCGGTGTCCAGGGCGGCGCTGCCCTCGCGCAGGTCGAGGTCGTAGGTGACGACGGTCTTGGTGTCCTTGACGTAGCCCTCGTCGTCCGGGAACAGCTCGCTGGTGACCTCGTGCGCGTCGGCGGCCGGGCAGTCGTAGTCGAGGACGAGGTGGGCGTAGGGCACGTCGCGCAGCTCGATCTCGTAGTCGCCGTGCACCGACGGCGTGCAGGCCGCCCCGTCGGCCGTGACCGCGAACCGGTCGGTGACGTAGGCGACCACCGCGTCGGAGTGCTCGCGCAGCACCGTCGCCTGGGCCGGCAGGTCGCCGTCCTCCCACGCCGCGGTGCCCTCCTGGAAGAGCAGGTCGTCCTCCTGGTCCTCGGCGGCGGAGACCACCAGGAGGTCGTACTCCAGACCCAGGTCGACGCGGACCACCCCGGTCTCGGGCGACGTCACGTCGGCGAAGACCGTCGAGGAGAAGCCGTGCGCCTGCGCGCTCCCCCACGGCAGCAGGACGGTGAGCGTCGCGAGCACGAGCACGAGCAGGGCGCCGGCGGCGGACCGGCGGAGGGCAGGGGGCACCAAGGACTCCTTGAGAGGGGGTGAGCGCGCGTCACCCTGGCGGGGTCATGCCAACGATCGGGGCGCACTCGGCGAACGACTGGCGAACAGGCGGTACGTCGGGCCTCTGCGCGTGTGTGGGGGCATGGCGCTCCTGCACACTGGCGACGGCCCCGCTCCGACGCGGTGCCCCGCCGATCCCAGGAGAACCGTGCTTCCGCGCCCCACGACGACCGTCGCCGTCGCCCTCGCCGCCCCCCTGCTGGCGGTGCTGCTGACCGGCTGCGGCGCCGACCCCGACCGGGGCGCGGCCGCGCCCGCAGCGTCGTCCCCCACCGGCGCCCCGACCTCGGCGGCGACGACCGCCGGGCCGGGCTTCGCCCCCGCGACGCCACCGCCCCCGGCCGGGACCTTCACCCCGAGCCCCGGCTCCTGGGACGGGGTCGCGCCGGAGCCGGGCTACCGCGTCGTCCTCCTCACGACCGAGGAGGACGCCGGGACGCGCGCGCTGTCCGGGGCAGTGCGGGCCTGGGCCGAGGAGGTGCGCGCCGACCTGACCGTCATCGAGGCCGACGAGCCCCACGACTACGTCGCCCGCATCCAGGAGTCCGCCGACGAGGCGGCCGACCTCGTCGTGACGACCGGCGAGGGACTCGTCGACCCGCTCGCCCTGGTCACGGCCAGCAACCTGGACCGCCAGTTCCTGGTCGTGGGCGCCGAGCTGGCCGAGCCCACGCTCAACGTCACCGCGGCGGACTGGACCGGCGCGTCCTACCGCGGGGAGGGCCTGGGCCGGCCCTCGACCCACGACCCCGCGACGTTCACCCCGGAGCGCGCCGCGCGCGCCGTCCGCGCCGGCGTGACCGCCGTACTGACCGGCCACTCCGGCACCGTCGTCTGGCTCGACTAGCGCGGGGATACCCGGTCGACCGGGGATCCCTGCAGCACCCACCCGACCCCGTGCGGGCCAGCGGCGGGTACGGTCGGCCCGTGACTGCTCAGCCCGCCTACGACCAGGTCGCCGCACTCCCGGCGTACTCCGAGCAGGCCATCCCGGCCGCGTTCGAGGACTTCAACGGCCACCTCAACGTGCGCCACTACCTCGGGATCGCCAGCGAGGGGCTCGACGAGTCCCTGGTGGAGGTCGGCATCCCGCAGAACTGGCCGCTGGCCGCCGGCCAGGCCGTGTTCTCCGCGGAGCACCACCTGACCTACTTCTCCGAGCTGCGCACCGGCGACCGGATCTCGGTGCGCGTGCGGCTGGTCGGCCGGTCGCGCCGCGCCGCGCACGTCGTGGTCTACCTGCTCGACGACTCGCACTCACGCGTCAGCTACGTGATGGAGGAGGTGCTGCTCCACATGGACATGGAGACCCGCAAGACCTCCGACTGGCCCGAGGACGTCGCCGACCGCATCGACGAGCGCCTCGCCGAGGAGAAGCAGCTGCCCTGGGTGCCGGCGCTCTCCGGCTCGATGCGGCTGCGCTAGAGCGCACCTCGACCGCGCCGCTCGCTCAGCGCGTACGCCGCCAGCGCGCCACCGGCTGCCCCGAACAGGTGACCCTGCCAGGAGATGCCCTCCTGCCCCGGCATCACCCCGAGCAGCACGCCGCCGTAGAGCACGAACAGCACGACGCCCAGCGCGATCTCGCGCAGCCGACCGGTGAAGAAGCCGCGGACCAGCAGGTAGACCAGCCAGCCGAAGATCAGCACCGAGGCGCCCAGGTGGGTGGTGCCGTCAGGCGCGACCAGCCACACGCCGACGCCGCCCACGACCCAGATCACGCCGGTGACCGCCAGCCCGCGGGCGAAGCCGGACACGAGCACCAGGAACAGCAGCACCAGCGCGGGGACGGTGTTTGCGGCCAGGTGGCCCCACCCGGCGTGCAGCACGGGGGCGAACACGATGCCGAGCAGGCCCTCGCCCTCGCGCGGCTGCACGCCGTACTGGTCGAGGCGGTGGCCCACCGCCGCGTCGACGATCTCGAGGGCCCACAGCAGCACCACGAAGGCGCCCGCGCCCAGCGCCGCCTGCGACCAGGCGGAGCGGGCCGCAGGGCTGTCGAGGCGGGAGGTGCTCACCGGAGCAGCTCCGCGACGCGCTCGACCTGGGTGACGTCGGAGCCGGTGGGGATCAGGTGCACCTCGTCGGCGCCGGTGTCCTCGAAGCGCCGCAGGGTCTCGCGGAGCTCCTCGAGCGTGCCGGCGAAGCCCGTGGTGGGTGCCATGGCGTCGACCAGGGAGACGGGCAGCCAGTTCATGTAGTGGCGCAGGTGGCGGTGCACCTGCGCGCGGGCCGACCCGTCGTCGTCGTCCAGGGCGAACCAGAACGACGTGGTGAGCCGCGGGGCGGGGCGTCCGGCCTCCGACCACGCGGCCCGCGCCCGGTCGAAGAGGCCCGCGACCGCGGCGGTGTCGAGGTCGAGCGTCACCCCGGCGAGGCCGTCGGCCCAGGCCGCGGAGTGGCGGATCGTGCGCGGCCCCATCGTGCCGACGAGCAGCTCCGGCCCGCCGGGTTGCGCCGGCGGCGGACCGACCGGGCGGGTGGCACCGGTGACGTCCTCCCCGGACCACACGCGTCTCATCACCGCGACCCGCTCGGCCATGCCGCGCATGGTCTGGGTGGCGGGGTCGGCGCCCGCGGCGCGGTAGTCCTCCTCGCGACCACCGACGCCGAGGCCGACGGTCAGCCGGCCCTCGCAGAGACGGTCGCCGGTAGCGAGGGCCTTGGCGAGCCAGACCGGGTCGTGGAGCTGGGGGACGATCACCGTGGTGACCACCCGCACCCGTGAGGTCCAGGCCGCGACGGCGCCGAGCAGGGTGAGCGTCTCGGGGTTGTCGAAGGCCATGCGCTCGCCGAAGCACAGCGAGGCGAACGGCCCCTCGTCGATCGCCCGCGCCCATTCCTCCAGCGTCCGGGCGCCCTGCTCCCACAGGTCGGGCTCCATCACCGGCAGCGTCATCCCCACGTGCATGGCGACACTGTGGCAGAGAGTCGGTGAGCGGTGGGCTCAGACGGGCTCGGGCACGCGCCGGAGCTCGGGCACCAGGGCCACGAGCCCGAGCAGCGGCAGGGCCGCGAGCATCGCCATCGACGCGGGGATCCCGGCGACCTCGCCGAGGCCACCGACCACGGCGGAGCCGACCGAGCCGCCCACGAGGAACAGCAGGGTGGCGACCCCGAGCGCGACGCCGCGGACATCAAGGGCCACCGACTCCCCCACGGCCGCCATCAGGGCGGGCTGGCCCAGCCCGAAGGCCACGGTCACGAGGGCGACCGCCACGACCAGGACGACCGGTGAGACCAGCCAGGTGCCGAGCGCGGCGAGGAGGAGAGCGACGGTCGAGACGATGCCGGCCAGCCCCAGCGCGGCGGCGGGACCGATCCGCGCCAGCAGGGTGCCGGCCGTGCGCGGCATCACCATGGCGAGCAGCGCGCTCGGCACGAGCAGCAGGCCGACCTGCCACGCCTCCCAGCCCTCGTGAACGAGCACGGCCGGTACGGCGACCAGGTGCGCGAACCACGCGGCCGGGATCGCCGCAGCGGCCAGCGAGCTGCGGACGACGGTGGCGTCGCGCACCACCGAGAGCGGCAGGAAGCCGAACGGCCGCTGGCGCACCCGCCACGTCACGGCCGGGACGCCGAGCACGAGCAAGACACCGCCCACCAGGGCGATGAGGAGGCCGGCGGCCGGCGACTGCACGAGCAGCACCAGCCCGGCCGCAGTCGCCGCGACCAGCACGGCCCCGAGGACGTCGAGGCTCGCGCCGGAGCCTTCCGGGCTGAGCGCGCGCCACAGGAAGGGGATGACGGCCACGCCCAGGATCGGCAGCGCCATCACCAGCCGCCACCCGAACGCGTGCTCCAGCAGGCCGCCGGCCAGCGGGCCCAGGCAGCTGATCGCGGCGGCCATGCCGGCCAGGCGGCCCAGCGCGACGCCGCGCACCTCACCGTCGTACCGCTTGCTCAGGACGGCCACGCCAAGCGTCGGGACGGCGGCGGCGCCGGCGCCCTGGAAGACCCGGCCCACGAGCAGCACCTCGAACGACGGCGCGAACGCCGCCACGAGCGCCCCAGCGGTCATCAGCCCGATGCCGACCAGCAGCGGGATCCGCACGCCGACCAGGTCGGAGACGCGGCCGTAGACGGCGGTCGTCACCGCCAGCATCAGCACGTAGAGGGTGATCGTCCAGGTGGCGTCACCGACGCCGACGCCCAGGTCCTCGCCCAGCAGCGGCAGCGCGATCGCCGCGGAGGAGGAACCCATGCCGGCCAGCCCGAACAGGATCCCGAGCAGCACGGACACGCGTCGTGAGTCGTTCGGGGTCATGTGACGGCACAACACCACCCCGCCACCCCCCATTCCCACGCCGGTGGTTGAGGTGCGAGCGAAGCGAGCCTCGAAACCACCTACCGCCCGAACGCCGGCCGCTCCTTCGCGAGGAACGCCCGGACGCCCTCGGCGAAGTCCGGACCGGTGTAGACCTCGCGCAGCACGTCGGCGTCGCCCTCCGGGCTCGCCTCGAGCCGCCGGGAGCGGTCGAGCAGCTGGTGCTTGGTGGCGCGCACGGTGACCGGCGAGAGGGCCAGGAGCCCCTCGACCAGCGTCTCGAGCTCGGCGTCCAGCGCCTCGACGTCGGCGACGACCGACATCACCGCGCCGACGGCGTAGGCGCGGTCGGCGTCGACCAGCCGCGCCGCGAGCAGCATCTCGCGGGTCAACGACTCCCCGAAGACCGCGGCGCAGCGGTAGACGATCGAGCCGGCCAGCGCGTTGCCGAGGGTGCGGGCGATCGGGTAGCCGAAGCGGCTCCCGGCGGTCGCGAGGCGCAGGTCGCAGTGGGTCGCCACGGCCAGCCCGCCGCCCACGCACACCCCTGACACCGCCGCCACGGTCACCTGCGGCAGCGCGTGCAGCGACTCGAGCAGCTCCCGGATCCAGTCCTCGTAGGCGACCGCGTCGGCCTCGAGGAAGTCGGAGATCTCGTTGCCGGCCGCGAACGCCCGCCCACCGGCCCCCCGCAGCACCAGCACCCGCACGGAGCTGTCGTCCCGCAGCTCGGCGCACAGCTCGCGCATCCCGGCGTACATCTCCCGGGTGAACGCGTTGTGCCGCTGCGGGCGGGCGAACGTCACCTCCACGACCCCGTCGGTACGCCGCACCTGCAGCTCGTCACTCACGTCCCGGAGCCTAGGCCAGCGCACCACCCCGGTGGTTGAGGTGCGACGAGCGCCAGCGAGGAGCCTCGAAACCACCGCACACGCGCAGGTGGTTTCGAGGCTCGCTGCGCTCGCACCTCAACCACCGAGGGCGCTGTCCACAGGTGGAGTTCGAGCACCTCGACGCCACACGCGTCCAGGCGCAACCTCTTGTCATGCCCTACACCTACATCGTGCGCTGCAGCGACGACAGCTACTACGTCGGCAGCACCTGGGACCTCGATGCCCGCCTCTGGCAGCACAACAACGAGGGCGGCGCGGCCTACACACGGCACCGTCGCCCGGTCGTCCTCGTGTGGAACGCCGAGTTCGACTCGATCGCCGACGCCTTCGCCGACGAGAAACAGATCCAAGGATGGAGTCGGTCCAAACGCGAAGCGCTCATTCGCGGCGACTTCGGTGCTCTGCCGGAGCTCGCCAGCCGCCCGTCAGCCAGGAGAGCCGACGGTGGTTGAGGTGCGACGAGCGCCAGCGAGGAGCCTCGAAACCACCCCCCACGCTCAGCTGGGGTGGTTTCGAGGCTCGCTGCGCTCGCACCTCAACCACCGAGGCCGGCTCGCTGCGCTCGCACCTCAACCACCGCGGCCGGCTCGCTGCGCTCGCACCTCAACCACCGAGGCCGGCTCGACCACGACGACTAGCGGATGCGGATCCTTCCGTCGTTGAGGTCGAAGAAGTAGTTGCCGTTGGCGGCGATCATGATCCGCGCGTTCTTCGACTTGCGGCGGGGGATGCGGACGGTCTCGCGGCCGTCGTTGGGGGTGGCGGAGCGCAGGGTGTAGCGCCAGGTGCGGCCACCGTCGACGGAGAGGAGGATCCGGACCCGCTTGGCGAGCTTGCGGGTGCCGTTGACCTTCCACGTGACCCGGTGGACCGAGCCGCGCTTGAGGATGACGTTCTTGGCGCGCTGGGAGGTCACGAGGAACGGCCCGGCGCTCGGGTCGAGGCGCAGGGTGACGCCGTCGTAGGCCACGCCGCCACCGTTGGGGAAGGTGTCGCGCGCCGTCAGCCGGAAGTGCATGGCCGGCTTGGGCGAGCCGGCCGTGCCGACGTAGCCCCGGGTCGGCAGGAACTCCGAGTAGCACGCGCGGACCTTCGACGGCACGGGCGTGTAGTCGTCCAGGTCGTCGGGCAACGGGGCCACGGCCGGGCAGCGACCCGTCTTGGCGTTGGTGTTGCCCTGGAGGATCTGGCTGAGGTCCGGGAACATCCGGGTGCCGTTGGTGCCGGCCAGGTTGATGCCGGGCGACGGGGACTCCAGCGTGCCGGCGTCGCTCACCGCTGCGGCCGTGCCGAAGACGCGGAAGAGCGGACCGTTGAGCTTGCGGTTGGAGACCAGCGCCGTGCCGCCGTCGGTCGTCTGGGTGTCCTCGGCGCCGATGTCCATCTGCTCCCAGAGGTAGACGAGTTTCTGGCCGTCGCGGTCGCGCGCCGAGCCCTTGAGCTGGAACGGCGTGCGCACCGGGATCGTCCGGTTGGCCGGGGCGCGGACCACGGGCGCGTGGTTGCGGGTGGTGGTGGTCGAGACACCGCCGTTGTCCGGGGCGCCGCCCTTGGCGGTCTCGCCGACGAAGCCGGAGGCTCCGCCGGTCGTGGCACCGATGCTCAGGGGTGCCACGTCGACGTGGGTGCCCGGCGCCTCGGGGTCGGCGGTCGGCGCGAAGATCACCTGGAAGCCGGTGTCGTCGGGCAGCGTGAGCGGGGCGATGTCGTTGGTGGGGGTGTTGAAGGGGTCGTAGCCCCACCCGGCGATCGTCACGTCCTGGCCCACGAGCCCCTCGACGGCGGTCTCGATGCCGGCCGCGTTGTAGTTGGCGCCGCGGGTCAGCGTCACCGACGACGCGCCGAAGGTGAGGTCGACGCTGTCACCGTTGTCGGCGAAGTCGCGCAGCGACACCGTCTGCACCTCCACGACCGGAGGCACGACGCCCTCGGTGTAGGCGGTGACCTCGTCGAGCGTCTTGCCCGCGAAGTAGGGGTCGGTGTGCGGCTGCAGGTCGTCCTGGAGGCAGATGCCGGCGTAGGCCATGACCGAGGAGCCGGAGCCCGGCTCGACCGACGTGCCGCCGTTGCGGTTGCCGCCGGCGCACGAGCCCTGGACGCCGTTGAAGGTGTGGTTGCCCGCGAACTGGTGACCCATCTCGTGGGCGACGTAGTCGATGGCGAAGAAGTCGCCCTTGGGCTGCGGGAGACCGGTGCAGCCGCCGCCCTTGAAGTCCCAGCCGACCACGCCGAGGTAGGCGACGCCGCCGCCGTTGACGCCGAGGGCGAGGTGGCCGATGTCGTAGTTGGACGCGCCGATCAGCTGTCCCAGGACGGTGCGGTTGCGCCCGAGGCCAGGCACGTCGCAGTAGTCGAGCTGGGAGTCCACGTCGTCCTGGGGGCCGGGCCCGCCCGCGTCGGCGGGGTCGAAGCACGGGTGCGCGCCGCACGGCCCGTCGGGGCCGGTGGCCTCCGCGGTCGTGTCGAGGTTGAGCCGGTCGGTCTGGTTGACCAGGCGCAGGTTGATCGCGAGGTCGTCGTTGTAGATCTGGTTGACGCGGTTGATCAGCGTCACCTTCTCGGCCAGCACGTTGTCGGTGCCGAAGTAGGCGGCGTACGACGGGTCGCTGGTCAGCGCGAGCCGGTAGACCTTCTGCGTCACCACGCCGCCCGGGGCCGTGCGGGCGCTGCCCTTGCGCAGCGCCTGGCGCACGGCCGGCGCCTCGCGCTCGGCGACCTGCTCCTCCATGCGCGGCACGGAGCCGCCGTAGTAGCTGAGGTGCTCGGTGGTGCCGCGACGGTCGTAGGCGGGGTCGACGTACCAGGCGCGCTGGCCCTGGGGGCCGCGGACGGCGGCGTGCAGGCCCATCGGCGTGACGTCGAGCGCGATCGAGGTGGAGGGGCGGTCCAGCGAGCTGCCCGCGAAGGTCTCGAGCTCGGGGTGGGCAGCGGCGAGCTTGGACTCCATCACCTGGGTGCGCTGCACCGCGAAGCGCTCGAGGGTGCCCGAGGGCGTCGGCACGCGGAAGACGACGCGGCCCTCGGCGCCGGCCGCGGGGGCCTGGGCCAGCGCGGCGCGCACCTGGCCGAGGTCGACGCGGACGGCGGCGTACTTGTCGGGAGCGATGCGGACGCGGTCGCCGGTGGGCGCGAAGCCCGGGAGGGACCGGTACATCGTGGGGCGGTCGGGTGCGGCTCCGGCGGAGGCGTCCAGCGCGGGCAGCATCCCCGCGGCCAGCACGACCGCGACTGCCGCGACGAGGCGGCGTGAACGAGACATCACGGGTGAGGCTCCTTGCTCTGGGAACGCCTGCCCACCGAGGCACAGGACCGAGACTCAGCACTCTAGGAGCGCCCGCCGACGGTGGGAAGCACCCCCGAGGAGGAACTTCCCGGTCAGCGCCTGACGAACCAGCGGGCGAGCAGTGTCCCGTCCTCCTCGAGGAGCGTGTGGAGCTCGAGAGGCACGTCGAGCCCGGGCGCTGCCACGATGCGCGGGTGGTCGCCGCCGACCAGCTGCGGCACGACCGTGCTCGTCAGCTCGTCGGCCACGCCCTGCGCGAGGAGGGCCCCCAGCAGCGAGGGTCCGCCCTCGGAGAGCAGGTCGACCAGGCCGCGCTCGACCAGCCGCTCCTTGAGCAGGGCCAGATCGACCTCGTCGTCGCCGAGCGTCAGCACCTGGTCGGCGCCGAGCACGTCGCGGGCCTCCCCCAGCCCCGAGGCGCCGGCGGTCGTCGCCATGAGCACCGATCCGGCCGGCGCGTCCCGCAGCCGCTCCGGTACGTCGGCGCGCCGGCTCACCAGCACGATCGGGACGTCCACGGGTCGGTAGCCCTCGGTGCGCGCGGTGCCGGCGCCCACGACGATCGCGTCGGCCAGCCCGCGCAGGGTGTCGAAGACCTGCTTGTCGGCGGCGTTGTTGATCGAGCCGCTCTTGCCCGACTCGCCGGTCGCCGCCCCGTCCACCGTCGAGACCATGTTGACGCGCAGCCACGGCGTGCGCGGCGCGGCGTACAGCGCCGGCAGGTCCGCCTCCTCCCCGGAGGTCGAGCCGATCAGCACCCTCATCGCCGCACGCCTTCCATCCGCATCACCCAGTACTGCACGCCGAACGGATCGGCGTCGTAGTCGATCGTCACCGAGGCCGGGTCGACCTCGACCTCCTGAGCCAGCCGCAGCAGCCCACCGACGTCGGCCCACAGCTCGCGCGCGAGGTCGGTGTCGACGGCGCCCGGTCGTCCGGCCCCCAGCGCGGCCCGCAGGTCGTCGTCGAAGCCCACTGCCCGGTCGTCGAGGTGTCCCGGCGCCTTCTCGGTGCGCGTCGCGCTGCCGTTGGCGACCACCACGACTCCCTGCGCCGGTGGTCGAGGTGGGACGGAGTCCCGACTCGACACCTCCCCGCACAGGTACGCCGCCACGCGACCCCCCTGCTCGGAGGCGAGCACCCCCGGCCCGGGGCCGAGCCAGGCGACGGCGTCGAGGCAGGCGGCGCGCAGGTCCGCGACCGGGTCCTCGAGGCCGCCGTACGACGGCAGCAGCGCGAGCACCCCGGGAACGAGCGCGATGCGGACCGGCTCGCCGCTCACTGCAGGCCTCGGATGGCGCGGCGCGGCGGGCGGCGCCCGGCGATGGTCCACACCATGTCGACGGTCTGACGGGTCTCGACGACCTCGTGCACGCGGTAGACGCGCGCGCCGGCCAGGGCACAGACGGCCGTGGCCGCGAGGGTGCCGGTCAGCCGCTCACCCACCGGGAGGTCGAGGGTCTCGCCGACGAAGTCCTTGTTGGACAGAGACACCAGCACCGGCCAGCCGGTCGCCACCATCTCGTCGAGGCGGCGGGTGACCTCGAGGGAGTGGAAGGTGTTCTTGCCGAAGTCGTGGGCCGGGTCGATGACGAGGGACTCGCGCGCGACGCCGGCGGCCAGCGCGCGCTCGGCGTAGCCGACCGTGTCCTCGATCGCGGAGCGCACGACGTCGTCGTACTCCACGCGGTAGGGGCGGGTGCGCGGCGTCGCTCCCCCGGTGTGGGTGCAGATCATCGCGGCCCCGAACTCCGCCGCCACGTCGACCAGCTCGGGGTCGGCGCCGCCCCAGGCATCGTTGAGCACGTCGGCGCCGGCCTCGCAGACCGCGCGTCCCACCTCGGCGCGCCAGGTGTCGACGGAGATGACCAGGCCGGGGAATGTCTCGCGGACCTGCGCCACGAAGTCGACGACCCGGGCCTTCTCCTCGGCGGCGTCGATCTCGACGCCGGGCGCGGCCTTGATGCCGCCGATGTCGACGATCTCCGCGCCCTGCTCGACCACGAGCCGGACCCGCTCGAACGCCTTGTCCTCCGCCCAGGTGGCGCCCTTGTCGTAGAAGGAGTCGGGCGTGCGGTTGACGATCGCCATCATCAGCGTGGCGTCGTCGGCGAACGTGTGGCGGCCCAGGCGCAGCGTCATGCGCTCACCGCCGCGGGCCGCTCGCCCACGTCGACGAGTCGCTCGGCCGGCACGATCGTCCCGCCCTCGGAGCGGTACTGACGCAGCACCACGCTCCCCCCGGTGGTCGAGGTGCGCGCGGAGCGAGCCTCGACACCACCCCGACGCCGCTCGACAGCCGCCAGGATCTGCGTCGCCATCGCGCCGAGGTCCAGCAGCGTCTGGTGTCCGTGCGAACGCCGCCCGAGGTCGACCTGCGCGATCGCGCCCGGTCCGCGCGCGGCCAGGGTGTCGATGAGCGCGGCCAGCTCGACGGCGTACCCGGTGGGCACCGACAGCGTCTCGAACAGCGAGCGGCGTACGGCCCACTCCCCCGCCAGCGGCTGCACGAGGCCGGCCAGCTCGGGGTACTCCAGCGCCAGCACCGGCCGCGCGACCAGCTCGGTGACGCGCCCGCCGTCGAGCGGACCGCCCTCGCCGCCGAGCAGCGGGCGCTCGTAGAAGCCCTTGACCAGCGCCACCTCCGGCTCGGTCAGCAGCGGCCCGAGGAGGCCCGGCACGAAGTGGGTGTCCCAGTCGAGGAGGTCGGCGTCCATGAACACGATGACGTCGCCGGTGGTCACGAACAGCGACTTCCACATCGCCTCGCCCTTGCCCCGCGTCGTCCCGAGGTCGGGGCGGATCTCCGATGAGCGGTGCACGACCGCGCCGGCGTCCGTGGCCACGTCGTACGTCGCGTCGGTGGAGTCGGAGTCGATCACCACCACCTCGTCGAGCAGCGCCACCGTGTCGACCAGCGCGCTGCGCACCCGTGTCACCACGTCGCCGACGGTGGCGGCCTCGTTGCGCGCGGGCACGACCAGGCTCACCCGGGTCTCCCCCTTGGCGGCCAGCAGGTCGTCGAGGGACCAGTCGTCCCAGTGAGCGGTGCGGAGCACGTGGCGAGCGTAGCCAGGTGCCCGGTACTGCGGTTCAGCCGATGAGCACCCGACGGAGGCGGCCCAGGCTGGCCCGAAGGCGCGCCCTCGGACGGTGCTGTCCCTCACCGGCGCCACCAGGCCCTTCGGACACCAGCTCCAGGCGCAGGTGGTCGTCGTCCATCCCCATCCACTCGGCGACCTCGAGCGGCAACGGTTCCCAGGCCATGCCCCCACGGTGCCGGGCACCCCGCAGCAGCGCATACCCCAAATGGGGGAAAGCGGCGGAGCAGGGGCGCCTGCGACCACCTCACTTGGGGTGGAACCGCCCCTGGCCTGGTCACAAGACGACGACGCCGTGTCAGGATCGGGCTACAGCTGACCGGCCGGGGTGGCGCGGCGGGCCGCCTCGAGCGCGCCGTACGCCGCGGCCACGCCGAGCGCCGCGGCACCCAGCGCGTAGCCGACGCCCTCGCGCTCGGTGCCCAGCAGGCGGTCGAGCGAGAGGTCCCCCGGACCGTCCTCGGCGATGGCCAGCACGGCCGCGATGAGGACCGCGTTGTACTCCCAGCCGCCCTCGCTGTTCCATGGCCCGTTGGCGCGGTGGGCCTTCTGGATCGCGACCAGCATGGTGCCGGTCAGCGAGGCGCTCGCCAGCGGCGTGAGCAGGCCCGCGGCCAGCAGCGCGCCGCCGACCGTCTCGGTCACCCCGGCGGCGTAGGCGTTGCGGCGCGGCGGGTGCATCCCCATCGCCTCCATGCCGGCGGAGAGCCCGTCGATGCCGGGCCCTCCGAACCAGCCCTTGAGCTTCTGGGTGCCGTGGCCGACGAACAGGCCGCCGATCAGGACGCGGGTGGCGAGCTTGGCGAGCTTCATGGGGTCTCCGAGGTGTCGTAGGTATTCAAATCTTCAACCACAACGTCGGGGAGCCGCCGGATCATCCCAGCTGGTGTCAGCCGTGCAGCAGGGTCCGCGTCCGGCTCACGAGGTCCTCGACGGCGGCAGCGGCAGCCGGGCTGGCGGGCACCATGTCGATGAAGCCGTGCACGAGGCCGTCGTACCGGAACCTGTCGACGGGTACGCCGGCCGCGTCCAGCGCCGCGGCGTAGGCCTCGCCCTCGTCGCGTAGCGGGTCGAACTCGGCCGTCGCCACCAGCGCCTTGGCCACCCCTGCCACCTGACCGAGCAGCGGGGAGACCCGTGGGTCGTCGAGCTGGTCCATCGGCACGCCGTAGTGGGTGAAGAACCACTCCATCGTGGCGTTCTCCAGCAGATAGCCCTCGGCGTTCTCCGTGCGCGAGGGATAGTCGCCTAGGACGTGCGTCGCCGGGTAGATCAGGAGCTGCGCATCCACGAGGTCCGGGTGCTCCTGCGCGATGACGGCCGCCAGGTTGGCGCCGGCACTGTCACCGCCGACCGCGACGACCTCGCTGCCACCGAGCTCCGCGCGACGCTCCGCCACCCAGAGCAGCGCGGCGACCGCGTCGTCGACGGCGGCGGGGAACGGGGCCTCGGGGGCGAGCCGGTAGGCGACGGACACCACGACCATCTCGGCTCCCGCGCAGAGCCGTCGGCAGAGCTGGTCGTGGGTGTCCAGGTCGCCGATGACGAACCCGCCGCCGTGGAGGTACAGCATCGTGGGCCAGGGACCGTCGCCCTCGGGTCGGTAGGTCCGAGCGGGCAGGTCGGCGACCGTCAGGTCCTCGACACTGCCCACCGGGACGACGTCCTCGGGCTTCACCCAGTCGACCGACATCGCGCGCAGCGCACGGCGGCCTTCCTCCGGCGTGCCCTCGTGCATCGGCGGGTAGCCGGACGAGGCGATGAGGTCGAGGAGGGCTCGGGTGGCGGGATCCAGGGGCACGCGCCCAACCTAGCGAGCGAGGGACCTTGAGACCTTGGAAGCACGAGACTGTGCCGGGTCCGGAGCCGATGACGCAGCCGGGGGACGCGTTGGAGGCAGCGCGGTCGCGAGCCCCACCCCGATCAGCACCCACAGGAGGCGAGTGCCGCCCAAGTCACTCGACACCATGGCATTGGCTATAGCGAAGAGACTGATGGCGAACAGCGCCAGGTCCGTCGTTGAGATCCCGGAAGCGGCTCTGAGCCTCGCGACCGCAATGACAAGGATGCACACCAGGCCGATGAGCGCGACGAAACCTCCCTCTAAAGCCGCTTCGATGAAGATGTTGTGCGCGTACTGCCGAGCGCCGGCGGCGACGTAGAAGCTCTGAGGGAGAGTCACTGTCTCGACCATGTCGCCCCATCCGGTACCCGCCCAAGGTCGTTCTGGTATGGCTTCGAGACAGCGATGCCACAACGTGATCCGTTCCTCACTTTGGAGTTCTCCCAGCCGCGCGGTGGCCGTCCCACGTGCCCCAGCAACGAGGGAGTAAGAGGCATATCCCGCGACGGCCACCAGCGCGAGCCCTTGGAACCGGCTGCGGCCCCGACCGAACGCGAACACCAACGCAAGAGCCAGTAAAGCAGCGAGTAGGGGCCCTCGACTTCCGGTCGTGCTCGACTGAAGCGCACATCCAAGCGACAGAACTACAAGCACTAGTCGCTTCGCAGGCGCCTTCACCTGGAATGCCGCGAGGCTCAATATGAGCGTCGCCAGCGCGCAGATGAAGCCGACGCCTAGGGGTGATGCGCCTGCGATCGTTGCGCGCCCACTGAGGGGATCGGTCGTCCCAGCAACGAAC
Source organism: Nocardioides sp. 503 (assembly GCF_004522095.1). Taxonomy (GTDB): domain Bacteria; phylum Actinomycetota; class Actinomycetes; order Propionibacteriales; family Nocardioidaceae; genus Nocardioides. The sequence goes on from NZ_SPUI01000003.1 coordinate 355,962, forward strand.
AGCGTGACCGATACTCCGATTCCGACCACGGCAAGGCAAGCGACGAATGCTCGTCGAGCACGATCACTTCGAAGTAGCTCTATCGCGCAGAACGCGCCAACGAACCCGATGACCATCGCAGGCAGCTTCGCCGCCGAGTACGAAGTTCCACCTGATTCGAAGATCCCCGGGAGGAAAGAGACGAAGAGAATCAGCAGGAGGGCGTGCGGCCGACCCACCAATAGATTCCTCGACAACCACGCGTGCAGCGCGACGACGCTGGTCAGGCCCAAGAAGACGATGGTCGGGTCCACAGGGACGCGATCGAGCGCCGGCAGGGCTTGATTGGACACCGCGAGTCCGCCGAGAAGAGTCCCGCCCACTACCCCGGCGCGCGAGTCACCCACTGCGTGCGCCGTGGGACTCATGGCGTTCTGCGGGTCTGGCCACGCGCAGCGAACAGGCACGACACCGCTTCGCCGTCTCGGCCCTCAGCAATACGTCGGTGACCCATGCCGGCATCCTAGCGATCGAGGTGTGCGCGCACCGCCGCCGTCAAGGCACGGGCGTACCGATCCTGGCCCCGCCTGCTCGTCATCCTCCGCGCATCACGGCGGTCGCGCATGTTGCCCAGCTCCACCATGACGGTCGGTACGTCGGACAGGTTAAGGGTCGCGAGGTCCCCACGGAAGTCGAGGCCGTCGCTGCCGGCGATGTAGTTCGCCACGCGGAAGCCGTTGTCGCGGAGGGCGGCGCGCGTCTCCACCGCCAGCCGCCTCGAGGGGCGGAAGATGTCGTGCGTCCAGCGACGCCGGTCCGTCGGCGCGATGACGTGGAAGCCGCGGGCGCCGGTCGTGTAGGAGCCGTCACCGTGGATGCTGATCTTGAGATCGGCCCCGGCCCGGTTGCCTGCCCGTCCGCGCACGTCGACGCACGGCCCCCAGCGGTCCTGGCGGTTGCTGTCGCGCGTGAGCACCACGCGGGCCCCGAGGGCCTGCAGCCGCGCGCGCAACCGAAGTGCCACCCGCCAGGCGAACGTCGCCTCGGCGTAGCCGCCGCGCGTCGAGGTGCCCGTCGTGTTGCACGGCTTGCGGCTGCCGCCCGCGGGGACGAGGCGGTTGATGCGGCGCGGGAAGCGATGGTTGCCGAGCTGGTGCCCCGGGTCGACGACCACAAGCCGGCCGGCCAGGGGCAGCGACGCTCGCTCCGACCCCTCCGCCGGCGCGGAGGAGGCCGGCCCGGCCGGGGCCAGGCTCAGCAGGAGCGCGGCGACACCGGCCGCCGCCGTACGACGGATCACTCGTAGCCCAGGATCTCCTGGCGCTTCTCGCCCCAGGCCAGGGCCGAGGCGATGGCGTCGTCCAGGGAGAGCTCGGTGCGCCAGTCCAGCAGCTCGCGCGACTTGTCGACGTTGGCGAACGCGCCGACGGCATCCCCGGGCCGCGGCGGCGCCTCGGCGATGGGCACCTCCTGGCCGAAGACCCGCTCGAACGACGCCACGAGATCTCGCACCGTCACGCCCTCGCCGGTCCCGACGTTGATGATCGAGCTCGGCGCGTCGACGGCGGTGATCACGTCGTCGAACCTCTCGATGGCGCGCACGTGGGCCCTCGCGAGGTCCCAGACGTGGATGTAGTCGCGGATGCCGGTGCCGTCGCGGGTCGGGTGGTCCACGCCGGTGATGGTGAACGCGTCCTTCTGTCCACGCGCCGCCATGACCAGCTGGCCGAGCACGTGGGACGGCTCCTTGGCGTAGATGCCGGACTCGAGGTCGGGATCGGAGCCGACGGGGTTGAAGTAGCGCAGGATGATCGCGCTGAGGTCGGTGGCCGCGGCCATGTCCTGCAGGACCTGCTCCATCATCCGCTTGGTCCGTGCGTACGGCGACGGCGGGTCGAGCGGGTCCTCCTCGGTCACCTCGAAGTCGTCCTTGGTCGCGTAGAGCGACGCCGAGGACGAGAACAGGACGCGCGTCCTGCCCAGGGCGTTGAGCTCGTCGAAGAGCTCCAGCGACTTGGCGACGTTGTCGCGGTAGTAGAGGTAGGGCTTCTCCACGGACTCCGGGACGACGATGCGCGCGGCCATGTGGATGGTGGCGTCGAGGTCGGGGTGGTCGGACACGATGCGGCGCAACAGCTCGCGGTCGGCGATGTCACCCTCGTAGAAGGCACGGTCCTTGACGAACACCCGCGGCCCGGTGAGCAGCGAGTCCAGGATGACCGGCGTGTGGCCGGCCTCCTCCAGCGCCTTGGCCGTGGTCGATCCGATGTAGCCGGCGCCGCCGGTGACGAGAACCTTCATCCGGGCAGCCTAGCGACGGGCCGGGAGCGCCGGACCATCCTGCTGGGCTACTCCTGGTGGCGCGGCTCTTCGAGCAGGTCGAGCAGATAGGCGCCGTAGCCACTCTTGAGCAGGCTCTTCCCGATCTCCGCCAGTCCGGCGTCGTCGATGAAGCCGAGCCGCCAGGCGACCTCCTCGGGCGCGCCGATCTTGGTGTCCTGCCGCTTCTCGATCGCGCGGACGAAGTTGCTGGCGTCGTTCATGTCGTCGAAGGTGCCGGTGTCGAGCCACGCGGACCCGCGGGGAAGGACCTCGACCTGGAGGCGCCCCTGGTCGAGGTAGAGCCGGTTGAGGTCGGTGATCTCCAGCTCCCCGCGTGCCGAGGGCTTCAGGGCCTTGGCCATCTCGACCACGTCGTTGTCGTAGAAGTAGAGGCCGGGCACGGCGTAGTGGCTGCGCGGGTGCTCCGGCTTCTCCTCGAGCGAGAGCGCCTTGCGGTGCTCGTCGAACTCCACCACGCCGTACGACGAGGGGTCGGCCACGCGGTAGCCGAAGACCGCGGCGCCGTCGATGTCGGCGAAGCGGCGCAGCCGGGTGCCGAGCCCGGCGCCGTGGAAGATGTTGTCGCCCAGGACCAGGCCGACCGTCTCGGAGCCGATGTGCTCCTCGCCGATCACGAACGCCTGGGCCAGGCCGTCGGGCGAGGGCTGCACGGCATAGCTGATCTCGATGCCGAACTGGGACCCGTCCCCCAGCAGCCGGCGGAACTGCTCGGCCTCGTGCGGGGTCGTGATGACGAGGATCTCCCGGATGCCTGCCAGCATCAGGGTCGACAGCGGGTAGTAGATCATCGGCTTGTCGTAGATCGGCATGAGCTGCTTGCTCACCGCATGGGTGATCGGGTGCAGTCGGGAGCCGGTCCCGCCCGCCAGGATGATTCCGCGCATGCGGAGACTCTAGGGTGAGCGCGTGGAACACGTACTCGTGACCGGCGGCGCCGGCTTCATCGGCTCCAACTTCGTCCATCACCTCGTGCGGGAGACCTCGGCGCAGGTGACCGTGCTCGACAAGCTGACCTACGCCGCCTCGCGCGAGTCCCTCGAAGGCCTCCCGAGCGACCGGGTGAGCCTGGTCGTGGGTGACGTCGCCGACGGCCCCACGGTCGACGGCCTGGTCGCCGAGGCCGACGCGGTCGTGCACTTCGCCGCGGAGTCCCACAACGACAACTCGCTGACCGAGCCGGGCCCCTTCATCCAGACCAACATCGTCGGCACCTTCCAGGTCCTGGAGGCCGCACGCCGCCACGGCACCCGCCTGCACCACATCTCCACCGACGAGGTCTACGGCGACCTGGAGCTCGACGACCCGCAGCGCTTCACCGAGGCGACGCCCTACAACCCGAGCAGCCCCTACTCCGCGGCCAAGGCCGGCTCCGACCACCTGGTGCGCGCCTGGGTGCGCAGCTTCGGCGTGAAGGCGACCATCAGCAACTGCTCCAACAACTACGGCCCCTGGCAGCACATCGAGAAGTTCATCCCCCGCCAGATCACCAACGTCATCGACGGGGACCGGCCCAAGGTCTACGGCGCCGGCACCAACGTCCGCGACTGGATCCATGCCCAGGACCACTCCGCCGCGGTCTGGCTCATCCTCCAGCAGGGTCGCATCGGCGAGACCTACCTGATCGGCGCCGACGGCGAGCGCAACAACCTCGAGGTGGTGGGCAGCATCCTGGAGCACTTCGGCCGCTCCGCCGACGACTACGACCTGGTCACCGACCGGGCAGGCCACGACCTGCGCTACGCCATCGACTCCACCAAGCTGCGCGACGAGCTCGGCTGGCGCCCGGTCTACTCCGACTTCGAGGCCGGCCTGGCCCGCACGATCGAGTGGTACCAGGAGCACGAGGACTGGTGGCGCCCCCACAAGCAGGCCACCGAGGCGTCGTACGCCGCCAAGGGCCAGTGACCTCCCCGGTGGTCGAGGAGGCACGAAGTCCCGGCTCGACACCACTGACCGGTGGTCGAGCCGCACTCTCGGTGGTTGAGGTGCGAGCGAAGCGAGCCTCGAAACCACTGACCGGTGGTCGAGCAGCGAGGAGCGCCAGCGACGAGCGCCCGTCGAGACCCCGCGAGCCGAGCACCGACCGCAACCACCGGAGGATCCATGCCTGACCTCACCGTCGAGACCACCCCGATCCCGGGACTGCTGGTGGTGCGTCTGGACCTCCGCACGGACGCGCGCGGCTTCTTCAAGGAGAACTGGCAGCGCGAGAAGATGGTCGCGCTGGGACTGCCCGACTTCGGGCCGGTCCAGAACAACATCTCGTTCAACGCCGACCGCGGCACCACGCGCGGCATCCACACCGAGCCGTGGGACAAGTTCATCTCCGTGGCCAACGGCCGGATCTTCGGCGCCTGGGTCGACATGCGCGAAGGCGAGACGTTCGGCGCGACCTTCCACGTCGAGATCGACCCGTCAGTGGCGGTCTTCGTGCCCCGCGGCGTCGGCAACAGCTATCAGACGCTCGAGGACGGGGTGGCCTACACCTACCTCGTCAACCAGCACTGGCGGCCGGACATCGCCTACCCGGCGCTGGACCTCGCCGACCAGACGACCGACATCCCGTGGCCGATCCCGCTGTCGGAGTGCGAGATCTCGGACAAGGACCGGCACAACCCCCGACTCGCGGACGCCTCGCGGGTGCCGCCCTCGCGACCGCTCGTCCTCGGAGCGGAGGGACAGCTAGGTCGAGCCCTGATGGCGGAGTTCCCCCACGCGCTGGGAGTCACGCGCCGAGACCTGGACATCACCGACCCCGCATCGCTCACAGCCTGGCCGTGGCACGACCACGAGGTCGTGCTGAACGCCGCCGCCTACACCGCCGTCGACGCCGCCGAGACGCCCGAGGGCCGGGTCGCTGCCTGGCGGGCCAACGCCTCCGGCCCCGCGGCGCTGGCGCGTCTCGCGGAGCAGCACCACTTCACGCTGGTCCACTTCTCCTCCGAGTACGTCTTCGACGGCACCGCGGCGGAGCACCCGGAGGACGAGCCACTCTCCCCTCTCGGCGTCTACGCCCAGTCGAAGGCCGCCGGGGACCTCGCCGTGTCGGCGACCGCACGCCACTACGTGCTGCGCACCTCGTGGGTGATCGGCGAGGGCCGCAACTTCGTGCGGACGATGCAGCAGCTCGCCGCGAAGGGCGTCTCCCCCGGTGTCGTGGACGACCAAGTGGGTCGGCTGACGTTCGCCGACGAGCTGGCCCGCGCGACCCGGCACCTCCTCGACACGGGGGCGCCGTACGGCACCTACAACGCGACCAACGGCGGTCCCACGACCAGCTGGGCCGACGTGGCGTCGGCGGTGTTCACCCACTCAGCACGGACCGCCGAGGACGTCAGGCGCATCACGTCCGAGGAGTACTCCGCAGGTAAGGAGCTGGCCCCTCGGCCGGCGAGCTCGGTCCTTCCGCTGGGCAAGCTCGAGGCGACGGGCTTCGCTCCCACCGATGCGATGACCGCACTGCGCGACTACCTGACGGGCAGTGCTCCGGCCGAAGGGTGAGGAACGCGGGCCGAGCTGCACAGATCGGCCATGGCTCCGCGGACGGTGTCGACCGTCCCGACAACGGGGAGTGACGCAACGCTCTCCGGCGACATCAGAGGCACCGGCACGTGGGACACCATCTGGTGGACCGGGCGGACGTCCTGGGGCTCGTCGTCGGCGAAGAGCTCCTCGTGCATCTTCTCGCCCTCGCGCAGGCCGGTGAACTCGATCTCCACCCGCGCGCCCGACTGGTCGATGAGCTGGTGCGCGACGTCGACGATCCGCACCGGGTCGCCCATGTCGAGGACGAGAGCCTCGCCCGCGCCGCCGATGGCCGCGGCCTGGATCACCAGCTGGCAGGCCTCCTCGATCGTCATGAAGTAGCGGGTCACCTCGGGGTCGGTCACCGTCACGGGCCCGCCCTCCGCGATCTGCTTGGCGAACGAGGTGAGGACCGAGCCTCGGCTGCCCAGGACGTTGCCGAAGCGGACCGACAAGAAGGTGCCGTCGGCGTCCTGCGCCTTGGCAGAGGTCAGGCACTCCGCGATGCGCTTGGAGTAGCCCAGGACGCTGCAGGGGTTGGCCGCCTTGTCCGTCGAGATGTTGACGAACCGGTCGACGCCCACGAGGTCGGCGGCGTCGAGGATGTTGCTGGTTCCGTAGATGTTGGTCTTGACGGCCTCGGCGGGGTACTGCTCCAGCATCGGCAGGTGCTTCAGTGCTGCGGCGTGGAAGACCACGTCGGGGCGGCGGGCCGCGAAGATCGCGTTCACCGCGGTCTGGTCTCGAATGTCGCAGAGGATGACCTCGTCGGAGTCGAGCAGCGCCCGACCATGGATCGAGAGCTGCAGCGAGTGAAGAGCTGACTCGTCTCGGTCGAGCATCATCAGCTCAGCAGGTCCGAAGCGGTGGATCTGCCGGCACAGCTCGGATCCGATGGACCCGCCGGCGCCGGTCACCAGGACCTTGCGGCCCGTCAAGTAGTCGGCGATCGACGCCACGTCGGTGTCGAGCTGGTTGCGGCCGAGCACGTCGGTGAGGTTGATGTCGCGCAGGTCGCGGATCCCGACGTGCTCGTCGAGCAGCTGGGTGCTGGCAGGGAGGACCTTGACGGCCAGATCGACGTCGAGCGCCGCCAGGCGAAGCCGGTTGATCGTTCCGGCGTCCGCGCTGGGCAGGGCCAGGACCACAGTCCCGACGCCGTACTCGACCGCCTTCTCCGCAAGCTGTGCGGTCGTGCCCACCACGGGGATGTGGCGGATGCGCAGGTGACGCTTGCGGCGGTCGTCGTCCAGGATCGCGACCGGGCGCCACTGGCGCTGCGGGTCGCGCATCATCGAGCTGATCAGCTCGCGGCCGGCCTCACCGGCGCCGACCACCAGCACGCGCGTCGATCCGTCGTCCGCGAAGCGCTCGTCGTCGTACTCGTTGAAGCGGCGCCACGACGCTCGCGCGTAGGCCATCAGGACGAGCGCGAGCAAGGTGGCGCCGGCGGGCACGGTGCGCGGCACCCACTGCGTGAACAGGTTGACCAGGGTGACTAGACCACCGGAGCTCGCGGCACACACGCCGAGGAGCAGCATCTCCTCCAGGCTGGCCACCCGCGCACGTCCCTGGTGCAGCTTGACCACGCGGGCAAGCGCGAGGAAGAGCAACGCGGTGAGGGCGCCCACCGCCGCAACCTCGCGCCACGGCACCCAGTCGGCGTCGGTGTCGAACCGGAGCCAGGCGAAGACGAAGTACGAGATCATCCAGGCCGAGACATCCAGCCCTGCTGAAAGAACGAGACGGTGGTGACGCACACGGGCGACGATGCTGCTCACGGGGACACGGCTCCAAACCTTCGTTGTGCCCCCAGAATTATCACTATAAAGAGGCCTCTGTGGCCAGTTACCGAAATCGCAGTCAAACTCCTGGCGAAGACTGGACATCCGCGTCTGCGCCGCGTGACGTCGCGGTGTCGATCTTGGTCGCCTTCGTCCGCTTGCCCGCGGAGGGCTGCTCGGAGGCATAGGAGTAACCGTAGCCATAGCCGTAGCCGTAGCCGGCCGACTTCTTGGCGGGCGCGAGGTTGACCACAACGCCGACGCACTTGGCGTCGACCTGCTCAACCCGCTCGAGCGCATGACGCAGCTGGTCTCGGGTCGTCTTGCCGTGGCGCACCACCGCCAGCATGCCGTCGGCCTGCGCCGAGAGGAGGGCGGCGTCCGTGACCGGAAGCAGTGGGGGGGCGTCGAGGATCACGACGTCGAAGCGCTCGCGGAGGTCCTTGATGAGGACCTCCATGGCCTGCGACTGCAGCAGCTCCGACGGGTTGGGCGGCAGCTGGCCGCACGCCAGGACGCTCAGGTCCGTGCCGTCATAGGTCTGCAAGGCGTCATCGAGGGAGACCTTGCCGATGAGCACGCTGGTGGTGCCCACCGCCTCGTCCAGGCCGAGGCGCCGCGCGATGAGCGGGCGCCGAAGGTCGCACTCGACGAGGGCGACGCGCTCGCCCGCCATCGACAGGGTGATCGCGAGGTTGACCGCCGTCGTCGACTTGCCCTCGGCCGGCAGCGAGCTCGACACCACGAACACCCGACGCTCGTGGTCGACGTCGACGTACTGCATGTTGGTCCTCAGGACGCGGAAGGCCTCGGCCCAGGGCGTCGACTCGGCCAGGGCCACGGCCGGCGCCTTCTTGACGGCGGCCGGGTCGCTGTTGATGTGCCCGAGAATGGGAGCCGACGTGACCAGACCAATGTCGTCGGACGATGACAAAGAAGTGTCCATAACGTCGCGGAGCACCGCCAAGCCGATCCCGATCACAAGGCCGAGCAGGGCACCGAGGCCGATGTTGCGGACCGGTTGCGGGCTCACGGGCGACGACGTGACCTGCGCATTGTCTACGATCGAGGCCGTGATGACCGCGTCTCGCTTGCCGGGTGGAGTCTCTAGGTCGGCGACAAGGTCACTGAGAGCCTCGGCGTAGGCCTGGGCGATGTCGCGCGCCCTGGTCGGGTCGGGATCTGTGGCGGTGAGAACGATGTTGACGGTCTCAGGGACGACCTGGGCTGAGATCGCCGATCGAAGGCTCTGCGGGTCGTTAGCCGCCGCGCCGCCCAGATCGTTGGCTACTCGATCAGCCAGCTTGCGCGTGGGGACGAGGTCGACGTAGGACGAGGCCCGCTGGGTGGCGAAGGTGTTGCCCGCGAGAGCATCACTGGTGTCTGCGGGTGTCGTGGACACGAAGATCCGCGCCGAGGAAGCGTACTGAGGGGTGGCCTGCCACGTGAGGAAGCCGGCAGCAGCCACGCATAGGAGGAAGACCACGACAACGAGCTTCCAGCGACGACGGATCGTCTGCCAGTAGTCCTTGAGTTCCACGATGGTCCCGTCCTGTTGTGCGCGCCCCACGTGTGCGCGCAGCCACCTTAACGGCAGGTCAGGGGGCGAATGAAACCGACCAGCGGGCAGGAAAGCCCCGCTGCAGCGCTACCGACGGCGGAGACCGGAGAGCGCCGGGCGCACGTCGACCAAGAAGACGATCGCTGCGATCGTGAACGCGAGGTTGATGAGCGAGCCGAGGATCGGCAGCAGCTGCATGACCACGGCCAGGCCCAGGATGATCGTCCAGGCCGGCTTCGTGAGCTTGCCGGCGGCGACGTACGCCTCGCCCGAGTAGGTCAGCGCGGTCACGAACGCGAAGATCTTCACCGCCAGCAGCGCCAGCACCAGCACGAGCCCGACCGTGCCCTGGAGCCCCACCATGCCGTCCATGGCACCAGCGTATCGGGGGCGGGGCAGGCACTCGCACGACGAGGCCCCCGGAGGACGTACCTCCGGGGGCCTCGTGGTCCGTTCAGAACAGCGTCAGCTGTCCCTCGTCGGGGTCTCTTCAGTCGCCGACCTTCGCAGCGGCGTCGGTGGCCGCCTTCGCGGCGCTCGACGCGGTCTTCTTCGCGGCGGTGGTCGTGGCCTTCGCGCTGCTGCGCGCGGGGCCGGTGGACTTCTTCGCAGTCGTGGCCGTCTTGCGAGCCGTGGTCTTCGCCCTGGTGGCGGTCGACTTGGTGGCCTTCGCACCCTGGGTCTTGGTCGTCTTGGCCTTGGCCGTGGCGGTCTTGGCGGACGAGACGGTGGCCTTCGTCGACTCCTGGTTGCGCACGCGGGCGACGAGCTTCTCGCCGCGCTGGGCCAGGTCGGCGTAGGTGCCGGTCACGGTAGAGACGTTCTCGTTGACGGCGCTCTGGACCTTCGTCGGGATGGCGAGGGCGTCGGCCTGGAGGGCCTCGACGCGCGCCTCGACGGCGGCACGGCGGGAGCGGGCGTCCTTGGACAGCGCCTCGACCCGCGCGTTGACGACGGTCAGGGCCTGGTCGCGCAGCGCCTTCGGCTCGAGGTCGAAGCCGGTGACGGTCTTCTGGACGTCCTTCTGGTAGCCCGCGAGCACCTTGCGCACGTCGGCGACGTAGTCGCGGACGATCTCGACGGCGAGGTCGGTCGCGCCGACGCCCGCGTAGAGCGGCTTGGCCGCGACGGGAGGGAGGTCGAGCGTCTTGATGTCGAACTTGGCCTTGGCCATGTCGTTCTCCTTTGGGTGGTGCGGTGGGGTGAAGTCGTGCGGGTCAGTCGTCGGCGGGCGTGGATCCGGCGTTCATCGCCAGGAACGACGAGTAGACGTCGAGCAGCGACTGCTTCTGCCGCTCGGTGAGGCCGCTGTCGTTGAGCACGGCCAGCTCGACCGAGCCGCCGACGCCGTCCTCCGGGCTGATGATCCCGGCGCGGATGTAGAGCTGCTCCGCGGAGATGCGCAGCGCCTTGGCGATCTGCTGGAGGACCTCGACGGACGGCTTGCGCAGTCCGCGCTCGATCTGGCTCAGGTAGGGGTTGGAGACTCCGGCCTGCTCGGCGAGCTGACGGAGCGAGAGCCGCGAGGCGACCCGCTGCTCCTTCAGGTAGTCCCCGAGCGACTCGACGGTCTTGCCGACCTTGCCCTTTGCCATGCCTCCATAGTGCTAACTCCAGCAAGCAAAATGCAAACTATGGCGGGGTGACATGAGGCACAAACCCTCTCATTAAGCCAGAACCGAGTCCGATTCCAGCAAGCACGATCGTCTGGCTCGGTGGTTGAGGCGTGAGCGCAGCGAGCCTCGAAACCACACCACCGGTGATCGAGCAGCGAGGAGCGCCAGCGACGAGCGCCCGTCGAGATCCCCGCACCCGACCGCAGGCCGCAAGCCAGGACGAGACCAGGTCAGAACGACGCGCGGATCTCCCCGACGCGCACGCCGCCGCCGAGCAGCTCGTGCACACCGGTCCGCCGTACGGCGTCACCGTCGACCCAGTCCTCGGCGTCGACCCCGGAGCGGTGCAGCGCCGCAGCCATGAGCACGGGGCGCACTCGCGGCGCCCCATCGTCGGTCTTGAGCGCGAAGGCGCGCCCGTCGGGCAGGGCCACGACGTAGCAGGACTCCGCTCCGGCCTTGCCGATCGCGCCCGGCATCGCCCGCAGGAGCGCGAGCTCGTCGCGCCGAGTGCCCGACACGAACTCCGGGTGCCGCCGGATGGCGGCCGCGATGCGTGCCTCCGGCCCCTGCTCCGCGACGGCGAGCGCCCGGAAGGCCCGAGCCAGGCCGACCAGCGTGGTCGAGAGCAGCGGTGCCCCGCAGCCGTCCACGGCGACGGTCTCGACCGGCACGCCGGTGAGCTCGGCGAACGTCGCCAGGATGCGCTGCTGCAGCGGATGCTCGGGCTGGAGGTAGGTGCCGAGGTCCCAGCCGTTGATGACGCACGTGGCGAGCATCCCTGCGTGCTTGCCGGAGCAGTTCATGGCGATCGACGTCTTCGGCAGGCCGGCGCGCAGCGCCTCGGCCCGCGCCTCGTCGTCGAGCGGGTAATCGAGCGGGGTCTGCAGCGCCGACTCGTCGATCCCCGCAGAGGCCAGAATCCGTCGGACGCCGTCGATGTGGAAGGCCTCGCCCGAGTGCGAGGCGCAGACCAGGGCCAGCAGGTCGTCGGGCAGGTCGAGACCAGCCCTCACCATGGCGAGTGCCTGCACCGGCTTGTTGCAGGAGCGCGGCAGCATCGGGCTCTCGACCGGCCCAACGGACCAGTCGACGCGGCTGTCAGCCGCCAGGGCGACGACCGACCCGTAGTGGTGCCCCTCGACGAAGCCCGACCGAACGATCTCGGCGATCGGCGGGCTGCTCGACGCCGCCATCACTCGGCCCGACCGAAGTCGTCCTCGAGGCGGTTGATGTCATCCTCGCCCGTGTAGGCACCCTGTTGGACCTCGATGATCTGCAGGTCCTCGGAGTGCTCGTTGGAGAGCCGGTGCGCTGCACCGCGGGGCACGTCGATGCACTCGCCAGGCCCGGCCACCACGACCTCACCGTCCACGCTGCACGTCGCGATGCCGAAGATGACGACCCAGTGCTCCGAGCGGTGCCGGTGGGTCTGGAGGGAAAGGCGCCTGCCGGGGTGCACGACGATCCGCTTCACCTTGTAGCCCTGACCGTCCTCGATGACGTGCCAGCTCCCCCAAGGGCGGTCTTGCGACAGGTCGGACATGGGCTCACTCTCGTCGGTGGCGCAGCGCTGCGCTGCCGAACGCTAGCAACGGTCAGCGGTGCGTTCGGGAGCGCCCCGAAAGATGCGGCAGGATGAGCGGGTGTCCAACTCACGCGCGCCACAGCACTGCCCCTTGCCGCGCGAGCTCGATGACCTCGAGCTGCTCAGCATCGGGGCGCTGCTGCCGACCCGGTCCTTCAACGAGCCGGGCAGCGCCGTCACCCTGACCCTGCCTGCCGAGGTGGCGGCCGCGGCGGCAGAGGCCGGCGCCGTCGAGCTGGTCGACCCGGAGGGTCTGCCGCTGGCGCGAGTCAGCGTGGGATCAACCGACGGCTGGTCCGTCGAGCCGCTCACCCACGCCCAGCACGGTCCGTTCCGCAGCCACTACCTCTCCCCCGCGGTCGTGCGGGAGCGCTACGCCGGCCGGGTCTTCGTGCCGGTCACGGACGCGCTGACGGACGTCCAGCTGCGCGAGATCCGCGACCTCGGCCCGTCGGTGCTGCTCACCCTCGTGGGCCACGGCACGCCTGAGCTCTCCCCCGTCGCGCTGCTGCGGGCCACCCTGGCCGCAGCCGACTTCCTGGACGCCGTCGTGGTCGCCGTCCCCCTTGCGTCCCACGGCGTCGCGACGGTTGACCACGACCTTGGCGTGCAGGTGGTCGCCAACTACGCCGGCATCGACCGGGTCCACGGCCTGCAGGACGGCGGGGAGCTTCCCCTGGAGATCGCGGAGATCGTGGAGGCGGACCATCCCGCGCCTGACGAGCAGGGGCTCGTGCTGTTCTTCACCGGTCTGTCCGGGAGCGGCAAGTCCACCCTCGCCCGCGCCCTGATGGACCGAATCCTGGAGCGCGGCGAGCGCACGCTGACCAGCCTTGACGGCGACATCGTACGTCGCAACCTCTCCTCCGGCCTGACCTTCTCCAAGGAGGACCGCGAGACCAACATCCGCCGCATCGGGTGGGTGGCTGCCGAGATCTCGCGCCACGGCGGCGTGGCCGTCTGCAGCCCGATCGCGCCGTTCGACGAGACCCGTCAGCAGGTGCGAGCCATGGTCGAGGAGGCCGGCGGTGCCTTCTTCCTCGTCCACGTGGCCACGCCCTTGGAGGAGTGCGAGCGGCGTGACCGCAAGGGCCTCTACGCCAAGGCCCGGGCCGGCAAGATACCCGAGTTCACCGGGATCTCGTCGCCCTACGAGGAGCCCCAGGACGCCGACGTGCGCGTCGACACCACGGGCCGCTCGATCGACGACGCGCTCGGCGACGTGCTCGAGGCGCTCGCCGACGCGGGGTACCTCGACCTCACCGACGATCCGGGATTCGAGACGGGCGGTAGCGCGCCCTCCTCAACCCCCGACGAAGCGGCGCCCCCCTCGGAGGTCGAGGGGGTCGCGCAGCAACCGTCTCGAAACCCAGGCGACGTGATCGATGATGACCGCGACGCGCCCATCGAGGACCGCACGCTCAACGTGCTGTTCGTGTGCACCGCCAACATCTGCCGCTCCCCCTACATGGAGCTGTCGGCGCGCGCGGCCACGGCCGAGGACGCGAGCGTCGTCTTCCGCAGCGCCGGCACCCACGGGTTCCGCGAGCACGCGATGGACGCCGTCATGGCCGAGGCGCTGGGTCGTCGAGGGGTCGACAGCGTCGGATTCGTGAGCCGTCCCCTCAGCCCCGCCCTCGTCGAGCAGTCCGACCTGGTGCTGACCGCTGAGACTTCGCACCGCGCGTTCATCCTCCAGGACCACCCCACGGCCTTCCGCAAGGTGTTCACGCTCGGGCAGTTCGCCGACGCCGCGGCCGGCATCGACCTCGTGGGGCCGGGGCTGCTCGCCGCCGTCAGCGAGCGGCGCGGCAACGCCGAGACCAGCCAGGACGTCCACGACCCCTACGGTCGCGGTCCTGAGGCGGCCGAGGCCTGCGCAGCCCAGATCGACGAGCTGCTGCGCGTCGTCGTCCCGGCGCTCACCGGGTCCACGAGGATCGGCGCATGAGCGACCTCGTCACCGCCGACTTCCCCTCGATCCTCGCGGCGGCATTCTTCGTCGGGATCGTGGTGGGCCTGACCGGCATGGGCGGCGGGGCGCTGATGACCCCGGCGCTGATCTTCTTGGGAGTGGGCGACACGGCCCGGATCGTCACGGCAGACCTCACCGCCGCCGCGATCTACAAGACCGGCGGAGCGATCGTCCACTCCCGCGAAGGCTCGCCCAACCTCGACCTCGCGAAGTGGCTGATCCTGGGATCGGTCCCGACGGCCCTGGCCGGCCCCCACATCCTGGCCGGGGTGGTGGACCCCGAGGACATCGACGACGTGCTCAAGATGAGCATCGGTTTCGCGCTGCTCCTCGCGGCCACGACGTACGCGCTGCGGCTCTACATCAACCTGCGCCGGGTGCGCGCCGGCGGCTCGGGCGGGGACCCCCACCCTCAGGTGCGGCCCCTCCCGACGCTGCTCGTCGGCGCCCTCGGTGGCCTGCTCGTCGGCATCACCAGCGTCGGCTCGGGCTCGGTCATCATGGTGGCGCTGCTGATGCTCTACCCCGGGCTCTCGGCGGTGAAGCTGGTCGGCACCGACCTCGTGCAGGCCGTGCCGCTGGTGCTCGCCGCCGCGATCTCCAACATCGTCGTCAACGACGGTCTCGATCTCGGCCTGACCCTGCCGCTCGTCATCGGATCGGTGCCCGGGACCATCCTGGGGAGCAAGCTCGCGCCGCGGGTCCCGCAGTCGTTCATCCGCCGCGCCATCGTCGTCGTGCTGACCATGTCCGGAGTCGCGCTGCTCGACAAGGCCGGCTGGGCGCCGCTGGGCGTCGAGGAGACGCACCCGATCCTCATCGGCGGCATCGGCCTGGCCATGGTGGTCCTAGTCCCCCTGGTGTGGGGGCTGCTGCGCAAGGAGCAGGGCCTGCCGATGTTCGGCGCCCCGACCGTCGCCCAGCTCGAGGACATGGGCTACCACCAGCCGGCCGGCCGGCCCGCCGGCAAGCCGGCGGCGCCGGAGGATGCCAGCCCGTAGGACGCCGCATGCCGGCGAAAAGTGATGTGCCACACTCGACAATGCTCGCTTCTTCGTCACCGGAGAGGCACGTGGCTACGATGTCGGTTGCTGTCCACCGAGAGGTCCCTGTTTCCCCATGTCGCAAACCCACCCCGACTACCGGCTGAGCCAGCTCGACCAGCTGGAGGCCGAGTCGATCCACATCTTCCGTGAGGTCGCCGCCGAGTTCGAGAAGCCGGTCCTCATGTTCTCCGGGGGCAAGGACTCGATCGTCATGCTCCGCCTCGCGGAGAAGGCGTTCTACCCCGCCAAGATCCCGTTCCCGGTGATGCAGATCGACACGGGCCTGGACTTCCCCGAGGTGCTGGTCACCCGCGACAACTGGGTCAACCGGCTGGGCGTCCGGCTCGTCGTCGCCAGCATCGACGACGCGATCGCCAACGGCGTCGTCGTCGACGACGGCAAGACCAGCCGCAACCGGATGCAGACCGGCACGCTGCTCAACGCCATCGAGGAGAACGGCTTCACCGCCGCCTTCGGAGGCGGACGCCGCGACGAGGAGAAGGCCCGCGCCAAGGAGCGCGTCTACTCCCACCGCGACGAGTTCGGCCAGTGGGACCCCAAGATGCAGCGCCCCGAGTTGTGGAGCCTCTACAACGGGCGCCTCCACGCCGGCGAGCACATGCGGATCTTCCCGATCTCCAACTGGACCGAGCTGGACGTCTGGGACTACATCGGTCGCGAAGGCATCGAGATCCCGCCCATCTACTTCTCCCACCAGCGCCGCGTCTTCGAGCGCGACGGCATGCTGATGAGCGAGACCCCGCTCAACCCGCTGCGCGCAGGCGAGGTGGCCGAGGAGCGCACCGTCCGCTTCCGCACCTGCGGCGACATCACCCTGACCGGGTGCGTGGAGTCCACCGCGTCCACCATCCCCGAGATCATCGCGGAGGTGTCGATCGCCAAGCTCACCGAGCGGGGCGCGACCCGCGGCGACGACCGGTTCTCCGAAGCAGCCATGGAAGACCGCAAGAAGGAAGGCTACTTCTGATGCCCGACGCCACCGACTCCATCACGGCCAACATGGACATGCTCCGCTTCGCCACGGCCGGCTCGGTCGACGACGGCAAGTCCACCCTGATCGGGCGGCTCCTCCTCGACTCCAAGTCGATCTTCGAGGACCAGCTGGAGGCCGTCCAGGCCACCAGCGTCTCCAAGGGCTACGACTACACCGACCTGGCCCTGCTGACCGACGGTCTGCGCTCCGAGCGCGAGCAGGGCATCACGATCGACGTCGCCTACCGCTACTTCGCCACTCCGGCACGCAAGTTCATCATCGCCGACACCCCCGGGCACGTGCAGTACACCCGCAACATGGTCACGGGCGCCTCCACCGCAGACCTCGGCCTGGTCCTCGTCGACGCCCGCCAGGGCCTCACCGAGCAGTCGCGCCGCCACGCAGTGATCCTGTCGCTGCTCCGGGTCCCCCACCTCGTGCTCGCGGTCAACAAGATGGATCTCGTTGACTTCTCGCAGGAGGTCTACGACAAGATCCATGCCGAGTTCACGACGTTCGCGACCAAGCTCAACATCCCCGACCTCGAGGTCATCCCGATCTCGGCGCTGGCCGGCGACAACGTCGTCAACCGCTCCGAGAACATGGACTGGTACTCCGGCCCCACGCTCATGCACCACCTCGAGAACGTCCACGTGGCCTCCGACCGCGACCTGGTCGACGTCCGCTTTCCGGTCCAGTACGTCGTACGGCCCAAGTCCGACGAGCACCACGACTACCGCGGCTACGGCGGCATGGTCGCGGGCGGCGTGCTCAAGCCCGGCGACGAGGTCGTGGTCCTGCCCAGCGGCATGACGTCGAAGATCGCCGGCATCGACCTGTTCGACCAGGAGATCACCGAGGCCTTCCCGCCCATGTCGGTGACGGTGCGCCTCGAGGACGACGTGGACGTCTCGCGCGGCGACATGATTGCCCGCCCGGCCAACGCTCCCAAGCCCAGCCAGGACATCGACGCGATGATCTGCTGGATGGCCGACGCCCCGCTCAAGCCCCGCCAGAAGCTGGCGATCAAGCATACGACCCGCTCCGCCCGGACGCTGGTGAAGGACATCCAGTACCGCCTGGACGTCAACACCCTGCACCGCGACCAGGAGACCAAGGAGCTCGGGCGCAACGAGATCGGTCGCGTTCAGCTGCGCACCACGGTGCCGCTGCTGTGCGACCCCTACTCGAAGAACCGGACCACGGGTTCGTTCATCCTCATCGACGAGGCCACCGGCATCACTGTTGGGGCCGGAATGATCAACTCCGGCGCGTAACTTGTCGCACCACTCTCGCGTCGTTGAGACGCCGCAGAGATACCGGGACGCGGGTAGGCGGAAACTGCAGTGGTAGGCGCCGCTTCCAGCAGCCCCCGGCGAGCGGTTCTTTCCATTGCGGCGGGAACGGGGGCGGCAAACCTCATCGTCGTCGCGGGTTCCCCCGTCATTGCGTACCTCTTCACGCCGTCGGAGTTCGGCACGTTCTCTAGCATCGCCGCAGTCGCGTTCATTCTCACTCCACTCCTCTCGTTACGCCTCGAGTTAGCAGTTCCCCTTGCTGAGGACGAAGTTGATAGCCGCACCTTGGTGGTCGTCGGCTGCGCGTGCTCACTCGTCCTTGGAGGGATCGTCGCCACTGCGCTCCTCACGATCAGCTTGGCCACTGGTAACGCGCTCTCCCACTGGGCCTGGACCGCTCCCCTCATAGCGGCGCCCATGGCCGTATTCCAGCTGTTGAACGCCCTCGCCATCCGCTCCCAGCGCTACGGTGCGATCGCCATCAGGAACGTCACCGTCGGCCTGGCCACCCTTGCTCTCCAGGTCGCATTGGGTGCTGCTGGTCTTGGTGTCAGTGGCCTGCTTCTCGGGTGGGGGCTCGGGCAGCTGGCTGGAGCGTTGTCTCTGCTCCGGAAGAGCGGTTTGAGCGATGCGAGCGCACGACAGAGCTACACCCTTCGCCAGGGCAAGGCGATCCTTCGGCGATTCCGACACGTTCCGACGGTCCTGGCGCCGGCCGGCGCACTCAACGTCATGGGATTGCAGTTGCCCGTCATCCTCCTCGCTGCACTTCACGGACCTGACGTGGCCGGGCAGTTTGGATTGACCCAGCGAGTCTTGACCGCCCCGGTGGCTCTGATTGGTCTAGCCGTCGCTCAGGTGTACCTGGGAAGTCTTGCTGCTGTGCGCCGAGCGGGCGGCGAGCCGCCCGTACGCGTGTTCCGTGATGCCACGCGCCAACTGGCTGTCATTGGCGCCATCGGCACAGCCGTCCTTCTCGTGTTCAGCGAGCCCCTCTTCCTATGGGTCTATGGAAGCTCGTGGGCCACCAGCGGACAAATGGCACGCATGCTGAGCATCGCCTTGCTGTTCCAGATCGTCGCGTCGCCCTTGTCGCAGACCCTGGTGGTCTACGGAAGACACAAGACGCAGTTGGCCTGGGACTCCAGCCGACTGCTCATCGTCGGATCGACGGTGTACTTCAGTAGTGCGTTGGGAGCCTCTCCCGTGCAGACGGTCGCCGGACTCTCCCTGGCCACAGCCGCCACCTATGCCCTGTCGTGGTACTTGTCCTGGCGAACGCTGGCCGTTGCGCACGCGCAATGGAGCCAAGAGCGGCCGCCTCGCCAGCTCGCGTGAGCAGTGAACGAGCGATCCATGCGCACAGGCCGCGGACTCACTGATACAGCCCGACGTGCTCCAGCACCTGGCGCGCAATCCCGGCACCACTGAACCTTGCGTTGCGCCTCGCGCGCTCGTCTCGCCGCTCGTCTGCGCGATCCTCACGGGAGTACTCATCGAGCGCGCGCGCCAAGCCGTCGACGCCCGTCTGCGTCTCAAAATACCTACCCGTGCCGGGTTCAACCAGATGTCCCACCCACTCGTTGTGAGGAAGCACGACGAAGAGTCCGGTGCCCATAGCTTGCTGAATGGAGATGGCTGGCAGCCGCGGCCAGACACCGATATCAGCCGCGTTGTACAAGGCGTTCAGACTTTCGGCATCTCGAAAGTCTAGAACCTCGACGGGGCAGGCGTCCTGGCCACGGGCAGCGACCATCGCGCGGATCTCCTCGCTGTACTCAGAAGAGTCAGCGCCGACAAGGAAAACGCGGAGGTTGACGTCCTGACGACTTGTGAGGTCGACCGCATTGACGATGTCTTCGATTCCCTTGTATCGCTGAAACTTGCCCACAGTGACGATGAGCACGTCGTCCTCGCCTAAGCCCAACTGAGACCTCGTAGCACGACGGAGCTCGGCGTTGTGAAAGAACCTGTCTGCGTCGTACGCGAGAGGCAGTACGTCCGCTGGCGTCTTGCCGAAGAAGCCGCGCAACCGAGTGATCGTGTCTGGTGTGTATCCGTAGGCGTGCACGGCACGCGAATTCACGTAACGGTAGGCAACGCCCTTCGAGATGGTGAACGCAACCCACTTCAAGGCCTGTTTCCACTGGGGCAGCGCCAGCCACATTGCGGCATTGTCGCCGTAGAGCGCGACGCGCCTCTTGCCCGCGGAGGCGAGTGACGCAGCGATGGGCAAGCCCTGGCCTGGCATCACCTGGACCACCAGATCGTGATCTGAGCGTCGTAGGTACGACACGGCCAGGGACGACCAGACCATGGACCGGACCTCCCGCACCGGGAACCTCGTCACAGTGACTCCGTTCTCGATCGTCGTGCCTGAGTCGTAGCCACGATCACGCCCCAGCTTCTCCAAGTGAGCATCGTTGAAGATCGGAGAAACTCGATCCCCTGCAATCACTTCAACCTCGCCATAGCGGGAGAACGCCTCGGCCAAGGCAACCTCTTGGTAGCCGCTGAACCAGTCGAAGTAGCCGCAGACCAGAGCGATACGCACGTCAGTCTCCCCGAAGCTCACCGGCGAACCGCGGCGCCAGCAGCGGTCCATCCAGCACTCGTGAGTGCTCCGCCTCTTCACGCTGACTGCTGAACCGGTCGCCGATCTTGGTCGCCGGTACGCCTGCGACCACGGAGAAGGGCGGGACGTCCTTGGTGACGACGGCGTTGGCAGCCACGATCGAGCCGCGCCCTAGCCGCACACCGCGCCTGATGATGGCGCGATACCCCACCCAGACATCGTCCTCGATCTCGGTCCTGCTCTGTCTGGGTCTGCCTGAGAACTGCATGGGAGTGCCCACAAGGTCGGTGACATGGTCGTCCCCCACAATGGCGACGTGGCTCGCGAGCATGGTGTAGCGACCGATCGTCACACCGGGGTCGATCTGGCAACCTGGCGCGACGAAGACGTACTCCGCGCAGGTGAGGTCCTTGGCTACCACCGCCGTTGCGTGCACGTATGCCGTCGGATGGACAGCCTTGAGGCCCTTCCTCACATGAATGGCCTTGTTCCGAAGCACGCGCAGGTTCTGACCTAGTCCGCTGTCGCGTGAGAGCCTCATGTCGCCGACTCCCTGATGCCAGCCCACGTCTTGTGACGGTGCGCCGTAGAGAGAATGAACCGGTATGTCCTCAGAGACGTGTCAAGCACCTCGTACCCAGCGGGAAGCGCACCTGACCCCTCACGGGCGAAGTCATCCATGACCGACCGGACGGCTGCGACGACATCGCCGCGGTGCAGTCCTGTCATGATGATCGCGCCGGCGTCCAGGGCTTCCGGCCGCTCGATGGAGTCTCGGAGGGTAACCGCAGGAAACCCCAGGACGGAGCTCTCTTCCGAGATGGTGCCGCTGTCGGAAAGGACGCACGCGGCCGCAGTCTGCAGCTTGTTGTAGTCGTGGAAGCCGAAGGGGTCCATGAACTCAATCCCCCTGACCTGATCGAAGTCATCCAATGCCTCCAAACGCTTGCGGGTGCGGGGATGGGTCGACACCACCACGCGATAGCCCCACTCCTCCCGCACTGCTGAGAGGCAGTCGAGCAGCATCCGGAGCCGGACGGGCGAGTCGACGTTCTCCTCGCGGTGCGCGCTCACCAGGAAGAACTTGGCCGGCTCCAGCCCGAGCCTCTCCACGACGTCCGAGGAATCGATCTGGCCGCGGTAGTGCTCGAGCACCTCTCGCATGGGCGACCCAGTGAGCAGGATTCTCCGTGGATGCAATCCCTCCGCCAGGAGGTTGCGCCGCGCGTGCTCCGTGTAGACGAGGTTGAAGTCGGCGACATGGTCCACCATCCGGCGGTTCGTCTCCTCCGGGACGTTCTCGTCGAAGCACCGGTTGCCCGCCTCCATGTGGTAGGTCGGGATGCGAAGCCGCTTCGCCATCACAGCTGCGATACAGCTGTTCGTGTCCCCCAGGACGAGTACGGCGTCCGGCTGCTCGGCCCGCATCACCTCCTCGACGCGGATCAACGTCTCTCCCAGCACGCGCCCGAGGGTGGAGGTGTCCACCTCTAGGAAGTGATCAGGCTCTCGGAGAGCCAGGTCGTCGAAGAAAACCTGGTTGAGCGAGTAGTCATAGTTCTGCCCGGTATGAACCAGGACATGGTCGACCGAGCGGTCCAGGCGCTCGATCACACGGGCGAGGCGAATGATCTCCGGCCTCGTTCCCACCACGGTCATGACCTTCATGTGCGGCCTTCCAGAGCGACGACTTCGGGGTACTGATCCGGATTCTCGGGATCGAGGAGCTGATCAGCCCAGAACATGGTGACGAGATCCTCGGTGCCGACATTGTTGATGTTGTGCACCCACATGGTGGGCATGTCGACGAACCCTGGCCGCTCTCCGTCGAGGCGAAAGGTCACCACGTCGTCCGTCAACAGGCGACGCAAGGAAATCTCCGCCTGTCCTCTCACGACAAAGAACCTCTCCACCTTGTGCAGGTGGTAGTGATCCCCACGTGTGAAACCCGGACGAGTGGTCGACACGAAGGCCTGACCCGTCCCTCCGTGGCTCCGTGCGGTCTCAACGAGCACCCCGCGGTCGTCGGCGTGTACCTGCGGATAGAAGGGGAACGCCTGCGGAAACGTGTAGGACCTGTAGGTGTTGAAGAGGTCGACGAGGAACTGCTCGCTCAGGTCCGGCACCTCGCCACGCGAGTAGAGGTCACGGAAGCCAACCAGCAGGTCCAGCACCTCGGAGACGAGGCGGCGTTCGGCCCGAGGCCGGATCTGGACGTTCTGCTCCCCCTGCATCGCCTCGATCAGGCACTCGGCTGCAGCCTGCGCGTGAAGCAGCGGGATCTCCTTGTCCCCCACGACCGACGGCGAGCCGCCCTCGGCCAGCACACTGCAGAAGGTCGCCACGAAGGAGTTGTAGTGCGGCTTCCCATGCTCACCGAACAGGTTGGGAAGCAGGACGTCGGCCAGAGAACCGCCCACTCGTGCCGCGGCCTCCGCCAGCATTCCAGCCGCCACCCTCTTGCCGGCGCCGTACGGGCTGTCTTCTAGCTCGGCTTGGATCGAGTTGGCGTAGACCAACCGCATCGGCCGCCCCGAGGCCACAACTCCGGCAGCCACCGCGCGAGCGAGGTCCTCATTGCCCTGTCGCACCGCCTCGTCCGACTCGGCGCGGTTGACCCCCGCGATATGGATCACAACGTCAGCGCTCGCGATGGCCCTTTCGAGGTCTGCCTGGTCTTCACGACCCAGGCGTGTCGCGTCGATCCCGTGCATGGCGCGTAGGCGGCATGCGGTGTGCCAGCCGAGGAAGCCGTAGCCACCCGTGATGACAACCCTCACGCGGTCGACTCCACCGGTCGCCCCGCAGCAGCCAGCTCGCGCCGAATGGCAGGAAGAGTGAGCAACAACGTCTTGACGCCCTCCACGTCCAGGCGCTCCGTGTTGTGAGAGGTGTAGTCGTGGTCGATCAGCTCCCGCTCGCCCTCTTCGAAGAAGAGTTCGTACTCCAACGAGCGCGCGTCGAGGGGCACCCGGTAGTAGTCGCCGTGGTCGTCGGCCTTCTGCAGCTCCTCTCGGCTCAGCAGCGACTCGTACAGCTTCTCGCCGTGGCGCGTGCCAAGGATGCGGATCTCGGGGTTCTCGACGCCGAAGAGAGACGCCACCGCCAGAGCGAGGTCCTTGACCGTGCTTGCCGGCGCCTTGCGCACGAAGAGGTCGCCCGGCTTCGCCTGGGTGAAGGCGTACTCGACCAGATCGACCGACTCGTCCAAGGACATGAGGAAGCGAGTCATCGTGGGGTCCGTCACCGTCAACGGCTTGCCCGTGCGCAGCTGCTCGACGAAGACCGGGATGACCGATCCACGGCTGTACATGACGTTGCCGTAGCGGGTGATCGAGACGATCGGCCCATCCTCACCGCGGTGGCGCGCGTGCGCCTGCGCCACCTTCTCCATCATCGCCTTCGAGATGCCCATGGCATTGATGGGGTAGACCGCCTTGTCGGTGCTCAGGCAGACCACCGACTCGACGCCAGCGCGTTCGGCTGCCCTGATCACGTTGTCACTTCCGGTGACGTTCGTGAGCACGGCCTGCTGGGGGAAGAACTCGCAGCTGGGCACCTGCTTGAGGGCGGCGGCATGGAAGATGTGCTTCACACCGTTGACAGCGTCTTCCACGCTGCGTGAGTCACGGACGTCGCCCACATGGAACTTCACCCGCCCGTCCCCGAGCTCGCGCCGTAGGTGGTCCTGCTTGGCTTCGTCCCTGCTCAGGATCCGGATCTCGTCGATGTCGGTCGCCAGCAGACGACGGACCATGGTGGACCCAAACGACCCAGTCCCGCCGGTGACGAGAACTGGGCCACTATTCGAACTCACGGTTCGGTGTTCCTTCCGATTTCGGATCGACCATGCAGGCAGTTGCGCCCGCGCGTCAGACGGCCCCATCCTGCCACGTGTAGCAGTTCATCTTCCGCCCCTCCGGAGTTTCGAAGGAGCCGTGCAACCCCCAGTTCGCGCCACGGTAGAAGGCGTTCACCCGGTCGTTGTCCTCGCTGTCGGTCGTGAGGTACGCCTCGCCGACGCCGGCCTCGACCACGGATGCCGTCCATGCCTCCAACAGGCTCTTGGCTGCGCCGGTACCTCGCGCCTCGTCCGCCACGCAGATGGAGCTCAGGAGCGCGCCGGGCACCTCCAAGGGCGTCTGGCCCCGGTAGGTCACGGCACGGAGAAGGCGGGGCGCGATGCTAGGTCGACGAAGCACGAGCCTGAGGCTCGCAAGAGCGAAGGCGTACCAGCGTCGGATCAGCAGACGGCGGAAGAAGCCGGCGGGCTGCGTGTGACCGACCGCCACGCCGACCAGCTGACCCGCCTCCGAACGAGCCACGAGCGCGATTCCCTGCGGTTCGAGGAAGGCCCTGTAGAACTCCCGCAGGAAGGGCTCCCCCAAGCTGCTGAGGAAGAACGAGGGGAAGGCCTTGCGGTGCAGCGCCGCGGCCTCTCGGACGTCGTCCCGGGTGAGCTCCCTGATCGTCACGTTCATGCTCCGCGCCCCCGCCGAGCTGCGCTGATCAACAGCTTCTCGATCGTGTCGACACCCTGGTGATAAGCGAACGTCCGTTCGTAGTACTCCCTGGCGGCACGCCGCCGCCCCGCCAGCCCCTGTGTCCCCAGGTTGGCGGCCTCCTGCAGGGCCCCCACCAGACCGCCCACGTCACCAGGTGCCACGGCCCAGCCCGCGCCCGAGTCGTTGACCACCGATGCCGCGTCTCCGCTCAGCGAGCCGACCACGACGCCGCCTGCCGCCAGGATCGCCTGCAGCTTGCTCGGCATGGTCACGCGCGCCAGCGGGTGGTCGTTGAGGGCCACGTAGTTGACGTCCGCGGCTGCCGCTAGCGCCGGCATCTCGTCCCTCGGCAGGCGCCCGAGGAAGTGCACGTTGTCCGCTCCGATCCGCGCGGCCATGTCTCGCAGGCGACTCTCCTCGGTGCCCGACCCGGCGATGAGGCACACGACGGACGACCGCTTCATCCGGCCGCAGGCCTCGATCAGGGTCTCGAGCCCCTGAGCGCGTCCGAGTGTCCCGGCGTACACGACTGCAAGCTGGTTCGGGTCGAGGCCATACCCTCTGACCTCTGGTCGGGAGGTCGGCTTGTGGAGCGTCTCATCGGCCCACATGGGCGCGTAGGCGAGCTTGGCGCGAGGGACTCCCCGCTCAGCGAGAATCTCGCCGACACCGGGCGAGATGTAGGCGACGTGCTCCGCCGTCCGGTACATCCAGTTGCACACCCCGTCCACCGCACGAAGCGCGGTCCGACCGCGCCCGCTGTCCGAGCCGAGCCCGACCGCCGCCAAGGTGTCTGGCCACAGGTCCAGGACGTGCACGACTGAGGGAGTCCTGCGGAAGAGGTGCTGGACGGCGAGGGGAAGACCGATCGTCACTGGCGAGTAGTTGACCCACAAGGCATCCACGTGTCGGAACGACGCCGGAACGCCGGCAACCGCAGCGGATGCGGCGAACGAGCCGTAGTTCAAGAGCCGTCGAGACATGGACTCGCTGTGCGATGGATACAGAGCCACCCGACTCACCCGCACGCCGTCCGCCTCTTCGGTCGACCGAGGGCGGATGCGATAGCCGGCGGCGAGAACTCCGTCCGGATAGTTCGGGTACCCGGTCACCACCTCGACCGAGTGCCCTCGCGATGCCAGTCCACGCGCCAGCGCCGCAGGAAGCGCGGCCGGTCCCGGTTCCGGGTCGTACCACTGGGTGAGCATTCCGATACGCATTCTCATCCCCTCGCGACGGCTGAAATCGTGTCGCCCAGGACTTTCAAGTCCCCGACCAGGGTGCGCGTGCGCGCGTACTGCAGATAGAGCTCGACCTTCTGCGGCAAGATCACCTGCACGTAGTAGGACTCTGCATCGGCGGCGGATGCCAAGAGCTCGGCCTCGCGCCGAAATGCGATGGAACCAGGATCCGTGATCCCCGGGCGGAGCGCCAGGATCTCCTGACGCGCCTCGGCCGGCCACAACGCCACGTACTTGGCGAGCTCCGGACGAGGTCCGACCAGGCTCATCTCGCCCCGCAGCACGTTGACGAACTGAGGCAGTTCGTCGAGCTTGGTCGACCTCAGCCAGCGACCTACTCGGGTGATCCGCGCATCACCTCCGGCGGTCACGCTGGCCCCGGAGGTGGCATGAGACATGGTCCGGAGCTTCAAGATCTCGAAAGGGACACCGTGCCTGCCGATTCGCTCCTGCCGGAACACCACCGGCCCCCGGGAGTCCAACCTGACGGCGGCGCAGGAGAGCGCGAGCAAGGGGGCCGACAAGAGCAGCCCGACAGCAGCGACGACAACGTCGATGGCGCGTTTCATCCAGTCGCCGCCTCACGAACCGCATGCACGACCCGGTCCACGTCGTCGCTCGACATGGACGAGAAGATCGGCAGGCTCACCACCCGCTGGAACTCCGCCGTGGCGGCGGGGAAGTCGCTCGGCGCATGGCCGGCGAAGTCGCGCCAGTAGGGCTGCAGGTGGAGCGGTATGAAGTGGACGCTGGACCCGACTCCAGACCGTGCGAGCGATGCGATGAACGCGTCACGATCCGTCCCGGACGGGACTCGGATGACGTACAGGTGCCAGGCGTGGAGGTCGGCGCTCGCGGCAGGTACAGGCAGGCCCAACCCGAGATCTGCGAGCTCGCGGTGGTACCGGTCGGCTATCGCAGCGCGCTTGTCACGCATCTCCGTGGCCCGACTCAGCTGCACCAAACCCATCGCTGCGGCGGGGTCGGTCATGTTGTACTTGTATCCGGGCGCAACGACTTCGTAGCGCCATGAGGGCACGTCCGACCGATAGCGATCGAAGGCGTCACGGTCGATCCCGTGCAGCCGCATGATGCGGATGCGCTTCGCGATCTCCGGGTCGCGAGTGACGACCATGCCACCCTCTCCGGTCGTCATGGTCTTGGTCGCATAGAAGCTGAAGACGACGGCCTCGCTCTCGCCGGCACCCACCATCTGCCCCTCGGTGACGGTCGGCAGGGCGTGGGCAGCGTCCTCGACCACCTTGAGGCCGTGTGACAGCGCGAAGGCACGAAGCGCACTCGGGGAGACGCCCAGTCCGGCGAAGTGGACGGGCATGATCGCCTTCGTGCGAGCGGTCACGAGCCGCGCCGCCTGCTCAAGGTCGATGTTGAGGGTGTCGGGGTCCACGTCGACCAGGACCGGAGTAGCCCCCAGGTAGCGCACCACCTCCGCCGTCGCCGTGAAGGTCCACGTGGGGAGCAGTACCTCGTCGCCTGCCGTGATGCCACAGGCCTCCAGAGCGAGGTGCAGGCCCGCTGTGGCTGAGTTGACGGAGACCGCCTCGACGCCGCTGTCGAGCAAGTCGGCGAAGGCTGCCTCGAACTCCTTGACCTTCGGTCCGGTCGAGACCCAACCGCTGCGAAGGGCCGTCACGACGGCATCGATCTCCGCCTCCCCGATGTCCGGGAGCGCAAAAGGCAGCTTGTCTCGCATGTGATTCTCCGTTCGTGCCTTCACAGATGAGAGGTGGTGTTGGGCCTCGCTCGACCCGCGCGATCCGCTTGACCCGAAGGCACTGACGGCCGTCCACGCGAGCGCACGTTCAGCAGGCGCTCTTGAAGGTGAGATCCTTGCTCCCCGGCTGGATGCCGGGCGTCAGACTGACCTCGCCGGCTCCCGTCTGGCCAGGGCCGCTCGTCATGGTCCAGGTGATCACCACGTCGTCACGGGTCGCGATCAAGATGGCAAGCACCACCACGGGTCGCCCGTCGATGGTCTGCGCATCCAGTGTCTGACGCTTCCCGTCCACCTTCAACTGATCGATGGAGCCGCCATAGGGACCGTAGATGCGGACGAGCGTGAGCTGTGCACCGGGTTCGGTCCCAAACGTGCCGCCGCCCGTCACCGAATCGGGCAGCTTGGCAGCCTCGGCCGGAGCGATCGCCTGGCTGAGGCTCATGGACCCGGACACGGTCTGTTGATCCTGGGAGCATGAGGTGGCTCGCGCGTCGGCCCAGTAACGCAGGTAGAAGGACATCTTCGAACCGGTCGCGTCGTTGACACCTACGTCGATGTGAGGAGTGCTGCCCTCATCCCCCGACAGTCGGCCCTGGATTGCTGAACCTTCCAACTCAGTTGAAACTGCCGGGTCGAATGACGCGAGCAGGAAGCGCCGCTCCGTTGCCGCTCGACTCAGGCCCCGCACCATGTCCACCGGAGAGGGAGGGTCGCGGGTCAACCGATCGAAGATGGCGCCGGCCGCATCCTCGAACAAGACATCTTGAGCCTGCACATCGAGGTTGCGATATGGCTTGTTCAAGAGCTCGTCGACAAGGTTCTCCGAAGTCAAGGTGAGGTCCCCAACCGAAACTGGGCCAGTGCCCTCGAGCAGGTAGGACATCGCGACGGGATCGAGGGAGATCACGCCGTCGATGGGGGTCGAGGGGAACTTGGCGTCCCAGTGTGCGCGCCACAGCTCCGCTGCCCGGGGGAAGTCGGGGGTGAAGCCGGGGTCCTGGAAGTACGTGCCGACCTCCTCGCCATAGACGGCGACCTCCTCCTCGGTGAGGGGCAGGACCGGCTTCTGAGCCGTGGGGAAGTCGAGAGCAGTGCCCTGCTTGACCATCTCGAGCTTGCCGTCCTCGGCGTGCACCTGGGCCCAGGCGCCAGGCATGCCGCCGGTGGCGCGAATCTCTGCGTTGTTCTGGAAGATGAGCAGGTAGTCGCGGGGACCGTCGGCCCCCACCATCGTCGGCAGCACCGCCGTAGCCGTGTCCGCTGCCGTGAGCGACTGGGCAGCCTCGTCCACTCGGTCGACGTAGTCGTCGAAGCGTGGGCGGAACGCGCCTACGAAGCCGCCACTGTCGATGTCATCGACCTCGTCAGCCGCCTGCTGGAAGGCGGCACCGGCTTCCGACACCGGCCCCTTGAGACCCTCCACGACCGTGACGTCGATGCGACCGTCGACCGAGAGCCGGTCGAGGTCGTCGATGGTGGCGGCAAGCGGTGTGATCCCTTCGTCGGCCATGACGTCGAGCGAGCTGCTCAGCGCGCGGACGCCCTGCACGTCGTCGCCGAGAAAGGGGAGCTTGGTCAGGGTCGCCCACCACCATCCGTCAGTCCGATCCGACGCAGCCGAGGACGCTTCTTGCAGGTCCGCGATGGCCTGGTCACGGGCATCGCTGTCGTTGTCTCGAACTGCGGCGGTGAGCGCATCGACGCTGGCTTCTGCGTCACGCAGGTCTCGTTGGACCTGCCATGCCTGCCATCCGGTGAGCAGAACCGCTGCGAGAATCACCCCGCCCAGTACGGCCAGGACCCTGCGACGTGTGACCACGCGGGCATCCTCTCAGGTCCGCTGCGCTCTGGTGGCAAGTGGATCATTCCCAGACCACGGTCGATCGTGCTCGGGCATGCGAAAGGCCCCACGTCACCGTGGGGCCTTCAGCAAGTCGTGTCAGCGGCGGCGCTTGACGACCTTGAGCTTGTAGGAGTCGCGCGAGCCCTTCCAGACCGAGTTCTTCGCCGGGGTGAACACCATCGTCACCGTGTAGCGGCCGGCCTTGCGCAGACGCGGGCCCTTGACGGACTTGGGGGATCCGGTGAAGGAGGTCGTGCGGGTGTTGTTGACACCGGGACCCTTGACGGTGACCTTGACCGAGCCACGCGGCCGGGCGTTGCCGTTCGCACGCACGTTGATCTTGAACTTGGGCGCGGTGTTCTGCTTCACCGACTTGGGGCCCGTGATCGACGAACTCGTGGCGATGCAGCCCGTGTAGGGGCAGGCAGCCGTGGACGGGGAACCGGTGAAGGCCACCAGCCCGGACGCGATCAGGAACGAGGCCAGCAGGCCCACGATCAGCTTCTTCATCAGGTATCTCCCCATGTGACGCCCTCGAGACGTCGGCTAAGTATTTGAAAGTGCATGAGTAGTGAATCACACCGCCATGACGTTTTGCCAGTTCAGAGCACCTTTCGTGCCCAAGAGGACTCCTATCCGGAAAGTTCACCGAATGGCCTACGTCGCGTGGCCCGTTGGGGCTATTGCCTTCCCCGACGCATGCTGGGTGCGCTAGACGATCGGGACCGCGTCGGCGATGTTGAGGAGGTTCCGCGCTTCGGCAGGGGTCATCGGCCGGCGCTGAGCCAGCGCACCCAGTGAGACCACACGCTCGACCAGCTGGGCGTTGCTCTCCACCGGGACGCCCCGACTGATGGTCAGCACGTCCTCCATCCCCACCCGCAGGTGGCCGCCCTTGGACAGGGACGCGAGGGCGACGGCAAGGGTCGTGCGGCCGATGCCGGTGGCCGACCAGGACGTGACCTCCGGCGGCAATGTCGCGACGCCCGCCACGAGGGCGTCGGCGGTGCCAGGCATCCCGCCGGGCACGCCCATGACGAAGTCGCAGTGGACACGACCGCCGTACGGGAGGCCGAAGCGGTCGATGAGGCGGGTGAGGGCGTGGGCCTGGCCGAGGTCGAAGAGCTCGAACTCCGGGACGATCTGTCGCTCCTGGCTGAGCTGGTAGAGCTCGCAGACGAACGGCCAGGGGTTGGAGAAGACGTCGTCGCCGAAGTTGGTGGTGCCCATGGTGAGGCTGCACGAGTCGGGCCGTGCGTCCAGGACCTTGAGGCGCTTGTCGAGGGGGTCGTGCACCGAGCCACCCGTCGAGAGCTGGACCACGAGGTCGGTGCTCTCGTGGAGGGCGTCGACGGTCTCGGTCAGGAGGCCCAGGTCGAGGGTCGGGCGATGCCCGGCGTCGCGCACGTGGACGTGGATCATGGCGGCGCCGGCAGCCTCGCAAGCCTGGGCGGTGGCGACGAGCTCCTCGAGCGTCGTGGGGAGCTGCGGGCAGTCGACCTTGGACGTCTCGGCGCCGGTGGGGGCGACCGTGATCAGCAGGGCCTCGGGAGGTACGACGGACATGCGGGTCATGGTGTCAGAGCGGCCGCAGAGGTGGTGGTGGGCGGTCGGCGGTCCGGGGTCTCGACGGGTGTTCGTCGCTGGCGCTCCTCACTGCTGGACCACTGGTGGGTGGTTTCGAGGCTCGCTCCGCTCGCACCTCAACCACCGTGAGCGAGGATCTCTGTCATGAGGGCGGTGGTGCAGCGGGTGGTGTCGGCGGCGGTGAGCATCGACGGGGAGGTGACCGGAGCCATCGACGGGCCCGGGCTGCTGGTCTATCTCGGGGTGACGCACTCCGACACCGAGGAGACCGTCCGGTGGCTGGCGCGGAAGGTGTGGGGGGTGCGCATCCTGCGGGAGGAACAGTCCGCCTCGGACGTCTCGGCGCCGATCCTGGTCGTCAGTCAGTTCACGCTCTACGGCGACGCCGCGAAGGGGCGTCGCCCCACGTGGGCGGCGGCAGCGCCTGGCGCCGTCAGCGAGCCGCTCTACGAGGAGTTCTGCAGGGAGCTGCAGACGCTGGGTGCGAGCGTCTCGCGCGGGGTGTTCGGCGCCGACATTCGGGTGGAGTCGGTCAACGACGGGCCGGTCACTCTCGTGCTGGAGCGGTGACTCAGCCGACCTGCATGGACTTGTAGACGACGAAGGCGGTGATGACCACCAGCACGAGCAGCCCCGCCAGCTGGAGGTAGGCCATCCGCTTGCGTGCCACTGCCGGGTTGCGCTTCGTCACTGCTGCCTCTCAAAGACACGGTATTAGACGCAGCATAGGAGCGGCCCCGGGCGTGTGTCTTGCGAACACACGGCCCGGGGCCGAACTCTCAGAGGCGGACGTTCACCTCGGCGACCGAGCCGACCGCCGCGACGACGCGGTTGTCGACGGGGTCCGCCTTGGGGGCGAGGGTGCGCAGCGTCCACTCGCCCTCGCCGGCGAAGAACCGGAAGTGGCCCGTGGCCGAGGTCGGGACCTCGGCGGTGAACTCACCGGTGCGGTCGAGAAGGCGCACGTAGGCGTTGCCGACGGGGTCCTCGCCGCGGAAGACCTGGCCCTGGATGATGGCCTCCTTCTTGACGTCGACGCCGTCCAGCGACAGCCCGCCCTCGGTAGCGCCGCACATCAGGCGTCCCCGGGCTCGTCGCCCAGCGCGATCGGGACGCCCACCAGGGAGCCGTACTCGGTCCAGGAGCCGTCGTAGTTCTTGACGTTCTGGTGGCCGAGCAGCTCCTTGAGCACGAACCAGGTCAGCGACGAGCGCTCGCCGATGCGGCACAGCGCGATCGTGTCCTTGGAGTCGTCGATGCCGACATCGGCGTAGAGCGCCTTGAGGTCCTCGTCGGACTTGAAGGTGCCGTCGTCGTTGCAGTTCTTGCTCCACGGCACGTTGAGCGACGTGGGCACGTGGCCGGCGCGCTGCGCCTGCTCCTGCGGGAGGTGGGCCGGGGCCAGCAGGCGACCGGCGTACTCGTCGGGGCTGCGGACGTCGATGAGGTTCTGCACGCCGATGGCGGCGACGGCGTCGTCGCGGAAGGCGCGGATGGACGTGTCCTGGTCCTGCGCGGAGTACGTCGTCTTCTCACGCGTCGGGACCGCGTCGGTGAGCTCGCGGGAGTCGAGCTCCCACTTCTTGCGGCCGCCGTCCATCAGGACGACGTCCTGGTGGCCGTAGAGCTTGAAGTACCAGTAGGCGTAGGCCGCGAACCAGTTGTTGTTGCCGCCGTAGAGCACGACGCGGTGGTCGTTGGAGACGCCGCGGTCGGACAGGAGGGCCTCGAACTGCTCCTTGTTGACGAAGTCGCGGCGGACCTGGTCCTGGAGGTCGGTGGTCCAGTCGAGCTTGATCGCGTTGCGGATGTGGCCCTTGTCGTAGGCCGTGGTGTCCTCGTCGACCTCGATCAGGACGACGTCGGGGTTGTCGAGGTTGTCCTCCACCCACTGGGGGGAGACGAGGGAGCTCTCGCGAGTCATGGTGTTGCCTTTCAGTTGGTTGCGGACCGGCCGGCGGCGACCGGGCCAGACGTGCTGGTGAAGCGGCGGATGAGCAGGTAGAGCTCGCAGCCCAGGCAGAACCGGAAGACCGCGTTGAGCAGGGCGGCGGTCAGGGCGAACCCGGTGGCCACCAGGCCGAGGAGGTCGGCACCGGAGAGGAAGCCGATGACACCGACGAGCGCGAAGCCGAGGCCGACCGCCTGGGCGAACCGCGGCGGGGCGGGGTCCTCCCACTCGGGCGCCTTGGTCAGGCGAGGGCGCACGAACGTGCGGAAGAACCAGGAGTGGGGGCTGCGCTGGACGCCCAGGACGGCGGCCCAGGCGAACAGCGCAGCCTGGACCGACAGCAGCACGGTGGCGAAGGTGCTGGGCGCGGTGGCGAGCACCGTCGCCAGGACGACGGCGGTCACCGCAGCGTTGAGCTGCGGGCCGCGCGAGTCGATCTGGGTGCTCATGGCTCTCCTGTGTCCTGGCTGCTGGGGAAGGCAGGGACCCGTGGCGCTCGGTGCGCGCGGCTCGGCAGGAAACTAGAGTGAACTAGTAGACTTAGCGGAGCAGTGGACGGGGCCCGTCAGGACATTCGACACAGGGACGAGTGGACGCGGCAGTGGTCCACCGCGCGTCGCTTCGTCAACCAGGTCGAGGTCATGACTCCAGAGTAGGGAGGGCCCTGTCAGGACGCCCAATCGGTGTCCGCATCGTGGATGGTCAGTCCGCCATTCGAGATGACCACGCTCGGGCCAGGCCCACGGACGCTCCGCCGAGAAGGGCGCCGAGCGCGTTGGCGACGACGTCGACGTACGTCGCCGAGCGCTCGTCGAGCAGCAGCGCCTGCACCACCTCCACGCTCCCTGCGAACACGAAGCCGTAGGCCGTCCAGTCGCGCCACGTGCGGCCGGCCCAGATCAGGGCGGCCAACCCGGTGGCCGGCACCAGGATCGCGACGTTGCACAGGAACTCGACGCGCGAGGGGACGAGCAAGCGGTCGGGGGCGCCGAGCCGGTCCAGGACGTCGCCGACCCAGCTGACGCTCGAGGAGGGGGTGTCCACCGACGGCGTGAGCAGCGCGAAGAGCAGCACCGCCAGGTAGCAGAGCAGCAGGACGCGCGCCGCTCGCCGTGTCCGGTCCCTCGTCTCCACGACGGACACCGTCCCATGTGGGCGAGCGGGGCCAGGGAGCCCCCCGGGCCGGGATCTCTATGCTCGTGGGCCATCCGACCTCCACTGCAGGGCAAGAGAACGGGACCACCGTGCCGAAGCGCGCATTCATCACCGGCATCACCGGCCAGGACGGCTCGTACCTCGCGGAGCTGCTGCTCGCCAAGGGCTACGAGGTGCACGGGCTCGTGCGCCGGTCCTCGAGCTTCAACCGCGGCCGGATCGACCCGATCTACCTCAACCCCGAGGCCAGCGAGCGGCTCTTCCTCCACTACGGCGACATGACCGACGGGGTCAGCCTGGTCAACCTGGTCCTCGAGATCCAGCCGGACGAGGTCTACAACCTGGCGGCCCAGAGCCACGTCCGGGTGTCCTTCGAGATGCCGGAGTACACCGCGTCCGCCGACGGCATCGGGACGATTCGCCTGCTCGAGGCGATCCGCGCCGCCAAGCTCGACTGCCGCTTCTACCAGGCGTCCACCTCGGAGATGTTCGGCGCGACTCCCCCGCCGCAGGGCGAGGACACGATCTTCTACCCGCGCTCGCCCTACGCCGCCGCGAAGCTCTACGCCCACTGGATGACGGTCAACTACCGCGAGGCCTACGACATGTACGCCGTGTCCGGGATCCTCTTCAACCACGAGTCGCCGCGACGCGGCGAGACGTTCGTGACCCGCAAGATCACCAAGGCGGTAGCAGCGATCAAGGCCGGCGTCCAGGACGTGCTGATGCTCGGCAACATCGATGCGGTGCGCGACTGGGGCTACGCCAAGGAGTACGTCGAGGGCATGTGGCGGATGCTGCAGGCCGACGAGCCGAGCGACTACGTGCTGGCGACTGGCGTCGGCACGACGGTGCGCGAGTTCGTGCAGATGTCCTTCGAGCACGCCGACCTGGAGTGGCAGGACTACGTGATGTTCGACCAGCGCTACGAGCGGCCCACCGAGGTGGACGCGCTCATCGGCGACCCGTCCAAGGCACGCGACCTGCTGGGCTGGAAGGCGGAGACCGGCGTGCGGGAGCTCGCGCGCCTCATGGTGGACGCGGACGTCGCCGCGCTCGCCGAGGGGTTCGGCACCCAGCCACGATGACCATGTCTCGGCAGACCGCGCTCGTCACCGGGGTCTCGGGCCAGGACGGCGTGTACCTCGCCCGGCGCCTGGTGTCAGAGGGCGTCCGCGTGGTCGGCACGGTGCGCCCGGGTGACGAGGCGAGCCGGGCGATGGCGGTCTACCTGGACGGCGTCGAGGTGGTCGAGCACGATCTGCGCGATGACGCTGGCTTCCGTCACCTCCTCGAGGCACACCGACCGACCCGGGTGTTCAACCTCGCCGGCTTCTCCTCCGTCGGCGCCAGCTGGGACCACCCCCAGCTGGTGGACGACGTCAACGGCGCCGCCGTCGAGCGGATGCTCGCCGCCCTCCTCGAGCTGCGCGACGAGCAGGCCGTCGACGTGCGGTTCTTCCAGGCGGGCTCCGCCGAGGAGACCGGCGACGCCTCCGACAGCCCGTATGCACGCTCCAAGGCTCGGGCTCACGCAGCGACCACGCGCTTCCGCGACGAGCACGGGCTCTTCGCCTGCACGGCCGTGCTGCACAACCACGAGAGCCCCCTTCGACCCCAGCGCTTCGTGACCCGCAAGATCGTCCGCGCCGCCGCCGAGATCGCCCTCGGGCGTCGCGACGAGCTCACGCTGGGCAACCTGGACGTGGCACGCGACTGGGGCGCCGCTGCCGACTACGTCGACGCGATGGTGCGGATGCTCCAGGCCGCAGCTCCGGCCGACCTGGTCATCGCCACGGGAGTGACCCACACGCTGCACGACCTGCTGGTGACGGCCTTCGAGGCAGCGGGGGCGGGCGACCCGGCGGCGTACGTCGTGCAGGACCCTGCCCTGCTTCGGCCCTCGGACTCCCCCACCATGGCCGCCGACCCGTCGCAGGCGCACCGGATGCTGGGCTGGAAGCCGACGCAGACGTTCGAGGACGTCGTGGCCCACATGGTGCGCGTGGACCTCACCCGGCTGGAGTCCGGTGTCGAGGAGTCGCCGGAGTACCTCTACCTCGGCTGACGGTCAGCCGATCCGGCTCAGCGCCTGGAGGACCTGATCCTTGCGCGGGGCGCCGGCGGCGCGCGTGACCTCGACGCCGTCAGCGTCGAGGACGATCGTCGTCGGGGTGCGCAGGATGCCCACGCGACGCACGAGGTCGAGGTGGTGCTCGGCGTCGACCTCCACGTGGGCCACGCCCGGGACGACCTCCGCCACCTCGCTGAGGATCCGACGGGTCGCGCGGCAGGGCGCGCAGAACGCCGAGGAGAACTGCAGCAGCGTCGCCTTGTCCCCCAGCTGGTCGGCCCACGCCGTGTCGACGAGGAGCGAGGGCGGGACGGGCTCGACCGCCTCGGGCTGCTCCGGCTCGGGCGGGGTCTCGGCGTCGCGGACCCGGCGGGTCCCGCGGAAGCGACCGTCGGTCAGGGCGCGGTAGCCGCCGAACGCGAGCGCCGCCACGACGGCGACGACGAGCACGAGGAGTCCGGTGGGCACGTCGACCTCAACGACGCGGCGGCGTACGACATTCCGCGACGTCGTCCACCGAGCCGTGGGTTGAGGAGGTTGCGCAGCAACCGTCTCGAAACCCCCGGCGGCGTACGGCACCCCGGCAGCCGTGGTTTCGAGACGGGACTTCGTCCCTCCTCAACCACCGGGGGCTCAGCCGCCGGCGAAAGGTGGGAGGAACTCGAGGGTCGAGCCCGGGGGGACCTGGAGCTCGGCGGGGTCCTCGGTGGCGACGGGGCGGTCGCCGAGCAGGACCGAGCAGACGCCGATGACGTCCATGAGGCGGGTGCCCTCGTGCAGAGCCGACACGCGCTCCATGACCTCGGCGAGCGAGATCGGGCCTGTTACCGGCAGGTCATCCCCGTCGACCCCGGCGGCCGATCGTGCGGCAGCCCAGTAACGGACCCGGATGAGATCGGTCTCATTTAACTTGGAACGATCCACTGTGTCTGACACGTTTCGGTACTCTTCTCCTGAGATTCGCCTGACCGGAGCCCAGCGTTGCGTTTCGGTCCCCGCCCCATTGTCGGGAGGAGACCATTGTGAGCACACTGCTGCTACTCACGAGCGCACTGCAGCCCTCGTCGGAGGTGCTGCCCGGGTTGTCGTTGCTCGGGCACCAGGTCAAGGTCCTGCCCGCGGAGGGCAGCGCCCTGCTGGAGGCGCCCGAGGCCGGGCTCCTGCTCGTCGACGGACGCCAGGACCTCGCCGGCGCCCGCGACCTGTGCCGCCTGATCCGTACGACGGGCACCGACGTGCCCGTCCTGCTCATCGTGACCGAGGGCGGCCTGTCCGTCGTCAACCACGACTGGGGCATGGACGACGTCGTCCTCCACACGTGTGGACCGGCCGAGCTCGAGGCCCGCATCAAGCTGGCGATCGGGCGGCTCCACGCCCGTCGCGAGGCCGCCGATCCCGACGCGCACGTCATCCGCTCCGGTGAGGTCGTCGTCGACGACGCCACCTACACCGCCAAGATCGGCGGCCGGTCGCTGGACCTGACCTTCAAGGAGTTCGAGCTCCTGAAGTTCCTTGCCCAGCACCCCGGCCGCGTCTTCAGCCGCCAGCAGCTGCTGCAGGAGGTGTGGGGCTACGACTACTTCGGCGGCACCCGCACCGTCGACGTCCACGTGCGTCGCCTGCGCGCCAAGCTCGGCCCCGAGAACGAGACCCTCATCGGCACCGTCCGCAACGTCGGCTACCGCTTCGTGGTGCCGGCGAAGGACAAGGAGGGCGCGGCCGACGCGGCCCTCGTCTCCGAGCGCCAGCAGCAGGACGCCTGAGCCCAGCCCTAGGCTGAGGCGATGAGCCGACTCGAGCTGATCGCGACCGAGGCCGAGGCCGTCGACGGCGCCGCCCCCATCGACGAGGGCACCTGGCGCACCCGACGCCTCCACCCCGAGCTGGCACGCGAATGGTCACACGACGACGGGTTCGCGCTGCTGGTGGGTGACGAGCTGAGCCTCGTGGTGCGGCCCGAGGCGCGACGCCACGGCATCGGCCGCGAGCTGCTGGAGCAGGCGCTCGCCGACCTGGAGGGCACGACGCTGCTGGCGTGGTCACACGTGGACCATCCCGGGGCGGCCGCCCTCGCTGCGACCCACGGGTTCGAGCCCGTGCGCGCGCTGTGGGTGATGCGTCGGCCCACCACCGCGGCGCTGCCGCCGCTCGCCGTACCGGACGGGGTGCAGGTGCGCTCCTACGTGCCCGACGACGCCGCCGAGGTGCTGCGGGTCAACGCGGCGGCGTTCGCGCACCACCCTGAGCAGGGCGCGATGGACACCGACGACCTGGCGGCGCGGATGGCGGAGGACTGGTTCGACCCGGCCGGGCTGCTGGTCGCCGACGCCGGCGACGGGCGGCTGCTGGGCTTCCACTGGACCAAGCGTCACTCCGCCGAGACCGGCGAGGTGTACGTCGTGGGCATCGACCCCGCCGCTCAGGGCAAGGGGCTGGGCAAGACGCTGACCCTCGCCGGGCTCCACCATCTCGCGGACGTCGACGAGATCATCCTGTACGTCGAGTCCGACAACGCGCCCGCGATCGCGGTCTACTCGGGCCTGGGCTTCACGCACGCCGACGCGGACACCCACGTGCAGTACCGGCGCTAGCCGCTCTCACCACTCAGGCAGCGGCACTGGCTCCGCCTGGGAGTTGGAGCGGGAGTCCCGGCGGGACTCGCGGCGCTGCTCCTCCAGACGGCGCTTCTCCAACGCTCGGCGGTTGCGCTCGGCGAGGCGCTGCTGGCGCTCGGCGACGGTCTCGTCCGCCGGCGGCGGGTCGGCGGCGTCCTCGGCGTCGGGTGGGTCGCGGTCGGCCAGCTTGTCCGCGAGGCGGTCGTCGATGACCACAGAGGACTCCTCCGGGCTCACTGAGCCGTCCCGGTCGGCGTCGGCGACCGCCGCGTCGGCGGCTGCCCGCTCCTCCGCGCTCACCTCACCGTCGCCGTCGGCGTCCGCGGCCGCCTCGGCAGCGGCTCGAGCCTCGTCGGCGCTGACAACCCCGTCCTCGTCGGTGTCCGCCTCGGCGGCGGCCTCCGCCTCCTGAGGGCTCACCTCGCCGTCCTGGTCCGTGTCCGCCTGCGCCGCCGCCTCCTCGGCGCTGATCTCGCCGTCCTGGTCGGTGTCGGCGTCGGCCGGGTCACGGGGATCGTCGAGCTCCTCGGCCTCTCGCGCGGCCTCCTTCGCGGCCTCGACCTCCACACAGCCCTCGAGCACCTCGCGGGCGATCAGCCACTCGTCCTCGGCGGCCAGCTTCCCGCGCTCCTCCACCAACGCGTCGCCCAGCTGCTCGTGGGCGAGCGCGAGGTTGTTGCGCACCCGGCACTCCCACTCGGGAGGGACGTCCTCGTCGAGCGCTCGCTCGTAGGCGTCCACGGCTTCGTCGAGCTCCTCGTCGCGATGCAACGAGGCGCCCTCGTCGAAGTGGGCGATCCACTGCTCGAAGGGGTTGAGGAGCTGATTGGCCGCGAAGTCGCCTCGCGCCCCGTCGTACTGCTCGGAGTCGAAGGCGGACAGCCCCTGCGCCTCCTCGACGAGCAGGAGTCCGATGCGACCTGAGACCAGGAGCATCAGGAGGGCCGGCAGGACCCCGACGAGATAGAGCCGGTTGCGAGCGCGTCTGCGGTTCGGGTTGCTCACGCCAGGGACCTCCCGGCGGCCCACGAGCGCCGCCAGTAGCGACGCAGGTCCACGAGACCGAGAGCGACGAGAGCGAGCGCGAACATCCAGTACAGGTCGAGGGCGACGGGGACCTCGGCCCCGTCGTACGCCGGATCCGGCTCCTGGAACCGGTCCGCCCACTCAGCGGCCATCGCGTCCAGACCGGCTGGGGCGGTCCGGTGCACGTAGGGCACGCCCATCTCCTGGGCCGCGGCCCGCAGGTTGGTCTCGTCGATCCGAGAGACCGCGTCCCCACCTCGCCGCGCCTGCACCCAGCCCTGCTCGGGCCTGCCCTCCACCAGCGGCATGCGCCCGCCGGCCACGGTCCCGTAGCCCAGAGCGACCCCGGCGTCGACCAGGGGTGCGAGCTGCGCGAACGAGCGCTGCGCCCGGGCGTCGGTGTTCTCTCCGTCCCCCATCAGCACGACCAGACGCGGCCGACGCGGAGACCGCTCCTCGAGCTCGGAGAGCAGGCTCGCCATCGTCGCCAACGGACGGTCCAGGCTCGAGCCGTCACCGGCGAAGGCCTCCTCGCGGCGCAGCAGCTGGATGTAGTCGGCGATCACCGTCTCGTCCTGGGTGGACGGCAGCTCGATGCGCACCCGCCGGCCGAACGAGACCACGGTGAACCGGCCTGTGGGCAGCGCGTCGACGAGCTCGTTGAGATCCGCTCGGGCTCCCGCGAGGCGAGGGCGTCGTCCCGCCCAGTCAAGCGCGGACATCGACGTGGTGCGGTCGAGGAAGACCAGCACCTCGAGGTCGGCCGTGCGGGTCGGCGCCACCGGCTCCTCCCCCGAGCCCGGACGCAGCGCGATGGCCACCAGCAGGGCGACCATCAGGCCTCGGAGGAGCCACCCGCCGCGCTCGCTCCGACGCGACCACGCGGCGCCGTAGACGACCATGGCGAGCAGCACCAACGCACCGACGACGATGAACGGAAGGTCCACGATGGGGTTCATCGGCGTCTCCCGAGGAGCGCGCCGCTGAGGAGGACGACGAAGCCGGCGACCGCCACCCCGAAGGGGACCACCGGCTCGTCGATCTCGACGCCGGTGGGCAGGGGACGCAGCCGGTCGCGCTCGATCTCCTGGATGCCGCGGATGACGTCGTCGACGCCCCCGGTGTCCTCGACCACGGACATGAACCCGCCGGTGTCCTCCGCGGCGTCGGTGAGCTCCGTGGCACGTGCGGGCTTCATGCCTGGGGTGCCGATGCCGTAGACGACGACCTCGTCGCGGCGGGCTTCGCCCGCGGCCTCCGAGAGGGTGAAGATGCCCTCGCCGAGCGGGTCGTTGTCCGTGGCCAGCACGATCGCGCGGCCCCGGTCGTCGTGGTCGACGTCGAAGCGCTGGAGGCACGACATGACCCCGTCCCCCGTCTGGCTCGCCCGCTCCTCCACCGCCTCCGTGCCGATGAAGTAGTCGTAGTCCTCGGTGGCGAAGGCGGCCTCCGCCTCGTCCAGCTTGCTGCGGACGAAGGCGTAGTCGTCCGTGAGGGGGAAGACGGAGATGGACAGGCCACTGTACATCGTCAGCCCCAGGCGCTCCCCGTTCAGGCCGTCCAAGAGCTGCCGGAAGCTCTCGACCACCTTGCGGTTCCAGGGGTCCATCGAGCCTGAGACGTCGAGGCAGAGCACGATGTCGCGCCCGTTGCGGTCGGGCTCGACCACCACCGGTCGAGCGGGACGCGCGCTCATCAGGATGGCGCCCGTCAGCATCGCCAGAGCGCCGAGCGTCGCCACCGCCGCGACCAGCTGCTCACGACGAGCGAGGGCGCGAAACCGCGGCAGGGTCCGCAGCCGGTCGGTGTGAGCCACCAGCAATCCGTCGTCCCTGCGACGCGGTTGACGGGTCCAGAGCAGCACCAGCAGCACGACGATCGATGCGAGACTCACGGCCAGCATGGGCCACCTGAGCTCGATCATGGTCGCCACCCGACGACGACGGCCCGGGCGTCCGCCAAGGCCTGCGCGAGCCGGTCGGCGGGGTCTCCCTGCGACCCCGGAGAGAACTCTGGCGGGTAGACCAGTGCCACCACCTCGGCCACCGGGGCGGGACCCCGCTGACGCAGCTGCTCGAGGTTCATCGGACGGGTGTCCACCGCTCCCACCGCGGCGGCGAAGGACCGGACGATCTCGCTGATCGCCTGGTGCGCCCCTCGAAGCGAGAGGTCTCCCGCGCCCACCTGTGCCTCCACCCGGTCAAGGCGGGCCAGGTGCTCCCGCCGGTGCGCCTCGGACCCGGTCTCTCGCGGCCGACCCGGGGACCGAGCCCACCAGGTCACCCCGGCGTACCACGCGACCACGAGCACCGGCAGCAGGATCGCCAGCCACGTCAACCACGGGGAGTACGACGTGGGCCCGGTGAACTCAGCGGCTGCGAGCATGCCGGTGCCTCTCCAGAAGCCGGAAGACAGCCGGCACGGCGGACTCGTGGTCCGCGACCCGCTCGTAGGGGATGCCCAGACGCGCCAGTCCGGCCTTGAGGTCCGCCGCCTGCGCCGCGGCCGCGTCCGCGAAGTCCTGCCTCAACCGCGCGTCCTCACCCAGCCAGTCGGGCAGGAGCGTGCCTCGGTCCACGTCCCTCAAGCCCGGCACGGAGCGCAGCGTCGGGTCGAGGTCGTCCAGGGTCACGAGCAGCACCTCGTGCTGCACACGGGCCCGCCCGAGCGCCGCGGCCACGCGGTCGTCGAGACCTTGCTCGTCACAGACGACGACCATGATCGTGCGGCGCCGACGCACGACGCGGGCGACGTGTTCCAGCAGCCCGGCCAGGTCAGCGGGCGCGGTCTGAGGCGTGATGGCGTCGTGGACGGCACCCAGAGATCGCTCCAGCCGCAGCTCCCCACCGGACGGTTGACGCACGTGGCAACCGCCCGCGTCTCCGTAGGCAACGCCTACGAGGTCGCCGTGGCGCACCGCCAACCAGCCCACGACCCCGGCGACGAAGACGGCGAGGTCGCGCTTGGGAAGGAGCCGCGCGTTGACGGCGGCCATGCTGTGGCCCGTGGAGACCACGACCAGGACGGTGTGCTTGCGAGTGGCGACGAAGCGCTTGACGAGCATCTGTCCACCACGGGCAGAGGCCTTCCAGTCGATGTCGCGCACGTCGTCGCCGCGGACGTACTCCCGCAGGTCGTTGAGGTCCATCGAGCGACCGACCGCCGTGGAGGCGTACTCGCCCTGGAGGAGGCCGCGCACCTTGCGGTGGGAGTGGATGGCCAGCCGAGCCTTGATCCGAGGGAGATGGGTGGTCATCCGCTCAGGGGGTCGGCACGACGTCGAAGAGCGCGTCGATGATCTCTTCCGGGCGCACCCGGTCGGCCAGGGCCTCGAACGTCAGGTGGATCCGGTGGCGCAGCACGCCGTGGCGCAGCCGACGCACGTCCTCGGGAAGGACGTGGTTGCGGCCGTCGAGGACGGCGAGCGCCCGCGAGACCTGCAGGAAGGCGATGCTGCCGCGGGGGCTCGCACCGATCTCGACGTACCTGGCCTGGTCGGACCCCAGCACGTCCCCGACGTGCCGGGTCGCGTGGACGAGCCGCACGATGTAGTCCTTGATCGAGGCGTCGACGTAGACCCGCTCGGTGAGCCGCTGCAGTCCCACCACCTGCGCGGTCGTGAGCACGGGCGACACGTCCAGGGCGTGCGGTCCGAGCGTGCCGTCGGCGACCCGGTCGAGGACGTCGAGCTCGTCGGCCATCGAGGGGTAGTCGACGACCTCCTTGAGCAGGAAGCGATCCATCTGCGCCTCTGGGAGGACGTAGGTGCCCTCCTCCTCGATGGGGTTCTGCGTCGCCAGGACCATGAACGGCTCGGGGAGCTTGTGCACGACGCCCGCGATCGACGTCTGCCGCTCCTGCATCGCCTCGAGCATCGCCGACTGCGTCTTGGCGCTGGCACGGTTGATCTCGTCGAGCAGCACGATGTTGGCGTGCACCGGACCCAGCTGCGTGTCGAACTCGTGGGTGCGGGGGTCGTAGACCTGCGTACCGATGATGTCGCTGGGCAGGAGATCGGGGGTGCACTGGATCCTGGCGAACACGGCGTCCATCGACCGCGCCAGCGTCGAGGCAGCCAACGTCTTGGCAAGACCGGGCACGCTCTCCAGCAGCAGGTGGCCCTCGGCCAGGACGGTTGTCAGCAGCGCGGTACGCACCTGCTCCTGTCCGGCGATCCTCGACGAGAAGACGTCCTCCACCGCCGCAAGCATCCGACGAGCATCGGTGAGCTCACCGGCCTCGATGGTGCTCGACTCAGCGGCCGCGATCGTGCTCAAGGGGACTCCTGGTCGGTGGTCGAGCGTGAGCGCCAAGTAAACCAAGGGTTGGCACTCCCCGCGGCCACTCCAGGATTCCCGGCGCTGACGGGACCGGGCTGCTCCCGCCGTGGTCACGGGGTGGGGAGCAACGCTCCCTCAGCGGGCGAAGGGGCCGCTGGTGGCGGCCCACTGCAGGAGGATCACGGTCTTGGCGTCGGTGATGGTCGTGCCGATGGCCTGGAGGGCGGCGTCGAAGTCGAGCT
This sequence comes from Nocardioides sp. 503, assembly GCF_004522095.1. Taxonomy (GTDB): domain Bacteria; phylum Actinomycetota; class Actinomycetes; order Propionibacteriales; family Nocardioidaceae; genus Nocardioides. The sequence continues at coordinate 400,503 of NZ_SPUI01000003.1, forward strand.
CCACCAGCTCGATGTCCTCGCCCTCGGCGTGCACCCCGTGGAGGCGGTGGTCGACGCTGCGGGAGTCGTAGGGGGCGGCGAAGAAGTGCAGCCGCTCGGTCACCGAGCCGGGGCTCATGAACAGGTCGAAGAGGTGCGTGACCTCACCGACCTCGACCCCGGTCTCCTCCACGGTCTCGCGCCGGACCGCGGTCTCCGGGTCCTGCTCGTCCAGGAGACCGGCCGCGGCCTCGGTGAGCATCCCGTCGGGGTGGCCGTTGACGTAGGCGGCGTACCTGAACTGGCGGGTGAGCAGGACCCGTCGCTGCTCGGTGTCGTGGAGGAGGATCGTGGCGCCGTTGCCTCGGTCGTAGGTCTCGCGCCGCTCGGTGAGCCAGGTGCCGTCGGCGCGGCGACGGTCGTAGGAAGTGGCGCGCAGGACGTACCAGTCGCACGCCAGCAGCTCGACCTCGCGGACCCTGATGTCGGGGTTGCGGTCGAGGTCGAGACCGGTGAGGTGCAGTCCGGTGCGACCTCGCTTGTCGGGTTCGTCCTCGCCGATCGTCACGTCGTCTCTCCTTGTCGTCTTGCTGCGGTGTGGGCCTTCAGTCCCTGCGGAGCAGAAGGTAGCCGCAGCCGGCCATGGCGACCGCCCACAGGAGCAGGACCGGCAGGTCGCCGCTGTTGAGTCCGTGCCGCGGGCTGAAGGCGATGAGGGTGCGTCCCGCCCACGGTCCGTGACCGGCGATCAGCAGCACCGTGAGCCCGGAGACCGCCAGGGCGATCAGGACGACGACCGCGCGGTCGGTGCCCCGCATCTAGCGGCGGGGCCTGACGTGCAGGCCGACCTCCGGGTCGACGACGACCTCCTGCGCGGCCGGCATGGAGTCCGTGGTCAAGGTGGCGTCGAGGGCGACGTTGCGCTTGACCAGGCCGAGCGCGATGGGGCCGAGCTCGTGGTGGCGCGCGGAGGTGCCGACGAGGCCGACCGGCTTGTCACCGAGGAGCAGCTCGCTCTCGCGGGTGGGGAGGCGGTTCTCGGAGCCGTCGAGGTGCAGCAGCACCAGGCGTCGCGGCGGACGGCCGAGCGTGTGGACGCGGGCGACCGTCTCCTGGCCGCGGTAGCAGCCCTTGTCGAGGTGGACCGCCGTACCGACCCAGCCGACCTCGTTGGGGATCGTGCGGTGGTCGGTGTCCAGGCCGAACCGGGGCTCGCCGCGGGCGATGCGCAGCGCCTCGAAGGCCCACAGGCCGCACGCCGGGCCGGCGGCCTCGGCGAACGTCGTGAGCTGGTCGCGCGGGACGAGGTAGTAGGTGCCTTCGTCTGGTTTCGAGACAGGCGCCAGCGCGCCTTCCTCAACCGACCGCGAGGAGGTGGGGCGCCAGGTGACGGCTACGTCGGCGGTGACGTCGGTGACCTCGACGCGGGTCATGAAGACCATCCGCTCGAGGAAGGCGATGAGCGGGCCGCTGGCGCCGGGCTCCGTGAACGCCGTGAACGACTCGCCGTCGTCGACGCCGCGGAGCTCGTGCTCGACGTGGCCGGTGGGGCTGAGGATCAGCGCCTGGGTCCACACGCCGGGGGCGAGGCCGGCGAAGAACTGCGTGGTGAGGTTGTGCAGCCAGTCGAGGCGGTCGGGGCCCTTGATGCGGATCACGTCGCGGTGGGACAGGTCGACGAAGCCCTCGCCTGCCTCCAGCGAGCGCTGCTCGGTGTTGAACGACCCGTAGTGGGCGGCGACCGGCGCGTCGATGCCGTTGCCGGCGACGGCGCCCGGCAGGGCGAGGAGCGGGGAGGGCGTGGGACCGGTCACGACTCACACCCTCGCGCACAGGTCCCGAAGACCGTGAGGTGGCCGACGTCCACGGCGAAGTCGTGGTCGTCGCGGAGCGTGTCGCGCAGGGAGGTCAGCACACCTGGGTCAACGGAGGTGACGCGCCCACAATTCCGGCAGACGGTGTGGAAGTGCTCGTGGTCGGTCACCGAGTGGTACGTCGGGGCGCGGTCCGACAGGTGCGCGTGGCGCACCAGGCCGAGCCCCTCGAGCACCTCGAGCGTGCGGTAGATGGTGGAGATGTTGACCGCCTCCGACCGCTGGCGCACGTGCGCGAGCACCTGGTCGGGCGTGGCGTGACCGAGCTCCTCGACGGCGGCCAGGATCAGCTCGCGCTGCGGGGTGAGCCGGTGACCGCTCTCCCGCAGGCGCGTGCGCCAGTCGTCGGCCACGGTCATCTCCGCTGGAGCCGGGCCCAGGTGTGGGGCTGCAGCTCCTGGCCCATGGCCGCCATGTCGAAGGCGTAGAGCAGGTCACCCTCCACGTTGCCGTAGAGGCGGTGGCCGCCGACGTACTCCTTGGCGGTGTGGGTGCGCACGACGGCGTCCGTGCTGACCTCGAGCTTCCCCTCGCCGGCGGTGCCGTAGTAGATCTCGACGAAGCCGGTGTTGTGGGTGAGCAGGAGCTCCATCTGCCCGTCGGGCTGGCAGCGCAGGAAGCCGGTCTCGAGCGCCGCGTCGCGCACCTTCTCGCCGGCCTCGTCGACGATCCACGAGCGGGCGAAGTAGTGCAGGAACGGGCGGCCGTCGTGGGTGAAGATCAGCTCCTGCCCGAACTGGTAGGGCTCGATCGTCGGGTAGTCGCCGTGACCGTTGCCGGCCCAGGTGCCGAGCATCCACGCCACCGGTCCGCACTGGGGGTGGAGGTTGTCCGGGAGTTCGAAGGCCACGACGCCAGCCTAGTCTGTCGCCATGTCGCGATCGCTGGTCGTCAAGGTCACCTGCGGAGCGGAGGACGCCGAGCGCAGCAACCAGGGCTTCACCGTCGCCGCCTCCGCTGTCGCCGCGGGGGCTCCGGTGTCCCTGTGGCTGACCGGGGAGGCCGCGTGGCTGGCGGTGCCGGGTCGCGCCGAGCTGTTCGACCTGCCCCACGCGACGCCGCTGGCCGACCTGATCGGCCTGGTCATCGACACCGGGCAGGTGACGGTCTGCTCGCAGTGCGCGGTACGGCGTGGCCTCACCGAGGCCGACCTGCTGAAGGGCGTGCGGATCGCCGGCGCCGCGGTGTTCGCCGAGGAGATCCTGGCACCGGACGCCCAAGCGGTCGTCTACTGAGGTCACTACGCTGCTGGGTGTGAGCTCCAGCAACCCGCCTCCCGACAGCGAGGGCGCCCGCCGCTGGCGCCGCAAGGGCCAGCCGGAGGCGCCGCCGACCTCGCAGACCACCGAGACCGTCGAGCAGGCCCGCGCCCGCGCCGACGAGATGACCTTCGCCGCGGCCCAGGCCGCCTCCCTGCACCGCGCCGCCGAGCTGGCGGCCGCCGAGCAGGCCGCGGAGCGGCTGGTCGCCGAGGAGTCGGCCCTCGCCGCCTCGACCGCGCGCGAGCAGGCCGAGCGCGCCACCTTCCAGCACGCGTCGGCCGCCGCCCAGGCCATCCAGGCCCGTGAGGCCGCGGAGCGGGCCGTCACGGAGCACGCCGAGGCCCGACGGGTCGCCGAGGAAGCCGCCGCCGAGACCGCCGTACGACGGGGCGAGGCGGAGGAGGCCGCCCGGCTCGCGGCCGTGGGCATCGAGGAGGCGACCGCCGCCCGGCTCGCGGCCGAGGAGTCGGCCACCGCGAGCGCCCGGGACCGCGAGGCGGCCGAGACGGCGGCCCGCGAGCGCTCGGAGGAGGCGGCCGCTGCCGCCCAGGCACGCGCCGCCGCCGACGAGGCCGCCGCCGCGGCGGCACGGACGGCCGAGGAGGCCGTGCAGGCCCGCGCCGCCGCCGAGGAGGCCGCCGCCCAGGCGGTCCGTGAGCGCGAGTCGGCCGAGCAGGCCGCGGCCGAGCAGGCCCGCCTGGCCGCGGAGGCCTCGCAGGCACGGGAGGCCGCGGAGCGCTCCGCAAGAGAGCAGGCCGCGGCCAGGACCACCGCCGAGCAGGCCGCCACCGCCCAGGCCGAGGCCCGGCGTAGCGCCGACGAGACCGCCGCCGCCCACGCCCAGCTCGCCGAGCAGGCCCACGAGGCGCGGGCGCTGGCCGAGGGCGCCGCGCAGCAGCAGGCCGAGCGCGCCTTCGCGGCCGCCGAGACCCGCCTGGCCGCCGAGGAGGGCGCGCGCGTCCAGGCCGCCGCCGCCGCCGCGGCCGCACAGGACGCGGCCGCCGCCCAGGCCGCCGGCGCCGAGCAGGCACGTCTCGCGGCCGAGGCCGTGGAGGCGCGGGTGGGCGCCGAGCGCGCCGCAGAGGAGCAGGCTCAGGCCCGGACCGCCGCGGAGCAGGCGGCCGCCGCGCAGGCCGAGGCCCGCCGTGCCGCCGACGAGACCGCCGCCGCCCACGCCCAGCTGGCCCAGGAGGCCCACGAGGCGCGAGCCCTGGCCGAGAGGGCCGCCCAGCAGCAGGCCGAGCGCGCCTTCGCCGCCGCCGAGACCCGGCTCGCCGCCGAGGAGGGCGCGCGCGTCCACGCGGTCGCCGCGACCGAGGCAGCCGAGAGCGCCACCGCCGCCCAGGCCGCGGCCGCGGAGCAGGCCGAGGCCGCCCGACTTGCCCACGAGGGCCGGGTCGCCGCGGAGCAGACGGCCACCGCCGAGAGCGAGGCGCGCGCCGCCGCGGAGGCGTCCGCCAGCGAGCAGGCCGAGGCCCGCAGGGCCGCCGACGAGGCCGCTGCCGAGCACGCCCGGGCGGCCCAGGAGGCGTGGATCGCGCGCGCCGCCGCCGAGCACGCCGCCCGCGCCCAGGCCGACACAGCTGAGGCCGTCGCCCGCGAGCGCCACGCCGCCGAGGAGGCCGCGCGCCTCCAGGGCGTCGCCGCGAGCGACGCCGCCGACAGCGCCACGACCGCCCAGGCGCGGGCAGCCGAGCAGGCCGAGGCCGCCCGCCTCGCCCACGAGGCCCGCGCCGCCGCGGAGGTCGCCGCGCAGGAGTCGTCCCGGCTCGCCAGCGAGGCCCACGAGGCGCGCGTGCAGGCCGAGGAGGCCGCGCAGGCGGCCCTCGCCGCACGCGCCCTGGCCGAGAAGGACGCCCGCGCGCACGCGGAGCAGGCCCGTGAGGCGGTCGCCGAGCGGCTCGAGCTGCAGCAGCAGCTCACCGCGCTGACCCGCGAGGCGGTCGCCACCGCCGAGACCCACGCCGAGGCGCTCCAGGAGCTGCGGACCGAGCTCGACGGGGCGCTCGCCGAGGCCCGCCGTCAGGCCGGGCTCCGCACCGAGGCGGAGGCCGCCGCCGAGAACCGCGCGATGGAGCGCAGCGCGGTCGAGGCCGCCGTACGCCGCCAGACCGAGCTGGTCGAGGAGACGATGCGCGAGCGGCTCGAGGCCGAGCAGCGGCTCGCCGAGCTCACCCAGCGCGTCGCGGGCTCCGCCCCCGAGCCCCGGCCCGAGACCGCACCGTCGTCACCGCCTCCCCCGGCAGCCGACGACGGCGAGGAGCACCGGACGCGGTGGTCACGCCGGCGTCGCTGAGCTGCGTCAGGCGGTCAGACCGGAGCGCAGCGCATCGGCGATCTCGTCGACGGCGGCCCGTGAGCGCCGGCCCACCCCGACGATCTGCAGGAAGCCGTGGATCTGGTCGGGGAAGCGCTGCAGGGTGACCTCCACCCCGGCCTCCGAGAGCCGGCGCGCGTAGGCCTCCCCCTCGTCGCGGAGCGGGTCGAAGCCGGCCGTGGCGACGTAGGCCGGGGCGAGGCCGGCCGGCAGCTCCGCGTGGTAGGGCGAGAGGCGCGGGTCGCGCAGGTCCTGGCCCGGCGGGTTGTAGGAGTCCTCGGCCAGCTGCATGAAGCCGCGGGTGAGGTAGAAGCCCTCATCGAACATCGTGTAGCTGCGGGTCGCGTGCTCGGCGTCGGTCATCGGGTAGACGAGCAGCTGGAAGGCGAGCGGCCAGCCGCGGCGGGCGGCCTCCAGGGCGACGCCCGCGGCGAGGTTGCCGCCGGCGGAGTCGCCGCCGACCGCCAGGCGGGCGGGGTCGCAGCCGAGTGACTCCGCGTGCTCGACGGCCCAGGCGTAGGCGGCCAGCGCGTCGTCGTAGGCGGCGGGGAAGGGGTGCTCGGGCGCCAGCCGGTAGGTCACCGCCAGCACCCGCGCCCCGGCCCGCTCCGCCAGCACCCGGCAGGGCGCGTCGTGGCTGTCGAGGTCGCCGTACATGAAGCCGCCGCCGTGGAAAAAGACGAGCAGCGGGAGGGGACCGGCCCCGGTCACCGCGGGGGTGTAGAGGCGGGCGGGGCGGTCGCCGGCGCGCAGGTCGCGGACGGCGCCGACGGGCTGCTCCCCCGCGACGAGGCGGGTGTGGTGGAGCATCGCGCGGCGCCCCTCGGGGATCGGCATCGTCTCCGCGCCCGGGACCCGCGCCAGGCGCTGCAGCCGCAGCGCCAGCTGCGTCTCGACCGCCAGCTCCTGGCCGTCCAGGCGCACCGGCGGGCCCGCAAGACGGCGCTGCACGCCGTCGGGGAGCGCGAGGGCGCCGCGCAGGAGCGCCTTCTCCAGGACGGCGCGCGCCGTCGTCACGCGTCGTAGCAGCGGGTGGCCCACGGAGTCCGTCACGCCGCGCACGCTACCGAGGTGACACCGCCCGTTCACCCGGCGGTGTCACACTGCGGGCATGCCTCTCGAGATCGTCCCGGAGCCCGTCGCCGTCGACGGGGTCACCCTCAGCGGCGACGCCAGCGACGGTGTCACCGACGAGCCCTACGACGCCGACGTCACCTACGTCCCCGACCCGGAGACCACGGCGGCCATCGAGCGCTTCGACGACCGCTTCCTCGACCGGGAGCTGTCGTGGCTGCACTTCAACCAGCGGGTGCTCGAGCTGGCCGAGGACGAGTCGCTGCCGCTGCTGGAGCGGGTGCGCTTCCTGGCCATCTTCACCAGCAACCTCGACGAGTTCTTCATGGTGCGCGTGGCCGGCCTCAAGCGGCGCATCGCCGCCGGGCTCGCCGTACGCGCCGCCTCCGGGATGCTGCCGCGCGAGACGCTGGAGCGGATCTGGACCGTCACCCGCGAGCTCACCGAGCGCCAGGCCCAGGTCTTCCGCGACCAGCTGGTGCCGGCGCTCAAGGAGCACGACATCGAGCTGGTCCGCTGGGACGACCTCGACCGCGAGGAGCAGAAGTCCTGCAAGCGGCTCTTCCGCGACCGGATCTTCCCGGTGCTCACGCCCCTCGCGGTGGACCCGGCGCACCCGTTCCCCTACATCTCGGGGCTCTCGCTCAACCTCGCGGTCGTGATCCGCAACCCCAAGACCGACAAGGAGCACTTCGCGCGGGTGAAGGTGCCGCCGATCTTCGAGCGGTTCGTGCCCCTGGGCAACGCGCGCTTCGTGCCGCTCGAGGACGTCATCGGCGCCCACCTCAAGCGCCTCTTCCCGGGCATGGAGGTGCTGGAGGCCCACACCTTCCGCGTCACCCGCAACGAGGACCTCGAGGTCGAGGAGGACGACGCCGAGAACCTCCTCGCCGCGCTCGAGAAGGAGCTGCTGCGCCGCCGCTTCGGCCCGCCGGTCCGGCTCGAGGTCGAGGAGTCGATCGCCCCCTCCGTGCTGGAGCTGCTCGTCTCCGAGCTGGGCGTCTCCGACGAGGAGGTCTTCCGGCTGCCGGGGCCGCTCGACCTGCGCGGGCTGCACGGCATCGCCGACCTGACCCACGAGGACCTGAAGTACCCCGCGTTCGTGCCGACCACCCACGCGCGCCTGGCGGAGGTCGAGTCGGCCGCGCCGGTCGACATCTTCAAGGCCGCCAAGCGCAACGACGTGCTGCTGCACCACCCCTACGACTCGTTCGCCACCTCGGTGCAGCGCTTCATCGAGCAGGCCGCGGCCGACCCGCACGTCCTGGCGATCAAGCAGACCCTCTACCGCACCTCCGGCGACTCCCCCATCATCGACGCCCTGGTCGACGCCGCGGAGGCCGGCAAGCAGGTGTTGGTGATCGTGGAGATCAAGGCGCGCTTCGACGAGCAGGCCAACATCCGCTGGGCGCGCAAGCTCGAGCAGGCCGGCTGCCACGTCGTCTACGGGCTGGTGGGCCTCAAGACCCACTGCAAGCTGTCGCTGGTGGTGCGCGACGAGCCCGAAGGCATCCGCCGCTACACCCACATCGGCACCGGCAACTACAACCCCAAGACCTCGCGGATGTACGAGGACCTCGGGCTCATCACGACCAACGAGCGCATCGGCGAGGACGTCGCCCACCTCTTCAACAACCTCAGCGGCTGGTCGCGCAACGCCCGCTACGAGGAGCTCCTGGTCGCGCCCGACAACGTGCGCAGCGGGCTCCTCGACCAGATCTACGCCGAGATCCAGCACCACCGCGCCGGCGAGCCCGCGGGCATCCGGCTCAAGGCCAACTCCGTCGTCGACGAGGCGACCATCGACGCGCTGTACCTCGCCTCCCAGGAGGGCGTCCCGGTCCAGCTCCTCGTGCGCGGCATCTGCGCGCTGCGCCCCGGCGTACCCGGCCTGTCGGAGAACATCGAGGTCCGCTCGATCCTGGGCCGCTTCCTCGAGCACAGCCGGGTGTTCTGGTTCGAGAACGCCGGGCAGCCGGTCGCCTGGATCGGCTCCGCCGACATGATGCACCGCAACCTCGACCGCCGCGTCGAGGTGCTGGTCCGGGTGCCCGCCGCCGACAGCGTGCGCGCCATCGAACGCCTCCTGGACCTGGCGTTCGCGCCGACCGCCAGCGCGTGGCTGCTCGGACCCGACGGCACCTGGGTGCAGAACGAGGGTGAGGTGCATCTCCAGGAGGCGTTGATCGAGGGCCAGCGCAGGCGGCGTACGACGGTCTAGCCCTGCGGCTGCCGCAGGACCCCGGGACCGCGAGTTGCGCACGCGCGACTCCCACCCCCTAGCATGAGGCGCGTTCGTCACCGCCTCATCAGGAGCGTTCCGTGGGTCTGCGATTCCGTCCGGTCGACACCTCTTTCTACGACCTCTTCACGGAGTCGGCCAATCACCTCGTCAGGGGCGCTGACCTGCTCGCGGAGATGCTCAGCGAGGGTGCCGACGCCGCCGACGTGGGGCAGCGCATGCGCGACGCCGAGCACGCCGCCGACGAGACCACCCACGCCATCGTGCGTCGGGTCAACAGCACCTTCATCACGCCGTTCGACCGCGAGGACATCTACTCGCTGGCCTCGGCGCTCGACGACATCATGGACCTGATGGACGAGGTCGTCGACATGATCCTGCTCTACGAGGTGAAGGTCCTCCCGACCGAGCTGTCCCAGCAGGTCGAGGTCCTCCAGCGGTGCGCCGAGCTGACGTCCGCGTCGATGCCGAACCTGCGCTCGATGCAGTCGCTCGAGGAGTACTGGATCGAGATCAACCGCCTCGAGAACGCCGGCGACAAGAACCACCGGCGGATCCTGGCCAACCTCTTCTCGGGCGAGTACAAGACCATCGAGGTGCTGAAGCTGAAGGACATCGTGGAGTCCCTGGAGGACTCCATCGACGCCTTCGAGAAGGTCGCCAACATCGTGGAGCAGATCGCCGTCAAGGAGTCCTGACCCACCGTGGAACTCGCGCTCGTCATCGCTGTCGTCGTCGTCGCCCTGACGTTCGACTACACCAACGGTTTCCACGACGCGGCCAACGCCATCGCCACCTCGGTGTCGACCCGGGCGCTGACGCCGCGCGTGGCGCTGATCATGGCCGCCGTCATGAACTTCGTCGGCGCCTTCCTGGGCCAGGAGGTCGCCAACACCGTCGGCAGCGTCATCTCGCCACCCGACGGCTCGCACGGCCTGGTCATCGTGATGTCCGGGCTCCTCGGCGCGATCGCCTGGAACCTCATCACGTGGTACTACGGCCTGCCCTCGTCGTCCTCGCACGCGCTCATCGGCGGCCTCGTCGGCGCGGCGCTGGCCTCCGGGACGTTCGTCAAGTGGTCCACCGTGCTGGACAAGGTCGTCATCCCGATGATCATCTCGCCGCTCTTCGCGTTCGCCGCCGGCTTCGCGCTGATGCTGGCGATCATGTGGATGTTCCGCAAGCGCAACCCCCACCGCGTGCAGCGCAACTTCCGCTTCCTGCAGACCCTCTCGGCCGCCGCGATGGCGCTGGGCCACGGCCTCCAGGACGCGCAGAAGACGATGGGCGTGATCTTCCTGGCGCTGCTGGCCGGCGGCTTCGTCAAGCCCGAGGACGACCTGCCGCTGTGGGTGATCATCGCCGCGGCCGGCGCCATCTCGATGGGCACGTACGCCGGCGGGTGGCGGATCATGCGCACCCTCGGGCGCCGCATCATCGCCCTCGACCCGGCCCGCGGGTTCGCCGCCGAGTCGGTCGCGGCCGGCGTGCTCTACACGACGGCGTTCGTCTGGTCGGCCCCCATCTCGACCACCCACACCATCACCTCGGCGGTCATGGGCGTCGGCGCCACCAAGCGCTTCTCCGCCGTCCGCTGGGGCGTCGCGAAGTCCATCGTCGCCGCCTGGATCCTCACCTTCCCCATGGCCGGCCTCGTCGCCGCCCTCTGCTACTGGGTGAGCCACTTCCTCATCGAGGTCCTGCCCTAGCCGCTCCGCTGGGGTAGTCCCTAACGAATTCGTGGGCGCGGACCGCGATCGTCCACGAAATTGTTAGGGACTATCCAGCCGGTCAGCCGGTCAGCCGGACAGCAGGTCCGCGAGGAGGGCACGCACGCGGCGGTCGATGTCGTCGCGGATCGGGCGTACGGCGTCAGGTCCCTGGCCGGCGGGGTCCGGGAGCTCCCAGTCCTCGTAGCGCTTCCCCGGGAAGATCGGGCACGCGTCGCCGCACCCCATCGTGACGACCACGTCCGAGGCGGCGACGTCCTCGGTGAGCAGCTTGGTCGGGACCGCCTGCGAGACGTCGATGCCCAGCTCGGCCATGACCTCCACGACCGCGGGGTTGACCGAGTCGGCCGGTGCCGAGCCGGCCGACCGCACGGCGACGCGACCGGCCCCGTGGTGGGCCAGCAGGGCGGCGGCCATCTGCGAGCGGCCCGCGTTGTGGACACAGACGAACAGGACCTCCGGCACGGCGGGGGGCTGCGGGGCGGTGGTCATGAGGTGCTCCTGACGGGGTCGGTGGACCAGGTGAAGCGGCGCCGCGCCCACAGGGCGACGTACACGAGCCCGACCAGGGCCGGCACCTCGATCAGCGGCCCGACGACGCCGGCGAGCGCCTGCCCGCTGGTGACGCCGAAGACGCCGATCGCGACCGCGATGGCGAGCTCGAAGTTGTTGCCGGCGGCGGTGAAGGCGAGCGTGGTGGAGCGCTCGTAGGACATCCGCAGGCGGTGGCCGAGCAGCATGGAAAGGCCCCACATGAGGGCGAAGTAGGCCAGCAGCGGCAGCGCGATGCGGGCGACGTCGCCGGGCCGGCCGCTGATCGCGTCGCCCTGGAGGGCGAACAGCACCACGATCGTGAAGAGCAGCCCGTAGAGGGCGAAGGGGCCGATCCGCGGGAGGAACGTCGTCTCGTACCACTCCCGCCCGCGCGCCCGCTCGGCTCCGGCGCGAGTGAGGTAGCCGGCCAGCAGCGGGACGCCGAGGAACACCAGCACGCTCAGCGCGATCTCGCCCGGCGAGACGTCGAGCGCGCTCTGCTCGAGACCGAGCCAGCCGGGCAGCACCTCGAGGTAGAACCAGCCGAGACCCGCGAAGGCCACGACCTGGAAGACCGAGTTGACGGCGACCAGGATCGCCGCGGCCTCGCGGTCGCCGCAGGCCAGGTCGTTCCAGACCAGCACCATCGCGATGCAGCGGGCGAGGCCGACGATGACCAAGCCGGTGCGGTAGTCGGGCAGGTCCGGCAGCAGCAGCCAGGCCAGCGCGAACATCAGCGCCGGACCGACCACCCAGTTGAGCACGATGCTGGCGACCAGGAGGCGCCGGTCGGCGGTGACGTGGCCCAGCTCGTCGTAGCGCACCTTGGCCAGCACCGGGTACATCATCACCAGCAGCCCGACCGCGATCGGCAGGCTGACCGACCCGATCTCGACGGCGGACAGCGCGTCGTCGAGACCGTCGACGCCGCGTCCGAGCAGCAGACCGAGAGCCATCGCCGCGACGATCCAGACCGGCAGGTAGCGGTCGAGCGTGGAGAGCCGCTGTCGAGTCTCGGTCGCGGCGGGGACGGTCGTGGTCACGCCGGCGCGAGGACGGAGTCGAAGAGGCTGCCGAGCGCGGCGATGGCCTCGGGGCGGGCGCGGTAGTAGACCCACACGCCGCGCTTCTCACGCTCGACGAGCCCCGACTCGTGCAGGACCTTGAGGTGGTGGCTGATCGTCGGCTGCGACAGCTCGAAGGCCGGCAGCAGCTCGCACGCGCAGGCCTCGGCACCCTCGCGCGACATCACCATCGACATCAGCCGCAGCCGCACCGGGTCGGCGAGCGCCTTGAGCATCGGAGCGATCGCCTCCGCCTGCGCTTCTCCCATGGGCTCCCGCGCCAACGGGGCACAGCAGGCCAGGTCGTCAGATATCGACATGCATCAATATTGACAGACGTCGATGTCACACGGCAAGTTGGTCGCATGAGCACGCACCCCGTCCTCCCCCTGGTCATCGTCGGCGCCGGCCCGATCGGCCTCACCGCCGCGGCGCACGCGCAGTCACGCGGTCTGCGCACCCTCGTGCTCGAGGCCGGCCCGACCGCCGGCGCGGCCGTGCGGCAGTGGGGACACGTCCGGCTCTTCTCGGCCTGGTCCGAGCTCGTCGACCCCGAGGCCCGCCGGCTGCTCACGGCCCGCGGCTGGGCGGCGCCCGACCCGGCGGCGTACCCGACAGGTGAGGAGTGGTCGCGGCACTACCTCGACCCGCTCGCCGAGGCGCTCCAGGCCACCGGCGAGGTGGAGGTGCGGCTGGGCGCGCGGGTGGTGGGCGTGACGCGCCAGGGCCGCGACCGGCTGGTCGACTCGGGTCGCGCGGAGGCGCCGTTCGAGCTGCGGGTGGCGACGGCCGACGGCGTACGCCGCGTGCTCGCCTCGGCGGTGATCGACGCGTCCGGTACGTGGGGCGACCCGAGCCCTCTGGGGTCCGACGGCCTCCCGGCGTACGGCGAGGCGGAGCACGCCGACCGCATCACCTACGGCATCCCGGACCTCGCCGCGCCCGAGGCCGTCGAGCGCTACGCCGGACGGCACGTCGCCGTCGCCGGAAGCGGCGCCTCGGCCCAGAACGTGCTCGTCGCGCTGGCCGGGCTCGCCTCCCGCGGCACGACCGTGTCCTGGCTCGTGCGCCGCGGGGCGACGGCCGACGCGTTCGGCGGCGGCGACAACGACCAGCTGGAGGCGCGCGGCGCGCTCGGCAAGGCGGCCGAGGCCGCGGTCGCGACGGGTCCGGTGCACGCCGTACCCTGCTTCCGGGCCGCGGAGGTCGGCGAGGACCCCGCGCGACCCGGCGCCCTGCGGATCACCAGCACCGACGGCGCCACCGTCGACGGCGTGGACGAGGTGGTCGTCGTGACCGGCTTCCGCCCGGACCTGGGCTGGCTGGGCGAGATGCGCCTCGACCTCGACCCGGTGCTCTCGGCCCCCACGCGCCTCGCGCCGCTGATCGACCCCAACGTCCACTCCTGCGGCACGGTCTACCCCCACGGCGCCGCCGAGCTCGCCCACCCGGAGCCCGGCCTCTACCTCGCCGGCATGAAGTCCTACGGCCGCGCGCCGTCGTTCCTGGCGCTCACGGGATTCGAGCAGGTCCGCAGCATCGTCGCGGCCCTCGCCGGCGACCATGAAGCCGCCGCCCGCGTCGAGCTCGTCCTCCCCGAGACGGGTGTCTGCGGCGGCTCCGGCACGTTCGACGACCCCGTCGCCGAGGACAGCGGCTGCTGCAGCACGTCGACCGCGGACCTGCTGACCATCGGCCGCCCGGCGGGATAGTCCCTAACGTTCTCGTGGTGACGGGCCGCGATTGACCACGAATTTGTTAGGGACTACCCCGGTGGTGGGGGCGTTCAGGCACGACGGTGGGCGAGGAGACGAGCGCGCTGCGACCGGGTGAGAGCGCGGCGCTGGGCGACGGTGTCGGTCGGGACCCACCACGAGGGGCGCTTGAGGGTCCAGCGGCGCTCGTCCGCCGTACGGCGTTCGGCCCGGCGGTAGCAGTCGCGCAGGCGCCACTCGAAGTGGTGGGGGTCGGGCGAGTCAGCTGCCAGCATGGTGACGTACTCCAGGCCCGCACGCCGCAGGTCCGCCTCACGCCGCACGTCCTTCGACCGCTGAGGGCCGGTGAGGTGATGGGCTCCGTCGTACTCCCCCACGACGCCGGCGACGGGATCGAGCAGGTCTGGGGTGCCGAGGTGCTGCCCGTCCAGACCGAAGACGGGGACGTTGCACAAGAGCCGCGGACGATCGGGCTCCGGGCGCCAGACCAGCCGCATGTCGACCTCCCGCGGGGACCAGGCGTTCTCCTCGGCGAGCGCGAGGGCCGCACGGCACTGAGGGACGCCGGTCCAGCCGTTGAGGTGCGGGAGGTACGCCGCGCACTCCTCGAGCGAGACGAGGTCGTCGTACGCCGCCATGTCGAGCGCCCTCACCGCCGCGCGCAGATCAGGCGCGTAGCGCGCCTCGAAGCACACTGACCGTGCGGCGACTGTCAGCGGCACGCCGTCGTGCACGAGAATCTCGCGCACGTTGAGACGCTCCTCGCTGATGAACACTCCGGGCTGGCGCCGAGCGTGGAGCATGGTCGCGACAGCGACGTCCCGCGACGCCGGCGATCCGTCTCGCCACAGGTCGTCGCCGCGGAACCACCGCCCGCCCATCCAGCACAGCGCCGCCCAGCCCGTGACGCCGCCGTAGCCGGGGATGAGCTGTGCGGCCTCGACGATCCTCTGCTCGGGAAGGTCGGCACCGACGGATGCGGGGACGAACAGATTGGGTCCGGTGCGTCGCCAGCGCGGACCCCGCGCCTCGTTGGGAGTCGGGCCCGCGAGCCCCCGGGGGTCGACCGGAACCGGGACGACCACGCCGGGGTGGCCGGCATGGGGACCCGTGGCTGCGAAGGTGACCTTCCGTCGCATGGCGACAGCGTCCCCGATGGCCACCCATCGCGTGTCCGTCCTCCACAGGGGCCGGTGGAGGGCAAACCCGACGGCGGGGTAGTCCCTAACGAATTCGTGGTGTTTGGCGGTGAATCACCACGAATTTGTTAGGGACTACCCCGACCGACAGCCCAACTGCCAGGCTCAGCCGAAGCGGCCCGAGATGTAGTCCTCGGTGCGCTTGTCGGTGGGGTTGGCGAAGATGTGGCTGGTCTGGTCGAACTCGACGAGGAGGCCGGTGCGGTTGCCGGTGGTCTCGTCGGGGCGGGCGGTGAAGAAGGCGGTCCGGTCGGAGACGCGGGCGGCCTGCTGCATGTTGTGGGTGACGATGATGATCGTGTAGTCGTCGCGCATCTGCAGCATCAGGTCCTCGATGCGCGACGTGGCGATCGGGTCGAGCGCGGAGCACGGCTCGTCCATCAGGATCACGTCGGGCTTGGTGGCGATGGTGCGCGCGATGCAGAGCCGCTGCTGCTGGCCGCCGGACAGGCCGTAGGCGGACTGCTTGAGCTTGTCCTTGACCTCGTCCCACAGGGCGGCGCCCTGGAGCGCCTCCTCGACCAGGTCGTCCATGTTGTCGACCTTCATGCCGGTGACCCGCGGGCCGTAGGCGATGTTGTCGTAGATCGACTTGGGGAACGGGTTGGGCTTCTGGAAGACCATGCCGATCTGGGTGCGTACGGCGATCGGGTCGACGTTGCGGCCGTAGATGTTCTGCCCGTGGTAGGTCACCTCGCCCTCGACGCGGGCGCCCGACACGAGGTCGTTCATCCGGTTCAGGCAGCGCAGCACGGTCGACTTGCCGCAGCCCGAGGGGCCGATGAGCGCGGTGATCTCGTGCTTGCCGAACGACAGGTTCACGTCGTGCACGGCGTGGAAGTCGCCGTAGTAGACGTTGAGCTTCAACGCCTCCATCACCGGCTCGGGCGGTACGGCGGGCAGCTCGCGCTCGGACTCGGCGCTGGCGCCGGTCATCATCGAGATCTCGCGACCGTCGGCGTTCACTCGCGTGGACGCGGTGGCGGGGTGGCTGGACATGGTTTCTCCTACCAGGTCTTCTGGAACTTGTTGCGGATGAAGATGGCGAGTGCGTTCAGACCGAGGATCATGATCAGCAGCACGATGATGGCGGCGGAGGCCGCGGTCCTGAGGTCCTCCTGCGAGTTCGAGGTCAGCGAGTAGATCTGCATCGGCAGCGCGGTGATCTCGCTCATCACCCCGGTGGGGTCGAAGAGCACGGAGCCGGCCAGGCCGACGACGACGAGCGGTGCCGCCTCGCCGATGGCGCGGGACAGCCCCAGGATGGTGCCGGTGGCGATCCCGGGGATCGCGGAGGGAAGCGTCTGGCGCCAGGTGGTCTGCCACACCGTCGCGCCCAGCGCGAGCGAGCCCTGCCGGATGTCCTGCGGCACGGCGCGCACGGCCTCGCGGGTGGTGATGATGATGACCGGCAGGATCAGCAGGGCGAGCGCGATGGCGCCGCCGAGCACGATGCCCGTGGTGTTGAAGCCCATCAGGGCCATCACGGCGACGGCGAGGAGGCCGTAGACGATGGCGGGGACGGCGGCGAGGTTCTGCAGGTTCACCTCGATCAGCCGGTTCCACCAGCGCTCCTTGTCGGCGAACTCCTCGAGGTAGAGGGCGGCCGCGATGCCGAGAGGTACGGCGAACAGTGCGGTGAAGAGCATCAGCCACAGGGATCCGAGGATCCCGGCGCGGAAGCCGGTGGACTCGGGCCGGACGATCGAGCCGTAGTTGGTGAGGAGCTCGGAGTCGAAGCGCGGGGCGCCCTTGACCGCGGTGTCGACGATCAGCACCAGGAGCACCATCACGCCGAAGAACAGGGAGAACCACAGCGCGCCGAGGAACACCAGCGAGCCGACGTTCTTGTCCTTGCTGCGTCCGCTGGAGATCGCGCGCGTGACCTCACGCGCTGTCGTGGTCGCGACACTCATGTCAGTAGGCCTGCCTGAATCGTCGGACGAGGGCGATGCTGATGACGTTGATGATGAAGGTGATGACGAAGAGCAGCAGGCCGACGGCGAACAGCTCGTTGTAGGAGCTGGAGCCCACGGCGTTCTCACCGCCTGCCGTGGTGGCGATGAAGCCGGTCATCGTCTGCATGCCCTCGCGGGGGTCCGCCGAGAGGTTCTTCAAGGAGCCCGAGGCCAGCGTGACGATCATCGTCTCGCCGACGGCGCGCGACATGCCGAGCACGATGGCCGCGGCGACGCCGGAGAGCGCGGCGGGGAGCACGACGCGCAGCGTGGTCTGCATCCGGTTGGCGCCCATGGCCATGGAGCCCTGCCGCATCGACTGCGGCACGGCGGACAGCGCGTCCTCCGAGAGGGACGCGACGGTGGGGATGATCATGACGCCGAGCACGAGCCCGGCGGCCAGGGCGTTGGTGAAGCCGACCTTGAGACTCAGGATGTCCTGCAGCAGCGTCGGTGTCACGAAGGTGAGCGCGAAGAAGCCGTAGACGACCGACGGGACGCCGGCGAGCAGCTCGACGGTGGGCTTGAGGTACTTGCGGGCCCGCTGCGAGGCGTACTCCGAGAGGTACATCGCCGCGCCCAGCCCGAGGGGGACGGCGACCAGCAGCGCGATGATCGTCGTCATCGCCGTGCCGGCCACCAGCGGCAGGACCGCATGGGTGCCCTTCGTCGCGAAGAAGTCGCCGACGGGCACGTCGCGGAAGAAGTCGATCACGGGGCGGACCAGGGCGAAGATGATGCCGATCGTGATCGCGACCGACAGCAGGGCGGAGGCCATCAGGACCGCACGGATGACGGCCTCGCCCGGACGGCTCTTCTTGCGCAGGTTGTGCGCGGCGGGCAGGCCCGTCCCGGAGGACGGGCCTGCCCCGGCGCTGGAGATGGTGCTCATCAGCTGGTCAGAGACTCTCGGTCAGCCCTTGATGCCCTCGAGCGCGGTCTGCGTCTCGGAGTAGAGCTCGTCGCTCAGCGGGATGAACTTGCCCACCTCGGCGATGTCGGAGAGGTTCTCGATGTAGAAGTCGACGTACGCCGCCACGGCCTTGTTGTCGTTGTACTTGGCGTTGTTGACGTAGACGAACAGCGGGCGGGCCAGCGGCGTGTAGCTGCCGTCCTGCGCGGTCTCGGCGGAGGGCTCGACGCAGCCGTCGCCGCTGTCGATGGCCAGCGCCTTCAGCGTGTCGGTGTTCTCCTCGTAGTACGTGTAGCCGAAGTAGCCGGTCGCACCCTCGGTGCCGCCGACGCCCTGGACCAGGACGTTGTCGTCCTCGGAGGACTCGTAGTCGCTGCGGGTCGTCTCCGACTCGGCGCCGATGACGTCGGCGGCCATGTAGTCGTAGGTGCCCGAGTCGGTGCCAGGACCGAAGAGCTTGATCTCCTGGTCGGGGAAGCTGGGGTCCAGCTCCTTCCAGTTCTTGACCTTGGAGTCGGGGCCCCACAGCTTGATGATCTGGTCGACGGTGAGGCAGTCGACGTCGAGGTCCTTGTTGACGACCATCGTCAGTGCGTCGGTGGCGACCTGGAGCTCGGTGTACTCGATGCCGGCCTCCTCGCAGATCGCGGCCTCTTCGTCCTTGATCGGGCGCGAGGCGTCGGAGATGTCGGTCTTGTCGGCGCAGAACGCCTCGAAGCCGCCGCCGGTGCCGGACTCGCCGACGGTGACCTTCACCTTCGGGCTCTCCTCGGCGAGCAGCTCCTGGGCCGCGACACTCATGGGGTAGACCGTGGACGAGCCGTCGACGGCGACCTTGCCGCTGACACTGTCGCCGCCGCCGTCGCTACCCGCGTCGCCGCCGCCGCAGGCGCTGAGCGCGAGGGCGAGGACGGCCATGCCGGGCACGAGGGCCCGTCGGACTGAAGTGCGGTTCACTGCGTATCTCCTGTGTCGTCTGTGGTGTGACGATCAGGAGTGTTGAGGCCGGAGGTGGACGGATCCGGGGTCGTCGGTGAACGAGGGGTGAACTCGGCCCGCCCAGTTGGCGACGCTCCGCCGTGCGTGAGACGGCAGTCACGTGAACAAGCCCGGGAGGGCTTGACGCGGGCGCACCATTCGTGACTAGGGCGACTAGCGGAGGGCGTGCCGCTCCGTGGCCACGACGCGGCCCTTGCGCAGGTGCGCGACGAGCATCTCCCCGACGTCCAGCTGGGGGTCCTCGAGCCCGAGCGCGTCGAAGACCTGGGGCAGGACCGGCCGGTGCGTGCACAGCAATGCGTCGCGCTCGTCCTCGAGCAGCCCGGCCACCACGCGGCGTACGCGCTTGGGGGTGGCGTCCTCCTCGCTGAGCCGGTCGTCGCGCTCCAGCTCCCACCCGGTCGTGCCGGCGTACGGCGCCACGGTCTGGACGCAGCGCTCGCTCGCGGACGTGACCACCCGGTTGACGCCGTACGCCGCCAGCACGGGGACGAGCCGCTCCGCCTGGGCACGCCCGGTCAGGAGCAGCGGCCGCTCGCGGTCGTCGCCGCGCCAGGCCTTGCGCGAGCGCGCCTTGCCGTGGCGCAGCACGACCAGGGTGCGGGTGCGGCGCCGTGCGCGCAGCGCCTCGCCGAGGGTGTCGCGGTCGTAGTCGTAGGTGAGGCGCGTGAAGGCCTCCTCGGCGTCGACCCACGCGACGGCGTCGATCTCGGCGTTGGGGGCGTAGCCGCTGACGTCGTCCTCCCCCACCGGGCGACCGGTCCAGTAGTGGACGGTCTTCATGCGGCCGGTCGTCAGGGCGTAGCGCTGGCTCGCCAGGGGCACGCCGAGCCGCACGTGCAGGCCGGTCTCCTCCGCCACCTCGCGCACGGCGGCGGAGGTCCGGTGCTCGCCGCGGTCGAGCTTGCCCTTGGGGAACGACCAGTCGTCGTACTTGGGCCGGTGCACGAGCAGCACCCGCTTGCCAGGGCGGAAGACCACGACGCCCGCGGACTGCACGTCCGGGGGTGGAGGGGCGGGCATGCCGACTAGTCTCACACCACCCGCGCCCGGAGGAGAGCCGACATCACCGTGACACGACGCCGACTGGTGACGACCGCCGTCGGCGTGCTCGTGGTGGCGCTCGTCGTGACGGCGGCCGTGGTCGGGGTGCGGTGGTGGCGCGAGGCGCACCGGACCGACCTGGAGCGCGCCCTGGACCTCGCGCCGGGCGACGGCGAGCGCTTCTCGTGGACCGACTGGGCCGCGGTGCGCGAGGAGCTCGGGGCGGACCTCTCCGCCGACAGCCCGCAGGACGAGGTCGTGGACTTCATGGGCGAGGGGTACGACGCCGACCTCACCTCCGCGTCGGCGCTTCCGGAGTCCGCGCAGCAGCTGCACGTGCAGTACGGCTTCTCCCCCGCCTCGGTCGACTGGGAGCTGTTCAGCCAGTCGAAGGCCGGCGCCGTGGTGATGCTGCACCTTCCGGACGCCGCCGACTGGGACGGGATCGCCGACCGGCTGCGGCGGCTGGGCTACCGAGAGCCCGACGACGAGGACGGCGTGTGGCTGGGCGGCAACGACACGCTCGGCCGGATCGGCGGCGTCACTCCGGAGCTGAGCTACGTCAGCCTGCTGGAGGACGAGTCGCTGATCCTCACCAGCGACGCCAAGGCCTACCTCGAGACCGCGGTGGACTCCGCGGTCGGCGACGGCGACCCCGTCGAGGGCCTCGACGAGGTGGTGGGGGCGTCCGGCGAGCCGCTGTCGGCGGCGATCTACACCGGCGCCCAGGCCTGCGCCGCGCTGTCGATGGGCCAGGCCGACCCCGACGACGAGGCCGAGGCCGACCGGCTGGTCGCCAAGGCCGGCGAGGTCGACCCGTTCACGGCGTACGCGATGTCGGTCCAGCCCGACCGCGACCTGCGCCTCGCGCTCTCCTTCGAGACCGACGACCAGGCGCGCCGCAACGCCGACTCCCGCGCGGCCCTGGCTGCCGGCCCCGCGCCCGGCCAGGGCGGCGACTTCGCCGACCGCTTCACCCTCGGCGACGTCGAGGCCGACGGCACCCTGCTCACCATGGAGCTCGCCCCCGTCGAGGGCACCTTCGTGCTCTCCGACCTCTCCACCGGCCCGGTCCTCTTCGCCACCTGCTGAGCGTCGCGTCGGGGTAGTCCCTAACAAATTCGTGGTGGGACACGTCGAATGGCCACGCTTTTGTTAGGGACTATCCCGGCGGAGCGGCGCTAGGAGAAGCGGCGGAGCCGGAGGCTGTTGGTGACGACGAAGACGGAGGAGAGGGCCATGGCGGCGCCGGCGATCATGGGGTTGAGGAGGCCGGCGGCGGCGAGCGGCAGGGCGGCGACGTTGTAGGCGAAGGCCCAGAAGAGGTTGCCCTTGATGACGCCCAGCGTCCGCCTCGACAGTCGTACGGCGGTCGCCGCGACGCGCAGGTCGCCCCGCACGAGGGTCAGGTCGCTGGCCTCGATGGCGACGTCCGTGCCGGTGCCCATCGCGATGCCGAGGTCGGCCTGCGCGAGCGCGGCGGCGTCGTTGACCCCGTCGCCGACCATCGCGACGACCTTGCCGTCGGCCTGCAGCCGGCGCACCACGGCGACCTTGTCGGCCGGCATGACCTCCGCGACGACGTCGTCGATGCCCACCTCGGCCGCCACGGCCCGCGCAGCGCGCTCGTTGTCGCCGGTCAGCAGCACCGGGGACAGCCCGATGCGCCGCAGCTCCTCGACCGCCTCGCGGGAGGTCGGCTTGACCGTGTCGGCCACCACCAGCACGCCGCGCGCCCGGCCGTCCCAGCCGACGGCGACCGCGGTGCGGCCCGCCCCCTCGGCCGCGTCGACCGCCGCGAGCAGGTCCTCGCCCAGCGGCATGCCCTCGCGGGCCAGCAGCGCCGGGCGGCCGACGACCACCGAGCGGTCGCCGACGGTGCCGCGCACGCCGAGCCCCTCGACGTTGCCGAAGCCCGTGGCGACCCGGACCGCCGGTGCGGCGTCCGCGATCGCCCGCGCGACGGGGTGCTCCGAGCCGGCCTCGACGGCCGCCGCGGCGGCCAGCACGTCGTCGGAGGACTCGCCCGCGCCCGCCACCGTGGACACCCAGGCCATGTGCCCGGTCGTGACGGTGCCGGTCTTGTCGAGCACCACGGTGTCGACGGCGCGCGTCGACTCGAGCACCTCGGGGCCGCGGATCACGATGCCCAGCTGCGCACCCCGGCCGGTGCCGACCATCAGCGCGGTCGGCGTCGCCAGCCCCAGGGCGCACGGGCAGGCGACGATGAGCACGGCGACCGCGGCGGTGAACGCCACGGAGGCGTCGGCGCCGTTGCCCAGCCAGAACCCCAGCGTCGCGACCGCCAGCGCGATGACCACGGGCACGAAGACACCCGAGATCCGGTCGGCCAGGCGCTGCACCTGCGCCTTGCCGTTCTGGGCGTCCTCGACCAGCCGGGCCATCTGGGCGAGCTGGGTGTCGGCGCCCACCCGCGTGGCCCGCACGACGAGGCGACCGCTGGCGTTGACGGTCGCGCCGACGACGGCGTCGCCGGGACCGACCTCCACCGGCACCGGCTCGCCGGTCAGCATCGAGGCGTCCACGGCCGAGTGGCCCGACTCCACGACGCCGTCGGTGGCGACCTTCTCCCCCGGTCGTACGGCGAACAGGTCGCCCACCGCGAGGCTCGCGGCAGGCACGCGGGTCTCGACGCCGTCCGGACCGTCACGCAGCAGCGCGACGTCCTTGGCGCCGAGGTCCATCAGCGAGCGGATGGCCGCCCCGGCCCGGCGCTTGGCGCGCTTCTCGAACCAGCGGCCGGCCAGCAGGAAGGTCGTGACCCCGGCGGCCGCCTCCAGATAGATGTTGGCGAGACCGTCGGTGCGCTCGACGGTCAGCCGGAAGGGGTGGGTCATCCCCGGCATGCCGGCCGTGCCCCAGAAGAGCGCGACGAGCGACCAGCCGAAGGCGGCCAGCACCCCGACGGAGACCAGCGTGTCCATGGTGGTCGCGCCGTGGCGGGCGTTGGCCCAGGCGGCCCGGTGGAACGGCCAGGCGCCCCAGACCGCGACGGGCGCAGCGAGCGTGAGCGAGGCCCACTGCCAGTAGTCGAACTGGAGCGCCGGCACCATGGCCATCGCCACCACGGGGACGGTGAGCAGCGCGGAGACGACCAGCCGCTGGCGCAGCGCGTCCAGCTCGGGGTCGCCCGCCTCCACCGGCGCACCCGAGCCGGCCTCGGGCTCGGCGGCCGGGAGGGCGGCGGCGTAGCCGGCGGCGCTGACCGTCGCGAGCAGGTCGTCGGTCGAGACCGTCGACGGGAAGGCGACCTTGGCCTTCTCGGTGGCGTAGTTGACGCTGGCGGTGACGCCCTCGAGCTTGTTGAGCTTGCGCTCGATGCGGTTCGCGCACGACGCGCAGGTCATGCCCGTGATGGCGAGCTCCACCTGGTCGGTGCGGTCGACGACGTCGCTCATGGGAGGCCGCCGCTCAGGTGAGCGCGTAGCCGGCCTCGGTCACGGCCGCCGCCACGGCGGCGCGGTCGAGGGGCTCGGCGCTGGTGACGACCGCGGTGCCGGCCTCGTGGGAGACCTCGACGTGCTCGACGCCGGTGATCTCCTCGATCTCCTCGGTCACCGAGGCGGCGCAGTGCCCGCAGGTCATGCCGGTGACGTCGTAGGTGGTGGTGATGCTCATCTGCTCTCTCCTCTCAGGACCGGACCAGGCGCGCGATCGCGTCCACGGCCTCGGTCACCTTCTCGCGCGCCTCGGCGTCGCCGACCCGGGCGGCGTCCACGACGCAGTGGTGCATGTGCTCCTCGAGCAGCCCGATCGACACCGCCTGGAGGGCCTTCGTCATGGCGGCCACCTGGGTGAGGATGTCGATGCAGTACTGCTCCTCCTCGACCATGCGCTGGAGACCCCGCGCCTGGCCCTCGATGCGGCGCAGCCGCTTGAGGTAGTCGTCCTTGCGCTGGATGTAGCCGTGCTGGTGCTCGTGCTCGTCTGCCATGCTCACACCATACCCCCCTATGGTATGAGAACCAAGGCATGGAAAAGCCCGCCGACCCTCGGTCGGCGGGCTCAGGACGTGCGGGCGCGGGGCTCAGGCCTCGCGGCGGGGCTCGGGCGGCTGCGGCTCGACCCCGAGGATCTCGTCGATCTCCTCGGGCGAGAGGTGCTCGTCGGCCTCGCTCGCCGCGATGATGAGGTTGGTGGTGAGCTCCACCTCCCCCAGGAGGTCGACGTCCTCCAGCGTCACGTCGAACTGGTCGTGCACGAGGGGTCTCCGTCCGGGTGGCAGGGGCGGCCGCCGGCGACCGCCGTGGTGCCCAGCCTACGTGCTGACCGAAAGTTCCGTCTGGTCATCACGGGCCATGCCGGAATGCTCCGAAATGGCCACGAGGCCCCGACCCTGTCGGGTCGGGGCCTCGCGTAGAAGACTTCTCAGCCGCGTCGGTCAGACGGGGCGGACGTTCTCCGCCTGGGGACCCTTGGGGCCCTGGGTGACGTCGAACTCGACCTTCTGGTTCTCGTCCAGGGACTTGTAGCCCTGGGTCTGGATCGCCGAGTAGTGCACGAAGACGTCGTCGCCGCCGTCCTCCTGCGCGATGAAGCCGAAGCCCTTCTCAGCGTTGAACCACTTCACGGTGCCTTGAGCCATGTGCTCGTTACTCCTGTTATCGGAACGAAAGCCGCCACTTCGGCGACCCGCATCAGATGCGGTGACACGTCGCTCCGACCCGTGATTGGTATTACCACAAACCAGAAACGCCGTTGGATCACAAACTCCGCGGGCGTCAGACCAGCTGGAACTTGCATCTGTTGCACCACAGACACTATCAAGCGATCCGCGGATGACGACCCCTTGGCACCCAGGAATCTTCCGTGCACCGATGAAGGTTGTGCTTCGCGCGTGTGTCCGGCGGGAAAACCGGGACCGAGCGTGCCTCAGACCGTGCCGCCGCCGGAGGAGCCGTCCGGCGTCGCGCGGTGGCTGCCCTGGGAGGGTGCCGCCGGCGCCGGAGGGGAGGCCGGGTCCGAGGGGTCCACGGGGCCGGGGTCGGCCGTCGTGGTCCCCGAGGTCGCGTGCGTGCCCGACGGGTCCGTCACCGTGGCGTCGGCCGGGCCGGCCGGGTCGGTCGTGCCGACGGCGCCGGGCTGGTAGTCCTTCGCCTTGTGGTCGACGTCGGGGTCGATCCGGTCGGCCTCGCGCAGCCGGTCCTCGACGCGCGCCTCCTCGACGTGGTGGCTCTGGCGCGCCTCGGCGGCCCGCTGCT
This sequence comes from Nocardioides sp. 503, assembly GCF_004522095.1. Taxonomy (GTDB): domain Bacteria; phylum Actinomycetota; class Actinomycetes; order Propionibacteriales; family Nocardioidaceae; genus Nocardioides. The sequence goes on from NZ_SPUI01000003.1 coordinate 425,629, forward strand.
CGGCGCGCTCGGCCTCGGCGCGCTTGATCTCCGCCTCGGCCTCCGCCTGCTTGGCGTCGCGCTGGGTCTCGGTCAGGACGCCCTGGTGGCTGCCGGCCTCGTGGCGCAGCCGCTCGGCCTCGTGGCGCCGTGACTCGGCCTTCTTCTTGTTCGCCATCGCGAGCGCGACGCCGATGACGGCGAGCAGCACGAGCACGACGACGACGAGGATGATGATGGTGGTGGTGGACATGGGTCCCTCCAAGCTTCTCGACTTCGCCTGAGGTACCCGGCCCCGGCCCTCCGGAAGCAAAGAGGGCTCCTATCGCGAGCGCGTTTGCCCTGGTCAGCCCGCCAGCAGGTGGACGGCGAGGCCGATGCCGGCGGCCCCGATCGCGTAGCGCAGCGGCCGCTCGGGCACGGCGCGCAGCACCCGCGGTCCGGCCAGGCCGCCGACCAGCGCCCCGGCCGCGAGCAGCCCGGCGACCGGCCAGTCCACCGGCCCGGCGACGGCGTAGATGAGCGCGCTGCTCACGTTGGCGGCGCCCGAGCCGAGGTTCTTGACCGCGTTGGTGACCGGCAGCGCGAAGTCGTAGCGCAGGGACATCGCCGCGAGCAGCAGGATGCCGGCGCCGGCGCCGAAGTAGCCGCCGTAGAGCCCGATCCCGAGGAACAGCACCCACCACCGGACGGCACCGCCGGCGCGACTGCCCCGGGGGGAGCGTCGCGCCAGCAGGACACGCAGCCGGTCCCGGGCCAGCAGGCTCACCCCGCCCAGCGCCACCAGCCACGGCACCAGCACCTCGAAGACCGAGGTCGGCGTGGTCAGCAGGAGCGCCGCGCCGAGGCACCCGCCCAGCGCCGTCACGGCGCACAGCCGCAGCACCAGCGGGCCCTGGCCGCGCAGCTCGCGCCGCGCCGCCAGCCCGGAGCCGGCCGTGTTGCTGGTCATGGCGACGGTGCTGGTGACGTTGGCGCTCACCGGCGAGAGCCCCGCGGCGAGCAGGGCGGGGTAGCTCACCACGGAGGCCAGGCCCGCGACCGAGCCGCACAGCCCGGCCCCGACGCCGGCGAGGACGAGGAGCCACCAGGGAGCGTCCACCCCGGCTCAGGCCGAGGCTTCGACGTGGTCCGCGAGGTGGCGGCCGATCTCCAGGGCGGCCGTCGCCGCAGGGGACGGAGCGTTGAGCACGTGCAGCTGGCGCGGTCCGTGCTCGACGTGGAAGTCGTCGACCATGCGCCCGTCGCGGCCGACGGCCTGGGCGCGGACGCCGGCGCCCGAGCGCACCAGGTCGTCGCCGGTGAGCTCGGGCAGGAGCTCCTGCACGCTCCGGACGAACAGCGAACGGCGCACGGACCTGGCCACCTCGCCGGCGCCGGTGCGCCAGTGCTGCCGCGCCAGCCGCCAGGAGCCGGGCCAGGAGACCTCCTCCCACAGGTCCCGCACGTCGACGTCGCCCCAGCGGTAGCCCTCGCGGGCCAGGGCCAGCACCGCGTTGGGACCGGCGTGCACCACGCCGTCGTGGCCGCGGGTGAGGTGGACGCCCAGGAACGGCAGCGCCGGGTCGGGCACCGGGTAGACGAGCCCGCGCACCAGGTGCCGGGCCTGCCCGCGCAGCTCGTGGTACTCCCCGCGGAACGGCACGATCCGCACGTCGGGGCTCAGCCCGGCCAGGCGGGCGACCCGGTCGCTCTGCAGCCCGGCGCAGTTGACCAGGTAGCTGCCGCGCACCGTGTGCTGCGACGTCGAGACCTCGACCGTCGCGCCGTCGGAGTCGACCGAGCGGACCTCCTGGCCGAGCAGCACGCTGCCGCCGGCCCCCTCGACCAGCCCGACCAGCGCGCGGGACACGCCGACGTAGTCGACGACCGCGGTCGTGCCCACCCGGAGCGCGGCGAGGCACGCGACGTGGGGCTCGAGCTCCCGCGCCTGCTCCCGGCTCAGCACGGTCGCGGGGACGCCGTTGGCCTCCGCGCGCCGCCGCAGCTCCTCGAGCTGCGGCAGCTGGCCGTCCTGGGTGGCGACGATGAGCTTGCCCGTGACATCGACGGTCACGCCGTGCTCACGAGCGAAGGCCACCAGCGAGCGGGCGCCCTGGACGGCGAAGCGGGCCTTGAGGCTGCCGGGGGCGTAGTAGATGCCGGAGTGGACCACCCCGGAGTTGCGCCCGGTCTGGTGCGCGGCGACCCGGTCCTCCTTCTCGAGCACCGTCACCCGGTGCCCCCGGGCGCCGAGCTCGGCGGCCGTGGCGAGGCCCAGGATGCCGCCGCCCACGACCACCACCTGCTCGCTCACCGGCCGGCCCCGTCGTCGTCGCGACGGTCGAGCGCGTCGGCGAGGACCTGCGCCAGGTGCCGGCCACCACGCGGTGCGAGGTCGTCGAGCTGGGTGCGGCAGGAGAAGCCGTCCGCGAGCACGGCCGTGGCGTCGTCGGCCGCGCGGACCGCCGGGAGCAGGTGCTGCTCCGCGACCGCCACCGAGACGTCGTAGTGCTCGGGCACCACCCCGAAGTTGCCGGCCAGGCCGCAGCAGCCGTCCAGCACCTGGGCCTCGACCCCGGCCCGCCCGAGCAGCTCGCGGTCCGCGTCGAACCCCAGCACGGCGTGGTGGTGGCAGTGCGGCTGCACCACGGCCCGCCCGCCCACCGCCGGCGGTGACCAGTCCGGCGTACGACGCAGGAGCTCGGCGAGCGTGACCACGGCGCCGGCCACGGCCCGGGCCTCCGGGGTGCCGAGCAGCTCGACGGCGTCGCTGCGCAGCACCGCGGTGCACGACGGCTCGACGCCCACGACGGGCACGCCGGCGACCGCGGCCGCGTGCAGCGTCGCGACGGTCTCGCTCAGCAGCCGGCGGGCGCCGTCGAGCTGACCGGTGGAGATCCACGTGAGCCCGCAGCACACCCGACGGTCCGGCAGCTGCGGGCGGAAGCCGGCGTCCTCGACGACGCGGACCAGCGCGCGGCCGACCTCGGGGGCGAAGTACTCGGTGAAGGAGTCGACGAACAGCACCACCGGCTCGCCGACGCTGCGGCGGGCCGCCGCCGTCCGCCGGAACCACGCGCTGAACGACTCCTCCGCGAAGTCCGGCAGCGAGCGCCGCTGGTCCACACCCGCGGCGGCCAGCGCGAGCCGGCGCAGCGGCTGAAGGGACAGCAGCCGGTTGACGAGCCGGGCGACCGGCTGCGCGAGACGCGCCCACCGCGGCAGCCAGCCGAGCGAGTAGTGCGTGACCGGGCGCAGGCGGCGCCGGTAGGTCTGGTGCAGCACCTCCGCCTTGTACGTCGCCATGTCGGTGCCGGTGGGGCAGTCCGACGCGCAGCCCTTGCAGGCCAGGCAGAGGTCGAGCGCGTCGTGCACCTCGGGCGCCCGCCAGTCCTTGACGGGCGAGGTGCTGTTGAGCATCTCCTGGAGGGCCCGGGCCCGCCCGCGGGTGGAGTCCTTCTCCTCGCGCGTCGCGGCGTACGACGGACACATCACGCCGCCGGTGAGCCGCGTGTCGGCGGTGCACTTGCCCACGCCGGTGCACCGGTGGACGGCCTGGGAGAAGTCGCCCTGGTCGTGCTCGTAGAGGAACGCCAGCGGGGTGCGGGGTCGCTCCGCGGAGGCCACGCGGATCCGGGCGTCGACCGGCTCGGGGTCGACCAGCACCCCGGGGTTGAGCACGTTGCCGGGGTCGAGGGCGTGCTTGAGGGAGGCGAACGCCTGGAGCGCCTCGGGGCTGTACATGATCGGCAGCAGCGCGCTGCGCGCCCGGCCGTCGCCGTGCTCGCCCGACAGCGAGCCGCCGTAGCCGGCAACCAGGCGGGCCGCCTCCTCGAGGAAGGTGGCCAGCTGCGCCGGGCCGCTGGGCTCGCCGAGCCGGAAGTCCAGGCGCACGTGCAGGCACCCGTCGCCGAAGTGCCCGAAGGGCATGCCGGTGAGGTCGTGCTCCTCGAGCAGGCGGTCGAAGTCGCGCAGGTAGTCGCCGAGGCGGTGCGGCGGCACGGCGGCGTCCTCCCAGCCGGCGTGGGCCGGCCGGCCCGAGGGCGAGCGCCCGGCCAGACCGGCGCCGTCCTCGCGGATGCGCCACAGCGGCGCGATCTCGAGCGGGTCCGTGACGACGCGGTGGTCGAGCGGTGCCAGGTCGCGGGCGAGGTCGGCGGCCCGACGCAGGAGCTCACCCGGCTCGTCGCCGGCGAGCTCGACGAACAGCCAGGCCGCGCCGCGCGGCAGCGGCGGCACGGCGTCCGGGCCCTTCCGCTCCACCAGCGTCGCGACGATGCGGCGGTCGAGCCCCTCGCAGGCCGTCGGCCGGTGCGGCAGCACGGCCGGGGCGGCGTCGCCCGCGGCGGCGATGTCCGGGAACCCCAGGACCACGAGGAGGCGGTGGGCGGGGTCCTCGACCAGCCGCACGGTGGCCTCGGTGACCACACCGAGCGTGCCCTCGCTGCCGACCAGCGCCCGGGTCAGGTCGAAGCCCCGCTCGGGGAGCAGGTGCTCCAGGGCGTAGCCCGACACCTGGCGCGGGAAGGTGCCGAGCTCGGTGCGGATCGTGGACAGGTGCGAGGACGCGACCTGGCGTACGGCGTCCACCAGCACCCGCCGCGGGTCGCCGGCCGCCAGGTCGCCCACCTGGTCGGTCCGCAGGACGTGCCCACCGGCGGTGAGGAAGTCCATGCCCACGACGTTGTCGCTGGTGCGGCCGTAGGCCAGCGTGCGGGAGCCGCAGGCGTTGTTGCCGATCATCCCCCCGATCGTGCAGCGGGAGTGGGTGGAGGGGTCGGGGCCGAAGCGCAGCCCGTGCCCCCGCGCCTGCTGCTGCAGGACGGCGTGCACGACGCCGGGCTGCACGACCGCCGTCCGCGCCTCCGGGTCGATCGAGACCACGGCGTCGAGGTGCCGACCGAGGTCGAGGACCACCCCGTCGCCGATGGCGTTGCCGGCCACGGACGTGCCGGCGCCGCGGGAGGTGAGCGGCACCCCCTCGGCGGCGCACACCTCGACGACGCGGGCCACCTCGTCGGCGTCGCGCGGGCGGGCCACCAGCAGCGGCTCCACGCGGTAGATCGAGGCGTCGGAGGAGTAGACCGCCCGGGTCGTGGAGTCGTCGAGGACGTCCGCGACCCCGGCGGCCCGCAGGCGCGCGGCGAAGGAGCTCCCCGTCGCCACTAGCGGCTGAGGAAGGGCATGGCCAGCGGCCGCATCGGCGCCGCCGTGGCGCCGCGCAGCTTGATGCCCGCGCCGATGAAGGCGAACTCGTAGAGCTTCTCCTGCGAGAGCCGCTCCATGTCGACGACCTCCATGATCGGGATCCCCGCCTCGGCGAAGAGATAGGTGTGCACGGGCAGCCAGTTCCCCTCCTCGGTCGAGGGGATCTGCTCGAAGGACAGGTTGTCAGAGCACACCACGGCGGCGCCGCCGCGCGCCAGGAACTCCGCGGCCTCGCGGGTGCAGCCGGCCTCGTTGGTGATGTAGGCCTGCGGGTCGTCCCACAGCGTCATCTGGCCACCGCGGATGAGGACCACGTCACCCACGCGCAGCTCGACCTCCTGCTTGCGGGCGGCGTCGGCCAGGTCCTGCGCGGTGATCCCGTAGCTCTGCGGCAGCACGTCCACGCCGTGCAGCGCGGCGACGTCGAGCATCACCCCGCGGGCGATGATCGGCGGCTGCTTCTCCGCGCCGGCGCACAGCCAGTGCCGGGCGCCGAGGTAGGTGTCGGCGTCGAAGTTGTTCCAGATCTTGGTGCCGTAGCCGAAGTGGTTGAGCGTGTCGATGTGCGTGCCGCAGTGGGTGTACATCGAGACGGCGTCGCCGGAGTAGCCGACCAGCTCGTTCTGAGCTCCGAAGCCGGTGGAGTCGTCGAGGGCGGTGCCGCGCGGGGTGTTGGTCATCCAGATCTGGTACGGCGGCTGGCCGGCCGCCGTGAAGGACGGCATGCCCAGGAAGTAGTCGACGCTCAGGTCGATCGTGTGCCCGGCGTCGGCGCGCGACATGACGGCGCGCATCGACTCGGGGGTGATCAGGTTGAGCATCCCGATCTCGTCGTCCTCGCCGAACGGGCTCGTGGTGATCTGCCGGAAGGTCGCGGCCGCCGCGGCGATCTTGCGGGCGGTGGCCTCGTCGACAAAGTTGGTTCCGCACATGGTTCAGGCCCTTTCGGCGTCGGAGGTCAGGTCGGGCAGGCGGGTGAGCGCCTCGTAGAGGTGGGGGCGGCGCCCGCTGAACAGCGAGATCGCGAAGTCGGCGTCGGGGACGACGATGTCCTTGTCGCGGGCGGTCAGGGGCGCGATGTCGGCGACGACCAGGCCCTCCTCGCGCTCGCTGGTCGCCAGGACCGTGCCCACCGGGTCGATCACCTGGCTGCGGCCGATGAAGGGCACGTTCCGCTCCTCGTCGCCCCGGTTGGCCGCGATCACGAAGACGTGGTTCTCCGCGGCGCGCACCCGGGTGTACAGCTCGGCGACGCGCTGCGCCGGCTCGGGCCAGTTGGTGGGGTTGACGATGATGTCAGCACCGCCGAGCGCCAGGCACCGCGCCCACTCGGGGAAGCGCAGGTCGTAGCAGATGCTCAGCCCGACGACGCCGTACGGCGTGGTGACCAGCACCGGCTCGTTGTCCCCCTGCGTCACGAACCGGTCGGCGCCGAGGAACGGCAGGTGCGTCTTGCGGTAGTCGGCGCGCAGCCCGCCCGGGCCCAGCAGGACGGCGGTGTTGTGCACCGTGCCGCCCACCCGCTCCAGGAAGCCGATCACGACGACCAGGCCGAGCCGCTCGGCGGCCGCGGCGACCGCGGCGACCTCCGGACCCTCGCGGTCCAGGGCGACGGGGAGCATGTCGGCGAGGCTGTCGAAGACGTAGCCCGTGAGCCCGCACTCGGGCAGCACGAGCAGCTCCACCCCGGCGGCCCGCGCCTCGGCCATCACCTCCAGCGTGCGCTCGAGGTTGGCGGGCACGTCGGCGAAGACGCTGCCGATCTGGCCGGCGGCGACCCGCACGGTGGTGCCGGGGGTGGGCCCGGTCGTGGAGAGGGAGGTGGGCATGGTCATCGTGCCTTTCGCTTGCGGTCCCAGGCGCCGTTCGCCACGATCGCGACGATCAGCACGACGCCGTAGGCCATCTGCAGCTCGAAGGACGAGGCCTCGGTGAGGGTGAGGTAGTTCTGGATGAGGAAGAGCAGCACGGCGCCGACGGCGGCGCCGAAGAGCCCGCCGCGCCCGCCGGCGAGGCTGAGCCCGCCCAGGGCCACGGCGGCGATCGCCTGCAGCGTGTAGGTCGGGCCGACCGTGGCGTCGGCGCCGCCCAGCACCGCGGTCAGCACGAGCCCCGCCACCCCGGCCATGACGCCGGTGAGCAGGTAGGCGAGGAACCGCACGGCCGTGACGTTGACGCCGGCGGTGTAGGCGGCCCGGTCGTTGGAGCCGACCATCAGCAGGTTGCGCCAGTAGGCCGTGCGGGTCAGCAGCAGCCAGACGAGGCCCACACCGAGGATGACGTAGAGGACGTTCGGCAGCACGCCGTCGACGGAGGTGAACCACGACATCCACTCCGGCAGGAAGCCCGTCGGGGCGCCCAGCACCTGGGTGGCGAGCCCGGCGAAGACGAGGTAGGTCGCGAGCGTCGCGATGATGGGCGGGATCCGCACGAGGGTCACCAGCGTCGCGTTGACGGCGCCGGCGGCAGCCCCGGTGAGGAGCGCGACGACGATGACCAGCCACGCGACCGAGAGGTCCCGCGGGATCAGCACCGCCGCGATGACCACGCTGACCAGCCCCGCGGTGGGGCCGACCGACAGGTCGAGCCCGCCCCCGCCGCTGAGCACGACGGGCGCCTGGGCCATCGCGAGCAGGACCAGCGGGGAGGCGTAGACGAGCACGAGCTTCCAGCCGCCGCTGAGGAAGGTCTCGCTCTCGGAGGCCGTGAGGAGGAGCATCACGGCGACGGCGACCAGCGCCGGGACGAAGTACGGCACCTTGCGGGCCACCGTCTGGAGCAGGGGGGTCGCGACGGTCGCGCTCACAGCGTCACCTTCCGGTGGGTGTCGTGGTCCGAGGACTGCTCGTCCGAGGACTGCTCGTCCGAGACATGGCGCCCGAACATCGCGGCCAGCACCGCGTCGTAGGTCAGGTCCTCGCCCTCCAGCACGTCGAAGACGCGCTCGGCCTGGCAGACCGCCACGCGGTCGCAGCAGGTGAGCAGCTCCTCGATCTCGGTGGAGAGCATGACCACCGTCGTGCCGGCCTCGGTCAGCTCGCGCAGCAGCGCGTAGAAGTCCCGCTTGGTGCCCAGGTCGACGCCGCGCAGCGGGTCGTTGAGGATCAGCACGTCCGGCTCGGCCGCCAGCCACCGGCCGACCAGGACCTTCTGGGCGTTGCCGCCGCTGAGGCCGGTGATCGGGTACGACGGGTCGTGCGGCACCACGCCGAGGCGCGTCATCTCCTCGCGCACCCGGGTGAGCACCGACGAGGACCGGAACAGTCCAGCGCGCGCGTGCCGCGGCAGCGTGGCCATCGACAGGTTGTCGCCCACCGTCATCGAGGGGAACAGCCCCTCCTCCTGGCGCTTGCCGGGCACGTAGGCGATGCCGGAGCGGAAGGCCTGCCGGTAGCCGGTGACCCGCGTCCACGAGCCGTCGCGGTCGACCTCGACCCGGCCGGAGGCGGTGGGCCGGACGCCGGCCAGGACCTCGACCAGGTGGGAGCCGCCCTGCCCGTCCAGGCCGCCGATGCCGAGGATCTCCCCACGGCGTACGTCGAGGTCGAACGCCGGCGCCTGCGCGACCAGGCTCAGGTCGACGCCGCGCAGCACGACGTCGGCGGCCTGCCTCGAGCGGGCCCCGGCCCGCACGTGGTGCTCGCCGGCGTCGCTGCGCCCGCTCATCATGGAGAGCAGGCGGGCGGGGGTCGCCTCGTCCTTGCCCACGGTGCCGACGGTCCGACCCGAGCGCTGCACCGTGGCGCGGTCGATGAGGATCTCGAGCTCGTCCATCCGGTGGGAGACGAAGAGGACGCTGCGCCCCTCGCGCCGGTGGTCGGCGAGCACGGCGAAGAGCCGGTCGCGGGTGGACAGGTCCAGCGCGGAGGTCGCCTCGTCGAGGATCAGCAGCTTCCACGGGCGCACCAACGCACGGGTGAGGGTCAGCACCTGGCGCTCGGCGAGCGAGAGGTGGTGCGGCGAGCTCTGCAGGATCGCGGGCGAGGCACCCAGGGACGCCACGACCCGCTCGGCGGCCTCGCGCTCGGCCCGCCCTGAGCGGGCCCTGCGGAAGATGCCGTCGGTGCCGGCGAAGACGTTGTCCAGGCCCGAGCACTCGTCGGAGACCAGCGTCTCCTGGAAGACCGTGACGATCTCGTGGCGCTGGGCGGCGGCCGGCGAGCGCAGGTCGACGGCCTTGCCACCGACGCGGACCTCGCCCTCGGTGGGGCGCATGATCCCGCTGAGCAGCTTGACGACGGTGCTCTTGCCCGAGCCGTTCTCGCCCACGAGGCCGTGCACCTCGCCGGGCGCGATGCTCAGGCGGCAGTCGCTCAGGGCGACCGTGGGGCCGTAGCGGTGGGTGATGCCGGCCAGCTCGACGACGGCCGGCTCGAGGGGAGGAGTGCTCATCTCACAGCCTCTGGGCGACGTGACGGTCACGGCCGTAGACCGTGATCAGGAGGAGGATGGCGACGCCGAGCATCACCTGCTGCATGTTCGGACCGATCTCGAGACCGACCAGCAGCGTGGTGAACATGGTCGTCACCAGCACCCCGGCGACCGTGCGGGCGTAGGTGCCGGCACCGCCGAGCAGGGAGGTGCCGCCCACGACCACCGCGGTGATGGTGGAGAAGAGGTAGGGGTCGCCGATGCTGACCGACGCGCCGCCGCTGAAGCCGGCGAGCAGCACGCCCGCGGCGCTGGCGCACAGCGCACCCACGGAGTAGACGACCACGCGGACCACGACCGGGCGGACCAGCGCGAGCCGGGCCGCGCGCTCGTTGCTGCCGAGGGCGTAGAGCCGGCGACCGAAGACGGTGCGCCGCTCGACGAGGAGCACCACCGCGAGGGTGGCGAGCCAGAGGATGACCGCCGCCGGGACGCCGATCCCCCACACCGACCCGACCGGTGAGACGGCGTCGGTGATGAAGCCGGGCACGTCACCGCCGGTGTTGCCGTCGGTGGCGACCAGGACCGAGCCGGTCACGAGGGAGGCCATGCCGAGCGTGACCACCAACGGGTGCAGCCCGAAGAGGCTGGACAGCAGCCCGTTGGCGGTCCCGATCGCGAGCGACACCACGACGACCAGCAGGACGATGCGGGGGAAGCCCCACCCCTCGGCGTACAGGGTGGTCACCAGGACGTTGGCCATCCCGATGGTGGCGGGGATGGAGAGGTCGATGCCACCGATCATCACGGCCCACGTCTGCCCCACGGCGGCGAGGCCGAGGACCGAGGCCAGCACCAGCAGCGACATGACGCCCGTCGTCGAGAGCACACCCGGTGTGGTGAGCGTCAGGACGACGAACATGGCGACCGGCGACAGGTAGACCAGCACGCTGGAGGCGCGCGCCGTCCTGCGCTTCGGGGGCGGCGGGGACGCGGCGGCCAGCGACGGGTCCCCGTGGGTGATGGTGGTGGACATCGACCTCTCCTGGACTACTTGACGGGGAGCTGGTCGAGGCGCGACTCGAACGTCGCCGGCTCGTCGCCCCCGCTGAACAGGTCGTCGTAGTAGCTGCTGGGCACCGACTCGCCGTCGAGCGGCTGGGCGTTGCACCCGCTGCTCAGCGTCATCTCCGGCTTGTAGAACTCGTCGAAGTTCGAGGCGTTGATCTCCGGCAGCGGGTAGAGCAGCGTGTTGAGCTCGGGCTGCTGCCCGGCGAGCATGCGCAGCGCGACCTTGAACGCCTCGACGACTCCCTGGCCGGCGCCCTGGGTGAAGCCGATGGACTCCTTGTCCGTCTTCTTCCAGTTGGCGAGCCAGGCGCAGGCGCCCTCGAAGCCGGTGACGAACGGCAGGTCGCGACCGGCCTGCTCGAAGGCCTCGGTCACGGGCACGGCGCAGACGCCGCCGTCCCAGACGCCGGCCACGTCGTCGGGGTGGGTCGTGAGGTACTGAAGCATCTGCGACTTGATCGTCGAGGGCGTCCACTCACCGGTGATGTGCTCGACGGTGAGACCGGCCTCCTCGAAGACCTGGGTGGCGCCGGCCTGCCGCGCCTCGGCCGCCGCGACGCCGGGGATGCCGTCGCACATGACGACCGTCCCCTCGCCGCCGGTCTTCTCGACCAGCCACTTCGCCGACGTCTGGCCGGCGAAGTAGGAGCCGAAGTCGGACTGGATCGCGTTGGTGCAGTCGGTGCCCGTCTGCATGACGACCACGAGGACACCGGCGTCCTTGGCGCTCTCGAACGCGTTGCACAGGCCCACCGTCGGGGGCTGCATCACCAGGACGACGTCGCAGCCCTTCTGCACCATGGTGTTGACCTGGGTGGCCTGGAGGCTGGCGTTGTTGTCGGCGTCGGAGACGATCATGTCGCCGTCGACCAGGCCCTGCTCGTCGAGCTGGTCGACGATGCCCTCGGCCACGGTCAGGCCCTCCTGGCGCCAGGTGTTGCCCTGGTAGGAGCTGGAGTAGCAGAACTTCCACGGAGCCTTGGACGGCTTCCAGTCGGCGTAGGGGTTGGGGCCCAGCCGGGTGGAGTGCCAGAAGCCGGCGTAGGCGTCGCGGGCCGAGGCCGGCACGTCCTCGAGGGCGGCGGTGTCCGCCTCGGTGGCGGGCTTGCCCGTCCCGAGCGCCGTGTACTCGTCGGCCGACGCGCTGTCGCCGTCCTCGTCGGCGGACAGCCCGCCACACGCGGTGAGCAGGACGACGAAGCCGACGAGCAGGACGGCCAGCGCGGATCGGCGCCAGCCTGCCCGCGAGGTCTCAGGTGTTGAAGGTGCGGTCACGACAGTGCTCCTCGTTCGAACGGTGGATGTGCGGCAGGTCACCTCGATTGACATGTAACATACAACACGTCACATGCCACACCGTCAACGTTCGTGATCCAGGTGAGAGCGGACCGTTACGATCTGCTTCGCTCACCCCTGGCGACCCACCGCCGAGGCACACCCGACGATCGGAGTCCGATGGAACCGCTCCAGAGCCAGGGGTCGATGACCGACCGCGCGACGTCCGCGCTCCGTTCGGCGATCCTGCGCGGCGACCTGGAGCCCAACACGCTGCACGCGGTGCACACCGTGGCGGAGTCGCTCGGGGTGTCGCGCACGCCCGTGCGCGAGGCGCTGATCCGCCTGGCGGCCGAGGGCATGGTGCGGGTGCAGCGCAACCGCGGCTTCGTGGTGCTGCGGCACTCCCCCCGGGACCTGGTGGAGATCTTCTCGCTGCGCCTGCTGCTGGAGGTGCCGGCCACGCGCGCCGCGGCGTCCCTGGCGACCCCCGACGACGTCGCCGCCCTGGACGCCGACATCGCGCGGATGCGCGACGCGATGGCGGCCGACGACGCCGAGCTGTTCCTGCGCGAGGACCGCCAGTTCCACCGGACCCTGCTGTCGATCAGCGGCAACGAGCGGCTGACCGAGTTCGTCGACAGCCTGCGCAACGTCGTGCTCAGCAGCGGCGTCAGCACCGCCAACCGGACCGAGTCGATCGGCGAGATCCTCGAGCCCCACCTGGAGCTGCTGCGCCTCGTGCGCGACGGCAAGCCGACCGAGGCGGCGGCGTCCATGCACGAGCACCTGGTCAGCACCGGGCACAAGCTGCTCACCCAGGAGTTCGGCGACGAGGCCGCCGCCAGCTTCGCCGACGCCCTGGGCGCCTACGAGGCCTGAGCTCCGGACCGCTCAGGCGAGCGCCAGGCTGCGCCACGTGGTCAGGACCGCGGCCGTCATCGTGACGGCGGCGAAGCCGAGCAGGACCGTGACCGGAGCGAGGACCAGCAGGGCCAGGCCGGTGAGCAGGACCGGGACGGTCAGACCCGCGTAGGCGGTGAGGAACAGGGCGGCGAGGACCTCGCCGCGCGACTCCGCCGGAGCCAGCGCCGCGGCCCTGGCCACCGCGGAGCGGAAGACCAGTCCGACCCCGACGCCGGTGACGACCGCACCGACCAGGAACGCCGGCAGAGAGGCCCCGGCGCCGCCGGCGGCGACGGTCGCGAGACCGACGACGAGGGCGGCGGTGCCGTCGCGGAGCTGGCGCCGGGGCGACCAGGCGCCGGCGAGCACCTGGGCGAGGGCGGCAGAGGCGAACACGGAGAACGTCACGGCCCCGGCGAGCAGGTGGTCGCGGTGGCCGAGCACCGTGACCAGGAAGGTCGGGGCGAGCGCCGTGAACATCCCGAAGACCGCGAACGCCGCGCAGGCACTGGCTCCTGCGGCCCAGAAGGCGCTTCGCGCCTCCGGCGGCACGGCGACGCGTTGCGGACGGTAGGGCGCGCGGACCTCGGGCCGGGACACGGTCTCGGGCACCCGGCTCATTGCCACCGCAGCCACGACGAGGAGCACCAGGAACACGGCGTACGGCGTGACCAGCGGCGCCGGCGCGTACTCCGCGAGGAGCCCACCGACGAGCGGGCCCAGCGCGAGGCCGCCGATGTTGGCGAGCCCGGCCACGGTCGAGGCGTGCCGCGGGCCGGCCCCGGGCCGAGCGACCCCGCGCAGCTCGCCGAGGTGGGCCGTGGCCGACGCGGTGAGGGTCCCGACGCCGATCCCGCAGAGGAGCCGGGCGACCAGCAGGGCCGGCAGCGAGGTGGACGCGAGGAACACCAGCGCCGAGACGACCTCGACCAGGATCGAGACCAGGATGAGCGGTCGCCGGCCGAGGGCGTCGCTGAGGTGGCCGGCGAGCAGGAGGCTGGCCATCACGCCCACCGCGAAGGCCGCGAAGATGACGGTCACCACGACCGGCGCGAAGCCGGACTGCTGCTGGTAGATCGCGTAGAGCGGCGTCGGCACGGTCGCGAAGGCCATGACCGTGAGGAACGAGAGAGCGACGACCCAGTAGCCGCCTGCGTGGCGGGCGCGGTGGGTGTGGTCGGGGACGAGGACCGGGCGAGCAGTGGCGCTGGTGGGGGCGGTGGTGGACATGCGACCAGCGTGCGCCGTCGGACTCCGTGAGTCCAACGAAGAATCATGGACGCGCTCATCGATCAGACCGCATAATCATGGCATGGAGCTCCGCGCACTCGAGCAGTTCGTCGCCGTCGCCGAGGAGCTGAGCGTGACCCGGGCGGCCCTGCGGCTCTTCGCCGCGCAGTCGACGGTGTCCGCCGGGCTGCGCAGCCTCGAGCGAGAGCTGGGCACCACGCTGTTCGTGCGCACGACGCGGAGCATGCGGCTGACCCCGGCCGGCGAGCGGGCCCTGCCCGAGGCGCGGGCGACGCTGGCCGCGGCGGGCCGGCTGCGCGACGCCACCGCCGAGGACGACGGCGAGCTGCGGGGTCGGGTGCGCCTGGGCTCCTTCGCCGCGCTCGACGTGCTCGACCTGCCCCGACTGGTCGCGGACTTCCGCGGTCGCCACCCCCTGGTCGACCTGGCTCTCGTCGCGTCCCCGACCGGCTCCTCCGGCCTGCTCGACGACCTGCGCCACGGCCGCATCGACGTCGCCTTCTCGGGCCTGCGCGACCAGGACGACGCGAGCCTCGAGGCCGTCGCGCTCCTCTCCTTCCCGTTCGTGGCCCTGGTCCCCCAGGGCCACCACCTCGCCCGGCGCAAGCGGGTACGGCTCGCCGAGCTGGCCGACGAGCCGTGGGTGGACACCGTGGCGGGCTACGGCAACCGGGTCCTGCTGGACCGGACGATGCTCGAGAGGTCGCTGCGGCGACGGCTCGTCGTCCAGCTCGGGGACCTGCCGTCGGTGGCGGGGTTCGTGGCCGCGGGGGTCGGGGTCGCGGTGCTCCCGGACGCCGTGCCCACCGGCGACTGCGTCAGGCTCGCCCTCGCCGACGGCCCGCCGCCGTGGGAGGTCTCGCTCCACTGGCGGCGGGACCAGCCGCTCGGGGCCGCGGCACGGGCCCTCGTGGACACGCTGGTCGAGGCCGCAGGCCACTGAGCGACGACGAGGGTCTCGAGACAGGCGCCAGGGCGCTCCTCAACCCCCGGGGCCCGGACGCAGCAGGGCCGGCAGCACCCGAGGGTGCTGCCGGCCCCGTGCTCGGCTCAGGTCAGCGGACGCGCACCACCTTGCGGGTGGTGGACGCCTTGACCCGGGCGTTGCCGGCGTAGCTGACGACCAGCGTCTTCTTGCCGGCCTTGCCCAGCTTGGAGAGCGTCAGCACGACCCGGCCGTTGGCGCCGACCGTCCCGCGGCCGACCACCTTGCCACCGGAGCGGACCACGACCTGCCCGGCGACGGGCGCCGAGGCCGTGACCTTCACGGTCAGCCGGGCCCGGGTGCTCCGGGTGATGCGCCCCGGGGCCACCTTGGTGACGGCGACCTTGGAGGCCACCTTCACCACCGGCGCCGCAGTGACCTGCACCGTCACCGGGGCCGAGGAGCTGCCGGCGGTGACGTCGTCACCGGAGTACGTCGCCACGACCGGGACGGACCCGGCCTTGGTGAACGGGCCCACGGCGCCGCTGGCCTTGCCGTCGGCGCCGACCGGCAGGGTGCCGATGGTGTCGCCGCCGGCCGTGAGGGTGACCGTGCCCGAGGGCGCGAGCTCGAAGTCGTTGGTCGCGGTCACGGTGACCGTGGCCGTGGACTTCTGCCCCTGCTTGACGCTCGTCGGGGCGAGCGACAGCTCGACCGTCGACGCGGCCGCCTCCGGCGACCACTCCGGGTCGGCGATCCACTTGCGGTAGCTCCGGTCGGCCGCGTCGGTCGGGTCGTAGCCGGCCTCCACGTTGTCGGCCGGGTCGACGGCGTACCAGTGGATCGGGGTGCCCTTGGCGACGCTCAGGCGCTTGCCGCCCTCGCGGTCGCCCTCGGACTCCCAGCGGATGCCGTTCTCCTTCGTGGGAGCGGTGCCGTCCAGCGTGTAGTAGATCTCCGCCGCCTCGTCCGAGGTGAAGGTGAAGTCCACCCGGTCGGGGTCGCTGGTCTCCGCGAACTCGATCGCCGTGGTCGGCGCCTTCACGTCCAGCTCCTCGTCGCGGGCGACGCGGAGCAGCTCGATCAGGCCGTTGGCGTACTCCAGGGCCTCCTGGTGCGCGCCCGGACCGGTCGGCGTGAGGGACTCGAAGGGGGGCTGGAAGGTGCGGCCCACCTCGAAGTTCCAGCCGTAGAGGCCGTACTTGTACCAGGCGAGGTCACCGGAGTTGCCCGCCGCGGAGTAGAGCACGTCGATGATCGGGCCCGTGCGGGCCGGGGTCACCGTCATGCCGCGCTGGCGCTTGATCGCGGTGAGGATCCGGCTCGAGGCCTGCCAGAAGTAGGCCTCCTCGCCGACGGTCGGACGAGGTGCCGTCACCCGACCCTCGTCCTTGTACGCGCCCGGGGCCCACATGAAGTAGTCACCCGAGGAGTGCATGTTCATCGAGTAGCGCATGTTGGGCTTGGCCATCATCCAGTCGACGTTGCGCGCCTCCGGCTCGGACAGCTCCGTGGGGCCGGCGTAGGTGTCGCTGGTGCAGTTCGTCGCCGACGCCCCCGAGTAGCCGTCGTGCGCGCTGTACTCGGTGAAGTTGCGGTTGAGGTCGACGCCCCAGCTGTTGCGGCCGGCGGCGTCGTAGACCCCGCCCTTCGCGCAGTGCCGCGTCATGTTGCGACGCTGCGAGGCGAAGTCGAAGAACGAGTAGTGACCGCCGTCGGGGTTGATGGACGGGGCGATCCAGATCTCGAGGTTGTCGACGAGCTCACGCGTGGGGGCGTGCGTCGAGTAGTTGCGCAGCAGCCGCTCCGCGGCCTCGAGGGTGACCAGCGGCGGGACCCACTCGCGGGCGTGCTCCTGGGCGTAGGCCAGGACACCCGGCTTGGAGCCGTCGCGGGTCTTGCCGATCTTGATCGCGTAGACCTTCTGCGGGTCACGGGAGACCCATGCCGGCGCGCTGAGGTTGTCGCTCAGCGCGATGACCGGGGTCGCACGCACGACGCCGGTGCCGGTCTCGGCCCGGTAGGGGTAGGCGTCGACCAGCGCAGCAGCAGTGGGGTTGGCCTTGATCGCGGCCACCACCTCGGCCACCGTGCTGACGATCGCGCCCGCACCGTCGGTCGCGGGAGTGATCGTGACGGCGTTGCCGGCCACCGTGACCTCGAGGACCGCGTTAGCCGCGCCGGGGTCGACGATCTGGGCCGTGAGGTCGTTGCCACCCTCGTGGCCCCAGGCCAGGGACTCGATGCCGAGCCGGGAGGCGTTGGGGGTCGCGGTGACGGGGAGCAGCTGGCCCGTGACGGTGGTGCCGCCGTTGCGGATCCTGGTGGCGTCCTGCAGCGAGATGCCGACGGTCGGCAGGGTGACGGCCGTCGTGCTGCCGGTGGGGGTGGCGGCACCGCTGGGAGCGGTGGCGAGGCCCGGCGTGGCGTTGACCAGGGCGACGGCGACGGCGCCGGCGTTCTGGGCGTTCAGCACCTTGTCGGCCAGGCTGCACTCACCGCGGTCGATGACCGCGATCGCGCCGGCCGGGAAGCCGGTGAACGCGCCGCAGCCCATGCTCGGCGTCGCCGCCGGCCAGGCCGGGTTGGCGGCCGCGGTGACGCGGCGCACCGCGACCGGCGCGGTCGTGGTCGTGGCGGTGGGAGCCAACGTCGCCCAGGCGCCGCTGGCTGCCGCGGCGTACGGGAGGTCGACGCTGCGACCGCCGATCGTCGCGCTGAGCCGGCTGACCGGCTCGAGCAGCGCCTGCGCCTTGCGCCGGTAGCCCTGGGAGGCGTTGGGGAGCTCGACGACCTCGGCGAGATCGGGGTACGTCGCCGCCAGCTGCTTGATCCGGGCGTAGAGCTCGGTCGGCACGAGGTACTTGTTGACGAAGTCCTCCTGGTAGCCGGCGCCCTTGAACGGGTCCTGCTCGGAGCCGGTCGGGAGCCAGTCGTTGACCTTCGCGATGGCGACGTCGCCGCTCGGGCTGGTGATCTGGACCCGGTCGGGACGGGTGGACTCACCGCGGACGTCGACGTTCACGTTGGTCGCACCGAGGTGGTAGAGGTAGACGCCGGCGTCGACGAAGCGCGTGATGGTCTGCGTCCCGCCGGAGCCCATCGGGGTCCCGGGGCCGCTGTCTCGCTGGACGACCAGTGGGGTGGCGGACGTGGCGCCCTCGGCCCACTTGGCCTCGACCGAGAGCACCCCGGCGCCGAAGCTCGTGTAGTAGTCGGCGCGGATGATCCGCACGTCGGAGGAGTCCGCGGGCGTCGAGCCGGGGAGCGCGCGGAGGCCGGAGGCCTTCCCGCGCTTGAGCCCGGCGTTGGCCGCCCGCTCCGCGGCGATGGTGTCCTCGCGGCCGGCCAGGGCCTTGGCCGAGTCCTCGGCGGAGTAGAGGATCTCGCCGACGTCGTAGCCGCCGGCCTTCAGCTGCTCGATCTCGCTGTCGGTGACGACCGCGCGCACCGACAGCCCGTCGGGGCCCTGCTCGACGCCGTGGTCGAGGTCGACGCCGGTCGCGACCAGGCGGTCCAGCTCGGCGGTGTCGGCGAGGCGCACCTCGACGACCATCGCCTCCTCGTCGGGCAGCCGCTCGAGGACGACGTCGGGGTCGGCCGTGGCGGCGGCCCCGGACGGCGTGCCGGTGAACGACAGGGTGGCCAGCACGAGAGCGGCGGGGGCGGCGAGTGCGAGCCCGCGCCTCCTCCAGCCGTGCCGTCGGTGGGGTAGGGACATGCGCGCTCCTTCACGAAGGGACGCTTCGCGCGCGCCACATCGACCGGCCGGACAGTGGCGGTCCGGTCGTGAACGGAGGGTGGCCCGAGAAGGTCCGGGGGGTGCAGAAAACCAACCAGGTCCGTTGACACGCGTCAACCGATTCCGCGTACTTTTCTCGAGGAATCGTCGGAAGGTGCCTGTCGATCGCCACTCGGCGACGCTAGGAGGCCGCCCTCTAGACTCTCGCCCTGAACGCGTACGACGCCGGCCGGGACCCGCTCGCCCTCGCCGGCCCAGATCCCGGGCCCCTAGCTCAATTGGCAGAGCAGGAGACTTTTAATCTCTTGGTTGTGGGTTCGAGTCCCACGGGGCCTACCGGCGCCGGTGGCTTGGGTAAAACTTGCGCCAAGGCCACGCGAGCACGCACGAGGAGCACTAGCGTCCGGGTCACTCGGCCCCGTGCCGGGGCTGGGTGGGGAAGGCTGGGGGGTCTTCCCACCCGTCGTGCGGAAGGGGCGCCATGACCCGGCCCTTCGAAGTGATCGCGATCCTGGCCAGCGTCTGCTGGCTCGACGGCGCGACCAGGACCCTGTCCAACCTGATGTCGATGCTGTGGTGACGGCGTGAGGGCCTGAGGACCGCAGCCGGCGCACCGGCGCACCGGCGCGGCAACGAGAGCTGCCCGCGAGTCAGGGTCGGCCGACGAGGATCCGCGCGACTCGGGTCCGGTCGCCCGCTGCGTAGCGGACCCCTGCCGGACTGCCGTCCTCGCTGACCGCGACGTTGACGACGGCACGGTAGCGACGCAGGTAGCGCGACGTGCCGAGGCACGAGCGCTTGAGGGAGACCGTCAGCTTGTGGCGTGCGGGGCGCACGACGTGGCGGACCGCGCAGGTCCGTCGAGGATCGTCGATGACACCCGCGTGCGTCTTCAGGACCGTCTTGAGCCTCAACCGCCCGGAGCTGCGGGTGAGCCTGGTGCTCAGGTAGGTGTCGAGGGTGCGGTGCTCGGTGGCGAAGATCGAGTCGAAGTACTGCGCCGCCGCGCCCGGCTGACCGGCGGCCAGGACGTCGCCCACCTTGTAGGTGAAGACGACCCGCTCGCCCACGCGACGGACGACGACCTTGCGGATGTCACCGAAGACCTGGGCGTCGTCGAACGTCGCGGTGTCCGGTGCGTCCGGAGTCCGCTCCTGGTCACCCGAGGGGTCGAGGATGACCCGCTTCGCGCTCACCCGGTCGGCGGCAGGGCCTTCGGCCGCGAGGCCGGCTCCCGCGGAGCTGACGGTGCACGCCACCGCCGTGGCGACGATGACGGCGGTACGGCGCGTCCTGCTGAGGCTCATGGGCGTGGTCCTTCTGCTGGGTCCGGGGGGGTGGGGGCGTCGTCGTACGGGCACGGCGCACGGGGAGCCTCCCCACCGGTGGGTCCTCCTGAAACCCCCTCACCGATGCGCTCGTCCTTCCTCGACCGTCGGGGTTGCCGTCCGGCTCAGCGCCAGGCCGCGAACAGGTCGGCGTAGGGACCCTGCGCGACGACCAGGTCGCCGTGGTGGCCGACCTGCACGATGCGGCCGGCCTCGAAGACGAGCACCACGTCGGCGCGCTCGGCGGTGGCCATCCGGTGCGCGATGGAGACCGTGGTGCGGCCCTCGGTGAGCCTGGCGAGCGCGGCCTGCACGCGCACGTCGGTGGCCGGGTCGACCGCGCTCGTGGCCTCGTCGAGGATCACCAGGTCGGGATCGACCAACGCGGTGCGGGCCAGCGCCACCAGCTGTCGCTCCCCGACCGAGAGCCGGTCGCCGCGGACCCCCACCCGGGTCGCCAGCCCGTCGGGCAGCTCGGCGAGCCAGTCGGCGAGGCCGAGGTCGCCGAGGACCCGGCGTACGTCGGCCTCGACCACGTCGGGCAGGCCGACGGCGATGTTCTGCCCGAGCGTGGTGTCGAAGAGGAACGGGTCCTGCGGCACGATCACCACGCGGCGCTCGAGCGCGGCGTCGGCGATCGAGCCCAGGGGGCGGCCGCCCAGGCGGATCTCGCCGCCGAGGGGCTGGATGCGCCGCGTCAGCAGCTTGGCGAACGTGCTCTTGCCGGAGCCCGACTCCCCCACGACGGCGACGTGCTGGCCCGGGGCGATGCGCACGGTGAGGTCGTGCACGACCGGCGGCCCGCCGGCGTACGACGCCGAGACCGCGTCCAGCTCGACGCCGACGGGCCCGCCCGCGAGGTCGACCGCGTGCGCTCCGCTCACGACGGCGGACGGGGTCGTGACGAGCTCGAGCGCGCGCCGCCACCCGACCAGGGCGTTCTGCGCCTCGCCGAGCGACTGCACCAGGAACTGCAGCGGGCGCACGAAGAACGTCACCAGGAAGACCATCGCCACCAGCTGGCCCGCGGACAGGTCGGGGGCAGGGCCCCACTGCTGGTGGGTGGTCCAGCCGACACCGAGGAGGATGACCAGCACGGTCATCGTCGAGATGGCGACCTCGCCGAGCGCCGTGTTGCCGTGCAGCGGGACGAGGGTGCGCAGCTGGCTGGAGCGGGTGCGGTCGACGGCCTCGTCCAGCTGGGCCCGCATCCGGTCGGCGGTGCCCGTCACCCGGATCACCGGCGCCCCGATCACGGCTTCGGCCACGACGCCCTGCATGGTCGAGACGTCCGCGCGCACCACGGCGAAGCGGCGTGCCACGACCCGCTGCAGCCGCGTCATGCTCAGCAGCAGCACGAGGGCGAGCGCGACGACCGGCACCGTGAGCTGCCAGCAGAAGGCCGCCATCACCGCGGTCGCCAGCAGGAGCTGGGCGAGGTTGGTGATCATCTGCACGCCGCCGTTCTGCGTGAAGGTGGTGATCGTGTCCACGTCGCTGGTGAGGCGGGCGACGAGGTCGGCGCTGCGCACCTGGTCCGCGGTGGTGGCCGACATCTCGTGCGCGCGGGCCAGGCCCTCACGGCGCAGCGAGGCGAGGGCGCGCTCCGTGCGCCGCTGCACGCGGCGGTTGAGCGCCCACGAGGACAGCCCTGCGACGACGAGGGCCGCGGCGCCGACCTCCAGCGCGTGCGTCACCGCAGCGGGAGCGAGCCCCCGGTCGATCGCCCGCTGCACGGTCAGCGGCGCGATGATCCGGCCGGCGCCGGCCGCGAGGGCGAGCAGCACGGTGACCACCCAGCCGCTGGCCAGCACCGGCGTGACCCGGATCCCCAGCGCCACCAGCGATCGCGGTCCGAGGTCGGCCAGGTCGGCGAGCCCCGGGTCAGCCGGCGAGAACGGCGCGGTCCTCATCGTCGGTCCTCCCGCCGTCGTAGGCCGAGACGATGTCGCGGAAGTCGGCGTGGCGCTCGCGCAGCTCGTCGTGGGTGCCCGCGTCGACGACCCGCCCGTCGGCGAGGAAGACCACCCGGTCGGCCACGGCCAGGGAGCCGTGCCGGTTGGCGACGAGCAGCACCGTGGGGCCGCCGTCGTCGACGAGCGCACGCAGCCGGGCGAGCACCCGCAGCTCGACGCGAGGGTCCAGCGCGGAGGTCGCGTCGTCGAGCACCAGCAGCCGCGGCCGGCGGAGCAGGGCCCGGGCCAGGCAGAGGCGCTGTCGCTGCCCGCCCGAGAGGGTCGCCCCGCGCTCGCCGACCACGGAGTCGAGGCCGGCGGGCAGCGCGCCGACGAAGTCGGCCGCGTCGGCCACCTCGAGCGCCGTCCAGAGCTCGGTGTCGGTGTAGGCGCGCAGCCCCTCGCGGGGGTGGCCGTCGAGGGCGAGGTTGTCGCGGATCGTGGTGCTGAAGAGGAACGGCGACTGCCCGACCAGCCCGAGCGTCGCGGCGCGGCGGGCGAGGTCGAGGTCGTCCAGCGGCCGCCCGTCGACCAGCACCTCGCCCCTGCTGGGTCCGATCTGTCCGCAGACCAGGTCGACGAGGGTGGTCTTGCCGGCACCGGTCGCGCCGACGACGGCGCAGACGGTGCCCGGCTCGACCGTCAGGTCGACGGCGTGGAGCAGCGTCGCCTCCCCGCGGACCACGTCGGCGCCGCGCACCTCGAGCAGGGCGGGTCCGTCCGGACCGGCCCCGCCCACCACGCCGTACGTCGCCGTGGGCGCGTCCAGGACGGCCTCGACGCGCTCGTGGCCGGCGGCCGCGAGCGGCAGGATCGACAGGAAGCGGCTGAGCACGCTGAGCGGGATGGACACCGTGAGCAGCAGGTAGCAGACGCCCACGAGGGAGCCGAGCGTCAGGTCGCCGGCGCTGACGGCCCGCGACCCGATGCCGAGGACGGCGAGCACCGCCACGGTCGGGAGGAGCTCGAGCAGCGGGTCGAAGACCGCGCTGATCGCGGCCATCCTCGTGTTGGCCTCGCGGACCCGCTCCACCTCCGGGGCGAACCGGGCGTCCTCGGCCCCTGCCAGGCCCAGGCTGCGCACCACGGGGCCGGCCTCGATGCTCTCGTGCGCGGTGCGCGCGACGTCACCCCGCGCCGCCTGGCCGTCGCGGGCGCGCGGCGTCAGCAGCCGCTGGTAGACGACGTTGAGCACCAGGACCCCGGCTACGAGGAGCAGCCCGACCGTGCCCAGCGCAGGGGCGGTGAGGGCGAGCTGGGCCAGCGCACCGACCAGCATGAAGACCATGCCGAGGGCGAAGTAGAGCCACTGCACGGGCGACCACACGGCGTCCACGTCGGAGACGGCGTGGGCGAGCAGGCGCCCGGGCGGGTGCTCGCGGTGCCAGGCGAGGTCCAGGTGCAGGTAGCGGCGTACGACGGCGCGCCGCGTCGCGGCCTGCGCGCGGTGCTGGACCCGGCCGGTCGCGACCCCGCGGACCCAGATCGTGCCGCAGCGCACGGCGGAGACCCCGAGGATGACGCCCGCGCCCGCCCACCACGTGGCCGCGCCGACGGGCCGGCCGTCGAGGACCGGGAGCACGAGGTGGTCGGTGGTCCACCCGACGGCGGCGGCGCCGAGCACCATCGTGCCGCCGTTGACCAGACCCGCCGTGGTGGCGACGGCGGCCGGCCCGGGATGGTCGCGCGACCCGCGCGCGAGCACCCGCAGTGCCCGCCCGACGGCGCTCACCGCGGCGGCCGCGCGCGCGGCTCAGACAAGGAGCCGGTCGGTCGCGAGGAGCGCCTCGAGGCTCGGACGGGGCAGCTCGCCGTCGACCTCGGCAGGCGGGCCGAGCAGGCGCTGCACCGCGGCGTTGAGCGGGGCCTCGAGCCCGTGCCGGCGCGCGAGGAGCACGACCTCGCCGTTGAGGTAGTCGATCTCGCTCGAGGCACCCCGGGCGAAGGACTGCCAGGTCGACAGGCGGCCCCCGACGTGGCCCTCGACCGCCAGCACCGAGAAGTCCACGGCGCCCCGGTCGAGCTCGCCACCGGGCGGGAGGGGCGTGCCGGCGGCCTCGAGGACCAGGGCGGCCTCCTGGCGCAGCAGGGTGCGCGCCCGCGCCCGGGTGTCGTCGTCCCCGACGAACAGGTCGAGCCCGTTCCCGACGTTGCCCAGCAGCTTGGCCGCCTTCTGCGCCCGCACGTCCGGGACCGCCCAGGCCGCGAGGCCCGCCCCGGCGAGGTCGGCGACCAGCTCGTCCTGGAGCTCGTCGGCGGGTGCGACGTAGCGACCGAGCCAGACCAGACCCACCGCCGGTGGCAGCGACGGGGAGACGATCTCCCCGGGCGTGAGGTGGCTGGCGGCGATCGCGATCGTCGCGCCGTAGACCCGCCCGAACCGGCGCAGCGCGAGGTCCTCGGTCAGCAGGCCGTTCTGGAAGGTGACCACCGGCAGGTCGGCGGCCAGGCCACCGCCCGCGACGGGCTGCCAGGCCCACGCGGCCAGTGCCGCCTCGGCGTCCTGGGTCTTGACGGTGAGCAGCAGGACGTCGTCGGGACGCAGGTCGACGGCCTCGGGCCCCTCGGCGACCGGGACATCGACCACGTCGACGCGACCGGGACGCCGCACGACCAGGCCGTGCTCGGCGATCGCCCGGCCGTGAGGTCCGCGGGCGACCAGGACGACGTCGTGGCCGGCCGGCACGAGCTGCGCCACGAGGGCGCCGCCCACGGCACCGCCGCCGATGACGACGTAGCGACGCGCGCTCACGCGCCCAGGACCCGACGGCCGGTGGCGAGGAGCGCGGTGTCCTCCTGCGGCGGGTGGATGCGCACGCACTGGACGTCGCGGAAGTGCCGCTCGAGGGAGTTCGTGCGGCTCAGTGCGGGGTTGCCGAGCGCGGCGACGGCGGTCTGCACGGCCGCGACGACCGAGCGGGCGATCTGCACCTTCACGACGGACAGCTGGGGGCCCACGTCGTGACCGGCCTCGAGGCGGAGCAGCGTGCCGAAGAGCAGCGCCTCGGCCTGGGCGATCTGGGCCTCGATCTCGCCGGCGACGCCCTGGATGCGCTCGGTGGTCGCGATCGGGCGGCCGAGGGCGGCCGGGACGCGCTCCTGGGCGTAGGCGACGAACGCCGCGCGCGCGGCACGCGCCACCCCGAGGTAGAGCGCCGGGTGGCCGAAGCTGCCCGGCCCGGCGACCGCCGCCGGGTCGCGGTAGACGCCGTCGGCGCCCCGCGGGATCTCGACGAAGCTCTCGAGCGGGACCGGGGTGTCGTCGTACACGACGTCGTGGGTGTTGGACGCACGGAGCCCGAGGTGGTCCCAGGTCTCGACCCAGGTGATGCCGGGCGCCTCGGCCGGCACCAGCAGGTGGCCCACCCGCTGCACGGGCTCGTCGGTGACGACCCAGACGACGTGGTAGGCCAGGGCCGTGCCGCCGGTCGCGTAGGCCTTGCGGCCCGAGAGCGACCACCCGTCCGTCGTCCGGCGCGCCGTCGTGCTCGGCAGGCCACCGCGCGCGGGTGCGCCGAGCTCGGGCTCGGCGCGGATGGCGTTGACGAGCGCCGGGCCGGCCTGCGACCTGCGCAGGAGGTCGTCGTACGCCGCCGTGGGCCAGTGGGCGTTGGCTGCCTGACCCTGGTGGGTGTTGAGGTTGTTGGCGGCGAGCAGGCCGACGGAGGCGTCCCCCTCGCCGAGGGCGGCGAGCACCCGGGCGGTGTCGACGAGGCCGAGGCCCGGCCCGCCGAACTGCGCGCCGACGGTCGCGGTCAGCAGGCCGGCGCGGTGGGCGGCCTCGAGACCGGCCTGCGGGACGGCGCCGCTGCGGTCGTACTCCGCCGCGGTCTGCGCGACCTCGGCGGTCACGGCGGCGAGCGCCTCGTCCGAGACGTCGACCTCGGCGAGCACGGGCCGCTCGGAGGTGACCGTCATCGGGCGCCCTCCGTGGCGAGCGCACCGAGGTGCTGGGCCTGGAGGTGGCCGCGCTGCCCGGTCGCCTCCCGGTGGGCGAGCTCCTGGCGCACC
This sequence comes from Nocardioides sp. 503, assembly GCF_004522095.1. Classification (GTDB taxonomy): domain Bacteria; phylum Actinomycetota; class Actinomycetes; order Propionibacteriales; family Nocardioidaceae; genus Nocardioides. The sequence goes on from NZ_SPUI01000003.1 coordinate 451,633, forward strand.
AGCGGCATGACGTAGCGCCCGTAGTCGACGGCGTCGTTGAGCGTGTCGTAGCCGCGGATGGAGACCAGGTCGGCGCCGATGTCGACGTAGTCGAGGATCGCGGCGGCGACGGTCTCCGGGCTGCCGACGAGCGCGGTCGACGCCCCGCCCGCGTTGGTGACGGCTGCGGTGCGCATCCACAGGGCGCGGTCGTAGACGTCCTGCTGGGCGGCGAAGCCCAGGAGCCGCTGGGACCCGACGTTCTGCGGGGTTCCGGCGCCGAGGTACTTCTTGTGGAAGCCGCCCTGCTCGTAGGTGCGGCCGATCTTCTCGACGTAGTCGTGGGCCTTGGCCCAGGCGAGCTCGTCGGTCGGGGCCACGATGGGGCGGAAGGTCACCCAGATCCGCTGGCGCCGGCGCCCGGCGGCGTCGGCGATCGCGTGGACCCGCTCGATCTGCGCGCGGATGTCGGCCAGCGGCTCGCCCCAGAAGCTGAAGATGTCACCGAGCTGGCCGCCGAGGGTGAACGCCTCGTCGGAGGAGCCCCCGATGGAGATCGGGATCGTGTCGCCGTACGGCGCGAAGCCCGGGCCGAAGTCGTCGAACCGGTAGTAGGTGCCGTCGTGGCTGAAGGCGCTCGGCTCGTGCCAGGCACGGCGCAGGATCTCGACGTACTCGGTCGAGCGCGCGTAGCGCTCCTCCTTGGGCAGGTAGTCGCCCTGGCGGGCCTGCTCGGCGTCGCTGCCGCCGGAGATGATGTGGACGACCGCGCGGCCCTCGGTCAGCTGGTCGAGGGTGGCGAGCTTCTGCGCGCCGACCTGGGGAGGCGTGGTGTTGGGACGCAGCGCGACGATGGGCTTGAGCCGCTCGGTGAGCTGACCGACGGCCGAGGCCACCACGAACGAGTCGGCGCTGGCCGACCCGTAGGGCAGCAGCGTGTAGTCGTAGCCGCCGTCCTCGAGGGCGGCGACGTAGCGGCGCAGGTAGGGCAGGTCGATGCCGCGGGTGGGGATCGGCTCGAGCTCGGTGCTCGGGTTGAGGTGGCTCAGGCTGATGAACTCGACCTGGCGGGCGGCGGTCTCGGGGACGGCGTTCTCGGGGAGGGTGCTCATGCGAGCGCTCCTTCATGGGTCGGGGTGGCCAGGGCGCCGAGGTGGTCGTCCTGGAGGGTGCCGCGCCGGCCGGTGGCCTCGCGGTGGGCGAGCTCCTGCCGCACGAGGGGCAGGACGTGGCGGCCGTAGTCGACGAGGTCGTTGAGGTTGTCGTAGCCGCGGATGGAGATCAGGTCGGCCCCCACGTCGACGTAGTCGAGGATCGCGGCGGCGACCGTCTCCGGAGTGCCGACGAGCGCGGTGCTCGCGCCGGCCGCTCCGGTGGCCGCCGCGGTCGGCGTCCACAGTGCGCGGTCGTGCACGTCCTGGCGCGAGGCGATCTCCAGCAGGCGCTGGGACCCGACGTTGGCCGGGGCGCTGCCGCCGAGGGTCAGGCCGCGCCAGCCGGACGCGCCCGAGACGCCGTCCTGCAGGACGGCGAGCGTGCGGTGCGCCTTCTCCCAGGCCAGCTCCTCGGTGGCGGCGATGATCGGGCGGAAGGTCACCCAGGTGCGCGGCACGTCGCTGCGCCCGGCCTTGGCGGCCTCGGCGGCGACCCGGTCCATCTGGGCGCGGGTGTCGGCGAGCGGCTCGCCCCACAGCCCGAAGATGTCGGCGCGCGATCCCCCGACCTCGTAGGCCTGGTCGCTGCTCCCCCCGACGCTGACCGGGATGGTGCCGCGGGTCGGCCGGATCGCCGACACGAAGTCGCGGAACTGGTAGTAGGTGCCCTCGTGGTCGAAGGGCTCGGTGCTGGTCCACACCTTGCGCAGCACGTCGATGTACTCCGCGGTGCGCTCGTAGCGCTGCTCCTTGGTCAGGTGGTCGCCCTCGCGCGCCTGCTCGTGGTCACTGCCGCCGGCGATGAAGTGCACCGCCACGCGGCCGCCACCGAACTGGTCGAGCGTCGCGAGGGCCTTGGCGGCGACCGTCGGGTACATGATGTTGGGTCGCAGCGCGACGATCGGCGAGATCCGCTCGCTGCGCGCCACGATGGCGTTCGCGATGGCGAAGGGGTCGTGGTACGACGACGCGTAGGGCACCAGCGTGTAGTCGAACTCCGCCGCCTCCAGCTCGCGCACGTAGCGCCGGAAGAAGGCCGGGTCCACGGCCGTCTGCCCGAGCCGGTTGAGCTCGTTGCTGGGGTTGACGTTGATGGCACTGATGAACTCGACGGGCATGCCCTCGACGCTAGGTGCGGCGCCCCCGGTCGGTCCAAGAGCAATGCGGGATGCGAATCGATAGTCGAGCGTGATGGGTGACTTTGAGAGGGCGCGGCGGCGCCGACGTTTCCCCAAGGTATGCAGGGAAGCCGTCACTTCCCGGGGGTTGTACACCACGGGAAGTGCAGCTCCGGCTGCATACCTTGGGGAAACGTCACCGCCCCGCGGCGGGCCGGGTCCGGCACCACCGGACGGACGGGCTCAGTCGCCGGTGGCGACCGGCTTGTCGAGGTTGCTCCACTGCGACCACGAGCCCGGGTACAGCGCGGCGTCGATGCCGGCGAGTCCGAGGGCGAAGACCTCGTGGGCGGCCGTGACACCGGAGCCGCAGTAGACCGCGACCTCGTCGTCCCCCGCACCCGCACCGAGACCGACGAACCGGTCGCGCAGCTCCTCGGGCGACCGGAAGGTGCCGTCGGGCCTGAGGTTCTCGCCGGTCGGCGCCGAGACCGCGCCGGGCACGTGCCCGGCCCGGGGGTCGACGGGCTCGACCTCGCCGCGGAAGCGCTCCGCGGCACGGGCGTCCAGGAGGGTGGCGGACCGGGCGAACGCCTCGACGTGGTCGACGTCGAGGACGGGCAGACCACCGCCGACGAGCTCGACGTCACCGGGCTCGGGCACGACGTCGTCGGTCTCGAGCGGGAGGCCGGCCGCGACCCACGCGGGCAGCGCTCCGTCGAGCAGGCGTACGTCGCCCAGTCCCGCCCAGCGCAGCAGCCACCACGCCCGCGCGGCGGCGAGGTTCCCCTCGCCGTCGTAGGCGACGACGGTCGTCCCGGCGCGGACACCCCACCTGCGGGCGCTGGCCTGGAGGGCCTCGAGCGACGGCAGGGGGTGCCGACCGTCGGTGGGCTCGCCGTGCGCGGCGAGCTCGGTGTCGAGGTCCACGTAGACGGCGCCGGGGACATGGCCGCCGAGGTAGGTCTCGTGACCCGGGGGCCCACCGAGCTTCCAGCGGACGTCGAGCACCACCACGTCGGACCCGCTGCTCACCAGGGCGGCCAGCTCGGCCGGGGTGACGACGGCGCCCACGTCAGGCACCCGAGGTCGAGCGGACGAGGGGGGACGGCACGAGGCGCAGCTGGGGCCTGGTGCTGAAGAAGCGGGCCACCGCGTCGGCGGCGGCGAGCTCGACGTCGGGCTCGAGCCCGCGCCGGACCACCATGCGCAGGCTCACGTCGCCGGTCGTCGGCAGGTCGTCGCGCTCCACCAGCCCGTGGGGACGCCCACCGCTGGTGGGCAGGAGGGCGACCCCCAGCCCGGCGCGCACCCCGGCGGTGACGCCCTCCAGGGTGGACGACTGCCCGGTTACCGTGACCCGGTGCCCTTCGCCGTCGAGGGCGACCAGAGCCCGCTCGCGCAGGCCGCACGGCTCCTCGAAGGCGACCAGCGGCCAGGCGGAGCCGTCGGCGGGCGGCGTCCAGGACGGGGCGGCGTACCAGGTCAGCGGCAGCCGAGCGACCTCGTGGCCGGCGCCGGCGGAGCCCGGGTCGAGCACGAAGGCGAGGTCGACGACGCCCTTGGTGACCGCGTCGACCAGCGCGGTGGACCGGCCGATCTCGAAGCGGGTGGCGGCCCCCGGGAAGCCGTTGTCGAGGGCACGGAGCATCTCGGGGAGCACCTGCTCGGCGGCGTGCTCGGTGCAGCCGACCGTGATGGTGCGGGGCTTCTCGACGGTCAGCCGCTCCATGGCCTGGTCGTGCACGGCCAGGATCTGCCGGGCCTCGGCGAGCACCGTCTCGCCGTCGTGGGTGAAGCGCATGACGCGACCGTCCTTCTCGAACAGCTTGCGCTTCAGGCCGCGCTCGAGCAGCCGGACGTGCTGGCTCAGGGCGGGCTGGCTGATGTGCCGGACCGCGGCGGCGCGACTGAAACCGCCGCACTCGGCAATGGCGACGAGGGTGCGCAGGTGGTCTATGTCGAGCGAGTTGGTCATGTTAGGAGACTAATGCCTCCACCCAACGATGCCGGCGTCATCTCATGATGAATGTCTAGGAGATTGATCACGATAGGACAACAAAAGTCATCCACGACTGCTCTTGGACGGCGCCACCCCTTCGGTGCCAACCTCGGCAGGGTGACCACGACACTCATCTCGGCAACCGAGGCACCCACACCGACCACCGGCCCGCGCACGTCGTACGACGAGCCGGACGGCGTCGCCGCACGGGGCACCCTCATCCTGCTCACGGGCCGCGGCGAGACCGCTGCCGCCTACGCCCGCTTCGGGCGACGGATCTCGGCCGACGCCTACAAGGTGCGCGTCGTCGAGCTGGACCTCGACGACCTCGGCGCCGCTCGCGACCGCGTGCACGAGCTGCTGGCCGACGACACCCTGCCCGCACCGCGGGTGCTGGTCGGGACCGACACCGGCGCGACGTACGCCGCCGCCCTCGCGCGAGCGGGGCAGCACGACGTCGACGGGGTCGTCCTCGCCGGTCTCGCCCTCCCCGGGACCAGCGCGACCGACGACCAGTCGTGGGACGACGAGCTCGAGACCCGCTCGGCCTGTCCGGCCCACCGACGCGTGCTCAGCGAGGACGCCGACTTCCAGCGCGGCGCCCTGCGCCAGGAGCTCCCCGCGGCCTGGAGCGACTACCACCCCGGTCCCTCGGGGCGCCCCACGCTGGTCCTCCACGGCAGCGACGACCCCCTGTCGCCGGTCGACGACGCGCTGGCCCCCTTCCGTGGCGACACCGCGGCGCACCTCCGGGTCGTCGAGGGCGGACGCCACGACGTGCTCAACGACGTCACGCACCGCTCGGTCGCCGCCACCGTCGTGCTCTTCCTCGAGCGCCTCAAGCTCGGGGCCGACCTGCCCGTCATCGTCCGGGCCGACGCGCCCGAGCGAGCCTGACCGTGTCGGACGCCCTGGTCTCCGCCCTCCTCGGCGCCGTGCCGGGCGCGACGACCGACCCGGTCGCGCTCGGCACCCACCGGACCGACCGGTCCGGAGGCGCGGGGACCGCGGGCGCCCCGCCACCGGCACTGCCGCTGGCGCTGGTCCGCGCGGCCTCCGTCGAGGACGTGCAGGCGACGCTCCGGCTCGCGCACGAGGCCCGCGTGCCCGTCGTGCCGCGCGGTGCGGGGAGCGGGGTCGCGGGCGGCGCGATCGCCGGGGCCGGGTCGGTGGTGCTGGACATCAGCGGCATGGACCGCGTGCTCGAGCTCGACCCCGTCGACGAGGTGGCGGTCGTCGAGCCCGGGGTGATCACCGCCCACCTGGATGCGGCCGCGCGCGAGCACGGGCTGATGTACGCCCCGGACCCGGCGAGCGCGGCGATCTCCACCTTGGGCGGCAACATCGCCACCAACGCCGGCGGCATGCGCTGCGTCAAGCACGGCGTGACCCGCGAGGCCGTCCTCGGGCTGGACGTCGTGCTCGCCGACGGCCGCCTCCTGCGGACCGGACGCCGGACCCTCAAGGGCGTCGCCGGGCTCGACCTCACCTCCCTCTTCGTGGGCTCCGAGGGCACGCTCGGCGTGATCGTGGGCGCCGCGCTGCGGCTCAAGCCGGCCCCGGTCGTCACCCTCACGGCAGCTGCGGCGTACGGCGACGTCCGCGCGGCCGCCGCGGCCTGCGCCGCCGTGAGCCGCGAGCGGCTCCAGCCCAGCCTGCTGGAGCTGCTCGACCGGGCGACGCTGAAGGTCGTCGACCGGGCCCAGGGCACGGACCTCGCCGCACGCGGCGGGGCCCTCGTCATCGCCCAGGCCGACGGACCCGGGGCGCGCCAGGAGATCGAGGCCATCGCCGCGGTGCTCGGGAAGGAGGCGACCTGGGTCGAGCAGGGTGTCGACGACGCCTCCTCCGAGCAGCTGCTGGCCGCCCGCCGGCTCGCGCTGCCCTCGATCGAGAGGTTCGGTCGGGCCCTCATCGAGGATATCTGCGTGCCGCGCTCCCGCCTGGCCGACGCGATCCAGGGCGTGGAGGCGATCGCGGCTCGCACCGGCGTCGCCATCTACTCCTTCGCCCACGCCGGCGACGGCAACCTGCACCCGATCATCTCCTACGACGCCGCGCTGCCCGAGGCGCCGCCCGCGGTCCACGAGGCCGCCGACGCCATCTTCGGGCTCGCGCTCGACCTGGGCGGCACCGTCACGGGCGAGCACGGCATCGGCCTGCTCAAGCGCGAGTGGCTGGCACGCGAGCTCGGCCCCGACAGCCTCGACGTGCACCACTCCCTGAAGCGGGCCCTCGACCCCCACGGGATCCTCAACCCCGGAAAGGCCTTCTAGCCATGGCGCAACCGATGAGCATCGAGACCGACCCCGACCTGCAGGCGGCGTTCCGCGCCGCCATGGGCAACGTGGCCGGCCCCGTCTCCGTCGTCACCACCCACGCCGCCGGCAAGCCGGCCGGCACCACCGTCTCGGCCTTCGTGTCGCTGTCGATGGAGCCCCCGATGCTGCTGGTCTCGCTGCAGCGCGGCTCCTACCTGCTCTCGCTGCTCTCGGTCGGCTCGACCGTGGGGGTCAACGTGCTCGGCGCCGACCAGGCCGACGTGGCCACGCGGTTCACCGGCCGGCACGACGAGCGGTTCACCGGGATCGACTGGGTGCTCCTGGACGGCGCACCCGCGCTCGAGGACGCCCATGCCTGGATCTCCCTGCGCGTCGCCCGGCTCGTGCCGGCCGGCGACCACGTGCTCGTGCTGGGCGACGTCGTCGACGCCACCAGCAGGGGTCCGGAGCCGGCGAGCGGTCCGCTGACCTACCACCGGCGCTCCTTCGGCACCCACCGCGACCACTGATGCGCGTCCGCACCCTCAGCACCCCGGAGCTGGGCAACCGCAGCTACGTCGTCGACGACGGCGCCGTCAGCATCGTCATCGACCCCGCCCGTGACCTCGACCGGCTCGAACCGCTGCTCGACCACGACGTCTCCCACGTGCTGGAGACGCACGTCCACAACGACTACGTGTCCGGCGGCCACGAGCTGGCCCGGCGCACGGGAGCGGCGTACGCCGTCAACGCGGCCGACGAGGTCGCCTTCGACCGCCTGCCGCTGCACGACGGGGAGGAGCTGCGCGCAGGCTCCCTCAGCATCGGCGTGCTGGCCACGCCGGGCCACACCCCGACCCACCTGTCGTACGTCGTGCGGGACCTCGCCGCCCCGCTCGACGCGCCGGTGGTGTTCAGCGGAGGGTCGCTGCTCTACGGCACCGTCGGACGCACCGACCTGGTCTCACCCGACCTCACCGCCGACCTCGCGCAGGCGCAGCACGCGTCGGCGGCGCGGCTCGGCGCGCTCCCGGGCGACGCCGCGCTCTACCCCACCCACGGCTTCGGGTCCTTCTGCGCCGGCGGCGCCTCCTCCGGCGCCGAGGCCTCCACCATCGCCCACGAGCGGCTCCACAACCCGGCGCTGACCACGGCCTCGCCCGTGGAGTTCGCCGACGTGCTGGTCGCCTCCTTCACGGCCTACCCGGCCTACTACGAGCACATGGCGCCGCTCAACCGCCGCGGCGCGGCGGCCGTCGACCTCACGACCCCGCTCACCCCGGCCCCGCCGGCCACGGTCACGGCGCTGCTGCGCGGCGGCGCGATGGTCGTCGACCTCCGCCCGGCCGCCGACTTCGCCGCGGAGCACGTCGCAGGCACGGTCAGCGTCAACCTCGGCACGCAGTTCGCGACCTACGTCGGCTGGCTCGCCCCGTGGGGCCGGCCCTTGGTCGTGCTCGGTGCCAAGCCCGAGGAGGTCGCCGAGGGACGGCGGCAGCTGGTGCGCATCGGCATCGACGACGTCGTCCCCGCCTGGGGCGCCCCCGACGAGTACGGCGGACCCGGCGAGGTGCGCGCCTACCGGCGCGCGACCTTCGCGGACCTCGCCGCCGACCGCGCCCCGGGCGACGTCGTGGTCGACGTGCGCCGGCGCGACGAGCACGAGGAGGGTCGCGTCGTCGGGGCGGTCAACCTGCCCCTGCACGAGCTCGAGGAGCGCCGCGGCGAGATCCGGCCCGGGGCGCGCGTGTGGGTCCACTGCGCCGGGGGCTTCCGAGCCGGCACCGGCGCCTCCCTGCTCGAGCGCCACGGCCGCGAGGTCGTCCACGTGGACGACTCGTTCGACGCCGCGGTCGCGCTGGGCCTCGTCGAGTAGTCAGCCCCGGGTCAGCGGGGGCGGCTCGTGCGCCGTCACCGGCGGGAGCGGACCGTCGTACCGCTCGACGCGCACCAGCACGTGCGCGCCGCTCGTGGCCTGCGACAGGGTCGAGGTGGGCTCGTCGGGGGTGAGGACGTTGACGTTGCCGTGCACGCAGTCGGCGACCTCCGGCGCCGAGGGGTCGTACCACGCGCCCGTGTGCATCTGTGCGACTCCCGGCAGCAGGGCGTCGCTGACGTGGACGCCGGCGAGCAGGGACCCGTGGGCGCTGACGACGCGCACGACGTCGCCGTCGGCCAGGCCACGGGCGGCGGCGTCCGCGGGGTGGAGCCGGATCGGCTCCCTGCCGGCCACCTTGGTCGAGCGGCTCGCCGCGCCCATGTCGAGCTGGCTGTGCAGGCGGTGGGTGGGCTGGTTGCACAGCAGGTGCAGGTCGTACGTCGCCGCGTCGGCCGAGCCCCACCACCGGCGGGGCTCGCGCCACTCGGCGTGCGGCGCGACGTCCGCGAGGCCGGCCGCCTCGAGGGAGGAGGACCACAGCTCGATCCGCCCGCTCGGCGTCTGCAGCGGGTGCGCCTCGGGGTCGCGGACGAAGGCGGTGAAGACCGGGTCGTCGTAGGGCGGCGCGTCGAGGTCGACGCCGCCGGTCTCCCAGAACTCCGCGAACGCAGGGGCGCCGGCGGGCGCGCGTCCGGTGGAGCGCCAGTCCTCGTAGAGCCGCTCGAGCCAGGCGCGGGCGTCGAGCCCGTGGTCGTGCGACGACCCGAGCCGCTCGGCGAGCCGGCCGAAGATCCACAGCTCCTCGCGCGCCTCGCCCGGCGGCGGCACCGCCCGCGGCGAGGCCCGCAGCCGGGTGTCGCCGTTGCCGGCGGCGACGTCGTCGCGCTCGAGGCTCGCCGCGACCGGGAGCACGACGTCGGCGTGCTTGGCGGTCGCGGTCCAGTGCGTCTCGTGCACGACGAGGGTGTCGAGGCGCGCCAGCGCACGACGCAGCCGCCGCAGGTCCTGGTGGTGGTGGAAGGGGTTCCCGCCCGCCCAGTACGCCAGTCGCACGGCGGGCAGCCGCAGGGACCCGCCGTCGTAGGGCAGGTCGGCGCCGGGCGTGAGCAGCAGGTCGGCGATCCGCGCGCACGGGATGTGGTCCGGCACCGGGTTGGCGCCCTGGCCGAACGTCGGCAGCGGCACGGCGACCCGGCCGACGCCGTAGTCGCCCATCGACCCGAGCCCGTGCGTGAAGCCGCCGCCGGGGAGCCCGACCTGGCCGAGGAACGCCGCCAGCGTCAGCCCGGCGAAGACCGGCTGCTCGCCGCGCTCCCCGCGCTGCAGGGCGTAGACGACGTTGACCAGCGTGCGGCCGGCCGCCATCTCGTGCGCGAGCGCCCGGATCCGCTCGGCCGGGGTGCGCGAGATCGCCGAGGCCCACGCGGGCGTCTTGGGCACCCCGTCGGTCTCGCCCAGCACGTAGGCCCGGACGCGGTCGGCGCCGACCGTGCACCTGGCCAGGAACTCCTCGTCGGCCAGGCCGTCCACCACCAGCACGTGGATCAGGGCGAGCATCACGGCGGTGTCGGTGCCGGGCATCACCCCGACCCACTCGGCGTCGAGCCCGTCCATGGCGTCGTCGCGCTGGGCCGACAGCGAGACCACGCGCGTGGTCCGCGCGGCCGACCGGGCGAGGGCACCGCCGACGTGGCGCGTCTGCCCGCCGGGAACGACCCAGCCGTTGCTCCGCCGTACGCCACCGAAGGTGACGAGGAGGTCGGTGTGCTCCTCGACCTGGGTCCACGACACCGGTCGCTGCCGGACGTCGGCGGCGGCGGGCGCACCGACGAGGTGCGGCAGCAGCACGATGCTCGCGCCCCGGCTGTAGTCGTTGACCGAGCGCACGTAGCCGCCGATCCCGTTGAGGAACCCGTGCACCTGGCTCTGCGGGTGGTGCAGGCGTCCGGCGCTCCCCCAGCCGTAGGAACCGCCGAAGATCGCCTCGTTGCCGTGGGCCGACCGCACCCGGGCGAGCTCGCCCGCGACCAGGTCGAGGGCCGTGTCCCACTCGACCTCGACGTACTCGGCGCCGGCCCGGCCGCGGTCGTCGTCCGGGCCGGGGCCGCCCTCCAGCCACGCCCTGCGGACGGCAGGTCGGGTGACCCGCGAGCCGTGCCGCACCCCGTCGACCACGTTGCCCATGGCCGCGGCCGACTCGTCCCCGTCGTGCGGCCGCACGGCCACCACGCCGGACTCGTCGGAGTCGACGAGGTAGGAGCCCCAGTGCGCACTGGTCTCGGTCGTCCTCATGGCGCTCGACGCTAGCGCGGCCGGACGCCGCGACGCACCGGATGAGACGGGAGCGGCGATCACACTCGTGGATGGGTTTGCATCCATGACTCCTCTTGGACCCCCCTCGCCCGCCCGGCCTACAGTCGGACCGTCGCATTGACTACTAATTCGATCGACATACAGCGCTGTGCCGGTTCCGCACGGCACGACCCACCCGAGGAGAACCCCCGATGACGTCCCACCGAACCCGGCGCCACCCCTGGCGCGCTCTCGCCGCCGTCGCCGCCGTGCTGACCCTGGCCTCCGGCTGCGCGGCCTCGGGTGCCGGCAGCGAGCAGGGCAACGGCGAGAAGCAGGACGGCGGCGACCTGACGTTCCTCATCGACTCGCTCGGCGACACCTGGATCCCCAACAACAGCGCGATCTCCAGCTTCCAGGGCCACATCTGGGGCCACGTCACCGACAAGCTCGTCTACGTCGACGAGGAGGGCGCCGTCAGCCCGTGGGTCGCGGAGAGCTGGGAGCAGAACGCCGACGCGACGGAGTTCACCATCAAGCTCAAGGACGGCGTGACGTTCTCCGACGGGTCCCCCGTCGACGCCGACGCCGTCGTCGCCAACCTCGAGATCTGGGCCGACGGCCGGCCCGACGAGGGCATCAACCCGATCGGGCTGTTCCCGACGACGTACGACAGCGCCGAGGCGGTCGACCCGCTCACGGTCAAGGTGTCCTTCACGGCGCCGACGCTGGGCTTCATCCCGACCCTCGGCTACCACGGCTCGATCCTGGTCTCCCCCAAGACGCTGGCGCTGCCGGCCGAGGAGCAGGCCGACCTGAGCAACGACATCGGGAGCGGCCCCTTCGTCGTGAAGTCGTGGAAGGAGGGCGACAGCGTCGTCCTCGAGAAGCGCGACGACTACGACTGGGCGCCCGAGGCGCTCGGCAAGCAGGGTCCGGCGACGCTCGACACGGTCACCTACAAGATCGTCGCCGAGCCGTCGGTCCGCACGGCCGCCGTCCAGTCCGGCCAGGCCGACGTCGCCTACAACCCCTCCCCGCAGGAGCTGGCGCCGTTCAAGGAGCAGGGCTACACCGTGGCCGCACCTCGCTACCTCGGCTTCGTCAACGGCTACGCGCTCAACACCAAGGTGGCGCCGTTCAACGACGTCAAGGTGCGCCAGGCGCTCCAGCAGGGCATCGACCGCCAAGAGATCCTCGACACCGTCTACACCCAGGACTGGCTGCCCGCCGAGTCCTTCATCCAGAGCAACGTCCCGGGCGCGACCGACCACAGCGACGAGTTCGCCTTCGACCCCGACGCCGCCAAGGCGCTGCTCGACGAGGCCGGCTGGACGCCCGGTGGTGACGGCGTCCGCACCAAGGGCGGCAAGAAGCTGTCGCTGACGCTCTACCCCAACCCCTACCTGGCCACCTCGCAGGCGGTCGACGAGCTCGTCGCCCAGCAGCTCGGCGACCTCGGCTTCGACGTGAAGATCCAGGCCTACGACGTCGTGACCTACGGCGAGAAGGTGTCCTTCAGCAACCCGTCGGTCCCGGCCTACGAGGTGACGCGCAGCTTCATCGACGCCGGCACGGTGGCCGGCATCCTCACCGACAGCGACGGCGGGGAGAACTGGTTCAACGTCGGCCAGGACGACCCCAAGCTCGCCGAGCTCGGTCAGCAGGTGGCCAGCTCGGTGAACACCGAGGAGCGCGAGCCGGTGCTCGACGAGCTGCAGAGCTACGTGCTGAAGCAGGCCTACTTCGTGCCGCTGACCCAGATCGTGCAGCGCCTCTACCTGCAGTCGCCCAAGCTGAAGGGCGTCAGCTACAACGGCGTCGCCTACGCGAACTTCTACACCGCCTACTTCGAGGGCTGAGCGCAGATGACGGACACCCGGTCCCGGCGCCTGGTCTCCCGCCCGTACCTGACCTACGCGCTGCAGCGCGTCGTCCAGGCCGCGGTCGTGGTGCTGCTCGCCTACTGCTTCACGTTCCTGGTGATCAGCGTGCTGCCGGGTGACCCCGTCTCCAACACCCTGCGCAACCCCGAGAACAACTTCACCGAGGACGAGATCGCCCGGATCATCGGCTACTACGGGCTCGACCAGCCGATCCACGTGCAGCTGTGGGAGTCGCTCACGCGCTTCCTCCGGCTGGACCTCGGCGTCTCGCTGCGCAGCAACCTGCCGGTCTCGCGCGCCATCAGCGAGGTGATCGGCTCGACGGTCGTGCTGGCCCTCAGCGCCCTCGTCGTCGCGGTGGTGCTCGCCTTCGGCGTCGCCTACGGCGTCCGCAACCTGCCGACGCCGCTGGCTCGACCGCTGCGCGCACTGCCCTCGCTGTTCCTGTCGGTGCCGAACTTCGTCATCGGCCTGCTGCTGATCAACGTCTTCGCCTTCCAGCTCGGGCTGTTCTTCGTGACCGACTCCGAGGGCGGGACGGCGACCTTCTTCGCCGCGGTCGCGCTCGGCATCCCGGTCTCGGCGCAGATCGCGGAGGTGCTCATCGCCAACCTCGACCACGAGTCGCGGCAGGAGTACGCCAGCTTCGCCACCTCACGGGGACTCAGCAGGTCGAGGCTCTTCTGGCGTCACCTGCTCAAGCCGTCGTCGCTGCCGGTCGTGACCGTCATCGCCCTCACCGTCGGCGAGCTGCTCGGCGGGGCGCTGATCACCGAGACGATCTTCGGCCGGACCGGCATCGGCAGCCTCGTGCAGCGCGCGGTGACCACCCAGGACCTGCCGGTCCTCCAGGCCGTCGTGGTGCTGGCGGCCGTGACGTTCGTCGTGGTCAACCTGGTCGTCGACCTCGTCTATCCCCTGCTCGACCCGCGGGTCGACCTGCGCGGCGCCACCAAGCGCGTCCGCCCCGTCACCGAGGCGGTGCCCGCATGACGACCATCACCACCGAGGCCCCCCAGGCTCCCGGCGGCTGGAAGCCGTCGGCACTGCGCCGGGGCGGGGGCTCGCGCCGGGTGCCGCCGGTCGGCGTCCTGCTCTCGTTCACGATGCTGCTGCTCGTCGTCGGCTGGTCGCTGGCCCCCGGCCTGTTCACGGGGCAGGACCCCGCCCGCGGGGTGCCCGCCGAGGCCTTCCAGGGCCCGAGCCTGGCGCACCTGTTCGGCACCGACCACCTCGGCCGCGACGAGTTCGCGCGCGTCGTGCACGGCTCTGCCTCCTCCGTCACCAGCGCCCTGGTCGCCGTGGCCATCGGCGTCGTCGTCGGCGGCCTCGTCGGTCTGGTCGCCGGCTTCATCGGCAGCTGGGTCGACGTGGTCCTCTCACGGGTCGTCGACGTGCTGCTCGCGATCCCGAGCTTCCTGCTGGCCGTCGTGGTCGTCAGCGCCCTGGGCTTCGAGACCATCAACGCCGCCATCGCCACCGGCGTGTCCGCGGTCGCCGTCTTCGCGCGGGTCATGCGCTCGGAGGTGCTCAAGACCCGTCGCGCCGTGTTCGTCGAGGCCTCGCTGCTGCTCGGCGGCTCCCGCTGGCACGTGCTCGTGCGCCACGTGCTCCCCAACGCCTCCCGCTCCGTGCTCAACCTCGCGGTGCTCCAGTTCGGCCTCTCGATCCTGGTGATCGCCGGTCTGGCCTTCCTCGGGTACGGCGACCCGCCCCCCGCCTCCGACTGGGGCCTGCTGGTGTCCAGCGGCAAGGACTACCCGCTGGCCCCCTGGCTGGTCTACGCCCCGGCCGTCGTCACGATCGCCACCGTCCTCTCTGCGAACAGGATCAGCCGATGGCTCCGCAAGACCGACTGAACGCGCTGTCCGAGGGCGGCACCGCCACCCTCGAGGTCCCGCCCGCCACGGAGGCCGGAGCGCCACCGGTGCTGGTCTCGGTGCGCGACCTCTGCGTCTCCTACGGCGGCCACCAGGTCGTCTCCGACGTCTCCTTCGACCTCCCCCGCGGCCACCGCCTGGCCCTCATCGGCGAGTCGGGGTCGGGCAAGTCGACGATCGCGCGCTCCCTGCTGCGGCTGCTGCCTGCCGGCGTCGGCAAGGCGCGCGGCACCATCGAGGTGCAGGGCCAGGACGTGCTGACCCTTCCCGAGCGGCACTTCCGGCCGCTGCGGGGCCGCACGATCGGGTTCGTCCCGCAGGACCCCGCGAGCTCGCTCAACCCGGTGCGCACCATCGGCTCCCAGGCCCGCGAGGCCTCGGCGCTGCTGCCCGGCGACCTGTCCAAGGCGCAGCGCCACCAGGCGGTGGTCGAGGTCCTCCAGCGGGTGGGTCTCGACGACCCCGAGCGGGTCCTGGCGTCGTACCCGCACCAGCTCTCGGGCGGCATGCTCCAGCGGGTGCTGATCGGCTTCGCGGTGCTGCCCGAGCCCGCGCTCCTGGTGGCCGACGAGCCCACCTCGGCGCTCGACGTCACGATCCAGAAGCGGATCCTCGACCTGCTCGACGAGCTGCGCGACTCCCTCGACATCAGCCTGCTCCTGATCACCCACGACCTCGCGATCGCCGCCGAGCGCGCCGACTCGGTGGTCGTGCTCAAGGACGGCCGCGTCCAGGAGGCCGGACCCACGGCACGGGTCTCCAGCGCACCCACCTCCGACTACGCCAAGCGGCTGCACGCCGACGTCCCCGCGCTCAACCCCGACCGGTACGCCGACCTCCGCGACGTCGGCGCGGCCCGCCGCGCCCGGGCGTCGGACGAGGGGCCCAAGATCGCCGTCCGCGGGGTCAGCAAGACGTTCACCGTCGACCGCAGCAGGCTGACGGCGGTCGACGACCTGTCCTTCGAGGTCCCGGCCGGCACCACCCACGCGATCGTCGGCGAGTCCGGGTCGGGCAAGACCACGACCATCCGGCTCCTCCTCGGCCTCGAGACGCCGGACGCCGGCTCGATCGAGGTCGCCGGCGAGCGGGTCGACGGGCGCACCCACGGCGAGCTGCGCAGCCTGCGACGCCACCTCCAGTTCGTCTACCAGAACCCGTTCACCTCGTTGGACCCGACGTGGAAGGTCGAGCGCCTGGTCCGCGAGCCGCTCGACCGGTTCCGGATCGGCACCAAGGACGAGCGTCGTGCTGCCGTGCGCGAGGCGCTCGACGCCGTCGGGCTCGACCAGACCCTGCTCGCGCGCCGTCCCGACGCCCTCTCGGGCGGACAGCGTCAGCGCGTCGCCATCGCGCGGGCGCTCGTGCTGAAGCCCGACGTCATCGTGCTCGACGAGCCGACCTCGGCCCTCGACGTGAGCGTGCAGGCCGACATCGTGCAGGTGCTGCTGACCCTGCAGGCCGAGCTGGGGCTCACCTACGTCTTCGTCTCGCACGACCTGGCGCTGGTGCGCCAGCTCGCGCACACCGTCACCGTCGTCCGGCGCGGGCGGGTCGTCGAGGAGGGCACCGTCGCCCAGATCTTCGACGCGCCCCGCGAGGACTACACCCGGACGCTGCTCGACTCGATCCCCGACGCCCACCACGGGAGGACGTCGTGACGACCACCGCCTCGCCCCCCGCCGCGGCGAGCGCGCCGCGGACCAAGCAGCGCCTCGGGTTCAACACCCGGGTCTCGTTCTCGGACCTGGCCGGCCCGGCCGCCGGGCTGCAGGAGGGCATCGCGCTGTTCCGCGCGGCCGAGGAGCTGGGCTACCAGTCGGGGTGGGTCTACCAGCGCCACTTCGACCACTACCTGTCCTCGCCGCTCCCCTTCCTGTCCGCGGTGGGTCAGCACACCTCGTCGATCTCGCTCGGCACGGCCGTCCTGCCCATGCGCTACCAGGAGCCCGTGCTCCTGGCCGAGGCCGCCGGCGTCACCGACCTCCTCGTCGGGGGGCGGCTGCAGCTGGCGCTCTCGGCCGGGGCGACGGCGTCGTTCGACGCCGTCTTCGGCGCCGTCGAGGACGACGCCCGCTCGGAGGCGCGTCGACGGCTGCGCCGCTTCCTCGCGGCCGTGTCGGGCGAGACGCTGCACGTCGTGGACGGCGAGGGTCAGGGCGCCCCCGTCGGCACCGAGCTGAGGGTCACCCCGCACAGTCCCGGCCTGCGCGGCCGCGTGCGCCAGGGCGTCGCGAGCATCGGGTCGGCCGAGCACGCCGCCGACCTCGGTCTCGCGATCATCTGCGGCACCGTGCTCAGCGGGCTCGCCGAGGGCGAGACGTTCCCGCAGCACCAGGCGCGGGTCATCGCCGCCTACCGCGCGCGCTGGAGCAGCGTGCACGGGACCGAGGCGCCTCCGGTCGCCGTCGCGGCGTCGGTGCTCCCCGCCACGACCGCCCAGCTGGCCCGGCGCTACGCCGACTACGACCACCAGCGGCGCACGGAGGGCATGGCCGCCTCGCGCCCTGCCGGCGCCCTGACCCCCGTCGTCTCCGCCGACCTGCCCGCCGGCATGCGCATCAGCCCCGTCCACCACGGGGCGCCCGACCAGGTGGTCGAGGCCGTGCTCGCCGACCCCGGCCTCGCGGAAGCCGACGAGCTGGTGCTGTTCCTGCCGCCGGCCTTCACGCTGCCCGAGCACGTGCAGGTGCTCACCGACCTGGCGCGCGAGGTGGCGCCCGGCCTGGGCTGGGTGCCCCGCTGAGCACCGTGGTCGTCGCCGACGACGTCCGGCACCGTGGTCTCGCCGGCCTCGCCCCCGACCTCGTCGTCCGGCACGTCGGCGGCACCGGTGGGGACGCGGCCGCGACGATCGCGGCCCTCCAGGCCGCCGACGCGGTGCTGGTGCGCAACCGCACCGTCATCGGTGCGGCGGTGCTCGAGGCCTGCCCGCACCTGCGCGCGGTCGCGCGCTTCGGGGTCGGGCTCGACAACATCGACCTGCCTGCGGCCGACCGGGCCGGCGTCGTGGTGCTGAGCCTGCGCGGCGCCAACGCGGTCAGCGTCGCCGAGCACGCGTTGGGCCTCGCCCTCGCGCTGGCCCGCCGCACGGTGACCGTCGACCGCTCCGCCCGGCTCGGCGGGTGGGACCGGCGCGACGGGCGCGAGCTGCACGGGGGCACGTGGGGGGTCCTCGGCGCCGGTGCGACCGGGAGCGCGGTCGCCGTGCGGGCCCGCGCCCTTGGGATGCGGACCCTCGCCCACGACCCCGGCGTGCCGGACCTCCTCCTGCGCGAGGCCGGCATCAAGCCGGTCGGCATCGAGGACCTCGCCCGGCGCTCCGACGTCCTCAGCGTGCACGTCCCCGGCGGTGCCGCCACCCGCGGGCTCGTCGACCGCCACCTGCTCGGGCTGCTCCCGGACGGCGCCTACCTGGTCAACCTCTCGCGCGGCGACGTCGTCGACGAGGACGCCGTGCTCGCCGCGCTCGAGTCGGGGCGGCTCGGCGGCGCGGCCCTGGACGTACGCCGTGAGGAGCCGCCCGTCGTCGGGGCGCTCGAGCGGCGGGACGACGTCGTCCTGACACCCCACGTCGGGGGGCTGACCACCGCCAGCACGGACCGGATCGTGCACGCGCTCGTCGACGACCTGCGCCGGCTCTTCGCCGGCGAGCCCGCCCACCACGCCGTCGGCGCCGCCCGGCACCTGACCCCGCCCGCCGAAGGAGCACCATGACCGCCCAGGCCGAGCACCCGCCTCCCCCGGCGCCCGCGCGCCGCGTCGAGTTCGTCCACTCGTTCCTCCAGGCCATCACGGCCACGAGCCCAGGCGGCGGGTCCGCGCGCAAGGCCACCGACCCCGCCCGCGCCGACCGCTTCGCCCGGACGCTCGACGACTACGGCTTCGACTACACGCTGCTCGGCTACAGCTCCGACGGCGCCGACCCCTTCGTCGTGGCCTCGCACGTGCTGGCCCGCACCGAGCGGCTCAAGGCCATCGTCGCCCTGCGTCCCAACACGACGCACCCGACCGTCGCCGCGCAGTCGCTGGCCACGCTCGACCACCTCAGCGGGGGGCGCGCCGTCGTCCACATCATCTCGGGTGGCAGCGACGCCGAGCAGCGCCGGCAGGGCGACTACCTCGACAAGGCCGACCGCTACTCCCGCTCGGCCGAGTACATCGAGATCCTGCGGCGCGCCTGGACCGAGGACGAGCCGTTCGACCACCACGGGCGGCACTACCGGTTCGAGGGCTTCGGCCCCGGCTCGCAGCCGCTCTCGGGCGGGCCGCTGCCGATCTCGATCGGCGGCGCGTCCGACGAGGCGTTCGACGTCGGGTCCCGTCTCGCGGACGTCTTCACGCTGTGGGGCGAGCCCCTGCGCGAGACCGCCGGGCAGATCGCCCGCGTCCGAAGCCTCGCCTCGGCCGCCGGCCGGGACCCCGCGGACATCCGGTTCTGGGTCACCTTCAGACCCGTCGTCGCCGAGACCGACGAGCTGGCCTGGCGCAAGGCGGAGGAGCTGGTGGCGCGGTCCGCGGGTCGGCTGTGGCCGACGCGGGGAAGCCGTCGCGAGCAGCACACCAACGTCGGCTCGGTGCGGCTGCGCGAGATCGCCGAGCGCAGCGAGCGTCACGACACCGCGCTGTGGATGCCGCGCAGCATCGCCGGCGCCGGCGGCGCGTCCTCGTTGCTGGTGGGCAGCCCGGACACCATCGCCTCCGCCCTGGAGGAGTACGTCCGCCTCGGCGCGGACATCATCAGCCTGCCCAGCGCCGGTGACCTCGACGGCGCGGTCGACACCGGGCGCTACCTCATCCCACTGGTCCGCGAGCGGCTCGCCTCCTGGCCGGCCGAGCCGCCGGCGAGGTCTCCCCGACCGCCGAGTCGGGCTACTCTTTAGTCGAGCGAGTTGATGGACTAAATCGGTCATGGGAGGCGTGGTGCGGGTGGACCGGTCACGGCGTACCGACACCTCGGGGGACGTGTGGCCGGTGCTGCTCGGCGTCGTCTGCTTCACGACGCTCACCCTGCTCGCCCTGACCGAGCACTTCGCCGAGCTCCCGGCTGCGGCCGTGGCCTTCGCGGCCGCCTGGCGGATCTCCCGATGGTGAGCCCCGGCGGCCCGTCGCCCCTCGGGACGTAGGGTCGCTCCCACCACGAGGAGCGGAGGTGAGCGGGCATGGACACCGGAGCCGAGCATCGCTCCGGCGAGGACGCCGAGCGCCTGGTCGCGGTCGAGCGCGCGATGCGCGAGACGAGCGAGCGCTACCGCTCACTCTTCGAGTACCACCCCAATGCCGTGTTCTCGCTCGACCTGGAGGGCCGCTTCACCAGCGCGAACCCCTCCTCGCAGCTGCTGAGCGGCTACTCCGAGGCGGAGCTGCAGGGGATGCTGTTCACCGACCTGCTGCCGCCCGAGGAGCTCGAGCCGACGCTGGCGGCGTTCCTGCGCCTGCTGGACCGCGAGCCGCAGCGCTTCGAGGTCGGCTTCCTGCACAAGGCCGGGCACCTGGTCGACCTGTCCGTGACCGGACTGCCGATCATCGTCGAGGACGAGCTGGTCGGCGCCTACGGCATCGCCGAGGACGTGACCGCGCGCAACCGGATGCGCGCCGACCTGGACGACGCGCGCCGGGCCGCGGAGGAGGCCAGCAACGCCAAGTCGCTCTTCCTCGCCAACATGAGCCACGAGATCCGCACGCCCCTCACCAGCGTGCTGGCGGCCGCGGAGATGCTCAGCGACACCGCGCTCGACGACCAGCAGCGGCGGCTCGCCGCGGTCATGGACCGTCAGGGGGCACAGCTGCTGCGCCTGGTGGACGAGATCCTGGACTTCTCCAGGATCGAGGCCGGCAAGGCCGACCTCGTCCGGCTCCCCTACAAGCTGCGTGAGGTGGTGGCGCAGGCCGTCGGCACCCAGACGGCGGCCGCCGCCGACAAGGGGCTCGAGCTGACCCTCGAGGTCGCCGACGAGCTGGACGACGCCGCCACCGGCGACGCGGCCCGACTCGCCCAGGTCCTCACCAACCTGGTCGGCAACGCCGTGAAGTTCACCGAGGCCGGCTCGGTGCGCGTGGAGGTGGGGCCCGGACCGCGCGGACCCGCCGGGGCGAGCGTCCTCGTCTCGGTCACCGACACCGGGATCGGCGTGACCCCCGAGCAGCGGGGCCGGCTCTTCACGTCGTTCAGCCAGGCCGACCCCTCGATCACCCGCCGCTACGGCGGCACCGGCCTCGGGCTGGCCATCTGCAAGGAGCTGGTGACGCTCATGGGGGGCGAGATCGGCCTCGAGCTCCCCGACGAGGGCGGCTGCCGGTTCTTCTTCCACGTGCCGCGGCACCTGCCGGCCTAGCGGAGAGTCACCGCGGCCGGGGTCAGCGCAGGCGCCACCAGTCTCGGGACGCCGACCCATCGGTGGGCTCCGCCCCGGCGCCCGGCCAGAAGTCCAGCAGGTCCCCCGGCCCGAGGCCGAGCGCGCGCTCGATGTCGGCCGGCGTGGTCTCCTGCAGGTAGCGCGAGACCCCCAGCGTCAGCTCGCGCCAGTAGCCGCGCAGCGTCGACTCCGACAAGAAGAGCGACCGGCTGAGCTCGGCGTACGTCAGCCCCCGCGCGCGGCCGGCGAGCACCTGTCGCTGCCGGGGCCCGAGGATCGTGATGCAGTTGCGGCGCACGAGCAGCTCCATGAGGCTGATGACCGCCTGCGGTACGACGATCTGGCCGGACATCGCGTCCAGGAACATGCTCTGCGCCGACTCCACCGGCTCGGACTTCGACACGATGCCGGTGGCTCCGGCGGCGAGACAGGCCGCCAGGACGAATCGCCGCTCCTCCTGGCTGTAGACGCAGGCGCGGTAGCCGGCCCCGACGACGGCGCGCACCGCGGCCACCCCCTGCCGCGCCGACGGCTGGGCGGAGTTCACGAGGTGCAGGTCGAGGATCACCAGGTCGGCGTGGGGCCGCTCGGCGATCAGCGCCTCGACGCGCGGGTAGGAGCCGACGACGTCGAACGCCGGCATCAGCGCCGGGATCGAGTGGCGGATGACCGTGGCGTCGTCGACCACGACCGCGGTGGGGCGCTCGCTCATCGGGTCGACCCCCCGCCGGCCGCCGGGAAGCCCGCGACGGCCCCCGTCATGGTCACGGTCGTCCCGCCACCGGACGTCGACTCCAACCGGACGTCCACCCCGTGCCGCCCGAGCTCGCCGTGGACCACCTCGCGCAGCCCGACCCCCAGCTCGACGGCCGTCGGGTCGAAGCCGCGCCCGTCGTCGTGGACCGTGAGCACCCAGCCGGTCGGGGGAAACTCGTCGCCGGCGTCGAGGTGGACGACCACGAGCCGGGCGCCGGAGTGCGCCCGGACGTTGAGCAGGAGGCTGGTCAGCGCGTTGTCGACGGCCTCGGCGACGGCGGGGTCGACCAGCACGCCCTGCCCGAGGTCGAGCGCGAGCTCGATGACCAGGTCGTCGAACTCCCGGCACCGGCGGCTCACCACGTCGGCGAGCGGCCGGGGCCCCGACGCGTCGGTCCCGGGGTCCAGGTGCGACCGGGGCACCCCCCGCAGGTAGGCGCGCATCCGCGTGGCCTCGTACTGCGCCTGCTCGAGCAGCCGGTCGCGCGTGGTGTCGTCGAGGCTGGGGTCGCCCAGCAGGTGCATGACCGCGGCACCGTTGTGGATCGCGACCTGGGCGCGCTGCTCCTCCCGCAGGCGGGCCAGCTCGGAGGCCTGGGCCCGCGCCTCGTCGGCGTCGTCCGCGACCCGGCGGAGGTACTGCACGCTGCCCCGGCCCACGAGGCCCAGCACGATGACGGTGAACAGGTTGCCGACGATGGTCGTGGCGCTGGCGGTGTCGGAGGCCGAGGCGAGGTAGACGACCTCGGCGGCGACGAGGGCGCTCAGGCCCGCCACCCACACGCCGGAGCTGCGCATCGCGATCATCGACAGCACGACCGAGAGCGCGTAGCCCGGCTGGAAGCCCTCCCAGGATCCGATCCGGTCCTCGACCGAGACCGTCCAGGGCCCCAGCAGCACGATCACGACGGCGAGCGCGATGTCGGCGACCTGCGCGGCGTCGGACAGCGCCCGTCCCCGGCGGTACGACGCCACGCTCACCGTGATGGACGCGGCGGCCGCCGCGGCCCAGCAGGCGACGTACCCGGCGGCCGCGGGTGAGCTGGACACGCCACCGGGGAGCGAGGGCAGGGCCTGGACCAACGTCCCGAGCCGGGCGCCGATCACCAGCAGCACCACCGCGCTCTCCGCGCCGGCCACCGTCGTGGGCGGACCACCGCCGCCCAGCCAGGACCAGGTGCGGGGACCCGGCGTCACGTCCTCGCTGGCCCCGCGCGGGTCTGGTCCTCGGCTCACGGGGTCACATCCTGCCGGAGGGCCGCGCCGCCCGGCAGCGCGGATTCCGCGGTGTCGCGGTCAGTCGTCGTCCGCGGGCACCAGCGTCAGGGTGTCGGCGCCGGCGTCGAGGACGGCGTCGCGGGAGAAGACCCACGGCAGCGAGTCGCCGGCGGCCCACAGGTCGGTCTGGTCGGTGTAGTGCTCGCTGAACGGGTGCCCGGACACGCCGGTGAGGTTGATCCAGCGCGACGCGTCGAGGTCTCCCAGCGAGACGACCATCCGCATCGACGGCGCGGTCGTGACCTCGTAGCCCTCGCGGGCGTCCCACCCGGTCGCGTCGACGGTGGCCGCCCCACCGCCGACGTCCCAGCCCCCGCGGTTGACCATCCGCTCGACCGGCCCGATACCGGACTCGCCGAGGGTGCTGGAGCGCAGCTCGAGCTGGTGCAGGTCGCCCCAGCGCCACTCGTCGGGGTCGGGCGAGACCCGCGACGTCAGCTCGTCCCGCGCCGCCAGCAGCGCGGCGGTCAGGACGTCGTCGCGGGTCTCGACGACGTCCTCGGTCGTGACGTCGTCCCACCACGGGGACCGAGGCCTCTCGAGCAGCTGCTCCACCACGCTCATCCAGCGGGCTCCGCCGTCGGGGCGCTGGTCGCCCGTGAGCTCGTCGTGGAAGGTGAGCCCGAGCAGGTTGCGCCAGACCACGTGGTAGTAGGCAGCCGCCGCGCTGTCGGCCTGCTGGCGGAAGTCCCAGCCGCGCAGCAGGCGCTGACCGTCGTCGGCGTAGCCGGGGCGCAGCCGCTGCTCCAGCAGGTACGGCGTGAGGACCGGCGCGAGCGGGTGGCGGTCGTCCAGCTGGAGGGCCTCCATGTCGGCGACCGACAGCTCGTCGTCCTCGAGCAGCTCGTGGCGGATGCGCTCGGAGCGGTAGCCGCGGTCCCAGTCGCCGGTGAGGAAGTAGGGATAGTCGTCCTCGCCGACGACCGCCTGGTTGGCCGTGACCACGAATCCCTCCTCGGGGTCCAGCACGCGCGGCAGCCCGTCGTAGGGGACGAACTCGCCGGTCCAGTCGTTCTCCGGGCGCCAGCCGGCCGACGGCACCGTCCCGTCGTTGCCCGACCGGCGGATCGGCACCAGCCCGGGCGCCTGGTAGCCGATGTGGCCCGCCCGGTCGGCGTAGACGAGGTTCTGGGCCGGCACGGCGAAGTCGGCCGCGGCGTCGCGGAAGGAGTCCCAGTCGGTCGCGGCGTCGAGCCCCAGGATCGCGTCGGCGGTGGTGCCCGGCTGCAGGGCGGTCCACGCCAGCGCGACGGCGTACTCGTCCTCCTCGGGGCCCGGCCCCTGCTTCTCCGCCAGGCCGGCGACGCGCGCGAGGGTGTCGTCGACGTCGGAGACCAGTGGGCCGTGCTCGGTCTCGCGCACGGTGAGCTCCACGTCGTCCCCTCCGGCGACCTCGACGGTCTCGGTGCGCACACGCAGCGGGCGCCGACGGCCGTCGTAGCGCCAGGTGTCGCCGCGCACGCGCTCGACGAACAGGTCGGTCACGTCGGGGCCCAGGTTGGTGAAGCCCCAGGCGATGTCGGCGTTGTGGCCGATGATCACGCCGGGCACCCCGGAGAACGTGGAGCCCGCGACGTCCAGCGGGCACTCCGGGCCGACGCGACGGCAGTGCAGGCCCATCTGCATCCACACGCCGGGCACGCCGACGCCGAGGTGCGGGTCGTTGGCGAGCAGCGGCTCGCCGGTGGCGGAGTGCTCGCCGTCGACGACCCAGGAGTTGCTGCCGAGCCCCTCGCCGCGGCCAAGCCACGCCGGCATCCGCGACAGGCCCTCGCCCAGCGCCGCGAGCGGAGCGCGCTGGGCGGCCGTGAAGGGCGCTCGCTGCGGGTTGCGGGTGCCGCCCGTCGTCGCGTCCTGCTCGAAGACGCCGTCCACGACGGCGCCCTGCTGGACGATCGGCGCGTGCTCCGCGTAGGGGTAGGCCGGGTAGAGCTGGGCCGCCCGCTGCTCCCCGACCGCGTCGGCGGTCAGGACCCGGTCGATCTCCTCGGCCATGTTGCCGCGCAGGTCCCAGGCCATCGCCTTGAGCCACGCCAGCGAGTCGACCGCGGTCCAGTCCTCCGGGTGGTAGTCGAGGCCACCGGCGTCGAGCACGGTGTACTCCAGCGCGGTCTCGGTCGGCGAGCTCTCGGCCAGGAACGCGTTGACGCCGGCGGCGTACGCCTCGAGGGCCGTGCGGGTCGACGGCTCGACCAGCGCCAGCTCGCGCTCGGCGACGCGGCGCCACCCCATCGTCCGCACGTAGAGGTCGCTCTCGAGCGCGTCCTCGCCGAACAGCTCCGCGAGGCGTCCCGCGGTCGCGTGGCGCCGGACGTCCATCTCGAAGAACCGCTCCTGGGCGTGCACGTAGCCCTGGCCGCGCATCAGGTCGTCGAGGGTGTCGGCGTAGAGCTGGGGGATCCCGTGCTCGTCGCGCACCACCTCCACGTCGCCGACCAGCCCGGGGAGGACCAGCTCGCCGGAGGTCTGCGGCAGCGGTCGTCGGGCGAGCACGACGAACGTCGCGAGCCCGGCGACCAGCACCAGGACGACCAGCCCGGCGACGTACGACGTGAGGCGGAGGGGCCGCGGGAGGCCCCGGAAGCCGGGCCGCCGCTGCTGCGGTGGTGCAGTGTCCTCGGCCATGGCGCGACTCATTGTGCCGTGCCGTAGAATTGGCAGTCGCCAGGGCGGAGTGCCAGATCCGTGCCACCGAGGAGTCACAGTGCCGACCTACCAGTACGCCTGCACCGAGTGCGAGCACTCGTTCGAGCAGTTCCAGAGCTTCTCCGAGGACTCGCTCACCGAGTGCCCGGAGTGCCACGGCCGGCTGCGCAAGGTCTTCAACGCGGTCGGCGTGGTCTTCAAGGGCTCCGGCTTCTACCGCAACGACAGCCGCTCCACGACGGCCTCGGCCGACGCCCCGGCGCCGAAGTCCGAGACCAAGTCGGAGTCGAAGAGCGACACGAAGACCGACAAGAAGTCCGACTCCTCGGCGAGCAGCACGCCCAAGAGCGACAGCAAGCCGGCCGCGGCCACCACCGCCTGACGCATCCGGGGTTTGAGGAAGACGCCCTAGCTCCTGTCTCGAAACCCCTGTGGAGAGCGGCCGCACCGTCGCCGCCGCTCGCCTAGCGTCGGGGCATGGACTCCCCCGCCCCCGCTGACGGCATCCGCCAGCGTCTCGCGCGGGTCCGGCGCGGCCTGCGCCGCGCGGTGCTGCGGCGCCGCCGGCTGCTCGCCGCGCTGCTGACCGCGGTCGCCGTCGCGGCCGGGCTGCACGCCGTCGCCGCCCCGCCTCCGGCGCGCGTCCCCGTCGCCGTCGCGGCCCACGACCTGCCCGCCGGCGCCGTCCTGGGCCCGGACGACCTGGTGGAGGTCGCCTTCGCGCCCGGGTCGGTGCCCGACGACCTGGCGGGTCGGCCCGAGGGACGCACCCTCGCCTCCCCGCTGCGCCGCGGCGAGGCCGTCACGTCGGTGCGGCTGGTCGGCCCGGCGCTCACCGCGGGTCAGCCCGGCCGGGTCGCCATCCCCGTGCGGCTGCCCGACCCGGGCATGGCGGCCCTGCTCACCGTCGGCGACCGCATCGACCTCGTGGCCGCCGACCCGCAGGGCGGGGACGCGGTCGTGGTGGCACGCGACGTACCCGTGCTCGCGCTGCCCGCTGACGACGGCGCCGCCTCCGCGACGGGCCTGCCGGGCCGGCTCGTCGTCGTGGGCGCCACTCCCGACGACGTCCCGGCCGTCGCCGCGGCGGCGGTGCGGGCCGTCGTGACATTCACCTGGGGCGGACGCTAGTTTCGAGATCACGGTGGGCACGCCCACGTTCTCGGCACCTAGGAGCAGCCATGACCGGCTTCAAGAACTTCATCCTGCGTGGCAACCTCATCGACCTGGCCGTCGCGTTCATCATCGGCGGCGCCTTCGCCACGGTCGTCACCTCCTTCACCGAGATGCTGCTCTCGGCGATCGCGAAGGTGCTGGGCGGCAAGGAGCCCGACTTCAACGACTGGACCCCGGGCGACATCGCCGTCGGGTCCTTCCTCACCGCGCTGGTCGCCTTCCTCATCCTCGCCGCGGTCGTCTACTTCTTCGTGGTGACGCCCTACGTCGCCGCCAAGGAGCGCTTCTTCCCCAGCCCCGACCCGGGCACCCCCGAGGACGTCAAGCTCCTCCAGGAGATCCGCGACCTGCTCGCCTCGCGGCCGCCGGGCTGAGGCGCGGGTTTACCAGCAGATGCTGAAATCCCTGACGTTCTGGGGCGAAATAACGGCCCAGAACGTCAGGGAAATGCCCAGAGGCTACGTCGGGGATCGGCCCTAGCCGCCGTGATGGGGCGGGACCTGGGCGCGGAGCCAGGCGTCGTTGTCCTCGCGGCCCGCGGGGTCGCGCTCGTCGCTGGTGGTGTCCGGGAGGGCGTCGCCGAAGACGGCCTCGAGGCGGCGCCGGCGCTTCCAGTCCGACTCGCCGGCCTCGCCAGACTCCGCCGTCGGTACGTCGGGCTCCCCCGACTCCAACGTCGGCTCGTCCGGCTCCACCGACCCGGTCGGCTCGCGCGGCTCGCTCATGCGCAGAGCCCGGCCGCCTCGCGCGCGGCGGCCCGCTCCTCGGCGTCCGGCGAGCTCGACCCACGCGGGCCGGCACCAGGCGATCCGCTGGGCGACCCGCTCGGGGACCCCCCGGGCGACCCACTCGGCGTCGCGCCGGGCAGGTTGCCGGCGTCGATCGAGCCCTCGCTGAGGCGCTTGCTCAGCGGCTCGTCGTTGCGCACCTTGCGCCACACGTTCGTGGCCTCGGGCAGCCAGACGACGCGGCCCTCGTAGCCCTCGCGGGTGTCGTAGGCCCACGGCACGGTGACGAACTTGATGTTGTCGAGGCCGATGCCCTTGAAGCCGAGCCCGAGCTTGCTCATGTCAAAGACGCTCTTGAGGCCGGGGTCGACGATCAGCGACTTGGTGGCGGCGTTGAGGAAGCGGATGACGCGGTCGGGGCGCGCGAGGGTGCCGCCCGAGACGACCTTGTTGGCCATGGCGGCGACGAAGGCCTGCTGGCGCTGGATCCGGCCGATGTCGGAGCCGTCGCCGAGGGTGTAGCGCGCCCGGACGTAGTTGAGCGCCTCCTTGCCGCGGATCTGGCGGGTGCCGGCCGGGATGCTGATGCCGTGGGCGGGGTCCTCGATGTCCTCGGGGATGCAGACCTCCACGCCGTCGATGGCGTCGACCATGTCGCGGAAGCCCGCGAAGTCGACGACGACGAAGTGGTCGATCCGGAGCTTGGTCAGCTGCTCGAACTGCTGGATGGTGCAGGCCGGACCGCCGAGCGCGAAGGCGGCGTTCCACATCTCGTTCTCCCCACCGGGGATGGTCGTGCCGTCCTTCTTCTTGCAGTCGGGTCGGGTCACGAGCGAGTCGCGCGGGATGCTGACGCCGTAGGCGTGCTTCCGGTCGGCCGAGAGGTGCATCAGGATCGTCGTGTCGGACCGGGCGCCGTCGCCGGTGAGCCCGTCGATGTTGTTGCCGGCCCCGTCGCGGGCGTCCGAGCCCATCACCAGGATGTTGAGCGGCTCCTGCGGACCGGTGTCGACCTTGTCCGGCCGGTTCGACAGCTGGGCCGTCGGGTCGAGCACGGTGACGTTGCCCTCGAGGTGGCGCGTGAGGAACACGACCGAGAGCCCGGTGACCATGCCGAGCACGAGCACGGTGGTGACCAGGACCCGCGCGACGATGTGCCGCTTGCGGGTCCGGCCCCGGCGTCGGCCCCTCCGTGGGGTCGGCGGCTCCGACTGAGCGGTCTGCTGCTCGTCGGACATCTGCACCTCTGGTCGCGGGGTCGCCTTCGCAGTGGCGAAGGTACGTGCTGAGGCCAAATTGTCTCCGTGACCGGCGAGTAGGCCAAACCCTGGCCGGTCACGGTCGCGCGACAGATGTGCGAGTCCCGACGGACGGGCGCGGGTGTCCTGTCGGTGTGGCCACCTAGTCTGTGACCTTTCGGCCCCAGGAGGTTCCATGCGACGGGTCTACGTGGTCGCCCACCCAGAGTCACAGCACCACCTCGACGACCTGGTGGGTGGCTGGTACGACAGCGAGCTGACCGACAAGGGACACCACGAAGCCACGCTGATCGCACGTCGCCTACGTGAGCTGATCCCGGAGGGCGAGTCGGTGGCGGTGCACTCGTCCGACCTCAAGCGCACCGTGCAGACCGCAGCACACATCGCGCCCCTCTTCGGGGTGGGCCCACAAGCCCACAGGTCGCTCCGGGAGAAGTCCTACGGGGTGGCCGAGGGCAGACCGCAGGCGTGGCTCGACGAACGGTTCGTCCCGCCCCCGTCCGAGGGGGACCGCATGGGTCACCACGAAGGCGTCGAGGGGGCCGAGACCAGACGTGCCTTCGCGGAGCGCATCTACGCCGCCATGTCGTCCATCGAGTCCGACCCGGCGAGCCACCAGGTGGTGGTCACTCACGGGTTCGCCGTCACGTTCCTCATCGCGGCCTGGATCCGCATGCCCCTGGAAGCCACCGGCTACGTCAACTTCCGCTCGACCAGCGGCGGGTTGACGCTCCTGGGTGAAGACGACTTCTTCCACAACCGAGCCGTTCTGAGCGTCAGCGAGACGGCGCACCTCTCCCGCTGAGAGGACCGGGACGTGGGGACCACCACCGGCCCCGGAAGGTGAGCGGTCCGGTCACGTCGTCCCCGTCGTCCACGAGCAGCCGCAGGGGGACCGCTTCACCGCGCGGAACGGCCGGGTTCGGCCACTCCGGTCCGGTCCTGACAAGATGTAGCCCGCCATCGTGGTTCTCGACGTGAGAGTGCACCTGGCCCGCCCCAGTAGCTCAGTGGATAGAGCAGCCGCCTCCTAAGCGAAAGGTCGCAGGTTCGACTCCTGCCTGGGGCACCACACTTGCCGATTCGACTGTAGCCAAGTCTGTAGCCAAGTACGTCTAGGACGCCCTCCGGCGCCTGCTGCGCCGCTGCTCGCGGAGACGCTGCAACCGGTGCACGAGGGCCGGATAGGCGGCAAGCCCGGCAGGTTGGTCGATGAGGTGGTCGACGACCTGCCAGAACCGTGGCTCGGTGTAGCCGAGCTCGACTCGGGCACTAGTCACGCGCACGGCCTCACGTGGTCCGTAGGTCTGCGCGGCCAACTGCAGTGTCATGTGCTCGCGGACTGTGAGTCCGGCCCCCATCGTCGTCACGGGGCAGAGGTTAGGACTGCCCGGCCCCTACCACCGGTCCGGCCCCTCGCCAGTAGAAGTCAGGAGAGGGGCCGAACAGGTCTGCTGAGGTAGCAGCCAAACCGCTGCTGCAACTTCACTGGAGGCAGTAGGAGATGCTGCTGGATTTCAGGTTATTCCGGGAGTACATCCTCCGGTTCGCCCGTCGCAACAACGTCCTCTGCGTAGGGCACGACGTAGCCGTCCTGCTTGGGCGTACCGATCACGAGACCTTGCGGGTGCGCCACTGCCCAAAGGCGCTCCCCATCCGGCACCTGCGACTCGCCCTCGGAGAATTTTATGTGCTTTGAGCCAGCCTGCGCCTCGTTCAAGAAGAGCGTCAGGTTCAGGTCTTCAGGAAGACGCGGAAGCAAGAACTCAGGATCGACTGCAACCTCAACCCAGATCACGTCTCCTAGAGCAACCTCGCCGGCCCCTTTGCTCACGCTGTCAACTCGCACCGCGAGGGCCGACAAGTGAGCGGCGAAGGGATCTTCACTCGATTCTCCTTCGATGCGGCCAGGGACCGCCTGCACCAAGGATCCGGAGATCGCTACCGACGACCGCTCGGCCACCTCCTCATAGCTGAGCGCCTGGTAGTCGAACTGCGTCGTGGTCGCGAACATCTCGATGAGCTCGGATGGTGACGTCTCGGCGACGGGCGCAACCTGAGATGCGCCGTCGGTCCCGACAGCGGTCTCGCTGCCGCAGCCGGCTGTCAGAAGGGCGAGCGTCAGGCCCAACCCAGCGCCTAGAATTTGAGTCTTGGTTCTCGAATCCAACATGCTGGCTCCCGCAGATAGATGATCAGATGAGTCTTCGACGTGGCACGGTAACTTTTGGTTCCGAGCCCGAGCGCGCTTGAGTGGCATCAGAAAAGGTCGTTGATGTAGCCCTTATGCACGCCGCCGTACTGCACGTGTCCCGTCGACACAGGTCCACGGACCAGGCAGTCCCCATAGGGCGGGTCATGGTGGGTCTGGCCGACCGAATGCCCAACTTCGTGGCAGGCAGTCTTGTTGAGGTTGAGCAAGAACGGCCCCGCCTCGGCAGCAATTACTTCTGGCCACAGGGTGACGATGGCCTTGCCGCAGATCCCGGACGACGGGTTATAGGTCACGCAACGCCAAGCACCACGTTCATCACCTGCCTGCCCCCCGTCACCGGCTCGGAATTGAACGTCGGTGGCGGTCCCGCATTCGGCTTGCTGCGTGCCATAGAACTCGGTCTGGGCTTCGAGATTGTCCATGGCGTAGCGCTGGGCCGCACGCACGTTCGGGTTGTCGTCCGTCGTGGTGCCGAAGCACCAGACATGGTTCTTATTGTCTGGTGATACTCCTGAGGGATGTGCAGACGCGGCAGTGGGATGGAGCGCCACCACCAACATCAGGACTGCCAGTGCCGCGAGAGAATGGAATCGCTTCGACCAAGACATTCGACCACCTACATCTCTGTGACGGTCATGCCGCCAGTGCTGGGGGTTGAGATTGGAAGGCGACCATAAGTCAAGAGGGCGTCTTAGGCACCAGGTATTGGACACAGTCAGGCGCGGTCTAGACCACTAGTGGATCAGTCTGCAACCGATGACCCACTTCTACCGCCGGCTTCGCATCGACCAACCGATGAGGATGCCGCCAGCGGCCGCGGCGACGTGGGTGAGCACCAAGAACGGATCCACTATGGAGCAGAGACGGGAGGGATGAAGGCCTCCACCACGCCCCGGTTGCTCCGGTACTTGCGGCTTCCGGTCTTGGTCACGAGTTCGAGCTTTACGAGGTCGTTGAGATCGCGTGCGGGCACGCGTTCGCCGCACTTGCCGTAGAGCTTCGCGAGGCGGGTGGTGAGTTCGGTGGCAGCCTCCGGCGACACCGCTTCATCGTGCGGCATGGCCAACGCCAGGTGCCGCTGACGAGTGCGCGCCGGCGTGCTCGGCTGGTCGCGAAACTTCTCGTAGACGTAGCTCTCCCAGTGGATCGTGAGGCTCTCTGCTCGGAGGACCTTCACTGCGTCGCGCAACTCGTCGAGGAAGCCCTGCACGGAGTAGCCGACGAAGTGAAGGACGTCGCGCTGCGCAGCGTCCAATGCGACGTAGTAGGCATCGCGCGTCTTGTTGTAGTGGTCCGACAGGAAGTTGGTGGCCACGAGCGGGATGACACCCGACTCGGACAGGATCTGCACCTCGACCAGGCGAGCAAGTCGCCCGTTGCCGTTGCCGAAGGGGTGCACCCAGGCGATGTAGAGGTGCGCCAGGATGGCGCTCAGCACAGCGTTGACGAAGCGGTCCTCGCGGCGAGAGTCCGTGGTAACGGTGTCTCGAAGTTCGTCGAGCCACTTGACGAGCTGCTGGGTGAGGTCGGGCACCTCCGTCCAGTGGGGCGCCTTGTAGCGCCCGGCTGCAACGTCGTGCTCTCGGAAGCGGCCAGGAACCACCTCGGGGCCCTGCGGGGTGTCGCGAAGGACTTGCTCATTCAGCCGGCAGAGGCGAGCCACGTCGATGGGAAGGCGAGCTCCCTCGTGAAGGGCGGCGTCAATCTCGGAGATGGCAGCGAGGATGTTCCTGACTTCCGTCTCGAGGTAGGTCCGGGACTCGGAGACGTTGGCGGTGCCCTTGTCGACAATGGCCTGGACCTCAGAGTCGGAGAGCGTATTGCCTTCGATCGCGGTCGTAGCTTGGACGCCGCGGGCCAGCGACACCGACATCATGGTCTGCGCCGCCGCGGGCTTGAGGGGGACGCCTGCGAGGTGCTGGCACTTGCTCATCGCTTCGCCGATCGCGATCCACGTGCCGGCGCCGATGCGGTCGGTCTCGATGTTGAAGTTGATGAAGGGGTGGGAAGTCGCGCTCATGCGCCATAGTTACGCATCGTGACTGCGTTCACAAGTGGAAACGCCTTATTGACCCCCTAGTTTGTCCATTTGTTCATCCTCGGCGTAATCCGCTGGCTTGACGGGCAGCATGACGTGCAGAACCGCCCCCACTCCGGGCCGGAGCCTGGGTGGGGGCGGTGTTCCCGTCGGTAGCGGGTCAGTGGGTGCAGCGGTGATGCAGGACGTGACCGAGGACCGGGCCGAGGGCGTAAGCCACCGCGAGGGTGGCCAGCCGGCGGCGCACGGCTACTGCTTCGGTGCGGCCGCGAGGAATGGCAGGAAGCGCCGCAGCCAGGCCTCCACGCCGGGGATCGCCATGATGCGGGTCACCGCGGCCGCGACGCCGAGCACGACGCCCAGCCACGGCAGCTGCGCGACGGTGAGGCCGGTCGCGCCCACGATGAGCGGCGCCAGGACGCAGAGCCCGATGAACGCCTGGAAGACGGTCCGCGCCGTCGACCGCCACGGGCGGCGGACCTGGGTGGGCGAGACCACGACCGCGGTGCGGGTGGAGCCGTCGCGGGCGTTGGCCGTGACGGGGACGACCTCGGCGGCCGGCTGCGGGACGTCGACGCTCGGGCTTCTGTAGTTCATCGGATCTCCTTCGGTGGGTTGGGCGGGCTACGCACGGCCGAGGAACTGGATGACGCCGCGCAGGGGTCGGTGGTCGTACTCGTCCGGCATGGGCACCTCGCGGTCGGGGACGACGCGGCCCCAGCCGACCCACTCGACGCCCCAGCCGTAGAGGAAGGCGCCCACGATCAGGCGGCCGCCGCGGTGGTCGCCGATCGTGCGGACGCCGCGCGCGAAGATCGACTCGCCGTTGAGCCAGCTGCCGAGCCGGCGGCGCTGCGCGGGCCGCTTCTGGTCGAGGTTGAAGTCGCCGATGACGAGCGAGAACGCGCGCGCGACCAGCCGCGGCGCCCCGGTGCGCGCTGCAGCCCTCGCCCGCCGCCCGAGGCGGGTGAGGCCGGTGCGCGCCGACTGGACCTTCAGGTCGGCGCTGCTGCGCAGTCCGTCGCCCCACTCGATGCCCGAGTTGCTGTGGGTGATGAAGACCTTGAACCGGCGCTGCGACGCGACGTGGCGGAAGCGGAAGCGGCCGGCGAAGACGTTCTGCCAGTCGGGCAGCCCGGGTACGTCGGTGAACCGGACCACGACCGCGGCGAGGGTGCGCGACGGGAGGTCGAGGCGGATCGTGTCGAGCCGGTGGACGGCGAGGAACTCCCCCGCCTTGACCGCCGCCCAGCCGTCGGGCAGCTCGGCGCGCACCTCCGCGAGCACGCCCTGGTCCTGCGACTCGGTCGTGCCGATGAGCACGACGTCGGGGAACTCGCGGATGAGGCGTGCGAGGTAGCGCCCGGTCGTCTCGCCGGCCGCGGACCAGTGGCCGGCGGCGAACAGGAACGGCAGTCGGTACTTGCGCCACCCGCGGGGGATCTTCATCGAGGCGGGAGGTCCTTGAGCGACTGCTCGAGGATCCGGTCGGCGCGACGGAGGTCGGTGATCTCGCGGTGCACGGCGGTGCGGGCGTCGGGGGTGGCGTCGAGCAGCGCGACGGCCTGGTCGATCTTGGCCTGCGCCTCGGCGAGCCGGTTGCGCGCGCGGGTGACGCGGGTCCGGGTCGGCTTGGGCGGCGGCGTCGCGAAGGTGGCGCGGTAGTCCTTCATGGTGAACACCCGCTCGGGCTTCGGTCGGTAGGCGCCCTGGACGTCGGGGCCGTCGCCCTTGAGGCCATTGCGGCCGCGGAAGAAGGAGCCGATCTGGCGCAGCGCGGCTGCGGCGATCCGTCGCGCGTTGGACCGCGACTCGAAGACCAGCACGTAGTGCCCGTGGGCGCCCCAGAGGCCGGGCACGTAACCGCGCGGCCAGCCGATGAACCCGACGTCCTTGAGCGCCCGGTCCTTGCGCGAGATGTCCCAGGGCGCGACGTCGATCGCGCGGCCCTCGATGTGGGTGCCGCCGGACGCCGCGGCGCCGCCGATGCCCTGGATGATCGTGAGCTGGTAGCCGAGGATCGCCTCGGCGACCTTGGTGGCCGCGATCGTGGCGTTGTCCAGGAGCTTGCCGTGGTACGTGCTCAGGGCGTAGGGGTCGGGCACGGTCGTTCGTCGAAGGACGCGGTCGAGGATGCGGGGCATGGAGATCTCCTTCGGGGATGGCTGATCACCGCCCGTGGTGAGTCGGGCGGTGCGGAGGCGGAGGGTCAGGGGGTGAGGGGCGGCGGGATCGCGATGCCCGTGGCGCGCATGGTGTCTTCGAGCTGCGCGACGCGCTCCTCGAGCCGCGCGGAGCGCTCGGCGAGCTCGCCAGCATTCCTCGCCGCGATCCCGGCACGGCGCTCGGCGTCCTTGGCGCGCTGCTCGGCCTCTTCAGCGCGGCGCTCGGCCCGCATCCGGGCTCGCTTCTCGTCGTTGAGGTCGATCACGAGACCGTCGACACGTCCCTGCAGGGCGTCCAGGGACTCCTTGAGCACGGACAGGTTGACGCTCTTGTCGCCCTGGTCGACCTTGCGGCTCTCCAGGGCGTTGGTGGCGGCCTGTGAGCGGCGGTTTGCGCGGTTGGTGCCGTACCAGATCAGGAGCCCAACGACGCTGGAGACGATCGCGGACTGGACGGCGGGGTTCACCGGGTGCGCTCCGCGAGGTCTTCGAACGCGACCTTGGGGATGCGCAGGCAGGTGAGGAGGATCGCCGAGTAGAGCACCCACGCCACGGCGCTGCCGACGGCGCGCAGGGGGGCGTCGTAGAAGAGCCAGCCGCAGACGTAGCCGGTGGCCCAGAGCCCGGACCAGATCGCCGCGGCGCGGTAGCCCCACTGGTCGAGGTTGTCAGAGAGGTAGCCGGCGACGATCGCGAAGGTGCCCACGACGACGAAGATGAGGCCGTAGGGCCAGGCGGCGCCGCGGGTGAGGGTGAGCGCGAACTCGAGGTAGCCGCGGGTCAGGGCGGGCAGGGTGGTCCCGAGGTAGTTGAGGCCGCCGACGATGATGAACGCCCAGCCGAACAGCCAGAGGACTAGGCCGCGGACGGTGGGAGGCCAGGGCCGCCGGTGGCGAGCTCTGGGATGGCTCTGGGCATCGGACACGGGGGCTCCTCGCGGGTCGGGCCTCGGGCGTGACGACGCCGTGGCGTGGGTGGTGCTACGGAGGGCCCGGTGCTCTCGCGTCCAGGCGGGCCCTCCGTGTCCGTGGGGGTGGTGCTTCCGTGCGGGGCCGCCGCCGGCGGGCTAGGGTCCCCGGTCATGCGCGAGTGGGGTACCGAGGAGTGGTCGACCGTCGCCGAGATCGTCGCGGCGGTCGGCACGGTCGCGGCGGCCGTGGTAGCTGCGTTCACTGCCTGGCAGGCTCGTCGAGCCGCCGAGGCAAGCCAGGAAGCCGCATCGACGGCGCGCCGGGCGCTGGCCCTGCACTTCCAGCCTCTGGGTGGCTACTCGCTTGGCGACACCTCTCACGGTGGCGTTCCGTGGCTCCTATGGGACTTCCACGTTCCGGCACCCGACCGCGTCTTGGTTCGGTGGCAGACATCTGACGGACGATTGCGCGAGCGCTACGGCACCCGAGGAGCACTGTTCGAGCTCGAGGGGGTCACCCTCGCTCAGGGCACCGAAGGCGACGCCACGTCGCAAGGGTGGCTCGTGCTCGATGAGCTCGAGTTGCGGGTGCACCTCGGCGGCGCCTGGTGGTCACTGGTCGTTCCGGTACGTGAGATCGCGACCAGCGATGGCGTGCTGGTGCGGGGTGTGCCCGACGGCCACATGGCGCCGTTCGAGTTGGTGGGCTGACGCGCTTTCCCTAGATGGCCTTGAAGGCGGCCACCACGACATCACGCCACAGGTCGTAGCCTGCCGCGTTCGGGTGCGTGACGTCGGCCTTGAGGTCGGCCGCCCAGTCTCCGTAGTCGAGGAACGCCTTGTAGGTGTCGATCGCGTCGACCTGGTTGATTCGGGCGTAGGCGAGGGTGTCCGTGCGGCGGCGGGCGTGCTCGGCGGCCCAGTTTGTGACGGCGGGCGTCTCGGGGTTCTGGGTCAGCAACACCGGGGGTGCAAGGGGCAGCCGCGCCTTGACAGCCGCCAGCCAGCCGGTCAGGAGGTTCGACCACAGGACGCCCTGAGCCAGGCCCTCGTTGTGGGAGCTGGAGAGGATCGTGACGGCCTGGCCGTAGTCCGGGGTCATCTTGGGCAGCCGCACGCTGTCGTTGAGGTAGGCGATGTTCGCCCCCGAGCGCGATCCATTGACGATAGTGCAGATCGGGGCCCCGACGACGATGGCGCTGCTGATGTTGTACGGGGGCCAGAGGTCGGGTAGAGCGGGGACGATGTTGGGGCCGTCCTCGCCGTCGCGGATGCGGATCTCGTAGACCTTCAGCCCAGCGTTCCCAATACCGGCCGCGACGCCGCCGACCTCGTAGCCCACGTTCGGGTTGAAGAGCGTCACAGTGCCCGCCGAGGTCTGGGTAGTCCCGACCTGGGTCCAGGTGACGCCGTCGTCGCTGGTGTAGCACTTCAGTACCTTGTTGCCCGAGCCGTCGTTCGGGGTGAAGACCCAGCGGAGCCACTTGGTGGAGCCGTCAGTGAGACCGAGGACGGCGCCCGGGCTCACGGTG
The DNA here is from genome assembly GCF_004522095.1 of Nocardioides sp. 503. Classification (GTDB taxonomy): domain Bacteria; phylum Actinomycetota; class Actinomycetes; order Propionibacteriales; family Nocardioidaceae; genus Nocardioides. The sequence goes on from NZ_SPUI01000003.1 coordinate 489,143, forward strand.
GCGAGGGCGGTGCCATCGACGGAGTAGACGAAGGTCATGAGTCCTGCGGTGTTGACCAGGACGTACCAGCCTCGTGTGCCGCCGGCGCCGGAGCGGCCGGCCATGATGGTCTGCGCCCCGGGAGTCCAGTCCGCCATGCTGACCTTGATCTGGACGTCGATCGTGCCTGCGAGGTGTGGGGAGACCAGGGGGTCGAGTCGCCTGGTGGTAGTTCCGGTGGAGCAGTCGAGGTAGCGGACCCCGGCGGTCCCGGTCTGCATGACGGTCGTCGGGCCGTAGCGCTGGTTGGCGTCGTCCCACAGGCGGTAGTGGAAGGTCCACGCGGGGAACATCACCATGAGCAGCTGGGCGAACCGGTAGACCCACTTGATCGAGGCGTCTGCTGCGGTGGAGTCGGACAGCACCTGAATGGCAGTCGATCGGGTGGCCGCAGTGAGGGAGGCCTTCAGCGACTCGAATGCGCGCACGGGCGCCGCGAACCGCGCCCGTCCCGCCTCCCCGAACGCCTGGCCGACCTCGCTCTCAGGGTCGGGGATGTCGGTCGCCACGGTGGTCCGCACGAAGACCTCGGAGTCCACGAGCTTGGCCGCCGCCTCGACGGCCGCCGCCTGCGCGAGCGCAACCGCCTCGGACCAGGAGTCCGGCAGCGAGATCGTCGCGCCGCCCTGCGTGGTCGCGGGGATGAGCTTGTCCGCGTCGATCGGGGAGCCGTCGCCCTCGGGGATCGAGAACGGTCCCAGGGTGGCCGTCGAGACCGGCCGTGAGACGCCCTCGGCGTAGAACTCCAGCCCGATGATGTAGTAGTGGGACTGCTTGCCTTCGGTGACGTCGACGATGGCGCCGTTGAGGAGCCAGCCGGCCTGGTCGGTGACGGGCAGGGGGAACTCCAGCTCGAGCCCGGCCTCGTTCTCGTAGGTCTTCTCCACCGAGCGCACGGCGGTGCCGGTGGCGGCCCAGACGAGGTCACGCGAGGACTTCACGGTGGCCTTCACGCCGAGGGCGTCGCCGGCCTCCATCGTGGTGCCGGGTCCGAGGGTGACGAGGCGGGTGGTGATGCCTGCGGGGAACGGCATGGGGTCTCCTTCGGGAGGGTGCGGCGGGTGGGGAGGGTCAGACGGCGCGGATGATGAACCAGAGAGCGCGCCACGGCGGAAGCCCCTCGGATGGGCTCCCGGTGATGCCGGCGCCCGAGGAGGTAACGCCGCCGGACATCGCATGGGTGCCGGTCGTGACCCTGTTCGCCGTTCCGGTGTTCGGGCCCTCGTCGGAGTTCACGTTGTGTGCGGCGACCGCGAAATTGTCCGTGTGCGTGTGGTTCGGGGTGCCGTGCGTGTGCGTCACGGCGCCGCCGGTGGTGCCCAGCGCCTTGGTGCCCGCGCCGATCGGGAAGCGGTCAGTAAGGTCCGGCAGGGTCGTGCCCCCGAGGTGGGCCTCGAGGCGGGGGTAGGTCTCGCCGTCGAACTCGGTGCCGTCCAAGGCGAGCCAGCCCGGTGAGATGTCGGCCTTGGCGCCGTAGAACATCTCGACGTGCCCCACTGGCTGCATCAGCTGGCCGAACGTGAGGCCGTCGGCGCCGCCGCTCGGCGAGGGCACGAACGTCGGGGTCGCCACGCCGCCGTCGACGCTGAAGCCGAGCGTCATCAGCCACTTGTCGGTCGTGATGGCGTGCTTGACCGAGGTGACCCGGTCGGCCTCGTCGAGCTCGGCGGTGTCGTTGACGACGTTGACCAGGTCGTAGAGGTCGCGGCGGGCGTGAGTCGCGACTGCGGCGGCCGTGGGGAACGGGATCGTCACCTCGTTGACGCGGACCTGCGGCACGGCGTTGGCTGCCAGGATCGCGGACGCGAGGGCCTCGATCGCGGTCTCGTCCTCGATGGCCGCCTGGATCTTGAAGTCGGCGGAGTGGGTGCCCCACTCGTCGGCCGACGCCTGATCGACGTAGGGCCCGTAGGTGATCTCCTCGGTCTCCCCTGTCGACGCGTTGCGGCGCAGGAAGATCACCTTCACCGAGTTGATGCACCGGTCGGTGTCGTAGTCGATCGCTACGTCGGCGTTGTAGACGCTCTCGTCGAGCACCGCGACCGGGGTGGCGGAGATCTCGTCGCGATCCCAGACCTGCAGCACGCCGCGGCGGTCGATCCAGGCGTAGCCGAGGTTTGAGTCGCGGGTGAGAACGACCTGGTCCATCGCGGTGGCCTGGTCGTTGACGGCCACCACCTCGACGTCGTCGGGGTCCACCTGGTTGCCTGAGCCATTCACGTTCCACGGGACGCCGCAGCCCTCGAGCACGTAGGGCAGGTCCGCGATGTCGGCAACTCCCTCGTGGCGGGGCCGGCCGAGGGTGGGCATGTCGTCTGTGGCGGTCAGGGTGATGCGCGCGCGCTTCGTGGCCTCGCGTTGCGTGAGCGAGTAGCTGACCTTGCCGTTGCTGACCTTGCCTGTAAAGATCGGCTCCCACGTGCCAGCGCCCGTAAGAGCGCGGAGACGGATCCGGCGACCGGGGCGGATGAGGGTGCTCTGCGAGGGGTCGAGTGTCGAGTCGGCGATCGTCGCGGTGAGGACGCCGAGGTTGAGCTCTGAGCGCTCCACGCCGATCTGCAGGGTGGGGCCGAGGACGTCGACGTAGGGCACTGGGGCGATGTACGGCAGGATGCCGGACCCGAGTGCCGCCGAGGTGTTGGCGACAGCCACGGTGGCCTCGGTGAACTGCAGCCACGACCCAGCCGGCGCCGGCATGAAGCCGGACCCGACCGGAGCGGTGGCCAGCAGGGCGACACCGAGGGCGACGTAGTGCGTGCCGGCCGGCGCGACGATGGGCGCGGGGGTGCCCTGGCGCGCGGCCTGCGGGAGCAGCTTGTCGACGATCTTGACCAGGCCGGCGGGAAAGCCGCCGATAACCCCGTCGAGCGTCCCGGTGACGTCGAGGAACGCGATGAACGCCACCAGGCGGCCGCCGCTGGTGTCCGCGGGTAGGTCGGAGGCCCCGGCCCGGAACGACGCGGCGACGTACTGGCCCGGGGTCATCGGGTGGGGCTCGGTGTAGACGCCGTTGATGGAGGGCGAGCCGAGGGTGTGACGGAGCCACGGTTGACCGCCGACGTCGACGCCGGCCAGGACGTCGTCGAAGGGAGTGATCCAGCCCCAAGCGCCGAGCTCGCCCGTCGGGTTGGGGACGCGGTTGACCAGGCCGGTCGGGTTGGTCTCGACCTCGAGCTTCAGAACGTCGGTGGTCTTGAAGGTCTGCCGGCTCATCCGTTGCTCCTCGTGACGACGATGTTCTTGGTCCGCGCGCCCTTGTCCAGAGCCAGGTCGATGTCAGCGATGAGTTCCTTACCCCGGCTGAGGCGGTCGATCTCCTGCGCGCTGAGCGTCAGGCGAAGGGAGCCGAGGGCGGCGGCGCCCTGGGCGCCACCGGCCGAGGTGGCGGCCATGGCCTCGAGCTTCGGGACGCCGAAGCCCTCCTGCAGCGAGGCGGCCAGCGTCACACCGGCGCGGCGGGCGTAGGTGTCGTCCAGGCCGATTGCCAGGCCGCGCACGCTCTGGTCGCCGATGTCCTTGAAGACCCGGGACGGGGAGCGGATCCCGAGCGCCTTCTTGATCGCCTTGACCATCTGGTTCGCCAGCCGGGTTGCGACGCGGTCGAGGCCTGCCGCCTGCGACTCCAGGCCCCTGACGAGCCCGGCCGCGGCCTGGATCCCGGCGCCGTAGAAGTGAGTCGCCATCTCGTCGCCGAGCCGGCCGCCCGCCTGCGCGATCTGGGTCGTCAGCTGGTTGACCTGACCGATGACCGTTGACCCGCCGGAGATGAGCGCCTCCGCCGTGGCGAGGCCGGCCTCGGGCCCCTTGTCGATGAGGTCCTGCAGCGACGTGTCGTTGAGGCCGGCGTCGCGGAGTTGCTGGATCAGGAGGGCATAGCGGTCGGCCGCCACAGCGCGCTGCTGTAGCTGGTCGAGGAGGTTGCCGACCGCGACGGTGCCGTCCTCGCTCTGGCCGAGGTTCGTGATGTCCCCGTAGTCGGCGAACGCCTGCTGGATGCTCGCGTTGTACTGGGTCGACGCCTCCGCGAGGTCCTTGTACTTCTGGCGGGCCTCTTCGAGGTTCTTCACGCCGAGCCTGGTCATCTGGACCCAGAGCCGGGACCCTCGCACGAGCGTCCCGAGATAGTTGCCGCTCTGCAGGCGGTCCTGCGCCCGGCCGTTGGCGGTCAGCGCCGCGCGCTCGTCGCGGACGCTCTTGAGGCGCTGGCGAGCCGCCTTCTGCTGCGCCTTCGTGCGCTTCTTCAGGACCTTGTCGATGTAGTCGTCCACCCGGCCGAACGAACTCTCGACGCCCTCGGAGCCGTTCACCACGCCGGCCAGGAGCTCCCGGACGATGTTCCGGCCGCCCCGTCGCGCGGCGTCCTCCCGGCGGGCCAGTCCGTCGACCAGGCCCGCGCCGAGCATCTCCCCGGTGTAGCGCGTCTCCTTCGAAGGCGACCGCACCTTGCCCTCGGCCCGGCCAGCGTTGATGGCCGCGCGCACGGCCGCGCGCGCCTGGGCGGCCAGCACCGTGGCGGTACCCGAGAAGCCCGCCTGAATCCCAGCCTTCATGGCGGCGCCGACGGCCACGGAGCCGCTGCGCCCGTCCGCGACGGCGGCGAACGCACCAGCGCGCACGGACTGCTGCCACGGCGCGAGGTTGGCCTTCGTCCCGCGCAGGGGTCGCTCGATGCCCTCGCGGACACGCTTCGCGCCTGCGCCGCCGACCTTCTGGGCGCCCTGGACGGCGTCGTCGACACCGCGCTTTACCCCGGGGAGCGTGACCTTGACCTTGTCGGTCTCCCGCAGAGAGCTGCGGACGCGCTCGCTGCCCTTGACCGTCGCCGCCACGCCCTCGAGGCGGGCCACAGTCCGGATCTGCTTCGGCGTGAGCCGGTACTGCTTGCCGAGCCGCTCCACCTGGGTGCGGGACAGGTTGACGCCGGGCGCCGAGACCACGGCCTTGATGGAGCGGAAGTTCTGCAGGCCCTTGTACTGGCCGATGAGCCGCACCGCGTCCCGGGCGGTCTGCGGCAGCCCCTCCGCCTCGAACCGCGTGCGCACCTCCTTCGGGAAGGTCTTGTACTGCGCGACCGTGATCCCCAGCTCGCCGGCGAGGGTCTTCAGCTGGGCTGCATGCTCGGCGACGGCGCCGGTGTTCTCGCTGATCCGCTTGCCGAAGTTCTCCTCGACGTCGACGAGCGCCTGCAGGCTCGCCTTCGCCTCGTCCAGCCCCTCCTTGTTGGCCACGCGGGCCGGGCCGGTCGAGTTGTCGTATGCCTCCTGGTAGGTGGCCACCAGCCGCTCGTAGTCGGTGATCTGCGCCGACAGGGCGTCGTTGACGATCTTCTGCGCGCCGGCCTGGCCCAGGGTCGCGGACACGATGGTGTCCATGGAGACGCCGAGGTCGCGCAGCGTCTGGACGTCCTTCTCGGTCTTGCCGTCCTTGCCGGTGAACGACGCCTCGATGGCCGCGCGAGGGACCTTCCCGTAGGCGTTGACCACCCCGAGGAGCGCCTCGCGCAGCGAGTCCGCGTCGGCCTCGGCGTCCTTGAAGCCCTCGGCCTTCATCAGCTCGCGGCGCGCCCGCGCGGCTTCCTCGCTGGTCTGCTGGAAGGCACCCACGAGGGCGGTCAGGCCGCCACCGACGCCGGCCCCGACGAGGGCGCCGACGGGGCCATACATCGCGCCGATCCCGGCGCCGCCGGCCGCCCCCTTCATGACGCCGCCGAAGGTCAGCCCCTTGTCGGACGCCTCGGTCAGCCCGGAGGTGAGCGCCATGAGACCGCCGATGCCGGCGGCGTTCTTGGCGACGCCGCCCACCTTGGTGAGCGCGCCCTGCATCAGCGCCGCTCTGGAGGTGCTGTTGCGCATCTCGAGGCCGAGCACCTGCGCGTAGATCGCTCCGTTGCGCATCGAGGTCGTGGCAGCGGTGATGGCCGGGCTGAGCTTGTAGAAGGCCAGCGCGGCGATGCCTGCCTGGACGCCGATGTCCTTCACCGGGCCGGGGAGGTCGTCGACGAAGCCGACGACGCCGGCCGTGATGTCGGCCAGGGTGCTGATGGCGGGGATCAGCCGGTCCTCGAACATCGAGGACGCCTCGTCCCCTGAGGGGATCAGCCCGTCGAGCGCGTCCGTGACGGCGTCGACGGCCGGCGCCACGGCCGACCCGAGCTCCTTCGCCCCATCGATGCCGGCCTCGATGGCCGGGACCAGGTTGTCGGAGAGCCCATCGGCGACGTCGCCCACGACGGGCGCGAGCTCCTGGCCGATCCGCAGCCGCGCGGTCTCCATGGCCCCCGACAGCCGCTCGGTGGCACCGGCGGTGCCCTTCATGCGGGCTGCGGCCATCTCCTGAGCGGCGTTCTGGTCGTTCGTCGCCTGGATGTACTTCCGGATCCCGCCGGCGCCCTCCTTCGCCAGCACGATCGCCGCGCGAGAGGCGTCCGAGCCGAAGGCTGCGTTCAGGGCCCGCGTGCGCTCGGCGTCGGAGAGGCCCTTCATGCCGCGTTGCAGCTGGCCGGCGATGTCCGTGAGGCTGCGGAAGTTGCCCTGCGCGTCGAGCGCGTTGACGCCCAGGGCCTCCATGGCCGCGGCGGCCTTGTCGTTGTCCGGCACCAGCCGAGCGAGCATCGTCTTCAGCGAGGTGCCTGCGTCGGACCCCTTGACCCCGGCCGCGTCGAACGCGGACAGAGCCGCCACGGTCTCCTGCAGCGACAGCCCAGCGTTGGTGGCGCCGGGCCCGACCTGCTGGAGCCCCTGGGCGAGCGACTCGATCGACGCGGAGGAGGCGTTGGCGCCGCCGGCCATGGCCGCCGCGACGGACGCCATGTCCTCGCCCTGGAGGTTGAATGTGTTGAGCGCGTTCGAGGCGACGGTGGCCGCGGTCGCGAGGTCGGTGCCGCCCGCCTCGGCGAGGGTCAGCGTCCCAGCAAGGGCGCCGGCCTGGATGGTCGCCGGCGACAGCCCGGACTTGGCCAGCTCGAGCATCGCGTCGGCGGCCTCGTTGGCCGAGAACGAGGTGTCGGCGCCGAGCTTGATGGCCAGGTCGTTGAGCGCTCGCAGCTCCGAGGCCGGCGCCTTGGTGGCCGCCGCGATGAGGTTCATCCGCTGGCTAAACTGCGCCTCGGTGGCGATCGACGCCTTGCCGAGCCCGACCGTGCCGGCGATCAGCCCCGTGATCCCGAGAGCGGCGCCGCCACGCACGAGGCTGCGGCCCAAGCTGGAAAAGGCGCGCGAGGTCTGGGCGACCTCTGCACGAGCCTGCTTGCCGTTCGCGAGGATCGAGATGCGGATGGGTCCGGCCACCGAGTCACCTCCTCGTGTCGTGGGTCATCGGCGCCGGTGGGCGCGGTGGATCGCGTCGGCCATGGCGTTGCGCTCAAGGCGGGTCAGGCGGTGCCAGGCGCGGTCGTCCTGGCGGGTGACGAAGCACCAGAGGCCGATCTCCTCGGCTTCCTCGATGGCGTAGTGCCGGCGCAGCTCTGCGGGGTCGCCGAGGAACTGGTCGTCTTCAGCGGGGGGAGTGGTATCGGACCCGGCGTCGCTCAGGTCGAGCCAGGGCACGAGGAGGTCGCGGGGCGTCGCCATGGCGGCCGCGTGGGCGGCCCGGTCGTCAGGCGCGGATCGTCGTTCCACAACGAAACTGGGCGGCTCTCAGGAGCGCGTAGCCTCGCGTGGCGTGCAGCGGGGCACCGAACTGCTCGCGCAGGGCCCGCTCCTCAGCGCCGGTGAGGCTCTCGTGGAGTTCCTGCAGGGTCTGGCGCTCCATCACTCGGCCGCAGCGGCGTCGCTGTCGCCGGCGGCCGGCTCAGGGGTCTCGTCGGTCTTCGGGTCTGCCGGGTCGGAGAGGTCGGGGTACTCGTTGAAGATCTGCCGGACCGTCATGCCCATGACCTCGCGCCGGGCGGCACTGGCCTCGACCTTGCCGCGCAGCCGGGAGACGAAGACGAGGGCGCGCAGCTGGAGGCCGAAGCCGAGGCTGTCGATGTCGCGCCCGAAGGTCTGCTCGATCGCGAGCTCCTCGTACCCGTCGAGGGTGCGCAGGAACTCCATGTAGGGCAGGTCGGCCACCGTGGGCTTGGCCTGCTCCGGGGGTGCGGTGGTGTCGGTCATGGGTGCCTCGTTCCTGGTGATGGTGCCGCGGGCTAGTTCAGGCCGCGGCGCCGGATCTGGATGTTGATCTCCGCCTCGAGCCGGCGGAGCGCGAAGGGGCGCACCGCGTTGTCGGCGCGCTGCATGAACATGGAGGGCTCGATGTTGTGCTTGGCCCAGCCGTAGTTGATGGGACCCGCGTAGGGCAGGGCCGCGCGGCCGGCGGTGACGACAGCCTTCGACCGAGCGCGGTTGCCTCGGACGTCGCCGGCCAGCCGCCCGGAACGCTTGGGAGCGAACCGGGCGGCCGTGCGAGCGCCCATGTCGGCGATCGAGGAGAAGGCCCCCTTGAGGTCTTCGACCTCGACACCGATTTCCAGGAGCCCGCGCACGACCTGGTTCAGGCCGTCGACGCGGAATCCCAGGGTGCGAGCCATGGTCAGGCGACGACCTTGGTCGGCTTCGCCGAGAACGTCCACTCGAAGTCGAAGGTGAACTTCGCCGTGGGGGACGCGTTCGCCTCGCCGCCGACCAGGTCGCCGTCGGGCTCGACGATGGTCACGTTGCCCGTGAAGTGCGGCTGCGTCGCCGATGCGGTGGAGCCGCCGGCGGGCTTGATCAGAACGGGGATCGTGGTCCCCGCGCTGGTCCAGATCTTGTCCCAGACGCTGTCCACGGCCATGTCCTGCGTGGCCGTGCCGGCGAGCTTGTACTCCCGCGCGCCGCCGGCCGCCGCGTCGGCGAACGACGTGAAGTCCGAGTCGGCGGCGCCGGAGGTGATGCGGCAGTTGGAGACCTGCGCGGTGACCTCGTCACCGTCGAGGCTGAGGGTGAGGAGGCGGGTGCCAAGAGCTGCCATGGCGGGTGTTCCTTTCGGGTGGTGGTGCCGGAGGAGCCCGGCGCTACTTGGCGGTGACCTCGCGGTCGCCGAGGCGGAAGGTGCCGGGCACGTCGAGCGCGTAGCTCTTGCCGGCGGTGACGGTGGAGCCGTCGGGGCGGGTCACGGTCGTGCCGCGCTCCACGTCGACGATCTCGCCCACCGTGAAGTTCTTTCGGCGGTCGGTGCTGGCGGTGGTGGCCTCGGCCATGGGGGTTCCTCCTGGTGGGTGGGGTGGTCAGAGCCCGAGGTTGAGCTCGATGGCGACGTTGATCGGCGCCGCGATGTGGTTGCCCTGGCCGGCGAGGGTGATCTGGCCGGGCCGGTCGACGCCCTCGACGAAGAAGCCGTGCGGGTCGTCGGGGTTCTCGCGCAGCGCGGCGAGGACCTGCAGCACACCGGCGTCGGCGTCCTCGGCGGTCTTCTCGTTCACGCCAGGGCGGGCGACGTAGCCGACCTGGAAGCGGGCGATGACGCAGCCGAAGTTGGCGTCCTCGTAGTCGAGGTAGGGGTCGTTGGGGCCGACGTAGGCGAAGGGCGGAGTCGCAGGGTTGGGGGCGACCGTGAAGGCGTGGAGGTCGGCGGCCTTGAGCAGGTCGCGGAGCTTCTCCCGGGCCTCGGTCAGCGGGTTGGTCTGCGGGGTGCTGCTCACCAGGTCAGCCGATCGCCGGGACGAGCCAGAGGCTCAGGATCGGGTAGGCGACGCCCAGCGGGTCGCTGGAGAGCCGAAGGGGTGTCGCAGCGCCGCCCTCGTCGAACTGCTGCCACAGCACGCCGTTGGGGGCCTTGCGGCGGTTGAACATGTCCACGGCCACGGCGAGGTGTGCCTGGTCGAAGACCTCGTCGGGCAGGTCGTCGTCGGCGTCCTCGGTCAGCTTGAGCAGCTGCACCAGGCTGACCTTGATGACCTCGGCGAGCAGCTGGTCGTCGTCCGCGACCGTACCGACCTCTTCGCGGAGGCGCGCGATCTCGATGCCGGTGAAAGGCATGGGTCCTCCGTTCGCCGCTGTGGAGTTGAAGGGGTGGTGCACCGCCCGCCCCGCCACGAGGCGGCAACGGGGCGGGCGGTGGTCGGTCAGCCCTGCGAGCGGCGAGAGCCGCGCTTGGGCGTGGTCGGCTGGTCCACGGGCTCCACGGGCTCCACGGGCTCCACGGGCTCCACGGGCTCGGCGACCGGTGCCGTCACCACGACCACCGCGGTGGCGTTGGTGTAGCGCTTGGCGTCCTCCTCGTCGAGGAGCAGCACGTGCTTGGTGCCGTTGATCTCGACCTCGTACTCCTTCATCGTTCCTCCCCCTCTCACGCCGCACCGAGCGTGACCTTGACCAGCCCGGCGGGCCGGCGCACCGCGAGGGCCTTGCGGCGCTCGGCGCGGATGGTGATGCGGTTGTTGGTGAAGTCGTCCTGGTCCGAGTTGGTCGCCTCGACCCGCGTGCCGCCCTTGGTGTAGACGGTCGCCGCCGTGCGGAAGGCGCCGACCAGGACGGTGCCGGCCGCGATGGCCGGGGTGACTACGGTGCGCTTGCCCCAGAGCGGGGGCTCCTCGAGGACGCCGCCGACGCCGTACTGGCCGGAGAAGAAGCCGCCGCCCATGTACTGGCCGTTGCCGTCCTTCTTCAGGCGGAAGGCCTGGTAGTCGACGGGGTTGATGACGATCCCGTCGGCCTCGAGGCCGGCACCGGTGGAGACGGCGGTGATGGCCTGGAAGATCCGGTCGGCGTTGCCGGGTGCCGGGTCGCCGATGACGCCGAGGGACTGGATGCCGGAGCGCTGCAGGAGACCCCGCAGGTTGGTCCCGGTGCCGTTGCCGTTGAGGATCTGGTTCTCGGTGAAGAGGTCCAGCTGGTAGAGCAGCCGGTTGTTGATCGCCGAGGCGAGGAACGGCAGGTCCTCGATGAGCTCGTCGGACTCCTTGATGAAGCCGGCGATCTTCTTCAGCGCGTCGGTGACCGCCGTGGGGTTGGCGAAGTGCAGCTGCGGCTTCGCGCCGTTCTCCGCGACGGTGGTGAAGTCGCCCTCGAGCGCGCCCTCGACGAAGTAGGTGATCGCCTGGCCGCTGATGGTGCCGGAGTCGAGGAGGTCCTCGATGGTCATCCGCCGTCGGACGCCGGTGACGATCGTGGTGTCGACCTCGGTCAGCACCGCGCCGAGGCTGCCGCCGGTGCCGTCGGTGACCTGGACGTCGGAGGCCGCGTTGCGGAACTCCGGGGCGGAGATCGTGAAGCGCGAGCTGCTGTCGGCGTTGGTGAGCTGCTCACGCGCGCTGTTGACGAAGTGGTCGCCGAGCGAGCGCGCGGTGGCCGGGGTCGGGTCGAGCGGGTCGGTGCTGGGCTCGGCGGGCGTGGAGCCGGCCGCCTGGTTGCGCTCGTGCGCCTCCATGCGGGCCAGGTCGGCACGCTGGGTGGTCAGCGCCTGGGCGTGACCGTCGTACGTCGCGCGCTCCTCGTCGGTGAGGCTGCGCTCCTCGGCGCGAGCGGTGGCCATGATCGTCTCCATCTGGTTCCAGGTGGAGGCGATCTGCCCGCGAAGCGTCTCGATCGGGTTCATCGGGTATTCCTTTCGTGAGCAGGGCTGCTCGCCCGGCAGAGGTCTGTCGGGTCGTGTTGGGTTGCGGGGTCAGCCGCGGAGGGTGGCGAGGTGGCGGTGCCAGTCCTCGTCGGCACGGCGTCGGGCCTCGGCGTCTGCGCCGGGCTCGCTGGACTGGTCGGCCAGCGCCGTCGGTGCCGGGTCGGCTTCGTGCGGGTCGGCGACCGTCGGGCTGGGCACCTGGGCCGAGGCGGTGAGCGCGTTGATGGCGGCTCGGTGCGTCTGGGCTCGTGCCGCGGCCGCTGGCTCGGACTCCACGAGCTCGGGCGCTTCGGCGATCCGGTCAACGAGGCCGGCGTCGAGCGCCTGCTGGGCGGTGTACCAGACGGTGCCCTTCATGGTCGTGCGCCAGTCCTCGACGGTGCCGCCCGCCTTGCGTGCGTAGACGCCGGCGATGGTGTCCGAGAGGGTGTCGAGGACGGCCGCGACCTCGCGCATGTCGTCCGCGGTGCCCATGCAGAACCCCGAGCCGTCGTGGACCATCAGCAGGGTGTCGGGGTTCATGACGGTCTCGTCGGCGCCGACGGCGATGACGGAGGCGATCGAGGCGGCTACGCCGTCGACGATGGCCACCACGCGGGCGGGGTGCTGGCGCAGCTGGTTGAGAATGGCGATGCCTTCGAAGATCACCCCGCCAGGGCTGTTGATGTGCAGGTGGATCTCGTTGACGGCGGAGGGCAGTGCGTCGAGGGCGGCCGCGAACTCGCTGGCCGAGACGCCCCAAAACTCACCCCAGTCGTCGACGGGGTCGTAGAGCCGCATGACCGCGGTGGTGCCGTCGACGGTGGTCGCGGGCAGCTCGTTGGTCGCCGAGAGGATCGGGGTGCGGCTCTCGGTGGTTGGCTTCTGGTAGCCGCGGAAGCGGTACACGGGGTCACGGCGCATCGGGGCCTCCAGTCGGGTCGGGCGGGTTGTCAGGGGTGTCGGTGCTGCCGAGCTCGCCCATGTTGAGCGGCCGGTATCGGACGTCGCCGCCTTCGACCGGGCCGAGGTCTTCGTAGGCGCGGATCTCGTTGGTGGAGAGCGCGCCGAGGTCCCACAGCGCCTTGTAGAAGCTCGAGCGCTGGCCCGAGTCGCCGCGGAGCAGCCCCTCGAGCGAGAAGCGGACGTACACGGTGTCGGGCCGCAGGAGCCTGGTGAGTCGCTGCTCGATGCGGGCGAGCCAGGGGCGCAGCGTGTAGGTGACGAAGCCGATGGTCTGCTGCTCGATGCCGGTGCCCCAGGACGTGGACTTCTCGGTGTCGGAGAGCATGTGGGGCGGGATCCCGAACATGCGCGCGATCTCGGACACCTGGAAGGACCGCGACTCCAGGAACTGCGCGTCCTCGGGCGGGATGGTCAGCTGGGTGAACTTCACGCCCTTGTCGAGCACGATGGTCCCGTGCGCGCTCTTGAGGCCGGAGCGCTTTTCGTTCCAGCGGTCCGAGAGCTTGTCGGCCTGGCCCTGGGTGAGTCGCTGCTCGGTCTGCAGGATGCCGGTGGCCAGTGACCCGGAGCCGAAGAGCTTGCCGCCGAACTCCTCGGCAGCCAGGGCGAGCGCCACGCCTTGCCGCGCGGCACGGATGGGCGAGACGCCGCAGATGCCGTCGTAGCCGAATCCAGGGATGTGGAGAACGTCGAGGTCTCCGAGCGTGCGTGCGTTCGAGCCGTCCGGCAGGGGGCCGGTGATGGCGTAGCGCTTGGCTCGGTCGCTCTTGCGGCGCCCGACCTGGACCTGCGAGGGATGAATCGGAAGCAGGTAGAGGACCCGTCCGAAGCCGTCGCGCTGGATGAGCAGGTAGGCGTTGCCCCACAGTGCGAGATGGGCCACGACGAGCTCGAGCCACTCGAAGACCGTGAGGTCGGGGTGGGGGTCGGAGAGCACGCGGGTCGACTGTGAGGAGCTGCCGGCGCGGACCCGTGTATCGCCTTCCTGGCGGTAGGCGTGGATGGGCAGTCCCGCGATGGAGCCGGCGAGCAGAGTGACGGCTCGCCACACCGCGGGCATGGTCAGCGAGCGGGCCTCGGTGACCTTGACGCCGGTGGCGGTCTTGCCGCCGCCGACCAGCTCGATCAGGGAGCTGTCCGTGATGGAGCCGTCTTCGCCGAGATCGATGCTGCCGGTCCATGCGCTGAAGAGGGTCACCGGGGGGTCACCGCCTCGGCGCGGCGGAGGGCGGCGGTCTTGTTGGCCGTGATGACGAGCAGGACGCCTGCGGGCAGCGCGAGTGTGCCCCCCGTGAGGAGCGCGGCCTCCAGCGAGACCAGGGCGGCGCCGACGACCAGGAGTGCGGCGCCGGCCAGGGCGAGGAGGATGCCGAGGAGCTCGGTGACTGCGGGACTCATCGTGGGCTCCTCACCATGCGAACTTCTCGGCGCCGTAGGCGGCGAGGGTTGCCGCTTCGAGCATGGACACGTCTGTAGCGGACTTCCGTCGACCCCAAACCCCGCGGTCACCGACGGTGCGCCAGGTGGCACCGGCCACGGCTTCGTCGAGCTCAGTCGACGAGGGGTGGAGAAGATTGCCGCCGCGGACCTTGTCGAAGAATCTCGAGCACGCTTCGGCGTACTCGTCGAGGGTCACCGTCTCCACGGCGACGTCAGCGTCCTCAAGGTCCTTGAGCAGGTCCTTGGTGGGGCCCTTCTCATCGATCACGATCGCGCAGTCGGTCTTGGCCTGGATTCGTTTCAGCTCCGCCACCAGCCAGGTAACGTCCTCGCGGCGGTCAGTGGCTGCCACGAATACCCGATCGATCGGCTCAGCCTCCGAGTCGTTGGGGTCCTCGAGCACCTCGACGATCGAAGCCGCTGCGATGGAGGCCCACAAGCGGTCCACCGACACAGCCACCCCGATGACAGCCGGCGCTTCGGGCTGCTCAAACGGTTCCCCCGCGCACGCCTCCCACTTGCCAGTGCCGAAGATCGGTGGGACGACATCCGTCTTCGGCTCGTCCCAGAACCCCATGCACTCGCGGAACCACTCGTCGGCGGTGAGTACCTGGCGCACGTTGGCTAGCGTCTCGATCGTGATGCGGCCTGTAGTGAGCGTTGGGTTGGCGTGCTCGATGAGCTCCAACCGATTGGCTACGCATGGGTCGCCGTAGGTGAAGCCAGTCTTGGGATGCTGGCAGTCGGGGTCGGCACAGGGCGGGCGCTTACCGTTGCCCCACTCGAGGTAGGTCATGGCCGGGCTGCTGCCTGCGCGACCGCGTTCCCGCTCGTCGAACAGAACGTCGCTGTCTTCCTTGCCTGGCGAGGATCCCAGCAGCATCTGTGGGTCCTTCTGGGCCAGCATGATCGGCACCAGCGCGCCCATCATCGCGGCCCTGAGCGCGAACGCCTCGTCGAGCACCAGCTTGGGCTTCGCGAGACCGCGACCGCCATCACGGGTCCTGGCCTTGAACCAGACGGTCTGCGGCTGGCCGTCAGGCCCGAGGAGCTCGATCCGCTCCTCGCCGTTGGCGTCGTAGATGCCGTCGTTCTTCTGCGGCAGCATCCGCTTACGAAGGCTGGGAGCACCGAGAAGAACGTTAGCCAGGTCGCGCTGTGCTGCACGTGTTGTGGACATCTCGTGCGCAGACCACACGATCTCCGGGACGTCGAGCACGTAGAACCAGCCGATGACGGCCTGGAGGAAGAGCCCGGTCTTGAGGTTCTGCCTCGAGCAGACAACGCAGAACTCGAAGGTGGCGGGCGAACCGTCAGGCTTGATCGCGAAGATCAGGTCAAGCGCGAGTTCTTGCTGCGGGTCGGGGGCGAAGCCTGCGGCTGCGCAGACATCGGCCACCTCGGGACCGAACGTCTCGATGGGCTCGGGGCGAACCCGAAGGCCGTGGGGACAGGTCCAGTAGTCAGGCTCGACCAGCCGCCGCGCTGAGCTTCTGCTCACGTGCTCTCCTCGCGCGGGTCACTTCGTCATCCTCACGGTCGACCGCCGGCGGGGTGTCTCCGGTGGGCGCGGGCTCCGGGCTGCCTTCGAGCGCCTCAGCGCGGACCGCGCGGAACTCCTTCGAGAGCGTCGAGATCCCAGACTCGTCGGGGTTGGCCAGCTTGCGTGCCAACTGCAGCGTCAGCTGGCCCTCGACGGTGTCGACGACGCCGGCCTTCTCCAACTCCAGGCGTGTGGCGCGCACCAGCTGGTGCTCAGCCAGGCCCTTCTCGGCGTCAGCCTCGACCGACTCAGCCGCGGCCTTGCGCTGACGGGCGGCGCGCGAGCGACACGTCGTCGAGCAGTACTGAGCCCGCGACGTCTTGGCCTCGAACGTCTGGTCGCAACCGCCGCACTTGACGTCCACGTCGCCTCGTTCCCCCGCGATTGCGTTCCGTTGCACTGGTCTCGTCACGATGCGGAGAGAGAAGCCCCGAGACTCCGGCGGTCCTGGACGTGTGGCTGTGAACTTTTGAGGGGCCCTCCCCTGGGTCAGACGACCCAGCGGTTGGCCTTTGGCTTCGCCTCGCGCTTCACGGTGACCGGCTTGCGCCCGCGCTGGCGGTTGCCGCGGCTGGCACCTTCGCTGGTGTTGCACCGGCGGTGGCCCGGGCCTATGACGACGGTGCCGGTCGGGTCGTGGCACAGATGCCAGAGCTGGGTGTTGGCCCAAGCGGGCGGGATCAGTCGGCTGCGCATCTTGCACACAGGCTCAGCGCAGTACGCCTCGCCTGCAGCAACGACGGGCACCCACCGCTTGCGCTCCTGCTGATGGGCCCAGCGGTACTTGGGTTTGGCCATCAGGTCGGGACCTTGACCCGGACGCACAACAACCCGGGCCGCGAGGTCCGGGTTGTGGGGTCGCTAAAGAGGTCGGATTCAGTGTGCACCCTGTTGTCCGTGAGGTCAAGCACTGGTCTGCTCCGGCGCCTCGGCGTTCTCGGTGCGGATGTGCTCGGCGAGCAGCCCGATCTGGGTGACGTCCCAGATCGAGCGGCACTCCACGCAGAAGCCGGCCTGCATCTCAAGGTTGATCCTCAGTCCACCTCGGTGCTCGCACACGGGGCAGGTGTTGAAGGGCCGGTAGGGCGCGCTGTCCCAGCCGGTGATGATGCGGGCTTGGTGCCACCACCGTCGTACGTCGTGCTCGAGGTGGTGGCGCAGGCAGCACCAGGTCCCCTCGTCACGGCGGCCGTGGTCGTGGACGCACCGCTCGAGCCCAGCGTGCAGGCCGTGCAGGCGTGCCAGCCGGGCGATGGTGCCCGAGCCACCGACGGTGAGCTGGGTGTCGAGGTCGATGGTGTCCGAGGGGATGATGCCACCGAGGCGGTCGATCCACTCGCCGGCCTCGTCGTCGATGAGCATGATCGTGTCCAGCGCCTCGATGCGTGCTGCGGGCTTGGACTTCGGGGCGCTGCCTGACTCGCTGTCGGAGCTGGCGGGTGCGGCCCCGAGGAGCTGGTGCACCAGTGCGGGTACGCGGGTGAGGTGGTGCTGTCGCCAGCTGGTCGCACCGGACTGCAGCACGTAGGGCTCGCGGTGTGTCGAAGGCCGGGTCAGCTCGGCGATCATCAGGTGGACGTCCAGGTCGGGGCGCAGGTGGTCGCTCACGATGAGTCGCTCCAGGAGTAGGTCGGCGTGCTGGGGTCGGCGATGATCGGGACGCCGTAGAGCTCGGTCGTCATGCAGGCCACGAGCGCCTCGGTGGCGGCTTCGGCCTCGTCCTCGGGGACCACGACCACGAGCTCGTCGTGCACCGGGAAGAGCGTCGCCTCGCCCCAGCGGGTCTCTCGCCACCGCAGCAGGGCGTCGACCAGGAGCTCGCGGGCGGTGCCCTGGATGCAGTAGTTGGGCGCGGCGTGCGGGGCCCGGGTGGGCAGGTGGATGGTCCGGCCGGAGTAGGCGGGGAACTGGGTGCGTCCGGACTCGACGCCCTCTCGCACCATGCGGGACCACTCGGTCAGCCCGGGGGTCAGGGCGTCCATGGCGTCGATGACGGACTGCGCCACGGGGTGGGTGACTCCGACGCCGGCTGCCACGGCGGCCACTCCCCCGCCGTAGATCCGGCCGAAGACGCCGCGCTTCACGGCGTAGCGCTGGGCCTTGGTGGCCTGGGGGCCGAACGCCAGGCGGGCGACCTCCCAGTGCAGATCGCGGTCGGCGTCGCTCATCAGCGCGGCGAGGCCAGCGTCCTGACTGAGGGCCGCGGCCACGCGCAGCTCCACGCCGGCGAAGTCGGCCGAGACCAGCAGATGACCGGGGTCGGCGGTGAAGCAGGCGCGCATGCCGCCTTCGCGGGAGACCTGCTGGACGTTGGGCCTTGAGCTGGACATGCGGCCGGTGTCGGCGCCGAGGGTGAAGATCGTCGGGCGGGCGCGGCCGTCGCCGCGGGTGACGAGCTCGCGGTAGGGCTCGAGCAGCAGGACCAGCGCGGTGTTGTGGTGGCGGTAGTCGAGCACGGCGCGGACCAGGTCGCCGACGTCGCCCTCAGCGTCCTTCATCGGGTCCAGGACGCCGGCGGCCACCGAGGGCTTGCCGGTCTTCGTGCGGGGCAGCGGAGCGCCGAGGCCGATCAGCGCGGCCCCGACCTGGTCGTTGCTGCCGGGGTTGTCGATGCCGTAGCTGCGCACGTGCTCGGCGTGCCGGGCCCGGGCCTCGGTGTGCTCGGCGTGCAGGCGGTGGACGTGGTCGCCGTCGAGGCGGATACCGCGGTGGCTGACGCGGGCGGTCATGCGCTGCACGGCCCGCTCGCGCTCGAGCACCTCGAGTGCGGGTCGCTCGATGCTGCGGGCGATGGCGGCGCAGTCGAGGACGTCGGAGCCGTCGTAGCGAACCATCGTCTCGGTGCCGTGGTCGACCTGGGCCCAGCCGGAGCGCTCGATGGGCGTGGTGACCTCAGTGTCGGTGAGCCACTTCCCGGCCTTGAACAGCGCCTTGCGGGCCTCGTCGGCCGGCGCGGAGAGCGCCTGGTCGCGCAGCACAGCCTTCGACAGGCTCTTGAGGTCGGCGTCGTTGCCGGCCGAGGCGGGATCGGAGAGCTTGGCCAGGATCCCGGTGTCGAGCATCTTGGCCCAGACGTCCTCGGCGTCGGCCAGGCCGGCGTCCACCAGGGGCACCAGGTCTGCGGTGGCCGAGTGGGCGTGCAGCGCGCGAGCCGCGGCGAGGTGGCGTCGCACGACGTCAGCCTGGTCGGCGGCGTGCGGGTCGAGCACCAGCGCCAGGTGCTCGTTGCCAAGCTGCACGGTGCGCAGGCGAAAGAGCTCGTGACCTACCGGGTAGCCGGTGTGCTCGACGTCGACCGTCAGCGCGCCGTCGCCGGCCTCGCCGGTGATGGTCGCCAGCAGCAGGTCGGCCTCGGCGGTGCCGCACTCGCGGATGGCGCCGTCGCGGGTGAGGACCGCGGGGAGGGTCACCGCGGCGCCGGCCGCCTCGGCGATCGCCGCCAGCCGCTTCTCCTCACGCAGGGCAGCGGCCTTCGCGGTGGCCTCAGCGGACCGCTCGCGCATCGGCTTGGCGGGCGGCTTAGGCATGCCCTCCAGCACGTCGTCGACGGACTGTGTGACGGGTTGAAGCGATTTTCCGGTCGCGGCCTTGTGCGCCTGCGCGCTCGCCTGCATGTACGTAGGGAACTGTTCAAACCCGTCACACCCGTCACCGATCACGGATTCATTGGGGTTGACCTGCGGAAACGTCTGTGACGGGTTGGTCTCTGAACCCGTCACCAACCCGTCACAACCCGTCACCGCACCCCCCGTCGAGCTGTGGACGGGTCCCGTGGATTCGTCCGAGGGGCCCGAATCCACGGAAATCGGCGTTTCGGGCGCCCGACCCGCGGCCGGTGCCGGCGGGGCGTGACGGGTTGCCTCGTCCGAACCCGTCACGGGTCCCATGCCCGGCAGGAAGCCTCCAGAGCGGACCCGCAGCTGCCTGGCCTTGCCGTTGCGCGAGTGCACCGGGAGGTAGCCCAGGCGGGTCAGCACCTTGCCCCACTTCGTGACGCTGGGGACCGTGTCGGGCCTCATCCCGTTGCGCCGGCAGGACGCCACGAAGGCCTGGTAGAGCTCGCTGCTCGAGGTGCCCGGCTCGAAGGGCTCGGTCTCCTCGGCGACCCACGTGGAGATCGGGTCCTGCTCGGCGCCGATGTTCTCGGCGAGGTAGCGGATGCTCTCCGGGGCCGCGGTGACCAGGCCGGTGGAGGGGCCGGCCAGCCAGGCCGCGGCCTCGGCCATCATCGTGGCCAGCACGCCGGGGGCCTCGGTGCGCCAGGCCGTGCTGGAGACGTGCCCGATGGCCGCGCGAGCCAGCCTGATGGCCTCGGGGTCGCCCTCACAGGGGATGAGCCGCGAGCGGGACCGCACGGCCGGGTCGGTGAGCGGCGGCTCGTCGTTGGTGGTCAGCACCAGGGTGTGGCTGGGCCGGAAGGTGATCGGGTTCTGGTTCATCTGGTTGGCCGTGAGCTCGCCGCCGCCGGTGAGCTGCTTGAGCCGCTCCTGGGCCACCCGGCCCTCGCGCGGGCCCTCGTCGATGAAGGAGAGCCGGCGGCCCTTGAGCGCGAACACGATGGAGGCGTGGGCGTTCTCGCCGGCCGGGGTGAGCAGCCTGGAGTCGGCGGCGTGGGCGTAGGAGCCGAGCACGCTCATCAGGAGGTGGATGACCTGCGTCTTGCCGCGGCCGGTCTCCCCGATGAGGATCGGCAGCGCCCGGTCGGCGTAGCCGGTCAGCGCGATCGCCAGGACCCGCACCGCCCAGGCCCGGATCTCCGGGTCGGGCCACACCGCGGCGAGGAACGCGTCCCACAGCGGCGTCGGGCGCTTCTCGGGCGTCACGCCGGCGGTGTGCAGGTGGGGCGTGGCCGGGTCGACCAGCGCCAGCGTCGGGCCCTCGAGGCTCGCGCGCAGGGACCACGGCATCCCGCCGGCCCAGAGCACCTCGGGGTCGGAGTCCAGGTCGGCCAGCGCCAGCGCGACGGGGTGCATCCCGCCGGCCACCAGGCTGTCGATCATCTTGGCCACCGCGCCGGCACCGGCCGCGGTCATGAAGCGGGCCCGGCGCTTCGCGCGCTCGAAGGGGTCGGTGCCCTTCTCGGCGGTGGGGTCGCCGACCGGCATGAGCGGCGCGACCTGTGCGACGGCCCAGGGGCTCAGGCGCTTGTGCAGCTCCCAGCGCTGCGGCGCGCGCAGCAGCCACCCGTCGGAGTCGTAGGCGTAGCGCAGTGCCGGGAAGGTGCGCCCGAGCACGGCCTCGGCCAGGGGCTGGTCGAGCCCGGCGTTGGGGTCGAAGGCGTGGGCGCCGATCACCTGGCGCACGCCGGCCCAGCGCGGAGGCTCGACGATCTGCAGCTCGGGGTCGCCCTCGCCGGGGTCGCCGGGCGCGAGCGGCGGCAGCGGGAAGCCGTCGGCCATCATCAGGCAGGGGTCGGACGGGACCTGGACCTGTCCGACCACGGTGACGGCCTTGCGGGCGGAGGTGAGCAGCATCCGCTCCAGCTCCTCGCCGCGGTCCTCGCCGGCGGTGAGGGTGGCCCAGGCGTCCCGGAGCTCGAGCACGGCGTGCGCGACGCCGGTGTGCCCGCCGGCGGCCAGCTGCACCAGGTGGTGCACGCGGGCGGTCATGGTGTCGTGCCGCGAGCCGGCGTCGGCGCGGGTGAGCTCGTCGGCGGCCTGGAGCCGCGCCGAGGTGATGTCGGCGCACTCGGGGCGCCAGTCGTCCAGCAACTGGTCGAGCAGCGCCTCGCCGCTGGAGCGGTCGGCGGCCGCGGGGCCGGCCAGGGTGGCGCCCTCGGTGAGCCCCTCGACCCAGGCGGGCGGCAGGTCGGGGAACTCGTCGGGCTTGGGCGGCTTGTCGCTGACGGCGCCCGTGGGGTCGTACCAGGCGTAGGGCTGGCCGGCGCCCTTGTGCGGGGACGGCGCGACGACGGCGTAGCGGTGGTGGCGCTGGATGATCTCGACGTCGCTGGTGGTGCCGGTGTCGAGCTTGGTGGCGTAGCGCCGTACCGGGACCCGGAAGAAGTAGATCCGGCTCGGGCCGCCCGGCTCCCGCGCGGTGCTCGACCAGGTCGCCGGCAGGGGACCCCAGCGCTGCAGGAAGTGGCCCAGGGTCTCGGCGCCGTGCTTCTGCACCGTTCCCTTGAGGTACTGGTCGACGTCGATTCCGATGACGTCCTCGGGCATCCGCAGGGCGATCGAGTGGTGCGGGAAGTGAGCGACCCAGTCGACCAGGTCCATCGGGCCGGTGTCGCGCCCGTCGGCGCCGGTGAACCCGACCGGCGGGGGGGTCTTGGTCGCGGCCGGCACGGGCAGGATGCAGGGCCAGCCGGCCAAGGCGTAGTCGGCGACGTGCTCGGCGAAGGTGCGGGGTGCCTCGGTCATGAGGTGGCGTTTGCTCCCTTGGGACGTGGGCGGAGGATCAGGCGTCGTGGTGCGGGAGGCCGAGCAGCGTGCGGATCTGCGAGCGGTTGGTCTGGTCGCTGACCTCGTGGCCGAGGCTCCGGGCGTACTTGCGCCACTCCTCGACACCGGCGTCAGCAGCCGGCGGGCGGTGGCCCATCTCTGCGGCGTTGGCCGCCGGCACCATGGGCCCCGCGCCGCAGACGTGCCGCTCGAGCAGGTCCTGGTCGGCGAAGTAGCGCTCACACAGCCCGCACTGCACCGCCCCCGGGCCGCCGGGCTTCTCGTCCTCGACCGGCTCCCCGGCCGACGCCTCGGGCGCGCGCCACCGGCCGATGGTCTGGCGTACCGTGTTGGCCAGCTTGCTGGTCGAGGGCTTCACGATGGCCTCGATCTCCTCGACCAGCTGGACGAGCACCTCGTGCTTGGCCTGGAGGTCGTCCAGCGACTCGCGCAGCCAGTCGGGCGCCTGCTCCTCGTCCTTGTCCTCCTGGAGGGCGCCGACCAGCTGGCGCAGCGACGCGGCGATCGACTCCAGCGGGTCGGCCCTCTCGGCGTTGACCTCGTCCAGGATCTGCTGCTCCCAGGGAGCCATCCCGTTCTCGGTCTCGTCCTCGTCGGGCTCGCGCATCGCGAGGAACTGCTCGGGGGTGGGGGTCATGGTCATCGGTTCTCCTTGGGGTGGGTCTCGCGGATGTGGCGCTTCTTGTCGCCGAGGACGACGAAGCGCTGGGGGCAAAGCGGGCAGCCGAAGCGGCCCTCGGGCACGGCAGGACGGGGCGTCACTGGATGGGGTCCTCGGCCTCCACGGCGATGAGGTGCTGGACCAGGTCGGCGGGCACATCGATGACGGCCTCGGGCTCGAACGGGTCCCAGCCCTCGACGGGGATCCGCAACTTGACCTTGACCACGATGCAGCCGGGCTGCGGGTCCTCGGGCTTGCGCTGCGTGACCGCGACGACCTTGGCCTCGGACGCGCTGTAGGTGCTGGTCCGGGCGAGACGGACCTGGAGGTACGCGGTCGCCTCGGCGGGGTTGGGCTTGTTGCTCATCGGGTCTCCTTGGGGTGGGTCGATCGGCTGTGGAGCAGGCCAGGTCCGCGTACGGTCCTGGGCGTGACGAAGTGGATGGACGAGATCGGTCCGGTGGGCCCCATGCAGGAGCCGCGCCTGAACCCCAGTGACTTGGACTGGTGGTGGCAGTACGGCTTCGACGGGTTCGTCGGCGGTTTCATTGGCGCGGCCGTAACCGGGCTGGCGGTGTGGCTCACCCTTAGGGCGCAGCGAGGCCAACTGACCGCCACCTTGGAACACGAACGCGAGCAGCTCGCAGCCACGTTCGCCCATGAGCGCGAACAGTCACGGAAGACCGAGCTGCGGCAATCCGTGGTGGCACTCCAGGCCGTCGCGACGCGCAGCATGTTCATGGTGCCTAGCCACGACGAGGCCCCGGGATGGGACGAGTGGGCAAGCGAACTCAGCCGCGCATTCATGCTGGTGAGCGCAAATTCCCGTGGGCTCGCCCCAGCGCTGCACCGGGACATCGATAAGGCGTACTCACTGCTGTACGTCGGCGATACCAATGGAACGGCCAATGCGAAGCAAAGTGCCAAACAATTGAGCGCGATCGCATCCGTATGGCTTGAGGACCCCGAGGGGTATGAGGAGGTAGACGGCATAGCTTGATCGCCGGTCATCGGGTCCAGTCCTTGCTGAGCGGGTCGGGAATCCCGCCGTCGTTGCAGGCGGCGAAGAGTGCGTGGCGGGCCGCGTCCTTGGCGTGGCGCATGCCCTTGGTGGCCTCGAGCAGGCCGGCGATCTCGAGGCGGGCGTCGGTGGCCCAGGGCTTCACCTGGGAGGCCGAGCGCTGGAGGAACCGGCCGCCGAGCCGGCCCTTCTCGGTGGAGTCGTAGTCCTCGAAGGCCAGCCCGAGGGCGCCGACCATGTCGCGGGTGATGGCGCCCGGCTCGGCGCTCTTCATCGACGACCGGCCGACGACGAACCGCTCGACCTGGACCAGCGTCGGGGTGGCGTAGGCCGAGCCGAGCAGCGCGCTGAACACCTCGGCGGCGATGCCGTGTGAGCACTGCACGACCTCGACGCCGACCAGGCGGCCGTCGACGAACCGCAGCTCGACCATGCCCGGGACCGGGCCGGGGTCGACCCCGATGACGCGACGCTCAGCCACGGTCGCCTCCTCGCTGCGTGGGCAGCAGCCCCGCGGTGAAGACGTGCCAGCGTTCGGGGCCGGCGCCGAACTCGATGCACGCCTGCCCGAGGCGCCAGGTGGAGCGCAGCCGCCGCACCTGGTGACGACGCCGGTTCAGGCGCGCGGCCTTCGCCGCCGCGGTGACGGCCTCGGCGTGGGTGTCGTGGGAGCCGATCCACAGCGCGATCACAGGACCCTCGCTACGAAGTTGGCGAAGGTGTTCGTGTAGCCGTCGAGCACCCCGAAGGCGATGACCAGCGCACCGAGGACCTCGAGCAGGCGCGTCACGAGCTCGCCCCCGTCAGCTGCGGGACCTGCTCGTCGGCGTGCACGACCTTGCGGTGCGCCGTCATGCCGTCGGCGAGGGTGCCGCTTGCGGTCCGCTGCACCGGGCAGCCGCACAGCGGGCAGATCTCCACTCCCTGCGGGTCGCGCTCGAACCAAGCACTCATGACGCGGCCTGTGCGCGGGTGCGCTCCGTCGCCTGGTCGTGGACCTGGTCCATGTGGGCGTCGAACAGGGTCGCGTCGGGCAGCTCGAGGTTGCACTGCACGTGTGCCGCCTCGCCCCCGAGCTTCGCGTCCCAGTGGCTCCCCTCGCGGGCGACCTGACCCTCGCGCAGTCCGTTGCTCCGGAGCTCGGTGAGCAGGCGCTTCTCGACCAGGCGGCAGTAGCCCTTGAACTCGCCGGCCCGGGTCGTGCCCCGGCCGCCCCATGGCTTGATGGTCTTCATGCGCTCTTCCTCTCGGTCGTGGTGCCGCCGAGCAGCTCGGCGACGATGCGGGGGTCCTGGACCAGGTCGGCCAGCTGGCCGGCGCGCTCGCGCAGCACGGCGCGCACGCGGGTGTCGATGGTGTTGCGGGCGACGACGTCGATGACCTCGGTGCCGTGGGTGGCTTCCATGTCGCCCTCGCCGCGGTCCTCGGCCTGGACGGACTCGACGAGCGACCAGGGGCGCTGCAGGAACAGGAGCGTCCCGGCGGCCGAGAGGGTGATGCCCGTGCCCCCGGCGCCGGTCGTGGCGCAGATCAGGTTGAGGTCGCCGTGCTGGAAGCTGCGGATCGTCTCGGTGCGCACGCCCTGGGCCTGGCCACCGACGATGTAGCCAACCCGGTGGCCGGCCTTCTCGGCTGCGGCGCCGGCCAGCATGATCAGCTGCCGCGACGGCGCGAAGACCACGACCTTCTCGCCCGGCCGCTCGTCGAGCACCTCGAGCAGCGCGTCGACCTTCCACGAGGGGGCCTCGAGCGTCACCTCGGTGTGCACCTTCGGCATGCCGTCGGGGCCGAGCTCGTTCTCGTCGACCGTGGTGACGACGTTCGCCGGCGCGGAGGCCAGCTGGGAGAGCCGGGTCAGCTGCGCCAGCACGCTCATCACCGACATCTCGGAGCCGTCGGGCAGCTCGGCGAGCATCTGCGACTCCATGTCGTCGTACGCCTTGCGCCACTTCGCAGGCAGGTCGACGGTGCGCACGCTGTAGGTCTTGGGCGGCAGCTGGCCCATGACGTCGGCGCGCGCGATGCGGCGGTGCTGGCCGAGCAGCGTCAGGCGGAACTCCGGCTCGGCATGACGCGCCAGGCCGAGGATCTCGTCCCCGTAATCGCCCGGCAACGTCTGGCAGTAGCGGTTGACCCAACGCTCGCGGCTCGGCCAGGCGTGCGGCTCGAGGCAGCGCAGCGCCGGCCAGAGGTCGCCGGGGTGGTGGGTGATCGGGGTGCCCGACAGCGCGACGAAGGTAGTGACGTCGCGGGCCAGGCGCTGCACGGACTTGGTGCGGCCGGCGTGCGGGTTCTTCACGAAGTGGGACTCGTCGACCACCAGGCTGCGCGCGTCGAGGTCGAGCAGCGCGCTGCCCTTCGCGATGACGGGCGTGTCTTGGCGGGCGGTGTCGTAGCTGGTGACGTAGACGTCGGCGGTGCCCGCGAGCGCGTGGCGCTTCTTCGGGGTGCCGCGCCAGGCGACGGCCTTCCAGTAGGGCGCCCACGCGTTGAAGGCCTCGACCCACGGGTCGACGACCGAGGCAGGGCAGACGACCAGGATCGGGAGGCCGCCGAGGTGGCCAGGCCCGGAGCGCAGCGCCAGGCCGAGGATGGTGGTGATGGTCTTGCCGGTGCGTGGCTCGTCGAAGATCAGCTGACGGCCCGTGCGGGCGATCTCGCGGGCGCCGTCGACCTGGTAGGGCCGCGGCACCAGCCCCGCGGGCAGCTCGATGTCGAGCGGCTCGTCGACGGGCAGCGCGGTGGTGCGCGCCAGCGTCTGGGCGGTGATCCACTCGCAGAGTCGCGGGCCGGGCACGAAGTTGGTGCCGAAGGTGGCCGAGAGCTGCACGACGGCTGCCCATGTGAGCGGGGTGCGCAGGGCCCCGGCCGGTTCGGTGGTGGAGAAGAGCGGGGTCAGCAGCTTGAGCCGCTTGGCCGCTCGGGCGACGCCCTCGTGCGTGGGGTCGCCGACCGAGCCGGCCACCAGGATCAGGTCCTGGCAGCCGGCGTCGGTCTCCGCGTGGATGGCAGTCACTGACCCGCGGGCGCCTGTCCGCCACCGGTGAGCTGGGCCAGCAGCTGCTGCTGCTCCGGGCTCAGACCCGCGGGCGCCTGCGGTGCCGGCTGGGCCACCGCCTGCTGCACGGGCTGGGCCTGGGGCTGCTCGGACCACGCCGGCTGGGCCTGCACCGGCTGCTGGTAGGTCTGCTCCGGGGCGGGCTGGGCCTGCGGCTGCGGAGCCAGGGCGGCCTGCTGGACCGGGACCTGCTGCTGGACGGGCGCCGGGGAAGGAGCCCCCGTGCCAGCCGGCGGCGTGTAGCGGACCTGCACGATGTTCGCCGGGTTCATCCCCGCGCCGGTGTTGCGACGCTGGACCAGCGTCACCTCGATGACCGCGCCGGCCGTCGGGGATCCCGAGCAGCCCGCCTCGGCCATCGCGCGCACCAGCTCGTCGCGGGCCTGGCCCTTGACGAACCAGCTCGCCTCCCCGTCGGGGAACTCCGCGCTGGGCTGCAGCTTGAGCGGGACCTTCATCGCGAACTTGGGGCGGCCGTCCTTGTAGAAGAGCGGCGCCTGGGTCCGGAAGTCGGTCTGCTGCTGCACGTCGGCGTTGGTGACGTCGCGCGCCACGATGCCGGCGTACGACGTCCCGATCGGCTTGGGCTGGTTGGTGTTCTTGTCCGTCCAGCTCAGCGACGGCCCACCGCCCACGGACGGCTGGTTGTAGAAGTCGTCGATGCTGCCCTGGGCGAGCGGCTGCGTCGGCGCCTGGGGCGCCTGCGGGGCGCCGTACTGCTGGGGCTGCGGCGGGTAGGCCTGGGCCGGGGCGGCGGGGTACTGCGCCGGGTAGGGCTGCTGGACCGGCTGCTGCGGGTAGCCCTGGACGGGCGGCTGGGGGTACTGCGGGGCGTACGGCTGCTGCGACATGCGGTGCTCCTGGTGACATGGAAGGTGAGGTGGAGTGGTGCCGGCACAAGTGCTGGGTGTCGGCGGCCGACGCGGGACTAGCCCGGGCCGGAGCTCTTGGTGCTGCCGGGGCAACCAGGGCCCCCGTCGCGCGCGGACTGCGGGCGGTAGAACGGGCAGAAGTAGCACTCGTCCGAGTCGGGCGTGGCCGGGATCTGCTCGAAGGTGAGCCGGCCGCCCATGAGATCGTCGGCCTGGTGCTTGCGGCGGTCGGTGTCGCCGAAGACCGTGGTGAGCAGCTCGACGTTCTCGGGCGCGACCTGGCCGGTCTCGTCGAGGAAGCGGCGGTCCCAGACGTAGAGCCCGTCGAGGCTGCCCGCGGTGGCCGGGTAGGCGGCGATCGCGATGCGCCGCACGGGCAGGCCGAGCAGGTGGTAGCCGAGCCCGTAGAGGAGCAGCTGTACGACGTACTTGCGCGGCGGGTCCTTGCGGATCTTTGCCATGGACGACTCGCCGAGGAACTTGTGGTCGACGACGGCCTGCTCGAGCGCGTCGTAGAGGTCGGCGGTGCCGGGGTGGTCGGGGTGCGGAGTGACGCGCTGCTCGGCGATCCAGCGCAGCAGGCCGGTGCGGTCGTTGTCGGCGACGAAGGCGTCCGCGGCCCAGGCGTGCAGCGCGGTGCCGCGGATCGAGGGCCAGGGGTCCACGACGTGGTTGGTGTAGGGCAGCGCTGCGATCTTGCCTGCCACCTGGCGGTCGCACTCGACACCGAGCTCGGAGGGCCCGAGGTGCTGCTGCAGCGTGCGCGGCGCCTGCGCGGCCTGCTCCATGAACACCCGGCGCAGCTCGGCGGCGTACCGGCTGCCCCACGGCGAGGACCCGCCGACCGCCTTGGGCGCGGTCGACATGAACTCGGCAGGGCTGATCGGGTCGGTGACGGTCACGGGGTCACCTGCGGACGTACAGTCCCGGCATGACGAACGCCGCCCGCGAACTCGCGGACCTTCTGGAGACACTCTGTCCGGCTCCGACGGGGGAATCGGTTTTCGCGACGAGGGAGCGCGAACTGACGTCCAGCGGAACGGTCGACTTCGACGAGCTCGACTTCTGGCGCCACCAGGGGGACCTGCACCGCGCAGTTGAACGCTTCGAGGCCCTGATGGATCACCTCGCGAAGTCGGGTCGTTCGGTCGAGTCCTATCGGAAGGATGTGGCGAACTACTACGCGTACGTCTGGATGCCCAGGACGCGCTGGTTCGTGCCGGAGGCCCGCGAGCAGGGTGAGTTCATCGGGGAGGATGAACTTGTACGACTGCGTCTGGTAGCAGACGTAGTGGACGCGCTGGGTGAATCGGCCGTCCTGCAGGCGAGTCGGATGCAGGACGTCCTCCAACGACTGATCGAGCTCCGCGATCTGGTCGAGTCCATCGACTCCCAGGACATGGCACGACAGCACCTTCTCTGGCAGATCGACCTGGCCCTCAAGATGGCGGGCGCAGTGGGTCACTTCGGTGAGACCGCCGCGTCTGAATCCGTTGCCACGGTCGTTGAGGAGGCAGCGGCCTACGCGGAATCCGACGACCTGGAGGAACCCACGAGGTCGCGACTGCGCACAGCCACGCGTGAGGTTGCGATTTCTGCGTTCGGCCGCGTGATGGCACAAGGTGCGCTCGAGGGCGGGGAAGCCGTGATCAAGGCGATCGGGCTGGGCTAGAGCCGGAGCTGGTGCGAACGTCCTCACGACCCCGCCTTGAGCGTCCAGCTGCCGCCCTGGACGGCGTAGCGGACGTAGGTCTCGGGGTCCTCGGCCTTGAAGCGCTTGGAGTCGAAGCGCCAGGTCTCGCTGTAGGACAGCCGCAGCTTGGGGCCGTCGGGACCGACGAGCTCGATCTTGCGGGCCGCGGGACCGGCGGCGTTGGTCAGCTCGACCTTGAGCGCGTCGGTGATGGTCTTCAGCTCGGCGGCTGCCGCGTCCGCCGCCGCCTTCTTGTCGGCGTAGGCGGCGTGCAGCTGCGAGAGGCGGTCGTTGCTGCCGGCCGGGACCTCCACGGGAGGCGGGTCGGTGGGCTGCAGGGTGGGCGGGTTACTCATCGTCGGCTCCTGGTGCGCAGTCGGGGTGGATGGCCTTGCCACGGCGGATCACGTAGCGGGCGTTGATCTGGATCGGCTGGTCGCAGCGGTCGCAGATGGTGAAGTGCTTGGCACGGGGCATCAGGACGCCTCCTGCTGAGCGAGGCCGAGGTAGCGCTCGGGCTTCGTGATGCCGGCCCGGTCCTGGATGTCGAGGAGAGACCAGCCGTCCGCTCGCGCTCGTCGCACGATCTCGACGCGGTCGTCCTTGGTGAGCGGCGCCGTGCGGTCGCCGCTGAGCCTGCGCAGCACTGCCGCCTCGTCGTAGTCGTCCGCGTCGGCCGAGGTGTCGACGACTTCGAGCGCGTCGTCGGGCAGCGGCAGCGCGGAGCCGATGTGGATTCGGCCGTTGATTCGCAGGGGCTTGGCCCAGCCGCGCGCGCTGGCGAGGTTGCGGGCCCGCGACGCGGCGATCCTGTCGCGCCACTCGTCCTCGGGCGGTGCCTGGTCGACCAGCGCGAGGTAGAGACTGTGCACGGCCTTCGCGGTCCGCACCGTGACCTCACGCTGGGTGCCGTTGACCACCGGGTTGAAGTTTCCGGGGGTCCAGCCGAGCCGCGTGCCCAGCTTGGACATCGACCACCCGAGAGCCACCAGCGCCTGCAGGCGCCGCGCGGTGTCGGTGGTAGCGACCTTCGCGCCGTCGGCGAGATCGAGCTCCACCGCCAGGATCCGGTCCGCCGTTGCAGGGCGCAGGCGCTTCTGCGGCGGTCGTCGGGTGCCGTCGACGCGGGGGCAGCCGTACAGCAGCTTCCAGATGACCCCGGACGAGAGGTCGGCAACGGCGCAGATCCGCTTGAGTCCCATGCCTGCAGCCATGAGACGCCGCACGTGGATGCGCGCCGGCTCGGCGTCGACCAGCCCGTTCCAGCGACCGTAGGCGTGCTGTCGCACCCTCTCGGTCTCGTAGACGGAGACTGCGACGCAGCACGGCTCACACCGGCACGCGTCGAGGGTGTAGCAGGCGTAGGTGCCGTGCTGGTGGTTGGCCTGCTTGTGCAGGCAGGGCTTGGGGGTCCGATCGACAGCGGCAAGCCGGGCCTGGCCGCGCTCGGCGGCTGCGGCCTTTGCCAGCCAGCGGGAGCAGGAGTGGCGGCGCTTGGCGTGCGACGCCTTGGCGGCGGTGTCGTAGGTGCCCGTCCAGGAGCAGGTCCGGCACGTGCGCCGGTACGCACCGCGCTTCACGGAGCGCGTCATGACGCTGCCTTGCGGAGGATCCGGCGGCGCTCGGCGGCGGACCTCCCGCCCCAGATGCCGTAGGGCTCCTGGCGGTCGAGGGCGTGGTCCAGGCACGGGGTGACGACCGGGCACCGGGCGCAGACGGCCTTGAGCGCGGCTGGGTTGCCTCCCTGCTCGGGGAACATGCCGTCGGGGTCGACCTGGGCGCACATCGCCGAGCTGATCCACGCCGGCGGGAGCGGCAGCCCGTGGATGTCGACGCTGGGCTCACCCGCCGTCTGGACGCTGCGGTCCTGTCGGTGGAGTGCCATCAGCAAGGCACCTCCTGCACGAGGACCGCACCGGCGGCGGGGGTCGAGGTCTCCGCCGGTGCGGTGGCAGGGGCGGCGCAGTCCGGGCACGGGACGTAGACCAGATCGCGGTCCTCGATCGTCAGCACGACGCTGGCGTCGAGGCAGCGCGGGCAGGCAGGGCTCGGCTCGTTCATCGCGCGCTCCGCGGCAGGCTGGCCATGGTGCACAGGCAGCCGACCAGCAGCGCGCCGTGGAGAAGAGCCAGCAACATCAGCTTGTCGGCGTAGGTCATCGGATATCCTTCGGTCAGTAGTTGTCGCCCCCGTCGTTGGCCTTGCACGCCGGACGGGGGCGCTGCTGTTCTGTGGAGCTAGGCGTCGACCAGGTCCTCGAACCAGGCCTCGAGCTGGGCGCGGGAGAAGAGGTAGAGCCCTCCCCCGTTGGTGCCGGTGCGCTTCCCGCGCAGGCGGCCCGCCTTGACGGCCTCTTGCAGCACGTCCACCGACACGTCGCACAGGGCGGCGGCCGACTTGAGCGTGAAGAAGAGCGGCCCGTCGTTGGCCGGCGCTGCCTTGCGCGAGGGGTGGGTCATGCGACCGCGGCCTCCCGACGGGTGGAGCCGGATGCGTTTGTCACTCGCTGCAAGCGAGAGCCATCATGGCGCTCGAAGAGCTCCTCCACGTCGCGGTCGAGCCACTTCGCGATCGTCTTGGCGAGGTCCTCGGAACAGCCCCGCATGGCGCCGGTCTCGAGCGCGGAGATGGTGGCCTGGGTGCACTTCGCCAGGGCGGCGAGGTCGTACTGGGTGTAGCCGGCGCGCTTGCGAGCCGTCACCAGCGTCTTGTTCTCCAGCACTCGCATCCACGTGCTCCTGTCGAATCGCTTCTTCGGCCTGCGCTTGGTGTTCATCTTCGACCCCCCTTGGTTGGTTTGACAAGTGAAGTCTGCTCCAATCCCCATTCTATTGTCAAGGCTCGCGGCCAAAGGTCCAGGTCAGAGGCTCAGTTTCAGGATTCACTTATCCTGAAAAATGTTCTGGTGGTTCGCACCAGTGAGAACACTTCCCGGAGGATCTTCCGCATGACCGACGAGGCGATGACGCTGCAGCAGATCGCGCAGCTCGCCGTCGACCGCAACGGCGGTGCGGGCGGCCGTGCGTTGGACCGCGTCGCGAAGTCGAAGGGCCTCACGCTCTCCTACACGACGGTCGACAAGATCATCGCCGGCACCTACCGATCGACGCCCAAGGCGTCGACACTCGACGCGCTGTCGGTGCTTGCCGGCGTGCCTGCCGCCCAGGTCTACAAGGCCGCCGAGCGTCCAGTGCCGCGGGCGAAGCTCGCCGACCAACTACCCGAAGGGGCCGACTCGCTGACGCCCCAGCAGCGCGAGGTCGTGCTAGGCCTGGTGCGCCAGTTCGTCCAGGCGAACGAGGTCCTGACCAGCGCTCGCAACCTAGTAGTGCACGGCGTCTCCGGCACTGGCCTCGAGGACAGGCTGCGGATCCTTCTCCACGCCCTGCACGAAGAGAGCAGCCCCCGCGTGCCAGCCGACGTCTTCTACACCGCCAACTACGACGCCCTCCTGGAGGCGATCTTCGATGGCGCGAACATCCCGGACGAGAGGGAGCTGAAGTTCGGCACGTACGGCATGCCCGACGAAGACCGGCACGACGACACTCCCGACGATCCGCGCTTCCACTACGACTCACTGGCTGACGCCGCGCGCACCACCGGCAAGCCCTCGGCCGGCCAGCAGCGCCGCAAGGACGCCGAGCAGGCTGGCGAGCCGCCGGCCGACGACCCCGATGACGTGGAGCCCCGATGAAAGCCATGCTCGCGCTGCTGACCGCCGGAGTGCTTGTGATCGCTGCCGTGGCTGTCTACGCCGTCTTCATCCGGGACCCGGAGCGCGACAAGGCGGAGTCCTACTTCAGCCACTACCTCGACACGTGCGACGAGGCGGAGGCCGATCAGTCCAACCTGAGCCTCAACGAGCAGCTCGCCACCCCGCCGGACTTCGAGTGCGACCGCAGCGTCGACGAGCTGCTGGACATGTGGGAGGACGAGAACCGGCCCAAGCCCTCGGAGATCGCAGCCCACCCGACGCCCCGCTGATCGAAGTCGGTGTCGGCGGCGCCACCTAGCGTCCCCGCCATGCAACGCACGCCTTCCCCGCGCCAGCACCACCCCTGGCGAGTCTTCTCCACGCTGACCGAGTGGAAGCTCGAGTGGACCGACGACCTGCCGGCCGGGACGCTCGGCAGGACCGAGTTCGACGCGAAGCGCGTGCTGCTCGCCAACGGCATGGACCAGGCCGAGCGCCGGTGCACGATCGCGCACGAGACCCAGCACATCCTGCGCGGGCCCTACCCGGCCCACCGCCGGCTGTACGAGGAGCTGACCATCGACCGGAAGGTGTCACGCCTGCTCATCCCCTCGGTGAGGAAGATCGGGCACGCCCTGGCGTTCCACCGCGCCGACGTCGAGCAGGCCGCCGACGAGCTCTGGGTTGACGAGCCGATCCTGAACGTCCGGCTCAGTAGTCTGGCGCCGCGCGAGCGGGCCTACATGGCCGAGCAGATGGCCACGATCCTGGTGTAGTGCTACTCGGGCGGCGTGCCGATCGACGGTGCGTCGTAGGTCTGGACCTCGTCGTACTGGATCTCGATGTTGTGCGCAGGACTCACCCACACCGCTCTAGTACCGGCGTCCGAGACGTTGCTGAGGCTGACGTTCAGCCAGACCCCGCCCTTCGACGCGAAGGCATTCGTGAGGAGCGTCCGCAGCTCGTCGAGGTCCTTGTCGCCCAGCTCGTACACGTCGTCATTGATCTTCATGTGGCCCATGGCCCTCACCGTATCCGCCACTCAGGCCGGCTGGCCGTACTGCAGCGCCGAAGCGACGAGCTCGACCGCCTCAAGCTTGGGCGCGCGGTGGATGCGCCGGTACTCCCCCGACTGCGCAGCTGTCGAGTGCCCGAGCAGCGACTTGATGACCTCGGGGTCGACGCCGGCCTCGCCGAGCTGTGTGGCGGTGACGTTGCGGCACTCGTGGATCTTGAAGTAGCGCCCAGCCGGGTGGCCCACCGGCACGGGCCCGAGCTCGGTGCGGTCGTCGTACGTCGCCAGCGCCGCGGCGCCCTGGATCGCGTACCACTCGGCGAGGTCGCTCTTGTCGTTCGCCGGGCGACCCGACGCAGCTGGGAAGACGAGCCCCCAGGGGTTCGCCGGCCGCTGCTCGAGCCACGCGCGCATCGCGGTCTCGAAGGCGGGCGTCATCGGCAGGACCCGCACCCCGGCCTTCGACTTGGGTCGCACCAGGTGCCAAGAGTCGACGAGCTGGCGGGCGTCGTAGCCGTCGGGCACCCGGAAGCCCGACGTGCGGTCGCGGGCGACGTTGTAGGGCAGGTTGTCTAGCTGCCACTCGAGGCGGATCTCGTGGGCGTCGAAGTCGACGTAGTCCTCGGTGAGGCCGAGCACCTCGCCCTGGCGGGGGCCGTAGAGCAGCGCCATGGCCCAGCGCACCCCGTGGGGCAGGTCTGCGGCGACGCGCAGGCAGGCGACGGACTCGGGCAGGGTGAGGTCCATGCGGTCGCTCTGGGCGGTCTTGGGCGCCGGGACGAGCAGCACGCGCTGCGGCACCTGGTGGCCTTCGACGATCGCGGCCCGCAGCAGGTTGAGCAGCGTGCGGTGGGTGGCGGCCGCGGTGGCCTCCTTGCGGCCGGCCTGGCGCTGGGCGTCGGCGACCGCGCGGAGGTCGGCCGGGGTCAGGGTCTCCAGGCGCTTGTGCCCGATGGTCGGGATGATCCACCGACGTACCGGCGAGGCGGCGGCGTTGTACCCGCGGGGCGCGAGGGTGCGCTTCTTGATGTCCAGCCACGCCAGTGCCCACTGCTTGACCGTCGTGCGCGCCGACTGGGTCGGGGTGCCGCTGGCCTCGATTGCCAGGCGCTTGTCGCGCAGCTTCTTCACCACGGCGGCGCGATCCACCTTGGGCTTGCCGGTCGACTTCACTGACACCGTGATGCGCCGGCGCGTCCCGGCCGCGGTCTCCCCCACCTCGATGGTGGCGATCCAGCGGCGGTCGCTCTGGCGCTGGTAGACGCTGCCTTCGCCGTACTCGCGCCGCTTCGCCATGGGTGAAGTCTACTCCAAAAATGTAGCCATCTCTGTAGCCAAGTATCCCTCCAAATCCCCCGGTGGACCCCCAGAAACCCGCACTCTCAGGCGGGCAAGCGTCCATCGCCCGCAGGTCACCTTCTGCCTCCTAAGCGAAAGGTCGCAGGTTCGACTCCTGCCTGGGGCACGGTCTCCGCCTCGCCCCGCCTCAGCGCCGGAGGAGGCGGCCTCCGGCGCCACCTCCCGTACGGCGGTCAGGGTGCGGCGGGCGCTCCGCCAGACCGGCCGCGACCAGCCCGGCGATCGGCGGGTGGGCCCGCCGACGCACGCGAGCCGCCCCCGACCTGACGGCAGGTCGGGGGCGGCTCGGGTGCTCTCAGCGCCGCACGCGCACCCGCACGACGCGCGTCACGGTGCGGTCACCGACGCGCAGCGTGACCCGCACCCGGTGCCCGCCGAGGGCGGCCTTCCGGCCGATGGCGAACGAGAGGGTCACCTTCCGCACCCCTCCGGCGCGTACGCCGGGGACCCGGACGACCCGCTTGCCCGAGGCGCGCAGCGCCGCCGGCGTCCGCGCGCTCACGGTCGAGCGGAGCACGCGCGACGTCTTGTTGCGCACGGTGAAGGTCATCCGCGCCCGGTGGCCGCGCTGGACGGTGACCACCTTCTGCGCGGCGCCGAACGTGACCGCACCGAGCGGACCGCGCGGGCCCTGCGGGCCCTGGGGACCGGCCGGACCCTGGGGGCCGGTGGCGCCCGGCGTGCCGGACTCGCCTCCGGGACCCTGCGGACCCGTCGGACCCTGGGGACCCGTCGGACCCGTCGGACCCGTCGGACCGGTCGGACCGTCCTGGCCCGGCTCGCCCGGCTCGCCCTTCAGAGGCCCGGTGCTCAGACCGGTGAGCGGCACCTCGAAGCGCCCCTCGGGCGTGTTGGCCGTGACGACCAGCTCCGCGGTCGAGGTGACCTCGGCCGCCGACGGGGAGAAGCGGACCAGCGCCTCGCAGGTCGCGCCGGGCGCGATCTCGACGTCGACGCACTGCTCGCCGGCCAGGACGAACTCGCCGGCCGGGCTGCTGCCCTTCGCCGCGATCGCGAGCTTGGTGATCCGCAGCGGCTGGTCGCCGCTGTTGGTCACCGTCACGCGCTGGCCGACACCGACCGTCCCGACGGGCTGCGTCGGGAAGACCGGCGCCGGGGCGTCGATGCGCGAGCCCGGTCCGGCGTACGCCACGACCTGCACCGTCCGCTGGCCGGTGACCGGTGCGGTCGAGGCCGCGTCGGTGTACTCCCGCATCGAGTCGCTCGTGACGCTGAGCGTGACCGCGCCCGTGCGCAGACCCGTCAGCTGACGGGTCTCGGGGTCGAGGATCGCGATCTTCTTGCCCGCGCGGGCCGACTCGACGGCGGCGTCGCCGGAGCCGATGGCCAGCCCCGGGTCACCGGACCAGTGGACCGAGACCGGGAAGGCCAGGGGCACGACCCGGCTGCCGGGCGTGACGCCCGACGGCTGGACGACGTGGCCGCCGACGGTCGCGCTGCGGCTCACCTCGAGAGTCTCCGGCGCGTCGACGACGGTCTCCTGGGAGAACGCCCGGACGTCGGCGGTCAGCCACTGCTCCCCCGCCGAGGCGTCCCGGTCGACGCCCCAGCTCAGCCAGCCGGTGAGGCCGCCGCGGTCGGGCGTGCCGTACGGCGACTTGCCGGACGACGGCAGCACCACGAACGGCACACCCTCGAGCCGCTGGACGCTCGCGATCTGTGCGTGCGAGCCGACCATCGCGACGCCCTTGTCGCTCTCCTCGCGGAAGTCGGTGAGCAGCTTCTCCACCAGTCGCACCTCGATGCGGTCGGTGAGCTGGCTGGCGTCCGTCTCCGCCGGGTCCTCGACCGGGTGGTGGGCGAAGACCATGACGTTGTCGACGGCCGGGTCGTCGGCCGCGGTGTCGAGGGCCTGCTGCAGCATCGGCAGCTGGTCCCAGTCGGAGCCCCGCAGCGAACCCAGGGCGCTGTTCAGGAGCACGAACCGCGTGCCCTTGTGGTCGAACGTGCGGTAGGGCTGGCCGAACTCCGCCTCCCACGCGTCGAGCGTCGACTGCACGTTGCCGACGCCGTAGGACTCGTGGTTGCCCGGCACGTAGTAGCACGGCACGGTGCCGGACGCGGGGTCCGGCGTGCTCTCGGCCTGGGGCTCCTCCCCCAGGCCGATCAGGTCGCAACCGCCGGCCTCGAGGGTCTGGCGCGCGAGCGTGACGTCCTCGGCCAGGCCGCGGTCGACGATGTCGCCGTTGAGCACGATCAGGTCGGGCTTCTGGGCGCGGATCCGCGCCAGGGCGGCGATCGCGACCTTGGTCAGCTCGGGCTGGGCGGCGGTGAACTGCACGTCCGACAGGGTCGCGAAGCTCCAGTCCCGCTCCTCGTCGACGCGACCGTCGGGTGAGAACAGCGGGTCCGCGAGCAGCGGCTCCTGGCCGGGCAGCTCGATCTCGGACGGCACGTCGGCCTCGATCCCGCCGAAGACGAAGTGGCCGGCCTCCTGCTGGCTGACCGCGGTGTTGATGCCCTGGAAGGAGTTGAAGCGGATCGGGTACGTCGCCGTGGACGGGATCGTGAACGTGACGTACTGCCACTGGTCGGAGGCCACCAGGCCGGTGCCGTAGAGGCCGTGGGACTTGCCCGCGGCGTCCCAGAAGCCGGCGTAGGTGAGGCCGGACGGGACCAGGACGCTGGACTTCATCTTGACCCGCACGCGCAGCGGCTGCCCAGGGATCTCGACCCAGCGGGCCGGCACTCCGGCGGCGGTGATGCCCTTGTTGCGGGTGGCGCTGAAGTCCAGGCGGACGCCCTCGGGGTCCTTGGTGATCGCGACCGTGGAGCCGGCCGAGCTGTTGCTCGTCCAGCGCCCGGAGCCCGCGGCCTCGTCGTCGAAGGCGTAGGGGCGCACGGTCTGCACGCCGACCGTGATCGGCAGCCGGGTGGTCCGGCCGCCGGCGCTGAGGACCAGCACGGTGCCGCCGTCGGTGAGGGGCGTGATCCTCAGGCCGGTGCCCGAGGGCGTGACCTTGATGATGCGGCGGTCGTAGTCGAGGTCCAGGTCGGCGGCCTCGACCGGGGCGGTGAAGCCCTGGCCGTCACGGCCGGTGACGCGGAGCTGGACGGCGTTCGCCGGCACGGGGTCCGCGATCGCGATCCGGTTGGTCGAGAGCTCGAGGCTGCGCAGCGGACGCAGCACCCGGACGCGCGCGACGCCCTGGCTGCCGTCGGCGGTGCCCTTGACCGTGATCGTGCCGCTCGCGTCGGCGGGTGCGGCGAGCAGCCCGCTGTCGACCATGCCGGCCGACGTGCTCCAGCGGACGTCGCCACGCGCGAGCGGGACCGGCGTCAGGTGGTCGTCGATCGCCTTGGCGGACAGGGTGCGGTGCAGGCCGGGGAAGACCTTCGCCTTGCCGGTGCCCGGCGTGACCACCAGCTCCTCGGCCTTCCCGGTGCCGGGCGCGACGAACACGCCGACGCCGTTGGGGTCGAGCCGCTCGGTCCCGTCGGAGGGACGGTTGCGCACCGAGGTGGCCGTCTCGCCGAGGGCGCGCGCCACCATCGTGGTGGAGCCGCCGCCGTCGAGGTTCCATGCCGTCTCGGCGCCCTGGCCGACCATGAACGCCGCCAGCTCTCGCATCGTCATGCCGTTGATCGGCGACTGGCGGCCGTCGTTCGTGACCAGCAGCATCGTCCGGCCGCCGTCCTTGAAGCCGATGACCGTGCGGGGGTGCACGTCGTTGTCCAGCTCGGAGTCCGGCCGCGCGACACCGTCGCGCACGAGCTCGCGGTTGGAGCCGATCACGAACTTCATCTGCTTGGCCAGGGTGTCGCTCAGCTCGTAGCCGAGCGTCACGGCGTCACCGGGCACGAGCGTGCGGATCGCCGCGGCGCCCGCCTCGCGCCCGACCAGCACGAACGCGCCCTCGGGGATCGGGCCGGTGCCGGCGGCGGCCGGGTCCACCGAGACGACGACGTCGCCCCGCACCAGCACCGAGGCGACGTCGGTCGCGCCGCTCACGGCGATGGCCCGGCTGGCGCTGCCCCAGCGCGAGGTGTAGGCGCTGATCGAGCCGGCCGGCGAGCCGGCCAGGGTGTTCGACGCGTTCAGCGAGATCACCGCGTGGTCGGCGCCGCCGAACGTGGCCTTCGCGTCGAGCGCCATGTCGACGGCGCGGCCGACGCCGTCCTGGCCGACCCCGACGTGCGTCCAGCTGCCGTAGTCGGAGGACTTGAGCAGCTCGTTGTCCTTCACGGCGGCGCCCAGGGGCGCCCCCGAGTTGTTGATGTCGAAGAAGTCGCCGTTGACGCCGGCGACGGCGCCGGCCTCGTCGGCCTTCTTCGAGATCGCGTTGCGGTCGGTGACGTGCTCACCGGACAGCAGGTCGCTGGTCACGGCCGGGTTGGCCAGGTCGACCTTGAGGATCTGCTGGTCGTACCAGCCCTTCGGCGTCACCTGGGTGAGGCTGCGCAGGGTGATGCCGGGACCGACGGTCTCGGTCTCGTCGACGAGCGACAGGGAGTCGGGTGCCGTCGTGTCGTCGGCCGCCGCGGCGGCGACGCTCGTGACCACCGGAGCGGCAGCCAGGGCCGGCTCCGCCGGTGCGGCGCCGAGGACGCCCGCGGCGAGTGCCGTGACGGCGAGCGCGGAGAGGGATGATCGGAGCAGCGGTCGGCCCGATCGGGAGGGCAGGGTCATTCGTCAACCTCGTGTGGGGGGTCTTCACCGCGATCGCGGTACCGGAGGATTCACGCAGCGGCGCACCACCGGGCCGCGACCGCTCTGCCGTCGTCAGGTAAACGATGAGTGAAGACCCCTCTTAGCGCTGGGCCTCTCCGAACCTCGCACCATCGACGGCCCCACGGGCGCGAGGCCCGGGCACTAGCCTGGGCCGATGCCCGAGACGCAGCTGGTCGTCATGTCCGAGGCGGCGGTCGAGGAGTGGCGCGCCCACCACGCCGCCGCAGGCGGCTCCTCCTTCCCCGATCCCTCCGCCTCGGACGGGGTGGAGGTCGAGGCGCTGGAGGTCGTCGTCGGGGACGTCGCCGTGGGGGGCGTCGTCCTGAGCCACCGCGCCGACCTGGCCCGGACGACGATCCGGCTGCTCGACACCACGCTGGACGACGACGACGCACCCCGCTGGCTCGCCGTCCTCGCCGCCATCGAGTCGTACGCCGTGACGCGAGGTGCCCGGAGCCTGGTCACCGCCGTCTCCCCGCGGCTGCTGGCGCCGCTGCAGCAGGCGGGGTTCACCGTCACCATGACCGGGGTCGGCGTGACGGTCGCTCACGGCCCCGACCGCAGGATGGTCGACGACGGCCGGGTCCGCCTCCGCGCGATGGACGACGACGAGCGACGTCGGTTCGTCCCCGACGCCCGCGAGATCCTGCGCTCGGGGATGTCGCAGGCCGGGGTGCTCGCCGAGCCGGGCGCGCCGATGGACACCGTCGAGCAGCGCCTCGCCGGCCTGGTCGAGTCGCCGCCGTCCGACGAGGTGCTCCTGCTGGCCTCGGTCGACGGCGTCCCCGTCGGCCGGTTCTGGGGCACGCTCGCCGAGCGCGACGGCGTGGTCGACCTCGTCGGCAACACCATCGACCTCTTCCCCGAGCATCGTGGGAAGGGGCTGACGCGCCCCTTCATGGCGGCCCTCGAGACCTACGCACGAGAGCACCGACTGCGCGACTTCCGGGGCCGCCTCTACGGCCACGAGCGCCGGGCCCGCACCACCGTGGTGGGCATGGGGGCAGGCATCGACGACGTCCACCTCCGCAAGGACCTCGACCGGCCTCCCGCATGAGTCCCCTCATTCGCCTGACCCGGGGCCGCCCGTCGATCTAGGCTCCGGCTGTCGAGGCCGCACCGGTGCCTCGCGGAGCACCCGGAGGACATCGTGACCCGCAGCATCACCCGAGGCCTGGCCGTGAGCGCGGTCAGCGCCCTCGCCCTCACCGGCCTGTCACTCGCCGTCGTCCCCGCGGCGCACGCCGCCGGCCCTGAGGTGACGCTGCTCAGCCAGTTCACGGGGTTCGCCTCCATCCGCCTCAACGACGACGACTTCGAGTCCGACCTCGTCAACGCCACCCGACTCACGGCGCACGTCGGCTCGACCGGCGCGCAGGTCACGTTCCAGTACAACGCCGACCCGGAGGCCTCCGACGACGACCCCGGCTGGACCACGCTGCAGCGGGAGATCCGCGGGTCGGGTCCCTACCGCTCCATCACCTGGGACGGCGATGGGTCGAACCAGAACTTCGTCGGCGAGCGGGTCGCGATGCGCGCCGTGGCCACCGACGAGAGCGGCACGTCCTACTCGACCCGGCGCAACGTCGAGGTCACCGGCAACGACTCCCCGGTCCACTCCGTGACGGTCTCCACCGACTCGGCCGGCTACTTCACGCAGCCGTACGCCGACTCCGCCAAGACGTCGACGAGGATCGCGGTCTCGGGCACGACCTCGGCCACCGACGGCACCGTCGAGCTCTCGGCGTGGCGCAGCAGCACGGGCACGTTCGTCGCCAAGACCGCCCTCGCGGTGGAGGAGGACTCCTACAAGCTCCCGGGCTCCGAGACCACGCTGGTCCCCAGCGGCCGCTTCGACGGCCTGCTCGACATCACGGGCTTCGACCCCGAGGAGGGCGCGATCGCCGTCGCGGCCTCGCGTGGCGCCGACGACGTCTCCCCGGTCGAGCTCACGCCCCAGACCATCGGCTCCATCAGCGCCTACGCCCAGGACGTGGAGGTCGCAGGCGGCCAGGGCAAGATCGCCATCGACGTCCTGGACACGAACGGCCAGCGGGTCGTCGGCGCCGAGGTCCGGCGTCTGTCCACCGGAGCGCTGGTCGGCTACACCGGCCTCTCGACGTTCGAGGCGACGCAGCCGGCGGGGACCACGGAGCAGTACTACGTCAACACCACGGACGCCGACGCCTACTCGGCCGAGCAGGACGTCGTCTCGGACCCGACCTCCGTGGAGACCTACACCCCGGAGGCCACGTCGACCGAGAACCTGTTCTCGGACGGTCCGGTCTTCGACGTCGACGAGTACGCCGCCGGAGACATCACCGTGGGGGTGTACGACCAGCGCGGCAGGGCCATGCCGGGCCAGAGCGTGTCGTACCAGATCTTCGAGGCCGACGGGGAGGCGCCGGCCACCTACCGCACCGTCGTCGCCGACGCCGAGGGCGTCGCGACGATCCCCTTCGACACGGCGGGCGCCGACGGCAGCTACATCCTGGCCACCCTGCCGACCGCCCGCGCCGACGACCCCGACGCGGCGAGGTGGACCGAGTTCACGACGGGACAGGCCACCTTGACCCTCAGCCCCAAGGCCAACCCGTCGCTCGCCGACCCCGGCGCCCAGATCGACTACGTCGCCAGGCTCAGCCTCGACGGCAAGCCGCTGCGCGGCCGACGCGTCGACCTCGGCTACCGGCGCGGGGTCGAGGTCGTCCCGGGCAACCAGGCGGACGCAGGGATCCTCGTGGACGGGCGACGGGTGCTGAGCACCACCGCGACGACCAACAACAACGGCACCCTGCGGGTCACCGTCGACGACGCCGCCGAGACGCCCCAGGCGACCGAGAAGGGCGGCCGCCTGACGGTGGCGACCGGCCTGACCGTCGCGAGCCCGGATGCCGACGAGGACAACCGCGTCGACGGCAACGCACGGGCCAGCACCACCATGACCACGTCGTTCGGCACCGCCGGACCCGGGAGCGCCGCTGTCGCTCTCGCGGGCGCCAACAACGGCAAGAAGGCCGACGTCCTCAAGGTCACGGGGCCGACCTCTCTCGCCGGCGAGCGGGTCCAGGTCTTCCGGGTCCAGGCCAACGGCAAGCGACTCCTGGTGACCACGAAGGCGCTCAACGCCGCGGGCGACCTGCCGTCGCTGAAGGTCCGGGACAAGAACGGCGCCGCGAAGACGACCTACGTCGTCCAGCTGCTCGCCAGCGCCCGCGTGAAGGCGTCGACCTCCAACAAGAGGGTCGTGCGCTGACCCTCGGCCCCTAGGTCGTGTGCCGGAGGCAGCGCGCAGGCGCGGTCTCCGGCACACGACCCGGTCGCGGCTCGCCGGCTCAGGTCCGGCTCACGCCCCGGGGCCGAGCAGGTGCGTCCACCGCAGCGCCGTGGCGATGTCGTCACCGAGCGTCATGGGGTCGAAGGGTTTGGCGATCACCCCGGAGATGGCATAGCCGTCCCAGGGCTGCTGCAGACCGACGGTGCTCTTGGCGGTGAAGAGGATGACCGGGATGTCACGCGTGCTCTCGTCGTCCTGCAGGTGCTGGAACGTCGTCAGCCCGTCCATGTCGGGCATCATCATGTCCAGGAGCATCGCGTCGGGGTGGTGGCGCCGGGCCATCTCGATGGCGTCGACGCCGCCGGAGGCCGTGAGCACGGTCCAGCCGTTCACCGACTCCAGGCTCATCTCGGTGAGCTGGCGGATCATCTCGTCGTCGTCGACCACGAGCACGGTGGGCATCGTCATGAGGGACCTTCCTCGGCAGGAGCCTCGTTCGGCGCGGCCGCGTCGTCGGTGCGCGGCCCGTGGTACGTCGCCGCATAGTAGGTCTGGCGGTCGATCACCTCGGTGGTGACGTCGCCGAAGGCCTCCAGGAGCTTCATGTAGGTCTGGCCGAAGCCGCGCGCGTCGTTGGCGGCGCACATGTCCCACGTGACGACCCCGCGGTCGGCCATCACCTCCAGTGCCATGGGCTCGATCATCGCGTGCAGCACCTGAGCGCCCTGGCGGTCGGGGTGCACGAGCGCGAAGCCGAAGTAGTACGTCGCCCCGCGGGCGGTGTGGTCGGGCAGGTGGTGGGCGAACCACTGGGGGCTGATCCACGGCACCGTGTCCAGGTCCTTGGTCAGCGTCGTCATCCCGACCGCCTCCCCGTCGTGGCCCCAGGCGATGTACTTGTGCACGCGCGGGTCGAGCATCTCCTCGAGGAACTCCGACTCGTGCAGCATGTGCCGGGCCACCGCGAGGGTCTGGATGCCCGAGAAGCTCTGCCGGTAGAGACGGTAGTAGTCCCGGGCGGTCTCGGGGTCGACGTGGGTCTCCACGGTCACCCGGGCCACGGCGCTGCGCGCGGCCTCCGGCACCGGAACCGACCTCGAGGTCGAGGTGACGACCTCGTCGTCGTGCAGCGGCGGCTCCGAGGGCCCCGTGGCCGTGACCGCGTGC
Organism: Nocardioides sp. 503; assembly: GCF_004522095.1. Lineage (GTDB taxonomy): Bacteria > Actinomycetota > Actinomycetes > Propionibacteriales > Nocardioidaceae > Nocardioides. The sequence goes on from NZ_SPUI01000003.1 coordinate 533,544, forward strand.
CCGTGGGCGGTGCGCGGACCGACGGGCTGGTCCGGGGTGTCCTGGGCCCGCTCGGCGACGTCGCGCGGGCGCGGGGCGGGGTCGGCGGTCGGGGCGTCGCGCCACGTCGCGACCTCGTAGGCCGCGAGCACGAGCGCGCACACCGGCCGGTCCACGCAGACGGCCGAGGCCAGGGTCATGGAGACCGGTCCGAAGTCGTGGCCCCGCGTGGCCGACATGTCGGCGAGGCTGGTCTCGATGAGGGCCGCCACCTGCTCCTCGGAGCTGCCGTGGTGCTCGACGAACAGCCCCGCCCCGGTCTCGTCGGCGCACCAGCCGAGCCCCGCCCACGCGACGTCGCCCGGCTGCTCGGCGTAGGCCTCGGCGCGCACGGCGAACAGCACGTCGCCATGGGTGCCGCCCAGCGGCGAGTCCACGTTGCGGACGCGGCTGCCCGGCGGGATCACCGAGGAGAGGGTGACCAGGTTGAAGTCGGCCACGCCGGCCCGGTGCAGGGCGTGGTCGAACGCCGACAGCAGCGTGCGGCCGGTGCCCGAGCCGGTGCGCACGGTGATGGTCAGTCCGGCGGCGGCCTCGGCCGGCACGGTGTCCGCCGGCCGCCGCTGCGCCGATCGGGCGGTGCTCATGGCTCTCCTCGTTCGGTCATTCGTCGGTCGCGGCGACGGCGCCGAGGAGCTTCAGCAGCTCCCTGCTGAGCGCCTCGGGGCCGGTGCTGCCCTTGGTGAGGAACACGGTCGGCCCGAGGTGCAGGTCGTCGCGGCGGGGCCTCTTGACGTCCACGGCGCTGTAGACGACGAGAGGAGTCTGCGCCAGAGGTCGTCGCTGCTGGAAGGCGGCCACCACGTCCTCGCCCGATCCGTCGGGAAGCTGCAGGTCGAGGACGATGACGTCGGGCTCCCAGGCCGGGCCGCGGGTGATCGCCTCGGCCACGGACGCCGCGTGCACGACCTCCAGGCCGGCGTCGTCCAGCATCGCGGAGAGGACCTTCGCCAGGCCCTCGTCGTCCTCCACGAGCAGCACGCGGGTGCCGGTCGACCGGCGCCCCGACACCGCCAGGGTCACGGCCTCGACCAGACGGGTCTCGCTGACCGGCTTGACCAGCCACTCGTCGGTCTCGCGGGCCACGGCCTCGTTCGTCTCCGGGCCGAGCCCCGAGACGACCACCACCGGGATGTCCTGGGTCGGCTCGGCGCCGCGCACGGCGCGCAGCACGTCCGCGCCGGTCGTGCCCGGCATCATCAGGTCCAGCACGACGGCGTGGGGAGGCTCGGCGCGGATGAGCTCCAGCGCGCGGTCGCCGCTCGTGACGCCGGTCGCGCGGAAGCCGTGCTGGCGCAGGAGCGAGCAGAACAGCTCCACCACCGTCTCGTCGTCGTCGCAGACGAGCACGTGGCGGGTCCCGGGCGCAGGGGTGGCGGGCGCCGCCGCAGCGGTGGACCGGGACGAGCCGAGGACCGACGGCAGCGTGAAGTGGATGGTCGCGCCCCGGGCGAGACCGTCCTCGGCCCAGATGCGCCCGCCGTGCTTCTCCACGATGCCGCGCGAGATCGTCAGCCCCAGCCCGGTGCCGCCCTTCTGGCGGGTGTCGGAGGAGTCGACCTGCTCGAAGCGCTCGAAGATCGACTCCAGCTTGTCGGCGGGGATCCCGCGGCCGTCGTCGCTGACGCGGAAGTGGACGTTGCCTCCCACCGTCTGCGCGTCCATGCGAACGACCGAGCCCGGGTCGGAGAACTTGATCGCGTTGCCGAGCAGGTTCAGCAGTGCCTGCACGATCTGGTCCTCGTCGGCCAGCACGCGGCCCTCGGCCACGCCCACGGCCACGGACACCTTGGCCTGGGTCGCCATGCCCTCGATGAGCCTGGCGGCGGTGCTGAGCAGTCCGGCGGCCTCGCTCGTCTGCAGGTCCATCGGCTTGGTGCCGGACTCGATGCGCTCGATGTCCAGCAGGTCGTTGATGAGGCGGGTCAGCCGCTCGCTGCTCTGCAGGGCCACCTGGACCAGCGTCACGGCGCGCTTCGGGAGCTCGCCCAGCCGGCCGCTGTCGAGCAGGCCGAGGGAGCCGCGGATGGAGGTCAGCGGGGTCCGCAGCTCGTGGCTCACGACCGAGAGGAACTCGTTCTTCATCCGCTCGACCTCGCGGCGCTGGGTGATGTCGCGGAACGTCACCACGGCCCCCCTGTCGGCGGAGTCCTCGACCAGCGGGGAGGCGGTGATCTCGACGGCGAACGTCGACCCGTCGGCGCGGACGTACTCGTCCTCCTCGGACATGGCCAGGTCGCCGTGGGCGATCGCCTGGTGGATGTAGCACCCGGCGTACGGCAGCGGCGCACCGTCGTCACCCGGGGCGTGGAAGCGGTCGTGGGCGCGCTGCCCCCGCAGCTCCTCGGCGGAGGACCCGAGCATCTGAGCGGCCGAGGGGTTGATGAAGGTGATCCGGCCGTCGGCGTCGACGCCGTAGACGCCGTCCCCAACCGAGGTGATCAGCACCTCGTTCTGCCGCGCCAGGCGGCGCAGCCCGGCGGTCTGGTCCGCGACCCTGCGTTCGAGGCCGCGCCGCAGCGTGATGTTGTCGGCGGTGAGGAGGAGCTGACGGGAGCCCGCGGCCACCACGATCAGGACCCACAGGACCGACTGCGCGGCCTGCAGCCGGTCGGCGCCGCCGGCCGTCACCTGCACCACGGTGGCGACGGCCAGGATGCCGAAGACGAGCGCGGTCCCGGTGAGGTCGGAGGCGCGGAACTGGCCGGGGTCGGTCCGAGCGCGGCTCTCCTCGCGGGGCGGCGCCCACGCGGCGAGCCCGAGGGTCAGGTAGCCCGCGATCCAGCCCAGGTCGAGGGGGTCGCCGAACCGGTAGGTGCCCTTGTCGGTCAGGACCGCGTAGGAGAGGTCCGAGGCGGCGTACATGAGGAACGCGGCGGCGACCAGGCCCAGCATCACGCGGTCCCCCCGCGACGCGCGCACGACCAGGAGCACCGCCACGGTGACCAGGGCGACGTCGAGGGCCGGGAAGAGCAGGGCCAGGGCCCGGTTGGCGGCACCCGCGACCTCGCCCGAGTCGTCGAGCAGCTCGGAGTAGACGAGCGCGGAGGCGATCAGCATGAACGCACCACCGGCGACGACGCTGTCGAGGAGCATCACGAGCAGGTCCGCGCCCCGGCGCCGGACGCCCGGGAACAGCGTCAGGGCGACCGTCGAGATCGCGAGCGCCACGGCGATGCACAGGTTGGCGAAGAGACTGGGCTCGGTGACGGGGTCGGCCCCGACCACCGCGGACCAGGTGTTGCCGACCAGGAGCACGCAGCCGGCGACGACCAGCAGCCACCACGGGCGGGCGTCGGCCGCGGCGCTCGAGCGCGCCCGGCGGATCCCGGACCCGATCGCCACGATCCCCGCGATCACCAGGCCGACGCCGCTGACCGACTCGCGGGCGTCGGCCGGCAGCACCGGCGAGAGCAGGACCGCGAAGAGCGCCACCCCGAGGGTCGAGGCGACCGCGGCTACCCGGAAGCGCCGGCGGTGCCCGGACACCTCACCTGGGTCCGTCACGGGCGCCTCCGGTCCTGCAGCGCGGTGACCGACGGCCATGGATGGTTACTTTCGGACAGCGTGACGGGTGCGAGACGAGATCAGCTGCAGTCTAGGCCGCACGGCGCCGCGTCCCGGCATCGCCTCGGTGCGGCTCGGGGCTACTCCTCGCTCCCGCGAGCCGCCGCCGGCGCCGGGGGCAGCAACCGCAGCTGGAGCAGGGCGCCGAAGCGGACGTCGGGGTCGGAGAGGTCCATCTCCCCGACCTCCATGAGCCGCCGCAGCCGGTAGCGGAAGGTGTTGGGGTGCACGTAGAGCCCCTCCGCGGCCGCCACCACGTCGCCGAAGGCCTCCAGCCACGCCTGGAGGGTCTCCACGAGGTTGGCGTGGTGCTGGGCGTCGTACGTCATCAGGCGCGCCAGCGCCCCCTCGGGCCGGTCGCCGCGGGCCGCGACCACGTCGCGCATCTCGAGCATGAGGGCCTCGACGTGGATGTCGGCCAGCCGGGCCACGCGGCGCCCGCCGCCGCCGTCACGGAGGACGCGCAGGGCGCGGTCGACGCAGGAGCGCGAGTGCGCCAGCTCCCCCACGTCGCCGGCGGCCGGACCGATGCCGACGACCGCGCTGCGGCGGTCGCCGACCCGGTCGAGGAACTCCTGGCCGATCCTGGCGGCGCGCTCCTCGGCGCCGTCGGCCGTGCCGGGCACCGGGACCAGCCCGTAGGCGATGCCGCCGATCAGCGCCGCCGCCGACTTGGGGTGCACGGCCGACAGGTGCATGGCGAACGCGTCACTGAGGCGCTCGCGCTCGTGGGCCACCACGGCGTCGTCGTCGGCGCCGTCGCCGACGTCGGAGCCGGTCACCGCGACGCCCAGCACCATCAGCTGCTGGCCCCCCAGGCCCAGGCGGTCGAGCGCCTCGCGGGCCCCAACCCCGCCCTCGAGGGCCGAGCTCAGCAGGTCGGCGCGCAGCCGTCGCTGCACGTCCGCGCCGGCGCGCACGCGGAGCAGGTGCAGCGCCACCAGCTTGGCGGCGTCGCAGAGCGCCTCGGTGCGCTCGGCGCTGAGGGGTCCGGGCACGGCCGCCCAGATCGAGCCCAGCACCTCGTCGCCGGCCCGGACGGCCACGGCCACCCGCGGCTGGGTGAACGTGTTGCCCTCCATGGGGATGGGGGTGATGAAGACCGGCTGGTCGCTGCGGTGCAGGTCGCGGAAGACGCCGCGCTCCGACAGCACCCGCGCGTAGCGCTCCGGCACCTGGCGGCCCAGGATCGTCTCGACGCGCGAGGGGTCGGCCTCGTCCTGGCGACCCGAGAACGCCAGCACCCGCGAGCTGCGGTCCTCGATCGTGATCGGCGCGTCGAGCAGGGAGGAGATGGCGTTGGCGACCGCGAACAGGTCACCCGAGGGCAGCCCACCCAGCGACTCCGGCTCGGAGACGCCGATGTCGCCCTCCGCGAGCAGCGAGCGGAGCATCGCGGCGAGGTGGGCCCACGGCGCCCCGCGGCTGAGGGCCAGGAGGGTGACGCCGGAGTCCCGGACCGCCGCGTGCACCTCGTCGGTGAGGTGGACCGGGCTGCGCAGCACGAGGCCGGCGGCGCGCTGCTCGCCGAGCGAGCGCAGCAGCTGGGCCACGTGACCCGGCTCGTCCACGCCGACGCCCAGGACCAGCGCCGCCGGCGGCAGCAGCGGCAGGTCGACCGGGTCGTGGATCACCACGCCGCCGATCTCCTGCGCCCCCTCGGCGTCGCCGGCGACCAGGTCGAGCAGGGTGGCCCCGAGGTCGTCGAGGACGCGCCCGAGGCTGGCACGGGGACGCAGGGTCACGGCGGGGATCACCATCCGACGGTAGGGAGGCCTGCCTCAGCGTACTTCGTCGCGCACCACCAGATCGGTCGTCCAGGTTGGTGGATCCGACAGGCGGGGGTTGGAGCGGGGTCGAAGCGGGGTCGTGTGCCGCTCGCAGCATTCGGGCGCTGCCTCCGGCACACGACCCACGCGAGCATGCGAGCCACGCGAGCCACGTCGGCCTGGTGACGGGTCGTGTGCCGCCCGCAGCGTCCAGGCGCTGCCTCCGGCACACGACCCGGGCGGCCGCCACCCTCAGGCGGGGATCCACTCCGTGCGGGTGGTGACGGCGGCGAGCTCGTCGGGGAGCGGGTCGACCCCGATGCCGGGCCCGGTGGGCACGGTGAGGTGGCCGTCCTCGAGGACGAACGGCGTGGTGATGTCCGTGGCGTAGAAGCGGCCGGAGGCGGAGGTGTCACCGGGGAGCACGAACCCGGGCAGGGCGGCGAGCGCGAGGTTGGCGGCGCGGCCCAGGCCGGTCTCGAGCATGCCTCCGCACCACACGGGCACGCTGTGGGCCACGCAGAGGTCGTGGATGCGGCGCGCCTCGAGGTAGCCGCCGACCCGCCCGGGCTTGATGTTGACCACCGAGCAGGCACCGAGCCGGATCGCGGCCGCGGCGGAGCGTGCGGAGGTGATCGACTCGTCCAGGCAGACCGGGGTGGTGATCAGCTTGGCGAGGTCCGCGTGACCGAAGAGGTCGTCCTCGGGCAGCGGCTGCTCGATGAGGAGCAGGTCGAAGGCGTCGAGGCGCGCGAGCTGACGCGCGTCCGACAGGGTGTAGGCGGTGTTGGCGTCCACCTGCAGCAGGACGTCGTCGCCGAAGCGCTCGCGCACGGCGCGCACCGGCTCGACGTCCCAGCCGGGCTCGATCTTGAGCTTGATGCGGACGTAGCCCTCGTCGAGGTAGCCCGCGACGGCGTCGAGGAGCTGGTCGACGCTGTCCATGATGCCCACCGAGACGCCCGAGGGCACCCGGTCGTGGACGGAGCCGAGCTCGCGCGACAGCGGTCGGCCCTCGGCGCGCAGCTCGGCGTCCAGGACGCCCATCTCCAGCGCGGCCTTGGCCATCCGGTGGCCGTAGAACGGCTCGAGGGCCGAGCCCACGGTGGCGGCGTCGAACGGCGCGGCCGCGGCGAGCGCCGGCACCAGGAAGCGCCGCAGCACGTCGGCGGCGCCCTCGATGTACTCCTCGTTGTAGAGCGGGGAGGTCATCGTGACGCACTCGCCCCACCCCTCCCCCTCGTCGGTCACGACGCGCAGCAGCAGCAGCTCGCGCGTCGTCTGGGTGGAGAAGGAGGTGCGGAAGGGCGACACCAGCGGCATCGACACCCAGCGCAGCTCCACGCCGGTGAGCTTCATCGGAGGACTCCGTCTCGGAGGGGATCGGGCGTACGGCGGACGACGTAGCCGCCCGTGCGGTCGAAGCCGGTGATGCGCGAGCCGTCGGCCACCAGGGCCGTGAGCACCTCGCGCACCGCGTGCCGCCACAGCTGGGCGGCCTCCGGGTCGGTACGGCGCAGCGTCTCGATGTCGTCGGGCACGGCGACCAGCGACGTGTCGCCGTCGAGGCGGCCCCGCACCGGGAGGCCGTCGGGGCCGACGGACAGCGCCGCGACCGCCCCCGGACCGACCGGCTCCCGGACGGCGTCCCCCGACGCCGCGGCCTGCACCTCCGCCGACCGCAGGGGCCAGCGGACCAGGAGCCGGTCGGAGTCGTCGGCGCCGTTGATGCGGTCGGGCATGGCGCCGTAGAAGTTGGGGAGGTACTCGGCCGGCAGCGCGCCCAGCTTGACCAGGTTGAAGTGGGCGTTGCGGCTGACCAACGGGTCGTAGGTCCAGGCGATCTCCGAGACCCCGCGCAGCAGGGCCCACGAGCGCTGGTGGAGCTTGAGCGCGAAGCCGACGCTGCGCCCCACGGCCGTGGTCGAGACGCCGGCGATGTGGCTGTGCAGCGCGTCCTCGGCCGGCGCGTGGAAGAAGCCCACGCAGGCGCCGACCAGCCGGCCGTCCTCGAAGGCGCCTCCGACGTAGTTGCCGGCCTTGGTGAAGGCACGCAGGAGCTCGAGGGTCACCGGCGGGTTCTCGTCGCGCCCCCAGATCGTGGCGAAGAGGTCGACGACCACCCCGAGCTCCTGCAGGTCCAGGACCTCGCGGACGGAGACCCCCGCGGCCAGGGCCGCCGCGTCGGCGGCCTGGACCGCCAGGTCGAGGTCGGGCGCCCGAGGCGCGGTCACGTTGGTCACAGCACCCATGCTGGCGAGGTTCTCGGCGCCCGTCATGGTCGCACCGCACCAGTCGGGTGCAGGTCGTTCGTCGTGCGCAACGGCTCGGCGAGCAGGTCCGCGACGAGCCGCGCGAGCAGCGCCGTGCGGCCGCCGATCGGGGCGACCAGCACGTGCTCGTGGTCGGCGTGCGCGCCACCACCGACGGCGCCCAGGCCGTCGAGGGTGGGAGTGCCGACACCGGCGGTGAAGTTGCCGTCGGAGGCGCCGCCGACCGCGACGGCGGTCAGGTCCGGCAGGCCGAGCTCGGAGGCCAGGCGTCGGGCTCGCTCGAGCAGGTCGGTGGCCATGGCCTCCTCCAGGGGCGGCCGGTTGGGGCCGCCGAGCACCTCGACGCGGGCGCCGTCGAGCACGGGGCGCAGCGCCTGCATGGCCGCGTCCACCCGGTCCTGCTCGGCGACCGTGCGCACCCGGGCGTCCACGGCGAACGACGACTCGGCCGGGACCGTGTTGGTGGTCGTGCCCGAGCGGCCCGCGGTCGGCGTGACGGTGGTGCCGAGGTCGGGGTCGCCCAGGGCAGCGACGACCAGCGCCTGGTGGGCCAGCTCGATCGTGGCGTTGACGCCGCGCTCGGGCTCGAGCCCGGCGTGCGCGGCACGTCCGTGCAGGCGTACGTCGTAGAGCGAGACGCCCTTGCGCTCGGTCTTCAGCGCCCCGCCGTCGGCCGAGGCCTCGAGCACCAGCGCGGCGGAGGCGAGGCGCGCCTCGTCCTCGATCAGCCCGCGTGACGTGGGAGAGCCGAGCTCCTCGTCGCCGGTCACCAGGACCGTGACGCCGTCGAGCGCCTCCGCTCCCTCGGTCGAGGCGAGCGAGCCGAGCGCGTGGAAGGCCATCACCAGGCCCGTGAGCATGTCGAAGCAGCCGGGCCCGCGCACGACGCCGTCCTCCACCGAGAACGGGCGGACGGCGAGCGTGCCGAGCGGCCACACCGTGTCGTGGTGGCCGACCAGCAGCACCTGCCGCGGGCCGGCGCCGAGCCGCCAGCGCAGGTGGGTCACGCCGTCGAGCACGATGCGCTCCGGCTCGGCACCCAGGTGCGCCGCGCCGACCCGGGCGACGACGTCGGCCGAGCGCGCGACGGCATCGAGGTCGGACGAGGGCGACTCGCACTCGACGAGCTCGCGCAGGTCGGCCAGGAAGGCGTCCACTAGTCCACCCGCGGTGTGGCGCGCACGCCGAAGTGGAGGTAGCGCTCGCCGGTCGGCAGCTCGTAGAACGTGACGGGCGCCCAGGTCTCCACCCCGGGAGGCCGTACGGCGAACAGTCCGGGCCCGGCGGGCACCAGCCGGTGCTCGTCGACCGGGTCCGGCACCATCTCGGCGATCGGGCCGCTGATCGTGGTGCGCATCGTCGGACCGTCCTCGCCGTCGAGGATCTCGGTGAGCACCGAGTGCCGACGGTAGGTGCCGACGTACGGCGTGATGTCGACCTCGGCGTCGGCGGGCGGGACGAACGGCTCGGCCATCTCCACGCCGGCCAGCTCCGCGAACAGCTCGCGGTAGAGGTCCTGGTAGAGGTCGCGGGTGTGGCCGCCGTTGGTGAGCAGCGTGACCGCGAGACCCTGGTCGGGCAGGACCCGCAGGAACGCCGCCTGGCCGATCGTGTTGCCGTCGTGGCCGACGAGCCGGTGCCCGCCCCAGCCGAACCGGATCCAGCCCAGGCCCCACGAGTCGCCCAGGACGAGCTTGTCGGGCAGGTCGGCCTGGTGCGCGGTCATCGCGTCGGCGCTCTCCTGGCTCAGCAGGCGGGTGCCGTCGACGGCCACACCGCCGGTGAGGTGCATGCGGGCGAAGGCGAGCACGTCCGCGGCCGTGGCGGTGATCAGCCCGGCCGGGCCGAGCGAGCGCGGCAACTGCCACACGGGCGCCACCATCTGCTGGCCCTCGTGCTCGAGGTGGCCGGTGGCCGCGCTGTGCAGCAGCGCCTCCTCGGGCAGGGTGACCGTCCGGGTCAGGCCCAGCGGCGTGAAGAGCCGGTCGCGCATCGCCTGGTCCCAGGTCGAGCCGGTGACCTTCTCGATCAGTCGCCCCATCAGGGAGTAGCCGGAGTTGCAGTAGGACCAGGTGGCGCCGAGCGGGTGGTTCTGGCCGGCGTCGGCGAGCAGGTCGACGTACTTCTCCAGGCAGTCGTCGCCGCGCCCGGTGTCGGTGAAGACGTCGCCGTCGATGCCGCTGGTGTGGTTGAGCAGGTGGCGCAGGGTGACGGTCTTGGTGACCTCGGGGTCGGAGAGCCGCAGCTCGGGCAGGACCTCGACGACCGGGGCGTCGAGCTCGAGCAGACCCTCGTCGACCAGCTGCATGGCGACGGTGGCGGTCCAGACCTTGGAGATCGACCCGATCTGGAAGAGCGAGTCGGGCGTCGCGCGCACCCCGCTCTCGACGTGGAGCACGCCGTGGGCGGCGGTGACGACCTCGTCCTCGCCGTCGGGCGAGTAGCGCAGGATGCCGAGCTGGGCGCCGGGCACCCCGTGGCGCTCGGCGAGCTGGGCGAGTCGCCGCTCCCAGTGGGCGGCGTCGATGCGGGAGCGGCCGGCGGCGACGGTGTGCTGCTCGAGCCAGTCGACGACGCGGCGGTTGTAGTCGGAGCGGTGCGAGGGCCTGCCGGTGAGGATGAACTCGTGGGCCTGCTCGGGGTAGACCACCAGCCGGGTGGGCACGCCGAGCTGGCGCAGCGAGGTGTGCCACTGCTGGGCCTGGCCGAGGTCGCAGCGCAGGTCGCCGCCGCCGTGCAGGATCAGGGTGGGCGTGCGGACGTCGGCGACGCGTGTGATCGGCGACATCGCGGCGTAGGCCTCGGGCTGCTCCCACGGGGTGCCGCCGAGCTCGAAGGCGCCCATCAGGGCGCCGTCGTCGCAGGTGCCGTACATGCTCGTCAGGTCGCTGACGAGCCCGCCGGCCACGGCCGCCGAGAAGCGGTCGTCGTGGGCGGTGAGGTAGCAGGTCATGTAGCCGCCGTAGCTGTAGCCCGTGACCGCCAGGCGCTCGGGGTCCGCGAGACCCTCGGCGACCAGCGTGTCGACGGGCTCCAGGAAGTCGGCGGCGTCGGCGACGCCCCACCTCCCGTTGACGGCGTCGAAGAACGCCTCGCCGTAGCCGTCGCTGCCGCGCGGGTTGACCAGCAGCACCGTCCAGCCGCGGGCGACCAGCTCCTGGTGGTAGAGGTGCATCTCGTCGGCGGCGTCGTTCCACGCGTTGTGCGGGCCGCCGTGGACGTCGACGAGCAGCGGCCCGGGGGCGCTGAGCGCGGGGTCGCGCACGACCCAGCCCTGAACCTCGGTGCCGTCGCTGATCGTGAACGTCCGCGAGACCCGCTCGAAGAGCTCGACGTCGCCCAGCGCGGAGCCGTGGTCGGTGAGCACGCGGGTGTCGCCGCTGGCGAGGTCGACGGTGACGATCTCGCCGTACGACGTCGGGGTGGCCAGCGCGACCGCCGCCGTGCCGCCGGCGACCGACAGGCCCGAGACGACGCGCCCGTCGCCGTCGAGCATCGGGCTGACGACGCCGTCCGCGACGCGGTGCAGGTGGGTGCAGCCGCGGTCGCGCACGCAGAAGAGCACGCCGTCGGCGGTGTCGACCGGGCGCGCGCCGGGGTAGGCGGTCGCGCCGGGCATGACGTTGCGGTCGAGGTCCGGGGCGAGGTCGACGGCGTCGCCGCCGTCGGTCCCGACGCGCAGCAGGTGGGCGTGGCCGCGGGGGTCGCCGGGCCAGCCGACGACGAGCAGGCTGCCGTCCTCGGCGACGTCGACGGTCCCGGCGACGCCGTCCGCGAGGGCCACGACGCGCGCGCCGGCCTGGGCGTCGTCGACGTCGAGGAGGTGCACGGCGGTGCGGAAGCTCAGGTCGGTGTCCTCGCCGACGCGCCGGGGGAAGGCCAGCGTGCGGCCGTCGGCCAGCCAGGCCGGCTCGCCGGCGCTCTCGGCGCCGTCGGTCAGCTGCCGGCACTCGCCGCTCGCGAGGTCCAGCAGGTGCAGCTGGGTGCGCACGGACCCGACCATGCCGGCGCCGTCGGCCTGGTAGTCGAGCCGCTCGGCGACGATCGGGCCGGTGCCGCGCGGAGCGGGGTCGACCGCCGCGGTGAACGCGACCCGGCCGCCGTCGGGGCTCCACACCGCGACGCCGGCGCCGAGCGGGAGCGAGGTGACCTGCTCGGGCTCGCCGCCCTCGGCGGGCAGCAGCCACAGCTGGGCCGCGTCGTCCTCCGCGCGGAGGAAGGCGAGCCGGGAGCCGTCGGGCGACCAGCGGGGGGCGGTGTCGGAGGTACCGCCGGTGAGCCGCCGCGGGACCGCGCCGTCGGCGGTGCCGACGGACCACAGCCGGTCGACGTGGGTGTCCTGCTCGGCGTCGATCGTGCGGACGACGTAGGCCACGCGGGAGCCGTCGGGCGCCAGGGCCGGCTGGGAGGGCACCGCGAGGGCGGGCAGGTCGTCGATGCGCATCCGTCGGGTCACGAGGTGCTCCTTGCAGGGCGTGCGTGGGTGGGGGGACGCGAGCCCGGCACGGCGGCCAGGAGCTCACGGGTGTATGCGTGCTGGGGGTCGACGAGGACCTCGGAGACGGGCCCCTGCTCGACGATCCGGCCCTGGTACATCACCGCGACGTGGCTGGCGACGTAGCGGACCACGGCGAGGTTGTGGGAGATGAAGAGCATCGAGAGACCGAGCTCGCGCTGGAGCTCGCGCACCAGGTTGAGCACGGCGCCCTGGATGGAGACGTCGAGCGCGGAGGTGATCTCGTCGGCGATCACGACCTTCGGCTGCCCGGCGAGGGCGCGGGCGAGCGCGGCGCGCTGCCGCTGGCCGCCGGAGAGCCGTCCGGGCAGGGCCCCGGCGACGTCCGGGTCGAGGTGCACCAGCGTGAGCAGCCGCTCGACCTCCGCCCGGCGCTCGGCGCGTCCGGGACCGGGCGGCATCGGCTCGGTGATGCTCTCGCCGATGGTCATGCGCGGGTCGAGCGAGGAGAACGGGTCCTGGAAGACCATCTGCAGGGGGCGGACGCGACCGCGCCTCGGCACCGGCTGCCCACCGAGCAGGATCTCCCCCGAGTGCAGCGGGGCGAGGCCCACGGCGGCGCGGGCCAGCGTGGACTTGCCCGAGCCGGACTCGCCGACCAGGCCCACGACCTGGCCCTCGGGCACGGTCAGGCTCACCCCGTCGACGGCCGTGAAGGGCCGGCGGGCGGTGCCGTAGCGGACGGTGACGTCGTCGAAGCGGAGCTCACTCATACGGCGTCGGCCTCCACGAGCTCGCCGGTCTCCTCGTCGAGCCCCAGCGGCTCGCCGGCGTGCCAGCACGCCACCTTGATGCCGTGCTCGACCGGCGCCAGCGGCGGGTCGACCGTGCGGCAGTGGTCGTCGGCCAGCGGGCAGCGCGGGGCGAACGGGCAGCCGACGATCACGTCGGTCGGGCTGACGGGTCGGCCCGGGACGACGGCCAGCGGCTGCTCGAGGTCGGTGTGCATGTCCGGGACCGCTGCCACGAGCGCCCGCGTGTAGGGGTGCTGGGCGCCGCCGTCGAGCTGGTCGGCGGGCAGGTCCTCGACGATGCGGCCGGCGTACATGACCAGGACCCGGTCGCACACCTCGCCGACGACGGTGACGTCGTGGCTGATGAGCACGAGCGCCACGTCGTCCTCGTCGCGGATCGCCTGGAGCAGGTCCAGGACCTGCTGCTGGACGGTGACGTCGAGGGCGGTCGTCGGCTCGTCGGCGATGATCAGCGACGGGTTGCCCATGACGCCCATGCCGATCATCGCGCGCTGGCGCATGCCGCCGGAGAACTCGTGCGGGTACTGGGTCGCGCGCTTCTCGGGGTCGGGCACGCGCACGGCGCGCAGCCGGTCGACGGCGCGAGCCATCGCCTGCTTGCGGCTCATGCCCTGGTGGTGGACGGCGACCTCGGCGAGCTGGCCGCCCATGCGTCGCGTCGGGTTGAACGACGTCATGGGGTCCTGGAAGACCATCGCCATCGACGTGCCCAGGAGGTGCCGGTGGGCGCGGGGGCCCTCGCGGAGGTCGGCGCCGCGGAACTGCAGGCGGGCGGCGTCCACCCGGCCGGGCTCCTCGATCAGCTGCGCGACCGCGAGGGCGGTCAGGGACTTGCCGGAGCCGGACTCCCCCACCACGCCGAGCGCCTCGCCGTGCCGCACCGAGAAGCTGACGCCGCGCACCGGGCGGATCGGCCCGGCCGGGCCGGGGAAGGACACGCGCAGGTCCTGCACGTCCAGCACGAGGTCCGAGGGCGACCCGTCGAGGGCGTGCTCGTCGGTCCCGCCGGCCGAGAGGGCCGGCGCGGAGGCCGCGTCCTCGTCGGTGACGGTCAGCCGGCCGCCGACGGTGCTGACGCCGAGCCCCTTGGCGACCGACTCGCCGAACAGGTTGAACGCGAGCCCGGCGACGAGCACGGCCAGTCCCGGCGCCAGCGCGGCGGCGGGGTTGACGTAGATCATGCCGATGCCCTCGAAGAGCAGCCGGCCCCAGTCGTAGCTGGGTGCCTGGACCCCGAGCCCGAGGAACGACAGGCCGGCGAAGGCCAGGAGCGAGCCGCCGGCCGAGATGGTCGCGTTGACGACCAGCGGCTCCGCGATGTTGGGCAGCACGTGGCGCAGCAGGACGCGCACCCGGCCGACCCCGGCGACCCGGGCGGCGGAGACGTAGTCCAGGGCGGCCACGCCCGCGACGAGGGTGTGCACCAGCCGGGCGAACGACGGGGCGCTGGCCATGCCGATGGCGAGCACGGCGCCGGTGGCGCCCACCCCGAAGATGACGGCGAAGAACAGCGCCAGCAGCAGGCCCGGGAAGGCGACCGCGATGTTGACACCGGCGGTGACGAGCCGGCCGAGCCGGCGACCGAGGAGCAGCGGCGCGGAGCCGAGGACCAGGCCGACGACGACGCCGATCACGGTGGCGGCCAGGGCCAGCTCCATGGACAGGCGGGTGGCGACGAGCGCGCGGAAGAAGATGTCGCGCCCGAGCGAGTCGGTGCCGGCCCAGTGGTCGCCCGACGGCCCGGTCAGGATGTGGTCGGTGTCGATGACCTCGGCCCGGTCCGACCACAGCATCGGGGCGACGATCGCCAGGACCAGGACGGCCGTGACGAGCAGCCCCGTGGTGAGTCCCAGGGGCGTGCGGACCACGCGGAGCCAGCGGCGTGACATGTCAGTCCTCGGCGATCATCGAGCGCGGGTCGAGCAGGGCGAGCGCGACGTCCACGACCGTGTTGGCCAGCAGCACGCCGACGCCGTAGACGAGCACGATGGCCTGGACCACCGGGTAGTCCTTGCTGAGGATCGAGGCCACGATGGTCCTCCCGAGGCCCGGCCAGGCGAAGACGTTCTCCACCAGCACGGTGCCGGCCACCAGGGAGCCCAGCAGCAGCCCGCAGATCGTGAGGCCCGCGGTGAGCGCGTTGGGCAGCGCGTGGCCGAGGTAGATGGAGCGCGAGGGCAGCCGCTTGGCGCGCGCCGTACGGACGAAGTCGGCCTCGAGCACCGCGACCATCTCCACCCGGAAGATCCGCGACAGGATCGCGGCCGGTCCGATCGCGAGGGCCAGCACGGGCAGCACGTAGGCGTCCGCGGTGGCGTTGCCGGCCACCGGCAGCCACTGGAGGCTGACGCCGAACACGTAGACCAGGCCGACGCCGATGAGGAAGTCCGGGATGGTCCCCAGCACCACGCTCGTCGTCGTGAAGGCCAGCTCGCTGCGCCGGCCCCGGCCGCGCCGGGTGACGACGCCCATGAGGACCCCGAGCGGGACGGCGACCGCGACCGAGACCAGGAAGCCCAGCATCGCCAGCGTCAGTGTCGCCGGCAGCCGCTGCGACACGATGTCCGCCACCGGCAGCTGGGAGGTCAGCGAGGTGCCGAGGTCACCGGTGAAGAGCCCCTGCAGGTAGTGCCAGTACTGGACGAACAGCGGGTCGTTGAGACCCAGCGCCTCGCGTCGGGCCTCCACCAGGGCGGTGGGGGCCGTCGGGCCGAGCGCGCCCCGCACGGGGTCGCCCGGGATCAGGTGGATCATCAGGAACGAGGCGGTCACCAGCACCGCGAGCGACATCAGCAGTCGCCCGAGGCGCCGGATGCCGAAGCGCACCCAGCGGTGGGACAGGACCCCCGAGACCCGTCCCACCGTGGGCGGCGTCGAGGCGACCGAGCTCGCCGTCGTCGTCATCGACCTGCTACTTCGCCATCATCCGGATGCTGGTGGGCACCAGGTTGCCGGGCGTCTCGAACTCCGCCTTGGCGCCGTAGGTGCGCACCGTGTTGTTGGCGAAGGGCACGATGTCGGCGTTGGCGATCAGCTTCGACTCCGCGTCGAGCCAGGCGTCGCAGCCCTCGACGCCGGCGGTCTTGGAGGCGGCCTCGATCCCGGCGGTGTAGTCGGGGTTGTCGATGGAGGCGAAGTTGGTGCCGTCGGGCGCCGCCGGTCCGGAGAGGAACGGCACGAGCTGGTCGGGGGCGTTGACGTTCAGCGAGACCCAGACGACGTCCCAGTCGCCGGCCCCGAAGATGGTGCCGGTCAGCGTGGTCTCGTTCTGGCTCTTGGCCGTCGCCTTGACGCCGATCTCCTTCCACTGCGAGACCGCGAGCTCGGAGGCCGCGGCGCCGCCGGTGCCGGCGTTGGCCTGGTAGAGGAACACCAGGTCGAGGGGCTTGCCGTCCTTGGTGCGGGTCCCGTCGTCACCGAGCGTCCAGCCGGCCTCGTCGAGCAGGGCGCCGGCGGCCTCGGGGTCGTTCTTCGGCAGGGAGCCCGACGCGGAGTCGCCCGGGCAGGTGGTCGGCGCGATGGCGGCCAGCGTGGTCGGCGCCGCGCCGGTCCCGGAGGTCAGCACCTTCTGGAGCTCGTCCAGGTCGAGGGCCTGGGTCAGCGCGAGGCGGACCTTGGGGTCGTTGGTCGGGCGACCCTCGGCCTGGTTGTACCACTGCTCGCCGATGAGCGCGGGGGTCTCGGCCGCGAACAGCCCGGCCCCCTGGAGGCGCTTGGCGTCCGGGCCCATGATCTGGGCGGAGTTGATCTCGCCCGACAGCAGCAGGTTGGCCGCGGTGGTCTCGTTCTCGATCACCTTGACGACGATCGTGTCGGGCATGCCCTTCTCGTCGGTCGTGGCGCCGTTGGGGCCCCAGGTGTAGCCGTCGCGGATCGAGTAGGTGTAGCTGTCGCCGGGAGCCGCCTCGGACAGCTCGTAGGGGCCGGTGCCGTTGGTGGCCTGGGCCAGCGACTTGCGGTCCTTCAGCCCGTCCGGGCAGACGATCGGCAGGCTGGCCAGGCCGTTGAGCACGAACGGCGCCGGGTCGGTGAGCTTGAGGGCCACCGTGCCGGCCGCGTCGTCCCCGGTGGCCTTGGCCCCGACCGGGAGGAAGGTGCCGAGCAGCGGGCTCTGGTTGGCCGGGTCCGCGACGAAGTTGATGTTGTCCGCGACCACGGTGGGGGTCAGGTCCGTGCCGTCGGCGCAGGTGATGCCGTCGGCGAGCGTGAGGCTGACGTCCGTGCCCTCGGCCGACCACTCGGTGGCCAGCCCCGACTCGATCTCGCCGGAGTCGGCGTTGACGCTCAGCAGCGGGTCGTAGGCGAGCTGGGTGACCGCGAAGAGCGCGCTGCCGGCTCCCATCTGCGGGTCCAGGTTGCCCGGGTCCGCGGACGAGGCCATCGTGAAGGTGCCGCCGTCGACGATGTCCCCGCCTCCTCCCGACTTGGAGTTGGGGTCGTCACCGCCCCCGCCGCAGCCGGCGAGGAGAGCGGTGGTGACGCACAGGCCGAGAGCAGTGGCGGTCAGCTTCATGGGCGGTTCCTCTGGTCGTGGAGCGGTGGTGGCGGTGCCGGGGTCGTGCTGGGTCCTGCTGGGACGTGCGGTGGTCGGGCGGGGGTCAGGAGCCGGCGCGACGGACGGCGCGACCGACGTGGAGGTAGAGCGCGTGGCCGTCGCCGTCGTCGCCGAGGAAGGCGTGCGGCATGAACATCCCGCGGTCGGCCTCGATCGGGATCAGGCTCTCGTCGGAGTAGCGGACCAGCTGCTTGCGCGCGGGCACCTCGCCGATCTCCTCGGCGAGCCCGCTCGGCTTGATGTCCATCCAGACGCGGTGCTCGTCGTCCTGGGTGATGTCGATGTCGAAGACCTGCGCGGAGTAGGTGCCGACGAAGCGGCTCGCGTCGACCAGGGGCTCGGGCTCGGTGGGCGGCACCGGGAGCGTGGGCATCTCGACCCCGCCCAGCTCGGAGAGCAGGTGGGAGTAGATGTCGCGGTAGAGCGGGAACGCGTCGCCGCCGTTGGTGAGCAACGCGATGGCCACGCCCTTCTCGGGCACGATGCGCAGGAACGCCGCCTGGCCGATGGTGTTGCCGTCGTGGCCGACGAGCACCCCGTCGGGGGTCTCGAAGAGCTCCCAGCCCAGGCCCCAGTGGGTGCCCATCAGGCCGAGGTACGGCAGGGCGACCTGCTTCTCCTGCATGGCCGCGACGGTGCCGGGCTCGAGCACCTGGGTGCCGTCGGGCGCCACCCCGCCGTCGAGGTGCATCTTGGCGAACGCGACCAGGTCGCGGGGCCGCATGGACAGCATCGAGCCGGCCGGGCTGTTGGAGCGGGCGAGCGCCCAGATCGGCGCGGCCTCGTAGGGGGCGCCGGGCTCGGGCTGGATGTGGCCGACGGCGGCGCGGTGCAGGATCGCCTCGTAGACGTTGGTCGCGGTGTGGGTGAGCCCGAGCGGCGTGATGATGTGGTCGCGCAGGCAGGCGTCGTAGGGCTTGCCGCGCAGCACCTCGACGAGCCGGCCGAGCACGCAGTAGCCGGCGTTGTTGTAGGAGAACAGCTCGTCGGGCGCGAACAGCTGCGGGACGTCGTGGAGCACGTCGAGGTACTTCTCGACGCAGTCGTCACCGACACCGGTGTCGGTGAAGATGTCGCCCTCGAAGCCGGCCGTGTGCTTGAGCAGCTGGTGGGTGGTGATCTTCACCGCGGCCGACTCGTCGGCGATCCGGAACTCCGGCAGGTAGGTGCGGATCGGCACCTGCAGGTCGAGCAGCCCCTCGTCGACCAGCTGCATGACCAGGGTGGCCGTCCAGACCTTGGTGACCGAGCCGATCTGGAAGACCGAGTCGGGCGTGGCCTCGACGCCGGTGGTCCGGCTCAGCACGCCGGCGGCGTGGTCGACGACCCGGCCCTCGGCCAGCACGGCGACGGCCGCGCCGGGCACGTCGTACTTCTCGATCAGGGCCGGCAGGTTCTCGGCGATCCAGGTCTCGACGCGCTCCAGTGTCATGCAGGTCACGCTAGGGAGGCACGACCCCCGTCGTGTTCGTCCGGCGTGACAAGCGGGCCCGGGGTGATCCGTCCGCGCGCACAAGACGACCGCCACACGACGGTCGTCGTCCGTTCAGGCGACGGCCTCGAAGCGGATGCCCGCGGCCTGTAGACGGGACAGCAGGTGCTCCCCCATGGCCTGGACGGTCGTGACCTGGCCGGCGGTCTCCGGGTTGTCGTCGAGCACGAGGCACAGCGCCGACTCGGCGAGCATCTTCGCGGTCTCCCCGTAGCCGGGGTCGCCGCCCGAGACGCGGGTGTGGACCGTGCGGCCGTCGCCCTCGCCGATGAGGTCGACGGTGAACCACGACCTCTCGCGCTTGGCCTCGTCGGGCCCCTCGCCCTGCTTGACCCGGCCGAGCAGGAGGTCGCGCAGCGGCTTGACCTGCGCGGCGAGCGCCATGGCCGTGACCCCGGCGGCCCCGCCCGCGGCGTAGTGCAGGGTCTTGGTGCCGGCGTAGTGGGAGTAGCGGAACGTCGGGCCGTACTCCGCCAGGGCTGCGCCGGAGCGGGCGACCACGAGCGGGTCGATGGTGGGCATCGGCAGCAGCCAGAAGCCCAGCTGGCGGTCGCGGTGCGGCTTGCCGGCGACCGCGCGCGAGGAGCGCCCGTCAGCGGGCTTGGGCTCGATCCGTCGGCGCGCGGCGGACGCCTCCTTCGACTGCTTCGGGCGCGACATCGCGTTGACCGCCGAGTGGAAGGTGCCACCGGAGAACATCCCGCTCGCGCGGACCACGCCGCGGACGGTGACCGGACCGGAGGCGGCGAGCTGCCGGACCGTGAAGTAGGCGCCGAGGTCGTGCGGGATCGAGTCGAAGCCGCAGGCGTGGACCAGGCGGGCGCCGGTGCGCACGGCGGTGGCGTGGTGGGCGAGGTACATGCGGTCGACGAACTCCGGCTCGCCGGTGAGGTCGACGTAGTCGGTGCCTGCCTCGGCGCACGCGGCCACGAGCGGCTCGCCGTGGTGGAGGTAGGGGCCGACGGTGGTGATGACGACCCGGGCGCGCGCCGCCACGGCGGCCAGCGAGGCCGCGTCGGTGACGTCGGCGGCGATCAGCTCCAGCGACTCCAGCGCCGGGTCGATCGCGACCAGCCGGCGGCGTACGGCCTCCAGCTTGTCGGGGCTGCGGCCGGCGAGGCCCCAGCGCAGCCCGTCGGGGGCGTGGCGGGCGAGGTACTCGGCCGTGAGGCCGCCGGTGAAGCCGGTCGCGCCGAAGACGACGACGTCGAGCTCGCGGGAGGATGCGGGGGCGGCCATGGGGTCATCGTGGCACCGACCGCAGCCGCGATGGAACCGGGCCCACCACCCACCTCGTCGTACCCCCTGACGGCCGGCACCCACCGACCGCTCCCCCGACCGAGGACCGTCACCCCATGGACCACGACACCGAGTTCGCCGCGTACGCCGAGGAGGCCTGGCCCGCCCTCGTGCGGTCGGCCGTCTTCCTCGGCTGCCGGCGCCCGGAGGCCGAGGACCTCGCGCAGACGACACTCACGCACTGCTACGCGTCCTGGGCGAGGGTGCGCGCGGCCGACAACCGGGACGCCTACGTCTACCGGATGCTGGTCAACTCCCTGCGCGACAGCAGGCGGCGGCGCTGGTGGGGCGAGCGGCCCACCGACGAGCTGCCGGAGGGACCGGCCGCGGGGCGGACCGACGAGACCGCCCGCGTCGACACCGCCGACGCGATCCACCGGGCGATGACCGGGCTGAGCAAGGTCAACCGCGACGTCGTGGTGCTGCGCTACTTCGCCCAGCTCACCGAGCAGCAGACCGCCGAGGCCCTCGGCATCCCCGCCGGCACCGTCAAGAGCCGGCTCTCGCGGGCGCTGCGCCAGCTCGCCTCCGACCGACACCTCACCGACGTCGGCGCTCTCACCGAAGGACTCCACGGAAGGGGGACGCCATGAGCGACCTCGAACGCCTCTGGGACCGGCTCCCGGTCGGACCGGCGCCGCTCGCCGAGATCATGCGCGACGGCGCCGCGGGCGCCGCAGGCCGGCGGCCGGAGCGCCGTCGCCGGGTCGTGCGCCCGCTGGTGCGCGCCGCGGTCGTCGGGTCCGTGGCCGCCGCGTTCGTCGTCGGGGTGCTCGTGGGCCAGCCCGCGGACGACGGGGCCGGCCCGGGGGCCGCCCCGCCCGCCGGGCCGCCCGCACCGAACACCCCGATCACGCCCGCGGCCTTCCACGGCGACCTGCGAGCGGCGGCGTCCTGCGACGCGCTGCTCGACCACTACGTCGAGCGCGCGCTGGAGCTGGTCGGGCCCTACGGGTGGGACTACTACACCGACTACAACGCCTCCCTGGCGATGCCACGAGGCACCCTGGACGGAGGGGCGATGTTCCGGAAGGAGGCGCCCTCCACCGAGCAGTCGGTCAGCAGCGACACCGGCACCAACGTCCAGGAGGCCGGGGTCGACGAGCCCGACCACGTCAAGACCGACGGCGAGCTGCTGGTGCGGGTGCGCGGCGCCGAGCTCACGACGTACGACGTCAGCGGCGACGCGGTGGCCGAGCTCGGCTCCCTGGACCTCGGCGAGCTGCGCGACGCCGAGATCATGCTCAGCGACGACACCGTGGTCGCCGTCGGGGCGATCGGGCGCGGGTCGGCGCCCGGGACCCGCGTGGTCACGGTCGACGTGGCCGACCCGGCGGCACCGGCCGTGACCGGGACCGTCGACTACGACAGCGCGCTCCAGAGTGCGCGGCAGCACGGCGACGACGTCCGGCTGGTGCTCGCGTCCGGCCTGCCGAGCCTGGACTTCGTCGAGCCGCGGCGCCGCGGCGGCACCTGGCGGCAGCGCGACCGCGCCGCCCTGCGGGCCAACCGGGCGGTCGTGCGCGAGTCCACGCTGGCCGACTGGGTGCCCCAGGTGACGACGGCGTCCGGGCGCGAGCAGCTGGTCGCGTGCGGCGACGTCGCGATCCCGAAGGCCGATCTCGCCCTGGACACCACCGCGGTCGTCGGCTTCCCCGCCGACGCGCCCTCGCAGCTGAGCACGCTGGGGCTGGCCGGCTCGGCGCCGCTGGCCTACGAGTCGCCCGACCACCTCTACCTCGCCACGCAGGCCGACCCGTGGGGCGGCTGCTGCGTCGACTCGATGTTCTCGGCCCGTCGTACCTCCGGCGCCGTCAGCGGGGTCACCCACGTCTTCGACTTCGCGCTGGAGGGCGCCGGCGCCTCCTACGTCGGGTCCGGCGAGGTCGAGGGCGCGCTCGCCGACCGGTGGTCGGTCGACGAGCACGACGGCGTCCTGCGGCTCGCCGTCGGCCCGACGCAGGAGACCGGCGACTACAGCTCGATCGTGACGCTCGAGGCCCAGGGCGACGAGCTCGTCGAGGTCGGCCGGCTCGACCACGTCGGCGACGACGAGACCATCCAGTCGGTGCGCTGGTTCGATGACCTGGCGTTCGTGGTGACCTTCCGCCAGGTGGACCCGCTCTACGCGATCGACCTGAGCGACCAGACGGCGCCGCGGCTCGGCGGCGAGCTCAAGATCCCCGGCTTCTCCGACTACCTCCACCCCCTCGGGCCGCACCGGCTGGTGGGCATGGGCGAGGGGCCGGGCGAGGGCGGGCGCTGGGGGGCGCAGGTGTCGGCGTTCGAGATCAGCGACCTCGACGCGCCCCGCCGCACCGACGTGCACGCCTACGCCGGCGGCACGACCGCGCTGGCCGGGCAGGACCCGCGCCAGTTCACCTGGCTGCCCCGGGAGCGGGTGGCGCTCACGGTGATCCAGCGCGGCAGCACCGGCTACGTCTCCGTGCTGACCTTCGCCCGCGGCAAGATCACCGACCGGCTGGTCGAGGTCGAGCACGGCGACGACGTGTCCGCCGTACGCCTCGTCCCCCTGCCCGGCGACCGCGTCGCCCTCGTCACCGGCGAGGACGTCGAGATGTTCCCGCTCTGAGGGGCCGCCGGTCGGGATAGTCCCCAACAAAATCGTGGCCGGAGCCTTCCGAGAAGCACGAATTTGTGAGGGACTATCCCGGCGGGGCCGGCGACGTAAACTCGGGTCATGTGCCGCAACATCCGCCCGCTCAACAACTTCGAGCCGCCGGCCACGCGTGACGAGGTGACTGCCGCCGCGCTGCAGTACGTGCGCAAGGTCAGCGGGACGACCAAGCCGTCGCAGGCCAACCAGGCGGTCTTCGACCAGGCCGTCCGCGAGATCGCCCACCTCACCCAGCACCTGCTCGACGACCTGGTGACGGCCGCTCCGCCCAAGGACCGCGACGTCGAGGCCGCCAAGGCGCGGGCGCGCGCCGAGCTGCGCTACGCCCGCTAGGTGGGCCCGGTGACGGCCGCGCCGGCCCCCGCGTCGTACGACGACGCCTGCGCGCTGCTCGACGGTCGGCCTCTCGTCGTCCTCACCGGCGCCGGCCTCTCGACCGACTCCGGCATCCCCGACTACCGCGGCCCGGGGGCACCGGTGCGGGCGCCGATGACCTACCAGGAGTTCGTGGCCGGGGCCGAGGCGCAGCAGCGCTACTGGGCTCGCAGCCACCTCGGGTGGGGGCGCATGCGCCACGCCTCCCCCAACGACGGCCACCGCGCGCTCGCCGCGCTGGACCCCGAGCTGCTCATCACCCAGAACGTCGACGGGCTGCACGAGGCCGTCGGGACCCGGCGGCTGGTCGCCCTGCACGGGCGGATCGCCGACGTGGTCTGCCTCGACTGCCGGGTCACCTCCTCGCGGGTGGCGCTGCACGACCGGATGACCGAGCTCAACCCCGGCTTCACCGCGCGCCACGCCACCGCCGAGGTCCGACCCGACGGTGACGTCGAGCTCGACGACACCGCCGACTTCGTCGTCCCCGCGTGCGAGGACTGCGGCGGGGTGCTCAAGCCGGACGTGGTCTTCTTCGGCGAGAACGTCCCCGCGCCGCGCGTCGAGCGCTGCTACGCGGCGGTCGAGGGCCTGGCGGACTCCGGGGGCGTGCTGCTGGTGGCCGGCTCGAGCCTGACGGTGATGAGCGGCCTGCGCTTCGTCCGCCGCGCGAGCAAGCTCGGCGTCCCGGTCGTCATCGTCAACCGCGGCGCCACCCGCGGCGACGAGCACGCGACGTACAAGCTCGAGCTCGGCTGCTCGGAGTTCCTCGCCGCCCTTGCGGGCTGAGGCTCACCCGCTCGCCGACGTGACCGGGAGTACGAGCGCAGCGAGTACTCCGTAGGGAGCGACGAAGTCGCTCCCCCGTCATTCCACCAGCTTGCGCACGAAGATGTGGTTGGCGGCGTCGGGGACGATCTCGGCGGTCTCGCCGCCGGAGCCGACGAGCACGCCGTCGGCGGTGGCGACGATGGTGACGGTCTTGTCGGGGAGCGCGCCGACGCGGCGCATGGCGCTCATCAGCGACTCGTCCTTCTGCATCTCCTCGGAGATGCGGCGCACCAGGACGCGGCCCTCCTCGGCGCCGGCGGCCTGCGTGAGCGACTCCACGCCCTCCATGAACTCCTCGCCGACGGTGACCTCGCCGAGCTCGTCGAGGCCCGGGATCGGGTTGCCGTAGGGCGACTCGGTGGGGTGGTCGAGCAGCTCGAGGAGGCGGCGCTCGACGGTCTCGGACATGACGTGCTCCCAGCGGCAGGCCTCCTCGTGCACGAGCTCCCAGTCGAGCCCGATCACGTCGGTGAGCAGCCGCTCGGCGAGCCGGTGCTTGCGCATCACCCGGGTGGCGAGCTGGGTGCCGACGTCGGTGAGCTGCAGGTGGCGGTCGCCCTCGACGGTGAGCAGGCCGTCACGCTCCATGCGCGCGACGGTCTGCGAGACCGTCGGGCCGCTCTGGTGGAGTCGCTCCGCGATGCGGGCGCGCAGCGGGACGATGCCCTCCTCCACGAGCTCGTAGATCGTGCGGAGGTACATCTCGGTGGTGTCGATCAGGTCGCTCACCTACCCATTCTTACGCATGTGTGTGTGCCCCTGGCAGGGTGGAGGCGATGCCTGCCGTCATGTGGTTCCGCCGGGACCTCCGCACGCGTGACAACCCTGCCCTCCTGCAGGCCGCGGCGGAGGGCGAGGTCCTCCCGCTGTTCGTGCTCGATCCGCGGCTCTGGGGCCCCGCCGGCCCGTCGCGCCGGTCCTACCTCACCGCCTCGCTGCGCTCGCTGGGCGCCGACGTGCCGCTCGCGGTCGTCCACGGCGATCCCGTACGGCGGGTGGTCGAGGCCGCGCGCGAGGTCGGGGCCGACCGGGTCCACGTCGCGGCCGACTACGGCCCCTACGGCCACGCCCGCGACCTCGAGGTCGAGCGGGCCCTGGCCGAGGCCGGCGTCGAACTCGTCCGCACCGGCTCGCCGTACGCCGTGGCGCCCGGCCGGGTGACCAACGGCAGCGGCGAGCCCTACAAGGTCTACACGCCGTTCTCCAAGGCGTGGGCCGACCACGGCTGGCGCGCGCCGGTCGACGCACCGACCGGCGTCACCTGGGTGAGCCTCGAGGACACCACCGACGTCCCCGAGACCGCGCTGCCGGCCGGGCTCGAGCTGCCCGAGGCCGGCGAGGCCGCGGCCCACCGCCGCTGGGCCGACTTCCTCGACGTGATCGCCGACTACGCCGATGACCGCGACAAGCCGGCCGTCGACGGCACCTCCCGCCTCTCGGTGCACCTCAAGTACGGCGAGGTCCACCCCCGCACGCTGCTCGCGGACCTCGCGACGCTGCGCAGCGCCGGCGCGGCGACGTACCGCAAGGAGCTGGCCTGGCGGGAGTTCTACGCCGACGTGCTCTTCGCCCGGCCCGACACCGCGCGCGACTACCTCAAGCCCGACTACGGGCGGATGCGCTACGACGACCCCGCCGACCACCTCGAGGCGTGGCAGGAGGGCCGCACCGGCTTCCCGATCGTCGACGCCGGCATGCGCCAGCTGCGCGGCATGGGCTGGGTGCACAACCGGGTCCGGATGATCGTGGCGAGCTTCCTGGTCAAGGACCTGCACGTCGAGTGGCAGCACGGCGCGCGCCACTTCCTGCACTGGCTCGTCGACGGCGACCTGGCCTCCAACAACCACGGCTGGCAGTGGGTGGCCGGCAGCGGCACCGACGCGGCGCCGTACTTCCGGGTCTTCAACCCCACCAGCCAGGGCCGCAAGTTCGACCCGCGCGGTGACTACGTACGCCGCTGGGTACCCGAGCTCGCCGACGTCGCCGACCCGCACGACCCGAGCGCCGACGACCGCGACCGGGTCGGCTACCCGCACCCCGTCGTCGACCACGCCGAGGAGCGCCGCGAGGCGCTCGACCGCTGGGAGGAGATCCGATGACCAGCCCCGCCCCCCTGGGTCCCGTGATCGTGCCGAGCCGCTTCTGCGGGCCGCCCTCCTCGGGCAACGGCGGCTGGTCCGCCGGCGCCCTCGCCGCGACGCTCCCCCACGCCGACGACCACGGCCGCTCCTGGCCGGCGGTGACCGTCGCGCTGCGGCAGCCGCCGCCGCTCGACGTGGAGCTGGCGGTCGCCGACGAGGACGGCACCCACGTGGCGTCGTACGACGGCCGGCCGGTCGCCCAGGCCCGCGTCGCCGACCACGACCCGGCCCAGGTGGCCCCGGTCGGCGCCGACGAGGCCCGCGCCGCGGAGGCGCGCTACCCCGGTCTCCGCACGCACCCCTTCCCCACCTGCTTCGCCTGCGGCACCGACCGCGAGGAGGGTGACGGTCTGCGCATCTTCCCCGGCGAGGTCGCCGCGGGCGACGAGACCGCCCGCGCGGCCGCCACCTGGACGCCGCACCCGAGCCTGGCCGAGGACTGGCACGAGTACCGCGACGAGGTGCGCCACGCGTCGCTGCCCGTGACGTGGGCCGCGCTCGACTGCGTCGGCGCCTGGGCCGGCGACATGGGCGAGCGCCCGATGGTGCTCGGCACGATGACGGCCAGGATCGACGCACTACCGGTGATCGGAGAGGAGCACGTGGTGATCGGAGCCGCCCGCGGCCAGGAGGGCCGCAAGACCTACACCGCCGCCACCCTCTACGACGCGGACGGCCGCGTCGTGGCGGCGGCCGAGCACGTGTGGATCACCGTCGACCCGGCGGCGTTCGCATGAGCGAGTGGTGGCGCCAGGCGGTCGTCTACCAGGTCTACGTGCGCAGCTTCGCCGACTCCGACGGTGACGGCGTGGGCGACCTGCCCGGCATCACCTCGCGGCTGCCCTACCTGCGCGACCTCGGCGTCGACGCCGTGTGGATCACGCCGTTCTACCGCTCGCCGCAGCACGACCACGGCTACGACGTCGCCGACTACGTCGACGTCGACCCGCTCTTCGGCACCCTCGCCGACGCCGACACCCTGGTCGCGCGCGCCCACGAGCTCGGGCTGCGGGTGATCGTCGACCTGGTGCCCAACCACACCTCCTCGGACCACGCATGGTTCCAGGCCGCGCTGGCGGCGGAGCCCGGCAGTCCGGAGCGCGCGCGCTACCTGTTCCGCACCGGCCGCGGTGCCGACGCGAGCGAGCCGCCCAACAACTGGCGCTCGGTCTTCGGCGGGCCGGCGTGGACCCGGGTCGGCGACACCGACCAGTGGTACCTCCACCTCTTCGACTCCACCCAGCCCGACCTCGACTGGCGCAACCCCGAGGTGCCGGCGATGTTCGCCGACGTCCTGCGCTTCTGGCTCGACCGCGACGTCGACGGCTTCCGGGTCGATGTGGCCCACGGGCTGCTCAAGGCGGAGGGGCTGCGCGACCAGCGCGGCCAGGAGGCCTCCTCCGACACCTTCGACGTCGGCGGTCTCGCCGAGGACGCCCCGATGTGGGACCAGCCCGAGGTCCACGACGTCTACCGTCAGTGGCACGCGATCCTGGCGGACTACGACGGCGACCGCATGGCCGTGGCCGAGGCCTGGACCAAGACGGTGGAGTCCAACGCCGCCTACGTCCGACCCGACGAGCTGCACCAGGCGTTCAACTTCGACTGGGTGATGGCCCCGTGGTCGGCCACGGCGTTCGCCGAGGTCGTCGAGCGCACCCTGCCCGCCCTCGCGGCGGTCGGCGGCACCCCCACGTGGGTGCTCAGCAACCACGACGTCCAGCGCCACGCCACCCGCTACGGCGGGGGTGCCGCGGGCCGGGCGCGGGCGCGCGCCGCGACCCTGCTGTCCCTGACCCTGCCCGGCTCGGCCTACCTCTACCAGGGCGAGGAGCTCGGCCTCGAGGACGTCGAGGTCGCCCCGGAGCACCGGCAGGACCCGTCGTGGTTCCGCACGGGCGAGCCCGGCCGCGACGGCTGCCGGGTGCCGATCCCCTGGGCGGGCGACCGCGCGCCCTACGGCTTCGGGCCAGGTTCTGAGCAGCCGTGGATCCCGCAGCCCGACGGGTGGGCGGCGCTGAGCGTCGCGGCCCAGGACGGCGACCCCACCTCGACGCTGGAGTTCTACCGGCGGGCGCTGGCGCTGCGGCGCGAGTGGCTGCACGACGCCGGCGACGAGGTGTCGGTCAGCGTGCACGACGACGTCCTGACGGTGCGCCGGGGCGACGTCACGCTGGCGGTCAACTGCGGCACCGCCGCGGCGGTGCCGCCGGCGGGCGAGCCGCTGCTGGCCACCGGGCCGGCCGACGGCGGGCTGCCGCCCGACACGGCGATCTGGGTCAGGACCGGCTGAGCGCCTCGTTGTAGGCGGCCAGCTCGGAGGCGAACTCGTCGAGCCGGGCGTCGGTCCAGTCACCGAGCTGCTCGCCCAGCCACTTGCGGCGGTGGCGGGCCACCTCCTCGAGTCGGCTGACGGCCTCGTCGGTCGCGGAGACCAGCGAGGCCCGTCGGTCGTCGGGGTCCGGGACCCGCGCCACGAGACCGAGGTCGACCAGATGCTGCACCTGCCGGCTGATCGCGCCCTTGTCGGTGGCGAAGATCTCCGCCATCGACGAGGCGCGCAGCGGGCCGTGCTCGGCGACGTAGCCGAGCATGAGGTAGGAGGCCGGCTGCAGGTCCTCGTGGACCAGCTGGGCCCGCACGCCGACCACGCGACGCACGCGTCGGATCATCACGCCCACCTCCTGCTCGAGGTGGCGCAGGGACTCGGCTCGGGTCATCGCACGACCGGCTCCTCGGCCTGGGTGGGCTCGTAGTTGGAGGTCCGCAGCGGGACCTCCTTGATGAAGAGTACGCAGATCAGCGCGGCGACGGCGAACGGCGCGGCCACCAGGAACAGGTGCCCCACGGCGTCTCCGAAGGACGCCTCGTAGAGCGCGCGGATCGGCGCCGGGAGCTTGTCCAGGTCGGGGATCGAGTGGCTGGCGTGCGCGTCGGGCTTGATGCCCATCGTGGCCAGGCCGTCGCGGACGCTGTTGGCCACCTGGGTCGCGAGCACCGCGCCGAGGGCCGAGACGCCGATCGAACCACCCATCGAGCGGAAGAACGCCACGACCGAGCTGGCAGCGCCCATGTCCTCGATGCGGGTGTTGTTCTGCACCGACAGGACGAGGTTCTGCATGGTGGCGCCCAGACCCAGGCCGACCAGCGCCATGAAGGCGCCGACGAGGACCAGGTTGGTCTTCTCGTCGATCGTGCCGAGCAGGAACAGGCCGACGATCACGAGGACCATGCCGCCGACGAGCCAGCGCTTCCACAGGCCGGTGTCGCTGATGATGCGACCGGTGACGATCGAGGAGACCAGCAGGCCGCCGACCATCGCGATGGACATCAGGCCGGCCTCGGTGGGGCTCATGCCGCGGGCGAGCTGGAAGTACTGGCTGAGGTAGACCGTCGCGCCGAACATCGCGATGCCGACCATGACCGAGGCGCCGGTGGCCAGCGCGGTGGTGCGGTCGCGGAAGAGCCGCAGCGGGATGATCGGGTCGGCGGCGACGCGCGCCTCGACGTAGATGGCCAGCGCGATGATCGCGACGCCCGCGGCGAGCATGAGCGCGGTGGTGGTGGAGACCCAGTCGAAGTCCTGGCCGGCCAGCGACACCCAGATCAGCAGGATGCTGACGCCGCCCATGATGAGCGAGGCGCCGAGGTAGTCCACGTGCACCTCACGCCGTACGACGGGGAGGTGGAGGGTGCGCTGCAGCACGACGAAGGCGAGCGCGGCGATCGGCAGGCCGACGAAGAAGCAGCCGCGCCAGCCGAGCGGGCTGTCGACGATGAGGCCGCCGATGAGCGGGCCGCTGACGGTCGCGAGGGCGAAGACGGCACCGATGTAGCCGGAGTAGCGGCCACGCTCGCGCGGGCTCACCATCGTGGCGATGACCACCTGGACCAGCGCGGTCAGACCGCCGACACCCAGGCCCTGGACGGCGCGAGCGCCGATGAGGACGCCCATGTTGGGCGCGAACGCCGCGACCAGCGAGCCGATGGAGTAGACGACCAGCGCGCTCTGGACGAGCAGCTTCTTGCTGAACAGGTCCGCGAGCTTGCCCCACAGCGGCGTGGTGGCCGTCATCGTCAGGAGCGTGGCCACGACGACCCAGGTGTAGCCGGTCTGGCTGCCGTCGAGGTCGGTGATGATCGCCGGCAGCGCGTTGGTGACGACGGTGCTGGAGAGCATGGCGACGAACATCGCGAGCAGCAGGCCGCTGAGGGCCTCCAGGATCTCGCGGTGGGTCATCTGGTGGTTCTCCTCCGCCGTCGGGGCGACGGTGGAGGGCGGGGTCACGTCCTGGGACACGGGTGCTCGATTCATACCGACTAGAAGGTTGACTCCGGCAACTATATTCCGGAACTACCCCTCCTGGTATCCCCTGTGTCCGGGAACACTCCGCGTCCGGCCGGGTAGTCCCTGACGTTCGTGTCGGTTTCTGGGTCCGAGACTGGCACGTTCGTCAGGGACTACCCCGGACGACGGACCCCAGGAAAAAGCAGCGACCCGCAGGCGTGGCCTTCGTGTGAAGACCGCTCCGGGGGACGTGAAGCCCGGATCGCCTGCGGGTCGGGTAGCTGCTAGGAATTCGTCAGCAGCCTGCCGGGCATCTCGTCCCGGCATGATGCTGGGCTGCTAGCGGGCAGCCACCTCACGCGTCCTTGAAGAACTCATTCTTCGGACCACCTCCTTTCCCGTGTACGACAACCGTAGGTCGCCGTCGCCGGCCGGACAAGGGCTTTTCCACCGACCCTCACCCGACCCCTGTGCGGCCCCACGCGACACCTCAGGCCAGGGCCGCGGCGAACTGCGACTGGTAGAGCCGGCTGTAGGCGCCGCCCGCCGCGAGCAGCTCGTCGTGGGTGCCCTGCTCGACGATCCGGCCGGCCTCCATGACCAGGATCAGGTCGGCGTCGCGGATCGTGGAGAGCCGGTGGGCGATGACGAACGACGTCCGGTCGCTGCGCAGCGCGGCCATGGCCTGCTGGAGCAGCAGCTCGGTGCGCGTGTCCACCGAGCTGGTGGCCTCGTCGAGGATCAGCAGCGCCGGGTCGGCGAGGAACGCGCGGGCGATCGTCACCAGCTGCCGCTCGCCGGCCGACAGGTTGCCGCCGTCCTCGTCGACCATCGTGTCGTAGCCCTCAGGCAGCGAGTGCACGAACCGGTCCACGAACGTCGCCCGCGCGGCCTCGAGGATCTCCTCCTCACCGGCGTCCGGCCGGCCGTAGGCGATGTTGTCGCGGATGGTGCCCTCGAACAGCCAGGTGTCCTGCAGCACCATGCCGATGCCACCGCGCAGCGTCGCGCGCGGCATCGAGGTGATGTCGACCCCGTCGAGGGTGATCCGGCCGGCGTCGAGCTCGTAGAAGCGCATCACCAGGTTGACCAGGGTGGTCTTGCCCGCCCCCGTCGGCCCGACGATCGCGACCGTCTGCCCGGGCCGGGCGACCAGGGACAGCCCGGAGATCAGCGGCTCGTCGGGGTCGTAGGAGAACGCGACGTCCTCGAAGGCGACCTCGCCGCGCCCGGCGTGCGGCCCCTGACCGTCGCCGACGGCGGGGACCGCGTCAGGAGTCTGCTCCTCGGCGTCGAGCAGCTCGAAGACCCGCTCGGCCGAGGCGACGCCCGACTGGAGCAGGTTCATCATCGAGGCCACCGTGGTGAGCGGCTGCGTGAACTGGCGGGTGTACTGGATGAACGCCTGCACCTCGCCCAGCGACAGCGAGCCGTTGGCGACGCGGAGCCCGCCGACGACGGCGATGACGACGTAGTTGAGGTTCCCTACGAACATCATCAGCGGCATGATCAGCCCGCTCACGAACTGCGCCTTGAAGGAGGCCTCGTAGAGCTCGTCGTTCTCGACCGCGAAGGTGCGCTCCACCTCGGGGCGGCGGCCGAAGACCGTCACCAGCGCGTGGCCGGAGAAGGTCTCCTCGATGTGCGCGTTGAGCCGGCCCGTACGCCGCCACTGGGCGATGAACTGGCCCTGGGAGCGCTTCATGATCTTGGCGGTGGCGTACATCGAGACCGGTACCGAGACCAGGGCGATCAGCGCCAGCGTCGGGGAGATCCAGAACATCATCGACAGCACGGCCAGGACCGTCAGCAGCGAGGTGAGCAGCTGGCTCATCGTCTGCTGCAGGGTCTGGCTGACGTTGTCGATGTCGTTGGTCACCCGGCTGAGCAGCTCGCCGCGGGGCTGGCGGTCGAAGTACTGCAGGGGCAGGGCGTTGACCTTGTCCTCGACGTCGGAGCGCATGACGCTGACGGTCTGCTGCACGACGTCGTTGAGCAGGTAACCCTGCAGCCAGCCGAGCACCGACGCGCCGGCGTAGATCCCCAGGACGCCGAGCAGCACGTCGCGGACGCCGTCGAAGTCGATCGGCTGCCGGGAGAGGTAGCCGTCGAAGATCAGGTCGGTCGCGTGGCCGAGCAGCCGGGGTCCGAGCGCCATCAGCGTGACGCTGACGACGGCCAGCGCGACGACCGCGATCGCCTTGTGGCGCTGAGGTGTCAGCAGTCCCACGAGCCGCCGGGCCGACGGCCCGAACGTCATGGCCTTCTGGCCGACCATGCCGCCGCCCATCGGGCCGCGACCGGGGCCGCCGACCGGCGCCTCGATGCGCTCGGTCTCCTTCATCGTGCCCGCGGGCTTCTCGTCGCTCATTCGGGGTCCCCGCAGAAATGGGTGCGTAGCGAGCATTTGTG
The DNA here is from genome assembly GCF_004522095.1 of Nocardioides sp. 503. Classification (GTDB taxonomy): domain Bacteria; phylum Actinomycetota; class Actinomycetes; order Propionibacteriales; family Nocardioidaceae; genus Nocardioides. Next base: position 566,494 of record NZ_SPUI01000003.1, read on the forward strand.
TGGGGTGTTCATGCTGCCTCCTCCGCGCTCAGCTGGGACGCGACGATCTCCTGGTACGTCGCGTTGCCGGCGAGCAGCTCGTCGTGGGTGCCGCGGCCGACGACGCGGCCGTCCTCGAGCACCAGGATCAGGTCGGCGTCGCGGATCGAGGAGACCCGCTGGGCGACGAGGACCACGGTGGCGTCGCGGGTCTCCGGCCTCAGCGCGGCGCGCAGCCGCGCGTCGGTCGCGAGGTCGAGCGCGGAGAACGCGTCGTCGAACAGGTAGATCTCCGGGCGGCGCACGAGCGCGCGAGCGATCGCGAGCCGCTGGCGCTGGCCGCCGGACACGTTGGTGCCGCCCTGGACGATCGGGGCGTCCAGGCCCTCCGGCATGGCCTCCACGAAGTCACGCGCCTGCGCGATCTCCAGCGCGCGCCAGAGCTCCTCGTCCGTGGCGTCGGGCTTGCCGTGGCGCAGGTTGGTCGCGATCGTGCCGGTGAAGAGGAAGGCCCGCTGCGGCACCAGGCCGATCTTGGCCCAGAGCAGGTCGGGGTCGAGGTCACGGACGCCGACCCCGTCGATGCGCACCTCCCCGGCGGTGGCGTCGAAGAGCCGCGGCACCAGGTTGACCAGCGTGGACTTGCCGGCGCCGGTGGAGCCGATGACGGCGACGGTCTGCCCGGCGTGCGCCTCGAACGTCACGCCGCTCAGGACCGGCTGCTCGGCGCCGGGGTAGGTGAAGCCGACGTCCTCGAGCTCGAGCCGGCCGCGGCCGGTGACGTCGCGCACCGGAGCGGCGGGCGGGACGACCGAGGACTCGGTGTCGAGCACCTCGCTGATGCGGTCGGCGCAGACCGAGGAGCGCGGCACCATCATCAGCATGAACGTCCCCATCATCACCGACATGAGGATCTGCATGAGGTAGCTGAGGAACGCCGTCAGGGCGCCGACCTCCATCTGGCCCTGGTCGACGCGGTGGCCGCCGAACCAGATGACCGCGACGCTGGAGACGTTGACGACCAGCATCACCAGCGGGAACATCGTCGCCATCCAGCGTCCGGCGCGCACCGACACCTCGGTGAGGTCGGCGTTGGCCCGGCCGAAGCGGCGGGTCTCCTGCGGCTCGCGGACGAACGCGCGGACGACCCTGATGCCCGTGATCTGCTCGCGCAGCACGCGGTTGACGCCGTCGATGCGCTCCTGCACCAGCCGGAAGCTCGGCACCATCTGGGACACGACGACGCCGACGGACAGGAAGAGCGCGGGGACGACGATCGCGAGCAGCCAGGACAGCCCCAGGTCCTCGCGCATCGCCATGAGGATCCCGCCGACCATCATGATCGGCACCGAGACCGCCATCGTGCAGGTCATCAGCGTCAGCATCTGGACCTGCTGGACGTCGTTGGTGTTGCGGGTGATCAGCGACGGCGCCCCGAACTGCGCGAGCTCGCGCCCGGAGAACGACCCGACCCGGTGGAAGACGTCCGCGCGCAGGTCGCGCCCGAACGACATCGCCGTGCGCGCCGAGAACCAGACGGCCACCACCGAGCAGGCGATCTGGAGCAGCGAGACGCCGAGCATGATCGCGCCGACGCGGACGATGTAGTCGGTGTCGCCGGTGGCGACGCCGTTGTCGATGATGTCGGCGTTGAGGCTGGGCAGGTAGAGCATCGCGACCGTGGCCGTGAACTGCAGGGCCACGACGATCGTGAGCCAGGTGCGGTAGGGGCGCAGGTAGGTGCGCATCAGGCGGAGCAGCATTCAGTCCCTCTTCCGGAGCCCGAGGAGGACGGTCTCGACGATCTGCTCGGGCGTGAGCAGCCGTCCGTCGGCGATCCTGGGGTGGCTGCCGGCGAAGGTCAGCAACCGCAGGACGTGCAGGAAGTGCTCGACCGGCACGGCGAGCTGGTCGGCGTCGTCACCGACGACGTCGATGAGCAGGAGCGTGAGCCGGGCCCGCCACGCCTCGGCCTCCTCGGAGTCGTGCAGGTGACCCGGAGGCCCGACCAGCTCGACCTTGAGCATCAGGTCGAACGTCGCGCGGAAGCGCTGCTGGAGCAGCGCGACCAGGGAGAGCAACCGGGCGCTCAACGGCTGGTCGCGGTCGATGCCCTCGATGCGGGCCACGACGTCGCCGGGCTCGAAGGCGCGGGCCAGCGCCGCGTCGACCAGCTCCTCCTTGGACTCGAAGACCCGGAAGATCGTCCCCTCGGCGACCTCGGCCGCCTCGGCGATCTGGCGCGTGGTCACGGCGCGCCCGTGGACGCGCAGCAGCCGCAGCGTCACGTCGGTGAGCTGCTCGCGGCGCTCCTCGGGCGAGAGCGGTCGGGCACGGGGTGGCATGCCGTCGACGATAACTGAGTGAGCACTCACTCACAACTGGGATTCCGACGCGGTAGGTTGCGCCGGTGCGCAGGCGGTCGGCGGGGGTCGTGGTCGTCCTCGTCCTGCTCGCGCTCATCGGGACGCTGCTGGCGCTGGGGATCTCGGCCACGCTCGGCATCCGCAGCGAGACCAAGCAGGTGCCCGTCGAGCACGCCGCCGTCGCGCCCGCACGTCCGAGCGCCCCCGCTCCCCGGCTCACCTCGGTCGACGCACCCCACGACCTGCGCACCCGCACCGCGGTCGCCGAGCTGCGCGACGCCGTGGCCGACGCCGCCGGCACCCGCGGCACCCGCGGCACCGCGACGCTCGTGGTCGAGCACGGCGACGGGCCCGACGACGACGAGACCTACCGGGTCACCGGCACCCCGAGCGCCCTGCGGGTCACCGCGTCCAGCCGCACGGGCGCCGTGCGCGGGGTCTACGACCTCGCCCTCGACGTGCGCGAGGGTCGCTCGCCCGCCGACCGGATCGGCACGCGGGTCGCCTCGCGACTCCCCTTCCGGATGGCCGACCTCGGCGCCGCCGGCGTCCTCCCCGACCCCGAGACCTGGCGGCGGGGGACCGACTACTCCCACCGCTCGGGCGCCTTCGAGGACGTCATCCTGCCCGGCGCCCCCTACGTCGACACCGCGGCGATGGCGAGGGCGGCCGCCTCGGTCGAGGAGTACGTCGAGCACGTGCTGGCCGAGGGCTACACCGCCATCGCGGTGCCGGGGTTCCTGGAGTACCTCACCTTCTCGGAGGTGCCCGGCGTCTACGACGATGCGGACGAGCACGTGGCCCGCGCCGAGGCGATGCGCGCGGCCTTCGGCCCGGTGTGGCGGCACGCGCGCGACCTGGGCCTCGACGTCTACCTGCGCACCGACATGCTCGCGCTCAGCACGCCGCTGGCCGACTACTTCGAGCGCGAGCTCGGCGGCCTCGACACCGAGGACCCCGCCCTGTGGGACGTCTACCGTGCCGGACTCGAGGAGCTCTACGCCGCCATGCCCTCCCTGTCCGGCGTCGTGGTCCGGATCGGCGAGGCCGGGCGCGTCTACGACCTGCCGGGGTGGGACTACTACTCCGAGCTCGGCGTGACGACCGTGCCGGCGGTGCGGCGGATGCTGACCGCCTTCACCGACCAGGCCGAGGCGGCCGGCAAGGAGGTCGTCTTCCGCACCTGGAGCGTGGGGGTCGGGGCGGTCGGCGACATGCACACCGACCAGGCGTCGTACGACGAGGTGCTGGCGGGCCTGGACTCCCCTGCCCTGGTCGTGTCGACCAAGTACACCCTCGGCGACTTCTACAGCCACCTGCCGCTCAACGACACCCTCACCCACGGCGAGCAGCGACGGATCGTGGAGCTGCAGAGCCGACGCGAGTTCGAGGCGTTCGGGTCGCTGCCCAACGACCTCGGCGACCTCTACCGGACCGCGCTGACGACGTTCCTCGACGCCAACCCGCACGTCGAGGGCATCTGGACGTGGACCCAGGACGGCGGTCCGTGGCGAGCCGGTCCCATGAGCCTGGAGCTGACCAGCGGCTTCTGGCAGCTCTACGAGCTCAACACGGTGCTGGCCGCCCGGCTGGCGCGCGACCCCGGCACCGACGTGTCCCAGGTGACGGCCGACTGGGTGCGCCGCTGGTTCACCGACGACCCCGCCGCGGTCGTCGCCGTCGCCGGCGCCATGGCCCGCTCCCGCGAGGCGGTGACCCGGGGCCTCTACATCGGTCCCTACGCCGAACAGCGCGTCTTCGCGCTCGGCCTCGAGCCGCCGCCGATGATGTGGCTCTTCGAGTGGGACATCCTCACCGGCGACAGCGGCGTGCTGGACATCGTCTACGCCGTCAGCCGCGACCGTTTCGACGAGGCGGTGTCCGAGGGCGACGAGGCCGTCGCCGTGGCCACGCGCATGCGCGACGCCGTGGCGGCAGTACCCGACACCAGCTTCAAGGACCCCGTCCTGCGCGACCGGCTGCGGGCGACGCTCGACTACCAGGTCGACCTCTTCACCGTGCTGGGCGCCTACCGCACGATGGTGCTCACCCACGCGCGCTGGCTCGACACCGGTGCCGGCCGCGACGACTGGGCCGACGCGCGGGACCGGTTCGAGGCGGCAGCCGCCGCCCACGAGACCCGCTACGCCGGCGACCTGGACCTGCCGGCGTTCAACCTGACCGCGGCGCGGATCGGGACCGAGCGCGCCGCGCGCGACCTGCCGATGGCCTGGCTCGCCCGCGCGGGGCTGCTGCTCGTGCTCGGCTGGCTGGTCCTCGGCGCCACCGGTCGGGTCAGGGCGGCTCGGGCGACCTGGCTGGCCGGCACCCGGCCGTGGCGGGCGGTCGAGGCGGTGCGCGACCTGACCGGGCGCGATCGCGCGCTCGTGGCCGCGGTGCCGCTGCTCGCACTGGTGTCGAGCCGGCTGGTCCTGACGTGGGCCGCCGCGCCCGCGCACCTGCTCGTGACCGGGCTGGCCTGGACCGTCCTGCTCCTGGGGCTGGCGCTGGCGCTGCGCGGTCGGGACCCCTGGCCCGTCGTGGCGGCGCTCGGCGGGGCGGTGCTGCTGCGCGTGGTGCTGCTGCTGGCGGCGCTCGCGCCGCGCGGCCCGGGTGGCTACTGGTTCTGGTTCTGGACCGACCCGACCCGCCGCACGGCGTACGTCGTGGTGGCGTCCATGGCCTTCGGGTGGGTGCTCGTGGCGGCGACGTGGGCGCTGCGCGTCTCGCTGGGCCGGCGGCGGGCGGCCGCCGCCGTGCTGGCGACCGTGGGTGCAGCGCTCGGCGCGAGCGGCGCGCTGGTCGGCGCGATCGGCCTCGAGGAGGCGCTCACGACGTGGAACGACCAGATGGCGCTGCTGCCCTGGGGGCTCTCGCGCATCCTGGGGATCACCGTCTACCTCGGCATCCCCACCGCGCTGCCGTGGTGGGTGGCCGGCCTCGGCGGGAGCCTGCTGCTGGTCGGGCTCGCCACCGGCCGGCGCCGGCCCGCGGTCACGGCGCCAGGCGCTCCGTGACCCACCCGTGCGCCGTGCGCCGATAGACCAGCCGGTCGTGCAGCCGGCCGCGCCGGCCCTGCCAGAACTCCACGAGCTCGGGCGCCACGAGGTAGCCGCCCCACTCGGGCGGCACCGGGACCTCGTCGGGGAAGCGGCGCTCGGCCTCGGCGTAGGCGGCGTCGAGCTCCTCGCGGCCCGCGACCGGCGACGACTGGTGGGAGGCCCAGGCGCCCAGCTGCGAGCCGCGGGGCCGTGAGGCGAAGTAGGCCTCGACGTCGGCGCGGGGCAGCAGCGAGGCGGTGCCGTCGACCCGCACCTGGCGCTCCAGCAGGTGCCACGGGAAGAGCAGCGAGCAGGCGGGGTTGGCCGCGAGGTCGGAGCCCTTGTGCGAGGAGGTGTTGGTGAAGAACCGGAAGCCGTCGTCGGCGACGCCCTTGAGGAGGACCATCCGCGAGGACGGGCGACCCTCGGCCGAGACCGTCGACACCACCATCGCGTTGGGCTCGTGCAGGTTGGCGGCGCGTACGTCGGCGAACCAGCCGCCGAACATCGCGACCGGGTCCGCGGCCAGGTCGTCCTCGGCGAGACCGCCGGCGGCGTACTCCTGGCGGAGCGCCGCGATGTCCCCGTCGTCGTGCGTGTTGTCTCCCATACGAGCCACGGTAGGGCGTGGTGCACAATGCCTGCGGCGCGCCCACACACCCGGGCGCCGGACGAAGGGGCACGTCATGACCGAGGTACACCACGGGCTGGAGGGCGTCGTCGCCTTCGAGAGCGAGATCGCCGAGCCCGACAAGGAGGGCTCCGCGCTGCGCTACCGCGGCGTCGACATCGAGGACCTCGTCGGCCGCGTGCCCTTCGAGAACGTCTGGGGCCTGCTGATCGACGGCTCCTACACCCCCGGCCTGCCGCCGGCCGAGCCCTACAACCTCCCGGTCCACACCGGCGACGTCCGCGTGGACGTGCAGGCGGCCGTCGCGATGCTGGCGCCGGCGTTCGGCTTCGGCCAGACCTACGACATCTCCGACGAGCAGGCCCGCGAGGACCTCAGCCGCGTCGCCGTCATGGTGCTCTCCTACGCCGCCCAGTCGGCGCGCGGGCTGCAGCAGCCCGTGGTCCCGCAGCGCCTCGTCGACGCGGGCGGCACGCTCGCCGAGAAGTTCCTGATCCGCTGGAAGGGCGAGGCCGACCCGGCCCACGTGCAGGCCATCGACGCCTACTGGTCCTCGGCCGCCGAGCACGGCATGAACGCCTCGACCTTCACCGCCCGCGTCATCACCTCGACCGGCGCCGACGTCGCCGCCGCCTTCTCCGGCGCGATCGGCGCCATGAGCGGCCCGCTGCACGGCGGGGCGCCCTCGCGGGTGCTCGGCATGATCTCCGACGTCGAGGAGTCCGGCGACGCCACGGGCTACGTCAAGGGCCTGCTCGACCGCGGCGAGCGGCTGATGGGCTTCGGTCACCGCGTCTACCGCGCGGAGGACCCGCGTGCGCGCGTGCTGCGTCGTACGGCCAAGGAGCTGGACGCGCCGCGCTACGAGGTCGCCGAGGCGCTCGAGAAGGCCGCGCTCGCCGAGCTCAAGGAGCGCCGCCCCGACCGCGTGCTCGAGACCAACGTGGAGTTCTGGGCCGCGATCGTGCTCGACTTCGCCGAGGTGCCGCCGCACATGTTCACCTCGATGTTCACGTGTGCGCGCACCGGCGGCTGGTCGGCGCACATCCTCGAGCAGAAGCGCACGGGCCGCCTGATCCGCCCGTCCGCGATCTACACCGGCCCGAGCGCCCGCTCGGCCGACGAGGTCGACGGCTGGAAGTCGGAGTGGGCCGGCTGAGCCGACCCGGCTGAGGCCGAGCGGCTCGCCCGAGCCGCTCACGGTCGCGCCCCCACTGCTCGCGCACGCGCGAGGGGTGGGGGCTTTCGGCGTCTTGAGGGTTGCTTGAGCCAACCTGCGGGCTTTGCCCCCGAGGGGCTTGATCTGAGGGCGGCAGAGTTCTGGTCATCAAGCACCGGCCACCCAGGGCCACCTCAGACCAGAAGGAAACGTCACCATGAAGAAGTCGGCCCTCACCGCCAGCTCCACCAAGATCCTCGCCTCCGTCGTCCTCGTCGCCGGCGCCGCCTCCGTGGCCGGCCTGGGCACCTTCGGTGCCTTCACCTCCACCACCTCGGCCAGCGAGGCCGTGGGCACCGGCAAGGTCGTCCTGGGCCTGACCCAGCACGCCACCCTCGGCACCACCGTCGCCGCGACCAACCTGGTCCCCGGAGACACCGTGCAGCGCGCCGTGGTCCTGACCCGCTCCAGCGACACCGAGGCCTTCGGCTCGGTCAAGCTCACCACCGCCGGCGGCACGGCCAACAAGCTCACCACCGAGCAGACCGACGGCCTGCAGCTCGCCGTGGACCAGTGCTCGATCGCCTGGACCAAGGCCTCGGGCAGCAACGACCTCGTCTGCGGCACCGGCGGCACCGTGACCAACGTCGTGGCCTCGCGCCCCGTGGTCGGCACCAACCTCGACCTCGCCGCGGCCACCACCGCCCTCAACTCCGGCGCCGCGGCCGCCAACCTGCGCGTCACCCTCACGCTGCCCCCCGCCGCGGACAACACCTTCCAGGGCCTGTCCAACACGGTCGCCTTCACCTTCGACGCCACCCAGCGCGCCGCGCAGGCCAAGTAGCCCCTGACCACCCGCACCCTCACCACCGCCACCACAGACCAGGGACAGGAGCCACGCCATGAGTGCCACCACCGCCGCCCCACACACCGGCATGGTCGGACGCCACCGCGTGGCTCCTGCTCCCGCCCCCGTACGGCGCGCCTCCACCCGCCCCGCCGTCGCGCCCGGCACGACCGGCGGCACGCCGCAGCAGGCCGCCGCGCAGGACCTCGAGCAGGTCGACGCATGAGCGCCCTGGACCGCACCTGCCTGGAGCGCCTGGCCCACGACGTGGCCAGCCACCCGTTCATGGTCACCTTCGCCGAGAAGTACCGCCTGCTCCTGCCCCAGCGGATCCGCCGGGTCCTGGCCGCCCTCGCCGAGGGCGACCTCGAGGCGGCGCTCGACGCCGCCTTGTCGCTGCGCGTCGCCTCGGCCTACGTCGGGGCGCTCGAGCTGGTCGAGATCGCCCGCCACCTCGAGTCCCACCTGCGCACCGGCGACCTCACCGGCGCCGTCGTCCGCGCCGGCACGATGGACGCCGCCGCGCACCGCACCGAGCTCGCCCTCTCGACCTACCTCGCCGAGCTCGCCCTCGCCGCCTGAGGCCCCGGCGACCGTTCGAGCGGTCCTCCTCGACGGGTCCAGACCACTGGATCCGTGGGGTCGATCCTCTTGACAGAGGTTTGTTAGTCCGCTGAACTAACAAACGTGACCCAGCTCTCACCCCTCGGCCGGCCGCTGCGCCCCAGCGGCAAGCTGCTGCAGGAGGACACCCGGCGCCACCACCGGGCCCTGCTCCTGCAGCGCCTCTTCCGGGACGGCCCGGCCAGCCGGGCCGACCTCGCGCGCACCACCGGGCTGACCCGGGTCACGGTCTCCGAGCTGGTCGGCACGATGGTCGCCGACGGCCTCGTCGAGGAGCTGGGCGCTCCGGCCGAGAGCCGTGTGGGCAAGCCCCCGACGCTCGTGGGAGTGGCCGCGGAGTCCACCCACATCGTCAGCCTCGACCTCTCCGCCGACGACCGGCTCACCGGCGCGGTCCTCAACCTGGCCGGCCACGTCGTGGCCCGCTGCGAGCGGCCGCTGGCGGGACGCAAGGGCGCGGCGGCCACCGCACTCGTGCACGAGCTGGCCGACGAGCTGGTCGCGATGACGTCGCGGCCCGTCCTGGGCATCGGCGTGGGCTCCCCCGGCGTGGTGGACGCCCTCGGCACGGTGCTCGACGCGCCCAACCTCGGCTGGCACGGGACCGCCCTCGCCGAGGGCCTGCGCGAGCACACGGCCCTGCCGGTCTTCGTCGCCAACGACGCCAACACCGCCGCGCTCGGCGAGCACACCTTCGGCCACGCCCAGGGCGGCGGGCTCATGGTGCTGCGGGTCGGCAACGGCGTCGGCGCCGGGCTGATCCTCGAGGGCACCCTGCTGCACGGGCACCGGGCGGCGGCCGGCGAGATCGGCCACGTCGTCGTCGACCCGCGCGGCGAGCCGTGCGCCTGCGGCCGCACGGGCTGCCTGGAGACGCTGCTCGCCGTACCCCACCTGCGCCGCCGCCTCGCGGCGTCCACGTCGCGCACCCGCGTGCTCGCCGACACCGGCCGGCGCCTGGGCGCCGCGCTCGCCCCGGTGGTGGGCACCCTCAACCTGCACGAGCTGGTCCTCAGCGGACCGGTCGAGCTCCTGGACGGACCGCTGCGCGACGCGGTCGAGAGCACCATCCGGCGGCGCACGATGCCGGTGATCGGCGACGAGCTGGTGGTCCGCACCTCGACCCTCGGCGACGACGTCGTCCTGGCGGGGGCGGCCGTGCTCGTCCTCGCCGGCGAGCTGGGCGTCTCGTGACCCGCCTCCCCACCAGCCCCGTTGCTGACCACAGCCGACGGCAGATGAAAGGAACCATCCGGTGCGCATGAAGACAACCCTGGGCCTGGCCCTGTCGGCCGTCCTGGCCCTGTCCGCCTGTGGCGGAAGCGATGACGAGAACAGCGCAGGCGGCGGTCCGGACAAGGCCGACATCCGCGTGTGGCTCAACGGCGCCGACACCCCGCAGGCGGCCCGCGACTGGCTGAAGAAGACCTTCGAGGAGCAGCACGACGGCTCCACCCTCACCATCGAGGAGCAGCAGTGGGAGGGCCTCGTCGAGCGCCTGACCACCGCGCTGTCGAGCGGGGACGAGACGCCCGACGTGGTCGAGGTCGGCAACACCCAGAGCGCGACGTTCACCACCGCCGGCGCCTTCTCCGACCTGACCGGCGAGCTGGGCGACCTCGGCGGCGACGACCTGCTCCAGGGGTTCGTCGAGGCCGGGACCGTCGACGACAAGACCTACGCCGTGCCCTACTACGCGGGCGGCAAGTACATCTTCTACCGCAAGGACCTGCTCGAGAAGGCGGGCCTCGAGGTGCCGACGACCATGGAGGAGTTCGTGGACGCCGCGGTCGCGCTCAAGAAGGACAACCCCAAGCCTGCGAGCTTCTCGGGCTTCTGGTTCCCCGGGCAGGACTGGCGCAACGCGGTCAGCTTCGTCTGGGCCTCCGGTGGCGACCTCGCGGTGGAGGACGGCGGCCAGTGGCAGGGAGCCCTGTCCACGCCCGAGTCGCAGGAGGGCCTCGAGGTCGTGCAGCGGCTGATGACCGAGGCCTCGGGCGCCGCCAAGGACGGCAACGAGACCGACCCGCAGGTGCCGTTCTGCAACGGCGAGGTGGGCATGATGTCCACGCCCAGCTGGATCAAGGGCCTGCTCGAGGACCCCAAGACCGGGTGCCCCGAGATGATGGACAAGGTCGGGGTCTTCGCCCTCCCCGGCGCCGAGGGCGAGCCGGCCCCGGTGCTGCTCGGCGGCTCCAACATCGCCGTGGCGGTGAAGTCCCCCCACCAGGACCTCGCCAAGGACGCCGTGGCGCTGATGCTGAGCGAGGACTACCAGACGATCCTGGCCGAGAACGGTCTCACGCCGGCCAAGCAGTCGCTCGCCCCGCTCCTGGGCGACGACGAGTTCGCGGCCGCCACCATCGAGGCGGCCAGCAACGCCCGGCTCACTCCCCCGGCCGCCGGCTGGGCCGGCGTGGAGGGTGCGCGCATCCTCGAGGACCTCTTCGTCGCCATCGCCAAGGGCGGCGACGTCGCCGAGCTCGCGGGCAAGGCCGACGAGGCGATCACCGAGCAGCTCGGCTCCAGCTGAGGCCACCGTCCTGACCGACCGGGGCGGCGGTGACGCCGCCCCGGTCCGGTCGCGCCCAGAAGGGTCGAGAATGACCAGCACGACCGTGACGGCCGCCGCCGTCGACGCTCCGTCCGAGCCCGCGAGGGGAGGGACACCCGTGGCCCGACCCGGCCGGCGACGTACCCGCCGCGCACCGCTGCCCTACGTCCTGGTCCTCCCGGCCCTCGTCGCCCTCTGCGTCGGCCTGGGCTACCCGCTGGGGCGCCAGCTCCTCCTGTCCTTCCAGGACTACGGCCTGGCCCAGCAGTTCGGACAGCCCGCCACGTGGGTGGGGCTGGACAACTACCGACGGCTCGCCGGTGACGGCTACCTGTGGAGCCTGGTCCTGCGCTCGGTGCTGTTCTGCTTCGTGTGCGCCGCGGTGACGATGGCGCTCGGGGTCGGCGTGGCCCTGCTGCTGCGGCTGATGTCGCGGCCGGTGCGGCTCCTGGTGCAGACCTCCCTGCTGCTGGCGTGGGCGATGCCCGTGCTGGCGGTGCTCACGGTGTGGCAGTGGCTCTTCGACAGCCAGTACGGCGTCGTCAACTGGGTGCTGACGCGGCTCGGCGGCGACTTCGCCGGTCACTCGTGGCTGCTCGAGCCGATGTCGTTCTTCATGGTCGCGGCCGTCGTCGTGGTGTGGATGAGCGTGCCGTTCGTGGCCTTCACCGTCTACGCCGGCCTGACCCAGGTCCCCGAGGAGCTGCTCGAGGCGGCGGCTGTCGACGGCGCCGGACCCCGGGCCCGGCTGCGGCACATCATCGTCCCGGTCATCCGCCCGGTGCTGCTCGTCGTCGGGCTGCTCCAGGTCATCTGGGACCTGCGCGTCTTCACCCAGATCTACGTCCTCCAGCAGGCGGGCGGCGTCACGCGCGACACCAACCTGCTGGGCACCTACATCTACCGCTCCGGCATCGGCGAGGGCCGCTTCGGCACCGCCGCGGCGGTGGCGGTCTTCATGCTGGCGCTGACCGTCGTGCTGACCTCGCCCTACGTCGTCCGCATGCTGCGCGAGGAGGAGTCATGAGCCGCGTGTCCCCCACCGCCCGGACGGCCGCCAACCTGGTCGGCCTGGCGATCCTGCTGGTCTTCGCGTTCCCGGTCTACTGGATGGTGTCGACGTCGTTCCAGACGCGCGCCGAGATCCGCGCCCCCGAGCCGACGTGGCACCCCTTCGGCGGCAGCCTGGACAACTACCGCCGGCTCTTCACCGACGGGGGCGGCTTCACCGACGCCCTGCGCGTCAGCCTGTCGGTGACGGTGCTGACCGTGGTCGTCGCGCTGCTCTTCGCCTTCCTGGCGGCGCTGGCGGTCTCGCGCTTCCGCTTCCGCGGCCGCAAGAGCTTCGTGGTCGTGCTCCTGCTCGTGCAGATGATCCCGACCGAGGGCCTGTTCATCTCCCAGTACAAGATGCTCGAGGCGGCCGACCTGACCAACACCGTCATCGGCCTGACCGTGCTCTACGTCGCCGCGGTGCTCCCCTTCACCATCTGGACCCTGCGCGGCTTCGTCGCCGGGCTGCCGGTCGACCTGGAGGAGGCGGCGATGGTCGACGGCTGCACGCGCACCGGCGCCTTCTTCCGCATCACCTTCCCGCTGCTCGCGCCCGGCCTCGTGGCCACCGGGGTGTTCGGCTTCATCCAGGCGTGGAACGAGTTCACGGTCGGCCTGGTCGTGATGACGCGCGAGGACAGCAAGACGCTGCCCGTGTGGCTGAGCACGTTCACCGACGTCAACCGCGGCACCGACTGGGGTGCGGTCATGGCGGGGTCGACGCTGATCGCGATCCCGGTGATCGTCTTCTTCCTGCTCGTGCAGGGGCGGATGGTCGGCGGCCTGACCAGCGGCGCGGTGAAGGGATGAGCCGCGACCGGCTCGAGCGGCTCGCGCTCGCGGTCCAGCTCCCCGGGTTCCCCGGCACCACCCTCGCCGACGACGTACGGCGGATGCTCGCCGACGGCCTCGGCGGGATCTGCCTGTTCGCCGGCAACACCGCCGACGGCCCGGACGCGGTCGCGCGCCTGGTGGCCGACGTCCACGCGACGGCCGACGGGGCCGTGGTCGCGACCGACGAGGAGGGCGGCTCCGTGACCCGCCTGCACGTCGGGGCCGGCAGCCCGGTGCTGGGCCCGGCCGCGCTCGGCGTGGTCGACGACCCGGACCTGACCGCGGCCGCCGGCCGCGCGGTCGGTCACGACCTGGCCGCCCTCGGGATCGACCTGTGCCTCGGCCCGGTCGCCGACGTCAACAGCAACCCCGACAACCCGGTCATCGGGGTGCGCAGCTTCGGGTCGGCCGCGGGGCCGGTGGCCGCCCACGTCGCCGCGTGGGTCGGCGGGCTGCAGTCGACCGGCCCGGCGGCGTGCGTCAAGCACTTCCCCGGGCACGGGGACACCGCGGTGGACAGCCACCTCGCGCTGCCGGTCCTCGAGGCCGACCTCGACCTGCTGGCCCGGCGCGAGCTGGTCCCCTTCGCCGCGGCCGTGGAGGCCGGGGCCGCCGCGGTGATGACGTCCCACCTGGTGGTGCGCGCCCTGGACCCGGATCGGCCGGCGACGACCAGCCCGCCCGTGCTGGCGCACCTCCGCGAGCGGCTGGGCTTCGAGGGCGTCGTCGTCACCGACGCCCTCGACATGGTGGGCGTGTCGGGCCGCACGGGCGTGCCCGAGGCCGCCGTCCTCGCGCTCGCGGCCGGCGCCGACCTGCTGTGCCTGGGCGCGGACAAGGACCCGGCGCTCGTGCGGGCGGTGCAGTCCGCGATCGTGGAGGCCGTGCGAGGCGGGCGGATCGACGAGGAGCGGCTCGCCGACGCCGCTGCGCGTGCCACCTCCCTGCGCCGCCGTGGCCACCGAGGCCCGGCCGGGCACGCCGAGGAGGACGAGCACGCGCAGTCGCTCGCCGCGCCGCGCTCGCTCGTGGTCGACGGCACGCTGCCGGACCTGGCAGGCGCGGTGCTGGCGCGGGTCGACACCGCCCCCAGCATCGCGGTGGGGCCGGGGTCGTGGGGGCTGCCGACAGCACTGGCCGTGCGCCCGGACGAGGCCGGTGCCGCCACCCGTCTGACCCGCGCCGCGGGCGGTCGTCCGCTCGTGCTGCAGGTGCGCGACGCCCACCTCGAGCCGGCCACGGCCCGGCTGGTGGCGGACCTGGCGGCCACCACGACGGTGGTGGTCGTCGAGCTCGGGTGGCCGGGCCCGCTCCCGGTGCCCGTCACCAGGATCCGCACCCACGGCGTCTCGCGCCCCACCCACGCGGCGCTCGCCCGGCTGCTCTCGGAGAAGGGATGGTCCGCGTGACCAGCTTCGGACTCGACATCGGTGCCACCAAGACCCTCGGCATCGTCCTGGACGCCGACGGGGCGGTGCTCGCGCAGGTGCGCGAGCCCACGCTGCTGGGCGCCGCCGGGGTCCTCGAGACGACGGCGCGGGTGGTGCACCGGCTCCGCCAGGTCGGCGAGCCCCACGGGCCCATCGGGGTCGGGGTGCCGGGGCTCGTCGACGTGCGCACCGGCTCGGTGACCCACGCGGTCAACCTCGGGCTCGACGGCGAGGTCCTGCCGCTGGAGAGCCTGCTGGCCGAGCGCCTGGGCCACCCCGTCGTGCTCGAGAACGACGTCAACGCCGCGACGCTCGGGGCGGCCTCGCTGACCGGCGCCGACGACCTCGCCTACCTCAGCATCGGGACCGGCCTCGCGGCCGGGCTGCTCCTCGACGGGCGCCTGCGTCGCGGCACCCGGGGCGCCGCCGGCGAGATCGGCCACCTGCCGGTCGACCCGGCCGGCGCCCGGTGCCAGTGCGGGCAGCGCGGCTGCCTGGAGACGGTGGCCTCGGGTGCGGCCCTGTCCGCGGCCTGGCCCTCGCCCGACCGGCCCGCGGCCCAGAGCCTGTTCGCGGCCGCCGCCGCCGGGGACCCGGCCGCCGTCACCGCACGCCGTACCTTCGTCGGGGGTGTCGCGCAGGCCGTGATCATGCTGGGCCTGACCGTCGACGTGGACACCGTCGTGCTCGGAGGCGGCGTCTCGCACCTCGGGGAGTCCCTGCGCGCGGCCGTGGCCGAGGAGCTGCACGAGCGCGGGTCGACCTCGCCGTTCCTCGCCTCCCTCGGGCTCGCCGACCGGGTGCGGGTGCTGCCCGACGACCTGCCGGTGGCGGCCGTCGGCGCGGCGCTGCTCGGCGACGACCGTCGCCTGGCGCTCGGGTGAGCGGGACGCGTCAGGGGCGGGTGGTCCGCGCGAGGTAGGCCACGCCGCGCGGCGACAGCTCGTAGCCCACGTCGAAGCTGCGCGTCAGCCCGAGCCGCTTGAGCTTGCGGACGTCGATCTTGAAGGGGTCGCGCTCGCGGCCCACCTCCGCGGCGAGGTCCGGCGCCCGCACGCGCGGCCTGCGGCCGATGAGCTCGAGGGTCTGCCGGGTCCACGGCCCGTGGCTGCTCGCGCGGTCGAGCCGGGTCAGGCGGGCGTCCAGGTCGGTCACGTCGGCCTCGCTCAGGTCGGCGTCCTCGCGCAGCGCGATGCGGGGGTCCTCGCCGGCCCACACCATCCGCACGCGGTACGTCGCCAGGCTGGTGTCGGGGGCCAGCCGGGCGCGCAGCCGGTCGGCGTCGGGGTGCCCGGCGCGGCGGGCGTCCTCGTCGCTGATCGTGTCCGGGTCGACGACGCCGACCTCCTCCACGCGCACCATCCCGGGCACCGTGGTGAACGTGTGGCCCGGCTGCACGTCCTGGCGCCGCCAGCGTCGGAACGCCAGGTCCATCGACCCGTCGGCCACACCGTGGGCCACCTTCACCGGGAGCAGCACCGGGGCCTCCTCAGACGAGTCGCTTGCCGAGCGTGCGGCTCAGCGGTGAGCCACGGTAGTAGCCGTAGCCGGGGATCGCGACGTAGCCCGACGACTCGTAGAGCGCGATCGCCTCGGGCTGCTTCATGCCGGTCTCCAGCACCAGCGCCTCGGCCCCCGCCGCGCGGGCCGACTCCTCCAGGTGCGCCAGCATCCGGCGCGCGTGGCCGTGGCCGCGTGCCGCCGCCACGACGTACATCCGCTTGATCTCGCAGGTGACGGTGGTGCCGAACGCCTCCACCGTGGAGCGCCGCCAGGCGCCGGTGGCGACCGGCTCCCCGTCGACGTAGCCGACGAAGAAGCTGCCGTGCGGTGGCTCGAACTCCAGCGGGTCGACCGGGGAGTCGTCCTGGCTGCCGTAGCGCACGACGTACTCGGCCTGGACGTCGGCGACCAGGCGGACGGCGTCGGGGTGGCCGTAGCCGACGCGCTGGAACAGCACAGGGGACCTCCGATTTATCGCGGGCGCAACGGTGCTGACACACTAGGGCCGTACCTGACAGCGTCGTCAGCACCCACCCCTCCCACCCGGAAGGTTGCCACGTGAGCGACGCCCTTCAGATCCCCGCCGACCTCCTGCCCGCCGACGGCCGCTTCGGCGCCGGCCCCTCGAAGATCCAGACCAGCCACCTCGACGCGCTGGCCGCGACCGGCTCCTCGCTGATGGGCACCTCCCACCGCCAGGCGCCCGTGCGCGACACCGTCGGCCGCGTGCGCGAGGGCCTGGCGGCGCTGTTCGCGCTGCCCGAGGGCTACGAGGTCGTGCTCGGCAACGGCGGCGCGACGGCGTTCTGGGACATCGCGACGTTCGGCCTGATCCAGCAGAAGAGCCAGCACCTGTCGTTCGGGGAGTTCTCCTCCAAGTTCGCCAAGGCCGCCGCGGACGCCCCGTGGCTGGACGCGCCCTCGGTGCTGAAGTCGGAGCCCGGCTCGCGCCCCACCCCCGAGGCGGAGGCCGGCGTGGACGTCTATGCCTGGGCCCACAACGAGACCTCGACCGCCGTGATGGCGCCCGTCGTCCGCCCCGAGGGGACCGACGAGGGCTCGCTGGTGCTCGTCGACGCGACGTCCGGCGCGGGCGGCCTGCCCGTCGACCTGACCCAGGTCGACGCCTACTACTTCGCCCCGCAGAAGTGCTTCGCCTCCGACGGCGGCCTGTGGGTCGCCCTGATGTCGCCGGCCGCGCTCGAGCGGGCCGCCGCGATCGCGGCCACCGACCGGCACATCCCGGCGTTCTTCGACCTGCCGACCGCCATCGACAACTCCGGCAAGAACCAGACCTACAACACCCCGTCGGTCGCGACGCTGTTCCTCATGGCCGAGCAGCTCGACTGGATGAACGCCCAGGGCGGTCTCGACGGCATGGTCGAGCGCACGACGGCCTCCTCCGACGCCCTCTACGGCTGGGCGGAGAAGACCTCCTACACGACGCCGTACGTCGCGGACCCGGCCTCCCGCTCGCTGGTCATCGGCACCATCGACTTCGACGACGCCATCGACGCCGCCGCGATCGCCAAGACCCTGCGCGCCAACGGCATCGTCGACACCGAGCCCTACCGCAAGCTCGGCCGCAACCAGCTCCGCATCGCGATGTACCCCGCCGTCGACCCTTCCGATGTCCAGGCCCTCACCGCCTGCATCGACCACGTCGTCGAGCACACCGCCTGAGCCGCACCGCCGGGATAGTCCCTAACGAATTCGTGGTTGTTCGTGGTCGCGGACCACGATTTTGTTAGGGACTATCCCGACGGCGACGCCCCTCAGGTCTGCTTGAGGAGCTTGAGGGTGGCGCGCTCGAGGGCGGCCTGGCGCTCGTCGGGGGTGTCGTAGGTGCGCCGCGTGGTGCCGCGGATGGTCTTGCCCTCCTCGTAGGCCTCGATCACCCGCGGGTCGACGTAGGAGGAGCGCGCCAGCGTCGGGGTGTTGCCGAGGAACTCCGAGACCTCCTTCATCGCGCCGGCCACCGCTCGCTTGCGCGAGGCCTGGGTCTCGCCGTGCTCGGTGGTCTCGGCCAGCGCGGCCGCGGCGAGGACCGTGGCGTGCCAGGTGCGGAAGTCCTTGGCCGTGGCCTCGAGGCCGGTGCTGGCGCGGACGTACTCGTTGACCAGGTCCGGCAGGATCGAGCGCCAGGACCGTCCGTTGCGGTACGCCAGCAGCCGCAGGTCGCCGCCCCGGCGACGGCGCATGATCTCGATCGCCTCGATGACCGTGACGTCGTCGATCTCGATGCGGTGGTCGACGCCGGACTTGCCGACGAAGGTGAACACCAGCCGGTCCTGGTGCTTCTTCACGTGCCGGCGCTCCAGCGTCGTCAGCCCGAAGCTGCCGTGGGTGTCGGCGTAGACGTCGTTGCCGATGCGGAAGTAGCCGAGGTCGAGCAGCCGCACGGCCGCCGCGCAGGCCCGCTCCAGCGGCATGCCCTCGCGGCCGAGGTCGGTCAGGACGAGCTCGCGGGCCTTGACCAGCGCCCGCCCGAACTCCTGCATCCGGTCGAACTTCTCCGCGTCCCGCTTGGCGCGCCAGACCGGGTGGTAGAGGTACTGACGCCGCCCGGCGTCGTCGGTGCCGACCGCCTGCAGGTGGCCGTTCTCGTGGGGCGTGACCCACACGTCCTTCCACGCCGGCGGGATCACCAGGTCGCGCACGCGCTGCGCGTCGTCGGGCGGGAGCCGGTCACCGGCCTGGTCGAGGTAGACGAAGCCCTTGCCGGCTCGGCGGCGGGTCCAGCCCGGCTGGTCGGGCGACGTGCGGCGGAGTCGTGGCACCCCGCGAGCCTATGTCGCAGGGCCCCGGGCCCTGCTCACCCGCAAGGGTTCAACGACGACGCAGGGAGCGGAGCAGGACGACCAGCGCGCCCGCCCCGAGCACCCCGGCGAGCAGCCACGGCCACACCGGCGCGTCCGTCGAGACGCTCTCCGGCAGCTCTTGGCCCTCGCGGGTCGTCGGCTCGGCCGAGGGCGTCGGCGAGGGTGTCGGCGTCGGAGAGGCCACCGGCGCCGGAGGCAGGACTACGTCGCGCAGCGCGCGCGGGAGCGCGACGCGCAGCACCGCGCTCCGCTGCCCCTCGGTGCTGACGTAGACGGTGCCGTCGTCGTCGACGGCGATGCCCTCGCCCTGCTCCTGGTCGGGCAGCTCGACCTCCGCGACCCGCTCGAGCGCGGGGTAGGAGTAGACGACCGCCCGGCCGTAGTCGCGCAGCACCAGATGTCGCCCGTCGGGGAAGAAGGCGCCGTCGGTGACGAAGCCGATCACCGGGCCGAGCGGCCGGAGCACGTTGTCGCGCGACGCGCTCAGCTCGCGCGGTGCGGCGTACAGCGTGCCGCCCAGGAGCTCCTTCGACGCGACGAGCACCTGCCGCGTGACCGGGTGGACGAGCAGCGCCTCGGCGTCGCGCGGCCCGCCGGGGTAGCGCAGCGCGAAGACCTCCGGCTCGACCTCGCGGGTCTCCCGCTCGACGGGCACGCGCAGGAGCCGGACCGAGTCGCGGTTGCCGCGGTTGTCCCCGATGTCGCCGACGAGCACGCGGTCCTCCCCCCAGGGGGCGACGGCCTCCACGTCCGTGGCCTCGCCCCAGGTGGCGCCCCCGACGGTGTCGCCCGCGCCGTCGACCACGAAGGTGCGGCCCGTGTCGCCGGAGTCGTTGACGGTGACGAACAGCGGACCGGTCGCGACCAGGCCGCTGGACTCCACGATCTGCGGGTCGGAGAAGCGGAACGCCACGTCGCGGCGCGCGCCGTCGCCGGAGGTCATCCCGAGCACGAACGGCACCACCATCACGCCGGCGAGCAGCCGCTCGACGACGAGCATCACGCGTCGAGCAGCGCGGCCAGGCGGGGGCTGATGCCCCAGGTCGCGACGAGCTCGTCGTACTCGCCGCGCACGCCCGGGTCGGCGTCACCGGCTCCGGTGCGCACCGCCCGGAGCAGGGTGTTGCGCGGGGTGTGCTTGCTCTCGACGAACTGCACGACGTCGACCCGGTAGCCCCGGGTGCGCATCAGCGTCGACCGCAGCCCGTCGGTGAGGGTGTCGGCCAGGCGCTCGCGCAGGATCCCGTGGCGCGTGAGCATGGAGTACGGCGTGGGGGTCGCGGTGGTCCGCAGCTGGGCCGCGATGTCGTGGTGGCAGCACGGGGCGGCGAGGACCAGGCTGGCCTGCCACTCCACGGCGCGGGCCAGTGCCTCGTCGGTGGCGGTGTCGCAGGCGTGCAGGGCGAGGACCACCTCGGGGGCCGGGTCGAGGGCGACGCCGGAGATCGAGCCCACCACGAACTCCGCGGCGACGCCGAGCTGGGCGGCGATCGCGTTGTTGTGGTCGCGCGACTGCTCGCGCACGTCGACCCCGGTGACGTGCACCGGCAGCCCGCGGACCTCGGTCAGGAACCGCTCGGCCGCGAAGGTGAGGTAGGCGTTGCCGCAGCCGAGGTCGGCGATGCGCAGGGGCTCCTCGACCGTGGGGCGGCGCAGGTGGCCCTTCGCGACGGCTTCGGTGACCGAGGAGTCGAGGAGCCGGAGGAACTCCTCGACCTGGCGGTACTTGGCCTGCCGGCTGGGCTTCATCCGGCCCTCGGCGTCGCTGAGCCCCAGCGCGCGGAACACCGGGTCGCTCTCGGGGAGCAGCCGGTCCTTGCCGCGGTCGTGGTCGCGGTCGACCTCGGGTGCGGCGGAGCGGGCGCTGGTGTGCACCATCGCCTCGAGCTTCTTGGTGACCCGCACCTGGTGGGTCTGCGTCATCGTCTCGACGTGCCAGTTGCCGAACGGCTCGCGCAGCAGCTCGTCCACCGCCGAGGCCGCGGCGTCGACGGCGTGGTTGCTGGTGTGGGCCTGGGTGTCGTCGTAGGCCACGACCTGGAGGTGCCGGCCGGCCTTGAGGTCGACGTAGCGCAGCTCGACGCGGCGCCAGCGCGGCGGCGCCTGGCCCTTGTGGCGACCCGAGGCCACCGCCCGCACGAGCGACTCGGGGTCGAGCAGCCACGCGCGGACGCGGTCGAGCGCGACCAGCAGCGGCTCGCTCATCCGCGCACCACCGCCATCACGACGACGAGGAGCAGCAGACCCACGAGCGCGACCGGGATCACGAGCCGGCGGTGTCGTGGGTTCATCGCCCCAGTCTAGGTTCGGACCGCTCGCCCGGACGCATCGTCGAGTCCCCGACGGGGACCCTCACCAGTGCTCCATCGACCCCCGGAAGACGGCCGCGAGGTCCTCGGGCGTGACCGGCTTGGGCGCGGTCGCCAGCAGGCGCTGCTGCTGCATCGACCCGGCCACGAGGTCGTCGACGTCGGCCTCGCCGTAGCCGACCTCGGCCAGCCCGTTGGGGATCGCGATGTCGCGCATGAGCCGCGCCAGCACGCCGGGCAGCACGTCCGGCCCGTCGCCGGCGACGTCCGGCTCGAGCAGCCGCGCAGCGTGCAGGTGCCGCTCGGGGGCGGCGTCGAAGGTGAACCGGAAGGCCGCGGGCGCGGTCAGCGACACCGCCATGCCGTGCGGGACGATCGGCTCGTCGTCGGGGTAGCCGTCGGGCCGGAAGGAGCGCACCCGTCCGGCGACCGGGTAGGCGTTGGCGTGGGGGACGTGGACGCCCGCGTTGCCGAAGCCGAGCCCGGCGAAGGTCGCGGCCATCGCCATCTGCTCCCGCGCGCCCTCGTCCGCCCCGTCGCGCACGGCGCTGCGGAAGGCACCGGACAGCAGCGAGAGCGCGCGCTCGGACCACATGTCGGCGATCGGGTTGGCGCCGCAGTAGGGCACCCGCTGCTCGGGCCGCTTGGCGTCGAAGTCGCCGAACCACCGCGCGGTGTAGCTCTCCAGCGCGTGGCACAGGATGTCCATCCCGGCAGCCGCCGTCACCATCGCCGGCTGGGTCGCGGAGAGCGCGGGGTCGACCACCGCGAGCCGCGGGCGCAGCGCCGGGTGGCTGATCCCGGTCTTTACCTTCAGCGACAGCACGTCGAGCACGCAGATCGTCGTGCTCTCGCTGCCCGTGCCGGTCGTGGTGGGCACCGCCACCAGCGGCAGCAGCGGCGCGACCGGGGTGCGCGCCTTGCCGACGGGGGCGTTGACGTAGTCCATGAGCTCGCCGGGGTTGGTCGTCAGCAGGTTGACGGCCTTGGCGGTGTCGATCGCCGAGCCGCCGCCCACGGCCAGGATCGCGTCGAAGGGGCCCGCGTCGCGCGCGAACGCGATCGCCTCGCCCAGCGACGCGTCCGTCGGCTCCACCCGCGCGCCGTCGTACGTCGTGACGTCGATGCCCTGCGCGGCGACCTGCTCGGCGATCCGCGCGGGGTGCCCCGTCGCGGCGACCCCGGCGTCGGTGACGAGCAGGACCCGCCGGGCGCCGAAGCCGGCGAGGTCGTGGCCGATCTCGCCCGAGGCCCCTCGGCCGAACTTCAGGGCCGGGGCTGCGTAGGTGAAGACGGTCTCGGTCACACCGTCAAGGTATCCCCGGAGCGGCGCGCAGCGCCGAGCGCACCAGCGGCACCACCGGCACCGCCCCGCTCTCGACGTCGGCGCGGGGCACCCACGCGACGGCGTCCGTGGTGCCGTCGACCTCGGTGGTCAGCGGGCCGGGCTCGCCCACCACGCCGGCGGCGAAGACCAGCCCGATGGCGTGCAGCTCCTCGTCGCGGCCGGACGGCGCCGTCCCGCGGACCCGCTCGTCGTCGACGGTGACCAACCCGCCCACCTCGACCGCCAGGCCCGTCTCCTCGCGCACCTCGCGGACGACCGCCTCGCGCGGCGGCTCGCCGTGGTCGATCCCACCGCCGGGCAGCGACCAGAGGCCGGTGTGGAAGCCCCGCGGCGAGACCCGCGTCAGCAGCACCGCGCCCTCCCGCTCGACCAGCGCGTAGGCCGCGACGCGCTGCAGCCGGAAGGGCTCGTGCACGGCCAGCGCCTCACGGACCAGCGACACGGTGGGCACGGTCCCGTCGACCACGTCGGCCACGGGGTGCCAGGCGGCGTCGACCGTCGAGCCGTCGACCTCGACGACGTGCGGCTCGGGCGCGTCCACCGGCACCCACCCGTCGTAGACGATGCGCACGCTGTGGGCGTCCGCGCGACGCCCGTGGCGCCAGGTGTCGGGCAGGTGCAGGGAGAAGGTGTGGGCCGTGTCGCCGATGCTGACGGGCAGGCCCGTCTCCTCGTGGACCTCGCGCACGACGGCCTCGCGCGGGTCCTCCCCGTGGTCGATCCCACCGCCGGGCAGGGTCCACATCTCGCCGCGCGACAGCCGGGGGGAGAGCCGGCTGAGGAGGATGCGCCCCTCGCGCAGGATGACGGCGTACGCCGCCACCCGCTGCACCTGGTCGCCGGAGCGGCTCATGTGAAGGGCGGCCGACTGTCGCGGGCCAGCGAGCGGCGCCCGGCCCAGCGCCACACGCGGGCCGCCCGGTCGCGGTCCTCGTCGGTGACCAGGTTGCCCATCCAGCGCAGCGCCAGGGTCATCAGCCAGTCCGACCGCATCCCGGCGGGACCGAGCGCGGGGAGCAGTCGCGGCACGGTCACGAGCCCGGCCAGCCGGCGCGCGATCGAGAACGACTCGCCGTAGTGCTCGCGCAGCAGCGCCGGCCACACCGTCGCCAGGTCGTCGGTCTCGGTCATGACCTCCGCCAGCAGGCGGCCGGTCTCGAGGCCGTAGTCGATGCCCTCGCCGTTGAGCGGGTTGACGCAGCCGGCGGCGTCGCCGATCAGCGCCCAGTTGGCCCCGGCGACGTGCGAGACCGCGCCGCCCATCGGCAGCAGGGCCGAGGTCGGCAGCCGCAGCTCGCCGGACAGGCCGAACTCCTCGCGGCGCTCGTCGGCGTAGAAGGACATCAGCGGCTTGATCGCGATGTTGGCCGGACGCTTGGCGGTGGCCAGCGTGCCGACGCCGACGTTCACCTCACCGGTGCCGAGGGGGAAGATCCAGCCGTAGCCGGAGAGGATCTCGCCGTCCTCGCCGCGCAGCTCGAGGTGCGAGCTGATCCACGGGTCGTCGGACATCGTCGAGCTCACGTACGCGCGCCCGGCCACGCCGTAGACGGTGTCGCGGTGCCACTCGCGACCCAGGATCTTGCCCAGGGGCGAGCGCACGCCGTCGGCGACGACCAGGCGCCGGCAGGCGATCTCGAAGCGCTCCTCGCCGCGCTGGAAGACCACTGCCGCGACGCGCGCGCCCTCACGCCGTACGTCGACCGCGCGGACGCCGTCGATCGCGTTGGCGCCGGACTTGATGGCGGTGGTGCGCAGGTGGTCGTCGAGCTCGGTGCGCGCGACCGCGCTCCCCCAGTCCGGCAGCGTGCCGCCGGGCCAGGGCAGCAGCAGCGTCTGGCCGAAGCCGTGGGCGCGCAGGCCCCGGTTGACGGTGTGGGCCCGCAGCCAGTCCTCCAGCCCGAGCCGCTGCAGCTCGCCGATGGCGCGCGGGGTGAGCCCGTCGCCGCAGGTCTTGTCGCGCGGGAAGACCGCCGCGTCGGCGAGGACCACGTCCGCGCCGCCCCGCGCCGCCCAGGCCGCGGCGGCCGAGCCGGCGGGGCCGGCGCCCACCACCAGCACGTCGGTCCGGGTGGGGGGCGTGGTCACCCCTCGATTCTCTCAGCCGGGCGGTGAGGGCGCCGAATCAGGGCGTGATCTGGCCGTCGTAGCGGCAGTAGGCGCCGTCCTTCGCGCCGTTGAGGGTCAGGTGCACGCTGGTGCCGGACGCCAGGTCGGTGACGATCCCGTCGAAGTACGTCGTGGGGTGGTAGCTGCCGGCGGCGTACGGCAGGAACAGCGACAGCTCGCTGCTCTCCTGGCGGTAGACGCTGGGCGCGGTGGTGCCGTAGCCGACCATCCCCGCCACCCGCATGTCGGTCGTGTTGTCCTTCTGGAGCAGGTAGAACGTGGCGCCGTAGACGTTGCAGTTGGCGTAGACGCCGAACTTCTCGGTCTGCGCGATCGAGTAGGGACCCTCGGTGAGGTAGACGTCGAAGTCGGTGCTCCCCGGGCCCTGCGGTCCGGTGGGTCCGTCGGGTCCGACCGGCCCACGGGGGCCTGCGGCGCCGCGGGGGCCCTGGACCGAGATCGCCTTCAGCTTCGCCCCCTTCGCGCACCGGCCGTTGGTCTTCGGCGCCACGACCAGCGACGACCCGGTCACGCAGGCCTTGACCGTGCCGCCGGAGGCGACGGCGTAGCCGACGGTCGAGGCGCCGGCGACGAGCACGGCGGCGGCGAGCACGATCAGGGCGGGCCGCGAGAGGGAGGTGTTCACCTCCGCACGCTAGCCACGCCCGGACGTCGTCGTCATGGGTGTTCTGGGCTATTCACGGGCCCGATGGCTGAGGAGGTTGCGCAGCAACCGTCTCGACACCACCTTCGCGAACGACGAAGCCCCGCCACCGTACTGGTGGCGGGGCTGGTCGTACTGCTGACGCCGGTCGGTTTCGAGACGTGTCGCACGGCCCGCGCTGACGCGCGGTCCGTGCCGACACTCCTCAACCTTTGCGGCTAGGTCTCTCCCGCCGCGAGCGGCGGGAGAGGCCGCTAATTCTGGTAGGACCCGAAGTCGAAGTCGTCGAGGGCGACGGCCTGACCCGAGGCGGCGTTGCCGAACTCGTAGTCGTAGGAGTCGTAGCCGGTGACGGAGTACGCCGCGGCGCGGGCCTCCTCGGTGGGCTCCACCCGGATGTTGCGGTAGCGCTCCAGTCCGGTGCCCGCCGGGATCAGCTTGCCGATGATCACGTTCTCCTTCAGGCCGCGGAGCGAGTCGGAGCGACCGTGGATCGCCGCGTCGGTGAGGACGCGGGTGGTCTCCTGGAAGGAGGCCGCCGACAGCCACGACTCGGTGGCCAGCGAGGCCTTCGTGATGCCCATGAGGACCGGACGGCCCGAGGCCGGCTTGCCGCCCTCGGAGACGACCCGACGGTTCTCCTCCTCGAAGCGCACCCGGTCGACCAGGTCGGAGGGGAGCAGGTTCGTCTCCCCCGACTCGATGACCGTGACCCGGCGCAGCATCTGCCGCACGATGATCTCGATGTGCTTGTCGTGGATGGACACGCCCTGGCTGCGGTAGACCGCCTGGACCTCGTCCACCAGGTGCTCCTGCGCCTTGCGGACGCCGAGGATGCGCAGCACGTCCTGCGGGTCCGGCGTACCGGACGTCAGGTGGTGACCGACCTCGATGTGCTCGCCGTCCTCGACGTTGAGGCGCGAGCGCTTCGAGACGGGGTACTCCTGCACCTCGGAGCCGTCGTCGGGGGTCACCAGGACCTTGCGGGCCTTGTCGGTGTCCTCGATCTCCACGCGACCGGCGGACTCCGAGATCGGGGTCCGGCCCTTGGGCGAGCGGGCCTCGAAGAGCTCGACCACGCGGGGCAGACCCTGCGTGATGTCGTCGGCCGAGGCCACACCACCGGTGTGGAAGGTACGCATGGTCAGCTGCGTGCCGGGCTCACCGATCGACTGGGCGGCGATGATGCCGACCGCCTCGCCGATGTCGACGAGCTTGCCGGTGGCCAGCGAGCGGCCGTAGCACTTGGCACACGTGCCGGTCTTGGCGTCGCAGGTCAGCACGGAGCGGACCTTGACCGTCTCGATGCCGGCGGCCACGAGCTCGCCGATCTTGACGTCACCGAGGTCGCCGCCCGCCTCGACCAGCACGTCGCCGGTCTCGGGGTGGGTGACCTCGCTGGACGCGGACCGGGCGTAGGCCGCGGTCTCGGCGTTGTCGTCCTTGCGGACCACACCGTCGGAGCCCTTGACGCCGATCACCTTCGGCAGGCCACGCTCGGTGCCGCAGTCGTCCTCACGGATGATGACGTCCTGCGACACGTCGACGAGACGACGCGTCAGGTAGCCCGAGTCCGCCGTGCGGAGCGCGGTGTCGGCCAGACCCTTGCGGGCACCGTGGGTCGAGATGAAGTACTCGAGCACCGACAGGCCCTCACGGAAGTTGGCCTTGATCGGGCGCGGGATGATCTCGCCCTTCGGGTTGGCCACGAGGCCACGCATGGCGCCGACCTGGCGGATCTGGTTCATGTTTCCGGACGCGCCCGAGTCGACCATCATGTAGATCGGGTTGGAGCGCTCGAACGTCGCCTCCATGGCGTCGCCGACCTCCTTGGAGGCCTCCGTCCAGATCTCGATGAGCTCCTGGCGACGCTCGTCGTCGGTGACCAGACCGCGCTCGAACTGCTTCTGGACCTTGGCGGCCTGCTCCTCGAAGCGCGAGAGGATCTCGATCTTGTTCGTCGGCGTCGTGACGTCGTCGATGGAGACCGTGACGCCCGAGCGGGTCGCCCAGGTGAAGCCGGTGTCCTTGAGGGCGTCGAGCGAGGCGGCGACCTCGACCTTGGTGTAGCGCTCGGCCAGGTCGTTGACGATCGCGCCCAGGGCCTTCTTGCCCACCTCGTAGTTCACGAAGGGGTAGTCGGCCGGCAGGGTGTCGTTGAACAGCGCGCGTCCCAGGGTGGTGTCGAGGGTCAGGGTCTGACCCTCCTCCCACTCCGAGCCGAGCTCGAGGTCCAGCGGCGGCACGATGTCGTTGAAGCGGATCTTGACCTTGCTCTGGACCGAGATCTCGCCCTTGTCGTAGGCCATGATCGCCTCGGCCGGCGAGGAGAACGCGCGACCGGCGCCCGGCTCGTCCTCACGGTCGGTCGTCAGGAAGAACAGGCCGATGATCATGTCCTGGGTGGGCATGGTGACCGGACGGCCGTCCGACGGCTTGAGGATGTTGTTGGTCGAGAGCATCAGGATCCGCGCCTCGGCCTGGGCCTCGGCCGACAGCGGCAGGTGCACCGCCATCTGGTCGCCGTCGAAGTCGGCGTTGAACGCCGTGCAGACGAGCGGGTGGATCTGGATGGCCTTGCCCTCGATCAGCTGGGGCTCGAAGGCCTGGATGCCGAGGCGGTGCAGGGTGGGCGCACGGTTGAGCAGCACCGGGTGCTCGGTGATGACCTCTTCGAGGACGTCCCACACGACCGGGCGGGCGCGCTCGACCATGCGCTTGGCCGACTTGATGTTCTGCGCGTGCGACAGGTCGACGAGGCGCTTCATCACGAACGGCTTGAAGAGCTCCAGCGCCATCTGCTTGGGCAGACCGCACTGGTGCAGCTTGAGCTGCGGGCCCGAGACGATGACCGAGCGGCCGGAGTAGTCCACGCGCTTGCCGAGGAGGTTCTGACGGAAGCGACCCTGCTTGCCCTTGAGCATGTCGGAGAGCGACTTGAGCGGGCGGTTGCCCGGTCCGGTCACGGGGCGACCACGGCGACCGTTGTCGAATAGCGAGTCGACGGCCTCCTGGAGCATCCGCTTCTCGTTGTTGACGATGATCTCGGGCGCGCCGAGGTCCAGCAGCCGC
The DNA here is from genome assembly GCF_004522095.1 of Nocardioides sp. 503. Classification (GTDB taxonomy): domain Bacteria; phylum Actinomycetota; class Actinomycetes; order Propionibacteriales; family Nocardioidaceae; genus Nocardioides. The sequence continues at coordinate 594,839 of NZ_SPUI01000003.1, forward strand.
TTGAGGCGGTTGTTGCGGTTGATCACGCGACGGTAGAGGTCGTTCAGGTCGGAGGTGGCGAAGCGGCCACCGTCGAGCTGGACCATCGGGCGCAGGTCCGGCGGGATGACCGGGACGGCGTCCAGGACCATGCCACGCGGCTCGTTGCCGGTCTTGCGGAAGGCGTCGACGACCTTGAGGCGCTTGAGGGCGCGGACCTTCTTCTGGCCCTTGCCGTTGGCGATGGTGTCGCGCAGCGACTCCACCTCGGCCTCGATGTCGAAGCTCTCGAGGCGCTTCTGGATCGCGGTGGCGCCCATGTGGCCCTCGAAGTACTTGCCGAACCAGTTCTTCATCTCGCGGTAGAGCAGCTCGTCGCCCATCAGGTCCTGGACCTTGAGGGACTTGAAGGTGTTCCACACCTCGTCGAGGCGGTCGAGCTCGCGCTGGGCGCGGTCGCGGACCTGCTTCATCTCGCGCTCGGCACCGTCGCGCACCTTGCGGCGCGCGTCGGCCTTGGCGCCCTCGGACTCGAGGGTCGCCATGTCCTCCTCGAGCTTCTTCATGCGGTCGTCGAGCGTGCTGTCGCGACGCTTCTCGAGGCGCTCGCGCTCGAGCTGGACCTTGCCCTCGTTGGAGGACAGGTCGCGGTGGCGGGCGTCCTCGTCGACGGCGGTGATCATGTAGGCGGCGAAGTAGATGACCTTCTCGAGGTCCTTCGGCGCCAGGTCGAGCAGGTAGCCCAGTCGCGACGGGACACCCTTGAAGTACCAGATGTGGGTCACGGGGGCGGCCAGCTCGATGTGGCCCATGCGCTCACGGCGCACCTTGGAGCGGGTCACCTCGACGCCGCAGCGCTCGCAGATGATGCCCTTGAAGCGCACGCGCTTGTACTTGCCGCAGTAGCACTCCCAGTCCCGGGTGGGACCGAAGATCTTCTCGCAGAAGAGGCCGTCACGCTCGGGCTTGAGCGTGCGGTAGTTGATGGTCTCCGGCTTCTTGACCTCGCCGTGGCTCCACGTACGGATGTCGTCCGCGGTGGCCAGGCCGATCTTGAGCTGGTCGAAGAAGTTCACGTCGAGCACGATGGCTGCAACCCTTCGTAGTACTTAAGAGAAAAGAAGAAATGGGGGGCGGAGGCCGGCGCCCCTGACGGTGCAGGGGCGCCGGCGGCTCACACCTCTTCGACCGAGCTGGGCTCGCGGCGCGACAGGTCGATGCCGAGCTCCTCGGCGGCGCGGAAGACGTCCTCCTCCGCGTCGCGGAGCTCGATCTGCGAGCCGTCCTGGCTGAGCACCTCGACGTTCAGGCAGAGGGACTGCATCTCCTTGACGAGCACCTTGAACGACTCGGGGATGCCCGAGTCGGGGATGTTCTCGCCCTTGACGATCGCCTCGTAGACCTTGACGCGACCGGGCACGTCGTCGGACTTGATGGTCAGCAGCTCCTGCAGCGCGTAGGCGGCGCCGTAGGCCTCCATCGCCCAGACCTCCATCTCGCCGAACCGCTGGCCGCCGAACTGGGCCTTACCGCCCAGGGGCTGCTGCGTGATCATCGAGTAGGGGCCGGTGCTCCGCGCGTGGATCTTGTCGTCCACGAGGTGGTGGAGCTTGAGGATGTACATGTAGCCCACCGAGACCGGGTCCGCGAACGGCTCGCCGGAGCGGCCGTCGAAGAGGTTGGCCTTGCCCGTGTCGCCGATCATCCGCACGCCGTCACGGTTGGGCGTGGTCGCGCCCAGCAGGCCGGTGATCTCGTCCTCGCGGGCGCCGTCGAACACCGGCGTCGCCACCTTGGTGTTGGGGGCGGCCTTGTCCGCGTGGATCTTGATCAGGCGCTGCTTCCAGTCGGCGTCGGACTTGTCGTCCATGAAGTCGAGGTCCCAGCCCTGCTTGGCGAGCCAGCCGAGGTGGAGCTCGAGGATCTGACCGATGTTCATCCGTCGCGGGACACCGAGCGGGTTGAGGACCACGTCGACCGGGGTGCCGTCCTCCATGAAGGGCATGTCCTCGACCGGCAGGATCTTCGCGATGACGCCCTTGTTGCCGTGGCGACCGGCGAGCTTGTCGCCCACCGAGATCTTGCGCTTCTGGGCGACGTAGACCCGCACCAGCTGGTTGACGCCCGGGGGCAGCTCGTCGCCGTCCTCGCGGTCGAAGACGCGCACGCCGATGACCGTGCCGGACTCACCGTGGGGCACCTTCATCGAGGTGTCGCGCACCTCGCGCGCCTTCTCGCCGAAGATCGCGCGCAGCAGGCGCTCCTCGGGGGTGAGCTCGGTCTCGCCCTTGGGCGTGACCTTGCCGACCAGGATGTCGCCCGTGGTGACCTCGGCGCCGATGCGGATGATCCCGCGCTCGTCGAGGTCGGCCAGCATCTCCTCGGAGACGTTGGGGATGTCGCGGGTGATCTCCTCGGGGCCCAGCTTGGTGTCGCGGGCGTCGACCTCGTGCTCCTCGATGTGGATCGAGGTGAGGACGTCCTCCTGCACCAGACGCTGGCTGAGGATGATCGCGTCCTCGTAGTTGTGACCCTGCCACGGCATGAACGCGACCAGCAGGTTCGTGCCGAGCGCCATCTCGGCGTTGTCGGTGCACGGGCCGTCCGCGATCGGGGAGCCGATCTCGAGCCGGTCGCCCTCGGCGACCAGCGGGCGCTGGTTGATGCAGGTGCCCTGGTTGGAGCGCTTGAACTTGGCCAGCTTGTAGGTGGAGTAGGTGCCGTCGTCGTTCATCGTCTCGATGAGCTCGGCGGAGACCTCCTTGACTACACCGGCCTTGTCGGACACGACCACGTCGCCGGCGTCGACCGCGGCGCGGTACTCGATGCCGGTGCCGACCAAGGGCGAGTCGCTCGTGATGAGCGGCACGGCCTGGCGCTGCATGTTGGCGCCCATGAGCGCGCGGTTGGCGTCGTCGTGCTCGAGGAACGGGATCAGAGCGGTCGCGACCGACACCATCTGACGCGGCGAGACGTCCATGTAGTCGACCTCGCCGGCCAGGATCTCGGAGACCTCGCCGAAGCGCTGGCGCACCAGCACCCGCTCCTCGACGAACTTCTTGTTCTTGTCGAGGGCGGCGTTGGCCTGGGCGATGACGTAGCGGTCCTCGTCGTCGGCCGTGAGGTAGTCGATCTTGTCGGTGACGGTGCCGTTCTCGACCTTGCGGTAGGGCGTCTCCACGAAGCCGAACGGGTTGATCCGTCCGTAGGAGGCGAGCGAGCCGATCAGGCCGATGTTGGGGCCTTCCGGGGTCTCGATCGGGCACATGCGGCCGTAGTGCGACGGGTGGACGTCGCGGACCTCCATGCCGGCGCGGTCGCGGGACAGACCACCGGGGCCCAGCGCCGACAGGCGACGCTTGTGCGTCAGGCCGGAGATGGGGTTGGTCTGGTCCATGAACTGCGAGAGCTGCGAGGTCCCGAAGAACTCCTTCAGCGCCGCGACGACGGGGCGGATGTTGATCAGGGACTGCGGCGTGATCGCCTCGACGTCCTGGGTCGTCATCCGCTCGCGCACCACGCGCTCCATGCGGGCCAGGCCCGTGCGGAGCTGGTTCTGGATGAGCTCGCCGACCGTGCGCATGCGGCGGTTGCCGAAGTGGTCGATGTCGTCGGGCCCGATCTCGAGGTCGCCCTGGGGCGTCTCGAGCTGCTCGCGGCCGTCGTGCAGCGCCACGATGTAGCGGATGGCGGCGACGACGTCGGCGATCGTCAGCGTCTGGTGGTCGAACGCCTCCAGCAGGCCGAGCTTCTTGTTGATCTTGTAGCGGCCGACCTTCGCGAGGTCGTAGCGCTTGGGGTTGAAGTAGTAGTTCTTCAACAGCGTCAGCGCGGCCTCGCGCGTGGGCGGCTCGCCCGGGCGCAGCTTGCGGTAGATGTCCAGCAGCGCGTCGTCCGGCCCCTGGGTGTTGTCCTTCTCCTCGGTCAGCTGGATCGACTCGTACTGGCGCAGCTCGGCCATGACGGCGTCGTAGTCGTACTCCTCGCCGATGTCCTCGGCGACGGCCTGGAGGGCCTTGAGGAGCACGGTGACGTTCTGCTTGCGCTTGCGGTCGAGGCGGACGCCGACCAGGTCGCGCTTGTCGATCTCGAACTCGAGCCAGGCGCCGCGCGAGGGGATCAGCTTGGCGGTGTAGATGTCCTTGTCGGACGTCTTGTCGGCGGTGCGCTCGAAGTAGACGCCCGGCGAGCGGACGAGCTGCGAGACGACGACGCGCTCGGTGCCGTTGATGACGAAGGTGCCCTTGGGCGTCATGAGCGGGAAGTCGCCCATGAAGACCGTCTGGCCCTTGATCTCACCGGTGTCGTTGTTGGTGAACTCCGCCGAGACGTAGAGCGGAGCGGAGTAGGTGAAGTCCTTCTCCTTGCACTCGTCGACGGTGTACTTGGGGTCGTAGAAGACGGGGTTCTCGAAGGCGAGGGACATCGTCTCGGAGAAGTCCTCGATCGGCGAGATCTCCTCGAAGATCTCGGTCAGACCGGACTTGGCGGAGACGTCCTCGCCCTCGGCGCGGCGGCGCTCGACGACGGCGTCCCACTTCTCGTTGCCGATCAGCCAGTCGAAGGCGTCGGTCTGGAGTGAGAGGAGCTGAGGAACCTCGAGGGGCTCATCGATCTTTGCGAAAGAGATGCGAGGGGAGTAACCGGAAGTGCTGCGCGCGGCCAAGATTTGTCCTTCGACGTGTCGCTGTGAGAGACGCGCCCACCCACCACAGGCTCAACCACCGGGCAGGATGACAAGTATTTGAGGGCAGGCGCAATGCGCTACCATACACGACTCACGGGCGCACAACAACCTCTGCATGCACCGCAACGATGAGCGTCGCGAGGATCATGCGCCAGCAGCGCGCTCAGGTCAAGCACCCGGGCCGGGTGCGGTGCATCGGCGCGTCCCCACGCCGCTCCCCCGCGCCTGCCGGCGGCCCGCTACCGCTGGGCGCGGTCGGTGCGCAGGTCGTCCACGAGCCACTTCCCGTCGACCAAGCGCATGCTCAGCGTCACCTGGTTGCGGAAGGTCACCGAGCCCTGCGCGTTGCTGGTCGGCTGGTTGACGTAGAGCAGCACGTCGACGTGGTCCTCGCCGGAGCGCACGACGGCGTCCGCCAGCGGCTCCTCGACCGACACCACCGTCTTGGTGCGCGGTGCGTTCTCCTCCAGGAGCGTGAACGTGTCGTCGTAGTCCTTGCGGAAGGAGGGGGTGAGGTAGGTGCGCGCTGCGGCGGCGTCCTCGTCGAGCGTCCGGTAGTCGTAGGACAGCACCGGGACGACGGCGGCCCGGGCGGCCGCGCGGGCGGCGTCCTCGTCCACGGGGCCGGGACGGGTCCAGGCGAAGACCGTCGCGGCGACGACGGCCAGGGCCAGCACGGCCAGCGCCGCCGCCAGCCACACCGGCACGCCGGAGCGGGCGGTGTCGTCGTCGGCCGGGCGCTCCTCGGGTCCAGCGGCGGACGGGGGTACGCCGTCGTCGGGGCCGTCGGGGCCGTCGGGGCCGTCGCGGTCGAGCCCGTCGTCCTCGGACCGCTCGCGGTCGAGCAGCGGCCCCTGCGGCGCGGCCGCGACGGGCTCGTCCTGCTCGGGCACGACCGGCGCGTCCTGCTCACGCACGTCCTCGTCGAGCTCGACGGGCTCCTCGGGCTCGTCCGGCGGCAGGGTCGCGTCGTAGGCGGCGCGGCGCTCGGGGTCGAGCAGGACCGCGCCGGCCTCGTTGAACACGCGGAAGCGCCGGTCGTCGGGCTCCAGGTCGGCGATGGCGGCGCGCCAGGCGGCGCGGATCTCCTCGGGCGTCGCGTCGCGCTCGACGTCCAGCAGGTCGTACCAGTGCGGGGTCACGGCGCGACGCTCCCCTGAGGCGCCTGCGGCTCCTGGGGCTGGCCCCCCGCGGGCTGCTCGGGCTCACCGGTCAGGTCCTGGAAGGAGTCCACCAGCCACTCCCCCTCGATCTTCTTCAGCGAGACCTCGTAGCGGAACGGGATCGCGTCGGTGTCGATGCGCTTCTCGGAGTCCTCGGGGGCCTTCGGGTCGGGGTAGGAGGTGGTGAACGAGCCGGCCACGAGCACCGAGGCGGAGTCGCTGTCGATCGTGGAGGTGCCGTAGGAGAACACGTCGGCGGTGCGGGCCACCCCCGCCTGGGCCACGGTCGCCTCGGCGAGACCGGCCTGCTCCTCGAAGTCGGCGGCGAACTTGGGCGTCATCACCTCGGTGACCAGCTCGCGGTACTTCGGCATCGCGTTCTTCTCGTCGAGCAGCTGGGGTCCGTAGGTGTGCACGCGCAGGACGAACTGCTCGGCCTGGGACATCGCGCTCTCCCGCTCGCGCACGTCCCCGTCGGTCTGGCCGAAGACGGCGTCGAGCCGCTCGCCCAGGGACGCGCCGTCCTCGGGGCGGGACACGGCCAGGAAGGCGAGCGAGACCAGGCAGCCCACGATGAGGACGACGGAGACGGCGAGCACGAGCACGACCGCGCGCCGCGCACCGGAACGGCGGTCGGGCGGGCGGGACGTGGAGGGCTCGGAGCTGTCGGTCACCGGCGGTTCGTCGCCAGCGGCTGGAGGTACAGCCACTTCCACGACTCCTCTCCCAGTGACGGCGGGGCCACGCTACCGGTCGGAGCCTCGGTGCCGGGGTCGCCCCAGGTCAGCCGGCCCGTCCCCTGGTCGAACGAGCCGACCACGCGGTTGAGGTTCTGCGAGCCGCGGGCGTTGCTCTGCGCCGCGGCCTCCGCGCACCGGGCCTTCTCGTTCATGGGGCGGTTGGAGCCGTCCTGCGGCTCGCGCCGGTCGGTGCTCTCGTAGCCCTTGCGGCACACCGGCTCGGTGGTCAGGATCATGCCGAAGTGCGCGTCGTAGAGGCCGCCGGGCGACTTGGAGACGACGGTGAAGCCGCCCTCGACGACGTAGGGGTAGATCACGAGCACCTGCGCGATGCCGTCGAGGTGCTTGACGATGACGTTGCCCGTCGTCACGAGGTTGTTGATCAGGCTGCCCAGCTCGACCCGGTTGTCCTCGAGGAAGGTCCGCAGCTGCGTCGCGGTGGCCGAGCCGGTGTCGATGACCTTGCGCAGGTCGCCGTCGGCGTCGGCGAGGGTGCCGCTGAAGAGCGCGAGCTCGCGGGCGAAGGTGCGCAGCGCGCTCTCGGAGCGGATCTGGCCGTTGAGGACGACGTTGCTGTCCTCGATCAGGCGGGAGGTGACGTCGAAGTTGCGGTTGGCGACCTCGATGAACGACGTCCCGGAGTCGATGATCGTCTGGAGGTCGTCGCCGCTGTCGGCGAAGGCCAGGCCGAACTCGTCGACGGTCGTGCGCAGGGCGTCCTGGTCGACCGAGGAGACGGTGTTGGAGAGGTTGGTGAGGAGCTGGTTGGTCGAGATGGGGACCCGGGTGTCCGCCACGGCGATCTCCGAGTCGGCCTCGAGGTAGGGGCCGTCGTCGACCTTCGGCTGCAGCTCGACGTACTGCTCGCCGACCGCGGAGCGGTTGCCGACGACCGCGAGGGTGTCGGCGGGGATCTCGTCGAACTCGTTGTCGATGCCGAGGTGGACGTCCACCCCCTCGTCGGTGAGCACCAGCTCGTCGACGGTCCCGACCTTGACGCCGCGGTAGCTGACCTCGCCGCCCGCGAAGATGCCGCCGGACTCGTCGAAGTGGGCGACCACGGTGTAGCTGTCGTCGACCAGCAGCCGGTCCAGCTTGGCGTAGCGCGCACCGACGTAGGTCACGCCCAGGAGCGTGATGACGACGAAGATCAGGAGCTGGACCTTGGTGCGGCGGGTGATCACCGGATCACCATCCCCGGCACGAGCAGCGACACCAGGTCGGGGTCGTAGGCCTCCATGAGCTGTCCCATCGTGGGTCCGCCACCCTTCGGTGGGGCGTCGTCGCCGAAGCCGGTGCGCCCCAGCCCGCCGAGCGCGCCGGGCAGGTCGGGCAGCGGCAGCGGCAGGTCGGGCAGCGGGATGGTGCCGCCGCCGCCGGAGCCCGTGCCCCGGGGGCACAGGACGGGGATCGGGATCGCGCTGGCGGCGCACACGGCAGAGACGACGCCGCCGGGCAGACCCTGGCAGGCCGCCACCGTCTTCTCGGTGAGGCACTTGTTGATCGCGTCCGAGGCGCCCTGGCACAGCTTCGGCAGGTCCAGGATCTGGTCGAGCGGCAGGTTGTTGGGGATCTCGTTGAGCGCGGTGCAGGGCACCCCGACCGACGGCAGGCCCGCGCCCAGGTCGAGGTCGAGGGTGATCGAGAGGTTCGTGTAGTCGCCCATGTGCAGGTTGCGTGCGACCTGCGGGTCGCGGCCGACGACCTCGTCGACGAACGGGTAGGTCAGGAAGACGTTGAAGGCCTTGACGAAGCTGTCGCCGGAGTTGGCCAGCTCGGTCAGGACCGGCTGCAGCTGGCGGATGGAGTCGATCGTGACGTCCTTGGACTCGCGGATCACCCTCACGCCGACGTCGCCGAGTCGGTTGAGCGCCTGGAGCATCTTGACCAGGTCGCCGCGCTGGGCGTCCAGCGAGGTGAGGGCGCTCGGCAGCTCCGCGAGCGCGGAGTTGATGACGCCCTGCTGCTTGTTGGCGGCGACCGAGAGCCGGTTGAGGGACTCGATGGCGTCGACGATGCCGTCCTTGTTGTCGGCCAGCTGCCCCATCAGCTGGTCGATCTGGGTGAGGACCGACTTCGCGCTGTCCTCGCGACCCTCGAGCGCGAGGTTGAGCTCGCGGGTGATCGTCTTGAGCTGCGCCACGCCACCGCCGTTGAGCAGGAGGCTGAGCGCGCCCAGGACCTCCTCCACCTCCGGGTTGCGACCGGTGCGCTCGATCGGGATGACGTCGCCGTCGCCGAGCTCGCCGGTGCCGCCGCCCTCCGGCGCCTTGAGCGACACGAACTTCTCGCCCAGGAGGCTGGTCTGGCGGATCTCGGCGATGGGCTTGTCGGGAAGCTCGGTGTCACCGCGCAGCTCGATGGTCACCTTGGCGACCGTGCCCTCCAGCTCGACGTCGGTGACCTGGCCGACGCTGACGTCGTTGACCTTGACCGTCGACTGCGGCACCAGGTCGAGGACGTCGGCGAACATGACCTCGACCCGGATCGCGTCGTCGCCGGCGCTGGTGCCGCCAGGCAGCGGCAGGCTGTAGACGTCGAAGTCGCAGGCGCTGAGGAACAGGCTGCCGAACATCAGGGCCACGAGCAGCCGCAGCCTGACCTTCATCGGGGCCCTCATCGGTCCACCTCCACGAGACCGCCGAGGGTCGGGTCGAAGGAGGCGCCGTAGCCGGTACCGGTGCCGGCGCCGAACGGGGCGCGCTTGGGGAACGGCAGCGACTTGATGAGGTCGCACAGGCGGCCGTTGCCGTCCTGCTCGGCCACGAGGCTGCACAGCAGGACCTCGGGGTTGCTCACGATCTCGTTGGCCAGGTTGCCGATGTTGGCGTTGGTGTCGAGCGTCCCCGCGTCGGGGTTGTAGGTCAGCGCCAGGTTGTTCAGCGCGAGCGGGGCGAGCTTGAGGGTCTCGTCCAGGGCGCCACGCTGCTTCACCAGCACCTTGGCGACCCGGTTGATCTTCTTGATGTTGCGGCCCAGCACGTCCTTGTTGTCGCGCACGAAGGTCCCGACCTGGCCCAGGGCCTCGGCCAGGTTGCTCAGGGCGGCCGCCAGCTCCTGGCGCTCGCCCGACAGCATCGTCGACACCGAGCCGAGCGAGGAGTTGAAGCGCTGCACCGTGGCGTCGTTGTCGGCCAGGGTCTCGATGAACTTGCCGAGCTGCTCGGCGGAGCCGAAGAGCTCCTCCTTGTTGTTGTCCAGCGTCTTGGTGAGCGTGCTGAAGTCCTCGATGGTCTGGTTGAGCTGCTGGCCCTGGCCGCCGAAGTTCTCCGCGGTGGTCTCGAGCAGGTCGGTCAGCGCGCCGTCGGCGTTGGCGCCGTCGGGGCCGAGGGCGACGTTGAGCCGGTCGAGGCTGGAGTAGATCTGGTCGAGCTCCAGCGGCACCGCGGTGCGCTCCTCCTCGAGCTCCACGTCGTCGGCCAGCACCTTGCCCTCGGTGTAGACCGGGGTGAGCTGGATGTAGCGGTCCCCGACGATGGACGGCGCGATGATGACGGCCTTCGCGTCCGCGGGGATCTTGACCTCGGCGTCGTAGGTCATCGTGACCTCGACGTCGGTGCCCGAGGGCTTCACCCGCTCGACGGTGCCGACCGGGACGCCGAGGACCCGCACCTCGCTGCCCTCGTAGACCGAGATCGTGCGCGGGAAGTGGGCGGTGAGGCGCTTCTGGTCGTCGCCGCCGGTCATGGCGAGGACCGCGGCCACGACGAGGCCGAGCACCAGCAGGGGGACGAGGTACTTCTTCAGCGTCGTCATGGCTGGACCGTCCCGACCGGCGGCAGGTTCTGGATGTAGGTGTCGAACCAGGGACCGTTGCCGAGCGTGTTGGCGAAGACCCGGTAGAAGGGCGCCATCAGCCGCAGGCTGTTGTCGAGGTTGTCCTCGTTCTTGTTGAGCACGTCGACGACCTCCTCCAGCTTGAGCAGGGCCGGCTTGAGGTCCTGGCGGGTCTGCCTCACGAGCAGCGTCAGCTCGCGCGAGAGCGTGGAGGTCGAGACCAGCAGGTCGTGGACCGCCTCGCGGCGTGCCACGAGCGCCCGGAAGAGGACGTCGGAGTCGCGCATCAGGCCGATGATGTCCTCGTCGCGCTCGTCCAGGACCGTGGTGACCCGGTCGAGGTTCTGCAGCAGGGAGTTGATCTGGTCGTCGCGCGAGGCGATGGTGCGCGACAGCGCGGAGACGCCGCCGAGGGCGGCGCGGAACTCCTCGGGGGTGTTGCGGGTCAGGTCGGCCAGCGTGGTCAGCGAGGCGGCGAGCCGGTCGGTGTCGATGTCGGCGGAGGTCTCGGCCAGGCCGGAGAAGGCCTCGACGACGTCGAACGGCGAGCTGGTGCGCTCGACGGGGATCTCGCTGCCGTCGTCCAGCTGGCCCTTCCCGGCAGGCTCGAGGGCCAGGAACATGGCGCCGAGCAGCGTCTTGACCTTGATGGCGGCCTGGGTCTGCGTGCCGAAGTCGGAGTCGGTCTTGACCCGGAAGGTGACCTTGACGTGGTCGCCGGCCAGCTCGACCTTCTCGACCTTGCCGACGCGGACACCGGCGATGCGGACCTCGTCGTTGGCCTTGAGGCCCCCCGCCTCGGTGAAGGCGGCGTAGTAGGTGTCGCCACCGCCGATCAGGGGCAGGTCCTGCGCGCGGAAGGCGGCGACGAGCATCAGCAGCAGCACGGTGATGCTGACGGCGCCGATCATGACGGGGTTGCGCTCGCGGAAGGGCTTCATCCGAGGTCACACCTCGCAGCTTCGGTCTGGTACCCGACAGTGATCGGGTCCACGCCGGGCAGGCGGATCTGGCCCTTGAAGTTGCAGAGGTAGAAGTTGAACCACGAGCCGTAGATCGCGGTGCGTCCCACCTTCTCGAGCTTGATCGGCAGCACCTGGAGCGCGCGGTCCAGCTCGCCCTTGTTGCGGGCGACGTTCTCGGTGAAGCGGCGCAGCTGCTTGATGTCCTGGACGAACGGCGGCCGGATGCCCTTGACCAGGTCGGCGGTCTCCACCGAGAGCGAGGAGATCTGGTCCAGCGAGTCCAAGATGGCGTCCCGGTCCTTGTTGAGCCCGCTCACGAAGGTCCGGAAGGTCTTGATCAGGTCGGTGAGCTGGTCGTCGCGGTCGGCGAGGTTGTCGAGCACCTGGTTGAGGTTGGTGATCAGGTCCCCGATGACCTGGTCGCGCGCGGCGAGGGTGTTGGTGATGGAGGCGGTGTTGCCCAGCAGGCTCTCGAGCGTCCCGCCCTCGCCCTGGAAGACCTGGACGATCTCGTAGGAGAGCTTGTTGACGTCCTCGGGCGAGAGCGCCTCGAAGAGCGGCTTGAAGCCGTTGAAGAGCACGGTCAGGTCGAGGGCCGGCGAGGTGCGCTCGACCGGGATGGTGTCCCCCTCGTCGAGGGTGTCGCCCTCCCCGATCTCCGTGGTGAGCGAGATGTAGCGCTGCCCGACCAGGTTGCGGTACTTGATGAGGGCGTGGGTCGACTCGGTCAGCCGGGTCTCGTCCTCGACCGAGAACGACACCCGGGCCCGGGTGCGTCCGACGATCTCGACGCTGTTGACGGTGCCGACCTTGACCCCCGCGATGCGGACGTCGTCGCCCTTGACGACGCCGGTGGCGTCGACGAACTCGGCCTCGTAGTCACGCGAGCCGCCGAACGTGAGGTTGCCGATGGTGACGACCAGGACGCCGGTGGCCAGCGTCGTGATGACGATGAAGACCATCAGCTTGACCAGGTCGTTGAGGGTGCGCTTGTCGAGGTAGGCCATCAGCGCAGGCTCACTTCGGCGCCGCGCGCCATCGGGGCGACCAGCATGACGCTCAGGTCGGAGACCTCGGACGCGGGCACACCGAAGCCCGGCCCGATGAGCGACTTGAGCAGGTCGGCCTCCTCGACGCTGCCGGGCTCACCGGCGCCGTCGAAGAAGTAGCCCGGCGACACGCGCGAGGTGCCCTTGCCCGTGGGCTCGTCGACGCCGTCGTCGAAGTCGGGCTGGCGGCGCAGGGGGTTGGACTGGCTCCACGGCGGGTTGGGCAGGTGGAGGCAGTCGGGGCCGCGGTCCTCGGCGACGCGCGGCTTGTCCTGCGGGCCGTAGGCGCGCGGCTGGCGCGGCAGGGTCTCCAGGACGATGTTCAGCGTGAAGCCCCGGAACGCCTCGGCCTGCAGCTTGCCGGCATTGACGATGCCGGCGGTCAGGCAGGGGAAGACCGGGGAGTAGCGCGCCAGGACCCGCAGCTGGGCGGAGCCGACCTCGCCGAGCCGGACGAGGTTGTCGCCGTTGTCCTGGAGGAACACCTTGGCGGTGTCGGAGAAGGACGCGACGTCCTTGAAGAGGGCGTTGAGCTGGACCGAGCGGTCCTCGAGGGTCCCGGTGGTCGTCACCGTGTTCTCCAGGATCTGCGCCACCTCGGGCAGGACGTCGGCGTAGATGTCGGAGACCTGGGCGGTGAGTCGGAGGTCCTCGACCAGGCCGGGGATCTGCGGGTTGAGGCGCTTGAGGTAGGCGTCGACCGTCTCCAGGTTCTCGCCGATGAGCTCGCCGCGGCCCTCGAGCGCGGTGACCAGCGCGTTGAGGGTCATGTTGATGTCGGCCGGCTGGACCGCACGCAGCAGCGGGTAGAGGTCGGAGAGGACCTCCTCCACCTCCGTGCTGACCTCGGTGCGGGTGATGACGTCGTCGGTCGTGAGCTGTCCCTCGGGGCCCGACTCGGGGATCTCGAGGCTGACGTACTTCTCCCCGAAGAGGGTCTTGGGCACGATCGAGCCCGTCACGTTGGCCGGGATCGTGTCCATCTTCTCCGGGAAGATGCCGAGGGTGATCTCGGCGCCGTCGGAGCGGGTGTCGGTGGCGAGCACCTCCCCCACGATGACGCCGCGGATCTTGACGTCGGCGCGGGTCGGCAGCTGCAGACCGATCGAGGAGGTCTCGAGCTTCACCTCGTCGTAGTCGACGTACTTCTTGGTGAACACCGCGAACGTCGCGTAGACGCCCAGGACCAGCAGCGCCAGGAAGGCGACGCCGAGGACCTTGTGGTTGGCGAGGATCTTCACGCGCTCACCCCGCCAGTCTCACGGTGGTGGTCGTGCCCCAGATGGCCATCGACAGGAACAGGTCGATGACGTTGATGGCGACGATGCTCGTCCGCACGGCGCGGCCGACGGCCACGCCCACGCCGGCGGGACCGCCGGAGGCGTTGTAGCCGTGGTAGCAGTGGATGAGGATCACGACGACGGCGAAGACCAGCACCTTGCCGAAGGACCACAGCACGTCGCCGGGCGGCAGGAACTGGTTGAAGTAGTGGTCGTAGGTGCCGGAGCTCTGGCCATAGAACTGGGTGACGATCAGCCGGCTGGCGAAGTACGACGACAGCAGGCCCACGACGTAGAGCGGCACGATCGCGACCAGCCCGCCGACGACGCGGGTGGCGACGAGGAACGGCATCGAGGGGATGGCCATCGTCTCGAGCGCGTCGACCTCCTCGGAGATGCGCATGGCGCCGAGCTGGGCGGTGAAGCCGCAGCCCACGGTGGCGGCCAGGGCGATGCCGGCGACGAGGGGCGCGATCTCGCGGGTGTTGAAGTAGGCCGAGACGAAGCCGGAGAAGGCGGCGGTGCCCAGCTGGTTGAGCGCGGCGTAGCCGGACAGGCCCACCTGGGCGCCGGTGAAGAACGTCATGCCGGCGATGACGCCGACGGTGCCGCCGATGACGGCCAGCGACCCGGACCCGAGGGTGACCTCGGCCAGGATCCGCAGGATCTCCTTGGGGTAGCGCTTGACCGAGCGCGGGATCGCGCGGAGCACGCCGAGGTAGAACGCCAGCTGGCCGCCGAGCTCGTTCAGCGAGCCCAGCGGCTTCTCGTAGACCGCCCGGAGGTGGACGGAGCTCTTCCCCATGTCCGTCACCCCGTCTTCGGTGGGATGACTTGGAGGTAGATCGTGCTCATGACGAAGTTGACGACGAACAGCAGCAGGAAGGTGATGACCACCGACTCGTTGACGGCGTCGCCGACGCCCTTGGGGCCGCCGCCGGCGTTCATGCCCTTGTAGGCGGCGACGATCGCGGCGATGAAGCCGAACACCAGCGCCTTGAGGAGCCCGACCCACAGGTCGGGCAGCTGGGCCAGCGCCGTGAAGCTCGCGAGGTAGGCGCCCGGGGTGCCGTCCTGGAGGACGACGTTGAAGACGTAGCCGCCGGCGACGCCCACGACGCTGACGAGGCCGTTGAGGAAGAAGGCCACCATCATGCAGGCCAGGACCCGGGGCACCACGAGGCGCTGGATGGGGTCGATGCCCAGGACCATCATGGCGTCGAGCTCTTCGCGGATCTTGCGCGCGCCGAGGTCAGCGGCAATCGCGGACCCACCGGCGCCCGCGATCAGCAGCGCGGTCGCGATGGGCCCGGCCTGCTGGATGACCGCCAGCACCGACGCGGAGCCCGTGAACGACTGGGCGCCGAACTGCTTGATCAGCCCACCCACCTGCAGCGCGATGACCGCGCCGAACGGGATGGCGACCAGCGCCGTCGGGATGATGGTGACCGAGGCGATGAACCAGGCCTGCTGCAGGAACTCCCGCATCTGGAAGGGTCGCCGGAAGAGCGCTCGCCCGACGTCGAGGCCGAAGGCGAACAGCTTGCCGGCGGTGCCGACCGGGGCGAGGACCCGGGTCGCGGTGGATGCCACGAGGTGTGTGTCCCCCCGTCACTTACCGATAGTCATGTTCATGTTCTCCTCGAACGACCCCGGAGGCGGCGTCACTCCGTGGTCGCGGCACCACGCACCGGGCTCGCGCTGGCTGCGCCGCGGGATCCCGTTGGAGGGCTCCTGCTGGAGCGGGATCGGCGGCAGCGGGGGCAGCTCCTGGTCCTTCTCGGACTCCAGCTCGTCGGCGTCCTTCTCCTCGGACATGCCGATGGGCCCGACGCGCTGGGCGTTGAGGAACTGGCGCACCACCGGCTCCTCGGAGCTGAGCAGCATCTCGCGAGGCCCGAACATGGCCAGGTGCTTGTGGTAGAGCAGGCCGATGTTGTCGGGCACCGTGCGGGCGGTGTTGACGTCGTGGGTGACGATCAGGAACGTCGCGTCGATCTGGGCGTTGAGGTCGATGATCAGCTGGTTGAGGAACGCCGTGCGCACCGGGTCCAGGCCGGAGTCGGGCTCGTCGAAGAGCACGATCTCGGGGTCCAGCACCAGGGCCCGCGCGAGGCCGGCGCGCTTGCGCATGCCGCCGGAGATCTCACCGGGCAGCTTGTCCTCGGCGCCGAGGAGGCCCACCAGGTCCATCTTCTCCATGACGATGTCGCGGACCTCGGACTCGGACTTCTTGGTGTGCTCGCGCAGCGGGAAGGCGACGTTGTCGTAGAGGTTCATCGAGCCGAACATGGCGCCGTCCTGGAACAGCACGCCGAAGAGCTTGCGGATCTCGTAGAGCTCCTTCTCGGAGCAGCTCGCGATGTCGGTGCCCTCGATGATGATCGAGCCCTTGTCGGGCTTGAGCAGGCCGATGAGGGTCTTGAGGAAGACCGACTTGCCGGTTCCGGAGGGCCCGAGCATCACGCAGATCTCGCCGGCCGGGATGGTCAGCGAGACGTCGCCCCAGATGAGCTGCTTGCCGAACGACTTGGTCAGGTCGTCGACCTTGATCTCCACGCCCATGCCGTCCCTCTCCCCCTCGGACCCTGCGGTCCGTCCCCTGATGCGGGCGCGTCAGTGCACACACGACCCCACTCGTCAGTAACAACGGTGCTACGGCGGCGAGGTTACGCGGCTTTGTGCTTCCCGTCACTGACCGGGTCGGTCTTGAGACCGAGGCGTGACCCGGGGGGTCACCTGCGCAAACGCGATCCGGGCCCCGGGAAGCACGAAGGGCGGCCACCCCCGGAGGGATGGCCGCCCGTCGTGGCGGTGCGGTGCCCGTCGAGCGGCTGGATCAGCCGCCGGCGAGCGGGCGGGTCACTTGAGGGTGACGGTGGCCCCGGCGCCCTCGAGCGCCTCCTTGGCCTTCTCGGCCGTGGCCTTGTCGACCTTCTCGACGACAGCCTTCGGCGCGGCCTCGACCAGCTCCTTGGCCTCCTTCAGGCCGAGGGAGGTCAGGGCGCGCACCTCCTTGATGACGTTGATCTTCTTCTCGCCGGCAGCCTCGAGGATGACGTCGAACTCGTCCTGGGCAGCCTCCTCCTCGCCACCGCCGGCGCCGCCGGCAGCAGGGGCGGCGGCAACCGCGACGGGAGCAGCGGCGGTCACGCCGAAGGTCTCCTCGAACTGCTTCACGAACTCGGAGAGCTCGATGAGGGTCATTTCCTTGAACGCGTCGAGCAGCTCGTCAGTGCTGAGCTTCGCCATGGTGGCGTTTCCTTCCATTCGGTGGCCGGTCGCAGCGCGACCGTCCGGGTTTCAGGTGGTGGGTACCGAGGTCCTGGGTCAGGACTCGGTGGCTTCGCCCTCATCGGAGGTCTCGGCGTCGGCGGCGGGGGCCTCCTCGGCTGCGTCAGCAGCCGCGGGGGTCTCGTCGACCGGAGCCTCGGCCTCGTCTGCGGGGGCCTCGTCGGCAGGGGTCTCGACCTCTGCCTCGGGAGCCTCCTCGGCGGCGACCGGCCCAGTGTCTGATTCCTGGGAAGCACCACCTGCGAGGATCGAGGGGTCCTGCTCGGCCTTCGCCTGGAGTGCGCCGGCGAGCCGGGCAGCCTGGGCGAGGGGGGCGTTGAGCAGGTAGACGGCCTGGCTGAGCGAAGCGAGCATGGCGCCCGCGAGCTTGCCCAGGAGCACCTCGCGCGACTCGAGATCCGCCAGCTTGGCGATCTCCTTCGCGTCGAGGATGTTGCCGTCCAGGACCCCGCCCTTGATGACCAGGGTGGGGTTGGCCTTGGCAAAGTCACGCAGACCCTTGGCCGCCTCGACGACGTCACCGCTGATGAAGGCGATGGCGGTCGGGCCGGTCAGCAGGTCGTCGAAGCCGGAGATGCCCACCTGGTTGGCGGCGATCTTGGCCAGCGTGTTCTTGACCACGGCATAGTTGGCGTTCTCACCGAGGGAGCGGCGCAGGTTCTGCAGCTCCTTGACGGTCAGACCGCGGTACTCGGTCAGCACGGCACCGGCGGAGTCGTTGAACGAGTCAACGATCTCCGCGACGGCGGCGTCTCTGTCTGCCCGCGCCATGGGTCTCCTTCCGGACTGGGAGACCACCGCGCCGGGTCCGTCACAATGACGAACGCCCTGAGCGCAGATGCTCAGGGCGTGGACTGCGGCGGACCGCGGGTCTTGCTCTGTCACCTGCGCAGGCCGTCCGCATCGCTGCGGAACCTTCGGTCTGGCTGCTGATGCAGCCGGACAACCGGCGGTCTCTGGATTCAGGTACGAACTGTACGGCGGTCCGGGGCGGGCGCCAAATCGCGTCAGGTCAGGAGCCGGACCGGCTCCCCCGCCCTCCAGGCGGCGACGTCCTCGACCGCCTCGGTGAAGTAGGTGCGGTAGTTGCCGGCGCTCACGTAGCCCAGGTGGGGCGTGGCCAGCACCTGCGGCAGCGAGCGCAACGGGTGGTCCACCGGCAGCGGCTCCTCGTCGAACACGTCGAGCCCCACCCCGGCGATCGCGCCCCTGCGGAGCACCTCGACGAGCGCGTCGGTGTCGACCAGCCCGGCGCGCGAGGTGTTGACCAGGCGCGCCGCCGGCCGCATCGCGGCGAGCTCGGCGGCCCCCACCAGCCCTCGGGTGCTCTCGGACAGGACGAGGTGCAGGGTGACGACGTCGGAGGAGCCCATCAGCTCGAGCAGGCTGCCGGCCCGCCGCACGCCCGCCTCGGCGGCGCGCTCGTCGGTCAGGTGCGGGCTCCAGGCGAGCAGGTCCATGCCGAACGCCCGCCCGACCTCGGCCACGCGGGTGCCGAGCCTGCCCAGCCCCACCACGCCCAGCGTCGCCCCCGCCAGGTCGACGCCGACCGTGCGCTGCCACGGCCCGCCCTCGCGGAAGGCCGCGGACTCCGTCGTCAGGTGGCGCACCAGCCCCAGGATCAACGCCCACGTCAGCTCGACCGGCGGCGCCGAGCCGCTCGCCGTACCGCACACGGCGACGCCGCGCTCGCGGCACGCCTCCAGGTCGATCGAGGCGTTGCGCATCCCGCTGGTGACCACCAGCCGCAGGTGCGGGAGCCGCTCCAGCAGCTCGCGGGTGAGCGGCGTCCGCTCCCGCATCACCACCACGACCGAGGCTCCCGCCAACGCCCCCACCAGCGCCTCGCCGGCGAGGTGCTCCGACACCGAGCTCACCTCGACCCCCTCGAGCACCGACCAGTCGGCGTACGACGTAGCCACCTGCTGGTAGTCGTCCAGGATCACGCAGCGCATGGGGCCAGCCTGCCAGGGGCCGGCGTCTCTTGGGTTGCCGGTGTGAGGGGCGCGCGGCGTCCACCCTTCCCGCGCTGCGCTCGGGCGCGGCAGGTGCGCAGGGTCACCGGGTCTCGACTGGCGCTCCTCGCTGGCGCTCGTCGCTGCTCGACCACCGGCGCGGGGAAATGGCGGACGGCCGCCACCCCTGGGGGGTGACGGCCGTCCGGCGTTCGTCGGGAGGGTGGCCTCAGGCCGGGCCCTCCTCCTCCGCGGCGACGTTGCGCGTGCGGTTGGGGTCGACCTGGACGCCGGGGCCCATGGTCGTGGAGACCGTGACCTTGCGCAGGTAGCGGCCCTTGGAGCTGGCCGGCTTGAGCCGCAGCACCTCCTCGAGGGCGGCGGCGTAGTTCTCGGCCAGCTGGGCCTCGTCGAACGACGCCTTGCCGATGATGAAGTGCAGGTTGGCGTGGCGGTCGACGCGGAACTCGATCTTGCCGCCCTTGATGTCCGTCACGGCCTTGGCCGGGTCGGGCGTCACGGTGCCGGTCTTCGGGTTCGGCATGAGGCCGCGGGGGCCGAGCACGCGGCCGAGGCGGCCGACCTTGCCCATCATGTCGGGGGTCGCGACGACGGCGTCGAACTCGAGCCAGCCGCCGTTGACCTTCTCGATCAGCTCGTCGCCACCGACGACGTCGGCGCCGGCCTCACGGGCGGCCTCGGCCTTGTCGCCGTTGGCGAAGACCAGGACGCGGGCGGTCTTGCCGGTGCCGTGGGGGAGGTTGACCGTGCCGCGGACCATCTGGTCGGCCTTGCGGGGGTCCACGCCGAGACGCATGACGACGTCGACGGTCTCGTCGAACTTCTTCTTGCTGGAGGACTTGGCGATCTTGATCGCGGAAAGCGGGCTGTACAGCTCGTCCTTGTCGAACGTGTCTGCCGCCGCGCGGTAGGTCTTGCTGCGCTGCATGTCTGGTTCTCTCGATTCTTTCGGTGCCAGTCGTGGTCAGGTGAGCCAGCGCGGCTCTGCCACAGGTGCGGGATGGTGCCTGGGGCGGGCCCTCGCGGGCCCGGTCAGGGCTGTCAGTCGGTGGTGACGCCCATGGAGCGAGCGGTGCCCTCGACGATCTTCATCGCGGCGTCCAGGTCGTTGGCGTTGAGGTCGGGCAGCTTGGTCTGCGCGATCTCGCGGATCTGGTCCTTGCTGAGCTTGCCGACCTTCTCCTTGTGCGGGACGCCGGAGCCCTTCTTCAGGCCGGCGGCCTTCTTGATCAGCTCGGCGGCCGGCGGGGTCTTCGTGATGAAGGTGAAGGACCGGTCCTCGTAGATGGTGATCTCGACGGGGATGACGTTGCCGCGCATGGCCTCGGTCTGGGCGTTGTACGCCTTGCAGAAGTCCATGATGTTGACGCCGTGGGGACCGAGGGCGGTACCGACGGGCGGGGCCGGGGTGGCGGCACCGGCCTGCAGCTGCACCTTGACCAGCGCAGCGATCTTCTTCTTGGGAGGCATCTGTTCTGTTCTCTTCCTGTTCTGTGGTCATGACGAGGACGTCCGGCGCCCTCTGCCACTTGCTGTTCTGAGCAGCCGGACCATTCTCCGCTGTCCGCGGTGAATGGCAAAACTGCGGTCTTGGTGTTGCTCGTGCTGCACTTCGACTGTGGTCTCGACAGGCTCGACCGCAGCGCGGGACTCTGACTCCTGAGCTCCGCTCAGGGGTCAGACGCGCTGGATCTGCGAGAAGCTGAGCTCGACGGGGGTCTCGCGACCGAAGATCTCGACGAGGGCCTTGACGCGCTGCGACTCGGCGTTGATCTCGGTGATCGTCGCGTGCAGCGTGGCGAAGGGGCCGTCCACGACCATGACCGAGTCGGAGATGTCGAAGTCCGCGACCTCGACCTGCTTCTTGGCGGCGGTGGTGCTGCCGCCCTTGGCGGGCGTGCCGGCGGCGACGGCCTCGGCCTCGGCGCGCGCGATGACGCTCGGGGCCAGCATGTTCTCGACCTCGGACATGCTCAGCGGCACCGGCTGGTGGCTGTGGCCGACGAAGCCGGTGACCGACGGGGTGTGGCGCACGGCCGACCAGGACTCGTCGGTGAGGTCCATGCGGACCAGGACGTAGCCGGGCAGCGAGGGCTTGGTGCGGGTGCGGCGCTGGCCGTTCTTGATCTCCACGACGTCCTCGATGGGGACGACGATCTCGTGGATGTAGTCCTCCATGTTCAAGGAGATGATGCGGTTCTCCAGGTTGGACTTCACCCGGTTCTCCATGCCGGAGTAGGTGTGGACCACGAACCAGTCACCCGGCTTGGCCCACAGCTCGGCGCGGAAGGCCTCCAGCGGGTCGACGTCCTCGTCGTCCTCGGTGGCCTCCGCCTCGCCCTCGGCGTCCTCGTCGGACGGCGCGTCCGTGGGCTCGGACGGCTCCACGGCGGAGTCGTCGACGGCCTCGTCGGGCGCGACGTCCACGGGCGCGTCGTCGGTGGCCTCGTCGACGTCAGGCGTCGCCTCGGCGTCCGCCGCCAGCGGCGTCTCCTCGGTCTCGACCTGCTCGTACTGCTCCGACACGTGTTGCTCCATCACATTGCTCGCTGAGTTGCGGGGTGCTGTCTTGGTGCCCGGCGCGTCCGGACCGAGGTCACGGGCCGCCGGGGCGGGGTCAGGCGTCCGGGCCGTCGAAGACGGCGAGCGCGAGCTTGCCGAGACCGAGGTCCAGCGCCGAGATCAGCGCCATCATGAAGACCACGAAGATCATGACGACGAAGAAGTACGTGACCAGCTGCTCCTGCGTCGGGTAGACGACCTTGCGGAGCTCGGCCACGACCTGGCGGTAGAACGTCGGGAGGCTGGTGCGCTTGTCGGTCTTGGTGTCGCGCGGTCGGGGACCGCCGCCGACTGCCTTGCTGTCCGACACGCTCTCACCTCTCTCTTCTCGTCCTGCCGGGTCTTGCCTGCTGTCGTGCTGCTACGCAGGGCACGAGGGACTTGAACCCCCAACCTTCGGTTTTGGAGACCGATGCTCTGCCAGTTGAGCTAGTGCCCTCCGAGGATCCCCACTCGCGAGACCCAGGATCAGGGCGCGCGACAACATGTGGGAAACCACCAAACGTGGAGTCTACGGTGCGGGTGCTGACCTCGTCCAAACGACTCCGCCGAACGACTCCGACCACGCCCCGGATCTCGGGTGAGACACCTGGGCGGACGCCTCTACGATGACAGACATGTCAGACGCGCCCACGTCCCCGTCCCCCGCCACCCCGGCCGAGAGTCCCTCCGACATCCCGGAGGTCGCCGTCGGCACCAACCCGCGCGAGCGCCGGGTGTCGCGCCGCATCGGTGCGATCGCGGAGTCGGCCACGCTGAAGGTGGATGCGCGGGCCAAGGCGCTGAAGGCCGAGGGCCGGCCCGTCATCGGCTTCGGCGCCGGCGAGCCCGACTTCCCCACGCCCGACTACATCGTCGACGCCGCCGTCGACGCCTGCCGCGACCCCAAGAACCACCGCTACACCCCTGCCGGCGGTCTCCCGGAGCTGAAGAAGGCGATCGTGGCCAAGACCCGGCGCGACAGCGGCTTGGAGGTCGAGCCGAGCCAGGTCCTGGTCACCAACGGCGGCAAGCAGGCGATCTACGCCGCCTTCGCGGCGATGATCGACCCCGGCGACGAGGTGATCGTGCCGGCGCCCTACTGGACGACGTACCCCGAGGCGATCCAGCTGGCCGGCGGGGTGCCCGTCGAGGTGCTCGCCGACGAGACCCAGGACTACAAGGTGACCGTCGAGCAGCTCGAGGCGGCCCGCACCAAGCACACCAAGGTGCTGCTGTTCGTGTCCCCCTCCAACCCCACCGGCGCGGTCTACACCTCCGAGGAGATCCGGGCGATCGGCCAGTGGGTCGAGGACCACGACCTGTGGGTGCTCACCGACGAGATCTACGAGCACCTCGTCTACGACGGCGCGGACACCGGGTCGATGCCCGTGCTGTGCCCGTTCCTCCAGGACAACTGCGTCGTCGTCAACGGCGTCGCCAAGACCTACGCCATGACCGGCTGGCGCGTCGGCTGGATGATCGGCCCGGCCGACCTCGTCAAGGCCGCGACCAACCTGCAGTCGCACGCCACCTCGAACGTCGCCAACGTCGCCCAGCGGGCGGCCATCGCCGCCCTCGAGGGCGACCTCTCGGCCGTCGACACCATGAAGGCCGCCTTCGACCGGCGCCGCAAGACGATCGTGGCGATGCTCAACGAGATCGACGGCGTCGTCTGCCCCACGCCCGGTGGCGCGTTCTACGCCTACCCCCAGGTCAAGGGGCTGCTCGGCAAGGAGCACGGCGGTCAGCTCGTCGAGACCTCCGCCGACCTCGCCGCCTACATCCTGGACGCCGCCGAGGTGGCGGTCGTCCCCGGCGAGGCCTTCGGATCGCCGGGCTACCTGCGGCTCTCCTACGCGCTCGGCGACGACGACATCGTCGAGGGCATCACCCGCCTGCAGAAGCTCTTCGCTTGAGGGACCTGCACGCCCTTCCCAAGGCCCACCTGCACCTGCACTTCACGGGGTCGATGCGGCACGCGACGCTGCTCGAGCTCGCGGAGCGCGACGGGATCGCGCTGCCCGACTCGTTGGTCTCGGAGTGGCCGCCGCGGCTGAGCGCGGCCGACGAGAAGGGCTGGTTCCGCTTCCAGCGGCTCTACGACGTCGCGCGCTCGGTCCTGCGCACCGAGACCGACGTACGTCGCCTGGTCCGGGAGGCCGCCGAGGACGACGTGCGCGACGGCGGGCGCTGGCTGGAGATCCAGGTGGACCCCAGCGGCTACGCCGCCCGCTTCGGGGGCATCACCGCCTTCACCGACCTGGTCCTGGACGCGGTGCGCGAGGCCTCGGAGCTGACCGGGCTCGGGATGGCGGTCGTGATCGCGGCCAACCGGACCCGGCACCCGCTCGACGCCCGCACGCTGGCGCGGCTCGCCGGGCAGTACGCCGGTCGCGGGGTCGTCGGCTTCGGGCTGTCCAACGACGAGCGCCGCGGCCGCACCGCGGACTTCGCCGGCGCCTTCCAGATCGCCGAGCGGGCGGGGCTCCTGCTCGCGCCCCACGGCGGCGAGCTGCTGGGACCCGACAGCATCCGCACCGTCCTGGACTCCCTGCACGCCCACCGGCTGGGTCACGGCGTGCGAGCGGCCGAGGACCCCGAGCTGCTCGACCGCATCGTGCAGGCCGGGGTGGCCCTCGAGGTCTGCCCGGTGAGCAACGTGGCGCTGGGCGTCTACAGCGACCTCACCTCGGTGCCGCTGCCCACGCTGCTCGCCGCCGGGGCCACCGTGGCGCTCGGTGCCGACGACCCGCTGCTGTTCGGCTCCCGCCTGGCCGGGCAGTACGCCACGATGCGCGCCGCCCACGACCTGAGCGACGACCAGCTCGCGGAGCTCGCCCGGATGTCGGTGCGCGCCTCGCGCGCCCCGGACGACGTGCGGGCAGCGGTGCTGGGCGACATCGACGCCTGGGCGGCCTGACCACCGTCGTTTGTCCCGAGGGGCACCGGGGAAGATGCTCCTCGTGACCACCCAGGGGCCCGACGAGCCGGACGAGACGCAGCCGTTCACCCACCGCCCCTACGGCGAGCGCCACGACGAGCCGTTCGCCTCCCCCTCGGGCACCGACCGGCCGCAGCCGGAGTCGCCCGCGTGGCCGACGTACGGGCAGCCCACGACGCCGGTGCCCGAGACCCCGGCGCCGCCGGCGGGCGGGCCCACCCCGACGCCGTACGCCCCGCCCGCGGGCCCGCCGAACCCCTACCTGCAGCAGCCCTACGGGCAGCCGCCGTACGGGCAGCCGGCATACGGCCAGCCGCCGTACGGCGTCCCGCCGGGCTTCTCGGGCTACGGCCAGGCGGCTCCCGGCTACAGCTACGCCCAGTCGCTGGGCACGGCCACGACGTCGATGGTGCTGGGGATCGTCGCCCTGGTCTCGCTCGCGCTGACGCCCTTCTGCTGCGTCACGCTGCCCGGCCTGCTCGTGGGGCCCTTCGCCCTGTGGACCGGGTGGAGCGCCAAGCGGGAGATCGACCGCAACCCGGGCGCCTACAACAACCGGGGCCAGGCGCTCGCGGGCTTCATCATGGGCATCGTCGCGAGCGCGCTGGCCGTCCTGGCGGTCATCCTGATCATCGTCTTCGTCGGCAGCTGGTCCAGCAGCTACAACAACCTCTGAGCCGCACCTCGCCGTCGCCACGCCGTCGCCGTCGCCGTCGCCGAGGAGATTCACCGGGTACCCGGTGAAACTCACGCTCCCGGCATGAAGCTTCGTACCGGAAGCATGAGTTTCGGGCGGGCAGTGGGACGTGGGGGGTCGGCTCAGAGCTCGCAGCCGACGAGCACCGGCTCGTTGACCAGCGTGATGCCGTACGCCGCCGCCACGCCGTCGCGCACCTCGCGAGCGAGGTCGAGGAGCTCGGCGGTGGTGGCGCCGCCGCGGTTGGTCAGCGCCAGCGGGTGCTTGCCGGACAGGGCGACCCGCGCGTTGCCGTGGCCCTTGTCGAACCCGGCGTGCTGGATCAGCCAGGCCGCGCTGGTCTTGACCCCGCCGTCGGCGGGCCACGACGGCGCGCCGGCGGGCACGGCCTCCGGCGCGACCACCGGGTTGGTGAAGAAGGACCCCGCGCTCCAGGTGTCGTGGTCGGCGGCGTCCAGGACCATGCCCTTGCCCCGGCGCAGGCCCAGCACCGCCTCGCGGACCTCGGCCAGCGGCGCGCGGGCGCCCTCCTCGATGCCGAGCGTCCGGGCGAGCTCGGCGTAGCGCACCGGGGCGCTCAGCGGCCCCTGGGCGAGCTGGAAGGTCACGTCCAGCACGACGTGGCGGCCCGGGTCGGCCTTGAAGCGCGAGTGGCGGTAGCCGAAGCCGCAGTCGGCGTTGGCGAAGGTCCGGACCCCGCGCAGGGTGCGGTCCCACACCCGCACCGACGCGATCGTCTGGGCGACCTCCTGGCCGTAGGCGCCGACGTTCTGGATCGGGGTCGCCCCGACCGCCCCCGGGATGCCCGAGAGGGCCTCGACGCCCACCCAGCCGCGCGCCACGGCCGTGGCGACCAGCTCGTCCCACGACTCCCCGGCCGCGACCTTCACGAGCACGCCGCCGCACGAGGCGTCGTCCTCGGCGTCGGGGGTCACGCCGCGGGTCGCGACCCGGACGACGACGCCCGGGAAGCCCTCGTCGGCGACCACGAGGTTGCTGCCGCCGCCGAGCACGAGCACGGGCTCGCCCGCGGCGTCCGCGGTGGAGACCGCCTCGACCAGCTCGGCCTCGGTGGTCGCGGTCACGAGGAGGCCGGCAGGCCCCCCCAGGCGCAGCGTGGTGAGGTCGCGGAGCTCAGGCACGGACCACGGCCTTGGGCATGCCCAGGACCTTCTGGCCGCCGCTGGTGACCGTGAGCGCCACCGTGGTCAGGTCGCCCTCGGTGCCCTTGACCTCACCGGCGATCTCCAGCTCGACGCCGCCCTCGGCGGGCACGACGACGGGGTTGGTGAACTTGCAGGCGAGGCTCACCACCTGGGCGCCGGGGAACCAGTCGCCGACGGCGCGGGCCGCGAGTGCCATCGTGTACATGCCGTGGGCGATGACCCCGGGCAGGCCGACGCTGAGCGCGACCGTCTCGTCCTGGTGGATCGGGTTGTGGTCGCCGCTGGCCTGCGCGTAGCCGACGAGGTCGGCGCGGGTGATCGTGAACGTGCGGGTCTCGAGGCTCATGCGTCGGCTCCCCGGTGGACGAGCGTGGCGGAGGTGCGGCACACGACCGCACCCGTGGCGTCGGCGATCTCGCTGGTGGTCCCGATGATGTCGTTGCCGCCGATCTGGCGCAGGCTCGCGACGGTCAGCGTCGCGCTCAGCACGTCGCCGGGCAGGACCGGGCGCTCGTAGACGAAGTCCTGGGCGCCGTGGACGATGCGGTGCAGCTCGATCGCCTCCGCCTCGAGGAAGGCGTTCATGGCGTCGAAGGCCAGGACGATCGGGAACGTCGCGGGGGCCGGCCCGCCGGCGTACTCCCCGCCCGTGGCGGCCACGAACTCACGCACCCGGTCCTCGGAGACCTCGAGACGGGGGGTCGGCGGGAAGACCCGGCCGACGAGGGACTGGTCGACTGGCATGGCTCGAATCTAGTCGCTGCACGGGGCGCCGCTAAATGCGACCGACCCGCCGCGGGTCAGCGGCGGGTCGGTCGGCAGGTCTGGATCAGCGGGTCTCGCGGTGCGCCTTGTGGCAGCGGCAGCGCGGGCAGAACTTCGCCAGCTCCAACCGGTCGGGGTCGTTGCGGCGGTTCTTCTTGGTGATGTAGTTGCGCTCCTTGCAGTCCACGCACGCGAGCGTGATCTTGGGGCGAACGTCGGAGCTCTTGCTGGCCACGGGAAGTCCTTTGTCGTATTCAGTCGTCTTGCGTAGCGGGGGCGGGACTCGAACCCGCGACACCACGATTATGAGCCGTGTGCTCTAACCACCTGAGCTACCCCGCCATGGGGAAGGGATCAGGCTCATCAGAGCCTACCCAGAGCCCCTTTACGGAATCGAACCGTAGACCTTCTCCTTACCATGGAGACGCTCTGCCGACTGAGCTAAAGGGGCAACGACGGAGAACGATACACAGGGGGGTGACGGAAGGAGAAATCGGTCCGGCCGCCGCCCCGACGCCCCGTTCTCAGGCCTGGATGCGGGCCCACGGACGGGCCTGCTCGAGCTCGTAGGACAGCTCCAGCAGCGTCGCCTCGCGACCGGCCCCGGCGCCGAACATGACGCCCAGCGGCAGCCCGTCGGAGGTGCTCGCGAGCGGCAGCGAGACGGCCGGGTCGCCGGTGGCGTTCTGCAGCGGCGTGAAGGCCACCCAGTCGAGGAGCCGGCCCATGATCGTGTCGAAGTCCTGGGTGGGGTCGAGGTGCCCGACCTCGGGGGTCGCGGTGGCCAGGGTGGGCGTCAGGAGGACGTCGTAGCGGCGGAAGAAGACCTCCGACTGGGACTTCGTGCGGCGCAGCCGGGCGATCGCGCGCGGGAGCCGGTGCAGGTTGCGCCGGCAGTGGCGGTCCAGTCCGAGCGTGAGGTTGTCGAGGTTCTGCGGAGCCCAGGAAGCACCGTGGGTGCGGCGCCCGGTGCGGACCAGGAACATCGCCAGCATCGACCAGTAGAGCAGGAAGTCGTCGGGGAACGTCGACGGCACCATCATCGCCTCGACCGGCTCCACGTGGTGGCCCAGGTCCTCCAGCAGCGACCCGACGTCCTCGGTGAGCGCGGCCACCTCCGGGCTGGCCGGCATCCCCATCCCCGTGGTGTTGAGGGCGACCCGCAGCCGACCCTTGCCGGGCCTGGTGATGTCGCCGATCGGGGGCAGGTGGAGCGCGCGGTAGACCTTCTCGGCCTCCCGGAGGAACGCCGCCGTGTCGCGCACGGAGCGGGTCAGCACCCCGTCGGAGACGATCCGGATCGGCATGTCGCGGGCCATCTTGTCCTGCGCCAACCGGTCGCGGGTCGGCTTGAGGCCGACCAGCCCGTTGACGGAGGCCGGGATGCGGATGGAGCCGCCGCCGTCGTTGGCGTGGGCGAGCGGCACCGCGCCGGCCGCCACGAGCGCCGCGGACCCGGCCGAGGACGCCCCGGCCACGTGGTCGGTCGACCACGGTGAGCGCACCGCCCCGAGACGGGGGTGCTCCGCCGCGGCGGAGAAGCCGTACTCGGACAGCTGGGTCTTGCCCAGCGGCACCAGTCCGGTCGCGAGGTACATCCGCGCGAAGTCCCCGTCGGCCGCCTGCGGGCGAGCGACGTAGGAGTCGGTGCCGGCCTGGGTCGGCATCCCCTGCACGTCGACGTTGTCCTTGACGAACGTCGGCACGCCGGCGAAGTAGCCCGGCCGCGGCGCCCGGGCCTCCGTCCGCGCCCGGTCGTAGGCACGGAACGCCACCGCGTTGAGGTCGGGGTCGACCCGCTCCACCCGCGCGACCGCGGCCTCCACCACGTCCGGCACCGACACCGCCCCCGCGTGCAGGGCCTCGACCAGCCCGACCGCGTCGAGCTCTCCCAGGGCGTCGTCGGTGAAGGCGTGGATGCGGTTCATGCAGTGCAACCTAGTCGCGTCCGGCGCTCGAGGAGGGGCGAATCCGGGTCGCGGCCCCGCGGCGGTGGCAGCCGACCAGGTGGGGGTCGAAGAGGCCGATGGCCTCGCTCAGCGCGTACATCGTGGTGGGGCCGACGAAGGCGAAGCCGCGCTTCTTCAGCGCCTTGGAGAGCGCGACCGACTCCGGGGAGGTCGTGACCATCTCCTCGGTCGTCGCCGGCGACGGCGCGACCTCCGGACGGAAGCCGAGGACGAACGCCTCCAGGCCCATGTCGTCGCGCAGCGCCACCGTGGCCCGGGCGTTGGTGAGGGTCGCCTGGATCTTGAGCCGGTTGCGGACGATGCGCGGCTCCTGCATGAGCCGCTCGACGTCGCCCTCGTCGAAGGCAGCGACCGCGTCGGCGTCGAAGCGGTGGAAGACCTCGCGGAAGGCCTCGCGCTTGTGCAGGATCGTCGACCAGGACAGGCCGGACTGGAAGGCCTCGAGGGTCAGCCGCTCGAGGTAGGCGGCCTCGCCGCCGACGGGGTCGCCCCACTCGGTGTCGTGGTAGTCGCGCATGACCCCGGGCCCGCCGGCCCACGGGCACCGCAGCACCCCGTCCTCACCCTGCACCGGTCCCATGACCGGCATCCTGCCACCGCGCCGACGGCTCAGCGGCGCTCCCGCAGGCGGGCGTTGGGCAGGCTCGGCGCCGGGATGGGGGCGAGGTGCTCCCCGACGACGACGCCGAAGCGGCCGTCACGCACCTGCTGGCCGTCGGGCACGACCCGCTGCCGGCCGTCGCCCTCGCGGAGGCCGCCGGCCTCGTCGGGGTCGACCGGGACCCCACCGTCGTCCAGGATCTGCGCCTGCCACTGCTCGCGGAAGCCGACGATCTCCTCGTGGCTGCGCCCGACGAAGTTCCACCACATCACGATGGCCTCGCCGAACGGCGGTCCGCCGAGCAGCAGCACCCGGACCGGCTCGTCGTGGGCAGCCAGCCGGAGCCGGTCCTGGCCCGGCGGCACGAACGCGAGGTCGCTGCGCTCGGCGGTCGTGCCTGCGACGTCGAGCCGGCCGAGGTCGACGAGCACGGCGAGCTCGTAGGAGGGGTCCACGTCGAGCTCGAGCGCGGCGCCGGGCTCCAGCAGCAGCTCGGCCCCGAGCAGCGGCGTCGCGGTCGGCACCGGGGAGGTGTCGCCCAGCAGCGAGCCCAGGAAGACCCGCGCCTCCCAGCCCTCCCCCGACACCGGGGACGGCGCGTGGTGGGCGAAACCGGGCGGCTGGTCGCGGGCCGCGTCGGGCAGGGCCACCCACAGCTGGGCGCCGTGCAGCGTCCGGGTCTCGGCGGTGGACACCTCCGAGTGGCTGATCCCGTGACCGGCGGTCATCAGGTTGACCTCGCCGGGGCGGACCATCGCCTGGTTGCCGGCGCTGTCGCGGTGCTCGATCTCGCCGGTGAACAGCCAGCTCACGGTCTGCAGGCCGGTGTGGGGGTGCGGCGCCACCGACATGCCCCCGGAGTCGGCGACGTCGTCGGGGCCGTAGTGGTCGACGAAGCACCAGGCGCCGACCAGCGAACGCTCCCGCTGCGGCAGGGTACGGCGCACGGTCATGGCCCGCGGGCCGCCGAGCGGCACCTCCCGCGGCGTCAGCAGCTGCACCCCCGCGCCCTCCTCGGCGGCGCACGTCACGACGTCGGGCCGGTCGTCGAGGTTGCTCATGCTCGGCACCCCTGCGCCACGACCCGCACGGTCGAGGCCGGGTTGGTCGTCAGCAGCGCGGCCGGTCGGATCGGGCGCGGCACGAGGTTGCCGCCGCAGTTGCGGCAGGCGCCGCGCAGCACGGTCTCGGCGCAGTCACGGCACCACGTGCACTCGAACGTGCAGATGACGGCGTCGGGCGAGTCCGGCGGCAGGTCGCGGTCGCAGCACTCGCAGTTGGGACGGAGCTCCAGCATGCCCCCAGTCTGCCCGACGGGTCAGGACAGCTGGGGCGGCTCGATGTAGCGCTTGGTCTCGTCGCCCCTCGCGTAGGAGTGGGCGTCGCTGGTGTGCACGACACCCGTCCGGCCCCCGTCGGACTTCTTGAGGTGCACGATCACCGACTTGTACGCCGGCTGGTTGCTGCCCTCGGCGGTGTGCTCGAGCGCGACCAGCGGGTTGGCCTCGGGGTAGTAGGCCGCCGCGCAGCCACGGGGCTGGTCGTAGGCGACGATCCGGAAGGTCGGCACCTGGCGGACCGAGCCGTCCTTCCACTCGCTGATGATGTCGACGAGGTCGCCCTCCTCGAAGCCGAGCGAGGTGATGTCGTCGCGGTGCAGGAAGACCACCCGGCGGCCGCCCTCGATCCCGCGGTAGCGGTCGCTGAGGCCGTAGATCGTGGTGTTGAACTGGTCGTGGGAGCGGATCGTCTGCAGCACGAGCTTGCCCTCGGGGATCTGCAGGACCTCGAGCGGGCTCACCTGGAACATCGCCTTGCCCGCGTCGGTGGGGAAGGTCCGGGTGTCGCGCGGCGGGTGGGGCAGCACGAAGCCCCCGGGCTGGCTCGACTTCTCGTCGAAGGCGGCACATCCCGGGACGACGCGGGAGATGGAGTGGCGGATCTCGCTGTAGTCGGAGCGGAACCTCGCCCACGGGACCGGGCTCGACTCACCGAGCGTGGCCAGCGCGAGCGAGCAGACGATGTCGACCTCGGAGCGCAGGTGCGGCGAGGCCGGCTTGAGCGGGCCGTGCGAGGTGTGCACCGCCGACATCGAGTCCTCGACGGTGACCTTCTGCAGGCGCCCGCCGGTGAGGTCGCGCTCGCTGCGGCCCATCGCCGGGAGGATCAGCGCCTCGCGCCCGTGGACGACGTGGGACCGGTTCAGCTTGGTCGAGACCTGCACGGTGAGGTCGGCCGAGCGCATGGCGTCCTCGGTGACGGAGGTGTCGGGCGCGGCGGAGACGAAGTTGCCTCCGAGGCCCATGAAGAACTTGGCGTCCCCGTCGTTGAGGGCCTTGATCGAGGCGACGCTGTCGAGGCCGTGCTCGCGCGGCGGGTCGAAGCCGAACTCGGCCTGCAGCGCGTCCAGGAAGTGGTCGGGCACCCGCTCCCAGATGCCCATGGTGCGGTCGCCCTGCACGTTGGAGTGGCCGCGCACCGGGCACAGGCCGGCGCCGGGCTTGCCGATGTTGCCCTGGAGGAACGCGACGTTGACGATCTCCTTCACCGTGGCCACCGCGTTGTGGTGCTGGGTGATGCCCATCGCCCAGCAGGTGATGGTCTTCGACGACGCCTGGAACATCCGCGCCGCCTGCTCGATCTCCTCGCGGGGGAGGCCGGTGGACTCCAGGACCTGGTCCCAGTCGAGCTCGCCCAGCGCGGCGGCGTACTCCTCGAAGCCGGAGGTGTACTGCTCGATGAAGTCGCGGTCGACGCTCCCCCACTCGAGCAGCAGGGCGCCGATCGCCTGCATGAGCGCGAGGTCGCCGTTGGTGCGCACCTGGAGGTAGAGGTCGGCGAGGCCGGTGCCGGGGCCGACCATCCCGCGCGCGGTCTGGGGGTTCTTGAACCGCACCAGCCCCGTCTCCTTGAGCGGGTTGACGGCGATGATCTTGGCGCCGTTCTGCTTGGCGATCTCGAGCGCCGAGAGCATCCGCGGGTGGTTGGTGCCGGGGTTCTGGCCCATGATCACGATCAGCTCGGCCTTGTGCACGTCGTCCAGCGACACCGAGCCCTTGCCGATGCCGATGGACTCGGCCAGGGCGACCGAGGTCGACTCGTGGCACATGTTGGAGCAGTCGGGCAGGTTGTTGGTGCCGTAGGCGCGCACGAAGAGCTGGTAGAGGTACGCCGCCTCGTTGGACACCTTGCCGGAGGTGTAGAAGATCGCCTGGTCGGGCTCGATGGCCCGCAGGTGACGTGCCATGAGGGCGTAGGCGCCGTCCCAGTCGATCGGCTCGTAGTGGGTGCCGCCGGCGCGCAGCACCATCGGCTCGACGACCCGGCCCTGCTGGTTGAGCCAGTAGTCGGTGTGCTCGGCCAGGTCGGCCACGGAGTGCGCGGCGAAGAACTCGCGGCCGATCAGGTCACGGGTCGCCTCGTCGGCCACGGCCTTGACGCCGTTCTCGCAGAACTCCGCGGCATGGCGGTGGTCCGGGCTCGGGTCGGGCCAGGCACAGCCCTGGCAGTCGAAGCCGTCGGTCTGGTTGAGCTTGAGCAGGGTCCGCCCCGAGCGGACCACCCCCATGTGCTCGACCGCGCGCTTGAGCGCCACCGCGACCGCGACCGGTCCCGCGGCCGCACTCGATCGGTGACCGACCTCGACGTCGGCCTCGTTGATCTCGGTCTCTCGTGCCCGTCGTCCCATGCTCCGCATGTACCCATCCTGACAAGCCTCCATGAGCACGACCCCGACACGTCGTCCCGGACCCTGTCGGGCGGGGCCCGGAACCGCTAGTTTCAGGCTCAGCCCAGCGCACCCCCGACCCTGCGCGGGCCCACCGAAGGAGCCTCGATGTCGAACTACGGACCCGCAGGAGACAACCCTCCCCCCGAGACGCCCAGCGGCGGTGGCGAGACCCCGCCTCCCCCGCCGCCGCCGGCCGAGGGGTACGCCGCCCCGCCGCCGCCCCCCGCGGGCGGCTACGGCGCACCGCCCCCGGCCCCGGGCTACGGCGCGCCCCCTCAGCCCGGCGGCTACGGCGCGCCCCCGCCGGGCGTCGGCGTGCCCCGCCCCGGCGAGCTCATCGACCGGTTCCTGGCCCGCCTCATCGACGGGCTCCTGATCGGTGTCGTCTACGGCATCCTCTTCACGGTGCTCGGCGCGATCCTCATCGTCGACGCGAGCGTGAACTTCCAGACCGGTGAGGTCGACGACGGCAGCAGCCTGCTCTTCTACATCGTCTGGGGCATCGTCTCCGCCGCCCTGGGCCTGGGCTACTTCGCCTTCATGGAGTCCTCGCGCGGCGCCACGGTCGGCAAGCAGGTGCTCAAGCTCCGGGTCTACGGCCCCGACGGGGTCAGCAACCCGACGATGGAGCAGGCGATCCGCCGCAACATCTTCAACGCGTTCCCGATCGCCTACGTCGTGCCCGTGGTCGGCCCGGCCATCGGCGGCCTGGCCGCGCTGGTCGGCGAGATCCTGATCGCCGTCGGCATCAACGGCGACCCGGTCAAGCGCCAGGGCTGGCACGACAAGTTCGCCGGCGGCACCACCGTGATGAAGGTCGGCTGAGCCTCTCCGAGGGAGCCGCTAGGAGTTCGAGAAGACGGCGGGGTCCGCTCCGCCGTCCTCTCGCCCCTGACCGAGGGAGCGACCCGCCCACGTCCAGGCGTAGGCGGGGTCCTCGCACGCCAGCGCGGCCTCGCCGAGATCCAACGGCGCGAACGTGTCGACCATGACAGCCGACTCCTCGAAGAACTCCACGCCCAGGGACGCCTCGATCGCGGAGGGCTGCGGCCCGTGGGCGTAGCCGCCGGGGTGCAGCGAGATGGAGCCCAGCCCGATGCCTGAGCCCTTGCGCGCCTCGTAGTCGCCGCCGACGTAGAACATGACCTCGTCGCTGTCGACGTTGGAGTGGTAGTAGGGCACCGGCACCGACAGCGGGTGGTAGTCGACCTTGCGGGGCAGGAAGTTGCACACCACGAAGCGGTGGCCCTCGAAGACCTGGTGCACCGGCGGCGGCTGGTGGATCTTGCCGGTGATCGGCATGTAGTCCTCGACGTTGAACGTGTAGGGGTAGAGGCACCCGTCCCAGCCCACGACGTCGAAGGGGTGCGTCGCGTAGGTCATCCGGGAGCCGAGGACCCGGCCGCCCGCGCGGTGCTTGACCAGCACCTCGACATCCGTGCCCTCCTCGAGGTGTGGCGACGTGGGGCCGTGCAGGTCGCGCTCGGAGTACGGCGCGTGCTCGAGCAGCTGCCCGTAGCGCGAGAGGTAGCGCTTCGGCGGCGCGATGTGGCTGTTCGACTCGATGGCGTAGAGCCGGCTGGACTCCGAGGGCACCCATCGGTGGGTGGTCGCGCGGGGGATGACGACGTAGTCGCCGGTGCGGTAGGGCACCACCCCGAAGACGGTCTCGACCGTGCCCGAGCCCGACTCGACGTAGACGCACTCGTCGCCGGTGGCGTTGCGGTAGAGCGCGGAAGGGTCGGTGCCGGTCACGACGTAGCCGATCCGGACGTCGCTGTTGCCGAGCACCAGGCACCGCCCCGTGACGGCGTCCCCGGTGGTCTCGACGTCGTGCAGCCGGAGGTGGCGTGGCTTGAGGGGGTGGTTCGGGGTGGTGGTCTGGTCGGGCAGCTCCCAGACCTCGCTCGCCACGATCGCGGAGGGCACGCCTCGGTGGTAGAGCAGCGCAGAGTCCGAGGAGAACCCCTCCTCGCCCATCAGCTCCTCGTAGCGGAGGCGACCCTCGGGGTCGCGGAACTGGATGTGCCGCTTGGGGGGCACCTCGCCCACCTGCCGGTAGTACGCCATCGCCGTCTCCGTCCCATCCGCCCGCGTTCGCTGAGCGGACGCTTGCGTCCGCTATCTGATCTCTGGCTAGAGTAGCCCGGTGTCCTCCTCCTCGGAACCCGTGCTCGACGACCGCTGGGCAGGCCTGGTCGACGACGCCGCCATCTTCCCGCCGGGCGACGCGCCGCTGAGCGAGGCGACGGCCGCCTTCACCGCGCGCACCGCCGCTGAGGGCGCCGGCCTGGTCGGCACCTTCGTGCTCCGCGACACCGACCTGCCGCAGGTGCGCGGCCTCGACGCGCCGCTCTCGGTCGTCGTGACCGGCGGCGCCGGCCAGGTCGCCGGCCCGGCCGCGCTGTGCCGTCGCCTCGGCCTGCGCCTGGCTGGGCTGGAGATCGCGCTGCGCGACCTCGACGACCTGGCCGGCAACGCCCGCCGTGTCGTCGCGGCGGTCGACGCGGCCCGCGCCGAGGGCTCGCTCGACGAGGACGTGCCCGTGTTCGTGGAGCTGCCGCAGACCGAGCCGGGCCACTCCTGGCTCCTGGCCGCCGACGAGGTGGCGGGCGCCGAGCTGCGGCTCAAGCTCCGCACGGGCGGGCTCGAGGCGCACCAGGTGCCCTCGGCCGCCACGCTGGCCTCCTGGATCGACGCCGCGCTCGACCGCGAGACGCCGTTCAAGTGCACCGCCGGGCTGCACCACGCGGTGCGCCATCGCTCAGGCCACGGGTTCGTGAACGTCCTGGCGGCGACCGGGCTGGCCTTCGACGGGGCGGCGCCGGACGAGGTGGTGGCCACGCTCGAGGAGCGCGATGCCGACGCCCTCGTCGGCCTCGACCTGACCGGCGCGCGGCGCTGGTTCACGTCGTTCGGGTCCTGCTCGGTCGCCGAGCCGCTCGCCGACCTGCGCGCCCTGGGGCTCCTCCCGTGAGCCCCGAGCTCAGCCATCTGCCCTACGGCGTCTTCTCCCCCGCCGGCGAGGAGCCGCGGGTCGGGGTCCGGGTCGGGAGCCGGGTCCTGGACCTGCACGTCGCCACGGGCCGCCGCGAGCTGGCCACCGGCTCGCTCAACGCCCTCATGTCACAGGGACCCGACACCTGGGCCGAGGTGCGCGAGCAGGCGCGCGCCGCCGTCGAGGCCGACACCAGGTCCTACGCCCTCGACGAGGTCTCGCTGCACCTGCCGTTCGAGGTCGCCGACTACGTCGACTTCTACGCCTCGCTGCACCACGCCTCCAACGTCGGCCGCATCTTCCGCCCCGACCAGGAGCCGCTGCTCCCCAACTGGCGCCACCTCCCGGTCGGCTACCACGGGCGCGCCGGCACGGTCGTGCCCAGCGGGACCCCGGTGGTGCGCCCGAGCGGCCAGCGCAAGGCGCCGAGCGACGACGCCCCGGACTTCGGGCCCAGCCGCCGCCTCGACATCGAGGCCGAGCTCGGCTTCGTGGTCGGCGCCGGCTCGCCGCTGGGCACGTCGGTGTCCCACGACGACTTCGCCCGCCACGTGTTCGGCGTCGTGGGGCTCAACGACTGGTCGGCGCGCGACATCCAGGCGTGGGAGTACGTCCCGCTCGGGCCGTTCCTCGGCAAGTCCTTCGCCACCTCGATCTCCCACTGGGTCACCCCCCTGGCCGCCCTCGACGCCGCGTGGGTCGACCTGCCCGGCCAGGACCCGCGCCCGCTCGACTACCTCGCCCCCGACCGGGCCCGAGGCCTCGACATCGACGTCGAGGTGGAGATCGGCGGCGAGGTCGTGAGCCGACCGCCGTACGCGTCGATGTACTGGTCACCGGCGCAGATGCTCGCCCACCTGACCGCCAACGGCGCGTCGCTGCGCCCGGGTGACCTGTTCGCCTCGGGGACCATCAGCGGACCCGAGGCCCACCAGCGCGGCTCGCTGCTCGAGCTCAGCTGGGGCGGGCAGGAGACGTGGGGCGACGGGCGGACCTTCCTCGAGGACGGCGACGAGGTGGTGCTGCGCTACTCCGCCCCGGGCACCGAGGGCGGTCGCATCACGCTGGGCGAGGTCCGCGGACGCATCGAGCCGGCCGTTCACTAGAACAGGTTCTCGTTTCCGCCCTACGCTGAACCCCATGGGACTGCTGACTCCGCTCGCCGTGCGCATCGGCGCCCTCTCCTGGATGCCGAAGCTGCTGCCCCAGGTGGTGTGGACCGACACCCGGCTGCAGCGGCTCACGCGGGGGCGGGTCACGATCCTCGACGTCGCCGGGCTGCCCAACCTCGCGTTGACCGTGCCCGGCCGCAAGAGCGGGATCCCGCGCACCACCCCGCTGCTCTGCGTGCCACATCTGGACGGATGGCTGGTGGCGGGGTCCTACTTCGGGGGGCCGAAGACACCGCTGTGGGTGGCCAACCTGCGCGCCACGACGACCGCGACCATCCGGTTCAAGGGCGTCGAGCGCGAGGTCACCTGGCGCGAGGTCGAGGGCGAGGAGCGCGCCGAGCTCTGGCAGGTCATGCTCCGGACCTGGCCCAACTTCGCCAAGTACGAGGAGCGCACGACCCGCGTCATCCCGGTGTTCTACCTCCAGCCCGCCTGACTAGGGTTTCGGGCATGTACTCGCAGTTCGGCCAGTACGCCGCTCCCTCGCACGTGATCGCGCACCTGAGCGACCCGCACCTGCTGGCCGGCGGCGTGCGGCAGTACGGCGTGGTGGACCCCGAGGCCGGCCTGCGCCTGGCGCTCGAGCGGCTCGGCAACCTCGAGCTGCCGCCGCAGGTCCTGGTCTTCACCGGCGACCTCGCCGACAAGGCCGAGCCGGCGGCGTACGCCCGGCTGCGCGAGCTGGTCGAGCCGGCGGCGGAGGCCATGGGGGCCCAGGTCGTCTGGACGATGGGCAACCACGACGAGCGCTCGGAGTACGCCGCCGCGCTGTTCGGCGAGGAGGCCCACGGCCCCCAGGACCGGGTGCACGAGGTCGCCGGGCTGCGCATCGTCGCGCTCGACACCAGCGTGCCGGGCTACCACCACGGCGAGCTCGAGGAGGGTCAGCTCGCCTGGCTCGCCGACGTGCTCGCCACCCCGGCCGAGCACGGCACCGTGATCGCCATGCACCACCCGCCCATCCCCGTGCCGATGCTGCGTGCCGCCGAGCTGATCGAGCTGCTCGACCAGGAGCGGCTGGCGGAGGTCGTGCGCGGCACCGACGTGCGCCAGATCCTGGGCGGCCACCTGCACTACTCGACGTACTCGGAGTTCGCCGGCGTGCCGGTCAGCGTCGCGTCGGCCTCCTGCTACACCTCCGACCCGGCGCCGGACAGCCGCTTCGTGTCCGGGGTCGACGGCCACACCGCCCTGACCATGACCCACGTCTACGCCGACCGGCTCGTCCACACGGTCGTCCCTCTGGCCCACGCCCCCGAGGTCAGCGGCTACCCCTCCGACGTCATCGCCCAGCTCGAGGCCCTGACGCCGGAGGAGCGCCGCGAGGCGCTGTCGCGCAAGGACTCCGACTTCAACAACCAGCACGAGGACCACGCCCCGCGCTGACGCGCGTCAGGCGGCCGGCGCGACGTAGTCGGACGAGTCGCCGGTGAGGATGACGTAGAAACGCTTGTGGTTGTTGGGGTTGGCCGCGGTGCCGTCGCCGGTGACGGTCACGGTCCCGTCGCTCATCCGGGGGCTCACGACCAGGTGCTGGTCGTTGTCGGCGCCGGTGGGAGCGCACGCCACGATCGACGGGATGTTGCACTTCGTCGCACTGATCTCCCCGGCGAACTCGGGGTTGGCGTCGGCCAGGGGCGCGCGCCCGTTGAGGACCGTGTCGTTGTTCTGGTCGAGCTTGTTCTGCAGCGCGATGGAGACGACGATCCCGTTGTCGCCGAGGTCCTCGTTGGCGTCGAGGTAGACGTTGCCCAGGGCGCCGCCCGGCACGGGAGCGCCCGTGTTGTTGACGAGGTCGTAGCCGGAGCGCACCTCGAAGCCGCCCGACTGCGCCACGATGCCGGCCTCACGGTCGACCAGCGCCCAGCGCCCGATCCCCGCCGCGCCCGGCTCACCCTGGGCGCCCTGCGCGCCCTGCGGCAGCTGGCCCCGGGCGAAGTCGCGGGCGCGCAGCGCACCGTCCTTGACGTCGCGACTCAGCAGCGACTCGTTCTGCACGTCGACGGAGCGGATCGAGTTGTTGCGGATGTCGGCCGAGCCGATGGTCGCGACGGCGTAGGACGTGCCGCTGGCGGCGACGACGAGGGCGGCGACGCTGACGAACATCGAGGGACTGGGCAGCTTCATGGTGGACCTTCCGGTCGTCCCGGTGGCCCCGAGTGGGCCGCCGTACCCCCTCTTCGTCGCGGGTGCCGCCACGGATTGGCCCCCGGGCCGAGTCGCGCAGGCCGAGCGCTCAGCCGACCGCCTGCGCCGCGGCGCGACCGGCGACCCGGCCGGAGAAGAGGCAGCCGCCGAGGAAGGTGCCCTCCAGCGCGTTGTAGCCCATCATTCCGCCGCCGCCGAAGCCGTTGACCTCACCAGCGGCGAACAGCCCCGGGAACGGCGAGCCGTCGGCGCGCAGGCAGCGGCCCTGCAGGTCGGTCTCGAGCCCGCCCAGGGTCTTGCGCGAGAGGATGTTGAGCCGGACGGCGATGAGCGGGCCTGCCTTCGAGTCCAGGATCTTGTGCGGCGTCGCGACCCGGATCAGCTTGTCGCCCCGGTAGCTGCGGGCGCCGCGGATGGCGGTCACCTGCGCGTCCTTGGTGAAGTCGTTGTCGAGCTCGCGGTCGCGCGCCTCGATCAGGGTGCGCAGCGAGGCCTCGTCGATCAGCGGCCCGTCGCCCACGCGGTTCATGCCCGCGACCAGCTCGCCCAGGGAGTCGGCGACCACGAAGTCCTCGCCGTGCTCCTTGAACCTCTCGACCGGGCCCGGCGCCCCCTTCTTCACCCGCGACAGCAGCAGCTTGACGTCCTTGCCGGTGAGGTCGGGGTTCTGCTCGGAGCCCGACAGCGCGAACTCCTTCTCGATGATCTTCTGGGTCAGCACGAACCACGAGTAGTCGTAGCCCGTGGTGCGCAGGTGGGTCAGTGTGCCCAAGGTGTCGAAGCCCGGGAAGTACGGCGCCGGCAGCCGCTTGCCGGTGGCGTCGAGCCACAGCGACGAGGGGCCGGGCAGGATCCGGATCCCGTGGTTCTCCCAGATCGGGTCCCAGTTGCGGATCCCCTCGACGTAGTGCCACATGCGGTCGGGGTTGATGACGTGGGCCCCGGCGTCCTGGGTGATCGCCAGCATCCGGCCGTCGACGTGCGCGGGCACGCCCGACACCATCGTCCTCGGCGGCGCCCCGAGCCGCTCGGGCCAGGCCTTGCGGACCAGGTCGTGGTTGCCGCCGATGCCGCCGCTGGTGACGACGACGGCCTGGCCGCGGATCTCGAAGTCGGCGACCTCGACCCGCGAGCTCGCCCGGCCGCGGTCGACCGAGCTGGGCTCGAGCACAC
This sequence comes from Nocardioides sp. 503, assembly GCF_004522095.1. Classification (GTDB taxonomy): domain Bacteria; phylum Actinomycetota; class Actinomycetes; order Propionibacteriales; family Nocardioidaceae; genus Nocardioides. Next base: position 635,654 of record NZ_SPUI01000003.1, read on the forward strand.
GGCCGTGGACGCCGACGCAGGCGCCGGCCTCGACGACCAGCCCGTCCACGCGGTGGCGGAAGGCGAAGGTGATCCGGCCCGCGGCGACGTGGGCGCGCACCCGCCGCTCGAAGGGGTCGACCACACCGGGGCCCGTCCCCCACGTGATGTGGAAGCGGGGCACCGAGTTGCCGTGCCCGTCGGCGCGGCCGTCGCCGCGCTCGGCCCAGCCCACGACGGGGAAGAAGCGGTGGCCCATCTCGCGCAGCCACGAGCGCTTCTCGCCGGCCGCGAAGTCGACGTACGCCTCGGCCCAGGCGCGCGGCCACCGATCCTCCTCGCGGTCGAACTGGGCGCTGCCGAGCCAGTCCTGCCAGGCCAGCTCGTGGGAGTCCTTGACCCCCATCCGGCGCTGCTCGGGGCTGTCGACGAGGAAGAGACCGCCGAGGCTCCAGAAGGCCTGCCCGCCGAGGTTCTGCTCGCCCTCCTGGTCGACCAGCGCGACCGTGCGGCCGGCGTCGGCGGCCTCCGCGGCCGCCACCATCCCGGCCAGGCCGGCTCCCACCACCACGACGTCTACGTCCACCAGAACTCCTTGTCCTCCGAGCCGTCACGGATCGTCCGCGGGTCCGGTCTCGTCACGCGAGGCACCCTCGAGCCCCCGCCGTCGCGCCTAGCATGCCGTCCCGCGGGCCCACGAGGACGAGCGGCCCGCCCACCCTCATCCTCGAGATCCGTTCGCCGGTACCTGGGACGGAGGCGCGGCGCGCGAGGCGCGTCGAGGATGGTGTCCACGGCCGCCACCCCGGCGCGCCCGAGTGAGAGCAGGAGCCCCACGACGTGTTCGACGAGGTCCCGGTCCTCCCGGTGGTCATCCCGCTGGCCCTGGCGACCCTGGCGGTCCTGGTGTGGCACCTGCGGCGCAGCGGCCTGCTCTCGTGGCCCCGGGCCACGGTGGCGCTCGCGCTGTGCGTCTACGTCGCCGGGGTGGTCGCCAACACGGTGTTCCCGATCTTCCTGGACAAGCCGTCCGCGAGCGTGCCGTGGCACGCCTACATCTCCCTCACGCCGCTGGGCGGCTACGAGGCCGTGGACGCCGCCGTGAACGTCTGCGTCTTCCTCCCGCTCGGGGTGCTCCTGTCCCTGGCACTGCCGCGGTGGTCGTGGTGGGGCGTGCTCGCGGCCGCCGCGGCGTTCAGCGTCGGCATCGAGCTCACCCAGTACGTCACGGCGCACCTGCTGGGCGGCGGTCACGTCGCCGACGTCAACGACCTCGCCTTCAACGTGGTCGGCGCCGCGCTCGGGATCGGGCTGCTCGTGGCGCTGGTGCGCGGACCGCGTGCGACGCGGCTGGCCGACCGGTTCCGCTGGGCCTGAGGGGCCCAGGACGTCCGAGAAGCACAGAACCCCCACCGGAGGGTGGGGGTCCGCGGCCAGAACAGCTGGTGCTCTGTGGCAGGTGCAGGATTCGAACCTGCGTAGGCATAAGCCGACGGATTTACAGTCCGTTCCCATTGGCCGCTCGGGCAACCTGCCGGGTGTTCGACGACCGGGTGTTTGGCTGGTCGGCAACGAGGCGAAACAATAGCGCAGCCACAACCGCGAACGAAAAACGCACAGACCAGGAGCAGGTGAGCCAGATGGGCGACTCGTCCTTCGACATCGTGAGCAAGTACGACCGGCAGGAGGTCGACAACGCGCTCGGGCAGACCGCCCGCGAGATCGCCACCCGCTTCGACTTCAAGGGGACCGGGGCGAGCATCGAGTGGCAGGGCGACGAGGCGATCGAGATCACCGCCTCGGCCGACGACCGCGCGAGCGCGGTCCTCGACGTGTTCAAGGGCAAGCTGATCAAGCGCGACGTGTCCCTCAAGGTCCTCGACCCCTCCGAGCCGCGGCAGTCCGGCACGGTCTCCAAGATCGGCATCGCGCTGAAGGAGGGCATCTCCTCGGAGGACGCCAAGAAGATCTCCAAGCTGATCCGCGACGAGGGCCCCAAGGGTGTCAAGGCGCAGATCCAGGGCGACGAGCTGCGCGTCTCGTCCAAGAAGCGCGACGACCTCCAGGCCGTGCAGGCCCTCGTGAAGTCGCAGGACTACGAGTTCGCGGTGCAGTTCACCAACTACCGCTGACCGGCTGCGTCGAGCCCGGCGGCCTCACGGCCACCGGGCTCGACGGCGATCAGCTGGTCTCGCAGACGAAGCTGCCCTGGTTGGGGTACGTCGTCACGCGCTCGCTCCCCGGGATCGACAGCTCCGCGGAGCCCACCGAGCCACCGGCCAGCGCCAGCTGGCGCAGCGCCGACGTCATGGACGAGGTCGGCAGGTTCTGGACCTTGCCGAGACCGAAGCCCGACTCGCAGAGCTTGTAGAAGTTGATCGACCCACGCCAGTCGATCAGGCGGTCGCCCTGCACCCGGCGGGTGCCGCCCTCGTCGCCCTGGTCGGCCTGGAACGCGTCCGGACCGGCGCCGCCGAAGAGCACGTCGACGCCGTTGAGGGTGCGACGGCGTCGGTCGGTGTCCTCGACCGGCGCCACGAGCTGCCACACCTTCGCGTCCTGCGTACGCCGCTTGACGTCGAGCACGTCGCTGCCGGCCCCGCCGAAGAGCCGGTCGTGGCCCACGCCGCCCCAGAGGGCGTCCGCGCCGTCACCGGCGAACACGACGTCGTCCCCGGCGCCTGCGTTGGTGACGTCGTTGCCGGCGCCACTGTGCACCGAGTCGGCCCCCGCGGAGCCCAGGACCACGTCGTCGCCGCCCAGCGTGGGCTGCGTCTGCGTGACCACGCGGACCAGCGTGCCGGCCGGTCGCACGAGCTCCTTGATGAAGCCCGCGCTGTCCGACACGGTGCGGTCGACCGCGCCGAGCGCGGCCGCCGGGGTCGGCACGTCGACGCCCTGGTCGCCGACGAGGGCGTCGTCGCCCTCACCGCCGTCGAGGATGTCGCCCTGCACCAGCTGGCCCAGGAAGGGCTGCTTGGGCCGCGACGTACGCGTGTTGTCGAACTGCCCGTAGAGGTCGTCGTCGCCCAGCCCGCCCAGGAGCCGGTCGCTGCCGGACCAGACGCCCGGACGCTCGTCGGCCATGGCCACCTGGCGCACCACGTGCACGCCGGACGCGCCGCCCGCGAGCGTCGTGTTGGGGCCGTCGCGGGTGACGCGGCCGTTGTCGCCCAGCAGCACGTCGCGGGCGTCTCCGCCGGTGAGCGCGTCGTTGCCGTCGACCAGCCCGGCCGCGGAGCGGTCCCCGGTCCCCGTCACCGGGGTGAGCAGCCGGTCCACGGTGGAGGCGCCGTCGACCGTGATGACGGCGCCGGTATTGACCGAGCCACCGCCGACCAGGTCGTCCTCGCCCGCGTCGCCGCCGAGGGTGTCGTCGCCGGCGTTGCCCTCGAGGTAGTCGTCGCCCGTGCCGCCGAGCAGCCGGTCGTTGGCGGCCTGGCCGAAGACCAGGTCACGACCGTCGTCGCCGCCCATCACGTCGGCCCCGCCGGTGCCCGCGGCCGCGGGCTTGGCGGCGGTCACCACGTCGAAGAGCAGCACCGAGCGCAGCAGGGTGCCGTCGGCCCGCGCCCTGGACGTCGGGTCGAGGCGCGCGTTGTCGCCGGCCATGACGTCGTCGCCGAGGCCGCCGTGCATCTGGTCGATGCCGTCGCGCTGGCCGTCGGCCACCCGGGTGGGGCTGATGACCCCGTCGTTGGAGGAGCCGCCGCCGGTGAGCGCGTCGTGGCCGCCGTCGCCCCACAGGGTGTCGGCGCCGGCGTCGCCCTCGACCGCGTCCTGACCGTCGCCGCCGTGGGCGGTGTCGTTGCCGCCCTGGCCGAAGATCCGGTCATCGCCCGGGCCCCCGCCCAGCGTGTCGGAGCCGAATGTCGTGGCCGGGGCCACGGCGCCGGGCGCCGGGGCGTCCAGGAGCCGCACGTACGGCGACCCGTCGGTGACCGGCGTGCCGTTGTCGCCGAGGACGAGGTCGTCGCCCTCGTCGCCCTCGACCGTGTCGCCCGCGCCGCCGTCGTAGGAGCCCGCGGTCCAGGACCCACCGAGGAGCTCGTCGGCGCCCAGGTTGCCGTGGATCAGGTCGCCGTCGGCACCACCCTCGATCCCGTCGGCGCCGTCACCGCCCTGGATGTCGTCGTCGCCGCCCTGACCCAGGATCAGGTCGTCGGCGCCACCTCCGCGCATCGCGTCGCCGGCACTCGTGGCCCCGGCGGGGGGTGCGGTCGTCGCGGGGTCGAACAGGACGATCTCGACCCCGGGCCTGATCCGCGCCCAGCGGGCGCGGGCCGGGCCGGTCGCCGACGGGTTCAGGCGGGCGTTGTCGCCGGCCATCACGTCGCGACCGTCGGCGTGGTCGACACCCTCGTCGCCCACGACCTCGTCGTTGCCGTCAGGGGTGCCCTCACCCGAGCGCGTGAGCGTCACCGCTCCGCTGGTGGAGGACCCGCCGACCAGGAGGTCGGCGCCGTCGTCGCCCTGCACCCGGTCGGAGCCGGGACCGCCCTCGACGACGTCGTCGCCGGGGCCGCCGTAGACGCGGTCGTCGCCGTTCTGGCCGAAGACCCAGTCGACGCCGTAACCGCCGTAGGCGACGTCGTCGGTGCCGGACGCGGTGGTCGCCAGGAGGGTGACCCCCACGCCGGCGACGGCGGTGTCCGCCGGAGCCGTGCGCGAGAGGGCCGCGTTGCCGCCAGCCAGGACGTCGTCGCCGCCGTCACCGAGCAGCTCGTCGGCGCCGTCGTCCGCGCCGGCGGTCCCGCCGCCACCGGCGATGAGGTCGTTGTCCGAGCCACCGCGGACGGTGTCGTCACCGGCGTCGCCGAAGAGCACGTCGGCCTGGGCGTCACCGACGACGAGGTCGTCGCCGGTGTCGCCGTGCACCGTGTCGGGGCCGTCGCCGCCGCGGACCAGGTCCGGCCCGGGGCCGCCGTGGACGTTGGTCTCGTCGCCCGCGCCGGCGTCGACGTAGTCGCCACCGAGCTGGCCGTCCAGGCGCGGGTCGACCCCGTCGCCGCCGAGGAGGCAGTCGCCGTTGCCGACGGCGCCGGTCAGGCTCGCCAGGTCGGCGACGCCGGTGTCACCGGTCCGGGAGCCGTTGCGCCCCTGGATGGACCCGTTGCCGTCGAGGTCGGCCTTGCCGTCCGCGATGACCAGGCCCACCAGGATGCCGGTGTAGCTGGCGCCGGTGGAGTCGCGCACCAGTCCGTCGACGACCTCCATGCCCTCGAGCTGGCCGTCGTCCAGGTTGTTGCCGCTGAGGTCGCCGTTGAGGTCGACCATGCCGTTGACGATGCTCGTCGTCGGGCCGCACACGATGGAGCGTGCCGAGTCGATCGCGGCCTCGGTGCTGCCGGCGTCGTCGCCGAGCAGGGTGTCCTCGCCGTTCTGGCCGACCAGGAGGTCGCGACCCTCGCCACCGGCGATGGTGTCGTCACCCTCGCCGCCGCGGGCGAGGTCGTCGCCCGCGTCGCCGTGCAGGTCGTCGTCCTTGCCGTCGCCCTGCAGGCGGTCGCGACCGCCGCCGCCGCGGATCTCGTCGGCGCCCTGCAGGCGCTCGACCACGTCGCTGCCGTCGCCGTCCAGGACGTCGTCGCCGCCGCGCCCGCAGACGAGGTCGTCCCCGGCACCGCCGGAGAGCTGGTCGGCCCCGGCGCCACCGATGATGTAGTCGCGGTCGGGCCCGCCCGTCACGCTGTCGTGGCCCTCGGGGGTCGCCCCACCGGCCGCGGCGCACTCCGTGCGCGCGGCGTCCAGGGTCGGCACGGTGACGGTCTCGACCGTCACCTCCACCTCCTGCATGACGTTGGACTCGGTGACGCCGAAGACCTTGGTCTTCTGCGTGTTCTCCCACGTGGTCGCCGACGTGTCGAAGGCGCCGCCGACCGCCACGTCGGAGCCGTCGCCGCCCCCGACCTGGTCGGAGCCGTCGCCGCCGACGAGGAGGTCGCCGGCGTCGAGGAGCGGCCCGACCACCTCGGGACGCGTGGAGGGGAAGATCATCGTGGGCAGCGCGCCCACGCCCCCGTCGATCACGTCGTCGCCGCTGTCGCCGTTGACCTGGTCGCCACCGGGGCCGCCGCTCACGCTGTCGTCACCGGGTCCGCCGGAGACGATGTCGCGGCCCTGGCCGCCGTCGATGAGGTCGTTGCCCGCACCGCCGGAGACGACGGGGTCCGCGCCGGCGCCGACGTCGATGGAGTCGTTGCCGTCGCCACCCCGGACGTCGTCGCTGCCGCCCGCGGTGACGAGGGTGTCGTCGCCCTCACCACCGGTGACGGTGGCCGGGACGGTGAACGGGATCTCCTGCAGCGTGGTGGTGTCCCCGTCGACGGTGAGCAGCTGGCCAGGGTACAGACGCACCGCGTCCTTGCCCTCGAGCCCGTCGGCGAGGATCCGTCCCCCTGCGGGGACGGTGTAGTCCTGCACGAGGTTGAAGGCGCTCACCTGCACCTTGGTGCCGCTCGTCCCCGACGGCGCCATCTGACGCACGGTGTACTGCTCGTCCGTCGTGAGCGGGTAGGCGTTGCGGGAGCCGGAGGCCGAGCCCATGGTCAGCCTGAGGTCGTTGCCCGCGGCGATCGCGAGCTTGGGCTCGACGGTGGCGCAGTTGAACTCGAAGAGCTTCAGCCGCGGGCTGCGGACGATGTCGAACTCCTTCTCGATGCTGAAGAGGAACAGGTCGACCGAGAAGTAGAAGGTCAGGAAGAACACGATGCCCGAGGACACGTTGAAGGCGCAGTCGGGTCCGCTGGCGGAGCCCGCGAACTCCGTGGAGTAGATCTTGCCGTCGTTGTCGGGGTCGAAGGCGTCGAGGGACAGGTCGAGCGTGACGCCACCCCTGATCCCGGCCTCGGCGAAGCCGATGCTGATCGAGGCCCCTGCCTGCACGGTGAACGTCAGCTGGATCTCCGGGACGTCCTCACCGTCCTCGAGGTCGTCGATGTAGAAGCCGTCGCTGAAGACCTGGCTCTGCGAGGACTCCGGCAGCCCGCGCACGTCGCCGGGCTCGGCCGCCTCGATGGTGCGCGTCAGGCCCTTGGTGTCGAAGCCGAAGGCGAAGCGGCCGTCGAGTCCGACCGTGCCGCCGATGGAGGCGACGACCGGGACCGGACCGATCGCGAACGGCCCGAACTTGCGCACGATCGAGGCCGAGGCACCGGCGTGACCCAGGTCGACGTACAGCATCGTGGCGTCGCCGGCGTCGAGCAGCAGGTCGTAGACCTGCGTGGAGTCCTCGAGGACCGGGACCGTGATGCTGGGCAGGCTGAAGTAGACGTCCTTGGACATCTCCTTCTTGACGTTCTTGCCCGCGGGGGCCGGCGCCGGGGTGCCGGGGGTGCCGGCAGGGGCGCCCGCGGCGACCGGGGCGACGGCGGCGCTCGCGGCGCGCGCCTTCTTGATGTCGGACAGGCTCGCCTCGTCGCACGGCGGCTTGGCCGGCTTGGGCGCAGCGGGGGTGCCGGGGGTCGGCGTGGGGGTCGGGGTCGGGGTGGTGGTGCCGGCCGCGGACTTGGCGACCGCCTTGGTGCACGAGCCGGCGCCGAGCTGGGCGGCGGGCAGGTGGAAGGCGCCGGGGACGCCGGCACCGAGCGAGACGAGCTCGGCCTCCGTGCCCGCGCCGGGAAGGCGGGCCAGCAGCTGCTGGAACTGCAGCAGGTTGGCGATCAGGCCGACCGCGGCGTGCTGCTTGACCAGGATCGACATGAGCGAGACCTCGCCGCCGCCGACGAGCTCGGACAGGTCGCTGATGACCGGGATCGGCTTGGCGAGCACGTCGACCACGGGGTTGAGCGGTGCCAGCCACTTGCGGGCCTTGGAGTAGCCCGTGTCGAGCGCCTGGTAGACGGTGCGGGCGTCGATCTGGAGCTGGTCGAACTTCAGCCCCGCCTCGGCGAACTCGCCGTCCTCCCACGCCAGGTCGATGGCGCCCAGGACGTCGAAGAAGCCGAGCTTGGAGGCGTAGGACTCGAAGTAGACCGCCAGGCGGCCCTCACCCTCGGCCTCGGTCGCGAAACCCAGCAACTTGTCGAAGAGCGCCGGCAGGTAGACGCGGTGCTCGGAGTCGGCGGCGTCCCCGGGGGTCAGCCGGACGGTGAGGTCGGCGGCGAGGCCCGTGCCCTCCCCCGCAGCGGCCTTGCGGTCCACGAGGACCGAGGGCAGCTTGCCGACGAAGGCGTCGATGCAGGTCGCATCGGGGGACTTGCTGGCGACGACCTTGGAGGTCACCGCGGCACTCTGCTTCTGCTCCCACTTGCCGGACCGGTCCCAGTCGTGGCAGGTGTCGGCCGCGTAGTCGGGCAGCGAGGCCTCGACGTGGGCGGTCAGCACGGAGACGGCGTCCTCCCCGGACGCGGGGTCGAGGACGACGTACGGGCCGGTGCCGCGCTCGATGCCGACCTCGACGGCGAGCTTCCACGTGGTGCTCGCGGGGATCTCGAGGTTGGTGGAGATGGCGATGCCGGCCAGGCCGGGCTCGAAGCCGACGTCGCCGCTGGTGCTGCCCTCGACCTTCAGCTCGGCCTTGACGGCGCTCACGTCCTTCACCTTGTCGGTGCCGGAGCAGGCGCCGCCGCAGGTCACGGTGACCGTCGTGTCCGGGATGGTCAGGCCCTGCACCGTGACGCCGTTCAGCGCCGTGGTGAGGGCCGTCGCCAGCGAGCTGGCCGAGTCGGTCTCGGGGACGGTCACGTCGGTCAGCGCGGTGCGCGCGGCGCCGACGTAGCTCGAGACCGCGTCGGGGATCTCGGCCGCGGCGTCCAGGTCGGTGCCGACGAGCGGCAGGCTCTGGCCCGACAGGTTGCCGTCGAGGGAGTCGCCCAGCGTGCGGCTCAGGCCGGCGAGGCCGTCGGTGAGGAAGCGGTAGGCGAGCGGCTGGGAGGCCAGGTCGGCCCCGGTGCCGCCGGAGCTGTCCTCGGCCTTGAGGGCCACCTGGACCGTGGTCGGCGTGGGGGTGGTCGTCAGCGGCAGGTCGATGCAGGCCGCGATGTCGTCGCCCGTGGCTCCGCCACAGGTCTGCGCCGGGCCGTTGAGCGAGCGCTTGTGCTCGAGGGAGTCGCGGAAGCCCGCGATCGGGATCCAGTCGCCCGCGGACGAGGACGGGGAGGTCTCGCTCCGGACGCCGATGCCGATGGCGATGCCCGCGGGGGCGCCGGTCCGGGTCTGCGTGGCGCCGTACTCGGTGGCGAGGTCGGCCAGCGAGGCCTTCATCTGCGAGGCGGTGGCGGCGAAGCCGGAGACCTTCTCCTCGACGGTCGTCTCGTTGCCGACGTAGGACGTGGCGTCGGAGAGGTCGACCGCCAGCCGGACGTCGGCGCGCGAGGAGGTCTTCAGGGGGACGGCGACGCGCTTGGCGAGGCCCTCCTCGTCGACGCCCCCACCGAGCACGCGGACCTCGCTGTCGCCGGCGGTCACGCGCAGGGGCACGACGCTGGTGACGTCGGGGGTGCTGAGGGCGGTGCTGAGCTCGAGGCGGTCACCGGTCGCGGCCAGGCCGAGGTCGGTGGTGCCGGCCGGCAGGTAGTGCTCCACGGCGTCCGCGAAGGCCTGCATGGTCGAGACGTCGACGTCGGGGGTCTCGTCCGTCGTCGCGGCCTGGACGTCGGCGAGCATGTCGGTCAGCTTGACCCGGGCGGCGCTGATCTCGGACGGCTTCAGGTCCACCAGCGGCAGGGTGCGCTCGCTGTCGAGGGCGGCCGCCGGGCTGTCGTAGGTCGTCAGCACCGCGGCGAGGTCGTCGATCAGCACGTCGCGCAGGGCCTCGGGGTCGCCGTTGATCACGTAGCGGTGACCGGCGGACATCGACCCGTCGGCGGTCAGGGTGCCCGCGGTGCAGGTGAGCGTGTGCTCGTCGACGACGGTGAACGCCGTGCAGACGGTGTTCTCGGCGTCGCTGGGGTCCTGGTCGTAGAGCTGGCGCGTGACCTCGCGCTCGCCCGCGGGCATCTGGTCGTCGACCCCGAACTGGCGGTAGAAGTCGGCGCCCGTGTCGACGAGGGTGTCGTCCTCGGAGCCGTCGCCCATCACGCCCTGGCGGGACGGGACGAGGTCGAGCAGCCGCAGGCGGTCGTAGTCGCCGCCGGTGACGACGGTCGGCAGCCGGCCCGGCGCGAGGTCCGCCCAGGTCGCGTCGATCGTGCCCTCGACGTTCAGGGGCCGCGTCAGGCTCTCGTCACGCTGGGCGGAGTCCTTGACGAGGAGGCTGGCGGTGGCGGTGAGGCCGCGGGTGGTGACGGGGTCGACCGGGTCGCCGGCGCCCTGGTCGGGGTCGGCACCCAGGAGCTGACGGATGTCGACGGCGTCCGCGACGGTGCCGCCGTCGATCGCGACGTCCTCGGTGGGGACGGTGACGCGGGCGGCGACCTCGTCGGTCGTCAGCGCGTAGTCCGCGACGTCCACGTCCACCTGGAGGAAGCCGATCCGGGCCACCATGGCGGCGTCCTCGGCGAGCTGGGCGCTGACGTCCTGGACCTGGTAGAGCACGCCGTCCGTGCCGGGCTTGACGTAGGTCACCGGCTCAGGGGCCGGCTCCTCACCGGGAGCGGGCGCGGGGGCGAACGGGACCAGCCCGATGCCGAAGGTGGCGCCGAAGGCGCGCCCGGTGGTCGTGACGTCGGCCTGGCCGGACTCCGGCTCGGCGTACTGAGCGCCGTCCGGGCGGTCCCCCGTGCGCGGGCAGACGCGCGGGACCGTGCCGGCCTTGGCCTGGCAGAGCCCCGTGAGGCCGGTCAGCGGCGCGAGGCTGCCGCTGCCGCCGGTCTGCAGCTCGGTGACCTCGGCGGCGGGGCGGTCCTCCTGGACCGCGACCTCGAGCGAGCGGTTGGCGGGGTCGTAGCTGAGCGTGCCGTCGAGCCCGAGCTGGGCCACGGCCTGGGCGAGGTCCTGCACGGAGCCCATGAGGGTGCGGGCGCGGTGGCGCTCGCCGTCACTGACGAAGGAGACCTTCAGGACCGGGAAGCCGTCGCCGCCCTCGACCGCGACGTTGGCCGTCGGGGCGGTCCCCACGGTGTCGTCGCCGCCGCCGGTGATGGTGACGCCGTCGTCGGGGCTGGACCACTCGATCGTGCCGGGCTGGGGCGTGAACCCGCTCGTGGTCGCCTGGCAGTACTGGACCTGCCCGGGGCGCAGGGCGCCCGACGGCGGAGAGGTGTCGGCCGCGCCGCACGTGATGGTGGCCGTCGCCTGCTCGGTGAGCAGCTCCAGCAGCCGGTTGCCCGGGGAGTACAGGTCAGTCAGGTGGGCGTCGAGCAGGGGCAGCTCGGCGTCCACGGCGCCCTCGGCGGCCAGGATCGCGGTCGTGTACTGCGCGAAGCCGGTGACCGCCTGGTTGCGCGTCAGCGCCGTCAGCTCGTCGAGGCCGGGGTCGCGGGTGACGACCGGGGTCGCGTACGGCGCCTTCGTCTCGTCGGCCTCGGGGTTGCGCGTCCCGACGACGACGGCACCCGCGGCGGGGGTCAGGTCGCTGGTCAGGTCCACCCGGATCGCCACGTCGTCCGCGCCGGGCAGCGTCTGGGTGGCGAACAGCTCGGCGGGGGTGGAGAAGCGCAGGTCCTCGGTCGTGATCGCGGGACGGCCGTTGGGGTCGCGCAGGCGCAGCACCGTGGTGGTGTCGACCGTGCCGGCACCGGCGCCCTGGAGCTCGACGAAGCCGTCGATGGCCGGGAACGCCGGGATCTGCAGCTCCTGGCCGCTCTGGGCCGAGCCGCCGTCGGCGCGGGTCCACACGTGGGTCGTCAGCTGGGACTCCCCCACGACCGAGAAGGTGCGCAGCGCCTCGGCGGCCGCGTCGTAGCGGATCCGGATCTGGCCCCGGAGACGACCGGCGAGCTCCCCGTCCAGCTCGGCCGCGCCGAACTGCAGCCGCTCGTCCTGGTAGCTGAGCGCGACCGGGACCGCCGCCTTGAGGTCGATGTCGAGCAGCCACTCGACGCTGCCGGCGGGGGCGCCGGGGAGGGGCTGGGTCTCGGTGAGCTCGAGCGCGGGGTCGGAGGCGAAGACGTCGTCCAGGGTGCTGAGGGTCGGGTTGGCGCCGGTCACGGCGTCGGTGACGTGCTGGCCGATGGCGGTCCGCAGCTGCAGGACGTCGCGCACGGACTGGTCGGTGAGGGGCAGGTCCGTGGCGAGGGCCGGCTGCTCGGCGGCCGCGCCGAGCGCGTTGCCGAGCTGGATCAGCCCGACGACGACCTCGGAGGCACCCTGGTCGGCCACCGCGGGGGCGGCGACGGCAGGGGCCGTCCCGGACAGCATGGAGGCCAGCAGGGCGGCGACCGTGGAGACGGCGAGAGTCCCGCCGATGCGCCGGTTCCGGACGGGGGCAGGCACACGAGACACGAGAGATCCTCAGCTGGACGTCGACAGAAGAGGTCTCAGCACCACTCCTCCCGCGAGTCAACTAGAACCGCGAGTGCACTACCGGCGAACCGCCAAAGAGGCGAGGTGGTCTAGCCCACCTCCGGGGGTGGGATCCGGGTCGTGTGCCGCCGGCAGCGCCAGGGCGCGTCCTGCGGCACACGACCCGCCGTCGAACATGGGGCGTCAGACCGCCACCATGGCCGGGACCGTGGTCGCGCCCGACGCCGCCGTGAGCCAGACCGTCGTCCCCTCCACGAGCTCGAGCTGGCGCGCGTGCGTGCGGGTGAGCACGACGGTCACGTCACCGCCCGCGGTGGCGACGGTGACCCGGACCTCGAAGCCCACGCGCAGCACGCGCGTCGCCGTGCCCTCGATGGCACCCGCGAGACCCGGGGTGACGGCGACCTCGATGTCGTGGGGCCGCAGGCGGACGTCCCCGAGCTGGGTGACCTCGCCGAGGAAGCCCATGACGAAGTCGTTGGCCGGCTCGTCGTAGAGCTGGTCGGGCGTGCCGATCTGCTCGACCCGACCCTCGTTGATGACCACGATCTCGTCGGCGACCTCGAGGGCCTCCTCCTGGTCGTGGGTCACGAAGACGGTGGTCACGTGGACCTCGTCGTGGAGGCGGCGCAGCCAGTCGCGCAGCTCCTTGCGCACCTTGGCGTCGAGGGCGCCGAACGGCTCGTCGAGCAGCAGCACCTTGGGCTCCACGGCCAGCGCCCGGGCCAGCGCCATGCGCTGGCGCTGGCCTCCGGACAGCTGGGAGGGCAAGCGGTGCGAGAACTGCGAGAGGTGCACCAGCTCGAGGAGCTCCTCGACGCGGCGCTTGACCTCGTCCTTGGGCCGCTTGCGGATCTCGAGCCCGAACGCGACGTTCTTGGCGACGGTCATGTGCTTGAAGACGGCGTAGTGCTGGAAGACGAACCCCACGCCGCGCTTCTGGGCCGGCAGCCGGGTGGCGTCGGTCCCCTCGATGTTGATGGTGCCGGAGTCGGCGCTGTCGAGACCGGCGATGATCCGCAGGAGCGTCGACTTGCCGCCGCCGGACGGGCCGAGCAGGGCGGTCAGCTGACCGGTGGGCAGGGACACGGAGACGTCGTCGAGGGCGACGAAGTCCCCGAACTTCTTGGTGACGTTCTTGACTTCGATGCTCATGGTGGGTCCTTCGGGTCGAACGAGTCAGTGGGAGCGCTTGGGGCGCAGGAAGGCGACGACGACCAGGCAGGCGATGCTGACCAGGATCAGCAGGAACGACGTGGCGTACGCCGTCTGCTGCTGGAAGTTCTGGTACTTCGCCTCCACGACGAGCGTGGCGGTCTGGGTCTGCCCCGTGATGTTGCCCGAGACGATCTTGACGGCACCGAACTCGCCCAGGCTGCGGGCGAGGCTCAGGACGACGCCGTAGACGACCGCCCACTTGATGCTCGGCAGGGTGATGCGCCAGAACGTCTGGCGGGTGCTGGCTCCCAGGCTGCGCGCAGCCTGCTCCTGGTCGTCCCCGATCTCGTGGAGCACGGGGACCACCTCCCGGATGATCAGTGGCAGCGCGACGAAGCACGTGGCCATGATCATGCCCGGCGAGTCGAAGATGATCTGGAAGCCGCGACTCTCCGCGGTCGGCCCGATCCAGCCGTCGCGCCCGTTGTAGACGAGCAGCAGGGCCAGTCCGACCACGACCGGCGAGACCGACAGCGGCAGGTCGATCAGCGCCGAGAGGACCCGCTTGCCGGGGAACTCGAAGCGCACGAGGAGCAGCGAGATGCCGACGCCGAAGACCAGGTTGATGATGACCGCCCAGACGGCGACCATCAGGGTCAGCCGGAGCGCACCCACGACCTGCTCGTCCGAGAGGGCCTCGGTGAGGTTGTCGAAGCCGGCGTCGAAGGTGTGCTGGACGACGAGCCCGACCGGCCAGGCGACGAGGAAGAAGACGTAGCCGACCGCGACCAGGCGCAGCAGCCACTTGACGGGCGTCGAGACCCTAACCACGGCGGGCCACCCGTCGCTGGACGAGGTCGAGCGCGACGATGACGACCAGGGCGACGACGAGCATCACCGAGGCCAGCGCCGCGGCCGAGCCGTTGTTGCCGTTCTCGATGAACGTCAGCACGCGCACCGAGACCACCTCGGTCTCGAACGGCCGGTTGCCGCTCAGGAGCACCAGCGAGCCGTACTCCGAGATCGCGCGGGCGAAGGACAGCGCGGCGCCGGCGGCGATGGCCGGGGCCAGGCTGGGCAGGATGATCCGGCGCAGGATGGTGCCCCGGTTGGCGCCCAGCGAGGCCGCGGCCTCCTCGACGTCGGCCTCGAGCTCCTCGAGGACCGGCTGCACGGTGCGGACCACGAAGGGCAGCGTGACGAACGCCAGCGCGAGCGTGACGGCGTTCTCCGTGAAGGCCCAGTGGATGCCGAGCGGGCTGTTGGGCCCGTAGAGCGAGAGCAGCACCAGCCCGGCGACGATCGTCGGCAGCGCGAACGGCACGTCGATGATGACGTCGAGCAGCCGCTTGCCCCAGAACTCGTCGCGCACCAGCACCCAGGCGATGACGGTGCCGATGACGATGTTGACGAGGGTCACGATGGCCGCCTGGCCGACCGTGAGCGTGACGGCGGCCCAGGTCTGGTCGTTGCCCAGGACCGAGAAGTAGCGGTCCCAGCCGCCCGAGCCGGCCGCGGCGATGACCGCGGACAGGGGGATCAGGACCAGCAGGCTGAACCAGATCATGGCGATGCCCAGGCCGAGGCCGGCACCGCGGGTCAGGGTGTTGCGGGGGGTCGAGCGACGAACGCGCCGCGGCCGGCGTCCCTCAGGGGACGCCGGCCTGGCTACTTCACTCGCCCCGATGAGGGCAGAGGTCATTCCTCGTCAGCCGTTCCGGTCTGCTGCTGGAGCTCGGTGATGATGCCCAGCGGGTTGCCGTCCTCGCCGTCGCCGAAGAACTTGTCGGCGGCCTCGCCCCAGCCGTTGAAGTCGGTGTCCATGGTGAACAGCTTCTCCGGGGTGGGGAACGGGTCGGAGGGGTCGTTGGCGCCCTCGACCTCGTCGACCTCCACGCCGTCGACGACCGGACGGAAGCCGGACTGGGCGTAGTCGGCCTGGGCCTCGGGGGTGGTGATGAACTCCAGGAACGCCTTGGCGGTGTCGTCGGCGTCCTTGGTCACGGCGGCGGGGTTCTCGATGAGCAGCGTGTCCGGCGGAACGACGTAGTCGATGTCCGCGCCGCTCTGCTTGGCGAGGATCGCCTCGTTCTCGTAGGACAGGAGCACGTCGCCGGAGCCGTCGGTGAAGGCGGTCGTGGCCTCGCGGCCGCTGCCAGGGAGCGCGATGGTGTTGTCGAGGAGCTTGGTGACGAAGGCGCGAGCCTCGTCCTCGGTGCCGCCGTTGCCGGTGATGTGCGCCCAGGCCGCCAGGATGTTCCAGCGGGCGGAGCCGGACGAGCCGGGGTTGGGCGTGATGATGTCGACGCCGGACTTGACGATGTCGTCCCAGGTCTCGATGCCCTCGGGGTTGCCCTTGCGCACGACGAAGACGACGACCGAGGACGTCGCGATGCCCTTGGTGGCGTTGTCCTTCCAGTCCTCGGCGACGAGGCCCTCGCCCACGAGGCGGGTCACGTCGGTCTCCAGCGAGTAGTGGACGACGTCGGCGTCCGCGCCGGACACGACGGCGCGGCTCTGGTCGCCGGAGGCGCCGTAGGAGGTCTTGAACGACACTCCGTCACCGTCGTCGGTGCCCTTGAAGTCCTCGAAGACGGGCTCGTTGGCCGCCTCCATCACCGAGAATGCGTTCACGCTGATCGTCTCGCCGGAGTCGCTACCGTTTGAAGTAGAGCACCCGGTCAAGGCCAGCACCCCGGTGGCTGCTGCAGCCACCGCGGCCTTGATCGTCTTCTTCATCGTTTCTCTTCCTGTCGTGCCGAGGCATGGAGCGCCGCGACGTGTAATCCAGTTATGTCGAGCAGAGTAGTCGGATTACGACGCTAAATGCGAATGCCACGTCGTGTGTCGCGCCTCACTGTCCAGACCGGGAGATGGGCATGGCTGCCTGAGATCGCGGACTATCGTGGAGAGCCGTGAAGGGCTGACGTGCAAAACTGAAACGTGTTCCAGTTCTCGCGATGTCCCGAGTAGCATCGCGGGGCAGGTCCAGGTCAACGGTGGCAGTCGAAGGTGGCGCAGTGTCCAAGCAGGTCAAGCAGCTCGATCGGGTGATCATCCGGTTCGCGGGCGACTCCGGTGACGGCATGCAGCTCACGGGCGACCGCTTCACCCAGGAGTCCGCGGTCTTCGGCAACGACCTCGTCACCCTCCCCAACTTCCCGGCCGAGATCCGGGCCCCCCAGGGCACCCTGCCCGGGGTCTCGTCGTTCCAGGTGCACTTCGCCGACCACGACATCCTCACCGCGGGCGACGCCCCCGACGTGCTGGTCGCGATGAACCCGGCGGCGCTCAAGGCCAACCTGGCCGACCTGCCCAAGGGCGCCTCGATCATCGTCGACACCCATGACTTCACCGGCCGCAACCTGACCAAGGCCGGCTACGACAGCAACCCGCTCGACGCCCTGGCCGACGGCAACGCCGGCGGGGAGCTCGGGGAGTTCCACGTCCACCCGGTCGACCTGACCGGCATGACGGTCGAGGCCGTCAAGGAGTTCGGCCTGTCCCGCAAGGACGCCGCCCGCGCCAAGAACATGTTCGCCCTGGGCCTGCTGTCGTGGATGTACGGCCGGCCCACCGAGTCGACCATCGCCTTCCTCACCAAGCGCTTCGCCAAGGTCCCCGACATCCGCGACGCCAACATCACGGCGTTCAAGACCGGGTGGAACTTCGGCGAGACGACCGAGGCGTTCGCGGTCTCCTACGAGATCAAGCCGGCGAAGGTCTCCGCGGGCACCTACCGCAACATCACCGGCAACCTCGCCCTGTCCTACGGGCTGGTGGCCGCGGGCGTGCGCTCCGGCCTGCCGATCTTCCTCGGCTCCTACCCGATCACCCCGGCCTCCGACATCCTCCACGAGCTGTCGAAGCACAAGTCCTTCGGCGTGACCACGCTCCAGGCCGAGGACGAGATCGCCGGTGTGGGCGCCGCGATCGGCGCCTCCTTCGCGGGACACCTGGGCGTGACCACCACCTCCGGGCCCGGCATCGCCCTGAAGTCCGAGGCGATCGGCCTGGCCGTCATGACCGAGCTCCCGCTGCTGGTCATCGACGTGCAGCGCGGCGGGCCCTCCACGGGGCTGCCCACCAAGACCGAGCAGGCCGACCTGCTGCAGGCGATGTTCGGCCGCAACGGCGAGGCGCCCGTCCCGATCGTGGCGCCGCAGTCCCCTGGCGACTGCTTCGACGCCGCCGTCGAGGCCGCCCGCATCGCGATCACCTACCGCACGCCGGTGATGCTCCTGTCTGACGGCTACCTCGCCAACGGCTCGGAACCCTGGCGCGTCCCGGACGTCGACGACCTGCCGCGCATCGACCCCGCCTTCGCGACCGAGGCCAACCACGTCGTCGCCCCGGCCGGCACGGCCGACGACGGCACGGCGACCCCGGAGGAGCGGGACTTCTGGCCCTACCTCCGCGACGAGGAGACGCTGGCCCGCCCCTGGGCGATCCCGGGCACCCCCGGCCTCGAGCACCGCATCGGCGGGCTGGAGAAGGGCGAGGGGCACGGCAACATCTCCTACGACCCTGCCAACCACGACCGCATGGTCCGCACCCGGCAGGCGAAGGTCGACCGGATCGCCGACTCCCTGCCCCCGCTCGAGGTCGACGACCCGAGCGGCAAGGCCAAGGTCCTGGTGATCGGCTGGGGCTCGACGTACGGCCCGATCGGCGCCGGCTGCCGCCGCGTGCGCAAGGCCGGCTACGACGTCGCCCAGGTGCACCTGCGCCACCTCAACCCGTTCCCGAAGGACCTCGGCGAGATCCTCCGGCGCTACGACAAGGTCCTCGTCCCCGAGATGAACCTCGGACAGCTGTCGCTGCTCCTGCGCGGCCGCTACCTCGTGGACGCCATCGGCTACAACCAGGTCAACGGCATGCCCATCAAGGCCGCTGTCCTCGCGGACGCCATCGGCGCGCTCGTCGCGGACGCCGAGGGCATCGAGGTCGACCTGACGCCCCCCTCGACCACCACGGAGGTCACCTCGTGAGCACCGAACAGCTGCCCTTCCCCGGTGTCCGCTCGGGCATCGAGCTCGTCCCGACGAACGACGAGCCGCAGACCGGCAAGGAGTACACCTCCGACCAGGAGGTCCGCTGGTGCCCCGGCTGCGGCGACTACGCCGTGCTCAAGGCGGTGCAGGGCTTCCTGCCCCAGCTCGGCCTGCGCCGCGAGAACATCGTCTTCGTCTCGGGGATCGGCTGCTCGAGCCGGTTCCCCTACTACCTCGACACCTACGGCATGCACTCGATCCACGGGCGCGCCCCCTCGATCGCGACCGGCATCGCCACCGCACGCGAGGACCTGTCGGTGTGGGTGGTCACCGGTGACGGCGACGCGCTGTCGATCGGCGGCAACCACCTGATCCACGCGCTGCGCCGCAACGTCAACATGACGATCCTGCTCTTCAACAACCGGATCTACGGCCTGACCAAGGGTCAGTACTCCCCCACCTCCGAGGCCGGCAAGGTCACCAAGTCCACCCCGATGGGCTCGGTCGACCACCCGTTCAACCCGGTCTCGCTCGCGCTGGGGGCGGAGGCGTCGTTCGTCGCGCGCACGATCGACTCCGACCGCAAGCACCTCACCCACGTGCTGTCCGCGGCGGCCGCGCACCGCGGCACCTCGCTGGTCGAGATCTACCAGAACTGCCCGATCTTCAACGACGGCGCGTTCGACGCGATCAAGAAAAACGACACCAAGGCCGACGCGATCATCCCGCTGGTGCACGGCGAGCAGATCCGCTTCGGCGCGCTGTCCTCCACGGGGGAAGGCACCAAGGGCCTGATCCGCGACAGCGCCACCGGCGGCGTCAAGGTCGCCCTCGTGGACGAGGTCGGCGCCGACCAGCTCCTGGTCCACGACGCCCACAACCCCGACCCGTCGACGGCGTTCGCCATCAGCCGGCTCACCGACTCGGGCTACCTCAACCAGTCGCCGATCGGGATCTTCCGCCAGGTCGAGCGCCCCACCTACGACGACCAGGCCCGCGCCCAGATCGAGACCGCCAAGGAGGCCGCCCCGGGCGACCCCCAGCAGCGCCTGGACGCCCTCATCAACTCCGGCGACACCTGGACCGTCGTCTGAGCGCGGGGGCCGAGCTCGCTCGGACCCCGATCAGCGAAGAGGTTGAGGAGGCGAGGGCAGACCCGAGCTTGCTCGGGGTTGCCCTCGCCGTCTCGAAACCCAGTGAGATGCGCGCCTCCTCGGGCACACGGGGTACCACGCGCCTAGCAGCCCTCCGTGGGGGCCGGTGTGACTGGTGGGGCGGCTACCGACACTCAGCGTCGGAAGTTGGTCGCTGCGCCGGCCAAGCCAAGCGTGGCGAGGCCGGCGTCAGGCGCGAACTGCCGACGTAGGTGACCGATAGGCGGGCCCCAGCAGCGTCCAGAAATGCGACCAGGGCCCAGCCGAACGGCTGGGCCCTGGTCGGGTGACGTACGTCGATCAGGCGCGGACGATGCGGCCGATGTAGACGTTGGTGTTGCGGTAGCGCTTGTTGCCCGGCACCGCGATGCGGAAGTGGGTGCCGATCTTGCCGCCGAACGTCATGCGGAAGGCGCCGGTGCGCGAGGTGCGGTCCTTCTTGTAGGTCTTGTAGGGACCACCGCGACGGTTGGCCTTCTGCAGGATGACCTTGCCGCGGAAGGTGGAGACCTTGCCCTTCACCACGAACGTGTTGCGGGAGATCTTCCCGGCCTTGCTGATCACGACGTTGTGCTTGGGCTTGGCGCGGGCGGCCGTCGCGGCCGGGGCGGCGGCGCTCTTGCTGCTGATGGTCTTGAGGCTGGAGCCCTCGGTGGCCGAGGCCGAGCCGACGGACAGCGAGGCGCCCAGCATGACGAGGGCGGCGATGAGGGCGGTGATGAGGCGGGTGGGCCGCATGGGTTCTCCTAAGAATGGTGGATGGCGCCCCCTATTCCTATCCCAACGGGACCCGCCTCAAACACGCGGGTCGGGTGAGTTTTCCACCCAAGTGCCCAGGTCAGCGCACTCGCTTGGAGCTGGAGGTGTCCGCGACCGTCCTGCTGGTCGCCCGCACCAGCGCGACGTAGACCGTGGCGCGCGACCGGTTGCGGTCCTTGGCCTTCATCTGCACCTGCCCCGTGGCGTCGAGCTTGCGGGTGGCGACGGGGACCCGCTTGCCCTTGACGACCTTGTAGAGCGTCACTCGGGCGCCGGCGGCGGCCTTGCCTGCCTTGACGGTCAGCACGTCGGCGGCGCGGCCGTTGTTGGCCCCGGTCAGCCTGGCGTTGATCGGCGCCCCGAACGCGACGACGTCGGTGAGGGTGCGCAGGCGCAGGCCGTCGCTGACCTGCGCGGTGATCCGCGCCTTGCCGACCGCGCCGCCCACGAAGGTGTAGAAGGCCCGGCCCTGGGCGTTGGTGACGCGGGTCGCGCGCGGCTCGCCGTTGCCGGCGCCGTCGGGACCGGCCCGGAAGAAGTCCACGCGGTAGCCGCGGACCGGGTTGCCGCGCTGGTCGAGGACCCGCACGGTCTCGGTGACCGCACTGCCGGTCGCGACCACGCCTCGGGCGGAGGACGAGACGGCGAACGTGGAGCGGTCGAAGTCGAGCTCGTAGAACACCGCGGTGGCGTTCCCGGAGACCAGGGCCGACGAGCCGGCGCTGGCGTTGCCCGC
Source organism: Nocardioides sp. 503 (assembly GCF_004522095.1). Lineage (GTDB taxonomy): Bacteria > Actinomycetota > Actinomycetes > Propionibacteriales > Nocardioidaceae > Nocardioides. The sequence continues at coordinate 656,779 of NZ_SPUI01000003.1, forward strand.
GGCGTCGTCGTAGAGGTACGTCGGCGCGTCCCAGGTCCCGGTGAGCTTGATGGCGCCCGGCTGGAAGGAGACGAGCCACAGGTCGCCGGACCGGTCGAAGTCGGAGGTGACGAAGTCCTCGCTGTAGTCGAAGTTGTCGACGTCGCCGCTGTAGTCGATCGGCACGCTCTGCTCGGCGACGGGGTTGCCGAACTGGTCGAGGGTGAAGACGTCGTAGTAGGTGCGGTTGCCCTCGAGCGCCGGGTTGACGGCGGCGTCCTGCTCGCTGGCCGGGGAGAGGACGATCCGCACCTGGCCGCCGTTCAGCGCCTGGGCGGTGTCCCAGTCGGCCTCGGCGGTGCGGGTGCTGTCGCCGGCGGTGGCCGTGACGGTGGCCGTCACGAGCCCGTCGTCGTCGAAGCCCGGGTCGCGCTCGATGCCGGCGGCGAAGCCGACCAGGCCGTCGGCGTCGGTGAGGCCGCTGAGGGAGTCGCCGAGCCCCTCGAGGTTGCCGGCCTTCTCGAACGGGACCGAGGGCGTCTCCTCGGCGCCGGTGGTGAAGAAGCCCTTGTCGATGTCGAGGGTGTAGACCTGCCCGACGACCGGGTCGCGGTCGGTGTCGCCGTCGCCCTGGACGCCCGGCTGGCTGTCGTCGGTGTCGAAGGTGTCGTCGGGGGCGGTGACGAGGAGCTGGCTGGACAGCGGCAGGCCGGGGGTCCCGCTGCCGAGGTCGCCGATGACCATCGTGCCGCCCGCGGGCAGCGTCTCGCTGACCAGGTCGAGGGACAGCGTCGCGTCGGCGTCGGCGTCACCCACGTCCGGGGTCGCGGCGGTGTCCGCGAGGACCGAGCCGCCCAGCTCGGTGCCCTGACCGGCCTCGGCGGGGTCGCTGACCACGGCGGAGAACGCGCCGTCGGCACCGGTCCTCACCTGGCGGGTCAGCACGAGGGTGCCCGTCGGCGGGTCCTCGAGGAACCCGGCGTCGGCGACCGGGTCGTTGCCTGCGGTCCCGCGGACCAGCTCCAGGTCGATCACGCGGTCGGCCAGGCCGGTGCCGTCCTCAAGCTCGAGGCTGCCCTCGACGGGCGTGTCCTTGCCCGCGGGAGCCAGCAGGGGGCTCTCGTCGAAGACGACCTGGGCCTCGCCGGCCTTGACCGTCAGCAGGGTCTTGCTGGGGATCGCCTTGGCGCCCAGCGCGTCCGGGCCGAGCCCGCCCGACAGGACGTAGGTGCCCGGCTCCTGGCTCGGCAGGGGGACGACGAACTCGCCGGCGACCTCGGTCGTCTCCACGTCCGTGCCGGCGACCGGGACGCGGACGGTGGCGGGGCTGCCGTCGAAGGGGGTGACGGTCCAGAAGTACTGGAGGTCCTGGGCGTCGTCGACGTCGACCGCCGCACCGAGCGCGTCCGTGACGGTGACGGTGATGTCGCCGGCGTCGTACTCGTCGAGGTCGAACGCGAGCCCGTCCTCGGACGCCGCGACCAGCGTCGGGTCGCCGGGAGCGGCCGAGGCCGCCGGTCCGACGAGGGCGGCACCGGAGGCCGCCAGTGCCGTGATGGCGGACAGGGCGAGGCCCCGCTTGATGCCGCTGGTGTTCATGTGGTCCCTAGCTGTCGAGAAAGAGGTGAGGACGTCGTCCACCAGCGCAGAGGGTCCTGGGCCGTGCTGCTCAATTTAGGCAGGGCCCGGCTCGTGCGCAGTCGTTTCGGATAACTGCTCGACGACGGGCCCTCGAGATCCACGGCTCCCACCCGTCACTAGGGTGAGCCCGTGGCGGAGTCGAGGCGGGGGCTGCTCCTCGGGGTCGCCGCCTACCTCATGTGGGGCGCCTTCCCGCTCTACTGGCCGCTGCTGGAGCCGGCCGGCGCGCTGGAGATCCTGTCGCACCGGATCCTGTGGTCACTGGCCACGATGGGCCTGCTGGTCCTGGCGCTGCGCCGGGGCTCGCGCGTGCGCGCCCTCGCGCGCGACCGGCGCGTGGTCGCCCTCCTCGTCGTGTCCGCCGCCGCCGTGACCGTCAACTGGGCGATGTACATCTGGGGCGTCAACAACGGCCGCGTCGTGGAGACCTCGCTGGGCTACTTCATCAACCCCCTGGTGACGGTGCTGATGGGGGTGCTGCTGCTGGGCGAGCGGCTGCGCCGGCCGCAGTGGCTGGCGCTCGGGGTGAGCCTGGTCGCGGTGCTCGTCCTGAGCTGGGACTACGGTCGGCTGCCCTGGCTGGCGCTCGTGCTGGCGTTCAGCTTCGGCACCTACGGCCTGGCCAAGAAGACCGCGGGCGTGGGCGCCATCGAGGGGCTCATGGCCGAGACCAGCCTGATCGCCCCCTTCGCGGCGGCGTACGTCGCCTGGCTGGCCGCCACCGGCGGCGCCGACTTCGGCGCGCACGGCGTGGGGCACGCCCTGCTGCTCACGACCACCGGCATCGTGACGGCCGTCCCGCTGCTGTGCTTCGGCGCGGCCGCGACCCGGATCCCGCTGGTGTCGCTGGGTCTGCTGCAGTACCTCGCCCCCGTGCTGCAGTTCGGGCTCGGCGTCTTCTGGTTCCACGAGGACATGCCGGCCGGGCGCTGGGTGGGGTTCGTCCTGGTCTGGGTCGCGCTCACCGTCTTCACCGTGGACGCGCTGCGCCACCGCCGGCGCCAGCTGGCGCTCGCCGCCCACGCCTCCGGCGGCGCGTAGCGCATCCACCAGCCGCCGGCCGGGGTCCCGCAGGGTCAGGCGGAACGGACCGCCACGACGTCCGCGAAGGCCTCCAGGGCCGTGCGCACCGACCCCTCGGGCAGCGCCACCAGCAGCGCCTTGGCCTCCTCGGCACGCGCGACGACGTAGGCCCGGGCCTCCTGCATGGCGGGGTGCTTGCGGAGCAGGTCGAGCGCCTCGGCGTGCAGGGCGTCGTCGGTGAGGTCGGCGTCGAGCAGCTCGAGCAGCCGCGCGTCCGCGGGGTCCGTCGAGGCCCGCGCCATGAGGACCGGGAGCGTCGGCACGCCCTCGCGCAGGTCGGTGCCGGGGGTCTTGCCCGACTCCACCGACTCCGAGGCGACGTCGAGGATGTCGTCGGAGAGCTGGAAGGCCGCGCCGACGATCTCGCCGTAGGCGGTGAGCGCCTCCTCGACCTCGGCGCTGGCACCGCCGAAGCGGGCGCCGTAGCGCGCGGACGTCGCGATCAGCGAGCCGGTCTTGCCGGCCACCACGTCGAGGTAGTGCTGGAGCGGGTCGTCGTCCGGGCCGGGTGCGACGGTCTCCAGGATCTGGCCCTCGACGAGACGGGTGAAGGTCTCGGCCTGGATGCGGACGGCGTCGGCGCCCAGCCGGGCGGTCAGCTCGGAGGACTTCGCGAACAGGAAGTCCCCGGTCAGGATCGCCACGTGGTTGTCGAAGCGGGAGTTGGCCGAGTCGGCGCCCCGTCGCAGCGACGCCTCGTCCATCACGTCGTCGTGGTAGAGCGAGCCGACGTGGGTGATCTCCACGACGCACGCGGCCGTGACGACCTCCTCGGAGGCCGCGCGGTGCCCCGCCTCGGCGGCCAGCAGCACCAGCAGCGGCCGGAACCGCTTGCCGCCCGCGGAGAGCAGGTGGCGCGCCGCCTCGGTGACGTACGGCGCGCGGCTCTGCGCGTGCTCGAACAGCGCCGCCTCGACCACCGCCATCCGCTCGCGCAGGCGTGCGGCCAGCGCGTCGTCACTGATGGGCAGCGCCAGCTCCGCGGCGGGGTTCGAGCTCACCTGATGAAGTCTCCCGCATTGGTCACGAGATCGAGCACCGGGCCGGGCACGACGCCGAGGACCAGGGTGGCGACGGCGCAGACCGCGACCGTCACGGTGGTCAGCGGCGAGGCCGAGGTCACCGCGGCGACCTCACCCTCCGGCTCGGAGAAGAACATCAGGCGGATGTGGCGGATGTAGAAGTAGACCGCCACGATGCTGGCCACGATCGCGACCGCGACCACGGGCCACGCGCCGGCGGACATGGCCACCGTGAAGACCGCCCACTTCCCGACGAAGCCCGCGGTCAGCGGGATGCCGGCCATGGAGAGCAGGAAGAACGCGAACGCCCCGGCCACCCACGGCGAGCGGCGGCCCAGGCCGGCCCAGCGCGGGAACGTGGTCGCCTCGCCGCCGGAGTCGCGCACGAGCGTCACCACGGCGAAGGCGCCGACGGTCGCGAAGCCGTAGGTCGTGAGGTAGAACAGCACGGCCTGGAGCGAGGTGACCTGGCCGTCGGCCAGCTCCCCGCTGGCCTGAGCACCGAGGACCCCGGTGAGCAGGAAGCCCGTGTGGGAGATGGCGGAGTAGGCGAGCATCCGCTTGACGTCGGTCTGCACGATGGCGAGCACCGCGCCGACCAGCATCGTCAGGATCGCGATGACCCACATCATGGGCTGCCACGTCCAGCGGTCCGAGCCGAAGCCGACGTAGAACAGGCGCAGCAGCGCACCGAACGCCGCGACCTTCGTGCAGGCCGCCATGAACGCGGTGACCGCGGTCGGGGCGCCCTGGTAGACGTCGGGGGTCCAGGCGTGGAACGGCACGGCGCCGACCTTGAAGAGCAGGCCCACGGCGAGCATCCCCATGCCGATCAGGAGCAGCGACTCGTTGCCGACGTCGTTGCGCACGGCCTCGTTGATCTCCGCGAGCTGCATGGAGCCGGCGAAGCCGTAGATGAGCGCGACGCCGTAGAGGAAGAAGCCGGAGGAGAACGCGCCGAGCAGGAAGTACTTGAGCGCCGCCTCCTGGCTCAGCAGGCGGCGCCGGCGGGCGAGCCCGCACAGCAGGTAGAGCGGCAGCGACAGGACCTCGAGCGCCACGAACATCGTGAGCAGGTCGTTGGCTGCCGGGAAGAGCATCATGCCGCCGACGGCGAACATCAGCAGGGGGTAGACCTCGGTGTGGTCCAGCCCGCGGGTGGACGCCTGGCGCTCCGCCTCGGTGCCGGGCAGCGCGGCGGCCTGGCCGGCGAACGCCGACACCCCGCCCTCGAGCCGGCGCTCGGCGAACAGCGCCACCCCGGCGGCCGCGAAGACCAGGACCAGGCCCCAGAGGTAGACCGTGGGGCCGTCGATGACCAGTGTCCCGGAGGCGGCGAGCCGCCCGCGGGCCGCGCCGCTGGCGCGCGAGGTGAGGTCGGTCGCGACCCAGATGGTGAAGCCGAGGGCGGCGAGCAGGCCGAGCCCGGCCACCACGACCTGGACCACGTGCCGGCGGGCGCGGGGCAGGAAGCCCTCGACGACCACACCGAGGCAGGCGGCGCCGAAGACGATGAGCATCGGGGCGAGCTCGAAGTACTGGAGCGTGGGCTTGACGAACTCCATCAGTGATCGCCCCCTTCCTCGGTCGCGGCATGGTCCGGCACGGAGTCGGCCGGTACGTCGGGCTCCTGGTCGGTGACGCCGACGTGGGACATCAGGTTCTTGACGGTGGGGTTGGCCACGTCGAGCAGCGGCATCGGGTAGAAGCCGAACAGCACGAGCGCCAGCAGCAGCGGGGCGACCGCGCCGATCTCACGCCGGTCGAGGTCCGGGGTGCCGTCCAGCTCGGGCACCCCGGGGCCGGTGAAGACCCGCTGGTACATCCAGAGCACGTAGATGGCCGCCAGCACGATGCCGGTGACCGCGACGGCACCGACGTACCAGGCGTAGTCGAAGGCCGACAGCAGCACGAGGAACTCCGACACGAACGGACTCAGGCCCGGCAGCCCCAGGGTCGCCAGGCCGGCGACGAGGAAGAGCCCGGCGAGCACCGGGGTGACCTTCTCGAGGCCGCCCATCTGGCTGATCAGGGTGGTCCCCCGACGGCGGACGAGGTAGCCCGCGAGCAGGAACAGCGCGGCCGTGCCGAGGCCGTGGTTGACCATGTAGAGGATCGCGCCGGAGCCGCCCTGGCTGCTCATCGCGAACACGCCGACCGTGATGAAGCCGAAGTGGCTCAAGGACGTGAGGCCGATCAGGCGCAGGACGTCGTCCTGGCCGATGGCGACGAGCGCGCCGTAGACGATCGAGATGAGCGCGAGCACCATCACCAGCGGCGTGGCCCACTTCGAGGCCTCGGGGAAGATCCCCAGGCAGAAGCGCAGCATCCCGAAGGTGCCGATCTTGTCGAGCACGCAGACCAGCAGCACGCTGACGCCGGGCGTCGCCTTCTCCGTGGTGTCGGCCAGCCAGGTGTGCACCGGGAACAGCGGCGCCTTGATCGCGAAGGCGATGAAGAAGCCGGCGAACAGCCAGCGCCCGGCGTCGGTGGAGATGTCGAGCTCGGTGAGGTCCGACAGGAGGTAGGACGGCTTGCCCTGCTGGGCGGAGACGACGTAGAGACCGATGACCGCACCGAGCAGGATCAGGCCGCCGGCCAGCTGGAACATCAGGAACTTCACGGCCGCCGCGCCCCGGCCGGCCCGGCCGAAGCCGCCGATGAGGAAGTAGGCCGGGATCAGCGTCGCCTCGAAGACGACGTAGAAGAGGAACACGTCGGTCGCGCAGAACACCGCGAGCGAGAGGCCCTCGAGGGCCAGCGCCCAGGCGAAGAACGCCCGCGTGTTGCCGTCGTCGCTGTCGAACCAGCCGGCCACGAGCACGATCGGCACGAGGACGGCCGTGAGCAGGACCATGAGCAGGCCGAGACCGTCGACGCCCAGCGCGTAGTGCACGCCGAAGGCCTCGATCCAGGTGTGCTGCTCCTCGAGCTGCATGCCGCCGGAGTCGAGGTCGAACTGCAGGGCCACCGCGATCCCGAGCGCGAGCGTGAGCAGCGAGAAGCCGACCGCCGCGAGCTTGGTGAGCGTCGGCGGCGCGAAGCCCACGACCAGCGCGCCCACCAGGGGTGCGGCGTTCAGCAGGGTGAGCCAGGGGAAGTCGTTCATCCGAGGTTCACCGCCAGGAGGGCCAGGACGACGATGAGCACGCCGGCGAGGAGGGAGAGGGCATAGGAGCGCACGAAACCGTTCTGGACCTTCCGGAGCTGGCCGCCGATCCCGGAGACCGCGGACGCGCCCCCGGTGAAGACGCCGTCGGCGCCGTGGCGGTCGAACGTGAGCAGGCCGCTGACGAGGTGACGGCCGGGCGAGACCACCAGGCCCTCGTTGATCGCGTCGCCGTAGAGGTCGGCACGCGCCGCGCGGGTGGCGAACGAGACGTCCTCGGGCGGGGTCAGCGCGATCTCGCGGCGGGCGACGAGGAACCAGGCCGCGGCGACACCGAGCGCCACGACGACGACCACGATGCCGGTGATCGCCAGGGCGGGCAGCGGCGGCTCCTCGTGCTCGACGTGGCCGACGACCGGCGTGAGCCACTCGACGATCCAGTCGCCGAGCAGCAGGACGCCGGCGAGGACCGACAGCGCGGCGAGCACGATCAGGGGGACGGTCATGACCGAGGGCGACTCGTGCGGGTGCACGTCCTCCTTCCACCGCTTGTTGGTGAAGAAGGTCATCAGCATCAGGCGGGTCATGTAGAAGCCCGTGATGCCGGCACCGAGCAGCGCGGCGAGGCCGACCAGGAGGTTCTCGGTGAGCGCGACCTCGATGATCTTGTCCTTCGACCAGAACCCGGAGAACCCGGGGAAGCCGATGATCGCGAGGTAGCCCATGGCGAAGGTCAGGAACGTGATCGGCATGGCGTGACGCACCGCGCCGTAGCGGCGCATGTCGACGTCGTCGTTCATGCCGTGCATCACCGAACCGGCGCCGAGGAACATGTTGGCCTTGAAGAAGCCGTGCGTCAGCAGGTGGAAGATCGCGAACGCGTAGCCGGGGGTGCCGAGGCCCGCGGCCAGCATCATGTAGCCGATCTGGCTCATGGTGGAGCCGGCCAGCGCCTTCTTGATGTCGTCCTTGGCGCAGCCGAGGACGGCGCCCCACAGCAGCGTGACGGTGGCGACGATGACGACCACGGTCTGGGCGGCGGGGGCCAGCTCGAAGACGAAGTTGGAGCGGACGATGAGGTAGACGCCCGCCGTGACCATGGTCGCGGCGTGGATCAGGGCGGAGACCGGGGTCGGGCCCTCCATGGCGTCGAGCAGCCAGGCCTGGAGCGGCACCTGGGCGGACTTGCCGCACGCGCCGAGCAGGAGCAGCAGGCCCAGCGCGTTGAGCGTGGCCTCCGAGGCGCCGGACGAGGCGGCGCTGATGCCGCTGAAGCTGGTCGTGCCGAAGGTGACGAAGAACAGGAAGATCGCCAGGGCCATGCCCATGTCGCCGACGCGGTTCATCACGAAGGCCTTCTTGGCGGCGGCCGCGGCGGTGGGCTTGTGCTGCCAGAAGCCGATCAGCAGGTACGACGCCAGGCCGACGCCCTCCCAGCCGAGGAAGAGCCCGACGTAGTTCTCGGACATGACGAGCATCAGCATCGCCGCGACGAAGAGGTTGAGGTAGCCGAAGAAGCGGCGGCGACGGGGGTCGTGCGCCATGTAGCCGATGGAGTAGACGTGGATCAGCGTGCCCACGCCGGTGATCAGCAGCAGGAACAGCGCCGACAGCGGGTCGTAGAGCAGGTCCATGCCGACCTCGAGGTCGCCGACGTGGATCCACTGGTAGAGGTGCTGCGAGATCTGCCGTGACCCCTCGTCCCGGTCCATCAGGGAGAGGAACATCAGCAGGCTGACGACGAAGGACCCGGCGGCGGTCGCGGTGCCGAGCAGGTGACCCCAACGGTCGGTCAGGCGGCCGCCGAGCAGCAGCACGGCGGCGCCGGCCAGCGGCAGCGCGATCACGAGCCACATCAGGGAGAAGATCCCGTCGGCGGACGAGGGGTCGACCACCGGGACGTGGGCAGACTCAGTCAAAAGGTGCATCTCGGACGTGGCCCTCTCAGAACTTCAGCAGGCTCGCGTCGTCGACCGAGGCCGAGCGACGCGTCCGGAAGATGGTCATGATGATCGCGAGCCCGACGACGACCTCGGCGGCGGCCACGACCATGACGAAGAACGCCGCGATCTGCCCGTCGAGGTTGCCGTGCTGCTTGGCGAACGTCACCAGCGCGAGGTTGGAGGCGTTGAGCATCAGCTCCACGCACATGAACACCACGATGGCGTTGCGCCGGGTCAGGACCCCGACGCACCCGATGCTGAACAGGATCGCCGACAGGACGATGTACTCATTCACGGCTGCTCCTCCGTGTGGGCCGTGGCGCCGCTCTTGCCACTGGTCTCGGGCGTGGCGTCGGCCCGCGACTGCGCGTCGAGGCCCAGCGAGCGCTGGACCTCCTCGATGTCGTCGGCGAGGTCGGGGGCGCTGCGCACGGTGCCGCGCGCCGAGAGGACCCGCGAGACCGACGCCCGCGACGCGGTGCCGTCGGGCAGCAGGGCGGGGGTGTCGACGGCGTTGTGGCGGGCGAAGACGCCCGGCGGGGGCAGCGGCCCGGGGTGCGTGCCCTTGTCGGCGTAGTCGCGCATGCGCTGCTGCGCCAGCTCGGCCTGGCCGGGCTTGGGCGTGAGGCGCTCGCGGTGAGCGAGCACCATCGCGCCGACGGCGGCGGTGATGAGCAGCGCGCTCGTGGCCTCGAAGGCGAAGACGTAGCGCGAGAACAGGATGTCGGCCAGACCCTGGATGTTGCCGCCGGAGTTGGCCTGCTCGAGGCCGACCGTGGTCCCCAGCGTGATCTGACCGAGGCCGAGGACCAGCACCAGACCCAGCACCAGCCCGCCGACGATCGCGAGCACCCGCTGGCCGCGGATCGTCTCCACCACCGAGTCGGAGGCGTCGACGCCGACGATCATCATCACGAACAGGAAGAGCATCAAGATGGCGCCGGTGTAGACGATGATCTGCACCGCGAAGAGGAACGGCGCCTCGAGCACGGCGTAGAGCACCGCCAGGCTGATCATCACGACGGCCAGCAGCAGCGCGGCGTGGACGGCCTTGCGCACGAAGAGGATGCCGAGCGCGGCCAGCACCATCACGGGAGCGAGCACCCAGAACGCGATCACGGGGCGGCCTCCTCGCGCGCCGCCGGCGCTGGGGCCGAGAACTCGCCGCGGTAGTAGGCACCCTCGTCGTCGCCGAGGAGCATCGCGTGCGGCGGCTGCTCCATGCCGGGCAGCAGCGGCGCCAGCAGGTCGGACTTCTCGTAGATGAGGGCCTCGCGGTTGTCGTCCGCCAGCTCGTACTCGTTGGTCATGGTGAGGGCACGCGTGGGGCAGGCCTCGATGCACAGCCCGCACAGGATGCAGCGCAGGTAGTTGATCTGGTAGACGCGGCCGTAGCGCTCACCGGGCGAGAAGCGGCCGTCCTCGGTGTTCTGGTCGCCCTCGACGTAGATGGCGTCGGCCGGGCAGGCCCAGGCGCACAGCTCGCAGCCGATGCACTTCTCGAGGCCGTCGGGGTAGCGGTTGAGCTGGTGCCGCCCGTGGAAGCGCGGCGCGGTCGGCGACTTCTCGAAGGGGTACTGCTCGGTCACGACCTTGCGGAACATGGTGCGGAAGGTGACGCCGAAGCCCGCGATGGGGTCCCAGAACTGCTCCTTCACGCCGCGTGACTCAGCCATCTGCGTGTGCCTCCTTGCCCGCGCCGGCAGGGGCGGGGCTCGAGATCGGGGTGTCGAAGGTCAGCGGCGCCGCGGCGCCGCGCACGGCGCCACCGGCGGGCATCGCCGGGACCGGGAAGCCGCCGGGGGTCGTCGTGGCGGCGGGCGCCTCCTCGGCGGCCTCGCGCTCCTCACCGAAGAAGAACAGCAGCAGGAACGCGACCACGAGCACGCCGATGCCCATGAGGAGGTAGCGCCGGTCGATGCCGTCGCCGTCCAGGGAGATGGTGCGGATGGTCGCGACCGCGATGATCCACACCAGCGCGATCGGGATCAGCCGCTTCCAGCCGAACGCCATGAACTGGTCGTAGCGCAGGCGGGGCAGCGAGCCGCGCAGCCAGATGAAGAAGAAGACGAAGAACAGCACCTTGCCGAAGAACCAGATCAGCGGCACGTAGCCCTCGTTGGCGCCGGCCCAGATCTCGTCGATCCAGAAGGGCGCGTGCCAGCCGCCGAGGAAGAGCGTCGTGGCCAGGGCCGAGACCGTCGCCATGTTGATGTACTCGGCGAGGAAGAACAGGGCGAACTTCAGCGAGGAGTACTCGGTGTGGAAACCGCCGACGAGCTCGCCCTCGGCCTCGGGGAGGTCGAAGGGCGCACGGTTGGTCTCGCCCACCATGGCGATCACGTAGATGACGAACGACGGCACCAGGATCAGGCCGAACCACAGGTCGTCCTGGGCCTCCACGATCTCCGAGGTGGACATGGAGCCGGCGTAGAGGAACACCGCGACGAGCGCGAGGCCCATCGCGACCTCGTAGGAGATCATCTGCGCGCTGGAGCGCAGGCCGCCCAGCAGGGAGTAGGTCGAGCCGCTCGACCAGCCGCCGAGCACGATGCCGTAGATGCCGACCGACGCGATCGCCATCACGAACAGCACCGCCACCGGCATGTCGGTGAGCTGCAGCGGGGTCGTGCGGTCGGTGAACGGCAGCCCGACGTTCTCGGGGCCGAAGGGGATCACGCTGAAGGTCACGAACGCCGGGACCACCGCGATGACCGGGGCCAGCAGGAAGACCACCTTGTCGGCGGCCTTGGGGATGATGTCCTCCTTGAGCGCGAGCTTCACGCCGTCCGCGAGGGACTGCAGGAGGCCGAAGGGGCCGTTGACGTTGGGGCCGATGCGGTGCTGCATCCGGGCCACGACGCGTCGCTCCCACCAGATGTTGAACAGGGTGAGCAGCACCAGCACGAGGAAGATCAGCACGGCCTTGACGATGACCAGCCACCACGGGTCCTTGCCGAAGGCGCTGAGGTCGTCGGCGGCCAGGACCGAGACGAGGGTCGGGCTCATGCGGGGTCTCCCTTCACGGTCACGCGGGAACCGGGCGAGGCGACGTCGGCGAGGACGCCCCGGCCGAAGGACCGGGCCGGGAGCCAGACGACCCCGTCGGCGAGGTCGTCGGCCACGACGGCCGGCAGCGTGACCGAGCCACGGTCACCGGTGACGGTCACGGTCGGCCCGACGGCGTCGAGGACGGTGCGCGAGACACGCGCGACGCTCGGCCGCGCAGTGGCCGCGAGGTGCTTGTCGCCGTCCTGCATCGAGCCGTCGTCGATCATCTGCTTCCAGGTCGCGAGCGCCAGGCCCGACCCGCCGTCCGTGGGTACGGCGGACACGGTCGGAGCGGCCGGGCGGTCGCCGTCCCAGGGACCCATCTCGACCAGCTGGGCGCGCGCTTCGGGCACGGTGCGGAAGCCGAGCGGACCGCCGGCGCCGAGCTGTGCGAGCTCCTCGGCGATGCCGGAGAGGATGCGCAGGTCCGGGAGGGATGCCGGGTTGGACAGCACTGCCTCGAACGGCCGCGGGCGGCCCTCCCAGGTGACGAACGTGCCGGCCTTGTCGGTCACCGGTGCGACCGGGAACACGACGTCGGCGGCGCGGGTCACGTCGGTCTCGCGCAGCTCGATGGCCACGACGAAGCTGGCAGCCTCGAGCGCGGCACGCGTCGCCTCGGGGTCGGCGGTGTCGTCGGGGTCGATGCCGCCGACGACGACGCCTCCGAGCTGACCGGACGCCAGGGCGGCGACGATGCCGTCGAAGTCGCGGCCGGCGGTCTCGGGCAGCGAGTCGACGCCCCACGTGGTGGCGGCGTCGACGCGGGCGGACGCGTCGGCGACGGGCCGGCCCCCGGGGAGCAGGTTCGGCAGGCAGCCGGCCTCGACCGCACCCCGGTCGCCGGCGCGACGCGGCACCCAGGCGAGCCGGGCGCCGGACTTGGCGGCCAGGGCGGCGGCGGCCGACAGGGCGCCCGGCACGGAGGCCAGGCGCTCGCCGACGAGCACGACGCTGGTCGCGTCGACGCCGTGGTCGGCGTGGCCGAGCAGGCCGTCGATCGCGGCGGGCTCCTCGCCCGGCACGGTGGCGACCAGGTGACCGCCGAGCTTCTCCAGGCCGCGCGAGGCGAACGGCGCGATCGCGATGACGCGGGTGCCGTGCTTGATGGCCTTGCGCAGGCGCAGGAAGATCGCCCCGGCCTCGTCCTCGGGCTCGAGGCCCACCAGGACGACGGTCGCGGCGCGCTCCAGGTCGGCATAGGTCACGGCGCCGCCCTCGGGGCCGGTCACCACGACGTGCGAGGCCAGGAAGTCGGCCTCCTCGGCGGAGTGCGGGCGGGCCCGGAAGTCGATGTCGTTGGTGCCGAGCGAGACGCGGGCGAACTTGCTGTAGGCGAAGGCGTCCTCGACGGTGTGGCGTCCGCCCATGAGCACGGCGGACGGTCCGGCGGCGCGCAGCCCGCGGGCGGCGACGGCGAACGCCTCCGGCCACGAGGCGGGACGCAGCGAGCCGTCCTCGTCACGCACCTGCGGGTAGCCGATCCGGTCGTCCTGCGTGGCGTAGTGGAACGCGAAGCGGTCCTTGTCGGTGATCCACTCCTCGTTGACCTCCGGGTCGTTGCCCGCGAGGCGGCGCATGACCTTGCCGCGGCGGTGGTCGACGCGGATGGCCGAGCCGCAGGCGTCGTGCTCCCCGACCGACGGCGACGACACCAGGTCGAAGGGCCGCGAGCGGAAGCGGTACTCGGCCGACGTGAGCGCGCCGACGGGGCAGATCTGGATCGTGTTGCCCGAGAAGTAGGACTGCAGGGGCTCCTTCTCGTAGATCCCGACCTGCTGCAGCGCGCCACGCTCGATCAGCGCGATGAAGGGGTCGCCGGCGATCTCCTCGGAGAAGCGCGTGCAGCGCGCGCACAGCACGCAGCGCTCGCGGTCGAGGAGCACCTGCGCGGAGATGTTGATCGGCTTGGGGTACGTGCGCTTGACGCCGCCGGAGGCGGAGAAGCGGGACTCGGCGCGGCCGTTGGACATCGCCTGGTTCTGCAGGGGGCACTCGCCGCCCTTGTCGCAGACCGGGCAGTCGAGCGGGTGGTTGATGAGCAGGAACTCCATGACCCCCTGCTGCGCCTTGTCGGCGACCTCGCTGGTGGCCTGGGTGTTGACGACCATGCCCTCGGCGACGGGCAGCGTGCACGAGGCCTGCGGCTTGGGGAAGCCGCGCCCGTTGCCGGCGTCGGGGACGTCGACCAGGCACTGGCGGCACGCGCCGACAGGCGCCAGCAGCGGGTGGTCGCAGAAGCGCGGGATCTGGACGCCGACCTGCTCGGCCGCGCGGATCACCAGGGTGTCCTTGGGAACGCTGACCTGGATGCCGTCGATCGTGACCGAGACCAGGTCGACGTCGGTCTTGTCGGGTGTGGTCGTCATGCTGTCGCTCCGGCGGTGGCGAAGGTGGTCGAGGCGGCCGGGTCGAACGGGCAGCCGCCGTGCTGGAGGTGGGCGAGGTACTCGTCGCGGAAGTGCGCGATCGAGCTCGAGATCGGGCTCGTCGCCCCGTCACCCAGGGCGCAGAAGGAGCGGCCCAGGATGTTGTCGCACTGGTCGACCAGCAGGTCGAGGTCGGCCTCGGCGCCCTGGCCCTTCTCGAGCGCGGCCAGGGTCTGCACCAGCCACCACGTGCCCTCGCGGCACGGCGTGCACTTGCCGCAGGACTCGTGCTTGTAGAACTCCGTCCAGCGCAGGACGGCGCGCACGACGCAGGTGGTCTCGTCGAAGATCTGCAGCGCGCGGGTGCCGAGCATGGAGCCGACCGCGCCGACGCCCTCAAAGTCGAGTGGCACGTCGAGGTGGTCGGCGGTGAGCAGCGGGGTGCTGGAGCCGCCCGGCGTCCAGAACTTCAGCGAGTGCCCCTCGCGGACGCCGCCGGCGAGGTCGATGAGCTCGCGCAGCGTGATGCCGAGCGGCGCTTCGTACTGGCCCGGCCGGGTGACGTGGCCGGACAGCGAGAAGATGCCGTAGCCCTTGGACTTCTCGGTGCCCATGGAGGAGAACCACTCGGCGCCGTGCTCGAGGATGCTGGGCACCGACGCGATGGACTCGACGTTGTTGATGACCGTCGGGCTGGCGTAGAGACCGGCGACCGCGGGGAACGGCGGGCGCAGGCGCGGCTGGCCGCGGCGGCCCTCGAGGCCCTCGAGGAGGGCGGTCTCCTCGCCGCAGATGTAGGCGCCGGCGCCGGCGTGGACGACGAGGTCCAGGTCGAAGCCGGACCCGTGGATGTCCTTGCCGAGGTGGCCGGCGGCGTACGCCTCGGCGACGGCGGCCTGGACCCGGCGGATGACGTGGAGCACCTCGCCGCGGATGTAGATGAACGCGGTGTTGGCCCGGATGGCGTAGGAGCTGATGATGACGCCCTCGACCAGCGTGTGCGGCGTCGCCATCATCAGCGGGATGTCCTTGCAGGTGCCCGGCTCGGACTCGTCGGCGTTGACGACGAGGTACTTGGGCTTGGGGTTGTCCTGCGGGATGAAGCTCCACTTCATGCCGGTCGGGAACCCGGCGCCGCCGCGGCCGCGCAGGCCGGAGTCCTTGACCGCCGCGATCACGTCGTCGGGCGCCATCGCGAGCGCGTTCTTGAGCGCGCCGTAGCCGCCCTGGGCCTCGTAGGCCGCCAGCGTCCAGCTGCGCTCGGAGCCCCAGTTGTCGGTGAGGACCGGGGTCAGGGTGTCGATCGTGGCTGAGCTCTCGGTGCCGCTCATTGGGCCTCGTCCTTGTCTGCGGCGGTCTCGCCGCTGGGGCTCGTGTCCTCGACGACGGCCTGCTGGGCCACCTTGTCGTCGCTCTCGGCCACCGCCTGCTCGCGCTCGGCGGGCTCCTCGGGCACCGCGGTGGCGGTGCCGTCGTCGTGGCGCTCCGCGGACGGCGCGGTCCAGCCGCGCTCGCGGGCGATCTCGCGCCCGGCCAGGCTGGCCGGCCCGGCGGAGGGACCCTCGTCGGCACGGCCGTCGGGGAAGCCCGCGAGCACCCGCTCGGCCTCGCGCCAGGTGCCGAGCCGCGGGCCGCGCGTGGAGCTGACCTCGGCGCCGGAGCGCAGGTCGTCGACGAGCTGCGTGGCCGACTGCGGGGTCATGTTGTCCATGAACTCCCAGTTGACCATCATCACCGGGGCGTAGTCGCACGCCGCGTTGCACTCGATGTGCTCGAGGGTGATCTTGCCGTCCTCGGTGGTCTCGTCGTTGCCGACGTCGAGGTGGCCCTTGAGCCGCTCGAAGATCAGGTCGCCGCCCATGACCGCGCACAGCGTGTTGGTGCAGACGCCGACGTGGTAGTCGCCGACCGGCTTGCGCTTGTACATCGTGTAGAACGTCGCCACGCCGCTGACCTCGGCCGCGGTGATGTCGAGGATCTCGGCGCACGCCTCGATGCCCTCGGGCGTGACCCGACCCTCCACCGACTGCACGAGGTGCAGCATCGGCAGCAGGCCGGAGCGGGCCTCGGGGTAGCGGGCCGCGATCTCGCGCAGCTCGGCGTGCGTCTCTTGCGTCAGCGTCATCGGGGTCCCCTCGACGTTGTGAGGCGGAGGAGCGAAGCGGAGGAGCCGAAGAACTTCGTGGGGTGGTTCATCTGTCGACGCCTCCCATCACGGGGTCGATCGAGGCGATGGCGACGATGACGTCGGCGACCATGCCGCCCTCGCTCATCACGCTGGTGCCCTGCAGGTTGGTGAAGGACGGGTCGCGGTAGTGCACGCGGAAGGGGCGGGTGCCGCCGTCGGAGACGACGTGCGCGCCGAGCTCGCCGCGCGGCGACTCGATCGGGACGTAGGCCTGGCCCGGCGGGACCCGGAAGCCCTCGGTCACGAGCTTGAAGTGGTGGATCAGCCCCTCCATCGACTCCCCCATGATGTGGCGGATGTGGTCGAGGCTGTTGCCCATGCCGTCGCTGCCGATCGCGAGCTGGCTGGGCCAGGCGATCTTCTTGTCGGCGACCATCACCGGCGCGCCCTCGAGGCCGGCCAGCCGGTCGGCGGCCTGCTCGATGATCTTGAGCGACTCCCACATCTCGTTGAGGCGGATCCGGAAGCGGCCGTAGGCGTCCTTGGTGTCCCAGGTCTGGACGTCGAAGTCGTAGTCCTCGTAGCCGCAGTAGGGCTCGGTCTTGCGCAGGTCCCAGGCGTAGCCGGTGCTGCGGAGCACCGGGCCGGTGATGCCCAGCGCGAGGACGCCGTCCAGCTCGAGGTGGCCCACGCCCTCGAGGCGGGCCTTGAAGATCGGGTTGGCGTTGCACAGGGCGGCGTACTCGGGCAGGCGCTTCTTCATCAGGGCGACGAAGCCGCGGATCTCGTCCAGGGCGCCCGGGGGCAGGTCCTGGGCGACGCCGCCGGGGCGGATGAACGCGTGGTTCATGCGCAGCCCGGTGATCAGCTCGAACAGGTCGAGCACCAGCTCGCGCTCGCGGAAGCCGATGGTCATGACCGTGAGCGCGCCGATCTCCATGCCCCCGGTGGCGATGGCGACCAGGTGCGAGGAGATGCGGTTGAGCTCCATGAGCAGGACCCGCATGACGCTGGCCTTCTCGGGGATCTGGTCCTCGATGTCGAGCAGCCGCTCGACGCCCAGGCAGTAGGTCGCCTCGTTGAAGAACGGGCTGAGGTAGTCCATGCGGGTCACGAACGTCGTGCCCTGCACCCAGGAGCGGTACTCCATGTTCTTCTCGATGCCGGTGTGGAGGTAGCCGATGCCGCAGCGGGCCTCGGTGACCGTCTCGCCCTCGAGCTCGAGGATCAGGCGCAGCACCCCGTGCGTGGAGGGGTGCTGGGGGCCCATGTTGACGACGACGCGCTCGTCGGACTCCTCCGCGAGGCCCTCGACGATCTGGTCCCAGTCCTGGCCGGTGACGGTGAAGACGCGACCCTCGCTGGTGTCGCTCGCGCCTGCGTACATGTCCTGGTCGGTAGCCATCAGTTGTAGCTCCTGCGCTGGTCGGGCGGCGGGATGGTGCCGCCCTTGTACTCCACGGGAATGCCGCCCAGCGGGTAGTCCTTGCGCTGGGGGTGGCCCGGCCAGTCGTCGGGCATGAGGATGCGCGTGAGGGCCGGGTGGCCGTCGAACACGATCCCGAACATGTCGTAGGTCTCGCGCTCGTGCCAGTCGGTGGTGGGGTAGATGCCCACCAGGGACGGGATGTGGGCGTCGGCGTCGGGGACGCTGACCTCGACCCTCACACGACGGTTGTGCGTCATCGAGAGCAGGTGGTAGACCGCGTGCAGCTCGCGCCCGGCGTCGTCGGGGTAGTGCACGCCGCTGACGCCCGAGCACAGCTCGAAGCGCAGACGCGGGTCGTCGCGCAGGGTCTGCGCCACGTGGAGCAGCTCCTCGCGCGGCACGTGGAGGGTGAGCTCGCCCCGGTGGATCACCACGTGGCCGAGGTGACCCTCGAGCGCGTCGGCGACCTCGTCGAACCAGCCGCCGTAGGGGCGCTGGGCCGGGCCGGGGAACACGATCGGGGCGACCAGACCGCCGTACCCACTGGTGTCGGGGGTGCCGGAGGCGCCGAACATGCCGGTGCGGACACCGACCGCGGTGACCTCGCCCGGGGGTGCCGGGACGTTCTCCGGGGACTGCTCGACCGCGGGCTGCTCGGGCGGCTTGGGCTCGGGGACGACGTCCTTCTGGTCCTCGCTCATCGCAGCTGACCCCGCATGGCGGAGGTGGGCAGCGCGGTCAGGGCGGCGGTCTCGAGAGTCTCGATCTCCGCGAGGCGGTTGACGCCGAGCTTGGTGGCCTGGACCTGGTCGTGCAGCTTGAGGATCGCGTCGATCAGCATCTCGGGGCGCGGCGGGCAGCCGGGGAGGTACATGTCGACGGGCACGACGTGGTCGACGCCCTGGACGATGGCGTAGTTGTTGAACATGCCGCCGCTGCTGGCGCAGACGCCCATGGCCAGGACGTACTTGGGGCCGGGCATCTGGTCGTAGATCTGGCGCAGGACCGGGGCCATCTTCTGGCTCACGCGGCCGGCCACGATCATCAGGTCGGCCTGGCGGGGGCTGGCGCGGAAGACCTCCATGCCGAAGCGGGCGAGGTCGTACTTCGGGCCGCCGCTGGTCATCATCTCGATGGCGCAGCAGGCCAGGCCGAAGGTGGCGGGCCAGAACGACGCCTTGCGCATGTAGCCGGCCACGCCCTCGACGGTCGTCAGCAGGACGCCGCTCGGAAGCTTCTCTTCGATTCCCATGGCTTCAGTTCCCCTCGGTCAGTCCCACTCGAGTCCGCCTCTACGCCACACGTAGGCGTAGGCGACGAACACGGTGGCGATGAAGACGACCATCTCGACCAGACCGAAGAAGCCCATCGCGTCGAAACGCACGGCCCAGGGGTAGAGGAAGATGATCTCGATGTCGAAGACGATGAACAGCATCGCGGTGATGTAGTACTTCACCGGGAACCGGCCGCCGCCGACGGGCTGGGGCGTGGGCTCGATGCCGCACTCGTAGGAGTCCAGGCGGGCCCGGTTGTAGCGCTTGGGTCCGACCACCGCGCTCATCGCCACGGAGCCGATCGCGAACAGTGCCGCGAGGATGGCCAACGCCAAGACCGGCGTGTAGAGCTCCATCCGCAGTCCCTTCCCTGGTGCTGTCGCGCCCATGATTGTGACTTTGTGAACCGAATCACTAGGTGGCGCAGCCCACATCCTGCCACTCCACGGGCCGGTCGTCACACCCAGGGGCCGAGCCCCGACACCCCTTCTCACCTGCACATTTAGCGCACGAGAACCTTGCTTAATTGTCTGCGCTACGAACCCGCTGGTGAGCGGCCTGTGTGGGCACGATCACGTCGTGCTCGAGGACCTCGCGGGGCTGCCCGGTGCCGCTACTTCGTGGCGCGGTGCAGGGCGACGATGCCGCCCGAGAGGTTGCGCCACTGCGGCGCGCGCCAGCCGGCGGCGGCGACCTGGTCGGCGAGACGCTGCTGGTCGGGCCAGGCGCGGATCGACTCGGCGAGGTAGACGTAGGCGTCGGGCGAGGAGGAGACCGCGCGTGCGATCGGCGGCAGCGCCTTCATGAGGTACTCGATGTAGACGGTGCGGAACGGCGCCCAGGTCGGGTGGCTGAACTCGCAGACGACGAGGCGGCCGCCGGGGCGGGTCACCCGCAGCATCTCGGCGAGGCCGGCGGCGGGGTCGACGATGTTGCGCAGCCCGAACGAGATCGTCACCGCGTCGAAGGTGGCGTCGGCGAACGGCAGGCGGGTGCCGTCGCCGGCGGTGAACGGCAGGTCGGGACGCGCCTGCTTGCCGACCTGGAGCATGCCCAGGGAGAAGTCGCACGGGACCACGACCGCCCCGCGGTCGGCGAAGGGCTGGCTGGAGGTGCCGGTGCCGGCGGCGAGGTCCAGGACACGCTCGCCGGGCTGGGGGTCGACGGCCTCGATGACGTCGCGGCGCCACCGCCGGTCCTGGCCGAGGGACAGCACGTCGTTGGTCACGTCGTAGCGGCGCGCGACCGCGTCGAACATCCGACGGACGTCGGTGGGTTGCTTGTCGAGCTCGGCGCGGGCCACCCGCAGAGCCTACGGGGACGCCGGCCGCCCACTGCAGCCGGTAACGGGTTGGTCACGACCACAAGGTTCCCGACCCCGCCTCGCAACCTCCTCGGCCCTGCGGGCGTCATCTGAGTACCACCCACCGCTCCCGAAGGAACCCGCCATGCAGCTCCTCCGCCGCCTCGCGACGAGCGTCCTCGTCGCCGCCCTGCTCTCCGGAGCCGCCCTCGGCGTCGGCTGGGCCACCCGGTCGGCCGACGCCCCGGGCTCGGCGTCCGCGCCCGGCGAGCGCTCGCAGGCGGCCCCGGAGAGCAGGCCCTCCCGGCCGTCCGCGACGCCGACCCCCACGCCCACGGCAGAGACCTCGCCGACGCCGGACGCCCCCTCGTCGGCCCCCGCCCCGGAGTCCGGCGACGAGCCCGGCGACCAGCCCAGCGAGGAGCCGAGCGAGGAGCCCAGCGCGGCGCAGAACCCCGTGCTGCGCCCCGGGCCGCGGCTGCTGGGCGACGGCGACCAGGGCGCCGACGTCCGCGACCTGCAGGCCCGGCTGCGCCAGATCGACTGGTTCGAGGCCGACGTGACCGGCTTCTACGGCGACGTCACCACCACCGCGGTCCGCGGTTTCCAGGCCAAGCGCGAGATCCCCGTCACCGGCGAGGTCGACCGCCGCACGCTGGACCGGCTGCACGCAATGACGAGCGCCCCGACGGCGGCCGAGCTGGCCAACCAGACCGGCGGCAACACCCCGGGGGCGCTCGACCCGCGCTGCCGCAGCGGGCGCGCCCTGTGCATCGACAAGACGAGCAGGACGTTGCGCTGGGTCGTCGACGGCCGGGTGCTCAAGACCGTCGACGTCCGCTTCGGGGGCGAGGCGACGCCGACGCGCGAGGGCGCCTTCTCGGTGGAGTCCAAGAGCCGCGACCACGTCTCGAGCCTCTTCGAGACCTCGATGCCGTTCGCGATGTTCTTCTCGCGCGGCCAGGCCGTGCACTACTCACCGGACTTCGCGGCCACGGGCTACAACGGCGCCTCCCACGGCTGCGTCAACGTGCGCGACCACGACGCCGTCGCCTGGCTCTTCGACCAGGTCCGGGTCGGCGACCCGGTGATCGTCTACCGGTCCTGACGCGGCGGCGCGGCGCTCAGCCGGCGAGGTCGTCGAGGATGTCGACGGCCGCGTCGGCGTCCAGGCCCTGCCCGAAGAGCTGGTACGTCGCCCCTCCGGCGCCGACCTGGCACTGCAGGGCCTGCGGCTGCTCGTCGTCGGGCACGGCCTGGCCCTTCGGGACCGGCTGCTGGTAGTAGAGCGCGCACACGCCGTCACCGACGCTGACCAGCTCGCTGACGTTGCGCTCGAGGTCGAGGTAGGACGGGTCCAGCGGCGGGCCGTTGGGCAGGAAGGGGCCGGCGGCCGTCTCGACCACGGTGATCGTCACCTGCCGCTCGAACTGCTCGTCCTGGTAGGTGCGCACGACCGCCGGCGCGTCGAAGAGGTCCTCGAGCTGCTCGGCGCCGGACTCGTTGATGTCGCCCTGGCGCTCGGCGAAGTCCTCCGCACGCGCCTGCTGCTCCGCGTCGTCCTGGTCGCGCACCAGGTCGGAGGCGCGCAGGCCACCGGGCAGCGAGTCCGGCAGCGCGTCCGGGTCGGCGCCGCCGCTCTTCGGCAGCAGCACGGTGAAGGCCACGAGCAGGCCCAGGACGACGATGCCGCCGACGAGCCCGAGGACGAAGGGACGGGAGCCACGCGCGGAGTCGGTCACGCGGTGACGTTACCCACGTACGCCCCGGGCGGACCAACCGCTGGGTAGGCTCGACGCGTGACGAGTCCTGCGACCCCGACGGGTCCCGCACCCTCGCTGGTCGCGCGCACCGTCGCCCTGGACCTGCCCGAGGCCACCTCCCTGGTCTCCCTGCTGCCCACCGACCACCCGGTCGCCTGGCTGCGCCGTGGCGACGGCGTCGTGGGCTGGGGCGAGGCGGCGGTGCTCCGCTCGAGCGGACCGACCCGCTTCTCCGACGCCGACAAGTGGTGGCGCGAGACGATCGCGCGCGCCGACGTCGTCGACGCGGTCGGCGAGCCCGGCACCGGCCCGGTCTGCTTCGGCTCGTTCGCGTTCGGCGACCTGCCCGGCGAGTCGGTGCTGGTGCTACCCGAGGTCGTCGTCGGCCGTCGCGGGGACCGGGCGTGGCTGACCACGATCTCGACGACCGGGTCCCCCGCACCCACGCCCGCGGTCGCCCCCGCGGAGCCGCCGCTCCCGCCGAGCGGGGTGAGCTTCGCCGACGGCGCGCTCAACGGCGAGCAGTGGATGTCGGTCGTCGCCGACGCCGTGGCCCGCATCAGCGCCGGCGACCTGGAGAAGGTCGTGCTCGCCCGCGACCTCGTGGCCCGCGCCGACGAGCGGATCGACGTGCGCTGGCCGGTGCACCGGCTCACCGAGTCCTACCCGATGTGCTGGACCTTCCACGTCGAAGGGATGTTCGGCGCGACCCCGGAGATGCTGGTCCGTCGTGAGCGCGGCCTGGTCACCTCACGGGTGCTGGCCGGCACCATCCGCCGTACGGGCGACGACGAGCGGGACCTCGCGCTCGCCGCGACCCTGGCGCGCTCGTCGAAGGACCTCGAGGAGCACGAGTACGCCGTCCGGTCGGTCGCGGACGCGCTGGAGCCGCACTGCTCCTCGATGAACGTCCCTGAGGCGCCGTTCGTCCTCCACCTGCCCAACGTCATGCACCTCGCGACCGACGTCAACGGCGTGGTCCACGACGCGGCGACCGTCTCCTCGCTCCAGCTGGCCGAGGCGCTGCACCCCTCCGCCGCCGTCGGCGGCACCCCGACCGCGGTGGCCACCGACCTGATCGACGAGATCGAGGGCATGGGCCGCGGCCGCTACGCAGGCCCGGTGGGGTGGATGGACGCCAACGGCGACGGCGAGTGGGGCATCGCCCTGCGCTCGGCCGAGGTCGTCGGCGACACCGTGCGGCTCTTCGCCGGCTGCGGCATCGTGGCCGACTCCGACCCGGAGGCGGAGCTCGCCGAGGCCCAGGCCAAGTTCGTGCCCGTGCGCGACGCGCTCGCCGGCGGCTGATCCCCTACAGGTCGGCGCCGTCGGCCAGGCGGACGAACTCCTGGCTGTCGCCGAGCAGGTTGCCCATGTGCTGCTCGACCATGCCGAGGCCGACCTCGGAGTAGACGCGGTCGTGGATCGCCAGGCTGCGCGGGGCCCCGACGGCCCGGACGAAGTCGACGGCCTCGCTCAGCTTGAGCCACGGCGCGGACGCCGGCGCGAGCAGCAGGTCGACGGACGTGTCGGGCACCGTGAGCGCGTCCCCGGGGTGGAAGACGGTGGTGGCGCCGACGGTCAGCAGGTAGCCGCTGTTGTGGAAGCGCGGGTAGTCGTCGTGGATGACCGCGTGCAGCTCGCCGACGGCCCGCACGGGGACGCCGACGTCGAAGCGGTCGTCGGGCGCGACGACGCTCAGCCGCTCGGCGACGTCGGGCGCGTCCTCGCGCAGCCGTGCGGCGACGGCGTCGATCGTGAAGACCGGTGCGTCGCAGGCACGGAGGTGGTCGGGGTGGTAGTGGTCGGGGTGCTCGTGGGTGATCAGCACCGTCGTCGCTCCGTCGACCGCCTCGGCGTCGGTGAAGACACCCGGGTCCAGGACGACGACGGCGCCCTCGTGCTCGATGCGCACGCACGCGTGCCCGAACTTCGTGATCCGCATGTCCCGACCCTACCTATGCTCGGGGGGTGCCGAACGTTCACGACGTCGTCGTCCGCCCCGCCACGCCTGACGACGCGGAGGCCCTCGCCCACCTGCACCTCGACGTCTGGGACGACGCCTACACCGGGCTGATGCCGCAGCAGGTCCTCGACGACCGTCGCGCGGCGGTCGAGGAGCGCGTGGAGCGGTGGCGCACGATCCTGGAGGGCGACGGCGCCGGGCGGACCCGGCTGGCCGTCGGGCCCGAGGGCCTGGTCGGCTTCGTCTCCGCGGGTCCCGGCCGCGACAACGACGTCGACACCGAGCTGGAGCTGTGGGCGCTCTACGTCCGCGCCGCCTGGTGGGGCACCGGCGTCGGCTACGTCCTCTTCGAGGAGGCCCTCGGCGACCGGGCGGCGTACCTGTGGGTCCTGGCCGCCAACGACCGGGCGATCCGCTTCTACGAGCGGCAGGGCTTCCGCCTCGACGGCACCGAGGACGAGCACGACGAGGGGCTGCACGTGCGGATGGTCCGCGCCGGCACCTGAGAGGTCAGGCCGTGAGGTGGTGCACGTAGCACCACCGCCAGTCCTCGCCCGGCTCGGCGGACTCCATGACCGGGTGCGTGGTCTCGTGGAAGTGCTCGGTGGCGTGCTGGCCGGGCGAGGAGTCGCAGCAGCCCACCTCGCCGCACGTGAGGCACTGCCGCAGTGCGACCCAGCGGGTCCCGTCCTCGAGGCAGCGACGGCACACGGGGTCGGCGGCGGTCTCGACCACGGGCGCCGAGCGCAGGTGGTCGCACTGCTCGCCCGTACGCCGCCGGCGGCCCGTCACGGCCCGGATCTCCTGGCGCTGCTGGGTGGCGTTGTCGAGCATCGACTCCTCGACGTCGAGCATCGCCAGCACGTCGGCGACCACCTCGGAGGCGACCGTGCCCGAGGACCGGATCTCCAGGATCCGGCGGCGCTCGGCCTCGATCATGTCCAGGCGGATCCGGGCGTAGAGGTCGCTCGGGCTCTCCTCGTCGACCGTGGTGCCGAGCCGCTCCCAGGCGGCGAAGTTGCGCTGGTCGATGCGCTGGCCGATCAGGTCCACGACACCGTGCGGGTCGTCGTACTCGAGCTCCTGGAGCTTGGCGAAGCCCGACTTGGAGGCCTGCTGGAGCAGCGTCGCCCGGGCCAGCGCGTCGTCCATCGGGTCCGGCGCGGGCACCTCGAGCCGCCGGGCCAGCCACGGCAGCGTGAGGCCCTGGATGAAGAGCGTGCCGGCCACGACCGTGAAGGCGATCAGCAGCAGCACCTCACGGTGCTCGGTCTCGTCCGGGATCAGGAAGGCCGCGGCGAGGGTCACCACGCCGCGCATCCCGGCCCAGCCGAGCACGAGCGTGAAGGACCAGGGCGGGACCTTGCCGGTGACCGGGTCGGGCCCGGGCCGCACGAGGAGGTAGCGGGTGACGAAGACCCACACCATCCGCAGCGCGATCACCCCGACCAGCGTCGCCGCGCAGACGGTCACGATCCGGCCGCTGGACAGCTCGCTGCGCTCGACGTCCTGGAAGAGCCACTTCGCCTGCAGCCCGATGAGCAGGAAGACGGCGTTCTCCAGGAGGAAGGCGATGGTGCGCCAGTTGACACGCTCGGCGATGCGCGACTGCGCGGTCTGGACGATCGGCGCCTTGTGGCCGAGCAGGAGGCCGGCGATGACCACCGCGATCACGCCGGAGGCGTGGACCCGCTCGGCGATGACGAAGGCCGCGAACGGCACGACCAGCGAGATCGCGGTGTCCATGAGCGGGTCGGTGATGCGCTTGCGCAGCATCGCGACGAGCAGGAAGAAGCCGACCCCGATCGCGACGCCGCCGCCGGCCGCGACCACGAAGTCCTCCGCGACCTCCATCGCGGTGATGCCGGCGCCACCGGCCGCGATCGCCGTGCGCAGGGCGACCAGCGCCGTGGCGTCGTTGAGCAGCGACTCACCCTCGAGGATCGTAACGATGCGGCGGGGCAGGCCGATGCGGCGGGCGATGGCCGTGGCGGCCACCGCGTCCGGCGGTGCCACCACGGCGCCGATCGCGAAGGCGGCCGCCCAGCCGATCCCCGGGACGAGCGCGTGGACCAAGGCACCGACGCCCGCGGTCGTGAACACCACGAGCCCCACGGACAGCAGGAAGATCGTGCGCCGGTTGGCGTTGAAGTCGACCAGCGAGGTCTGGATGGCCGTGGCGTAGAGCAGCGGTGGCAGCAGGCCGAGCAGCACCACCTCCGCCTCGAGGTGCACCTCGGGCATCCCGGGGAAGTACGACGCCGCGACCCCGACCGCGATCAGGACCAGCGGCGGCGGCAGGTCCACCCGCTCGGCGAGGGCCGTGACGGCCAGGACCGCGACCGCGAGGGCCACGAGGAAGAACGCGATCTCCATGTCAGTCCCTCGGACCCGTGACGCGGTCGGCGGCGGGACGTCGCCCGAGGGCCAGGAGCTCCCGATGCGCCCGTGTGCCAGGGGTCTGCGAGTCGGCGGCCACGCTCCCAGCCTATCGGCCGCACCGCCGGCGCCGCCCCGGTGGCCGCTACTCGAC
The DNA here is from genome assembly GCF_004522095.1 of Nocardioides sp. 503. Lineage (GTDB taxonomy): Bacteria > Actinomycetota > Actinomycetes > Propionibacteriales > Nocardioidaceae > Nocardioides. Next base: position 683,372 of record NZ_SPUI01000003.1, read on the forward strand.
CGCTGCTGCTCGACCGCTGCCCGGCCGCTGCTCAGATGGCGTCGGCGACGGCCTCGTAGGCGGTGACGTAGTCCTGGTAGGGGAGCATCTCCAGGATCCGGACCGCGCGGGCGGCGGTGCCGGCCCGGGGCACCTCGTCGAGCATCTCCAGGACCTCGACGTGGTAGCGCAGCAGCCGGTCCGCCAGGGGCTGGACGGCCTCCAGGTCGAGGGACCGCACGACGTCGTCGAAGTCCGACACGGCGTCGCGCAGCGCCCGCGCGGTCGCGACGACGGCGGCACGGTCGCGGGTCTTGCTCGCGACCGCGTAGTCGGAGGTGAAGCCGTCGAACGCCGTGGTCATCTCCTCCAGCGCGGCGTCGTAGGCCGCGGCGTCGCCCGCCGGCACGGTGGGTGCCTGCGAGGGCGCCGGCAGCGCGGCCGCCGCGCCGGGCGCCGGGTCGCGGTCCGCACTGCCACCGGCGTCGTCGCCGCTGCCACCGCACCCCGCGAGGAGGGTCAGCAGCGCGCACGCCGTGGCGGCGTACCGCACGGGACGAGCACGCATGTGGGCACCAGACTTCCTGAGGGAGCTCGGGACCCCGAGAGCGTCCCACCCTAGCGACGTCGTCCGTGCAGGTGGGAGGGGGTGGGGCGGGGCAGCAGGTTTATCAGCATCTGCTGAAAACCCGGCGCCTCCGGGGCGAAATAACGGCCCAGAACGTCAGGGAAAAGCCCAGAACCTCCGGCGCGACACTGCCGGGCGGACCGGCCGGCGGCGTACCTCGGGTTCGGGGACACCTACGCCGAGGAGCTGGCCTTCGCCCGCGCGCACCGGTGGCCGGTCTCGACCGTCGCCGGCGGCCACCTGCACCCGCTGCACGACCCCACCGCGGTGGCCGACGAGGTCATGCGGATGGCCCGGTCGCTCACCGGCTGACCGAGTGACACGGACCACTCAGGCGCCCAGCGCGCGGATGCGGGCGTCGAGCTCGCGACGGTTGTCGCGGCGCACGCGCACCTCGACCACCTCGATGCCGCCGTTGGGCGAGGCCAGGGCCTGCTCGAGCTCGGGCAGGCTCTCGACGCGCCAGTGGGGGGTGCGGGTGGCGGCGCACAGCGCCGCGAGGTCGACGCCGTGGGGGGTCGCGAAGAGCCGCTCGAAGCCCTCGGCGTGCTCGGGGGCGCCCTGCTCGAGCATCGTGAAGATCGAGCCGCCGTCGTCGTTGACCACGACGATCGTCAGGTCGGGCCGGGGCTCGTCCGGCCCGAGCACGAGGCCGTTGCTGTCGTGCAGGAACGTCACGTCGCCCATCAGCGCGAAGCTGGGCGCGTCCGACGACCGGCCCAGCGCGGCGCCGATCGCGGTGGACACGACGCCGTCGATGCCCGACAGCCCGCGGTTGGCGATGGTCTTGCGCCGGCTGCCCACAGGGTAGGGACGCACCATCAGGTCCAGGTCGCGGATCGGGCTCGACGCGCCCACCACGAGCTGGCCCCCCGGCGGCAGCGCCCGGCTGACCGCCCCCGCCACCTCGTACGGCGTGAGGTCCGGCTCGGCGGCGAGCAGCGCGTCGAGCCGGGCCGCCACCGAGCGGTCGGCGTCGCGCCACCCGGCCAGCCAGGCCGGGTCGTCCCGACCGGCGACCACGAAGGCGGGGGCGGTGAGCGCGACGTCGTAGGGCCGCTGCGACCACACCCCGCGCGCCGGCACCGAGCACACCTCGACGTCGTCGCGGCCGAGCAGGCGGGTCACCGGGCGGGAGAGCGTGGGGCGTCCGAAGACCACCACGCGCTCGATGCGACGACCGAGCTCGCCGTCGAGCAGGAGCCGGTAGCAGCGCAGCGCGTGGTCGCCGGTGCGCGAGCCGCTCGTCGGCTCGGCCAGCAGCGGCCACCCGGCCGACTCGGCCAGCTGGCGGGCGGCCTGGGCGGCGTCGTCGCCCGCGACCACGACGGTGCGCGGACCCAGGGGCAGCTCGGTGGCGTCCGGGCGGTCGTCGGTCCAGCTCGGCTCAGGGGACGACACCGGCGCGAGGGTCCAGGCGGCGTCGGGCACGAGCGGGTCGTCGAGCTGCACGTTGAGGTGCGTGGGGCCGTCCTCGGCCAGGACGACCGAGGAGAGGTCGGAGACGTCGACCGTGGGCACCAGGCGTCCGAAGACGCCGACCTGGTCGGTCGTCTGGTTGGCGTCGGTGCCGCGCAGCCGCGCGGGGCGGTCGGCCGTGACCACGACGACCGGCAGCCCGGCGTGGGCGGCCTCCAGGACGGCCGGGTGCAGGTTGGCCACGGCGGTGCCGGAGGTGCAGACGACGGCCGCCCGGGCGTGGCTGCGGGTGAGCCCGACGGCCAGGAAGCCGGCGCTGCGCTCGTCGATGCGGGTGTGCAGCCGCACGGCGCCGCCGGCGGCCGCCCCCAGCGCGGCGAAGGACAGCGGCGCGTTGCGCGAGCCCGGCGCCACGACGACCTCGGTGACGCCCGCGCGCACCAGGGCCGTCAGTACCCCGCGCGCCAGCTCGGTCGAGGGGTCGGTCACGAGCGACGATCCTGCCGCAGCGCCCGCACCTCGGCCAGCCGGGCCTCCCAGTGCGCGACGCGCGCCGGGTCGGCGGCGAGGGCGCCGAGCAGCGCCTCGTCGACCGCGACGTCCCCGACCGGCAGGGCGCCGCCCACCGGCAGCAGGGAGTCGACGACCACGTCGGCGGTGAACATCTGCACGGTCGCGAGCCCGCACGCGTAGGGCAGCTCGGGCAGCGCCGCCGCCAGCGCCACGCCGGCGGCGATCCCCACGGAGGTCTCCAGCGCCGACGACACCACGACGGGCAGCCCGATGTCCTCGGCGATGCGCAGGCAGGCGCGGACCCCGCCGAGCGGCTGCACCTTGAGCACGGCGATGTCCGCCGCCTCCAGGTCGCGCACGAGGTAGGGGTCGGCGGCCCGCCGGATGGACTCGTCGGCCGCGACCGGCACGCCCACCCGGCGGCGTACGGCGGCCAGGTCCTGGACGCTGGCGCACGGCTGCTCGACGTACTCCAGGCCGGCCGCGGCCCGGTCGAGCGCGGCGACCGCGGCCACCGCCTCGTCCACGGACCAGCCGCCGTTGGCGTCGACCCGCACCGCGCCGCCCGGGCCGAGCGCGTCGCGCACCGCCTCGAGGCGGGCCTCGTCGTCGACGAGGGTCTGCCCCGGCTCGGCGACCTTGACCTTGGCGGTCGTGCAGCCGCCGGCCGTCACGATGGCGTGGGCCTGGTCGGGCCCGACGGCCGGCACGGTGACGTTGACCGGCACCCGGTCGCGGACCGGCGCGGGCCAGTCACCGGCGGCCGCCTCCTCCGCGCAGCGCAGCCAGGGCTCGGCCACCTCGGCGTCGTACTCCAGGAACGGGCTCCACTCCCCCCAGCCGGCCTCCCCGCGCAGCAGCAGGCCCTCGCGGACGGTGATGCCGCGGAAGCGGGTGCGCATCGGGATGCTGAAGACCGCGAGCCCGCTCATGCCAGGCCCCGGAGCGCGACCCGGTCGGCCTTGCCGTTGGCGAGCAGGGGCAGCGCGTCGAGGACGACCAGCTGGCGCGGCGCCCACGACCGCGGGTGGCGCTCGGCCACGAAGTCGCGCGCCTCCTCCAGCGACAGCGCGCCGGCCACGAACGCCACCACCCGGGTGCCCCACTCCTCGTCCGGGACGCCCAGGACCTCGGCGGCGCCGACGTCCGGGTGCTCGCGCAGCCGGGCGGCCACCGCCGCAGCGGGGACATTGACGCCGCCGCTGACCAGCATGTCGTCGAGGCGCCCCAGGACCTGCAGGCGGCCGTCCTCGTCGAGGCGGCCGGCGTCCTGGGTGAGGTACCAGCCGTCCACCAGCACCTCGGCCGTGAGCTCGGGGTCGCCGACGTAGCCGTCGAAGAGCGTGGGGCCGCCGATGCGGATCCGGCCGCCGTCCCCGAGCGCCACCGCCACCCCGTCGAGCGGCATGCCGTCGTAGACGCAGCCGCCCGCGGTCTCGGCGGCGCCGTAGGTCGCCACCAGCCGCAGCCCCTCGCCCTCCGCGCGCCGGCGCAGCGCCGGGTCGATCGGGCCGCCGCCGAGCAGGATGGTGTGGGCCGTGCGCAGGGCGGCGAGCTGCTCGGCGTCGTCCAGCGCGCGGTGCAGCTGGGTGGGCACCAGCGAGGTGAACCACGTCCCCTCGCGCGGCCAGGCCGCCTCCAGCACCGGCTCGTGGCCGGCGACGAGCGAGCGGGCGAGGACCTGCAGGCCGGCGACGTACGTCGGGGGGAGCGCGAGCACCCAGCGCCCGCTCGCGCCCAGGCGCCGGGCGCTGGCCGTCACCGACGCCAGCACGGCCGACCGGGAGAGCGCCACGCGCTTGGGCCGGCCGGTCGAGCCGGAGGTCTCCACGACCCACGGCTCGGGCTCGCCGGGCGCGTCCAGCCAGCGCCGCAGCGCGGCGAGCGTGGTCGCTGCGTCGTCCATGGGCTCCACGCTAGTGCTCGCGCCCTCCACCGCCGGCACGCGCCGTCGGCCCGACCCGAGCCGCTGGGTCCGGCTCGCCTGCGGTTGAATCACTGCTCGTGGCCTCCCCCGCTCAGTGGCTCGCCGGCGCGCGACCCCGCACCCTGCCCGCTGCCGTCTCGCCGGTCCTCGCGGGCACCGGCGTGGCGGCGTACGACGACGGGTTGGTGTGGTGGAAGGCGCTGCTCGCGCTCGTGGTGAGCCTGGCCCTGCAGGTCGCGGTCAACTACGCCAACGACTACTCCGACGGCATCCGCGGCACCGACGACGACCGGGTCGGCCCGATGCGGCTGGTCGGGTCGGGCGCCGCGAGCCCCGGCGCGGTGAAGCGGGCGGCGTTCCTCGCCTTCGGTGTCGCCGGCGTGGCCGGTCTCGTGCTCGCCGCGACCACGGCCTGGTGGCTGCTGGCGGTGGGCGCGGTCGCGGTGGTGGCGGCCTGGTACTACACAGGAGGCAGCACGCCCTACGGCTACCTCGGCCTCGGCGAGGTCATGGTCTTCGTGTTCTTCGGGCTGGTCGCGGTCATCGGCACGACCTACGTGCAGACGCAGGAGTGGCACTGGGCCTCGCTCTACGCCGGCGTCGGGATCGGCGCGCTGGCCTGCGCGATCCTGGTGGTCAACAACCTGCGCGACATCCCGACCGACACCGTGGCCGGCAAGCGCACGCTCGCCGTACGGCTGGGAGCGCCGCGCACCCGCGCCCTCTACCTGCTCCTCGTCCTCGCCGCCGCGGCCGCGGTCGTGGCGGTCGCCGCCGCGACGTCGTGGTGGGTGCTGGTCGGCCTGCTCTTCCTGGTGCTGACGGCGCCGGCGCTCAGGACGGTGCTCGGCGGCGCCACCGGCCCCGCCCTCGTCCCCGTCCTCCAGCAGACCGGCCTCGCCGAGCTCGTCTGGGCCGCGCTCGTCGCCGCCGCGCTGGTCGCTCGCGGGTAGCAGGTTTTCAGCAGCTGCTGAAAAACCTGATGTTCTGGGCCAGAACTTCGGCCCAGAACATCAGGGGAAAGCCCAGAGGCTCCGGCCCGAGCGGGACCGCCGACCGCTCGCGCCTACGCCGCACGCGTGCGGCGTAGGCTCGAGGACATGTGGTTCTTCATCCTCGTCGCGCTGGTGGTCGTCGGAGTCGTGGCCTACCGGATGCGCGTCCCGCTGCTCGCCCGGATCCTGGGCCAGTCGGAGTCCCGGGTCGACCGGCAGCTCAACCGCCGCAAGCGCTAGGGGCGTTCGGTGGACGCGTCGTCGGCGTCCTCCTTGGCCTTCATCTCCTCGAACCGTGCCGTGGCGGCGCCGGCGCGCGTCTCGACGCGGCGTGCGAAGGCCTCGCGCTGGGCGCTGAGCAGGAAGTAGGAGCCGACGCCGCTGAGGACGAACGCCAGGACCACGGCCCACACGACGGGCACGTCCTCGGTCACCGCGAACCAGGCTCCGAAGACGATCGCGAACGAGCCGGCGAACAGCGCAAGGCGCAGGGCGGTGTAGACGACGAACTCCTTCACGTGCTCAGCGTAGTTCGTGACCAGGCGGGGCCTACTCTGGAGGGGTGCTCAAGTTCCTGCTCATCGTGGCGATCTTCGCCGTGACGGTCTACGCCGTCACCCGGTTGCTCCAGCAGCGCGGCCCGGGCGGGCGTCCCCAGGTCCAGCGTCGCCGGCCGCAGCCGCCGCCGCGGGTCATGGGTCCTGACGACGACGAGGACTTCCTGCGCGACCTCGAGCGCAAGCGCCGCCACCCCGAGCGACCCGAGGACCCGGACGCCTAGCGTCGCTGGCCGGACCGTCCGCTGGCCATGAGGTTCTGGGCATTTCCCTGACGTTCTGGGGCGGAATTCTGGCCCAGAACGTCAGGGGTTTCAGCATCTGCTGAAAACCCTGCTCAACGCTCCCCGGGCTCGACGAACGCCGGCGCGGACTCGGCGTACCCGTGCTGGGTGGTGGTGGAGAAGAAGTTGATGCCGACGAAGTTGAACCACAGGGTGGCTACGCCGACGAGCGCGAGGATGGCGGCGTTGCGGCCCTTCCACCCGGCGGTCGAGCGCGCGTGCAGGTAGGCGGCGTAGACGACCCAGGTGATGAACGCCCACACCTCCTTGGGGTCCCAGTTCCAGTACGACGACCACGCCTCGTGGGCCCAGATCGGCCCCGTGATCAGCACGGCGAAGGTCCAGACGGGGAACGCGAAGGCGTGGATCCGGTAGGAGATCCGGTCCAGCGTCGGCAGCGACGGCACCCGGGCCAGCGGACCCGACGTGGCCTCGCCGCGCCGGTCCTTGACCAGGTACGCCGCCGACAGGATGCCGCCCAGCGTGAACGCGCCGGTGGCGATGACCGCCGAGACGACGTGGATCACGAGCCAGTAGGAGTTGAGTGCCTCGGTGAGCGGGGTGACCTCGCTGTGCAGCCAGATCACGGCGATCATCAGGGTGGTCAGCACGAAGCCGGTGACGATCGGGGCCATCCACGCCAGCGCGAAGCGGCGGTGCAGCACGAGGTACATCAGGGTCACCACGAACGTGCCCGACACGGTGAACTCGTACATGTTGCCCCACGGCACCCGGTTGGGGTCGGCCGCGAGTCCGCGTCCCAGCAGGGCCACGAAGTGCACCGCGCACGCGAGCCCGGTGAGCAGGAGCCCCAGCCGTCCGAACAGCGCCACCCGGCGCGCGCGCTCGGCCGTGCGGTCCGGGCCGGTGTCGACCGCGACCGCGCCCGTCCCGACCTCGCCACCAGCAGCACCACCAGCAGCAGCAACCGACGCCGGTGCCACCTCGCGCAGCGACGCCCACTCGACCAGGTGCGCGAGCAGGGCCAGGAAGTAGACGACCCCCGCCACCGCGACCGCCTGGTCGCTCAGGGTCTCCCACGCTGAGTTGGTCATGTGTCGGTCCTACCCTCGTCCTCGCGTGCGTCACGTGCCTTGCTGGTCGGTGCGTCGGTCCGCAGCCCGTCGACGAGCTCCTCGAGCACAGGGACCACGTCCCCGCCACCGGAGCGGTCGAGCGCTGCGACCTCCACCATCGTGACACCCCCCTCGCGACGGGCACGAACCCAGACCCGGCGGGGCCGGATGAACAGCGAGCCCAGCAGCCCGACGAGCGCCAGCACGACGCCCACGAGCGCCGCCTCCTTGCCCGGCGTCTGGCTGAACTGGATCCGCGTCCACGGCCGCACCCCGTCGAAGGTCACCGTGCCCAGCCCGTCGGGCAGCGTCGCGCTCTCGCCCAGCTCGAGGTCGAGGCGCAGCGGCTTGCCCTCGGCGGTGAGGAGCTGCTCGGCGTTGGTCTTGTCGAGGTCGTAGACCGACTGCGCGGAGGTCTCGAGGCCGAGGTCCCCGGTGTAGACCTGCATCGAGATCAGCGGGTTGGCGTCGTTGGGGTAGATCGTCACGGGGTTGCCGTCGACGAGCTGGAAGGTCGGGTAGAACAACCCCTCGAGGCCGATCTCGCCCGTCGGGGAGTCCGGGACCTTGAGCACGCCGAACGACAGGAACGTCGGGTCCTGCGGCAGGAACGGCACCGGCCCGCTGAAGACCTCCTGGCCGTTGCCGTCCTTGACGGTGATCATCGGGGCGTAGCCGTGGCCGATCAGGAAGACGTCGGTGTCGCCCACGCTCAGCGGGTGGTTGACCCGCAGGTCGTAGGTCTTCTCCGGCGCGTCGGGCGACTCGCGGTAGGTCAGCCCGGCCTTGAACGCCCGCGCCAGGACGCCGCGGCGCGGGGTGTTCTGCCACTCGACGTCGAAGTCGTCGAAGCTGAAGGTGAAGGGGTCCATCCGGCCGGCGGAGAAGAGCTGCCCGGGCTCGAAGTCGTCGTACTGGGTCAGCGTGTTGGTGAACGTCGTGCCCTGCACGATGATCGCGCCGCCGCGGAAGCCGAACAGCCCGCCCATCGCGAAGGCGACCAGCACGACGACCACGGACAGGTGGAAGATCAGGTTGCCGACCTCGCGCAGGTAGCCGCGCTCGGCGCTCACCGCGTCGCCGCCGTCGTCGGGCCGCAGCCGGTAGCCGCGCTCCTTCAGCGCCGCGCGGGCGCGCTCCAGGACGTCGCCGGCGCTCTCGTCGGTCTCGTACGACGTGTGGTCGGGCAGGCGCCCGAGGTTGCGGGGGGCCGCGGGCGGGGCGGCCCGGATCGCACGGAGGTAGACGAAGGTCCGCGGGATGATGCAGCCGACCAGCGAGACCATCAGCAGCAGGTAGATCGCGGAGAACCACGGCGAGTCGTAGACCGAGAAGAGGCTGAGCTTCTCGTAGATGGGCGTCAGCGTGGGGTGCGCGTCCTGCCACCGGGCGGTCTTGACCGAGTCGACGCCCTCCTGCGGGATGACCGAGCCCGGGACCGCCGCGAGCGCCAGCATCAGGAGCAGGATCAGCGCGGTGCGCATCGAGGTGAGCTGACGCCACAGCCAGCGGCCCAGCTCGCGCGGGCTGAGCTCGCCCGCGCGCCGTTCGGGGGCCTCCGGGACCTCCGGAGCCTCGGGGACCTCGGGCGGGGCGGTGCTCACACGCCCACCTGGAAGTCGGAGACCAGCTCGCTCTGCACCCACGTCACGGCGACGTCCCACCAGCCGGTGACGAGCAGGACGCCCACGACGACGAGCATCAGCCCTCCGGCGCGCGTGACCCACGCCTGGTGGCGACGCACGAACGAGATCGCGCCCAGCGCCCGGCTGTAGAGCAGGCCGACGACGACGAACGGGATGCCCAGGCCCAGCGCGTAGACCCCCGAGAGCAGCGCGCCCCGGCCGGCCGTCGCCTCGTTGAAGGACAGCGCGGTGATCGCGCCGAGGGTCGGGCCGATGCAGGGCGTCCAGCCCAGGCCGAACAGCACGCCGAGCAGCGGCGCCGCGGCCAGCCCGACGGCCGGGACCTTGTGCACGCGCCACTCGCGCTGGAGGAAGGGGACGAGCCCGGCGAAGGCCAGCCCGAAGACGATCGTGACGATGCCCAGACCGATCGTGATCTCGTCCTGCCAGGTGCGCAGCCAGTAGCCGACCGAGCCGATCGCGGTGCCGATGGCGACGAAGACCGCCGCGAAGCCCAGCACGAACAGCACCGAGCCGAGCACCATCCGGCCGCGCCTCGCGTCACCCTCGCCCGAGGCCAGGTCGGCGCCGGAGAGGCCGGTGGCGTAGGACAGGTAGCCCGGCAGCAGGGGGATCACGCACGGGGAGAAGAAGGAGACCAGGCCCGCCACGAGGGCGACGGGCAGGGCGAGGGCGAGCGAGCCGCCCGCGGCCTGGGTCTGGAACCACTCACCCATCTTCGGCCGAGACCTCTTCGACCACCGCGTCGAGCGTGGTCCGCGACGGGATCGCCCCGCTCACCAGCGCCGCGACCCGGCCGTCGCGGTCGAGCACCACGGTGCTCGGCATGGAGCGCGGAAAGTACTTCTTGCCGAACGCCAGCAGGGTCTCGCTGCCGGGGTCGTAGATCGAGGGGTACGTGACGTCGTAGCGCTCCTGGAAGGCACGGGACGCGGAGTCGCTCTGGTCGCGGATGTTGATCCCCACGAAGGCCGCGTCCAGGTCGGCCGACGCCTCCACCAGCATCGGCATCTCGGAGCGGCACGGGCCGCATCCCGACCACCACACGTTGACGACGACGACCTCGCCGCGCAGGTCGTCGAGCTGCAGCTCCTCGCCGTCGAGCGTCGTGCCGTCGAGGTCCACAGGCGACTCGCGGTCGTCGACCGCCACCTCGTTGACGTTGTTGCCGCTCGCGCCGGGCACGTAGTCCCCGTCGCCGGTGCCCTGCAGGCCGGTGCACCCCGAGGCGAGCAGGGCGACGGCGAGCAGCGAGGCGGTACGGCGCAGCGCGGACGACAGGGGCATGGTCAGGGCCGGTGCTCCTGGCGGGCACCGCCGGCGGAGAACGGCGCCTTCTTGTCCGCGACGGGGATCAGGTCGCCCGCCGGCTCGCTGTAGGAGACCTGCGTGAGCCGGTCGCCCACGAAGTGCAGCGACGTCAGCGAGGTCAGCGTGCACTGGCGCTTGCGCGGGTCGTGCAGGAACGACCGCTTCTCCGCGTGCAGCCGGGTGATCCAGATCGGCAGCTGGTGAGAGACCAGGACGGCCTCGTGGCCCGCTGCGGCCTCGCGAGCGTCGCGCACCGCGGACATCATCCGCACCACGACGTCGCGGTAGGGCTCGCCCCAGGACGGCTTCCACGGGTTGTAGAGGTAGCGCCAGTTCCGCGGGTTCTTCAGGGTGCCGTCACCCTCGCCGAAGCGCTTGCCCTCGAAGACGTTGGTCGACTCGATGATCCGCTCGTCGGTGACGATGTCGAGCCCCCTGAGCGTCGCCAGCGGCGCGGCCGTCTCCTGGGCGCGCTCCAGCGGCGAGACCCGCAGGTGCACGATGTCGCGGTCCTTGACGGAGTCGGCGACCTTCTGGGCCATCTGCCGTCCGAGCTCGGAGAGGTGGAAGCCGTCCCGGCGCCCGTAGAGCACGCCGTCGGGGTTGTAGACCTCCCCGTGGCGCATGAGGTGGACGATGGTGTCGGGTGTCTGGCTCATCGGCTTCCTTGCGAGGCGGCGGCCGCGGCGGCGGCGTGCGGGAGGGCGTCGAGCACGGTCTGGACGGCGCGCTCGTCGTGGGCGGAGGACAGGAACCACGCCTCGTACGCCGACGGCGGGAGGTAGACGTGGCGGTCGAGCATGGCGTGGAAGAAGGCGGCGTAGGCCACCGCGTCGGTGCGCGAGGCGGCCGCGAAGTCGCGCACCGCCCCGTCGGCCGGGTCCGTGAAGAACACCGAGAACATGGTGCCCGCACTCTGCACGACGTGGGGCACGCCGGCCGCGGTCAGGGCCTCGGCCGCCGCGGACTTGATCGTGTCGGCGGCGGAGCCGATGTGGGCGTAGACCTCGTCGGTGGCCAGGCGCAGCGTGGTCAGCCCGGCGGTGGTCGCGACCGGGTTGCCCGACAGCGTGCCCGCTTGGTAGACGGGGCCCTCGGGCGAGAGCCGCGCCATGACGTCGGCCCGTCCGCCGAAGGCCGCGGCCGGGAAGCCGCCGCCCATGACCTTGCCGAACGTCACCAGGTCGGGCCGCCAGCCCTCGACGGCGCCGTCGAGGCCCCACTGGCCCTGGCGGGTCGCCCGGAAGCCGGTCATGACCTCGTCGCTGACGAACAGCGCCCCGTGGCGGGTGCAGGTCTCGGCGAGGAAGCGGTTGAAGCCCGGCTCGGGCGGAACCACGCCCATGTTGCCGGGCGCAGCCTCGGTGACCAGGCACGCGATCCGGTCGCCGTGCTCGGCGAACACCTGCTCCACGGCGGCACGGTCGTTGTAGGGCAGCACCAGCGTGAGCTCGGTCGAGGAGGCGGGCACGCCGGGGGTGCCCGGCGTCGCGAACGTCGCCAGCCCGGAGCCGGCCGAGGCCAGGAGGGAGTCGACGTGCCCGTGGTAGCAGCCGGCGAACTTCACGACCACGTCGCGCCCGGTGAAGCCGCGGGCCAGCCGGATCGCCGACATCGTCGCCTCGGTGCCGGAGGAGACGAAGCGGACCCGCTCGACGGGAGCCCGCGCGACGATCTCCTCGGCCAGCAGGACCTCCGGCTCCGTGGGCGTGCCGTAGGACGTGCCGCGCGCGACCGCGGCCATGACCGCGGCCTGCACCTCGGGATGGGCGTGCCCGAGCAGCATCGGGCCCCACGAGCAGATCAGGTCGACGTACTCGTGACCGTCGACGTCGGTCAGCCACGCGCCGGCGGCGGAACGGATGAACCGAGGGGTCCCACCGACGGCGTTGAAGGCGCGCACCGGGGAGTTGACCCCGCCGGGGGTCACCGCGCGCGCCCGCGCGAACAGCGCGGCGGACTCGGGGGCCGGGTCGGGAGAGGTCACCCCACCATTGTCGCCGAGGCGACCAACGCCCGGGCAATCGGCCACCGGCCCCGCCGCACCGGAGTGTGACGAGGACCACTCCCCCGGGTGTACGGCAGCGCCGCCGAAGCGCATACTCGTCCCAGGGCTCGGGTGCCATCGGCGTCTCCGGTCCACCGAATGCTCCCCCGCGCGTAACGGGGTGTGACAACATTCGTTGGGTTGGAACAGCATGCTGGTGGGAAGCATGGCTGCAACCAAGGGGAGAGAACATGTCCAAGCGATTCGGTCGCGCGCAGAAGGCCGCGGCGATCCTGCCGCTCGCCCTGCTCTCGGCCGCCTGGACCGCCAGCCTCGCCGGCATCGGTCCCGCAGAAGTCTCCGCCTCCAGCTCGCCCGAGGCTGCCGCGCTGCCCGACGGCACCACCGTGCCGACCGAGGCGATCGAGGCCCCCGCCTCGGTGACGACGGGCGCGGGCATGGGCGCGGTCGACGGCAACGCCGCGCAGGTCATCGCGAGCTCCTCCACCAACGGCATCCCCTCGGCCGCCCTGGCCGCCTACATGCGCGCCGAGCAGGTCATCAACTCCGCCGACGAGTCCTGCCACCTCCCCTGGCAGCTGGTCGCCGCGATCGGCCGTGTCGAGTCCAACCACGGTCGCTTCGGCGGCAACACGCTCAACGACGACGGCGTCGCCACGCCCGGCATCTACGGCATCGCCCTCGACGGCAAGAACAAGACCGCAGTCATCCGCGACACCGACGCCGGCCTCTACGACAACGACCAGGCCTACGACCGGGCGATCGGCCCGATGCAGTTCATCCCGTCCACCTGGTCGGTGGTCGGCGTCGACGCCGACGGTGACGCCGAGCGCAACCCGCAGGACATCGACGACGCGGCGCTCGCCACCGCGGTCTACCTCTGCTCGGGCGACGACGACCTCGCGGCCCTGACCGGCCAGCGCGCCGCGGTCTACCGCTACAACCACTCGACGGCCTACGTCGACCTGGTGCTGTCGATCATGGACGCCTACATGTCCGGCGACTACACCTCGGTGCCCAACTCCACCTCCGCCGCGGGCTACATCGTCCCGCAGCCCAGCTACACCGGCGGGGGTGGCGGCGGCCAGGGCAACGGCGCCGGCCTCGGCAACGGCGGTCGCGGCTCCAAGCCGACCCCGACCCCGACGGCCCCGCCGACCCAGCCGGTGGCCCCCCAGCCGCCTACGGGTGGCGGCAGCAACCCGGCGCCGAGCGTCCCGACGCAGGCGCCCCAGCTCCCGCCGGTCACCGTCCCGCCGCTCCCGTCGACCTCGATCCCGCCGGTCGACGCGATCCTCACCGACGCCCAGGCCAGGCTCCAGTGCACCCTGGACGGTTTCGTCGACAACCTCCTGAAGAACGACGACCCGTTCGACAAGTGCGTGCAGGCCTACAAGTCCTGAGCTCCTCCGGCGGCGGTGTCGATCCAGTAGCGCCGCTTGACGCCCCGGGTGTCCTCGTAGCGGCCGCCCGCGGCCTCGATGGTGCGGCGCGAGCCCACGTTGTCGTCGTCGCAGGTGACGAGCACCCGGTCCAGGCCGAGCTCGGCCGCCCGGCGTACGCCGAGGACGAGCGCGCGCGACGCGTGCCCCTCGCGGCGCCGCGAGGGGCGCACCGAGTAGCCGATGTGGCCGCCCTGGTCGAGGAGCCAGGGGGTCAGCCGGTGCCGCACCGCGAGGAAGCCGACGACCTCCTCGGGGTCGCCGGCGGTGATCCAGCGGAAGTCGCAGTGCACGAGCCCGTCACCCACCGGCGCGGCCGGGTCGCCCGACCGCCGCAGCCACTGGACCACGGCACGGCAGCCGGCCTCGGTCAGGTCGCGCCACCCGCCGGGGACGTGCCAGTCGCCCGAGCCGTGCATCGTCTCGTCGCCGAAGTCGCGCACCGCGGCCGCCCAGCTCTCGTGAAGCCGGACGTCGGGGACGGCGAGCGCGGTCATGACCCCATCCTAAAGTGGAACGTGTTCTAAACTCCGGCGGTGACCGGATACGTGAAGGACGACCTCGACCCCGCCGAGATCGAGCGGCAGCGGGCGCTCTACGGGCCGTTCACGCAGTCGGTGCGCGAGCTGCTCGACGCCGCGATCCGCACGACGGTCGACGACGAGGAGGTACGCCGGGCGCAGGCCGACATCGAGGCGGTCGTGGCGCGCCTGCGGTCGAGCCAGCTCGACGGCCCGTACGGCGTGCGGTTCGGCGCCGAGGGGCGCGGGCGCCCGTGGGGCAACACGGTGGTCGGGCTGCGCAACGCCGCGGCGCCGCCGCTGGTGGTCGACCACGACGACCAGGGCAACGCGTGGTCGGACTTCCACCTCGGTGCCGCCTACGAGGGCCCGCCCGGCCTGGTGCACGGCGGAGTCTCGGCGATGATCCTGGACCAGATGCTCGGCGAGGCCGCCGGTGCGGGTGGCAAGCCGGGGATGACCGGCACCCTCACGCTGCGCTACCGGCAGGCCACGCCGCTGGGCGACCTGCGCGCCGAGGCCTGGATCGACCGCAGCGAGGGGATCAAGACGTGGGCCAAGGGGCACATCCTCGGCCCCGAGGGCGTGACGGTCGAGGCGGAGGGCGTCTTCATCCTGCCGCGGTGGGCGCGCGAGGCGATCGCGCGCCACCAGGAGCAGAGCGGCGAGGACCGCCCGACGCCCCAGTACTTCGAGTGAGCCCGGTACGTCGAGTGAGGCTCAGACCCGCTCGCCGGTCTTGACGCCCCGCTCGCCGGCGTCGCTGAGCCGGGCCTCCTCGATGGCCTGCTGCTCCAGCTCGTGGCGACGGCTCTCGTCGAGCAGCTCCCGCGCGGCGTCGTAGGCGCCGGGCGCGGAGACCAGGTCGGTGGCGCCGCGCCGCAGCCGGCCCAGCGCCGCCCGGGCGAAGATCTGCTGCTCGGTGGTGGTGCGCTCGGAGCGGCCGCGGCCGAGGAACGAGACGAACCAGTGCAGGACGGCGGTGACGCGGTTCTTGAAGCCGGTGATGTAGACGAGGTGCACGGCCAGCCACATCAGCCAGGCGATGATGCCGGTGAGGCGCAGCTTGCCGACCATGGCGACCGCACGGAAGCGGCTGATGATCGCCATCGACCCCTTGTCGCGGTACTTGAAGGGGGGCTGGGCGGGCTTGCCCTTGAGGCGCCCGTCGATCTCCTTGGCGGCGTACTTGGCGCCCTGGATCGCCACCTGGGCGACTCCCGGGAGGTTGTCGAGGGCGATCATGTCGCCGACGACGAAGACCTCGGGGTGGCCCGGCAGCGTGAGGTCGGGGTTGACGCCGATGCGGCCGGCGCGGTCGAGCGGCGCGCCGCTCTGCTCGGCCAGCGTCCTGCCCAGCGGGCTGGCCTGCACGCCGGCGGCCCAGATCTTGGTGACGGTGTTGATGCGCTCGGTGCGCCCGTCCTTGTACTTGACCTCGAGCCCGCGCTCGTCGACGTCGGTGACCATCGCGCCCAGCTGGACCTCGACGCCGAGCTTCTCGAGCTCGCGCGACGTCCAGGCGCCGAGCTTGGCGCCGAACGGCGGCAGCACCTGCGGCGCCGCGTCGAGGAGGACCACGCGGGCCGAGCGGGTGTTGATGGCGCGGAAGTCGCGCTTGAGCGTGCGGTGGGCGAGCTCGGCGATCTGGCCGGCCATCTCTACGCCGGTCGGGCCGGCGCCCACGACCACGAAGGTGAGCAGGTGGTCGACGTTGTCGCCGCGCTTGGCGCCGAGCTCGGCCATCTCGAAGGCGCCGAAGATCCGGCCGCGCAGCTCGAGGGCGTCGTCGATGCTCTTCATGCCGGGGGCGTACTCGGCGAACTGGTCGTTGCCGAAGTAGGACTGGCCCGCGCCGGCCGCCACGATGAGGGAGTCGTAGGCGATCGTCGAGTCGCGGCCCAGGACGTGGGAGGTGACGACCTGGCGCTCGAGGTCGATGCCGGTGACCTCGCCGAGCAGGACCTGGACGTTGTCCTGGCCGCTCAGCACCTCACGCGTCGGGGGTGCGATCTCGCCCTGGGAGAGGATCCCCGTCGCGACCTGGTAGAGCAGGGGCTGGAAGAGGTGGTGCGTGGTCTTGGCGACCATCGTGATGTCCACGTCGGCGCGGCGCAGCGCCTTGGTGCCGAAGAGCCCGCCGAAGCCGGACCCCACCACGACGACCTGGTGGCGTCGGGTGCCGGCCTCCTGTGTCGATGCCGTGTCCATGTGGCTCATCCCTTCGGTCGCTGTGCTGTCTCCATTGTCCCGCCGCGCTGCCGCTGGTGCGAATCCGGACCGCGTCCGGATCGTCACAGCGGCTCGGGGAATAGCCCGGCCCGGGTGCCGCACCGCCCACGACGACGAGCGCGCTAGACCACCGGTACCTCGTTGGAGGATTTTTCAACGACACAGGTTTGGTGCCGGAAACCCGGGGGTAGACGAGCCGACAATGGCCTGAGCCTGCCCATGATCCCGTCGGAGATAACACGTGCCGTTGAACCGGCCTGCCCTGTCCTTGGGCTCCGGACCCCGAGGCGTGCAAGACGCACGCCGTTGGGTGGTCGACACCTGCCATGACATCGGTCGAGCCGACCTCGTCGAGTGCGCCGAGCTGGGCGTCTCCGAGCTGGTGACCAACGCGCTGCTGCACGGCGCGCCCCCGATCCAGGTGCGGGTGCGCGGCACCTGGGAGCACCCCCGGGTCGAGGTGCGCGACGGCTCGACCGTGCCGCCGCTGCTGCCCTCCACCGTCGAGCCGACCGACGAGGACGACCTCCTGCTGACGTTCGGGCGTGGGCTGAGCATCGTGGCCCGCAGCTCGGAGGCGTGGGGCGCCGAGATCGAGGACGACGGCAAGATCGTCTGGTTCAACCCCGCGCCGGAGTTCTCCGAGGACGACGGCGTCGAGGGGGTCATCACCGGCGTGGTGAGCGAGACCCGCCCGCGGGCCGACGCCCCGGGGATGATCGAGTTCGAGATCCGCGACGTGCCGCTGAAGTCCTACGTCGGCTTCCACCGCCACTACCGCGAGCTGCGCCGGGAGGTCCGGCTGCTGGCCCTGGCGCACGAGGCCGACTACCCGCTCGCCAAGAGCCTCTCCGACCTCTTCGGCGCACTCGAGCAGCCCCTGCACGACGGCATGGGCCTGGACCAGATCGAGGCGGCTCTCGAGGCCGGCAGCAGCACCACCGACGTCCACGTCGTCATGGACGCCGCGTCCGCGGACGTCATCGGCCGCTTCATCGAGCTGCTCGACCTGGCCGACGCCTTCTGCCGGGAGGAGCGGCTGCTGTCGCTCGCGCGCACCGTGGAGCAGCAGCGCTTCCAGGAGTGGTTCCTCGGGGAGTTCGTCCGCCAGGCCAACGGCGAGGAGCCGCTGCCGTGGGTCGGCGCCCCGGAGGACTCGGTGCGGCAGACTTCGCTGTCGTGACTCCCCCGCTGCCGCGCCTGCTCGGCGCGGTGGCGATCGGCGGGGCGCTCGGCGCGTTGCTGCGCTACGCGCTGGGCGAGCTGGCCCCCGACGGCTCCGGCTTCCCCTGGACCACGCTCGCGATCAACGTCTCCGGCGCGGGGACGCTCGCGCTGCTGCCCGCACTGCGCGCCGTACGGCGCTCGCGGGTGGTGGCCACCGCGCTCGGCCCCGGCCTGCTCGGCGGCTACACGACCCTGTCGGCGACCTCCGAGCAGAGCCGCCACCTGCTGGACCAGGGGCGGCCCGCGCTCGCCGCGGCGTACCTGCTGGGCACGCTCGCGGCCTCCCTGGTCGCCGTGGCCCTGGCGTCCCGGCTCGCCGTCTCCCGCGAGGACGACCGGTGACCGCGCTCCTGGTGGCGCTCGGTGGTGGCGTGGGCGCCGTGCTGCGGTTCCTCGTCGGACGGCGCCTCGACCGTGAGCTGCCGCTGGGCACGCTGCTCGTCAACGTCGTCGGCTCGTTCCTGCTCGGCGTCCTCTCCGGCCTCGCGCTGGACGGCGCGGCCCTGGCCCTGCTCGGCACCGGCTTCTGCGGCGGCCTCACGACCTACAGCGCCTTCGCGGTGCAGACCCAGGCGTTGGGCAGGCGCGGAGCGGCGTACGCCGCCGGCACGGTCGTCGTGGCCCTGGCCGCCTGCGGGCTGGGGTTCTGGCTCGCTCAGGCGTAGCCGAGCTCGTGCAGGCGCTCGTCGTCGATGCCGAAGTGGTGCGCCACCTCGTGCACGACGGTGATCCGCACCTCCTCGACCAGCTCGGCCTCGTCGGCGCACATGTCGAGCAGCGGACCGCGGAAGATGAAGATGCGGTCGGGCAGGTCCACCCCGGGCATCCACTGGCGCTCGGTCAGGGCGACGCCGTCGTAGAGGCCGAGCAGGTCGTCGGGCTCGCCCTCCGGCGGCTCCTCCTCGACGAGCACCACGACGTTGCGCACCAGCGCGGCCAGCTCGTCGGGGATCCCGTCCAGCGCCTGGTCCACGAGCTCGTCGAAACGCTCGGGCTCCATCGCGATCGGCACCCGGCCATTGTGCCCGAGCGGCCCACGCCGCCTACGCCTGGAGAAGCACGGACGCCCCGGACCGTGGTGGTCCGGGGCGTCTAGTGGCGACCCCGACGGGACTCGAACCCGCGGCCTCCGCCGTGACAGGGCGGCGCGCTAACCAACTGCGCTACGGGGCCAGGTTGTGCTGGATCTGGTGCTCTCGCTCCGGCTCGGCCGAAGCGGTGAAACCCTAACCCATCCACGCGAGCACGTCCCAATCCGGGGGTCCGGGTCGTTCCGGCTGCTCGCAGTGGCACCCCCAACGGGATTCGAACCCGTGCTACCGCCGTGAAAGGGCGACGTCCTAGGCCGCTAGACGATGGGGGCCAGACCGCGCGCTCAGCATAGGGCCGGTTCTCGACGCTCTCCAAAGCGCACACCGGGCACCGCGGGGCCAGAGGACGCGGCGACGACCTGCCCGGGACGCGACGTCGGCGGTAGCCTCGGCGCATGCCGGGAGCCACCGGCCGGCCGCGCCGAGGAGAAGGAGCACCCAGATGGACGCGACGCTCGAGGGCAAGATCTGCTCCTTCTGCGGCAAGCCGGGCAGCCGGAAGAACAGGCTGGCCGGCGGGCTGGGCGCGATGATCTGCTTCGAGTGCATCGAGTACTTCCACCAGGACATCAGCTCCGAGAGCCGCGTGGCGGCCCAGACCCGGCCCGTGTGGGACGAGATGTCCGACGCCGACCTCCTGCACACGTTCACGCTGGTGCTGAGGTCGGCCGAGCAGAACACCGCCTTCGCCGGCGAGTGGGTCGAGCTCCTGCGCCGGCGCAAGCTGTCCTGGGCCGAGATCGGCAAGGCGCTCGGCGTGTCACGCCAGGCAGCGTGGGAGCGGTTCTCCACCACCTCCACCAGCCGCCGCCGCGACGCCTCGGCCTGACCGCGCCGAGCGCGGCTGCAGCGTCACCGCGAGCCCCACGGGCAGCAGCGTCGTGCGGGGGTCGGCGGTGACCGTCCCCGGAGCGCGGGACACGCGGACCTCGTGGACGACCGTCAGCAGGATGCTGACGAGCAGCGACAGCGCGAAGTGCTGCCCCGGGCACCGGTGCAGCCCCTGCCCGAAGGGCAGGAAGAAGCCCGGGGGTGCCGACGTCGCCCAGCGCTCGGGACGGAACCGCGACGCGTCGTCCAGCACCCGCTCGTCGCGCTGCAGTGCGTAGGGGCTGAGCATGAACGTGTGGCCCGCGCTGAACTCGTAGCCGCCGAGCCCCACCGGGCCGGTGGCCGTGCGGGTGATCAGCCAGGTGGGGGGATGGAGGCGAAGGACCTCGCGCACGAAGGCCACCGCCCGTGGGTAGGAGGACAGCGGTGGCGCCTGCCCGTCCTCGAGGTGCTGGGCGAACAGGGCCGCCTCCGGCTCCAGCCGCTCGGCCTGAGGGGCGTGGTCGCTGAGGCACAGCAGCATCCAGGCCGCCGCGGCGCCGGGCACGCGGTCGGCGGCGAGCAACGCGCCCACGAGCATGTGGGCGCACTCCTCGAGCCGAGCGGCGTCGAAGCCGCGAGCCACCTGCGCGGCGTGGTCGGGGAAGGCGTCGGGGTCCTCCATGCGCGAGCGCAGGAGCGCCCGGACGAGTCCCATCGTGTGCTCGTAGTGGCGCAGGATCCTCCGGCGGGCCGGGGTGACGCGGTTGGCCGGGAGGGCGAAGGGGTTCCCGATCATCGCGGACAGCGCCTCGAGCAGGTCCGAGGCGGAGCCGGCGACCGCGTCGGCGCCGGGACCGAAGGTGTGCCGGGCCATCGCCCGCGAGGTCACCCGCTCCAGGGCCGGCAGCGGGTCGAAGGGCAGGCTGCGACCCGGCGCGAGCCCCCCGAGCAGCTCGCGCCTCGTGAGTGCGCTGACCACGGTCCGCAGCGGTGCGACGGCGCTCGGGCGCAGCCCGGGGTTGAGGTGGCGACGCGACGCGATGACGCCCTCGGCGACCGCAGCCGGGAGCCGCCGCTGGAGGAAGTCCTCCCGGACGCCGAACCGTCGGTCGGTGAGCACCACTCGGGCCAGCCCGCCGTCGGTGACCACGGTCGTGCGCCGGTCGAACGTCGCCAGTCCCGGGTAGCTGCGGTGGACCGACGCCAGGAAGCCGAGCCGGTCCTCCTCGTAGTCCTGCAGGTTGCCGGACAGGAACCGACCGGCTGGCCCCGGAGGACGCGCGCCGATGACCTCAACCCCAGTAGTAGCCGGCGGTGACCCCCCGACCCTGGACCCGCAGGATGACGCGTGCCACCGAGAATCTGATGCGCTTCATGTCCACTCCCCACTCCACCGCGTCAAGTATGTCCTGACGCAGCTCGAGGCTAGCCCCGCGCGACGGCGGATCGCCTCAGCGACACGTCCATCGCGGCACCCGGCGTGCGCGGTGACGGCCCGCGACGGCCAGAGCCGCTCGCCCGTCCCGATGCCTCCCGTGGCCCCGTTGCTGTGTATGCTCGTCGCCGTCCGGGATGGTCCCCGGTGATGGCCAGGTAGCTCAGTTGGTACGAGCGTCCGCCTGAAAAGTGGAAGGTCGGCGGTTCGACCCCGCCCCTGGCCACCCGCACCGAACGCCCCCGCCGGAGCTCCGGCGGGGGCGCTCGCGTCTTCGACCCAGAGACGCTTCCGAGGACGTCCCGAGGCAGGCACGCTGCCGACGGCGTGTTCGCGCCGCAGCAGCCTGCCTGCGGTGCAGACTGCTAACGAGAATGATCGTCATTCTGAGTTAGCCACCGGAGGCAGATATCGACGCATCCGCCGACACCCGGCGACGCCCGGACGACTCCCTGAGTCAGATGTGGGTCGTCTTCGGCGTCGTCATCGTGCTGCTGGCCTGTCAGCGACTGCTGGTGAGCCACGTGGACCACGCGGCCCTGTCGACCTGGGGCACGATCTTCGTGGCCATCGTCGTGCAGTCGACGCCGTTCCTCGTGGGCGGCGTCCTGCTGGCCTCGGTGATCGCGACCGTGCTGTCCGAGCGGGTCGTACGCCGGATGATCCCGTCGAACCCGGCGCTCGCCGTCCCCGTCGCCGGCCTGGCGGGCATCGCGCTGCCCGGCTGCGAGTGCGCGTCCGTCCCGGTCGCCAGCAGCCTGATGAGCCGCGGCGTGGCACCGGCGGTCGCCCTGACCTTCCTGCTCGCCGCACCGGCGGTCAACCCGGTCGTGCTCGTGTCCACGGCCGTCGCGTTCCCCGGCCGCCCCGAGGTGGTGCTGGCGCGGTTCGTCGCCTCGCTGCTCACCTCGGTGCTGGTCGGCTGGCTGTGGCTGCGCCTCGGCGGGAGGGTCCCGCTGCTCAACCCCCGCGCTGCTCACGCCCACGGGGCCGGCGCCACGCAGCGGTTCCTCGACAACGTGCGCCACGACTTCGTCCACGCCGCCGGCTTCCTCGTCCTCGGGGCGATGCTCGCCGCCGCGGTCAATACTTTCGTGCCCCGCCACGTCGTCGACGGCGTCGCGGGGCACGTCCTGCTGGCGATCGTGACGATGGCGGCCTTCGCGTTCGTCGTCGCCCTCTGCTCCGAGGCCGACGCCTTCGTCGCGGCGAGCCTCACGGCGTTCTCCGACACGGCCACGCTGGTCTTCATGGTCGTGGGCCCGGCGATGGACATCAAGCTCGCGTCGATGGAGGCCGGACAGTTCGGCCGCGCCTTCGCGCTGCGGTTCGTCCCGCTCGTCCTCACCGTCGCCGTCGGCTCGGGCTGCGCGATCGGCTGGTGGCTCCTGTGACCCGGGCGACGCAGGGCGTCCTGCTGACGCTGGTCGGCGCCGTGCTGATCCGGATCACCGTCGACGACACCTACCTGCGCTACGTCAACACCTGGATGCGGTGGCCGGTCCTGCTCTGCGGGGTGGTCCTGGTGCTGCTGTCGGTCTCCGACCTGGTCACCTCCTCGCGCGACCCTCGGTCCGAGTCGGACGGCGACGAGGACCGGGAGGACGTCGCCCACCGGGTCCCGAGGGCGGCGTGGCTGCTGTTCCTGCCTCCGTTGGTCATCTTCTTCGTCTCCCCTCCGGCCCTGGGCGCGTTCCTCGCCGAGCGTGCCACCGAGGCCCCGCCGCCGAGCAGCGGCCAGCTGGACTCGATGCTGGCGCCGCTGCCCGACGAGGACCCGGTCGAGATGGGCGTGACCGAGTTCTTCGTGCGTGCGGTCTACGACCAGGGCGTCTCGCTCCCGGAGCGCCGGGTCAGCCTCGTGGGCTTCGTGAGCCTGGACGAGGACGGCCACTGGTACGTCACCCGCCTGGGCATCAACTGCTGCGCCGCCGACGCCACCGTGACCCGGGTCGTCGTCCGGGGCGCGGACGCGCCGCCTCGCGACCAGTGGGTCCGCGTGACCGGGACCTGGGTCGACGGATCCGGGACCGAGGAGGACACGGCTCCGGCGGTCGACGCCGAGGACGTGACGACCGTGGAGGCTCCGCGCTACGAGTACGAGTGAGGGCTCAGGAGCCCGACTCCTCCAGGCCCGAGCTCTCCTGGCAGGGCGTGCAGACCCCGAACAGCTCGAGCGTGTGGCGCACGTCCTCGTAGCCGTGCTTCTCGGCCACGGACGTGGCCCAGCGCTCGACGGTCGGGCCCGTGATCTCCACCGTGCGTCCGCACTGCCGGCAGACCAGGTGGTGGTGGTGCGAGGCGCCGCAGCGGCGGTAGACCGCCTCGCCCGCGTCGGTCTTGAGGACGTCCAGCTCACCGGAGTCGACCATGGCCTGGAGGGCGCGGTAGACCGTGGCCAGCCCGACCCGCTCGCCGGCCCGCCGCAGCAGCTCGTGCACGTCCTGGGCGCTGCGGAAGTCGTCCGAGGACGCCAGGACGTCCTCGATCGCGCGTCGCTGACGCGTCGAGCGCACCACGCGCGACGGGTCGGTGTCGGCACTCCCTGCAGCCATGGGCTCCACTCTCAACGAGGTCGACGGTGGCCCATCGACGACGGACCTGCGAACGCTTCTCAATCTAGCGCCCGGCGAGCGGTGGCCGACTGCGCCACGTCGAGAGCTCGCCAGCCACCCGGCTAACGAGCCCTGCTAATGAGAACGGACCTCAGCGCGGGTAGGGTTGCGCGCCGCACGACCCCGTCCCCCGTCGAGGGGGCGCGACCCCACCGCGGGAACGCCCGCACAAAGGAGCACACATGAACCGCAACGAACTGCGTGAAGCCGTCGCGACCGAGACCGGCCTGAGCGCCGCCGACGCCGACCGCGCGATCACCGCCGCCTTCGGCGCCATCTCCTCGAGCCTCGCCGCCGGCGACAAGGTGACCGTCTCGGGCTTCGGCATCTTCGAGACCCGCCAGCGCGCCGCGCGCACCGGCCGCAACCCCCAGACCGGCGAGACGATGGAGATCGCGGCCAGCACCGCGCCCGCGTTCAAGCCGGCCGCCGCGCTGAAGCGGCTCGTCTCGGAGGGCTGAGACCCACGCCGGGGCCGGCCCACCGGTCGGCCCCGGCACCCCGAGCGTCCTCTCAGAGACGCTCGATGATCGTGACGTTGGCCTGGCCCCCGCCCTCGCACATCACCTGCAGGCCGTAGCGGCCGCCGGTGCGCTCGAGCTCGTGCAGCATGGTGGTCATCAGCCGGGTGCCCGTGGCCCCGATGGGGTGGCCGAGCGCGATGCCGCCGCCGTTGACGTTGGTCCTGGCCGGGTCCGCGCCGGTCTCCTCGGCCCACGCCAGCACGACCGAGGCGAACGCCTCGTTGACCTCGAAGAGGTCGATGTCGTCGATGCTCATGCCGGTCTTCGCCAGCGCCCGTCGGGTCGCGGGGATCGGCCCGGTCAGCATCCACACCGGGTCGTCGGCGAGCACGCTCAGGTGGTGCACGCGCGCCCGCGGCGTGAGGCCGTGGTCGGCCACGGCCCGCTCGGAGGCGATCAGCATCGCGCTGGCGGCGTCGGAGATCTGCGACGCCACGGCGGCCGTGATCCGCCCACCCTCCTCCAGCGGCCTGAGCCCGGCCATCTTCTCGAGGCTGGTGTCGCGGCGGGGTCCCTCGTCGACGGCGACGTCCCCCAGCGGCTCGATCTCACGGTCGAAGCGCCCCTCGTCGATCGCCGTGATCGCGCGGCGGTGGCTCTCGTAGGCGTAGGCCTCCATGTCCTCGCGGCTGATGTCCCACTTCTCGGCGATCATCTGCGCCGAGCGGAACTGCGAGACCTCCTGGTCGCCGTAGCGCGCCACCCAGCCGGGCGACTCCGCGAACGGCGTGGAGAAGCCGAACGGCTGCCCCACGACCATGGCCGAGGAGATCGGGATGGCCGACATGTTCTGCACTCCGCCGGCGACGATCAGGTCGGCGGTCCCGGACATGACGCCCTGGGCGGCGAAGTGGACGGCCTGCTGGCTCGAGCCGCACTGCCGGTCGATGGTCACCCCGGGGACGTGCTCGGGCAGTCCGGCGACGAGCCAGGCGGTCCTCGCGACGTCCCCGGCCTGGGAGCCGATCGTGTCGCAGCAGCCCAGGATCACGTCGTCGACGGCGCCGGGGTCCACGCCGCTGCGGCGCATGAGCGCGCCCAGCGCGTGGCCGCCCAGGTCGGCGGAGTGGACGCCGGCCAGGCCGCCGCCGCGGCGGCCGACGGGCGTGCGCACGGCGTCGACGATGTAGGCCTCAGGCACGGGATCCTCCAGGGATGGTCGGGGCGCCGGTCATGCGTGCTGGCTGCTGACGGAGACGACCTCGCCGGTGAGGTAGGACGAGTAGTCGCTGGCGAGGAAGACCATGACGTTGGCGATCTCCCAGGGCTCGGCGGCGCGGCCGAAGGCCTCACGGCCCTTGAGCTCGGCGAGCAGCTCGTCGCTGGTGACCTTGGCGAGGAAGGGATGCATGGCGAGGCTGGGCGAGACGGCGTTGACGCGGATGCCGTGCTCGGCGACGTCCATCGCCGCGCTGCGGGTCAGGGCCATGACGCCGGCCTTGGCGGCGGCGTAATGGGCCTGGCCCTCCTGGGCGCGCCACCCGATGACCGAGGCGTTGTTGACGATCACGCCGCGGGTGCCGTGGGCGATCATCCGCCGGGACGCGGCGCGCACGCACCGGAAGGTGCCGGTGAGGGTCACGTCCAGGACCAGCGACCACTGCTCGTCGGTCATGTCGAGCACCGAGGCGGTGCCGCCGAGGCCGGCGTTGTTGATCATCACCTCGACGCCGCCGAAGGGCTCCGCCGCGTCGAGCAGCGCCTGGACGTCCTCCTCCTTCGTCACGTCGCAGCGCACCGAGGTGACCCGCTCCGCGCCGAACTCCGCGCCCAGCGCGTCGGTCGCCTCCGCGAGGCGGCGCTCGTGGGTGTCGCCGAGGACGACCGCCTTCGCACCCTCCTCGAGGACCTTGCGGGCCACGGCCGCGCCGATGCCGGCGCCGGCGGCGGCGGTCACCACGACGGTGCGGCCCGCGAGCAGGCCGTGGCCGGGGACGTAGTCGGGGGCGGGCTGCTCGGCGCGGGAGGTCATCCTCGCGGCTCCTTCGGTAGGCCGAGCACACGCTCGGCGATGATGTTGCGCTGGACCTCGTCGGAGCCGCCGTAGATCGTGTCGGCCCGGCTGAACAGGAAGAGCGTCTGCAGGTCTCCCAGACCGTACGGCGGTGAGGTGACGGTGAGCGCCTCGCCGCCGAGCACGTCCATCGCCAGCTCGCCGAGCTCGCGGTGCCACCGGGCCCACAGCAGCTTGGAGACCGAGGCCTCCGGGCCCTGCGAGCCGGAGTCGTAGGCGCTCAGCGTGCGCAGCGCGTGGGTGCGCATGACCTCGAGGCCCAGCCGGGCCTGCGCGATCCGGTCGGCGATGACCAGGTCGTCGAAGGCGCCGGTGCGCCGGGCCTCGGCGACGACGCGGTCGAGCTCGCGCGCGAAGCGGACCTGCTGGCCGATCGTGGAGACGCCGCGCTCGAAGCCGAGCGTGGCCATCGCGACCCGCCACCCCTCGCCCGGCTCCCCCACGACCAGCCCGGCCTCGGTCTCGGCGCCGTCGAAGAACACCTCGTTGAACTCCGAGGTGCCGGTCAGCTGCTGGATCGGGCGGACCTCGACGCCGGGCTGGTCCATCGGCACGAGCAGGTAGGCCAGTCCCGCGTGTCGCTGCGAGCCGGCCTCCGAACGCGCCAGGACGAAGCACCAGTCGGCCTGGTGGGCGAGCGAGGTCCACACCTTCTGGCCGTCGACGACCCAGCGGTCGCCCTCGAGGCGGGCCTTGGTGCGCACGCCGGCCAGGTCGGAGCCGGCCCCCGGCTCGGAGTAGCCCTGGCACCACAGCTCGGTGACGGCGACGATGCCGGGCAGGAAGCGCGCGCGCTGCTCGTCGGTGCCGAGCGCGATCAGGGTCGGGCCGAGCAGCTCCTCGCCGAGGTGGTTGACCGTCGCGGGGGCATCCGAGCGGGCGTACTCCTCGTGGAAGATCACCTGCTGGAAAAGGCTGAGGCCGCGACCGCCGTGCTCCTCGGGCCAGCCGAGGCAGGTCCACCCGGCCTTCGCCAGGTGCTGGTTCCACGCGAGCCGCTCGGCGTGGGCCTCGTGCTCGCGGCCCGAGCCGCCCAGGCCCTTGAGCTCCGCGAACTCCCCGACGAGGTTGTCCTCGAGCCAGGACCGCACCTCCGCGCGGAAGGCCTCGTCCGCCGCGGAGTAGGTCAGGTCCATGCTTCGCACCGTACCAAACCAAGCACTTGTTTGGTACGGTGCCGAGCATGACCGAGCAGGACACGGCCGCGCCATGAGCCCGCGATGAGTCTGGAGTTCAGCCGGTCCGAGGACGCCTTCCGGGCGGAGGCCCGGGCCTGGCTGGCCGAGCACCACCCGGGTCGCCTCCCCTCGATGGACACCGACGAGGGCGCCGCCGCCCACCGCGCCTGGGAGCGCACCCTCGCGGAGGGCCGCTGGTCGGTCGTGGGCTGGCCCGAGGAGCTCGGCGGGCGCGACGCCTCGCTCACCGAGTGGGTGATCTTCGAGGAGGAGTACTACCGCAGCGGCGCCCCGACGCGCATCGCCCAGAACGGCATCTCGCTGCTCTCGCCCATCCTGTTCGAGCACGGCACGCCCGAGCAGCAGCAGTGTTACCTGCCGCCGATGACCGACGGCACCGAGGTGTGGGCCCAGGCCTGGTCCGAGCCCGAGGCCGGCTCCGACCTCGCCGGCATCCGCAGCCGCGCCACCCGCGACGACGAGCGCGGCGGCTGGGTGCTCGACGGCCAGAAGATCTGGAGCTCGCGCGCGCCGTTCGCGGACCGCGGCTTCGGGCTCTTCCGCAGCGACCCGGACGCCGAGCGGCACCGCGGCCTGACGTACTTCCTGTTCCCGCTGGACGCTGACGGCGTCACGGTGCGTCCGATCGCCCAGCTCGACGGCGACGCGGGCTTCGCCGAGATCTTCTTCGAGGGCGTCTTCGTGCCCGACGCCGACGTGCTGGGCGGCGTGGGCGACGGCTGGCGGGTCGCGATGAGCACCGCCGGCAACGAGCGCGGGCTCTCGCTGCGGGCCCCCGGCCGGTTCCTCGCCGCGGCCGACCGGCTCCTCGCGCTGTGGCAGGAGCGCGGCGCCTCCGCCCCGCACCTGGCCGACCGGGTCGTCGACGCCTGGATCGGCGCGCACGCCTACCGGCTCTACACGTGGGGCACCGTCGACCGGCTCCAGGGCGGCGGCGACCTGGGCGCCGACGGCAGCGTCAACAAGCTCTTCTGGTCCGAGCTCGACGTGGACCTGCACGAGACCGCGCTCGACCTGCTCGGACCCGAGCAGGAGCTGCGCGGCGAGGGCGCGCCCCGTGACGGCGCCTGGGTCGACGACTACCTCTTCTCGCTGGGCGGCCCCATCTACGCCGGCACCAACGAGATCCAGCGCAACATCGTCGCGGAGCGCCTGCTCGGCCTGCCCCGCGGCGACAACCGGAGGGCGGGAGCATGAGGTTCGCCCTCTCGGAGGAGCAGCAGGCGTTCGGCAAGGCGGTCGAGGCCCTGCTCGCGGCCACCGACGTCCCGGCCGCGACCCGGGCCTGGGCGAGCGGGGACACCGCGGCCGGAGAGGCCCTCTGGGGCCGGCTCAGCGAGCTCGGGGTCACCGCCCTGGGCGTCCCCGAGGAGTTCGGCGGCATCGGCGGCTCGCCGCTCGACCTCGTCGTCGCGCTTGACCGGATCGGCTACCACGGCGCGCCCGGCCCGTACGTCGAGTCCCTCACCCTGGCCCCCCTGCTCCTGGCCGGCACCTCGCAGGACGGGCTGCTCGAGCAGGTGGCGGAGGGCGCGGCCCGGGTGAGCGTCGCGGCGCCGCCGCTCGCGCCGTACGCCCTCGACGCGGAGTCCTCGCACACCTTCCTGCTGGCCGACGGCGCGCTGTCGCACGCGATCGTGGAGCGACCCCTCACCTCCGTCGATCCGGCGCGCCGGCTCGCGGCGGTCACCGCCGGCGAGCCCGTCGGCCAGGTGCCGCCGGCGACCGTCGACCTGGCCCTGGACCACGCCGCCCTCGCCGCCTCGGCCGTCCTGGTCGGCGCGGGGCAGCGGCTGCTCGACGAGGCGGTCGCCTACGTCGGCCAGCGCCGCCAGTTCGGTCGCGCGATCGGTGAGTACCAGGCGGTCAAGCACGCCCTGGCCGACGTGCGCGTGGCCCTCGACTTCGCCCGCCCGCTGGTGCACGGCGCCGCGCTCGAGCTCGGCGACCGCTCGGACGTCGCCGCGCGCGACGTCTCCGCGGCGAAGGTCGCCGCCTCCGAGGCCGCCCACCTCGCCGCCCGCACCGCCCTGCAGGTGCACGGCGCGGTGGGCTACACCCTCGAGCTCGACCTCAGCATCTGGATCCTGAAGGTGCGGGCCCTGGTGGGCGCCTGGGGCGCACCGGCCCACCACCGGGCCCGCGTCCTCGACAGCCTGACGGGAGCCTGACGATGCGTTTCGCGCTGAGCGAGGAGCAGGAGGAGCTGGCCGCCGCCGTACGCGGGCTGGTCGAGCGCCGCGCCGGCAGCGTCGACGTCCGCGCGGCCGCCGCCTCGGAGCGCGGCTACGACGAGGAGCTCTGGGGCACCCTCAGCAGCCAGATCGGGGTCGCGGCGCTCGCCGTCCCCGAGGAGTACGGCGGCGCCGGCTTCGGGCTGTTCGAGACCCACGTGGTCCTGGAGCAGCTCGGGGCGTCACTGACCCCCTCGCCGCTGCTGGGCTCCGGGGTCGTCGCCGCGCAGGCGATCCTGGCCGCGGCAGGCCCCGCCGACTGCGAGCGGCTGCTGCCCGGCATCGCCGAGGGCACCACGATCGCGGCCCTCGCCTGGGCCGACGCCCGCGGACGTTGGCGCACGGACGCCAGCGACGTGCGCGCCACCGAGGCCGACGGCTGGACCCTCACCGGCACCGCCAGCCTGGTGCTCGACGGGCCCGGCGCCGACGTGCTGCTCGTGGTCGCCGACACCGGCGCGAGCCTCGGCCTCTTCGAGGTCGACCCTGCGGCCGCCGGCGTGACCCGGACCGCCACCCCGGCCGTGGACCTCACCCTGCAGCTCGCGGAGGTGAGCCTCGAGTCCGCACCGGCGACCGCGCTGTCGACGAACGCCGCCGGGGCGCTCGAGCGCGTGCGCGCCGTCGCGACCGTGGCCGTCACCGCGCTGCAGGTCGGCGGCGCCCAGGCCGCGATGGACCGCACCGTGGCCTACCTCAAGGAGCGCGAGCAGTTCGGCCGGCCGCTGGGATCCTTCCAGGCCCTCAAGCACCGGGCCGCCGACATGCTGGTAGCCGTGGAGACCGCTCGCTCGATGTCCTGGTCCGCCGCCTGGGCCGCCGCACAGGACAGCCCGGACCTCTCCCTCCAGGCCTCGCTCGCCAAGGCCTGGTGCACCGACGCCTTCAACGCCGTCGCGGCCGAGACCGTGCAGCTGCACGGCGGGATCGCGATCACCTGGGAGCACGACGCGCAGCTCTACTTCAAGCGCGCCCACGCCACCGCCCAGCTCTTCGGCGCCGCCCACGAGCACCGCAGGCGGATCCTCCAGCACGTCTGAGGGTCAGGCGTCGGGGGCCAGCACGACGACCTTGCCGCTGAGCGTGCCCGCGGCTGCCTGCGCGTGCACGTCCACGAGCTCCTGCAGCGGCACCCGGTGGGCGACGTCGACGCGGAGGTCGCCGCGATCCACGCGCGCCACGAGCCCGGCGAGCTGGTCGGCGTCGCTGCGGACGTAGAGGTCGACGGCACGCACGCCGCGGGCCTCGTCGCCGGGAGCCGGCATCCAGACGGTGGTGCTGACGACCACGCCGCCGTCCGCGACCCGGGCGGCCAGCGCCGTGAAGGTGTCGGGGTCGACGGGCGCGAGGTTGAGGAGGACGTCGACCGGCTCGCCGACCGCGGCGGCGACGTCGGTGGAGGTGTGGTCGACGACCTCGTCAGCACCGAGGTCCAGGACGTGCTGGCGGTGGTCCGCGTCGGCCGTGGCGACGACGTGGGCCCCGACCTGGTGCGCGAGCTGGACGGCGTACCCGCCGACGGCGCCGCTGGCGCCGTTGACCAGGATCCGCTGCCCGGCCTCGAGCTTCGCGTGCTCGAACAGCGCCTGCCAGGCGGTCAGGCCCACCAGCGGCAGGGCCGCGGCGTCGGTCAACGGGATGCTGCGCGGAGCCGCCGTCAGGTCCTGGGCCGGCGCGAGGGCGAGCTCGGCGGCGGCACCGTCGCCGACCATCGGGAGGAAGCCGATCACGCGGTCGCCGACCGCCCAGCCGGTGACGCCCTCGCCCAGCGCGTCGACCGTGCCGGCGACGTCGATGCCCGGCGTGTGCGGCAGCGAGACCGGAATGGGGCCCTGCATGTAGCCCGCACGGATGTTGCCCTCGACGGAGTTGAACGTCGTCGCCGCGACGCGGAGGAGGACCTCGCCCGCACCCGGGGCGGGTGCGTCGACGTCCTCGTAGCGGAGGACCTGCGGGTCGCCGAACTCGTGGAACCGAACTGCCTTCATGGCGTGCTGCCCTTCTCGGGGATCTGCGTGAGTGGTGCTGACGCTAGTCCTAAGCGGACGAAACCGTCCACTTATTCCACCGGGCGGCCGGCGAGCGTGAGTCGGGGTTGAATGGGGCCATGGCCGAGACGGGCGCCGCGGGTCACCGCGAGCTGCGCAGCGACGCGCACCGCAACCGCGAGCGCGTCGTCGAGGCCGCCGTCGCCGCGCTGCACCGCGAGGGTCTCGCGGTGCCGATGGCCACGATCGCGGCCGAGGCCGGCGTGGGGGTGGGGACGCTCTACCGGCACTTCCCCACGCGGGACGACCTGCTGGAGGAGCTGACCCTGCGGTCGTTCCGGCTGATGGTCGACCGGCTCGCGCACGCCCGCGAGGCCGGCGGCACGGCGACGGAGGTCCTGCGGGTCTTCCTGCGCGCCGTCATCGCCGACCGCGACGACATGGTGCTGCCCTCCACCGGCGGCCCCGCGGTCCCCGGCAAGGCGGCCCGGGCGGTGCAGGCCGAGCTGCACCGGGCCATCCGCGACGTGCTGGACCGGGGCGCGGCCGACGGGACCGTCGTACGCGACGTGGCGGTGTCGGACATCGCCTGGCTCGGCGCCACGCTGGCGCAGCCGGGGCGGCCGGGTGCTGCCTGGGAGCGGATCTGCTTCCGGCTGCTCGACACCTACCTCGCCGGCCTCGGGACCCCCTGACCCACTGGGCATCAGGTCACCAGGGCACGACGCCGTCGTCGTCGAAGAAGCCGCCGGTCGGGCCGTCGTCCGGCAGGGTCGCGAGGCGGATCGCCGTCGCGGCGCCCTGCTGGGGGGTGCG
The DNA here is from genome assembly GCF_004522095.1 of Nocardioides sp. 503. Lineage (GTDB taxonomy): Bacteria > Actinomycetota > Actinomycetes > Propionibacteriales > Nocardioidaceae > Nocardioides. The sequence continues at coordinate 715,866 of NZ_SPUI01000003.1, forward strand.
GTGCCCGCGGAAGCCGTTGAGGTCCGTGGCGACGTAGCCCGGACAGGCCGCGTTGATGAGGACGGGCGAGCCCGCCAGCTCCTTGGCGTACTGGACGGTGACGGCGTTGAGAAAGGACTTCGACGGCGAGTAGGCGACCGCCACCGGGCCGCTGTCGGCGTCCGGGTCGGTCTGGCGGGCGAGGGAGCCCACGCTGCTGGACATGTTGACGATCCGCGGCGCCGGCGAGCGGCGCAGCAGGGGCAGCATCGCGTTGGTCACGCGGATGACGCCGATGACGTTGGTCTCCACCGCGTCGCGCACGACGTCGAGGTCGGCCGTGGTGGGGGTCTGCGCCATGCCGCCGGTGATGCCGGCGTTGTTGACCAGCGCGTCCAGGCGCCCGCCCTGCTCCTCCAGCAGCTGTGCGGCGGCCGCGACGCTCGCGTCGTCGGTGACGTCGAGGGGTACGCCGAACGCGTCCACGCCGCTCTCCCGCAACCGGGTCACGGCCTCCTCACGGCGCTGCTCGTCACGGGCGCCGACGCCGACGCGCCAGCCGAGGGCGCCGAGGCCCGCCGCGATCTCGTAGCCGATCCCCTTGTTGGCGCCGGTGACCAGCGCGGTCTTCTGGGTGTCCTGGTTCGTGTCTGTGCTCATGGGTCGAGCCTGTCGCGGCCGGCGCCGCTCCCCAACACCGATCAGGTGGGCAGCGATACCGTGGAGGTATGGACACCGTCACCGGTCTGGAGACGCGCGAGCTGCGCTACTTCGTGGCGGTCGCGGAGGAGCTGCACTTCGGCCGGGCGGCGGAGCGGCTCGGCATGGCGCAGCCGCCGCTCTCGCGTGCCATCAGCCAGCTCGAGCGCCGCGTGGGCGCCACCCTGCTCGACCGGACCAGCCGACGGGTCACGCTCACCGAGGCCGGGCAGGTGCTCCTCGAGGAGGGCCGCGCCGCACTGGAGGCCGTCGAGGCTGCCGGACGCCGCGCCCAGCGCGCCGCCCTGGCCGCCACCGGGCAGGCCTCGGTCGTGCTCACGGCCAAGGCCGGCGCGTCCAGCGAGCTGCTCGCCAAGCTGCTCGACGCCTACGCCGCCGAGCCCGGCGCCGCCACGGTCGACGTCCACCTGTGCGGGCCCGGCGAGCAGGAGCGGCTGCTGCGCGACGGGCGCGCCGACGTCGCCCTGCTGCACCGGCCCTTCGACGCGACGGCCGGCTTCGACACCGAGGACCTCGTGACCGAGGGCCAGGTGGTGCTGCTGCCCGCCGGCCACCCGCTGAGCCTGCGCAGCGAGATCACGCTCGCGGAGGTCGCCGAGCTGCCCGGGCTGCCGCTGCCGCGCTGGCCCCGCCGCGACGGCAGCTTCGCCGACGGGCCCGGTCCCCAGGTGCGCGACCACACGCAGGTGCTGCAGCTGATCGCGCTCGGCCGCGCGTGCGCGGTCCTGCCGGAGTCGGCCGCGGCCACGCTGGGCCGCGACCTGTCCGCCGTACGGGTCTCGGACGCACCCGACGTCACCACCGTCATCGCGTGGCCCGCGCACAGCCGCTCGCGGGCCGTGGCCGGGCTGGTGCAGGCGGCGCTGCGGCTCTAGGCGTGCTCAGTCCTGGCGGAGCAGGCCGCCGTGGAGCATGGCGAGGTACTGGTCGGCGACGGCCTGGTGCTGGAGGCGGCCGTCGGGGCGGTACCACCGCACGGTCGCCCAGACCGCGTCGCGGACGAAGCGGTAGACGACGAGCGGGTCGAGGTCGTCGCGGAACTCCCCGGACCGCTGCCCCTCCTCGAGCACGCCGAGCCAGACCTGGTTGACCTCGGTGCTGGTCTCGCCGACGAAGCCGAGCTCCGGCAGGCTGGCGATGACCGCCGACTCGTTCTGGTAGAGCGCCACCGCGTGCGGGCTGGCGTGGATGGTGGCGAAGGCGCTGCGCACGAGCCCGTCCAGGCTCTCGCGCGGGCTGCCGCCACGCTCGATGCTCTCGACGAACCCGGCCAGGAGGGTCCGCATGAAGTCCTGGAGGATCTCCTGCAGCATCGCCTCCTTGGAGTGGAAGTGGTGGTAGAGGCTGCCGGAGAGGATCCCGGCCTCGTCCGCGATGTCGCGCACGGTCGTCTGGGAGTAGCCGCGGGTGGCGAAGAGCTCCTCCGCGATGGCCAGCAGCTCGGCGCGTCGGGTCGAGCCCGGGCCGCCGCTCGGACGGCGTCGAGGTCGGTCGTCGTCGCTCATCGCGGCCCTTCCGGTCGGGTACCGTAGGTTACCAAACAAGCACTTGGTCAGTGAGGAGCACCCGTGGCGACACCGGACACCATCCCGGCCCTCCTCGAGCAGGCGGCGACCCGCCACGGCGACCGACCGGCGTTCGTCGACGGCGACACGATCCTCACCTACGCCGGGCTCGCCGAGGAGGTCGTGCGCGCCGCTCGCGGACTGCGGTCCCTCGGGGTGCAGCCGGGCGACCGGGTGGCGGTGTGGGCGCCCAACCGCACGGAGTTCGCGCTGGCCCTGCTCGGCGCGCAGAGCCTCGGGGCGGCGCTGGTGCCGCTCAACACCCGCTACCGCGGGCACGAGGCCCGGGTCGTCCTGGAGCGCTCCGGTGCGAGCGTGCTGGTCGTCGCCGACGGCTTCCTGGACACCCACTACACGCGGATGCTGCGCGAGTCGGCGCCCGACGGAGCCGACGACTCGCTGCCCGTCTCGGGGCCTGTCTCGGGGCCTGACTCCGGGCCGGTCGCCGGGCTGCCCCGGCTGCACACGGTCGTGGACCTCGGCGACGGCGCGGAGGAGGGCACGCTGCCCTGGGCCGAGCTCCTCGCGCGCGGCGAGCAGGTGCCGGTCTCCGAGGTGGCCGAGCTCGCCGCGGCGGTCACTCCCGACACCGTCTGCGACATCCTCTTCACCTCCGGCACGACCGGAGTGCCCAAGGGCGTGATGAGCAGCCACCGCCAGACGCTCGGGGTCGCGGCGGTGTGGGCCGGGGGCGCCGGGCTCACCGACCAGGACCGCTACGCCGTCATCAACCCGTTCTTCCACAGCTTCGGCTACAAGGCCGGGATCATCGCCGCGATGACCGCCGGCACGGCGATCCACCCGGTGCCGGTCTACTCCCCGGAGAGCCTGATGGAGCTCATCCAGCGAGAGCGGATCACGGTGCTCCCCGGGGCGCCGACGCTGTTCCTCACCCTGATCAACCACCCGCGGCTCGCCGAGTTCGACCTGTCCTCGCTGCGCTTCGCGATCGCGGGCGCGGCCACGGTGCCCGAGACGCTCTTCGAGCAGATGCTGGACGTCCTCGGCTTCGACCAGGTCGCGCAGGCCTACGGCCTGACCGAGTGCGTCGTCGCCACCCAGTCGCGACCCGGCGAGGACCCCCGCCACGTGGCCGAGACCACCGGCCCGGGTGTCCCGGGCATCGAGGTCCGCGTGGTCGACGAGCACGGCCAGGACGTCGCGGTGGGTGCCGACGGCGAGGTCCTGCTGCGCGGCGACAACGTGATGCTGGGCTACTTCGAGGACCCCGAGGCCACGGCCGAGGCGATCGACCCCGACGGGTGGCTGCACACCGGCGACGTCGGTCGCCTCGACGAGCACGGGTGCCTGAAGATCACCGACCGGATCAAGGACATGTTCACGGTGGGCGGCTTCAACGTCTACCCCGCCGAGGTCGAGAACGTGCTGAGCGCCCACCCCGACGTCGTCGAGGCCGCGGTCGTGGGCGTGCCCGACGAGCGCATGGGCACGGTCGGCCGCGCCTACCTCATCCTGCGCGAGGGTGCCGTGGCCGACGCGGCCGGCCTGACGGCGTACTGCCGCGAGCGGCTGGCCAACTTCAAGGTGCCTCGGGACTTCGTGGCCATCTCCGAGCTGCCGCGCAACGCGAGCGGCAAGGTGTTGAAGAAGGACCTGCGCTCGTCGTGAGCCCACCGGTCAGGTGAGGTCGGTGCGGCGGGTCCACCACCGCGGGTCGAACCGGGTGAGGGCCGCGATGGCGGCGCCGAGGAGGACCAGGCCTGCGACCGTGAGGTAGGGCGAGGCGCGTGCCCAGGCGAGCAGCACGGGGTGGAAGCCGGTCAGCGCCAGGTCGTCGGAGACGGCGCGCGCCGCCACCTCCTCGCCGGCCTCGGGCGACGGTCCGCCGTAGCGGTTGCTGACGTCTCCGTCGGCGGAGGGCCACGTGGCCTCGCAGGTGGTGGGCTTGCCCGGTGGCGGGCCGACCCGGCAGCGCGCGTCGTCGGCGACCGCGGCCGTGACCGCCCGGTCCTCGACCCACCCGCTCGCGGCGCCGTGCATGAACAGCCAGACGGGTGCGCCGAACAGCACCGCCGCGCACCCCACGAGCAGCACCGGCATCAGGACCCTGACCAGCAGCGGGCGACGGCTGGGCCTGAGGTTGAGCGGTCGGTCGAAGTCGGAGGCCTGCTCCCCCACTAGCCGGCCTCCCGCTCGCGCGTGACAGCGAGGCGACGTACGCCGCCGAGGCCACGGCGGTAGCGGACGTGCTCGGCGTGCTCGTCGAGCGCGCTGTAGAGCGTGTGGTGGGCGGCCCAGGGCAGCGGCTCGTCGCCCGTGCGCCAGCTGCCGCCGAAGGCCACCCACACGGGCACCCAGTCGGCGGCGGCGTCCCAGGCGCCGCGGCGGGCCTCGACCAGCCGGCGACGCAGCTGGAACGCCGCCCGCGGACCGTCCTCGTGCACCGGCGCCGTCGCCACCGGCCACACCCACAGGTCGAGCGCCATCAGGTCCAGCTCCAGGTCACGCAGCGCGGACGGCGCGACCAGCACGGTCGCGACGTTCTCATGCGGCACCCGCCTCATGGCCAGAGACGCTAACCGACGCCGCCCCCCGCGTCACCGGTTCCTCCACAGCTGGGTTGTCTGGGTCGGGGGCAGTTTCCCCAAGGTATGCAGGGAAGACGTCACTTCCCTCGGGTTGCAGCGCCCGGGAAGTGACAGTTGCCCTGCATACCTTGGTGAAACTGCGACCTCAGCGCCACGCCGCATCCGCAGCGAGCGCCATGGGTGGTCCGGTCGAGGTCATGCCCGCGAGTACCCCGGTCCCCTGCCTCCACACCCGCCCGGACGGGTGGCTCCGACAGGATGGGGCCATGACGCTCGACGACGTGCTGCAGGAGCCGGCCCCCGAGCTGGGCGCCGAGACCGTGGACCGGCTGCTGACACAGGGCTGGGGCCGCGGCTCGGCGCCCGTGCGCGCCCTGCCCAGCGAGCGCGACCTCAACGCGCTGGTCGGCGACGGGCACGTCCTCAAGGTCTCGAACCCCGCCGAGCCCCGCGAGAGCATCGAGCTCGAGGTCGCGGTCATGGCGCACGTCGAGGCCACCGATCCCGACCTGGTGATGCCCCGCACCGTCCCGACCACCAGCGGCGCCCCACTCCTGGAGACCGTCGACGACACCGGACGACCGTGCCTGGCCCGGCTGGTCACGGTGGTGCCGGGCGAGATCCTCGAGGGCACGAGCCTCACCGTGTCGCTGGCCGAGCAGGTGGGGGCGCTCGCGGCTCGCACGAGCGTGGCCCTGCAGGGCTTCTTCCACCCCGCGGCGGGCGGGCGCGGCCTCGACTGGGACGTACGCCGCCTGCCCGACGTCATCGCGGGCGCGCTGGCGTCCGGCGTGCTCGACGCGACGCGCGAGCCGGTGCTCGCCGGGCTGCCCGAGCGGGTCGGCGGCTCGCTGCGCGCCTGCGCCGCGCTGCCGTCCGGCGTGCAGCACGCCGACGTCACGCTCACCAACGTGCTGGCGCAGGACGGCCACGTCACCGGGGTCATCGACTTCGGCGACGTCCACCACACGGCCCGCGTGGCCGACCTCGCCGTCACGCTCACGGCCGTGCTCCGCAACTCCGGCCCCCAGGACGTCGGGCTGTGGGACCTCGCCGCGGCGGTGCTGCGCGGCTACCAGCGGCGCTCGCCCCTCGCCCCCGAGGAGGTCGCCGTGCTCGGCGATCTGGTGCTCGCGCGGCTGGCCGTCTCGACCCTGATCTCGCGCACCCGCGCGGTCGAGCACACCGACAACCTCACCTACATCACCCAGTACGACGACGCCAACGCGCGCGTCCTCGCGGAGCTGGCGGCGCTGACGCCCGAGGACCTGCGCGGCCGTCTGCACCGCCTCGCCGGCACCGCCGAGCCGGACCTCGGGGGGGACCTCGGGGGGGACCTCGGCGCGCGCCGCGCCGCCGTCATGGGCGGCCCGCTGTCGCCGCTGTTCTACCGGCGGCCGCTGGAGGTCGTGCGCGGCGAGGGCCCGTGGCTGGTGACGGCCGACGGGCGGCGGATGCTCGACGCCTACAACAACGTCGCCGTCGTGGGCCACGCGCACCCGATCGTGACCCGGGCCGTCACCCGCCAGCTCGCGCAGCTCAACACGCACTCGCGCTACCTGCACCCCGGTGTGGTCCGGCTCGCCGAGCGCCTGGTCGCGAGCATGCCCGACGGGCTGGACACCTGCCTGTTCACCACCTCCGGCACCGAGGCCAACGAGCTGGCCTGGCGCCTGGCCACCGAGGCGACCGGGGGCGACGGCGCGGTCATCGCCCGTCACGCCTACCACGGCAGCACCCGCTGGATGGCCGACCTCAGCCCCAACGAGTGGCCGGCCGGGCACCGACCGGACGGCGTGGCGCTGTTCGAGGCGCCCTACGGAGCGCCCGACGCCCTGACCGCCGAGGTGGCGGCCGGCCGGGTGCGCGACGCGGCCGCGGAGCTGGCGGCGAGCGGGCACCGCGCCGCCCTGGTGCTGGCCGACAGCGGGTTCACCAGCGAGGGCGTGCGCGACGCCCCGGCGGCGTACCTCCAGGGCCTGGTCGACGGCGCGCACGAGGCCGGCGCGCTCTACCTCGCCGACGAGGTCCAGGTGGGCTACGGGCGCACGGGCCCGCAGCTGTGGCGCTTCACGCTGGCCGGGGTCACCCCCGACATCGTCACGCTCGGCAAGCCGATGGGCGCGGGCTACCCCGTGGGCGCCGTCATCACGCGACGCGAGATCGCCGACGTGCTCGCTCGCCGCTACGAGTACTTCTCCACCTTCGCCGCCACCCCCGTGGCCGCGGCGGCCGGCAACGCGGTGCTCGACGTGCTCGAGGACGAGCGGCTGCCCGAGCGCGCGGTCGCGGTCGGCGAGCACCTGCGCGCCGGCGTGCGCGCCCTGTCGGCACGGCACGACGCCCTCGGCGAGGTGCGCGGCACCGGCCTCCTAGCCGGGGTCGATCTCCTCGCCGGGCGCGACCACGCCCGCGACGTGCTCGCCGGGCTCGTCGACCGAGGCGTGCTCGCCGGGCTGACCGGGCCCGGCGGCGTCGTGCTCAAGGTGCGCCCGCCGCTGGTGTGGGAGACCGAGCACGCCGACCTCTTCCTGGCCGCGCTCGACGACGCGCTGGCCGGCCCGATGAGGGCAGGCAGATGAGGGGCCGGCCCCGCTTCGAGACCGTCGCCCGGCTGCGGCCGGTCGAGCTGGTCGTCCCGGACAGCGAGGTCGCCGGCGTCGCGCCGTACGTCGCCGTGCAGGCCGACGTGGCCGGCCCGGGCCCGGTGACGCTCACGCTGTCCAGCGGCGACACCCGCCTCACCGCGACGTACGACGGCGAGCTGACGCTGGCGGTCACCACCGGCGAGCGGACCACGCGCCACCGCAGCCGCCGCGCCGCGCGACCGGACGGGCCGGTCGAGGCGGTGGCGCTGACCCTGACCGGTACCCACGTGGCGGTGCTGGGCCGCGAGGCCGGGGGGTGGACGGCTCGCGGCCGCGTCGACCTCAGCGAGCGCGTCGACACCCGTGACGAGGCCTGGCTGGCCGGGCTGGCCGCCGGCGCGGACGGGCCGGTCGGCGAGGTGCGCTCGGGCGGGTTCGGCCAGCTGGGCCTGCGCGACCTGCGGCTGGTCACCCACGCCGACGGCACGCCCTACCGGGACGGCGACCAGGCGCTGCTCACCGCGACCAGCGCCGGGCCGGGCTTCTTCGACACCGCCCACACCTCGGTGTGGGGCCTGGAGCCCGAGCGGCTGGAGCTGCGCCACCGCGGCGACCTGTTCTTCCGGCGCCAGGACCGTCCTGGGGTCTACGGCGACCACGCCACGCACCTGGTGCGCGACGGCGACGCGTGGCTGGTCGCCACGAGCACCTGGGGCGACTTCGACCGGGCCGCCCCGGGCGCGACCGTCGGGGTGACCCTGGCCCGGACGACGAGCGACCTGACCCGCGGCCGGCACGTGCTCGACACCCGGCCGCTCGACCTGCCCACCGCGGGGCTGCGTTCCGTAGGCGTCTGGGACCCGCACCTCGTACGCGACGGCGGCTCCTGGCTGGTGGCCTACGTCAGCGCCCGGCGGTTCTTCGCCTTCCACCCCGTCCTCGCGACCGGCCCGGACCTGGACCACCTCACCCTCCGGGCGGCGTCGGAGCGCCGGCGCGCGACCGAGGGTCCGACCCTGGCCCGTCTCGACGGTGAGTGGCGCCTGCTGGCCAGCGACGGCCGCGAGGGGCGGGTCGGCCAGCGCGCCCGCTACCCGGTGTTCGACCTCGACCTCGCCGAGGTCGACACGCTCGACGCCCCCTACCACTCCAACATCCCCTGGCCGACCCTGCTGCCCGTCCGGGAGGGCGACGACAACGAGGTCCTCCTGATCGGTTTCGACGCGACACCCTATGGAGGGCGCCTGATCGGGTACGGGAGCCATGGCGACGTGGTCGTGTCCCGCGCCCTCGTTCCCGGCAACGCGCACGGTGGCGTGCCAGGAGGGGCAAGATAGGGGTCGGAGGACCACATGGTGCACACGCAGGACCTGCTCGCCGGCATCGCCGCGGACAGTCCCGACGGTCTGTGGGTCGTCGACGCCGAGGGCGCCACGGTGTTCGCCAACCCGCGGATGGCCGAGATGCTCGGACGGCCCGGCGAGGACCTCTCCTCGGTCACGCTCCGCGACGTGGTCGACGAGGAGGGCCGCGAGCAGCTGGAGGCCCACCTGCAGCAGATGCGCGAGGGCCATCCCGGCGAGCACAACCTGGACTCGCTCGTGGTCCGGGCCGACGGGTCCCGGGTCTGGACGCTCGTGAGCTGGGCGCCTCTGCGGTCGCCCGGCGGCGAGCCCCTCGGGTGGCTGCACCGGATCAGCGAGTACGCCGAGCGCAAGAGCCTCCTCGACACCCTGCAGGACCGCGAGCACCAGCTCGCGGCCGCCCAGTCGCTGGCCCACCTCGGCAGCTGGGAGTGGACCATCGCCACCGACACGATCTGGTGGTCCGACGAGCTGCACCGCATCTACGGGCTGCGCCCCGGTGAGTTCGAGGCGACGTACGACGCCTTCCTGGCGCACATCCACCGCGACGACCGTCCGCTGGTGGAGGAGGCGATCGCCCAGGCCTTCGCCGGGTCCGACAGCTTCGGGTGGGAGGCGCGCATCACCCGGGCCGACGGCGAGCAGCGCTGGGTGCGCGGGCTGGGCGTCGTCGAGCGGGACGAGGACGGCACGCCGCTGCGCATGCGCGGCACCGCCCAGGACATCACCGACCTCGTGCGCGCGGGCGCCGAGGCAGCGGAGGCGACCAGGCGGCTGCACCTGCTGCGGCAGATGGCCGAGGCCGCCAACCAGTCGAGCAGCCTCGGCGACGCGCTCGGCCACGCCGCCGACGCGCTCGACGGGACGAGCGGCTGGGACCCCCTCTGCGTGCTGGTCCGCGAGGAGCCGGACGGCCCGATGGTCACGCTGCCGCTGCCGCTGGCACCCGACAGCTGGCTGCCCGGACCCGACCTCGACCTGGCCGAGCGCAGCTGGCGCTCGGGGCTGATGGAGATGATGCCGCTGCCGGGACACGAGGGCACCCACACGCTCGTGGCGGTGCCGGTCGTCGGCGGCCCGGACGTCGCCTGCGTGATCGAGCTCGTGGCCGACGAGGTCCCCCCGGACGAGACCTCGCGCCAGCTCATCCAGCAGGTCGTCGACCAGCTGAGCCGCGTGGCCGAGCGCGAGCGCAGCGCCGCCGACCTCGCCGCGGCCCGCGACAGCGCCATGGAGGCCTCCCGGCTCAAGTCGGAGTTCCTCGCCACGATGAGCCACGAGATCCGCACTCCCATGAACGGCGTCATCGGCCTCAACGACCTGCTCCTTCGCACCGACCTGGACGAGCGGCAGCGGCGGCTCGCCGAGGGGCTGCGCGGCGCCGGGCTGACCCTGCTCAGCCTGATCAACGACATCCTCGACCTGTCCAAGATCGAGAGCGGCAAGCTCGAGCTCGAGGCGGCCGACATGGACATCCGCTCGGTCTTCGAGCAGACCGCGGCGGTGCTCGCCGGGCCCGCCCACGAGAAGGGTCTCGAGCTCGTCGTGGCCTGCCATCCCGACGTCCCCATGCACGTCAACGGCGACTCGGTGCGCCTGGGCCAGATCCTCACCAACCTGGGCTCGAACGCCGTGAAGTTCACCGACCGGGGCGAGGTGGCGATCCGGGCGTCCGTGGCCGAGCGCACCGAGGAGGACCTGCTGCTGCGCGTCGAGGTCTCCGACACCGGCATCGGGATCAGCGAGTCCGACCGGGTGGGCCTCTTCGACGCCTTCACCCAGGCCGACCTGTCCACCACGCGAGAGCACGGCGGCACCGGCCTCGGGCTCGCGATCTCCCAGCGGCTGTCCGCGGCCTTGGGCGGGGAGATCGGGTTCGACAGCACCCCGGGCCGGGGCAGCACCTTCTGGTTCACCGCCCGCCTCGGGCTGGCCGGCGGGGAGGGCCCGGGGCCCGGTGGGCGCAACGGCTCGACGTCCCCGCTGCGGGGGCGGCGCGTGCTCGTGGTCGACGACAACGAGACCTCCCGCACGGTGCTGCTGGAGCAGCTGGGGTCCTGGCACCTCACCTGCGTGCCGGCGGCCACGGCCGAGGAGGCCATGGCCGAGGTGGTGCGCTCGTCGCAGGAGCGGGCGCCGTTCGACGCGGTGCTGCTCGACCTGACGCTGGACGCCACCGACGGTCTCGCGCTGGCCGCCCGGATCCGGGCCGCCGTACCGTTCGCGCCGCCGCTGCTGCTGCTCACGCGCGACCAGGCCGTCTCGGCAGGCCGCACCCGTGCCTCGGGCATCGCCGCGACGCTGACCAAGCCGGTGCGCTTCTCCGACCTCTACGACGCCCTGCTCCTCGTCGTCGTCGGGGAGGCGCCGACGCCGTCGCCGTCCCGCTCGCCGTCGATCGCACCGCTGGGCGTGCGCGCCCTGGTGGTGGAGGACAACGCCGTCAACCAGATGGTGGCCACCGGGCTGCTGGAGGCGCTGGGCTGCCGGGTCGACGTGGCGGGCAACGGCGTCGAGGCGGTGGAGCAGCTGCGGGCCGAGCACGAGTACGACGTGGTGCTGATGGACTGCCGGATGCCGCTGCTCGACGGCTACGACGCCACGCGGGCGATCCGCGCCACCGAGCAGGACCGCCACGTCCCGATCATCGCGATGACCGCCTCGGCGCTCGAGGGCGAGCGCGAGCGCTGCCTCGAGGCCGGCATGGACGACTTCCTCACCAAGCCCGTGGACCCCTCGCAGCTGGCCCGCGCGCTGTTCCGCTGGGTGCCGGCAGCGCGCACGCCCGGGGTGGCCGACGCGGCGCCGGAGGCGCGCCCGGGCGACGTCGTCCTCGACCCCGCCCGGGTCGCGATGCTGGCCTCGCTGGTCAAGGACGGCGTCAGCTTCTTCGACCGCACGCGCACGTCGTTCCTCTCCCGCGTCGACCTGGCGCTCGCCGAGGTGCGCGAGGCGGTCGCCAGCGACAACGCCCCCGGCGCCGAGGCGTCCGCCCACCAGCTCAAGGGCAGCGCCCTCAACCTGGGCCTGCTCCAGGTCGGCGCCGCCGCGGGCGCGGTGGAGACCTACGCCGGCACCGGCTCGGTCGAGGGCATCGAGCCGCTCCTGGAGGCCCTCGCGGCGACCGTCGTGACCGGCATCGACGCCTTGAACGCGGCGCAGGCGCCTCCCTCCTGACGGCTGTGGCCCGGCTCGGTGGCGAGGACCAACGGCCGCCGGCTTTCTTGGCCGGGCGCACCAGAACCGGCGCCCGGCGCAGCGGTTAGGGTGACGAATGTGGGCTGCGCCACCCCTGCGGCCCCACCTCCACCAGGACCGCCCACCCGCGCGGCCGCGACACAGAACGGACGCAACCCATGTCTGAACGCACCCCGGTCGACGTCTTCGACCTCGGCGCCGAGCACGAGCAGGTCGTCTTCGCCAACGACCCGGCCACCGGCCTGAAGGCCGTCATCGCGATCCACTCGACCGCGCTGGGCCCCGCCCTGGGCGGCACCCGGTTCTACCCCTACGCCTCGACCGCCGACGCCGTGCGCGACGTGCTCGACCTCTCCCGCGGGATGTCCTACAAGGCGGCCCTGGCCGGCCTCGACCTCGGCGGCGGCAAGGCCGTCATCATCGGCGACCCCGCGACGCTCAAGACCGAGGCGCTGTTGCGCGCCTACGGGCGGTTCGTGCAGTCGCTCAACGGGCGCTACTACACCGCCTGCGACGTGGGCACGTTCTCCCCCGACATGGACGACATCGCCCGCGAGTGCTCGTTCGTCACCGGACGCACCACCGCCCACGGCGGTGCCGGCGACAGCTCGGTGCTGACGGCGTACGGCGTGTTCCAGGGCATGCGCGCGGCCGCGACCGTCGCGTGGGGCACCGACTCGCTCCACGGGCGCACCGTCGGCATAGCCGGCGTCGGCAAGGTCGGGCGCCACCTGGCGCGCCACCTCGTCGAGGACGGCGCGGACGTCGTCGTGACCGACGTGCACGAGCCGTCGGTCGCGCGGCTGGTCGAGGAGCTGCCCGGCGTCCGGGTGGCGGCCACGACCGAGGCGCTCGTCGCCGGCGCGCTGGACGTCTACGCGCCCTGCGCCATGGGTGGCGCCCTCACCGACGAGGTCGTCGACGTGCTGTCCGCGCGGGTGGTGTGCGGCGCGGCCAACAACCAGCTGGCGCACCCGGGCGTCGAGAAGACGCTGGAGGACCGCGGGATCCTCTACGCCCCCGACTTCTGCGTCAACGCCGGCGGCCTGATCCAGGTCGCCGACGAGCTCGAGGGCTTCTCCTTCGACCGCGCCCACCAGCGCGCGACGGGCATCTTCGACACGACCCGGACCGTCTTCGAGCTCGCGGCCGCCGACGGCGTACCGCCCGCGACCGCGGCCGACCGCCTCGCCGAGCGTCGCATGCGCGACATCGGTCGCCTGCGCGGGGTGTGGCTCCCGCACTGAGGCGTCGCGGGTGACCAAGCGCTGGTGTCACTTGGTCACACGCGTCCCAGCGGCAGTGCGAAACTCACGCTTCCGGTGCGAAACTTCGTGCCGGAAGCGTGAGTTTCACCGGGTACCCGGTGAAACTCCCGCAGCCGGGCAGGACCCGGCGGCGCGGCGAGGGTGGGTCAGTCGCGCGACGGCTCGATGACGTCGGCCCACTTCTCGAGGACCTCCGGATCGACCGGCTCGTCCTTGACGCCGCTGTCACTGTGCAGCTCACTGGCGAGCGCCCCGAAGTCCGTCTCGTGAGTCCGGTACTTCAGGTCGCGTGCGACCTTCGTCTGCTTGGCTTTAGCTCGGCCGCGCCCCATAGGGTCAGCCCCCTCGCAAGTCGGCCGGGGCAACAGTGGCTCCCGGGCTGTCTCAAAGTTTTTCTCGTGAGGGCAACGCTACCTGTTGCCTGGCTGTTCCCGCACGCCCGGGTGCCATGTCCCCCCGGATTTCGGCTCCCAGAGCGCCAGAAGGGCGCCCACGGTCACCAACCGGGGTGCTGGCCCTCCAGCACGACCCGTCCCGACTGCTCGGGGTCGACGCTCACCTCGCCGGCCACCCATGCCCGGATGCCGAAGCCGGCGAGCACCTCGATCGCCCGGTCGATCTCGCCCGGGGCGGTGATCGCGACCATCCCGACGCCGCAGTTGAGGGTGGCCTCCAGGTCGGCCTGCGTGACCTTGCCTACGCCGCGCACCAGGTCGAAGACCGGCTGCGGGGTCCAGGTGCCGCGCTCGAGGGTGGCCATCAGCTCGACCGGCATGACCCGGGCGAGGTTGGCGGCGAGGCCGCCGCCGGTGACGTGCGACATCGCGTGCACCTCGACCCGGTCGGCCAGCGCCAGGCACGCCTTGGCGTAGATCCGCGTCGGCGTGAGCAGCTCCTCGCCGAGCGTGCGGCCCAGCTCGGGGACGTCCTTGTCGAGGGCCCAGCCGGCGGTGGTCAGCAGGACGTGACGCACCAGGGAGTAGCCGTTGGAGTGCAGGCCGCTGGCCTCCATCGCGATCACCGCGTCGCCGGGGCGCACGCGGCCGGGGCCGAGCAGCCGGTCGGCCTCGACGACGCCGGTCGTGGCGCCGGCGACGTCGTACTCGTCGTGGCCCAGCAGGCCCGGGTGCTCGGCGGTCTCACCGCCGACGAGCGCGCAGCCGGCCTCGACGCACGCCTCCGCGATGCCCTTGACGATCGCCGCGATGCGCTCGGGTACGACGCGACCGCACGCGATGTAGTCGGTCATGAACAGCGGCTCGGCGCCGCAGACGACCAGGTCGTCGACCACCATGCCGACCAGGTCGTAGCCGATCGTGTCGTGGACGTCCATGGCCTGCGCGATGGCGACCTTGGTGCCGACGCCGTCGGTCGAGGTCGCGAGCAGCGGGCGGTCGTAGCCCTTGAGGGCCGAGGCGTCGAAGAGCCCGGCGAAGCCGCCGAGGCCGCCGATCATCTCGGGACGGCGGGCTTTCTCGACCCAGCCCTTCATCAGCTCGATCGCGGTGTCGGCGGCCTCGATGTCGACGCCGGCCTCGGCGTAGGCGCTGCGAGAGGAGGAGGGGACGGCGGCGGTCTCGCTCACGTCGGGCATCCGTTCGGTGTCGTCGAGCTCAGGGATTGTTGAGGACGGGGAGCGCCTTGCCCAACGTCGGGGAGCTTAGGCTGGTCTCGAGCAGGTGCTTGCCGAGCAGGCTCGCGTCCGGGAGCTCGATGGGGTACTCGCCGGTGAAGCAGGCGGTGCAGAGGGTGGACTTCTCCTGCTTCGTCGAGTCGATCATGCCGTCGAGCGAGATGTAGCCGAGGCTGTCGGCGCCCACGCTGGCGGCGATCTCCTCGGGGGTCAGGCCGTTGGCGATCAGCTCGGCGCGCGTGGCGAAGTCGATGCCGTAGAAGCACGGCCACTTCACGGGCGGGCTCGAGATCCGCACGTGCACCTCCAGGGCGCCGGCCTCGCGCAGCATCCGCACCT
The DNA here is from genome assembly GCF_004522095.1 of Nocardioides sp. 503. Lineage (GTDB taxonomy): Bacteria > Actinomycetota > Actinomycetes > Propionibacteriales > Nocardioidaceae > Nocardioides. The sequence goes on from NZ_SPUI01000003.1 coordinate 731,069, forward strand.
GGGCGCGCTGGGTGTTGCCGCGCACGATCGAGTCGTCGACGACCACGATGCGCTTGCCGCGGATCATGTGGTCGAGCGCGTTGAGCTTGAGCCGGATGCCGAGCTGGCGCAGGGTCTGGCTGGGCTGGATGAACGTGCGTCCGACGTAGGCGTTCTTGACGAAGCCCTGACCGAAGGGGATCCCGCTCTCCTCGGCGTAGCCGGCGGCCGCGGGCGTGCCCGACTCGGGCACCGGGATCACCAGGTCGGCCTCGACGGGGAACTGGCGGGCCAGCTCGCGGCCCATCTCGACGCGGGACTCGTGGACGCTGCGTCCCGCGATCGTGGCGTCCGGGCGGGCGAGGTAGACGTACTCGAAGACGCAGCCCTTGGGTGCGGGCTCGGCGAAGGTGTGCGAGCGCAGGCCCTGGTCGTCGATGACGAGCATCTCGCCCGGCTCGACCTCGCGCACCACGCTGGCGCCGATGGTGGCCAGGGCGGCGTCCTCGGAGGCGACGACCCAGCCGCGGTCGAGGCGGCCCAGCACCAGCGGGCGGATGCCCTGGGGGTCCCGGGCGGCGTAGAGGGTGTTCTCGTTCATCCAGACGAAGGAGAAGGCGCCCTTCAGCAGCGGCAGGACCTCGAGCGCGCGTTGCTCCAGCGAGGTGTCGGGGTGGTGCGCGAGCAGCGCGGTCACCAGGCCGGTGTCGTTGGTCGAGGACTCCACGTTGCGCGCGTGCAGGTCCAGCTCGCCGGGGTCCGTGGGCAGGTCCGAGACCAGCTGCGCCAGCTCCGCGGTGTTGATGAGGTTGCCGTTGTGGCCCAGCGCGATCGAGCCGTCGGCCGTCGGGCGGAACGTCGGCTGGGCGTTCTGCCAGGTGCTCGCCCCGGTGGTGGAGTAGCGCGAGTGGCCGATCGCCAGGTGGCCCTTGAGCGAGTCGAGCGTGGTCTCGTCGAACACCTGGGAGACCAGTCCCATGTCCTTGTAGACGAGGATCTGGCGGCCGTTGCTGACCGCGATCCCGGCGGACTCCTGGCCGCGGTGCTGGAGGGCGTAGAGGCCGAAGTACGTCAGCTTCGCGACGTCCTCGCCCGGAGCCCAGACCCCGAAGACCCCGCAGGCGTCCTGGGGTCCTTGGTCCTGCGGGTCGAGAGCCGCGGTGAGCCGGCCGTCTCCGCCGAGGCGCTGGCCACGACTGCTGAGGTAGGGCACGAGGTGATTCTAGGAGATGCGGGCCCGAACCGCGGCTTCGCCCGTAGCATGGCGGGGCAGACGACGTATGGGGACGACGACGCTACGAGGTGACATGGAGCCCGAGCCCGAGCGCACGGGCGGCGACGCCGACCGGACGAGCTGGTCCGACGTCCTCTCGCGCGACGCGTTGCGCCTGATCGCCGAGGGTGTCCGCGAGATGGCCGGCTTCCAGGTAGCCCTCATCTCGGTCGTCCTCGGCGAGGACTTCCGCTCGGTCGCGATCGCGGGCAGCGAGGAGGCCCGGGCCGCCCTGTGGGACGCCGTCACGCCCGTCCGGACCATCCAGCAGGAGCTGGCCAAGGCCGAGGACTGGGGTCGCTTCAAGTACGTCCCGAGCGATCGCGTGGGTGCGATCGACGAGTGGGGCTGGGTCCCCGACTACGAGCCGTCGGACCACCCCGACGCCTGGCATCCGCTGGACCTGCTCCTGGCTCCTCTGCGCGACGACGAGGGCCGCCTGGTGGGCCTGCTGTCGATCGACCTGCCCACGAGCGGCCGGAGGCCCGACGCTCAGCAGCGCTCCCTGCTCGAGAAGTACGCCGCGCAGGCCGAGCGGGCGCTCCTGGTGGCGCTGGAGCGGCACGAGTTCTCCGAGCAGATCCGGCTCGCCACCACGGCGCGCGAGATCGTGCGCAGCCTGAGCGTCCAGCTCCCGATCGAGGACCTGCTCGTGCAGGCGGGCTCGGCGCTCTCCGAGGGCTTCCGGGCCGGGGGCAGCTGGGTGCAGACCTTCGCCGGCGACGTGCTCGGCTCCGGGGCGCTCTACAGCGCCCGGGGCGCCGACATCGTGCTGCCGGACGGGCTCGTGGAGGTCGCGGAGACCGCCGCGCACCAGCTGTGGTCGGTGCAGCAGTGGGTCGTGATCGAACGGGACCGGCGCGTGGAGGTGCTCACCGACGGCCAGTCGCGCCAGATCCACGCCTTCATGGAGCGGATCGAGGCGGACTCCCTGCTGTTCGTGCCGATCGGCGCCGGCTCCACCTGCGTCGGCAACCTGGTGCTCACCCGCGTCGAGGGGCAGGCGCCCTGGGGCCGGACCGAGGCCGAGGCCGCTCTCGACATCGGCCACGACCTCGGGCGCTCGATCCTCAACGCCCGCACCTTCGCCCGCGAGCACCGGCTCGTGCAGGAGCTCACCGCCCTGGACCAGTACAAGGGGCGCCTGATCGCGACCGTCGCCCACGAGCTCAAGAACCCCCTCACGGCCATCATGGGACACCTGGAGATGCTCGAGTCCACGCCGGACCTGACGAGCCTGACCCGCAGCTCGCTCGCCGCCATCGACCGCGGCTCGCAGCGGCTGCAGCGCGTCATCGACGACCTGCTCCTGCTGTCCAAGGTCGGCGACCCCGAGACCGCGATCATCCCGGCGCCGGTCGCGCTGCAGCCGGTCCTCGAGGACCTGGCCGAGCTCAACGCCGTTGCCGCCCAGCGCGCCGGGGTCGCCATCCGGCTGGAGATGCCGGAGGCCGAGGTGCTCGCGCTCGGGGACGCCGAGGAGCTCGACACCGCCCTGGGCAACGTGCTCAGCAACGCGGTGAAGTACGGGCGCTCCGGCAGCGACGTGACGGTCGAGCTGGCCCGGGAGGACGACGAGGTCGTCGTCACGGTCCGCGACCAGGGGATCGGGATCTCGCCCGAGGACCGGGCGCAGCTCTTCACGGAGTTCTTCCGCTCCTCCAACCCTCAGGCGGTCGCCCAGCCCGGCACCGGGCTGGGGCTGGCCATCGTCCAGCGGATCGTGCAGCGCCACGGCGGCGCCATCACCGTCGACTCCGAACTCGGCGTCGGCAGCGCGTTCACGCTGCGGCTGCCCGCGGCCGTCAGCGGCTGACGCGGCCCGCCAGCTGGACGCGCGCCACGGCAGCAGCCTGGGCGCGGATCTCGGGGATCGCGGTCGACTCCCACAGCACGCCCTTGCGCGGCGGGCCCACGGCGTAGAGCCCCGGGACCGGGTGGCCCTCGCCGTCCAGGAGACCGCCGTCGGCGGCCGTGGCGAGTCCGAGGTGCAGCGCGTCGGGGGCCGCGAGACCGCGCTCGCGCAGGGCCAGCAGCAGCGGGTCGCCGCTGCGGGTGATGTCGGGTGAGGGGCCCGTGCAGTTGACCAGGGCGTCGGCCGGGACCGGCGCGCCGACCTGGCCGATGTGGACGTCGCAGCGCCGGCCGCGGTCGACCACGCGGGCGATGCCGCCGGAGAGCACCACGAGGCGGCCCTCGGCCTGGTAGGCCTCGAGCCGCGCGGCCACCTCGGGGGCCATGCGGTGCCGGCGTACCTCCCAGAAGCGTGCGTGCGTGTCCAGGAAGCGCCGACGCTCGTCGAGGCTCATGCCCTGCCAGATCGCCTGCGTCTGCGGGCGCAGGCCGTCGACGACGGCGCGCCAGTCGACGCCCTGGGCCTCGGCGGCCGCGACCTGCTCGGTGAAGAACGCCGCCAGGCTGTCGGAGGTCACCGGGTGCTCGACGGTCGGGCTGACCCAGGCCGTGGACTGCTGCCCGACGTGGGGGAACGGCAGCAGACCGTGGCGGCTGGTCATCACGACCCGGCGCGAGGCGTGCTCCTCGAGGAAGGTGATCGCGGTGTCGATCGCCGTCAGGCCGGTCCCGACCACGACCGCGGTGGCGTCCCCGGGCAGCAGGTGGAGGTCGGCGAGGTTCCAGGGGTTGGGCAGGTGCCAGGGTGCCGGGGGCAGGGTGTCGCCGTCGACGACGAGCGCGCGGGGCTCCTGGTTGCCGTAGGCCAGGACGACGGTGTCGGCGACGGAGAAGGTGTCGGCCGAGCGCAGCTCGTAGCCGCCGCCGGGCAGCGGGACGATGTCGTCGACGCGTCCGGCCCGCACGGTGAGCCGGTGGTCGGCCACGCTGGCCAGCGTGTCCTGGAGGTAGGCGGCGTAGTCACGGCGCGGGAGGAAGCCCTGCGGGTCCACGTCCCGGCCGGTGCGCGCGGCCCACTCCAGGAGGTCGGAGGGCACGTCGGCCCAGGCGCTCATGTGGCGCGCGCGCACGTTGAGCAGGTGGCGGGGGTCCGACGTCCCGTAGGCGATGCCCCGGCCCACGATGCCGCTGGCCTCGTGGATGGTGATGGCCAGGCCCTCGCCGCCCGGCGCGCTCAGCAGGTTGACCGCGGTGAGGACGCCGCTGGCACCGCCACCGACGATGGACACCCGGGTCGCGGGCGCGGCCGGCGGCGAGGGTGCGGGAGGACGCGTCGGGTACAGGGTAGCCACCCTCAAAGTCTAGTGCTTTTATCGAGATGATGCGAAAGCGACACTCGGGTCACCTGGTTCCGAGGCGGTCGCTACCGGGCGAGGTTGCGCAGCAGCAGGGCCTCGGCGAGCACCACGCGCGCGAACTCCGCGAGGTGCAGCCCCTCGTTGGCGCCGTGGGCGCGGGTGTCGGGGTCCTCGACGCCGGTGACCAGGACGCTGGCCTGCGGGAACGCCTCGAGGAACTCCGCGATGAACGGGATCGAGCCGCCCACGCCCATGTCGACGGGGGCGACGCCGTCCCAGGCCTCCTCGAACGCCGCCCGCGCGGCGTCGTAGGCCGGGCCGGTCGCGTCGATCTGGGTGGCCTCGCCGGTGTCGACGACGGTGACGGTGAGCTCCGCGCCCCACGGCACGTGGGCCTCCAGGTGGGCCCGCAGGCAGGCCAGCGCGTTGGCCGTGGTGTCGCCCGGCGCGACCCGGAGGCTGATCTTGGCGCGGGCGGCAGGCACGAGGGTGTTGCTGGCGCCGTCGACCTTGGGCGCGTCGAGGCCGGTGATCGAGAGCGCGGGCTTGGTCCACAGGCGCTCCACCGCGGAGCCGGTGCCGATCCACTCGATGCCGGGCACGGCGCCGGACTCGGCGCGCAGGCGCTCCTCGGGGTAGGTGACATCGGCGGCCGGACCGGAGTGCAGACCGGCGATCGCGACGTCGCCCGCGTCGTCGTGGAGGCTGGCGATGACCCGGCTCAGCGCGATGATCGAGTCGGGCACGAGCCCGCCCCACATGCCGGAGTGCACGGCGTGGGTGAGCGTGCGCACCTCGACGTCGACCCGGACCAGGCCGCGCAGGCTGGTCGTGAGCGCGGGCTCCCCGATGTCCCAGTTGCCGGAGTCGGCGATCACGATCACGTCGGCGCGCAGCTTGTCGTGGTGCTCCTTCAGCAGCGCGGGGAGGGTGTCGGAGCCGACCTCCTCCTCGCCCTCGATGAACATGGTCACGCTGACCGGCAGGTCGGCGCCGAACACGCGGATCGCGCCCAGGTGGGCGGCGATGCCGGCCTTGTCGTCGGCCGCGCCGCGGGCGTAGAGCCGTCCGTCGCGCTCGGTGGGCTCCCAGGGCGGGGAGTCCCAGTCGGCGTGGTCGTTCTCCGGCTGGACGTCGTGGTGGGCGTAGAGCAGCACCGTCGGCGCACCCTCGGGACCGGCCTTGTGGGCGATCACGGCGGGCGCCCGGCCGTCGGCCTCGGCGCTGACGATCTCGACGGTGTCGAAGTCCTCGGCGCGGAACAGCTCCGCGACCGCCTCGGCGCTGCGCTGCACCTCGCCGGCGCGCGCGGGGTCGGCGCTGACGGACTCGATGCGCACCAGGTCCTCGAGGTCCTGGCGGATGCCGGGGAGCAGGTCGTTGACGCGGGCTCGGATGTCGTCGCTCATGCCGGCCAACCTATCCGCGGCTCAGTTGACGATGGCCTGGTAGGTCCGACGGCCGGGGTCGCTGGGCACCAGGAAGAGCGTCGTGGACCGGAACCCACGACGGCGTAGGACGTAGCTGCCCTGCGGCGGGCCCGCGGTGCGCGAGGAGAAGGTCAGGGCGAAGCGGCGCTGGTGGCCTGGTGCCGTGTGCGGCAGGTTCGTGACCTCGGTCAGCCGCACCGGCCACGCGCCGGCCTTGCTCGTGAGCCGGAACGAGCGGCGCACGAGCGGCTTGAAGCGCCGGCGGCGGTAGAGCCGCGGCGCGGACGCGTCGGCCGGGAAGGCCCAGGCGAACGGCGCGAGGACCACCGCGGAGGCGCCCGCGCCCAGGAGCGCGCGACGTGAGGTGTGGGTCATGGGGTGCTCCGGGGTGAGAGGGGGAACGGGCTTAGCATCGGCGGATGGCCGGACTGGGATGGGTGACCTACGACGACTTCGCGACGCACGTCGGGGAGACGTTCCACGTGACGCAGAGCGCCGTTTCGGGCTCCGTCCTGAGCCTGCTGCTCGTGGACGCCGCCGTCGGGACCGAGGCCGGCGGGCCGGGCCCCGAGGGCCAGGAGCGCCTGCAGTTCTCGCTCGTCTTCGGAGGTCCCGCCGCCCCGGCGCTTCCCCAGGGGAGCTACGCGCTGGCGCACGAGGAGCTCGGTGAGCTCGAGCTCTTCCTGGTGCCCATCGGCGCGGACGCCGACGGGGTCCGCTACGAGGCCGCCTTCGCCTGAGTCGTGGTGTCCCGGGCTCACGGCGCCCGCCACTCCATCCGGCGGTAGACCCCGCGCTCGGCGGCCGTGACGAAGCCGAGCCGGCGGTAGAGCTCGGCCGCGCGGTTGTGGACCTCGACGTGGATGCTGAGGATGCGACCCGAGGCGGCCGCCTCCTCCTGGAGCCGCCTCAGCAGGTCGCCGCCGATGCCGGCCCCGCGGAACTCCGGCAGCAGGGCCAGGTCGACGACGCGGATGTCGTCGGGGCGGCGGTCGACGTACAGCCTGCCGGCGGGCCGCCCTCCGACCTCGATGACGTCGAACGTGCCGGTCGGGTTGTGCTGCCGGTACTGGGTGTCCTGGGCGTCGAACTGCATGCGGACGAAGGCCTCACGCTGGCCGGGCGCCCAGGTCACCTGCGACAGCTCCTCCTCACGCGTCGAGGAGTAGACGTGCAGGAGGAGGTCGCGGTCACGGTCGGTCGCGGGTCGCAGGGCGACCCGGCCCAGGGTGGAGGCGAGGTGGCTCACGACGTCACGGCCGCGTCGGGAAGACGCCCTGGAGGGCGATGTTGAAGTAGACGGTCAGGTAGGGCTGCAGGTTGTTGTGCGGCTGGTCGGAGCCGACGGGACCCATGCTCTCCTCCGCCATGGGCGTGAGGTCGGACGGCGGGGACCGGTAGGCCGTCCCGCCCGAGGACCGGGCGAGGACCCGGTCCGTACCGGGTGTCTGGAGGTCGGCCCGCCCGGAGGCGTCCGCGGACATGGCGTGGGCATGGCTCGGCAGCTGGCTCGGCAGCAGGGTCACGGCGTCCGTGCCGCCGCTCTCGCCGAGGTCGCGTGCGGTGAGTCCCGGCCCCTGGCCCGGGTGCATCGGCGCCCTGGCGCGCAGGTCCGGGAGCGCGAAGGTCGACGCGCCGTTGCCGCCGTACGTCGTGCCGAGGAGCGCGAACAGGGCGGTGTTCTGCGACACCGGAAGAAGCTGACCGTCGCACCAGGCCCAGCCCTTGGGCGCGAAGCTGAACGGGAAGATCCGGATCTCGGCGATGAACGGGTCGGACATGACGGTCCTTTACGAGGGAGAGGGGTAGAGGCCGAAGCGGGAGATGATGAAGTGGACGCAGAGGTAGGGCTGCAGGTTCGAGTGAGGCTGCGAGCCACCCGCGGGACCGACGGAGGCGAGCGCCATCTGAGTCGACGCGGTCGACTGGCGATAGGCGCTCACCGTCGGGCTCGAGGCCAGCACCGCCCCCTGCGGGTTCGGCCCCCCGGAGCCGGTCGTGGCGACCAGCGGGTGCCGGTGCGGCGGGAGCTCCTGGGACGTCAGGGTGACCTCCTCGAGGCCACCGCTGTCGCCGAGGACGAACCCGTTCCCCTGGTGGACCGGCAGCCGTCCACGCAGGTCGGGCACGGCGAAGGTGCTCTCGCCATCACCTCCGTAGGTCGTGCCGATCAGCTGGAAGAGCACGTCGTTCTCGGAGATGGGCAGGAGCTGCCCGTGGCAGAGCTCCCACCCGTCGGGCGCCCAGCTGCCGGCGTACAGCTTGATCTCTCCGACGTACGGCTGCGCCATGTCAGGTCCTCAGTTCGTGCTCGGGAAGATGCCCTGCAAGGCGATGCAGAAGCTGATGGTGAGGAAGGGCTGCATGTTCTGGTGCGCCTGGCCCCCTCCACTGACGGAGACGCTCGTCGGCCCCAGGGACGTCGTCCCGGTCGGTGAGCCGTAGAGACCGCTCACCGGGGCCAGCGCGGCTCCCGCGGGAGAGGAGGTGTTGCCGTTGAGCGTCGAGGCCAGGTCCGGGTGCGTGTGCCTCGGCATCTCGGGAACGCTCAAGGTGTGGGCCTGCTCGCCGCCGCGCTCACCGAGCGTGTGCCACGAGCCGACGTGCATCGGCACCCGCCCTTGCAGGTCGGGCAGTGCGAAGTTGGTCTGCCCGTTGCCCCCGTACGTCGTGCCCAGCAGCGCGAACAGGGCCTGGTTCTGGTTGATGGGCAGGAGCTGTCCGTTGCACAGCGCCCAGCCCTTGGGCGCGTACTGGAAGCTCATCAGCCGGATCTCGGACAGGAAGGGCTCAGCCACGGGGGCCTCCGATCGTGGTCATGGGGATGGCAGCGTCGGGAGGGCGCAGGCACCGGCCTGCGCGTCGGGCGTCCCGTCGTAGCTCTGGACGGTGGGCTCCCCCGCGTTGCGGCCCTGAACGTACGTCGCGAGGTCGGCCGCCTCGCCGTCGAAGCCCGGCAGGAGCAGCTGGGTGTCGAAGCGCTGCGAGAGGGCGAGGTCCGGCGCGACGTCGCCGACCGGCCCGGTGCCCGCGCCGACGAAGGAGTTCTCGAGCGCCCCGGGACCCCCGATGTCGGCGCACACGACGGCGTCGTCGGTGCCGAGCGAGCCCGCACCGACGAAGATCCCCTCCCAGAACTCGCTGCGAGAGGGCGCGCTGACCACGTTGCCGGTGAGCGTGACGGCGACGTCGGCCGTGCCGCCGCTGCCGTCCAGGGCCTGCACGAGGATGCCCTCCTGCGCGAAGGCGCGGATCGTGTTGCGGCGGGCCGCGAACCGCGAGTCCCCGTCGCCCGCCGCCCGCAGCACCAGCCCGGCGCCCTGCGCCGAGCCGGAGGACGGCGTCAGGTCGCCGATGCGGTTGTCCGTCACGGTGGCGTCGAGTCGGGCCGACTCCGTGGAGCCGGCGAGCGGGCTGACGACGACGGCGCTGCCCAGGGTCCCGGAGATGTCGTTGTCGCTGATGAGCGCCCGCGTCTGCGCCCCGGCGGTGGGCGTGAGGACGATGCCCGGCTGGCCGGACAGGGCGCTGGCGTTGCCCCCGGTCACGGTGTTGCCGGAGAAGACCAGGTTCATCGTCGGGCTGCCGCTGGTGTTGCCCAGCAGGAAGCCGGCGTCCCGGTTGGCGGCGAAGGTGCTGGAGGTGACGGTGACGTCGACCCTCGCCCCACCGTCGGGCCGCACCTCCAGGCCGTGCGCGCCGCGCGATGGCGAGGTGCTCGAGAAGGTGGACCCGGAGACCGTCAGGACGGTCGTGCCCGCGACGCCGTTGGCGACCCGCGCGTTGCTCTCGGCGGAACCGGTCACCACCGTGTCGGTGACGGCCACGGCGCCGGTGACGTCGACGTAGTCCAGGCCCCGGTCGGAGACGGCATCACCGTTGCCGGACACGAGCACGCGCACGAGCGACAGCCCGGCCACGCCCGTCGCGCGGATCCCGTCGTCGGCGCCGGAGACCACCCGCGTGCGGCCGAGGCTCACCCCGCCGGGCACGTCGCTGAGCCACACGCCGGGTCCCGTGGACCCCTGGATCGTGCCGCCCGTGCAGGTGGGGGCGGCGACCGTGCACGCGCCGCCGTCACCGGCGACGACGAGGCCCCCGCCCGCGTTGGTGGTGGAGCCGAGCACGATGCCGCTCGAGGCACCGTCGGAGGAGACGCTGCGGAAGGTGAGGTCGTCGTCGTGGATCGTCACGCCGGTGACCCGGAGCGCCGTGCCGGACCCGGTGCGCACGGTGTTGGCGCTCCCGGTGACGGCCAGCGCACCGCCGCCGGTGGCGGTGAGGGCGTCGGCGGTGCCGGTCGAGAGGCTGAGGCCGCCGTCGAACCGCACCGTCGCGCCCGCGTTGTCGGTCAGCGCGATCCCCTGGCCCGAGCCCTGGCCGCCGTCCGCGAGGGGGCCGTTGAAGTCCTTGACGCCGCCCGAGGTGTGACGCACGCGGACGAGCCGGCCGGTCTGGTCGGTGACCCTGCCGTCGAAGGTGACCTGCCCCGAGCCACCGTCGAGGTCCACGTCGACGTCGGCGGCGTCGCTGATGACGCTCTGCGGGCCCGCGGTGAAGCTGCCGGCGCCCAGCCCGGTCAGGCTGATCCCATCGGAGGCGCTGCCGGTGGAGTCCACGTCGTCGAGGTCCAGGCTGACCACCGTCGTGCCGGAGACGTCGACGGCCGGGCCGCCGGTGGCGGAGACGTCGTCGACGCCGGGCGCCGCGACGGTGACCGAGCCGGCGTCGGTCAGGCTCAGCGCCGCCGTCGTCCCGGACGTCGTCGTGAGGTCGAGGTCGGTGCCCACGCCGTCGCCGAGCACGATGCTGCCGGTCGTCGAGCTCAGCCGCACCCCGCCGGTCCCCGCGCCTGCTGCCACGAGCTCGTCGACGTGGCTGGTGCCGAGCGAGGTGCCGGACGCGTCGAGCGCGGGAGCACCCGTGGAGGACAGGGTCACGACGCTGGTGTCACCGGCGAGGTCGACGGTGCCGGCGCCGACGAGCCGCACGCCCGTGGCTGCGGTGTCCACGACCAGGTCGGCCACGGTCCAGGAGCCGCTGGTCCCGTCGAGCTCGAGGCCGGGCTGGCTGCCGAGCACCCCGGCGTCGACGATGCGGACGTCGTCGATCGTCCCGCCGGCGTCACCGCCGCCCCCCGCGATGCCGCCGCCGCCGCGCGGGTCCACCTCGAGCCCGGTCACGGTGTTGCCCGACGCGAGCGAGACCACGTCCGCGTCGTAGTCGGTGAGCGTGGGGCGCGCGCCCGGGAGACCCGACCACAGCAGGTCGTTGCCCACGACGAGGTCGCCGGCCTGGCCCACGAGGCGCTGACCGTCCTTGAGGTCGAACCCGGCGCCGTAGCCGTTGGACGTGCCGTCGCCGGCGAAGACGAACACGGTCTGGCCCGCCGACGAGGCGGCCTCGGCCTGGGCCAGGTTGACGAACGGCTGCGACGACGTGCCGCCGCCGTCGCCGGCCCTGTTGGAGACGTACCAGACGCAGCCGGTGACCGAGATGGTCACGCGCCCGGTGTCCGTGCCGGCCGTCGGCGAGGAGGCGTCGCTGACCGTGTAGTCGAAGAAGTCGGTGTGGTCCTGGCAGCTCGCCCCGGGCGCCGGCACGAACGTGAAGTCGCCGTCGCTCTCGAGCACGACGGTGCCGCCGTCGTCGCTCTCCAGGGTGCCGGCGACCACCGCGAGGGGGCCGGGGCCGTCCTGGTCGGCGTCGCCGGCCAGGATCGCGCCGCTGATCGACTTCTGGGGGCCGGCGAGTGCCGGCGCCGCGTCGAGCGGGTCGTTGACCACCAGCGCGGTGTTGCCGACCGCGGACAGGGCGCCGGTGAAGGTCTCGTCGTCGGCCACGGGGGCGTCGTTGACGCAGGTCACCGTCATCGAGACCGTCGCGGTGGCGGCGCCGACGCCGACGCCGACAAGGGTGTAGTCGAAGGAGTCCTCGCCGCAGTGGTCGGCGTCCGGGACGTAGGTCAGGCCGGTGCCGCCACCGGTCACGACGACGGCGCCGTGGGCGGGGTCGGTCGCGGACGCGATCGCCAGCGGGTCGTCGGGATCGCGGTCGTTGGCCAGGACGTCGACCACGCTCACCCCGGCGTCCTCGAGCAGCGTGTCGGCGTCGTCGACCGCGACCGGGGCGTCATCGACCGCGAGCACCTCGACCTCGATCGAGTCCGACGGGGCGAAGCCGTCCGCGGTCAGGGTGAACGTCACGGTACGCGTCGCGGTCGCGGGGTCGTCGCTGGCGTTCGCGTAGGTCACCGCGGCCAGCGCGGCGGCGTACTCCGCGGCGTCGCCCGGGCCGGCCAGCGCGACGGCACCGGCGGGTCCCGTCGTCCGGACGATGCCGTCCTCGAGGTCGTTGTCGACCCAGCCCAGGACGTCCTGCTCCGCGGCGAGGCCGTCGGTGATCTCCGCCTGGGCGCCGATCAGCGCCAGACCGTCGGGGTTCACGACGGCCAGGTCGCCGTCCACGACCACCGGCTGGCCGTTCTCGACATAGGTGGTGGGACCGTCGGAGGCGTGGATCGAGACCGGGTCCGCCACGCAGTCGACCGCGACGCTCACCGTCGCGGTCGAGCCGCCGACGAGGGTGTAGGTGAAGGTGTCGGGCCCTTCGGCGGACCCCGAGCTGCAGTAGCCGTCGTCCGGCTCGTAGGTCAGCCCCTCACCGCCGTCGACGACCAGCACCTCGCCGTGGCTCGCCTGCGTCACCGACGCGATGGCCCGGGGACCGCCGTCGACGTCGGTGTCGTTGCTGAGCACGTAGAGGGGGACCGGTCCCGCGTCCTCGCCCAGCGCGGCCGCGTCGTCGACCGCCACCGGCGCGTCGTCCACGCAGCTCACGGCCACGCGCACGATCGCCGTCGAGCCACCGTCGAGGGTGTAGGTGAACGAGTCCGACGGGAGGCCGAGCGGGGTGTTGCAGTAGTCGGGGGCCGGGGCGTAGGTCAGGCCGCTGCCGCCGCCGGTGACCAGCGCGGTCCCGTGGTCTGGCTGCGTCACCGACGCGATGACCCGGGGGCCGCCGTCCGTGTCCGTGTCGTTGGTGAGCACGTCGATGGCGCCGGGTGCGGCGTCCTCGTCGAGGCTCGCGTCGTCGTCGACCGCCACCGGCGCGTCGTCGACGCACGTCACGGTGACCGTCACGGTCGCGGTCGAGCCGCCGACGAGGGTGTAGGTGAGGGCGTCGGTCCCGCAGAAGTGCACGTCCGGCGTGTACGTCAGCCAGCCACCGCCCCCCATGACCGCGACGGTGCCGTGCTCACCCTGCGTCACCGAGCCCACCGAGACTGACTCGTCGTCGACGTCGGTGTCGTTGGCCAGGACGTCGACCGACGTCGCCGGGTCGTTCTCCGTCAACGTCACGGCGTCGTCCACCGCCACCGGGGCGTCGTCGACGCAGGTCACCGTCACGCTGACGGTCGCGGTCGCGCCCCGGTTGAGCGTGTAGGTGAAGTCGTCGGTCCCGCAGTGGTCCTTCCCCGACGCGTACGTCAGGCCACTGCCGTCCCCCGTGACCACCACGGTGCCGTGGCCGGGCTGGCTCACCGAGGCGACCCGCAGCGGGCCGCCGTCGGCGTCGACGTCGTTGGCCAGGACGTCGACCGGCGTCGCCGGGTCGTCCTCGGTCATCGTGACCGCGTCGTCGACGGCGACCGGCGCCTCGTCGCAGCCGACCGTCACGGACACGGTGGCGGTCGAGCCGCCGTTGAGCTCGTAGGTGAACACCGCGGGCCCGCACGTGGCATCGGGCGGCGTGAAGCGCACCGCCGTGCCTGCGGCGATCACCTCCACGGCGCCGCGCTCCGGCTGGGTGGTCGAGACCACGGCGAGCCGGCCGCCGTCCTTGTCGGTGTCGTTGGCCAGCACGTCCACGGTGACGGCCGCGGCGCCCTGGAGGACGCCGGCGGTGTCGTCGACCGCGACGGGTGCGTCGTCCACGCAGGTCACGGTGACCTCCACGGTGGCCGTCGAGCCGCCGGGGGTCAGCGTGTAGCTGAAGGTGTCCGGCTCGGTGTCGTCGCAGTAGTCGCCGTCGGGGGCGTAGGTCAGACCGCCGCCGTCGCCGGCGACGACGACGGTGCCGTGCTCGGGCTGGGTGGCGGAGCCGATCGTGAGCGGGTCGTCGTCGGCATCGTCGTCGTTGGCCAGCACCACGATCGCGGTCGCCGGGGCGTCCTCGTCCAGCTCGGCGACGTCGTCGCGGGCGGTGGGCGGGTCCTCGACGCAGGTGACGTCGACGCGCACGCGCCCGACGTCGCTGCCGCCGCGGCCGTCGGAGACGGTGTAGTCGAAGCCGGCGGCGGCCGGCTCGCACGACTGCGCGGTCGGCGTGAACGCGATCGAGCCCCCGACCAGCGCGACCGCACCGCCCACGGCGTTCCCGACCGAGAGCAGGGTGAGGGGGTCGCCGTCGGCGTCGGTGTCGTTGGCGAGGGGGCTGCCGGGACCGGAGACCGGCAGCGTCAGCGTCTCGTCCTCGTCGGCGCCGACGGTGTCGTCGACGGCGACCGGGGCTGCGTTCTCGACCACGTCACGCACCGTGACGGTGAGGACCCTGTCCAGCCGCAGGCCCGTGGAGTCCGTGGTCCGGACCCGGACCGAGAGCCGGGCGTCGCTCTCGAAGTCGGGGACGGAGCGGGTGCGCAGCGTCCGGCCCACCACGCTGAAGGCGGCGTTGTCGGTGCCGCCGGCTCCGCTCACCAGCTGGTAGCGGTGGGTGTCGCCGCGGTCGGCGTCCGTCGTGCTCAGGCTCCCCACGACCGTGCCCGGGGGCGAGCCCTCGGCGACCGTCGCCGGGCTCAGGGCCAGGCCGGTGGGGGGGCGCAGCTGGTTGGCCCGCTCGCAGTCCGCGCGGACACGGTCGCGGGGGTTGCCCGTCGCCTGGTCGGCGCCCGCGCCGCAGCTGACGGTGTCGCGAGTCGCGCTGCCGTCCCGCGCTGCGACGGTGTCGGCGCCGGGACCGCCGGCGATGGTGTCGTCGCCCGGCCCTCCGGTCAGGGTGTCGTTGCCGGGGCCACCGTCCAGCCGGTCGTCGCCCGGACCGCCGTCGAGCACGTCGTTGCCGCCCTTGCCGACGAGCCGGTCGTTCCCTCCGCGCCCGCAGATCACGTCGCGGTGCCGGGTGCCGCGCAGCACGTCGTTGCCCGGCGTGCCGGTGACCGTGCATCGCGGCGCGGCCTGCGCCGCCGCCGGCCCGGGCGCGACCGCGAGGGTGACCGCCACAAGGACCGCGCTCGCCAGCAGGGACCAGCAACGGCGGGGCCACGACACGCTCACAGTGCTCCTCGGTCACGCAAGAGGGATCGCCGAGCCGCGACGCACCACGGAGCAGGACCGAGACCGGGAGAGAGCTGGATCGGGGGGATCTGCACTCTGGCACACCTCACGCCGTGGCCGCAGCCGATCGGCGAAGGAGCCGCTCAGCCCAGCGGCAGGTACGGCGTGAGGTCGGCGCGCTGGCCGCTGGCACGGACGCGTCCTGCCGACTCCGCCTCCTGCCAGGTGAGCTCGCCCGTGGCGAGTGCGACCCACGTGGCGGCGTCCATCTCGACGACCGCCGGCGGCGTGCCCCGGGTGTGGCGCACGCCCGGGATCACCTGCACGGCGGCGTACGGCGGGACCCGCACCTCCACCGAGTGCCCGGGTGCCCGCTGCTCGAGCACCGCCATGAAGTGCTTGGTCAGCGCGCGGTGGTCGACCGCCTCGACGGCGGCGGCGAGCTCGTCGGGCGTGAGGACCCGCAGTCGGGGAGCCATCAGTCCTCCGGGAGGTCGGGGTAGGGCTGGAGCACGGAGTACAGCAGGTAGGTGCGGCGGTCCGGCCCGCCGCCACCGGCGGCGTCGGCGCGGGTCCGCGCCGCCCACTGCTCCACGACCTCGCGCAGCGCCTCGCTGAGCTCGCGCGCCTCGTCCTTGGTGAGCTTGACGCTGTGCTCGCTGGTGGAGCGGTAACTGTCCGGGTCCGGCCGCGGGGCCAGCGCGCTGTCGACGACGTGGTGGGCCCAGCCCTGGGCGGACCGCCGGAACACGCCGGCCGCGGCCTTGCCACCGGGCGCGGCCTCGATGGCGCCGAGGTTGACGTCCAGCTCGCCGTCGCCGGACAGGCGCCACACCCGGTCGCGCCGATCGCGCGCCGCGCCGGCGTCCTCCTCGATCAGCCCGTACTTGGCCAGCTGGCGCAGGTGGAAGCTCGCGCGGTTGGCGGGGATGCCGAGCTCGCGGGCGATGTCGGCGGCGCGCAGCGGGCCGGCCGCGCCGAGCTCGCCGAGGATCCGGTTGCGGGTCGGGTGGGCGATCGCGCGCAGCACGATCGGGTCGTGCGCGGCTTGCTTCTCGGTCACCGCACCACCCTACCAAGATCCGCACCATCTATTGCGCAACATGTATTGCGCATGTAATGTTGCGGATATGACCGGCTTCCGCACGCTCGCCCGCAACCGCGACTTCACCGCCCTCTGGGTCGGCCAGACCGTCAGCGAGCTGGGCAGCCAGATCAGCATGTTCGTGTTCCCCCTCGTGGCCTACGCGACGACCGGCTCCGCCCTGCACGCGGCGGCCGCCGAGGCGCTGTTCCTCGGCGGCATGGCCGCGGCCCTGCTGCCTGCGGGCGTCCTCGCCGATCGGGTCGACCGGCGCCGGCTGATGCGCGGCGCCAGCGGCGCCGGCGTGCTGCTCTACACCTCGCTCGCCCTGGCGGGGGCTCTAGGGGCGCTGGCCCTCCCCCACCTGTTCGCGGTCGCGCTGCTCACGGGTGTGGCTGCCGGGGTGTTCTCGCCCTCGGAGATGGCGGCGGTGCGCGCGGTCGTGCCGCGCGAGGACCTCCCGACCGCGCTCTCGCAGATCCAGGCACGCCAGCACGTCGCCGGCCTCGTCGGGGCCCCGGTGGGCGGTCTGCTCTACGCGATGACGCGGTGGCTGCCGTTCGCGGTCGACGCGGCGAGCTTCGCCCTGGCCTGGGTGCTGCTCGGCCGGATCGAGGCCGACCTCACCCCGCCGGCGTACGACGGTCCGCGGCGGCGCGTGCTCCTCGACCTGCGGGAAGGGGTCGTCTTCATCGCCCGCCACCCGTTCTTCCGGGTCCTCACGGCGTGGGCCGCGCTCTCCAACCTGGTGGTCAACGCCCTGTTCTTCCTGGCGGTGCTGCGCCTGATCCAGGGCGACTTCGAGCCGGTCGCGATCGCGCTGGTCTCCACCGCCGGCGGCGCCTGCGGCATCCTCGGCGCCCTCGCGGCCCCGTGGCTCATCGAGCGCATGCCGACGGGTCGCCTCACCGTGCTGGTCGCCTGGAGCTTCGTGCCGCTCAGCGTCCCGATGATCTTCGTCAACCACCCGGTCGTCGTGGCCGTCGCCATGTCCGTCGGCATCTTCCTCAACCCGGCGGGCAACGCCGGCATCCAGTCCTACCGGCTCTCGATCACCCCGCCGGAGCTGCTCGGCCGGACCCAGTCGGCGTCCCAGTTCGTCTCGATGGCGGCGATGCCGCTTGCTCCCGTGGTCGCCGGGCTGACCCTGTCGCTGTGGGGCGGCGCGGCCGCCACCGCCGCCATCGCGGGACTGTGCGTCCTCGTGGCGCTCGTGCCGACCTCGAGCCGCCCCGTGCGCTCGGTGCCGAAGCCCTCGGAGTGGGCGACCGCGTCGCCCGCACCGAGCCAGCCCAGGACCGCGTCGTTCGCCGCTTGACCGGGGACGTCCCCTCGGCCCCGGGCAGCTCACCGCCCCCGAGACGGCTCGCCGCCGGGCAGCTCGACGATGGTGCCGCCGACGCCCTCGCGGAGCAGGCCGACCACGGTGGTGGCGACCAGCTCCGGCGCGACCAGCGGCAGCAGCCCCTCCCGCTCCGACTCGTGGAGCGCCTCCCACTGGGCGACCGCCCGGTCCAGGCCCACCCAGCCGGGCACCACGCAGGTGACGCGGGCACGGCGCTCGCCGGCCATGGCGGTCGTGAACCGCACCAGCGCGGCCTTCGTGGCGGCGTACTCGGGTGAGCCGTAGGCCTCGTGACCGAGAGCGGCGCTGGAGGACACGTTGACCACCGCGCCCGGCTCGTCGCTGCGTCCGCCGCGGTGCGCGAGATCGTCGAGGAACAGCTGGGTCAGCAGCATCGGCGCCCGGAGGTTCAGGGCCAGCGTGCGACCCCACGCGGCGGAGGACGCCGCTGGGTACTGCTCTCCCGACGTCCAGCCGCCGGCGTTGTTGACGAGCAGGTCTGCACCGCCGAGGTCACGGGCGCGGGCGGCGACCAGCCGTACGGCGTCGTCCTCGGCGAGGTCGGCCTGGAGCGACCACGCCTTGACCCGGCAGAGCTCCAGCTGGGCCACCGCGTCCTCGGCGGCGGCGAGGTCGCGGTCGACCACGAGCACCGAGGCCCCCACACGAGCAAGCCGCAGCGCGACCTCGCGGCCGAGGCCGGAGCCGGCCCCGGTCACGACAGCAAGGCGCCAGCGCAGGTGCATGTGACGACCCTAGTGAGCGCGGCCCCCGGTCGCCCGCCGCTCACGATCGGGGTGCCGGCTGGCTCATTTCGCCGTGTTGCCTCCTGCTGGCCGGGTAAGAGGGCTCCTACGTTCACCGGGGAACGGTCGTCTCTTGAACGCGTCGCATGGTCTCGGAGGCATACGTCGTTCCCGGTCCGCGCGCTTGCTTCGCCGCGGTTAGGCACCCACACGACAGAGGAAGACCATCCTGATGAACAGCGCTCATTCCGCACGCCGAGGGTCGAGAACGATCCTCCGCGCGTTACTGGCAGTGCTTCTTGCGGCAGCCGTGGCCCTGGTCGGGCAGACCGCCATGCCGCAGGCGGCACAGGCAGCCGACGGCGACACCGTGAACATCCCCGACCCCGAGCTCAAGCGTTGGCTGAACTACGGGATCGACCCGACGCGACCCCCGGGCCGGGACATCACCGAGGCCGACGCGCTGAAGGTGACAGCTCTCTACGCCGGTCCGAGCCAGGTCGACGAGATGGGCAGCATCAGCGACCTGACCGGGTTGGAGGCGTTCACCAACGTCACGACGCTCTACCTGCCCACCGAGTTCAACACGCATCCCGGCTATTTCAAGGACCTGACGCCGCTGAGCGCTTTGACGCAGCTGCAGAGCCTGTCATTGCAGTACACACGAGTCTCGGACGTCTCCCCGCTCTCCACGCTCACTGCCCTGACCTCGCTCACCCTCAGCAACAACCAGATCGCCGATCTCAGCGGCCTGCCGGTCATGCCGGACGCGAACGACGTGAACCTCAGAGGCAACCGGATCGTCGACCCGTCGGCGATCGTGGGCAAGATCGACCCGACCAGGGCGACGCGGCTGGATCTCGCCGGCAACCGCATCTCCGACGCGTCCCTGCTCGCGCCGATCGGCGCCGCGGGTGTGACCTCGGTGGACGTGAGCAGCAACCGGATCGCCGATCTCAGCCCGTTCCAGAGCTGGAGCGTGACGCCGAGGACCTACTCACAGAACATCTTCGTCGGCTCGTACGGCGCGAACCTCACCGTGGCCCTCAAGGCGGCCTCGGCCACTGAGCCCATCGAGGTGAGTCCGGCCGCGGACGGCAACTACGACGTGGCCACGGGCACCCTGACAGTGGCAGACCCCACCCGGGAAGAGATCGACGTCTCGCCGTCCTGGAGAGTGCTGTTCTACACCGATCCCGAGGCGGCCGCTGTCGCGGACGCGCCCATCATCAGCGGCGGCGCGCAGGTCGGCGCCATCCTCACCACCACTGCGGGCTCCTGGTACACGGGCACGCCGACGTTGAGCTACCAGTGGCTCCGCGACGGTGTGCCGATCGACGGCGCGAGTGGCACCTACACCACCGAGTCCGCGTCGGGCTACGAGCTCACCATGGCCGATCTCGGCTCGAAGATCTCCGTGCGTCTCCACGCCCAGGGCACCGGCCAGCGCGGCACCTCAGCGCAGAGCGACGTCGTCGCTGCGAGTTGGGAGGCGGACGCCCCGGCGATCATCAGCGACATCGAGCTCCCCTTCTACGGGGCTTCGCAGTACCGTCAGTCGGCCGTGCTCGGTGACCCGACCAATCCCGGTCTGACCTTGTCGGTCGGAATGCTGGACGCCGACGGTGATCCGGTCAACCCCTCGCAGCTCGACGTCGCCGTGGCCAGCAGCGCACGCAACGTGATCGACGTCGGCGGGATCGACATCGCCGGAACCGGAACCGACCGGGCGGTCACGCTGACGCCCAAGACCAAGGGGAACTCGACCCTCACCTTCGCCGTCACCGGCCCCCATGGCAAGACCGCGAAGTTCACGCTGCTCTACTACGTCTCCGGTGCCACCACGCCGACGAGCCGCGTGCTGCAGGGCACCGCCGAGGCGTCCACGGCGATCAGCGCCGGGGACGGGCACCTGTTCGTCTCTGAGGAGGATCGGGGCGGAGCGGTCGGACTGTATGACAGTCGGAAGTCGGCTCTGCCACTGAGGTTGCTCAGCCTGACGGGGAACAAGCCGAGCATCGAGTCGTCGGCACGCATCGACGACACGGTGTTCTGGCTCGGCTCCCACAGCAATGTGGCGTCCGGTGGGCTCGATGCCACCCGACAGACCATCGTCCGGACCGAGGTCAGTGGTGTGGGGGCCGACGCCAAGCTGGAGGCCTCGGGCACCCCGTACCGGAACCTGCGCACCGACCTGGTGGCGTGGGACCAGGCGAACGGCAACCGCTTCGGCTTCGCTGCCGGCACCGCCTCCGGCAAGCGGCCGACCGTGCTCGACGGCTTCTCCATCGAGGGGTCCGAGTTCTCGCCCGATGGCAGCGAGCTGTGGCTCGGCTTCCGGGCGCCGATCGTTCCGGCGGCGCTCGACGGCAAGGCGCTCATCGTTCCGGTGGAGAACATCACGGAGCTGAACGAGGGCACGGGCGCCACGGCCGAGTTCGGCGAGCCGATCCTGCTCGACCTCGGCGGCCACACGATCCGCGAGATCCGCAAGAACGACCTGGGCGAGTACCTGATCCTCAGTGCGACCGCGGGTAGCGACTCGCTGAACACCGAGAGTGCTCTCTGGTACTGGAAGGGCGACCCGTCGGTGCGCCCGGCGAAGCTGACCACTCAGGTCCCCCTCGACGTCGAGCCCGGCTTCAACGTCGCTCCGGGCATCTGGGAGGCCATCGGCGAGCTCCCGGGCAAGCTTGCGCCCGGGCAGAAGATCGACCTGATGCTCGACCAGGGCGACGACCGGCTCTACGCGAGCGGTATCAACCTGAACAAGGACGACCAGTACGCCAACACCCGGAAGTCGCGCATCGACAGCTTCGTGCTCGACGGGGCCGTCGACGTGCTCAGCGAGATCGATGGTCCGGACGAGTTCCCGGAGCAGGCAGCGAACACCATCGGTGCGGCGCAGGAGATCACGGTGACGGCCACCGGCTCGAACCCGCTCATCGTCGACCGTCTTCGCATCACTGACGAGGACAACGTGTCAGGCGATGAGTTCTTGATCAGTCGCGACCAGCTCACGGGGACCACCCTGGAGCCAGGAGAGTCGGCGACTGTGCGGGTCCGCTACGCCCCGTCGCGCGTCAACGCCGAGTCCAACGCCACGCTGGTCGTCCAGAGCAATGTGGACGGTCGCGAGAGCACCTTCGCGCTGGTCGGCACCTCCGGTGAGCTGCCGAGCGGCGAGGACGGGGAGGACGGTGAAGACGGCGAGGACGGTGAAGACGGTCAGGACGGCAGGTCCGCTACGGCTGTCGATCTCTCGGCCTCCATCAGCGGTACGACGGCACGCTTGACGGCCTCGGTCACGCCGAACGTGCCGGGGACCGTCGACTTCGTCCGAGGTGGCACGAAGCTCGCCACGGTGACGCCGGTGAACGGCGAAGCGACTGCTTCGGTCACGCTTGCGAGAGGCTCGCACCGCATCCAGGCGGTGTTCACCCCGAGCGACCCCGAGGCGTTCCTCGGCTCGCGCTCCGGGTCGATCACGATCACCTCGATCGCGTCGACATCAGTGACGCCGCAGGTGAGCGCGAAGTCGGTCAGGGGCAAGGCACTCTCGATCCGGGTGTCCGCCCCGGGACTGGCCTCGGCCTACCTGAACCAGCGGGTGACGGTGAAGGTGACCGGCGTGGGGACCTTCAGAGCCACGCTGGGCAACGGCACCGTGACCCTGAAGCTCAGGGGCAAGAACGCGGCGAAGCTGAGGAAGGGCCAGAAGGTCACGGTCTCGGTCTCGGTGCCGAGCATCATCAAGACCGTGGGGTTCACCACCTACACCGTCCGCAAGGCGACGAAGACGGTCAAGGTGGCCATCCGCTAGCTGAGCACCTGCTCCCGAAGGGGCGCAGGTCCAGACCTGCGCCCCTTCGTCCTCCCCCACTGAACGGAAAGACCCATGAACTCCTCGTCCACGTCCTCGACACCCACGCAGAAGCGGCGGCCGCGATCTGCGGCCCGTGTAGGTCACGGCCTGACCGGCGCCCTCGGCATCGCCTTGGCCGCATCCGTGCTCAACGTCCCCGACTCTGCCGCTGCGGCCGACGAGGAAGCGCGGCTGCCCGTCATCCTCGCGCACTTCCCGCAGCCGGTGGGTGCCTCCGTCGACAGCTCCCACGCCATGTCGGGAGTGGTCGATGATCCGACCAACCCCGGGCTCGATCTGGTGGTCTCCCAGGTCGGCGCTGACGGAGCGACGCCGGTGGATCCCGATCAGCTCGTCGTGACGGCTGAGGTCGAGGCCAACGGCGCACGCTACCCGGCGTTCACCGCAAGTGACCAGGTATCGGTCAGCGGCGCTGGCAGCAACCGCCACGCCAGCTTCGACCCGGCTCAGCTGGGCAACTCGACGGTGGTGTTCACCGTCACCGGCGCCGGCGGCAAGACGGCCTCGTACTCGCTGGACTACTACGCCTCGGAGCAGGCGACGCCGACGAGTCGCTTCCTGCTGACCTCCAGCGACGCCTCGACCTCGATCGCCGCGGGTGACGGGCACCTCTTCGTGGCAGACGACGAGCACGAGCTGATCCGCCTGTACGACCCCGAGACCAGTGGCGTGCCGGTCGCTGAGTTCTCCGCGGGGACGGAGCTTGGTGGCGAGGTCGACTACGAGTCCTCCGCGCGCACGGGCAACTTGGTGTTCTGGCTCGGCTCGCTCGGCAACAGCCGCAAGGGTGAGGTCGAGCCCAGTCGTCACCAGGTCCTCCAGACCCGGATCAGCGGCAGCGGGGCCAACGCGAAGCTGACACCGGTCGGCATGTACGCGAACCTGCGCAACGACCTCGTCGACTGGGACCAGGCCAACGGCGACCGCTACGGTTTCGCCGCGGGCACAGCAGTGGGGAAGACCCCCAACGGGCCCGACGCGTTCAACGCCGAGGCCGCCGAGTTCGCCCCCAACGGAACCACCCTCTACCTCGGGTTCCGCACACCGCTCGTCGGCGGCAAGGCCGGGGGCGACGCGCTCATCGTCCCGGTGACGAACATCGTCCAGCTGACCGGCGGCTCCGCCACGAAGGCGAAGTTCGGCCCGCCGATCGAGCTCGACCTCGGCGGTCACAGCATCCGCGAGATCCGTAGGAACAAGGCCAATGAGTACCTGATCCTGTCCGCAGACACGACGGTCAACGACGCCTTCCCCGTGACTGAGGCACAGCGTCAGAAGCTCTGGTACTGGAACGGAGATCCGAAGTCGACGCCGCAGCAGCTCTCGACCGAGCTGCCGCAGGAGCTGAACCCCACTGGCGCGTCCGTCGGCCAGTGGGAGGGCATCGGAGAGGTCCCGGACAACCTGGCCGCCGGCCAGCAGATCCGGCTCCTCATGGATCAGGGCTACGTCGCGCTGTACCAGCCCAGCTACCAAGCGGAATGGGTGGAGCGCTATCCCCTCTACACCGACTTCCAGGCGGCGTTCCTGGAAGGCCAGCAGAAGGACATCCTGCAGTCCCGGCTGCGCAAGTCCCGCACCGACCTGGTGACCCTGCCAGGAGGTCTCGGCGTCAGCGCCACGGCGAGTGGCCCGCTCGCCTTCGCGGAGCAGAAACCGGGCGCGACCTCCGAGCCCCAGCAGGTGACCCTCGTGAACACGGGGATGAAGCCGCTGGCTGTCGGTGCCATCTCGGTGACCGACACGGATGGCGTCGCCGCCGATGACTTCGAGATCGATGGGACGACCGCAGGCAACACCACCGTTGCCGTCGGTCAGAGCTACACCGTGGTGGTGCGCTTCGTCCCGAAGCGGCCCAGGGCCGCCTCCTCGGCAGAGCTCGTCATCGCGAGCAACGTCGAAGGCGGTCAGACACGCGTCGCGCTGACCGGCAGCTCCTCGGTGGCGCAGTTCGCCCAGACGCCGGCACCGGTGATCGACACGGCCTCGCCGAAGGTCGGCGACCGCCTGACCGCGAGCGTTCCCGACTGGGCGCCGGCAGCGGCGTTCACCTACCAGTGGCTGCGTGCCGGCGAGCCGATCGCGGGCGCGACCGACGTGTCCTACCTGGCGGGCGTCGAGGACATCGGTCATCGTCTCGCAGTGCGGGTCACGGGGACCGCGGACCGCTATGCGCCCACCTCGGCGGTCTCCACCACGACCGAGGCTGTGGTCGCGAATCCGGTCGCGACGTCGACGAGGCTGCAGGTCTCCGGATCCGGGACGAAGCGCACGCTCTCGGCCACCGTCACGGAGGGCTTCCCCGGCAAGATCAGCTTCCTGACCGGAGGACGGACACTGGCTGTGGCCGACGTGGATCCGTCGACCGGCGCTGCCACCTCGGCCATGGTGTTCACTCCCGGCTCCAGCCCCTCACTGACGGCGGTGTTCACCCCGCAGGACACTCGGCTGGCATCGGGATCCACGTCGGCAGCCGTGAGGGTGTCGATCGCCAAGACCATCAAGTCAGCCATAGCGGCAGTCGCCGTCAAGGCCGTCGAGGGCAAGAGGCTGACGGTCTCCTTGTCGGTCCCGGGAGTCTCGAAGCAGCTGCTCGACACGAGGCTCAAGATCGTGGTCACCGGACTCGAGGGGGTGAGGTCGACCAGGACGATCACGATCAGGAACGGCCGGCCGGTGACGTTCGCGCTGGGCAGCAAGGCAAAGGTCGGCGCCCGGGCTCGCGTCACCGTCACCCTTCCTGCCTCGACCTTCTCGTCCTCCACCACGACCTACACGGTGAAGCAGCGGGTGAAGAAGACCTCGGTCCGGGTCAAGTAGGCGGCGACGAGCCTTGCCTAGACCAAGGCCCGCGCGAACGTTTCCGCGACCCGCGCCACCATCTCGACCAGCTCGTCGGGCGACTCGACGGTGAACTCAGCACCGAGCTGGGCCAGCACCATGACCGGCCAGTGCAGGTCGTCGACGCTCATCGTGAGCACGCACCCCCCGTCGTACGGCGTGACCTCGCCCCAGCGGGCGACGACGCGCGCGACCTCCTCGGCGTCGGCCGCGACGCGTACCCGCACGTCGTAGCGCTGGGGGATCCGGCGGATCCCGGCCTGCACGAACGCGAGCGCGTCCCCGCCCGGCAGCTCGCGCGGGCGGTAGCGCTGGCCGGTCGCGCGCGGCGCCTCGATGCGGTCGACGCGGAAGGAGCGCCAGTCCTGGCGGTCGCGGTCGTAGGCGACGAGGTACCAGCGGCGGCCGAGCGAGACCAGCCGGTGCGGCTCGACCCAGCGCTCGGTGGGCTCGGCGTCGCGGGCGGTGTAGGTGAAGTGGAGCGGCTCGTCGTCGCGACAGGCCTGCGCGAGCGCGGTGAGGATGGCCGGGTCGACCGCGGAGGGCGCTCCCCACACCAGGTTGTCCGTCTGCGAGCGCAGCGCGTCCATCTGGCGGCGCAGCCGCGGCGGCATCAGCGCGATCACCTTGGTCAGGGCCTGCACCGAGGTCTCCTCGATGCCCGACACGGAGCCGTGCGCCGCCTGCTGCAGGCCGACCGCGATCGCGACCGCCTCCTCGTCCTCGAGCAGCAACGGCGGCAGGGACCCGCCCGCGCGGAGCTGGTAGCCGCCGGCCACGCCGCGCACCGCGTCGACGGCGTACCCCAGGTCGCGCAGGCGTTCGATGTCGCGCCGCAGCGTGCGGCCGCTGACCTCGAGGCGGTCGGCGAGCTCGCCGCCGGGCCAGTAGCGGTGCGTCTGCAGCAGCGAGAGCAGCCGCAGCATCCGGGCGCTGGTGGACATGTCCCCAGACTAGGTCCGATTGCGGACGGAAACTGTCCTGATGGCTTCCTAGCGTCGTCCCCATGACCACCACACCCACCCCCGTGATCCGGACGCGCGGCCTCACCCGCCACTTCACGCGTCACCACCAGACCGTCGAGGCCGTGCGCGGCCTCGACCTCGAGGTCGCCGACGGCGAGCTCGTCGCGTTCCTCGGCCCCAACGGCGCCGGCAAGTCCACGACGCTGCGCATGCTGACCACGCTCATCCCGCCCACGTCGGGGACCGCCGAGGTCGCCGGCCACGACGTGGTGCGCGAGCACCGCGACGTACGCCGCTCCATCGGGTACGTCGGTCAGGGCAACGCCGCCGGCCACCAGCAGCGCGGCCGCGACGAGGTCGTGAGCCAGGCCCGCTCCTTCGGGCTGGGCCGGGCCGCGGCCGCCGCCCGGGCCGACGAGCTGCTCGAGGCCTTCGACCTGACCGAGCACGCGATGCGCCCGGTCTCGACCCTCTCCGGTGGGCAGCGACGCCGCCTGGACGTCGCCATCGGGCTGGTGCACGCGCCGCGACTGATGTTCCTCGACGAGCCGTCCACCGGCCTGGACCCGCAGAACCGCGTCAACCTGCAGGAGCAGGTGCAGCGGCTCAACCGCGAGGTCGGCACGACGATCGTGATGACCACCCACTACCTCGAGGAGGCCGACGCGATCGCCGACCGGGTGATCGTCATCGACCACGGCCTGGTCATCGCCGACGACACCGCCTCACGGCTCAAGTCCGCCCTCGGCGACCTGGTCTCGCTGGGCTTCGGGTCCGCGGCCGACGCCGCCGCCGGTGCTGCGCGCGCCGAGCGCGTAAACGGCGCCTCGGTCGAGCTGCGCGGCAGCGACCTCGTGATCCGCGTCGCCCACGGCCGCGACCTCGCCCCCGGCCTGGTCGCCGACCTGGCCGCGGCCGGCACGCCCGCGACCCGCCTGGAGGTCGCCGGGCCGACGCTCGACGACGTCTTCCTCGACCTCACCGGCCGCAGCCTGCGCGAGACCGGCGCCGACACCACCACCGAAGGAGCAGCAGCATGACCACCCTCACCCGGACCCCGGTCCAGCCCTCCGCCCCCGAGGCGCCGTCGGCCCCGGGCTTCGTCGCCGACACCTGGAACGTCATGGTCCGCGAGCTGCGGCCCGTCTTCCGCGAGCCCGCCTCCGTGCTGTTCGCGATGGTGCAGCCGCTGGTCTTCCTCGGCCTCTTCGCGCCCCTGCTGCCCGACGTGGGCGACGGCTCGGCGCTGCAGTGGTTCGTCCCCGGGATCGTCGCCATGACCGCGCTGATGGGCGCCAGCTTCACCGGCGCCAGCCTCATGCAGGAGATCACCAGCGGCTCCCACGAGCGGCTGCTGGTCTCGCCGCTGAGCCGGTCCTCGCTGCTGGTCGGGCGGGCCCTGAAGGAGGTCGTGCCGATGCTGATGCAGACCGTGATCATCGTGGCCGTCGTGACGCCGTTCAGCTTCGAGCTGCACCCGCTCGGCATCCTGGTCGGCGCGGCGGTCCTGTCGCTGTTCAGCATCGGCATCGGGTCGCTGTCCTTCGCCCTGGCGCTGGCTGCCAAGGACCAGGACTGGATGTTCTGGACGGTCCAGCAGACCCTGATCTTCCCGCTGCTGCTGCTCGCGGGCGTGCTGCTCCCGCTCGAGGGTGCCCCGCGGTGGCTTCAGGTCGCCTCCGACCTCAACCCGCTGACGTACGTCGTCGAGGCCGAGCGCGCCCTCTTCGCCGGCGACCTCCCCGCCGACACCGTCGCCTACGGGTTCCTCGCCGCCGCCCTCACCGCCGCTCTCGGCCTGGTCGTCGGGCTCAAGGCGATGCGCGGCTCCAGCTGAGGCGACGCCGGTCCCGCCGACGGCGTCTAGGCTGCGTCCCGTGACCCGGGACCTGCACGAGCCGCTGGAGGCGGGGCCGGTGCGGAGCACCGTGACCCGGCTGCAGGACCGGATCGCGGCGCGGTTCCCCGAGCGGGGGCTGCGCAAGGTGGCCGGCGACCTGCTGCTGATCATCGACGAGGTGGAGTCCGGCGCCGGCGAGGCGCAGGGCCGCATCCGCACGGCGCGGCTCGTCTCGCGGGCGCTGATGGCGACGATCCTCGCCGGCACCGTGGTCGCGCTCGTGCTCGCGGTCCGCGACACCCTGCGCTTCGACGGCGTCTTCGACAGCTCGCTCGAGGTGCTGCCGCTGATCGAGACGGTCATCAACGACCTGGTCTTCGCCGGCATCGCGGTGTTCTTCCTGTGGAGCTTCCCCGAGCGGCTGCAGCGCGGGCGCGTCCTGGCGCTGCTCCACCAGCTCCGCTCGACCGCCCACATCATCGACATGCACCAGCTCACCAAGGACCCCGAGCAGCTGCGGCCCTCGTTCGTCCCGACCCCGGCCAGCCAGCCGGCCGACATGACGCGCGACGAGATGGAGCGCTACCTCGACTACTGCTCGGAGATGCTCAGCCTCGTGGGCAAGACGGCCGCCCTGTGCGCGGAGGAGTCGCGCGACGCGGTCGTGCTGGACACGGTCAACTCCATCGAGGACCTCACGACCGGGATGTCGCGCAAGATCTGGCAGAAGATCTCGACCCTGCCGCCGGCCTGAGCCCCCACCCGCGGCTCAGCCGAGGGTGTCGAGGATCTCCAGCGTCTTCGTCCATGCGTCGGACTCGGGGTCGATGACGACGAAGTGGTCGCCGTCGACCTCCACGAGCTCGGCCTCCCCGCCGGCTTCCCGCGCCGCCTCGACGTACGCCGCGGACTGGCTCGGGGGCACGATGTCGTCGTCGCGGCCGTGCACGCACCACACCGGGACCTCCAGCGGGAGCTGCTGCTGCGGGTCGTACGGCGCATCGGCCGCGGTCGGCGCGTGCCCCAGGAACGCCTCGACCGCTCCGCCCCCCAGCCCGTCGGCCTGGGCAGCCCGGAGGTCGAGCACACCGGCCTGCGAGACCACGGCCGTCACCGGCACCCGGTCGGGCCAGCCACCGTCGCGGCCGCGACCGGCCGCCCACGCCGCGAGGTGACCGCCCGCGGAGTGGCCGAGGGCGACCACGGTCCCCAGGTCGAGGTCCAGCTCGGCGAGCTTGTCGATGCCGGCCGAGACGTCGTCGAAGGTCTCCGGCGTGCCACCGCCGTTGCCCAGCCGGCGGTACTCCAGGTTCCACGCGGCCCAGCCCGCCGCCTGCAGGCTCGTGGCCAGCGGCTGTCCGAGCGTGCGGTCGTACTGCCCTTGCCAGAAGCCGCCGTGGATGACCACGACGACGCCGCGGGGCCGCCCGCCCGGCAGGTAGAGCTCGCCGAACTGGCTGGGGTCGTTGCCGTAGTCCACCCGGCCGTCGCGGGGTCCGTCGCTCGTGGTCACCGGCTCATCCTCCCCGCAGCCGGACAGCAGCGCACCCAGCACCCCGACCACGGGGGCGCCCAGGAGGAGACGTCGGCTCATCACTCGAAGCGCCCCTGTCGGCCCTTCTTGATGTCACCGCGGCGCTTCTTCGCACCGAGCCGGCGCTCCTTGGACCCGCGGGTGGGGCGGGTCGCCCGCCGCTCCGGCGACGGCGGGAGCGCGGCGTCGCGCAGCAGGGAGGCCAGGCGCTCGCGCGCCGCGCGGCGGTTGGCCAGCTGGGTGCGGTGCTCGCTGGCCGCGATCGTGACGACCCCGTCGACGAGCCGGGGAGCCAGGCGGGCCAGCATCCGCTCCTGCAGGTAGGCCGGCACCGACGGCGAGGACGCCAGGTCGAAGGAGAGCTCGACGCGGGTGTCCGCGGTGTTCACGCCCTGCCCGCCGGGACCCGAGGAGCGCGAGAAGCGCTCGGACAGCTCGGCCGCCGGGATGACCAGCGACCGGGAGACGACGAGGTCGTCAGCCAAGGGCGGCCGGCAGCGTGGCCGTCCACGCCGAGCGGATCTCGCCCAGCGGGAGGTCGAACTGCCCGTCGACGACCAGCGCGTCACCGCCGGTGACGCCGAGGTCGGTGACGGGGACGCCGTGGCGCGCGGCGAGCGCGGTGAGATCGTCGGCACGGTCGGCGGCGACGGTGACGACGACGCGGCCGGCCGACTCCGCGAACAGCGCGAGGAACGCGTCGCCCGGCAGCGAGACGGTCGCGCCGATGTCGCGCTGGAGGGCGGCCTCGACCAGCGTCTGCGCCAGCCCGCCGTCGGAGACGTCGTGGGCGCTGGTCAGCAGGCCGACACCCTCGTGGAGCAGCTCGGCGAGCGCCTTCTCCCGCGCCAGGTCGACCCGTGGCGGCAGGCCGCCCAGGTGGCCGTGGACGACGTGCGCCCACTCCGAGCCCGACAGCTCCTCGCGGGTGTCGCCGAGCAGGAGGATCCGCTCACCGGCGGCCGCGAAGGCCGACGGCGTGCGCCGGGTGACGTCCTGGATGACGCCGAGCACGGCGACCACCGGCGTCGGGAGGATCGCGGTCTCGCCCGTCTGGTTGTAGAGGCTGACGTTGCCGCCCGTGACCGGGATGCCGAGCTCGAGGCAGGCGTCCTTGAGGCCACGACAGGCCTCCGCGAACTGCCACATCACCGCGGGGTCCTCGGGCGAGCCGAAGTTGAGGCAGTCGGAGATCGCCAGCGGGACCGCGCCGCCGGTGGCGACGTTGCGGTAGGACTCCGCGAGCGCCAGCTGCGCGCCGGTGTAGGGGTCGAGCCGCGCGAAGCGGCCGTTGCAGTCGGTGGAGACCGCGACGCCGAGGTTGGTCTCCTCGTCGATGCGGATCATGCCGCTGTCGCTGGGCTGGGCGAGCACCGTGTTGCCGCGGACGTAGCGGTCGTACTGGTCGGTGATCCACGACTTGTCGCAGAGGTTGGGCGAGGCCACCAGCCGCAGGACGGTCGCAGCCAGCTCGTCGCCGGTGCTCGGACGCGGCAGTGCCTCGGCGGTGTCGGCCTGCAGCACGTCCTGGGAGTCGGGCCGCGCGAACGGCCGGTGGTAGGTCGGCCCGTCGTGGGCGACCGAGCGGGGCGGGACGTCGACGACGCGCTCGCCGTGCCAGTCGATCTGCAGGCGGCCGGTGTCGGTCACCTCGCCCACGACGGTCGCGTCGACCTCCCACTTGGCGCAGATCGCCAGGAACGCCGCGACGTCGTCGGGCTCGACGACGGCCATCATCCGCTCCTGCGACTCGCTCATGAGGATCTCCTCGGGAGCGAGCGTGGAGTCGCGCAGCGGGACGGTGTCGAGGTCGACGTGCATGCCACCGTCGCCGGCGCTGGCCAGCTCGGAGGTCGCACAGGACAGCCCGGCGCCGCCGAGGTCCTGGATGCCGGCGACCAGGCCGGCCGCGAAGATCTCGAGCGTGCACTCGATGAGCAGCTTCTCCATGAAGGGGTCGCCGACCTGGACGCTGGGCCGCTTGGCCGGGCCGGTGTCCTCGAAGGTCTCCGAGGCCAGGATGCTGACGCCGCCGATGCCGTCGCCGCCGGTCTTGGCGCCGTAGAGGATCACCTGGTTGCCCACACCGGAGGCCTTGGCGAGGTGCAGGTCCTCGTGGCGCAGCACGCCGACGCACAGCGCGTTGACGAGCGGGTTGCCGAGGTAGGTCTCGTCGAAGACGGCCTCGCCGCCGATGTTGGGCAGGCCCAGCATGTTGCCGTAGCCGCCGACGCCCGCGACGATCCCGGGCAGCACGCGGTGGGTGTCGTCGGCGTCGAGCGGGCCGAAGCGCAGCGGGTCCATGACGGCGACCGGGCGCGCGCCCATCGCGAGGATGTCGCGGACGATGCCGCCGACGCCGGTCGCGGCACCCTGGTAGGGCTCGACGTACGACGGGTGGTTGTGCGACTCGACCTTGAACGTCACGGCGTAGCCCTGGCCGACGTCGATCACGCCGGCGTTCTCGCCGATGCCGGCCAGCATCCGCCCCGCCGGGGTCACCTGCGGGATCTCGCTGAACTGCTTGAGGTGCACCTTGGAGCTCTTGTAGGAGCAGTGCTCGCTCCACATGACGGAGTACATCGCGAGCTCGGCGCTCGTGGGGCGGCGCCCGAGGATCTCGCGGATCTCCTGGTACTCGTCGGCCTTGAGGCCCAGGTCCGCCCAGGGCTGGTCGCGGGCCGGGTCCTCGGCGGCGACCGAGACGGTGTCGAGCGTGGCGCGGGTCTCGGGACGGGTCTCGGTCACGGCGTCAATCTACCGGCGCTCCCGGCCGCCCGCCGATTCGCCAGGCGCCCCGAGACGGAAGGTCCGGCGGTAGGTCTCCGGAGGCACGCCGGCCGCGCGCGAGAAGTGCCGGCGCAGCGTGGCGGCGGTGCCCATCCCCGACCGGGAGGCGACGAGCTCGACGCTGTCGTCGGTGGACTCGAGCAGCTCCTCGGCGCGACGGACCCGCTGCGCGTGGAGCCACTGCAGGGGCGTCGTGCCGGCGTTGTCGTGGAAGCGCCGTACCAGGGTGCGCGGGCTCACGCCGGCCTCGCGGGCGAGGTCGGTGACGGTGATCGGCTGGTCGAGGCGGGCCAGCGCCCACGCCATCGTGTCGGCGACCGCGTCGTCGCCGCAGCTCGACACCGGCGTGCTGATGAACTGCGCCTGCCCTCCCGCCCGGTGCGGCGGCACGACCAGCCGGCGGGCGAGCTCGTTGGCGACCGCGCTGCCGTGGTCGGAGCGCACGAGGTGCAGGCAGAGGTCGAGCGCGGCCGCCGTGCCCGCGGAGGTGAGGATCCGGCCCTCCTCGATGTAGAGGACGTCGGCGTCCACCTCGACGTCGGGGTACGTCGCGGCGAGCAGGTCCGCCCACATCCAGTGCGTCGTGGCCCGCCGCCCGTCCAGCAGCCCCGCGGCCGCGAGCACGAAGGCGCCGGAGCAGGCGGAGGCGACCCGGGCGCCTCGGTCGTAGGCGGCGCGCACCGCCTCGACCAGGTCGGCCGGCGGCGGCCGGTGGACGTCGCGGGACGCCGGCACGATCACCGTGTCGGCCCGGGCGAGCTCGTCGAGACCGTGCGTCGTGGCGACGTCGAACCACCCGCCGAACCGGGTCCCCGCCGGGGCGCAGACGCGGAAGTCGTACCAGGGGTCCACGAGGTCGGGCCGCTCCCGGTCGAAGACCTCGCAGGCCGCGGCGACCTCGAAGACCGGGACGCCGTCCGTGACCGCCAGGGCTACGGTGTGCATGGCCGAAAGTGTACGCATCGTGTCACTTCTGCCACTCGTGGCCGAGCCTCGCGGCCGCGAGGCTGGTGCTCCCACCACCGGAAGTCCCGCCATGACTCAAACCGCCTCGCCGCTCCGCCCCCTCGCCTCCTCGCCCGGATGGCTGCCGTGGACCTCGCTCCTCGTCGTCTACGTCGTCTGGGGCTCGACCTACCTCGCGATCGCGATCGGTGTGGAGACCGTCCCGCCCCTGCTGCTCGCCGGGACCCGCTACCTGGTGGCCGGCGCCCTGATGTACGCCGTCGTCTCGCGCCGTCGCGGGCCGGCCGCGCCTGCGGCGGGGCCGGACGCGCCCCGACGAGTGCGGCAGTGGGCCGCGGCGGCCGTGGTCGGCGTGATGACGCTGAGCATCGGCAACGGCGGCGTCAGCGTCGCGGAGCAGTCGGTGCCCTCCGGTGTCGCCGCGCTCCTGGTCGCGACCGTGCCGCTGTGGATGATCGTCGCCGACCGGGTCCTCAACGGACGCCACGTGGGAGCGGTCCGCGGGGCGGCCCTGGCCGTGGGGCTCGTGGGCGTCGCCGTCCTGGTCCACCCCGGCGGGGGCGGGGTCGGCTCGACGTCGGGACTGGTGATCCTCCTGGTGGGCAGCGCCAGCTGGGGGTTCGGCTCGGTGGTCTCCGGGCGCCTGTCGTTGCCGGCCGACCCACTGCACAGCGCCGCCCTGCAGATGCTGACCGGGGGAGCCGCGCTGCTGGCCGCGGCGGTCGTCACCGGCGAGCTCGGCGACCTGGACGCGGGACACGTGAGCCTGCGGTCGCTGCTCGCCCTCGCCTACCTGGTGGGCCCGGGCTCCCTGCTGGCGCTCACGGCGTACGTCGTGGCGCTGCGGACGCTGCCGACGACCACGGTCGCGACCTATGCCTACGTCAACCCGGTGGTGGCCGTCGTGCTGGGCGCGCTGGTGCTCAGCGAGCCGGTGACGGCACACCTGCTGGTGGGTGCGGCGATCGTGACGCTCGGCGTCGCGGCCTCGCTGCTGGCGCGCCCGCGTCCTACGTGAGCGGACCGTCGCCCAGCGCGAACGCGGCGACCCTGCGACCGATGCCCGTCATGCGGCCGCTCGGGTCGAGCACCAGCTCCCACCCGTGGCCGGACGGTGCCCGGACGAAGGTGGCGTCGACGCGTCGGGCGAGCGCCACGGCGCGGTCGAGCTCGTCGGAGCTGCCGTCGTCGGGGGCTCGGACGACCATGCCGGGCAGCCGGACACGGTCCGCGAGATCGAGGAGCCACTCCCCCTCCCAGGCGCTGGGGCCCGAGATGTCCACCCAGGCATCCACCTCGGCCCCACCGGCCACGGCACGCACTGCCTGGGCGCCACCCATGGACGCCCCGACCACCACCACCCGGGTGACGCCCGCGGTCTTCCGCACGTGGTCGGCCGCGAGCGTGACCTGCTCGGCGATGGCGACGTCGCTGGGACAGTCGGACTCGCCGTAGCCACAGGGATCCACGGCGAGGGCGACGGCGCCGCGCCGGGCGAGCTCGGCGGCGTACGGCAGCCATCCGCACAGTCCGGGCGACCCGATCTGAGGGAGCAGGACCACGCCGGTGCGAGACGGGTGCGCGGGAGACGTGACGGCGGCGGCGACCAGGTGCCCCCCGGCCGCGGCCAGCTCGACGGCGGCGACCTCGGCGTCGCGGGGCAGCCGGTCGCCGCAACGCTCGTCGAGCCCGCTGGGTCCGGCCGGCGACGACGAGCGTGGCGCCGGCTCGGGTCGAGCCTCCGGCGCACCGCACGCGAGCAGGCACGTCGCCAGGGCGGTCAGGGCGAGGAGACCTGCCCGTGAGCCCCTCTGCGTCATCCGGTGAGCATAGGTCCGCGACACGCCTGCGTGACCCGCACGACGGGACCTACCTGAGCAGCCCGTCGGCAACGACCTCGAGCAGCGGACGCACGTCGGACGCCGCGAGCTCGCCCTGGTCGGCGACCGTGGCGACGCCGCCGACGAGGCGGGCGACCTGCGTGCTGTCGACGCCGTCGCGCAGGGCGCCGTCCTCCTGCAGGCTCGCCAGCACGCGGCCGCCGGCGGAGCGCAGGACCTCGCACTTGGTGCGGATCGGGGACTCCGGGTCGCCCATCGCGGAGGTGATCTTGGCCGGGCCGCCCTTGTGGGCGCTGATCAGCTCGACGTAGGACTCGAACCAGCCGAGCAGCACCTCGCGCGGCTCCCGCTCGTCGGCGAGCGCCTTGTCGGCGGCCTCGTCGATGCGGTCGACCCAGCTCTGCATGATCGCGTCGAGGAGGTTCTCGCGCTTCGGGAAGTGGCGGTAGAGCGTGCCCGGGCCTACCCCGGCGCGCTTGGCGACCTCGTCGAGGGAGGCGTCGTAGCCCTGCTCGCGGAAGACCTCGCGCGCGACCTCGACGATGCGGTCGTAGTTGCGCTTGGCGTCGGCGCGCACGGCGGACTTCCTCTCTGCTCTTGCAAAACCGGAGACACTCTCCGTATGCTGGTGGAGAACCGGAGTCGATCTCCACATCTAGCGTACACCGGCCTGACCGGCCAGAACAGGACTCACCACATGTCCGTCACCTCGCACCGCACCGCCGGCACCGACCTGCCGGCCGACCTCCCGCCCGACGCCGGCCGCGCCGCCACGGGCATCGCCATCGTCCTCGTCGCCCAGCTGATGCTGGTGCTCGACGCCACCGTCGTGAACGTCGCGCTCCCGCGCATCGACACCGACCTCGGCTTCGGCCCGGCCTCCCTGTCCTGGGTGCTCAACGCCTACACGCTCGCGTTCGGCGGGCTCCTGCTGCTGGGCGGTCGCCTCGGCGACGTCCGCGGCCGGCTGCGCCTCTTCGAGGTCGGCCTCACCCTCTTCACCGTCGCCTCCCTCCTGGGCGGCCTGGCCCAGACGCCCGGCCAGCTGGTCGCGGCCCGCGCCGCCCAGGGCGTCGGCGCGGCCCTCGCCGCGCCCAGCGTCCTGGCCCTGCTCACCACCAGCGCTCCAGACGAGGCGGCCCGCAACCGCGCGCTCGCCCTCTTCGCCGCCGTCTCCTCGGGCGGCGCCTCCCTCGGCCTGCTGCTCGGCGGGCTGGTCACCGACGTCGGCTCGTGGCGCTGGACGCTGTTCATCAACGTGCCGATCGGCCTGGTGGTGCTCGTCCTGGCCCGCCGCTTCGTCACCGAGACCCCGCGCCGCCCGGGCCGCTTCGACGTCGTGGGCGCCGTCACCGCCACCCTCGGCGCGGTCTCGCTGGTCTGGGCGCTGATCGGCACCCCGGACCACGGCTGGACCTCCCCGCGCACGCTCGGCGGCTTCGCCGTCGGCGTCCTGCTGCTCCTCGCGCTCGCCCTCACCGAGACCCGCGTCGCGCACCCGATGATCCAGCCCCGGCTCCTGCGCAGCCGCCGTCGCGTGGCCGCCCTGGCGGTCATGGCCCTGGTCGTCGGCGGGCAGCTGTCGATGTTCTTCCTGGTCGTCCAGTACGTCCAGGGTGTCCTGGGCTTCGGCCCGCTCGCGTCCGGCTTCGCGTTCCTCCCGCTCAGCCTCGGCATCTTCACCGTGTCGCGCTTCACCCCCCGGCTGATGGCGCGCTTCGGCGCCCGCGTGCTGGTCGTCGCCGGCACCCTGGGGCTCACGACCAGCTTCGTCCTGCTGAGCCAGGTCGGGGCCGACAGCTCCTACGCCGGCGCCGTCCTGCTGCCGATGCTGCTCAACGGGCTCTCCGCCGGGCTGGTCTTCATGCCGGTCACCGCGACGGCCCTGGCCGACGTCGAGCCCGAGCACGCCGGTGCCGCCTCCGGCCTGCTGCAGACCACGCAGCAGCTCGGCAGCGCGGTGGGCGTCGCCGTCATCGTGTCGGTCTACGCCGCGGGCGCCGTGCCCGGCGAGTTCCTGCCGGGCGCGCGCGAGGCGTTCCTGACGTCGGCCAGCTTCACGGCCGTCGCGCTCGTCCTCGCGGTGACGATGCTGCGGCCCGTGCGGGCGCGCGCCGTGGCTCCCGAGCCGGCCGAGGTGGAGGCACTGGCCGCCGAGGCCGCCTGAGCCGCAGGGGGAGGGTGTCCGCGCCGCTCACGAATTACAGATCTGTAGTTACTCCGCAGCCCTGTTACCCGTGTGAACAGTGGGGTTATCGTGACGACGCCACCCGGTGCCACACCCTTCCCCTGGAGCTCCGCGATGACCTTCCCCCTGCCCACCTCCGGCCTCCGATCGCTGTGCCTGCTGGCCGCGACGGTCGTCGCCGCTGCCACGCTCAGCGCGTCCGGACCGGGCGCCCAGGCCTCCGGCGGCACGGCCGCCCCGGTGGCGGCGAAGCGGGCGGCCAACCCGGTCACGCCCGGGGACTTCACCGGCTACGGGTTCGACCAGTGCCTTGCTCCGACGCAGCGCGCGATGAACGCCTGGCGGCGCAGCTCGCCGTTCTCGGCGGTGGGCATCTACATCTCCGGTGACTCGCGCGCCTGCCGCAACCAGCCCAACCTCACGCCCACCTGGGTCGCCAGCCAGCTGCGCCTGGGCTGGAAGCTGCTGCCGATCACGCTCGGCCCCCAGGCCTCGTGCCAGCCGCGCTTCCCGCGCTACTCCGACGACTTCACGATCAACCCGAAGCCCGGCGCCGACAAGCTCTACACCACCGCGCAGCGGCAGGGCCTGGCCGAGGCCGTCAAGACCGTGGCGGACGCCAAGGCGCTGGGCATCACGCCGGGCAGCACGCTCTGGTACGACCTCGAGGGCTTCGACTCCGGCAACACCCACTGCCGCGAGTCCGCGCTGTCGTTCCTCAGCGGCTGGACGACGCGACTGCGCGCCCTGGGCTACGTCTCGGGCGTCTATTCCAGCGCCGGATCGGGCATCGCCGCGCTGGACGCGGCGCGCATCAAGCGACCCAAGCGCTTCGTGCTCCCCGACCGGATCTGGCTGGCCCGGTGGGACGGTGTCGCCAACACCTCCTCCTCCTACCTCCGCTCGGACGGCTGGCAGCCGGGCCGCCGCATCAAGCAGTACCGCGGCGGTCACGACGAGGTGCACGGCGGAGTGCGCATCAACATCGACAGCAACTACCTCTCCCTGGGTCGCGGCTCCGTCGCGGCGCCCGAGGCCCGCTGCGGCGGCGTCCGGGTCTCCTTCACCTCCTACCCCGTCATCCGGGCTCCCAAGGACGGCACCAAGCCGTCGCGCGCCCACGTGAAGGCGCTGCAGTGCCTGCTCCAGGAGCGCGGCCTGTTCCGCGGCGCCCTCACCGGCGCCTACGGCCCGACCCTGGTGACGGCCATGAACGCCTGGCAGCGGTCGCAGGGCCTGCCGGTGTCGCCCACGTGGTACACCCGGCCCTGGATGACCCTGCTGGCAGTGGGCGCCCGCCCGGTCCTCAAGTTCGGCTCGACCGGCCACCCCGTCCGTGGCGTCCAGCGCACCCTCAACGCCTCCCGGGTCGGGGAGGCCATCCGGGTCACCGGGGTCTACGACGCCGCGACGGCCGCCAAGGTCCGCGCCTGGCAGGCGCGCGTCAAGCTGCCGGTCACCGGCGTCGTCGCGAGCGACTCGTGGCTCCGGCTGGCCAAGGGCCAGCGCTGAGCGGCGGCTCGGACTAGCCCGCGGGCGGGCCGACGAGCAGCGCCACGCCGGTGAGCGCGGCGACGGCGACCAGCGCGGCGAGCGCCCCCCGCAGGGGGTTGCGCAGCAGCCAGGCGACCGGCCGCTCGGCCGGCCGGAGCGGGTCCTCGCCGAGCAGGCGCCAGGAGTCGCCGAGGGCGCCGCGCGACTCGACGTGACGGTCGAACCACACCGTCATGAACGGGGGTACGGCGGACAGCAGGCCCACCGCGGTGCGCGCGGCCGACCAGCGCCGGTCGACCGCGACGACCAGCGTCGTGAGGCAGTAGGCGATGAAGACGACGCCGTGCAGCATGCCGAAGACCCGCACGCCGAGCTCGGTGGTCTCGGTGCCGTACTTGAGGACCATGCCGGTCAGCAGGCCGGCCCAGGTGACGGCCTCGGCGAGGGCGACGGTGCGGAAGAGGCGGGTCGGGCTCACGCGAACGCGCGCTCCACGAGCGAGGTGAAGAAGCCCAGCCCGTCGGTCCCGGCGCCGGTGAGGTCCTCGACGGCGTGCTCGGGGTGCGGCATCAGCCCGACGACGTTGCCGCGCTCGTTGCTGAT
Source organism: Nocardioides sp. 503 (assembly GCF_004522095.1). GTDB lineage: Bacteria > Actinomycetota > Actinomycetes > Propionibacteriales > Nocardioidaceae > Nocardioides. The sequence continues at coordinate 770,361 of NZ_SPUI01000003.1, forward strand.
GCCGGCGATGTCGCGCAGCGAGCCGTTGGGGTTGCCGCCGAGGTAGCGCGCGACGACCTGGCCCTCCCCCTCGAGGCGGTCGAGCGTGGGCTCGTCGGCGACGAAGCCGCCCTCGCCGTTCTTGAGGACGATCGTCACCTCCGCGCCCTCGGCGTAGGCGGAGGTCCACGGGGTGCGGTTGTTGTCGATGCGCAGCCGCTGGTCGACGCAGTTGAACTTGCGGTGGTCGTTGCGGATCAGCGCACCGGGCAGCAAGTGGGACTCGCAGAGCACCTGGAAGCCGTTGCAGATGCCGAGCACGGGCATCCCGCGCTCGGCCGCGGTCACGACCTCGCTCATCACGGGCGAGAAGCGGGAGATGGCGCCGCAGCGCAGGTAGTCGCCGTAGGAGAAGCCGCCCGGGAGGACCACGGCGTCGACCCCGCGCAGGTCGTGGTCGCCGTGCCACAGCGCCACGGCCTCGTGGCCGCCGATGCGCACCGCACGCTGGGCGTCGACGTCGTCGAGCGAGCCCGGGAAGGTGACGACGCCGACCTTCATGCGGTCACGACCGTCTCGTCCACGTGGACGGTGAAGTACTCGATGACGGGGTTGGACAGCAGCGTCTCGGCCATCCGGTGCACGTCGGCCAGCACCGCCTCGGTCACCTCGCCGTCGACCTCGAGCTCGAAGCGCTTGCCCTGGCGCACGTCGGTCACGCCGGAGAAGCCGAGCCGGGGCAGGGCGCCGAGCACCGCCTTGCCCTGCGGGTCCAGGATCTCGGGCTTGGGCATGACGTCGACGACGACTCGGGGCACAGCGGGCTCCTGCTTCGGGGCGGGGCGGTGGTGCGGGCACGCCCATTCTAGGAGGTGCGTCCCGCCGTCCGCCGCGCGGTCAGGGCGTCAGCAGCTGGAAGGCCAAGGCGCGGCGCAGCCACTCCCGGTAGCGCGCCTCGCTCCAGCCGCGGTCCACCCGCAGCACGCCGTACAGCTCCGGTGTCGTCAGCCCCCAGAGCATGTCGATGCACTCCTCGGGCCCCCCGCGCAGCCGCTCCGCGGGGAGCATGCCGACGGCGACGACGAACGACGCCTCGCGGCGCTCGGCCCCCACCCGCATCGCCTCGGCGGCGCCGGCGTCGACCGCGGCCGCGTCGCGCAGCACCCCCCACAGGGGCCCGATCCGCTCGAGGACGTCGACGACCCGGTCGGCGATCATCCGCACCTGCTCCTCCGGCTCGGGGGTGGCGGCGATCTGGGGATAGCTCGGCGGGGGGAGCGCGGTGAGCGCCGTGCCGGCGACCGCCGAGGGCTCCACGGTGTCGCGACCGGTGACCGCCATGGCGAGCAGGTCCTGGGCCAGGTCGGACTTGCTGCCGCCGGCGCGGTAGACCGACGCGAGCGCGACCCCGGCCTCGGCGGCGATGTCGAGCATCTTGGTCGCGCCGTAGCCGTCGGCCAGGAACCGCGTCCTGGCCGCGGCCAGGACGCGCCGGCGGGTGTCGGAGCGCTCCTGCTCGGCGCGCTCCCGGCGGCTGTCGGCGTTGTAGGCGCGCTTGGGAGCCGTCTGCTCGTCGCTCGTCGACATCATCAGCCGTCCCTCCTGACCCAGTGACCGTCGGAAACTCCTGCTTCCGGTACGAAGTTTCGCACCGGAAGCGTGAGTTTCACCGGGTACCCGGTGAATCTCCCCCACAGTCGCCACCGCCAGCGAGGCACACTGAAGGCATGAGCCTGTCCTCCGGTGCCACGCCCACGTCCCCGCTGAAGCTCGCCTTCCCGCAGTCGCTGGCGGTCTACGACGACTACGCCGGCGCGCAGAAGGCAGTCGACCACCTCTCCGACCACAAGTTCCCGGTCGAGCAGTGCATGATCGTCGGCACCGACCTCAAGCGCATCGAGCGCATCACCGGCCGGCTGACGACCGGCCGGGTCGCGCTGGGCGGCGCCCTGTCGGGGCTGTGGTTCGGGCTCTTCATCGGCCTGATCTTCACGATCTTCACCGACGAGAGCGCGTTCGCGACGATCGCGTCCACGATGCTCGTCGGCGCGCTCTTCGGGGTGGTCTTCGCGCTGGTCAGCTACGCGCTCACCCGCGGCGCCCGTGACTTCTCCTCGGTCACCCAGGTCGTGGCGACCCGCTACGAGGTGCTCGTCGAGCACAAGGTCGCGGCCCAGGCGCGCGAGCTGCTCGCCCAGCTGCCCGGCGCGGCGCCCGACCCGTTCGCCTGACCCCGGCTCAGTCCTCGCGGCACTCGATCTGCGGCGGCTCCTCGCCCGGGAAGGCCAGCCAGCTCTGCTGCGGCAGCCCCGGGCCGCCGAGGTCGAGCTGCAGGGCGGCCCGGCTCGTGACGCGGCCCCGGTCGTCGCGGTAGGAGTAGCCGCCGCGCTCGCGCACGCCGACGGTGTAGAGGCACTCGTCGAAGCGGGTGATCTCCCCGACCGGCTCCTCGAGGTCAGCCAGGTCCTCGCGCAGGTCGCGCAGCCCGGCGCGCAGCTCCGACAGCCCGGCGCGTGACCCGCGCGGCCGGGGCGCCGCCGACCGGTCGTCGGTGTCCTCGTCGCCGTCGCACTCGCGGCCCGACCCCGGCCGGTCGCGCCACCGGAACGCCAGCACCTGGTAGTCGGGGTCGTCGCGCTCGCTGTCGTCGAGGTCGAGCGCCGGGAGATACGTCGCCCCGACGCCCAGGTGCCCCAGCCCCTGCTCGGTGTCGCCGGTCTCCCGGACCGGCAGCGCGGTGAGGCAGGACTCCCAGGCGTCGAAGCGCCGGGTGGTCAGCGCCACCCGCCGGGTGCCGCGCTCGAGCCGGTGCAGCCGGCGCAGCAGCACCCGTACGCCGGGGCGCGCGGCCCGCGCCCGCGCGTCCTCACCCGAGCCGGTGGCGGACGGCGGAGCGCTGAGGCAGCGCCGGGTGGTGGCCAGCGAGAGCGCCAGCCATCCGGGGTGCCCGCCGCCCCGGTGGCGCACCAGCGCCGGCCGCGCGTCGAGGCCGGTGCCGTCGCGCTCGTCGTAGAGGAACCCCCAGCGGTGCCGCGGGTCCCCCGCCCGGTCGACGCCGACCGGGGACGCACAGCCGCGCAGCACGTCGAAGCGGCGCGCGCCGTGTCGGAGCCGCGCGAGCCGGGTCGCCTGACGGTGCAGCGCGTCGGCGAGCCCGCGGACGCCGGTGCCGCGTCGCGGAGCCACCGCCGCGACCGCCGGGGGTGCCGCCGGCTGCGGCGTCGGCGCCGCCTCCGTGCTCACGTCGTCTCCTCCCGCAGGGGCCGGTCCAGGGCCCGGCGGCGGCGCGACCGGGGGCGACTGCACGGCCCCGATGTCGCAGCCCGCGCCGGTGTCACGCAGCGCGCCGACCGCGTCTCGCGCGAGCAGGTCGTCCCACGCGACCCAGCCCTCGAGCAGCTGCCCGGCCGGCAGCGGGGTGGGAAGCGTCGCCAGGCAGGAGCCGCTCGGGATGCGCCCGCGCACCGGGCTGCCGTCGTACGGCGTGAGGACGAAGCCGAGCGGGTCGTCCTCCAGGCGGGCCAGCATCGGGCTGTCGCCGCGCAGGTCGGTGACGGCGTCCAGGCCGCAGGTCTCGTCGGTGACGAAGTTGTGGCCGAGCGAGATGCCGTCGTAGACCCGGCAGCTGCGACGCGTGGGGATCGTGTCGCCGGTGACGCCCTCGTAGGCCGGCGGCCCGATGATCGAGCCGAAGCTGCGCATCGTGCCGGCCGCCGAGACGTCGCCGCCGACCGAGGCGATGTTGCGGGTCAGGGTCGAGGAGATGATCGTCGTGCGGCCTGCGCCGAGCACCCCGCCGCCGGCCCCCTCGGAGTAGTTGTCGGTGACCGTGGCGTTGACCAGCACCACCTGGCCGCGGGCCCAGATGCCCCCGCCCCCGTGGGCGACCGCGAGGTTGCGCGCGACCGTGGAGTTGACCACGAGCACGTCGGCCTCGCCCGCGATCGCGCCGCCACGGTCGTCCGCACGGTTGCCGATGACCGTGCTGTCGAGCACGGCGACGTCGCCGTCCACGGTGAAGATCGCCCCGCCCGGCCCGTCGGCGGCGCTGCCGTCGATGAGGGAGTCGACCACGGTCACGTCGCCGTCCTGGTCGGCGTAGAGCGCGCCCCCGTCGCCGTCGGTGGTGTTGCCGTCGATGTGGGAGCCGACGACCAGGATGTCCCCGGTCGAGGCGACCGCGCCGCCGGACCCGTCGACCAGGTTGGCGCTGAGGATCGAGTCGTAGACCTGGACCCCGCCGTGGCCGGCGTAGACGGCGCCGCCGTCGTCGTTGGCGAGGTTGCCGTTGATGCGGCACCGGTGGACGACCACCCGGCGCATCGAGAACACCCCGCCGCCCGGCTCCTCGGCGAGGTTCTGGCGGATCACGCAGTCCGAGAGCAGCACCTCCCCGCGCGAGGTCAGCGCCGCCCCGGGGCCGTCGGACCCGCCCCGGGTCAGCGTCACGTCACGCAGGTCCAGGTGGCCGGTGCCGTCCTGGCGCAGCAGCCGCTTCTCGAAGCACGACTGGCGCACGGTGTGGCCGTGCCCGTCGAGGACCAGCGGGTACGGCGACTCCCGGATCGGGTCGCCGCGGCGGCAGTCGCGCAGGACGAGGTCGGCGCCCAGGTCGATGCGCCGGCGCAGCGGGTCGGCCCACGCGGCGCGCAGCTGGGTCTCGGTCGTCACCCAGCCCGTGGGCACCCGCGCGGCGGCCGTCTCAGCACGAGCCGCGGGCGGTGACTGCGCGGAGGCGTGGCCGGCGAGCAGCAGGGACGCCAGGACGAGCGTGGTCCACCGGGCGGGGCGTACCGCATCCACGAGTCCTCCTCAGGACCCCGACGGTACGCCGCCGCTCCCCTCGCCGAGGGGATTTCGCACTACCGGCGCCGACCCTGCGCCACCACGATCGCCAGCGCGACGCCGAGGCCGGCGACGAGCGGGCCGATCGTCGCCCACGTGCGCTCGCCGGACATCGAGCTCCCCCCGACGTAGCCGAGACCCTGGAGCGTCCACAGGACCCCGAGCGCCACCATCACCCCGGCGCCGACCAGGCCGAGCGCCCTCACGGGGTCGAGCCCGTCACGACAGCTCGCGCTTGAGGATCTTGCCGGTGGCGGTCATCGGGAGCGCGTCGACGACCTGCACCTCGCGGGGGTACTTGTAGGCGGCCATCTGCTCCTTGCCCCAGGCGACGAGCTCCTCCTCGCTGACACCGGCCTCGTCGTGGAGGATGACGACGGCCTTGATCTCCTCGCCGTGCGAGGGGTGGGGCACGCCGATGACCGCGGCCAGCGAGACGGCCGGGTGGGTCATCAGCACCTCCTCGATCTCGCGCGGGTAGACGTTGTAGCCGCCCCGGATGATCATGTCCTTGGAGCGGTCGACGATGTAGTACCAGCCGTCGGAGTCGCGACGGCCCAGGTCACCGGAGCGGAACCACCCGTCGCGGATCGCCTCCGCGGTCGCCTCGGGCCGGTTGTAGTAGCCCTTCATGATGTTGTGGCCCTTGATCGCGATCTCGCCGATCGCCTGCTCGGGGTCCTCGCCGCCGTCGATCTCCTCCCACGAGCCGGGGTCGAGCAGCGTCATCTCCACGCCGGGGATCGGGATGCCGATCGAGCCGACCCGCACGGGCTCGCCGTACGGCGAGAAGCTCGCGACCGGCGAGGTCTCCGACAGGCCGTAGCCCTCGAGGATCGTCACGCCGAACCGCTTCTCGAAGTCCTTGTGCACCTCGACGGGCAGCGCCGACCCACCGGCCGCGGCGATGCGCAGGTTGCGGGCGATCTCCTCGACGTCGACCGAGCCGTCGAGCGCGCCGAGCAGGCCCCAGTACATCGTCGGCACGCCGGCGAAGAACGTCACCTTCTCGGTGATCATCGTCATCAGGGCCGGGCCGGCCTCGAAGCGCGGCAGCATCACGACCGTGCCGCCGTGGGCGAAGGCGCCGTTCTGGATCACCGTCTGCCCGAAGGAGTGGAAGAGCGGCAGCACGCAGAGGTAGGTGTCGGGCCGCTGCGCGTCGGCGCCGAACAGCTCCTTGCCCGCCAGCGCGTTGTCGCGCATGTTGCGGTGGCGCAGCTCGGCGCCCTTGGGCTGCCCGGTGGTGCCGGAGGTGTAGAGGATCACCGCGGTGTCGTCCTCGTCGGTCGCCACCGTGTCGAACGTCGGCGGCTGGTCGGCGACGGCCCGGCCGAACGTCTCGGCGCCCTCGAGCGGCGAGTCCGCGGCCGGGTCGACCGTGACGACGAAGAAGTGCTCGCACCCGTCGGCGGCCCCGAAGCCGGCGAAGCCCTCGGCGCCGATCGGCAGGTCGCGGGTGCCCTCGAAGCAGAAGTAGGCCTTCGCCTCCGCGTCGCCCAGGTGGTAGGCGACCTCGCGACCCTTGAGCAGCACGTTGAGCGGGACGACGGTGGCGCCGGCCTTGAGGATGCCGAAGTAGATGATCGTGAAGTAGGGCAGGTTGGGACAGCTCAGCGCGACCTTGTCGCCGGGCCGGATGCCGCGCGAGACCAGGAGGTTCGCGACCTGGTTGGCCGCGCCGTCGACCTGCGCGTAGGTCAGCCGGGTGTCGCCCAGGACGACGGCCTCGCGCTCGGGGTGCTGCTCGGCGCTGTGCTCGAGCAGCGTGGCCAGGTTGTACGTCGTGTCCGACACCGGGTGTCCTCCGTCACGTGGGCTTGGTCAGGGCCAACCTACTGACCGTCCCTGACCTCGTCACGGGAGAGCGCGCCCGGCCACCAGAACCGCCGCCCCAGCAGGGCGACCAGCGCCGGCACCAGGACGCTGCGCACCAGCAGCGTGTCGAGCAGGACGCCGAACCCCACGATCACGCCGACCTGCGTCAGCACGATCAGCGGCAGCACGCCCAGCACGGTGAACACCGCCGCGAGCAGGATCCCGGCGCTGGTGATGACGCCGCCGGTGACGGCGAGCGCGACCGAGATCGCCGTCCTCGTGTCGTGGCGGGCGGCCTCCTCCTTGGCCCGGGTCGTGAGGAAGATGTTGTAGTCCACGCCGAGCGCGACCAGGAACAGGAAGCTCAGCAGGGGCACGCTCAGGTCGAGCGCGGGGAAGTCGAAGAGGTGGGTGAAGGCCCACCAGCTCGCACCCAGGCTCGCCGCGAACGTCGCCACGACGGTCAGCACCAGCACGACCGCCGCGACCACCGACCGCAGCAGGACCAGCAGCACGAGCAGGACGACGCCGAGGATCATCGGGATGATCAGCGCCTGGTCCCGGTCGGTGGCGGTCTGGGAGTCCAGCGACTCCGCGTCGGGGCCGCCGACCAGCGCGTCCGGCTCGACCTGGCGGGCCGCGTCGCGGATCGCCTCGACGGTCGAGAACGCCTGCTCCGAGCCCGGGTCGGCGCTGAGCACGGCGCTCAGGGCCGTCGTGCCCTCGGCGGAGTCGCCCGGGTCGACGCGGTCGACCCCGTCGACGTCGGCGACCGCGCGCCGTACGTCCTGGGCGGCGGCGTCCGGCACCAGGACCGAGGTGGGCTGGGAGGCCCCGGCCGGGAAGTGCTCGGCCAGCACCTCCTGCCCGGTGACCGACTCCGGCGTCGCCCGGAACTGCTCGGTCTGCGACAGGCCGGTGGTGAGCCCGGACAGCGGGAGGGCCAGCACGACGAGGGCGAGCAGGCCGACGACGGAGACCAGCACGGGTCGGCGGGTCACGGCCGCGGCGACCTTGGACCAGAAGCCGGTCTCCGTGGGGTCGGCCTGCCCGACGTGCGGCACGAACGGCCAGAACAGCCGGCGGCCGAAGAGCGTCATGGCGGCGGGCAGCACGACGAGGGCGTAGAGGACCGCGACGACGATGCCGATCGCGCCGCCGTAGCCGATGTTGCGGCTGCTCGGGCTGTCGGCGAAGCCGAGGCACAGCAGGGCGAGGACGACGGTGCCCGAGCTGGCCAGGATCGCCGGCGCCGCCTGGCCCCAGGCGACCCGCATGGCGTCGTAGCGGCTGTCCTCGCGGCGCAGCTCCTCGCGGTAGCGCGCGATCAGGAGCAGGGCGTAGTTGGTGCCGGCGCCGAAGACCAGCACCGAGGTGATGCCGGTCGACTGCCCGTCGACGCTGAAGGGGAAGACCCGGCTGGCGGCGTCGACCGCGGTCGCCGCGACCTGGTCGGCGATGCCGACGACCGACAGCGGCACCAGCCACAGCCACGGGCTGCGGTAGGTGAGCAGCAGCAGGAGCGCCACGACGCAGGCCGTGGTGATGAGCAGCCGCACGTCGGCGCCGTCGAAGACCTTCGAGAGGTCGACGGTGAAGGCCGGCCCGCCGGTGGCCTGCGCCCGCAGTCCGTCGGGGAGGTCGGCGGAGGCGGTCTCGCGGATGGCCGAGACGGGCTTCTCGAGGTCGTCCTCGGGGGTGTCCGTGCGCAGCGGCACCCCGATGAACGCCGCCGCGCCGTCCTCGGCGAACACCGGGAAGGCCTTCTGGCCCGACGCCGCCAGCTTCTGCAGCTCGGCGACCTTGGCGCCGACGGCCTCGCGGTCCTCGGCGGTCAGCTTGTCCCCGTCGCGGTCGAAGACGGCGAAGACCGGCGTGAACTCCGAGGTGCCGAGCGACTCCTGGAGCACGTCCGCGCGCGCCGACTCGGCGCTGTCGGGCAGGTTGGCCGCAGCGTTGTCGCTCTCGTCGCCGGAGATGCCGGCGCCCAGCGCCAGCGCGGAGAACACGATCGCGACCAGGACCACTGCGCGGCTCGTCCAGCGCCCGATCGGGACCCGACGCCCAGCTTTCTTTCCATCAGTGAGTATTTCCACGTTCGAAACAGTAGGCTGGGGTGCGTGGCCCGAGCAAGCCGAGAACCTATGCGTTCCCCCGAGGCGCTGCGCGTGACGCGCGCGCTGCGCGGATTCGCCAACGAGTCCGAGCTCTACGTCGGCGCCGCCGGCCGCGAGGCGGAGATGCACCGGACCGACCTCAGCGGCCTGGCCCTGGTCATGGACCGCGGCCTGCAGGGCGAGCACCCGACCCCGGGCCAGATCAGCGCCGCCCTCCAGCTGAGCGCGCCCGCCACCTCGGCCATGCTCGACCGTCTCGAGCGGCTGGGACACGTGGTGCGCGCCCCCCATCCCAGCGACCGGCGCTCGGTGGTCGTGGAGGTCACCGACCACGCGATGCAGGTCGGCGGCGCGATGTTCGGACGGCTGGCGGCCCACCTCGCCCCGGTCCTCGACGCCCGCAGCGACGAGGAGCTGGACGTGATCGCGGCGTTCCTCGAGGAGGCCGTCGCCGCGACCCGCGCCGCCCGGGAGTCCCTGGCCGACGCGGCCGACTGACTAGGACCGGCGCGCGAGGATGCGGCCGGCCTTGCGCAGGTCGGCTCGTACGGCGAGCGGCGCGAGCAGGCCGAGGGCCCGGGCCGCGAGGGCGGCCGGCCCGCGGGCGGCGAGACGCATCGTCGGCTCGACCTCGCACCCGCCCGGGGCCGGGGCGAAGTCCAGCGTGAGCTCGGCCGACCAGGACCGCCAGGTGCCGCGCTCGGTCCACCGGTGCGGACGGTCCAGCTCGGTCGTCTCCATCGCCGGCCGCAGGCCCGGCGTGGTCACGTCCACCCAGCGCTGCCCCACCCCGACCGGCCCGCTGACGTCCTCGACGCGCGCCAGGCTGGACTGCCACTCCGACCGGTGGGCCGGGTCGACGAGGTAGTCGAAGGCGACCTCGGGAGGGACCGGGAGGTGCATCAGAACCGCTCGCCGGTCAGCAGCTCGTAGATCTCGACGTAGCGGGTGCGGGTGCGCTCGACGACCTCGGACGGCAGCGGCGGTGGCGCGACGCCGGACGCCTTGTCCCACCCCGACTCCGGCGAGAGCGCCCAGTTGCGCACGATCTGCTTGTCGTAGGAGGGCTGGGCCCGGCCCGGGGTCCAGGCGTCGGCCGGCCAGAAGCGCGAGGAGTCGGGGGTGAGCACCTCGTCGCCCAGGACCATCTGCCCGTCGCCGCCGGCGCCGAACTCCAGCTTGGTGTCGGCCAGGATGATGCCGCGCTCGCGGGCCACGGACTCGGCGCGGGCGTAGACGTCCAGCGTGCGCCGGCGCAGCTCAGCGGCCACCTCGTCGCCGACCTCCGCGACGACCGCGTCGTAGGAGACGTTCTCGTCGTGGTCGCCGAGCGCCGCCTTGGTGGCCGGGGTGAAGATCGGCTCGGGCAGGCGGCTGCCGTCCTCGAGCCCGTCGGGCAGCGCGATGCCGCACACCTCGCCCGTGGCGCGGTAGTCGAGCAGGCCGGAGCCGGTGAGGTAACCGCGGACGACGCACTCGACGGGGTACATGTCCAGGCGCCGGCACACCACTGCGCGCCCACGCACGGCCTCGGGCACGTCGGTGGACAGGACGTGGTGGGGCACGCCGAGCTGCCCGAACCACCACAGCGACATCCGGGTGAGGATCTCGCCCTTGTCGGGGATCGTCGTGTCCAGGACGTGGTCGAAGATCGAGAGCCGGTCGCTGGCCACCATGAGCAGCTCGCCGGCGTAGGGGCCGGAGTCGAGCACGTAGAGGTCGCGCACCTTGCCCGAGTGGAGCGGGGTGGCGCCGGGGATCGCGGGGGCTGCGGGGATGTTGAGGTCGGCCACGCCGCCAGCCTAGTGCTGGCCGCACCTCACCCCGTGGAGCCTTCTCCAGATCTTAGTCGCGTGACATAGTTGCCTTATGACGAGCGTGGTGGGGCCGGACTTCATCGTGATCGGCGCGCCCAAGGCCGGCACGACCGCGCTGCACGCCGCCCTCACCCAGCACCCCGAGGTGCGGATGTCGCAGCCCAAGGAACCGAAGTACTGGTTGTGCGACGACGCACCGCCACCGGCCTACCGGGGTCCCGGCGACGCCCACTCGCAGCAGGAGTGGCTGTGGCGGCGCGAGGACTACGAGCGGCTCTTCGCCGACCCCGCCGAGGGCGTCGTCCAGGGCGAGAGCACGCCGTTCTACCTGTGGCACCGCGCCTCGCACCGCCGGATCGCGGAGGCGCTGCCCGACGTCAAGCTGATCGCGGTCGTGCGCGACCCCATCGACCGCGCCTACAGCAACTGGATGCACCTGTGGTCCGACGGGCTCGAGCCGGTCGCCGACTTCGAGGAGGCCTTCGCGCTCCAGGACCGGCGCATCGCCGACGGTTGGGCACCGTTCTGGCGCTACCGCGACCTCGGCCGCTACGGCGCGCAGCTCGACCACCTGCACCGCTTCGTCGACCCCGAGCGGGTGCTCGTGCTGCGCTACCGCGCGATCGTGGACGACCCGGCGGCCGCCGTCGACCGGACCTGCCGCTTCCTCGGGATCACCCCGGGGCTGGTCGACTCCATCCCTCGCGACAACTCCCACCCGTTCGTCGAGCCGGGCCTGCGCCCCCGCGTGCTCGGCCCGGTCGTGCGCGCAGGCGCCGCGCTGGGGCAGTTCGTGCCGCCGCAGGTGTGGCGCCGCGCGAGCGTGCCGCTGATCGCGCAGCTGACCGGATCGGCCGCCGCGCACCGGCCGCTGCTCCCGCCCGAGGCGCGCGAGCGCCTGATCCCCCACTTCGCCGAGGACATCGCCCAGCTGTCCGAGGTGACCGGCGAGAGCTTCGACGACTGGCTCTCGACCGCGAGCCGCGGCTCCTTCACTCAGCGCACGCAGGTCACCAGGTCGTGAGCGCCGTCGGGTCGCGCGGACTCGACGTAGAAGCGGGTGCGGCCGTCGGGCAGCGCCACCGCCGCGGCGTAGCGGAACGCCCCGTCGGAGTGCGGTGAGGCGATGGGCGCGAGGTCCTCGGGGACCAGGCGCGTGCCGTCCCAGCGCGCCACCCCGGTCTGCTCGTACCAGTTGGAGGCGGCGTCGGCGCGACCGTCGTAGAGCACGGTCAGGGGCGAGCCGGGCAGCACCGCCGCGACCCGCGCGCCGCGGGCGTCCCACTCACCCGGCCGTCCGGCCAGCACCTCGCCCCGGTCGGTCCAGGCGAGCCCGTCGTCGCTGGTGAGCCGGCGCGTGGTCATGCGGTCCTCCTGGCCGGCCTCGTCGAGGGGGTGGCAGCACAGCCACATCTCCCAGCCGTCGTCCCCGAAGGTGACCACCGGGTCCTTGACCGCCGTGTGCGCGTCACCGGCCAGGACGACCTGCTGGTGGCCCATCGGCAGCTCCTCCACCGTCGGGGCGGTCAGGCTGTCGACCCACCAGTGCTTGGAGCCCGGCGTCGCGCAGGACAGGTAGAGGCGCCACCCCAGGCCGGGCACCGGCACCAGGACGGGGCGCTCGAAGGACTCCGCACCGAAGGTGTCGCGGTGCACCTGGGTCACCGGCTCGAAGGAGACGCCGTCGTCGGAGCGGGCCACCACGACGGTCACCCCGCGGCCGTCGGTGAGCGGACGGCGTACGCGCCAGGTGAGCCAGAAGACCCCGTCGACGAGCACGGCGCTGGCCGCGCCGGCCCAGTTGCCGGGGCCCGAGTCGGGCGCGGGGACGACGACCTCGACGTCGTCGTACGACGGGAGCTGCACCAGCGTGGGGAAGGTCATGCGTCCATCATAGTCGAGCAAATTGCTCGACTATACGACCCGGGGTCCCCGGGGTGTCCGGGGGCCTCCCCGGGGTCCGTGCGGATCCGCCCGGCGCGGGTGGCACAGTTGGCCCATGCCGGAGTCTGCCGAAGAGGTCTACGCCCGCGTCGTCGCCGCCGTCGGACCCGACGGCCGACTCCCGATGCCGCCGACCGGCGGCTGGGACAACTTCCCGTGGGCCGTGGCCGACGGCGCCATGGCGCCCCGGGTGCTGCCACCGCCCTCGGAGGAGCCGCCGCGCCACGGCGAGGGCGACGGGCCCTGCGCCTCCTGCGAGGGCTTCGACCCCGCGCACGTCGTGTGGGAGGACGAGCGCTGGGTGCTGACGCACACCGGCGCCCCGACCGGGCTGCCGCTGGTGCTGCTCCTGCACACGCGGGAGCACCTCGACTACGGCGACCTCGACGACGACCAGGCCTCGGAGATGGGCCGGATCTCCAACCGGCTCGTGCGGATCATGGAGCACCTCCCCCACGTCGCGCGCGTGCACGCCAACCGCTACGGCGACGGCGCCGCCCACTTCCACCTGTGGTTCTTCGCCCGCACCGAGGGCCTCACCGGGGTGATCGGGTCCACCGCGCTGGAGTGGGACGCGATCCTGCCGCCGGGTCCCGAGGACGTCTGGCGCGCCGACCTGCACACGGTCGCCACCAAGCTGGCCAACTGGGGTGGCAACGCCCGCGCCTGACGCCGGCCCTGCCCGCGACGCGGAGCAGGAGGACGTCGCCGACCCGCGACGCTGGCGCATCCTCGGGGTCTCGCTCGTCGTCGGCTTCATGTCGCTGCTCGACGTGTCGATCGTCAACGTCGCGGTCCCCTCCATGCAGGAGGGCCTGTCCACCTCGGCCGGGACGATCCAGTGGGTCGTGTCCGGCTACGCGCTGACCTTCGGGCTGACGCTCGTCGCGGGTGGACGGCTGGGCGACGCGTTCGGCCGCCGGCGGCTGATGCTCATCGGCCTGGCCGGCTTCATCGTGTCCAGCGCGGCCGTGGGCCTGGCGCCCAACGCCGCGCTGGTCGTGCTCGCGCGGTTGGCGCAGGGCGCCACCGCGGGCCTGCTGACGCCGCAGAACTCCGGCCTGATCCAGCAGCTCTTCCGGGGGCCCGAGCGGGCCCGCGCGTTCGGCATGTTCGGGTTCACCGTGTCCAGCGCGTCCGCCCTGGGACCGATCCTCGGCGGGCTCATCATCGCCGCGGCCGGGGAGGACGACGGCTGGCGCTGGCTCTTCCTCATCAACGTGCCCATCGGGCTCGTCGCGATCGTCGCAGTGGCACGGCTCGTCCCCCAGCGGGAGCCGGGCGCCACCCACGACCCGGCCAACCGGATCGACGTGCCGGGGGCGCTGCTGCTGGGCGCCACGGTGCTGTGCCTGCTCTACCCCGTCGTGCGGCTCGAGGGCGGCGAGCGGCTGCCGCTGGTGCTGCTGATCGGGGTGCCGCTCTTCGCCTGGGCCTTCGCCGTCTGGGAGCGACGGCTCACGCGCACCGGCCACGCACCGCTGCTCGACCTCGCCCTGCTGCGCGAGCTGCCGGGCTACGTCAACGGGCTGGCCGTGGGCGCGCTCTACTTCACCGGTTTCACCGGGGTGCTGCTCGTCGTCTCGGTGCACCTCCAGGGCGACCTCGGCTACACCCCGCTCATGGCCGGGCTGCTCTTGATGCCGTTCGCCGTCGGGTCGGCCGTCGCCGCACCGGTCGCCGGCCGGTTCGTGTCCACCGTCGGGCGCCGGCTCACCGTCATCGCGCTGGCCGTGATGATGACCGGGGTTGCCCTGCTGGCGCTGCTGGCGCCGTACGCCGACCCCCTGTGGCCGGTGGCCGTCCCGGCGTTGCTCGTGGCCGGCCTCGGCGGTGGCGCGGTCGTCTCCCCCAACCTCACGCTGACCCTGACCGACGTACCCCCGCGGATGGGAGGTGCCGCCGGCGGCGCCCTGCAGACCGGGCAGCGGATCGGCTCTGCGATCGGGGCGGCGCTGCTGATGACGGTCTACCAGCTCACCCGCGACTCCGCATCCAGCGCGACGGCGCTCACCACCGCGCTGGTCACGGCCCTGGTCGTGCTCAGCGTGGCGCTGGCGATGTCGGTGCTGTCGCTGCGCCAGGAGCGCCGGGGGACCCGGCCGCGGGATGCAGCCACCATGCCATCCGACGCGTGACCCAGGGCAGGGCGACGTAGGTCATCACGGGCGTCATCACCAGGACCGAGAGCAGCACCCGCAGGGGCAGCACCAGGTCCGGCACCAGCCGGCTGGACGCGAAGTTGACCGCCAGGCTCAGCGGGAAGAACACCAGGAAGATCACGCAGGCCTGCTTCCACCGCGGCGGCGCGACCGGCGCCGCCACCCGGTCGTCGCTGACCTCGCGGGTCTCCGGCTCGTCGAACCAGCCCTCGATGCCCGTGCGCTTCTCCACCCGCGACTCGACCACGCCCAGGCCTGCCGCCGACGAGCGCCACCACTGGCGCTGCGGTGAGTGCTCCCACGCCTGCAGGGAGTCGTGGTCGGCGAAGCGGTAGAGCATGTGCCAGGTCTCGGAGTCCGGCTGCGGCCGCACCCAGCCCGCCCCGAGGAACCCGGGGAACCGCTCCGCCAGCCTGATCCCCGCCGACAGCCAGCTCACCATCTCCGGCTCGTGGCCTGCTTCCAGGTGTCGGGTGATGGAGACGGTGACGGGCTCGCTCATGGCTCCATGCTTCCCTACCCGCGCAGGGGGTGCGCGAGGTGCGCGCGGTGCGGTGTCATGGGTCACGTGACCACCTCCTTCCTGTCCGCACCACCCGTGACCGCGGCCGTCCAGGCCCTCCACGACGAGGACGTCGACGACGTCGGCTACGTCATGAACCTCACCCACCTGTGGGCGCACCAGCCGGAGACGCTCGACGGCCTCTTCGCCCTGCTGGGCCGCGTCGGCGCCGAGGGCGGGTTCAGCCTGCGCGAGCGCGGGATCCTGGTCGCAGCCACCGCCGCCTCGCTCGGCGACTCCTACTGCGCGCTGGCGTGGGGATCCAGGCTCGGCAACGAGGCCGACCCGGCGCTCGCCGCCGGCGTCCTGCGCGGCACCGACGAGGGTCTGACACCGGCGGAGCACGCCATGGCCACCTGGGCGCGCGCCGTCGCCGCCGACCCCAACGGCACGACCGCGTCCGACGTCCAGGCGCTGCGCGACGCGGGCTTCGACGACCCGCAGATCTTCGCCATGACGACGTTCGTCGCCCTCCGCCTCGCCTTCTCCACCGTCAACGACGCGCTGGGTGCCGCACCCGACGCCGCCCTGCGGCGTACCGCTCCCCGCGAGGTGCAGGAGGCCGTCACCTTCGGCCGCCCCGTGGCCGACGAGGACGGCACCTCCTAGGTCAGACCTGTCAGCAGGCGGTGCCGCGGTCGACCGCGAGGACCGCTCCCGTGACCGACGCGGCGGCGTCGGAGGCGAGGTAGGCGACGGACTCCGCGATGTGGCGCGGCGGCATGAAGCCGTAGCGCCCGCCCGCGGTCTCGCTCAGCAGCCCCCAGTCCAGGTCGGCGCCGTCGTGCTCGGCCGCCGCGCCCATCGGCAGGTCGGTCTCCACTCCCCCGGGGCACACCGTGTTGACGCGGATGCCGTCCTCGGCGAGCTCGAGCGCCAGTGACTTCATCAGCATGATCACGCCGCCCTTGGAGGCGCAGTACGCCGCCTGGTAGGGCTGGGCCCGCAGGCCCGCCACCGACGCGATCGTGACGATGTTGCCGCGGCTCTCCCGCAGCGCCGGCAGGACCGCCTGGCTCATCAGCATCGGTCCCGTCAGGTTGACCCCGAGGTGCCGCTGCCAGGTGGCGAGGTCGAGCTCCCCGAACCGTCGGAACTGGTCGATCCCCGCCACGTTGACCAGCACGTCGAGACCGCCGAGCTCCGCGACCGCGCCGGCGACGGCGTCCGTCACCGACCCCGCGTCACTGACGTCGCACGGACGCACTCCTTCGGCCTCCCGGAGGTCCACCCCGACCACCCGGGCCCCCTCCTCCTCGAGCAGCTCGACGGTCGCCCGCCCGATCCCACCCGCGGCCCCGGTGACCAGTGCCCGCCTGCCCTCGAACCGTGCCGTCACGTCCCGCTCCCGTCCTCGTCGGAGGGCATCCTCGCACCGCGAAGGACGTGTGCGCCGTTGGTTGAGGAGGTTGCGCAGCAACCGTCTCGAAACCAACCCCTAGGACGACGGCGCCCCCGGTGTCCAGACCCACCACCCGTAGGAGTCGGCTACCACCCGGCGCGCGGGGAGGTCGTCGTCCGGCTCGGGTCCCTCCTCGAGGGTGAGCCACCACCCCTCCTCGCCGCGGTCGTGCTCCGCCCAGGCGCCGTCGGACCAGCCGCGCCCCCAGTCACCGGGACCGCCCCCGCTCGAGGTCGCACGCCACTCACCGTCGACCCGGCGGAAGTGCTCGAGGTTGATGTCCGCCCCGTCACCGTTGGCGTCGATGACCGCCGCCCCGTGGTCGCCGAGCGTGCCCACGGCACGGACGACGGCGTACCGCGCGTCCCAGCCGCCCGCCACGATCACGGTCCGTTCGTCCAGGTCGCTCATGCCCCGATCGTCCCAGCGCCGCCTCGCCGTCGCGACGGGTGTCCGCGTCGGGTACTCATCTGTCATGGCACCGTGACCAGAGACGGTTCACCGTTCGATCGACCGAAGGAATGTTCGTTGCCCGACCGACCTGAGATCGTCTGCATCTGTGGCTCTGCCCGGTTCGTGGACGAGATGCGCGCGGTGAACCGTGAGCTGACCTTCACGGGCGTCATCGTCCTGGCGCCGGGCGAGGCAGGCGGGCCGGTCACCGATGAGCAGAAGGCCATCCTGGACTCCCTTCACCTGCACAAGATCGATCTCGCCGACCGCGTTCTGGTGGTCAACCCCGGCGGGTATGTCGGCGAGTCGACGGGCAGGGAGATCGCCCACGCCCGCGCGACAGGGAAGCCGGTCTCGTTCACCGATCGACTCTGACCGAGGGACCCGTCGCTCCTCACTCGCGCCGGTGGAAGGAGACCTTGCCGCCGGGGTGGTGGGTCATGACGTAGCCAGGGTGGTGGGCCAGGGGGTGGTGGCCGGTGCAGAGCAGCCCGCCGCGCTCGACCGAGGTGCTGCCGCCCTGGGACCAGGGGTCGAGGTGGTGGGCGTGACACCACGCCGAGGGCCGATCACAGCCCAGGGCGATGCAGCCGCCGTCCCTGACGGCCATCGCGATCCTCTGGGCCTTCGTGTGGAACCGCATCCTGCGGCCCACGTCGAGGACCTGGGACTTCCCACCCAGGACGACGGGGATCACACCGGCCTCGCACGCCATCCGCCGGGCGAGTCCGGGGCTGATCGGGGTGCCGGTGTCGAGCTGCGCCGCCTTGAGGCCGCCCATGAGGGTCTCGAGGGTCATCGTGACCACGACGGTGGCGTCCATCCCACCCGCCTGCGGCAGCTTCTTCGCGGGGAAGCGGTCGATGTACTCGACGAACGCCAGCCCCATCCCGTGCGGGGTCGATCCCTCGCCGCCGGCCTTGGGTGCGGCCAACGCGTTGAGGGGCTTGCGGAGCTTGTCTGCCTGATGGGTCGGGATCGAGAACCGGCCATGGGTGGTGCCGTGGCCGTCGTCGTGCATCGTGAACCGCGCCTTCGCCTCGCCCTTGCGCTCCTGCGCCTCGAGCTGACGTGCCGTCTCCGCCTCCCCGACCTCGGGGGCCACGACCTCCAGCACGTGCACGCCCAGCACCCGCAGCCGCTTGGCATCGAAGTGAGCCGCCTCGTCGAGCAGGTGGTCCCGGGCCTGGTCTTTCACCGTCGTGCCGACGTCGTCGGGCAGCGCGTCGACGGCTTCGACGATGACCTTCGCCTGGTCGGCCAGGATGTCGCCGCGGGTGAGCGCTTCCTCGACGGGCGCGTGGGCTCCGAGGGCCTTGCCGAGCTTGGTGAGGGCGGCGGCGTCGCGTTGGGTCATGTGCGTGGTGTGGGCCAACCAGGCCGCCGAGGAGGTCGCGCCCTGGGCGGCTCCGACCTCGGTGCGGTCGGCGTGGGCGGCGGTCTTGAGGGTGAGTGCTGCCAGGCGGGCGTTGAGGCGGGTCTCCTCGACCAGCGCCTGCGCGGCCTCCTCCTTCGTCATCGACCACATCGCCTGGTCGGCGACCGCGTCGAGCTCGGCCTGCGCGCGCAGCACGGCGGCGAGCACGGGGTGGCTCGGCGGGTGGGTGGCGGGGCTGCTCATGGGTCCACTCAAGCAGCGACCACCGACAGTCGTAGGCCGGAAAGCCCGGTTATCCACAGGGTGTGGAGGGTAAGTGGCTTTCTTTCTCGGATTTTACTTTAGGCCCTGGGGGCGGGGTGGTTTCGAGGCTCGCTGCGCTTGCACCTCAACCACCGGGAGCCGGCAGCGGCGCGCCACCACCGCCTGCCTCGTCTCCGTAGCTGCCCACCACCGCGACCACCGCGGCGCTGCACGGGACCACCGATTCACGCGAGGAGGCGACCAAGGTGCGTGGGTCTCGACGTTCGCTCGTCGCTGGCGCTCCTCGCTGCTCGACCACCGGTGACGTTCGCTCGTCGCTGGCGCTCCTCACTGCTCGACCACCGGTGGGGTGGCGAGCCGGTCAGACGCCGGGGACGATCCTGAGGTCGCGGACGGCTCCGCCGTCGAGGGCGGCGAGGGCGGCCTGGTAGGCCGGGCTGTCGTGGGCGGCGCGGGCGGCGTCGACTGACTCGAAGGAGATGAGCACCGAGCGGGTGGCCTCGCCGGCCTCGTAGGTCTCCTCGGGCAGGCCGCGGGCCAGGAAGGTGCCGCCGGCACCCTCGATGGCCGGGCCGGCGAGCTGGGCGTAGGCGGCGAGCTTGGCCTCGTCGGTGATCTCGCGGTAGAGGCTGATCCAGTAGGCGGTCATGGCTACAGGATCGCGCCCGGGGTGTAGGCGGCGCCCACGGGGTAGCGCTCGGCGACCTCGGCCACGCGGCGTACGACGGACTGGGTCTGCCGCACGGCCGCCCCGGTGAAGGTGATCGGGTCGGCCACCAGCGAGGAGAGCTGCTCGGCGGTGAGCCCCAGCCGCGGGTCGGCGGCGAGCCGGGCGAAGACGTCGTTGTCCGCCTGGCCGCGGCGCATGTCGAGCGCCACGCCGACCGCCGCCTCCTTGATCGCCTCGTGCGCGGCTTCGCGGCCGACGCCGTTGCGCACGGCCGCCATCAGCACCTTGGTCGTCGCGAGGAACGGCAGATAGCGGTCGAGCTCGCGCTGGATGACCGCGGGGAACGCGCCGAACTCGTCGAGCACGGTGAGGAAGGTCTGGAACAGCCCGTCGGCGGCGAAGAACGCGTCCGGCAGCGCCACCCGTCGTACGACGGAGCAGGAGACGTCGCCCTCGTTCCACTGGTCCCCGGCGAGCTCGCCCACCATCGAGAGGTAGCCGCGCGTGACGACCGCGAGGCCGTTGACGCGCTCGCACGAGCGGGTGTTCATCTTGTGGGGCATCGCCGACGAGCCGACCTGGCCCTCCTTGAACCCCTCGGTGACCAGCTCGTTGCCGGCCATGAGCCGGATCGTGGTCGCAAGGTTGGAGGGGCCGGCGACCAGCTGCACGACCGCGGACAGCACGTCGAAGTCGAGCGAGCGGGGGTAGACCTGGCCGACCGAGGTCAGCATCCGGTCGAAGCCGAGGTGAGCGGCGACGCGCTGCTCCAGCTCGTCCAGGCGGGACTCGTCGCCGTCGAGCAGGTCGAGCATGTCCTGGGCGGTGCCCATCGGGCCCTTGATCCCGCGCAGCGGGTAGCGCCGCAGCAGGTCCTCGATGCGCTCGACCCCGATCAGCAGCTCGTCGGCCACAGTGGCGAAGCGCTTGCCCAGGGTGGTCGCCTGCGCCGCGACGTTGTGCGAGCGCCCGGCCATGACGGTCGTCTCGTGCTCCGCGGCCAGCCGCGCCAGGCGCACGAGCGCGGCGACGGCCCGGTCGCGCAGGAGCTCCAGGGACTGCTTGAGCTGGAGCTGCTCGACGTTCTCGGTCAGGTCGCGCGAGGTCATGCCCTTGTGGATGTGCTCGTGACCGGCGAGCGCGGAGAACTCCTCGATGCGCGCCTTCACGTCGTGGCGGGTGATGCGCTCGCGGGCGGCGATGGACCCCAGGTCGACCTGGTCGACGACCTCCTCGTAGGCCTCGACCACGCCGTCGGGGACGTCGATGCCGAGGTCGCGCTGCGCGCGCAGCACGGCGATCCAGAGCCGGCGCTCGAGCACGATCTTGTGCTCCGGCGACCAGATCGCGGCGAGGTCGGCGCCCGCGTAGCGGGTGGCCAGGACGTTGGGGACGGTCATGTCAGATCCCTGAGGCGATGTCGGTGCGGTGCTGGGCACCCGGGAAGTCGATGTCGGCGACCCCGGCGTACGCCGCGTCGCGGGCGGCGGCGGCCGAGTCGCCCGTGGCGATGACGGCCAGCACCCGGCCGCCGGCCGTCACCAGGTCGTCGCCGCGCAGGGCGGTGCCGGCGTGGATGACGTGGACGCCCTCGTGGGCCTCGGCGGCGTCGACACCGGTGATCACGTCGCCGGACGAGGACGACTCGGGGTAGCCCCGGCTGGCCATCACGACCGCCACGGCGCTGCCGGGCTTCCACGTCGGCGCCGGTACGTCGGCCAGGGTGCCGGTGGCGGCGCCGAGCAGGAGCGGGGACAGGGGGGCGTCGAGCAGCGCCAGCAGCGGCTGGGTCTCGGGGTCGCCGAAGCGGGCGTTGAACTCCACCACGCGCACCCCGCGCGAGGTCAGCGCCAGGCCGGCGTAGAGCAGCCCGGCGAACGGCGTGCCGCGCTTCGCCATCTCGTCGACGGTGGGCTTCAGGACGGTGGCGAGCACCTCGGCCACGAGGTCGGCCGGCACCCACGGGAGCGGCGTGTAGGCGCCCATGCCACCGGTGTTGGGGCCGGCGTCGCCGTCACCGATGCGCTTGAAGTCCTGCGCCGGGAGCAGCGGGTAGACCGTGGTGCCGTCGGTGATCGCGAACAGCGAGACCTCGGGACCGTCGAGGAACTCCTCGATCACCACCCGCTCGCACGACGTCGCGTGGGCGAGCGCCTCGTCGTGGTCGAGGGTGACGACCACGCCCTTGCCGGCGGCCAGCCCGTCGTCCTTCACGACGTACGGCGGTCCCAGCTCGGTGAGCGCGCGCTCGGCCTCGTCCTCGTCGGTGCACACGAAGGAGCGCGCCGTCGGCACGTGGGCGGCGGTCATGACCTCCTTGGCGAAGGCCTTGGAGCCCTCGAGCTGCGCGGCCGCGCCGGTCGGGCCGAACACCGCGATGCCGCGGGCCGTGACCGCGTCCGCGACCCCGGCGACCAGCGGCGCCTCGGGACCGACGACCACCAGGTCGACGCCGAGGCGCTCGGCCAGGTCGGCGACCTGCGCGCCGTCCATCGGGTCGACGTCGTGCAGCGTCGCGAGGGCGACCATGCCGGGGTTGCCCGGCGCGGCATGGACCTCGTCGACGCCGGGGTCGAGGGCGAGCGCGCGGACCAACGCGTGCTCGCGGCCGCCGGTACCGATCACGAGAGTCTTCACGGGCACTCAGCCTAGTGCCGACGGGACCAGGCATGATTGCCGCTGCCCCCCCTCGGGAAAGAAGCCTGCATGCCCCAGTTCCCCCGCGTCGGCGACGTCTTCGGTCGCTACCGCATCGACGCGCAGATCGGGCAGGGCGGCATGGGCGTCGTCTTCGCCGCGACCGACACCGCGTTCGACCGGCGCGTGGCGCTCAAGGTGGTCTCGGCGGCCCTCGGCGGGTCCGCAGAGTTCCTGGCGCGCTTCGAGCGCGAGGCCTCGCTGCTCGCGCGGCTCAACTCCCCCCACGTGATCGCGATCTTCGACTACGGCGAGCAGGACGGCTGCCCCTACCTCGCCACCCAGTACGTCGGCGGCGGCGACCTCGGCGCCCTGCTCGCCGCCCGCGGGCCGATGCCGCCCCAGCTGGCCTCCGCGGTGTGCGCCCAGGTGGCCGACGCGCTCGGCGACGCCCACCGCGCCGGGGTGGTCCACCGCGACGTGAAGCCCACCAACGTGCTGCTGCGCGACGCCGACACCTCCGACCTGCACGCGTACCTCTGCGACTTCGGCATCGCCCGGACCGACAGCGAGGGCCTCACCGCGCCCGGCTCGGTGTCCGGCACGTGGAGCTACCTCGCCCCCGAGTGCGGCGCCGGCGCTCCCGGCACGGTCTCCTCCGACCTCTACGCCCTGGGCTGCCTGTTCTGGGCCACCCTGACCGGCCAGCCGCCGTTCCGGGGCAGCGACGTGGAGATCGCCATCGCCCACCAGAGCGCGCCCCCGCCGCAGCTGGCCGGCGACGACGCCTTCACCCGTCACGCCAACGCGATCCTCGCCAACACCCTGGCCAAGGACCCGCGCGCCCGCTACGACACGGCCGACGCCCTGCGCGCCGACCTGCTCGCGGCGGCGAGCATCCCGTCGGCCGGCATCCGGCCCCTGTCCTCGCCCTCGATCGCGTCCTCGCCGTCAGCCCCGACCGCACTGCCCTCGGGCGGCCGGGTCTCGCTGGGCTCCCTGCCCCGCGCGACGTCCGCGGGCGGCGGACCCCGCCGGCGTCGTACGGCGCTCGTGGTCGCGCTCTCCTCCCTCGCGGTGATCGCCGTCGCCGGCGGGATCGTCGGCGTCGCCACGCTGGGCGACGACCCCGGGCCCGGTCCCGGCGGTGGGTCCAGCAGCGGGTCGACCACCACCTCGGAGCCGACCGGCAGCGACCCGACGCCCACCGAGCCCTCGCAGCCCGAGGTCGTCGGGCCGGTCACGGGCGACCAGGACGGCGACGGCCTCGGCGACGTGACGGCGCGATGGCGGCCGGACGGCAAGGAGTTCGACCGGGTCGCCGTGTGGACCTCCGACGGGACCGCCATGACCCTCGAGGACAAGGGCAAGGAGAAGACCTCCCGCAAGGTCAGCCGTCAGGAGGCGCTCGCCGACTACGACGGCGACGACCGTCTCGAGCAGGTCCTGGTCGACGTCCCCAACCCCCGCGGCGACCTCACCGTCCGGGGGACGCTGTCGGAGGGGGCGACGGTGAAGCAGACCCTCCCGCGACCACGGGGAGCGGACTACGTCACCGCCATGGTCGGCGACGCCGACGCGGACGGTCTCGACGACCTCCTGCTCCTCTCGTGGGGCCAGGGGAAGCCGATGAGCCTCTGGGTCGCGCGCTCCGACGGGACGACGTTCGCCAGGCCGGCGTTCGGCGTCGAGGTGCCCTACGGCTACGAGGACTCCTCGGCCGAGGTGGGCGACGTCGACGGCGACGGCCGCGCCGACCTGGCCGTCCTGACCACCCCGGAGGTGCCGGCCGGAGACCCCAGCAAGTCCACGGTCCGCACCTACCTGGGCCAGGCCGACGGCACCTTCGCCGCCCGCGGCCGGCCCCGGACGTTCCCCAGCGAGATCGGCCCCGACCTGCACGCCCTCGACATCGACGGCGACGAGGACACCGAGCTCCTGGTGAGCTTCAACCGGGACTCCTTCCTCGAGCTGGTCGTCCTGGACCACCGCGCCGGTGGCTTCGGCCCGCCCCGGCCGGCGGGCCTGTTCCCCCAGCCGCCGGCCTCCTACTTCGACAGCGAGGTGGCCGTGGGCGACTACGACGGCGACGGTCGCGACGACGTGGCCGCCGTCGGTCTCGCGCCGACCGGCAAGAAGACGGTCGTCCAGGTCGCGCTCTCCACCGGCAAGCGGTTCGGCGGCGCGACCAGCTGGGGCACGTGGGACGGCGTCACGCTGACCGACACCTACGGCCTGAGCGTGCTCGGCGGCACCTTCCCGTGAGCACCGGACGTCCGCCCACGATCGGGGAGACCGTCGGGCACTACCGCGTCGACAGCGTGCTCGGCGTGGGCGGCATGGGGATGGTCTTCTCCGCCACCGACACCCGCCTGCAGCGCCAGGTGGCGCTCAAGGTGATGCTCGGGCACGTCGGCACGTCCCCGGACTTCCAGCGGCGCTTCCAGCGCGAGGCGTCCGTGCTGGCCCGGCTCGACTCGCCGCACGTGGTGGCGATCTACGACCACGGCGAACAGGACGGCTGGCCGTTCATCGTCACGCAGTACGCCGCCGGGGGCGACCTCGGCGCGATGATCCGCAACAGCGGGCCGCTGCCGCCGCCGCTGGCCTTCCGGGTGTGCGCGCAGGTCGCCGACGCCCTCTCCGCGGCCCACGCGGTCGGCGTCGTGCACCGCGACGTCAAGCCGGCCAACGTGCTGCTGCGCGACGAGCGCACCGACCGCGTGCACGTCTACCTGTGCGACTTCGGCGTCGCCACGACCGAGGGGGCCGGGCTCACCCAGCCGGGCGCCGTCGCCGGCACGTGGAACTACCTGGCCCCCGAGCGCGCCGCCGGTCACCCGGGCACCCCGGCCAGCGACATCTACTCCGTGGGCTGCCTGCTCCACGAGTGCCTGACCGGCCGGCCGCCGTACACCGGCGCCGACGTGTCCGTCGCGATGGCCCACCTCCAGCAGCCGGTCCCGCAGCTGCCCGGCGACGACGACCTCACGACCCGGGTCAACCAGGTCCTGGCCGGCGCGCTGGCCAAGGACCCGGCCGAGCGCTACCAGTCCGCCCGCGCGCTGCGCGACGCCCTGCGCGAGCTCGGTGGCGGGCTGACCCCGTCCACGCCCACCTCACCGCCGCTCGTGCTCGGCCGGCGCCGGCGCCGGCGGCGCGTGCTGGTCGCCGGCGGTGTCGCGACGGTTCTCGTCCTCGGTGGCGTCGCCACCGGCGTCCTCCTCACGTCCGGCGGGGACGACCCCCGGCCCGACCCGGAGCCGACCCCGTCGACCGGCGAGCCCACCGTCGCACCCACGCCCGAGCCCCCCGAGCCGGCCGTCAGCGGCGACCTCGACCACGACGGGCTCGGCGACGTGGGGCTGATGTCGTTCGACGCCACGTGGCTGATGCACTCCGACGGCACCAAGCTCGGCAAGCCCCGCCGCATCCCGGGCGTCGTCTTCCCGGCCGTCACCGGGGACGTCGACGGCGACGGCCGGCTCGACGTGGTGACGCTGGACGGTCAGCCACCGTCGCTCAGCGCCACCGCCCGGCTCGCGGACGGGGCGACCCTCACCTCCTTGGTGCGCACCGCGGCGGTGGAGGACGTCCTGGCCGACACGATCCCGCTGCTCGCCGACGTCGACGGCGACGGCCGAGACGACCTCGGCGTCGTGACCGTCGGTGACGGTCGCCTCGTCGTCACCGTCGCCCGGAGCCGCGCGGACGGGACGTTCGCGAGCGGCCGACGATGGTTCCGGACCGCCGCGCCCGGCGACTCCTTCGACAGCGGCGAGATCGCCGTGGGCGACCTGACGGGCGACGGGCTCGCCGACCTCGTGCACGTCGCCGAGGACGACGACCGACCACGGCTGCGGGTGCTCGAGTCGACCGGCTCCGCCTTCGAGGACAAGGGCCAGGTGCCCGTGAGCCCCGACTTCCGCTACCAGTCCTGGCGCGCCGGGGACTTCGACGGGGACGGCACCGACGAGCTCGCCGTGGTCGAGTCCGGACCCCGGGTCAGCGTGCTGTCGTGGAACGGCCGCCGCTTCACCCCGGAGGTGTGGGTCGACCAGCTCCTCGACCGCGGCTACACCGTCGCCGGCGTCGGGGTGGGCGACGTCGACGGCGACGGCGACGACGACCTCCCGCTCCTCGTCTACGAGGAGGGGGTGATGGTGCTCGAGTCGTCCACCAACGCGTTCTCCCTCAGCGCCGCGCCACCGCGCAAGGTGCGCGAGAGCCTCATGGAGACGGGGCCGATCGGGCCGGTCCAGTACGACTGAGCGGCGCTCAGATCAGCTCGTGGACCACGATCGTCTGGTCGCGCTTCGGGCCGACGCCGATGACGGACACGCGGGACCCGGACATGCGCTCGACCGCCCTGACGTAGGCCTGCGCGTTGGCCGGCAGCTCCTCGAAGGTGCGGACGTGCGAGATGTCCTCCCACCAGCCGGGGAACTCCTCGTAGATCGGCACGGCGTGGTGGAAGTCGCTCTGGTTGACCGGCATCTCGTCGTGGCGCACGCCGTTGACGTCGTAGGCGACGCACACCGGCACCTTCTCCAGGCCGGTGAGCACGTCGAGCTTGGTGAGGACGAAGTCCGTGACGCCGTTGACGCGCGCGGCGTAGCGGGCGATGACCGCGTCGTACCACCCGCAGCGGCGCGGGCGACCCGTCGTCACGCCGAACTCCGCGCCGACCTTGCTCAGGTGCGCGCCGAAGTCGTCGAACAGCTCGGTCGGGAACGGTCCCTCGCCGACGCGGGTGGTGTAGGCCTTGACGATGCCCACGACCCGGTCGAGGCGGCTCGGCGGGATCCCCGAGCCGGTGCAGGCGCCGCCGGAGGTCGCCGAGCTCGAGGTCACGAACGGGTAGGTGCCGTGGTCGACGTCGAGCAGCGTCGCCTGGCCGCCCTCGAGCAGCACGGTCTCCCCGCGGTCGAGCGCCTGGTTGAGCAGCAGGCCGGTGTCGCAGACCATCGGCCGCAGCCGCTCGACGTACTCGAGCAGCTCCTCGACGATCGCGTCGACCTCGGGCGCGCGCCGGTTGTAGATCTTGGCCAGGATCTGGCCCTTGAGCTCGAGGGCGCCCTCGACCTTCTGGCGCAGGATGTTCTCGTCGAAGATGTCCTGGACCCGGATGCCGATGCGGTTCATCTTGTCGGCGTACGTCGGTCCGATGCCGCGCCCCGTCGTGCCCAGCCGGCGCGAGCCGAGGAAGCGCTCGGTCACCTTGTCCAGGCTGCGGTTGTAGCTGGCGATCACGTGCGCGTTGGCGCTGACCTTCAGCTTGCTGACGTCGACGCCGCGGGCGGTCAGCGCGTCGAGCTCCTCGAAGAGCACCTCGATGTCGACGACGACGCCGTTGCCGATGACCGGCGTGCAGTTGGGGCTCAGGATGCCGCTGGGCAGCAGGTGCAGGGCGTACTTCTCGTCGCCGATCACCACCGTGTGCCCGGCGTTGTTGCCGCCGTTGAACTTGACGACGTGGTCGACGCGGCTCCCGAGCAGGTCGGTGGCCTTGCCCTTGCCTTCGTCGCCCCACTGGGCACCGATGATGGCGATGGCAGGCATGTGCACTCCTCGTGGTGGAACGACAAAGCCCCGGGCAACAGCGACCGGGGCTCTTGCGACGTCACGCTACCAAAGCGCACGGGTGGGTGCTCAATCCTGTGGGCTAGGGTCCCTGTGCGATGGACCCTCTTCTGGTGATCACCAACAGCGACGCCGGCACCGCCGACGACGAGTCGCTGGCGGCTGCCCTCGGCGTGCTGCGCGAGCACACCTCCGTGGAGGTCCAGGCCACCTCCAACCCCGGCGAGCTCGACGGCGTCCTGCACCGCGCCGGCTCCCGTCGGATCGTGGTCGCCGGCGGCGACGGCAGCCTGCACGCCGTGGTCGCCGCGCTGCACCGCCGCCACGACCTCGACAAGGCCGTCCTCGGGCTGCTCCCCCTCGGCACCGGCAACGACTTCGCCCGGGGCGTCGGGATCCCGCTGGACATCGAGGAGGCGGCCAGGGTCCTGGTCACCGGCCAGGTGCGGCCCATGGACCTGATCGTCGACGAGGTCGGCCAGGTCGTCGTCAACAGCGTCCACGTCGGCGCCGGCGCCAACGCCAGCCGGCGCGGGCACCGCTGGAAGGGCCGGCTGCACGCCGTGGGCGTGGGCAAGGTCAACCTGGGCAAGCTCGGCTACCCGATCGGCGCCGCCCTCACGGCGTTCAGACCGCCGGTGCTGAGGCTGCACGTCGAGCTCGACGGCAAGGTCGTCAACGACCTCGACACGCGGGTCCTGATGGTCGCCCTCGGCAACGGCTCGTCGGTGGGCGGCGGCACCGAGCTCACGCCCGACGCCGACCCCGAGGACGGCCGCATCGACCTGATGGTCTCGCGCGCCACCGGCCCGCTCGCGCGCTTCGGCTTCGCCGCGCGGCTCGGCTTCGGCACCCACCAGCAGGCCGACGACGTCACGGCCCTGCGCGGCCGCGAGGTCTCCGTCAGCGGGGAGCGATTCTGGATCAGCGCCGACGGCGAGATCTCCGGACCCGAGCGCCACCGCACCTGGCACGTCGAGCCGGCCGCCTACTCCATGGTCCTGCCCGCCGACTGAGCCCGCCCGCCCGGTAGCGTTGCTGCCCGTGGCACGAAGCAAGGGACAGCAGGGCGGCGACCCCGTCGACTGGGTGACGCGCGCCGCCGACGACGCCATCCGGCACGCCGGCGAGGGCAACCTGGTCACGGTCTCCTCCGGCATCAGCCCGTCGGGACCGGTCCACCTGGGCAACCTGCGCGAGGTCCTGACCGTCCACTTCGTCGCCGACGAGATCGCGCGGCGCGGGGTGCCCGTGCGGCACCTGCACGTGTGGGACGACTACGACCGCTTCCGCAAGGTGCCCGCCGGCATCGACGCGTCCTACGCCGAGCACATCGCCCGTCCGCTGTCCGCCGTACCCGACCCGACCGGTGAGTTCCCCAGCTGGGCCGAGCGCTGGAAGGCGCCGCTGCTCTCCGCGCTGTCCGAGATGGGCGTCGAGCTGGAGCAGGTCAGCCAGACCGAGCGCTACACCTCGGGCCACTACCGCGACCAGGTGCTGCACGCCGTGTCGCGGCGCGACGACATCGAGGCCGTCATGGCCCGCTACCGCACCAAGGCGCCGGCCGCCGGTGAGGACGCCGCGCCCGCGGGCATCCCCTTCCCCTACAAGCCCTACTGCCGCCAGTGCGGGCGCGACACGACCACCGCCACGGCGTACGACGACGCGACGACGACGCTGTCCTACACCTGCTCGTCGTGCGGCTTCACCGGGTCCACCGACCTGTCCACGGACTTCGAGGGCAAGCTCGTGTGGAAGGTCGACTGGCCGATGCGCTGGGCGCTGGAGAAGGTCGACTTCGAGCCGGCCGGCGACGACCACGCCACCCCCGGCTCGTCGTTCACCGTCGGCAAGGAGCTGGTCGGGGAGATCTTCGGGGCCCCGATGCCGACGTACTTCGGCTACTCGTTCGTCGGCATCGCCGGCATGGCCAAGATGTCCTCCTCGCGCGGGGGCGTCCCGACCGCCGCCGACGCGCTGCGGATCCTCGAGGCGCCGATCCTGCGCTGGCTCTACGTCCGCCGCGCGCCGCGGCAGGTCTTCACCATCGACTTCGGTCCCGAGGTCGTGCGGCTCTACGACGAGTGGGACGCGCTCGGCCGCAAGGCCGCCGACCCGGCGCGCCGCGACGGCGCCGTGCTCGCCTACGAGCGGGCGTCGGCCACCGTGGCCGCCGGCACGCTGCCGACCTCGCCGGTCCCCGTGCCGTTCAAGCTGCTGTCCTCGGTCGCCGACGTGACCGCCGGCTCCGCCGAGCTGATCTCCTCGACCGTCGCCCGCGTGGGCCACCCCCACGAGTCGGTCTCCGACCTCGAGCCGCGGCTGTCGAAGGCGATGACCTGGACCCAGGAGTTCGTGCCGGAGGACGAGCGCACCACCGTGCGCGCCGCCCCCGACACCGAGCGGCTGGCGGCGTTGACCGAGGACGAGATGCTCTGGCTCGCCCAGCTCCTCGACCGGCTGCCCGACGCCTTCGACCTGGACGAGCTCACGACGCTGATCTACGGCGTCCCCAAGCTCGCCCGCGGCATGGGCGTCGACGACCCGCCCACCGACGAGGTCAAGGCGGACCAGAAGGACTTCTTCCGTCTGCTCTACCGGCTCCTGGTCGCCGCAGACCGCGGCCCCCGCCTCCCCACGCTCTTCGTGGCGCTCGGCCCCGAGCGCGTCCGCTCGCTCCTCGGCGCCTGACGGGGCCGGCCCTCCTACCCCAGGAGGGCGTCGTACGCCGCGGGGCTGGAGTCGCGGAGGAACTCCGAGCAGCGCTCCCACTCGTGGGTCTCGCCGATGGCGCGGGCCGAGAGGGCGAGGAGGGCCAGCGAGGTGAGGAAGCCGCGGTTGGGCTCGTGCTCCCACGGGACGGGGCCGTGGCCCTTCCAGCCGTTGCGGCGCAGGTTGTCCAGCGAGCGGTGGTAGCCGACGCGCGCGTAGGCGTAGACCGTCACGTCGTCGGCGCTCGCCTCGCGGGCCTCCCCGGCCAGGGCGGCCCAGGCGGCCGGCGAGTCCGGGTGGCGTCGTACGACGTCGGCGGGCGAGGAGGTCGCCAGCTCGGCGACCGCCGGGTCGACCGGGAGGTGGGTGGGAGGGGGGCCGGCCATCAGATCCATGTGACTCATGGAATGAGTGTCCCAGGCAGGGTGTTGACTCATGCCGTGACCCAGACCCAACCGCCGGCCGGCGCGGCACCCACGTCCCCGACCGAGGACACGGACCCGTGGCCCGCGCTGTTCGCGCTGTGCCTGGGGTTCTTCATGATCCTCGTCGACTCCACCATCGTCAGCGTCGCGACGCCGGCGATCATCGAGGACTTCGACGCCGAGGTCAACACGGTCGTGTGGGTCACCAGCGCCTACCTCCTCGCCTACGCCGTCCCGGTGCTGATCACCGGCCGCCTGGGTGACCGCTTCGGGCCCAAGCGGCTCTACCTCGCGGGCCTCGTGGTGTTCACGCTGGCCAGCCTGTGGTGCGGCCTCACCAGCAGCATCGACGGGCTGATCGTCGCCCGCGTGGTGCAGGGTCTCGGCGCCGCCATGATCACGCCGCAGACGATGGCGATCATCACCCGCATCTTCCCGCCGGCCCGCCGCGGCAAGGCGATGGCCCTGTGGGGTGCGACGGCCGGCGTGGCCACGCTGGTCGGGCCCATCCTGGGCGGCGTGCTCGTCGACTGGCTCGGCTGGGAGTGGATCTTCTTCATCAACATCCCCGTCGGCATCCTCGCGCTGGTGCTCGCCTGGCGGCTCGTGCCGACCCTGTCGACCAACACCCACCGCTTCGACTGGATCGGCGTGGCGCTCAGCGGCGCCGGCATGTTCCTGCTGGTGTTCGGCATCCAGGAGGGCGACCAGTACGACTGGGGCACCATCACCGGCCAGATCACCGTCTGGCGCATGATCATCCTGGGCCTCGTGGTCTTCGCGGGCTTCGTCGTGTGGCAGCGCGTCAACCGCCAGGAGCCGCTGGTGCCGCTCGGGCTCTTCCGCGACCGCAACTTCTCGCTCGCCAACATCGCCATCACCTCGATGGGCTTCGCGATCACCGGGCTCGCGATCCCCCTGATGCTCTACGCCCAGCTCGTGCGCGGCCTGAGCCCCACGCAGTCGGCGCTCCTGCTCGTGCCGATGGCGCTGATGACGATCGGCCTGGCCCGCTTCGTCGGCGGGCTGACCGACCGGGTCCACCCGCGCCTGATCACGAGCTTCGGCTTCACTGCGATCATCGCCTCGCTCGTGTGGCTCTCGGCCGTCATGACGCCGGGCTCGGCCACCTGGGAGATCCTGCTCCCGATGGCCCTCCTCGGCATCGGCAACGCCTGTGTCTGGGCGCCCAACTCCGCCACCGCCACCCGGAACCTGCCGATCCACCAGGCCGGAGCGGGCGCCGGGGTCTACAACGCCACGCGGCAGGTCGGCGCCGTCCTGGGCGCCGCCGGCATCGCGGTGCTCATCGACTCGCGTCTGTCCGCGGCGGGGCTGCCCACGAGCTTCACCCCGGAGGGCGGCGGCGGTCAGCTGCCGGCTGCGGTCCAGGGTCCGTTCGCGGACGCGATGGCCCAGGCCATGCTGCTGCCGCCGGCCGTGCTGGTGCTGGGGCTGCTCGCCTCACTGCTGTTCGAGCGGCCCCGCCACGACGGGTTCACCCGGCAGGTCCCGACGGCGGACTAGCCGATGGACTTGCCGGCCGAGCGGAGGTGCTCGCAGGCCTCGCCGACGCGCGCGGCCATCCCGGCCTCGCCGGCCTTGCCCCAGGCGCGGGGGTCGTAGACCTTCTTGTTGCCGACCTCGCCGTCGACCTTCAGCACGCCGTCGTAGTTGGCGAACATGTGGGCCGCGACCGGGCGGGTGAACGCGTACTGGGTGTCGGTGTCGACGTTCATCTTCACGACGCCGTAGTCGACGGCCGCGCCGATCTCCTCGGCGGTCGAGCCGGACCCGCCGTGGAAGACCAGGTCGAACGGCTTGCTGCCGTCGGCCAGGCCCAGCTTGGCGGCGACGGCCTCCTGCGCGGTCTTAAGGATCTCGGGACGCAGCTTGACGTTGCCCGGCTTGTAGACGCCGTGCACGTTGCCGAAGGTCAGCGCCGCCATGTAGCGACCCTGCTCGCCGGCGCCCAGCGCCTCGATGGTCGCGAGCGCGTCCTCGGGGGTCGTGTAGAGCTGGTCGTTGATTTCGTTGGCGACGCCGTCCTCCTCGCCACCGACGACGCCGATCTCGACCTCGAGGATGATGTGCGCCGCGGCGCAGCGGGCGAGCAGGTCGCGGGCGATCTCGAGGTTCTCGTCGAGAGGTACGGCGGAGCCGTCCCACATGTGCGACTGGAAGAGCGGGAGCTCGCCCCGGGCCACGCGCTCGGCGGAGATCTCCACCAGCGGCCGGACGAAGCCGTCGAGCTTGTCCTTGGGGCAGTGGTCGGTGTGCAGCGCGATCTGCACCGGGTAGTTCTTCGCGACCTCGGCGGCGTAGGCGGCGAAGGCCACGGAGCCGGTGACCATGTGCTTGACGCTGGGGCCGGAGAGGTACTCCGCGCCGCCGGTCGAGACCTGGATGATGCCGTCGGAGCCGGCGTCGGCGAAGCCCTTCAGCGCCGCGTTGAGCGTCTGCGACGACGACACGTTGATCGCCGGGAACGCGAACGCGTCGGCCTTGGCCGTGTCGAGCATCTGGGCGTACATCTCAGGAGTCGCGATAGGCATGTCCTCCACCCTAGTGGCTACCCACGGGTCCACCCAGGGCTCTCGTAGCCTCGAGCCATGCGCCGCCACCGCACCTTGACGACGACCTCTCGGGACTCCGCCCTCCCCGTCGACCCCGACCGGGCCTGGGCCGTCGTGGCGTCCGGCCGCCCCGGCCCTCGGTGGTACGTCGACGCCGCGCCGTTCGTCGTCCGCGGCGGCATCGACCGGCTCGTCGGCGGCGCCGGGCGCCGGTGGCCGCCTCCCGGCACGCCCCTGCTGGCGACCGGCGACCGCGCCGGGTTCTGGCGGGTCACCGAGGCCGACCACGAGCGCCGGCGACTGGTCCTCGTCGCCGACGTCCGGGCGCCGGGGACGGTCACCCTCACCACCGAGGTCACCGACGGCCGGCTGCGACAGACCGTCGCCCTCGAGCCGCACGGACTGCTCGGTGCGGTCTACCTGGTCGCCGACCTCGGCGCCCGCGAGACCGTCTCCGAGCTGGCCCACCGCCGGCTCCTCCGCGAGATCGGGCAAACGCCGACGCAGGCCTAAGAGGGCGGGTTAGGGTCGCGCAACTCGCCCCCTCGGAAGGAACCCCGTGCTCCGCTCTGCGCTCCGCTCGCTCCTCGTCACCGTGGCCGCCGCCGCGATCCTCGCCGGCCCCTCGTTGGCCGACGCCGCCCCCGCCCAGCGCGCCGGCGACCCCACCTTCCACCTGCAGCCCGTCGGCAGCTGCCACGCGCTGACGTACAAGCAGTACTTCGCCGCGTCTGCGCCGGCGACCGCCGTGCCCTGCACCGACCCTCACACGAGCCAGACGATCGCCACCGTCCGCCTCACCGGCAAGGTCGACTGGAAGGACTCCGGTGCGCTCTGGCCCAAGATCGCCAAGCGCTGCTACCCGGCCATGAAGTCGGCCTTGGGCACGAACCCCAAGACGCGGGCGATGTCGTCGTACGCGGCGGCGTGGTTCATCCCGAGCGCCGCGGAGCGCCGGCAGGGAGCGAAGTGGCTGCGCTGCGACCTCATCCTGCGGGGAGGCAAGCAGCTCCAGCCGCTGCCGACCGACGGCTCCCCGCTCCTGACGGCGCCGCTGTCCGACGCCGTCGCTCATTGCATCACCCACAGGTTCGCCGACACCGTCTGCACCAAGGCCCACGCCTACCGCGTCGCTGGAGTCGCACGGATCGCCGGCAAGAGGTACCCCGGCGACAAGCGGCTCGCGAAGATGGCCACACGCAAGTGCCCCGGCATCACCGGCACTGCTCGCAACTGGCGTTGGAGCTCTCCGTCGGCCGACACGTGGAAGTACGCCGACCGCATGCTCGTCTGCTACGACAAGACCCGCAGGTAGCGCCCTAGCCGCGCCAGGCGTCGACCCCGGAGAGGTCGGCGTACTGGCGCACCCAGGAGTGCATGGCAATCGCCGCGGCAGCGGAGGCGTTGATCGAGCGCGTGGAGCCGAACTGCGCGATCGAGAAGGTGCCGTCGCACGCCTCGCGCGCGCCCGCTGACAGCCCGGGTCCCTCCTGGCCGAAGAGGAAGCACACCCGCCGGGGCACGGTCATCGTCTCGAGGTGCTCGCTGCCGGGCAGGTTGTCGATGCCGAGCAGCCGCACGTCGCGCTCCGCGAGGTACGCCGCCAGGTCGGCGGCCGTCTCGTGGTGGCGCACGTGCTGGTAGCGGTCGGTGACCATCGCGCCGCGGCGGTTCCACCGGCGGTTGCCGACGATGTGCACCTCGGCGGCCAGGAAGGCGTTGGCGGAGCGCACGATGGTGCCGATGTTGAAGTCGTGCTGCCAGTTCTCGATCGCCACGTGGAAGTCGTGCCGGCGCTCGTCGAGGTCGGCGACGATCGCCTCCATGCTCCAGTAGCGGTAGCGGTCGACGACGTTGCGGCGGTCGCCCTCGGCCAGCAGCACGGGGTCGTAGTGCGCCTCGGTGGGCAGCGGCCCGGGCCACGGCCCGACCCCGACCTCGGCCGGACCGTGCGGCATCGGGTCGTACGGCGCCCGCCGGTCCTCGCTGTCCTCCGCCACGGCGGCGAGACTACCCAGCGGCACCGTAGGTGCCGACCGGTACCGTTTGTCCGTGACCGCGCTCCTGCTCGAGCTCCACCCGTTGCTCCTGGGCATGGACTGGATGGACCCTCAGTACCTCCTGGACAGGTTCGGCACGGAGTTCCTCTGGATCAGCCTCCTCATCATCTTCGTGGAGTGCGGCCTGTTCTTCCCGTTCCTGCCCGGTGACACACTGCTGCTCTCCTTGGGCGTCTTCATCGCCAACCCCAGCGACGGCATCGACGTCTTCCCCGGGAGTCCCGTGGTGGAGCTGCTGGTCACGCTGGTGCTGCTCGTCGCGGCGGCGATGCTCGGCAACGTCGCCGGCTACGAGATCGGACGTGCGATCGGCCCCCCGCTGTACCAGCGCGACGGCCGGATCCTCAAGAAGAAGTACTTCGACCAGACCCAGGCGTTCTTCGACAAGCACGGCAACAAGGCCCTTGTCATCGGCCGCTTCGTGCCGTTCGTCCGGACCTACATCACCGTGGTGGCGGGCGTGACCCACATGCAGCGCCACCGCTTCCTGAAGTGGAGCTTCGTCGGCGCACTGCTGTGGGTCCTGAGCATCACGCTGATCGGCTACGTGCTCGGCGCCAAGGTGCCGTGGCTCAAGGACAACATCGACTACGCGATCATGGCGATCATCGTCATCTCGGTGATCCCGGTGGTCTACGAGTGGTGGAAGCACCGCCGCCACGCCGACGACGTCGTGGAGGACGTCCCCGACGACGCCACCGCCGACAGCTAGGCCCGCGCGGCGTCCAGCGCCGCCTTGGTGAGCACCGCGCGCACCTCGAGACCGACGTCGGCGAGCGGGTTCTCCCCCTCGGGGCTGCGGTCGATCGCGCAGACGACGACCTCGACCACCGCGCCGGCCGCGCGCAGGGCGCGCGTCGCGTCGCGCACCGCACCGCCAGTGGTGATGACGTCCTCGACGAGCGTCACGCGCCGCCCGGCGACGTCCGGGCCCTCGGCCAGCTTGCAGGTGCCGTACTCCTTGGCCTGCTTGCGCACGAACAGCGCCGGCGTGCCCGTGAGGCTGCTGACGAGCGTGGCGATTGGCACTCCGCCCAGCTCAAGGCCGCCGAGCAGCTCGGTGCCCTCGGGCAGCAGCGGCACCATCTGCCGGGCCACCCGGGCCAGCAGCTCGGGCTGGGCCTCGAAGAGGTACTTGTCGAAGTACTCCGAGGACACCTGGCCGGAGCGCAGCGTGAACTCGCCGGTCAGGCGGCAGCAGGCGTCGACGTCGGCGGCCAGGCTGGGGTCGGGGGTCGTGGTCACGCCGACAGGCTAGCGGCCGGTCCCCGTACGCTCGGCACATGCTCGCGCACCGTCTCGACGGCATCCCGCCGACGATCTTCTCCCGCATGTCGGCGCTCGCCCTGAGCACCGACTCGGTCAACCTCGGGCAGGGCTTCCCCGACGTCGACGGCCCGCCCGAGGCGATCGCCCGGGCGGTCACCGCGCTGCGGGAGGGGGCCAACCAGTACGCCCCCGGGACCGGCGTGCCGGCGCTACGGCAGGCGATCGCGCGGCACCAGCAGCGCCACTACGGCCTCGAGCTGAACCCCGACACCGAGGTGGTCGTCACCACCGGGTGCACCGAGGCGGTGGCCGCGGCGCTGCTCGGGCTGGTCGACCCCGGCGACGAGATCGTCGTGCTCGAGCCCTACTACGACTCCTACGTCGCGATGATCCAGATGGCCGGCGGCGTACGGCGCCCGGTCACCCTGCGCGCCCCGGACTTCCGGCTCGACCTCGACGAGCTGCGCGCCGCGGTGACGCCGCGCACGCGGTTCGTGCTGCTCAACTCCCCGCACAACCCCACCGGCACGGTGCTCACCCGTGCCGAGCTGCAGGCGGTGGCCGACCTCGCCCTCGAGCACGACCTCGTCGTGATCACCGACGAGGTCTACGAGCACCTCGTCTTCGACGACCACGAGCACGTCCCGATCGCGACCCTGCCGGGCATGGCCGAGCGCACGCTGACGCTCTCGAGCGCGGGCAAGTCCTACTCCTTCACCGGCTGGAAGGTCGGCTGGGCCACCGGACCCGCCGCGCTGGTCGGCGCCGTGCTGGCCGCCAAGCAGTGGCTGACCTTCACCTCGGGCTCGCCGCTGCAGCCGGCGGTGGCGCTCGCGCTCGACGAGCTGCCCGACTTCCCGCGCGACCTCGCGGCCGACCTCCAGGTGCGCCGGGACCTGCTCTGCGACGGTCTGACCAGCGCCGGGCTCGACGTCCGCGTGCCCGAGGGCACCTACTTCGCCACCACCGACGTCAGCGCGCTGGGCTGGCCCGACGGGCTGTCGTTCTGCCTGGCGCTGCCCGAGCGGGCCGGCGTCGTCGGCATCCCCGCCCAGGTCTTCTACGACGACCGCGAGGAGGGACGCCACCTCGTGCGCTGGGCGTTCTGCAAGGAGCCCTCGGTGATCGCCGAGGGGACCCGCCGGCTCAGCGCCGCTGACCTCCGGCCCTGAACCACTCGTTGCCGCGGCCGACGTAGAGCAGCACGATGGCCGCGATGCACATGATCAGGTTGAGCACCGGCAGGACCGCCAGCGCGGTGAGGACGCACAGCGGGATGGCGACGGCGGCCGAGATCGTCAGCACGATCCGGGCCCAGTTGGCGCCGCGCACCACGAAGAAGGCGAGCACGATCGCCACGAGCGACCACACGATGCCGATGCCCGCGAAGATGATCGTGAACGTGCTGATCTCGTCGCGCGTCCAGCCGGACGCGCTGTCCTCGAAGCCCTCGTAGTACTCGTCCATCCCGGCCATCACGGCGACCAGCAGGAAGGCGAGCGACAGCAGGGCGATCGCGCTGCCCACCCACGTCAGCACGGCCGCGGCCGTGACGGTGCCGGGGCGACGGCCGGCGTCGGGCGGGACCGGCGCGTAGGCCGGGTTGTAGGCGCCCGGCTGGGGCGAGCCGTAGGGGTTCGGGGTCGGCTGGCCGTACGGCGGGGGCGGCGGCGTACCGAAGGGGTTGTTCGGGTCGGTCATGGGGCGAACTCTGGCACGCGGGAGCGGCTCAGGAGAACCAGGCCCGCACCTCGGGGCGGAGCAGCAGCGAGATCGTCACCAGGCACACGGCGAGCGGCACCACGAGGACGATGTTGAGCACGGCCCCGACGAGGGCGACGGCTCCCGCGATCGCCGCCGAGACGACCAGCGCGGTGCGGCCCCAGCGCACGCGCCGGAACGCCTGGACGGCGAAGAGCATCGCCGCCGCGCCCCAGACCGCGACGACGGCGGTGAGGACGAACGTCGCGGTGCGGATCTCCGCCTGGGAGAGCCCCTGCGAGCGCAGGTCGGGGTTCTGCTTGTAGAGCTCGTCGAAGACCAGGTCCGGGGCGGCGGCGAGCACGAGGGCGCTCATGCCCAGCAGGAAGATCGCGAGCGAGCAGAAGACCCAGGTGAGGACGCAGGCCCACAGGACCTGCGCCGGGCGGGCGGACGCCGCGACCGGGGCGACCCGTCCCGTCGGCGTGATCGCGGAGGTCCAGGCCGCCGACGGCGCCGCACCGAAACCGGTCACCGGACGCGGCTCGGTGGGCGGCGGGGGCGGGGGCGGCGCCTGGAACACCGACGGGCCGGCGGCCTGCGCCGGGCGCTCCCGCTCCACCGGCGGCGGCATCTTGCCGTCGAACCAGTCGCGCGCCGGCTGGAACCACAGGGTCACCGCGGCCGCGGCCACGACCGCCGAGAGGAAGCCACCGGCGACCATCCCGCAGACGAACAGGGGGCCCGCCACCACGGCCAGGCCGAGCCGGGCGCTGCGCGAGCGCTGGAGCACGTGGTAGCCGAGGATCGCGGCCGCCGTGGCGCAGGCCCCGGCCACCATCGCGAGCACGCGCAGGATCGCCGTCACGCCGTCCAGGTCGAGGCCCAGCCCGTCACCCGGAGGCTCGGAGAGGAACGTCCGGATCGACTCCTGCGTCTCCAGCGACCCCAGGCCGGCCACCCGCTCGAACACCAGGGCGAGGATCAGGGCCGAGCCACCCATGATCATCCAGGCGGCCAGGGTCACCTGACGGGGGCGGGGAGGCGCGTCGCTCATGCGCCCCATTCCACCAGTCCCGTGCTCATGCGGCGACGGCGAGGGTCAGCGCCCCGTCGGCGCCGAGGTCCACCGACACCCGGTCCCCGTCGGTCACCTCGCCGCCGATGAGCATCCGCGCGAGGGGGTCGCCGATGGCGGTCTGGATGAGCCGGCGCAGCGGCCGGGCACCGTACGCCGGGTCGTAGCCGGTCTCGGCGAGCCAGTGACGCGCCTGCTCGGTGACGTCGATCGTGATGCGGCGCACGGCCAGCCGCTGCTCCAGCAGCTCCAGCTGGAGCTCGACGATCCGGCCCAGCTCCTCGCGGGTCAGCGCGTCGAACTGGACGATGTCGTCCAGGCGGTTGAGGAACTCCGGCTTGAAGCTCGAGCGCACCACGGCCAGCACCGACTCGCGCTTCTTCTCCGGGTCCAGCAGGGGGTCGACCAGGAAGTGCGAGCCGAGGTTGCTGGTCAGGACCAGGATCGTGTTGCGGAAGTCGACCGTGCGGCCCTGGCCGTCGGTGAGCCGGCCGTCGTCGAGCACCTGCAGCAGGATGTCGAAGACCTCCGGGTGCGCCTTCTCGACCTCGTCGAGCAGCACCACCGAGTAGGGGCGGCGCCGCACGGCCTCGGTGAGCTGGCCGCCCTCGTCGTAGCCGACGTAGCCCGGAGGCGCCCCGACGAGCCGCGAGACCGAGTGCTTCTCGGAGTACTCGCTCATGTCGATGCGCACGATCGCGCGCTCGTCGTCGAAGAGGAAGTCGGCCAGCGCCTTGGCCAGCTCGGTCTTGCCGGTGCCCGTCGGGCCGAGGAACAGGAACGAGCCGGTGGGGCGGTTCGGGTCGGCGATGCCCGCGCGCGAGCGGCGTACCGCGTCGCTCACGGCGCGCACGGCCTCGTGCTGGCCGATCAGGCGCTCGCCGACGACGGCCTCCATCTCGAGCAGCTTGGCGGTCTCGCCCTGCAGCATCCGGCCCGTCGGGATGCCCGTCCAGGCCTCCACGACCTCGGCGACCTGCTCGGCGCCGACCTCCTCGCCGACCAGCGGCTCGAGGTCGGTCCGCTCGACCGCCTCGACCTCGCGGATCTGCTGCTCGAGGGCCGGGATCCGGCCGTAGAGGATCTCGCTGGCCTTCTCGAACTCGCCCTCGCGCTGGAGCCGCTCGCTCTCGATGCGCAGCTGGTCGAGCTGGCGGCGCAGCTCCCCCTCGCCCTCGAGCGTGGCCTTCTCCTGCTCCCAGCGGGCCTCGAGCCCGCGCAGCTCCTCCTCGCGGTCCGCGAGGTCGGCGCGCAGCCGCTCCAGGCGGTCGGCGGAGGCTGCGTCACTCTCGCGCTGCAGGGCGAACTCCTCCATGCGCAGCCGCTCGACCTGGCGGCGCAGCTGGTCGATCTCCTCCGGGGAGGACTCGATCTCCATGCGCAGCCGCGAGGAGGCCTCGTCGACCAGGTCGATGGCCTTGTCGGGCAGCTGGCGGCCGGGGATGTAGCGGTCGCTGAGCGTGGCCGCCGCGACGAGGGCCGCGTCGGTGATGCGGACGCCGTGGTGGGCCTCGTACTTCTCCTGGATGCCGCGCAGGATCTGGATGGTGTCCTCGACGCTCGGCTCGCCGACGAAGACCTGCTGGAAGCGGCGCTCCAGCGCGGGGTCCTTCTCGATGCGCTCGCGGTACTCGTCGAGGGTGGTCGCGCCGATCATGTGCAGCTCGCCGCGGGCCAGCATCGGCTTGAGCATGTTGCCCGCGTCCATGGCGGAGTCGCCGCCGGCGCCCGCACCGACGACGGTGTGCAGCTCGTCGATGAACGTGATGACCTGGCCGCCGGCGTCCTTGATCTCCTCCAGGACGGCCTTGAGCCGCTCCTCGAACTCGCCGCGGTACTTGGCGCCCGCCACCATCGCGGCCAGGTCCAGGCTGAGGACCCGGCGCCCCTTGAGGGAGTCGGGCACGTCGCCGGCGACGACGCGCTGGGCCAGGCCCTCGACGACGGCGGTCTTGCCGACGCCGGGCTCGCCGATCAGGACGGGGTTGTTCTTGGTGCGGCGCGAGAGCACCTGCACCACGCGCCGGATCTCCGCGTCGCGGCCGATGACGGGGTCGAGGCGACCCTCCTGCGCGGCGGCCGTGAGGTCGACGGAGTACTTCTCCAGCGCCTCGTACGTCGACTCGGCGTCCTGGCTGGTGACCCGGCGGTTGCCGCGGACGGCCGTGAGGCCCTCCCGCAG
Organism: Nocardioides sp. 503; assembly: GCF_004522095.1. Taxonomy (GTDB): domain Bacteria; phylum Actinomycetota; class Actinomycetes; order Propionibacteriales; family Nocardioidaceae; genus Nocardioides. The sequence goes on from NZ_SPUI01000003.1 coordinate 811,995, forward strand.
TCCGGCCTCGGTCAGCCCGGCGTCCTTGAGCACCTGCTGGGCGGGGCTCTCGGTGCCGGCGATGGCGATGAGGAGGTGCTCGGTGGCGACGTACTCGTCCTTCATGGACGACGCCAGGTCGAGCGCGCCCGCGAGCACCCGGGTCAGGGCCGGCGAGGCGGCGGGCTGCTGGACCGTCGCTCCGCTCGCCTTCGGCAGCGCCTCGAGCACGGCGCCCGCCCGCGCGGTGAGGGCGGCGGCGTCCACCCCGGCCTTGGTCACGAGGTTGCGGGCGATGCCGTCCTCCTGGCGGAGCAGGGCGACGAGCACGTGGATGGGCTCGGTGGCGGTGTTGCCGGCCGTGGTGGCCGAGAGCTGGGCGGCCTCGATGGCCTCCCGGCTACGGGTGGTGAACTTCTCGGCGCCGAACTGGCTCATGGTGCTCCTCCTGCGACGGTGCTGATACGTGATGCTGACATAACGTGGGGAAAGTTGAGTCTGTTCCACTCAAGTCTAGGAAGTTTTGTCCACGGCGCGAGGGGAATACCACTTCCATGTCCTTCCGGTCAGAGCTCCAGTCCAAGATCAAGCCGATCGTCGACGCCGCCATCGTCGCCGAGATGAGCTACTACGGGTTCGACGGCAGTCTCGAGGACGGGTTCACCGGCTACTCGCGCGCGACCGAGGCCAACCCGCTCTCCGAGGAGGTCACGGTCGCGCCGCCGGGGGCCGCCAACGAGGGCGAGGCCACCGACTGGAACGGGCAGGTCTACACCTACGGCCACAACTTCTTCGCGATGACCTTCCGCCCCAAGGAGGACGTCTACGACAAGTGGCGCGAGATGATCCCCTCCCTGTTCGAGCCGTGGCTCGAGATCCCGGAAGCCGACGACCTGGAGCCCAAGGTGCAGGCGGTGCGCGAGGCCGCGCAGAAGCTGGGTCTCAGCGTCAGCACCGAGGGCGAGGGCACCGACATGCAGCTGATCTCGGGCAACACGAAGCTGTCCGGCGACCTGGACTACCTGTCGTCGAAGATCGGCAACTACGACGGCGAGACGATCCGGGCCTTCCACCGCACCTACGTGTCGCGGATGCCCACCGTGATCAGCGGGCAGTGGTCCGCGGCCTGCATCCTGGGCGTCGGGCTGGCCGCGGAGCAGGCCGTCTGGCGCCGGACCGGCAAGGACGTGCTGGAGCTCGCCGACCGCATGAAGGAGGCGATGGAGGACGCCCGCGGCGGGGGCGGCGGCGACGTGGGCACCTGGATCAAGGTCCTGGGGGCCTTCGCGTCCGCCGCGACGATCTTCGTCAGCGGGCCGGCGGCGCCGCTCGTGGGTGGCATCGCCACCGGGCTGGGCATCCTGGGCTCGTTCGTGCCCGAGGGCGAGCAGGCCGACCACCACGAGGGCATCGGCGCCGACTGGCCCGACGGGGTCTACGACAACTGCGTCAAGGTGCTCGACAAGGTGAAGTCCGACATCGAGACCGAGGAGCTCGCCGCTCGGGACTGCCTGTCCGACGCCCGGTTCGAGGTCCTGGGCAAGGGGGGCGACTTCGACCTCAGCAACCCCGCGGGGCTGCTGGGCGAGACCGACGTCGGGGACCTCACGACGGCGGACGACACGATCGTCGAGCTCGACGTGCTCGACGAGATCGGGGGCACCGTCATGCCGGCCATCGCCGCCGAGCTGACCTCGGCCGTCGGCCTGCTGGACGCGGCGTCCGGCGAGGGCCCGTGGATGCGGCCCTCCGACATCGGGCTGAGCGCCCAGGGTCACTACTGGGAGTGGTCGCAGCTCTACGACCTCCTCACCAAGATCATCGCCGACACGGCCTGGGAGCTCGTCGAGGGCGGGGAGCACCTCCAGGTCGCGGCCGGCATCATCGGGGAGAGCGACGAGCAGGCGCGCAAGGACCTCGCCACGATCCAGGGCGAGCTCGAGGCTCACGCCGCCGAGACCGCCGGTGGCAGCCCGGTGTCGCAGAGCAGCGCCGCCGCGGGCACACCGCTTCGCTGACGAGGACCGGAGACCGATGCTCTCGATCACCTATGTCAGCACCGCCGACCGGCTGCTGACCAAGCCCGAGCTGCTGAGCATGCTCGCCGCCATCCGACCCCGCAACGAGGCCCTGGGGCTCAGCGGCATGCTGCTCTACCGCGGCGGCAACATCATCCAGACGATCGAGGGCCCCGACGAGGTCGTCGACGCGACGTACGCCAAGATCGAGAAGGACGCCCGCCACAAGGGCGTGCTCCTCCTGCTGCGGGACCCGGTCGAGGAGCGACTGTTCCCCGACTGGTCCATGGGCTTCCACGAGGTGAGCGCGGGCGACCTCGCCGAGGTCGACGGCTACACGGAGTTCCTGCGTCGACCGGCCACCGCCTCGCTGGGCGACCGGGCCGCGCCGGCGTACCGGCTGCTCGAGCTCTTCCGCGAGAACATGCGCTGACGTCAGCGGCCGCGGCGCCAGACGACGACCGACTGGCCGGTCGAGGTCTGGCGCAGCACCGGCAGCTTGTTGGCGGGCGCCTGGTCGAGCGACCGGCCCGTGAGGGCCTGCCGCAGGGCCTCACGGGTCGCGTCGAGCTCGGCCTGGAGCTCCTCGTTGCGCGCGGAGAGCGCCGCCAGCCGGTTGTCGAGCTCGAGGATCCGGCGCACGCCCTCGATGCCGATGCCCGAGGACGTCAGGTCGGCGATCTCGCGCAGCCGCTCGATGTCGCGCGCGGAGTAGCGCCGACCGCCCCCGACCGTGCGTCCGGGGGTGATCAGGCCGAGGCGCTCGTAGGTGCGCAGGGTCTGCGGGTGCAGCCCGGTGAGCTCGGCCGCCACGCTGATGACGAAGACGGCGGCGTCCGGGCCGGGAGCCGCGAACGGCGGCCCGGACATCACGCGCCCGCCTCGAACAGGTTGGCGCGCAGCGGCTTGCTCGCGGTGGCCTCGCGGTAGGCCTCCACGGCCGCCCGCGCCGCCTGGTCGAGCACCGCGGGAACCTGGACCTCCACCGTGGCGAGCAGGTCGCCGAAGGTGCCGTCGGCGCGGCGGACACCCTTGCCGCGCACCCGGAAGGTGCGCCCGTTGGGCGTGCCGGCCGGGACCTTCAGCGTGACCGGGGCCCCGCCGAGCGTGGGCACCTTGATCTCGGCGCCCAGCGCGGCCTCGTCGAAGGAGACCGGGACGGTGAGGGTGAGGTTGTCGCCCTTGCGGGCGAAGACCCGGTGCGGGGAGACCTTGACGACCACGAACAGGTCGCCCGCGGGCCCGCCGTTCTCGCCCGCGGCACCCTTGCCGCGCACCCGGATGCGCTGGCCGTCCTTGACCCCGGCCGGGATGCGCGCCTGGATGCTGCGCGCGGACGTCCCGCGCCCGCTGCCGTGGCAGGTGGCGCAGGCCTCGTCGTAGACGAGCTGGCGACCGCCGCAGTGGGGGCACGTCTCGTTCATCGAGAACGCGCCGCCCGTGGAGACGGTGACGTAGCCGGCGCCGTCGCACTGCGGGCAGATGTGCGGCTTCGTGCCGGGCTTGCCGCCGGTGCCGGAGCAGGCCGGGCACGGCGCGTCGGAGGCGAGGCGCAGCGACACCGTCACGCCGTCCATGGCGTCGGTGAAGCTGATGGTCGCCGTCGTCTCGACGTCCGCACCCTTGCTGGGACGGCGGACCTGCTGACCCCCGCCTCGGCGGCCGCTGCCGCCGAAGAGGTCGCCGAACATGTCTCCGAACCCGCCGCCGCCGCTGCCGGCTCGGTCGCGCAGCAGGTCGTCGAGGTTGAAGCCCCCGCCGCCCGCTCCGCCACCGCCGCCGAAGCCGCCACGTGCGCCCGAGCCGTAGAGCCTGCGCATCTCGTCGTACTTCGGGCGCTTGTCGGCGTCGCCCACGACGTCGTAGGCCTCGGCGACGGCCTTGAACTTCTCGTGCTTCGCGGTGTCGCCGGGGTTGGAGTCGGGGTGGTTGGCGCGCGCGAGCTTGCGGTAGGCCTTCTTGATCTCGTCGGCGGACGCGTCCTTCGCGACGCCGAGGACCTGGTAGAAGTCCTTCTGCGCCCAGTCGGCGCGGAACCCCTCCTTGCTGTCACTCATCGCACACCTCCTTCCCTACTCCTCGGTCTCGGTCGTGCTCGCCGGGTCGACGACGAGCACCTGCGCCGCGCGGACCACGCGGTCGCCGATCTTGTAGCCGGCCTTGGCGATCACCTTGCACGTCGTCACGGTGACGTCGGGGTCCTCGCCGATGTGGGAGAGGGCCTCGTGGACCGTCGGGTCGAACGCGTCGCCCACCGCGCCGAAGCGGGTCAGGCCGAGGCCCGACACGATCCGCTCCAGCTGCTCGGCGACGGCCTTGAAGCCGCCGTCGAGCTCGTCGTGCTCGCGGGCCCGGTCGATGGTGTCGAGCACCTCGGTGATCGGGGCCAGCACGGCGTAGGTGGCGTTCTCCCGCAGCAGGTCGCGGTCGCGCTCGACGCGGCGCTTGTAGTTGAGGAACTCGGCCTGCAGCCGCTGCAGGTCGGCGGTCCGCTCGGCGAGCGCCATCTGCGTCACCACGAGCTCGTCCTGCGCGATGACCTCGCCCTCGGCCGGGGCCGAGGAGGCAGCCTGGGTCGGCTCCTCCTCGACCTCGGTCTCGTTGGCCATCTCCGAGGCGGCGTCGCCGAAGGACTCCACCGGCTCCTCGTCGGGGCTCACGTGGGGGTCGGTCACTTGGACTCGCCCTCGGTGGCCTCGTCCGAGCCGGCAGCCGGCTCCTCGTCCACGATCTCGGCGTCGACGACGTCGTCGTCGCCCTCGCCCGTCGACCCGTCGGACCCACCGGCGGCGGCCTGCTCGGCCTCCGCGGCGGCGTACATGGCCGCGCCCATCTTCTGGCTGGACTCACCGAGCTTGGAGACCCCGGCCGTCAGCGTCTCGGGGGACGCCTCGGCGTCCTCGAGGGACGCCTTCAGCGCGTCGACGTCGGCCTGGACCTCGGTCTTGACGTCCTCGGGGAGCTTCTCGGCGTTGTCGGCGAGGAACTTCTCGGTCGTGTAGACGAGCTGGTCGGCCTGGTTGCGGACCTCGACGGTCTCGCGACGCTTGGCGTCCTCCTCGGCGTACTGCTCGGCCTCCTTGACCATGCGGTCGATCTCGTCCTTCGACAGCGCGGAGCCGCCGGAGATCGTCATCGACTGCTCCTTGCCGGACGCGGTGTCCTTGGCGTGGACCTGCACGATGCCGTTGGCGTCGATGTCGAAGGTGACCTCGATCTTGGGGATGCCGCGCGGGGCCGGCGGGAGCCCGGTGAGCTCGAAGTTGCCGAGGGGCTGGTTCTGCGCCCACATCTGGCGCTCGCCCTGGGCGACCTTGATCTCGACCGACGGCTGGTTGTCGTCGGCGGTCGTGAAGATCTCCGAGCGCTTGGTCGGGATCGTGGTGTTGCGCTCGATGAGCGTCGTCATCACGCCGCCCTTGGTCTCGATGCCCAGCGACAGCGGGGTGACGTCGAGCAGCAGGACGTCCTTGACCTCGCCCTTGAGCACGCCGGCCTGGAGCGCGGCGCCGACGGCGACGACCTCGTCGGGGTTGACGCCCTTGTTGGGCTGCTTGCCGCCGAGGAGCTCGGTGACGAGCTCGGTCACGGCCGGCATGCGGGTGGAGCCGCCGACGAGCACGACGTGGTCGATCTTGTCGATCGCGACGCCACCGTCCTTGAGGACGTTCTGGAACGGCGCCTTGGTGCGGTCGAGCAGGTCGGAGGTGAGCTTCTGGAACTCGCTGCGGGTCAGCCGCTCCTCGAAGTGCAGCGGGCCGGACTCGCCGTGGGTGATGTAGGGCAGGTGGACCGTGGTCTCGCTCGAGGACGACAGCTCGATCTTGGCCTTCTCTGCGGCCTCCTGGAGGCGCTGCTTGGCGATCTTGTCGGCCGCGAGGTCGACGCCGTTGTTGTCCTTGAACTTCTTGACCATCCACTCGACGACGCGGTTGTCCCAGTCGTCGCCACCGAGGTGGTTGTCGCCGGAGGTCGCCTTGACCTCGACGACGCCCTCGCCGATCTCGAGCAGCGACACGTCGAACGTGCCACCACCGAGGTCGAAGACCAGGATCGTCTGATCGTCGCCCTTGTCGAGGCCGTAGGCCAGGGCGGCTGCGGTGGGCTCGTTGACGATGCGGCTGACGTTGAGGCCCGCGATCTCGCCGGCCTCCTTCGTCGCCTGACGCTGCGCGTCGGAGAAGTACGCCGGGACGGTGATGACCGCGTCGGTCACCGTCTCGCCGAGGTAGGCCTCCGCGTCGCGCTTGAGCTTCTGCAGCACGAAGGCGCTGATCTGCTGCGGGGTGAAGTCCTTGTCGTCGATCTTCTGCTTCCAGTCGGTGCCCATGTGGCGCTTGACGGAGCGGATGGTGCGGTCCACGTTGGTGACCGCCTGACGCTTGGCGACCTCGCCGACCAGCACCTCGCCGGACTTCGCGAACGCGACGACCGAGGGAGTGGTGCGGGCACCTTCGGCGTTGGCGATGACGGTGGGCTCGCCACCTTCGAGGACCGCGACGACGCTGTTCGTCGTACCGAGGTCGATGCCGACAGCACGTGCCATGAGTTGTTACCTCCATGATGTGGCCCGGTGGGGCCTGGGTTGAAGACTGTGGGTCTCAGTCTGGCAGGGAACTTGAGTCGACTCAACTCAACTTCCGTCTACGGGTGTCAACGGGCGTCGAGGGGTGCTTGTTCCCGGTGCGGCGAGATGTTTCGCTGGCGGGGTGCCGACCGCCGCGGAGATCGTCCGCCACCACCACGACTCAGCACCCCCGGGCGCCGACCCGTGGGTGCCGCCGCACCGTCAGACGCCGTACGAGATCGAGGTGGCGGACCACGACACCGCCTGGCCGGCGTCGTTCGCCGAGGTGGACGCGCTGGTCCGCGGTGCGCTCGGAGCCCGCGTGCTCGAGCTGCACCACGTCGGCTCGACCTCCGTTCCGGGGCTCCCGGCCAAGCCGGTCATCGACGTCGACCTCGTCGTCGCCGAGCCCGCCGACGAGGCTGCCTACCTGCCGGCGCTGGTGGCGGCGGGCTTCGTGCACACGATCCGCGAGCCGTGGTGGCACGAGCACCGCCTGCTCGTCCTCGCCGCACCCAGGGCCTACCTCCACGTCTTCGGCCCCGACTGTCCCGAGGTCGTGCGGCACCTCATGTTCCGCGACTGGCTGGTCGCCCACCCCGAGGACCGCGACCGCTACGCCGCCGCCAAGCGCGAGGCCGCCGTCGCCACCAACGCGGTCGGCGGGCACGGCATGGACTACAACCGCCACAAGTCAGCGGTCGTGCGCGAGATCTACGAGCGGATGTTCCGCGCGCACGGGCTCATCACGTGAGCGCCGCGTTCCCGACGACCGATGAAGCGGTGGCGGCGTCCGTCGCCGTCGCGAGAGCCGTCGGCTTGCACGTAGGGGATCCCGAGGTCATCGCCGAGGGCTACAGCGTGCGCGTACGTCTGCACCCGCACCCCGTCGTCAGCCGGGTGGTCACGGCGGGACAGGACCTGCGGCCCCGCCCGCGTCCTTGGCTGGAGCGCGAGGTTGCCGTGGGCCGGTTCCTCGCGTCGCGGCACGCCCACGTGGTGGCTCCGTGGATCGACCCCGGTCCCCACACGGTCGACGGGATCGACGTGTCGCTCTGGGAGTGGGTCGAGCACACCCCCTCGACCGTCTCGGGGTCCGACTTCGGAGTGATGCTGGGCGGCCTCCACGCGATCCTGGCCACGTACGAGGCACCCCTGCCGACCCTGGTCGGCCCCCTCACCGACATCGCCACCGCCCTCGAGCGCTTCGATGACCCCGTGCTGCACCGAGCGGCCGCCGAGCTCGTCCCCCTGGCTCTGACCTGGCCCCTCCGCCCGCTCCACGGCGATGCCCACACGGGCAACGTGCTGGTCACACCCGCCGGCCCCCGGTGGACGGACTTCGAGGACGTGTGTGTCGGCCCGGTCGAGTGGGACCTCGCCTCGCTGACACTGGCCGACGACGCGATCAACGCCTACCCCGGCACGCTCGACCAGGGACGACTGGAGGACTGTCGCGACCTGCGTCGCCTGCAGATCCTGTCCGGTCTCCTGGTCGGGGGCTTCACGGAGCCGGCCCTTCGCGACTCGCTCGTAGCGAAGCTGCAGCGACGCTGGCGCGGCTGACGGCTCCCGTCAGGACGTATAGGGGTGCGACCCGCCGGGCGGGTCCTCGCCGACGCGCCCGTCCACGGACTCGCGGATCAGGTCGGCGTGGCCGGTGTGGCGTGCGTACTCCTCGACCATGTCGACCAGCAGCCGCCGCAGGCTGACCTCGGTGCCGCTGGGCATCCGGAAGAGGTGGCCGGGCCCACCCTCGGCCAGCGCCTCGGTGACCGCGTCGCGCGAGCGGGCGAGGGCGCCCTCCCAGAGCTGCCGCAGGTCCTCGGGGTCGTCATCGGTGGCCGACGTCCGCTCCCAGCCCTCCTCGTCGTCCGGGTCGACGTCACGCCACGGCGGCGGCAGCGGCCGTCCGGCGAGCACGTGGGTGAAGTTGAGGTCCTCCATGCGGGCGAGGTGCTTCAGCAGTCCGCCGAGGCTGACCGTCGACGACCCGACCGTCGCGCGCAGCCCGGCGTGGTCGAGGTCGGCGCACTTCCAGGCGAACGTGGCGCGCTGGCGCTCGAGGGATCCGACGAGCGTGTCCGCCTCGGAACCGTTCAACGGGGGCTCGGGGTAGGTCATGACCGCACCGTAGACCGGCGCGCCGACGCTCAGCCGGTGTCGGCGAGGTGAGGGAGGGCTGCGAGGTCGGTGAGGTCACGGGTGCCGATGCGGTCGGTCAGGAAGAGCTGGCCGTGGGGGTCGCGCCACAGGTAGACGCCGGGTCCGGCGGGTCGGTAGGTCCAGCCGGCGTGGGTCTTGAGGCGGTGGTGATGTCGGCACAGGGGCGCGAGGTTGCACTCGCAGGTGGGGCCACCCTCGGCGTGGGCGACGACGTGGTCGAGGTCGCAGACCCGGGCACGGCGGGTGCAGTGAGGGAAGACGCAGGTCCGGTCGCGCAGGCGCACCGTCTCGGCGATGAGGGTGGACGGGGCGTAGGTCGAGGTCCCGTCGTGGCGTCCGCACGGGGTGTCGGGGTGGTCGTTGAGGTCGATCACGGGCCGCACGGTGACGAACCGGTCGGTGCGTGAGCACCACGACCGGAAGGTCTCCTCGAGCCAGGTGCGTCCGGTCTCGTCGACGCCCGTGGGGTCGCACCCGGCCAGGCTCTGGTCGGTGAGGTGGACGTAGGCCACGACCTCCTTGGTGGGCGCGGGCGGCTCCTCGCCGTTGATGAGGGCGAGAGCACGGGCGGGGTCGGCGAGGATCCCGATCGCGACCGATCGCCGCACGTCGAGGGAGTCGGTGGACCCGTCGCGCTTGAGCGCCGCGGCGACCAGGGAGAGGCCGCGGTCGAAGTCCTTGAGGTCGGCCCAGTCGGCGCGCAGGGTCATGTCGGCGACGCCGGTGTGGTTGAGGGACTCCTCGTGCAGGGTCGCGTGGCGGGCGTCGAGGGCCTCGAGCTGGTCGAGCTCGCGCTGCTCGGGGTAGAGCAGGGTCATCGCCCGGTCCAGGACGTGGTCGAGCGTGACCGTGCCGACCTGGTCGGCGACCGGCGCGACCTCCTGGTCGACGTAGGTGGTGACGTCCTGAGGCTTGCCGAGGACGGCCTGCGCGACGCGGCGGGCCCGCCAGACCGGGACCTCGCCGGCCAGGACGCGGCGGTAGATGCGTGGGAGGCGGTGGGTCAGCACCAGGGCGTCGCGCAGGAAGGCACGACCGGCCGCGGTCGACATCGCGTTGGCCGCGGCGAACGCGGCCGGCGCGTCCCACCGGACGGCGGGGACCCCGAACCACTCGTGCTCCTCGACCGGCGCCTCGTCGGACGGGCTGCCGTCGTCGAACGCCGTCGCGCGCGGCGCGTGCCAGGTGTCGTCGCCGGGCGTCTCGGGGTGGGCGTGGGCCCACGCCACGGCCAGGCGGAGCAGCTCGACCTCGGCGTCACTGGCGCGGCCGCGCGCGTCACGCACCCGCGCCAGGAGCTGCGAGGGGGTCGCGTCCTCGACCGGCGTGTCACCGGACCGGTCGGGCTGCGAGATGGACATGGTCCATACTAACCGAACACATGTTCGATCGTCAAGAGGTGACAGCGGACCAGAGGAGAGGTTTCGAGGCCCGCTCCGCTCGCACCTCAACCACCGGGACGGGCGCGCCAGAGGTCGAGGGCGATGTCGACCAGACCGACGCGGGGCAGGTCGGCCACCTCGGCCAGGGGGAACCAGCGCGCCTCGTCGGTGGTGCCGTCGACCTCGCGGGTGAGCTCGCCGCCGACCACGCGCGCCTCGTAGACGACGCGGACCGCCTTCATCGGGCGGGTGGTGTCGAGGTGGCGCCGCTCGGGCGGGATGACGTAGGAGTCGACGCCGAGGAGCCGGACCAGCTCGACGTCGTAGCCGGTCTCCTCGAGGAGCTCGCGCACCGCGCCGTCGGCGGCCTGCTCGTGGAGGTCGACACCGCCGCCGGGCATCGTCCACTGCGGCTGCGCCGCCTCGTTCCAGAGCGCGAGCAGCACCCGGTCCTGGTCGTCCACCACGACGGCGTACGCCGCCAGCCGGGTGTCGTAGTCGATGAACTCCATCGGACCATCATGGAATACCGCGCCGCCGCGACGGGTAACTACTCCCTATGACCGTCCCCACCATCACCCTGAACGACCAGACCACCATCCCCCAGCTGGGCTTCGGCGTCTTCCAGGTGCCGCCCGAGGAGACCGCGGAGACGGTGCAGACCGCGCTGAAGGTCGGCTACCGCCACCTGGACACGGCGCAGATGTACGGCAACGAGGAGGGCGTCGGGCAGGGCATCGCCGCCTCGGGCATCGCCCGCGAGGAGCTCTACGTCACGACGAAGCTCAACAACAACAACCACCGCCCCGACGACGTCCGGCGCAGCTTCGACGAGTCCTTCGAGCGCCTCGGCCTCGAGTACGTCGACCTGTTCCTCATCCACTGGCCGCTGCCGACGCGCTACGACGGCGACTTCGTCTCGACGTGGAAGGCGATGATCGAGCTGAAGGAGGACGGGCGGCTGCGCTCGGTGGGCGTGTCCAACTTCCACGACGAGCACCTCGCCCAGATCATCGACGCGACCGGCGTGCTGCCGGTCGTCAACCAGATCGAGGCCCACCCCTACCTCGCCAACGACGAGGTGCGCGCCGCCTCCCACGAGCGCGGCATCACGGTCGAGGCCTGGTCGCCGATCGCCCAGGGCAAGGTGATGGACGACGACGTCATCCAGGGCATCGCCGAGCGCTACGGCAAGACGCCGTCGCAGGTCACGCTGCGCTGGCACATCGAGCGCGGCGACGTGGTCTTCCCCAAGTCGATGCGCGAGGAGCGCATGCGCGAGAACTTCGAGATCTTCGACTTCCAGCTCTCCCCCGACGAGGTCGAGGCCATCCGCCGTCTCGACCAGGGCGAGGAGGGCCGGATCGGCCCCAACCCCGAGCGCATGGACTGGATCCCCAGCTGACCCAGCAGGCTCAGGCGCGGCCGGTCAGTCGGTCGGCCAGCGCCTGGGCCGAGGCCTCGGTGAGCCCACCGACGACCTGCAGTCGCCCGTCGGTGAGCTGCTCCTGGACCGTCGGCGCCGCGACCACCTGACCGTCGAGCACGACGGCGACCTGACGTCCGGGCGGGCCGTCGGTCAGGTCGGCCAGCGCGGCCGACGCCTCGGCGTCCAGCACCACCTCGACCGAGGGGCCGGCGCCGGCGTCGGGGCTCGCGACGGCCGACTCGACGCCGCCGACGACCCCGGCCGGCTCGAGGCTGTACTTCGTGCCGGCCGCGTCGCACGCCGCCGTCGGCTCCTGCGGGGACGCGACCTTCGGCGGCGCCGCGCAGTCGAGCTCGCGGAACTGCTGCAGCACCAAGGAGTCCGGGGCCGCCTCGCGGCTGGTCGCGACGACCATCCTCAGCTCGGCGGCGACCTCGGACGGCGTCGGCTCGCGCTCCGGATCCGGTGCGGGCGAGGCCTCCTCGTCGCCACACCCGGCGAGCCCCGCGACCAGGACCCCGGCCACGAGCACGGCGGACAGGCGGCGGGCGCTCATGCCGGCGATCGTCTCACGCGTCGAGCGCGCGACCCCACGCCTCCAGCAGCCGCGCGAGCTCGCGGCGGTCCGGCTCGTCGAGTAGGCCGACCAGGCGACGTTCGTTGGCCATGTGGCGCTCGAAGGTCTCGTCGACGAGCTCCCGGCCCCGGTCGGTCAGGCGCACCCGCCGGCCGCGGCCGTCGTCCTCACGGGTCTGGCGCAGCACCAGTCCGGCCCCCTGCAGCCGGTCGAGGCGCTTGGTCACCGCACCGGAGGTGACCATCGTGGTCCGGGCGATCTGCCCCGGCGTCAGCTCGTACGGCGCACCGGCGCGGCGCAGCGCGGCCAGGACGTCGAAGTCGCCGTCGGAGAGGCCCGCGGCGGCGAAGACCGGGCGGAGCTCCTCGTCGAGGCGGACCGCGAGCCGGTGCAGCCGCCCGATGACCCCCTGCGGGGACACGTCGACCTCGGGTCGCTCGACGGCCCACTGGGCCATGATCCGCCCGACGTGGTCGGGCTCCTCCCGTGGTTCGGACGCCATGCCTGGAATATATCTTACCGGGAAGATATTATGTCTTCCATGGAAACTACTTCCTGGCGCACCGTCCTCGTCGTCAGCGTCGCGCCTCTCGCCTGGGGGACGACCTACCTGGTCACCGAGCGGCTGCTGCCGCCGGACCGGCCCCTGTTCGCCGCGGCCGTGCGGGCGCTGCCGGCCGGGCTGCTGCTGCTCGGGGTGCGCCGCCGGCTCCCCCACGGCGAGTGGTGGTGGAAGGCGGTGCTGCTGGGCCTGTGCAACATCGGCCTGTTCTTCCCGCTGCTCTTCCTCGCCGCCTACGAGCTGCCCGGCGGGCTGGCCTCGACGCTGCAGGCGACGTCGCCGCTGGCCGTGATGGCGTTGGCCTGGGTGCTGCTCCGGGAGCGGCCCGGCCGCCGCCGCGTGCTGGCCGCGCTGGTCGGGCTCGTCGGCGTGGCGCTGCTGGTACTCCGCTCCCCCGGCTCGGTGTCGACGCTGGGGCTGGTCGGGGCCTTCGGCTCGGTGGCGGTCTCGGCGCTGGGGTTCGTGATGGTCAAGCGCTGGCCCGCCCCCGTCGACCTGCTCACCCTCGTCTCGTGGCAGCTGGTCGTCGGCGGCCTGGCCCTGGTGCCCGTCGCCCTGCTCGTCGAGGGCGCCCCGCCCCCGGTCGACCTCTCCGCCGCGGGCGGCTTCCTCTGGCTCGGCGGCGTCGGCACCGTCCTGGCCTACGTGTGCTGGTTCCACGGGCTCGCGCGGATGCCGGCCGGAGCCGTGTCGCTCGTCGGCCTGCTCAACCCCGTCGTCGGCACGGCGCTCGGCGTGGCGGTCGCCGGCGAGCTCTTCGGCTGGCCGCAGGCCCTCGGCATGGCCCTGGTCCTCGGCGGCGTCGTGGCCGGGCAGCAGCGCCCTCGGGCACCGCTCAGCTGATGGTCACGCGGATCTCGTTGGACGCCTCGCCGCTGTCGGTGTCGACCACGCGGAAGCGGTTCTTGCCCTGCTGGCTGGTCTGGATGTAGGTCGTGAACGTCTCGTTGCTCACCGAGGCCGTCACCGGGAAGATCCCCCACGCGCCACCCTCCCACTGCTGCACCTGCAGGATCGCGCCCTCGCCGCCGGGGTAGGTGCCCCGGAGGTAGATGCGGTCCATGGAGCCGACCTCGGAGGAGTCGGACGTCAGCGAGATCTTGTCCTCGGGCTCCTGGGAGGCGGTCGAGGACGGCCCCCCCGAGGTGTCGCCCGGGTCGGGGGCCAGCGTGATCTTGGGCCCGGTGTCCTTCTCGGTGGGCGAGGGGGTGGGCAGGTACATCGTCTCGCCGCTGCCGGGGGTGCCGCCGTCGCTGGCGGTGTCGCCGCCACTCAGGTTGAGCACCCGCGCGGCGAACAGAGCGCCACCGCCGAGCACCAGACCGATGGCCAGCGCCACGCCCACGAGCGCGAGGACTCCCGAGACAACGGGGTGCCCCTCACGGTCGGGGCGGTCTTCGTCGGCCACGGCGGTCTCCCTGGATGGTGGTGCGCTGGCCCCATTGTCGGGGACGCGACCAAGGGGACCAAACGCGCAGGTCGGCCGCTCGGTCTCAGAGGCCGCGCTTCCAGACGACCTGCTCGTGCAGCCGCTCGCTGCGCCAGCCGTCCGCCGTGCGCACGAGCGTGTGGTGGTAGATGCCGCCGAACTCCACGATCTTCTCCCCGCCGGCCCCGTCGTCCATCGGCATCGGGTTGTGGAAGTACGCCGAGCACGTGGCGGCGTCGCCGTCGACCTGGATGTCCAGCTGGCCCAGCGTGTGCATCCGCTTGGGGAAGAACGCCGGCAGCATCTCGGCCAGCCACGGCTTGACCTCGGCGTACGCCGCCGCGATCCCGCCGGACTCGGTGTAGTCGATCTGCGCGCCGGGGGCGAACACCTTGTCGAGCAGGTCCCACTCGCCGGTGTCGATCGCGCGGGTGTAGCGCACGAGCACGTCGTTGATCTCGGCCCGGTCGCTCAGCATCTGGAGGTCCACGGTCGAACTCTGGCACAAAACTGGAACACGTTCTACTCTGTCGCCCATGCGATTCACCTACGCGGAGGCCATGACCCAGGCGACGTTCTACGCGCCGCTGGCCCAGGCCGCGGAGGCGGCCGGCTACACCAGCATGACCGTGGCCGACAGCCTGATCTACCCCAAGGAGTCGGACTCCAAGTACCCCTATACCGACACCGGCGACCGCGCCTTCCTCGACGGCAAGGAGTTCATCGAGACGATGGTGCTCTGCGCGCACCTCTTCGCGGTGACCACGACGCTGCGGCTGACGCCGTTCGTCCTCAAGCTGCCGGTGCGTCCGCCGGTCCTCGTCGCCAAGCAGGCCTCGTCGCTGGCCTTCCTCTCCGACAACCGGCTCGGCCTGGGCGTCGGCATCTCGCCGTGGCCCGAGGACTTCGCCAACCTCGGCGTCGACTGGGCCAAGCGCGGCAAGCGCATGGACGAGTGCATGGACATCCTGCGCGGCCTGACGACCGGCGAGTTCTTCGGCTACGACGGCGAGTTCTACCAGGTCGACGAGCTCAAGCAGTGCCCCGGCGCGAGCGAGAAGATCCCGCTGCTCGTCGGCGGCCACGTCGACAACGCGCTGCGCCGCGCGGTCCTCAAGGGCGACGGCTGGATGCACGCCGGCGGCGACGGCGAGGAGCTCGACCGGCTGCTGACCCTCCTCGCGGAGATCCGCCGCGAGGAGGGCGACACCCGCGACGACTTCGAGGTGCACGTCATCTCCTACGACGCCTACGACCTCGACGGCATCAAGCGCCTGGAGGACAAGGGCGTCACCGACTGCATCGTCGGCTTCCGCGTGCCCTACATCATGGGTCCGGACACCGAGCCGCTGCAGGACAAGATCGACCACCTGAACAAGTACGCCGAGAACATCATCCACCGGGCCGCCGGATGAGCGAGTCCCTCGACCTGACGGCGCCGCTGCGCGACGCGATCGCCGAGGCGGAGGAGCTCGTCGCCAACGCGCCGTTCATCCGCACCGAGCAGGACCGGCTCGAGGGCTACGACTACCTGTCGGGCCGGATCCGGATGGCCATGCAGATGGCGTTCGACTACGACCTCGAGCGGCCGCTCTTCGTCAACCCGACGCACCAGTTCTCGCGCCAGGGGCTGGACAACCCCGACGCCGTCTACTTCAACGCCTTCCTCCGCGAGGGGGTCGAGTACGTCGTGCGCGGGCGGCGCGGCACCAGCGCCGACCTGTCCTTCCAGGTCATGGGCGGCGCCTACACCGCCGACTCCGCGGCGACGTCGCTGCTGGCCTTCGACGACCGCGAGCTCGACCTCGCCGACGACGGCACGTTCGAGTTCACCTACGTCGCCGAGCCCGGCGCCAAGACCATGATCGTGCGTGAGGTCTTCAACGACTGGGACACCGAGGAGCGCGGCCTGCTCACGATCGAGCGGCCCGACACCCTCGGGCAGCCCTCCCGCCCGCTCACCCAGGACCTGCTCCGCAAGAAGTACGAGGTCGCGGCGCGCAGCCTGGTCGGCAGCATCCAGACGTGGTTCGCCTTCCCCCAGTTCTTCCAGTACAAGGAGCCGGTCAACACCCTCACGGCTCCGCAGTCGACCCCCGGCGGGCTCGCCTCGCAGCGCTCCTCGATCGGCCACTACGAGCTGGCCGAGGACGAGGCCCTGGTGGTGAGCGTCCCGGAGTGCACCGACTGCAGCTACCAGGGCATCCAGGTCGGGTCCGACTGGTACGCCTCCACCGACTACGAGACCCACCAGACCTCGCTCACCAAGGCCCAGGCGGTCACGGACCCCGACGGCGTCATGCGCTTCGTCGTCTCCGAGCGCTCCCCCGCCGGCGAGGGCCGCGCCATCGCCAACTGGCTCGAGACCACCGGCCACCGGACCGGCTCGATGATGCTGCGCTGGCAGCGCCTCGAGCGCGACCTCACCCAGGACGCCGACGGACCGACGGTCGAGCGCGTCAAGCTCGCCGACGTACCCGACCTGCTCCCGCACTTCACCCCCCTCACCACCGAGGAGTACGCCGAGCGCATCGCCGCGCGACAGCGCTCCGTAGCCCGAAGGATGATCAGTTGAGCGAGCTTGGACTGGCCGAGGCCCACGACACCTCGATCGAGGAGCGCTACGCCCCCGTGCCGCTGCTGCAGGGCAAGGTCATCGTGATCTCCGGGATCGGGCCCGGGCTGGGGCGGTCGCTGGCCGAGGAGGCCGCCAAGATGGGCGCGGACCTCGTGATCGCCAGCCGCACCGAGTCCCGGCTGCTCGCCCTGCAGGCCGAGCTCGAGGGCCACGGCGGCAAGGTCGTCAGCGTGGTGACCGACGTGACCGACGAGGACTCGCGGGTCAACCTGCGCGACCGGACGCTCGAGGCGTTCGGGCGCGTCGACTGCGTCATCAACAACGCGTTCACGATCCCGCCGATGGACCCGATCACCCAGATCTCGCCGCGCAAGCTCGCCAAGGTCAACGAGACCAACGTGTTCGCCCCGCTGCGGCTCTCGGCGCTGTTCGCCGACGCGCTCGCCGAGAGCAGGGGCTCGCTGATCATGCTCAACTCCTGCGTCTCGTTCAGCTCGCAGCCGGAGTACGCCGGCTACAAGCTCTCCAAGGGCGCGCTCGAGCACCTCGCCTCGTCGCTCGCGACCGAGCTCGGCCCGCGCGGCATCCGCGTCAACAGCGTCGCGCCGTCCTACATCTACGAGGACGTCAACCGCGGCTACTTCGACTTCCTGGCGGCCGTCGAGGAGAAGACCCACGAGGAGGTCTACGCCGAGAAGGCCGCCCCGACCGACCTCAAGCGGCTGGCGTCGTCGGAGGAGGTCGCCCGCGCGACGCTCTTCCTCGCCAGCGACCTGGCCTCCGCGGTCACGGGCCAGATGCTCACCGTCGACTGCGGAGAGTTCCACAGCTGACATGAGCGACAACATCATGGTGCGCGAGCGTCCCGACGTCGGCTCCTACGACGACATCGTCGCGGCCGCCGTGCGCACGACCGGGCTGTCCGACTTCGGCGGCACGGCTCACGAGGAGGGGCTGCGGGTCCTCACCGAGGACCTGTCCTCACCCGAGGCCGGGCTGACGCCGCGCGGCAACTACTTCCAGCGCTCGGAGGTGAAGTCGGCGCTGGTCGGGGTGCTGCTCACGCAGGCCCAGCTGGCGGCGCACCCGGAGCACCGCGACGTGCCCATCGAGCGGCCGATCTTCCTGATGGGCCTGCCCCGCACCGGCACCACCGCGCTGCACCGCTACCTTCACGCGGACCCGACCGCGCAGGGGCTCGAGATGTGGCTGACGCAGTATCCCCAGCCCCGGCCGCCGCGTGACACCTGGGAGTCCGACCCGATCTTCACCGCCATGCAGCAGGCGTTCTCCGCCCACCACGTCGAGTCGCCGGAGTTCATGGGGATCCACTACATGGACGCGACCACCGTCGAGGAGTGCTGGCGGCTGCTGCGCCAGACCGGCAAGTCCAACTCCTACGAGTCGCTGGCCCACGTGCCGCGCTACACCGAGTGGCTGGCCGGCCAGGACTGGACCGACGCCTACGCGCGCCACAAGGAGAACCTCCAGCTCGTCGGGCTCAACGACACCGACAAGCGCTGGGTGCTCAAGAACCCCTCGCACATGACCGCCCTCGACGCACTGATGACGGTCTACCCGGACGCGCTCGTCGTCTACACGCACCGCGACCCGGTCGTCTGCATCGCCTCCTCCTGCTCGCTGTCGGCCGAGACCACGCTCGGCCACTCCACGACATACGTCGGCGACGTGGTCGGCCGCACCCAGCTGGACCTGTGGTCGCGGGCCTACCACGCCTTCCACGACGCGCGGCCGGCCTACGACCAGGCGCAGTTCGCCGACGTCGCCTTCTCCGACCTCGTCTCCGACCCGCTCGGCACGGTGCGCGGCGTCTACGAGCAGTTCGGGCTGGACTGGACGCCCGAGGCGGAGCGGGCCGTGACCGAGATCGACCGGGAGTCGAGGTCGGGCTCCGCCAAGCCGTCCCACTCCTACGACCTGGCCGACTACGGCCTCACCGAGACCGACGTACGAGGAGCCTTCGACCGATGAGGCACGAGAAGAAGCGCGTCGTGGTCTGGGGCACCGGCGTCGTCGGCTCGATGGTGATCGCCGAGATCGTGCGGAGCCCCGTCTTCGAGCTGGTGGGCGTCGGCGTCAGCAACCCCGCCAAGGTCGGCCGCGACGTCGGGGAGATCTGCGGGCTCGAGCCCGTCGGCGTCGTCGCGACCGACTCCGTCGAGGAGCTCGTCGCGCTGCGGCCCGACGCGCTCGTGCACTACGGGCCGACCGCGCAGTACGCCGACGACAACATCCGGGTGATGGGCGCGTTCCTCCGCGCCGGCATCGACGTGTGCTCCACCGCGATGACGCCGTGGGTGTGGCCGGGCATGACCCAGACGCCGGCGGCCTGGGTCGACCCGATCACGGCCGCCTGCGTGGAGGGCGGCGCCTCGATCTTCACCACCGGCATCGACCCCGGCTTCGCCAACGACCTGTTCCCGCTGACCCTCATGGGGCTGTGCGGCGAGGTGCAGTCGGTGCGCGCCTCCGAGCTGCTCGACTACACCGACTACGAGGGCGACTACGAGGACGAGATGGGCATCGGCCGGCCGCCGGAGTTCACCCCCCTGCTGGAGATCCCCGAGCTGCTGATCATGGCGTGGGGCGCGACGGTGCCGATGATCGCGCACGCCGCGGGCATCGAGCTCGACGACATCACCACGACCTGGGAGAAGTGGGCGACGCCCACCGACCGTCCCACCGCCAAGGGCGTGATCGCGGCCGGCAACGTCGCCGCGATCCGCTTCACGATCAACGGCGTCCTCGCCGGGCGCGAGGTCATCTCGCTCGAGCACGTCAACCGGATCGGGCTCGACGCCGCCCCCGAGTGGCCGGCCGGCTCGCAGGACGACGTCTACCGCGTCGACATCACCGGATCACCCTCGATCAGCCAGGAGACGTCCTTCCGGTTCACCGACGGGTCGGGCCGCTCGCCCGCGGTCGCCGGCTGCCTGGCCACCGGGCTGCGCGCCCTGAACGCCGTACCGGCCGTCAACGACCTGCCGGCCGGCTGGGTCACCGCGCTGGACCTGCCACTGGTGCCCGGGGTCGGCACGATCCGGTGATCCACGCTCCCCTCCACAGGCGGGAGGGGCCCGGGTTTCACGGGGGTGCCGCGGCGAGCAGCCTCCGGGCATGTCGAACCCCGTCACCGACCTCGAGATCGCGCTGCCGCCCACCTGGCGCCGACGCCGGGACCCGGACCACGGCGTGCTGGTCGCCGCGCGCGCCGCGGCGCTGCCCGCGAGCGGCGTACGCCCCGAGCTGACCCTGACCTGCGTGAGCGTCGAGCAGCCGCTGGAGGAGTGGCGGGCGGAGGCGATGCGCGAGCTGGCGGCGCGGCTCGACGACTTCGACCTGGAGGACGAGGACGTCTACGACCTCTTCGGGCACGACGTCGCCTACCGGCGCTTCGCCTACCGTCTCGGCGCCGCCGACCTGCTCTGCGACCAGTGGGCCTGGCGCACCGGCTCGGTCGGCGTGACGCTGACCTGCTCGGTGGCGCGCGAGGACTACTGGGACTACTGCGACGTGTTCGAGGCGATCGCCGAGACCGTGGACGTCTCCCCGCTCGCGGCCTGAGCGCGGTGCTCGCGCGGGCTGACGCCGCGCTCCCGCTTGAACGCCGTGCTCAGCGCGAACGGCGTCGCGTAGCCGACCTCCCTCGCCACCGAGCCCACCGTGGCGTCGGGCTGGAGCAGCAGGTCGGCGGCCAGCGTGAGCCGCCAGTCGGTCAGGAACGCCATCGGCGGCTCGCCGACCAGCTCGGTGAACCTGCGCGCGAACGCCGCCCGCGAGGCGCCCACCCGCTCGGCCAGGCCGCCGACGGTCCACGGGTGCTCGGGGTGGTGCTGCAGCAGCCGCAGGGCCGGGCCCACGACCGGGTCGGCGTGACCGGCGTACCAGCGCGGCGGGTCGGCCTCGGGGCGGGCGAACCACGCCCGCACCACGCTGATCACGAGCAGGTCGAGGAGCCGGTCGAGCACCGCCTCCTGACCGGGCCGGTCGTGGCCCATCTCCTCGCCCAGCAGCGCGACCAGCGGCAGCCCGAGCTCGGACTCCGGCAGCACCAGCACCGGCGGGAGGGCGCGCAGCAGCCGGCGGCTGACCGCCGACTCGACCAGGTGGGCGCCGGTGAGCAGCACGGTGCTGCCGGCGGGGCTGTTGCCCCAGCTGCGCAGGCCCTGGTGCATCTCCTCGGCCAGCATCCGCCCGTCGGGGGCCCGACAGACCTGGCCCGGCAGGATGACCGCCTGCGGTGGGGTGTCGAGGTCATCGGCGATGGTGGCGTGACCGGGGCCGCGCAGCAGGGCGATGTCGCCGGGTCCGAGCAGCGTGGCCGGGCCTCCGTCCGGCGCCAGCCACATCCGGCCCCGCACGACGGCCGTGACCGAGAGCGGCGCCTCGTCCTCGAGGCGCACCGCCCACGGCGGCTCCATCAGGCAGCGCAGCAGGAAGGCGTTGCGCGCCCGCGGCCCGTCCAGCAGGCCGGTGAGGACGTCCATGACGCCACCGTAGACGCTCAGGTATGGATCGGGCGCTCTCGGCGATGGACCGTCTGCGGCGCGGGCGCTGGGATGGAGCCATGATCGACGTCCTCGAGCCGCTGCGCGGCCCCCTCCTGCTCGGCGCCACCCTCACGGCCGGCCTCCAGGCCGGCACTTACTACACCTGGGCGTCCGGCGTGATGCCGGGACTGGCCCGGGTCGACGACCAGACCTTCGTCCACGCGGTGCAGGAGATGAACGTCGCCATCGTCAACCCGGTCTTCATGGCGAGCTTCCTCGGCGCCCCGGTGCTCGCGGTCGCGGCCGCGCTGGCCGTCGACGCGCCGGTGCGGCCCTGGGCGCTGGCCGCCGCCGGCCTGGCACTGGCGACCTTCGTCATCACGGTGGCCGGCAACGTGCCGCTCAACGACGCCCTGGCCGAGACCGGCGTGCGCGCGGACTTCGAGACGGCGTGGGTGCGGCTCAACGCGCTGCGGGCGGTCACCTCCACCGCGTCGCTCGCCTGCCTGGCCTGGGCGGCCTGGAGGTCCTAGCCCGCCAGCCAGTCGCGCAGCGCGGGGAACGTCCCGGCCCCCACGTCGGCGGTGACGCTCTCGGCCAGGTCGGCGACGGTCACGTCCTTCAGCGAGGCGCGCCAGGCCTGCTCGGCCGCATGCATCACGCGGGCCACCCCGCAGGGTCGGGTGCAGGCCTCGGGTCCGGCGGGCAGCGGGCCGTTCTGCCGGATCTCGGTGCAGCGGAACGCCGGCTCGCTTCCGTCGACCGCCAGCACGATGTCCAGCACCGTGACCCGATCGGCCGGCCGCGTGAGCACGTAGCCGCCCACCCGCCCCTCGGTGGAGCTGACCAGCCCGGCGCGCGACAGGGCCTGCAGGTGCTTGGCGAGGTAGGTCCGCGAGATGCCGTGGAACTCCGCCAGCCGCGGCGCCGGCACCGGTCCGTCGGCCTGGCTGAGCACCACGCAGCAGTGGATCGCCCACTCCACGCCGGCCGACATCTTCATGCCTCCCACCCTACGCGAATACGTGGATGACAACTGTCCGCGTTCGTGATCTAATCGCGGATACAACTTATCCGCGTTAATGAACCCCAGGAGAATCGCATGAAGATCGCCGTCGCCGGTGCCACCGGCCGCATCGGGTCCCAGCTGACCGCCCTCGCCCGCCAGGAGGGCCATGAGGTCGTGGAGGTCGCCCGGGAGACCGGGTTCGACCTGCTCGCCCCCGGCCCCGAGCTCGAGGCCGCCCTCGCGGGCGCCGACGCCGTCGTCGACGTCACCGCCTGCCCGCTCGACCAGGCGGCGACGTTCTTCCCGGCCGTGGCCCGCAACGTCGGCACCGCGGCCACCGCCGCCGGCGTCGGCCGCACCGTGGTGCTCTCGATCGTCGGCGTCGACCGCAGCCCCGACTACGACTACTACGTCGCCAAGCTCACCCAGGAGCGGGTCTACCGCGAGACCGCCCCGGGCGTCGTGGTCCTGCGGGCCACCCAGTTCCTCGACTTCGCCGCGCAGATGCTCGAGTGGAACACCCAGGACGGCGTCGCCCACATCATCGACGTGCCGACCCAGCCGGTCGCGACCGCCGAGATCGTCCGGCTCCTCCTGGACGTCGCGACCGGCGCCGTGCCGGCCGACGTCGAGCTGGCCGGCCCGCAGCGGGAGAGCCTGGTCGACCAGGTGCGCCGCCTCGTCGCCCACCGCGGCGCCGACACCGTCGTCGAGCCCGAGGCGGCGCCCGCCAGCCTGACCAACGGCGCCATGCTGCCGGGACCGGACGCCCTCCTGCGCGGCCCGAGCTTCGAGATGTGGCTCAGCGCCGAGGGAGCCTGAACGTCACGGTGCCGACCGACCGCCCGACCGAGCTGGAGCCCGGGTAGACGACCCGGAGGGTCTGCTGCCCCTGACCGAGCTTGCGGCGCGGGACGCTCACGACGGCCCGGCCGCGGCGCAGCCGGGCGCGTCGTACGAGGTCCCCGTTCTGGCGGCGGATCTCGACCCGTCCGGAGGCGGGGCCGTCCCCCGACTGCACGCGGACCGCGATCCGGACCTGCGTGCGCAGGAGCTTGAGCACGCTGGCGGTGACCACGGTGCGCGCCGGAGGGGCGGGCGCCGGGGCGTCGGGGTCGGGCACGGTGACCGCGAGCGTCATCGAGGTCGCGAGGTGGGTGCGGGTCCGGTCGAACACCAGGCCCAGCGAGTGGCCGCCGACGTCCAGCACGCCGGCCGGCAGCGTCGTCGCGAACGTGCCGCCCGTGACCGTGGCGCGCGCCAGCTCCTGGCCTCCGTCGCTGATGACCACCGTGCCGGTCGCAGGCGTGTCCGAGCGGACGGTGCCGGCGACGCGCACGCCGTCGGTGCCGGTCATGGTCGCCGACGCGGTCATGACCGTGGCACCGCGGCCGACCGTGAACTCGTCGATCACCCACGGCGCGGTGTCCGGTTGCTTGACGTCGTAGACCCAGCTGGTGACGGTGCGGGTCTCGGTGTCGAGCGCGGTGAAGACGCACAGGTCGTTGCTCTGGACGAACGGGAGCGGCAGCCCGTCGGGGTTGGTGAACGGCTTGACCGACGGCAGGATCGGCTCGAGGCCGCCGGGGTTGCCGAGCGCGAGGTAGTTGTCGGCGTTCCACGGCGCCGGCGGGAGCGGCCGCACCCGGTTGGACAGTCCGTCGAAGGCGCCGTAGGTGTTGCCGGTGTTGGAGGTCTCCAGCCAGTTGGTGCCGCTCTCCGAGCGGTAGCGGTTCCACAGGTGGCTGTGCCCGTTGAGCACCAGGTCGGTGCCGGCCTCCTCGAGCAGCGGCTGCAGGTCGTGCAGCAGCATGTTGTCGCTGGGGTGGTACTCGTAGCGCACCGAGGTGAGCGCACCCAGGGCGTCGCGGGTCTCGATCCGGTCGGGCTCGGCGAAGACCGGCATGATGTTGTCGCCGAGGCCCTGGGGACCCTCGTGCAGCACCACGACCGTGATCTTGGCGCGCCGGAACTCCTCGCTCGCCAGCTCCTGCTCCAGCCACCGGTACTGCTCGCTGCCGGAGGCGAGCGACTCGAACACGAACTCGCCGTAGCCCTGGGCCATCGGGTCGGCCAGCGTCGCTGCCGACTCCTGGTAGCGGCTGGTCGCGGTGCGGTCGGCCGGCAGCGTGTTGGCGGTGGCGCTGCGCCAGATCCGGGTGGAGAACAGGCTGATCAGCCGGACGTCGCCGACCGTCGTGGCGTAGTACCTCTTCCCGCCGGGCGAGTCCTCCGGGAGGGAGAAGATCTCCTCGTAGGTGGTCGTGCTCCAGGAGTTGTCCTCCAGCCACTGCTCCTTGACCGCCGGGTCGCCGGTGGGGTTCACCGTCGCCACGACCTCGCGGTAGCGCCGCTCCGCGACCTCGCGAGGCACCGGGTTGTTGAGGTTGAGAGCCGTCGTCCCGTCGACGCGGCCCTGGACCTCGTGGTTGCCGATCGCCGGGTAGAGCACGGCCGACTGGAGGATCTCGCCGCCGACGTAGGAGCGGCCCCCCGTCGACACCCGGCCGCCGCGGCCCTGGAGCGCGGGGAAGAAGCCGCTGCCGCGGGTGTCGTCGAACCACTCCGAGGCCCGGTCGGGGACGTTGACGAGGTCGCCGGCGAGGAAGACCGCGTCGATGGTGCCGATCGTCGCCTTGGCCAGCTGGAGGTTGGCGGGGGTGTTGACCATCGCCTGGTGGTCGCTGGTGAGCAGGATCTTGGTGCGCGCTCCCGGCTTCGGCGCCGGGGCCAGCTCGAAGGTGCCCGAGGCACCGAAGGCGCCGGCGTCCGCGCTCACGATCCGGTACGGCGTGCGGCCGCCCAGTCCGGTCGCCACGGCCTCGTGCCGGTGCACCTCGCGGGGCGTCATCGTGGTCGGCTTGACGGGCACGTTGGACGCGGCGTCCTCGACGACGCGCGACAGCCGGAAGGAGGCGGCCGGGAAGACCCGCACACCGGGCGTCGGGGTTCCGGCCGCGGCGGCCAGCAGCTGCGCGTCCGTGAGGGCACCCACGGCCTCGCCCACCACCAGCGCGTGGCCGGAGCCGGCGTACTCGGTCATCCACACCACCGAGACCCCGTCGGCCGTCGGCGCCTGGAGGAAGGGGTCGGTGAGCAGGTCGAGCGTCCCCGCCCGGGCGGCCGACAGGGCGCGGCCCGTGCGGGCCGACGCCGACGAGACCAGGGCCGGGCTCAGCGCGATCGCCGAGGCGGCGACCGCACCGGCTCCCACGACGGCGCGGCGGGACAGGGAGCGGTCGAACGAGACCAGGGACACGGTGGTGGGTCCTTCGGACGGAGGCGGGGGGTGCCACCAGCGAACCCGTCGCGAGCCCTCAGGAGAACCGACAAAAGCGCAGAGATGGGCGGGCCGACGAGTGTTGGGCTCGCGGTCACCTGAGCGCCACCAGGAGTCCACGCGCGATGCCTTGCCGACGCGATCGTGGTCGGCATGGAGCCCTCCCGCCCGCGCCGCGTCTCCCTGGTCGACGACGCCACCGCCGTGCGTGCGGCGGCCGCCGCCCTCCTCCCGGAGGGCGCGGTCGTCTCGGCGCACGGCTGCGTGGAGGACCTGCTCGACGCCGCCCCGGCGGTGCCGTTCGTGCTGCTCGAGGTGCACCTGCGCAACCACCGCCAGCCGACCGCGCTGCACGGCGTCGCGGCGGTCGCGGCGCTCACCGCCGCGGGCTACGACGTGTGCCTCTACACGCGCGAGGAGCGGCCGTTCGTGCTCGCCTCGTGCCTGGCGGCCGGAGCACGCGGGGTGGTGTCGAAGTCCCTGCCGCTGCCAGAGCTCCCCGAGGCGCTGGCCGCCCTCGCCGACGGGCGGCTCGTGGCGCCCGCGCCCGTCCTTGAGATCCTCGGGACCCTGCGCGAGCGTGACCACCTGACCCTGCTGACCGACCGGCAGCGCCATGTCCTCGGAGGCCGGGCGCGTGGACTCACCTACGCCCAGCTCGCCCGCGCCCTCTTCGTGTCGTCGTCCACGCTCCGCGGCCACTGGCGCCAGATCGTCGAGGCCGTGGGGCCACATCTCCCCGACGCCTCACCGGGCGACATCGAGCACGCCCTGGGGCTGCGGCCCGGCGACCTCCTCGACGACCAGGGTCAGCGGACGGGCTGGACCAGGTCGCGGAAGCGCGCCAGCGCCGCCGGCGTGCCGAGCTCGGCGCGCGCCTCCGGCTCCGCGAGGTAGAACCGGCAGAGGGCCACCACCGCGTCGGGGTCGCTGGCGATCTTCTCGGCGTCGAGGGTCGGGTCCTGGGTGCCGGCCATGGCCCCCAGCGCGTTGACGCCCTGCACGGCGCCAGGCGCCACCTCGAAGGACAGCCAGTTGTGGATGGGGTCCTCGGGAGAGGGGATCAGGTCCAGCGCGCTCCGCTGCCGGGTCCAGTGCGGCCAGACGCCGCGCAGCGCCTCCCAGCCGAACGACATCGGCTCGGCCTGGGTGCGCAGGACGACCTGGGTCGGGGTCAGCAGGATCCCCTTCGACGGCGCGAGCCGGCTGCGCACGCCGCCGTAGGCCCCGACGAGCAGGAGCAGGCCGAGCAGCAGGACGAACACCGAGATGACCAGCCCGAACACACGGTCGCCACCGCCGTCCTCGAGGACCGCCTCCAGCGCCATGACCGGCGCCAGCACGAGCAACAGGCCGAAGACCACGAGCGCCAGGATCGTGAGCACCCGCACCGCGTGGATCGGCAGCAGGGTGCCGCGGCCCTCCGGACCGTCGTACGTCGTGGGCGGCAGGCGGCGCCGCGAGTTGCTGAACGGGATCGCGGCGACGGCCACGGCGAAGACCGCCAGCAGCACCGCGGCCAGGGCCTTGCCCTGCACCAGGGCGCGCAGAGCGGCGAGCGCGAGGACGACCGCCACCAGGATCGCCCCGACCAGCAGGAGGTAGCGGCGCCGCGGCCGCAGGTGCCACCCCGCGCCGGAGTCGCGGAAGGTCAGCGGGGTGGGGGCGTCGGTCACGGACCCGTCCTACCCCAGGACGACGGCCTCTACACGGGCGGCCGGTCTAGGCTCGGTGGGTGCCCTCACTCCTGCGCGGGCGGTTGCTGCCGCTGCTGGCCGTCGTCCCGCTCGTCCTCGCGCTGGCCCCGGCCTTCGCCGCGCCTCCTCCGGGCGGTCCGGACACGCTCTTCCCGCGGCTGGGCGACCGGAGCTACGACGCGGTGCACTACGACGTGCGGCTGCGCTACGACCCGACGACCAACCGGCTGAGGGCTCGCACCCGGCTCGACGCGAGCGCCCCGACCCGGCTGACGTCGTTCCGGCTCGACCTGGTGGGCATGCGGGTCACCTCGGTGCGGGTCGGGGGCTCCCGGGCCCGGTGGCGTCGCAGCGGCCAGCACCTGGTCGTCACGCCGCGCCGGCCCGTCCAGGGCCGCTTCTCCGTGGCCGTGGCCTACCGCGGGGTCCCGCGCACCTACCGCGACCCCGACGGCTCCCGCGAGGGCTGGGTCCGCACCCCCGACGGCGCCGTCGCCCTGGGCGAGCCGGTCGGCACCATGACCTGGATCCCCTCCGACAACACCCCCGGCGACAAGGCGACCTACCGCTACCGGGTCACGGTGCCGCGGGGCACGACGGCGGTCGCCAACGGCGACCTCCAGGGCCGCCGCAACCACGGTCGGAGCACCACCTGGACCTGGCGGGCGCGCGACCCGATGGCGACGTACCTCGCGACGGTGGCGATCGGCCGGTTCACGGCCCACCACTCCCAGGTCACCTCGGTCACCGGTCGCCGGATCCCGGTGTGGACCTTCGCCGACCGCAAGCGGGACGTGCCGCGCTCGATCCGCCGCGCGCTGCCGCGGGTGCTGAGGTTCGAGGAGCGTCTCTTCGGGCCCTACCCGTTCACCTCGACCGGCCTGCTCGTCGACGACGCCGACGTGGGCTACGCGCTCGAGACCCAGACCCGGCCGTTCTTCCCCTACTCCGTCGACGAGGTCACGCTCGTGCACGAGATGGCGCACCAGTGGTACGGCGACTCCGTCACGGTCGGCGACTGGCACGACCTGTGGCTGGCCGAGGGCTTCGCGACCTACGCGGAGTGGCTGTGGGAAGCACGCAAGGGCGGCACCACCCCCGCCCAGCAGTTCGACTCGCTCTACGCCCGGCCCGCCTCGGCGAGGCTGTGGAGCCCCGCGCCCACCGAGTTCACCGACTCCCGGGACCTCTTCGGCGACCCGGTCTACCTCCGCGGCGCGATGACCCTGCAGGCGCTGCGCGAGCGGATCGGCGACGCCGACTTCTTCGCGGTCCTCAAGGCGTGGGCGCGCACCTACCGCCACGGCACCGCCACCACCGCCGACCTCGTCGCCGTCGCCGAGGAGGTCTCCGGCCAGCAGCTCGACCAGCTGTTCGCCGACTGGCTCGAGCTCGACGGCAGGCCGACCGGCTACTGACCCAGCAGCCCGCGCCGGCGGGCGATGGCGGCCGCCTCGGTGCGGCCGGAGGCGCCCAGCTTGGCCAGGATGTGGGAGACGTGGACCGAAACGGTCTTGGTCGAGATGAAGAGCTGCTTGGCGACCTCGCCGTTGCTGCGACCGTCGGCGACCAGCGCCAGGATCTCCCGCTCGCGGGCGGTCAGCGCGTCGGGGGCCGCGCCGGACCGCGCGGCGACGCCGCCGCTCGCGCGCAGCTCGTCGAGCAGCGGCTGGGCCCCCAGCCGGCGGGCCGCCGCGCGGGCAAGGTCTCCCACCTCGCGCGCCTCGGCCACCTCGCCCGTGGCTCGCAGGATCCCGGCCAGCGCGACGCGGACGGCGGCGAGCTCGTAGACGTGTGCGAAGTCGTCGAAGAGGATGACGGCCTCGCGCCAGGTCTCGACGAGCACGTCCTGGCCGGGGGCGTCGTCCCCGCCGATGAGCCAGCGGGCACGCAGCGTCTCGGCGTCCAGGCGCTTGACCCAGGCCCGGCCCTCGGGACCCCAGTGGCCCGAGGGGTCGGTGTAGCGGTCGAGCACGTGGTGGCCGTCGGCGCAGAGCCGGTCGACGACCGCGGAGTGGTCGCTGCGCTCGGCGCCGCTCATGCGGGGCAGCGAGGCGGAGATCGCCGCGATCGCGACCGCGGCCAGGCGGATGCGGGCGCTGAACCACGGGTGCCAGATGCCGCTCAGTACCGACACGGCGTCGGCGTAGACCGCCAGGGCGGCGGCCGGGTCGTCGCGGCGTGACGCGGCGACCATCTCCAGCTCGGCGGCGTGGATGGCGATGGAGCCCTCGCGCGCCCAGAACTTGCGCAGCGCCTTGACCGCGCGCTCGACGTCGGCGCCGCGCGCCTGCTCGACGTGGAGGCGCAGCGGCAGCAGCAGCGCTCGGGGGATCGGCGGCGGTGGGGGGTCGAGCACCTCGATCAGCCGGACGACCTCGTCCCACTCGCCGCGATAGAAGTGGACCATGCCCAGCTGCCAGCGGGACTCGAAGCCGTAGGGCGCCCACGGGATGCCGGCCGCCTCGGCGCGCGCGATGGCGCTGCTGAACCACGCGACGGCCTGGTCGAACTCGCCCCAGTCCTCGTAGGAGCGCCCGAGGAAGAAGCGCCCGCGCAGCTCCGCGTGGATCGCACCGGCGCGCTCGGCCCGCACCACCGCCTCGTCGAGGGCGGCCCGCAGGCCCTCCTTGGGGCCGGCCTTCTTCAGCCCGCTCAGGGTGGTGATGGCGTCGGAGGCGAGCTCGTTGAGGTCGAGCCGCTCGGCCAGGGCCAGCGCGTCCATGCCGAAGGTCTGCGCCTCGTCGTAGCGTCCCCAGGACGCCAGGATGCGGGCGTGAGTGGCCAGTGCGCGTGCCCGCAGCGGGCTCTCCCCCTCCGGCGCCAGTGCCAGAGCCCGGGCCGAGAGGTCGGCGGGGTCCTCGGTGCTCTCGGTGAGGTGGAGGGCGTGGGCCTGGGCGATGAGCATCCGCGAGCGCCAGACGTCGGAGGCGTCGGCCGGCAGCCGGTCGAGCTGCTCCTGGATGACGGCGACCGCGCGCTCGGGGTCGCCGCTCGCGGTCAGGGCGTCGGCCGCGGCGACGACGAGCTTGGAGAGGTCGACGTCGGCGCCCGCGCAGCGCTCGGGGTCGGCGAGCAGCTCGAGCGCCTGCTGGTAGTGGTAGGCCGCCTCGTCGGGGCCACCGACGGCCGAGGCCTCGTCGCCGGCGCGGATGCTGGCGCTCAGCGCGGTGTCCAGGTCGTTGGCGAGGCGGGCGTGGCGGGCGAGCTCCGCGGCGGTGCCGCGCGCCCTGCCCTCGCTGAGCGCCACGGCGTACTGGCGGTGCAGGCGCACGCGCTCGCCGGGCAGCAGGTCGTCGTAGACGGCCTCGCCCAGGAGGGCGTGGCGGAAGGAGTAGTGGTCGCCGTCGGCGACGAGGACGTTCATCTCGACGGCCTTGCGCAGGCCCTCGTCAAGGGCGGCGGGCGCCAGGCCGGAGGCCGCCTCGAGCATCTCGTGGGCGACCTTGCGACCGCTGGCGCTGGCCGCGCGGACGACCTGGCGCGCCGTGTCGTCGAGGCGGTCGAGGCGCACGAGCAGGACGTCGGCGAGGTCGGCGGGCACCCAGCTGCCGGGCATGGAGGCCGCGCTCGTCAGCTCCTCCACGAAGAAGGCGTTGCCCTCGGCGCGGGCCACGATGTCGCCCAGCTCGGTCTCGGTCAGCCCGGCCGGGACCAGCTCGCCGACCAGGGCCCGCACGGCGTCGTCGGCCAGCGGCGCCAGCGCCATGCGGTCGACCCCGCGCAGGCGGGACCACTCCGCGACCTGGCGGCGCAGCGGGTGGCGGCGGTGGAGGTCGTCGGAGCGGTAGGAGGCGACGATCGCCACCGGGCCGTCGAACTCGCGCGAGAAGAGGAAGCCGAGCATGTCGCGGGTGGACTGGTCGGCCCAGTGGGCGTCCTCGATGACCAGCAGGACCGGGCACTTCTCCGCGACGGCCTCGAGCAGGGCGTGCACGGCACCGAACAGGTCGGAGCGGTCGAGCGACTGGGCGTCGTCGTCGGAGGGGGCGGACAGGACGCGACGGCCCGGCTGGAGACGCGCCAGCGCCGGGTGGACGGCGCCGACCGAGTCGACGACGTCGGGCAGGTCGACGGCGAGCCGGCCCAGCACCTCGGAGAACGGCAGGTAGGGCAGCGCGCTGTCGCCGAAGTCGAGACAGTGGCCGGCCACGACCTGCCAGCCCTCCGCGAGCGCCAGGTCGCGCAGCTCCAGGAGCAGGCGGGTCTTGCCGACCCCGGCGTCGCCCGAGAGCAGGACGGTCCCGCCGCGGGGCCGCGTGCCGTCCGCGGTCGGCCGGACGCCGAGCGACGAGGCGATCTCCGTCAGCTCGGCGTCCCGACCGACCAGGGTCGTGATCGCGTGCGCCATGGGCTCCATGATGTCGGTTGCCGCCGACATCGGTGTCAGTTGCCGAACTCGGTCCTCTCGGCAGGGCGACGGACGAACGGCAGGCGCGCCCGACCGTTGCGGTTGCGGACCGCGCTCTGGCGGATCCGGTCGCTGCGGTAGCTGGCCTCGCTCTTGATGTAGATGCTGCTGCTCATGGGAGCTCCTCAGGTCTCGTTGTCCCCCTGAGGTTCGTCGTCTGAGGTAGGCCGCCGCATCGGGCAGGTGCCTTAGATCGGGCTAGGCCGTGCCCGCGCCCACCTCAGGGGCCGGCGCGGACTCGGCGCGCAGGGTGAGCCACAGGCTCAGCACGACGTAGTAGACGAGGTAGGCCACCGAGCCCGCCACCACGAGGCTGTTCGGGTCGGGCAGCTGGGCGACGACCACGGCGTACGCCGCGAACCAGAGCGCCGTGAGGACGAACGTGAGCTGCCACAGGGCCTCGGTGCGCGAGGGGTAGACGTAGCGGATCGGCACGAAGACCAGCACGGTGCACACGAGCAGGACCGCGGCGGTCACGCCGGTGCCGAGGCTGGTGGCGACGACGTAGAAGGCGACGATGTTCCAGTAGCTGGGGAAGCCGAGGAAGAAGTGGTCGCCGGCCACGACCGCCTTGGCGTCGGTGCGGCAGAACTGCACGCACGAGGCCAGCAGGGGCACCACCGCGCACACGCCGCCGAAGAGCCCGTCGGGGAGGTAGCCGTTGGCCCACAGCAGCGCCATCGGCGCCAGCACGTAGGTCATGTAGTCGACGATGTTGTCGAGCAGCGCGCCGTCGAAGCCGGGCACGAGCTCCTTGACCCGGAAGCGCCGCGCGAGGATCCCGTCGGTCCCGTCGACGACCATCGCGGCGAGGAACAGCCACAGCACCGTCTCGACGTCGCCGCGGTAGGAGTAGTGCACCATCAGCAGCGCCAGCACCGATCCGCTCGCCGTGTAGGCGTGGACCGCGAGGGCGGCCAGTCGGGCGCCGGACATGGTTCGTCTCCTCAGGAGAAGGGGGTGAGCGGTCGGCCACCCATCCAGACGCTGCTGACCAGCGGGACACCAGGACGATAGGCCAGGTGGACGTGGCTCGGAGCATCGAGAACGACCAGGTCCGCCCGGCGCCCCGGCTCCAGGACGCCGACGTCGTCGCGGTCGAGCGCGGCCGCGCCGGTCGCGGTCGCGGCGCGCACGGCCTCCGTGGGAGTCATCCCCATCTCGCGCACCGCCAGCGCGACGCAGAACGGCAGCGAGCTGGTGAAGCTGGAGCCGGGGTTGCAGTCGGAGGCGATCGCGACCCGCACGCCGGCGTCGAGCAGGCGCCGCGCGTCGGGGTAGGGCTGGCGGGTGGAGAACTCCACGCCGGGCAGCAGGGTGGCGATCGTGCCGGAGTCGCGCAGCGCGTCGACGTCGGCGTCGTCGAGGTAGGTGCAGTGGTCGACCGCGACCAGCCCGAGCTCCGCGGCGAGCCGCACCCCGGGGCCCGGCCCCAGCTGGTTGGCGTGCAACCGCCCGCGCAGGCCGTGGGCACGCCCGGCCTCCAGCACCGCGCGCGCCTGGTCGACGTCGAAGGCACCGGTCTCGCAGAACGCGTCGACCCACCGCGCGTACGGCGCCGCCGCGTCGAGCATCGGACCGGTGACGAGCTCGACGTACGCCGCGGGGTCGCCCTCGGGCACGACGTGCGCGCCGAGGAACGTCGTCTCGTCGGTGAACTGCGCCGCCACGGCCAGGCTGCGCGCCTCGTCGCGGACGGTGAGCCCGTAGCCGGACTTGATCTCGAGGGTGGTCGTGCCCTGGCGGCGCATCTCCTGCACCAGGCGGCCCACGTGGGCCGTGAGCTGCTCGTCGGTGGCCGCCCGGGTGGCAGCGACGGTGGTGCGGATGCCGCCGGCGGCGTAGGCCTCGCCGGCCATCCGGGCCGTGAACTCCGCGGAGCGGTCGCCCGCGAAGACCAGGTGGCTGTGGCTGTCCACGAAGCCGGGGATGACCGCACGACCGCCGAGGTCGACGCGCTCGTCGGCGTCCGGCGCCTCGGCCTCGGGGCCGACCCAGGCGACCGTGGACCCCTCCATCACGAGCGCGGCCCGCTCCAGGACGTCGGGCCCGTCGGTGGCGAAGGTGGTCAGCTCGGCGATGCCGGTCAGCAGGGTGCTGCTCATGCCCAGGTCCTCTCGATGGCGTCGGCGAGGTCGCGGCCGACCCGCTCGCGGTCGTCGCTGCGGAAGGTCACGCGGCCGTCGGCCACGACGTGGACGACGTCGGCGGCCGTCGCGGCGAAGACCGCCGTGTGGGCGTCGGCGCCGGTGCCGGCGGTGCGGGGGGTGCCGGTGTCGAGGGTGACCAGGTCGGCGCGCTGCCCGACGGCGATGTGGCCCGCGTCGGGGAAGCCGAGGCTGGCGTGGCCGGTGGTGGTCGCCGCCGTGAGGAGCTCCCCGGCCGTCCAGTGGCCCCGGGTGCGCGCGGTCAGCCGCTCGTCCATCTCGACGGCGCGCATCTCCTCGAAGAGGTCGATGACCGCGTGGCTGTCGGAGCCCAGCGTCAGCGGGCTGCCCGCGTCGTGGAGCCGGCGGCTGAGGCCGACGCCGTCGCCGAGGTCGCGCTCGGTGGTCGGGCAGAAGCACGCGTGGGTGCCGCCGGCGCCGAGCAGGGCCAGGTCGGCGTCGGTCAGGTGGGTGGCGTGGACGGCGGTGGTGAGCGGGCCGAGGATGCCGTGGTCGGCGAGCAGCCGCGTGGGCGTCACGCCGTACGCCGCCAGGCAGGCGTCGTTCTCGGCCGTCTGCTCTGAGAGGTGCACGTGCAGCGGTCGTCCGGAGCTGGCCTCGACCACCGTGGCCAGCTGGTCGTCGGGCACGGCGCGCACCGAGTGGATCGCGGCACCGACGACCGTGGCGTCATCGGGTCGCAGGAGGGACACGCGCTCGGCCCACCGCCGGGCGTCACCGTCGGAGTAGCGCGTCTGCGCGCCCTGCGGGGGCTCGCCGAACCCGCTGCTGAGGTAGCAGGTGTCGAGCAGCGCGATCCGCACGCCGGCCTCGCGGGCCGCCTCGACCAGGGCCAGGCCCATCGCGTTGGGGTCGTCGTAGGGCGTCCCGTCGGGCTGGTGGTGCAGGTAGTGGAACTCCCCCACGCTGGTGATCCCGGCCGCCGCCATCTCGCCGTACGTCGCCCGCGCGAGCGCGAAGTAGCCGTCCGGGTCGAGCCGCCCCGCCACGGCGTACATCTGCTCGCGCCAGGTCCAGAACGTGCCCCGCTCCCGCTGGGTCCGGCCCCTCAGCGCGCGGTGGAACGCGTGGCTGTGGCAGTTGGCCAGGCCCGGGAGGGTGAGGCCGGGGAGCCGGTGAGTTTCACCGGGTACCCGGTGAAACTCGCGCTTCCCGCATGAAGCTTCGTACGGGAAGCGTGAGTTTCGTACCGCCGGTGTGACGGAAGTGAACCGCCCGCCCTCGATCGTCACCAGCACGTCGTCGGCGACCGCGCCGTCGACCCAGGCCCGCTCGAGCAGGTACGCCGTGGGGTCGGTGCTCATCGCGCCAGCCGCTCGAGGGTGTCGGCCAGCGCGCTGACGCCGACGAGGCAGTCGGGCATCCGCGCCGACTCCGCGGGTGAGTGGGAGACGCCGGTCGGGTTGCGCACGAAGAGCATCGCGGAGGCGATGCCGGCCTGCGACAGGACGCCCGCGTCGTGGCCGGCCTGCGTGGGGACGACCGGCCAGTCGCCGCCCTCGTGGTCGGCGGCGATCCTCGCGGCGAGGCCCGCGTCGAAGACGACCGACGACGACACCGACTCCGCCGTCACCTCCAGCGACGTGCCGTCGCGGCCGGCGCGGTCGGCCCCCTGGCGCGACACGGTCTCGACCAGCGCCGCCAGGGCTTCGTCGCTCTCGCCACGCGCGTCCAGCCAGGCGGTGACCTGCGACGGGACGGCGTTCGTGCCGTTGGGGGTGACCTCGACGCGCCCGAAGGTCGCGCGCGCGCCGGCCAGCCGGGCCTGCTTGTGGGCGGCGAGGGCGGTCATCGCGTAGGTCAGCATGGGGTCGGCGCGGTCCTCCATCCGCGTGGTGCCGGCGTGGTTGGCCTCGCCTGCGAAGTCGAAGCGGTAGCGACCGTGCGGCCAGATCCCGCTCGCCGCTCCCACGGCAGCGCCGCGGTCGACCAGGTCACGCCCCTGCTCGACGTGGAGCTCGACGAACGTCGCCACGTCGGTCAGCGACAGGATCGAGCCGTCCAGGCCGACCGCCTCCAGCGCGTCGGGCAGGGCGACGCCGTCGCGGTCCCGGAGCTCGCGGGCGTCGGCCCAGGACAGGGCTCCGGTCGCCAGCCGCGACCCCAGGCAGGCCAGCCCGAAGCGCGAGCCCTCCTCCTCGGCGAACACCGAGACCCCGATCCGCCGGCCGGGCACGAACCCGCGCGAGCGCAGGAGGTCCACGGCCGCCAGCGCGGAGACCACGCCGAGCGGACCGTCGTAGGCGCCGCCGTCGAGCACCGAGTCGAGGTGCGAGCCGGTGAGGACGTCTCCCCCCTCGACCGACGGAGCGTCCCACCAGGCGACGACGTTGCCGAGGCCGTCGGCCTCGACCGTGAGGTCCCGCGCGGTGGCCTGCTCGACGAACCACGCGCGCAGCTCGGTCTCCGCGGCGAGGTAGGGCTGGCGGAAGTAGCCGCCGGAGGCCGCCGACCGCCCGACCGGCGCCAGGTCCGCCCACATCCGCTCGAAGTCGTCAGCCATCGTGGCTCCCATACTGGTGCACATGGACTTCCAGGACGTCGTACGGCGCCGCCGCATGGTCCGTCGCTACGCCGACCGGCCCGTCGACCCGGCGATCGTCGACCGCGCGCTGGAGAACGCCACCCACGCGCCGAGCGCCGGCTTCAGCCAGGGCTGGGCGTTCGTGCGGCTGGACACCCCCGAGGACGTGCGACGGTTCTGGGTCGCTTCGTCCGACCGCGTGGACGACCCCGACGACTGGCTGGCGGGGCTGATGACCGCGCCGGTGGTGATCGTGCCGTGCTCCAGCAAGGCGGCCTACCTCGACCGCTACGCGGAGCCCGACAAGGGCTGGACCGACCGCGACGAGGGGCGCTGGTCGATGCCGTTCTGGCACATGGACGCGGCCATGGCCTCGCTGCTGATCCTGCAGACCGCGACGGACGCGGGCCTGGGCGCCTGCTTCTTCGGGATCTTCGCGCCCCACGAGGCTCGGGTGCGCGCCGAGCTCGGCATCCCGGACGACTTCGACCCGGTCGGCGTGGTCACGATCGGCCACCGGCTCCCCGACACCGGCAACGCCGGCTCGCCCGCGCGGCGGGCCCGCAGACCGTGGACCGACGTCGTCCATCGCGGTCGCTGGGGGCACTGACCCAGCGAAGCGTCCCGTCCTGGACGGGTCAACGGCGGCGACCTGCCCGCCATCTCGGATCCGAGACTCCGGACGGGAGGGCACCTCGACCAGTACGGTGCCTCCCATGTCCGTGAGGGAGGGTGAGCCCGAGCCGCCGCGCGCCGTGGCCAAGCTGCAGGCGCTCGTCCGGATCCCCACCGTCAGCGACCGCGACCCCGACCGGGTCGACGTGCAGGCCTTC
The DNA here is from genome assembly GCF_004522095.1 of Nocardioides sp. 503. Classification (GTDB taxonomy): domain Bacteria; phylum Actinomycetota; class Actinomycetes; order Propionibacteriales; family Nocardioidaceae; genus Nocardioides. The sequence continues at coordinate 849,115 of NZ_SPUI01000003.1, forward strand.
GACGACTTCGTGGCCGAGCTGGCCCGGCAGTTCCCGGTGCTCCACGAGAGCCTGGAGCTGACCCGCGTGGACAGCCACGGGCTGCTCTTCCACTGGCCCGGCGCGAGCGCCGCGCGACCTGTGGTGCTGATGGCCCACCTCGACGTCGTGCCGGTCGAGGGCGCCTGGCAGCACCCGGCCTTCGGCGGCGACGTCGTCGACGGCCACATCTGGGGCCGCGGCACCCTGGACGACAAGGGCTCCCTGGTCGCCATCTGCGAGGCCGTCGAGACCCTGCTGGAGCACGGCTTCACGCCCGCCCAGGACGTGTGGCTGTCGTTCGGCTGCAACGAGGAGGTCTCGGGCGCCTCCGCCGTCCTGGCCGTCGAGGAGCTCACGCGCCGCGGCGTACGACCGTGGTTCGTCCTCGACGAGGGTGGCGCCGTCGCGAGCGAGGCGTTCCCGGGGGTGAGGGCGCCGATCGGCGTCATCGGCCTCACCGAGAAGGGCGTCACGAGCCTGGAGCTGCGCGTGGAGGGCCGCGGCGGTCACGCGAGCACCCCGACCCCGATGGGTCCCACGGCGCGCATCGCCCGGGCGATCGTGCGCCTCGACCGCGCCCCGATGGCGCCGCGCACGCCCTCGCCCACGATCGAGCTGTTCCGGCGGATGGCGCCGCACGGCCCGCTCCCGCTGCGTCCGGTCTTCGCGAACGCCGCGCGGCTCAAGCCGCTGCTCACCCGCGCGCTCCTGGCGGCCGGTCCCGAGACGAGCGCGATGACCCGGACGACGTTCGCGGTGACGACGCTGTCGGGATCGCCGGCGCTCAACGTCATCGCCGCCACCGCACGGGCCGGGGTCAACATCCGGATCATGGTCGGTGACACCGTGGCCGACGTCCTCGAGCACGTGCGCACGGTCGTCGGCGACGACCAGGTGGAGCTCGACGTCGTCGAGCGCAACGAGCCGAGCCCGGTCTCGCCCATGGACGAGGCCTTCGAGCTGCTCGAGGCCACGATCGGCGAGGTCTTCCCGGACGCCGTCGCGGCGCCGTACGTGATGATGGCCGCCACCGACTCCCGGTTCTTCACCACGATCTGCGAGCGCGTCTACCGCTTCGCGCCGTTCCGCATGACCAAGGCCCAGCGGCAGGCCATCCACAGCTACGACGAGCACCTCGGCGTCGACGCGTTCGTCGACGGCGTCCGGTGGTACCAGCGCCTGATCGAGAGGATCCCCGCATGAGCAGTCCCCGGGTGACGTCGCGCGGCGGCCAGGCGGTGAAGGGGCTCGGCCTGATCGTGGGCTTCCTGGTCGCGGTCGAGATCGCGAGCGGGGTGCTGCAGGGCTACTACACGCCGATCTTCCCGCAGATCGCCGACCACCTCGACATCAGCGAGGGCGACGTCAACTGGTTCGAGGCGGCCCAGCTGATCGTCAGCGCCCTGTGCGTACCGCTGCTCTGCCGTCTGGGCGACCTCGTCGGCCACCAGCGGGTGCTGCTGCTGTCCACGGCCGTCACCGCTCTGGGCTCCTGGCTGCTGGCGTTCGCGCCGTCGTTCGAGACGTTCCTGATCGGCTGGGCGCTCCAGGGCGCGTACGTCGTCTGGCTGCCGCTCGAGGTGTCGATCATCCACCGGCGCACGCGCGACACGGGCCGGCAGGAGCTGCTGACCCGGCGGGGCGCGGCGGTCCTGGTCGGCGCGCTCGAGCTGGCCGTCATCGTCGGCGCGCTCAGCAGCGGGATCCTCGTGGACTCCCTCGACATGAACCTGATCCTGGCCATCCCGGCGCTGGTCGTCACCGCGGTGTTCTTCGTGATCCTGGTCGGCATCGAGAACGCGCCGGGCGAGGCGACCGGCGGCGTCGACTGGGGCGGCCTCGGGCTGATCACGGTCGCCCTCGGGCTCGTGATGGCCGGGCTCGTGGTGCTGCGCCTCGAGGGTGCCGGCAGCCCCGTCGCGTGGCTGCTCGTCGTGGCCGGCCTCGCCGCGCTCGTGCCGTTCTGGCGCTACGAGACGCGCCAGGCCGAGCCGATGGTCGACGTCCGCCTGCTCGCCAGCGCCCGGCAGTGGCCGATCCAGGCGACGGCGTTCCTCTTCGGCATCCCGGTGCTGGGCGGGCAGATCCCGCTGTCCACCTTCGCCCAGGCCGACCCCGCCGAGCGCGGCTACGGGCTCGGCGCCGAGTCGGCGTTCGTGTCGACCCTGATCGGCGTCTACGTCATCACGCTCGCGATCGGCGCGTTCACGCTCCCGCTGACGTCCCGGTGGCTCGGCGTGCGGCGCGCGCTGATGGTGTCGTGCCTGCTGGTGGCGCTGGGCTACGCCCTGTGGATCCCCTTCCACGACAGCACCGGGCAGGCGCTGCTCAACATGGGGATCGCCGGCCTCGGGTCGGGCGCGCTCGTCGCCGCCCTGCCGGCCGCCGCCGCGGCCGCAGCCCCTCCGGACCGCACCGGCTTCGCGACCGGCATGACCAACGCGACCAAGACGGTCGGCGGCGCGATCGCGTCCTCGATCTTCGCGATCGCCCTGGCCAGCAAGGGGATCGAGGGCGTCACGGAGGCGGAGGCGCCGCTGTCCGGCTACCTCACCGTGTGGGCGGTCTGCTCCGCGGCGGCGCTCCTCGCGGCGGTGTCGCTGCTGGCGGCGCCGAAGCACGCGTTCTCCGACCGCGTCACGTCGGAAGGACCCGAGCCAGCAACGCCTGCAGCTCGCTGAAGTGCCGCTCGGTGGCGGCCTCGTCGTACGCCGAGGTGTCGGACATCGTGTAGCCGTGGGGCGCCCCGGGGTAGACCTCGTTGCTCGCGGTCAGACCGTGCGCGCCCAGCGCCTCCCCCAGGGCGGCGACGGCTTCCGGCGGCATGGAGGGGTCCTGGTCGGCGTGCCCGAAGACGAACTCGGCGCGCGCGGACGCCAGCCCCGCGTGCGGGCTGTCCTGCTCGTCGGTGACGAGGCCGCCGCCGTGGAAGCCCGCGCACGCCGCGACCAGGGCGGGGTGGGAGGTGGCGGCGCGCACCGCGAGCCGGGCGCCCATGCAGTAGCCCACGGTGCCGATCGAGCCCTCGGCCACGCCGCCCAGACCGCGGAGGTGCTCGACGAAGGCCGCGATGTCGGGCACCGACAGGTCCGGGGTGAGCCCGTGCACGCGGGGCATGGCGCCGGCGAAGAACTCCTCCCGCGCGCCGGGCTCGCGAAGGTCGACCCTCGGCGCGATCTCGGCCACGGTGCCGTCGCGGTAGAAGACGTTCGGTGCCAGCACGACGTAGCCCCACCCGGCGATGCGGTCGCACATCTCCTGGATCCGTGGGCGCAGGCCGATCGCGTCCATGAAGAGCAGCACGCCCGGTCCCGAGCCCGACTCAGGGCGGGCGAGGCAGGCTTCGGCGGCGCCGTCGTCGGCGGGCAGCTCGATGAGGTCCATGCCGCCCACGCTAGCCAGCCGCCGCATATCCTGGGGGCCTGGGAGTGATGACGATGACCGACCACGACAAGCAGCGGGACGACCGCACCGGCAGGAGCGCCGCCGCCGCGCGCATGGCCCACCAGCACACGTGGGTGGACCAGCAGATCCGGATCGCGATGGAGAAGGGCGAGTTCGACGACCTGCCCGGCGCCGGCAAGCCGATCAAGGACCTCGGCGCCAGCCACGACCCCGACTGGTGGCTGAGGAAGCTCGTCGAGCGGGAGCGCATCGCGGTCCTCCCCCCGTCGCTGCAGCTGCGCAAGGACGACGCCGAGCTCGACGACCGGCTCGACGAGCTCTTCTCCGAGGCGGAGGTACGGCGCGAGGTCGAGGACTTCAACGCGCGGGTGATGCGCGCCCGCTACTCCCCCCAGGACGGTCAGCCGCCCCTGGTCACGATGCCGCGCGACGTCGACGAGACGGTCGCGGCCTGGCACCGGCGGCGCGAGGAGCGGCGCGCGGCCCGAGCGGCTGCGGCGGCTGCTGCTGGGCCGTCCGACGAGGCGGGCCGGTCGGGCCGGCGCCGCTGGTGGCGTCGCTCCCGTCCCTGACGCCCCACTGCCCGCCTGAAACTCACGCTTCCGGGCCGAAGCTTCGCACCGGAAGCGTGAGTTTCACCGGGTACCCGGTGAAACTCCCGCACGTTAGATCGGTCATACCCGCCCGGCGGGCCCGCTGGTACTTTCCCGGCCATGACCGCGTTGCGCAGCGCCAAGGACTTCTTCCGCCCGCTGGCCGTCGGGGCGCCCACCCCGCTGACCGAGATCCCGGCGCGGCCCAGCCGCGCGATCCACTTCTTCGACCCGAGCAACGAGAAGATGGCCGCCAAGGTCCCGGCGATGGTCGGCACCGTCGACGTGCTGCTCGGCAACCTCGAGGACGCGGTCAAGGCCGACAACAAGCTCGCCGCGCGCGAGGGGCTGGTCCGTATCGCGCAGGACACCCCCGACCTGGGCGGGCCCGACGCGACGACCCAGCTGTGGACCCGCATCAACAGCCTCGACAGCCCCTGGGCGCTGGACGACCTGACCACGCTGGTGCCGGCCATCGGCGACCGGCTCGACGTGGTCATGGTGCCCAAGGTGCAGGGCGCCGAGGACATCCACTACGTCGACCGGCTGCTCGCGCAGCTCGAGGCCAAGGCCGGGCTGGACCGCCCGATCCTCGTCCACGCGATCCTCGAGACCGCCCGCGGCATGGCCAACGTCGAGGAGATCTGCGGCGCCTCGCCGCGCATGCAGGGCCTCTCGCTCGGTCCGGCCGACCTTGCCGCCGACCGCCGGATGAAGACCACCCGCGTCGGCGGCGGCCACCCCGGCTACCTCGTCCGCGAGGACCCGCCCCGCGTCGACGGCGTGGCCAACCTCGAGGCCCGCCGGGCGACGTACCAGCAGGACCTGTGGCACTACACGATCGCGCGCATGGTCGACGCCTGCGCGATGCACGGGATCTACCCCTACTACGGGCCGTTCGGCGACATCTCCGACGTGACGGCGTGCGAGGACCAGTTCCGCAACGCCTTCCTGCTCGGCTGCGTCGGCACCTGGAGCCTGCACCCCAAGCAGATCGCCATCGCCCACCGGGTCTTCAGCCCCAGCGTCGAGGACGTCGCCCACGCGCGCCGGGTCGCGGCCGCCATGGGCGACGGCACCGGCGCGGTCATGATCGACGGCAAGATGGAGGACGACGCCTCGCTCAAGCAGTGCCTGGTGATGGTCCGTCTCGCCGAGCAGCTGGCCGCGATCGACCCCGAGCTCAAGGCGCAGTACGACGCCATCCCCACCCCGGAGGCCTGACATGACCGACCCCACCTTCCGGCCGCGGCGCTCGGTCCTCTACATGCCGGGCTCCAACGCCAAGGCGCTCGAGAAGGCCAAGACCCTGCCGGTCGACGGGCTGATCCTCGACCTGGAGGACTCCGTCTCCCCCGACGCCAAGGCCCAGGCGCGCGAGGCGGTCTGCGCCGCGGCCTCGAGCGGCGCCTACGGGCGGCGCGAGCTCACCATCCGCGTCAACGCCGCCGACACCGAGTGGCACGCCGACGACCTGGCCGCCGCGTGCGCCGCCGGCCCGGACGCGATCGTCGTCCCCAAGGTCGACAGTGCCGAGGCGGTCCGCACCCTCGTCGACACCCTGGAGCGGCACGGCGCACCGGAGCGCACCGCGCTCTGGGCCATGGTCGAGACCCCGCGGGCGATGCTCCACGCCGAGGAGATCGCCGGCGCCTCCGAGCGGCTGACCGTGCTGGTCATGGGCACCAACGACCTGGCCAAGGAGCTGTACGCCGAGCACGTCCCGGGCCGGCACCCGCTGCTGACCGGGCTCTCGCTGGCGCTGCTCGCCGCGCGCGCCACGGGCACGGCGATCCTGGACGGCGTCTACAACGACGTCAAGGACACCGAGGGCTTCCTGGCCGAGTGCCAGCAGGGACGCGAGATGGGCTTCGACGGCAAGACCGTCATCCACCCCGGTCAGGTCGAGGGCGCCAACGCGGCGTTCGCGCCCTCCGAGCAGGCCGTGGCGGACGCCCGCGGCATGCTCGAGGCGTGGGAGGGCGGTCAGGGCAGCGGCGTCGTGACCTACCGCGGCCGGATGGTCGAGAACCTGCACGTGGAGACGGCCCGACGCACGCTCGCGATCCACGAGACCATCGCGGCGTTACATGCTGACGGGTAAAATCTGTCCGTAATCCGAAGTTTCTTGCCCATACCCTTGCTCTGACCGGACAAAACCACCCGCGCGGGTGGTTCGGCCGCAGCATGCGCACCGCCATGCTCGGAGAGACACATCTTGAGAGGATGGTTTTTCCCATGGTTGTACTCGGTCTGATTCTGCTCATCATCGGCCTGGTGGCCTCGATTCCGGTCCTCACCACGATCGGCGCGATCCTCCTGGTCGTCGGCCTGATCCTGAACCTGGTCCCGATCGGCGGTTCGCGTCGACGGGTCTTCTGACCCAGCTCCACCGAAGGACCCCCGGCCTACGCGGCCCGGGGGTCCTTCTGCATTTCCAGAAGGGCGCCGACGACGCGCCCGGCTCGTTCGTTGCGCGCGGTACTGCGCGACGCGCAGTAGTGTGCCGTGCATGGACACCACGCAGCTCCTCAAGGGAGTGCTCGACCTGGCCGTGCTCGCGGTCGTGGAGGACGACGACGGCTACGGCTATGACGTGCTCCGGCGGCTGCGCGCCGGTGGGCTGACCGAGGTCGGCGACGCCTCGGTCTACGGCACGCTGCGCCGCCTCTACGCCGCCGGCGCCCTCACCTCCTACGTCGTGCCCTCGGACGAGGGCCCGCACCGCAAGTACTACGGGATCACGCCCGTCGGACGGACCCAGCTGGAGCAGCAGACCAAGGACTGGGCGACGTTCTCCGACACCGTCACCGCCCTCCTCGACCACCGCACGCTCGACCACCACCCGCAGGGAGCAGCCTCGTGAACGACACCCGCACCCCCACCCGGCCCGAGGTCGAGGCCTTCGTCGCCGACGTGCGCGCCCGCCTGGCCGACCTCAGCGACGACGAGCGCGAGGAGCTGCTCGGCGGCCTCGAGGCCGACCTGTCCGACCAGGTCGCCGACGGCGCCGACGTGCTGGACGACGTGTTGGGCGACCCCGCGGCGTACGCCGCCGAGCTGCGCGCCGCCGCCGGGCTGCCGGAGCGCTCCCGGACCCGCCGACGGCTGTCGCTGCCCGGGCGGCCGACGCCCGCCAGCCTCACCGACGACCTGGACCGGCTTCGCGCGCGGTTCTTCGAGCTCGTCGAGAGCCGGCCCTGGAGCAGCCAGGCCTGGGGCGTGGTCGAGCCGCTGCGACCGGCCTGGTGGGTGCTGCGCGCCTGGATCGCGGTGACCTTCGTCGACCAGATGGTCGGGGAGTGGGAGTACGTCACCTTCGTCCCGACGCTCGGCGCCCCTCTCCTGGGTGAGCTCGTCCTCGCGGTCGCCATCGTCGTCAGCGCCCTCATCGGCCTCGGGCGACTCTGGCCGGGCTCAGGCCCGGACCGCCCGCTCCTGTTCCGGGTCGCCCTGATCGCGGCCAACATCGCGGCGGTGCTCATCCCGCTCGGCTTCACGCAGGCGGGCGCGTACGGCAGCGGCAACGACAACTACGACAGCGCGATGGCCTACAACGACGGCTACCGCGCCGGCAGCTTCCAGCCCGGGCTGCGCGTGGACAGCGACAAGGTGCGCAGCCTGTTCGTCTACGACGCCCAGGGGGACCCCGTGGAGGGGGCCCAGATCTTCCGCGGCAACGGTGACCCGCTCGCCATCGACCCCGATCAGGCGGCTATCGGGCGTCGCGAGAACCGGAAGGTCGGCTGCGGCTGGTTCAACGGGACGACCCAGCTCTTCAACGTCTTCCCCCTGGCGCAGCGCGAGCAGCGTCGCGGCACCTGCCTCGACGAGCCGGGCCCCGGCGACGGGCAGATCACCGAGCCGCAGCCGCCGTTCGCGGTCGTGCCGCCGGTGACCTCACCGGTGCCGCCGCCGGTCCTCTCACCGGTGGCGCCGACGCCCACGCCCACGCCGACGAAGCCGGTCCGGCCGCGGCGGTAGCTCAGTCGGTGTCGCGGCGCAGCCTCTCGTCGAGCCAGAGCTTGACGCTGCCCGCGACACCGGCGAGGTCGTGCACCATCTTGCCGAGGGCGTCCTGGGTCTGCTGGAAGGTGTCGGCGTAGCTGGCGGCGGCCGCCTTGGCGGCGTCGCTCACCTTGGCGTCGCCGTCGGTGCTGCGGCGCGGGTAGTCGCCGGCGAGGAAGCGGGTGTACTCACCGGAGTCCACCCAACGCCGCAGCTCGGTCGCGCGGACGACGGCGAACGGGTGGGTGCGGTTCTCGATGAGCAGCAGCTTGAGGACCGAGTCGCGCAGGTCGGTGGCGTCGAGGTACTCCTGGCCCTGCGCGAAGAACGACGTGATGTCGAGCTCGTCGAGGTGGCCACCGCTGGCCAGCTGCATGTGCACGCGGAACGCCGTCGCCGGGTCCTGGGTGGCCAGCAGGCCGGCGCGGTCGGCGGACAGCTCGGCCTTGCGTGACCACTCGTAGAGCGCCGCGACGATCGCGCGGACGCCGAGCGCCCCCAGGGGCAGGCTGTTGAGCACACCGGTCAGCTGGAGCAGGCGCTGCAGCAGCGTCTGGTAGACCGCGTGGCCGCTGACGGCGTGGCCGAGCTCGTGGGCGATGACGTAGCGCAGCTCGTCCTCGTCCAGCAGGTCGACGAGGCCGGAGTTGAGCACGATGAACGGCTGGCTCATGCCGACGGTCATCGCGTTGAGCATCGGGTTGGCCACGACGTACAGCTCGGGCACGTCGGCGACGTCGAGCACCCGCGCCACGTCGAGCAGCTGGCGGTGCAGCACCGGGAACTGGCGCTCGTCGACCCGCACGGCCGAACCCAGGAACACCAGCCGGAACGCGCGCTCGTTGAACATGCCCGACACCGCCTTGAGCACGGTGTCGAAGCCCTTGAGGCGCCGCAGCGCGACCAGGGCGCCCTGGTCGGCGGGGTGCTCCCACGCGCGCGAGCTGATGTCGGTCAGGGTCGCCCGCGAGCGGGCCGGCTGCTGGGTCACGCGCCCACTCTGACACGCGGCCGGGCGCCGGACGTCACTCTCCGGTCAGCAGGTCCTCGAGCGCCGAGGCGAGGGCGTGCACACCGGTGACGCAGTCGGCCTCCTCGGCGTGCTCGGCGGGGCTGTGGCTGACGCCGGTGGGGTTGCGCACGAAGACCATCGCGGTGGGGACGTACGCCGCCAGCACGCCCGCGTCGTGACCGGCCCCGGTCCCGAGCACCGGCACCGCGCCGATCGGGGCGAGGCCGGCGACCGCGCCGGCCAGCCGGTCGCGCAGGGCGGCGTCGAAGGACACCAGGCCCGACCAGGACTCCTCGGACACCTCGACCGACACGCCGCGGCGACCGGCCGCGTCGCGCGAGAGCCGCTCGACGCGCTCCACGAGGGCGCGCACGGTGGCCTCCTCGGGCGCACGGGCGTCGATCCAGGCGTCGACGGTGACCGGGATGGCGTTGGTGCCGTTGGGACCGACCAGGACCCGACCGACGGTCAGCACCGCGCCCAGCTCGGCGGCGGCCTCCCGGCCGCCCAGCACCAGGTCGGCGAACGGCAGCATCGGGTCGTGCCGGTCGGCGATCAGGGTCGTGCCGGCGTGGTTGCCCTCGCCCTCGAAGCGGTGGTGCCAGCGGCCGTGCGGCCAGATCGAGCTGGCGACGCCCACCGGCGCGTCGAGGTCGACCAGGCCTCGGCCCTGCTCGACGTGCAGCTCGACGAACACCCCGATCCGCCGCAGCGCCTCCTCGTCCCGACCGGCGTGGGCGGGGTCCACCCCGGCCGCGGACAGCGCCTCGGCGAGCGTCACCCCGGCGTCGTCGCGCAGCGCGAGCGCCCGGTCCCGCCCGATGGCACCGGAGAGCAGCCGGGAGCCCATGCAGGCGACGCCGAACCGGGCGCCCTCCTCGTCGGCGAAGGCGACCACCGCGAACGGCCGCTCCGGCACAACCCCCTGGGCGCGCAGCCGGTCCACGGCCAGCAGCGCGCTGACGACGCCGAGCGGGCCGTCGTAGGCACCGCCGCCGGGCACGCTGTCCAGGTGGCTGCCGGTGACCACGGCGTCGTCCCCGGGCGCACCCCACCACGCCCAGAGGTTGCCGTTGCGGTCCACCTCGACGTCCAGGCCGCGCGCCCGGGCGGCACCGACGAACCACTCGCGCAGCGTCGCGTCCTCGCGGGTCCAGGCGAAGCGGGCGTAGCCGCCGGTGCGCCGGTCGCGGCCGACGGGGGCGAGCTCGTCCCAGAGGGTGCGGAAGTCAGAGGTGGTGGGGTCCAGGGGCACGGCGGAGCCAGCCTTCCGAGGCGCGAGGTGGGGGTGCGAGGGCAGCGTGGAGCGCGGCAGGGCCGACGCATCGCGCGCCGGCCCTGCCGTGTGGAGCGACCGGTCAGACCAGGTCGTTGGCCTCGAGGAACTCCTTGGCCACGGTGACCGGGTCCTGCTTGTCGACCTGCACCTTGGCGAGCGCCTCGGTGAGGTTGTCGGTGGTCAGCGCCTCCGACAGCGCGTTGAGCGCGTCGGTCACCTCGGGCGTCACGACGTCCGACTGGATCAGCGGGACGATGTTCTGCGAGGTGTAGAGGTTCTTCGGGTCGTCGAGCACGACCCAGTCGTTGGTCGAGATCGCGGAGTCGGTCGAGAAGACGTTGGCGACGTCGATCGTGCCGTCCTTCAGCGCGGCGACGGTGAGCGGGCCACCCGCGTCGAGCGGCTTGAACTCCTTGAACTCGACGTCGTAGAGCTCCTTGAGGCCGAGCAGGCCCTGGAAGCGCTCGCGCCACTCGGGGCCGGCTCCGACGACGAGCTTGTCGGCGACGGGCTGCAGGTCCTCGATCGTCGACAGGCTGTACTCGTCGGCGGTCTCCTTCGTGACCGTGAGCGTGTCCTTGTCCTCGGCGGCGGACTGCGGGAGGGTCTCGCTGCCCTCGGGCAGCACCTTCTGCAGCTCGGCGTAGACGTCCTCCGGCGCGGTGGTGCCCTCCGGCACCCCGTCCGGCGCCAGGTAGGACAGCAGGGCGCCGTTGTACTCCGGCAGCAGGTCGATGTCGCCGGACTCGAACGCCTTCATGTAGATCTCGCGGGCGCCGATGTTGGGCTTGGTCTCCACCTTGGCGCCGGCCGCCTCGAGCGTCTGGGCGTACATCTGCATGAGGAGCTCGTTCTCGGGGAAGTTCGCGGAGCCCACCACGATGGTGCCCTTGTCACCGCCGCCCGAGGAGAAGGGGTCGTCGCTGGCGGAGTCGTCGTCCGAGCCGCACGCGGAGAGCGTGAGCGCGGCCACGGCGGCCAGGCTGAGGAGTGCGGTAGTGCGCGTGCGCTTCATGGTTCGCCTTTCGGTCAAGCATTGCTGGGTCGATGAGGTGTCGCTGGTCGTGCGGGGGGTCTCGGGTGGGGCGTCAGGAGGTCGCGGGCGAGACCTCCTCGACGGTGCGAACGGCGGTCGCGGCGGCGCTCGCGTCCCGCCGTCCCCGGCGGCCCTTGCTGGCGCGGCCGTCCACGCCGGGCGAGACCACCAGGCGCTGGACCAGGCCGAGCAGCAGGTCGATGATCACGGCCAGCGCGGCCACCAGCACGGAGCCCGCCACCACCCGCGGGTAGTCCGTGAGGGCGAGGCCGTCGAACAGGTAGCGACCGAGGCCGCCCAGACCGACGTAGGCCGCGATGGTAGCGGTCGAGATCACCTGCAGCACCGCGTTGCGCACCCCGCCGAAGATGATCGGCAGCGCGGTGGGCAGCTCGACGCCGGTGATGATCTGCCACTCCCGCATGCCCACCCCGCGGGCGGCGTCCACGGTGACGTCCGAGACCGAGCGGATGCCGGCGTACGTCGTGGTCAGGATCGGCGGGATCGCCAGGATCACCAGCGCCACCACGACGGGCATCAGACCCGTGCCGACCAGCACGAGCACCAGCATGAGGACACCCAGGGTGGGGAGGGCCCGCCCCGCGTTGCCGACGTTGATGGCGAAGAACGAGCCGCGGTCGGTGTGGCCGATCAGCAGCCCGATGGGGAAGGCGATGACGAAGGCGATCACCAGCGCGAGCGCGGAGTAGTGCAGGTGCTCCAGGATCCGGTGCGGAAAGCTGTCGTAGTTGCTCCACGTCCAGTACTCCCCGTTGAGCAGGAAGTCGAAGGTGTCGGCGTTCATCGGCTGCTCCCTGCTCGGGTCCAGGGGGTCACGAGCCGCTGGAAGAGCACGATGATCGTGTCGGCCAGGAGCGCCAGCGCGACGCACAGCACCAGGCCGATGGCGATCGGCGGTCCGTAGAAGCCGAGCTGGAAGCCCCGGGTGAAGAGCTGGCCGAGCCCGCCGATCCCGATCAGGGCGGCCACCGAGACCATGCTGATGTTGGCGACCGTCGCGACCCGGAGGCCGGACAGGATGACCGGCAGCGCGAGCGGGAGGTCGACGGTGAACCACCGCCGGGCCGGCCGGTAGCCCATGGCGGTCGCGGCCTGGACGATCTGGTCGTCGATCGACTCCAGGCCGTCCACGACCGTGCGCACGAGCAGCGCGAGGCTGTAGAGGGACAGCGCGACGACGACGTTGAGCGGGTCGAGGATGCTGGTGTGCAGGATGCCCGGCAGCAGGAGCAGCAGCGCCAGCGACGGGATGGTGTAGATGATGCTGCTCAGCGTCAGGACCGGGTGCCGGATCCAGCCGAAGCGCGACACGGCCCAGCCGATCGGCAGCGACAGCACGAAGGCGATGCCCACGGGCAGCAGCGCGAGCCAGATGTGGTCGAGCAGGGACTGGACGACGGCTTCGTGGTTGACCCGGAGGTACTCGCGCACGTCCTCGAAGAAGTTCATGTCAGGACTCCGTCGACCCCAGCCGGCCGAGCTGGCGCCGGCGGACGTACGCCGCCACCGTGCTCTGCCGCACCAGCCCGTCTGCTCGCCCCTCGGCGTCCACGCGCACCGCCGCGCCGGCCGGCGAGAGCAGCGTCAGGTCGGTGACCACGCGCAGGCTGTCGCCGGCGTGGTAGCTGCCCTCGGTCGGCAGCAGGCCGCCGACGCCGGCCCAGCCCAGCGGGCGGCCGGCGTCGTCGAGCGAGAGCCGCAGGCCCTCCACCTCGGTCGTCACCGGCTCGACGTCGAGGTCAGCCGAGCCCGCGAACGAGAGCCCGCGGTAGCCGCGGTCGCGACCGACGAAGCCGGCGACGAAGTCGTCGACCGGGTTGGCGAGGAGCTCCTCCGGCGCGGAGAGCTGGGCCAGTCGGCCGCCCTCGGCGAAGACGGCGACGTGGTCGCCGAGCTTGATCGCCTCGTCGATGTCGTGGGTGACCATCACGATGGTCTTGCCGAGCTCGCCCTGCAGCCGCAGGAACTCCTGCTGGAGGCCCTCGCGGACCACCGGGTCGACCGCCGAGAAGGGCTCGTCCATCAGCATCACCGGCGGGTCCGCAGCGAGCGCCCGGGCGACCCCGACGCGCTGCTGCTGACCGCCGGAGAGCTGCACGGGGTAGCGGTCGGCCATGCCGGCCGTCAGCCCGACCCGCTCGAGCAGCGTGTAGGCCGCGGCCCGCGCCTGCTTGCGCGACATGCCCTCCAGCACCGGGACCGTGGCGACGTTGTCGACGACGGTGCGGTGCGGGAAGAGGCCGGCGTGCTGGATGACGTAGCCGATCGAGCGCCGCAGCAGCGCGGGGTCCTGGCCGGTGATGTCCTCGCCGTCGATGCGGATCGACCCCGACGTGGGGTCGATCATCCGGTTGATCATCCGCAGCGAGGTGGTCTTGCCGCAGCCGGACGGGCCCACCAGGACGGTGATCGCGCCGGTGGGGATGGTCATCGAGAGGTTGCCGACCGCGACGGTGCCGTCGGGGTACCTCTTCGTGACGTCGTCGAACTCGATCACCGGGTGTCCTCCTGCTCGGGAACTGCTCACGGTGCCACGTCAAAGGGTCCTATGTGAATCAATTCATTCAACTTTAACATTCCACTGAATAGAGTGCTGCTCATGACGTCCACCCCGCAGACCTCCCGGCACGTGGCTGCGCCGGGGCTGGCCCCGGCCCACGTGGCGGCGTACGCGCTGGACCCGGCCGCCTCGGGGGTCGAGGTGGCCCTGGCGTCCTACGCCGGCGACGCGCTGGCGGCGGTGCGGCGGGGCCGCGACCACCTGGACGCGGCGCGCGGGGCGGGAAGCGTCTACGGCCTCACCACCGGGGTCGGGGCCCTGCGCCACGTCGCGGTCGAGGGCGAGAGCGACGAGGACGGCGAGCACGGCCACGCGCTGCGCCTCTGGCGCAGCCACGCGGGCGGGTTCGGCCCGGAGCTCGACGACGCGGTGGCGCGCGGCACCATGCTCGTGCGCCTCCACCAGCTGCTGCGTGGCGGCTCGGGGGCCGACCCGGCCCTGGTCCAGGCCCTGGCGGACGCGCTGGCCGCGGGCGCCGTCCCGCGCCTGCACCTCTACGGCGGGGTGGGCACCGCCGACCTCACGGCCCTGGCCGAGCTCGGGCTGACGCTGGCCGGCGAGCTGCCGTGGCGCAGCGGGTCGAGCGCGTCCGCGCCGGTCGGCGCCGGCGACGCACTGCCGTTCATCAGCAGCAACGCCCTGACCGCGACCGTCGGCTCGCTCGCCGTGACCTCGCTCGCGGCGCTGGCCCGGGCCGGTGAGCGGGTCGCCGCCCTGTCGCACCTCGCCCTGCGCGGCTCGCTGCAGGCCTACGACGCCCGCGTGCACGCGGCCAAGGACGACCCGCACACCGCCGCGGTCGCCGAGCGCCTGTCCGACCTCCTCGCCGGAGCGCCCCGGGAGTCGGCGCGGCTGCAGGACCCGTTCGGGCTGCGCGCCGTGCCCCAGGTGCACGGCGCCTGGGAGGAGTCCCTCGTCGCCGTCGAGCGGGCGCTCGCCGCGGAGATCGGCGCGGCGGCGGAGAACCCGCTCGCCGTCGACGGCACCGCCCTGCACCACGGCCAGTTCGTGACCCAGCGGCTCGCCGCCGGGCTGGACGCCCTGCGCTCCGCGGCCGTGCCGGCCTCGACCCTCTCGACCGCCCGGCTCGCGGCGCTCCTCGACCCCGCCCTGACCGGCCTCCCGGCGTTCCTCGCCGACGGCCCCGCGGGCAGCTCGGGCCTCATGATCGTCGAGTACGTCGCCGCCGACCTGCTCGCCCGCGTGCGGGCGAGCGCCGCGCCGGTCACGGGCGGGCGCACCGTGGTGTCGCTGGGTCTCGAGGAGCACGCCAGCCACTCGACCCAGGCTGCGTGGGCGGCCCTCGACCTGGTCGACCTGCTGCGCGACCTGCTGGCCTGCGAGCTGGTCGCCGCCGTGCGCGCGCTGCGCCTGGACCCCGACCGGGTCGTGGACTCCCCCGCGGGCGAGCTCTTCTCGCGCGCCGACGCCGCCCTGCCCGACGTCCGCCGAGACCACGTCGTCGGACCGGAGCTCGAGGCCGCCGCCGAGCTGCTGCGCGCCGGCCTCTAGCTCGGCTCAGTCCCCGACGAGGGGGCGCAGCTCGTCGGCGTAGGACACCGAGTAGCGACGCATGACCCCCGACGAGCTGATGGAGTACTGGCCCATCCGCCACAGCGGCGGCGAGTAGGCGTGGATCGAGACCGACCCGTCGACGGCGCCGGCCATCCGGTGGATGTGGTCGGGGCCGAAGGCGAAGGCCCGGCCCGCCTCGACCGTGCGCGTCTGGGGTTCGCCACCGAGGCGGGGACGGTTCTCCACGACGGCGCCGCGGGTGACCGCGACGGCGCCCGAGGACGTGTCGTGGTCGTGCCAGCCGGTGTCGTCGACGGTGTTCCAGCACAGCAGCCACACGTCGATGTCGGCGTCGCGGTAGAGCGAGACGAAGTGGCGCCCGCCGGTGTCGTGACGGACGTGCTGCTGCCAGCGCTCGGGGTCGGCGGCGAGCTCCTGCACCCAGGCCAGCAGCTCCTGGGCGTCGAGCACCCGGCCGGGCACGGCGGGCAGGTGGTCGGGGCCCAGCACGCTGGCGGCGGCGGGGGGCTGCTCGGGGGCGAGGGTCATCGCGGGGCTCCGTTCATGAGGTGGGCCGGGTTGGTGACGAACAGGGCCTGGCTGAAGGCGTCGCCGAGGCCGGGGTCGGTGGGGAGGGCGTAGGGACGGTCGGAGCCGTGCACGATCGGGTCGATGCCGACGACGCGGATCATCGCGTCGACGGCGCGCATCCCGTAGGACGACGTTTCGTAGTGGACGAGGTGGTCGACCTCGCCCAGGCCGCCGCCGCGCTGGGCGAGCCGCTCGTGGTGGAGCGGCGCCAGCCCCGCGAGCGCGACGAAGGCGATCCGCAGCCGCGGCAGCAGCGGCCGGCCGGCGACGT
The DNA here is from genome assembly GCF_004522095.1 of Nocardioides sp. 503. GTDB lineage: Bacteria > Actinomycetota > Actinomycetes > Propionibacteriales > Nocardioidaceae > Nocardioides. The sequence continues at coordinate 865,427 of NZ_SPUI01000003.1, forward strand.
GCCAGGCGAACCACGCGGCCGTGAGCTGGGCGGTGTACGACGTGAGCGCGGGCCACCAGCCGGGGACGCCGTCCGGGGCCGACGCCGGCCCGGGGTGCACCAGCACCGGTAGGCCGGCCGCCTCGACCACGGCCAGCACCGGCGCCAACCGCTCCACGGCGGCGGGGTCGGCGAGGGCGGTCGCGGGCAGCTGCAGGCCGCGGACCCGGGGATGCGTCAGGAGCGTGGCGAGCCCGGCGAGGTCGGGCTCGACGACGTTGACCGCCGCCCAGAGCGCGTAGCCGTCCACGTCGCCGCGGTCCAGCTCGTCGGCCAGACCGTGCCACGCGTCCAGCAGCGGGGCGGCCTCGTCGGGCGGCATGCTCTCGATCCCGAGCGGGCTCGACAGCGACAGCAGGGTGAGGTCCACGCCGTCGGCGACGTCGGTGGCCCGCCGGGCGGCGAGGTCGTGGTCGGCCGGGTCGACGGCGTACGTCGGCTCACCGTCGAGGTGCAGGTCCCAGCCCACGAGCCGGGGTCCGCGGGTGCGGCGGCGGAGCTCGTCGACGAAGGCCTCGGGCCAGAGGTGCTGGTGGGCGTCGGTGACGGCACCGACCGCCATACGGGTCCCGCCGCCGGCGCTCTCCGGGGAAGTGAAGCGCTTCATATTACCCACTAAACCACTCGACTTAAGGAAGTGCAAGCCCGACGCGCCGTGGCCGTCGGCGGCGCGACCTATGCTCACGGGGTGCCGAAACGCCCCACGCTGCAGGACGTCGCGGACGCGGTCGGCCTCGCGCCGGCCACCGTGTCCTACGCGCTACGGGGCGAGCGCGGCTCCGCCGACACCCTGGCGCGCGTGCAGGCGGCGGCCACCGCCCTCGGCTACCAGATCAACCCGATCGCCGCGGCGCTCGCCAGCGGGCGCTCCCGCACGGTCGCGGTCCTGTGCGGCTCGACGCGCGACCTCTGGCAGCAGTCGCTGACCGCCGACCTCGCGCGGGCGCTGCTCGCCGAGGGCCGGCACGCGCTGGTCGCCGACGCCGACGGCCACCCCGAGCGCGAGGAGGCCCTGCTCGCCAAGCTCCGCGACCAGCGCCCCGACGGGCTCCTGGTCGCCCCCCTGGACCCGTTCGCCGCGCAGTGGGAGGAGCTGGCGCGACAGCTCCCGGTGGTCGCCATCGGCGACCGGCTCGCCGAGGCGCCCTCGGCCGGGGCCGTGGTCTTCGACAACGCGCGGGGCTTCGCCCAGGTCTTCGACCACCTCGCCGAGCTCGGTCACCGCCGCATCGCCGTGGTGCTCCCCGAGCGCCCCAGCACCCCCGACCGGCCGGCCGAGCGGCTCGTGGCCCGCGAGGCGCGGCGCTGCGGCATGTCGGTCGACCTCGTGCGCACCGCGCCGGCGACCGCCGACGCCGACACCATGACCGACCACCTGGCCACCGCCCTGGGCGGGCGGGACCGGCCGACGGCGGCGTTCTGCCTCACCGACTCGTTCGCGTTCGCGGTGCTGCGGGCCGCCCGGCGGCTCGGCCTCGAGGTCCCCGGAGACCTGTCGGTGGTGGGGTTCGAGGACGTCGAGTTCGCCGACCTCGCCGGCCCGGGCCTCACCACCGTCGACTGGGGTCGCGGCGCCGTCGTCGACGCCGCCGTCGGTCAGCTCCTGGCGGCCGTCGACGACGACGAGCCGCTGCGGACCGTCACCATCTCCCCGCGCCTGGTCGTCAGGGGGACGACGGGTCCAGCGCCCAGCCGCTCCTGAGGAGCGCCCGCAGCCGCTCGACGTCCTCGCCCCAGGGACGGTCCTCGGTCCCCGGCGGCAGCACGTCGGCCACCTGCTCGACCAGCGCGGGCAGGCCGCCCCGGGCCGCCGCCATCCGCTCCGGCGCCAGGAGCCGGGCCTGGTGCAGGGCGAGCAGCTCGCAGGCCAGCACCTGCTCCGCGGCGTCGAGGGCCAGGCGCAGCCGCTCCGCGGCCTCGAGGGCGAAGGTCTGCACGTCCTCCTGGCCTTGGGACGTCTCCGCCGAGGACACGAACGTCGCCGGCCAGCCGGACACCTCGTGCACGACCGCGACCGCGCGCTTGTGCACCGGCGTCAGCCCGGCCTGCGGGCCCGGGTCGGCGCTGAGCTGGGCCGGCAGCCCGCTCGTCCCGGGGTCGAGCATCCGGTGCAGGCGGGCGGCCCCCACGGTCGCCGCGTGCACGACCGCCGTACGCGCCGAGTCGAGGCCCGCGGCCTGGTCGAGGCCGTGGAAGCCCGCCGTCCCGACGAAGCGCTCCCCCTCGTGGGTCGTCAGGTAGGCCGGCGAGTCGCCGACCCCCTGCAGCGCCCGGTCGGCGACCTGGTCGAGCCGGGCCCCCTCGCGGAGCAGGTGCGCGAGCACGGGCCCGGCGACCCGGAACGACACCGGCGCCTGGAGGTGGCGCGGGGCGGCGAGCGGACCGACGTACGCCGCCAGCCGGGTGAGCACCTCGGCCTGCTCGTCGTCGCCGCGGGCGACGGCGGGCAGGTAGGGGTCGCGCGTCACGCCCATCAGGACGATCCCGGCTGCGGCGACCGCCGTGGACTGCGACACCAGCCGCCGCACGTCGGCGGCCAGCAGCACCGCCAGCGCGGTCGCGGTCGGCACGCCGGCGAGGAGGGCGATGCCCTCCTTGGGGCCGAGCCGCGGCGGCGACAGCGGGTCGACGACGGGACCCGCCGGGACCGCGCTGCCGTCGGCGGCCAGGACCCGGCCGACTCCGGCCAGGTGGCCCCAGGCGTGGGCCATCGGGAGGATCTCCCCCGCGGCGCCGGAGCCGGTGCGCGGGACGGCCGGCAGGACGTCGTGCTCGAGCAGGGTGCCCAGCCACGCGCAGAGCTCGGGGGAGACCGCCGCGTCCCCGGACAGGAACGTGCGCAGCCGCACGGCGAGCAGTGCTCTGGTCTCGGTGCGGGAGAGCCAGGGCGGGCCGCCCACCGCCCGGGCCAGCATCAGCCGCCGGGAGTGGTCGGCCTGCGCCTCGACGCTGAGGCGCGTGTCGCTCAGCGCGCCCATGCCGGTCGTCACGCCGTAGACGTCCGGGCCGTCGCCCAGCGCGGCGAGCGCGGCGCGACGCCGCGCCGCCAGCCGCTCGAGCAGGTCCGCGGACAGCTCGACCCGTGCGCCCTGGGCGACGGCCAGCACGGCCGCGCGGTCCAGGTCGTCCGGCCGGTCGACCAGGACGGTCACCGGAACCGCACCATCGTCCCGAGGTCCGCGGCCTCGGCGCGCTCGAGGATGAGCTGGCCGACGGCCACGTCGAGGATGGACAGGCCGCGGTGCCAGAAGAGGATCCGCTCGTCGTCGTCCTCGCGTCCGGGCCGGCCTCCCGTGACGACCTCCCCCAGCTCCGCGTGCAGCGTCTCGCGGGTCAGCGCCCCTGAGCGCAGGTGCGGGCGGAGCGCCCCGAAGCTGCCCGCCTGCGCCTCGCGCCAGTCGTCGACGACCACCTTGTCGACGACGTCGAGCAGGTCGGGGTCGAGCGCGCTGATCGTGCCGTAGGGCACGAGCAGCGAGCCCGGGGCCAGGAGGTCACCGGTGATGAGGGAGGCCGGCTCGCGCAGCCGGGTCGCCTCCACGGCGATGTCGGCCCCGTCGATGGTCTCGGCGGCGGACTCGGTGACGACGACGGGCGTCGAGAGCTCCGAGCGCAGCTGCTCGGCGAACGCCTCCCGGGACTCCGGGCGCCGGCTGGTCACCCGGATCTCGTCGAGGTCGAACATCGCGTCGAGCATCACGATGTTGGAGTGTGCGGTCCCGCGCGCACCGATGTGCCCGAGCACCTTGGCGTCGGGCCGCGCGAGGTGGCGGGCACCGACCGCGGTCATCGCGCCGGTGCGGGCCTCGGTGATCAGCGTCGCGTCGAGGATCGCCCGCGGCACGCCGGTCCAGGGGTCGTAGAGCGTGAGCAGCGCCAGCTCGCTCGGCAGGCCCACCTCGTAGTTGCTCACGAAGTCGCCGACGACCTTGATGCCGCTGACGCCGTGGTCGCCGAGCGTGGAGACGTGCCCGCGCAGCACGTTGAAGTGCCCGCGGCCGTCGTTGTCGGGCTCGAGGTGCGTGCGCGGCTCGAACACCGTCTCGCCCCTGCCGTGCGCGGCGACCACGTCGGTCGCGGCGGCCACGATGTCGGCGGGCGTCAGGCCCAGCGCGTCGATGTCGGGACCGGAGACGAAGCGCAGCCAGAGGCCGTCGTCGTGCGGACGGGCGGGGGGCGGGGTGGTGGTCACGGAAGCCTCGGGTTCGGTCGGGGACGGGACAGGGGAGGATGGGCACGGAGCGGCAGCCGCCGCGAGGGCGCGAGGGAGGACCAGTGACGCAGCACGCCGGCGACACGGGCGGCCTGGACCCGGTCCGCAGCGCCACCGCGGCCCGCCAGTGGCTCGTCGAGCGCTGTCAGAGCCACCGGCTGTCGCCGACCCAGCGCCGCGTGGCGCAGTCGTTCATGGACACCATGCCCGATGCGGCGTTCCTGTCGACATCCGAGGCCGCGCTCCGGGCCGGGGTCAGCCAGCCGACGGTGACGAGGTTCGCCTCCACGCTGGGGTTCGCGACGTACGCCGACTTCCGCGCCGCGCTGCGCACCGTGATCCTCGGCAGCGCGCCCGGCGCCCCCGACGGCGCCGCGCCCGACACGAGCGACCCCGTCACCGAGGCCGCGGCCGACCTCGCGGCCCTGCGCGGCACGCTCGGCTCGCCGGCCATGGCCGCTGCCGTCGCCACGCTCGCGCAGGCCCGGATCCTGGGCGTCCTCGGCATCCGCGCCTCGACCGGCGTGGCGACGTACATCGGCTACTTCGCGCGCCGCATCGTCGACGACGTCCGGCTCGTCACCGAGGCGGACACGGCGATCGACTCCCTCACCCAGATGCACCACGCCGGCGGCGCCGCGGTGGTCGTGGTGGCGATGCCGCGCTACCCGGCCTCGACCGTCCGGGCCCTGCGTCACGCCCGCGACCTCGGCATCCCCACCGTGCTGCTGGTGGACACACCGTTCGTCGACTTCGCCCACGACGCCGACCACGTGCTCGTCAGCCCTGTGGGCACCGGCATGGTCTTTGACTCCCACGCCGCGCCGGTCGTGCTCGGGATGGCCCTGCTCGACGGCATCGCGGGCGCCCATCCCCGGCGCACGCAGGACCGGCTCGAGGCCCACGAGGGCCTGGTCGACACGTGGCTCTACCAGCCGAGCACGGATCAGGACTGACCCTCCTGGTCACGATCGGCTGAGATCGGGATGCGCACGCCGCGCTCGGCCGCGACCTCGACCGCGCGGTCGTAGCCGGCGTCGACGTGGCGGATGACGCCCATGCCGGGGTCGTTGGTGAGGACGCGCTCGATCTTCTCGGCGGCCAGCGCGGTGCCGTCGGCGACGCAGACCTGCCCGGCGTGCAGGGACCGGCCGATGCCGACGCCGCCGCCGTGGTGGAAGGACACCCAGCTGGCGCCCGAGGCGGTGTTGACCAGGGCGTTGAGGATCGCCCAGTCCGCGATCGCGTCGGAGCCGTCGAGCATCGCCTCGGTCTCGCGGTAGGGCGAGGCGACCGAGCCGCAGTCGAGGTGGTCGCGGCCGATCACGACCGGCGCCTTGAGCTCGCCGGAGGCGACCATCTCGTTGAACTTGAGGCCCGCGAGGTGGCGCTCGCCGTAGCCCAGCCAGCAGATCCGCGCCGGAAGGCCCTGGAAGGACACGCGCTCCCCGGCCATGGTGATCCACTTGCGCAGCCGCTCGTTGTCGGGGAACAGCTCGAGGATCGCCTTGTCGGTGGCGGCGATGTCGGCGGGGTCGCCGGAGAGCGCGGCCCAGCGGAAGGGGCCCTTGCCCTCGCAGAAGAGCGGGCGGATGTAGGCCGGCACGAAGCCGGGGAACTCGAAGGCCCGGTCGTAGCCGCCCTTGCGCGCCTCGTCGCGGATCGAGTTGCCGTAGTCGAACACCTCGGCTCCGCGGTCCTGGAACTCCACCATCGCCCGCACGTGCGTGGCCATGGACTCCTGCGCCCGCTTGGTGAAGCCCACCGGGTCGGCCTCGCGCTCGGTGACCCAGTCGTCGTACGACGTGCCGGCCGGCAGGTAGTAGAGCGGGTCGTGGGCCGAGGTCTGGTCGGTGACGATGTCGATCGGCGCCCCCGACTCCAGGAGCTCGGGCAGCATCACGGCGGCGTTGCCGAGCACGCCGATGGACAGCGGCTTCCGCTCGTCGCGGGCGGCGACCGCCATGGCGACCGCCTCGTCCAGCGAGTCGGCCCGCACGTCGAGGTAGCGGTGCTCGATGCGCCGCTCGATGCGGTCGGGGTCGCACTCGATGCAGATGACGACGCCGTCGTTCATGGTCACGGCCAGCGGCTGCGCGCCGCCCATGCCGCCGAGCCCGGCCGTCAGGGTGATCGTGCCGGCGAGCGTCCCGCCGAAGCGCTTGTCGGCCACCGCGGCGAACGTCTCGAACGTTCCTTGGAGGATGCCCTGGGTGCCGATGTAGATCCAGGAGCCGGCCGTCATCTGGCCGTACATCGTCAGCCCGAGGTCCTCGAGCCGGCGGAACTCCTCCCAGTTGGCCCAGTCGCCCACGAGGTTGGAGTTGGCGATGAGCACGCGCGGCGCCCAGGTGTGGGTGCGCATGACGCCGACCGGCTTGCCCGACTGTACGAGCATGGTCTCGTCGTCCTCGAGGTCGCGCAGGGTCCGCACCAGCGCGTCGTAGGCCTCCCAGCTGCGGGCGGCCTTGCCGGTGCCGCCGTAGACCACGAGGTCCTCGGGCCGCTCGGCGTTGTCGGGGTCGAGGTTGTTCATGAGCATCCGCAGCGGCGCCTCGGTCTGCCACGACTTCGCGGTCAGCTCGTGGCCGCGCGCGGCGCGGATGGGGAGGCGGGGGTTGGGCACGGTCATGCGAGCTCTCCGATCACTTCGTGGACGGCGTTCAGGACGGCGCCGGAGCCGACGAGCGACACCGCCGCCTCGATCTCCGGGGACAGGTGCCGGTCGGGGCCGGGGCCCTGGACCCCGCCCTCCCGCAGCACCCGTACGACGGCAGCGGTGGCGGGCGCGGGCTCGAGCGGGGCGCGCAGCTCGAGGGCCCGCGCCGCGGTCATGACCTCGATGGCGACCACGCGGGTCAGCCCGTCGACGGAGTGGCGCAGCTTGCGGGCGGCCGACCACCCCATCGAGACGTGGTCCTCCTGCATGGCGCTGGAGGGGATGGAGTCCACCGACGCCGGGACGGCCAGCCGCTTCAGCTCGGAGACCACCGCGGCCTGGGTGTACTGCGCGATCATCAGGCCGCTGTCCACGCCCGGGTCGTGGGCGAGGAAGGGCGGCAGTCCGTGGCTGCGGGACCTGTCGAGGAACCGGTCGGTGCGCCGCTCGCTCATGCTGGCCACGTCGGCGGCGACGATCGCGAGGAAGTCGAGGACGTAGCCGACCGGCGCGCCGTGGAAGTTGCCGTTGGACTCCACCCGCCCCTCGCCGTCGGTCAGCACGACCGGGTTGTCGACGGCGCTGGCCAGCTCGCGGCCCGCCACGACCGCTGCGTGCTCGACGGTGTCGCGGGCGGCGCCGTGGACCTGGGGCGCGCAGCGCAGGGAGTAGGCGTCCTGGACGCGGTTGCAGTCCGGGCCGCGGTGGGAGGCGACCACGCCCGACCCGGCGAGCAGCCGGGTGAGGTTGGCGGCCGACAGCGCCTGGCCGGGGTGCGGGCGGATCGCCTGCAGCTCGGGGGCGAACACCCGGTCGGTGCCGAGCTGGGCCTCGACCGACATGGCGGCCGCGACGTCCGCCGTACGCAGGAGGCGCCGCAGGTCCGCGATCGCCATCGCGAGCATGCCGAGCATCCCGTCGGTGCCGTTGATGAGCGCGAGGCCCTCCTTGGCGACCAGCTCGACCGGCGTCAGCCCGGCCGCGGCGAGGGCGTCGGCCGCCGGCATCAGTACGCCGCTCGCGTCGCGGACGGTCCCCTCGCCCATGAGCGCGAGGGCGCAGTGCGCCAGCGGGGCGAGGTCACCCGAGCAGCCCAGCGAGCCGTACTCGTGCACGACCGGCGTGATCCCGTGGTCGAGCAGGTCCGCGAGCAGCCGGGCGGTACCGACCCGCACCCCGGTGTGCCCGGTCGCGAGCGTCGAGAGGCGCAGCAGCATCAGGGCGCGGACGACCTCGCGCTCGACCTCCGGGCCGGAGCCGGCCGCGTGCGAGCGGACCAGCGAGCGCTGCAGCTGCGCGCGCAGCTCGGTGGGGATGTGCCGCGTGGCGAGCGCGCCGAAGCCGGTCGAGATCCCGTAGGCCGGCGTGGGCGCCGACGCCAGCCGGTCCACGACGTCCCGGGCGCGGGCCAGCGCGGCGACCGCCGCGTCGCCGAGCACCACCCGGGCGCCGTCGCGCGCCACGGCCACGACGTCCTCGAGCGAGAGCGGGCCGACATCGACCAGGACGGGAGCGGGGGCGGCGGTCATGCCCTCATCCAACGTCCACGGCCCGCCACGGCGACAGGTCCGGAGCCCGTCGTCCGTCTCGGATCCGAGACGTACAGCGTAAGAATTTCTTGAATAAGTTCAGTGCACAGGGGGTAACTGACGTCACACCTGCTCGTTGATCCCCCGTACGTCGGGCGCCTGCCCCATCCCCCCAAGGAGTCCCCATGAAGCGATCTCTGCGCATCCCCTCCGCGCTCCTCAGTGTCGGGCTGGTCGCCGCGCTGACCGCGTCCATGCCGAGCACGGCGGCCGCCCCGGCCCCCGCCGCGAAGAAGGTCGTCAAGACCTCGTTCGCCCTCGGCGCCTCCGGCTTCGGCAGCGTCGCGCGCGGCGGCGACATGCCCGTCAGCTCGGGCGAGGCCACCGCCTACATGTCCATCGGGTGCACCAACCGCGCCGGCGTCAACCGCACCAACTACGTCGCCGAGTCGACCCTGCCCGGCATCGGGAACGTGACCGGGATCCGCACCCGCGTCTGGACCTCCAAGAGCGGCAAGGTCGTCTCGTCGTACTCCACGCAGCGCATCGCCGAGGTCGTCATCGCCCAGGGTGCGCTCGGCCGGCTGACCCTCGAGGGCGTCAAGTCGGAGTCCCGCGCCTTCCACGACGGCTCGCGCTTCCGCACCGAGGCGAGCTCCAGCGTCCTCAAGGCCGTCTACAAGCCGGTCGCCGGTCCCGCTCGCGAGGTCCGGGTCCCGTCCGCCGGTCGGCCGCTCACGATCCCGGGCCTGGCCACGATCCGCCTGGGCGTCAGCCAGTCCAAGCGCATGAGCAACGGCGTGCGCGTCACCACCGACGGCATCGACATCCGGGTGGTGCCCACGCGCACCCGCACCCAGGTCGCCTTCTCCGCGGCCAAGATCATGAGCGGCGCGCGCCACGGCACGTTCAAGGGGTACTCCGCCGGCGTCCGGGGCTCGGCGCTGGCCAACAACGTCAAGGTGGGCCGCACGCCGTACCTGCCGATGCCCTGCACCGGCACCAAGGGCAAGGTGGCCACCCGCGAGACCGCGGGCGCCAACCTCCCGGGCGCGGGGACCGTCAACGGGCTGCGCACCCAGCAGATGGCCAGGCAGACCCGGCACGGCGCGCGCATGTGGGAGCAGGGCGCGGTCGGCCGCGTCCGCCTCGGCAACGGCCAGGTGGTCCTGCGCGGGGTCGTCGCTCGCGCCACCGTCAGCCGCAACGCCAAGGGCCGCCTCACCCGCAGCGCGACCGGCACCATCGGCGCCCTGGTGGTCAACGGCGAGACCCAGCAGATCCCGTCGTCCGGCGTCATCGAGGTCCCGGGCGTCCTGCGGATCCAGGAGAGGGTCGTGCAGCGCCTGAGCGCCGGCGTCATGGTCATCGGCGCCCGGATCACCCTGCTCGACGGCACCGGGGCCGTGATCGACCTCGGCATCGCGCACGCCCAGATCCGCCGCTGACCCCCGCTCGACCGCGACACCCGACCCGACCCCGCCCGGCCTGCCGGGCGGGGTCGGGCACGCTCGGGGCACCTCGGGCACACTCAGGGCCATGCCCCAGGTGCCCGCAGCGACCCGCACCCTCCGGGTCCTGCGCTACCTCGCCAGCCAGCCCGACCCGGTCCCGCTCGAGCACATCAGCCGGGCCTGCGACCTCCCGCGCAGCACGGCGTACCACCTGCTCGCCGCCATGGTCGCCGAGGGCTTCGTGGTGCACCTCGCCGAGGACCGCAGCTACGGCCTCGGGGTCGCCGCCTTCGAGGTGGGCAGCGGGTACTCCCGCCAGGCGCCCCTGCAGCGCATCGCCCGGCACCAGCTCGCGGCGCTGGTCGACCGCACCGGCGAGTCCGCCCACCTCGCCGTCCTCCACGGCCGTGACGTCCTCTACGTCGTCGAGGAGCGCTCCCCGGGCCGACCGCCGCTCGTGACCGACATCGGGGTGCGGCTCCCGGCCCACCTCACCGCCAGCGGACGGGCGCTGCTGGCGGCGCTGCCCCCGGCCCAGGTCCGCGCGCTCTACCCCGACCCCGAGGCCTTCGTGGACCGCACCGGCCGCGGCCCCCGGCGCCCGCCGGCGCTGCGGGCCGTCCTTGCCTCCGTACGCCGCGACGGCCACGCCGCGGAGGACGGCGAGGTGACGCTCGGCTTCGCCAGCGTGGCCGCCGCGGTGCTCGACCACAACCAGCACCCGGTCGCCGCCGTCGCCGTGACCTTCGAGAGCACCGCCGAGGGCACCGCCCCGACCGGGCTCACCGACGAGGTCCGGCGCACCGCCTCCGCGCTCTCGCGGCGCATCGGAGGCCGTGACGCCGCGCCGACTCGCACGTTGGTCCCTCGACAGGACCCCCAGCGTGGGTGATCCTGTCGCCAGTCGACCCAGGAGACCCCATGCGCCGCACCGAGCACCGATCCCGCCGCCACCTCGTCTGGGCGACCGTGGCCTCCGGGGCGCTGCTCGTCGGCGCACTGCAGTCGGTGCCGTCATTCGGCCAGCGGGAGGGCTCGCTGCTCGAGGAGTACGACGCCAGCAAGGTCGCGGCGCTGGAGTCGCTGCCCCACGTCGACCCACCCGGCACGCCGCCGCACGACCACCACGACCCCGCCACCAAGAACGCCGTCTCGCGGGCCGGTGAGGTCGGCGTCGACGCCCAGGACCCGACCACCGCCGCGCAGCGCCGGGCCGGCGCCGCCTACGCCGCGAGCCAGCGGAGGCTCCCCGACCCCCGACTCACCCGCGTGTCGCTGACGGGCCGGCGCACGGCGCTCCCCCGCACCCGCTACGCGATGGCCGGGGGCTGCTACGCGCTGAGCGCGGCGGGCCGCTACGTCGTCCGGACCCCGTCGGGCCTGGCGGTGAGCCGGGTCCGGGCCCCGAAGGCCGCGCCGTTCTACTTCAAGGCCACCGACCTGGGCAGCTACCTCCTCTACGGCGCCCGGCGCGACTTCCTCTCGGGGGCGGGTCTCGCGGGCACGCCCAGCCCCGACGCCGACTGGACGGTGCGCAGGACGGGACGGGGATTCACGTTCTCCCTGCGCGGCGGGCGCAGCCTGCGCGCGGCCGGCGGACGCCTGGCCCTGGGCGCCACGCCGACCCGGTTCGGGCTGGAGCTGGTGCGCGGCTGCACCGCCTACCCCGAGTCGGGCGTCGACGTCACCGGCCGCCCGCACGGCGGGGCCACCCCGATCCAGGAGGTGCGCGGCTACGTCGACGCCCACACCCACGGCATGGCCTTCGAGTTCCTCGGCGGCGAGGCCCACTGCGGCAAGCCCTGGGACCGCTACGGCGCGCCCTACGCGCTGGTCGACTGCGCGGACCACCGCGCCACGGGCGGCAACGGCTCGGTCCTGGAGACGTTCCTCTCCGGCCAGCCCAGCCACGACCCCGTCGGCTGGCCGACCTTCAAGGACTGGCCCGCGCCGGACTCCCTGACCCACGAGGGCACCTACTACCGCTGGATGGAGCGGTCCTGGCGCGGCGGGCAGCGGTTGTTCGTCAACCTGCTGGTGGAGAACAACAAGCTGTGCGAGATCTACCCGCTCAAGCGCAACTCCTGCGACGACATGGACTCCATCCGCCTGCAGGCCAAGCAGATGTACAAGTTCCAGGACTACATCGACGCCCAGTACGGCGGTCCGGGCAAGGGCTTCTACCGGATCGTCAAGAACCCCTTCCAGGCCCGCAAGGTGATCAACTCCGGCCGGATGGCGGTCGTCATGGGCATCGAGACGAGCATCCCGTTCGGCTGCACGTTCAAGCGGGTCCTCGGCAAGGACGTGCCGGCCTGCAGCGCCGCCGAGATCGACCGCCAGCTCGACGAGGTGCACCGGATGGGCGTGCGCCAGATGGAGCTGGTCAACAAGTTCGACAACGCGCTGGCCGGCGTCGCGGGCGATGCCGGGACGACCGGCGTGGTCATCAACTCCGCCAACTTCCTGGAGACCGGCAGCTTCTGGGACATGAAGCACTGCGAGCCCGCGGACGGCGAGACCTCCGACCGCGCCCAGCTCGCGGCCCCCCAGATCGACGACCAGCAGCAGGACGCGCTGTTCGGCGCGATCGGCCAGCTGTTCGGCGGCGCCCTGCCCGCCGTACCTCTCTACGGGCCGCCGGCCCACTGCAACGCGCGCGGCCTGACCACCCTTGGCGAGAAGACGATCACCGGGCTCGCGAAGCGCCGGATGATCTTCGATCCCGACCACCTCAGCGTGAAGGCCCGGCGCTCGGCGGTCGACCAGATCGACCGGATGAACTACCCCGGCATCATCTCCAGCCACTCGTGGTCGACGCCGGACACCTACCCGCGGATCTACAAGCTGGGCGGCTTCATCACTCCCTACGCCGGCGACTCGACCGGCTTCGTCGGCAAGTGGCGCCGGCACCTGGGCTGGGCGGACAAGCGCTACTACTTCGGCTTCGGGTTCGGCGCGGACATCAACGGGCTCGGCGCCCAGGGCGACCCCCGCGGGGCCGGCGTCGCCAACAAGGTGCGCTACCCGTTCCGCGGCCTGGGCGGCGTCACCGTGAAGCGGCAGACCGCCGGCAAGCGGGTCTACGACATCAACAAGGACGGCGTCGCCCAGTACGGCCTCTACCCCGACTGGATCGAGGACCTGCGCAAGGTCGCCGGCAAGCAGGGCGGTGCCATCGTCGACGACATGTCGCGCGGCGCGGAGGCCTACCTGCAGATGTGGGAGCGCACCGAGGGCGTCAAGCCCGACTCCTGCCGCAACCCCGGGCTGCGCAAGCCGGTCGCCAAGGTGAAGCGGCTCGTGCGCCGCGGGATGTCCACGACGGCCGTCATGCGCGCCGTGGGCCAGCCCTACCAGCGGCTCGGGAGCACCTACCGCTTCTGCGCGAAGAGCTCGACCCAGCGCAAGGTGGTCATGAAGGTGACGTTCACCCGCGCCGGGCGGGTCCAGCGCCTGCGCTGAGGTCCCGCGACGCACGCGAGCCGCGCGGTGGCGCGGCGACGGGATCCGTCGTTCGCCTGCGGAAGGGCTAGGAGGGTGCTTGCATCGGTCCCTCCTGCCCCCGTCCCGAGGTTGACCCGTGCCCCTGCGCTCCCCCCGCCCCCGTCCCGCCCTGGCTCTCGCCGTCGTGGCGATCGCGGCGACCCTGCCCGCCCTCGCCCCGCCCACCGCGACCGCCGACCCGGCGACGCCCGTGGCTCCGGCGTTCGCCGTGTCGGAGTGGAGTCGCAGCGACTCCAGCCGGCTCCCCGACCTGGCCTACTCGCAGATCGAGCTCTCCTCCAACGCGACCTACGGCATCGGCACCGACGGCCGTCTCTACTGGGCGGCCGACTACTACACGGGCACCACGCACGCCACGCCGTCGTTCGCGGAGAGGATCGTGGACGTCGCGGTCGGGCAGTCGTTCGGTCTCGCGCTCGACGACACCGGTCACGTGCACGTCTGGGGATCCGGGCTCGCCCTGGACGAGGAGGACGCCGCCACGACCTACCGTGACGTCACGGCGTACCAGTCGCAGGCCATCGGCGTCACGACCGACGGCGAGCTGCGCCTCTGGGGCACCGACTCCAACCTGAACGAGCTGGACTTCGACCCCGACCAGCTCGCCGGACGCGAGTTCGTCTCCGCCGACACGTCGTACGGCGGCTCGGTCGCCCTGACCGACGACGGCAAGACGGTCTCCGCGGGCGGCTTCCTCACCGCGTCGTACAGCAACGCCTTCCCCGCGGACCGCGCCGACGAGACCGTCGTCGAGGTCGACCTCGGCAGCCAGAACGCGATCGCCCTGACCGACGAGGGCGAGGTGATCGCCTGGGGCGCCGGCTACGAGGGTCAGCTCGACGTGCCCGCCTCCCTCGCCGAGGAGACCGTCGTGGCGGTGTCGACCGGATTCTGGTGGTCCGCGGCCGTGACCGCGGACGGCGAGGTCGTCACCTGGGGCGAGAAGGAGTACACGGAGCTGCCGCCGCTCCGGCCGGACGCCCGGGTCGTCGGCGTCGAGCTCGATCGCTACCGGTCCGCGCTCACCTACGCCCGGATCGGCGCGCTCGAGGCACCGACGCTGTCCGACGACGACCCGGTGGTCGGCACGCCCGTCACCGTCGAGGGCGGCGTGTGGTCGGTGGAGCCCGACTCGGTGAGCTACGCGTGGGAGGCCGACGGGCAGCCGCGCCCGGAGACGAGCGGAACCTTCACCCCGACCGCCGGCGACCTCGACGCGCTGCTGTCCGTCACGATCACCGCCCACAAGGAGGGCTACCTCGACGGGGTCGTGCGGGTGGACGCCGACGGCTACGTCGCGCCCGGGAAGTTCGAGACCGCGCCGGCCGTCACGGTGGGCGGCGTCCCGCGCGTCGGCGAGTGGCTCGTCGGCACCCTGGAGGCGGACGCCTCCCCCCTGCCCGACTCCTACGACTACCAGTGGCTGCGCCAGTCGGAGGGTGAGGGCGGCCCCCGCCTGGACGCCATCGAGGGAGCCGACGGACTGGTCTACGAGCCCACGCCCGCGGACGTCGGGCACGTCCTGACCCTGAGGGTCACCGCCGAGCGCGACGGCTTCGTCCCGGCCTCGGGGACCGGCTCGGCCGCCGCCCCCGTCAGCCTCGGCACGATGACCGGAGGCGTCGTCACCGTGACCGGCACGCCCCGCGTGGGTCGCTCGCTCGCCGTCACGACGCAGGCCACCGAGCCGGCCGCCGAGAGCACGTCGTACGCGTGGCGGCGCAACGGCGTCGCGATCCCGGGCGCCACCAGGTCGACGTACGTGCCGCTCGCGCGCGACCTCGGCGCCCTCCTCACCGTCGTCGTCACGACGACGACGACCGGCTACGAGCCCGCCTCCGCGACCTCGACCGGGGTCAAGGTCGGGCTCCCGGCGGCGAAGCTGGCCATCAGCGCGCCCGCCAAGGCCGTGCGCGGCAAGCGGGTGACCGTGACCCTGAGCAGGCTCGCCCCCGGCGAGGCCTGGACGCTGCGCCTGGGCGGCAAGGTCGTCGCCCGCGGCAAGGCCACCGCGCGCGGCACGTCCGTCGTACGACCGAAGGTGCCGAAGGCCGTCGGCCGCAAGGTCCTCGCGCTCACCGGGTCGTACGCCGACCGCTCGGCGACCCGGCCGCTCAAGGTGGTCGCACGCTGACACGACGCGAGGTAGAAGTTACCGCCGGGTAGGATCCCCTCACCCGGATGTGGCACTGACGGGGCGGGCCGGGACCTCTAGGCTCGCCTCGTCTGTCGCCTCTCGACCGGCAACCGTTCGACGAGGAGTCCTCGCGCATGCAGATCGTCGCCATCGTTGTCTCGCTGGCCATCGCCGCCGTCGGCATCACCCTGTTCGTCAGGGCGATCCGCGCCATCCTCGCCACGCTCAGGATCGGCCAGCCGGCGTCGCGCACGGACAACCCGCTGAGCCGCACGCTCGTGATGCTCAAGGAGACGCTCGGCCACACCCGGATGCTCCAGTGGACGGTCGTCGGCATCGCCCACTGGTTCGTCTTCGTGGGCTTCGGGCTGCTGTTCTTCACGCTGCTGACGGCGTTCGGCCAGCTCTTCGACCCGGAGTTCGCGCTGCCGCTGGTCGGGACGTTCTTCCTCTACGAGTGGGTCACCGAGCTCTTCACGGTCGTCATGATCGTCGCGATCATCGGCTTCATCATCTACCGCTCGCGGCGGCCCAAGGAGCGCACCCGCGGGGTCAAGGGTCGCTTCTGGGGCTCCACCATGTGGCAGGGCTACTTCGTCGAGTCCGTCATCCTGGGCGTCGGCCTGTGCATCGTCACGCTGCGCGGCCTCGAGTACGCCCTGCTCTCGCACGGCGCGGACACCGACCACGCCTCGGCCCTGCACTTCCCCTTCACGTTCTGGCTGGGCGAGGCGTTCTCCGGACTCTCCGTCGGCACGCTCGAGAACCTCGTCTACCTCGTCGCCATGCTCAAGATCGTCATCTCCTTCGCGTGGATGATCACGATCTCGCTCAACCTCACGATGGGCGTCGCCTGGCACCGGTTCTCGGTGTTCTTCAACATCTGGTTCAAGCGCGAGTCGTCCGGGCGCACGGCGCTCGGCGCCATGAAGCCGCTCACCTCCGACGGCAAGGCGATCACCCTCGACGACATCGACGACCTCGACGAGGACTCCAAGCTCGGCGTCGGCGCCATCGAGGACTTCAGCTGGAAGGGCATCCTCGACTTCTCGACCTGCACCGAGTGCGGCCGCTGCCAGTCGCAGTGCCCTGCGTGGAACACCGAGAAGCCGCTGTCGCCCAAGCTGCTCATCACCGCGCTGCGCGACCACGCGTTCGCGAAGGCGCCGTACCTCCAGGCCGAGGGCGACGAGGCCCGGGCCGCGCTCCTCGAGGGCAACGACACCCTGACCCGGGAGGTCGAGCGCCCGCTGGTCGGCGACACCGGCGACGACTGGTTCTACATGCCCGACAGCGGTGCCGCGGTCATCGACCCCGAGGTGCTGTGGAACTGCACGTCCTGCGGCGCCTGCGTCCAGCAGTGCCCCGTCGACATCGAGCACGTCGACCACATCATGGACATGCGCCGCCACGCGGTGCTGGTCGAGTCGAACTTCCCCGCTGAGCTCAACGGCCTGTTCAAGGGCCTCGAGAACAAGGGCAACCCCTGGAACATGTCGCCCAACGCGCGCATGGACTGGGCCAAGGGCCTCGACTTCGAGGTGAAGGTCGTCGGCGAGTCGATCGAGTCGCTGGACGAGGTCGACTGGCTCTTCTGGGTCGGCTGCGCCGGCGCCTACGAGGACCGCGCCAAGAAGACCACCCGCGCGGTGGCCGAGCTGCTCGAGATCGCCGGGGTCAGCTTCGGCGTGCTCGGCAACGGCGAGACCTGCTCGGGCGACCCCGCGCGCCGCGCCGGCAACGAGTTCGTCTTCCAGGGCCTGGCCCAGCAGAACGTCGAGACGCTCAAGGAGGCCAAGGCCAAGACCGTCGTCTCGACCTGCGCCCACTGCTTCAACACGCTCAAGAACGAGTACTCCGACTTCGGCATCGAGCTCGAGGTCGTGCACCACACCCAGCTGCTCAACCGCCTCGTGCGGGAGGGCAAGCTGACGCCGGTCAACGACGGCGCCGGCGCGCACAAGCGCTCGATCACCTACCACGACCCCTGCTACATCGGCCGCCACAACGGCGTCTACTCCCCGCCGCGCGAGCTGCTCCAGATCCTCCCCGGCGCCGAGTTCGTCGAGATGGAGCGCAACTCCGAGCGCTCGTTCTGCTGCGGCGCCGGCGGCGCGCGCATGTGGATGGAGGAGAACACCGGCGAGCGCATCAACGTCAACCGCACCAACGAGGCCGTCGGCACCGGCGCGGACCAGATCGCGGTCGGCTGCCCGTTCTGCCGCGTCATGCTCTCCGACGGCCTGACCGCCGCCCAGGCCAAGGGCGAGGCCCGCGAGGAGGTCGAGGTCCTCGACGTCGCCCAGATGCTCCTCGCCTCCGTCAAGGGCGAGCAAGCCACCAAGCTCGCCCCCGGCGCGGGTGCCGCCGGCGCCGCGGCGACCGTGAAGGACGCCGACAAGGACGAGGCCACCAAGGCCGAGCCCGAGGCCGGCGACGACACGATCACCGAGGACACGGTCGTCGCCACCGAGGACGCCGGCCCCCTGGCCAAGGCCTCCGGTGGGTCGTCGCTGTTCGACGACGAGGAGGCGAAGTCGCCGGACGACGTGGAGTCCACGCCCGACGAGGCGCCTGCTGGCAAGGCGTCGGGCGGGTCGCTGTTCGACGACCCGGCGCCGAAGGACGAGACCGAGGCGCCGGCTGAGAAGCCCGCCGAGAAGACGGGCGGCTCGCTGTTCGACCTGGGCGGCGACGACGAGCCCGAGGCGACGTCCGCACCGCGGCCCGAGGCCGAGGCCCCGGCGGAGACGAAGCCCGAGCCCACCACGGACCTCGCGTCCGGCGGCGGCTCGCTGTTCGACCTCGGCGGCGACGCCGAGGAGCCGCAGGCGGAGGCCGCGCCGGAGGCGGAGGTCGAGCCGGAGGTCGAGCCGAAGACCGAGGAGCCGCAGGCGGAGGCCGCACCGCAGGTGCAGCTCGGCTCCGGAGGCGGCTCGCTGTTCGACATCGCCTCCCCCGAGCCCGTCGCCGCCCCCGCGGCGAAGCAGGCCGAGCCGGAGCCCGCCACGGACCCGGAGCCGGCAGCGACGCCCGAGGCCGCGCAGCCGACGGCCGAGATCCCCGAGTCGGGGTCGCTGTTCGACATCGCGGCGCCCGAGCCGGCCCCCGTGCAGGCGAAGGCGGCGCCCGAGCCGGCCGCCGAGCCCGAGCCTGAGCCCGAAGCGAAGGCCGAGCGCGAGCCGAAGGCCGAGCCGGCCGCGAAGGCAGCCCCCGCCGCAGCCGCACCTGCCGCGGAGATCCCGGAGTCGGGGTCGCTGTTCGACATCGAGGCCCCCGCCCCGTCGGCGCCCGCGCCCCAGGCCGAGGCCCCCGCCGAGCCCGAGCTCGAGCCGCAGGCGGAGGCGGAGGCGGACGAGCCCGAGCCGCAGGTTGAGGAGCCGAAGGCCGATGAGCCGAAGCCGGAGGAGCCGGAGGAGAGCACCTCCCCCGGCGCCGCCCTGAGCGCCGCCGCGACCTCGCTCGCCAGCGACGACGAGCCGACCCCGGAGCCCGAGCCGGCCGAGGCCGAGCCCGAAGCGGCCGAGCCCGAAGCGGCTGAGCCCGAGCCCGCCGAGGCCGAGCCCGAGGCGGCCGAGCCCGAGCCCGAGGAGAAGCCGAAGCCAGCGAGCTCCGGTGAGGCGCACCAGCCCAAGACCGACGTCGACATCAGCGACTCCGGGTCCCTCTTCGACCTGTGAATCGCTGACCGACCCAGCCTCAGCCTCAGCCCCGCCCCCGGCCGCACGAGGGGGGCCCGAGCGCGCGGATGGGTCGTGTGCCGGAGACCGCGCCCACGCGCCGCCTCCGGCACACGACCCGACCCGCGCGCTCCGGCCCGCGCGGGAGCTACGCGTCCTGCTCCTAGGCGGCGGAGTCCTTCGAGTCCACGTGCTCGGGGACGACGACGGGACGGATCCGCGCCCAGGCGATGAACACCACGCCGAAGGCGAGCATGACCAGCCCCGCCCACAGGTTGGCGTTGGGGCCGCCGGTCTTCTCGGTCTCGGGGTCGCCGAAGAGACCCATGAGCGTGAGGATCACGCCGTAGGCCCCGATCAGGCCGCCGATGATGTTGCGGATGTCGAAGGCGCCGGCCTGGTGCTTGCGCTCGGGGGTGTGGGTGGGAGACATGCGGTGCTCCTCAGAAGACGAAGTTCAGGACGATGACGATGGCGAGCGCGACACCGGCGAGCGGCATCGTACGGCGGTACCACGGGAACGTCGCCTCGTTGGCGTCGACCAGGTCCTCCCGCGGGGTCTCGGAGTAGACCAGGCCGCGCAGCTCCTCCGGCGGCTTCGGCTTGGTCATGAGCGAGACGACGACGCTCACCACGATGTCGACGACGAACGCCGCACCGGCGGCCACGAAGGACGCACCCTGCCCGCTCAGCGAGATCCAGCCCTGGCTGAGGCTGCCGAGGACGTCGGTGGAGATGATCGCCACGACGATGGCCGCCAGGGTGCCGCTCACGAGGCCCGTCCAGCCGGCCGTGGCGGTCATCCGCTTCCAGAACATGCCGAGGATGAAGGTGGCGAAGAGCGGGGCGTTGAAGAACCCGAACAGCGTCTGGAGGTAGTCCATGATGTTCGAGAAGTTCGACGCCAGCTGCGCGGTGCCGATGGCGACGACCGTGGCGCCCACCGTGGCGAGCCGCCCGATCTTGAGGTAGTAGGAGTCGTCGCGGTCCTTGACGAAGTACCGCTCCCACAGGTCGTAGCTGAAGACCGTGTTGAACGCCGAGATGTTGGCCGCCATGCCGGCCATGAACGCCGCGAGCAGGCCGGCGATCGCCACGCCGAGCAGGCCGTTGGGCAGCAGGTCGCGCATCAGCAGGATCAGCGAGTCGTTGTACTGGACCGTGCCGCCGGCACCGCCCGAGACGGTCTCCCCCGCCTTGGTCTTGGCGATCTCGGTGACCAGGACCGCCGCGATCATGCCGGGCAGGATCGTGATGAACGGGACCAGGATCTTGGGGAAGGCACCGATGATCGGGGTCTTGCGGGCCGAGGAGATGGAGTCGGTGGCCATCGCGCGCTGGACCTCGACGAAGTTCGTCGTCCAGTAGCCGAACGAGAGCACGAAGCCGAGACCGAAGACGATGCCGATGACCGAGAGGAAGTCGGAGTTGAAGCCGGTGAGCGCCGTGCCGGGCCAGGAGTTGAGCTGGTCGGCCGCCGGCGGGGCGCCGCCCGTGCCGGCGTTCTCGGTGATCCTGTCCTTCAGCCCGTCCCAGCCGCCGACCTGGTGCAGGCCGAGCAGCGTGAGCGGGAGCAGCGCCGCCACGATGACGAAGAACTGCAGCACCTCGTTGTAGATCGCCGCCGAGAGGCCGCCGAGCGTGATGTAGGACAGCACGATCGCCGCCGCGACGAGCAGCGCCACGAGGAGGTTCCAGCCGAGCAGCGCCCGGATGATCGTGCCCAGCAGGAAGAGGTTGATGCCGGCGATCAGGAGCTGCGCGACGGCGAACGAGATCGAGTTGACCAGGTGGGCGCCGGTGCCGAAGCGGCGGAACATGAACTCGGGGACCGAGCGCACCTTGGAGCCGTAGTAGAACGGCATCATCACGACGCCGAGGAACAGCATCGCCGGGATGGCGCCGATCCAGAAGTAGTGGACGGCGGGCAGCCCGAACTGGGCGCCGTTGGCCGACATGCCCATGATCTCGACCGCGCCGAGGTTGGCCGAGATGAACGCCAGGCCGGTGACCCAGGCCGGCAGCGAGCGGCCCGACAGGAAGAAGTCGACCGAGTCCGAGATCTGGCGCCGCGCCACGACGCCGATCCCGAGGACCACGCCGAAGTACAGCAGGATGATCAGGTAGTCGACCCAGCTGGCCGAGATGATGGTGTCGCTCGCCATGGCGACGGGGACGGACAGGGAGCTCGCCATCGAGCGGCCTCTTCTCTACCGATCCAGTGGGGCGGCCCGTACGTGGACCACGAGTCCGTTTCCCCGCGGACGGCTGCCTGAAACACGGTTGTCACCTCCGGTCTCGGCCGGCGATGTCATCGCGACACCATTCTGATGTCACTGATGCTTGACATGACGTCACTGTGGCGTCAGAGTGGTGCCTATGGACATCACGCCGTACGTCGACAGCCTGCGCCGGGACCTCCTCGCCGCGGCCGAGGGCGCGGGGCCGGAGGCCCGGGAGGTCGCCGAGCGCCTCGGCTTCGCGCTCGACCCCGCCGCCCGCCTCGCCCTGATGGAGGCGATCTCCCAGGCGGCCTCGGAGATCACCGCCGAGATGCCGGCCGGCGGCGTCGACGTACGCCTCAACGGCCGAGAGCTCGACTTCGTCGTCGACGCGCCCGCCCTCGTGCCGCCGGCCCCGCCGGGGCCCCCCGCCCCGCCGGCGCCCACCGGCGAGACGGAGGAGGACGGCGGCGTCGCCCGGATCACCCTCCGTCTCCCCGAGGCGGTCAAGACCCGCGCGGAGGACGCCGCGGCGCAGGCCGGGCAGTCGCTCAACACCTGGCTCGTCAACGTCGTCCGCTCGGCCACCCACCACGGCTCCATCAACGTGGACATCGACCTGTCCAGCATCCCGTTCCTCGGGAGGGACCACTTCGGCGGCGGCACCAAGCCCGGTCGCCGCATGACCGGCTGGATCTAGCAGACCCCACCCACCCACCCGGGACCGGCGACAGGCCGGTCCCGCGGACGAACACACCCGAAAGAGGACCGCCATGACCGTGCACCACTTCGAGACGCTGCACCCCGTGCGCCTGTACGTCGAGCTCGGCAAGGGCTCGGTGCGGGTGAGCGCCACCGACACCACCGAGTCCCACGTCGAGGTCTCCGGCCGCGACGCCGCCGACGTGCTCGTCGAGCAGGCCGGTGACCAGCTCACGGTCGTCGCACCCCGCCAGCGCGGCGGCTTCCTCAGCGGCGACTCGGCGCTGCACGTCGTGGTCACCGTGCCCACGCACAGCGACGTGGCCGTCAAGAGCGGCAGCGCCGACATCGACTGCCGCGGCACGTTCGGGGCCGGGCAGGTCAAGAGCGGCTCGGGCGACGTCATCCTCGAGGCGTTCGGGCGCCCCGCGACGATCGAGACCGGCTCGGGCGACATCCGCATCGAGCGGGCCGAGTCCGAGCTGCGCGTCAAGAGCGGCTCCGGCGACGTCCACGTGGAGCACACCGCCTCGGCCGTGGCCGTCTCCACGGGTTCCGGCGACGTCCAGGTCGGCACCAACAACGGCCCCGCCGTCGTCAAGACCGGCTCCGGCGACCTCAAGGTCGTCGAGGCCACCCACGACGTCTCGCTGTCCACCGGCAGCGGCGACCTGCACATCACCACCGCGAGCCGCGGCCGCTTCACGATCAAGGGCGCCTCGGGCGACGTCCGGATCGGCATCCCCGCCGGGGTGCCGGTCTGGACCGACATCTCGACCATCACCGGGCGCATCCACTCCACCCTCCAGGGCGCCGGACAGCCCGAGGAGGGCGCCGACCACGTCGAGGTCCGCGCCAAGACCGTCAGCGGCGACGTCGTCCTCACCGAGGTCTGAGCCTCCCGCCACCGTGCACCCACCGTCACGACCCCGCCCACCACCACCACCACCGCCACCACCACCGAAACGGAGCACCACCATGAGCGCCTTCGACCCCCTGATGCTGACCCTGGCCCGCCACCAGATCGACGAGCGCGTGGCGCGGGCCGCGCGCCCCGTGCGCGAGGCACGACCCACGCGCCGCCACGAGCGCACCGCCCGCCGGCTGCGCGCGCTCGCGGACCGCCTCGACTCCTGACGCCCGCTTCCTGAAACGCAGGTGCCGACCGGCACCGCGCTCTGCCACCATCGACCCGTGACCCCGGCCCGTCTGGGCCTGCTCCAGGTCTCGCTCGCCGGCATCCTCTGGGGCACCGGAGGCCTCGCCGTCCAGGTCGTCCGCGACGCGACGCCGATGTCCGTCCTGGTCATCAGCGCGTGGCGGATGCTCGTCGCCGCGGTCGTCCTCGGTCTCGCGGTCCTGCTGCTGCGCCGTCTCGGCGCGGTGGCCGACCTGCTGCGCGAGCAGCCCCGCCGCGCGGTGCTGGTGGGGGCCAGCACGGCGGCCTACCAGGCGCTCTACTTCGGCGCGGTCGTCCAGGTCGGCGTCTCGGTCGCGACCGTGGTCAGCCTGGGTCTCGCGCCGGTCCTGCTGACGGTGGGCGAGTCCGTGCGCGCCCGGCGGCGGCCGACGCCCACGAGGCTGCTGGTCCTGGCCGCCGCCGTGGGCGGGCTGCTGCTCGTGAGCGTCGGCGCGGGCGGCGGCGCCGGTCCGCACCCGGTGCTCGGCGTGCTGGCGGCGGTCGGGTCGGGGTCGGCCTACGCGCTGACCACGGTCCTGGGCCGCCCGCTCGCGCAGACCTGCGGACCGCTGGCGCTGACCACGACGACCACGACGGTCGGCGCCGTCGTGCTGCTGCCGCTGGCCCTCGTGAGCGGGCTGTCCGGCAGCCCGGTCGTGACCGCCGACGCGGTGGCCGTGGCCACGCTGGCCTACCTCGGCCTGGTCACCATGGCCCTCGCCTACGCCCTGCTGTACGCCGGCCTGCGCACCACGTCGGGCAGCACAGCCGTCATCGCCACCCTGCTCGAGCCCGCGACCGCCGCGGTGGTCGCGGCCGTCTTCCTCGACGAGCGGATCGGCGTGGCCGGGATGGCCGGGACGGCCCTGATCCTGGCCGCCGTGGCGGGGCTCGGCGAGGAGCCCGCGGTCCCTCCGGGCTAGCGGTCCCGGCTCAGGACTTCATCGCGACGCCGAGGCGCCAGTAGCCCATGAAGGCCACCTGCCGCCGGTCGACCTCGAGGTCCTTGACCAGAGCCCGGCGCAGCCCGGTGACGAGCCGGGACTCCCCCGCGATCCAGGCGTAGAGGCCGTCCAGGTCGTGGCCGACCACGGTGACGGCCTCGTCGATGTCCTCGCCGGAGGAGGAGTAGGTCGGGGTCTCCCACAGGTCGGGGTCGACCTCGTCGACCTCGGGCAGGTCGAGAGGCGCGCCGAGGTGGTCGAGCACCGCCTGCGTCACGGCGACGCCGCGCTCGGCGCCGTCGCGCGGCAGCCAGGTGACGGTGACGCCCACGGGATGGCGGACGGTCTGGACGTCGGCGCTCAGCGGCACCTCGAGGTACGCCGCCCCGCGCGCGTCGACGGGCAGGTCGGCCAGGATGCTCGCGATCGCCGGTACGGCGGTCTCGTCACCGGCGAGCAGCAGCCGGTCCGCCGCGCCGGGCACGAACTCGATGCCGCCGAAGGGCACCCCGCGGCGCGGCGCCATCACCACCAGCCGGTCGCCGACACTGACCTGCTCGGCCCAGGCCGCGCCGGGTCCGAGCGGCCCGTCGCCGACGTGGAGCACGATGTCCACGACCAGGCGGGTGTCCGCGCCGGACCCGCGCACGTCGCGCACCGTGTAGGTGCGCATGTGACCGCGCTCCTCGGCCGGTCGCTCGAACCACGCCGCCATCGCGGCCTCGTCGACGCCGGCCACGTGCGGCACCCCGTCGGTCCCGGGGAAGACGAGCTTGATGCGCTGGTCGTAGAGCGGGCCGTCGACCCCGAACTCCGCCAGCGCGGGCGAGCCGAGCTCCACCCGGACGAAGCTCGGCGAGAGCCGGTCGACCAGGACCACCTCGACCTGCTCGAGCAGGAGCGGCAGGTCGTTGGAGGTGGCGGAAGAGGTGACGGTCATCGGCGAGTCCTCGGTGAGGTTGTCCTAAGTTAGGACGACCTTACCTGCGGTCCGGCCGACGGTCAGATCGGGGTGCGGTGGAAGTTCTGGAACGACCGCGACGGCGTGGGCCCGCGCTGACCCTGGTAGCGCGAGCCGTACTTCTCCGAGCCGTAGGGGTGCTGCGAGGGCGAGGTGAGCCGGAAGAAGCAGAACTGGCCGATCTTCATCCCCGGGTAGAGCTTGATCGGCAGGGTCGCGACGTTGGCCAGCTCGAGGGTGACGTGGCCGGAGAAGCCGGGGTCCACGAAGCCGGCGGTCGCGTGGGTCAGCAGGCCCAGGCGGCCCAGGGAGGACTTGCCCTCCACCCGCGCGGCGACGTCGTCGGGCAGCGAGACCACCTCGTAGGTGGAGCCGAGCACGAACTCACCGGGGTGCAGGATGAACGGCTCGTCGCCCTCGGGCTCGACCTCGCGGGTCAGGTCCGACTGGTCGGCTGCCGGGTCGATGTGGGGGTAGCGGTGGTTCTCGAAGACCCGGAAGAACCGGTCGAGCCGCACGTCGATGGACGACGGCTGCAACATCGCCGGGTCCCAGGGGTCCATGGCGACGCGGCCGGCGTCGATCTCGGCCAGGATGTCGCGGTCGCTCAGCAGCACGGCACGACCTTAGTGCCTGACCTGGCCCGCGAACGGGCGGTCTCGTGGGACCCTGGACCGTGCAGCTCTCCCGTCAGGTCGGTCGCGTCAGCCGGACCGCCACCGCGGCCGTGGCCGGTGCGGTCCTGACGAACATCGTGCTGCTGGGCTACCTCGGGCTGCACGCCGACCCCGTCACGGCCCGCGCCTCCGACGCCGGGCGCGAGATCCGCCTGGCCCACCTGGCGATGCTCGACCAGGAGACCGGCCTGCGCGCCTACCTCATCACGGGCAACGACCGCGACCTGGAGCCGTACGAGGCGGGCGTCGAGGACCTCCGCGAGCACCTCGCCGAGGCCCGTGAGTACCTCGCCGACGAGCCGGGGATGCTCGCGCTCCTGGACACCCAGGAGCAGGCCATCGAGCGGTGGTCGCAGCGGTGGGCCGAGGAGGCGGTGCGCGACGGGCGGGAGATCGCCGCCAACGACCGCGGCGCCGAGAAGCGCATCTTCGTGGACACCGGCCGGGTGCTGTTCGACACCTACCGCGCCGCGCAGGAGGACACCGAGAGCGCCGCCAACGACCTGCGCGCCGACGCCGAGGCGCTGCAGCAGCAGGCCGTCCTGGTGGCGTTCGTGGTGCAGGTGCTCGTGCTCGTCGTGGGCCTGCTGGTCGTGCGCCGGCGCGCCCGCGCCCTCAGCGCGTCGGTCGTCGAGCCCGTCGACGGGCTGCTGAACACCATCGGCCACCTGCGCGACGGCGACCTGAGCTCGCGCAGCACCCCGGAGGGACCGGCCGAGCTCAAGGCGATCGGCCGCGGCCTGGACGAGATGGCCGAGGCGCTGGAGACCGAGCGCGCCACCACCCGCCGCCGCTCCGAGGAGCTGATCGAGGCCCGGCGCGAGGCCGACGAGGCCAACGCCGCCAAGTCGGCGTTCCTCGCCACCATGAGCCACGAGATCCGCACCCCGATGAACGCCGTGATCGGCATGTCCGGGCTGCTGCTCGACACGCCCCTGAGCGACGAGCAGCGCGAGTTCGCGGAGACCGTACGCCGCAGCGGGGACTCGCTGCTCACGATCATCAACGACGTGCTGGACTTCTCGAAGATCGAGTCGGGCGAGCTCGAGCTGGAGAAGCACGACTTCGTGCTGCGCGACTGCGTCGAGAGCGCCCTGGACCTGCTGGCCGCCCAGGCCTCCGCACAGGGCCTCGACCTGGTCTGCCAGATCGACCCCGACGTGCCCCCGGTCGTCGAGGGCGACGTCACCCGCGTGCGACAGATCCTGGTCAACCTGCTCGGCAACGCCGTGAAGTTCACCCAGCGCGGCGAGGTGCTGCTGACGGTCAGCACCGTGGGGGACGAGCCGGACGACAAGGGTCGCCGGACCCTCTCCCTCGCGGTGAGCGACACCGGTGTCGGCATCCCCGCCGAGCGCATGGACCGGCTCTTCCGCTCCTTCAGCCAGGTCGACAGCAGCACCACCCGCACCCACGGCGGCACCGGCCTCGGCCTGGCGATCAGCCTGCGGCTCGCGGAGGCGATGGGCGGCCGCCTGGACGTCACCAGCACCCTGGGCAGCGGCTCGACGTTCACCCTCGTGGTGCCGCTGCGACCGGGCCTGGAGGTGGAGGACCGGGTGCGGGTCGCCCCGGCCGAGCTGCCCGGCAAGCGGGCCCTGGTCGTCGACGACAACGCCACCAACCGCCGCATCCTGCGCGCGCAGCTCGAGGCCTGGGGCATGACCGTCGACGACCACGGCCACCCCGGCTCCGCGCTCGCCCACGCCGGCCAGGCCGCGACGCCCTACGACGTCGCGCTCCTCGACATGAACATGCCCGGCCTCGACGGCGCCCGGCTGGCCGCCGCGCTGCGCCGGCTGGACGGCTGGGAGGCGGTCCCGGTCATCCTGCTCACCTCGCTGGGCGAGCGGGTCGCGGTGCCGCAGGTGCCCGACGCCGTCCACCTGACCAAGCCGGTCAAGGCCGCCGCGCTGCGCACCACCGTCGCGCGCGTGCTCGGCTCCACCGAGAGCGAGGCCGACGGCACGCCGTCCCTCGACCACGTCGGCCGCCTGCGCCTGCTGCTCGCCGAGGACAACCCCGTCAACCAGCGGGTCGCGGTGCTGATCCTCGAGCGCCTGGGCCAGCGCCCGGTCGTGGTCGGCAACGGCCAGGAGGCGCTGGAGGCCGTGCGCAGCGCGCCCTACGACCTGGTCCTGATGGACGTGCAGATGCCGGTGATGGACGGCCTCGAGGCGACCCGGCGGATCCGCGCCGAGCTGCCGGCGGCCCGCCAGCCGCGCATCGTGGCCATGACGGCCAACGCGCTCAACGACGACCGCGACGCCAGCCTCGAGGCCGGCATGGACGACCACCTCGCCAAGCCCGTGCGGGCCGAGGACCTGGTCGCGGTGCTGGCCCGGGTCCGTCGCCGCTTCCCCGAGCCCGAGCCGGAGCCCCCGCCGTTGGAGCCGGAGCCCTCGTCCTCGACCGGACCGGCGGTCGACCCGGCCGCCCTCGACACCCTCACCGAGCACCTCGGCGCCGGCGCCGACGACTTCCGGGAGTCGCTGGTGCACGCCTGGCGCCGCGAGTCGCGTCACCAGATCGAGCTGCTCGACGTCGCCGCGACCGGCGACGACCGCGACGGGGTGGGCGCCATCCTGCACAGCCTGCGCTCCTCCAGCGCGGCCCTCGGCGCGGTCGCGCTGGCCGCGGTGTGCCAGTCGATCGAGACGACGCTGCGCGCCGGTGACCCCCTCGACCTGGTCGCGGCCGCCTCGTGCGTCCACCACGAGGTCGACCGCGCCGACGAGGCCTTCGGCGCCTGAGCACCCACCCGCCGGGCAGGATGGGCACCATGTCATCGGCGCCCTTCCACCGCTACGTCGCCCTCGGCGACTCCTTCACCGAGGGCTACGGCGACCCCGACCCGGACCGCCCCAACGGGCTGCGCGGCTGGGCCGACCGGGTCGCCGAGGTCCTGGGCGCCCAGCAGGAGGTCCGGGGCGAGGACTTCGGCTACGCCAACCTCGCGATCCGCGGCCGCAAGATGGACGCGGTCCTCGCCGAGCAGCTCGCCCCGGCGCTCGCGCTGGAGCCCGACCTCGTGACCGTCTACGCCGGCGCCAACGACATCCTGCGCCCCAAGGTCGACCTGGACTCGCTGGTCGCGCGCTACGACGCCGCGCTCTCCGACCTGGCGGCCACCGGGGCCCGGCTGCTGGTCTTCACGGCCTTCGACCCGGGCGGCTCGGCGACGTACAAGATGCTGCGCGGGCGCTTCGCCCTCTACAACGAGCTGGTGCGCGAGAGCGCCGACCGGCACGGCGCGGACGTCGTGGACTTCTGGCGGCTGCGCGAGTACCGCGACTGGCGGCTGTGGGACGACGACCGCATGCACATGGGCCCGGCCGGCCACCAGCGCATGGCCATGGAGGTCCTCGACGTCCTCGGCGTCGAGCACGACCTGCAGCCGCTGACGCTGCGCGAGCTGGCGCTGCTGGGCCGCCGCGAGCAGCTGCGCGAGCACGCCGCGTGGGTGCGCACCTCCGCCGCGCCGTGGGTGCACCGCCGGCTCACCGGCCGCTCCTCGGGCGACACCGTCGAGCCGCGCCACCCCACGCTCGGCCGGGTGGTCTCACCGCAGCGGCAGCCCTCGATATAGGCTGACCCGCGATCCGGTCCTCCGGGTCAGTGCGGACGTAGCTCAGTTGGTAGAGCGCGACCTTCCCAAGGTCGATGTCGCGAGTTCGAGTCTCGTCGTCCGCTCCACGCGCTCGTAGGTTGAGGAAGGCGCGCCAGCGCCTGTCTCGAAACCCAGCGAGACGAACGGCGACCGTCCTCACCGAGGGTTTCGAGACAGGACTTCGTCCTTCCTCAACCCCCGAGGGTCGGGAAGTCGCCGGCGCGCAGCAGCGCACCGGGGAGCCGCTTGCCGAGCCGGTCCTCGAGCCAGGTGACGGTGTCGACGGTCGTGGCGAGGTCGAGGCCGGTCTCGATGCCGCTGCGGGCGAAGAGGTAGACGAGGTCCTCGGTGGCGACGTTGCCGGTGGCGTTCGGGGCGAACGGGCAGCCGCCCGCGCCGCCGATGCTGGCGTCGAGGGTGGTGACGCCGGCTGCGACGGCCGCCACGGCGTTGGCCACGCCCGTGTGGCGGGTGTCGTGCAGGTGCACCCGCAGCGGCAGGTCCGGGCCGGCGACCTCGCGGACCAGGGCGAAGCGCTGGGTGAGGTCGCCGGGCACCGCGACCCCGATCGTGTCGGCCAGGGCGAGCTCGTCGGGGCCGGTGTCGACCACGCGGCTGACGACCTCGCGCAGCCGCGCGAGCGACACCTCGCCCTCGAAGGGGCAGCCGAACGACGCCGCGACGGTCACGGTCGCGAAGACGCCGGCCGCCCGCGCCTGGGACACCAGCGAGCCGGCGGTGACACAGGCCTCGGCGGTGCTCATCCCCTGGTTGCGTCGGCAGAAGGTGTCCGAGACGACCACCACCACGTCGATCTCGTCGACGCCGCCGGCCAGCGCTCGGTCGAGCCCGCGCTGGTTCATCACCAGGCCGGCGTAGCGCACACCGTCGGGACGGGGCAGCGCCGCCATGAGCTCGTCGGCGTCGGCCATCTGCGGGACCTTCGAGGGGTTGACGAAGCTGGTGACCTCGATGCGCCGGGCGCCGGCGCGCACGGCGCGCTCGACGAGCTCGAGCTTGTCGGCGGTCGAGAGCACCGTCGCCTCGTTCTGCAGGCCGTCGCGGGGCGCCATCTCCACGATCTCGACGCGGGCGGGCGTGGGGCTCATCGCTGCTCCTGCAGGTAGGCGAGCGCGGCGGGCTCGTCGACGACCTCGGCGTACTTGGCCGCGAGGTCGAACAGGTTGGCCTCGTGCGGGCCGGGATCGCGGTCGCCGACGGCGTCGGCCACGACCAGCGGGACGAAGCCGTGCTGGATCGCGTCGACCGCGCTGGCGCGCACGCACCCGCTGGTGCTGACGCCGACGATCACCACCGTGTCGACCCCCATCGACTGCAGGGTCGACGCCAGCGTGGTCCCGAAGAACGCCGACGCGTACTGCTTCACCACGACCAGCTCGTCGGCGCGCGGGGCGACCGGCTCCATCAGCTCCCCCATCGGCCCGTCGCCGACGAGGCTCGCCAGCGCCGGCACCTTGCGGAAGAACACGCCGCCGTCGACGCCCCCGGGGCCGAACGTGACCCGCGTGTGGATCACCGGCACCCCGGCAGCCCGCGCCGCCTCGACGACACGAGCCGCGGAGTGCAGGCAGGCGTCGTCGGGCAGGCACAGCGGGCTGTCGGCGTCGAAGTAGGCGCGCATCAGGTCGATGGCGAGCACCACCGGCCTGGTGCCCGGCTGGAGCGCGGCGCCGAACGCCGCGCCCAGCCGGGGATCGGGGTCGGACACGGGCGTCACCTGACGATCGGGGGCCGGGGAGCGGGCAGCCCGGTCTCCTCCAGGGCCCTCTCCAGGATGGTCTCCAGCGAGGGTCCCATGTCGAACGTCGGCAGCGGGGAGGGCCGGCCGCGGCCCAGCTCCTCGCGCAGCGCCGTCGTCGCGCCGTCGTCGACCACGCCGGCCTCGTCGCAGACCACGCCGTAGCGGCGCGACCCCTCGGCGCTGACCAGGCCGCGGCGTACCTCCAGCGAGACCAGCTCGGGGTCGCGGGCCAGCGGGTCGCCCCAGCCGCCGCCGCCCCAGGTGACGAAGTGGAGCAGGTCACCGGGCAGCACGGGCACGTCGTGCACCTTGCTGCCGAGCACCTCCGAGGTCCCGTCGGCGCGGTCCAGCCACTTGCGGCTGCGCGCGCCCGGCTCGCCGCCGTTGACGCCCCACGGGTAGGTCAGCCAGCGGTCGTCGTGGATCGCGATGGTGCCGGCCTCGAGGAAGCGGTAGGCGACCTCGACGGCGTTGCCGCCGCGGTGCAGGCCGGCGCCGCCGGTGTCGGTCACGGTCTCCCAGCGCTCGATGCGCAGCGGGTAGTAGGACTCGAGGTACTCGCAGGGGATGTTGACGAACGACGGCCACAGCGAGTGGCCGTCGGGGCCGTCGCCGATCGGGCGGCCCGGGATGCCGCCGAAGCCGATCGAGTAGAGCTGGAACCACTCGCCCTTGCGCTCGCCCTCGCCGTAGTTGCCGGAGTACATGAAGTGCGGCGAGGAGGAGAAGCCGGCCGCGTTGAGCAGGTCCGGGTTGGTCTGGCCGAGCAGGCCGCCGAACAGGTCGAAGACCCGACCGATGCCGTGGTTGCGGGCGTTGAGCGCGGCGGGGTACTTCGGCTTCCAGAAGGAGTCGTCGGGGATCTCGACGTCGACCAGCGGGTAGAAGCCGTCGTTCCAGACGATCTGCGGGTCGGCGACGGTGATCATGTAGATGCCGAAGAACATCCGGACGAGGTTCTCGTTGATGTAGTAGTTGATCGGCCCCTGCGCCTGCGGGCTGCTGCCGGTGAAGTCCAGCAGCACCTTGTCGCCGGTGCGGGTCAGGCTCAGCTTGAGCTCGTAGGGCCCGTAGCCGAGGCCGTCGTCGCAGATGTAGTCGGCGAACTCCAGCGTCTTGCCCTCCTCGAACACCATCGCGAGCAGCACCTTCATCGCGCGGTAGTTGCGCTCGAGCAGCGCGTCCAGGGCGGAGTTGTAGGTGTCGACGCCGAAGCGGGCGCACAACTCCTGCACGCGGCGGGCGGCGGTGCGGCAGGCCGCGACGATGCCGTTGAGGTCGGCGCGGTTCCAGTCGGGCTTGCGGACCTGGTTGAGGATGATCCGCAGCGCGTCGTCGTCGAGCACGCCGGCCTTGTAGAGGCGGAACGGCGGGATGACCACGCCCTCCTCGAAGATCGTGCGCGCGTCGGTCGGCATCGACGCGGGGCTCTTGCCGCCCACGTCGGACATGTGCCCGAACATCGCCGACCAGCCGACGATGCGGCCCTCGAAGAAGATCGGGATGACCACGAGCCAGTCGTTGGCGTGGCTGATCGCGGCGCCGCACGAGTAGGGGTCGGAGGTCAGCAGGACGTCGCCCTCCTCGATCGTCCCGTCGAAGTTGTCGAGGAAGTCGGGGATGGACAGCCCGAACTGGCCGACCATCATCTTGCCCTCGTGGTTGGCGATCAGCGGGAACTCGTCGTGCTGCTCGCGGATGCCCGGCGACAGCGCGGTGCGGAACAGCACCTCGTCCATCTCGTAGCGGGCGTTGCGCAGGGCGTTCTCGACGAGGTCGAGGGTGACCACGTCGACGTCCACCGAGCGCATCGGCTCGGTGTTGGTCTCGATGAGCCGAGCCATGTCAGTTCTCCTTGCCGTCGGCGGAACCGGGGGTGGACGTGTCGGTGGGGCGGATGAGCAGGCTGCCGCTCGGGTGGACCGTGGCCGCGTGCCCGGGCAGCACGAGCGTGGTGGAGTCCATCTCGGTGACGATCGCGGGACCGGCGACGACGTCGCCGGCGCGCAGCCGGGCCCGGTCGTAGATGCCGGCCTCGACCTCGGCGCCCTCGACCCACACCGCGCTGCGCTCGACCAGCGCCGCGGCGGGGTCGCCGTCGCCGTCCTCCAGCACGGGCGCCGCCACCTCGGGCCGGGGCCCGTTGGCGGTGGCGCGCACGGTGACGAGCTCGTGCTCGTTGTCGAGGACGAAGGAGAAGAGCCGCTCGTGCTCGACGTCGAACGCCGCCCGCAGGGCGGCGATGCCGGCGCCGTTGCCGTCGAAGGAGTCGATGTCGACGGTCACCGGGATCTCGAAGCCCTGGCCGTGGTAGCGCAGGTCGGCGGAGTAGACGAGGCGCTGGTCGGCCTCGGCCACGCCCTCCTTGGCGAGCGTCTCGCGCGAGGTGGCGCCCAGCTCCTGGAGGATCTCCAGGAGGCTGTCGTCGCTCAGCTCGTCGAAGCGGCGCACGAGCGTGCGCACCGACTCGTCGCGCAGGTTGGTGGTCGCGTCGCCGTAGGCGCACAGCACGCCGGGCGACGGCGGGATGATCACCGGCCACGCGCCCGTGAGCCTCCCGAGGGCGTTGGCGTGCAGGGGTCCGGCGCCGCCGAAGGCCACCAGCGCGAAGTCGCGCGGGTCGAAGCCCTGCTGGACCGAGACCAGCCGCAGCGCGCCGAACATGTTCTCGTTGACGATGTCGATCATCCCCGCGGCCGCGGCCTCGACCGAGCCGAGGGCCGTGGCGTCGGCGATGGACGTGACCGCCGCACGGGCCGCCTCGCGGTCCAGCGTGATCTCGCCGCCCGCGAGGTCGGTGGGGAGGTAGCCGAGCACCACGTTGGCGTCGGTCACCGTCGGCTCGGTGCCGCCGGCGGCGTACGCCGCGGGGCCGGGGGACGCGCCCGCCGACTGCGGACCGACGCGCAGCGCCTGCGTCAGCTCCGGCACGTGGGCGATCGAGCCGCCGCCGGCCCCGACCGTGCGGACGTCGACGGAGGTGGCGCGGACCTTGAGGTCCCCCACCGTCGTCTCGCGGCCGACCCGCGGGGTGAGGTCCTGCACCAGCGCGACGTCGGTGGACGTGCCACCCATGTCGAAGGTGAGAAAGTCCTTGAAGCCGGCCTGCTCGGCGACCCAGGTCGCGCCGGTGACGCCGCCGGCCGGGCCGGAGAGCAGCAGGTTGACCGGGTTGTCGGAGGCGACACCGGCGGAGACGAGACCGCCGTCGCTGCGCAAGATGCAGAGCTTGCCGTCGACGCCGGCGTCGACGAGCTGGGACTCCAGGTTGGCGACGTACTTCCTCACCTGCGGCTGGACCGCGGCGTTGGCGACGGTGGTGATCGTGCGCTCGTACTCCCGCAGCTCGGGCAGCACGGACGACGACAGCGACACCGCGATGCCGGGCAGCAGCTCGGCGGCGATCTCGCCGACGCGGCGCTCGTGGTCGGGGTTGGCGTAGGAGTTGATGAGGCTGATGCTGAGCGCCTCGATGCCCTGGGTGGCGAGCACACCGAGCTTGCGGCGTACGTCGTCCTCGTCGAGCTCGGTCACGACCGAGCCGTCGGCGCCGATGCGGCCGACCACCTCGACGGTGTCCTCGAGCGCGGCGAGCGGCTCGGGCTTGGGCCAGATGATCCAGCCGGCCAGGCCACCGGGCACGAAGGAGCGGGCGATCTGGAGGACCTGGCGGAAGCCGTCGGTGGTCACCAGGCCCACGCGGGCGCCCTTGCCCTCGAGGATCGCGTTGGTGGCCACCGTCGTGCCGTGGAACACCTCCGAGATCTCCGACATGCTCACGCCGGCGGCGGCGCACGCGCGCTCGATGCCGCGGAGCACCCCGACGGACTGGTCCTCGGGGGTGGAGGAGGTCTTGGCGCGGTGGGTCTCGCCGGTCTCCTCGTCGATCAGGAGGATGTCGGTGAACGTGCCACCCACATCGACGCCGAGTCGGTAGGTCATGGTGCCTCCTCAGATCACGCCGGCCGAGCGCAACGACGACAGCATGTCG
This sequence comes from Nocardioides sp. 503, assembly GCF_004522095.1. GTDB lineage: Bacteria > Actinomycetota > Actinomycetes > Propionibacteriales > Nocardioidaceae > Nocardioides. The sequence goes on from NZ_SPUI01000003.1 coordinate 900,694, forward strand.
TCGTCGAGACCCAGCAGGCCGCGGTAGATGTGGTCGTTGTGCTCGCCGAGCTCGGGTCCGACGTGGCGGACCCGACCGGGGCTCTCCGAGAGCTTGGGGGCGACGTTGTGCATGGCGAACTCGCCCAGGTCGGGGTGCGCGAGGCGCACGATGGCCTCGCGGGCGGCGAAGTGGGCGTCCTCGAACATGTCCTTGGCGCGGAAGATCCGGCCGGCGGGCACGCCCTGCGCGTGCAGCTTCTCCAGCAGGTCGTCGGCGCCGATCGTCGAGCTCCACTCAGCGATGACGCCGTCGAGCTGCTCCATCCACTGGCCGCGGGCGCTGTGAGTCGCGTAGCGCTCGTCCTCGGCCAGCTCGGGCTGCTCCATGGCGGCCACCAGACGCTTGAAGACGGTGTCCTGGTTGGCCGCGATCAGCACCATCTCGCCGTCGGCGGTGGGGTAGACGTTGCTCGGCGAGACGTTCGGCAGCGTGGTGCCCGTGCGCTCGCGCTGGTAGCCGGCGACCTGCCACTCGGGCACCAGCGACTCCATCATCGCCAGCACGGCCTCGTAGATCGCGGAGTCGACGACCTGCCCGCGGCCGGTGCGCCCGCGCTGGTGCAGTGCGACGAGAGTGCCGAGGCAGGCGAAGACGGCCGCCAGCGAGTCGCCCAGGGAGATCCCGGCGCGAGCGGGCGCCCGGTCGGGGTCGCCGGTGACGTAGCGGATGCCGCCCATGGCCTCGCCGATCGAGCCGTAGCCGGCGCGCGACGCGTAGGGCCCGGTCTGCCCGAAGCCGGTGACGCGGGTGATGACCAGTCCGGGGTTCGTCTCCCACAGGGTCTCGGGCGCCATGCCCCAGCGCTCCAGCGTGCCGGGCCGGAAGTTCTCGATCAGCACGTCGGCCTCGGCGATGATCCGCCGGACGAGGTCCTGGCCGGCCTCGGTGCGCAGGTCGGCGGTGACCGAGAGCTTGTTGCGGGCGACGACCGGCCACCACAGCGACGTGCCGTAGGGCTTCTCGCGGCCCCACTGGCGCATCGGGTCGCCCTTGCCCGGGTCCTCCACCTTGATCACCTCGGCCCCGAAGTCGCCGAGCAGCTGGCCGCAGAAGGGCCCGGCCAGGAGCTGGCCGAGCTCGACGACGCGGAGGTCGTCCAGGGGAAGGGGCTGGTCCATGAAGGTCCTGTCTCGTCGGGGACGTGCAACTTGCATACAACCCGGGCCGTGGGCTGGGTCACACACGGCGTCGTGCGGCGAACCTAGGACCGCTCCGCGCCATCGGTCAATGGCTTGTCTCAGAAGTTGCATACAATTAACGCTTGCCCGGGTTTTGTTACGGCCCCGCGCTGATAGCCTCGCCGCACCATGACCGAGACCACCCCGGCGACCGCCGAGACCGGCACCGGCGCCGCGGCCGACCACGCCTACCGACTGGTGCGCGAGCAGATCCTGTCCGGGCAGCGCGCCGGCGGGGAGTGGCTGCGCGAGGGCGACCTCGCCGACCACCTCGGCGTCAGCCGCACCCCCGTCCGCGAGGCCCTGCGCCGCCTCACCGCCGAGGGCCTGGTGCGCTACGAGCGCAACCGCGGCGTGCAGGTCCAGGCCTGGAACGCCTCCGACCTCGACGAGATCTTCAGCCTCCGCTCGGTGCTGGAGCCGTGGGGCTGCCGGCTGGCGGCGACCAGCGGGCTGGCCGACCTGGCGACACTGGACGCCCTGGCCCACGAGATGGACGAGAGCGTCGCCGGTCGCTCCCCCGACCTCGACCGCCTCACCGAGCTCAACAACCGCTTCCACCGGCTGGTGCTCGAGGGCTCGGGCAACTCCCGGCTCCCGGGCCTCATCGCGTCGGTGGTGCAGGTGCCGCTCGTGTGGCGCACGTTCTCCCGCTACCCGCCGGAGGCCCTGGCGCGCAGCCTGGCCCACCACCACGAGCTCGTCTCGGCCCTCACCGCCGGCGACCCCGACTGGGCCGAGTCGGTGATGTGCAGCCACGTGCGGGCCGCGTGGTCGTCCATCCGCGAGGGCGTCGAGGCCACGTCGTAGCCTCGTCGGCGTGGAGTTCACCGGTTTCCCCGTCGCGGCGTTCGACTTCTACGACGACCTCGAGGTCGACAACACCAAGTCCTACTGGGCCGCCCACAAGGGCGTCTACGAGGAGGCGGTCCTCGCGCCGATGAAGGCGCTCACCGCCACGCTCGAGCCGGAGTTCGGCGCGGCCAAGATCTTCCGGCCCTACCGCGACGTGCGCTTCGCCAAGGACAAGACGCCCTACAAGACCCACCAGGGGGCCTTCGTCGCCTCGGGTCCGGCGACCGGCTGGTACGTCGAGATCGCGCCGCGCGGCATGCGGGTCGGCGCCGGCTTCTACGACGCGTCGGGGCCGCGCCTGACCGCCGTACGCGAGGCGGTGGCGGACGAGAAGACGGGCCCGGCGCTGAAGCGGATCCTGGCCAAGCTGGAGAAGGCCGGCTTCGAGATCACCGGCGAGCGGCTCAAGACCACGCCCCGCGGCTACGACGCCCAGCACCCGCGCATCGACCTGCTGCGCCACAAGACGCTGACGGCGGGCAAGCCCTACGGCTTCGCCGACTTCATCCACACCGCCGAGCTGCTCGACCACGTCCGCGAGGACTGGCGCGCGCTCAAGCCCCTGGTGTCGTGGCTCGAGCGCGCGTTCGCCCGCGCCGACTGATCACTCGAACCAGATGCCGCTGAGCGCGGCCCGGCGCAGCTGCGCCACGGTGAAGGGCGGCTCGTCGGCGAGCAGCTCGGAGCCCTTGCTGGACGCCGCGTTGTGGGAGACGACCATGACGTCCCAGCCGTCGGCGGTGTAGGCGGTCACGAAGCGCGAGGAGACCCCGCCGTCGACGGCCGGCCCGGTGTTGACGTAGGTCGCGACCCAGGAGCCGTCCGGCCCGGGGACGCACCCGCCGAGGCCACCCTGCTGGCAGCGCTTGCGCGGGCCGGCCGCCGTGCCGATCTGCTCGCCCGTGTCGATGCTGTAGGGCAGGGAGTACTCGGCCGGCGTGATCCCGACGCGCACGGCGAAGCCCTGCCACTGGAAGTCGACGATGGGCGCCTCGTCGACGACCTCCTTCTGGGGCAGCTCGGTGATCTCGCCCGGGAACAGCTCGGCGAACGTCGCCGGCACCTGCGCCTGGGTGACGGCGAGGGGGCGGCGGGTCGGCGCGGTGGGTGTCCTCGGCTCGGGCGTCGGCGTGGGCGTGGGGTCGGCGGCGACCGCGCCCTGGCGCGGCACGGACCCGTCGGCGTCCAGGAGCTGCGGGACCACCGCGGCGCTGGCCGCGACGAGACCGACCACGGCCGCGGCGGCGATCCCGCCACCGACCCGGTGGCGGCGGCGCAGGCGGCGACCGCGCGCCGTACCGCCGGTGACGAGGCGGTCCACGTCGGGCTCGAGCAGCGACGCCGCCCGCTGGAGGGTGCTCGTGCTGTCGTCGTTCATGTCGTGCTCCTGTCCCGCGCACGGGCGAGCGCCCGCATGCTCCGGTTCTTCACGGCTCCGGGAGTGAGACCCAGCTGGTGCGCGACGTCCTCGACGCCGAGGTCCTCGACGAACCTCAGCACCAGCACGGCGCGGTCCAGCGCCGACAGACCACCGAGCAGCTCCTGCAGGTCCAGCCGCAGGTCCGCCCCGCCGCTGGGGTCGGCGAGCGGCGCGTCCGGCAGGTCGGCGTACGGCACCTCGCCGCTGCTGCGACGCCGGCGCCCGCTGATGAAGGTGCGCGTCAGCGTGGTCTGGGCGTACGCCGCCGGGTTGTCGATGCGGCCGCCGAGCGGTCGCCGCCACCGGGCGTAGAGCTTGGCCAGCGTCTCCTGGACGAGGTCCTCGGCCGTGTGGGCGTCGCCGCACAGCAGGTACGCCGAGCGGTACAGCTGCGCGGCGCGCGAGCGCGCGAACTCCTCGAACTCCGCGTCGGTGGCCATGTCACTCCTGGTCGGGCCCACGGTGGGCCCTCACCCTCTCCGACGCGGGTCGGGCCGTCCAGGTCACACCCGTTCCACCGTTTGTCCGGCGTGCTCGTGCTGGTGGAGTTTCACCGGGTACCCGGTGAAACTCACGCTTCCCGTATGAAGCTTCGTACGGGAAGCGTGAGTTTCGTGACGGCGGTGTGACGGGTGGGGCGGACTCGTGCGGCCTCAGGCCTTGGTGAAGCTCGCCATGGTGCGGTCGGGCTCCCAGAAGGCCTTCATCGAGGCGACGGTGCCGTCGTCGTGGACGACGTAGACCATGATCAGGTCGGTCGTGGTGTGGCTGCCGTCGGGGAACGCCGTGCGGATCGAGCCGATGTTGGCGCAGGTGTTGCTGCCGGGGTTGGCGAAGGAGTCGGTGATCGTGAACTCGAACGTCGCGATCGGAGCGATCGCCTGCTCCCAGAAGGCCCTGATCCCGTCGTGGCCGCGGTGCCCCTTGCCCTCGGGGTCGAACATCGACGGGCCGACGGGGTCCTCGAGCACCGCGTCGGGCGCGTAGACGGTGAGCCACTCCTCCAGGTCGCCCTTGGCCACCGCGGAGTAGGACCGCTGGGAGGCGGCACGAGCCGGGTGCGGGTCGTTCGGGGCGTTCCAGATGATGGCGTCCGACGTGATCATGGGGGCATCGTAGGCGGGAACTGAAACACGTTCTAGTGTGCGGCCCTTCCGCCAGCGGCCCTGCTGCCGACACGAGGGGTTCACCTGCCGCTCACTGCGCTCGGTCACCCTGGCGGCATGGCCAAGCGCTCGGCATACCTGCACGTCGGCCTCGACGACCGCTCCGGCGACATCCTCGAGCCCGCCCTCCAGCGGCACGCGCACGCGCTGTCCGCGCTGGGGGTGCACGCGCCGGCCGCCTCGACCGACGAGATGTTCCGCGCCGCGATCGAGATCCTGCGCAGCCACCGCACCTGGGGCTACCGCCGCAAGGAGGTCGAGGGCGCGTGGGCCGGCATCTGCCGGCGCGGCCAGCGCGGCACCGGCACCCTGGTCTTCTCGCAGCCGCTGCTCGCCGAGGCCACCACCGACCAGATCGAGCTCCTCCTCGACGGCCTGCGCGGCTTCAAGCGCCACGTCGTCATCACCGTCGCCGCCCCTGACACGTGGACGCCCGGCGATCTCGACCTGGGGCCGCTGCTGGACCGCTGGATCACGGCCGTCGGCCGTCCCGACCGCGTGCACGTGATCGTGTCGCCGCCCGTACGCCGCCCGGCCACGACCTGGAAGGCCTTCGGCAAGGTCGTCGGCTTCGGGACGGCGTCACTGTCGCTGGACGGCGTCGAGGTCTCCACCGTCGCGCGCCCGCCGCGCCTGGTCTCGACCGAGCGGCACGCGGCCCTGCGCGACCTCGGCCGCCGCTGGGCCGGTCAGATCGTCAGCCGCGACGTCGACGTCCGCGGCGACCTCGCGGACCTGGTCCCCGCGGTCGCGCCCGCACCCGACCCGGTCTCGCTGATCGCCCCCACCGACGAGGCCCTCGCCGAGGCACTGCGCGCCGTCGAGCGGCTCGAGCGCCGCAACCGGACGCTCGAGACGCGGGTCGGCGAGCTCGAGCAGCCGCGGCGGCGCTGGGGGCGCAGCGCCTGACGCTCGGTGGTCGAGCCACCCCGGTGGTCGAGCAGCGAGCGCAGCGAGCGCACGTCGAGACCCCGTGCGTCGAACGGCTTGCTTGCGGCCGCTTGCGGGCTGGCGTCACCGCATAGGTCGGTGGATTTCGACGCGCTCGCGCGACTTCGTTCCTCAGTCGCGTCGCTTGCTCAATCTCCCTGACCCCACGCCGTGCGCTCGTTCCTCGCGCACGGCTGGTCAGTGAGGCTGCCAGGCGTCTTCGTCGGCGGTGCGGGAGGTGACGGCCTTGGGGAGCTTCTGGTCGGCGAGCTGCTGGATGGAGACCTGCTCGAAGACGTCGCGCAGCGAGCGGCGGGCGGCGATCCAGACGTGCTGGAGGACCTCGGCGGAGGCGTTGTAGCTGACCGCCTCGGGGCGCAGGCCGTAGACCGAGACCAGGGGGCCGTCGACGGCGCGGATCACGTCGGCGACGCTCACCTCTCCGGGCGGGCGGCCCATGCGCCAGCCGCCGGACTGGCCGCGCTGCGACATCACGATGCCGGCGCGGCGGAGGTCGGCGAGGATCGCCTGGAGGAAGCCGTGCGGGATCTCCTGGAGCTTGCCGAGCTCCTCGGCGCTGACCGCGCGCCCGTCGGCGCGCTGGGACATCTCGATCAGCGCTCGCAGGGCGTAGTCGGACTTGGCGGAGACACGCATAGGGCGAGTGTGTCAGATATCCCTATCCGAACACTGCACCAACAGGCCTTCGGAGCATCGGGAGACGCCGGTCACGCCCCCCAGCGTTCGCTTGCGCCGCTCAGTCACGCTGCCTATCATCATGTTACCGGTCAGTAGCGAACGCTGCCCTGCCAGAGCCGGGCACCCCGAGATCACAGAAATGGTGGGCCAGTGAGCCACTACAAGAGCAACCTGCGCGACATCGAGTTCAACCTGTTCGAGGTCCTCGGCCGCGACGAGGTCCTCGGTCAGGGCCCGTTCGCCGAGCTCGACGGCGAGACCGCGCGCTCGGTCCTCGTCGAGGTGGAGCGCCTCTCGCGCGAGGACCTCGCGGCGTCGTACGAGGACAGCGACCGCAACCCGCCCGTCTTCGACCCCACCACAGGCACCGCGGACCTCCCCGAGTCGTTCAAGAAGAGCTACGCGGCCTGGATGGACGCCGAGTGGTGGCGCCTGCAGCTCATGGAGGAGCTCGGCGGTCAGCCCGCCCCCTCCAGCCTGCTGTGGGCGCTCGGCGAGATGGTGCTCGGCGCCAACGCGCCGGTGTGGATGTACGCCGCCGGCGCTCCGTTCGCCAACATCGTCTACCGCAACGGCAACGAGCGGGACAAGCGGATCGCGCAGCTCATGGTGGAGCGCCAGTGGGGCTGCACCATGGTCCTCACCGAGCCCGACGCCGGCTCCGACGTCGGCGCCGGCCGCGCCAAGGCCACGCTCAACGACGACGGCTCGTGGAACATCGAGGGCGTCAAGCGCTTCATCACCTCGGCCGAGCACGACATGAGCGAGAACATCATGCACCTCGTGCTGGCCCGTCCCGTCGGGATCGACGGCGTCGGCGGCCCGGGCACCAAGGGCCTGAGCCTCTTCCTCGTGCCGAAGTTCCACTTCGACCACGAGACCGGCGAGCTGACCGGCGAGCGCAACGGCGCCTACGTCACCAACGTCGAGCACAAGATGGGGATCAAGGTCTCCAACACGTGCGAGGTCACGTTCGGCGACGCAAACGTCCACGGCGGCGAGCCCGCCAAGGGCTGGCTGCTGGGCGAGGTCCACGACGGCATCGCGCAGATGTTCCAGGTCATCGAGAACGCCCGGATGATGGTGGGCAGCAAGGCCATCGCCACCCTGTCGACCGGTTACCTCAACGCCCTCGACTACGCCAAGGAGCGCCGCCAGGGCGCCGACCTGACGCAGTCCGGCGACAAGACCGCCCCGCGCGTCACGATCACCCACCACCCCGACGTGCGCCGCTCGCTGATGACGCAGAAGTCGTTCGCCGAGGCGATGCGCTCGCTGGTGCTCTACACGGCCAGCTGGCAGGACAAGGTCATGCTGGCCGAGCACGCCGGCGAGCGCGACGAGCTGGCCGAGAAGGTCAACGACCTGCTGCTGCCGATCGTCAAGGGCTACGGCTCGGAGCGCTCGTGGGTCCTGCTGGGCACCGAGTCGCTGCAGACCTACGGCGGCTCGGGCTTCCTGCAGGAGTACCCCGTCGAGCAGTACGTCCGCGACGCCAAGATCGACACCCTCTACGAGGGCACCACGGCGATCCAGGGCCAGGACTTCTTCTTCCGCAAGATCGTCAAGGACCAGGGCAAGGCGCTGGGCCACCTGGCCGGCGAGATCCAGTCGTTCATCGACTCCGAGGCCGGCAACGGTCGCCTCAAGGTCGAGCGGGCGCTGCTCGCCACGGCCCTCGAGGACGCCAACGCCATCGTCGGTCACATGATCAACGACCTGATGTCGGCCGAGGGCGAGATCCGCAACATCTACAAGGTGGGCCTCAACACCACCCGCCTGCTGATGGCCCTCGGTGACGTCGTGTGCGGCTGGCTGCTGCTCAAGGGCGCCGAGGTCGCACTGGAGAAGCTCTCGGGCGACCCCGGCAAGGACAAGGCGTTCTACGAGGGCAAGGTCGCGGCCGCGCAGTTCTTCGCGCAGACCAACCTGCCGCGCCTGACCGCCGAGCGCGCCATCGCCGAGAGCATCGACCTCTCCCTGATGGACCTGGACGAGTCCAGCTTCTGACTCACCGACCGCTGACCCGCCCGACACCTTCGGGCGGGTCAGCGGTCATTTCAGAGGATGTAGAGCATCTCCTGGTACGTCGGCAGGGGCCACAGGTCGTCGGCGACCAGGGCCTCGAGCGCGTCGGCTGCGGCGCGGGTCGCGGCCATGGCCGGCAGCACGCTGTCGCGGGCGAAGGTCGCCTCGGCGATCCCCTCGTGGTCGTGCAGGCCGCCCAACGCCGTCGTCAGGTCGGCGAGGCCGGACCGGAGGTCGGCGACCAGCGTCGTGACCGACTCGAGCATCGTCCGGTCGCCCTCGATGCCCACGGCCGCCAGCGCGGCGATGTTGGCGGCGAGCTCGGTCTGGTAGCGCGTCGCGGCGGGCAGCACCGTCGTGGTGCCCATCTCCAGGGTCAGGTTGGCCTCCACGTTGATCGAGAGGACGTACTGCTCCAGCCCGATCTCGTAGCGGCTGTGCATCTCGCGCTCGCTGAAGACGCCGTACTTGGAGAACAGCTCGATCGCCTCGGGGGCGATCAGCTCGGGCAGGGCGTCGACGGTGGTGCGCAGGTTCTTCAGGCCCCGCTGCTCCGCCTCGACGGGCCACTCCTGGGAGTAGCCGTTGCCGTTGAAGATGACCGCGCCGTGGTCGGCCACGATCTCGGCGAGCAGGGTCTGGACCGCCTCGTTGAAGTCGGTGCCGGCGGCGACGGCCGCCTCGAGCGACGTCGCGCAGTGGTCGAGGGCCTCGGCCATGATCGTGTTGATCATGACCATCGGGCCGGCGACGGTCTGGTTGGACCCCGGCGCGCGGAACTCGAAGCGGTTGCCGGTGAAGGCGAACGGCGACGTGCGGTTGCGGTCGCCCGGGTCCTTGGTGAGGTTGGGCAGGGTGTCGACGCCGATGGTGAGCGTGCCCTTCTCCTTGGAGCGGGTCGCACCACCCTTGGCGATCTGGTCGAAGACGTCGGCCAGCTGGTCGCCCAGGAAGATCGAGATGATCGCGGGCGGCGCCTCGTTGGCGCCGAGGCGGTGGTCGTTGGACGCCGACGCGACCGAGACGCGCAGCAGACCGCCGTACAGGTGCACCGCGCGGATGACCGCGGCGCAGAAGACGAGGAACTGGGCGTTGTCGTGGGGGTTGTCGCCCGGCACGAGCAGGCTTCCGAGCTCGGAGTTGCCGAGGGAGAAGTTGACGTGCTTGCCCGAGCCGTTGACGCCGTCGAAGGGCTTCTCGTGGAAGAGGCACTCCATCCCGTGCTTCTTGGCGATGGCCTTGAACGTCGTCATCAGCAGCTGCTGGTGGTCGGAGGCCTCGTTGGCCCGCTCGAACATCGGCGCGACCTCGAACTGGCCGGGCGCGACCTCGTTGTGCCGGGTCTTGGCGGGGATGCCGAGCTTGAAGAGCTCCCGCTCGGTGTCCATCATGAAGCCGAGCACGCGCTCGGGGATGGCGCCGAAGTAGTGGTCGTCGAACTCCTGGCCCTTCGGCGGCTTGGCGCCGAAGAGCGTGCGACCGGCGTTGAGCAGGTCGGGGCGGGCCAGGAAGAAGTGGCTGTCGACCAGGAAGTACTCCTGCTCGGGGCCGCAGTAGGCCACGACGTTCTCCGGCTCGTCGTGCCCGAAGAGCTGGAGCACGCGCTTGGCGTGCACCGCCATCGCCTGCTGCGAGCGCAGCACCGGCGTCTTGTGGTCCAGCGCCTCGCCGGTCATCGAGATGAAGATGGTGGGGATGCACAGGGTGTTGCCGTTGGGGTTCTCCAGCACGTAGGCCGGGCTCATCACGTCCCAGCCGGTGTAGCCACGCGCCTCGAAGGTGTTGCGCAGGCCGCCGTTGGGGAACGACGACGCGTCGGGCTCGCCCTGGATCAGCGTCTTGCCGGAGAACGACGCGAACGCCGTGCCGTCGCCGACCGGGTCCAGGAAGCTGTCGTGCTTCTCCGCGGTGAGGCCGGTCAGCGGGTAGAAGACGTGGGCGTAGTGGGTCGCGCCCTTCTCCATCGCCCAGTCCTTCATCGCCGAGGCGACCGCGTCCGCGACGAGGGGGTCCAGCGGCGTGGACTTCTCGATGGTGGCGAGGACGGACTTGTAGACCGACTTGGGCAGCCGCTTCTGCATCACGCTGACGCTGAAGACGTTCTCCCCGAAGATCTGGCCGGGCTCCTCCCCCGGGTCGAAGCTGACCGCCGGCGGCACGAAGGCCTCGACATCCTTGATGGCCTGCAGGCGTACGGCGTTTCCAGACATGGGAGCAAACTAGCCAGCAGAAAAGACAGGGGAAGTCGCCCATGTTTCCGGCATGTTTCAGGATCGACGCAGGCCCGCTCGGGCGGCGGCGCGCACGGCGTCGGTCAGCCGGTTGAGCGCGGGGCTGTCGAGACGCCACCGCTGCCAGTAGAGGGGTACGTCGAGGCGGCTGCGGGCCGACAGCGCGACGACCCGCCCCGAGGCGAGGTCGGGCTCCGACTGCGGCTCGGGCAGCATCCCCCAGCCGAGGCCGAGCCGCACCGCCTCGTGGAAGTCCGCCGACGTCGGCACCCGGTGCACGACCGGCGGCGGCGCGGCCGACCCGGTCCGCTCGACCAGGTGGTCGTGCTGCAGGGCGTCCTTCTCGTTGAAGACCACCACCGGCATGTGCGCCCAGTCGAAGGAGCGACCGCGGCGCCAGCGCTCCGCGAAGTCCCGCGCGGCGACCGGCCGGTAGCGCAGCACGCCGAGCTGCTCGGAGACGCAGCCCTGCACGGCACGCGGCTCGGAGGTCACCACGGCGAGCACGTCGCCGGTGCGCAGGAGGTCGGCGGTGTGGGCCTGGTCGTCCACGTGCAGCGTCAGCACCGCGCCGGGCCACGCCGCCACCTCGGCCAGCACCGGACGGAACCAGGTCGCCAGCGAGTCGGCGTTGACCGCCACGGGGAGCGCGAGCCGCTCGCGGGCGCCCTCGTCGAGCGCGTCGCGCGCCTCGTCGTAGAGCAGGCGGGTCTGGCGCGCCAGTCGCAGCAGCGTCTCCCCCGCGGCCGTGGGCCGGCACGGCGTCGTGCGCTGCACCAGCACCTGCCCCGCCGCCGACTCGAGCGCCCGCACGCGCTGGCTGATCGCGCTGGGGGTCACGTGCAGGTGCCGGGCGGCGGCGTCGAACGTGCCGTGCTCGACGATCGCGACCAGGGCGGCGAGCTGGGCGGGCTGTGGCTCCATGAAGCGATGCTAATGATCATCCAGGATCTTTCACTGGTCTGATGGTGCGCCAGCACCTAGCGTCGTCCCGTGCTGCACTCCGCCTCCGCCGGTCTCGTGACCGGCCTGACCCTGATCATCGCCATCGGCGCGCAGAACGCGTTCGTGCTGCGGCAGGGCCTGGTACGGCAGTACGTCGGTCCCGTCGTGGCCGTCTGCGCGCTCTCCGACCTGGTGCTCATCGTCGCGGGCGTCAGCGGGATCGGCAGCGTGGTCGAGGAGGCGTCGTGGGTGCTCGACGTGGTGACGTGGCTCGGCGTCGCCTTCCTCACCTGGTACGGCGTGAGGTCGCTGCAGCGGGCCCGGCGCCCCCAGTCGCTGGCCGCCGCGCGGGCCGGCGCCCCGAGCCTGCGCCGCGCGGTGGGCACCGCGGTGGCGCTCACCTGGCTCAACCCGCACGTCTACCTCGACACCGTGCTGCTGCTCGGGTCGATCGCGACCGCGGAGGGCGACGGCCGGTGGTGGTTCGCGGCCGGCGCCGGAGCCGCCAGCGTGCTGTGGTTCACCGCACTCGGCTTCGGCTCGCGCTTCGCCGAGCGCCTGTTCTCCACCCCGCGGGCGTGGCGGGTGCTGGACGTCGTCATCGGCCTCACGATGCTCGCCATCGCGCTCCGCCTGGCGCTGGGCTGACCCGCCGGGCGGCGTTCACTAGGCTGCGGCCCATGACCGACCAGGAACGTCTTGCCGGGTACGTCGAGGTGTGGTGGGAGGCGATCCACGACCTCACCGCCGTCCTCGAGTCGCTGAGCCCCGAGGAGTGGGACCTGCCCACCGACCTGCCGGGCTGGGACGTCCGCGCCGTCGCCGCCCACATCGCGCACCTGGAGGGCATCCTCGCGGGCGCGCCGGAGGAGACCGCCGAGGTCGGTGAGCCGGCGCACGTGACGGGGTTGATGGGGCTCTACACCGAGATCGGCGTGGTCAACCGCCGTGGCGCCGACCCCGACGCGCTCATCAACGAGATCCGCGCCGCCGCGACCGCCCGGCACACGGCGCTGCTGGCCGACCCGCCCACCGACGGCCAGGCCAAGCCGGCCGTCATCTTCGCCGGCGTGCCGTGGACCTGGGAGACCCTGCTGCGCAACCGCCCGCTCGACGTGTGGATGCACGAGCAGGACGTACGCCGCGCGGTCGGCCGGCCCGGCGGCATGGACGGTGCGCCGGCGCGGCACACCGCGGAGTACCTCGCCGAGAGCCTCGGCTACGTCCTGGCCAAGAAGGCCGGCGCACCCGCCGGCTCGACGCTGGTGCTGGAGATGGCCGGCAGCGAGCCGTTCGCCTTCGCCGTCAACGACGCCGGTCGCGGCGAGCGGCTCCCCGCACCGCCGCCCGAGCCGACCGCCTGCCTGCGCATGGACCGCGCCAGCTTCGTGGTGCTCGCCGGCGGCCGCCGGCCCGCCGAGCCCGGCGCGGTCGAGGTGGTCGGCGACACCGATCTCGGCAGCCGGGTCGTCGGCGCGATGGCGACGACGCCATGAGCGCCTGGCGGCTCGACGACATCCCCGACCAGACCGGCAGGACCGTGCTGGTCACCGGCACGACGGTCGGCGGCCTCGGCCACCACACCGCCCTCGAGCTGGCCCGGCGTGGCGCCCGGGTGATCCTCTCGGGGCGCTCGGAGGCCAAGCTCGACGAGACCGAGAAGGAGATCCGCGGCGAGGTCCCCGACGCGCTGCTCGACAAGCTCACCGTCGACCTCTCCGACCTCGGCTCGGTGCGGGCGGCGGGCGAGCGCGCGACGGCGTTCGGGCCGATCGACGTGCTGGTCAACAACGCCGGCGTCATGGGCACGGCCTACTCCCGCACTGCCGACGGCCTCGAGCTGCAGCTGGCGACCAACCACTTCGGGCCGTTCCTGCTCACCGGGCTCTTGATGCCCCAGCTCCTCGCGAGCGGCGATGCGCGGGTCGTCAACGTGTCCTCGATCTTCCACCGCTTCGCCAAGGCGGCGCCGCTCGGCGACCCGCACGTGCAGGAGGGCCGCTACTCCAAGTGGCCCGTCTACGGCGCGAGCAAGCTGGCCAACCTGCTGTCCACCTACGAGCTCGAGCGCCGGGCCACCGCGGCCGACCTGCCGCTGCACGCCTACGCCGCCCACCCGGGCTTCGCCGGCACACACCTGGCCGCCAACGGCCAGTACGGCCGGTCCTCGGGCGGCATCGCGACGATCCTGGACGCGGCGATCCGCGCGGTCTCGCAGTCGGCGTCGGCCGGCGCCTGGCCGAGCCTGATGGCGGCGACCGCCGACCTGCCCGGCGGCACCTTCTGCGGGCCCAGCGGCCTGGGCGAGATGGCCGGCGCGCCGCAGGTCGTCACCAGCGACAAGGCGTCGCGCGACCCCGAGTCGCAGCGACGGCTGTGGGAGCTCAGCGAGCAGACGACCGGCATCTCCTACCCCTGACCAAAGTCGCAACAGGTCCGACCCCGGGCCGATGCGGCGACCCCGGCGGGCGACCTAGCGTCGTGGCCATGCCCACCGACGCGCCGCTCCAGACCTGGGAGCTGCGCGTTGACGGCCGCGCCCACCGCGTGGAGGTGCGCGGCTCGGTGTCGCGACGCATCCAGTGGTGGGTCGACGGCGACCTGGTGCTGGACAAGAAGAGCGCGGACGACAAGCCGCGCCTGACCGCCCCTGACCGGCCGGAGGTCGGTGCCCTGTCGCTGCGCTTCAGCGGCCTCGGCAAGCCGCGCCGGGCCACGGTCACCCCGCAGGGTCAGCTGACCGGCATCGACCTGGACCCCGAGGAGGACAGCCCGGCGGCGGCGTACGAGGACCGCGTGCGGGCGAACCCGCGTCGCTACGCGCTCGTGCAGACCGCGGGCGGCGTGGCCGCGGTGGTGGTGCCGATCCTGGTGACCCTGCTGCTGGCGCGGGTCGCCTTCTCGATCGACTGGCCCGACTGGGACCTGCCGAGCATCCCCTGGCCGAACCTGCCGTCGCTGCCGTCCATCCCGCTGCCCGACCTGCCGGACCTGCCCGACGTCAGCCTGCCGGGATGGCTGGAGTGGGCGCTGGACAACGCCCACTTCGTGTGGCCGGTGATCCTCGCGTTCGTCGTGGCCCGCGGCGAGATCGCCCGGCGCCGCAAGCAGGACGAGCTGCGCGCCCGGGCCCGCGCGGAGGCGCAGGACCGCGACGACGGCGAGGCCTCGTCCTAGGAGGTCGCGAACGCCTTGGTCAGGAACGGCACGGCGAGGGCGAGGACCTCGTCGGGGGACTGGGTGTGCGGGTAGTGCCCGACGCCCTCGAGGACGACCAGCTCGCCGAGCCCGTCGGGCAGGTCGGCCACGACCTTCTCGCCCTCGGCGACCGGGTCGGCCCAGTCGGGGTCCACGCTGCCCTGGACCACGAGGACCGGGCACGCGACCTTCGAGAGCATGGCGCCGGCGTCGGCCGGGTCGGTCTTGGTCATGGCCTGCAGCGCCTTCATGCGCCCGGGCTCCGAGAGCTTCGCGTCGATGCGCGCCAGCTCGGCGTCCCAGTCGGCCGGCTTCACGGGGATCGCCAGGTCGAGGTACTTCTTCCAGCTCGAGAGCCGGCCGAAGATCATCGTGCCGAGCAGGCGCAGGGAGCCCTTGCGGAAGCGCGGATTGGTGAACATCGCGCCGAGGGGGATCTTCTGCGCCCGGGTGAACGGCGCGAGCTCGATGAGGCCCACGACCAGCTCCGGCGCCGTGGCCGCGGCGACGGTCGCGGCGCCGCCGCTGATGGACTGGCCGATGATCACCGCCGGGCCGCCGAGGTGGCGCACCAGCGCGACGAGGTCGCCGCCCATCGCGGTGCGGCTGTAGTCGTCCCAGCCGAGGCTGGAGTCGCCGCTGCCCCGGATGTCGAGGTTGGCGACCCGGTAGCCGGCCTGCACCAGCAGGGGCACCAGGAACCGGTAGGAGTGACGCGAGTCGCCCATGCCGTGGGCGAGCACCACCAGCGGGCCCTCCCCCGTCACGTCGTAGGCGAGGGTAAAGCTGTCGATGGTCAGCGTGTCGGTCATGACGGCTCCTGGGGCTTGGCTCGTTGGATTAGCCCTAAAGTTAATGTCGTTAGCCAAAACTGTCAAGAGGAGTCGAAGGATCGGCCTAGCGGCGGTCGCGCACGCGCACGAGCCCGGCCAGCGTGGCGACGTACGCCGAGCCGTCGGGGGCCAGCGTGACCGCGGAGTAGTGGTTGTTGAACATCGAGCCGATGCCCGTGCGCACCGACCAGACGGTGCGGCCGGTGCGGGCGTCGAGGGCGGTGAAGTACCACGCGTTGACGCCCAGCAGGCTGGAGCGCTTGGTGTAGGCGTAGACGAGGCCGGTCTCGAGCGAGACCTTGGCGACCGACGTCGGCGCGACGGCCTCCGAGGTCCAAGCCAGCTCGCACTCGCCGTCGGCGACGTCGACGCGCGCGAAGCCGCCCTGCGGCGTGAAGCCGAGCAGCGTGCTGAGCGGGTTGCGGTAGCCGTGGTTGTTCTCCACGATCACCCCGTCGCCCACCGAGACCAGGGAGTTGTCGGTCGCGCTGGCGCCGTCGGCGAAGACCGCGCGCTGGCAGACCAGGTCGCCGTCGTCGGTGTCGTAGAGCTGCACCCGCATGCGCGGCTCGGCGTTGTCGGTGATGGCCACGAGCCCGCCCGGCAGGATCGTGGGGGTGGTCCCGCTGCCGCGGCTCAGCTGGCCGGGCTTGGTCTTCGTGCCGCGGTCGTACGGCGCACGCCAGCGCACCGCGGGCCGCCGGGCGCGGTCGGCGCCGAGCCGGTAGAGGGCGTCGACGGTGACCGCGTAGACGCCGCCGTCGCGCCCGACCGCCAGCGAGTTGGAGATCTCCTCGCCCAGGTCGAGCACGGTGACCTTGCCGGTGCCGTTGTCGACGAAGCCCACCCGTCCGTCCTCGGTCGCGTACCAGATCCGGCCCTCCCAGTCGGGCATCAGCGCGACCAGGCAGTCGTCCTCGGGCACCTGCTTCGTGAGGTCGTACGTCGCCTGCACGGTGAGGTCCGGCTCGCCGTCGCCGTCGGCGGTCGTCACCACCACGATGGTGCGCTCGGTCGTGGCCGCGACCGCGCGGTCCTGGTCGTCGAGGAAGAAGTAGGAGCCCCCGCAGAGGTCCTCCCACCGCCGCTTGCCGTTGCCGTTGTCGCGGCGGGGCGGCAGGTCGAGGGTGTCCTGCGGGCGCATCGACTCGGGGTCGATCACCTGCAGCACCGGCCCCGACCAGCTCCCGCACATCGCCACGAGCCGCTGGTGGGTGTCGAAGGCGAGCGTGGCGCACTCCTTGACGCCGTACCAGGCGGTGTCGACCTCGGGGGACTCACCGAGCGGCCCCGGACCGGCGTACGCGTCGGAGGACCAGCCGTCGTTGTGCATCGAGCTGCTGCCGTTGGCCGCGAGCCGCGGGTGCTGCGGCACGTCGAGCTCGATCGGCCGCGGGATCGCCGGGCGCCCGGTGTAGCGCGGTGCCGTCATCGCCCCGATCCCCGGCGGGACCGGCAGGTAGCCGTCCGGGACCAGCACGACGATCCCGACCAGCGCGACGACCGTCGCCGCCCAGATCGCGACCACCCGCCGCGTCGGCCGCAGCCAGTGTCGCACTCGGGGGTGAGCCAGCGCGGCAAGGGCGAGCAGCAGCATCAACGGCCCCACCGCCCACACCAGCACGCCCACCGCGACGAGCGCGGCCGACCGCTGGAACCTCACGGATGCAGCGTAGAGGGGTCACCGCCGTGGGTTGAGGAGGGACGAAGTCCCGTCTCGAAACCCCCAGAGCCGCTACGGCACGTCGTACCCCAACGTGAACGCACCAGACCCGGAGTAGGCGTAGACCCGCCACCGGTAGGTGCCGGCAGCGGCGGTGTAGGTGACCTCCTCGTCCGCACCCGAGCTCTCCGACGCGGCGACGTTCGACCACGTGCCGGAGGAGCTGCGGCGCTGGAGGTAGAGGTCGAAGTCGGTGCCGCTCGGGCCGTCGAGGCAGCCCTTGACCACTCCCGCGGCGGCGGTGAAGCCGCTGGTCGTGGGCTGGTACGACGTCGCGCGCGACGCGAGCGTGCCGCGCGCCGTCGCCTCGGCGCAGACGGGCGCGGGCGGCGGGACGTCGCCGACCTCGGCGACGGTCCACACGGCGTGCGCGATGGCGTCGGCGTTGCGGTCGAGCGCGGTCGTGCTCAGGTTGGCCAGAGTGTCGCAGGAGGAGTGGTAGCAGGGGTCGTAGGCGGCGGTCGTCCCGCCCCAGAGCTGCACCTGCGCGGCGGTCTTGCGGCCCTCGGCGCCGGTGAACGTGCCGCCGGCCGGGATGCCGTACTGGATGAACGGGCCGTAGTCGCTGCGCCCGTCGAAGTCGGTGCCGCGCGTGGGCACGCCGATGCCGGTGAAGTAGTCGGCGAGGACCTGCTCGAGCCGGGCCGAGCCGGACGGGCCGGGGCCCGAGCCGGTGCCGTCGGAGTTGTCGCCGTCGTAGAGGAAGTAGCCGGGGTTGGGCGAGGCCACCATGTCGAAGTTGTAGTAGGAGTCGATCTGCGAGCGCTGGGTCGCGGTCAGGCCCTGCACGTAGCGGGTCGAGCCGACCAGGCCCAGCTCCTCCGCGCCCCACCAGGCGAAGCGGACGTGCTTGGTCGGCGTCTCGCCGCTGGCCGCCAGCCGCAGCGCCACCTCGAGGATGGCCGCCGAGCCGGACCCGTTGTCGTTGATGCCGGGGCCGGCGGTGACGCTGTCCAGGTGGCCGCCGACCATGACCGTGTTGGCGGTGTCGCCGCCCGGCAGGTCGGCGATCAGGTTGTATCCGGTCCTGCCGTTGTAGGTGAAAGCGACCTTCTGGGTGGTGTAGCCGGCCGCGTCGAGCTTGCCCCTCACGTAGTCGACGCTGGCGTTGTGGCCGCTGGTCCCGTGGGCCCGGTTGCCGCCGTTGGCCGCGGCGATGTCGGAGAGCGCCCGCAGGTGGGCGGTCACGTTGGCGACGGCGATGTCGGGCCCGTTGCTCTCGAACGCCTGGGCGGGGGTGGTGGCGCCGGGCAGCAGCAGGCTCCCGGTCAGTGCGGTCGTCAGGCAGACCAGCCGGATCATCCTCATGCCAGGACGCTAGGGACCGCCGCCGTCCGCGATAAGCGGGGAAACCCTCGCGTCGCCGTTGGTTGAGGAGGGACGAAGTCCCGCCTCGAAACCCGGCGACCCCACCGCCACCGGTGGTCGAGCAGCGAGCGCCAGCGAGCGCACGTCGAGACCCCCGCACCCAACCGCCACCGCAACCCCCCAGCCCCGCCCGAGCAGGCATGATGTGCGACATGGCCGACTCTCGCGCGGGAACGCCCGCCCAACCGCAGGACCTCGTCGACGTCGCGCACCTCGTGACGGCGTACTACACCGAGGTGCCGGACCCCGACGATGTCGACCAGCAGGTCGCGTTCGGGACGAGCGGCCACCGCGGGACCAGCCTGCGGACCAGCTTCAACGAGACCCACATCCTCGCGACGACGCAGGCGATCTGCGACTACCGCAAGGACCAGGGCTACACCGGCCCGCTGTTCATCGGCCGCGACACCCACGGCCTGTCCGAGCCGGCGTGGGCCACCGCGCTGGAGGTGCTGGCCGCCAACGACGTCACGGTCCTGGTCGACGCCGACGACCGCTACACGCCGACCCCGGCGGTCTCGCACGCGATCATCCGCGCCAACCGCGGCAAGCCGCTGGACCAGCCCGCCGGCCTCGCCGACGGCATCGTGGTCACCCCCTCGCACAACCCGCCGAGCGACGGCGGCTTCAAGTACAACCCGCCGCACGGCGGCCCCGCCGACTCCGACGCGACCGCGGTCATCGCCAAGCGCGCCAACGAGCTGATCAAGGCCGGCCTCGACGGCGTACGCCGGATCCCGTTCGCCCGCGCCCGCGCCGCCGCGTCGTCGTACGACTTCCTCGGCACCTACGTCGACGACCTCCCGCAGGTCGTCGACCTCGCGGCGATCCGCGACGCCGGCGTGCGCATCGGCGCCGACCCCCTCGGCGGCGCGAGCGTCGACTACTGGGGCGCGATCGCGGACCGGCACGGCATCGACCTGACCGTGGTCAACCCGCTGGTCGACCCCACCTGGCGCTTCATGACGCTCGACTGGGACGAAAAGATCCGCATGGACTGCTCCTCCCCCAACGCGATGGCCTCGCTCATCGCGCGCAAGGACGAGTACGACATCGCGACCGGCAACGACGCCGACTCCGACCGCCACGGCATCGTGACGCCAGACGCCGGCCTGATGAACCCCAACCACTTCCTGGCCGTCGCCATCGGCTACCTCTTCGGCGGCGCCCGCCCCGGCTGGCCCGACAGCGCCCGCATCGGCAAGACCCTCGTCTCCTCCTCCATGATCGACCGCGTCGCCGCGTCGCTCGGCAAGCCGATGGTGGAGGTGCCGGTCGGCTTCAAGTGGTTCGTGCCCGGCCTGATCGACGGCTCGTTCGGCTTCGGCGGCGAGGAGTCGGCGGGCGCGTCGTTCCTGCGCACCGACGGCGGCCCCTGGACCACCGACAAGGACGGCATCATCCTGGCCCTGCTGGCCTCCGAGATCCTGGCCCGCACCGACCGCACCCCCAGCCAGCACTACGCCGACCTGGTCTCCCAGCACGGCGACCCCGCCTACGCCCGCATCGACGCCCCCGCCACCCGCGAGCAGAAGGCCAAGCTCGCCGCCCTCTCCCCCGACGACGTCAGCGCGACGTCGTTGGCGGGCGAGGAAATCACCGCCAAGCTCACCGAAGCCCCCGGCAACGGCGCCAAGATCGGCGGCCTCAAGGTGACGACGGAGTCCGCATGGTTCGCGGCGCGCCCCTCCGGCACCGAGGACGTCTACAAGATCTACGCGGAGTCGTTCCAAGGGCCCGAGCACCTCGCGCGCGTGCAGGAGGAGGCCCGCGAGCTGGTCGCGGCGGCGCTGGGCTAGGGGATGCTCACCTCTGGGTGCTGACGTACCGCGCAATGACAAAGGCCAGGGCCTCGCACACGACCCAGCTGGCGCCCATCACTCAAGTTGGAAGCGTCTGGTCGTCCGCCGCAACATTCGATGGTTCCTTATCTCTGAATGCGGTCAGACCATGACTAAACGCAGAACAGTTGCCATCGCAGGCGACGGAACTACTGATCGTGGCGGAGACACGCCGCTATTGACGAGACTAGCTCGACAACGTCGCGACTTATCTCTGCGCGCGGGATATTCTTCGCCAGCGAATGGGCGTTGACTGTCTTAGCGTCGCGAAACTGAAGTTGACTGTTTATCTGACGAAGTACAGCCTTCGCATCTACCAGAGCAATTCGACCTTCGACAGTTTCCCACGTCTTTGCGAACTCTTTGGCTGAGCTTACCAAGATAGTTTTGTCCGCGCTACCGGCAGTGGAACTTCCTTTGAGTTTGCGTTCAGCCATGCGTTGTGCTTGTAGATCGTCGCGCGCCTCGTTTTCGAGACTGGCTATCGAATCTTGCAAAAGGGTTTCCGCGTCGGATGGAGACAAACCAGAGACTTTTGCTATTGCTCGCGCGTTGAGTAAGTAGTTCTCTAGCTCGCGGCATCTCCAAATATGGACGTGCGCGCCTGCAGCCGCCAACGCAGCCGTCTCGAGGCGGACCGCCTCGGAACTACGCATATCGCCGTCCAGCACGACGATGGTCTCGACTGTACTTCCCAAGGCAGACATCGTCTCCGCGAAAGCGCCAGCAAGCGCGTTCCGGCTGAATCCTCCGAGCGGAATCGTGGCATATCCATCTGAGGACGCCACGTCACGAACACCAAGCTGGCGCGCCATATGCGCAATTATCGGCACGTCGTCGCCCTCAACGAAAAGAGCGAGGTTGCTGCGGAGAGCTCGGCCCACACCCAATTCGTAGCCGCTGCCAAGCCGCCGCCCCATCAGTCCAAGGGCGCCGTCACTGCGAGGGCGTTCAGCGGTCCGCCGTGAACGATCGATCCAAACGGCGCTGCCAGGCTCAGCCTCGGCCAAGATTTCGACGCTATGCGTCGCAAGGACGGTCTGCTGCCCGGTGGCGAACAGCGCCCTCGCCAACCGACGCTGCAGATCAGGGTGCAGGAAAACATCGGGTTCATCCAGAAGAACCACTGGCGCCGTCCGCTGCCCCCAGATGTGGAATAGAGCCTGAAGCCAAATTTGAATACCGTCTCCCGCCCAGGTGATCTCGCGCTCCCGCCTGGTTCCTTCTTCTTCGTAGTACAGGTCAAGGTCGTCCTCAGTGGTTCCCATTGCACGATGGAGACTGAGGTTAGAGACCTCAGGGGTGCGCTCGTAGACGTATGCTCTGAAGTCGTCCCACTCTGGAGTCGCCAGCCGATACAAAGCATTCCTGAAGTATCGACTGGAGCGCCGACTCGTTTGATGGCGTCGAAATGTTTCATCGCCCACATAACTTTCGCGGTCATCCAGAGGCGTAAGTGTGGGAACCACAGCAATCTCAGGAACCAATTCCTGCGCAGCCTTCCGCGGCTGCATGATCTGACCGCCATCAGGCGGAAATACGAAGAACGTTCCGTTCGGCGGCCGATCGTACTCATCTGCCTCTCGAATATCTTCCCACGAAGCTATGAGTCGAACGCCGCTGGTCAGAAGGAGTTCGATCCGGGTTTCAACGGGAAGGAAGTCGTGACGAATGTTCTCGTGAGCGAATGCCGAGTTCTCGACGGCAGCCGCACTAATTGACCATCCAGCGACACCTCGACCTTCCACCTCGCCTGAACTATTCGGTCTTGCCCGCCTGGCGGCCGGAAGCATGGCCGCCAGAAGTCGGAGGGCCCCTAAGGCGGTTGACTTTCCGGCATTATTCGCACCGACCAGAACGTTGGTGTGCCTAAACGAGATTGTGTGATCCGCGAAACCCTTGTAGTTTACAAGTTTTAGAGACCGGAGTTTGATGTCGCCCATCCTCGTATCCAAGCAGAAATCGGGTGAGCACCACGTACGGCTCGCCAGACATGCGAACTTCGCCTCGTCGCACCGGTTCAAGTTGCGTTACCGTACCGACGGTGCGACGAACCTGGTTCGGGTGACTCGTGCGTCCTAGTGATTGATGAAGAAGAGATGCCGACCGAAATAATGCATGGCATGGTCAAACTGACGCCGAGTCGCCAAACTTGGCGACGCAGGCCCAAGAGGCGCTGGGCATCCCGCGGCCGCCGAAGCTCTGATTGACACGACGCGTCGCCAATTGCCGGGTAGCCCATTTGACTGGGCCATGGCGTACCAAGCGCACTACCAGTCGTGGTCCGTTTGGTCATCGGTTTCCGGAATTGTGGTGCCAGCCTGCGCTGGCGGCCAACCTCCCCGTGCGCGCTTTATGTCAAGGTTAAGGAAGTGCTTAAGCATCGAAAGCGCGTCACTCGTTCCTGTATGCCGTCGCCGAAATGTTCGGGCTCGCCGACTCATCCCCGTGGTGGGTGTACCTGGTCGCCAGTAGTCCAGGTGTGGAAAAGGGAAAAGCCGACGCCATCTCTCGTGTGGCGCATCGGCAAAACGGTGAATGGGCACATCCAGAACTCCCACTCCGAATTTTGGTGCGACTGGCCCGCCTACAGGGTCGCCTTCGATTAGGTTCCTCGTGGGAAAGTACAGATTGGTCCATCGCGTCGAACTGAACACCGCCGCCGAGTTGGCAACTTTCATTGACCGGATCACGCCCGCCCCTTCGATGTTGGCGCGGTATAACACATCCCCGGACGTGTCCGGCGCAGGAGGACATGTGGGGTACTCCCGTTCTGCTTGCCGTTCTGCCAGAGTGAACTCGCCGCGGTTCAAGAGGAGATCGGCGTTCGCGAGCGGAGAGCCAAGCGTGATTAGATCGGTCACGAGCCAAGGGACGCCTCGAGCTCGATTCTCCATCCACAACCGCAATTGCGCCTGCTGAAAGGCGTCCAAGTGTTTTCGCTTTGGTGTTGTACCCAGCGCAGCCGCAGCTTGAGCAAAACAATCTGCCTGGGGCTGAGGACCAAAACAGCGGGGATTTGGTTCCCGAAACTCGTCGTATGCCTGCCGCAAAATGTCGTAGCCGATAACGGAACCGAGACTATGGCCGACTACGACGATGCGCACGTAATTTCCTTCCGTATGAAGTCTGCGCAATAGCTGCACTCCGGCGCTTCGAATGGCGTTCCTACCAGCGACGGAATGAGGTTGAGGTGTCAGGTATCGCTCGGCGTCGACCAACGCGCGGCGAATGAAGCCGCCCGAGACGGCGTTTGCGGCCAGGACCAGAAGTAGAACTGCGAGGGCTGTCAGGAGCGCGACTCGGGTTTCCGGTTGGGGGAGATCTTTTCCCAGGATTGCCGACACGAGTGCAATGCCGAGTGTCAAAGCCAAAGTGACCAGGGCAACGACCGCGACGATGGCTAAGGATCGAAGGACTCTGAGGTGAGGTCGTAGGAGACTCATCGCACCTTCCTGACTTCCAGAAAAGACCAAACGCCAGCTCCAAGCGAGAATTTCCCTAACCTTGCCGGGTGGCATTTGGTGAGCCCAGTACAGCTCGAAGAAGTCAGTGGCTGGGCGCCTTCGTGCCTTAGAAGGCAACGTTAGTCGCCGTAATTCTGCCGATTGCGATAAACGATCAGGCTTATTGTGGTAGAAGCCGAGGCCGAGACCATTGACGAACCGTCTAAGCGTATCCATGGGACTTTGCTCGCCTATACCATGGATCACGATGATGGCTTGCCGTTCGGCTTTTTGTAACCCCATGAAATCGAGGCTATCGGTTCAAGGTGAGGCCTGGCGATGTTCTGCTCGTTACGGTTCGTGCCCGGACCGATGGACGGCCCGTTCGCATTCGGCCTTGAGGAGTCGGCGAGCGCGTCGTTCCTGCGTACCGACGGCGGTCCCTCGACCACCGACAAGGGCAGCCCGCTCCTGGTGTTGCTCGCCTCCGAGATCCTCGCCCGCACCGGCCGCAGCGCGAGTGAGCAGTACGGCGATCTGGTGGCTCAGCACGCCGACGTCGACTAGGCGACTCGACGCTCCTGCCGACCGCGAACAGGAGGCCCAGCTCGCGTCTCTCCCCCCGCCGACGTCAGTGCTACGTCGCTAGCCGGCGAAAGCCACGCCAGGCTCGCCGAGGCCCCGGGAGCGGCGCGAAGATCGGCGGCCGCAAGATGACGACGGAGTTTGCGTGGTTTGGCGCACGCCTCTCCGGCACAGAGCACGTCTACAAGATCTCCGCTGAGTCGTTCCAAGGTGCCGAGCACCTTGCGCGTGCAAGAGGCGGGGCGCGATGTCGTGTCGGCGGCACTGAAGTAGGGCCGCTAGAAGCCTTTGCCATGCTCCAAGGCGAAGGGTGGGCAAGCGTACTTCTGTTGCGCTTTCTGGAGCCCATTTCGCTCACCTGACGTCCCCAGTCGAGACC
Source organism: Nocardioides sp. 503 (assembly GCF_004522095.1). Lineage (GTDB taxonomy): Bacteria > Actinomycetota > Actinomycetes > Propionibacteriales > Nocardioidaceae > Nocardioides. The sequence goes on from NZ_SPUI01000003.1 coordinate 925,561, forward strand.
GAGCGTCTCAAGGACGCGCTCGTTCTCATCGTGCGGGCGTGGGATTGGTGCCCCTCAGCGCTCCGCCGCCTGGACGACGACCTTTCGCGAGTACTGTGCATCTGGCTCGACGACATTTGCCCCAACGGCATCGACCACAAGGTATGCGTCCGCGCACAGTCGCCTACTGGGTCCCCTGGGCAATGTGCGGTGCGAGTGACGGGTGTGACCGACGGGCGAAGGAGCACATTAGATGAATGATTCCAAGTGGGCCGACCGGCCACTATCTGCCATCGCCGAGGACACCCTCGACCGAGACAACTATGCCAAGGCAGCCGCCGACCTGATCGTGAGCACCTTCTCCTACGACCTCAGCGTCGTGTTCGGGCTCAGCGGGCCATGGGGTAGCGGCAAGACGTCCTTCATCGCGATGACCGAGGAACACCTGCGCACCACTCACCCCGATTGGCACATATCGCACTTCACACCATGGGCCACAAGCGACGAGACCGGTCTGATCGCCGAGTTCTACGCGTCCTTGGCGCGGGGGCTGCCCGTCAAGAAGTCCAGACACCTCCGCGCGGCCTTGGCCACCGCCGCAATGTTGGCGGCGCCTACCGCCAACGTCATCCCCGTTGCCGGAGCCACGGCCGCAGAAATTGCCCGCGCGGGCGCGCAAGCGCTTGTGAAGGCTAGACCCTGGCAAGACGTTTTCAAGGAGGCATCGGAAGAGATCGAGAAGCTCCGACGTCCAATTCTGATCGTCGTAGATGACGTCGACCGCCTTCACAGCAACGAACTCATGACACTGCTCAAAGTCGTACGCCTCCTTGGACGTTTCCCCGGCGTTCAGTACCTGTTGGCATACGACGACGACACGCTCCACCGATCGCTTACTCACGCCGGCGCAGCGCAACCGCTCGATGGGTCCGCTGAACGGTTTATGGAGAAGATCGTTCAGTACCCAGTCCTGGTTCCGCCGCTACTGCGCCATCAGCAAGTTACGCGGCTCCACGCTGGCCTCAAGCGCACGACACGTACGGTGGATACCTCCACGGCGGGAGCTCAGACGGACCGGATCGACGCGCTTATGCAGTGCTTCACTGGCCTGTTGCGGACCCCCCGCGCAATCGACCGTTTCATCGCCCAACTCGAACACCACATTCCGTTACTGCCTCCTGGCGAGATCGACGACGAAGACGTCATCCTCTTGACGCTGGTCAGGGTGGCGTTCCCCGGCCTGTTCAACGACCTCCCAAAATTCCGGGAGCCTCTCGTCAGTGGGCACACTGGCCAACTCGCAGTTGGCCGCAGTATCGATCGCGTGAAGTTCGACCCAGTGGTGCTGCTGACCAAGATCCCCGCCGAGCACGCCGACACCGGCCGGCTCCTCCTCGCATCCCTCTTTCCTCGACTGGAGTGGCCTGACACGCACGTCATCGACGTCTCCTACCCGAGCGCGACCGGGAGAGGCGTTGGTTCAGACGGATACTTTGACCGGTACTTTGCGATGGCGATCCCCAGCCACGATATCTCCGACCAAGAGGTTCGCGAGGCAGTCGTCGCCGCCACCCTGAATGACCCTTCACCATTGACGACACTGCTAACTCAGCCCAACGACGACCGAGCCCAGCTGGCGATCACTAAAGCCAGCGGCGACGACAACACCCCAGCAGCGACCGAGGCCAGGCTCAACCTCGCCACTACCCTCGCCGCGATCGCTAGCCAACTCCCTGAAGACCCGTTCACGGCCTTCGGCCGCGTGGGGCAAATCGTCGCCTGGACGGGAAACCTCATCGGATCCCTCGCCGGCACCGCCACTCATGCGGAAGCTAAGTCGATTCTCAATGGCCTGAACGCCACCGGCCTCGCCGTGCGCGCCATGTCGCACGTCGAGGACGCCGCCCGACGCATCGAGAATCCCAACGCCGGGAACTGGGTTTTCGACCTCAACGAATGGCTCGTCGAGCAGGCGATTGGCGATTTCGTGCAACACCTCAGCGAAGGCGACGCAGCTTCACAACACGTCCCGCAGGGCGCACTTCGCCACTACGCCATCAAGCATGGCCACGAACTTGAACTCCGTGCCAGGATCGCTGAACTCATCGGGACCGGGGCCATCACGATCGCGGACCTTGCTGCCCGTTTCGTTCCCGCGCACGGCAGCCATAGCGGGGCGGGCTACTGGACTCTGTCCGAAGATGTCGATCAGGAATCGTTCGACAAGCTAGCCCCGCCGGAAGACGACCCCTGGTACTCCTCACCAAAGGAAGCAGTCGACATCCACGACCTTGGCTGGCTAAACCGCCGCAAGTTCGCTGCAGGTCGGTTCACCCCACCGACCTCGACCCTCGCGCCCGCCGAGCCCACCGCCTAGCGGACGCGACCTCCGGATCCGACGAGCCTCGGAAGCACATACGCCACATAGCGGATGAACTCGCGTCTACTTCCCGCGCAACGAGCAGGCCCGATCGTGTCTTGGATGCGGAGTGCCGACGTAGAGGCGGCCTTACGTCCGATCGTGCCCGTGCCGAGTGGTCCGCGACAGGCGTTATCCCGCCCCATGCGCCGAGTCGGGCGGGCCCCGACTGCTGCTGACCTTGCACTTGCCTGGATGCGTCACTCAGAAAGGCGACTCCTGAGGCTGCTTGCGTGTCGCACGTCCTCGGCAGCGACAGACTCATCGTCGTCGACCCCAAGGTCGAGGTACAGGACTCGCAGCTGATCGCGGACCAACCGAGCGATGTCGGCGATGTCTTCTGGCCGCTGAAGCTGGAAGCTCCACGTCCTCATATCCTGTGGGACAGGCCGGTCCACGCGATCAAAGTCGAGCGCGAAGCTTAAGCCGTCACCTCGTTGCGACTCGACCCAACAGACCAGATTATCAACGTGGCTGGGGGCGCCGCCTGCAAGCTGGACTATCGCCGGAGTCATCTCAAAGATGATGGTCTCGAGGGTGCACAGGAGCACGAGAGCGACCTCAGCCCGACCGACCCTCGGTGCCTGCGCGTCGCCCAGTCTTGGCAGGCGCAGGTGAGCCTCGAGCGCGAACGCGACCTGGTTCCCGCTTCTTTGCACCGTCATGACGATCTGCTGCGACTCCGGCAGCCCGGGGCGGACTCCGGTCACCCGGTAGCGGGTCGAGGACCACTCCCGTCCGTCGAGGTCGGTCAGCAGACTCGCGGCCGACGCTCCACGCCCCAGATTTTGCAGGCCCAAGCGAACGATGGTCGAGTCCTGGAGAGCTTGATCTAGAGCGTCACGAACCTCACGGCCGAACACGAGCGGTGCAGAACCGAGCGGGCGGGTATAGACGGCAGTGGCTGCTCTCACGACCAAGTCAGCAGCCGCGGTCCTGTCTTCCCCGTCGAGCATCCTGCTGGCGAAAACGTTCGAGACGGCAAACATCGTCCCTGACGGGCGGGCGCTGGAAGTGCGCCGTTCGACCAAGAGCAGTATTTGGTCGTGCGTGGCCGCGCACGACTGTCCGTAGTTGCGGACGAACACTTGGCCCTGCTTCACCACTGGCCACAATGCAGGATCGGCCTCAACACGGACGACCAAGATCACCTTGTCCTTTCCAGGGATGGCGACCGTCGTGATCTCGGGCGTGATCCGAGGACTGAGGGTGCCGTGGCACGCCTCGAGGAGCGAAACGCCCTCGCCAGCGTCGACGCCGGGAGCGGACTCAAAATCCGGTTCGTGTTCGTCGACACCGACCAGAATGATCCCGCCAGCCGCGTTTGCCATGGCAGCGATTGCTGTCGTGACGTTGTGTCGGGTCCGCTCGCGCTTGAGCTCGAGAGTTGTGTTCTCAATGAACAGCCGGGTGCGCCGCTGCTCGTCCAAGAATCCCCTCAGCTGATCCGCACCAAGCTCCTCTAGAGGGGCGGTGTAGATCGTCCAGCCCAAATTCGTCACCTTCGTACTCTCACACGAGGGCATCGTCACGGTCCCGTCATTCCCGCAACTTGGCGGCTGCCCAGGCGGGCCCGCCTCGCTTGAACTACTCACTGCGGGGGCGGCGAGCCGCGGCCAGGACACCTCACCGCGTAGGTGCGGTCGATGACCACTACAGGTGATGGACCGTTCCAACCACACTTGATGACGCCCGCGCAGCACAGCATTCCTACCTGGAAGCAAACTAGGCCGTTGAACCGAAGTGCAGTTGAGAGAGGATCCGCTTGTGATGGGAATCGACCTGTTGGCGGCGTACGGGCGGAATGAGCCATGCTGGTGCGGTTCACGTCGAAAGTACAAGTCGTGCCACGGAAACCAACGACCGTCATCTCAGCCCGGCGCTCCGTTGCCACCAGACCGCGAGGGCAGCAGGTTCCTGAGTCCGTCAACGTCGCTGGCGACCGGTGCCCTCGGGAGAATGATGCCCGCCGGCACGGGAATTACTCTCCCCGCGGATGGCCCGGAGCCGACAGCGATCTCCTACACGAACTGGGAGGCCGACCTTGGGTCCGCGTTGGACGGCGACGGGGACGCGATGAGCATCGAGTCTCTCGGTGGATTGCGTGTAGAGGTCCTGCGACGGCTTGCAGGGCTACCGGCCAGCGAGGATCCGCCGTCCGACCAGATCATACAAGCCGTATATCGCCTCGCTGCCGAGACGGTGCGCACAGTCGCGCAATTGGTAAGACAGACACCGCGGCCAGCAATGTTATGGAACCAGGAACTGGACGTCGCCCAATTCCTGGGCCGCACGTTGCTCCTCGCGGACCATGTCTTGTACCCGGACCACGTCTTCGACAGTCTGCGTCGCGAGCCAAGCGCGCGCCAGCTGAAGGAAGACGCGACATCCGAATTGATGAACGCGGAACTTCTTGCTAGCGGTATCGCCATCCCGGTGCCGGCGGGCGTGGCGATGGCAACCCAGGGGCGGGCGGCTCAGGAACTAACCGCAGGCGACTTGAAAACCCCAGAACTGGTCGCGTGGGTGCACAGTCAACTGATCGTAGAAGGACCGACCGCCCGGGAGGCACTGTTTGTGCGTGCGGCTGACGACCTTGCGCAGGACGCTGCGAACTTTTGGCTGCATGGCCACATCGATAGAGGCTCCATGGACCACGAGACCGGGCGCTTCAAAACCTCAATGCTGCAGCCGTATGACCCCGGGTTCGATTACGAGCCGTGGATCAACCAAGTCAAGAATTCAGCGATCGGCGCATTGGTGCAGCGTACCCACGAGCGCATAGTCGCAGCTGATGTCTTCGGTGCCGAGTACGTCTCAGCATCGCTGTTCGAGGCACGACTGCTTCGCACCCGGGAGCGTACTGCGCGGATCGGACCGGCCCAGGCTGCGCTTTGGGCCGACATCCCGGAACTGACAACTATGCGAGGCCCTGACCTGGCCAAGCTCTTGACGAACGAAGGTGCCATTGAGGACCTGCGCCGTCAGGTGCGCGCAGCGTTGAAGACGGCCCGCACCGATGCCGAAAACATCGACGCGATCACCGAACTCACTCATCAACTGGAAGCCGCATCCCTCAACCTTCAGAAGAGATCGAGAACTGACCTAGCTTGGAAGGCCGTCATACCCGGCGGCCTATCAGCGGCATCCATGGTGCTCGGCACCGTCACCGGGGGGCTGGTCGCGGCGAGCGGCGGTGCGTTGGGTGCGCTTGCCACGCTTGCGCCGTTCCTGGGCGATCGTATGAACACCCGCAGAGACGCGGCGTATCTCTTCGTTGCTGCCCGTCGAGGCCGCCAATAGCACATGCCCCGAGGCTGAATGTCCGAATGGTGCATATTGCGCGTGGGCGCAGTGCCGGGACATGCCACCGACTCAAGGAGTTGCGCGGGCCCGTGCCATATGGCGCATATCGATGACCCCAGTGGGGTCCGAAATCGACGCGATTCGCCCGTCTGAGTGGCGCGCATGCTTCGGCGAACAAGCTCGAGGCACCTGCGTCTCGGCCACGCTGTGCGGGGGCCCTCTTCAGCGGTGGCGGCCGAGGAACTCCACGATCGCCTCGAGCGCCTGGCTCTGGACGCCGTCAACCTGGGGGACGCCGTGCTGGTCGGACTCGGGGTAGATGTAGCCGTGGACGTCGTGGTCCCAGGTGCGCCACTCGGCGTCGGCGCGCTTCTCGGCCAGGAGCTCGTAGGTGAGGCGGAAGATGCCCTGGAGCTCGTCGGTGTCGCGGCCGATCACCAGCACCGGGATGTCGACGCCGTCGAGACGCGCGGAGACCTCGGTGTGGTCGGTGATGCGGGCGCGGGCAAGCTCGGTGCTGCGCATCTCGAGACTCTCGATGTCGCGCAGGCCGTTGACGCTGGTGACGGTCGACTCTGCGGCCAGGCCGAGGGTGAGCACCTCGTGGGAGGCCGGCTCGGCCGCAATGCCGGCGCGCAGCAGACCGCCGTACTGGGAGCAGAGCTTGAAGAGCATCTCGCCGGCATGGCTGACGCCGAGGTGGAAGAGGCGGTCGGCGTCGATGTCCGGGTGCTCGGCGACGTGGCGGAGGACGGAGACCTCGTCCTCGTACTCCAGCGGCGCGCGGTTCATCAGGTCCATGCCCTGGCGGGTCTCGACGTGGAGGCGGCCGCCGTGCTCGTAGCCCAGGTCGACCTCGGTGCGGTAGCGGGCCCAGGCGCAGGCGTAGCCGGCCTCGAGCAGTACGTCGGTGACGTGGCGGAAGCGGTGAACGCGGTCGAGGAGCCAGTCGATGCCGCCGCCGCCGTTGCCGTAGGCGATGTAGACGAAGGGGTGCGGGCCGGGGCCCTTCGGGAGGCGGAGGGCGTAGGGGGTGTAGAGGCCGTCCATGGTCTCGGCTAGGAGGATCTCCGCTGGGCTGTCGGAGTTTGGGAGGTGCTCGACTAGAAGCGGGTCGTGCGCACCGGGGGTCCGTGACATTGGCGTCCTCTCAGTTGCGGCGGGTGGTTTCGAGGCTCGCTGCGCTCGCACCTCAACCACCGGAGTGAGCGGTTGAGGTTGGCGTGCGGGTGCGGGGGTCTCGACGGGCGCTCGCTGGCGCTCGCTGCTCGACCACACCGGTTGGTGGTTTCGAGACGGGACTTCGTCCCTCCTCAACCTCCGGGGGTTGCGTTGGCGCGCAGGTGCGGGGTCTCGACGGGCGCTCGCTGGCGCTCGCTTCTCGACCACCGGTTTCGAGACGGGACTTCGTCCCTCCTCAACCTCCGGGGACGACGGAGATGTCGGGGGTCTTCTCGCTTTCCGCGCCGCTCACGGTGCCGCCGAAGTACATCTGGGCGATGTGGGGGTCGGAGAGGATGGAGGCGGCGTCGCGTTGGGTGACGACCTTGCCGGACTCCATGACGATGCCGTCGGTGGCCATCTTCATGCCGAAGCGGACGTTCTGCTCGACGATGAGGATGGTCTTGCCGGCCTCGCGCAGGACCATGACGGAGTCGTAGAGGGCCTGGAGGGCCTTGGGGTCGAGGCCGAGCGAGGGCTCGTCGAGGAGCAGCAGGACCGGGTCCAGCATCAGTGAGCGGGCGAACTCCACCATGCGGCGCTGGCCGCCGGAGAGGTTGCCGGCGTTGTCGTTGGAGCGGTCGGCGACGATCGGGAACAGGTCGGCGACGGCGTCGTAGCGCTTCTTCACCAGCGCCTTGTCGCGGCGGATGATGTAGGCGCCGAGCATGACGTTCTCCCGCACGCTCATGTTGGCGAAGAGCGCGTTGGACTGCGGGACCTGGGAGATGCCCTGGTGCAGGATCTGCGAGGTCGACATCTGGTCGATCCGCTCGCCCTTGAGGCGCACCTCGCCGAGGCGCGGGGTGAGCAGGCCGCTGACGGTCTTGAGGACCGTCGACTTGCCGGCGCCGTTGGGGCCGACGATGCAGGCGCAGCCGCCCTCCGCGACGGTGATGTCGACGCCCTGGAGGACGTCGCCGCCGCCGTAGCCGGCGACGACGCCGGAGATCTCGAGCATGTTCACGGGGTGCCCGCCTTCTCCTCGAGCTGGAAGTCGTCGCCGAGGTAGGCGTCGATCACGGCCGGGTCGTTCTGGATCTCATGGGCGTCGCCGGTGGCCATCCGCTTGCCGCGTGCGAGCACGTGGATCGGGTCGCACAGGCCCAGGATGAACGGCATGTTGTGCTCGACGATGAGGAAGGTCTTCCCGTAGGAGTTGAGCTCGCGGATCATCTCCGACATCCGGTCGATGAGCACCGGGTTGATGCCGCCGGCGGGCTCGTCGAGCAGGATCACCTTCGGGTCGAGCATCAGGATCTGCGCCAGCTCGACCAGCTTCTGCTGGCCGTAGGACAGCGCGTGCGCCTTCTGGTCACGGAAGGCCCGCATGCCGACGTACTCCAGCAGCTCCTCGGCAGCGCGGCCCTCGGCGCCGCTGACGGCGACCTTGCCGAGCCCGGCGACGGAGAAGGAGCGCTGCGCGGCGACGACGTTCTCGAGCACGGTCATCTCGCCGAAGAGGCGGGTGAGCTGGAAGGTACGACCCAGGCCGCGGTGGGCCCGCGACCAGGACGGCAGCCTGTCGATGCGCTCGCCGGCCAGCCAGATCTCGCCGGAGTCGGCGGCGATCGTGTTGTCGATGAGGTTGAAGATCGTGGTCTTGCCCGAGCCGTTGGGTCCGATGAGGCCGGTGATCGACCCCTCCGGTACGGCGAACGACGCGCCGTCCACGGCCTGCACGCCGCCGAACGCCTTGCGCAGGTCCTTGACCTCCAGCAGGGGCCGGTCGGGGATCTGGCTGCGGTCGACGAGCTGCACCCGGTCGGTGATCGAGGCGAGGCTGCCGCCGGAGCCGATGCGGGCGCCGACGAGGCCGGCCTTGCCCGCCGTACGACGCCGCATGAGCAGCGACTCGATCGCCGGGAGGATGCCCTTGGGCAGGAAGATCACGACCACGACGAGCAGACCGCCGAAGAGGAACAGCCGGACGTTGCCGCCGCCGAGGTCGTTGTTGGCGTACTCGTTGAGGTACTCGATCAGGAACGCGCCGATGACCGGGCCCCACAGCGTGGCCTTGCCGCCGATGAGCAGCGAGAGGACGAGCTGGACGCTCAGCAGGATGCTGAACATGCCGCGCGGGTCGATGAACGTCAGGTAGTAGCCGTAGACGCCGCCGGCCATGCCGACGAAGAACGTGCTCATCACGAACGCCGTGATCTTCTGCACCGGCAGGTTGATGCCGATGGTGGCGGCCTTGGTCTCGTCCTCGCGGATGGCGATGAGGCCCATGCCGAGCTTGGTGCGGCGGATCCACCACGTCATCAGCAGCTGGGCGCCGAGGATCGCGCACAGGACGTAGTAGAACGGCCAGTTCATGATGTCGCGGTCCCACGTGGGCAGCGGCAGGGTGAGCCCGGCCGTGCCGTTGGTGAGCGAGACCCAGTTGACCGCGATCACCTGCACGAGGAACAGGAAGGCGACCGTGATGATGACGAACGCCGGCCCGCGCGAGCGCAGCGAGACGAAGCCGAGCACGAGGGCGACCAGGCCGGCGACGACGCCGGCGGCCGGGATCCACCACCAGACGGTGACGTCCTCGTTGCGCGCGGCGAGCACGCCGACGGTGTAGCCGCCGAGGCCCAGGAAGGCACCCTGGCCCAGCGAGATGTAGCCGGCGAAGCCGGAGATGATGTTGAGCCCGCTGGTGCCGACCGCGAAGATCAGCGACAGGATGATCATGTTCTGGTAATAGATGTCGTCGCTCAGCACCGGGTAGGCGAGGAGCAGGACACCCGCGACCAGCGCGATCGCGCGGCCGATCCAGATCGGCTCGAGGAAGCTGCGCTTGCCCTCCGTGGGGGCGGACTGCTCCGCCGTGTCGGTCGTGGCGGTCATGCCATCACCGCGTCTTCCCTCATGCGCGTGCCGAGCAGCCCCTGAGGGCGGACCAGCAGCACGGCGAACACGATCGCGTAGGGCACCGCGGTGGCCCACGACGGCGACACGTAGGCCGACGTCATGGTCTCGGCGACACCGAAGAGCAGCGCGCCGAGCACGGCGCCGTTGAGGCTGCCCATGCCGCCGAGGACGACGATGGCCAGCAGGCGGGCGATCCACTGGTAGTGCGAGCCGGGCACGAACGGGTAGAGGATGCCGGTGATGGCGCCTCCGGCCCCGGCCGCGGCGATGCCGAGCGCGAAGACCAGCGCGGCGACCGAGGTGACCTTGATGCCGACGAGCTCCGCCGAGGACGGGTTGATCGCGGCGGCCCGGATCGCGCGGCCCAGCCAGGTCTTGGTGAGGATCGCCCACAGGGCGACCAGCACCAGGACCGCGACCAGACCGCCGTACAGCTGGGCCTTGGGGAGGTAGAGACCGGCGAACGCGAACGACTCGTCGCCGTACGACGGACGGATCGCGGTCGAGTTGTTCCCCCAGATCTCCCCCATCGCTCCTTCGACCACCAGCGCCAACCCGAAGGTGAGCAGCACCGTCGAGGCCATGGGCGCCGTGCGGATCGGCGCCACCAGGACCTTGTAGGTGACCCACCCGAGCGCGCCGATGACCGGCGTCGTGATCAGGATCGCGAGCAGCGGGTCGATCCCGAGCACGTCCCAGAGGGTGTAGGTGATGAAGGAGGCCAGGACCAGGAAGGCACCGTGGGCGATGTTGATCACCCGCATGACGCCGAAGATCAGCGTCAGCCCGCCGGCTGCGAGGGCGTAGACGCCCCCGAGCAGGATCCCGAGGAGGAGGTTCTGGAGGAACTCGGTCATCAGCCGGCGCCACCCGGGGTCCAGCCCGGCTTGATCTCGGCCGTGGAGGCGTCCGGCGGGAGCACGATCTGCGCCTTGCCGTCCTGCCACTGGCCGATCAGGAAGTCACCGGTCGGGCTGCCGTCGTCGTTCCAGGACAGGGGGCCCAGGATCGTGTCCACCTCGTTCTCGCGCAGCCAGTCGGCCATGGCCTCCTGGTCCTCGATGTCCCCGACGGCCTCGACGGCCGCCTGCAGGACCTGCGCCGCAGCGTAGGCGTCGGCGGCGTCCTCGGGGACCTCGGCCGTGCCGTACATCTCCTCGTACTTGGCGACGAACTCGGCGTTGCCGGTCGTGTCGGCGTCCGGGGAGTGGCTGACGGCGTAGAGGACGCCCTCGGTGTTCTCCGCGCCGATGCCCTCGACGTACTGCTGACCGAACGACGGCGCGTTGGTCTCGTAGAACATCTCGGGCGTGAAGTCGGCCTTGAGCATGGAGCGGGTCAGGCCGATGCCGTCCTCGAACTGCGCGCCGTGGACGACCAGGTCGGGGTCGGCGCTCTTCATGGCGTTGACGATCGTGTCGAAGTTCTTCGTGTCGATCGCGTAGGTCTCCTCGTAGACGGTCTCGATGCCCGCCTCCTCGAGGATCTTCTGGATGCCGGCGACGTTGGGCGCGGCGAACGGGTCGTCGAGGGTGGGGTAGGCCGCGGTCTTGGGGCGCTCGGCCTCCGGGAGGGCGGCGACGTACTCGGCGAAGACCTTGCCCTGCTTGTCGGAGGTCGACTGCTGGGCGAAGAAGAGGTACTTGAAGTCGCGGCTGAACATGTCGGGCGACCCGCCGGCCGGCTCGACGTAGAGCATCTGGTTCTTCTCGGCGACCGCGGAGGCCGGCAGGTTGAGCAGCGAGGAGAAGGTCCCGAGGAGGAGGTCCACCTTGTCCTGCGCGATCAGCGCGTTGTAGTCCGAGACGATCGTGTTCTGGTTGGAGGCGTCGTCCTTGATCTTGAGCTCGACGTCGCGGTCGAGGAGACCGCCGTCGGCGTTGACCATCTCCTTCCAGACCTGGTAGCCCTGCTCGGCTGCGGTGCCGGGCTGGGAGAACTCACCGGTCAGCGGCAGGGAGCTGCCGATGACGATCGCGCCGTCGGAGTCACCGCCCCCGGAGTCGCCGCCGCAGGCGGCCAGCGCGACGGCCAGCACCCCTGCCGTGGTCGTGGCCAGGACGCCACGGCGGATCGAGACGTAGGACATAGTTCCTCCTCGGTGAAGCACACCTTCGTGTCGCAATCGATTGCGGCCAGGTCAGTCTTGTGAGTGGGACCACACCTGTCAAGCATCTGGGCGCAATCCGTGCGGAATGGTGACCTGAGCGCGACTGACGCCGCGGCGCCCGCGTCGTGCTCGGTTGCAGAAGGTTGCAAACGGTTGTAGTGGCGTGCCACTCTCCCCCATGCCCGAAACCCTGCCCGACGCCGCCGACGTGGTCGTCGTCGGCGCCGGCCACAACTCGCTGGTCTGCGCCGCCTACCTCGCCCGCGCGGGCCTGGAGGTGCTGGTCCTGGAGGCCAACCCCACGCCCGGGGGCAACACCCGCACCGAGCCGCTGACGCTGCCCGGCTTCGCCCACGACTCGTGCAGCAGCGCGCACGTGCTCATCCAGGGCAACCCGCTGGTCCGCGACGACGAGCTGGGGCTCGTGACCGAGCAGGGGTTGTCCTACCTGACCACCGACCCCGCCGTCGTGCTGCCGCAGCCCGACGGCGACGTGCTCGTGATGCGCCCCGACCTGGAGGGCACCTGCGCGGAGATCGCGCGCTGGTCGCCCGAGGACGCCGACGCCTTCCGGACCCTGGTCACCGAGTGGCGCGGCGGGCTCGCCGCCGCGCACGGGCGCTGGAGCTCGCTGCTCCCCCAGCCCGACGACGAGGCGTCGCGGCGCTACCTCGCGCTGCGCGAGGAGTCGGCCTGGGACGTGGTGCACGCGCGCTTCACGCACCCGGTCGTGCGCTCGTTCATGCTGTGGATGGCGATGGCGACGATCCAGGACCCGCGCCGACCGGGCACCGGATTCCTGCCCTCCTCGCTCGCGGCCGGCCGGCTCGACTTCGGCTGGACCACCCCGCTCGGCGGCAGCCAGGCGCTGCCCGACGCGCTGATCCGCATCATCACCGCGCACGGCGGGCGCGTCGTCTGCGACGCACCCGTCTCGGGCGTGGAGGCCGACGCCGACGGCGTACGTCGCGTGGTGGTCGCCTCCGGGGAGTCCGTGCGCGTCGGGCGGGCGGTCGTCGCGGGCGGCCACCTCGCCAAGCTCGGCGGGATGCTCACCGGCGTCGCGCCCACCCCCGACCTCGTGCAGGCCGCCGAGACCTGGCGCCCCGGGCTCTCGGTCTTCGCCGTGCACGCCGCCCTGCGCGCCGACCTGACCTTCGGCCCCGACGCGATCACAAGCGCGGCGGCGGGCTACGGCACGTCCGACGGCTTCGCGCGCCACCTCGACCGCCACCACGCCGGCGAGCTCGACGCCGAGGACCCGTGGCTGCTGGTGGTCAACCAGACCGCGGTCGACCCGTCCCGCGCGCCGGCCGGCCAGGCGACGTTCAAGATCCTCACGATCGCGCCGTACACGCTCGCCTCCGGCGAGGACTGGGCCGACGTCAAGGACGCCTACGGCGCCCGGCTCCTCGAGATCGTGCGCGAGCGCTGCGGCGGCCTGGCGCCCGAGGACATCCTGGCGCTGCGCTGCGAGTCGCCGGTCGACGTGAGCCTGCACAACCCGCACAACGTCGGCGGCTCCTGCCACGGCGGGGAGTTCCTGCTCGACGGCCAGGTCGTCCCGGGCTGGCTGCGCTACGACACCGACGTACCGGGGCTGTTCCTCACCGGCGCCACCACGCACCCCGGCGGCTCGGTCTCGGGGCGGCCCGGTCGCAACGCGGCGCGCACCGTCCTGACGTCGCTGGGGCTGGACCCGCTGGACGTGATGGGACCCGGCTGACCTGCGACTTCATCCGGGAAGTGCCCCCACCGGGTGCCTGCGTCCCCTACGGTGGACCTCGTCATCCAGGGTGCGGTGCTGAGGGCGTGAGGGGTGCTGGGTGCAGGGCTCCTCCGACAGCTCCGACCTGTGGAACCTCACGCTGCAGCACTCGCCGATCGGCATGGCGCTGGTGGCGCCGGACGGTCGCCTGCTGCGGGTGAACCCGGCGATGGGCGACATGCTCGGCTACGACGTCGCCGAGCTGTCGCAGCGCGGCTTCCAGGAGATCACGCATCCCGACGACCTCGCCGACGACCTCGCGCTGGTGCAGCGCTGCCTGGCGGGCGATCTCGACTCCTTCCGGCTGCGCAAGCGCTACCTGCACCGCGACGGCCGGGTGGTGTGGGGTGACCTGTCCGCGGCGCTGGTGCGCGGAGCGGACGGCACGCCGCTGCACTTCATCTCCCAGATCCTCGACGTCACCGAGCAGCAGGAGCAGCAGGAGCGGCTCACCGCCGCCAACGCCGACCTCGAGCGCGAGCGGCAGGTGCTGGAGGCGATCTTCGAGACGGTGGGGGTCGGACTGCTGCTGATCGGCCGGGACGGGCGCTACGAGCGGATGAACCGCCGGCACGCGGAGACCATGCTGCTGGCGTTCCCCGACGGCCACGACGGGATGGCGGGACAGCTCGGCGCCGTCTACCAGCTCGACGGGCGGACCCCGATGACCCAAGAGGAGATGCCGTCGTACCGCGCCACCCAGGGCGAGGAGTTCGACGACTACGCCTACTGGGTCGGCGACGACCCGCTCACGCGGTCCGCCTACTCGACGTCCGCGCGGCAGGTGCGCAGCGCGGCGGGCGAGAAGCTCGGCGCGGCGCTGGCCTACCAGGACATCACCGACCTGATGCGGGCGATGCAGGTGAGGGACGAGTTCGTGTCGTCGGTGTCCCACGAGCTGCGGACGCCGCTGACCTCGGTGCTCGGCTACCTCGAGATCATCGGCAGCCGTCAGGACCTGCCGGCCGACGTCACCGCGCAGCTGCGGGTCGTCCAGCGCAACGCCGCGCGCCTCGAGACCCTGGTGTCCGACCTCCTGCACGTCGGCGAGCTGGGCGAGGGCCGGCTCCCGCTGCAGCGCGACGCGGTCGACCTCGCCGCCGTCGTACGGCACGCCGTCGAGGCCGCGCGGGCCCTGGCCTCCCGCTCCGGGGTGACGCTCGAGCTCGACGCACCCGAGCACCTCGGCGCGCTGCTCGACGAGCAGCGCATCCGCCAGGTCGTCGACAACCTGCTCTCGAACGCCGTGAAGTACAGCCGGTCCGGCGGCTCGGTCTCGGTCGCCCTGCGGCGAGGCGAGGACAGCGACGAGCTCGAGGTGCGCGACACGGGCATCGGCATCGCGCCCGGCGAGGTCGACCACGTCTTCGACCGGTTCTTCCGCGGCGGCGAGGCCCTCCAGCAGCAGATCCCCGGCACGGGCCTCGGCCTCAACATCGTCGGCTCGATCGTGTCCGCCCACGGCGGCGAGGTCTCGCTGAGCAGCGAGCTGGGGGTGGGCAGCACGTTCCGCGTCACGCTGCCGCACCGGGACGGCTGAGCGCTGCCCTCAGGCATCGGGTGCGCTCAGCTCCGCCACGACACCGGCGTGGTCGCTGGTCCACACGCCGTCCCTCGGCGCGTCGAGCAGCAGGTCGCAGGAGTCGATCCGGAGGCTGGGGCCGTGCGGCCCGCAGCGCACCCACACGTAGTCGATGCGCCGCCCCGTCTCCCTCGGCCAGCTGCCGGTCGTGACCAGCGGGTTGGTGGCGCTGAAGGTGTGGCCTGACTCGCCGGGGTGCGCGGTGGACCAGGCGTCGAGGTAGGCCACGCTCGCCCCCTCCAGGGACTGCAGCCCCGCCCAGAAGCGCATGCTCGCGGAGTCGGGCGTCGCGTCGAAGTCGCCGGCGAGCACGACGTGGCCTCCGCGCTGTCGCCGCAGCTCCTCGAGGCGGGCCGCCATGCCGACCGCCTGGAGCTCGCGCTCGCGCTCGTGGCCCAGGCGGGACGACGGCTTCGGACTGGCGAACCACAGCGCGCCGTACGGCGGCGGCGCCTCCACCCGCGCCGCCAGGAGTGACCCGGGGAACTCGCGCGGGTCGACGCGGTCGGTGACCAGGAAGTCCTGCTCCACCACCTCGACCAGCGGCCACCTGCTGGCCAGGGACATGCCGGTGCCGTCGCTCTCGCGGCGCCACTGGTGGGCCACGTACAGGTCCGGGCCGAGCAGATCGGTGACCTGGTCGTCGTGGTCGGTGACCACGGTCTCCTGGAGCGCGAGCAGGTCGGGTTGGAGCTCGGTCAGCGTCTTGCGCAGGACCTCGCGGCGGGCGGCCCAGTCACCGTGGCGCGCCCAGATGCTCATGGTCACGACCCGCATGCGGTCACCACCTCCGTGGCTGCGTGCTCATGACGATCGCCGAGATCGTCGTCGCTCGTCCGGTACCCGGCGTGCGGGCTCCGGAGTCTCACGAATCTGTCCAGAGCGAGCTCGCGGTTCAGCAATCGCGGCCCCACGGTGCGCCCAGGCCCGTAGTGTCACCGCGCGGAGCAAGGCGGACCAGTTAGTCGTCGGAGCATCCTGGCGGTCTGTTCGTCAGGAACAACAAGGAGCCCAGGATGGACAACGAAGTTGAACTGCTGAGTGACGGCGACGGCCTCGCCGTCATCGGAGAGCCAACGGCCGTCCAAGGCTTCCTGGCAACCCTGGGCTTGCCCTCGACCGAGCTCAAACTTTCGCGCCTAAGCGCGGTTCTTGGCATGGGATCGGCCGGCCTGCAATCAGCCACGGCACACATAGCCGCCGCGCCGGCGGTCGACTCTGCTCGCTGGGTGCGGCTGACTGAAGAATCTGCGCGCAAGGTCAACGAATTCGGCTTGATGCCCACCTCAGAGTCCGGGGTCAGTCACGCGATGATCGGCAAGCCTGGCGCCATCCAGTCGTGGATCAAGCTCGACAAGGGGCCGGGGCAACTCCCGGCGAACCCCAGGATGCTCGCTGGGACACCCGCGCTCATGGCCCAGCTCGCGATGCAACAGGCCATGAACGAGGTCACGGACTACCTGGCTGTCATCGACGCCAAGCTCGACGACGTCCTCCGAGCCCAGAAGGACTCCGTGCTTGCGCAGATGATCGGCACCGGGCTGCAGATCGACGAGGCCATGACCATCCGTCAGCACGTCGGGCACGTCAATGAGGTGACCTGGTCCAAGGTCCAGGCCTCCGCAGGCACCATCGCAGACACCCAGGCGTACGCCCTGCTCCAGCTCGACGCGCTTGCAGAGAAGCTGGAGCGAAAGTCGACGATCGCAGACCTGATGAAGACGGCCAACGACACCGCCGCCAAGACTCGAGACTGGCTCGCAGTGCTAGCGCGCTGCTTTCAGCTGCAGGACGCCATCGCCATCCTCGAGCTCGACCGCGTTCTCGAGACCGCACCCGACGACCTCGCAGGTCACCGCCTAGGACTGAAGGCCGCTCGCCACGAACGTCTTGACACGATCGCCCGCAGCACCGAGCGGCTCCTGACTCGGATGGAGACTGCTGCCGCGACTGCCAACTCGAAGGTTCTCTTCAACCCGATCCAGTCGCCTGCCGTCGTTCAGGCAAGCACCAGCGTCACAACGTCCATCGGTGACTTTCATGAGCGACTCGGCATCGACACGGCCGAGCACAACGTCGAGGCGCGGCGTTGGGCTGTCGCCGCGGCAGAGGTACGCGACTTGGCACGCGCAAAGGGAGCCGACGCTGTCGACACCGGCAAGCGCCTGGGCGTGGAGACCCGACAGCGTGCCGGATCAGCCACAGGCAAGATTGCCAACCGAGTCGCCGATCGCGCTCGACGTCGACGAGAGCCGAAGGACGACACGCAAATCTAGGCAACCCGGGAGCATTTCGCGACCTCCCCGGCGTAGCCGTCCACCCCGCTTTCGACTGGACTGAGTGAACGCGTCGTACGCCGCGAACCGAGATCACCTCCCTACTCGTGGTGCCTCACTCCCGCTTGTGGAAGGAGACCTTGCCGCCGGGGTGGTGGGTCATGACGTAGCCGGGGTGGTGGGCCAGGGGGTGGTGGCCGGTGCAGAGGAGCCCGCCGCGCTCGACCGAGGTGCTGCCGCCCTGGGACCAGGGGTCGAGGTGGTGGGCGTGACACCACGCCGAGGGCCGGTCACAGCCCAGGGCGATGCAGCCGCCGTCGCGGACGGCCATCGCGATCCTCTGGGCCTTGGTGTGGAACCGCATCCTGCGCCCGACGTCGAGGACCTGGGACTTCCCACCCAGGACGACGGGGATGACACCTGCCTCGCACGCCATGCGCCGGGCGAGGCCGGGGCTGATCGGGGTGCCGGTGTCGAGGTGTGCTGCCTTCAGCCCACCCATGAGGGTCTCCAGGGTCATGGTGACCACGACGGTGGCGTCCATCCCACCGGCTTGCGGGAGCTTCTTGGTGGGGAAGCGGTTGAGGTACTCGATGAACGCGAGCCCCATCCCGTGCGGGGTCGAGCCTTCGCCGCCTGCTTTGGGTGCGGCGAGGGCGTCGAGTGGCTTGCGGAGCTTGTCGGCCTGATGGGTCGGGATCGAGAACCGGCCGTGGGTGGTGCCGTGGCCGTCGTCGTGCATCGTGAACCTGGCCTTGGCCTCGGCCTTGCGCTCCTGTGCCTCGAGCTGGCGGGCGGTCTCGGCTTCGCCGACCTCGGGGGCGAGGACCTCCAGGACGTGCAGGCCCAGGACGCGAAGGCGCTTGGCGTCGAAGTGCGCCGCCTCGGCGAGGAGGTGGTCACGGGCCTGGTCCTTGACCGTCGTGCCGACGTCGTCGGGCAGCGCGTCGACTGCTTCGACGATCACCTTCGCCTGGTCGGCGAGGATGTGGCCCTTGGCGAGGCTCTCTTCGACCGGGGCATGGCCGTCGAGGGCTTTGGCGAGCTTCATCTTCGACGCGGCGTCGCGTTGGGTCAGGTGGGTCTGGTTGGCCCAGTAGACCGCCGTCGACGTCGCGCCTTCGGAGGTGCCCACCTCGCAGCGATCGGCGTGAGCGGCCAGGCGGAGCTCGAGCTCATCTGCCTGGGCGTTGAGGCGGGTCGTCTCGACGAGAGTGTCGGCGGCCTCCTCGGGGGTCATGGACCACAGCGGGGTCTCGTTGAGCTCGGCGAGCTCGGCCCGGAGGCGCGCCACCTTCTGCGCCACGGGGTGGCTCGGCGGGTGGGTGGCGGGGCTGCTCATGGGTCTACTCAAGCAGCCACCACCGACAGTGAGGGGCCGAAAAGACCGGTTATCCACAGGGTGTGGAGGGTAAGTGGCCTTCTTTCTCTGATTTTACTTTAGGCCCTTGGGTTGGGGTGGTTTCGAGGCTCGCTGCGCTCGCGCCTCAACCACCGGAAGCTGGCAGCGGCGCGCGAGCACTGCCCACCTCGTCCCCGTCAATGCCAACCACCGCGACCACCGCGGCGCCGTACGGCGCCACCGATTCACCACAGGAGGTGACCAGAGGTGCGGGGTCTCGACGGGCGCTCCTCGCTGGCGCTCGTCGCTGCTCGACCACCGGAGGTGGTTTCGAGACGGGACTTCGTCCCTCCTCAACCACCGAACTCACCCCCGCACCCGAGCGCCTGCCTCGACGCATGGGGTCTCGACGGGCGCTCGTCGCTGGCGCTCCTCACTGCTCGACCACCGGCGGTGGGGGTCAGGCCAGGGCTCGGGCCGGGTGCTCCAGGAGGTCGACGAAGGCCTTCAGCCACTGGGCGGCGACGACGCCGTCGACGGGGCGGTGGTCGACCGAGAGGGTGACCTTGAGGGTCTTGCCGACGACGAGCTGGCCGTCCTGGACCACGGGCTCGTCACGGACCGCGCCGACGGCGAGGATCGCGGCGTGGGGCGGGTTGATGATGGCGGCGAAGTCCTCGACGGCGTACATGCCGAGGTTGGTGACGCTGATCGTGCCGCCCTCGAGCTCGTCCTGCTTGAGCTTGCCGTCGCGTGCCCGGGTCGCCAGGTCCTGGACCTTCGCGGCCAGGGCGCGCACCGTCAGCGACGGGACGTCGCGGACGACCGGGGTGACCAGGCCGCGCTCGGTGGCGACGGCGACCGCGATGTCGACCGAGTGCGGGCGGCGTACGGCGTCGTCGGTCCAGGTCGCGTTCATCTCCGGGACCGCCAGGTGGGCGCCGGCCACGGCCTTGAGGACGAGGTCGTTGAGGGAGATCCGGACGTCGGCACCCTCGTTGATCTCGGAGCGCAGCGCGACCAGGCGGTCGGCGCGGATGGTGGCGCGCAGGTAGAAGTGGGGCGCCTCGCGCTTGCTCTGCTGGAGCCTCGCCGCGATCGCTTCCCTGAGTCGGGTGTGGGGGATCTCGTCGTAGCCGGTCGAGGTGGAGGCGGAGGTGGTCGCGGGCGTTGGTTTCGAGACAGGACTTCGTCCTTCCTCAACCAACGGGGCCGCGGCTTCGGTGATGCGGGCGGCGAGGGCGGCCTCGACGTCGCGGCGCAGGACGCGGTTGCGGGGACCGGTGCCGGGGATGTCCTCCAGCGCGAGGCCGGCGTCCTTGGCGATCTTGCGGGCCAGGGGGCTGGAGAAGATCCTTCCGACGGGGTTTGGTTTCGAGACAGGACTTCGTCCTTCCTCAACCAACGGCGTACGTCCTTCCTCAACCACCGGCGCCTCGACGTCGGCCATGACCGGGGCGCCGGACTCGGGGTCCTGGTCGATGCCGAGGTCGCCGAGGATCGCGCCCAGGTCGGTGATCTCCTCGCCGACGGCGGCGAGGACCGCGATCGGGGCGCCGACGTCGGTGAGCTGACCGCCGGGGACGAGGAGCTTGAGCAGGGTGCCGTCGGAGTCGGCCTCGATGTCGACGAGGGCCTTCTCGGTCTCGACGGTCGCCAGGGCGTCGCCGGCAGAGAAGGTGGCGCCCTCGGCGAGCAGCCACTCGGTGAGGACGGCCTCGGTCGCGGCGGCCGCGACCTCGGGCATGCGCAGGACGGTCGCCACGTCAGTACCCCGCGATCTCGGCGAGGGCGGCGGCGACCTCGTCCTTCTGGGCGATGGCCGCGCGCTCGAGCACCTTGCTGATGCTCGGCGACGCCTCGGCGCCGGTGACCCGCCACACGGGCGCGTCCAGCAGGTCGAAGAACCGGCGGTGGATCTCGTCGGCCAGCCACCCGCCGTAGGACGTGCCGACGGCGCCCTGCTCGGCGATGAGCACCTGGTTGGTCTTGGTGATCGAGGCCTCGATGGTCTCCCAGTCGATGCTCGCGCGGTCGAGCCAGCGCAGGTCGATGACCTCGGCGTCGACCTGGTCCTGCTCGGCGACCGCCTCCATGACGTACGGCGTCATGCCGAGGTAGCTGATCACGGTGAGGTCCGAACCCTCGCGGCGCACCGCGGCCTTGCCGACGGGCAGGCAGTAGTCGTAGTCGTCCACCGGGCCGGGGCCGCTAGAGGTGTAGAGGTCGACGTGCTCGAGCACGACGACGGGGTCCTGACAGCGCAGGGCGGCGTTCATCAGCCCCACGTAGTCGTACGGCGTGGAGGGCGCGACGATCCGCCAGCCCGGCGCCGTCGCGAAGACCCCGGCGGGGTCCATCGAGTGCTGCGAGCCGTAGCCCGTGCCCATCGCGACCTTGCTGCGCAGGACGAGCGGCACCGCGCCGTCGCCGCCGTACATGTGCCGGGCCTTGCCGATCTGGTTGAAGAGCTGGTCGGCGGCGACCCACATGAAGTCGGCGTACATGAACTCCACGACCGGCGTGAAGCGGCCGTCGAGCGCGATGCCGCCGGCCAGGCCGGCGAAGGCGTTCTCGCTGATGGGGGTGCCGAGGATCCGGCCCGGGAAGCGGTCGGGCAGACCGCGGGTGGCGCCGTTGGTGCCGCCGTTGAGGCGGTGCACGTCCTCGCCCATGACGACGACGCCCTCGTCGGTCTCCATGCGGCGCGCCATCACCCCGGCGACGGCGTCGATGAACTTCGTCTCCTGCACCGGTACGGCGTGACCCTGCGGGTCGACCACCGGGGCGTCGTCGAACTCCGAGAGATCGCCCCGCACGCCGACGTCCACCCACGCGGGGTCGGGCCACTCGTCGGGGCGGATCCGGCGCTGGCCGGGCTTGCCGCCGGGCAGCGGCTCGAGCACGACCGAGCCGACCTCCTCGAGGACGGCCTTGGCACGGGTGACCGCCTCCGCGGTCTCCTCGGCGCTCATGATGCCGCGGCGCTGGAGGTGACCGGCGACCTGCGCGAGCGGGTCGCGGGCGCGCCAGGCCTTCTCCTCCTCCTTCTCGCGGTAGCCGAACGCGCTGCCGGCGAAGCCGCCGTTCTGGTGGAAGAAGCGGTAGGTGTCGACCTCGACGACGGTGGGGCCCTTGCCGCTGCGCATGTGCTCGACGGCCTCGGTCATGGCCAGGTGGACCGCGAGCGGGTCCATGCCGTCGACCTTCCAGCTGGCGAGGTTGAAGCCCAGGCCGCGCGCGGACAGCCGCGGCTCGGCGGTGGCCTCGCGGACGTTGGTGGAGACGGCGTACTGGTTGTTCTCGATGAAGAAGCAGACCGGCAGCGCCCAGGCGCCGGCGAGGTTCATGGTCTCCAGGGTCGAGCCGATGTTGACCGCGCCGTCGCCGAAGTAGGTGACCGACACCGCGTCGGTGCCGTCCTGGCGGTGCGACCACGCGAAGCCGGCCGCCTGCGGCACGCCACCGCCCACGATGGCGTTGGTGCCCATCGCACCGGCCGCCTTCCACTGCAGGTGCATCGACCCGCCGCGGCCGTGCGTCCAGCCGCGGTCGAGGCCGCAGATCTCGGCGAGGGTCTTGAGGAGCACGTCACGCACGTCGTCGCTCGGCGCGGCGAGCGGGTCCAGTCCCTCGGGCGCGACGTGGTGCAGCGCCTTCGCGAGGAACTGGTGGTGCCCGCGGTGGGAGCCGTTGACGGAGTCGGCGCTGGTGAGCGCGAGCACCGAGCCGACGGCGCCGCCCTCCTGGCCGATGCTGGAGTGCGCGGGGCCGTGGATCAGCCCGGCGGCGGCCAGGTCGAGCACGTACTGCTCGAAGGTCCGGATCCACACCAGCTGCGCGTACATGGTGCGCAGCAGGGTCGGGTCGGCGGCGTCCCAGTCGTCGGTGGTGGCGACCAGCTCGACCCAGGGGGCGGCGGGGGCCAGGGGAAGGTGCTCGGGCATGACGTACTCCTTTGTCCGTCGCTCACCCTGACACCGATTGGATCCAAAATCCAGACTTCGTCACCCTTTACAGCGGGATTGCCTCCATGGTTGGCTGCTTGGGATCCAGAAGGGGGTCGCATGGCACTGCCCGGACTGCGGCGACTCGACCACGTCGGCTTCACCGTGCCCGACCTCGACGAGGCCCACGCCTTCCTCGTCGACGTGCTGGGCTGCGAGTACCTCTACTCCCTCGGCCCCTTCCAGCACGACGACAGCGACTGGATGGCCGACCACCTCCACGTCCACCCCCGCGCGGTCATGGTCGAGAACCGATGGTTCCGGCTGGGCGACCAGACCCTCCTCGAGGTCTTCCACTACACCTCCCCCGACCAGGCCGACGCGATCCCGCGCAACAGCGACATCGGCGGCCACCACCTCGCGCTGTACGTCGACGACCTGGAGGCCGCCGTCGACCACCTGCGTGCCGCGGGGGTCCGGGTGCTCGCCGGCCCGACCGCCAGCCGCGGACCGGCCGAGGGCAACCGCTGGATCTACTTCCTCGCGCCGTGGGGCATGCAGATGGAGCTGGTGTCCGCGCCGGGCGGCAAGGCCTGGGACCGCGAGCACGCCGGGGAGAATGCCCCATGACCATCGACTCCGGCACCCCGTCCGCGCGCGACACCGTCGACACCGGCGGCGCCGCGAGCGCCCGCGTGGCGGCGTACCTGCGGGCCGCGATCCTCGGCGGCGAGCTGCGGCCGGGCGACCGGATCCGCCAGGAGGACATCGCCGCCCGCCTCGGCGCCAGCCGGCTGCCGGTGCGTGAGGCGCTGCGCATGCTCGAGGCCGAGGGACTCACCGAGCACGAGGCCAACAAGGGCGCGCGCGTGCCGCGGCTGACCCAGCACGAGGTCGAGGTGATCTACCGGATGCGCGAGCGCCTGGAGCCGCTCGCCCTGGTCGAGAGCCTGGGTGCGCTGGCCGAGGTCGACCACGAGCGCCTGGCGGAGGTGCAGCGTCGCATCGAGGAGAACGACGACCTGGACCGCTTCCTCGAGCTCGACCGGGAGTTCCACCTGCTGACCTACTCCGGCTGCACGATCGACCCGCTCAACTCCATGGTCACGCGGCTGTGGAACTCCACCCAGCACTACCGCCGCGCCTACGTCGCCCTCGGCGGGCAGTCCCGCATGTGGGTGGTCAACTCCGAGCACCGCCTCATCCTCGACGCCGTCGTGCGCCGCGACGCCACCGACGCCGAGCGCTTCCTCGGGGGC
Source organism: Nocardioides sp. 503 (assembly GCF_004522095.1). Classification (GTDB taxonomy): domain Bacteria; phylum Actinomycetota; class Actinomycetes; order Propionibacteriales; family Nocardioidaceae; genus Nocardioides. Next base: position 949,632 of record NZ_SPUI01000003.1, read on the forward strand.
CACATCCGGCGCACCCGCATCGAGCTCGGGCACCATCCGGAGGTCTTCGCCCCGTGAGCCAGCGCCTCACCGTCAACGGCCGACCGCGCGAGGTCGAGGCCTCCGAGGACACCCCCCTGCTCACCGTCCTGCGCGACGAGCTCGGGCTCGTGGGCTCCCGCTTCGGCTGCGGCCAGGGGCTGTGCGGCGCGTGCTTGGTGCTCCTCGACGGCGTCGCGGTCCCGTCGTGCCAGACGCCGCTCTCGCAGGCCGCCGCCTCCGCGGGGGTCGTGACGGTCGAGGGCCTCTCCGAGGGCGGTACGCCGCACCCGGTGCAGACCGCGCTCCTGGAGGGCCAGGCCGCGCAGTGCGGGTTCTGCATCTCCGGGATCGTCGTGCGCGCCGCCGCCCTGCTCGCCACGAACCCGTCGCCCACGGGTGACGAGGTCGCCGAGGCGCTCGAGCGCAACCTGTGCCGCTGCGGCGTCCAGCGCCGGATCATCGACGCGGTCGTGGCCGCCGGGAGCGCGCCGTGACCTCGTCGGCGGTCGCGACCGTGCCGCTGCACATCACCGGCAACCCGCGCCTCGGCACCTGGCTGTCGGTGGCCGACGGGGTCGTCGTGGTCCACGTCGGCAAGGTCGAGCTCGGGCAGGGGATCCTCACCGCGCTGGCGCAGATCGTCGCCGACGCGCTCGGGCTGCCGGTGGCGGCGCTGCGGATGCGCGCGGCCCACACCGCCGACGGTCCCGACGAGGGGCTCACGGCCGGCAGCCTGTCCGTGCTCCAGGCCGGACCGGCCCTGCGCCACGTGGGCGCGGTCGTGCGCACCCTCACGGGCGGACCCGCCGGCGACCTCACCGACTACGTCGCCAGGATCGCCGCCCTCGACCCCGCCACCGACCTCTGCGAGGTCGCGCCCGCCGCCGCCGGCCCCGCGGTCGCGGTCGGCCTCAGCGAGGACCGCCTCGACCTGCCCGACAAGGTGCTGGGCCGACCCCGCTACCTCGCCGACCTGCGGCCCGAGGGGCTGCTGCACGGCCGGGTCCTGCGCCCGGCCGCCCCCGGCGCCTCGCTGGTGTCGCTCGCGGACCTCGACCTGCCCGGCGTGCAGGTCGTGCGCGACGGGTCGTTCGTCGGCGTCGTCGGCGAGCGCGAGGCCGACGTCGACGTCGCGATCGCCCGGCTCGCCGCCGCGGCCACGTGGAGCGAGGGCCACGAGCTGCCCGACGAGGACGACCTGTCCGCCTGGCTGCGCGCCGGCCCGCACGACGAGATCCCCGTGCTCGACGAGGACGGCCCCTCCGCGCCGGGCCACGTGGCGACGTACTCGAAGCCGTTCCTGGTGCACGCCTCGATCGCGCCGAGCGCCGGGATGGCGCGCTGGACCGACGACGGGCTGCACGTGTGGAGCCACAGCCAGGGCATCCACGGGCTCGGGCTGGCCGTGGCCGCCGCGCTCGGGCTCGAGCCCGACGCCGTGACCGTCGAGCACGTGGAGAACGCCGGCTGCTACGGCCACAACGCCGCCGACGACGCGGCGTTCGACGCCGTGCTGCTCGCGCGCGCCGTGCCTGGTCGCCCGGTGCTGTCGCGGTGGTCGCGGACCGACGAGCTGACCTGGGGGCCGCTCTCGTCCGCGATGACCGCGACCATCGGCGCCGACCTGGTGGACGGGCGCATCAACGGCTGGTCCTACGACGTGTGGAGCCTCGGCCACACCGCTCGGCCGGGATACTCCGGCGCCCCGGGCCTCCTCGCCGGCGCCCACCTGGCCGACCCGGTCACGCTGCCGCCGCCGACCGACCCGCCGCCCGTGGCCGGCGGGGGCACGACCCGCAACGCGATCCCGGGCTACGAGGTCGGCCCGCGCCACATCGCGGGCCACCGCCGCACGAACACGCCGCTGCGCACCTCGGCGATGCGGGCGCTGGGTGCCTACCTCAACGTGTTCGCCATCGAGTCGTTCATGGACGAGCTCGCGCTGGCGGCCGGCGCCGACCCGGTCGACTTCCGGCTCGCCCACCTCGACGACGACCGCGCCGCCCACGTCGTACGGCGTGCGGCCGAGCTGGCCGGGTGGGGCGGGACGCTCCCCGACGACACCGGTCGCGGGCTGGGCTTCGCGCGCTACAAGGACAAGGGCGCCTGGTGCGCCGTCGTCGCGGAGGTCGCGGTCGACCACGCGGTGCACGTGCGGCGGCTGACGGTCGTCGCCGACATCGGGCTGGTCGTCAACCCCGACGGCGCGCGCAACCAGCTCGAGGGCGGCGCCACGCAGGCGACCAGCTGGACCACGACCGAGCGGGTGCGCCTCGACCGGCGCCGGATCACCAGCGACGACTGGGAGACCTACCCGATCCTGCGCTTCGCCGACGCCCCGCTCGTCGAGGTCGAGCTCGTCGAGGGTGACGCGCCCTCGCTCGGCGCCGGCGAGGCCGCGCAGGGCCCCACCGCCGCCGCGATCGCCAACGCCGTGCACGACGCCCTCGGCGTACGCGTGCGCGACCTGCCCCTCACCGCCGACGCCGTCGTCCGGGCCATCGAGGCCGCGGAGTAACGCCCACCCAGGAGAAGTCATGCCCCGGATCAGCTACGTGCCCATGGACCAGATGACCGAGTCGATGCGCGAGGAGATGCGGCGCTGCGCCACGGAGGGCACGCCGCGGCCCGAGAGCTCCGCCGTGCGCGCGCACGCGCCGGAGGTCTTCGACACCTTCAAGTCCTACTGGGAGGCGACGTTCCGCAAGGGCGTCCTCGACCACGCCACCAAGGAGCTCGCGCGGCTCTACATCACCAAGACGACGAACTGCCAGTTCTGCGGCAACCAGCGCTCGACGTCGGCCGGACTGCCGGAGTACGCCGCCGACGACCTGCTCAACTTCGAGTCGTCGCCGGCCTACGACGACCGGCAGAAGGCCGCGCTGGCCTACGCGCAGGCCATCGCCTGGGGCGAGGAGGACCTCGACTCCCTGTGGACGCGCCTGCACGTGCACTTCACCGAGCCCGAGCTCGTCGAGCTCGGCTGCTTCGTCGCCCTCACCTTCGGCCAGCAGAGCTGGATCCGGCTGATCGGCATCGGCCACCAGGAGTACGACGTCGACGGCATCGACGCCAGCACCGGCCTCGCCCCCGGCATCGCCCGCTGACCTCGCTGGTCGAGCAGCGAGCGCCCGTCTCCGTCTCCGGTGGTCGAGCAGCGAGCGCCAGCGAGCGCCCGTCGAGACCCCCCGCACCGGTGCAGGGCCTCAGCCGCTCACACGTGCCCGACGCCCTGCCTCACTCACGGGGTCTCGACGGGCGCTCGTCGCTGGCGCTCCTCACTGCTCGACCACCGGAGGCGGTGAGGGAGCCCAGGAGCGCGAGGCGGTCGGCGGCCTCGGTGCCGGGCTCCGCGTGGTGGACGACGAGGAGCTGGCCGTCGGTGCCCTCGATGGCCAGCTTGGAGAGGAGCAGGGCGAGCTCGCCGACCTGGGGATGGGTCATCCGGACGCTCCTGCTCTGCACCGGCCGGACGTCGTGGCGCGCCCAGGCCCGCCGGAACTCCTCGCTGCCGAGCGACAGCTCGCCCACGAGCCGGACGACGCGGGGGTCGTCGATGTCGTCGCCGATCCGGCCGCGGAAGCCCGCCACCAGGCGGGGCACCATCCGCTCCCAGTCGGGGAAGCGCTCGCGCTCGGCGGGGTCGAGGAAGAGCGAGCGGATCCGGTTCTCACCGACCCGGAGGGCCGGCGAGAGCGCCCGCGCCAGCGAGTTGGTGGCGAGGACGTCGAGGAAGCGCCCCTCGACGTACGCCGGCAGCCCGATGACCTCCAGCAGCTGGGCCGTGACCGTCGGCACGACCTCCTGCCGCGGTCGCCGCGCCCGGGAGCGGGGCCGGGCGGCGCCCAGCCCGAGCAGGTACTCGGTCGCCGTCGGCTCGAGCTGGAGCACGCGCGCGATCGACTCCAGCACCTGGGCCGACGGGTTGCGGTCGCGGCCCTGCTCGAGGCGCAGGTAGTAGTCGGCGCTGATGCCGGCGAGCATCGCGACCTCCTCGCGCCGCAGGCCGGCCACCCGACGTACGCCGTGCACGGGCAGGCCGACGTCCTGGGGCGCCACGAGCTCGCGGCGCGCCCGCAGGTAGTCGCCCAACCGGTTGTCCTGGCTCACTCCTCCACGGTAGCCGCGCGAGCGCGGCGGTCCCTGTCCCTGCCACTCCCAGGATCGGCAGGGGACTGGGTGTCCTTGCGGGCGCGGCGCACAGTGGAGGCATGACCAGCTCCGACACCACCCCCGACACCACGACCCTCCCCGGCGGCACCTACCGGCTCGGCGACCTCACCGTGACCCGCGTGGGCTACGGCGCCATGCAGCTCGCCGGCCCCGGCGTCTTCGGCCCGCCGGCCGACCGCGACGGCGCGATCGCGGTGCTGCGCGAGGTCGTCGACCTCGGCATCACCCACATCGACACCAGCGACTTCTACGGCCCCCACGTCACCAACGAGATCATCCGCGAGGCGCTGCACCCCTACCCCGAGGACCTGCACCTGGTGACCAAGGTCGGCGCCCGGCGCGACGCCGAGGGCGGCTGGCCGCACGCGCGTACGCCGGACGAGCTGCGGCAGGCGGTCCACGACAACCTCACCCACCTCGGCCTCGAGGCCCTCGACGTCGTCAACCTGCGCCTCGGCGGGCTCGACTCCCCCGAGCCGGGCTCGCTCGCCGAGACCTTCGGGACGCTCGCCGAGCTCCGCGAGCAGGGGCTCATCCGGCACCTGGGCCTGAGCACGGTCACCGCCGAGCAGGTCGCCGAGGCGCAGGGGATCGCGCCGGTGGTCTGCGTGCAGAACCGCTACAACGTCGCGCACCGCGAGGACGACCACCTGGTCGACCTCCTGGCCGAGCAGGGCATCGCCTACGTGCCGTACTTCCCCCTCGGCGGCTTCTCCCCGCTGCAGTCCGCGGAGCTCTCCGCGGTCGCCGACCGCCTCGGCGCCACGCCGATGTCGGTCGCGCTGGCCTGGCTGCTGCAGCGCTCGCCCAACATCCTGCTGATCCCCGGCACCTCCTCGGTCGCGCACCTGCGGGAGAACGTCGCCGGCGCCGGGCTCACCCTGACCGCCGACGACCTCGCGGAGCTCGACCGGATCGGCGGTTGAGGAGGTGGCGCGAGCGCGTCGTGGGTTGAGGAGGTTGCGCAGCAACCGTCTCGAAACCGTGTGAGTCAGGCGCCGCGCGGCGCCGCCGTCGACCCGCGCACCACGAGCGTCAGCGGGAAGAGCACCGAGCGCACCTGGCGGTCGGGCTCGGCGATCGACTCGAGCAGCAGCCGCGCGGCCTCGGCGCCGATCTCCTGGTGCGGGATGGCGATCGTGGTCAGCGGCGGGCGCAGCTTGTCGAGGAACGGCATGTCGTTGAAGCCCACGACGCTGACGTCGCCGGGGCAGTCGATGCCCCGCTCGGCGAACACGTCGTAGCAGCCCAGCGCGATCAGGTCGTTGCCCGCGACGACCGCGGTGAACCCGAGGTCCTGGTCGAGCAGCCCGCGCAGCGCGGAGGCACCCTCGGCCTCGCTCCAGTAGCGGCAGGTCGCGACCAGCGCCGGGTCGTCGTCGAGGCCGAGGTCGCGCACCGTGCTGCGGAACGACCGGGCGCGCACGACCCCGGTCGAGGTGTTGGGCGGCCCGGCGAGGTGGGCGATGCGACGGTGCCCGAGCGAGGCGAGGTGACGCACGGCCATCTCCAGCCCGGTGGCGTCGTCCGGGACGATCGAGGGGATCTCCAGCCCGTCGGGTCGGCGGTTGACCATGACCATGCGCACGCCCTGGCGCTGCAGCTGCTCGAGCAGCGGGTGCTCGACGAGCGCGGTCGCGACGATCAGCCCCTCGACCTGGCGCGAGAGCAGCGACTCCACCTGCGCCCGCTCGCGGCCGGGGTCGTTGTCGGTGTTGACGATCAGCCCGCTGAAGCCGGCCGCCTCGAGCACCCGCTCGATGCCGCGCACGATGGGCGGGAACAGCGGGTTGGTCAGGTCCGGGATGACGATGCCGACGGTCGTGGACTTGGCCGTCTTGAGGCCGCGGGCGATCGGGTTGGGGCGGTAGCCGAGGGTCTCGGCCACCTTCATCACCCGCTGCGCCGTCACCGCGTTGACCAGTCCCCGCGTCGCGGGGTTGAGGGCTCGCGACGCCGTGGCGGCGTGGACACCGGCGGCCTCGGCGACATCACGGAGCGTCGGAGTCTGCACAGCGGCATCCTAGGCGTCCGGTCGCCGCTCGCTGGAGCCCCATGAACACCCGGCACCGCTCCGCGAGTGGCGACGGCGCGCGCCTACCAGGTGACGGCGACGTACTTGGACTCCAGGTAGTCGAGCATCCCCTCGTGGCCGCCCTCGCGGCCCACGCCGGACTGCTTGGTGCCGCCGAACGGCGCGGCCGGGTCGGAGACCAGCCCGCGGTTGAGGCCGACCATGCCGGAGTCGAGCGCCTCGCTGACGCGCATGCCGCGGGCGAGGTCGGAGGTGTAGACGTAGGAGACCAGGCCGAACTCGGTGTCGTTGGCCATCCGCACCGCGTCGGCCTCGTCGGTGAACGTCACCACCGGGGCGACCGGGCCGAAGATCTCCTCGCCCAGGATGCCCGCCGTGCGCGGGACGTCGAGCAGGACCGTCGGCTCGTAGTAGTAGCCCGCGCGGTCCGGCCGTCCCCCACCGAGGACGACGCGGGCGCCCTCGGCGACGGCGCCGTCGACGAGCTCGGCGACCTTGGCGACGCTCTCCTCGTTGACCAGCGGGCCGACCTCGGTCTCGTCGGCGGTGCCCGGGCCCACGCGGAGCGCGCCCATCCGCTCGGCGAGGCGGCGGCTGAACTCGTCGGCGACGTCGGCGTGGACGTAGAAGCGGTTGGCGGCCGTGCAGGCCTCACCGGCGTTGCGCATCTTGGCGATCATCGCCCCGTCCACGGCGGCGTCGAGGTCGGCGTCGTCGAGCACCAGGAACGGCGCGTTGCCGCCCAGCTCCATCGAGCAGTTGATGACCTGGTCCGCGGCCTCGCGCAGCAGGACGCGGCCGACCTCGGTGGAGCCGGTGAACGACAGCTTGCGCACGCGCGGGTCGTGGAGCATCGCCGAGACCACGGCGCCGGAGCGGCGGGCGGGGAGCACGTTGACGACGCCCGCCGGGACGCCGGCGTCCTCGAGGATCTTGGCCATCAGCAGCGCCGTGAGCGGGGTGTCGCTGGCGGGCTTGAGGACGACGGTGCACCCGGCGGCGAGCGCGGGGCCGATCTTGCGCGTGGCCATGGCGGCCGGGAAGTTCCACGGCGTGACCAGCACGCAGATCCCGACCGGCTGCTGCAGCACCACGATCCGGTTGGCACCCGACGGCGCGGTCATCACCGAGCCGGAGGCGCGCACGGCCTCCTCGGCGTACCAGCGGAAGAACTCGGCGGCGTAGGCCACCTCGCCCCGGGCGTCGGTGAGCGCCTTGCCGTTCTCGAGCGAGATCAGGTGGGCGAGCTCGTCGGAGCGCTCGCGCATCAGCTCGAACGCCTTGCGGAGGATCTCCGAGCGCTCGCGCGGCGCGGTCGCGGCCCAGGCGTCGGCCGCGGCGGCGGCGGCGTCGACGGCCGCGATCGCGTCGTCCACCGAGCCGTCGGCCACCGAGGCGATGACCTCGCCGGTGGCCGGGTCGTGGACGTCGAAGCGGCTGCCGTCGGAGGCCGGCACCTGCGCGCCGCCGACGCAGAGGTCGAGCGGCAGGTCGGGGATCTGGTCGAGGCTGAAGTCACCCATGGGAGCGGGCCTTTCGAGAGAGGTGGTCGGTGCGGTTGCGGGGTCTCGACGGGCGCTCGTCGCTCGCGCTCCTCGCTGCTCGACCACCGGAGGACGGGTCAGTAGGGGTTGGTGACGACGAGCTCCTGCGACGGGAAGAGCGTGAGGATCTTGGGGCCGTCCTCGGTGATGACGATCTCCTCCTCGATGCGGGCGGCGGAGTAGCCGTCGCTCGCGGGGCAGTAGGTCTCCAGCGCGAAGACCATGCCGACCTGGAGCTCCACCGGCTCCTTCATGGAGTTGAGCCGCGAGATGATCGGCCGCTCGTGCAGCCCGAGCCCGAGCCCGTGGGCGAACTGGAGCCCGAACGCCTCCATCTCGCTGCCGAAGCCGAACTCCTCGGCCTTCGGGAGCAGGGCGGCGACCTCGTCGGTGCCGACGCCGGCCTTGATGCCGTCGATGCCGCGGTCCATCCACTCGCGCGCCCTCGTGTAGGCGTCGCGCTGCGCGGGCGTGGACGAGCCCACCGCGAAGGTGCGGTAGTAGCAGGTCCGGTAGCCGTTGAACGAGTGGATGATGTCGAAGAAGGCCTGGTCGCCGGGGCGGATGATCCGGTCGGTGAAGTTGTGCGGGTGCGGGTTGCAGCGCTCGCCGGAGATGGCGTTGACGGCCTCGACCTGGTCGGAGCCCAGCTCGTAGAGCCGCTTGTTGGCCAGCGCCACGATCTCGTTCTCGCGCACGCCGGGCTTGAGGGCCTCGAAGATGTCCTGGTAGACGCCGTCGACCATGGCCGCGGCCTGGTTGAGCAGGATGATCTCGTCCTGGCTCTTGATGCAGCGCGCGTCCAGCATCAGCTGCTGGGCGTCGACCACGGTCAGGCCCTGGCGCTGCATCTCGAACAGGAACGGCGGCTCGACGATGTCCATGCCGATCGGCAGGTCGGCCACGCCGGCCTCGACGAGCAGCGACTTGATCTCGGCGACCGCGGTCTCCATGAGCCCGACCGAGGGCGCCACCGCACCGCGGAAGCCGAGGAAGCCGGCCCGGTAGTTCTCCTCCGGGACCCACTGGGAGTGCAGCTTGTGGTGCTTGACCGCCGACCCGAAGTCCCACAGGACCGGGTCCTTCCCGCGCGCCAGCAGGGCGTAGCGGATCATCTTGTCGCCCAGCGCCCCGCCGATCCAGGTCTGGGTCGTGTAGCGGATGTTGTAGAAGTCGAAGAGCAGGAAGGCCCCGCACTCGCTGGACTCCAGGGCCTGCTTGGCCCGGTCCAGCCGGTAGGAGCGCAGCCGGTCGAAGTCGACGCGCGACTCGTAGTCGACCCCCATGTGGCCGGGGGCCGGCAGGGGGATGCCGCTCATCCGCCGAGCCCGTCGTCGACCGCCACGTCCTCGGACTTCAGGGTGATGCCGGAGGCGTGGGCCTGCTGGTCGAGCAGGATCGCGAAGTCCTCGGTCACCCGGCCGCTGCTCACGGTGGCCTGGACGGCGGCGGCCGTGGCGGCGCAGACCGGCATCGGCACGTCGAGATCGTGCGCGGCCTCGAAGCCGAGGTCGAAGTCCTTGCGCAGCAGGATCGGCGTGAACGTCGGGGTGTAGTCGAGGTTGACGAAGGCCGGCGTCTTGTAGCGCGTGAACACCGAGCCCATGACGGAGTTGTTGAGGAACTCCAGGAACGCCGCCCGCGGCATCCCGCCCTTCTCGGCCAGCACGGTGATCTCGGCCAGGCACTGGGTGACGACGCCGAGCATCAGGTTGTGGGCGATCTTGGCCAGGCGCGCGACGTCGCCCTCGCCGACGTACGTCGCTCCCTTGCCGAGGTGGTCGAGCAGGGGGGCCACGCGCTGGTAGGTCTCCTCGGGACCGGAGACGACCAGGCTCAGGCCGCCGGCCGTGACCACCTTGCCGTTGCCGCTGACGGGCGAGGCGAGGAAGGCCACGCCGCGCTCGGCGCAGGCCGCGCGCATCGCCGCGGAGGAGGCCACGTCGACGGTGGAGGTGTCGACGACGACGCCGGGCACGTGGTCGGGGTCGGCCAGCAGGCCGCCCTCGCCGACCAGCACCTGCTCGAGGTCGGCGGGCGTGGAGACCATGGTGAACACGACGTCGAGGCCGCGCAGGTCGGCGATGGTGTCGGCGACGTGGCAGCCCACGTCGGTGAGCGCCTCGGCCTTGGCCCGCGTGCGGTTCCACACCGTGACGTCCTCGCCGGCACGGGCCAGGCGGCTCGCCATGGCGGCGCCCATCCGGCCGGCGCCGATCCAGCCGATCTTGAGGGAGCCGGTCTCGGGTGCGGTGGTGGTGTCCATGTCAGCCTGCCTTCGTGGTGTGCGGTGCGGGTACGTCGTGCGGTGCGGCCGGTCCTGCGTTGAGTCGTGCGGCCAGCCAGTCGGCGGTGCGGGGCCGGTGCCACGGCGCGACGTTCGCGCAGCCGTGGTTGCCCTCCTCGAGCATCAGGAGCTCGACCGGTCCGGAGACGGCGTCGCGCAGCCGGACGGCGTTCTCCCAGGGGATCAGCCGGTCCTGGCGCCCGAAGACGATCAGGAGCGGGGCGACGATGTCGGCGGCGACGTCGGCCAGCCCCAGGGTGGTGGCGATCCGGCGCGCCTGATCGTCGTCCGACGCGCCGGACCGCAGCTGGAAGGTGGCGCGGGTGAGCTCGGGCAGCCCGTCCCAGTACTCACCGAAGTTGAAGGGGCCGGCGAGGGCCACGCAGGCGCGGACGCGCTCGCCGAGGGCGGCGGCGACGCGGGGCGCGTAGTAGCCACCGAGGCTGACGCCCCAGACGCCGAGCCGCGCGCGGTCGAGCGAGGTCTCACCGCCGACGAAGTCCCAGACCGCCTCGGCCACGGGCGACCAGTCGCCGCGGATCGGGAGGTCGTACTCCGCCTCGCCCTGACCGGGGCCGTCGAGGCTGAGCGTCGCCAGGCCGCGGGCGAGGAAGGTGTCCTCGGTGGAGCGCAGCTCCTCCTTGGCGGAGTCGAGGCCCGAGCACATCAGCACGACCGGGTGCGGGCCCTCGCCGTGCGGCAGGCGGAGGACGCCGACGAGGTGGGTGCCCTCGAAGGGCAGCTCGACGCGGCGGCCGGGCGGGTCGAGGTGGGGCAGGGCGGCGTCCAGGCAGGCGACGGCCCGCTCGTGGGCGGCGCGCATCTGCGCGACGTCCTGGACGAAGACGAACTTGGCGAAGTGGTGGTAGACCGCCGCCTGCGCCAGGTGCTCGCCGGCCGAGCGGTCGCGGCCCTCGGCCAGGGCGTCGCGCCCGAGCGCCTCGTGCTCGGCGCCCATCGCGACCCACGCGGAGCACCAGTCCGACCAGCTCTCGACGCCGGAGGTGACCCGCTCGAAGTCGGCGACGGTGACGCCGTTGACGGTGAACCGCGGACCCCAGTGCGCCACGGCGGAGCTCACGAGGGCGTCCATGGTCACTCCTTCGTCGGTGGGAGTCCGAGTAATGCAATCGAGTGCAGCCTTCAGGATGCAGGGACCGCTGTCAAGCCGCGGAGGGTCGCGTCCTGCCCGCTCGGACAGGCGGTCTACGATTGCTGCAATCGACTGCATGATCGACTACCGTGCTCATGTCCGCCATCGTTGAGGAGACCCCGTGCAGACCATCGTCGCCGGATCGTTCACCCCGTCGGTGCTGCTCGACGTGGCCGCCTCCACGGGCCGGCTGGAGGCCCACGGCCTGGCCGTCACCGAGGTGCCCGTGACGTCCTCCCCCGGTCAGTTCCGCTCGCTGCTCGACGGCGAGCTCGACATCGCGCTGACCAGTCCCGACAACGTCCTGGCCTACCGCTTCAGCCCCCACAACCCGCTCGGTGAGCTCGCCGACGTCCGCATCGTCGGGGCCGTCGACCGCGGCATGGGCCTGGGCCTCTACGCCCGGCCCGGGATGAGCGCGGAGGACCTGCGCGGCGCGTCGGTCGGCGTCGACGTGCCGACCTCCGGCTTCGCGCTCGCGATGTACGCGCTCGCCGAGTCGGTCGGCGTCGGGCGCGACGAGTACGAGCTGGTCGCCCTCGGCTCCACGCCGCGGCGCCTCGAGGCGCTGCTGGCCGGCACGTGCGCGGCCACCATGCTCAACGCCGGCAACGAGCTCGTCGGCGAGGCCGCCGGCTGCGAGCTGCTGGCCACCGCCAGCGACGTGTGCGCGCCCTACCTCGGGACCGTCGTGGCGATCGCCGGAGACACACACCTGACCAGCGCGCGGGCGCTCACCGCTGCGCTGACCGAGACGTCGGCGCAGCTCCTCGACGGCGGGCTCACCGAGGTCGCCGCCGAGGCTGCGGCCCGACGGCTCGACCTCGACGACACCCTCGCGCTGCGCTACGTCGAGCGGATGCGCAGCCCCAGCGACGGCCTGGTCCGCGACGGCGAGGTCGACCCGCAGGCGCTGGCGACGCTGGTGCGGCTGCGCACGACGTACCTGCCGGAGGTCGTCGACGGCGTGGACGTCCTCGAGGCGGCCCTGCTGCCGGAGTCGGGTCTTGTGCAGCGCTAGCGACCGGGCGTGACCGCCCCGGGCGGGACGACGCGTCCGATCCGGCTGCTCCAGGTCACGGCGTTCGTCAGCACGCTGGACCGCTTCGCCATGCCGCCGATGCTGGTGGCGATCGCGCACGACCTCGACGTCCCGCTGGGCGTGGTCGTCCAGGCGGCCGGCGCCTACTTCCTCGTCTACGGGCTCAGCCAGCCCGTCTGGGGCATGGTCTCCGACCGGCTCGGGCGGGTGCGCACCATGCGCCTGACCCTGCTGCTCGCCGGCCTGTGCGCCATCGGGTCGGCGCTGTCCCCCACCCTGCTCGTGCTGGCGCTCGCGCGCGGGCTGGCGGGCGGGTTCTTCGGGGCGGCGTACCCCTCGAGCCTGATCTACATCGGGGACACCGTGCCCGCGGCGGTCCGTCAGCGCGACATCGCGCGGCTCATGGTCGGCGTGGCCGTCGGCACGGCCCTGGCCTCCGTCGGCTCCGGCGTCCTGGCCCACCTGGTCTCGTGGCGCCTCGCCTTCGTCGTGACCGGCGGCTCCGCGGTGCTGCTCGCCTGGGCGCTGCGTCGTCTGCCGGAGCCCGACCTCGTCCCCCGGACGGGCTCGCTGCTCGCGCCGCTACGACGCATCGGGCGCTCCCAAGTCACCCTGCTGGTGCTGCTCTTCGCGTTCACCGAGGGCGTCGTCCTGCTCGGCGTCCTCACGCTGATGCCGCCCGCCGCCGAGCACACCGGCGCCACCGCGGCCGTGGCCGGCGCCGCCACCGGGGTCTACGGCATCTCGGTGGTCGTGTGCGCGCAGGTCGTCGGGCGGCTCTCGCAGCGCTGGCACCCCACGCGGCTGATCGCCCTGGGCGGCGCAGCCGCGGTGCTCACCTCGGCGCTGCTGGCCGTCTCGCAGGAGCCGGCCATGACCGTCGCCGGCGCCTGCGTGCTCGGGCTGGCCTGGACCGCCATGCACTCCTCGCTCCAGACCTGGGCCACGGAGGTGCTGCCCGGCGAGCGGGCCACGGTCGTGTCGTTCTTCGCCGGGTCGCTGTTCGTCGGCAGCGCGATCGCGGCGGTGCTCGTCGCCGGCCTGGCCGACGCGGGCCGCTACTCGGTGATCTTCGGCGCCGGCGCGGTCCTCGCCGTGCCGCTCGCGCTGGGGGCGGCGTACGCGCGCAGCCGCTGGCACCGTCCGACGGAGAGCGCCTGATGGCCGCGGGTCCCCACGGGACGCCCACCCTGCGCGACGTGGCCGAGGGCGCGGGTGTCCACGCGGCGACCGCCTCGCGAGCGCTCAACCCCGCCACCCGGGGGCTGGTCAACGCCGAGACCGCGCGGCGCGTGATGAAGGTGGCCGAGACCCTGGGCTACCGGCCCAACCCGATGGCGCGCGGGCTCAAGACCGCCAAGTCGGGCACCATCGGGCTGGTCATCCCCGACCTCACGAACCCGTTCTTCCCGCCCGTGGTGCGCGGCATCGAGGAGGTGCTCGAGCCCGCGGGCTACAGCGGCCTGATCGTCAACACCGACAACGACCTGCTCCGCGAGCGGACCCAGGTGGACCTGCTGCGCTCGCGGCAGGTGGAGGGCCTCATCGTGGCCACGGCCCTCGTCGACCACCCGCTGCTCGAGCAGCTGCACCGCGAGCGGGTGCCGATGGTGATGGTCAACCGACGCCCGCACGGCTTCGACGTACCGTCCACCGTGCCCGACGACGCCGCCGGCGTCGCGCTGGCGGTCGAGCACCTGGCGGGCCTCGGGCACACCCGGATCGCGCACCTCGCCGGCCCGACGACCACCTCGACCGGTGGGGTGCGGGCCCGCGCCTTCCGCAACGCCGTGCGCGACCTGGGGCTGGACGACGACCCGCGGCTCACAGTGGTCTGCCACCGGTGGAGCGAGGACGCCGGCGCGGAGGGGCTGCGCACGCTCCTCGACGGCGACGCGGAGTTCACCGCGGTCGTCGCGGCCAACGACCTGATCGCGCTGGGCTGCTACGACGTGCTGTCCGAGCGCGACATCTCGTGCCCCGACGACCTGTCGGTGGTGGGCTTCAACGGGATGCCCTTCCTCGACAAGCTCGGCCCGCCGCTGACGACGATCGCCATCCCCCACCAGCAGATCGGCGCCGAGGCCGCCCGCCTCCTCCTCGACGCCATCGCCGACCCGACCCGCTCCGCCCGCTCCGTCCTGCTCCCCGTGACCCTGGTCGTGCGCGAGTCGACCGCGCCGCCCCGGCGGTGTGCAGGGGCGGTCAGGTGACCTTCAGGACGAGGGGCTTGGTGGTCGCGGCCGCGACGGTCGCGGAGCCGGCGTAGGTGACCACGAGGCGGTGGGTGCCCTTGGCCAGCCGCGGCAGGACGACGGTGACGACGCCGTTGCGCAGCGTGCCTCGGCCGAGGACCTTGGCCCCCTCCTTGACGACCACGGCGCCGGTCGGCACCAAGCCCACGGCGACCGCGGTGACCTTGACCGACCCGCGGGCCTTGGCCTTGATCTTCGCCGAGGCGAGCTTGCCGGTCAGGGTGACCGGGGCTTTGGTGACGGTGAGCCGCCGCGACGGCGAGGCGGAGCCGGTGAGGCGCTCCGAGCCGACGTACGTCGCCGTCAGGGTGTGCGAGCCCACGGCCAGCGTCGCCGCGAGCGGGAGGCGGGCCGTGCCGCCCACCAGGTCGGCCGTCGCGAGCAGCGTGGCGCCGTCGTAGAGCTCGACCCGGCCGGTAGCGGGGCTCGGCCCGGCGACGGTGACGACGGCGGTGCTCGCGCGGCCGTAGGCCCGGGTCGCCGGAGTGAGGGTCAGGGCGGTGGTCGTGGCCTGCGCGACGACGGTGAACGTCGCCTGGACGGTGCGCGCCTCGGTCAGCTCCACCCGGCAGGGCTCGGTGCCGGAGCAGCCGGACCCGGACCAGCCGGTGAAGACCGAGCCGGCGTCGGGCGTCGCCGTGAGCGTCACGACGGCGTCGGAGGGCAGTGTCTGCACGCACGTCGTGCCGCAGCTGAGGCCGGCGGGGTCGCCGGTGACGGTGCCGGAGCCGCTGCCGGCGCGGGTCACCGTGAGCGCGTGCCGCGGCAGCGGGTCGAACGTCGCCGTGACCTCGCGGTCGCCGTCCATCGCGAGCTCGCAGGTCGTGCCGGTGACGTCGGCGCAGTCGCCGCCCCAGCCGGCGAATGCCGAGCCGGCGTCGGGGACGGCAGTGAGCGTCACCGTGGCGCCCTGGGCGAGGTCGCCGGCGCAGTCGCTGCCGCAGTCGATCCCGTCGGGCTCGGAGCGGACCACGCCGGAGCCGGCGCCGAGGCGCTCGACGCCGAGGTGTCGCGGCATCAGGTCGAAGGTCGCCGTCGTCGCGCGGGCGTCGTCCATCGTCAGCGTGCATGAGGTCGACGTGCCGGTGCAGGCGCCGTCCCAGCCGACGAACGTCGACCCGTCGCCCGCTGACGCGGTGAGGGTCACCAGGTCGCCGGCGCCGACCAGGGCCGAGCAGGTCTCCCCGCAGGCGATGCCACCCACGTCGGAGGTGACCGTGCCGGTGCCGGAGCCGGCCCGGGCGACGTCGAGCGCGTAGGGGTCGTGGCGGTAGACCGCCGTGAGCGTCTCGTCGCCGTCCACGGTGAAGGAGCAGCTCCTGCCCTGACCGGCGCAGGCGCCCTCCCAGCGGACGAAGTGGTGGTACGGCAGGGGGTTGGCTGCGATCCCGGCCACGGTCCCGTGCTCGAGGGACGCCGTGCAGGTCGCCTGCGAGCAGCGCAGCGGGGTGAGCGTGGAGGTGGTGGACCCGCCGCCGTCGTTGACGACGGTGACGTCGCGCCGTACGCCGCGGAAGCGGGCCGTGACGGTGGTGGCCGCGTTCATGGTCAGCGTGCAGACCGCGCCCTGACCGCTGCAGGCGCCCGCCCAGCTGTCGAAGGCGGTGTCGGGGCCGGGGGTGGCGACGACGGTCGCCTTCTCGCCCTGCCGGAAGGTGAACGGGCAGCTGCCCGACGCGCACGTCGCCCCGGTGGCCGGGACGGTGACGGAGCCCGTCGCTGTCCCGGTGCCGGCGCGCTGCACGACCGTGGTGAGGGTGCGCTGGATCGGCTCGAAGACGGCGACCGCCTGGTGGTCGCGCTCGAACATGCTCAGGTGGCAGTCCCCGGCGGCGACCTGGCCGGTGCACGTGGCCCAGCGGACGAACTGCATCCCGGTGTCGGCGCGGGGCGTGAGCGTGACGTTGTCGTCCGCGCGGTAGGGGAAGGACGCCACGCAGGTTCCGGCGCAGTCGAAGGCCGGCGTCGTCCCGAACCGCACGTAGCCGGAGCCGCTGCCGCCCTCCGTCGAGCCGGTCAGCGTGATCCGGTGGTAGGTGAACGACGCCTGGACGACCGTCGGCGCGAAGCCGACCAGCACCTCGCAGCGACCGGTCATGTCGGCGTCGGGGTTGGTGCACGACCCGGCGCTCCACTTGGTGAACGTGGAGGTGGCGGCGGGCGTGGCGGTGAGCGTGACCGTCGTACCGATCTCGAAGCTGGCCTCGCAGTCGAGGCAGTCGGTGATCCCGGCCGGGCTGCTCGCGACGGTGCCGTCGCCGGTGTCGTAGGCGTCCGAGCCGGCGTGGACGAGTCCGGTCTGGAGGCGGAACGTCGCCCGGGCCGTCGTGTCCTGGTCGAGCCGCACGCGGCACCGGTCGCCGGAGACGTCCAGGCAGGCGTCGCCGTCCCAGCCGTCGAACTCGGTGTGCGCGCCGGAGTGCGCCGTGAGCCAGACGAGGGTGCCGGAGCGCAGGGCCGCGGTGCAGGAGTCGCCGACGGCGCAGTCGATGCCGCCGACGTCGGAGGTCACCGAGCCGTGGCCGTCGCCGCGGGGCTCGACGGTGAGCGTGGGCCTGGGCAGGGCCGTGAACGTGGCCGTCACCTCGAGGGGGACGCCCGAGTCGTCCACGTCGCGCGTGGCGCCGAGCTGGCAGCTGTCCGGACCGGTGCAGTCGCCGG
This sequence comes from Nocardioides sp. 503, assembly GCF_004522095.1. GTDB lineage: Bacteria > Actinomycetota > Actinomycetes > Propionibacteriales > Nocardioidaceae > Nocardioides. The sequence continues at coordinate 966,803 of NZ_SPUI01000003.1, forward strand.
ACCAGCCCGCGAAGGTGGAGTCCTCGTCGGGGGTGGCGCTCAGGCTGAGGTCCTCGTCGATCCCGACCTCGGTCTCGCAGACCGCGCCCGCGCAGGTCAGGCCGACAGGCGTCGACGCGACCGTGCCGCCGCCCGTCCCGGCCGAGGTGACCGTGACGGGCCGGGTGTGGCGGGTGAAGACCGCGCGCGCTGCGACGGCGTCGCCGGGCGTCAGCGTGCAGGCGGTGGCGGTGCCGGAGCAGGCGCCCTCCCAGTGGTCGAAGCGGACGCTGGCGTTGAAGGCGGCGTGCGCGTCGAGCCTGACGGACTCGCCCGGCGACAGGTCGCGGCTGCAGTCGCCGGAGCCCTCGGCCCCGCAGGAGATGCCGCCGCTGACGCCGTCGAAGACGCTCCCGCGGTCGGCGCCGGTGCCGGCCACCGTGACCGCCACCGAGGGGGTCGTGGTGAAGGAGGCGGCCACGGAGCGCTCGCCGCCGGCGACGACCGTGCACGGGCCGGTGCCGGCGTTGGCGCACGGCGCGGACCAGCCGGCGAAGGTGGAGCCGGCCTCCGGGGTGGCCGTGAGGACCACCGACGCGCCGGCCGGGTACGTCGCCGCACAGACCGCGCCGCAGTCGATCCCGGACGGGGCGCTGGTCACGACGCCGGCGCCGCCGCCGGTCGTCGCGACGCGGACGGTGTTGAGCTCGAAGTGCGCGGTGGCGGACGCGGCCTCGGAGAGCTGCACGGTGCAGACCGTCGCGGTGGTCTCGCAGGCGCCGGTCCAGCGCACGAACCGGGAGTCGGCCGCTCGCGGGACCGCCGTCAGCGCGACGCTGGTGAACCGGTCGTAGTCGGTGGCGCACACGTCGCCGCAGTCGAGGTCGGTCCCGTCGACGCCGGTGACGTCGCCGGTGACCACGCCGCCACCGGTGCCGGCGGTCGCCACCTCGAGGTGGCGGACGTTGCGGGTGAACTCCGCCGTGACGTGGCGGGCCTGGTCCATGGTGACGCGGCACTGGTCGGTGCCGGCGCAGGCGCCGCTCCACCCGGTGAACCGCGCGTTGCCGGCCGGGTCGGCCTGGACCAGCACGGACACGCCGTGCGGGAGGTCGGCCGCGCAGACGTCGCCGCAGTCGAGGGTGATGTCCTCGGGGAACGGCCCGACCTGCACGAGCTCGCTGGAGACCGTGCCACCACCCGTGCCGGTGCGGGCCAGGGTGAGCCGGTGGCGCTTCAGCATGAAGATCGGCGACACGGCCTGCGAGCGGTCCAGCGTGAGCGTGCAGGTGGCGCCGCTGCCGGCGCACGCGCCGGTCCAGCCGTCGAGGACCGAGGTGGACGCGTCCGGGGTCGCGGTGAGCGCGACCCGCGTGCCGTCGTAGACGTCGGTCTGGCAGAAGTCGGCGCAGTCCAGGCCCGGCAGGTCGGTGGTGACCCCGCCGGCGCCGGAGCCCTCGGAGCCGGGGACGGTCAGCCGGTGGCGAGGCACCAGCGTGAAGGTGGCCCGCACGGCGCGCGCCTCGTCGAGGGAGACGGTGCAGTCACCGGTGCCGGAGCAGGCGCCCGACCAGCCGGTGAAGGTGCTGTCGTGCGACGGCGTGCCGCTGAGGCCCGCGGCGTGCAGCGTCACGGTCGAGAACTGCTCGAGCGCGAACCAGCGGTCGACGCAGCCGTCGGCGCAGGCGATGCCCGGGGTGTCGCTGGTGACCAGGCCGCCGCCGGTGCCGTCCTTGGCGACGTCGAGGCGCCGGGAGCTCTTCGTGAAGCTGGCGATCACGGTGTGCGAGCCGTCCATGGTGATCGTGCAGGTCTCGGACGACTCGGTGCAGGGGTAGGTCCACCACTGGCCGGTCGAGCCGACGGCGGCGTGGCGGGTCAGGACGACCTCGGTGCCGTCGGGGTGCCGGCCCGAGCAGTCGGTGGTCGCGCAGGGCTTCCCGTCCACCGTGCCGGTGACGGTCCCGGCGCCGGCGCCGCGGGTGCCGACGGTCAGTACGTTGCGCCGGTAGCCGGCGTAGACGTGGACGGCCCGGTCGGTCAGCGTGACGGTGCAGAGGCCCAGGCCGGTGCAGGTGCCGCGGCCGTCGCGCCAGCCGCGGAAGACCGAGGAGGCGTCGGGGGTCTGGCGCAGCGTCACCGCGGTGCCGGTGTCGACGTCGGTGCAGCCGGGCCCGCAGGGGAAGCCGGCCGGGGAGGTCGTGATCTCGCCGCCGCCGTCGCCGTCGGTCGACCAGGTGAGGCGACGGAGCTGGTGGAAGGTCGCGGTGACGCTGTGCCGCTGGTCCATGGTGACCGCGCAGGTGAGTTCGAGGCCCGCGCAGGTGCCGCCGCGCCAGCCGGCGAAGCGCTGGTTCGCGCCCGGTACGGCGGTCAGGGTCACCGACGCGCCGGTGTCGTACGTCGCGACGCAGGTCGTCGCGGCGGTGCCGCAGTCGACCCGCCCGTCACCGCTAGTGACCCGGCCGGAGCCGGTGCCGTCGGTCGCCACGGTCAGGCGTCGGCTGGCCACGGGCGTGATGCTGAGGAACGGCGTGTAGCCCGAGGTGTTGACCGCGAGGCGGGGCGTGGTGCCGGCCGACGTACGGCCGGGCACGACGTAGCTGGAGCCGCCACCGCCGCCGCCGTAGGTGCCCAGGAAGGAGCCACCCTGTCCGCCGCCGAACCAGCCGCCGCCGCCGCCGCCGCCGAACTGGTCACCCTCGGAGACCGAGCCGCCGTTGCGGTAGAGCGCGCTGGCGCCGGTGCCGGTCGGGGCCCAGCCGAGGTAGGTGCCGCCGCCCGCTCCCGAGGCGCCGCCGGCGCCGCCACCGTGCAGGCCGCCGGCGCCGCCGCCGTTGCTGCCGGTCGAGCAGCCGCCGAAGATCGGGTAGCAGTGCCGCGTCGCGCCGCCAGGGCTGCCGGCGTCGCCGCCAGGGCCGCCGTTGCCGCCGGGGGACCTGGACCCGCCGCCACCACCGCCGCCGGCGACGGCCAGCACGGCGTCGCCGTTGACCGCCGTGCCGGAGCTGCCGCAGCTGGCGTTGTCGGTGGACAGCCAGGTCGCGCCGCCGCCCCCGCCGCCGTAGTCGATCGCGTTGAACTGGCCGTAGCCCTTGTGGGAGTCGCCGCCGGCGCCGCCGCGGTGCCGGGCGCCGCCGCCGACCTGCTCGCGGCCGGTCCCGCCGGCCGCGCCGGGCACGACCACGTAGAGGTACTCCCCCGGTTGGACGTCCAGGCGCGCGGTGACGTCGCCGCCTCGGCCACCGGAGTTGCCGGTGCCGCCTCCGGCGAACCCGGCGCCGCCGACGAGCTGGACGTCGATCTGGCCGACCTGGTCCGGGACGACGTAGACCTGGCAGGTGTCCGCGGGGCCGAACTCGGTGGCAGCGGGGGCTGCGGCGGTGGCCGCGGCTGCCGGTGCCGTCACCGGTGCGGCCTGGGCGGGGGCAGCCGTCACGGAGAGGACCGACCCGGCGAGCGCGACGACGGCGAGCGTCGCCAGGCGACGACCCCCGCGCCGGTAGAGCGTGCGTCGTCCCATGACCGTGCCCCCATGTCTGCGACCCGGACGGGCCGAGGAACGGTAACGCCGCGACCGGGCTCCCCGTGGGGTTTCGGCGGAATCGCCCCGTCGGTCAGGTGACCCAGCGGCCGCGGTGGAGGACCCGCTGGACGTCCGGTGCCCAGGTCGGCACCCACCTCTGCGATTCCGAACGCGAAGTCGCCGACCGGTACCGGCGTTCCCGCTCAGCAGCCTCAGAGGCCTCGAGCGAACCAGCGAGCTCGTCGAGGGACTTCTGCCGGCTCAGTGCAGCCGAGCGAGGTCGCGCCGGACGTAGCGCAGGTGGGCCCACTCCTCCTCCAGGATCACCCGGACGCAGTCGCCGACGCTGGGGTGCCAGTCACCGCCGCCCCACGGGTTGTCGCGCTCCTCCGCGAGCAGCTCCGGCGTCGCCGTGGCCAGGAAGTCCGTCACCAGCTGCTGTCGCTCGGCGCGCACGGCGAGGACCTCCTCGTAGGCCGGCGGCTTGACGCGGAAGATCGACATGTCGAAGCCCATCTCGCCGGCACCGGTGAAGATCTGGCCGACCTCGTGGAACGGCTGCGGCACCCGCAGGACGGCGCCGCGGAGCCAGGCGTCCGTCGCCAGGATGAGGTGGCGCAGGGTCTGAGCCAGGGACCACTCGTCCTCGACGTGGGCGTCCACCAGCGCGGACGGCGTGCTCGCCACCGTCTCCTGCCACGCGGCCTGCACCGCGACCCACCCCTCGCGCAAGCCCTCGGGCGTCTGCGCCTTCTGCAGCTCGCGGCCCGGGAACCGCCGGTTGAGCTCGGCGTCCACGAGTGGCACCACGTCCACCCCATTGACGAAGAGGCTGCCGAAGAACAGGTCATGACTGTCGATGTCGAGCCCGCCCACGTCCACGCTGCGCATCGTCACGCCGCTGACGTCGGAGAACCTCAGGGTGGCGCCCTTGAAGCTGGTCCTGACGAAGGTCGCGCCTTCGAACTCGTCGGTGCCTGAGTACGTCGTCATCGCTCCATCATCACCGGAGGCGGGGACACACCTACGCAGAAAGCAGAGCGCGGAACCGCTCTGCGTCGTCGGTGCGGGGCAGGTTGTTGAACATGACGTACGGCGACGGCCGGCCGTCGACCAGGTCCCGGAGCCGGCGCAGCTCGTCGTCGGTGTGGACGTGCCGCGAGCCCGTGGTGCCGTGCAGCCGGTAGTAGGTCCGGTCCGGCGTGACCGTCTCGGTCTGCATGGGGTCGACCACGTGGACCAGGTCCAGCTCGGCGCAGAGCTCGGTGAGCAGCTGCGTGGGCCATGCACCACGGGGCTCCCACAGGAGCCGCCCGGCCGGCCGCTCCACCTCCGAGACGAAGGTACGCAGCCGCCCGATGTTCTCAGCCGTCGGGCGAAAGCTCTTCGGGCACTGCAGCAGCACCGCGGTCGCCCGGAGGAGGCGAGCGCACTCGAGGGTCCGCCGCCAGCCCGCCAGCACCGGAGGCGTCGTGCGGAACGCCCCGACCTGTCCACGGTCGGCCTCCGGGAGAGGTCGCTTCATGCGCCGGTACGTGGGGCTGTTGGACTCGTGGGTGACGACCTGCCACGCCTTGATGGTGAACTCGAAGTCGGCCGGCACCTGCGCACGCCAGCGCGCCAGCACCGCGTCGGCGGGCGGCTCGTAGAACGTGTGCTGCACCTCGACCAGCGGGAAGCGCCGCACGTACGACGCCTGCGAGACCGTCCAGCCGCACAGCCCTACGCGAACATCCACGTGTTCAGCCATGACGCCGAGTCTCGCTGACGGAAGGGACGCGGAGAAGTCGCCCATCGGGCGTGCGGGTCACGTGACCCAGCGGCCGCGGTGGAGGACGCGCTGGACGTCGAGGTGCTCGTCGAGGACGACGAGGTCGGCGCGGTGGCCGGGGACGAGGGAGCCGACTCCCTCGAGGCCGAGCATCTCGGCGGGGGTCGACGTCGCGGCGCGGACGGCGTCGACGAGCGGCAGGCCGGTGACCTGCACGGCGTACCGGACGGCTGCGGCGAGGGTGAGCGTCGAGCCGGCGATCGCGCCGCCCTCGGCCAGCCGGGCCACGCCGTCGCGGACGGTGACCGTCATCCGGCCGAGGCGGTAGTCGCCGTCGGCCGCCGCGGCGGCGGCCATCGCGTCGGTCACCAGCACGATCCGCTCGGGCTTCGCCTCCGCGGCGAGCCGCAGCGCGGCGGGATGGACGTGGACGCCGTCGGCGATCAGCTCGACGCAGGCGTCCGGCCGCTCCAGCAGCGCCGCGATCGGACCGGGTTCGCGGTGGTGGAGCGGCCGCATCGCGTTGAAGAGGTGGGTGCCGACCCGGGCGCCGGCGTCGAGCGCCGCCCGCGCCTGGTCGTACGTCGCCTCGGTGTGGCCGATCGCCGCCACGACTCCGGCCGCCGCCAGCCGGCGCACCGCGTCCAGGCCGCCGGGCAGCTCGGGGGCGAGCGTGACCATCCGGACCTGGCCGCGCCCGGCCTCGAGCAGCGCCTCCAGCAGCGCCGGGTCGGGCTCGGTGAGCAGGGCCGGGTCGTGGGCGCCGGCGCGCTTCGGGCTCAGCCACGGGCCCTCGAGGTGGATGCCGGCCACCACGCCGTCCGCGGCGGCCACGGCCAGCTCGGCCACGGACGCCAGCAGCCGCTCGGGCGTCGCCGTGACGAGGCTGGCCACCATCGTGGTCGTGCCGTGGGCGAGGTGCGCGCGCGTGACGGCCGCGGCGGCATCCGCCGTCCCGGTGTCGAAGGAGGCGCCCCCGCCGCCGTGCACGTGCACGTCCACGAAGCCCGGGACGAGCGTCGCGCCGGGCTGGTCGACCTCGGCCGGCCGACCGGGCGCGCCCTCGCCGACGGCGACGACGCGGTCGCCCTCGACGAAGACCCACCCCGGCGCGAGGACCCGGGTGGGGGTGACCACCCGGGCCGCCGCGATGAGCATGCTCAGACGCTAGCGTCCGCGGCCACGACGGACTCCTCGCCCTCGGCCTCGCGGCCGGGGGTGCGCAGGTTCCACCTGCGGATCACGAAGCGGAACAGGAAGTAGTACACGACGGCGTACCCGAGTCCGATGGGGATCAGCAGCAGTGGGTCGGTGGCGATGTTGAAGTTCAGCACGTAGTCGAACAGGCCCGCCGAGAACCCGAAGCCGTCCTTGATGCCGAGCGCGTTGACCAACGCCAGCGAGGTGCCGGTCAGCAGCGCGTGGATCACGTAGAGCGGCCAGGCCACGAACATGAACGCGAACTCGAGCGGCTCGGTGATGCCCGTCAGGAACGCCGTGAGGGCAGCCGACAGCATGATGCCGCCGACGACCTTCTTGTTCTCGGGCCGCGCCTCGTGCCAGATCGCGATGGCAGCGGCCGGAAGGGCGAACATCATGATCGGGAAGAAGCCGGTCATGAAGGCGCCGGCTGTGGGGTCACCCGCGAGGAAGCGCGGGATGTCGCCGTGGAAGACCTCGCCGCCGGACTCGTAGGTGCCGAAGACGAACCACGGCGGGTTGTTCAAGACGTGGTGCAGGCCGAGCGGGATCAGGAGCCGGTTGAGGGTGCCGTAGACGAACCCGCCCAGGACGTCGTTGTCGGTCACCCACTCCCCGAGGTTGGTGATCCCGGAGTCGAAGGCCTGGTAGACCAGGCTCATCAGGACGGAGATCACGATCGCGGCGACCGCGGTGATGATCGGCACGAAGCGGCGACCGCCGAAGAACGCGAGGTAGTCCGGGAGCTTGATGCGGTGGTAGCGCTGCCACAAGAACGCCGTCACCAGCCCCATGACGATGCCGCCCAGCACCCCGTAGTTGATGAGTGCCTGCTCCTCACCCTCGGGCGCGGCACCCAGCACGATGGGCGACATCGCGTCGCCGACGCCCTTGAAGACCATGTACCCGACCACCGCGGCGAGCGCCGTGGAGCCGTCCGCCTTGCGAGCCATGCCGATGGCCACGCCGACAGCGAAGAGCAGCGGCAGGTTGGCAAAGATGGCGTTGCCGGCTGCGCCGACCACCGTGGAGACGTTGTCCCAGCCCAGGCCGTCGGCCCCGAGCAGGTCCGGCTGGCCCAGCCGCAGCAGCAGCGCCGCCGCCGGCAGGGCCGCGATCGGGAGCATCAGGCTGCGCCCGAACTTCTGGAGCGGCCCCAGGTTGAGGCGCCTCTTCTCTGCTGCGCCCGCGGACGCGTCTGCTGTGCTCATCGATTCTTCCTCTCGGAGGTGGTGCGGCGGTGGTCCAGGTCGTCACGCCCCAGGGACATGTGGAGCTGGTAGCGGTCGCCCCGGTAGCGCGAGACGACGTGCTCGAGGGGTCGCCCGGCGCTGGACGACACCCGGCGGAAGACCAGGAGCGGGGTGTTGACGGGGGCGTCGAGGCGGCGCGCGGTGGCGGCGTCGGCCGTCTCGCCCCACAGGGTCTGCTCGGCGGCGTCGATGGGCGCGTCGAAGACGTCGGCGAACAGCTCGTAGAGCGAGCCGCCGAGGTCGTGACGGTCGAGTCCGGGCAGCAGCGCGCGGGGGTACCAGCCGTGCTCGAGCGCGATCGGCTCGCCGTCGGCGAGCCGGACCCGGTCGACGCGCCAGGCGGTGCCGTCGCCGTCCAGACCCAGCGCCCTGGCCACCTCGCTCGGCGGCTCGTCGAGCTCCACCGACAGCAGCCGCGTGGACGGCTCAAGCCCACGGCGGCGCATGTCCTGGCTGAACGACGCCAGGTGCAGCCGGCTCTCGAGGCGCGGCGTCGCCACGAACGTGCCCTTGCCGTGGACGCGGTGCAGCAGCCCGTCGGAGACGAGCACGTCGATCGCCTTGCGCACGGTCGCCCGGGAGACGCCGTACGTCGCCATCAGCTCGCGCTCGGAGGGGATCGCGGCCTCGGGGCCGAGCTCCTTGACCGCCAGCTCCGCGAGCGCGTCGCTGAGCTGGGCGTGCTTGGTGAGGGGCCCCCCGGTGCGGGTGCGGGCGGAGCGGTTGGTGGGCACTGCGACCTCTCGACGGCGTTCCGTGTCACTGGTACGGTCTGGTCCGTACCAGTTGGGAGTGTGGGCCCGGTGCCCGGCGACTGTCAAGGACCACGGAGGACCAGATGAGCACCCAGATGGCGCGTGAGATCGCCGAGCAGCCCGACGCCGTACGGCGCACGCTCGCCGCCCTGCGTCCCCGGCGCGACGCGGTCCGGTCGCTCGTGGCGGGGCGTCGCGTGCTGTTCGCGGCCCGCGGCTCCTCCGACAACGCCGCGATCTACGGGCGCTACCTGCTGGAGACGCGGGCCGGCGTGGCGGGCGGGCTGGTCTCGCCGAGCGTCGCGACCCACTACCGCTCGCGCCTCGACCTGTCCGACGCGGTCGTGGTGAGCGTGTCGCAGTCGGGCGCGACCGAGGAGATCGTGGCGACGCAGGCGTGGGCGCGCGAGTGCGGCGCCGCCACCCTGGCCGTCGCCAACGTGGCCGACTCACCCCTGGTGGACGCCGCCGACCTCGCGCTGGTGACGCAGGCCGGGCCGGAGGTCGCGGTGCCGGCCACCAAGACCTACCTGACCCAGATGGTCGCCATGGCCGTGCTCGCCGGCGCCCTGCTGGACGACCCCGAGGAGCTCGACGCCGAGCTCGACCGGGTGCCGGGCGAGATCGAGCGGCTGCTCGAGGTCGACGTCGCCGCGGCGGTCGAGGTCCTGCAGGGCGCCGACTACGCGGTCGTGTCGGGCCGCGGCCTGATGATGGGCACCGCCCTGGAGACCGCCCTCAAGCTCGAGGAGACCTGCCTGCGCCCGGTGCGCGGCTACTCCTACGCCGACCTGCGCCACGGGCCGATCTCGGTGGTCACCGAGGGCATGGCCGCGCTCCTCGTGGCGGCGCCCGACGGCCCGCTGCTGGAGCCCCTGACCGACCTCGCCACCGACCTCGCCGGGCGCGGCGCGCGGGTCGTCGGCCTCGGCGGGGACGCGGCGTTCGCGCGGGCGTGCGCCGTCCACGTGCCGGGCCCGGACCTCACCGAGGCGGTCGCCCCGCTCGGCGCGATCGTCCCCGGCCAGCGGATCGTCGAGGGGCTCACCCTCGCCCTCGGCCTGGACCCCGACAACCCTCGGGGCCTGGCCAAGGTCACCTCCACCGACCCACACTCGTGACCACACGACCGAGGACCCCACCGAAGGAGCACAGATGAGCACCAAGGCCGAGCAGATCCTCGCCGGGCTGGGCGGCGCCGACAACATCGTCGAGATCGAGCCCTGCATCACCCGGCTGCGCACGGAGGTCAAGGACGGCGGCCTCGTCGACGAGAAGGCGCTGCGTGCCGCCGGCGCCCACGGCGTCATGAAGTCGGGCACGGTCGTGCAGGTCGTCGTCGGCCCCGAGGCCGACAACCTCGCCGACGACATCGAGGACCTGATGTGACCGAGGTCCTCGCGCCGCTGCCGGGGCGGGTCGTGGCGATGAGCGACGTGCCGGACCCCGTCTTCTCCTCGGAGATGGTCGGCCCGGGGGTCGCCATCGAGCCCGACCCCGGCGAGGTCACCGTCGTCTCCCCCGTGGCCGGCAAGGTGCTCAAGGTGCACCCGCACGCGTTCATCGTCCTGGCGCCCGACGGCGTGGGCGTCCTGGTGCACCTCGGCATCGACACGGTGAAGCTCGACGGCCGTGGCTTCGAGGTGCTCGTCACCCAGGGCAGCACCGTCGAGGCCGGAACCCCGATGGTGCGGTGGGACCCCGCGACGCTCGAGGAGGGGATGTCGCCCCTGGTGCCGGTGGTGGCGATGGACCGGCCCAAGGGCTCGGTGCCCGACCCCGCCGGCGACGCCCGCGCCGCCGCGGGCGACCTGCTCTTCACCGTGGCCCCGTGAGCCCCGCCGCGCTGCTGCTCGACCTGGACGGCACGCTCGTGGACTCCGAGCCCCTCCACCGAGCCGCCTACGAGGCCTACTTCGCCAGCCGTGGCTGGGACGTCCCCGACCTCAGCGTCTTCACCGGCCGCCGGGCCGCCGACGTCTTCGCCTCCACGCCCGGCCCGTGGGGCGACGAGGACCCGCAGGCCGTGTCGCAGGCGGTCGTCTCCCAGATCCCCGCGGACCTCGACCCCGAGGAGGTCGCCGGCGCGCGCGACCTCGTCCTCGCGGCGGTCGCCGCGGGCACCCGGGTCGCGATCGTCACCTCGGCCGCGGCCGACTGGGTGACCCGGTCGCTGGGCCCCCTGGGCGTCCTGGACCACCTCGACGTCGTCGTCACGTCCGCCGACGTGGAGGACGGCAAGCCGCACCCCGCCGGCTACCTGCTCGCCGCCGAGCGGCTCGGGATCGCCCCCGCCGACTGCCTGGCCGCGGAGGACTCGCCCGCCGGCGTACGCGCGGCGGTGGTTGCGGGCGTCGGCGAGGTCGTCGGCGTCACCACCACCCACGACGGCGCGCTGCTGCTCGACGCCGGCGCGACGTCGGTCAGCCCGGACCTGCGGGAGCTGGCGGCGCGGCTGCGCCGGTGACGTTTCACCAAGGTATGCAGGGAAGATGACACTTCCCTCGGGTTGTACACCGAGGGAAGTGACGCTTCACCTGCATACCTTGGGGAAACCGCCCACGGTCAGGCCGCGGCAGCCACCTTCGCGCGACGCGCCTGCTGGGTGAGGCGGGCCTGGGCGGCGCGGCGGACCTTGGGGCCCTTGGTGGTCATCGCGAACAGGACCTTGAGCTGGCTGGGCAGGTTCTTGGCGGTGGTGGTCGCCAGGAAGTCGTTGGGCAGCGAGAGCCGCACGACCTTGTGCCAGGCGCTCGCGACCTGCTGCGGCAGCGGGGCCATGTGGTAGCTCAGGCCGTAGCGCTGGAAGACGTCCTGCACCTGCGGGGCGATCTCGGCGTAGCGGTTGCTCGGCAGGTCGGGGAACAGGTGGTGCTCGATCTGGTGCGACAGGTTGCCGGTCATGAAGTGCATGGCCTTGCTGCCGGAGATGTTGGCCGAGCCGAGCATCTGGCGCAGGTACCACTCGCCGCGGGTCTCGCCCTCGATCGAGGTGCGCTCGAAGGTCTCGACGCCCTCGGGGAAGTGGCCGCACATGATGACCGAGTGCGTCCACAGGTTGCGGACCAGGTTGGCCGTGAAGTTGGCGGCCAGGGTCGGCACGAACGAGCCGGTCGGCAGCGACATCAGCGGGTGCACGACGTAGTCCTTGCGGACCTGGTTGCGGATCTTCTTCAGGGTCTGCTTGGCGCGGGCCTTGAACTCCGGGGCCTGGCGGCGCTTCTCACTGGAGAGGTTCTTGCCGAGCTCGAGGTCGTAGGCCGCGATGCCGTACTCGAAGAAGCAGGCGTTGATGAAGTTCCACAGCGGCTGGGCGAGGTAGAGCGGGTACCAGCGCTGGTCCTCGTCGACGCGCATGATGCCGTAGCCGAGGTCGTTGTCCTTGCCGACGACGTTCGTGTAGGTGTGGTGCAGCTCGTTGTGCGAGTGCTTCCACTGGTCCGACGGCGAGGCGTTGTCCCACTCCCAGGTGGTGGAGTGGATCTTCGGGTCACGCATCCAGTCCCACTGGCCGTGCATGACGTTGTGGCCGATCTCCATGTTCTCGATGATCTTGGCGACGCTGAGGCCGGCGGTGCCGACGACCCAGGCCGGCGGGAAGGCGCTGGCGAGCAGGACCGCGCGGCTGGCGAGCTCGAGCTTGCGCTGCGCATCGATGACCTTGCGGATGTACGCCGAGTCGCGCTCGCCGCGGCTGTCGAGGATCGACTGGCGGATGGCGTCGAGCTCGACGCCGAGGCGCTCGATCTCCTCGTCGCTGAGGTGCGCGATGGGGTTCGTGGTCTCGGTCTTCTTCTGAAGGACGGTCATGTCGATCTCCTCTGGTGGTCGATCGGGGGTGTCAGTGGTCGATGTCGCAGGGGCCGGCGGCCGCGTTGATGCAGGTCTGGATGATCACGCCGTCGCCCGGGGCGGCCACGGTGAGCTCGCCGTTGCGCAGGTCGCGCACGGCGCCCGAGCGCAGCGGCAGCACGCAGCCGAAGCAGACGCCCATGCGGCAGCCGCTGGGCATCAGGACGCCGCCGGACTCGCCGACGTCGAGGATCGGGGTGGAGCCGTCGCCGTCGACGACGATGCCGCTGCGCCCGAAGGTCACGGTGCCGCCCTCGCCGTCGCTCGCGACGACCGCCGTGCGGAAGCGCTCGAGGTGCAGCGGCAGGTCGCGGGCGGTGTGGTGCTCCTCGAGCGCGTCGAGCAGGCCGACCGGCCCGCAGGCGTACGTCGTGCGCTCGGCCAGGTCGGGGACGATGGTGTCGAGGTCGTGCACGTCGAGCATCCCGTGGACGTCGGTGTGCATCTCGACGAGCCGGACCCGGCCCTCGGCGGCGTAGGCGCGCAGCTCGCGGCCGAAGATGACCTCGGAGCGCGAGAGCGCGGAGTGCAGCAGCACGATGTCGGCCTGCAGCGGCTCGGCGCGCGAGAAGAGGTTGCGCAGCATGCCGATGACCGGGGTGACGCCGGAGCCGGCGGTCACGAGCAGCAGCTTCTCGGGCCGCGGGTCGGGCAGGACGAAGTCGCCCTCGGCCTGACCGAGCTGGATCATCTGGCCGGGGCGGGCGCGGCGGACCAGGTGGTTGGAGACCAGGCCGTCGGGGATCGCCTTGACGGTGATGCTGATGTGGCCGTCGGCGCGCGGGCCGTGGGTCAGCGAGTAGGTGCGCCACAGGCGGACGCCGTCGACGTCGACGCCGATACGGACGTACTGACCCGGCTTGTGCCCGGCCCAGTCCTTGCCCGGCTTGAGCACGATCGTGGCGGCGTCGGCGGTCTCGGGGACGACCGAGACGATCCGGGCGCGCAGGTCGGCGCCGGAGCGCAGCGGGGAGAAGATGTCGAGGACGTCGGCCGGGACGAGCGGGGTCACGGCCGCCTCGGCGACGCGCATGAGCCGGTCCCGGAGCGCGAGCGAGCGCACGGCGGGCTCGCCGTTCGCGGTGCGCATCAGGCCTACGGAGGTCATACCTCTACTGTGCCCGCCGCTCGAGGTAAAGTCATGACCGGAGGACGTGAAGACCTACGTCACATTTGTTCGCAGGAGACAATAAATGCCCCCTCGCCCCCGTCGGACCGCCGCTGCGGGCCTGCTGATCCCCGTCGAGGCCGTCGCGGAGATCCGCGCGCACCTGCCCGCGGTGGCCGACGACGTGGTCGCGGCGATCATCGAGGAGGTGCCCAGCTACGCCGACGCCTTCGGCGGCAGGATGGGCGGGACCATCCGCAACGCCGTGCAGCTGGCGCTGGGCGGCTTCCTGTCGCTGGCCGGCGGGACCCCGGGCGCGGACCCGCGCACCCCGGCCGCCCCCGCGGTCGACGGCGCCTACCAGCTCGGGCGCGGCGAGGCGCGCAGCGGCCGCACGACCGACGCCCTGCTGGCGGCCTACCGCATCGGCGCGCGGGTCTCGTGGCGCGAGATGTCGATGTACGCCGTGGACGCGGGGCTGTCGGCGGAGACGCTGGTGTCGTTCGCGGAGCTGGTGTTCGCCTACATCGACGAGCTGTCCGCCGCCAGCGTCGCGGGGCACAACGACGAGCTCGCGACCACCGGACGGGTGCGGCAGCGGCTGCTGGAGCGGATCGCCCACCACCTGCTGGTCGGCTCGCCCGCCGAGACCGTGTCCAGCGCCGCCGAGCGCGCCGGGTGGGAGCAGCCGGAGACGCTGACCGCCGTGATCGTGCCGGAGTCGCAGGTGCGCCCGGTGCTGGCGGAGATCTCGCCGCAGACCCTGCAGACCGAGGTGCCCGACCTGGACGAGGTCGCGCTGCTGCTGGTGCCGGACGCCCACGGGCGGGCCCGGGCGGCACTGCTGCGGACGCTCGCGGACCGCGGCTGCGTCGCCGGACCGGCCCGGCCGTGGCTGGAGGTGCGCGCCTCCCTCGACCGCGCCCTGCGCGCGCGCACCGCCGGCCTGGACGGCGACACCGACCGGCACCTCGTGCAGCTGGTGCTGACCGCCGACGCCGCCGCGCTGGCCGACCTGCGCGCCGACGTACTGGCCCCGATGGCGCAGCTGCGCCCGGGCGTCGCCGACAAGCTCAGCGACACCCTGCGCGCCTGGCTGCTGCACCAGGGCCGACGCGACGACGTGGCGGAGGCGCTGTTCGTGCACCCCCAGACCGTGCGCTACCGCATGGGGCAGATCCGCGACCTCTACGGCGACCGGCTCGACGACCCGGACACGGTCCTGGCGCTCACGATCGCGCTCGGCGCCGGCTAGGGCGACCCGGCGACCACGGGCGGCCACCGCGTGGCTCGTACCGTGGGCGCATGTCGTCGTCCTGGGGTCCCCGCCGCGCCCGCCGCGCCCGTCTGCTCGTCGGCGTGGTCGCACCCACGCTCCTGCTGCTCGCCGCCTGCGGCTCCGACGACGACCCGCCGCTGGACACCACCCCGTCCACGGAATCGTCCTCGTCCGACGCGCCGTCGCCCTCGGCCCCGACGAGCGCCGCACCGTCGCCCGCCGGCGACGCCGGGACGTACGTCGCGCTCGGCGACTCGTTCGCATCCGCGCCGCTCGTGCCGGAGACCGACCCGGCCGACGGCTGCCAGCGCTCGACCGGCAACTACGCGCACCTGGTCGCGGCCGCGGCCGGCTACGAGCTCACCGACGTCACGTGCATCGCGGCCTCGACCACGTCCATGGTCGGCGTCCAGATCACCGGGGAGACGCAGAACCTGCCGCAGTTCGAGGCGCTGGACGCGGACGTCGACCTGGTGACCCTGACCGTCGGCGGCAACGACTTCGACCTGTTCTCCCAGCTGCTGCTGGCATGCCTGCCCACCGCCGGGGCCGAGGCCACGCCGTGCCGGCAGACGCTGGCGGCCAACGGCAAGGAGCGGCTGCTGCTCGACCAGGTCGACAAGATCCAGGACCGCATCGAGGCCACGACCCGCGGCATCTTCGACCGCGCCCCGAAGGCCCGCGTGATCGTCGCGAACTACCCCCAGCTGCTGCCCGCCCAGGGCTCCTGCCCCGACCTGGTCCCGCTCGCCGAGGGCGACTACGGGCTGGTCACCGAGCTCAACAAGGCCCTCTCCGACGCCGTCCGGCTCGGCGCCGAGGCCGGCGGCGCCGAGGTGGTCGACGTGTTCAAGGCGAGCAAGGGACACGACGTCTGCTCCGAGGACCCCTGGGTCAACGGCGTCCAGACCGACCCCGAGCGCGCGCTCGCGCTGCACCCGTTCGCCGAGGGCCAGCAGGGCGTCGCCGACCTGGTGCTGGCGAAGCTGCGCTGACGACTGGGTTTCGAGACAGGCGCTAGCGCGCCTTCCTCAACCCCCGGGGTTGAGGAGGTTGCGCAGCAACCGTCTCGAAACCCCTACAGCGCGCTGTGGACGACCCGGCCGGCGGCGACGGTGAGGGCGACGGGCATGGAGCGCAGCTGGCGGGCGGCGTCGGCGGCGTCCTCGCCGGGGGCGAGGGGGTCGCGGTCGAGGAGCACCAGGTCGGCGCGGGAGCCGACGCCGACGGTGGGCTGGCCGTCGACGGAGGCGGCCAGTGCCTCGTGGGCGGTCAACGCCTGCTCGGCGTGCCACGGGTCCTCGTCGTCGGCGCCCCGGTGGACGGCGGCCGCGATCGCGAGCCACGGGTCGAGCGGGGCGACGGGGGCGTCGGAGCCGAAGACCATCTCGATGCCGGCGTCGAGCATCCAGCGGAAGGCGAAGCAGCGCTCGCTGCGTCCGGGCCAGATCTGCTCGGTCAGCACCCGGTCGTCGATCAGGTGGGCCGGCTGGACGCTGGCGCGCACCGGCACCCCGGCCATGCGCCGTACGTCGTCGCGCGTGACGAGCTGCGCGTGCTCGATGGAGCCGCGGGCGCCGGTCTCGGCGTAGACCGACAGCGCGTGGGCCACCGCCGCGTCGCCGATCGCGTGGGTCGCGACCTCCAGGCCGCCGGCGTGCGCCCGCGCGAGCAGCGAGCGCAGCTCGGCGGCGCTCTGGTTGGCGGCGCCGACGCCGCCGTCGACGTAGGGCTCGCAGCACCACGCCGTGCGGGTGTTGAGCGAGCCGTCGCTGATGATCTTGAGCGGCCCCATGGTCAGCCGGTCGTCGCCGGCCACGAGCGGGTCGCCCGTGCGCAGGCCGGCGGCGAGCACCTCGTCGAGCCGCTCGGCGTACATCGCGACGCGCACGCGCAGCACGTCGCAGCCCTCGGCCCAGCGCTCCACCCAGTCCTGGGGACCGCCGCCGAACTCGTAGTCCACCAGCCCCACGACGCCCTTGGCGGCGGCGCGGTTGAGGGAGTTGAGGTAGCCGGCCGGCGAGATCCCGTCGTTGCCGACCAGGCCGGGGAGACCGGCGTACGCCGCGAACCACTCGTTCTCGTAGACGTTGTCGTCGCGCACCTCCAGCCCGAGGGCGCGCTGCGCCGACGTGCTGAGCCAGGCGTGGTGGGCGTCGCCGGCGATCAGGACCACGGGGGTCTCGCCCGCGACCGCGTCGAGCTCGGCCACGGTGGGCTGGCGCTCCCAGACCGCGGGCCGGTGCCCGAAGCCCACGAGCGGGCGACCCGGGTGCTCGGCCAGCCAGAAGCGGGCCAGGTCGAGGGCGTGCTCCGCGGAGTCGGCGGCGCTCAGGTCGAGGCGGGTGGAGGTGAGCGACCACTGCCCCAGGTGGGTGTGCTGGTCCCACAGGCCGGGCACCAGCCAGCGCCCGCCGGCGTCGATCTCCTCGACGCCCGCGGGCCGCGTCAGGCGGGGTCCCACCCGGGTCACCCGGCCGTCCTCGACCAGCACGTCCACCGGCTCGTCGGGCAGCCCCACGACGGGGGTCACGGGCACCAGACGGGCGTCGCGGACGATCACGGGCGCAACGCTAGTGACACCTCACGGGTGGGCCCCGACCGCCTCCCCCGCGGTGGCCGGGCCGTGCGGGTCGTCACCCGTCATCGGCCTCGGCCGCAGGAGGGAGCCGCCCACGACCGCCGCCAGCAGCGCGAAGGCGGCACCCACCGCGAACGCCGCCTGGTAGCCGCCGTTGAGGGCCGCGACCTGCGAGGACCCGCCGTCGAGCAGGTGGTCGGAGCGGGCCGTGGAGATGCTCACCAGGACCGCCAGCCCGAGCGCGCCACCCATCATGAAGCTGGTGTTGACGACCCCGGACGCGAGCCCGGCCTCGTGAGGCTCCACGTCGCCCATGGCGGCGAGCAGCACCGGGTTGAAGGCGATCCCCGCCCCGACGCCGAGCAGCAGCATCGAGGGCAGGACGTCGGTCAGGAACCGCCCGTCGACCGGCGCGCGGGAGAAGAGCGCGAGGCTGACGGCCGCGAGGGTGAGGCCGACCCCCAGCGGCGGCCGGATGCCGAAGCGCATCACCAGCCGGTCGCTGACCCGCAGCGAGCAGTAGGCCATGACCACGCTGGTCGGGACGAACGCGAGCCCGACCTCCAGGGCGTCGTAGGCCAGGACCTGCTGGAGGTAGAGGGCGGCGAGGAAGAACCACGCGAACATCGCGGCCGCCCACAGCACCCCGACGACCTGCGAGACGGTGACGTTGCGCAGGCCGAAGAGCCGCAGGGGCACGAGCGGGTTGGCCGCGGTGGCCTCGCGGGCCACGAACGCCGCCAGCAGCAGCACGCCGAGGCCGAGCAGGAGCAGGGTGCGGGCGCTGGTCCAGGCGGCGTCGTTGCCGCCGACGATCGCGTAGACGGTCGTCATCAGGGCGACCGTGACCAGCCCGGCGCCCACGACGTCCAGGCGGGAGGCCCGCGGGACCGGCTCGTCGGCCGGCAGCACCCTCCTCGCGGCGAGCCAGACGGCCACTCCGATGGGCACGTTGACGAGGAAGACCCAGTGCCAGGAGAACAGCCCGGTGAGCACGCCGCCCATCAGGACGCCCACGGCGCCGCCGCCGGACATGACGAACCCGAAGAAGCCCATGGCCTTGGCGCGCTCCGCCGGCTCGGAGAACAGGCCCATGATCAGCGCGAGCGCCACGGCCGACACCGCGGCGCCGCCCAGGCCCTGGACCGCGCGGCCGACCACGAGCAGCTCCGAGGACGGCGCCAACCCGCAGGCGACCGACGCGACGGTGAACGACACCACCCCGCCCTGGAAGACCCGCTTGTCGCCGAGCAGGTCGCCGAGGCGGCCCGAGAGCAGCAGGAAGCCGCCGAAGGTCAGCAGGTAGGCGTTGACGACCCACGCGAGCGCCGACGGGGAGAACCCGAGGTCCGTCTGGATCGACGGCAGCGCGACGTTCACGATGCTGGAGTCCAGGACGATCATCAGGTCGCCCAGGCACAGCACGTAGAGCGCCAGCCAGCGGCTGCGGGTGGAGAGCTCGGTCATCGGGGGTTCCTCGGGTGGCAGGGACGGTCTCACGCTGTCCACGAACGCGGGTCCGTGGATACGACAGACCCAGCACACCGGACCGAGTCATCGGTGCGCCCGACCGCGGTTGCGCGATCCGGGCCGTGCGCCAACTACGGTGACGCCCATGGGCGGTCGGGCACTCGGGGCGGTAGCGGTGCTGCTCGCCGCGCTCGGGGTCGCCGGTGGGTACGCCGCCGTCACGATGTCGCAGGACGAGCCGGCCCCCATCAGCGCTGCCGCGCCGGTGCCGGGCCGGTCGCCGTCGTACCCCTCGGACCCGGTGGTCCGGGTGCTGCCCGACCCGGGCGCACCGGCCCTGCCGACCGGGCTGGAGCTGGAGCCGCGACGCCTCGGCACCGACCGGTTCGGGGTGTGGGTGTCGGTGCCGCGCGGGTGGGTCCGCAACGACAGCGACCTCACGGAGTCGAAGTGGGCCCCGGCCCAGGCGCCGCTCAACACCTACTTCCTGCGGGTCAAGTCGATCACCGGGCAGCGCCTGACGACCGGCCAGGCGCTCGCGCAGCGGCGCGACTCGCTCGAGCAGGTCGTCTCGGAGTTCGAGCTCGAGGTGGAGAACGACGACACCCTCGTGGCGACGTACGTGAACGACGGCTACCGCCGGCTGACGATGGAGCGCTTCGTCGAGCTCGACGGTGACGGCATCGCCGACGTCACGGTCGTCGTCATCGGCCGCCTCTCGGACCGCGACGGACTCCTGGACCTGCTCGAGGGCGTCAGCGCCAGCGCGGCGCGCCAGCGGACCTGACGGGCTCGCCCGTCGCTCGAGGGGCGTTGCCACACCGAACGAGCGCGGGATTCCTGGTGCGAATTCGACGCGGAGTGTCCTGGGCTCCTTCGTGGACTACTCCGCTCCAGGCGGGTTGCGTCGGTCAGGTCCACATCGCGGAGTACGGCAGGGCCCAGAGGCGGTCTCCGAACGGCAGCGGCTTTGTGCCGGTGTACAGGACGACCCCCATGGCGAATCTGCTCTGCAACTTGTCGCGGAGGAAAGTCAGGCCCTTGAAGTCGCTCTTCGAGACAGACCCGGCTGCCTTCATCTCCACGCCGGCGACCCGCCGGGCGTCGCTCTCGACGACGATGTCGACCTCGCGGCCGTCGCGATCACGGAAGTGGAACAGTCGCGCGGGCGTGTCGGCCCAGACGAGCTGGCGCCGCAGCTCGCCGGCCACGAACGACTCCATCAGTCCGCCTGCGGCGTCGGAGACCGCGCCGGGCGCCATCGCGGCGGGTGTGACGTGGTTGAGCCTGGCGGCGAGGCCGGTGTCGAGCAGCGCGACCTTCGACCGCCCGGCGACCCGCTTGGTGAGGTTGTCACCCCAGGCGGGCAGCACGTGGATGAGGTAGAGGGTCTCGAGCAGGTCGAGGTAGCCGGTGAGGCTGGTCTCGGGGATGCCGACGTCCTTGGCGACCCGGGACTTGACCAACTCCCCGGAGGTGTTCGCGGCGAGGAGGCGCAGCAGGTAAGGGAGCCGGTCGAGGTGGGCCAGCCGACTGAGGTCTTGAACGTCTCGGACCATGATGCGGTTGATGTAGTTGTCCACCCACGCGCCGCGGCGCCGTGGGGTACGCGTCAGCGGTTCGGGGTAGCTGCCGACGCAGACGGCGTCGAGGTACTGCTCGCGGGTCCAGGTGCCGGTCCGGGTGCGTAGCGCCTTCTCGTCGCCGGCGAGGAGGCGGTCGATGAAGTCCTCGCGGTGGCCGGCCAGCTCGCCCCGGCTGAACCCGTACAGGACGACGGTCTCGGCGCGTCCGGCCAGGCTTTCCTCAGCGCCGGGGACCCGCAGCAGGTCGGCGGAGCCGGTGACCAGGAACCGGCCGGGGCGGCGGTCCTCTTCCACGGCGTCCTTCATGGCGCGTACCAGCTCAGGCACCCGCTGGACCTCATCGATCACCAGGAGTCCGTCGGTTTGGCGGACGAACGCGTCGGGGTCGGCTCGCGCGGCGTTGTAGGCAGTGGTGGCGTCCAGGCTCACCACTGTCGCGTTGCGGTCGGCGACCACTTCGCGGACCAAGGTGCTCTTGCCGACTTGGCGGGCCCCCTGGATGACGGTGATGGGGGTGTCCGCGAGGGTCTCCTCGACCAGGTCCTGGGCGTGGCGTGTCCGGAATGGTGAAGGTCTCATAGTGGCCGCCATAGCCGCCACAATACGCTCTTGACCTGCGGGGTTGGCCCTTTAGTCGCGGATTCGCGGTCTTCGACTCGCGGATTCGCGGTACTCCGGTCGCGGATTTGCGGTATCCGCATCGCGCATTTGCGGTGCTGCCCTGGTCTCGTGGCACACAGTGGAGTCATCGCGCGGCTGGTCAGTCAGCGGCTCCCCGGTCGACCGGGTATCCCTGCACTCACAGCCCGTGCGTGTCCACGCTGTCGAGCACCCGGTTGGCGGTGGCGCGGTCGGCGCTGCGGACCTGCACCCACAGGAGCCGGTTGGCGGCGACCTGGACGACGCGCTCGACGGTGACGCCGCCGGGGCAGCCCGTGTGGACGACCGTGGTCGAGTCGTCGCCGCTCGCCTCGGAGACCGGGTCGTCGCTGGCGTCGCACTCGGGGTGCTGCGGCAGCTGCGAGGGCAGCGCGTCGCCCGGGAGGAGACCGAGGAAGACGCCCTCGGACCGGGAGCCGGCGTCGGTCCACGTCGACGAGGTGCCGACCGAGAGCGCCGGGTAGGTGCGCTCCGTGGCGTTGGGCGGCACCCAGCCGTCCGCGGCCACGGCCCGGTCCCAGTCGCCCGGCACCTGCGCGGTCAGGGAGCCCGTGTCGTCCATGACCTCGACCTCGGCGTCGCGCTGGACCAGCGCCAGTCCCACTCCCCCGAGGGCGCCGAGCACCAGCGCGGCGGCGGCGACCAGCACCGCGGTCCGCCGCCGGCGACCCGGCGGCGCCGCCGCCGGCCGGGTGCTGCCGACCCCCGGCGGGGGCGTCGGCCGGGGACCGGGCTGGGTCAGCTCGGGGTCGAGCGGCAGCCACGGCTCGGCGAGCTGTCCGGGGTCGCCGGCCTCGTCGCCGTAGGCCGCCGTCAGCGCCTCGGCGAAGTCCGTGACCGAGTCGTAGCGGTCCTCGCGGTCCAGCGACAGCGCGCGCGCCACGACGGCCTCGACCTCCGCCGGCACCGGGCGCCCCTCGGTGGCGAGCGGCGGCGGCGGGCCGGGCCTGGCCGCGGCGGTGAGGTCCGCGTGCCGGTACGGCGGTCGGGCGGCGAGCAGCAGGTAGGTGAGGACGCCGAGGGAGTACTGGTCGGCGCGCGCGTCGAGCGCCTCGGCCTGCGCCTGCTCGGGCGCGACGAAGGACGGGGTGCCGGCGACCATGGTGAGGCGCGAGGACACGTCCAGCGCCTTGCCCAGGCCGAGGTCGCCCACCATGGCGCGGATGTCGCGGTCGGCGGTGCGGAACAGCACGTTGGCCGGCTTCACGTCGCGGTGCAGGATGTCGCGGTCGTGCAGCGCCTGGAGCCCGCGCGCCACCTGGCGCACGACCTCGACCGCCTGCCGCGTGGTCAGCCCGTCGACCTCGAGCCGGTCGGCCAGCGTGCCCTGGTCGGCGTAGGTCATCACCAGGTAGGGGCGCCCGTCGTCCAGCTCGCCGGCGTCGTAGACCGTCACGACGTGCGGCGACTCCACCCGCCGCAGGTAGCGGCCTTCCTCGAGGAAGCGCTGGCGCACCTGGTGGTCCTCGGTCCAGTTGTCCGCGAGCACCTTGACCGCCACCGGGGAGTCGAGCTGCTCGTCGTAGGCCAGCCACACCGTCGCGAAGCCGCCGGCACCGATCCGCCGGGTGACGGCGTAGCGACCGATGCGGCTGGGTATGGACACGGCTGCATTATGTTCCAACGCAAAGGGGCAGGATGACAGGCATGACCGGCGAGGGGCTCACGCCCGACGAGACCGACGAGCTGGCGCGGCGTGCCCGCGACGGCGACCGAGACGCGCTCGAGGCACTGCTCGCGGCCGTCCGGCCCCGCGCCCTGAACGTCTGTCGCGGGGTGCTGCCCTACACCCCGGACGCCGAGGACGCCTGCCAGGAGGCGCTGCTCAAGATCGCGACGAAGATCCACACCTGGGGCGGCCGCGGCCGCTTCACCACGTGGATGCACGTCGTCGCGGTCAACTCCGCCCGCTCGACGTACCGCCGCATGCGCAGCCAGGCCGTCGCGGCCGAGACGCCGCCGCACCAGGAGGACGCCGACCCGCGCACCACCAGCGTCATCGCCGGCACCCGCCTGGACCTGCTGGAGGCCATGGAGATCATCGAGCGCGACCACCCGCAGTTCGTCGAGCCGCTACTGCTGCGCGACGTCTACGGCCTCTCCTACGAGGAGATCGCCCAGCAGGTCGGCGCGCCGCTGGGCACCGTCAAGGCCCAGATCCACCACGGCCGCAAGCTGGCCCGTCCCCTGCTGAGAGGCACCCCGTGACCCCTCGCCTCACCGCCGTGGCCTGCACGCTCGCGCTGGCCTCGGGCGTGCTCGCCGCCTGCAGCGACGACGACCCCGCGCCGTCCGGGGACGGGTCCGTCGAGTCCCGGTGGTGGGGTCCGGGGAAGGGCGCGAGCACCGCCGGCGACCCGTCCGACCCCGAGGGCGCCGCCGCCGCGGCCAGCGAGCCGCGCGAGGACTCCGTCTACCCCGAGGCCGGCGACCCCAGCGTGGACGCGCTGCACTACGACCTCACGCTCGACTGGGACCCCGACACCGACACCCTCACCGGCGAGGAGGTCCTGCGGTTCCGCTCCACGGCGACCGCCGGCCGCTTCCAGCTGGACTTCAGCGAGCCGATGACGGTCGAGACCGCGACCCTCGACGGCGAGGACGTGGAGTTCGAGGAGTCGGGGAAGGACCTGGTGGTGACCGCCGACGTCGCCGAGGACCAGGAGTACGAGCTCGTCCTCACCTACGCCGGCAAGCCCGGCCCGGTGCCGGTCCCCACCAAGCGCGGTGACTTCAGCGGCACCGGCTTCACCGTCACCGACACCCATGAGACCTGGACCATGCAGGAGCCGTTCGGCGCGTTCACCTGGTACGCCGTCAACGACCAGCCGGCCGACAAGGCCCTCTACGACTTCACCCTGTCGGTGCCCTCGCCGTGGGTGGGCGTCGCCAACGGCGAGCTCGAGTCGCGCACCGACGAGGACGGCACCACCACGACCCACTGGTCCCTGGCGGAGCCGGCGGCCTCCTACCTGACGACCCTGGCCTTCGGCGACTTCGAGATGACCGAGGACGAGTCGCAGTCCGGCACCCCGATCACCTACTGGGTCAACCGCTCCGCCGAGCCGGGGATCCTCGAGAGCCTCAAGACGACGCCCGCGGCCATGGCGTGGCTCGAGGACAAGCTCGGGCCCTACCCGTTCGACACCTTCGGCACCCTCGTCGTCGACTCCGAGAGCGGCATGGAGACCCAGACGATGGTCACGCTCGGCAACACCGAGTACACGACCTCGGAGGCCGTGATCGTCCACGAGCTCGCGCACCAGTGGTACGGCGACACGGTCACCCCGAACGACTGGCGCGACGTGTGGATGAACGAGGGCATGGCGATGTACCTCCAGGGCATGTGGGAGGCCGAGGACTCCGGACGCTCGATCGACGAGCAGATGGAGGAGTGGTCGTTCACCGAGTCCTACGAGCGCGAGTTCGCCGGGCCGCCGGCGGCGTACGACCGCGAGGCGTTCGGGTCCGGCAACATCTACTACGGCCCCGCGCTGATGTGGCACGAGCTGCGGCAGAAGATCGGCGACGAGAAGTTCTTCGCGATGATCCGCGCCTGGCCCGAGGAGCGCACCAACACCAGCACCGGCCGCGACGACTACTTCGCCTGGCTCGAGGAGCAGACCGGCGAGGAGCTCTCGTCGTTCCTCGACGACTGGCTGCTCGGCAAGAAGACCCCACCCCGCGACTGACCCCCGCCGCGCCGATCTGCCCTCAGCGGATCCGGTTGCGGTCCGCCGGAGCGTGGCGCAGGGTCGGGGCATGCGGATCCTGGTGCTCGGCGGCACGGTCTTCCTGTCCGAGGCGACCGCGGCGGAGGCCGTCGCGCGCGGCCACGAGGTCGTGTGCGCGGCCCGGGGCGAGTCCGGGCCGGCGCCCGACGGCGCCCGGCTCGTCACCTGGGACCGGCGCGAGGAGCCGCCCGCCGAGCTGACCGGCACGTCGTACGACGCCGTGGTGGACGTCGCCCGGCACCCGTCCCGGGTGCGGCGAGCCGTCGCCGCGTTCCCCGACGCCCACTGGGTGTTCGTGTCCACCATCAACGTCTACGAGGACGAGTCGACCCCCGGCGGGCGCCCCGGCACGCTGGCGCTGCGCGCACCGCTGCACGAGGACGCCGACCTGGCGGTCGACCCGGAGGCCTACGGTCCGATGAAGGTGGCCTGCGAGCAGGCCGTCCGCGAGGGCGCCCGCACGGCCATGGTCGTGCGACCCGGCCTGATCTCCGGGCCGGGTGACCCCACGGGGCGGTTCACCTACTGGCCGGCGCGCCTGGCCGACGGCGGCGAGGTGCTGGCGCCCGGAGCACCGCACGACAGCGTCCAGGTCGTCGACGTGCGCGACCTGGCGACCTGGATCGTCGACGCGGTCGAGGCCGGCACCACCGGCGACTACGACGGCATCGGACCCGTCGTGGCGCTCGCCGACCTCCTGGCGGAGGTCGCCTCGGGGGTCGGGAGCAGCCCGGTGTGGACGTGGGTCGACCAGGACTTCCTCACCGCCCGGGGCGTCGAGCCGTGGGCGGGACCCGACAGCGTGCCGCTCTGGCTGCCGCGCCCGGCGTACGACGGTCTCCTCGCGCACGACGTGACGCCGTCGCTCGCGGCGGGCCTGCGCCCTCGCCCCGTCGCGGAGACCGCCGCGGCCACGCTGGCGTGGCTGCGGGAGACCCCCGACGCCGTGGTCGCCGGCATCACCCGCGAGCGCGAGGCGGAGCTGCTGGCCGCCTGGCGCGAGGCCCACCGGTCCTGACGGTCCGTCAGTCGAAGAGCTCCAGGCCCTTGACGACCGTCTCGTAGACGGCCCAGGCGAGCGGCGCGCCGACGACGAACCACGCGACCGGCAGCAGCAGCGAGGTCGGGGCGGGGGCGTCGTTCCCGGCGGCGGCGCTCGCGGACTCCTGGTCCTCGGGGGACGTCGCGGCGTTCGCACCCTCGGGCTCGTGGAAGCGCTCGGCGACCGGACGCACCAGCAGGTTGGCGACGAAGCCGACCGCCAGGACGCCGACCATGGTGAGCAGCGCCGGGCGGTAGTCGGCCGCGACCAGCGAGCCGGGCTCGCCCTGGGTGTCGAGGATGCCGTTGACGATCAGGGGGCCGGCCACGCCGGCGGCCGACCACGCGGTCAAGAGCCGGCCGTGGATGGCGCCGACCTGGTAGGGCCCGAAGAGGTCGCGCAGGTAGGCCGGCACGGTGGCGAACCCGCCGCCGTAGAAGCTGATGATGAAGCCGGCGACGACGACGAAGACCAGCGTGCTGCCGTCGCCGACGGTGGCGAGGAGCAGGTAGAGCGCGATGCCCGCGCCGAGGTAGAGCAGGTAGATCGGCTTGCGGCCGATCACGTCGGAGGTGGTCGACCACCCGAAGCGGCCCGCCATGTTGAACAGCGAGAGCACGCCGACGAAGCCGGTGGCCGCCGCCGCGGTGACGGTGGAGCTGTCGCCCTCGCGGAAGAAGTCCTGGATCATCGGGGCGGCCTGCTCGAGGATGCCGATGCCGGCGGTGACGTTGCAGAACAGCACCACCCACAGCAGCCAGAACTGCGGGGTCTTGATGGCGTTGGCCGCCGAGACGCTGGCGGTCGTGACGAGCGCCTTCTCCTTGACCTGGGAGGGGTCGAAGCCCTCCGGCTTCCAGCCCGGCGGCGGCACCCGCACCAGCCAGGCGCCGAAGAGCATGACGACGACGTAGACCACGGCGAGGGTGACGAAGAGCTTGGCGACCGAGCTGGGGTCCGCGATCGCGGCCGGGGAGTCGAAGCCCCCGTTGTAGAAGTCGAGGAGCTGCGTGGACAGCGGGCTGGCGATCATCGCGCCGCCGCCGAAGCCCATGATCGCCATGCCCGTCGCCAGGCCGGGGCGGTCGGGGAACCACTTGATCAGCGTGGACACCGGCCCGATGTAGCCCAGCCCGAGGCCGA
This sequence comes from Nocardioides sp. 503, assembly GCF_004522095.1. Taxonomy (GTDB): domain Bacteria; phylum Actinomycetota; class Actinomycetes; order Propionibacteriales; family Nocardioidaceae; genus Nocardioides. Next base: position 993,742 of record NZ_SPUI01000003.1, read on the forward strand.
TGCCGCCGATCACGCCGTACCCGAGGTAGAGCAGCCACAGCTGGCCGGTCGCGATGCCGAGCGCGCCCACGAGGAAGCCGGTGGACCAGAAGATCGCCGACGCGACCATCGCGCGGCGCGGGCCGCCGGTGTCGACCCAGGTGCCGAAGACCGCGGCGCTGAGGCCGAGCATCACGATCGCGATCGAGAACACCGCTCCGACCGCGGTCAGCGAGACGCCGAAGCCCTCGACGAGCGAGGCCTTGTAGACGCTGGTCGCGTAGACCTGGCCGATGCACAGGTGGACGGCCAGGGCCGCCGGCGGGATGAGCCAGCGGTTGAAGCCGGTGCCGGCGACCGTGCGTTCGCGGTCGAGCAGGGTGAGCGCCATGAGTTCCCCCGAGGTGGGTCCGAGTGGTCGTGGGACACCGTGGCGCCCCGTCTGCGGTACCCCGGTCCTTCGGCTTTCAACCATCGAGGGGCGCGAAACTGGAACGCGTTACCGTTCGGCCATGAAGACCTACGTCGTCAGCGGCGCAGCCAGCGGCATCGGGGCGGCGGTCACCGCCCTGCTGCGCGAGCAGGGGCACCGCGTGGTCACGGTGGACCTGCACGACGCCGACGTGACGGCCGACCTGTCCACCGTCGAGGGCCGGGACGCCGCGGTCGCGGGGGTCCGCGCGGCCACCGACGTGGTGCACGGCGTCGTGCCGTGCGCGGGGATCGCCGGGCTCACCGGCGTCGACCCGGCGCTGCTGGTGTCGGTCAACTACTTCGGCGCCCTCGCGCTGGTCCGCGGGCTGCAGGACCTGCTCGCGGCGGCCGAGGGCGCGGCGGTCGTGCTCCTGGCCTCCAACTCGATCACCGGCATGCCGGGATGGAACGCCGAGGTCGCGACCCTCTGCCTGCGCGAGGACGAGCCGGCGGCCCGCGCGGCCGCGGCCCGCGTCGACGCCGTGATGGTCTACCCGTCCTCGAAGGCGGCGCTGGCGTGGTGGGCGCGCCGCGAGGGTGTGACGGCCGGGTGGGCCGGCGCCGGCATCCGGGTCAACTCCGTGGCCCCCGGGCTCATCGAGACGCCGATGACCGACGCCCTGCGCGCCGACCCGACGTTCGGGCCGTTCGCCGACACCTACCCCACGGCGCTGGGCCGGCCGGGCCGCCCGGAGGAGGTGGCGTCGGTGATCGCGTTCCTGCTCTCGGCCGCCGCCGCGCTGGTCGTGGGCGCGGTGCTCTTCGTGGACGGCGGGACCGACGCGATCCTGCACCCGATCGCCCCCGAGGGCTGGGAGGTCGGGCCGATCGAGGTCTGAGCCGCCCGGCTCAGGGCGCGGCGGGCAGCTGGTCCAGGCACCCGAACACCGCGGTGTTGAGCGCCTTCTTGATGTCCGGGTGGTCCGCGAGGTCGGGGTCCAGGAAGGTCCACTCCTCGTCGAAGAACCCCGCCTCCACCAAGGCGGGCACCCCGACCGAGTCGACGACGTCCTCGGCCACGCACTGGGAGCCCTCGGGCCCGGCCACGTTGACGAAGCCCTCGGCCAGCCCCGCCTCGGCACGCTCCTCGTCGGACTCGGTGAGCGGCTCCCCGCCCGGGCCGGTCCCACTGGGATCCTCCTGCGCCGACGCCGAGGGGGCGTCGTCGCCGCGCGTGACGACGTACGCCACCGCCAGGCCGGCGACCACCAGCAGCGCCGCCGCCACCGCGGCCACCAGCACCCGACGCCGGCGACGCGGCTCGGCGCGGTCGGGTGCCGCCGACGCGCCTGCGGGCGGCGCCGGCGGTGGTGGCGCCGGGGTGACGGACTGGTCCGGGAGCCGCAGCACGGCGAGCAGGTCCTCGCGCAGCGCGTCCGCGCTCGGGTAGCGGTCCTCCGGCCGCTTGGCCATCGCCCGGCGGAGCACCCGGTTGGTCTCGCGCGCGAGCAGGGTGGTCTCGGGCAGCTGCGGCACCGGCTCCTCCAGGTGGGCGGTGACCACCTGGTAGTCCGACGTGCCGCGGTAGGGCGCGTCGCCGCTGAGCGCCGACCACAGCAGGCAGCCCAGCGAGTAGACGTCGCTGGCCACGCCCGGCTCGCTGCCGAGGTGCAGCTCGGGCGCCATGTACGTCGGCGTCCCGAGCGTGCCGCCGGAGGTGGTCAGCTGCGCCTGGCCGTCCACGCGCCGCGCGATGCCGAAGTCGGCGAGGTAGGCGCGCATGCCGGAGTCGCCCTGCGCGACCAGCACGTTGGCCGGCTTGATGTCGCGGTGCACCAGCCCGCGCGCGTGCGCCGCGGCCAGCCCGCCCGCGACCTGCGCGATGACGTCGAGCGCGAGCCGGGGCGGCGGTGCGCCGTGGCGGGCGAGCAGCTGCCCGAGGTCACCGCCGTCGACGAGCTGGGTGGCGATGTAGAGCCGGCCGTCGGCCTCGCCGTGGGCGTAGACGTGCACGACGTGCGGGGAGTCCAGCGACGCCTGCGCCTGGGCCTCGCGGGTGAAGCGCGCCCGGAACGTCTCGTCCTGCGCCAGGTGCGGCGCGATCACCTTCAGCGCGACGCGGCGGTCCAGCACCGGGTCGAGCGCCGCGAACACCACACCCATGCCGCCCACGCCGAGCTGCCGCTCCACCCGGAACGGCCCCACCATCTCCCCGGGCTCGGGGTAACCCGCGACGCTCACGGGGACGTCCTACCCCGGCGGGTGCGGGTTCACGCCCCCTGGCCCGGCGCGCGCGGCGCGCGCGGTCCACCGGCGCGCCGGGCTGCGCGGCGCTCACAGCCGCAGCGACGCCCCGAACCGTCCGCCGCACGCGATGGACGACAGCGGCCTGCGCTCACGAGGAGCGAGCTCGCTGAGCAGGCCCCGGCCGACCGCGATGCCGGTCGTCACGGACCAGTGGGCGGGGACCCCGGCCAGCTCCGCCATCCCGTCGTGGTCGAACGCCGCGAACTGGTGGCACGACAGCCCCAGCGCCCCCGCCTGCACGCACAGCTGGGCGACCGCCTGGCCGAGGTCGTAGGCGGCGTAGTCGGAGTAGGTCAGCGCGTCCGCCTCCGGGCCGGTCCCCACCTGGTGCAGGGCGAACACCAGCGCGGACGCCGCGGGCGCCCAGCGACGTACGCTCGGCGCGAGCAGCGGCACGAACGACCGGTGCGCCGCGTCGTCGCGCCGCCCGACCAGGAACGCCCAGGGCTGGGAGTTGCCGGCCGACGGCGCCCAGCGCGCGGCCTCGAGCAGGCTGGCCAGCTCGCTGGTGGCGAGCACGTGTCGCTCGTCGTAGCTGCGGACGCTCCGGCGCTCGCGTAGCACGGGCAGGATCTCCGGCTCGACCATGCAGGACCAGCCCGCGCGGGTCACCGGCTATTCCCCGCCTGTCCGCTGGGCGACCCCGAGCCGGCGTCCCGCCGGGAGCTTCTGGGGGTTTCCTGTCGCTTCTGGGCCGTTGTTCTGGCCCAGAAGCGACAGGGTTTCAGCAGATGCTGAAAAACCTGCCCACCGCCCCGTCAGAACAGCAGGGCGGAGGCGGGGTCCTCGAGGATGCCGGCGACGTCGGCGAGGAAGCGCGAGCCCTTCTCGCCGTCGATGTGGCGGTGGTCGAAGGAGAGGGCGAGGGTCGTGACCTGGCGGGGCACGATCTCGTCGACGCCGTCGGTGGTGACCACCCAGGGCTGCTTCTTGATCGCGCCGAAGCAGAGGATCGCGGACTCGCCGGGGTTGATGATGGGGGTGCCCGCGTCGACGCCAAAGACGCCAACGTTGGTGATCGTGAACGTCCCGCCGCTCATCTGCGCCGGCTGCGTCTTGCCCTCGCGCGCGGTGGCGGTGAGCTGGTTGAGCTCGCCGGCCAGCTCGAGCAGCGTGAGGTCCTGGGCGTCCTTGACGTTGGGGACGACCAGCCCGCGCGGGGTCGCGGCGGCGATGCCGAGGTTGACGTAGTGCTTGAGCACGACCTCCTGGGCGGCCTCGTCCCAGAACGAGTTGATCTCGGGCGTACGCCGCACGGCCAGCATCACCGCGCGCGCCAGCACGAGCAGCGGGGAGACCCGCACGTCGCGGAACTCGCGGCGCTGCTTGAGCCGGTCGACGAGCTCCATCGTGCGGGTGACGTCGACGGTGACCCACTCGGTCACGTGGGGCGCCGAGAAGGCCGAGCCGACCATCGCCGAGGCCATCATCTTGCGGACGCCCTTGATGGGCTCCCGGGTCTCGTGGAGCGACTTCGTCGCTCCATTGGGAGTTCTCGCTGCGCTCGAACTCCCGCTCTGCGGGGCCGGCGTGGGGGCGGAGCCGTTGGCGGCGGCCTCGACGTCGGCGCGGGTGACGGTGCCGTGGGGGCCCGTCGCGCGAAGCGACGCGAGGTCGACGCCGAGGTCCTTGGCGAGCTTGCGGACCGGCGGCTTGGCCAGCACCCGCACCTCGTCGGAGGTCAGGGCCTTCGAGGGCACGAACTCGGAGACCGGCTCGGGCTCCACCGGAGCGGCCGAGACCGCGGGCACGGCGGGCTCGTCGGCGGGCACGACGTCCTGGGACTGCGCGCCGCCGGGAGCGAAGGCGCCCTGCACCTGCATCTGGGTGTTGGCGGCCGCCTCGGACGCGGGCGTCACCGAGCCCTTGCGCGCGCGGCGCTGCGGGCCCCGCTCGGCCTTGTTGCGGCCGACCAGGCTCTCGCCCTCCACGCGGCCGCTGGCGGCCGGGTTGGACAGGTCGATCTCCATCGGCGGCGCCGCGGCCGGGGCCTTCTCGCCGATGGCGATGATCGGGGTGCCGACCGAGACGGTCTCGCCCTCGGGCACCAGCAGGTCGGTGACCTCGCCGGCGTAGGGCGACGGCAGCTCGACCAGGGACTTGGCGGTCTCGATCTCCACGACGATGTCGTTGATGGCGACCACGTCGCCGACCTTGACCTTCCACGTCACGATCTCGGCCTCGATGAGGCCCTCCCCGACATCGGGGAGGAGGTACTCCGGCATCTCAGAACTCCCAGCTGCGGTCGACGGCGTCCAGCACCCGGTCGAGGTCGGGGAGGAAGTCCTCCTCGATGCGCGAGGGCGGGTAGGGCGTGTCGAAGCCGCCGACGCGCAGGACAGGCGCCTCCAGGGAGTAGAAGCACTCCTCCGTGATCCGCGCGGACAGCTCGGCGCCCAGGCCGAGGTTGACGTGGGCCTCGTGGGTGACGACGGCGCGGCCCGTACGGCGCACGGAGTCGAGCACCGGACCCATGTCGAGCGGCGAGAGGGTGCGCAGGTCGATGACCTCGATGGACCGGCCCTCGGTGGCGGCCGCCTCGGCGACCTTCATGGCGGTCTTGACCGTCGGCCCGTAGGCCAGCAGCGTCAGGTCGGTGCCGGCGCGCACGATGCGGGAGGTGAACAGCGGCTCCGGGGTCGCGGACTCGTCGAGCTCGGCCTTGTCGGCGTGGTACTGCCGCTTGGGCTCGAGGAAGATCACCGGGTCGTCGCAGGCGATGGCCTGCTGCATCATCCAGTAGCCGTCGACGGGGTTGGAGCAGGCGACGACCTTGAGGCCGGGGGTGTGCGCGAACTGCGCCTCCGGCGACTCGCTGTGGTGCTCGACCGCGCCGATGCCACCGCCGAACGGGATCCGGATGACCATCGGCATCTTCACGCGGCCCTGGCTGCGGAAGTGGATCTTGGCGACCTGGCACACGATCTGGTCGTAGGCGGGGTAGACGAACCCGTCGAACTGGATCTCCACGACCGGGCGGTAGCCGCGCATCGCCATGCCGACCGCGGTGCCGACGATGCCGGACTCGGCGAGCGGCGAGTCGATGACGCGGTCCTCGCCGAAGTCCTTCTGCAGGCCGTCGGTGATGCGGAAGACGCCGCCGAGCTTGCCGACGTCCTCGCCCATGAGCAGGACCTTGGGGTCGTCCTCCATCGCCTTGCGCAGCCCCATGTTGAGGCCCTTGGCGAGAGTGATCTTCTGCGTGGCCATCAGTGGTTGCTCCCCTCGAACGTCTCGAGGTAGGCCGCGTAGCCCTCGCGCTGCGCGCGCAGCTCGTCGGTCTCCTCGGCATAGACGTGGTCGAACATGCTCAGCGCCTGCGGGTCGGGCATCGACTTGCAGCCCTCGCGCAGGGTGTGGCCCAGCTCGTCGGCCTCGGCCTGGATGCTGGCGAGGAACTCGTCGTCGGCCAGGCCGTTGCGGCGCAGGTAGACCTCGACGCGCGCGATCGGGTCCTTGAGCTTCCAGCTCTCGACGTCGTTGGACAGCCGGTAGCGCGTCGGGTCGTCGGTGGTCGTGTGGGCGCCCATCCGGTAGGTGTAGGCCTCGACCAGCGTGGGGCCCTGGCCGTCGCGGGCGCGCTGCAGCGCGGCCTTCGTGACGGCGTACGTCGCCAGGACGTCGTTGCCGTCGACGCGCACGCCGGGGAAGCCGAAGCCAAGCGCGCGCTGGTAGAGCGGGATCCGGCTCTGGCGCTCGATCGGCTCCGAGATCGCCCACTGGTTGTTCTGGCAGAAGAACACGACCGGGGCGTTGTAGGAGGCGGCGAAGATGAACGCCTCGTTGACGTCGCCCTGCGAGGACGCGCCGTCGCCGAAGTGGGCGACGACGGCCGTGTCGCGCTCGGGGTCACCGGTGCCGACGTCGCCGTCGCGCTGCACGCCCATGGCGTAGCCGGTGGCGTGCAGGGTCTGCGCGCCGATCACGATCGTGTAGAGCGCGAAGTTGTTGGCCGCCGGGTCCCAGCCGCCCTGGTCGACCCCGCGGAAGAGGCCGAGCAGACGCAGCGGGTCGACGCCGCGGCACCAGGCGACGCCGTGCTCGCGGTAGGTCGGGAACACGTAGTCCTGCGGGCGCAGGGCGCGGCCGGCGCCGATCTGCGCGGCCTCCTGGCCGAGCAGCTGGGCCCAGATGCCGAGCTCGCCGTGGCGCTGCAGGGCGGTGGCCTCGGTGTCGATGCGCCGGGTGAGCACCATGTCGCGGTAGAAGCCGCGCAGCTCCTCGGCGGAGAAGTCCTGGTCGAACTCCGGGTGGTGGACGCGCTCGCCCTCGGGGGTCAGGAGCTGGATGAGCTCGGGGCCGCCGTCCTGCTGCGAGGGCCCGAAGACCTCCACCAGGTCGGGGCCGAAACCGGGGCTGTCACTCTGCGTGCCACCGGTGGGGTGCTGCGTCACGTGGACTCCTTCGAGGTCGCCGGCCGTTCGGGGTCTCCGCGGGGCCGAGGGCTGTCGTCCGGACGTCGGACGCGGGGGTGGTACGCCCTGTGACCCGGAACACAATCGTGCCTGGACAACCTACCGTCGGCATCGTCGGCGTCGCCAATCCGTCGGGGTCATCACTAGTGTTCCCGACATGGCCACCCCCGTCGTCACCGCCCGCACCACGATCGACGCCCCGCCCTCGGCGGTCTTCGCGATCCTGGCCGACCCCCAGCAGCACCCGCGCATCGACGGCTCGGGCACGGTCCGCGGCACGGTCTCGGGTCCCGACCGGCTCACCCTGGGCTCGGAGTTCGGGATGAAGATGCAGAACGGCGCGCCGTACAAGATCACCAACAAGGTCGTCGAGCACGAGCCCGACCGGCTCATCGCCTGGCGCCACAAGGGCCTGCACCGCTGGCGCTACCAGCTCGAGCCGACCGACGACGGCGGCACGCAGGTGACCGAGACGTGGGACATCAGCCGCTACCCCGGGCTGGTCGCGCGCGGCTTCCACCTGGTGTTCGGCAAGCGGACCCAGCAGGCCATCGAGGAGACCCTCGTCAACCTCAAGGCCGCGGCCGAGCAGGACGTGTCGCCGGGCAAGGCCCGACCCACCTCCTGACGCGCGGGCTCAGTGGACCTCGCCGAGGTCCTCGTGGGCCTCGTGGGAGAGCGGCTCGACCTGGAACGTCGCGTGCCGGACGTCGAAGTGCTCGCCGACGCACTCGCAGAGCTGGTCGAGGATCCGGCCCACCCCGCGATCGCCCAGCGCCTCGTCGGTGACCGTCACGTGCGCCGACAGGCTGGGCATCCCGCTGGTGATCGTCCACGCGTGCAGGTCGTGCACGTCGACGACGCCGTCCACCTCGACCAGGTGGCGGCGCACGTCCTCGAGGTCGAGGCCGGCGGGCGCGATCTCGAGCAGGACGACCGCGGAGTCCTTGAGCAGCACCAGCGAGCGCGGCACGATCATCACCGCGATCACCAGCGAGGCCACCGCGTCCGCGCGCTCCCAACCGGTCACCAGGATCACGACACCGGCGAGGACCACCAGCAGCGAGCCGACCAGGTCGGCCAGGACCTCGTTGGCGGCGCCGCGCAGGTTCAGCGAGCCCGTGTCCGAGCGGTTGAGGATGGCCATGGAGACGGCGTTGGCGACCAGCCCGACCACGGCGAAGGCGACCATCGGCCCGGCCTCGACCGGTGACGGGTCGGCCAGCCGGCTCAGGCCGACGTAGGCCACGTAGGCGCAGACGCCCAGCAGGACCAGGGCGTTGAGCATCGCCGCCAGGATCTCGGCGCGGTGGTAGCCGAACGTCGAGCGCGGCCCCGCCGGACGGGACGCGACGTACGACGCCCCGAGCGCCAGCACCACGGCGCCGGCGTCGGTGGCCATGTGGCCGGCGTCCGCGAGGAGCGCGAGCGAGCCGGTGACGTAGGCGCCCACGAGCTCGACCGCCAGCACGCCGGCGGTGACGACGAGCACCCAGCGCAGGCGGGTGCGGTCCGCCGCGCGTCCGGCCGCGTGCCCGTGCCCATGCCCGTGTCCCATGCCGCCATTCTCTCCCCTCGAGGGGACGGTCAGCCGCGGCCGTGCGGGGTCAGCCAGACGGCGGGGTCGGGGCCCTTCGGCACGATGCCGGAGGGGTTGATGTCGGAGTGGACGACGTAGTAGTGCGCCTTGATCTGCTCGAAGTCGGTGTTGTCGCCGAAGCCGGGGGTCTGGAAGAGGTCGCGGGCGTAGCCCCACAGGTGCGGCAGCTCGGTGAGCTTCTGGCGGTTGCACTTGAAGTGACCGTGGTAGACCGCGTCGAAGCGGGCCAGGGTCGTGAACAGCCGGACGTCGGCCTCGGTGATCGCGTCGCCCATGAGGTAGCGGCGGTCGGCCAGGCGGTCCTCCAGCCAGTCCATGGCGGTCCAGAGCCGGTCATAGGCCGCGTCGTAGCTCTCCTGGGAGCCCGCGAAGCCGCAGCGGTAGACGCCGTTGTTGACCTCGGTGAAGATCCGCTTCATCACCGCGTCCATCTCCTCGCGGAGGTCCTCGGGCCACAGGTCCGGGGCGCCCTCGCGATGGTGCTCGCGCCACTCGAAGAAGAAGTCGTGGGTGATCCACGGGAAGTCGTTGGTGACCAGCTCGCCGGTGGGGACGTCGACGACGGCCGGCACGGTGATGCCGCGCTCGTAGCCGGGGAAGCGCGTGAAGTAGGCCTCCTGGAGCCGCTCGATGCCGAGCACCGGGTCGCGACCGTCCGGGTCCAGGTCGAAGGTCCAGCTGCGCTCGTCGTGGGTGGGCCCGGGCGTGCCCAGCGAGATCACGTCCTCCAGGCCGAGCAGCTGGCGCACGATGATGGCGCGGTTGGCCCAGGGACAGGCCTTGGCCGCGACCAGCCGGTAGCGACCCGGCTCCACCGGCCACAGCTCACCCTCGACCGGGCCGTGCTCGGGCCGCCGGGAGCCGAGGGTGATCCGGTCCGGGACGTAGTTCATGTCCCGGCTGAACTCCTCGCCGGGCTTGACGTACTTCGCGTCGCTCATGCCCCCAGGCTAGGTGAACGCTCAACCACCGGGGCCCCATGGCCCCGGCGGATCAGCGCCCGCCCTCGATCAGGCACACGAGACATAGCTGCGCGTGACCGTCTTGGGCCTGCCCTTCCTCATCGTGAGGACCGCCGTCACGGTGGTGTCCGCGACCGGCGAGAGCCCGCGCAGCACCACGTCGTCGCCGCGGTGGGGCGCACGGACCACCTTGGCGCGCCTGCCGTTGACGAAGAACGCCGCCGAGCGCACGCGCCCGGCCTTGCCGACGAAGGCACCCGCCACCGAGCGCGCGCCGCAGGACAGGGCACCGTCCAGGGAGAGCAACGACCTGCCGGAGCCGGCCGTGGCGGCGACCGCGTCACCCGCGGCCGTGAAGGTGAGGGACATGCTGCCGGCGCCGGCCGCGGAAGTGGGGTCGCCGGCGACCTGGGGGCTCTCCACCTCGAGCTCGAAGGTCCCCAGCACCTGGTAGGTCCCGGCGGCCAGGAAGAAGCGTCGCGTCTGGTCGTACTTGAGGCCGACGGACATCGCGAAGGCGCCCTGCTGTGAGGCGGCGGAGCTGAGCTGGAGCTCCGCCTCCGTGCTGCGGGAGACGCTGCCGCGCAGCGTCAGCCACCCCGGCCGCGCGAGGGTGAAGATGGTCTGGGTGCCCACCAGGGTCGAGGCCGAGCTGTCGCAGGACGTGGCGAGGCCCTGGGCGGCGACCATGCTCGCGGAGAGGGAGGCGCTCAGGGTGAGGCTCCTCAAGGAACCACCCGCCTCGAGGGCCTGGACGCGCCCGGACGCCTTGGCGGCCAGGGCGGTGTCGTCGGCGGCGTCACCGGAGTCCTCGGCGGTCGCGGTCGAGGAGAAGCTGCCGCTCCTGGCGGCACCCGCGGCGAAGGCGGTCTCGTAGCTGTCGGAGGTGTCGGTCGTGAGCGTGCACGCCGCGCCTCCGGTGGTGCCGAAGCTCGTCTGCACGACGAACTGGCCCTGGAGGGGGATCGCCTGCGCGGACGGGGCGAAGCCCAGCAGGACGGTCGCGCCCAGGGCGAGGGAGGCCAGGACGGCGAGGGGCCGGCCCCGGTGCGGGAGGTGCGTCACGGAGGTCTCCTGGGGCTGGTGGCGGGCGGGGGTCGTCACGAGCACGCCAGGTAGCTGCGCGTGACCGTGACCGGCTTGCCCGCCTTGCGCGCGAGGACCGCGCGGACGGAGACGGGCTGGGTGTCGCTGAGGTGGGTGAGGGTGACGACCCGGCCGGCCTTGGGCTTGCGCACCGTGGCGACGCGCCTGCCGTTGACGTAGATCGTGGCGGTCTTGACCTTGCGGGCCTGGGCGGTGAACGTCGCCGCCAGGGTGTCGGCCGCGCACGAGCGCTGCGAGCCGAGTGCGAGGAACGACGCGCCCGCGCCGACCGGGTTGCCGGTGGCGACGCCGGCGGTCCGGAACTCGCCGTGCACCTTGAGGCTCACCGACTCGTCGGTGGGGTCGTCCGGGCCGTCGGGGGTCTCCACCGGTGCCGCCACCTGGACGCTGATCTGGTACTGGCCGGCCTCCGGCAGGAAGAACCGGTAGCTGTCGCTCGACCTGACCCTCAGGGCGTAGGTCTGGAACACCCCGGTCGGGCCTGCGACCGCGAGGACCCCGTAGCCGCCCTGGCCCTTGGTGGCCACGAGGGTCAGCCAGCCGGGCCTCGAGACGTCGAACGCGGTCTGGGTGGCGGCCGTGGCCTGCACCGAGACCTTGCACGAGGAGTTGAACCCCTGGGCCGAGATGAAGCGCGCCCGCAGCGCGGAGGTGACGTCGAGGTCCCTCAGGGACCCCGCGACCGCCGTCGTGCGCGCGGACGTCTTGGCGCTCGCGGTCAACGACGTGACGTCGGCGGCGTCGTTGCTGTCGGCGACCGTGGCGGTCCCGGAGAGGGAGGCGGTCTTGCCGCCGCTGTCACTGGTGAAGGGCACGGCCGCGTCGTCGCCGGGCGAGGGGACGCTGCAGGTCGCGGCACTGCCGGACAGCTTCGCGAACTCGATGCCGGCGGTGATCTGGCCGGTGGCGACCGGCGCCGCGGCAGCCGGACCGGCGGTCCCGACCAGGCCGGCGAGGAGCAGGCCTCCCGAGAGCGTCAGGACGAGGGCGCGGTGACGTCGTCGCGCGGGTGCAGGCATGGGGGCTCCCTTGTCGGTCGGCCGGAGGCCGACTGCTGAGAACCCGAGAGTAAGGAGAACCCCCGCCGATGTCTCCCCGGTCTAGTCCCTCACGCTGCGCCAGGGCGCAACGAGGCGACGAAGTCGAGCTTGTCCAGCACGGGAGCGGGGATGACGAACGGGTAGAGGTCGTCCTTGCCCATGCTGCGGTTGATCTGGTTCAGCGCCGTCGACAGCGGCACCCAGACGCCGGTGACCACGTCCCGGAACGACGAGAACGCCCCGATGGGGCTGACCGTGACGAGGCCGAACTCCCGGGCGGTCTCGATGGTGTCGGCGATGTGCAGGTAGTGCGCCCAGGTCTCGGCGAAGTCCTCGAAGGGGTGCATGGTGGCGTACGTCGAGATGAACGACTCCTCCCAGCCCTCCGGCGGCCCCTCGTCGTAGTGGCGCGAGATCTCGGCCTGGTAGTCCTTGGACTCGTCGCCGAACAGCTCGGTGCAGCGGCGCATGGTGTCCTCGCCGCGGACCAGCTGCCACTCGTAGTAGTGGCCGACCTCGTGGCGGAAGTGGCCGAGCATGGTGCGGTAGGGCTCCGCGAGCTGGGCGCGCACCTTCTCGCGGTGAGCGGCGTCGCTCTCGGCCAGGTCGATGGTGATCAGCCCGTCCTCGTGGCCGATGACGACGTTCTCGTCGACGCTGGAGAGCAGGTCGAACGCCAGGCCGTCGACGGGGTCGACGTCCTTGCCGACGACGGGAAGGCCGAGGGTGTCGAGCTCGAAGACCAGGTAGCGCTTGGACCGCTCGGCCAGCGGGTAGTTCTCCAGGCCGACGGGGTCGTCGTCGGAGGGGCGGGTGCGGGTCAGGTCGCAGCTGAAGCACTGCCCGCCCTCCAGCGGCGCCAGCCAGGTGCAGCCGGAGAGGTTGAGGTTGGCGCACACGTGCCAGACCAGCCCCGCCGCGTCGACGTAGCGGCCCTGGTCGTCGACGGGCACGATCGCGCGCTCGGCGCGCGAGAAGCCGAGCGCCGTCCCGCAGGAGACGCACACGGAGTTCTCGAAGAACAACGGGCTGTCGCACACCCGGCAGCGGAAGGCCTTCATGCCGCAAGCCTGTCACGGCGGGTGGCCCGCGGGCTCACCCGATCAGTCGAGCGGCGCGACGTCGACGGCCACCTGGAGCGTGGACTTGCGGGCCTCGGTGAAGATGACGCCCTTGACCGGCGTCACGTCGCCGTAGTCGCGACCCCAGGCCACGGTGACGTAGCGGTCGTTGACGCGCTGGTCGTTGGTCGGGTCGAACGCCAGCCAGTCGTCGCCGCCGAGCCAGACCGCGACCCAGGCGTGGGAGGCGTCCGCGCCGACGACGCGCTCCCTGCCGGGGGCGGGCTCCGTGGCGAGGTAGCCGCTGACGTAGCGGGCCGCCAGACCGTGGCTGCGCAGGCAGGCGATCGTCAGGTGGGCGTGGTCCTGGCAGACCCCGGCCCGCTTGTCGAGGATGTCGGCGACGGTCGAGGTGACCGTGGTCGCGGTGGCGTCGTAGTCGATGTCGTGGTGGATGCGGTGCATCAGGTCGGTCACCGCCTCGCCGACCGGCCGTCCCGGCGGGAACGACCCGGCGGCGTACGCCTGCGCGGCGGGCACCTGCTCGACCTGGGCGGAGGCCAGCGCGAAGTCCGTGGCCGACCAGGCGCCCGGACGGTCGGGCTGGCGCAGCGGGCGCAGCCGCTCCCAGGGCTGCACCAGCGCGTCGTCGGGCACGTCGGCGACGCCGACCGTGACCTCGCTGGTCGCCTCCACGACCAGCTCCTCGTGGGCGCGCGTCACCTGGAAGTACGTCGCCAGGTTGCCGTAGTAGTCGACGTCGTGGCTCACGTCGCCGGCCTCGGGGGTGACCGTCACGCCGTACGAGGCGACCTGCTGCCAGGGCAGCTCGCGCGGCACCAGGTGGGCCACGCCCAGGCTGTCGGTGACCCGGTCGTCGTAGGTGTAGGTGGTGCTGTGGCGCACGCGGTACCTCATGCGGGGCCACCCTCCAGGGACTCGACGAGCGCCAGCGAGCCCAGGGGCCGCGGCGCGGGGCCGGTGGCGAGGTGCACCTCGGCGACGGCCTCGGCCAGCCGCGCGAGCTGGCCGGCGCACACGTCGAGGAAGACCTGCAGGTTGGGCCGCGCCACACCGCCGATGGCGACCAGCGTGGCGATGTCGACCTCGGTCAGCGAGGCCAGCAGGTCGGCGACGAGGCGCTCGGGGCGGGTGGAGCCGGTCGAGGCCGGCAGGGCCGCGAGGTGGGTCGCGACCTCGGTCATGCCGAAGACCATCGAGCGCGGGTTCTCGGCATCGGTGAGCAGGAGCTCGAGCACGCCTCCGGGGCGGACGTAGCCGCGGTAGCGGCGCCGGTGCGTCACGGAGCTCTCGGCGGCGACCAGCACCGCGTTGAGCACGTCGCGGTCGACGTCGATGCCGCGGCGCACGGTGGCGGTCTCCTCCAGCAGGTGGCACAGCTGGACGGCCCGCTCGACGTGGCGGCCCACGCCGATCATGTGCCACCCGGCGTCGCGGATCATCCCGGCGGTCACGCCCTGCAGCGACAGGATCCCGGTGAGCATGCGGCCCGCGGACTCGCCGATCTGGTGGCTGTGGCCCGAGCCCCGCAGCATCGCGGTGGCCCGGTCGATGGTGCCGAAGGAGCGCCAGGCGTCCGGCGAGAGCTGGTCGCGCACGCCGGCGGAGGCGTCGCGCAGCCCGGCGAGCGCGTGGGCGGCCGACCCCGCGCGCGTCTCGTCGAGCAGCAGCGAGCGGAACTCGTCGTCGCGGTCCGCGTGTACCTCGCCCCCGAGGCGCCGCAGCACCTGCATCATCACCTCGAGGCTGGCGCTGCCGCTGGCGCGAGGCTGCGAGCCGAAGTCCTCGGCGAGGGTGTGCGAGGCCAGCACCAGCCGCAGCATGTCCTCCGCGCGCTCGGCGTAGCGGCCGAACCAGAACAGGTCCTCCAGGATGCGGGGGACGGTGCCGGTCGTGGAGCGGGCCGCGGTCATCGGCAGCACGTCCGCCAGACCCTGGTCCGGGTCGGCCGCGGCCGCCTTGAGCACCCAGACGTCCTTGCTGGAGGTGGCCAGGTCGCCGTCGTAGACGTTGGCCAGGCCGCCGACCAGGGGCCGGTAGGCCGAGCCGTAGCGCAGCGTGAACGTGCGCAGCGAGACGCGGCGCGCCTCCGCGTCACCGGCGTGGGCCCCGGTGGCGCGCCAGGTCGGCGCCTGCGACAGCGGCAGCCGCTCCTGGCCGACGTAGCGGTGCGGCTCGTCGAGCAGTCGCTCGCGCACGGCGGCCGGGTCCAGGCCGGCCAGCCCGGCGGGCGGCCCGTCGATGCTGCGCACGAGCAGCCGCTCGCCGCTCCCGGTGCGGTCGAGCACCCGGTCGAGCACGTGGTCCAGCGACGCCGGGTCGCCGCACCACCAGGTGCGCACCGAGGCCAGCCGCAGCGGCTCGCCGAGCAGCGCCTCGCAGGCGGCCGGCAGGTAGGGCAGCAGGGCGGGGTTCTCCAGGACGCCGGAGCCCAGCCCGTTGACGACGCGCACCCGGCCGCGACGCACGGCCTCGACCAGGCCGGCCACGCCGAGCTGGGAGTCGCCGCGCAGCTCCAGCGGGTCGCTCCAGGACGCGTCGACGCGCCGCAGGATCACGTCGACGCGCTCGAGCCGCCCGCCCTGGCGTCCGTGGGGGGCGCGCAGCTGCACCCAGCCGTCGCGCACGACGAGGTCGCTTCCCCGCACCAGCGGGAAGCCGAGCGCCGAGGCGAGGAAGGCCTGGTCGTAGGCGGTCTCGGAGTGCGTGCCCGGCGAGAGGACCACGACGCGGGGGTCGGCGGTCTCGTTCTGGGCGGACTGGATGAGCGCCGAGCGCAGCGCCCACAGGTAGGGCTCCATGCGGTGCAGGCCGGCCTCGCGATAGAGCTCGGGCAGCACCCGGCTGATCACCCGACGGTTCTCCATCGCGTAGCCGATGCCCGACGGCGCCTGCGCCCGGTCGGCCAGGACCCGCCACTCCCCCGCGGCGTCGCGGCCCAGGTCGGCGGCGGCGAGGACGAGGGGCCGGGGGTCGATGGCCGACGGGCGCGCCACGACGCGAGCGAAGCCGGAGTGCCCGAGCACGGCGGCCGGCGGGACCACCCCGTCGGCGAGCAGCCGCTGTGCGCCGTACAGGTCGACGAGGACGGCGTTGAGCAGCTCCGCACGCTGGGCGAGCCCCACCTCGAGCGGCGCCCAGGACGCCGCGTCGATCACGAGCGGCACGGGGTCCAGCCGCCACGGGCCCGAGGGGCGGCCCGGCGCGGAGTAGGTGACGCCGTCGTCGGCGAGGAAGCGGATGATGTCGTCGTCGACCCGGCGCAGGTCGCGCTCCCCCAACCCGAGCGCGGTCTCCGCGAGGCCCTTCCACGCCGGGCGCAGCGTGCCGTCGGGGGCCACGACCTCGTCGTAGCGCGCGGCCGGGTCGCCGAGCGCGGGCTGGGTGAGCCGGTCGGCGTAGTCGCGGAGCACGGTCACGGGAGCCTCGTGCGCAGGATCATCAGGGGCAGGGTCATCAGGGGCAGGGTCATCGGGGGACGCGGCGCAGGTCGAGGGTGTGCGGGTACTCCGGGCTCGCGGCCCGGCGCCCGGCCTCGCGCAGGGCGGCGACGTCGATCCGCCCGGCCGTGTGGCCGCGCGGCTCGAACCGACTGGCGCGGCGCGCCTCGGCCTCGTTCGCGTTGACCGGCGGGTGGTCGTAGGAGCGGCCGCCCGGGTGGACCACGTGGTACGTCGCGCCGCCGAGGCTCACGGCGGCCTCGGTGTCCACGACGTCGAAGTGCAGCGGCGCCTGCACCGGGATGGACGGGTGCAGCGCCGACCAGGGCTGCCAGGCGCGGAAGCGGACGCCGGCGTAGTGGTCGCCGCGCTCGGTCTCGGTCAGCGGCACGGGCACACCCTGGCACGTGACGAGATGCCGACGCGGGTCGATCCCCCGCACCGACACCTGCACGCGCTCGACCGAGGAGTCGACGTAGCGGGCGGTGCCGCCGGCCGTGGCCTCCTCGCCCAGGACGTGCCAGGGCTCGATGGCGTTGCGCAGCTCCAGCTCGATCGGTCCGATGCGAGTCACCCCGATGCGGGGGAAGCGGAACTCCGTGAACGGGTCGAGCCAGGACTCCTCGAAGGGGATCCCGGCGGCGCGCAGGTCGCGCGCCACCTCGGCGATGTCGTCGGCCGCGCCCTGCGGGAGCAGGAAGTCCTCGTGCAGCCGGGTGCCCCAGCGGACCAGGGGCGCGGTCAGCGGGCGCTCCCAGAACTTCGCGACCAGCGAGCGCACCAGCAGCGACTGCAGCAGCGCCATCTGCTCGTGGGGCGGCATCTCGAAGCCGCGCAGCTCGAGCAGCCCGAGCCGGCCGCGCGAGGAGTCGGGGCTGTAGAGCTTGTCGATGCAGAACTCCGCCCGGTGGGTGTTGCCGGTGAGGTCGGTGAGCAGGTGCCGCAGGGCGCGGTCGACGAGCCACGGCCGTGGCTCGCCCTCGCCGTCGGCCTGCTCCCTCACGAGGTGGGCGACCTCCTGGAAGGCGATCTCCATCTCGTACGTCGCCTCGGGGCGGCCCTCGTCGAAGCGCGGCGCCTGGCTGGTGGGGCCGATGAACCGCCCGGAGAACAGGTACGACAGGGCCGGGTGGCGCTGCCAGTAGGTGATCAGGCTGACCAGCAGGTCGGGTCGCCGCAGCAGCGGCGAGTCGACCGGCTCCCGCCCGCCCAGCGTCAGGTGGTTGCCGCCGCCGGTGCCCGTGTGGAGCCCGTCGAGGTCGAACTTCTCGGTGGTCAGCCGCGCCTGGCGGGCCTCGGTGTAGAGGGTCGTCAGCAGGTCGCGCTGCTCGGCCCAGGTGGTCGTGGGCTGGACGTTGACCTCGATGACACCGGGGTCGGGCGTCACGACGAGCTGGGTCAGCCTCATGTCCGGCGGCGGGCCGTAGCCCTCCAGCACGATCGGGCAGCCGACCCTGCGGGTCGCGACCTCCACGAGGCGCAGCAGGTCGGCGTAGTCCTCGAGCCGCTCGGTGGGCGGCAGGAACACGTGGACCAGGCCGTCGCGCGCCTCGAACGCGAGCGCGGTCGTCGGCACGCCCTCGGGGTCCACGACGGTGACCGTGGGGACCTTCGGGTCCAGGGGCGGGCCGGCCTCGAGGTAGGACGGCTCGCCGGCGTACGCCGCGTCCTTCCAGGCGATCGCGTCCAGCGGCAGCCGCAGGCCGACCGCGCTGTCGCCGGTCGTGAGGACCAGGCGGCCGCGACGGAAGCGCCAGGCGGGGCTGGTCCACTCCTCGCCGGTGACCAGCGGCAGCACCCAGCCGGTGGGCGTGTCCACGGCGGCGTCGAGCCCCGCCAGCGCGCCGCGGTCGGTCGCCCGCTCGGTGTCCTCGGTGGGCTCGCCCTGGGGCCGGCCGACCTCGGCGGCCAGCGCGGCGAGCGGGTCCTCGAAGGCCGGGAGCAGGTGCTCGCCCGGCAGGCCGAGGACCTGGGTCACCCGCCGCGCGAGCGCCTCGGCGTGGGCGCGGGCCTCGGGGTCGGCGGCCTGCTCGTCCCAGGGGTCGGCGAAGACGGAGGCGTCGCGCCAGAGGGGGACGCCGTCGGTGCGCCACTGCAGGGCGATGTTCCAGCGCGGGAGCGGCTCGCCGGGGTACCACTTGCCCTGGCCGCGGTGCACGA
Source organism: Nocardioides sp. 503 (assembly GCF_004522095.1). Classification (GTDB taxonomy): domain Bacteria; phylum Actinomycetota; class Actinomycetes; order Propionibacteriales; family Nocardioidaceae; genus Nocardioides. The sequence continues at coordinate 1,012,248 of NZ_SPUI01000003.1, forward strand.
CCCCGCCGGCGGCGTACGTCTCCTGGAGGCGGGCGGCGAGCGTGGCGGCGAGCGCGCGCTTCTCGGGCCCGTCGGCGTCCTCGCTCCACTGCGGCGTGGTGGCGTCGTCGAGGCTGACGAACGTCGGCTCGCCGCCCATGGTGAGCCGGACGTCGCCGTCGCGCAGGCGGGCGTCGACGGCCTCGCCCAGGGCGTCGATGCGCGCCCACTGCTCGTCGGTGTAGGGCTTGGTGACGCGCGGGTCCTCGTGGATGCGCCGGACCTCGTTGTGGAAGCCGAACGTCACCTCCACCGGGTCGGTGGCGCCCTCGATGGGGGCGGCGCTGCTGGGGTGCGGCGTGGCGCTGAGCGGGATGTGGCCCTCGCCGGCGAAGAGGCTGGAGGTGGGGTCCATGCCGACCCAGCCGGCGCCGGGCAGGTAGACCTCGGCCCAGGCGTGCAGGTCGGTGAAGTCGGCGGTCGGACCATTGGGGCCGTCGAGGGCCTCCTGGTCGGCGGTGAGCTGGACGAGGTAGCCGGACACGAACCGCGCGGCCAAGCCGTGCTGGCGCAGCAGGCTGACCAGCAGCCAGGCGCTGTCGCGGCACGAGCCGATGCGGCGCGCGAGGGTCTCGTCGGGGCTCTGGACGCCGGCCTCCATGCGCACCGAGTAGGCGACGTCGCGGTGGACCGCCGCGTTGAGGTCGGCGAGGAAGGTGACGGTGGGGGTGGCCTCGGGCTGGGGCAGCGCCCGGCGGAAGGCGTCGGCCTGCTCGGCGTCCTCGACCGGGCGGAGGTACGGCGCCAGGTCGGCGGCCACGCTCGCCTCGTAGGCGAACGGGAAGTGCTCGGCGTACTCCTCGATGAAGAAGTCGAAGGGGTTGATCACCATCAGGTCGGCCACCAGGCCGACGGTGATGTCGAGGGTGCTGACCTTCTCGGGGAACACCAGCCGCGCCAGCCAGTTGCCGAACGGGTCCTGCTGCCAGTTGACGAAGTGGTTGCTCGGCTTCACGTCCAGCGAGTACGCCTCGATCGGCGTGCGGCAGTGCGGCGCGGGGCGCAGCCGCACCACGTGGGGCGCGACGTGCACCGGCTCCGCGAACTCGTACGTCGTGCGGTGCTCGAGCGCGACCTTGATCGACATGGGCACCAGCCTGCCCGTCCGGTGTTGCGGGGGCGTAACCCGCTCGACCGTCGGACCGCAGCGACCTGTTTGCAAATGAGTCTTTGCGGTTCTACGCTCGCCCGATGGACCTCAGCTCGATCACACCGACGCCCGAGCAGCTCAAGGCGCTGACGCACCCGGTGCGGGTGCGGATGCTGGGGATGCTGCGCATCGACGGGCCCGCGACGGCGACCAGCCTGGCATCGCGGCTCGGGCTCAACAGCGGCGCGACGTCCTACCACCTGCGCCAGCTCGCGCAGCACGGGTTCATCACCGACGACGCCGAGCGCGGCAACGGGCGCGAGCGGTGGTGGAAGGCCGCGCACCAGTCGACGACGACGGGGCGCGAGCACGAGTACGACGCGGAGCGCGAGGAGACCCTCGACACCTACCTCCAGTCCGTGGCGGTCGTGCTGACCGAGACGCTGCAGCGCGCGGTGGAGGAGCGGCCGCTGCTGCCCGAGGAGTGGCGCGCGGCGTCGGAGTTCAGCGACTACGTCATCCGGCTGACCCCGGCCCGCGCCCGCCGGCTCCTGGAGACGCTGAGCGAGACGCTGCAGTCCACCGACGAGGACGACGAGGCCGAGGGCACCGCGACCGAGTTCGTCGTGCAGCTGACGGCGTTCCCCTACCCCGGACGGGTCGGCGGCGAGGGGTCGTGAGGCGCCCGCTCTACGGCTGGCTGGCCGCCGACGCGCTGTCGGTGACCGGCACCCGCGTGTCGATGATCGCCGTCCCGCTCTTCGTGCTGGAGACCACCGGCTCGCCCACGCGCACCGGTCTCGTGGCGCTCGCCGAGGCGCTGCCGATGGTGCTGGCCAAGGTGCTCGGCGGCCCGGTCATCGACCGCCTCGGGCCGCGACGCGTCGCGATCACGTGCGACGTCGGCTCGGTGGCGGCGGTGGGCGCGATCCCGCTCCTGTACGACGCCGGGCTGATGGCGTTCCCGCTGCTGCTCGTCCTGGTGGCGGTCGCAGGCACCCTGCGCGGCCCCGGCGACGCGGCCAAGCACGCGATGGTCCCGACGCTGGTGAGCGAGGCCGGGGTGGCGATGGAGCGGGCCACCGGCCTGTCGTCGACGGTCGAGCGCACCGCGTCGATGCTCGGCGCCGGTCTCGGCGGGCTGCTGGTCGCCGCGCTCGGCGCCGCCAACGCGCTGCTCGTCGACGCCGTGAGCTTCGGGCTGTCCGCGCTGGTGCTGGCCTGGGCGACCCGGGGCCTGGGGGCGGCCGCGACCGTGGAGGCCGAGGACGCCGACCCGGCGCCGTACGTCGAGCAGCTGCGCGCCGGCTGGCGCTTCCTGCGCGGCGACCGGGTGCTGCTCGGGATCACGGTGATGGTCGCGCTCACGAACCTGCTCGACGCCGCGTGGGCGTCGGTGCTGATGCCGGTGTGGGCGGTCGACACCGGCAACGGCGCGAAGGCGCTGGGGCTGCTGTTCGCCGTGTTCAGCGGCGCGTCGGCGCTCGGCGCGCTGGTCGCCGCGGTCTGGGCGGCGCGGCTGCCGCGCTACGCGACGTACCTCGTCGCCTTCCTGGTCTGCGGGGCGCCGCGGTTCGTGGTGATGGCGCTCGACTCGCCGCTCGCGGTCGTGGTCACCGTGGCGGTGGCCGCGGGGTTCGCGTCCGGCTTCCTCAACCCGATCCTCGGCACCGTGATCTTCGAGCGGATCCCCGCGCCGCTGGTCGGTCGGGTCTCGTCGCTGACGACCGCGATGTGCTTCGCGCTGCTGCCGTTCGGGGGGCTGCTCGGCGGCGTGCTGATCGCCGTCGGCGGGCTGCCGTTCGCCATGGCCGCCTGCGGCGTCGCCTACTTCGCGGTCACCATGCTGCCCGCCCTCGACCCGCGCTGGCGCGAGATGGACGAGCGGCCGGCGCCGGTCGCGGCCCGCTCCTAGCTCACCTGCGCCAGGCGCGCGCGACCTCGAGCAGCCGGTCGTTGGCCTCGGGCTCGCCGATGGAGACGCGGGCGCCCTCGCCGGCGAAGGGGCGCACGACGATCCCGGCGTCGTCGCAGGCGGCGGCGAACTCCGCGGTGCGCTCGCCGAGGGCGAACCACACGAAGTTGCCCTGCGCCTCGGGCACGTCCCAGCCGGCCTCGGCCAGGCCGGCCACGACCCGCGCGCGCTCGGCGGCGAGCGCGTCGACGCGCTCGAGCAGCGCGGGCTCGGCGTCGAGGGAGGCGATCGCGGCAGCCTGCGCGACGTGGGAGACGCCGAACGGCAGCGAGACCGCCCGCAGCGCGCCGGCCAGCGGCGCGGCCGCGACGGCGTACCCGACCCGGAAGCCGGCCAGGCCGTAGGCCTTGGAGAAGGTGCGGAAGAGCACGACGTTGGGGTGCGCGCGGTAGGTCGCCAGGCCGTCGACCGCGTCGTCCATGCGCACGAACTCCACGTAGGCCTCGTCGACGACGACCACGACGTGCGAGGGCACCTTCGCCAGGAAGGCGTCGAGCTCGGACTGGGTGACCGAGGGACCGGTCGGGTTGTTGGGGGTGCAGACCACGACCACCTTGGTCCGGTCGGTGACCGCGGCGGCCATCGCGTCGAGGTCGTGGCGCCCCTCGGCGGTCACCGGGACCTGCACGGAGGTCGCGCCGGCGGTGGTGACCGCGATCGGGTAGGCCTCGAAGGAGCGCCACGCGTAGACGACCTCGTCGCCGGGGTCGCAGAACGCCGACAGGAGCTGGTAGACGAGCGCGACCGAGCCGGTGGCGGCGGCCAGGTCGGAGACCGGCACGTCGAGGCGCGCCGCGAGGGCGTCGTACAGGGCGCTGCTGCCCATGTCGGGGTAGCGGTTCATGACCGCCGCCGCCTCCGCGGCCGCCTCGACGACGCCGGGCAGCGGCGGGTAGGGGTTCTCGTTGGAGGAGAGCTTGTACGTCGTCAGGCCGGGCCGCGGGGTGGGCGGCTTGCCGGGGACGTAGGCCGGGATCCGGACGACGTGGGCGCGTGGGGTGGGGCTCGTCATGTGCCCAGGTTAGGAGCACGGCCGGCGTCGCGCCGCAGCCGCCACGGCCGGACCACCAGCGCCAGCACCAGCCCCACGCCGACGCCCACGGCGGCGCCGGTGACGTTGTCGATGATGTCGGTGACGTCGCAGGCCCGGTCGATGCGCGCCAGCTCGAGCTGGGTCTTCTCGATGCCCACCGAGTACGCCGCCAGCAGGGCCAGCCCGAGCGGCACCGTCACCCAGCCGCTGCGCCAGCGGGTCGCCGTCAGCGGGAGCAGCACGCCGGACGGCACGAAGATCACGGTGTTGAGCAGCCGCTGCCCGCCGGAGAAGATCCAGAAGCCCTCGGGCGCGGGCCCGCCGATGTCCCAGGAGCAGGTCGCCATCCGCCCCTCGGCCGGGACGATGCCCGGGGCGCCGCCGGCCGGGATGAGCGTCACGAGACCGATGACGACCAGCGACCACAGCAGCGCCGCCAGGGTCCACGCCGTCACGCCGAGCCGGGGGCGCAGCGCGAGGGCGAGCAGCACGAACACCACCGCGGACACCACGGCGCCGAGGAGCATGTACTCGACACCACCGACCGGAAACACGCGACCGACGCTACCGACCCGACCTGTGAGGGTCGGCCACGGTCCTCGTCCCACCGGCCTCAGCGACCCGGTCCTCCTCGACGCCCCGACCCTCGAGGACGTCGGCGCCATCCACCTCCCCGGCCGGGTGCCGGCGGGGTTCCGGGGCAGCTGGGCGCCCGCCGCGGGCCGGTGAGGGGACCGCTCAGTCGAGCGGCGGCAGGACGACCTCGCCGCGGGGCAGCAGCGGGAGGTCGCGGCCGAGGGTGAGGTCGACGGGGTTGGTGAGGCAGCGGATGGAGCCGCCGCCGAGGTGGAACTCCGAGACGTCCACGATCACCACGTCGAAGCCCCAGGCCTCCAGCTGCGCGCGGACGCGGTCGGGGCAGGCCGGCATGACGACGGTGCGGCCCACGACGACGGAGTTGGCGGCGAACGTCGTCAGCGCCTCCTCCTCGGTGAGCACCAGCGGCTCGGGCACCAGCTCCATGAGCGCGCGGGCCGACGGCGCGTCGAGCGCGGCGGGGCAGACGATCGCGCGACGGGAGTCGAGCGGGCAGAAGGCGAGGTCGAGGTGGTACATCCCGGGGTGGGTGATCCGCAGGCCGCGCACGCGCACGCCGAGGTCGAGCGCGAGGTGCTTGAGCGCGAGCTCCTCGGTGCGCGGGCCGTAGCCGACCACGAGGGCGTCGCCGAACGGGAACACGTCGCCTGCCTCGAGGTGGGCGCCCACGCCGTCGCGACCGACGTACGACGTCGTCGCGCCGCGCCCGGCGAACCACTCCTGGGCGGAGCCGGTCTCCATGCGGCGCTGGGGGTAGCGCATGTGCGACATCACGACGCGGTGCTCGCCGTCGGCGCCGACGAGGCCGAGGCCGAGGTTCATCGCGTAGACCATGTCGGGGGCGTCGGGGCGCTGCGGGAGCACGTCGACGGTCGCGCCGAGGCCGCGCAGCGTGGCGACCATCGTCTGCCACTGCTCCATCGCGAGCGCGGGGTCCGGCTGGACCTCGGGGTCCATGAACGGGTTGATGGCGTAGTCGATGCGGAAGTGGGTGGGCTCGACCGCGACGTAGTGACGGCCCCACGCCAGCTCGGCGGTCTCCGTGGTCTCGGTGGTCTCGGTGGTCTGCTCTCGGACCAGCTCAGCGGACTCGGTCAACGCCGTCACCCCATCTCGTGGAAGAATTGTCAGACAATCTGACATTCAGCAGTGTAGGGCACCGCGCGGCGCCGCGCACCAGCGACGGCGCGGTGTCATGGCGCACAATGGCGCCCATGCCCGAGACGTTCGCGACCCTGCACCTGGAGCACGCCTCCACGGTCGACCGGGCCGCCGACGAGCTGCGGCGCGCGATCTTCGACGGCGAGCTGGAGTCGGGCACCAACCTGCGCGAGGTGGCGCTCGCCGCCTCCCTCGGCGTCTCGCGCCCCACGGTCCGCGAGGCCCTCACGATCCTGGTCGCCGAGGGCATCGCCACCCGCGAGCCGCACCGCGGCGTGAGCGTCTCGACGCCGGAGGCGGAGTCGGTGCGCGACGTCTGCGCCGCCCGGTGGGTCCTCGAGGGCGCCGGCGTACGCCGCTGGCGCGCGGCGAGCGACGCCCAGCGGGGCCGCGTGCACGAGACCCTGGCCGACTACATCTCCGCGGTGCGCCAGGGCGCCTCCTACCAGCAGCTCAACGAGCGCCACCTCGCCTTCCACGTGTCCCTGGTGGGCCTCACCGGCAGCGAGCGGCTGGTGCACATGGCCGACAACCTCGTCGTGGAGCTCAAGCTGGCGCTCGCCCAGGTCGACCGGATCCGCCGCAACGCCCACGACCAGGCCGACTCCCACGCGGCGCTGGTGCAGCTGCTCGACGACGGCGACGTGGACGGCGCCGAGGAGTTCCTGCGCCGCCACCTCGAGGACGCCGAGGTCGCGATCATCGAGGCCCTCGGACTCGGCTGACCTGTCAGACTGGCCTCCGTGCGCTTCCTGACCTGGCTCCTGACGACCGCGATCGCCCTCGCCACCGCGGCGTGGCTGATCGACGGCATCCGCTTCACCGGCCCCGACTCGGGCACCGCGGAGCTCCGGGAGAAGCTGCTGCCGCTGCTGCTCGTCTCGCTGATCCTCGGCGTCATCTCCTCCTTCGTGAAGCCGGTGCTGACCGTGCTCTCGATCCCGTCCATCATCGTGACGCTCGGGCTGTTCCTGCTGGTCATCAACGCCGCGACGCTGCTGCTCACCGCCTGGCTGGCCGACGGACTCGACATCGGCTTCGACGTCACCGGCTTCTGGCCGGCGGTCGGCGGCGCGATCGTGATCACGCTGGTCACCTGGATCGTCGACGGCGTCATCGGCCGCCCCGACGAGAGGAAGCGGTGAGGCCCGTCCTCCCCCCGCCGCGCACGCCCGGCTCGTACGCCGTCGCGCTGGTCTGCCTCGGCAACATCTGCCGCTCGCCCATGGCCGACGTCGTGCTGCAGCAGCGGCTGGCGGACGCCGGCCTGGACGACCGGGTCTCGGTGTCCAGCTGCGGCACCGGCGACTGGCACGTCGGCCACCCCATGGACTCCCGCGCCGCGGCCACGCTGCAGGCCGCGGGCTACGACCCGACGCGCCACCGCGCGCAGACCCTGGACGCCACGTGGTTCGAGCGGTTCGACCTGCTGCTCGCCATGGACGCCACCAACCTCGCCGACGTCCGCGCGCTGCGCGGCTCGACCCCCGACCCGGACCGCGCGATGCTGTTCGGCAGCCTCGACCCGGTCGACCCCGGGAGCGAGGTGCCCGACCCGTACTACGGTGGGGATGCCGGCTTCCAGGAGGTGCTCGCGATGGTGGAACGCACCACCGACGCGCTGGTGGCCGCCCTCGCCGAGGAGCTCGACCGCCCGTGACCCGCCAGCCGCTGGTCGCCCGCCGCGCCGAGGAGCTGCTCGGCTCCGCGGTGGTCGCCACCGCCCCGGTCGCCGGCGGCGACGTCTGCACGGCCACCAAGCTGCGCCTCTCCGACGGCACGACCGCCCTGATGAAGACGCTGTCCAACGCGCCGTCGGGCTTCTTCGAGGCCGAGGCGACGGGCCTGCGCTGGCTAGCCGGCTCCGGCGGCGTCCACGTGCCCGAGGTGCTCGCGGTGGACGCGGACTGCCTGGTGCTGCGCTGGGTCGAGCCCGGCCGCAACGGCGTCGAGGCCGCGGCGGCGTTCGGCCGCGCGCTGGCCGCGACCCACGCCGCCGGCGCGCCGGCGTTCGGCGCCGAGACCGACGGCTTCATCGGACGGCTCCCCCTGCCCCACCGCACCGCCCCCACCTGGGCGGAGTTCTACGCCGTCCGCCGGGTGCTGCCCTACCTGAAGCTCGCCCGCGACCGTGGGGCCGTGACCGACGAGGAGGCCGTCACCGTGGAGTCGCTCGTGGGTCGGCTCACCGACCTCCTGCCCGACGAGCCCCCCTCCCGCGTGCACGGCGACCTGTGGAACGGCAACGTCCTGTGGGGCCAGGACGGGCAGGTGTGGGTGATCGACCCGGCGGCGTACGGCGGTCACCGCGAGGTCGACCTCGCGATGCTGGCGATGTTCGGCCTGCCCCACCTGCCCCGGGTGCTCGACGCCTACGACGAGGCCGCGCCGCTCGCCGACGACTGGGAGGACCGGCTCGGCCTGCACCAGGTCTTCCCCCTGCTCGTCCACGCCTGCCTCTTCGGCGGCGGCTACGGCGCCCGCGCCGCCGAGACGGCGTCCCGCTACCTCTGAGCACCGCCTCTCGCCGTCCCGGCGGCGGGAGGTTCTGGGCCTTTCCTGTCGCTTCTGGGGCGGAATTTCGGCCCAGAACGTCAGGTTTTTCAGCATCTGCTGAAACCCCTGCAGCGCTCAGCCGTGCAGCCAGAGGTTGCGCTCGTGCAGCTCGCGCAGGCTGTGCTCGAGGCGGACCAGGAACTCGTCGACCTCGCCGATGGCGTACCCCTCGCGCCACCGGACCAGCTCGAAGCGCGCGTCGCGCACGGCGTCGGGCCCCATCATCCGCGTAGACGCCGGTCCTCCGGGCACCTCGCTCCCGGCGACCCGGCGCGTCTCCAGGTCGTGGTTCTCGGTGCTGAGCGCCAGGTGCGCGGCGGCCGCCTCGTCGAGGAACGCGTCCACCGCATCCATCGCGTAACCGTGGCGGAGCCGGACGGGCGTGAACCGCTGACCCTGGATGTCCTCGGGGCTGAGTGCCATGGCCCCAGCCTGTCACCCACCCGTCACGCCCGACCGGCCCACCGGCAGCGGCGAGGTGAGGTGAGGCGGCACCTTCTGGGCCTTTCCTGTCGCTTCTGGGCCAGAATTCCGGCCCAGAACGTCAGGTTTTTCAGCATCTGCTGAAAACCTGCCCCCGCACGCGCCTCAGCAGTCGGGGCTGGTTGTCCGGGCGCCCGGCATCACCGTCTCGGCACACCCGTCGCCGAGGACCGCGCGGGCGACCGAGGCGCCGACGTCGCGCAGGGCCGCGAGCTCGGCCTCGGTGCGGCCGTCGATGAGCAGCCGGCGTACCTCGGCGGCGTGCCCGGGCGCGGCGGCGACGACCTTGTCGTAGCCGGCGTCGGTGAGGGTGGCGACGATGCTGCGGCGGTCCTGCTCGTGGGGGGCGCGGGTGAGCCAGCCGTGCGCCTCGAGCCGGCCCACGGCGTTGGAGAGGCGCGAGGGGCTCGCGTTGGACTGGGCGGCGAGGTCGCTCATCCGGCGCTGCCGACCCTCGGCCTGGGAGAGCGAGCTGAGCACGAAGTAGTCGAACAGGTTGAGGTCGCTGTCGCGCTGGAGCTGGGCGTCGAGCGGGCCGGGCAGCAGCCACATCATGGCCGTCACCCCCACCCAGGCCAGCTGCTCCTCATGCGTGAGCCAGCGCGGCTGCGTCTCGTCGTCCATCCCACCTCCGCTCCCTGGCGGCGATCGTACCGCCCGATTCATTTCAACCTTGAAGTTTCCATGCTACCGTTATTTCAAGCTTGAAACATCTACGAAGGAGCTCACCATGACCCTGTTCCGACTCGACGCCAGCATCCGCGTGGAGGGCTCGCACAGCCGCGCCCTCGGCGACCTGGTCGAGCACGAGTGGACCCAGGCGCACCCCGGCGACGAGGTCGTACGTCGCCACCTCGGCACCGACCCGCTGCCCGCCACCGCGTGGGCCGACGCCGTCGGCGGCGCCTTCGCCGCGCCGGAGGACCGCTCGCCCGCCCAGGCCGACGCCGCGGCGCTGGCCGCCGGCCTGGTCGACGAGCTGGTGGCCGCGGACGCGCTGCTGTTCGCCGTACCGCTGTACAACTTCGGGGTCTCCCAGCACTTCAAGACCTACGTCGACCTGGTCATCACCGACCCGCGCATGGCCGCGGGCGTGGAGTCGGCCATCGCCGGCAAGCCCGCCGTGCTCGCGACGGTGCGGGGCGGCGCCTACGGGGCCGGCACGCCGCGCGAGGGCTGGGACCACGCCACCGGCTGGATGCGCCGGATCCTCCAGGACGTCTGGGGCCTGGAGCTGCACGCCGTCGAGGAGGAGTTCTCCCTCGTGGGCGTCAACCCGGCGCTCGACCAGTTCGCCGACCTCGCCGAGACGATCCGCGCCGACGCCGCCCGCCTGGCCTCCGAGCACGGCCGCTCGCTCGCCGCCCGTCGTCGCGCCGCCTGAAGGGTCACCTGAGGCGGTGGTTGAGGCGCGCTCGACGCACCTCAACCATCGCGTCACGCGGGCGCCGGGAGTACGAGCGAAGCGAGTACTCCCAATGGAGGCGAGCGAAGCGAGTCTCCACACTCTCAGTCGCGGCTCAGGCACTCCTGGCACAGTAAGGGCGTGCCTCCCGTCCCCAAGCCACGCGTCCTCGTCGTCGAGGACGACCGCGCCGTCCGCGAGTCGCTGCGGCGCTCGCTGGAGTTCAACGGCTACGAGGTGCACCTCGCGGCTGACGGCGCCGAGGCGCTGGCCGGTATCGCGGGGGTCCACCCCGACGTCGTGGTGATGGACGTGATGATGCCGCGCCTCGACGGGCTGGAGACGACCCGCGCGCTGCGTACGGCCGGCAACGCCGTCCCGATCCTGGTCCTCACCGCCCGCGACGCGGTCGGCGACCGGGTCGAGGGCCTCGACGCGGGCGCCGACGACTACCTCACCAAGCCGTTCGCGCTGCAGGAGCTGCTCGCGCGGCTGCGCGCGCTGCTGCGCCGCGTCGTCCTCGACGAGGACGCCCCCGACGAGACGCTGGCCTTCGCCGACCTCACGATGAACGTCGCCACCCGCGAGGTGCTGCGGGGCGCGCGCTCGATGGAGCTCACCCGCACCGAGTTCACGCTGCTCGAGATGTTCCTGCGCCGCCCGCGCCGCGTGCTGGAGCGCTCGTTCATCCTGGAGGAGGTCTGGGGCTACGACTTCCCCACGACGGCCAACTCCCTCGAGGTCTACGTCGGCTACCTGCGGCGCAAGACCGAGGCCGAAGGCGAGCCGCGGCTGATCCACACCGTCCGCGGCGTGGGCTACGTGCTGAAGGAGTCATGACGACCGGCACTCCCCCTCCGCCCGACGTCCTGGGCCGCGAGCCCGATCAGGCGCCGGACGAGGGCTGGTTCCACTACCGCCGCTCCCTGGCCAGCCGGGTGACGCTCCTGACCACGATGGCGGTCGGCCTGACCGTGGCCTTCCTCGCCGCCGGCGCCTACGTCACCGTGCGCATGCAGCTGCAGTCGACGCTCGACGACACGCTCAAGGAGCGGGCCTACCAGACCACCAAGGCCCCCACGCTGATCGACCGGCGCACCGGCGACGAGCTGCCCGCGTGGGCGGTGCTGGCCACCGACCTGCGCATCGCCGTGGTCTTCGCCGACGGCACCGCGCCCTACCGTCCCGAGCAGCTCGACGACGCGCCCCGGCTGGGCGGCCCCGAGCTCGCGGTCGCGCGCGGCGACGCCAAGTCCAGCGTGCGCACGGTGATCGGCGGCGACGAGGAGTACCGCGCGGTCACCGTGCCCTACGGCGACGGCCAGGCGCTGGTCATCGCGCAGTCGCTCGAGGGCCAGCAGCGCGTGCTGACCAAGCTCGGCGTCGTGATGGCGACGTTCGGCCTGCTCGGGGTGCTGGCGGCCGGCATGGCCGGCTGGGGCGTGGCCCGCAACGGCCTGCGCCCGGTGCGGCGGCTGACCCGCTCGGTGGAGCGCATCGCGCGCACCGAGGACCTCACGCCGCTGCCGGTCGAGGGCGACGACGAGATCGCCCGCCTCGCCTCGGCGTTCAACCAGATGCTGCTCGCGCTGGGCGCCTCCCGCGACCGGCAGCGCCAGCTGGTCGCCGACGCCGGCCACGAGCTGCGTACGCCACTGACGTCGCTGCGCACCAACGTCGACCTGCTCACCCAGGCCTCCTCCCCCGACGGGCCGGACCTGCCGCTGGAGGCGCGGACCGAGCTGATGGAGGACATCCGCGCCCAGATCGAGGAGCTCACCACGCTGATCGGGGACCTGGTCGAGCTCGCCCGCGACGAGCCGCTAGCGCTGGTCGTCGAGCCGGTGGACCTCACCGGCATCGTCGACCACGCGGTGAGCCGCGTGCGGCTGCGGGCGCCGTCGCTGGCCTTCGACGTCGACGCCGCCCCGTGGTGGGTGGTCGGCGAGGCCGGCGGGCTGGAGCGGGCGGTGACCAACCTGCTCGACAACGCCGCCAAGTGGAGCCCGCCCGGCGGTCGGGTCCGCGTGCGCCTGGCCCACGGCGTCCTCACCGTCGACGACGAGGGGCCGGGCATCGCCGAGGCCGACCGGCCGCACGTGTTCGACCGGTTCTGGCGCGCCGACGAGTCCCGCGGGCTCCCGGGCTCCGGGCTGGGGCTCTCCATCGTGCGCCAGGTGGTCGAGCGCCACTCCGGCTCGGTGGAGGCGACCGTCTCCCCCTCCGGTGGCGCGCGGCTGGTCCTGCGGCTGCCCGGGTCGGACGTCCCCGCCCCGCCGGAGCCCCCGACCCCGAGGGTGGACGCGCATGCCTGACCGCCGTACGGCCGCGGCGCTGGTGCTGCTGCTCTCCGCCGCGCTGACCGCCTGCTCCGGCGACGACCCGCCCCCCAAGCCGCACGGCGACCCCGCCCCGGTCTGGAACCCCTGCGACGGCATCACCCCCGAGCAGGCGCAGCAGGCGTTCGGCACCGCCTTCACGATCGACGACGGCGAGGAGGGCGACCTGCGCTGCGTGCTCACCCCCGTCGAGGAGGGCGGTCCGGCCCTGGAGGCCAACTACCAGGTCTTCCCCTCCGGCCTGGACGCCGTCTTCGCCGGCATGGGCACCGTGGCCGGCGAGACCCGGGTGGTCGACGTCGCGGGCGCCGACGACGCCCGGCTCGTCGTCAACGCGGAGACCACGTCGCTGCTCATCAGCGGGTTCGTGCAGAACGGCGACCTCATCCAGACCGTCAACCTGGTCGACCCCGCGCCGTTCGACCGCGCCGCCGGCGTGCGCGGCGTCCGGCGGGTGCTGGCGGCGTTCTCTGCGCACGCGGTCGCCGAGAAGGTGGAGTGAGGCCTTGGTCCGCGCCGCTCGGGTAGGGCGTGAGTTTCACCGGGTACCCGGTGAAACTTGGGGCTGGTGGGACCAGGTCAGTCGACGAGCGCCGCGAGCAGGCGCTCGGCCTTGAGGGCGGCCTCGGCGTGCTCGGAGGCGACGTCGGACTGGACGGTGACGCCGCCGCCGGTGCCGAGCAGGTAGGTGCCGTCCCCGTTCGTGGTGAGGGAGCGGATGACGACGCCGAGGTCGGCGCGGCCGTCGGCGGCCACCCAGCCGAACGCACCCGCGTAGACGCCGCGCGGTGAGCCCTCGACGGCCTCGATGATCTGCATCGTGCGGAGCTTGGGCGCCCCGGTCATGGAGCCGGCGGGGAAGAGGGCGCGCAGCGCCGCGACCGTGGAGACGCCGTCGGCCAGGCGGCCCCGCACGGTCGAGACGAGCTGGTGCACGGTGGCGTAGGACTCCACCTCCATCAGCGAGGGGACGGTCACCGTCCCCGGGTCGCAGACCGTCGCGAGGTCGTTGCGCAGGAGGTCGACGATCATGAGGTTCTCGGAGCGGAACCGCGCGTCGGTCGCCAGCTCGTGGCGGTGCCGCTCGTCCTCCTCGACCGTCGCGCCGCGCGGCGTGGTGCCCTTGATGGGCTTGGTCTCCAGGGTGCGGTCGGCGGTGACCAGCGCGTAGCGCTCCGGCGAGGAGCTGAGCAGCCAGCCCCGCGCGCCGGCGACGTCGTGCTGCAGGAAGCCGGCGTACGGCGCGGGGTTGAGCGCCCGCAGCCGGAGGTACGCCGTCACGGGGTCGACGTCGCTGGTCGTCTCCCGGCGATAGGTGAGGTTGACCTCGTAGGAGTTGCCCGCGTGCAGCTCCTCCTGGACCCGGTCGAACGCGGCGGCGTAGTCGGCGGGCGGGCTCGGGCGGGTCGTGTGCCGCAGAGCGCGCCCCGCCGCTGCCTGCGGCACACGACCCGGCTCCGGCTCGCCCGCCACCGTCACCGTCACCGCGTGGTCGAACAGTCGAACGTGGCGAGCCCGCATCCAGACCGCGTCGGGCATCGCGTCGGGCATCGCGTCGGGCATCGCACCGGGCCCCGCGTCGGACCCCGCGTCGGGCCCCACGTCAGGCCCCGCCCCGCGGCCGGCGAGCGCGGCGGGCAGGTCGGGGCGGCTGGCGTAGCCGAGGTAGCCGAACCACTGGTCCGTCGGCCGGCCCGCGGCCAGCTCGGCCTCGAGCACCGCGAAGACGTCGTCGCCCACGACGTCGGCGCGGCCGGAGACGTGGCGGGTGACCTCGCGGCGGGCGGCGGAGTAGGACAGGGAGACGTCGTCCTCGTCCAGCCACCCGATGAGCGAGCGCCGGCCCGACCACTCGCGCGCGCCGCCGCCGTCGAGCCAGAAGCACCGCGGGTGGGCGGCCGCGACCTCGCGGAAGTGGGCGACGGGGTCCTCCGGGCTCACGGGGCGGCCAGGAAGTTGCGGACCAGCGCGGCGCCGTGCTCGGAGAGCACCGACTCGGGGTGGAACTGCACGCCGACCAGCGGCAGGTCGCGGTGGGCCACGGCCATGGTCAGGCCGCTGACCTCGTCGACGGCCGTGCGGCGCAGGCAGTCCGGCAGCTCGAGCGCGGCCAGCGAGTGGTAGCGCACGGCCGTGAACCCGTCGGGCACGCCGGCGAACAGCCCGTCCCCGTCGTGGCGCACGACCGCGGTCACGCCGTGACCGGGCGGCACCCGGTCGACCCGTCCGCCGTACGCCGTCACCAGGCCCTGCATGCCCAGGCAGACCCCCAGCACCGGGCGGGTCGCGGCCAGCAGGACCTCGCGGCCCACCGCGAAGTCGCCCGGCGCGTCGGGGCTCCCGGGTCCGGGCGAGAGCACGACGTGGGAGTGGGCGAGCACCTCGGCGAGCGTGGCCTCGTCGTGCTGCACCACGCGCGGGAGCACGCCGGTCACCTCGGCGACGAGGTGCACGAGGTTGAACGTGTAGGAGTCGTGGTGATCGACCACGACGACGTCCGGGGCGACCACCCGAGCGACCTAGGGCCGCTCGCCCGGACCGTCGAGGAGCAGGCCCACGACGAGCTCGTGCAGGAGGTCGTAGCCACGCTCGGTCAGGATCGACTCGGCGTGGAACTGGATGCCGCGGTAGTGCGGCCCGGTCAGCACGTTGACGTCGCCGGTCTCGGCGTCGGTGTCGACCGACACCCCGTCGGGCAGCGGCCCGTCGCCCGGCCGTCCGACGAAGGTGTTGTAGAAGCCGACCCGCTCCGTGCGGCCGTTGACGACGACCGGCGACTGGGTGCCCTGGAAGACGATGTCCTTGTAGGCCAGCGGGATCCCGAGCTCGTGGCAGAGCGCCTGGTGGCCCAGGCACACGGCCAGGAACGGACGCTCGTCGGCGAGCAGCGCCGCCACGGCCTCGCGCAGCCGCAGCATCTTGGGGTCGGCGTCGTCGCGCGGGTCGCCGGGGCCGGGCCCGACGATCACCAGGTCGAAGCCGTCGAGGCAGCCGGCGACGTAGTCCTCGTGACGCACCACGCTGCTGGTCAGGCCGAGCACGCCGAGCACGTGGCGCAGCATGTTGACGAAGTCGTCCTCGCCGTCGAGGATCACGACGCTCCGCCCGGCGAGCCGGGGGTCCGGCGGCGCGCCCGCCTGGTCGGTCAGCCAGAAGCGGCTCAGCCGGCGGTTGCGGGAGTTCAGCGTGAGCAGCACGTCCTCGTCGTTGACGAGCTCGGCGAGGTTGACGTCCGGCACGGGCGCGGCAGGGACCAGCCCGAAGGCCCGCAGGATGCCGGCGGCCTTGGCGTGCGTCTCGGCCACCTCGTACGCCGGGTCCGAGTCGCGCACGAGCGTCGCGCCGGCGGTCACCTTGAGGCTGCCGTCGAGCCCGACGTCGGCGGAGCGGATGACGATCGGGCTGTCCACGACCGGGCCGCCGGTCGCGTCGCGGCCGAGGATCGCCAGCGCGGCGCCGTAGTAGCCGCGACCCTCGGTCTCGTACTGCTTGATCAGGCGGCAGGCGTTCTCCACCGGGCTGCCGGTGACCGTGGCGGCGTACATGGTGTCGCGCAGGACCTCGCGCACGTCGCGGTCGGTGCGGCCGGCCAGGAGGTACTCGGTGTGGATCAGGTGCGTCATCGGCTTGAGGAACGGCCCGAGCACCTGCCCGCCCTCGTGGCAGATGTCGCACATCATCTTGAGCTCCTCGTCCACCACCATGAAGAGCTCGTAGATCTCCTTCTCATCGTGCAGGAAGTCCAGGAGCTGCTCGCGGATCGGCGCGCCGCCGTCGCCGGAGCGGGGGATGCGGAAGGTGCCGCTGATCGGGTTCATGCGGACGTCGCCGCCGTGGATGGTGACGTGCCGCTCGGGGCTGGCGCCGATGAGGTAGCGGTCGCCGGTGAAGAACACGTAGGTCCAGTAGGCGCCGCGCTCGCGCTCGAGGAGGTTCTTGAACACGGTGAGCGCCACCTCGGGGCCCCAGTCGGCGACCTGCGCCCGGTAGTGGCGCCCGATCACGAGGTTGGCGCCCTCGCCCTGGCCGATCTCGTCGTCGATGATCGCCCGGACCAGCTCGCCGTACTCCTCGTCGCCGGTCTCGAAGCCGCCGCGGTCGGTGAACTCCACCGGCACCTCGTCGATGGCCGCGACGACCTCCGCGACGGAGAACTCCAGCTCGGTGTCGACGTCGACCACCACCAGCGGGGTCCCGTCGTCATGGGCCTCGAAGCCCCGCTCGGCCACCTGCCGGAACGGCACGGCCAGCAGCCGGTCGGCGATGTGGCCGTCGGCGGGCGCGCCCTCGGTGAGCGGTACGTCGAGCAGCGACTCCACCACGCTGCGCCGCCCGCCCACCAGCCCGACGGTGTCGCGGTCACCGGCGCGCGTCGAGCGCCGGATGATCGCCCACGCCTCGTGCCCCTGGAGCGCGGCGATGGCGTCCCGGGCGGCGGAGGTCTCAGGCATGGCCGAAGCCTACGGCCGTTGGTCGAGCAGCGAGCGCCAGCGAGCGCACGTCGAGACCCGGCGAGACGCACCACCGCCCGTACCCGACGCCCTGCGCACGTCACCGGGTCTCGACGGGCGCTCCTCGCCTAGCGGCCTGTCGCTGCTCGACCACCGGCGGGGCGCCTCAGCTGATCGTCGTGAGGAGCTGGGTGGCGCGGGTGAGGACGACGTAGAGGGTGGCCCGGCCGGTGGCGGACTCGTCCTCGATCTCCTGCGGGCGCACGACGACGATCCCGTCGAACTCCAGGCCCTTGGTGTCCAGGCCGGTCAGGACGACGACGCGGTCGGTGCCCGACGGCGCCACCGAGGAGTCCACGGCGGCGCGGGCGCCGGGGGCGTCCTGGGCGAGCTCGGGCCAGCCGGCCAGCCAGGCGTTGACCTCGGAGCGGCGAGCCGCCGGCACGACGATCCCGACGGTGCCGCCGACCTGGCCCGCGACCTCGACCACGGCCGCGCGGGTGGCGGCCTCGAGGTCCGTGACCCCGGTGACCTCGACCGGCTCCACCCCGGTCGAGCGCACGGCGGTCGGCAGGTCGGCATCGAGCCCGACGCGCTCGGCGTAGGCGGCGGCGTACTCGTAGATCTCGGAGGAGTTGCGGTAGTTGGTCGAGAGGTGGAACTCGTGCAGTGCCTTGCCCTGCAGGGCCTCCGCACGAGCGGCGGCCGACTCCTCGGGCACCGGCCAGGAGGACTGCGCCGGGTCGCCGACGATGGTCCAGGAGGCGGCCCGGCCGCGGCGACCGACCATGCGCCACTGCATCGGCGTGAGGTCCTGCGCCTCGTCGATGAGCACGTGCGCGAAGCCGTCGTCCTCGATGCGGTGCGTGGGCGGGGTCCAGGCCCGGCCGGTCGGGGCATACTCGCGGTCCGACGCGGTCGTCAGCTCCTGCATGTCCACGCCGCCCTCCACCAGGGCCAGCGGGTCGTCGCGCTCGTCGTCGGCCTTGGCGGGCACGTCGCCCAGGGCGTAGCGCAGCTCGTCGAGCAGGGGCACGTCCTCCACCGACAGCGAGCCGTCGCCGCTCCACGACTTGGTGAGCAGCCGCTGCTCGTCCGACGTCAGCACGCCCTCGGCGACCCGGCCCAGCAGCTCGGGGTCGCGCAGCCACGTCAGGACGTGGGGAGCGTCGAGCGGCGGCCACCAGCTGACCGCGAAGTCGACGAAGCGCGGGTCGGAGAGCATCTCCTCGTCGAAGGCCTCGCGACCGCGGTCGCGGCCGCGCTCGCCGCGCACCTGGCGCCACATGGCGTCGAGCAGGGTCGGGGCGACCCGCGTCACCTGCTTGTTGCGGCGGCCCTGGCTCATCAGCTGGCGACGGACGCGACCGAGCACGCCGCGGTCCAGCACGATCGTGTCGTCGCGCCAGAAGATCCGCAGGCCGGTGGGGCTGCCGGGCGCCTGCTGACGGGCGGTACGCCGCAGCACCTCGGCCATGCGCGCGGAGCCCTTGACGTCGGCGACCGCGGGCTCGTCGTGGCGGGTGGCGCGCACGCCGTCCACGACCTCGCCCAGCGAGCGCAGCGCCACCGCGGTCTCCCCGAGGCTCGGCAGCACCCGGCCGATGTAGCGCATGAAGACCCCGCTGGGGCCGACGATCAGCACACCGCCGGACTCGTAGCGACGACGGTCGTTGTAGAGCAGGAACGCCGCGCGGTGCAGCGCCACGACGGTCTTGCCGGTGCCGGGGCCGCCGGAGATCGAGACGACGCCCTTGCCCGGGGCGCGGATCGCCTTGTCCTGCTCGGCCTGGATCGTCGCGACGATCGAGTGCATCGACCGGTCGCGGGCCCGCGACAGCTGGGCCATGAGCGCGCCCTCGCCGACGATGGGCAGCTCGACGCCCTGGCCCTCGAGCTCGGCGTGGGCCTCGGAGTCGAGCAGCTCGTCCTCCACGCCGACGACGCGCGGGCCGGTGCAGCGCAGCACCCGGCGGCGTACGACCTGGTGCGGCTCGGCGGCCGTGGCCTGGTAGAACACCGCGGCGGCCGGCGCACGCCAGTCGATGAGCAGCGAGTCGCGCTCGGAGTCACGCAGGCCGATCCGGCCGATGTAGCGGGGCTCGGTGTCGAGCTCGTGGCGCAGGTCGAGACGGCCGAAGACCAGGCCCTCGTGGGCGGCGTCGAGCTGGGCGATCCGCTTGGCCGCCTGGAAGACCATCGCGTCGCGCTCGACGAGCCCGCCCTCGTGGCCGAGCCGGCCACGGTCGTGGCCCTCGCGCGCCAGAGCCCGCGCCGCCGTGGCGGAGTCCTGCAGCTGCACGTAGACGCGGTCCACGAAGTCCTGCTCACGAGCGATCTCGCGCTCGGCCAGCTCCTCAGTCAACGACGTGTCCCCTCAGCACCCGACGGCCCGTGACCCACCGGGGTGCCGGCGGGCAAGTTCTCAAGCCTATACGCCGTCCCTGCGTCTCAGCAGGGGGTTCGGGACAGACGGCGGGCTGACAGGGGAAGACAGCGGAGGCCCCGCTCGCGGCGCGTCCCAGGTGCGCCTCGAGCGGGGCCTCCGCCGTTCGACAGGACCGATCCCCGTGGTCCCCCCAGACCCATGGCTTCGCGTCCTGCGGCCGGTGACTCCCTCGCCACCGACCCTCCTCACGCTACGCGGAGCCCGCCCACGTCCGGGGCACAGCCCGTCCACGGTTCGTCCACGTTCGGTAACAGTGGACGGGGAGCGACTTCGTCGCTCCCTTCGAAGTACTCGCTTCGCTCGTACTTCCGGGGGGGGAGCGACTTCGTCGCTCCCTTCGAAGTACTCGCTTCGCTCGTACTTCCGGGGGGGGAGCGACTTCGTCGCTCCCTTCGAAGTACTCGCTTCGCTCGTACTTCCGGGGAGACCCTGCGTCAGGACTTCTTGCGGGAGAGGAAGGCCACCATCGCCTCGCGGGCCTCGTCGGAGGCGAAGAGGGAGGAGCTGAGGGCGGCCATCTCGTCCCCGCGCGCCGAGATGCGGTCCAGCAGGTCGGTGGCCAGCAGCCGCTTGGTCTCGCGCAGGCCCTGCGGCGAGCCCGTCACCAGCGAGCCGACCACGCGAGCCACGGCCGCGTCGAGCTCGTCGGCGGGCACCGCCTGGGTGACGAGACCCATGTCGACGGCCTGCGCGGCGGTGAACGTCTCCCCGGTGAGGAAGGTCAGCGCCGCGGCCCGCGAGGTGAGCCGGGGAAGGACCGTGAGCGAGATGACCGCCGGGGTGAGGCCGAGCTTGACCTCGGTGAGCGCGAAGCTCGCCTCGTCGACGGCCACGACGATGTCGGAGGCGGCCACGAGGCCGATGCCACCGGCGCGGACGGCGCCCTGGAGCCGGGTGACCACGGGCTTGCGCAGGGACACGATCTGGCGCTGCATCTCCACCAGGACCCGCGCCCCCTGCTCCATGCCGCCGGAGGCCGCCTCGGAGAGGTCGGCGCCGGAGCAGAAGACCCGCCCGGTCGCCTGCAGCACCACCACGCGCACCTCGGGGTCCGCGTCGGCCGTCTCGAGGTGGACGAAGAGCTCCCCGACCAGCTGCTCGGAGAGGGCGTTGCGGTTGTGCGGGGAGTCCAGGGTCAGGGTCGCGACGCCCTCGGCGACCTCGTAGTGGACCAGCTCCTCGGGCGCGGGGGTGAGGTTCGACATGGGGCTCATCCTGCCGCACCCCCATCCGGAACAGGCACGGCGACGAACACCTCTCCATGCGCACCCGACTGGTCTACGCCCTGTTCGGCCTGACGGCCGCCCTCCTCGGGGTGGCGACGGGCCACCTGGTCGCGTCGCTGCTGAACCCCGCCTCCTCCCCGGTGCTGGCGGTGGGCTCCACGGTCATCGACCTGACGCCCACGCCGATGAAGGAGTGGGCGATCCGCCAGTTCGGCAGCAACGACAAGACCATCCTGGTCGGCTCGGTGCTGCTCGTGGTGCTCCTGCTCGCCGCGGTGGCCGGGGTGCTGGCCCGCCGCCGCCTGGCGATCGGCGCGGGCATGCTCGTGGTCCTCGTCGCCGTGGCGGCCGCGGCCGCCCTCAACCGCCCCGCCGCGGACGCCCTCGACCTCGTGCCGAGCCTGTTCACCGCCCTCGCCGGCGTCGCCGCGCTGTGGTGGCTGGACCGTGCCTACCGCACCGGCGCCGTCCTCCGGGACGACGGCGCCGGTGCCGAGCGGCTCACCCTGGGTGCCGACGACCGGGCCCCGAGCCGGCGCGGCGTCCTGGTCGCCCTCGGCGTGATCGCCGCCGCCACCGCCGTCATGGGCGGCGCCGGGCGCCTCATCGGCCGGCTGCGCAGCCGTCCCGAGGACATCGACCTGCCGGCCGCGGCCGAACCCGCTCCGGCGCTGCCGAAGGGCATCGAGGGCGACGTGCCCGGCATGACGTCGTTCCGCACCCCGAGCAAGGACTTCTACCGGGTCGACACCCGGCTGGACACCCCGGTGATCAGCGCCGACGACTGGTCGCTGACCATCGACGGCGACGTCGACAAGGAACTGACGTTCAGCTTCGACGACCTGCTCGGCATGCCCCTGATCGAGCGCGACATCACCCTCACCTGCGTCTCCAACAGCGTCGGAGGGCCCTACGTCGGTGCCGCGCGCTGGACCGGGGTCCGGCTCACCGACCTGCTCGACATGGCGGGCGTCGGCTCGAAGGCCGACCAGATCCTCAGCACCGACTTCGAGGGCATGACGATCAGCACCCCGCTGGACCTGGCGACGGACGGGCGCGATGCGATGGTGGCCCTCGGCATGAACGGCGCCGGGCTGCCGCGCGCCCACGGCTTCCCGGCCCGGCTGGTCATCCCGGGCCTCTACGGCTTCATCAGCGCGACCAAGTGGGTCACGCGCCTCACGCTGACGACGTACGCCGAGAAGTCGGCGTACTGGACCGACAAGGACTGGGACACCGACGCCCCGATCAAGATCTCGGCCCGCATCGACACCCCCAACGCGCTCGACGAGCTCCCGAAGGGCGAGAACCTCATCGGGGGCGTCGCCTGGGCCCAGCAGAAGGACGGGGTGGCGAAGGTCGAGGTGCGCGTCGACGGCGGTCCCTGGAAGCCGGCCGAGCTCGGCCCCGACGGCGGCAACGACTACTGGCGCCAGTGGGTCTACCGCTGGGACGCCGAGCCGGGCCAGCACACCATCGCCGCGCGCGTCACCAGCGGCGACGGCGAGGTCCAGACCGCCGCGACGGCCGAGCCCTTCCCGGGCGGGTCCAGCGGCATCCACGAGTTCCTGGTCTCGGTCGCCTGACGGGCGACCCGAGTCTCGAGAAAAGGCCGCGAGGAGCCCAATCCGGATCCGGGGCGGCACCGAACCACTGTCAGACCGACAAGCACCACACCCCAACGGAAGGCACGACATCATGAAGCTCCAGACCCTCAGCCGCAACGGTGGCATCGCCGCCGCGGCGATCGCCCTGTCGCTCACGCTCGCTGCCTGTGGCGAGGACGACGAGCCCAGCTCGGGCTCCGACAGCTCCGCATCGTCCTCGGAGTCCACGGAGGAGACTCCGATGACCGAGGAGTCCACCCCCGCCGAGCCCGCCGCCGACGCCCCCTTCGGCGACGGCTGCGCCGCCGTGCCGACCTCGGGTGCCGGCTCGTTCGACGGCATGGTCAAGGACCCCGTCGCC
This sequence comes from Nocardioides sp. 503, assembly GCF_004522095.1. GTDB lineage: Bacteria > Actinomycetota > Actinomycetes > Propionibacteriales > Nocardioidaceae > Nocardioides. The sequence continues at coordinate 1,035,020 of NZ_SPUI01000003.1, forward strand.
ACCGCCGCGAGCAACAACCCGCTGCTCTCGACGCTGGTCACCGCCGTCGGCAAGGCCGGCCTGGCCGGGACCCTGAACGACCTGCCCGAGGCCACCGTCTTCGCGCCGGTCAACGACGCGTTCGCCGCGATCCCCGAGGACCAGCTCAACGGGATCCTCGCGGACAAGGCTCTGCTCACCAAGATCCTGACCCACCACGTGGTGGCCGGCAAGCTCGACCCGACCGCGGTGGTCGGGGAGCAGATGACCGTCAACAAGGACACGCTGACCGTCGAGGGCGACGAGACCGGCATGACCGTCACGGACGGCGTGGCCACCGCCAACGTCATCTGCGGCAACGTGCCCACCGCCAACGCCACGGTCTACATCATCGACCAGGTCATGGCCGGCGCGAAGTGACCGTTTCCCAAGAGACGGTCTGAGCGCGAGGATCTGACTCATGGACTCCATCGGACCGGCCGTCGCCGGTGTTCCCTCCTGGGAGGGGACGCCGGCGACGCCGGACCTGGGCGACCTGCTGAAGCTCTCCGCACGCGGGGACCAGGCAGCGTTCGGCCAGCTCTACGACGCCGTCGCGGCTCGTGCCTTCGGGCTCGCGCTGCGCGTCGTGCGGGACCCGGCGCAGGCCGAGGAGGTCACGCAGGAGGCGTTGCTGGAGCTGTGGCGCACGGCGAGCCGCTTCGACAGCGCGCTGGGCACCCCGATGGCCTGGATCCTCACCATCGTGCACCGCAAGGCCGTCGACCGGGTCCGCTCGGCCGAGGCCAGCACCCGGCGGGACACGACGTACCACGTGCAGAACCAGGCGGTCGACCACGACACCACCGCCGACTCCGCGCACGCCTCGCTCGAGGCCAAGCGGGTCAGGGACGCGCTGCAGAGCCTCACCGAGGTGCAGCGCGAGGCCCTGGAGCTCGCCTACTTCGGGGGCTACACGCACACGGAAGTGGCCACGATGCTCGACCTCCCGGTCGGCACGGCCAAGACACGGATCCGCGACGGCCTGATCAGGCTGCGCGACACGATGGGGGTAGGAAGTTGAGCAGCGACATCCACGCGCTCTCGGGTGCCTACGCCGTCGACGCGCTCGACGACATCGAGCGCGCCCAGTTCGAGCGGCACCTCGCCGAGTGCGAGGCGTGCCGGGCCGAGGTCCGGAGCCTGCGCGAAGCGACGGCGATGCTGGCCGAGGCCGTTCAGCAGGAGCCGCCCGCCGGGCTTCGTGAGCGGGTGCTCGCCGGCATCGACACCGTGCGGCCCCTCCCGCCCCTCCCCGCCCAGGTGGACCCGGTCGCCCCGGCCGCGGTCGTTCCGGAGCCCCTCGCGGCGACCGGGTCCGACCTCCCCCGCCGCCGCCGGTTCTCCCTGCTGGTCGCCGCCGCCGCGGTCGCCGCGATGGTCGGCGTGGGCGGCGTCGTCGCCTGGCAGCCCTGGTCCGACGACACCTCGCAGGGCAGCCTGTCCGCCGCGGACCGCGTCCTCCGGGCCCCCGACGCCGAGTCGTGGGAGCAGCGGATGGACGGCGGCGCCAAGGTCACGCTCACCCGCTCCGAGCAGCTCAACCGCGCGGTCGTCACCGCCGAGGGCATGCCCGCGCTCAGCGACGAGCAGGTCTACGAGCTGTGGCTCCAGCACGACGGCGAGATGGTCCCGGCGGGCGTCATGTCGGGCGAGTCCGGCACCCTGCTGCTGGAGGGCGACCCCTCCACGGCCGAGGCCGCGGGCATCACGATCGAGCCGGCCGGAGGCTCCGAGGAGCCGACCAGCGCGCCGATCATGACGTTCCCCTTCGAGCAGATCTGATGGCCCCCGACGACCGCCGCCGCGTCGCGGTGGTGGGATCCGGCGTGGCCGGACTCACCGCCGCCTACGTCGCCTCCACCACCGCCGAGGTCACGGTGTTCGAGGCCGACGACCGGCTCGGCGGCCACGCGGACACCCACCGGGTGCGCGAGGGCGAGCGCGAGCTGGCGGTCGACACGGGCTTCATCGTCCACAACGAGCGCACCTACCCGGTGCTGCTGCGGATGTTCGCCGAGCTCGGCGTCGCCACGCAGGACTCGGAGATGTCGATGTCCATCCGCGACGACGGCACCGGCCTGGAGTGGGCCGGCGCCCTGGGCCGCCGCGGCGTCTTCCCGTCCGCGCGGCACCTCGCCGACCGGCACTACCTGCGGATGCTGACCGAGATCCCGCGCTTCCACCGGCGCGCCCGCCGCCTGCTCGCCACTGACGGCGCGGACACCACGCTGCGCGACTTCCTCGTCGAGGGCGGCTTCACGCCCTACTTCACCCGCCACTTCATGGAGCCGCTCGTCGCCGCCGTCTGGTCCTGCGACCCCGCGGTCTCCCTCAACTACCCGGCGCGCTACCTCTTCACGTTCCTCGAGCACCACGGCATGCTCGCGATCTTCGGCTCGCCGCCGTGGCGCACCGTCACCGGCGGCTCCCACGAGTACGTCGGTCGCCTCGCCGCCCGGCTGGCCGAGCGCGGCGCGCACGTGCGCACCGGCACCAAGGTCACCTCGCTGCTCGAGACGCCCACCGGCGTCGAGGTCACCGACGGCAACGGCGACGTCACGACGTACGACGCCGTCGTGGTCGCCACGCACCCCTCGCAGGCCCTGTCGATGCTGGCCGCGCCCACCGCGGCGCAGCGCGACGTGCTGGGCGCGATGCCCTACGAGCCCAACGTCGCCGTCCTGCACACCGACACCTCGCTGCTGCCGCGCAACACCAACGCCTGGGCGTCCTGGAACCACCGCCGCACGGCGGACGCGCAGGACGGCGTGCTGGTCACCTACGACCTGACCCGGCTGCAGCGCCTCGACACCGAGGTCCACTACCTCGTGACGCTCGGCGGCGAGCACCTGATCAACCCGTCGACCGTCATCGATCGCATGGAGTACGAGCACCCGCTCTACAACCCCGCCTCCGTCGCCGCGCAGCAGCGGCTGCCCGAGATCGACAGCGACCGCGTCGCCTTCGCCGGCGCCTACCACGGGTGGGGCTTCCACGAGGACGGCGCGCGCTCGGGGCTGGCGGCGGCGGAGCGGTTGGGGTTCGGCTGGGACGAGCAGGTGACGGGTGGTTCCGAGACGGGCGCCAGCGCGCCTTCCTCCACCACCGAGGCGGCGCCTTCCGTCACCGCCGGGCCTGCTGTTCCGGCCACCGGCCAGGTCTACGACACGACGATCCGGCACACCCGGCGGTCGCCGTTCGCCCGCACGTTCGAGCACCGCTCCCGCACCTGGCTGGTCGACCTCGACCGGCTGCCCGAGCACGGGGTGCTCGGCCGCTTCGAGGCGCGCGACCACCTCGGTCGGGCCGACAGGTCGATCCGCGCCAACGTGGAGGCGTTCCTCGCCGCCCAGGGCGTGACGCTGGACGGCGGTCGGATCCTCATGGCCGCGCACGCCCGCGCGTTCGGCTACTGCTTCAACCCGATCACCGTCTTCTGGTGCTGGGACGCCGAGGGTGCGCTCGCCGCCACCGTCGTCGAGGTCCACAACACCTACGGCGACCGCCACGCCTACCTCGTCCACCCCGACGCCCAGGGCCGGGCGTCGACCCCCAAGGCCATGTACGTCTCGCCGTTCCACGGCACCGACGGCACCTACGAGCTGGCCGTCCCCGTCCCGGGAGACAGCCTCCAGGTCGCCGTCACGCTGCACAGCGACGACGGCGCGGTCTTCTCGGCCTCGCTCGCCGGCCGCCGCTCCACCGCCGGTCCCTGGCGGGCCGCCCCCGCCGCCCTGCGCGGTGCGGCCCTGATCCGTGCGCACGGCGTGTGGCTCTGGCTGCGCCGCCTCCCGATCCGTCCCCGTCCACCGCACCACCAGGAAGGAGTCTCGCGATGACGCTGACTCCCGCACGCCCGGCCATCGACAGCTGGCCCGGCCTCGACGTCGTCCCCTCGGGCCCCCGGGCCGCCGTCTCCGCCCGCGTGGCCAAGCGGCTCTTCCGCGCCGCGATCGACCGCCTCGACGTCACCGTCGTCTCCGGCGACGAGACCTTCGGCAAGGGCGGCCCGGTGGCCGTCATCCACCGGCCCGAGGAGCTCTACGCCCGCATCGGCCGGCACCAGCTGATCGGCTTCGGCGAGGCCTACCTCACCGGCGCCTGGGGCACCCGCGAGCCCGGCGACCTCGGCGCGTTCCTGACCGTGCTCGCGGCGGAGGTCTCCGACCTGGTGCCGCAGAGCCTCCAGCGCCTGCGGGCAGCGATCGTGGCCCGGCCGCCGAGCCTGCACCGCAACACCGAGCACAACACCCGCGACAACATCGCGCACCACTACGACCTGTCCAACGACCTGTTCGAGCAGTTCCTCGACGGCTCGCTGAGCTACTCCTCCGCGCTCTTCCCCTCCGACGTCGTCGACCGGGGCGAGCACCTGCAGGCCACCGCGCCGTACGCCGTGCCGGCGCGCGCCGACCTGCACGCCGCCCAGCTGCACAAGATCGAGCGGATGCTCGACGAGGCCGGTGTCGGCCCCGGCAGCCACGTGCTCGAGATCGGCTCCGGCTGGGGCGAGCTGGCCATCCGCGCCGCGTCCCGGGGGGCGACGGTCCGCACGATCACGCTGTCGACCGAGCAGCAGGCGCTCGCCCGCCGGCGCGTCGCGGCCGCCGGACTCAGCGACCTGGTGTCGGTGGACCTGTGCGACTACCGCGCCGTCGACGGCACCTACGACGCGATCGTCTCCGTCGAGATGATCGAGGCCGTCGGCTGGGAGTACTGGCAGACCTACTTCCAGACCATCGACCGGGTGCTGGCCCCGGGCGGGCGCGTCGTCATCCAGGCGATCACGATGCCGCACGACCGGATGCTGGCCACCCGCCGCACCTACACGTGGATCAACAAGTACATCTTCCCCGGCGGCTTCCTGCCCTCGGTGCGGGTCCTCGACGAGATCACCGCCGACCACACGACCCTGGCGCTGACCGGCCGCCTGTCCTTCGGCGCCCACTACGCCGAGACGCTGCGCCTGTGGGACGAGGCCTTCCTGGCCGCCTCCCAACGGGTGCTCGAGCTCGGCTTCGACGAGACATTCCTGCGGATGTGGCACTTCTACCTCGAGTACTCCCGCGCCGGCTTCGCCTCGGGCTACCTCGACGTCAACCAGCTCACGTTCACGCGACCCTCGGACGACGCGTGAGCACCACCGCCGTCGCGCCGCGGCTCGCCGCGGCCGTCGCTCCGTTCGTGGGTGGCGAGCTGCCCGTCCGCCTGCGCGCGTGGGACGGCTCCGAGGCCGGCCCGCTCGACGCGCCGCTGGTCGAGCTGCGCTCGCCTGCCGCCGTACGCCGCCTGCTGCGCCACCCCGGCGAGCTCGGCGCCGCGCAGGCCTACGTCACGGGGGAGCTCGAGGTCCACGAACGCGACGGCTGGGACCTCGACGCCGCCCTCACCCATGCGTTCTCGGTCGCTCGCGACCGGGGACTGAGCGGTGGGCGGCCGAGCATCGGCGCGCTCGCGCGCGCCGTACGCACCGTCATGGGGATCGGTGCGCTCGGTCGTCCACCCGCTGCTCCGGCCTCGCAGGCCCGCATCCGCGGACGCCTGCACAGCCCGCTGCGCGACCGCAGGTCGATCAGCCACCACTACGACCTGTCCAACGAGTTCTACTCGCTCATCCTGGACCCGAGCATGGCCTACTCCTGCGGCTACCACGTCACCCCCGACGCGACGCTCGAGGAGGCGCAGTCGGCGAAGCTGTCGCTGGTGTGCCGCAAGCTCGGCCTGGAGCCGGGCATGCGTCTGCTGGACGTCGGCTGCGGCTGGGGGTCGCTGTCCCTGCACGCCGCGGAGCACTTCGGCGCCCGCGTCGTCGGCGTCACGATCGCGGCGGAGCAGAAGCGCTTCATCGACGCCCGGATCGCCGAGCGCGGCCTGCAGGACCGGGTGGAGATCCGGCTGCAGGACTACCGCGAGGTCCCCGAGCGCGACCACTTCGACGCCGTGTCGTCGCTCGAGATGGGCGAGCACGTCGGACAGGACAACTACCCGACGTACGCCGAGGTCCTGCACCGCTCGGTCCGCCCCGGCGGTCGCGTGCTGGTGCAGCAGATGTCGCGCACCGGCGCCTGGCCCGGGGGCGGGCCCTTCATCGAGTCCTTCATCGCCCCGGACATGCACATGCGCCCGGTGGGCGAGACCGTCGCGCTCCTGGAGGGCTCGGGCCTGGAGGCGCGCGACGTGCACGCGCTGCGCGAGCACTACGTGCTCACGGTCGGCGGGTGGCTGCGGCGCTTCGAGAGCAACGTCGAGCGCCTCACCGAGCTCGTCGGCGAGGAGGTCGTGCGCGTCTGGCGGCTCTACCTCGTCGGCGGCGCCATGGCCTTCCGCGACGGGCGCATGGGCGTCGACCAGGTCCTCCTGGTCCGCCCCGGCGCCGCTCACACGCTGCCCTGGCAGCGGACCTGGTGAGCGACATCCTGGTTGTCAGCGCGGCCGCTCTCGGGTCGGTCGCGCTGCTCATGCTCCTCACGGCACTCCTCGCGCGGCGGCTCGGCCGGGTCGCGGTCGTCGACGTCGCGTGGGGTCTCGGCTTCGTCCTCGTGGCCGCGGTCTCCGCGGTCGCGGGCGGAGTCGTGTCCGAGGGGGGCGACTCGACGCCCCGGCGGTGGCTGGTGCTGGGCCTCGTGGCGGCCTGGGGGCTCCGCTTGGCCTGGCACATCCGCCGCCGGGCGGTCGGTCACGGAGAGGACCCGCGCTACGAGAAGGTCCTCGGCGGCACGCTCGCCGAGGTCGGCCTCGGCGTCGCGGTGCGCAAGGTGTTCCTCGTGCAGGGCGCCGCGCTGTGGTTCATCTCGCTCCCGGTGCAGGTGGGCGCGGTCCGCGAGGTGTGGTCCTGGTGGCTGGTCGCCGCCGGCGCCGCGGTGTGGGCCGTCGGCATCGTCTTCGAGACCGTCGGGGACGCCCAGCTGGCGGCGTACAAGCGCGACCCGGAGCGGCCGAAGGTCCTGGACCGCGGACTCTGGCGCTACACCCGCCACCCCAACTACTTCGGCGACGCCTGCGTCTGGTGGGGCCTGTGGCTGGTGGCCGGCCTCGGCTCCGGCTGGCAGGTCGGGCTCGCCACGGTGCTGGCCCCCGTGGCGATGACCTACTTCCTGGTCTTCGCGACCGGCGCGCGACTGCTGGAGCAGACGATGATGCAGCGCGAGGGCTACCGGGCGTACGCCGCCCGCACCTCGATGTTCCTCCCGCGCCCGCCGCGCCGCCGGCCCGGCGGCGCGCGACGCGCGGTCAGCGCCGGCTGAGGGTCAGGCGGGCGACTCCGGCTCGGGGTCGGTGGGCTGCGCCTCTCGCTTGGCCTGCTCGTGACGGCGGCGCTGCTCCTCGGCACGCTCGCGGAGCTGGCGCAGGAACTCCTCGTCCTTGGCGGGGTCGCTGGCGGCCATCCGGCCGGGCCGGTCGTACTCGGGGAACGCCGTCTGGACCCCGGACCGCCGCGTGGTCTCCGGCCGTCCCGCCACGAGCCAGGCGACCGAGCCCACGAGCGGGAAGAACAGCACCAGCAGCAGCCACGCCACCTTGGGCAGGTTGCGGATGCGGCTCTCGTGGCTGCCGATGACGTCGACGAGGCAGAACACCCACAGGGCGAAGGTGACGACGCCGCCGAGCAGCTCGAGCTTGATCATGGACGGATTGTGGACCACCGAGGTCGCCGAGGACCACGGAATGCGCCGATGCGGTCACATGTCGCGGTAGCGCCGCGCCTCGTCGAGCGCGGAGCGCAGGATGTCGGCGCCGGCAGGTCGCGCCGACCAGTCGGGGTAGGTCGTGCCGGGCGTCGCGTACGGCGTCACGTAGGCGCTCGTGTCGCGCTGGACGCGCCACCCCTCGGCGAGGGCTCCGAGGTCGAGGGCGTCGTAGCCGATCGCGTCCAGGAACGCCGTGACCGTCTCCTTGGCCGACGCGTCGTCGCCGGCGATCGTGAGCGTCGAGCGGTCGGGGTCCCCCGCAGGGCGGGCGAGGACGGCCAGGTGGTCGACGTAGATGTTGTTGAAGCCCTTGACCACGTGGGAGTCGGGCAGGTGCGCCTGCAGCAGCTCGCTGGTCGTCGTGGACTCGTCGTCCAGCTCCGCGATGTGCCCGTCGCGGTCCGGGTAGTAGTTGTTGGTGTCGATCACGACCTTGCCGCGCAGCGGCTCCACCGGGACCTCCCGGTAGTTCTTGAGCGGGACCGTCACCACGGCGAGGTCGGCTGCGGCGGCGGCCTCGGCGGCGGTCGCGGCCCGCGCCCGCGGACCGAGCCGCTCGACCAGGTCCGCGAGCGTCTCCGGTCCCCGGCTGTTGCTCACCACCACGTCGTAGCCGGCCTCCACCGCCAGCCGTGCCACGGTGCTGCCGATGTTGCCGCTGCCGATGAGTCCGATGGTCGTCATGGTGGTGGAACGGGCGCGGGCGGCGTGGCATTCCACCCCCGCGTCACCGGTTCGTCACCGGGGCGCCGTCGCGGCCTCGTATCCTGCGACTCGTGACCTCCGACGACACCCTGCCCGCCGCCACCGACGAGGGGCTGGGCGAGGAGCTCGTCCGCCTCGCGTCCGCCGACAACTTCCGCGACGTCGCGGGCCCCGGCTACGCCACCGCCGACGGCGGCGCGCTGCGGCGCGGCGTGCTCTTCCGCTCCAACGAGCTGACCCTCACCGACGAGGACGCCGACGCCCTGGCCCGCTTGGGGATCACGGCGATCTTCGACCTGCGCGACAGCCACGAGGTGGAGGCCCACCCGGACGCGCCGGTGCCGGGTGCCACCTGGCGCCACGTCGAGGTCAAGGGCATCCCCATGGACACCGTGACGACCCTGGAGTCGCGCGAGCAGGGCCTCGCCGTCATGGGCGAGGTCTACCGCGGGTTCGTCGAGAAGGAGGGCGGCCGCGAGGCGTTCAGCACCCTGCTGCGCGAGGTCGCCGCCGGGGACGCCCCCCAGCTCTTCCACTGCACCGCCGGCAAGGACCGCACCGGCTGGGCCTCGGCGCTGCTGCTCCACGTCGCCGGCGTCGACCGCGCGACGGTGCTCGAGGACTACCTCCTCACCAACACGATCTCCTCGGCCACGCGCACCAAGTACCTCGGCATGGTCCGCGAGCACCTCGGCGAGGAGAAGGTCGACGTCTACGAGACCGTCATGGTCGCGGACGCGGACTACCTCCAGCAGGCCTACGACGCCGCCGACGCGACGTACGGCTCCCTCGACGGCTACCTCGCCGACGGGCTAGGGCTTGGTCCCGACACCCTGACCGCCCTGCGGGCTCGCCTCGTCGTCTAGGGGGTCGTCCAGCGGGCCGTCGAGCTGGTCGCTCAGCTGGGCGCTGACGCTCTGGGCGGGGATGCTCTGCGTGCGCGCGCTGCGGCCGTCCTTCTCGTGGCCGTCCAGGACGATCTCGTGGGTGTCGCCGTCGCGGCCGTCGAACCGGACGCTCACGGTCTCGAAGCCCTTGTGCCGCTGCATCTGCGCGTACATCGCGTAGACCCGGCGGTCGGCCTCGGTGAGGTCGACCGCGTCCGTGAACGGCGTCAGCAGGGCGCGCGGCCACAGCCGCTGCGAGAGCACGACGTTGAGCTCCACCCCGAGCACGCCGATGACGGCGGCGATGTAGATGAGCCCGATCAGGCCGAGGACCAGGCCGAAGGTCTTGTTCATGGAGCTGGTGCCGCCCAGCACGTTGGTGGCGTAGACCGTCCCGAGGTGCTGCAGCGCCTGCCAGCCGATCGCGACGAGGAACGCCCCCGGCGCCGTGCGCAGGAAGTGGTCGCGACGCGGGGAGGCCAGGCGGAACAGCAGGGTCAGGACCAGCCCCACCACCACGACGGTCCCGGCGAGGATCACCCAGCGGATCGTGGTGTTGATCTCGGCGCCGAAGTTCTCGGCGTTGCTCCCGAGCACCCCGACCGCCGACAGCACCAGCACCGCGATGCCCGCCGCCGCCAGCAGGGCCAGGCTCTTGAACCGCAGCAGGAACGGATTGGGCCGGCTGTTGCGCGGCACGGCGTACGCCGTCGCCATGGTGTTCTGCGCCGCCATGCCGAGGCCCAGGCAGCCGTACATCGCCGCGAGCGCGCCGACCACCACCGCGCCGGTCGAGCCGCGCAGCCCCTCGGGCCGCCCCAGCTGGTCGCCGATGATCGGGAAGTTGCTCAGCGCGGAGTTGAGCACCTCCTCCTGCAGCTCGGGGTTGCCCTGGAGGATGAAGCCGAAGATCGAGGTCGCCAGCAGCAGCAGCGGGAAGATCGCGACGAAGGCGTAGTAGGTCAGCGCCGCCGACAGGTAGTTGCCCTGGTCGTCGAAGAACTTGTAGATCGTCGCGATCGGGACGCCCAGCACCCGGAACCGCCGCTGCGTGCGGTCGACCTTCCCGACGACGTTGGCCACAGGCCTCACGGTACTGGTGCGACCCCCGCGACGCCCCGGAGGTTGAGGAGGGACGAAGTCCCGTCTCGAAACCCCGGCGCCACCAACGCCTCGGTGGTCGAGGCGCGAGGAGCGCCAGCGACGAGCCTCGAGACCACCCGTGTGCCTGAAGTAGTTTCGCGAGGCGCTAGATGGCCTAGCTAAACCCCTGCCCCTGAGGAGGGACAAAGCGTCCGGTCCGGACCTTCTCGGGATGCTTAGTGGCCCATCGCCGCGGATGACCTGCACTGCCCGATTAGATCTCAAGTGCTCGCTGGCCCCTGCGCTTCGGGTGGGCGACGTTCTGCTTCAGTATTAGGTCCGAACCAGCCCGTCGGATCGTAAATCCAACTACTTGTGGGTCCTGGTGGACTTTCCTCTCCCTGTAGGTCCTCGAGCGTCCAGCGCTCGTCCTGTGCCAGCGCACGCTCGCCTGCCACCCACGCCCCCGAGGTTAGGGACGCGATGGATCGGAAGATTCGCACCGATCTCCTTCGTGACCACAGCGCAACCGCTACACCTTCGACGCCACACCGTTGGGCCCTTCGGAACTCGCGCACAGCCCGCCGCCCCTGTCCAAGGGAACGAAAGATGTGCCCTCGAAGCAGGTGCGCCTGTCCGACGCCCTCTATGTCCATGCCCCGAGTCTTGGTCATCGCTTCCAGCAGCTCTAGAAGAAAGTCACTGCCACCCTCATCACCGAAGTCACTGTCGTCATCATCTTCACGTCGCTCGTCTTGGCCATCCTCGTCCTCCCCCTCGCTCAGGACGAGGGTGCCGTCCAGCCAGTCATTGGCTACCCACATCGCCGCGTCCCCGCTTCCCTGTTGCGCCGCGGCTGCCATCACGACGTGGGCCGCGGCCTCACCCTTCGAGGCGAGGGCAAACCCGGTTGCAAACAGTTCGAGCGCTGATTCGCTGGAGTCAAGAACATCAATGCCAGCTCGGTCCACGGGGTCAGCATTCTCATAGGCAGGGAGCGGGAACGCGGCAGCGGCCAGAGTTCGCGCATGCTCAAGCGCTCGCGAAGCGTCCTCGCCGCCTACTTGGCGTCCATGTATGGCGGAGTTTCGTGCCTTGAGGAGTTCCTCTCGCAACTGCCGGAAGGTGAGTCCTCCCGGAAGTAAACCTCCTTCTGTCTCGAACTTCGCGATCTTCTGGCCAAGGGTCAGTCGGTCGCCCGTACTTTGACCGTCGCCAGACGTAGCCAGGCCGTCTAGCAACTGAGAAAACACCGCCTCGGCCGCGGCACCAGCCTCAGAAGCGACAACTCGGGCCTCTCTTCTTGAGGCAGCGCGGTCGGCTTGCCTGATGAGCTGCCAGGGGAGAGGCACGTCGGCTAGGGCTGCTGCCTGTCGCAAGGTGAAAGCGAGCAGCAAGTTTCCCATGGGAAGAGGCTGTTGTTTGACCTCCGGAGTGATCGTTCCGCTGGCAGGCAACTGCGTCCTCATGCCATCTCGAGTGCGGAACCTGCCGACGGCCATAGGCCGACCAATCCAGTCGATTTGGGGACCCGCGGAGGCGCGAAAAAGGTCAGCCCAGTTCTCGACAATTTTCAGCCAGCGATGAAGGCCCTGATCGACTGCATCAACAACCGCCGCGGGATTGTCAGGGTCAAGCCAGTAGTAGAGACGGCAGGAGTCCGTGTAGACACTTTTCGCATAGTTTGGAGGTTGCAGCACGGCCACTTGCCGCCGCCAACCAGTCGAAGCAAGACCATCCTCCGGCCTGTCCACGCCCGGCATGGGGATATCGGCGGGTATGGCCAGCGGAGACGTCCTGAGAAGGCGAACCTCGACCTTGACGCCTCCCACCCTGGTAGGGAAGGTACTTCCGATCTGAGCTGGGTGTACCGCAAACGGAGTGTGAAAAGGAACGTTCGAAGTGGCCCGGGAACGCATAAGGAGATCATGGCACTCCTCCGCTTCAGGGCTCCGCTTCCAGCGACCGTGGCCTCCGCTTAGAACTATTGTCGGCTGTTGGGCGGATCGGCCGGCGGAACGAACTAGCGCCTGAATTTGCTGGCCATGATCACGTTCGCCGGCAATAGAGCTGGTGGGAGTGGGATGCTAGGCCAACGGCGGCTCAGTAGGACTTCGGCAGCCCCAGCGAGTGCATCGAGACGAAGTTGAGGATCATCTCGCGGCTGACGGGGGCGATCCGACCGGCGCGGGTGGCGACGAGGAGGCCGGCCATGCCGTACTCCTGCGTGATGCCGTTGCCGCCGTGGGTCTGCACGGCCCGGTCGGCGGCGTCGCAGGCGGCCTCGGCGGCGGCGTACTTGGCCATGTTGGCGGCCTCGCCGGCCCCCAGGTCGTCGCCGGCGTCGTAGAGGGCCGCGGCCTTCTGCGTCATCAGCCGGGCCAGCTCGATCTCGATGTGCGACTGCGCCAGCGGGTGCGCGACGGCCTGGTGGGCGCCGATCGGGGTCTTGAAGACGACCCGCTCCTTGGCGTACGCCGTCGCCTTGTCCAGCGCGTAGCGCGCCAGGCCGGTCGAGAACGCCGCCGCCATGATGCGCTCGGGGTTGAGGCCGGCGAAGAGCTGCACGAGCCCGCCGTCCTCGTCGCCCACGAGGGCGTCGGCCGGGAGCCGGACGTCGTCGAGGAACACCTGGAACTGCAGCTCGGGGCTGACGATCTCCATCGCGATCGCCTTTGCCTCCAGCCCCGGCGCGTCGGTGGGCACCACGAACAGGCACGGCTTGAGCTTGCCGGTCTTGGCGTCCTCGGCGCGCGCGACCACCAGGACGTTGTCGGCCTCGTCGACGCCCGAGATGTAGATCTTGCGTCCGTTGAGCACCCAGCCGTCGCCGTCGCGGCGCGCGGTGGTGGTGATGTTGTGGGTGTTGGTGCCGGCGTCGGGCTCGGTGATGGCGAACGCCATCGTGCCGGTGCCGTCGCACAGCCCGGGCAGCCAGCGCTGCTTCTGCTCCTCGGTGCCGTAGCGGCTGATGATCGTGCCGCAGATCGCCGGGCTGACGACCATCAGCAGCAGCGGGCAGCCCTGCGCGGAGAGCTCCTCGCAGACCGCCGCGATGTCGCCGATCCCGCCGCCCCCGCCGCCGTACTGCTCGGGGATGTTGATCCCGAGGTAGCCGTTCTTGCCGATCTCCAGCCACAGGTCGGTGGTCTTCCCACCCGAGCGCGCCTTCTCGGTGAACCAGTCGCGGCCGTACTTCGAGGCGAGCCTGCGCACCGCCGCCCGCAGCTCCTGGCGCTCCTCGGTCTCCGTGAACGTGGTCATGCTTCTTCTCCTGTCTCGACGACGGCGAGGACCTCGCCGGCGGCGACCTGGGTGCCTGGCTGGACGTGGATCTCGGTGACCGTGCCGTCGTGCGGCGCGCTCACGGTGTGCTGCATCTTCATGGCCTCGAGGACCAGGACCGGGTCGCCCGTGGCGACGCTCGCGCCCGGCTCGACGGCGACCCGGACGACGGTGCCCGGCATCGGCGCCAGCAGGCTGCCGCTGGCCACCTGCTCAGCCGGGTCGACGAAGCGCGGGGTCCGCACGAGCCGGGCGTGACCCAGCGGACCGTCGACCTCGACGGCGCCGCCGTCGACCCGCACGGCGTACGTCGACGCGACCCCCTGCTCCTCCAACGTCACCTCGTGGCTACCGGCGACGAGCACCGTGAGGCCGTCGACCTGGTAGCCGTCGCGGCCGCCGAGCCAGCTGACCTCGTGGTCGCCGAACCGGGTGACCTGGGGCTGCGACACGACGTTGCGCCAGGCGACCGGCACGCCGCGCTGGACGGTGCGCCGCTCCCGCGCGTCCTCGGCCAGCGCCAGCGCGGCGGCGACCTGGAGGTGACGGTGCGGCGCCGCCGGTTCACCGGCCTCCACGACGGAGGTGCGCTCGAGGAAGTCGGTGCTGACCTGCCCGTCGAGGAACGACCGCTCGCGCAGGATGCGGACCAGCAGGTCGCGGTTGGTCGTGAGCCCGTGGATGCGAGCCCCGTCGAGCGCGCCGGCGAGCCGTCGGGCCGCGGCCGCGCGGGTCGGTGCCACCGCGATCACCTTGGCCAGCATCGCGTCGTAGTGGGTGGAGACCTCGCTGCCGGACGCGAAGCCCGACTCCACGCGGATCCCCGGGCCGGCCGGGATCTCGAACGCCGTCAGGGTGCCGCTCTGCGGCTGGTAGCCGGCAGCCGGGTCCTCGGCGTAGAGGCGCACCTCGATCGCGTGGCCCTGCGGCGCCCAGTCGCCCGCCGGCAGCACGCCGGTCTCAGCGACCGCGAGCTGGAGCTCGACCAGGTCGACGCCCCACACCTCCTCGGTGACGGGGTGCTCGACCTGGAGGCGGGTGTTCATCTCGAGGAAGAAGAAGCGCTCGGTGGCGGTGTCGTAGAGGAACTCCACGGTGCCGGCGCCGACGTAGCCGATCGCCTCGCCCGCGGCGCGGGCCGCGTCGTGCAGCTGGGCCACGACGGCCGGGTCGAGGTCGGGCGCGGGCGCCTCCTCGACGACCTTCTGGTGGCGGCGCTGGATCGAGCAGTCGCGCTCGCCCAGCACCAGCACGCCGTCGCGGTGGCCGACGACCTGGACCTCGACGTGGCGACCGCGCTCGACGTAGGACTCGACGAAGACGGTGCCGTCGCCGAACGCGGAGGAGGCCTCCTGGCGCGCGGCCTCGATCTCGCGCGGCAGGTCGGCGAGCTCGCGCACGACGCGCATGCCGCGGCCACCGCCCCCGGCCGACGCCTTCACGATCAGCGGCAGGTCGGCCTCGGTGGCGTCGTCGACGGTGAGGTTGCGCAGCACCGGCACGCCGGCGGCCTCCATCAGCAGCTTCGACTCGATCTTGGAGCCCATGCGGCGGATCGAGTCGGGCGCGGGGCCGATCCACGTGCGCCCGGCGTCGAGCACGGCCTGCGCGAAGTCGGCGTTCTCCGAGAGGAACCCGTAGCCGGGGTGGATCGCGTCGGCACCGGTGAGGCGTGCCGCCTCGAGCACCAGGTCGGAGCGCAGGTAGGTGTCGGCCGGCGCGTTGCCCGGCAGGCGCACCGCGACGGTGGCCTCGCGGACGTAGGGCAGGTCGGCGTCGGCGTCGGAGTGGAGCGCCACGGTCTCGATGCCGAGGTCGCGGCAGGTGCGGAACACCCGGCTCGCGATCTCGGCACGGTTGGCGACCAATACTCTGCTGATCATGTCGTACCTCTCGCTGGGTTTCGACGCGCCCGTTGCGACCTCGTGCCTCGGTCGCAGGGCTTGCTCAACCTCGTCTCGCTGACGCGACGTGCTCGTCCCTCGCACGGCGCTGCTCGCTTGATCATGGGCGGAACACTCCGAACCGGTCGGTGCCCTGGAAGGGGAGGTTGTCGATCACGGACAGGCAGATGCCCAGGACGGTGCGGGTGTCGCGGGGGTCGATGACCCCGTCGTCGTAGAGCATCCCGGAGAGGAAGTAGGGCAGGGACTGCTCCTCGACCTGGGCCTCGACGAGCTGCTTGATGCCCTGGAAGCCCTCGGCGTCGAACTCCTGGCCCTTGGACTCCGCCGACTGCTGGGCCACGATCTCGAGCACGCCGGCGAGCTGGGCCGGCCCCATGACCGCGGACTTGGCGGAGGGCCAGGTGAAGAGGAAGCGCGGGTCGAAGGCGCGGCCGTTCATGCCGTAGTTGCCGGCGCCGTAGGACGCGCCCATGATCACCGTCAGGTGCGGCACGGTGGAGTTGCTGATGGCGTTGATCATCATCGCGCCGTGCTTGATGATGCCGCCCTGCTCGTAGTCCTTGCCGACCATGTAGCCGGTGGTGTTGTGCAGGAAGAGCAGGGGCGTGTCGGTCTGGTTGGCCAGCTGCACGAACTGCGTCGCCTTCTGCGCCTCCTCCGAGAACAGCACGCCCTGGGCGTTGGCCAGGATCCCGATCGGGTGCCCGTGCAGCCGGGCCCACCCGGTCACCAGCGAGGTGCCGTAGAGCGGCTTGAACTCGTCGAACACCTGTCCGTTGGTCTCGCTGACGCCGTCACAGATCCGGGCGATCACCTCGCGAGGGTCGAACGGCTCCTTGAGGTCGGTCGGGATCAGGTCGAGCAGGCCGTCGGGGTCGGCGTCCGGCTCGGCGTAGCCCGTCCCCCCGTGGGTCGAGGAAGGCGCGCTAGCGCCTGTCTCGAAACCCGGTGAGGTCCGCGCCTTCCTCCAGTTGAGCCGGGCGACGATGCGGCGCCCGAGGCGGATCGCGTCGTGCTCATCCTCGGCGAGGTAGTCGGCGAGGCCGGAGGTGCGCGCGTGCATCTCGGCGCCGCCCAGCGACTCGTCGTCGGACTCCTCACCCGTGGCCATCTTCACCAGCGGCGGGCCACCGAGGAAGACCTTGGCCTGCTCGCGGACCATCACCGTGTAGTCGCTCATGCCGGGCACGTAGGCGCCGCCGGCCGTGGAGTTGCCGAACACCAGCGCGATGGTCGGCTCCTTGCGGGCGCTGGCGCGGGTGATGTCGCGGAAGAGCTTGCCCCCGGGGATGAAGATCTCCTTCTGCGTCGGCAGGTCCGCGCCGCCGGACTCCACGAGCGCGACGCTCGGGAGCCCGTTCTCCTGGGCGATCTGCGCGGCGCGGAAGATCTTCTTCACCGTCCAGGGGTTGGAGGCGCCGCCCTTCACCGAGGGGTCGTTGGCGGTGATCATGCACTCGACGCCCTCGATCACCCCGATGCCGGTCACGACGCTGGCGCCGACGGTGAAGTCGGAGCCCCAGCCGGCCAGCGGGCTCAGCTCGAGGAACGCCGAGCCCTCGTCGACGAGCAGCTCGATGCGCTCGCGCGGCATCAGCTTGCCGCGGCCGTGGTGGCGCGCGACGGACTTGTCGCCGCCGCCCGCCACCGCCTTCGCGTGCTCGGCGTCGAGCGCCTCGATCTTCTCGAGCATCGCCTCGCGGTTGCTCATGAGCGGTCCTCCTCGGTGGTTGAGGTGCGAGGAGCGCCAGCGACGAGCCTCGAAACCCGGTGACGTGCGTGCGGCCTCACGAGGCGTAGCCCAAGAGCTTCGCGGCGAGGTCGGTGAGGACCTCGGTGGCACCGCCGCCGATGGGCAGGAGCCGGGCGTCGCGGTAGTGCCGCTCGACCTCGGTCCCGTGCATGTAGCCCGTGCCACCGTGCAGCTGGACCGCCTCGTCGCAGACGTACGTCGCGGCGTCGCAGGCGGTCTGCTTGGCCAGGCAGGCCTCGGCGATGACGCTCTCGCCGGCGACGTGGCGGGCGGCGACGGCGTGGGTGTAGGCACGGGCGACCTCCACGCGACGGTGCATCTCGACGAGCTTGTGGCGCACCACCTGGCGCGAGGCCAGCGGCTGCCCGAAGGTCTCGCGATCGCGGCAGTAGGCGGCGGTCAGCGCCAGCGAGCGGGCGGCGATGCCGTAGCCGTGGACCGCCAGCGCCATCCGCTCGACGACGAACTGCTCGGCGATGTACCAGAAGCCGGCGTCCTGCTCGCCGACCAGGTTGCCGACCGGCACCCGCACGTCGGTGAACGACAGCTCGGCGGTGTCGGAGCAGTGCCAGCCCATCTTGGCCAGCCCCCGGTCGACGACGAAGCCCGGCGCGCCCTTGTCGACGACCAGCAGGCTGACGCCCCCCGCGCCCGGCCCGCCGGTGCGCACGGCCGTCGTGACGAAGTCGGCGCGCACCCCGCTGGTGATGAAGGTCTTGGCGCCGTTGACGACGTAGTGCTCGCCGTCGCGCACGGCGGTCGTCCGCAGGTTGCCGACGTCGGAGCCGCCGCCGGGCTCGGTGATCGCGAGCGCGCCGATCAGCTCCCCGGCCAGCGTGGGCCGGACGTAGCGGTCGACGAGGTCGGGCGAGCCGTGGGCCGCGAGGTGGGGCAGTGCGATGCCGTGGGTGAAGAGCCCGGCCATCAGGCCGCTCGAGGCACCGGCGGCGAGCATCGCCTCCTGCAGCGCGACGGTGTCGAGCAGGTCGCCGCCCTCGCCGCCCACCGACTCGGGGAACGAGATCCCGAGCAGGCCCTGGCGCGCCGCCGCCACGTGCAGCTCGCGCGGGATCGACCCGGCGTCCTCCCACGACTGGAGGTGGGGCTCGACCTCGCGGCGGGTGAACTCGGTGCCCAGCGCCCGGAGCTCGGACCTCGGCTCGGCGGTCGTCACAGCAACCCCTCCTGGACGTGCACGATGCGTGAGCGGACCCACTCGCCCAGGCCCTTGGCCTGGGGGTCGAAGCGCGTTGAGGCGGCGACGCCCTCGCCGAGCAGGCCGCGGATGAGCACGTTGACGGCGCCCAGGTGCGGCAGCACGTAGACCTCGACGTCGAGGTCGCGCGCCTCGGGGACCAGCTCGCGGACCTTGCGCGGGCTCATGAACTTGGCCAGCCACGTGACGCGGGCGGCGTGCTTGTCGGCATCGACGGTGTCGTCGTGCGCCACCCAGAGGCCGAGGTTGGCGTCGCCGCCCTTGTCGCCGGAGCGGGCGTGCACGAAGGAGCCGAGCGGGGCGCGGCGCGTGAGGGAGTCGACCGGCGCGGGGTACGGCGAGGGCCGCAGGCCGTCGGCGGCGTCGGCGCCCGAGAAGTCCGTCGGGTCCGGCACGACCTCGCGGCTGCCGTCGGCGTGGACGACGGTGTGGGTGACGGCCGAGCGGTCGACGTACTCGGGCCGGTAGATGCCGTAGGGCGTCGGCGGTCCGGGCGGCGCGGTCATCGTGAAGCCGGGGTACGACGCCAGGGCCAGCTCGACCGCGGGGCCGGTGAACGCCTTGGCGACCGGGCCGGCCTCGGGGTCCAGGACGGTGCACCGCAGCAGGCAGGAGGCGCCCTCCTGGGTGTCGGAGTCGCCGGCGGGCAGGGCGGTGCGGGTCCAGCTGACCGTCGTGGCCGTGAGCGAGGGCTCCAGCTGGGCGCGCACCCAGTCGGCCTTGGCATCGATGTCCAGGCCGGTGAGCACCAGCTCGAGGGAGTTGCGGAAGCCGCCGAGCGTGTTGACGCAGACCTTGAGCCGCTCGGGCGGCGCCGCACCGGTGACGCCGCTGATCGCGACCCGGTCCGGGCCCTCCTGCGCCAGGCGCACCGAGGCGAGGTCGGTGACCACGTCGGGGTTGAGGTAGCGGGTGCTCTGGATCTCGTAGACCAGCTGCGCGGTGACGGTGTCGACCGTGACCGCGCCGCCGGTGCCGTCCTGCTTCGTGACGACGCAGGAGCCGTCGGCGGCGATCTCGGCGAGCGGGAAGCCCAGCGGGCGCCCGGTGTGGGACAGCGTGCGGAAACCGGAGAAGTTGCCTCCCGTGGCCTGGGTGCCGCACTCGAGCACGTGGCCCGCCACGACGGCGCCGGCCAGCTCGTCGTAGGACGTCGGCGTCCAGCCGAAGTGCGCGACGGCCGGGCCCACGACCAGCGAGGCGTCGGTGACACGGCCGGTCACGACGACGTCGGCGCCCTGGCGCAGCGCGGCGGCGATGCCGAAGCCGCCGAGGTAGGCGTTGGCGGTGAGGGCGCCCTCGCTCAGGCCCACCTCCGCGGCGCGCGAGCGCAGGTCGTCGCCCTCGACGTGGGCGATCGCGGGGTCCAGGCCGAGGCCCTTCGCGACCTCGCGCAGCCGGTCGGCCAGGCCCGCGGGGTTGAGGCCGCCGGCGTTGCTGACGATCGTCACGCCCTGCTCGAGGGCGAGCCCCAGGCAGTCCTCCAGCTGACGCACGAAGGTCCGGGCGTAGCCGAGCGAGGGGTCCTTCATCGTGTCGCGGCCCAGGATCAGCATGGTCAGCTCGGCGAGGTAGTCGCCGGTGAGGACGTCGAGGCCGTGACCGTCCCGGGCGCCCTCGAGCATCTCGCGCATGGCGGCCAGCCGGTCGCCGTAGAAGCCGGAGCAGTTGCCGATGCGCAGCACCGGCGCGGTCGCGCCGCTCGCCGCGGTCATCGGCGCGCCCGACCCTCGCCGGGAGGTCCCGCGAAGCACTGTGCGATCCCCAGCCACCGCTCGGCGTCGTCACCCTGCGCCACCAGGGCGGTGTCGTCGCGGTGGACGCGCTGGGTGACCAGCAGGCAGAAGTCGTACGCCGGACCGGTCACCCGCTGTGCCGCGTCCTCGGGACCCCACGTCCAGAGCTCGCCGGACGGCGACGTGAGCTCGACGCGCGGCTCGTCGGCCGGCGGCTCGAGTCCGTTGCTCGCGAACGAGAACCCGCGGGTGCGCACGCCGATGTGGGCCACGTGGCGGATCCGGTCGGTGACCTCGGGCTCGGTGCCGAGGGCCTGGTAGACGTCGAGGGCGTGGGCCCAGGTCTCCATGAAACGGGCCGTCGCCATGGAGGTCGCCGACATCGGCGGGCCGAACCACGGCATCTTCTGCCCGTCCGCGAGCTCGCGCAGCGCCTCGGCGAGCTCGGTGCGGGCCTTGCCCCAGCGCGCGAGCAGCGCCGTGGGGGCCAGCCGGGCGACCTCGTGGGCCGCCGTGTCGACGTACCCGGTGGGGTCGGCGATGGCCTCCAGGACGAGGTCGTCCCAAGCCTGCTTGCCCTCGGGACCGACCAGCGAGCGCGCGGCGGCCGTGGCGGTCTCGTCGGTCCACAGCAGGTGCGCGACCTGCGTGGCGACGCTCCAGCCCGCGGCCGGGGTGGGCGTGGCCCAGCCACCCCGGTCGGAGGCGTCGAGCCCGGCGACGGCGTTCCACAGCCGGTCGGTCTCGGCGTCGAGATCGGCGAGCAGGTCCTCGAGCAGCTGGCTCACGGGGTCTCCTTCAGGGCGGCGTCGAGGGTCAGGGCCCACTGGTCGAGGATCCCCGCGCGGCGGCGGGCGTCGTCGGTGATCGTGTCGGCGAGGCCGAGGCCGCGCACCAGGTCGAGGGTCGCCTGGATGAGCTCGCGCGTGCCCGGGCGCGACTCGTCGGCCCCGAGAAGCTCGACCGTGAGGCGGTGCACCTCGCGGCCGACCCGCTGCTCCAGCGGCGCCACGGCGTCCAGGAGGGTCTTGTCGGTGCGCGCCGCGACCCAGAGCTCCAGGGCCGCCGTGAAGACCGGCGAGGTGAAGTGGTCGCCGAGCATCGTCAGCACCGCGCGAGTGCGCCGCTCGCCTCGCGGCAGGCGGGAGGCGGCCGCGGCGAGCTCGGCACCGCGCACCTCGGTCAGGTGCTCTACCGCGGCGACCACGAGGTCGTTCTTGGTCGGGAAGTGGTGCAGCTGCGCGCCGCGGCTCACGCCGGCCCGCTGCGACACCAGCGTCGTGGTGGTGCCGCCGAAGCCCCGCTCGACGAGCACCTCGACCGTGGCCTGCAGCAGGCGGGCCCGCATCACCCGGGTGCGCTGCTCCTGGGGGACGCGCGTGGCGGGTCCGGTGGTCACGTGGCGAGCATGCCGCGAACCGAACAAACAGTCAAGCCTGACTTTTAGTCCCGGGTGACGGGGGACCGCCACGGGTGGCAGCAAGGGCCGAGCCGTAGGACACAATCCCGTCCATGCCCACGATCCTGATCACCGGAGCGTCCTCCGGCCTCGGCGCCGAGATGGCGCGCCAGTTCGCCGCGAAGGGCCACGACCTCGCCCTGTGCGCCCGTCGTGTGGAGCGGCTCGAGGAGCTGCGCGACGAGATCGCCGCCGCCCACCCCGAGCGCCGGGTGGTGCTCCGGGCGCTGGACGTGACCGACGACGAGCAGGTCTTCGAGGTCTTCCGCGCGTTCCGCGCCGACTTCGGCACCCTCGACCGGGTGATCGTCAACGCCGGGCTCGGCAAGGGCGCCGCGCTCGGCACCGGCCGGTTCGACGCGAACCGGGAGACCGCGATGACCAACTTCGTCGCCGCCCTCGCGCAGACCGAGGCCGCGATGGAGATCTTCCGCGACCAGGAGCACGGCCACCTGGTGATGGTCTCCTCGATGTCGGCCCTGCGCGGGATGCCCAAGTCGATGACGACGTACGCCGCCACCAAGGCCGGCGCGGCGATGCTCGCCGAGGGGATCCGCAACGAGCTCTACGGCAAGCCGCTGGGCAAGCGCCTCAAGGTCACGGTCCTCTACCCCGGCTACATCGCCTCGGAGATGAACGACGCCGTGGCCGACAAGGCGCTCCTCATGACGTCCACCGAGAAGGGCGTGCGCTCGATGGTCTCCGCGATCGAGAAGCAGGTCGCCGACGCCTGCGTCCCCGCGCTGCCCTGGGCCCCCCTCTCCCTCCTCATGAAGCACGCACCGCTGCCGGTCCTCAAGCGCCTCATGTAGCGGCCACGGCGGGGTAGTCCCTAACAAATTCGTGGTGTTCCCGGCTGGAAGACCACGAATCTGTTAGGGACTACCCCGACGTCAGCGGTAGGTGAGGAGGTCCGCGGGGAGGTGGGCGTGCTCGTTGAAGGTGAGGAGGCGGGAGCCGGTCGAGCCGACCATGACGCGGGTGAGGGAGGAGTTGACCGTGACCGTGTTGAGGCGGGACCAGAGGTGGGCGATCGCGGCGGGGTCGTCCGCGGGGGCGAGCAGGGCGGCGACGACGACCGCGATCGTGCCGCCGGAGCTCACCACGACGATCGTGCGGCCGGGCCCGGCGTCCGCGGCCGCGCCCCCCAGTGAGCCCCTCACCCGGGCGACGAAGGCGGCGTAGGACTCCGGGAAGCCGTCGTCCTCCCCCGCGGTCCACCGGGCGGTGGCCCGCTCGAACACCTCCTGGAACGTACGGCGGTCCAGCTCCGCGGGAGCGTCCCCTCGGTGGGCGGCGACCAGCCCCACGTGGTCGAACTCGTCCCACCCGGCGTCCACCGAGCTCGGGACGTCACGCCAGCCGGCTCCGTCGGCCATCGCCTCCGCGGTCTCGCGGTGCCGGCGCATGTCGCCGCGCACCATCGCGCTCGGCGTGACGCCCTGGGCGGCGAGCGCCGCGCCGAGCAGGCGCCCCTGCGCCCAGCCGGTCTCGGACAGCACGTCGTAGTCGGCGGCGCCGAACGACGCCTGGCCGTGGCGGACCAGCAGGACCTGCCCCATCAGCGGTAGCCCGTCATTCGGCCGCGGCGACGAGCCCGCGGCAGCGGGTCTCGAGGTAGCCGACCGCCGGGCCGAACACGGCGTACTGCTCGTTGGTGGTCTGCCCGTGGAAGTAGCGGTACCAGATCTGCTGGGCGATCACGGCGAGCCGGAACAGCCCGAAGACCTCGTAGAAGCGCCAGCGCTCGGGCGTCATCTCGAAGCCCATCCGCTCGCAGTAGTGCGCCACCACCTCCGCGCGCGTCCACATGCCCGGCGCGGTCGTGGGCTGGCGGCGGAACATCTGCAAGAACTCGTCGTCCCCGGCCTCCACCCAGTAGGACAGCATCCCGCCGAGGTCCATCAGCGGGTCGCCGACGGTGGCCATCTCCCAGTCGAGCACGCCCACCACGGTCATCGGGTCGTCCGGGTCGAGCACGAGGTTGTCGAAGCGGAAGTCGTTGTGGATCATCCGCTGCCCGACGTCGCCCGGCTTGTGCGCCTCGAGCCACGCGACGACGTCGGACCAGTCGCCGGTGTCGTCGGTGCGCGCGTCGGCGAAGCGCTTGGTCCAGCCGCCGAGCTGGCGGTCGACGTAGCCGTCGCCGCGCCCGTACGCCGCCAGCTCCGGCGACGCGGTGACGTCGACGGAGTGCAGCGCGACGAGCACGTCGAGCACGCTCTCGCACAGCCGCGAGACCTCCGCGGGCGGCAGGTCCCAGGGCAGGTCACGGCGCGGGATGGTGCCCTCGATGCGCTCCATGACGTAGAAGTCCGAGCCGATGACGCTCGCGTCGGTGCAGTGCCCGACCATCGTGGCGACGTAGGGGAAGAGCGGCGCGAGCTCGCGCTGGATCACGAACTCCCGGCCCATGTCGTGCGCCCCGGCGGCCTTCACCCCGGCCGGCGGGCGGCGCAGCACGAGGTCGCGCGCGGGGTAGCGCAGGAGGTAGGTCAGGTTGGAGGCGCCGCCGGGGAACTGCCGGACCTCCGGCGTCCTTTCGAGGTCCTCGCGGAAGGCCAGCGCGTGCTCGCGCAGCCAGGCCGCGACCGCCTCGACGTCGAAGGCGTCCTCGTCGCGGACGGCCTTCGCCGGGTTGCCGGCGTCGTCGCGCTCGCTCACCGCGCGCCCTCCTCGAGCTTGACCGCCTGGGCCCGCATGACCACGTCGTACGTCGCCCGGTCGGTCTGCTTGAGCGCGTGAGCGTCGCGGGCGGCCTGGTCCGGCACGATCAGCTCGTCGCCGCGGTCGAGGCCCTCGAGGACGGCCGCCGCGATGTCGTCGGCGCTGACCGGCGACTCGTCCACGAGCTTGCTCATCACCTCGGCGAGCGCGGTGTCGGCCCCGCGCAGCGACGACATCAGGCTGGTGCGGAAGTAGGACGGGCACACGACGTGCGCCGTCACGCCATAGGCGGCCAGCTCGTGCCCGGTCGTCTCGGTGAGCGCGACGACGGCCGCCTTGCTGGCGTTGTAGGACGCCATGCCGGCCGGGTGCACGAGCCCGGCGAGCGAGGCGGTGTTGACGATCCGCCCGGAGCGCTGGCGCTTGAACATCGGCACGAACGTGCGGGTCCCGCGGACCGCGCCGAAGAGGTTGATCTCGGTGATCCACTGCCACTCGTCCATGGTGGCGACGTCCAGCCGGCCGCCGCCGGCCACGCCGGCGTTGTTGACCAGCACGTCCAACCCGCCCCACGTGGACTCCACGTGCGCGAGCGCAGCCGCCCAGTCGTCGTCCGACGTGATGTCCAGGCGGTAGCCACCGGAGGTTGAGGAAGGCGCGCTAGCGCCTGTCTCGAAACCCCGCTCGTAGCTGACGTCCGTGCGCAGCACCTCGTCACCGCGCGCCTCGAACGCCGCCGACAGCGCCTCCCCGAGGCCGGACGCGGCGCCGGTGACGAGCACCCGGCTCATCGCTTGGTCCCGTAGCGGCCGAGCTCGAGGCGGGCGACGACGCCGAGGTGCACCTCGTCGGGGCCGTCCGCGAGGCGCAGCGAGCGGGCGGAGGTCCAGGCCTCGGCGAGCGGGAAGTCCGCCGACAGTCCGCCGCCACCGTGGATCTGCATCGCGAAGTCGATGACCTGCTGGGCCATGCGCGGCACGGCCACCTTGATCTGCGACACCTCCGAGAGCGCGTTGACCGGGCCGCCGACGTCCAGCTTCCACGCAGCGTTGAGCACCAGCAGCCGCGCCTGGTCGATCGCGATCCGGGCCTCCGCGATGCGCTCGCGGTTGCCGCCGAGGTTGACCAGGGGCTTGCCGAACGCCGTCCGCTCGGTCCCGCGCTCGCACGCCTTCTCCAGCGCCATCTCGGCCAACCCGATGAGCCGCATGCAGTGGTGGACCCGACCCGGGCCGAGCCGGCCCTGCGCGATGCCGAAGGCCGCGCCGGGGCCGCTGAGGATGTTCGTGACCGGCACGCGCACGTCGGTGAAGGACACCTCGCCGTGGCCGAGCGGCTCGTCGTAGAGGCCCATCACGCTGAGCATCCGCTCGACCTTGACCCCGGGAGTGTCCTTGGGCACCAGCACCATCGAGTGCCGGTGGTGCCGGTCGGCGTCGGGGTCGGTGAGCCCCATGAAGACCAGGACCTTGCAGTCGGGGTGGCCGATGCCGGTGGACCACCACTTGCGGCCGTTGATGACGACCTCGTCGCCGTCGAGGACCGCGGTCGCCTCCATGTTGGTGGCGTCGGAGGACGCGACCCCGGGCTCGGTCATCGTGAACGCCGAGCGGATGCGGCCGTCGAGCAGCGGCTCGAGCCAGTCACGGCGCTGCTCCTCGGTGCCGTAGCGCAGCAGCACCTCCATGTTGCCGGTGTCGGGCGCGTTGCAGTTGAGGACCAGCGGCGTGAGCGCGGAGCGGCCGCTGAGCTCGGCGATCGGGGCGTAGTCGACGTTGGTCAGGCCCTCGCCCCCGTCGGTGCCGAACCGGGCGGCGTACTCCCCCGCGTGCTCGTGGGGCAGGAAGAGGTTCCACAGGCCGCGCTCGCGCGCCTTGGTCTTGAGCTCCTCGATCAGCGGCAGCGGCTGCCACGGGTCGCCGGTGAGACGGGCCTGCGCGAGGTCGCGGTGGTAGCCCTCCTCCGCCGGCTCGATCTCGGTCCGGATGAAGTCCTGGACGCGGGCGGTCAGGTCGGCGGCGCGCGGTGACGGTGAGAAGTCCACGTACCGCACAGTAGTGCGACGATGCACGCGTGCAGACCCCGATCCGGTCCCTCGCGGCGCCCGCCCTGGTGGCGCTGCTCGTCACCGGCTGCTCGGGCGGCGGCGACGACGAGGACCCACGGTCGGCACCCTCCGCCACGTCCAGCACCTCGTCGGGCGCCACCTCAGGGGACGTCGACGAGGCCGCCCTGCGCGACGGCCTGGTCGGCTTGTGGGTCGGTGACGACAGGGGGCCCGAGGACACCGCCACCGGCGAGTGCTTCGCCGACGCGCTGCTCGCGGCGAGCACGCCGGAGGACCTGCGGGCCGCCGGGATCCTCGACGACACCGGCGCCGTGGTCGCCGAGCTGCCGGTCCTGGACGAGCAGGGTGCCGGGCTGTGGGTCGACGCCCAGCTCGCCTGCACCGACTTCGTCGCGGAGTCGACGCGCGCCCAGGTCGCCGCGACGAAGGGCAAGGTCGACCGGACGGCGTACACCGAGTGCCTGCGCGACGCCCTGAGCGAGGAGGAGCAGCGCGCCGCGGCGATCGCCTCGCTCCAGGGCGACCTCTCCGGTGACGCGGTCGCCGCTCTCAGCCAGGCCCAGCTCACCTGCGTCCAGCAGGCGCTGCCGCCCGACTGAGGCCGGAGACGCCGCTGGCCCGTCCGAGTCGGACGGGCCAGCGATCTGAAGTGCGCGTCAGGCCGGGAAGGACCCGCCGGTCTCCGCGAGGTCGCGCAGCCACGGGGTGGGCGCGAACCGGTCGCCGTACGTCGCCGCCAGCTCGTCGGCGCGCTTCACGAACGCCTTGAGGCCGATCTCGCCGTCGGTGCCTTCGTAGCCGGTCATGAACTGCGCGGCGCCACCGGTCATCGGCGGGAAGCCGATGCCCATGATCGAGCCGATGTTGGCCGCCGCCGCAGAGGTGATGACACCCTCCTCGAAGCACTTGGCGGTCTCGAGCGCCTCGGCGAAGAGCATCCGGTCCTTGACGTCCTGGAGCGGGAGCTGCTCCTCGGCGACGGGGAACAGCTCGCCCAGGCCCGACCAGATGGACTGGCGCTTGCCGGCCTCGTCGTAGTCGTAGAAGCCGGCGCCGCGCAGGCGACCGGCGCGGCCGGCCTCCAGCATCCGGTCGACGACCGCGGTGCCGGGGTGCTCGGGGGCCGGGCTGCCCTCGCGCTCGGCGGCCTCGCGGGTCGCCTTGGCGATCTTGGCCATGAGCTCGAGGTTGAGCTCGTCGGAGAGCTGGAGCACGGGCGCGGGGTAGCCGGCCTGCGTGGTCGCGCGCTCGATCGTCCAGGGCTGCACGCCCTCGGCGAGCATCGCCATGCCCTCGTTGACCATGAAGCCGATGACGCGCGAGGTGTAGAAGCCGCGGCTGTCGTTGACGACGATCGGCGTCTTGCGGATCTGCTGCACGACGTCGTAGGCCTTGGCCAGCGCGGCGTCCGAGGTCGCCCTGCCCTTGATGATCTCGACCAGCGGCATCTTGTCGACCGGGCTGAAGAAGTGCAGCCCGATGAAGTCGGCCGGACGGTCGACGCCCTCGGCGAGCTCGGTGATCGGCAGCGTCGAGGTGTTGGAGCACAGGAGCGCGTCGGCGTTGACGTACGGCGCGATCTCGGCGAACACCTGGTGCTTGAGCGAGGGGTCCTCGAAGACGGCCTCGATGACCAGGTCGCAGCCGGCGAGGGCGGCAGGGTCGGTCGTGGCGGTGATCCGTCCGAGCAGCTCGGCCTTCTTGTCCTCGGTGGACTTGCCGCGCGAGATCGCCTTGTCCAGCAGCGCCTCGGAGTAGGCCTTGCCCTTGTCGGCGCTGGCCTGCTCGACGTCCTTGAGGACGACCTCCATGCCCGCACGCGCGCAGGAGTAGGCGATGCCGGCGCCCATCATGCCGGCGCCCAGGACGCCGACCTTGGTGGCCCTGAACGGCTCGAAGCCGTCGGGGCGCAGCGAGCCGGAGTTGATGGCCTGCAGGTCGAAGAAGAACGCCTGGATCATGTTCTTCGAGCCCTGGTTGACGATCAGGTTCGTGAGGTAGCGCGACTCGATGCGCGAGGCGGTGTCGAAGTCGACCTGTGCGCCCTCGACCGCGGCGCTGAGGATCGCCCGGGCGGCGGGGTAGAGCGCGCCCTTGGTCTGCTTGCGCAGCAGCGCGGGGAACGCCGGCAGGAAGCCCGCCAGCGCCGGCGACTTGGGCGTGCCGCCGGGCATCTTGTAGCCCGGGGCGTCCCAGGGGTTCTTCGACGCCTCGGGGTTGGCCTTGATCCACGCCTTCGCGGCGGGGACGAGCTCCTCGCGGGTGGCGACGAGCTCGTCGACCAGGCCCTTCTCCTTGGCCGTGGCCGGGGTGAATTGGGTGCCCTGGAGCAGCACGTCCATGAGCCCGGACTGGATGCCGAGCAGGCGCACGATGCGGGTGACGCCGCCGCCGCCGGGCAGCAGGCCGAGGCTGGACTCGGGCAGGCCGAGCTTGACCGAGGAGTCGTCGACGACGATGCGGTGGTTGGTGGCGAGCGCGATCTCGAAGCCGCCGCCGAGCGCGGCGCCGTTGATGGCGGCGACGACCGGGCGCGGGAAGGTCTCCAGGCGGCGCAGGCCGGCCTTGACGCTCTCGGCGAGCGAGAACACCGAGGCGGCGTCGTCCTTGGTCGCCAGCACCATGGACTTGAGGTTGCCGCCGGCGAAGAAGGTCTTCTTCGCCGAGGCCACGACGACGCCGGTGACGTCGTCGGCCTCGGCGTAGAGGCGGTCGACGGCGTCGGCCATCGAGGAGATGTAGAGCTCGTTCATGGTGTTGGCGCTGGCCGTCGGGTCGTCGAGGGTCAGCGTGACGATGCCGTCGGCGTCGCGCTCGTAGTGCACGGCGGTCTGGGTCGTGGTGCTCATCTGGTGGTCCTGTTCGTCTGGGTGAGTTCAGGGGTACGGCGGGTGGTGGCGGTCGGCGGTCGGCTCACGGGGTCTCGACACGCGGGTCACGGCTTCGCAAGCTCAGCCGTGCCGCTCGCTCGACCACCATCAGCTGGTGTGAGCTCGTCCCTCGCTCACACCAGCTCGACGATCGTGGCGATGCCCATGCCGCCGCCGACGCAGAGCGTGGCGAGGCCGCGGCGCAGGTCGCGGCGCTGGAGCTCGTCGATCAGGGTGCCGAGGATCATCGCGCCGGTGGCGCCGAGGGGGTGGCCCATGGCGATGGCGCCGCCGTTGACGTTGGTGATCTCGTGGCTGATGTCCAGGTCGCGCATGAAGCGCATCGCCACGGCGGCGAAGGCCTCGTTGATCTCGAACAGGTCGATGTCGTCGACGGTCAGGCCGGCCTTGGCCAGCGCCTTGCGGGCGGCGGGGGCCGGGCCGGTCAGCATGATGACCGGGTCGGCGCCGGAGACGGCGGTCGCCAGGACGCGGGCGCGCGGGGTGAGGCCGAGGTCGGTGCCGACCTGCTCGGAGCCGATCAGCGTGATCGCGGCGCCGTCGACGATGCCCGAGGAGTTGCCGGCGTGGTGGACGTGGTTGATCTTCTCCACCCAGTGGTACTTCTCGAGCGCCACGTCGTCGAAGCCGGCGTCGGCGCCGATCTGCGCGAACGACGGCTTCAGGCCGGCGAGGCCCTCGGGGCTGGTGTCGGGGCGGATCGTCTCGTCGTGGTCGAGGACGGTGAGGCCGCTGATGTCCTTGACGGGCACCACGGAGCCGGCGAAGTACCCGTTGGCCCACGCCTTGGCGGCACGGTGGTGCGACTCGGCGGCGTACGCGTCGACGTCGCCCCGGTCCCAGCCCTCGATGGTGGCGATCAGGTCGGCGCCGATGCCCTGCGGCACGAAGCCGGCCTTGAACGCGGTGGCGGGGTCGGAGGCCCAGGCGCCGCCGTCGGAGCCCATGGCCACGCGGCTCATCGACTCGACGCCGCCGGCGAGGATCAGGTCCTCGAAGCCGCCGCGGACGCGGGACGCGGCCTGGTTGACGGCCTCGAGGCCCGAGGCGCAGAAGCGGTTGAGCTGGACGCCCGCGACGGTGTCGGGGTAGCCCGCGGCCAGCGCGGCGGTCTTGGCGATGTCGCCGCCCTGGTCGCCGATCGGCGAGACCACGCCGAGGACGACGTCGTCCACGCGGGCCGGGTCGAGGCCGGGGTTGCGCTCCTTGACGGCGTCGAGCAGGCCGACCACCAGGTCGACCGGCTTGACCTCGTGCAGGGAGCCGGCGGCCTTGCCCTTGCCGCGCGGCGTGCGGATGTGGTCGTACACGAATGCTTCTGCCATGACCGTCCTCGATGTTGGGTGACGCGATGTGGAGACGAGCGTGTGGGTCGGGTGCGTGGACCTCCCGAGACTCCGATTGTGACACTATTGCTGTCACTATCGTCAAGGGCCCGGGTGTGGCCTCACTCACCCGGGCGGGAGTGCGCCACGAAGGAGGCAGGCATGACCCACGGATCCGTCACCGACAACGTCGACGAGCTGCGCGGCCTGCTCACGCTGGAGGAGCTCACCAACCGGGTGGGGATGAGCGTGCGCAACGTGCGCTTCTACACGACCAAGGGGCTCGTGCCGCCGCCCCTGCGGCGCGGCCGCTCGGGCTACTACACGCCCGACCACGTCGCCCGCCTCGAGCTCGTGCAGGAGCTGCAGAGCCACGGCTTCACGCTCGCGGCGATCGAGGGCTACCTCGCCGGCATCCCCGCCGACGCCAGCCCCGAGGACATCGCGCTGCGCCGTACGATGCTCGCCCCCTGGCAGGCCGGACGCCCCGTGCTCCTGACGCTGGCCGACCTGGAGCGGCGCTGCGACCGCTCGCTGTCGGCCGACGACCTGCAGGTGCTGGCGGCTCTCGGGATCGCCGAGCCCGTCGGCGAGGAGACCTACGAGGTCGCCCAGTCCCAGCTCTCCGTGGGCCTGGCCCTGCTCGACCTCGGCTACCCGCTCGAGGCCGCCGTCGCCACCGGCGAGATCTACCGCCGCCACGGCCGCGAGCTGGCCCACGAGCTCTACGACGTCTTCCGGCGGATGGTGTGGCCGGTCTACCGCGAGTCCGGCGCGTCCCCCGAGACCGTCCAGGCCGTCGTCGAGCGCCTCAAGCCGCTCTCGGTCGCCAGCCTGGTGTCGGCCTACGAGGCCGGCATGGACGAGACCAAGCGCGAGAACATCGCCCGCAAGGCGCGCGGCTGAGGGTCGCCGGGCGGCTGCGCGTGAGATTCACCGGGTACCCGGTGAATCTGGTGCTTCCCGTACGAAGTTTCGTACCGGAAGCATGAGTTTCATTGGGTACCCGGTGAATCTTGGGACGCGTGGGACGACGCCGAGGCGCCCGCCACCAGAGGTGACGGGCGCTTCGGGTGGTCGGGCTGAGGGGTCAGCGACGACCGGAGCTGAACGAGGCGGCGGTGTGGCTGCCGCCGGAGGACGACGTCGAGGCGCCGGCGCCGCCGCGCGAGCGGCCGCCACCGGGGCGACCGCCGCCGGCCTTGGGGGCCGCCTTGGCCGAGGAGCCGCCGCGATTGCGACCGCCGCCGCTGCCACCGGACTTGGGCTGGCCGCCGCCGGAGCGACCGCCGCCGCCACCGCCGGAGCGACGGCGCGGGCCGCCCCCGCCACCGGCGGGACGCGAGCCGGACGGCTCGGGGCGGTCGAGCTCGATGCCACCGACGACCACCGTGCGCTCGCCGGGGGCGAGCGTGGTGAGCATCGGGTGCGAGGCGTTGTCGATGCGCGTGGTGGTCGGCTTGATGCCGGCCGCGCGGGTCAGCTGGCGCACGTCGCGCACCTGGTCGTCGGTCATCAGGGTGATGACGGTGCCCGCGGCACCGGCACGCGCCGTACGGCCCGAGCGGTGCAGGTAGGCCTTGTGCTCGGTCGGCGGGTCGGCGTGCACGACGAGCGCCACGTCGTCGACGTGGATGCCGCGCGCGGCGATGTCGGTCGCGACCAGGGTCGTGGCCTTGCCGGAGTGGAACATCTCCATGTTGCGCGTGCGCGCGTTCTGGCTGAGGTTGCCGTGCAGGTCGACCGAGGGCACGCCCGACTTGTTGAGCTGGCGGGCCAGCGCCTTGGCGCCGTGCTTGGTGCGGGTGAAGACCACGGTGCGGCCCGGCGCGCTGGTCAGGTCGACCAGGATCGAGACGCGGTGCTCGCGGGCGACGTGCAGGACGTGGTGGTCCATCGTCGACACCGGCGACTGCGCCGAGTCGGCCTCGTGGACCTTCGGGGAGTGCAGGAAGCGCTTGACCAGGACGTCGATCGCGTTGTCGAGCGTGGCCGAGAAGAGCAGGCGCTGACCCGACGTCGGGGTCTTGTCCATGATCCGGCGTACGGCGGGCAGGAAGCCGAGGTCGGCCATGTGGTCGGCCTCGTCGAGCACGGTGACCTCGATGTTGCCGAGGTCGAGGTGGCCCTGCTGCATGAGGTCCTCGAGGCGACCCGGGCAGGCGACGACGATGTCGACGCCCTTGCGCAGGCCCATGACCTGGGGGTTCTGGCCGACGCCACCGAAGATGGTGATCGTCGAGAAGCCGGCGGCCTTGGCCAGCGGCTGGAGCGCGGCGTGGATCTGTCCGACCAGCTCGCGGGTCGGGGCGAGGATCAGCGCACGCGGGGACTTGGGCGCCGCACGGCGGCCCGAGTCGGAGAGGCGCGAGATCATCGGCAGCAGGAACGCGTAGGTCTTGCCGGAGCCGGTGCGGCCCCGGCCGAGGACGTCACGGCCGGCGAGCGAGTCCGGCAGCGTCGCAGCCTGGATCGGGGTCGGGACGGTGATGCCGTTGTCGGTCAGGATGGAGACGAGCTCGGACGGGACGCCGAGCGCGGCGAAAGAGGGCGAAGCTGAATTCACAGGGAGTCACTAACGTTGGTGTGTCTCACCAAGCTGGCCCGTCGGCGACGGGCGGGAAGCATGTGCCTCACGAAGGAGGGGCGCGACCGGGACCGAAGATCTCGTGCGCGCAGGAGCTCGAGGCAAGACTTGACGAGCTGCTGAAGCAAGCCTAGGGCACCCGGCCACACAACCGGGCATTGCCAACGCTCCCTAGGGTGTGAACATGACCACCGTCCTCGTCACCGGAGCCACGGGCTTCGTGGGCCGCCGTCTCGTGCCCGCGCTCGTCGACCAGGGGCACACGGTGCGCGCCATGACCCGCCACCCCGACACCTACGACGGTCCGGGCGAGGCGGTCGGCGCCGACGTCGGCGACCCCGCCAGCCTCGAGCGCGCGCTGGCCGGCGCGGACGTCGCCGTCTACCTCGTGCACTCGCTCGACGACGACGACTTCGAGCGCAAGGACGCCGAGGCGGCGCGCGCCTTCGGACGGGCCGCCGCCGGAGCCGGCACCCGGCAGATCATCTACCTCGGCGGGCTCGGGGCCGACGGCGACGACCTGTCCGCGCACCTGCGCTCGCGGCGCGAGGTCGAGTCGCTGCTCGGCGAGGCCGGGGTGCCGGTCACGGTCCTGCGGGCCGCGATCGTCGTGGGCGCCGGCGGCATCTCCTGGGAGATGACCCGTCAGCTGGTGAAGAACCTGCCCGCGATGGTGGTGCCCAAGTGGGCCGCCACCCGCACCCAGCCGGTCGCCATCTCCGACGTCGTGCGCTACCTCTCCGGCGTGGTCGACCGCGACGAGGCGATCGGCAAGGTCTTCGAGATCGGCGGCGCCGACCGGCTGAGCTACATCGAGATGCTGCAGCAGGCCTCGCAGGTCATGAACGGCCGGACCCTGCGGGTCTTCCAGGTGCCGGTGCTGACGCCCAAGCTGTCGTCGTACTGGATCTCGTTCGTCACGAACGTCGACGTCACGACCGGGCGCAACCTGATCGACTCGATGGGCACCGAGGTCATCGTCACCGACGACGCGATCCTCGGGGTCGTGCCGGGCGAGCCGCTGAGCTACCGCGAGGCCGTCGAGGTCGCCATCGAGGAGTCGAACGCCTCAGCCGCCGAACAGCAGGGGTAGCGCCAGCAGCATGGTCAGCGACCACGTGCAGTGGGTCAGGATCGGTGCCAGGATCCCGCCCGACGCCCGGCGCTGCAGCCCGACGATCACACCGAGCAGGATCGCCGCGAACGACAGCATGATGTTGCCCGAGGCCAGCGTCGCCACGATGTAGGCGATCGAGGTCCACAGCACCGGGCGCCGCGGGATGGCGGCGTAGGCGGCCCCGCGGAAGAACAGCTCCTCGGCCACGCCGTTGACCGCCGTGATCAGGGCCAGCAGCGGCAGCGAGCCCTGGTCGGCGTAGTCGAGGACCGAGGTCACCTGGCGCTCGAGCGGGTCGATGGTGCGCACGACCAGCGCGCCCACCACGAAGACCGCGGACAGGCCGAGCCCGATCAGGATCGGGGTGAGGACGGGGCGGACGTGGTCGTCGCGCCGCGCGATGCGCCCGAGGTGCAGGGGGCCGGAGGCGAAGGCGCCCACCGTCCAGACGGCCGCCAGCCCGAACGTCGCCGGGTAGAACCACCGGCTGCCGGGATCGATGCGCAGCGACAGGCCGAGCACCAGCGCACCCGCGAGGACGAAGCAGATGGTGACGACCTGACGACGCCGCAGCGCCGTCGGGGTCTCATGGTGGTCGCGTGGGACGACGTCCCACAACGACCGCTCGAGCCACGCACGCACACAGATCACCCCTCGCCGTAAGACTCTACGGGCGAGGGGTGAGCGTGCTCGAACTTGGTGACGGACGCTACTTCTTGAACGCGTCCTTGACGTCGCCGACGGCGTCCTTGGCCTTCTCGGCGCCGTCCTTCAGCGAGGACTTGGCCTGGTCGCCCTTGCCCTCGGCCTCGAGGCTCTCGTCGCCGGTGGCCTTGCCGGTGTGCTCCTTGGCCTTGCCGCCGAGGTCCTCGGCCTTGTTGCTGAGCTTGTCGTCCAGTCCCATCGTGCTACCTCCAGGGTTGTCCGGTCACGCCGCCGGCGGTTTGCCCGCGGACGTGCTTCCAGTGAACGTCACGACGCCGTCCTCCACCACACCCCGGCGGATGGTCCGCAGGTCGGTGACGTAGTTCTGCTTCAGCAGCCACGGCGCCCGGTCGCCCTGCTTGGGCAGCCGGTCCAGGGCGCGCAGGACGTAGCCGGCCTTGAAGTCCATGAACGGCAGCTCGCCGACCGACGGGTCGCGCACCGGCACCACGGTGGTCGTGCCGGTCTCGTCGAGGTGGCGCAGCACCCGGCAGACGTAGTCGGCCACCAGGTCGGCCTTCAGCGTCCATGACGCGTTGGTGTAGCCGATCGTGTAGGCGAAGTTGGGCACGCCGCTGAGCATCAGCGCCTTGTAGGCCATGGTCCGCGACAGCTCCACCGGCACCCCGTCGACGACGAGGTCCACGCCGCCGAACGGCAGCAGCCGCAGGCCGGTGGCCGTCACGATGATGTCGGCCTCGATCTCCTCACCCGACGTCAGCCGGATGCCGCTGGGCGTGAACGTCTCGATGGTGTCGGTGACGACGGAGGCCGTGCCGCGGCGCAGCGCCCGGAACAGGTCGCCGTCCGGGACGAAGCAGACCCGCTGGTCCCACGGGTCGTAGACCGGCTTGAAGTGCTCGTCGACGTCCACGCCCTCGGGCAGCTGCTTCTCGGTCTGGCCGCGGATCATCCTCTTCACCAGCTCCGGGCGCCGCTGGCTGAGCTGGTAGAAGCCGATGGCGGTGAGGATGTTGGACCACCGCACG
Organism: Nocardioides sp. 503; assembly: GCF_004522095.1. Classification (GTDB taxonomy): domain Bacteria; phylum Actinomycetota; class Actinomycetes; order Propionibacteriales; family Nocardioidaceae; genus Nocardioides. The sequence continues at coordinate 1,071,109 of NZ_SPUI01000003.1, forward strand.
ACCGGGTACGACAGCCGCTGCGGCAGGCGGCGCAGGAGCTTGGCGAGCGGGTCACGGCCCGAGCGCGACATCACGTACGTCGGCGAGCGCTGCAGCATCGTGACGTGCTCGGCGGTCGTGGCCATCGCCGGCACGAGCGTGATCGCCGTGGCGCCGCTGCCGATCACGACGACCCGCTTGCCGGCGTGGTCGAGGTCCTCCGGCCAGTGCTGCGGGTGCACGACCTGTCCGGCGAAGTCGTCCTGGCCGGGGAACGTCGGGGCGTAGCCCTGCTCGTAGTCGTAGTAGCCCGAGCAGCCCCACAGGAAGTCGGTCGTCATGGTCACGGTCTCGCCGTCGTGGTCCGCGGTGACCGTCCAGCGCGCGGTCTCGGAGTCCCAGCTGGCGCCCGTCACCCGGTGGCGGTAGCGGATCAGCTCGTCCACGCCGTACTCGTGGGCGACCGTGCGCAGGTAGTCGAGGATCAGCGGGCCGTCGGCGAGGGCGGTGTCGCCGGGCCAGGGCCGCCAGTGGAACCCGAACGTGAACATGTCGGAGTCCGAGCGGATGCCGGGGTACTTGAAGAGGTCCCACGTCCCGCCGCTGCGCTCCCGGCTCTCCAGGAGCGCCACGCTCCGCCCGGGGTGCTCGGTGCGCAGCCGGCAGGCGGCCCCGATCCCGGCCAGCCCGGCGCCGATGACCAACACGTCCACGTGCTCGGTGCTCATGCCCGCACGCTAGTCGGATCCGGCGGCTGTTGACAGTTGTTCAGCAAGCGGCGTGGGTCACGCCGCGCCGGTGGTCGAGCAGCGAGCGCCGGCGCGCGGGCGTCGAGACCCCCGCACCGGCGCAGGTGCCCTCCCTCGCGGGGTCTCGACGGGCGTTCGTCGCTGGCGCTCCTCGCTGCTCGACCACCGGGTCGCTCAGGCCTGGACGGCGACGCCGCGGGCGAGGAGGTCGTCGACGTCCGCGACGCCCCACGCGGTGAGTGCCTCGCGGGTGTGGGTGCCGGCGGCGGGCGAGGGGGGCAGGCCGAGGGTGGCGGCGGTGCGGGAGAAGCGGGGGGCGGGCTGCGGCTGCACCATGCCGTCCCTCTCGACGAAGGTCTCGCGCGCGACCAGGTGCGGGTGCTCGAAGGCCTCGCTGACGGGGATGATCCCGGCGACGCAGGCGTCCGTGCCCTCGAAGGCCTCGACCCACTCGGCCTGGGTGCGCGAGCCGAGGACCTCGGTGAACACCGCCCGCATCTCGTCGTAGCGCTCCGGCTCGCCCTGGCCCGGGCAGGTGTCCTTGACGCCGAGGAGGGTCACGAGCGTGTCGAAGAACTGCGGCTCGAGGGCGGCCACGGAGAGGTGCCGGCCGTCGGAGGTCTCGTAGACGTCGTAGAACGGCACGCCGCCGTCGAGCAGGTTGGCGCCGCGCTCCTCGGTGAAGCCGCCGCTGGCCAGGAAGGCCGCGGTCATCGCGTTGAGGTGGGCGGTGCCGTCGACGATCGCGGCGTCCACGACCTGACCCTTGCCCGAGAGCCGAGCCTCCAGGAGGGCGGCGAGGATGCCGATGACGAGGTACGTCGAGCCGCCGCCGAAGTCGCCCACCAGGTTGGACGGGAAGTGCGGACGGGCCGGGTCCTGGCCCATGCCGTGCAGGGCTCCGGTGATCGCGATGTAGTTCATGTCGTGGCCGGCCGCCTTGGCCAGCGGGCCGTCCTGGCCCCATCCGGTCATCCGGCCGTAGACGATGCGCTCGTTGACCGCGAGGCAGTCGTCGGGGCCGAGGCCCAGCCGCTCCGTGACGCCGGGCCGCATCCCCTCGATCACGACGTCGGCGCCGCGTACCAGCTCGAGGACGGTGGCGACCGCGTCGGGCTCCTTGAGGTTCAGCGCGACGCTGGGCCGGCCGCGGTTGAGCAGCATCGTGGCGCCGCCCGCGAGCGCCTGGCCGCCGGGGCGCTCGACGCGGATCACGTCGGCACCGAGGTCGGCGAGGATCATGCAGGCGTGCGGCCCGGGGCCGATGCCCGCGATCTCGACGACCTTGAGCCCGCGCAGCGGGCCGGTGCCCTGTCCCAGTTCGTACGTCATGCCGGCGATCATGACAGAACGACTGTCACAGTGACACGGGTCAGCCCGGCAGCACCCGGGTGAGGAACTGGCGGGTGCGCTCCTCGCGCGGGTCGGTGAAGATCTGCGCCGGCGGGCCCTGCTCGAGGATCCGGCCGTCGCTGAGGAAGCACACGGTCGTGGCGACCTCGCGGGCGAAGCCCATCTCGTGGGTGGCCAGCACCATCGTGGTGCCGCGCTCGGCGAGGTCGCGGACGATCCCGAGCACCTCGCCGACCAGCTCGGGGTCGAGCGCCGCGGTGATCTCGTCGAGCAGCAGCAGCGTCGGCTGCGTGCAGAGCGCGCGGACCAGCGCCACCCGCTGCTGCTGGCCGCCGGAGAGCCGGTCGGGGTGCTTGTCGACGTGGTCGGCCAGCCCGAACGTCGCCAGCAGCTCGCGAGCCCGGTCCTCGGCCGCACCGCGGGCCAGCCCCTGCACGCGGCGCGGCGCCAGCGTGCAGTTGTCGAGCACGCTCAGGTGCGGGAAGAGGTTGTAGGCCTGGAAGACCATGCCCATGCGCTGGCGCACCTCGCGGGGGTCGACGCGCGGGTCGGAGATCTCGCGGCCCTCGAAGCGGATCACGCCGTCGTCGACGTCCTCGAGCAGGTTCAGGCAGCGCAGGAGCGTGGACTTGCCGGAGCCGGACGAGCCGATCAGGCAGACGACGTCGTGCGGGTGCACGTCGAGGGTCACGTCGTCGAGGACGACCCGGTCGCCGTAGGACTTGCGGACCTCGAGGGCCTCCAGGAGCGGGGCGGTCATCGGACTCCCTTCATCGAACGCCTGCCTCATCGAACGCCTGCGCGTTCGCGCTCGAGGGCACGCCGGCCCAGCCAGTCGGTGAGGCGCGCCAGGGGGATGGTGATCGCGATGAAGAAGACCGAGACCACGACGTACGGCGTGTAGTTGAAGGTGTAGCCGGTGGTGTCGCGCGCGGCGAACACCGCGTCGAAGACGCCGACGACCGAGACCAGCGCGGTGTCCTTCTGCAGCGACACGAAGTCGTTGAGCAGCGGCGGGGCGACCCGGCGCACGGCCTGCGGCACGACCACGAAGCGCATCGTCTGGCCGCGGGTCAGGGCCAGCGCCTCGGCGCTCATCACCTGCGAGGGGTGGATCGACTCGATCCCGGAGCGGAAGACCTCCGCGACGTAGGCGCCGTAGGACAGCACCAGCGCGACCCCGGCCCAGACGTAGCGGTCGCTGGTGACCCCCTGCAGCTCCAGCGCCGGGACGCCGAAGCCGAGCATCAGGATCAGCAGCACCGTCGGGACGCCGCGGAAGATGTCGACGTAGACGACCGCCAGCAGCCGGAACGGCGCGAGCAGCGGGCTGCGGGCAGTGCGCGCGAGCGCGACGGCGAGGCCCACCGCGAGGATCGCGACCTCGCAGATCAGGAACAGCTTGACGTTGAGCCAGAAGCCGTCGCGGATGTCGGGCAGGGCGTCCTTGGCGTAGCCCCAGTCGAAGAACGTCTCGCGGAAGCGGTCCCAGCCGGGAGCGCTGACCAGGACGGTCACCAGCGCGGCGAGCACCAGTGCGATCGCCCCGGAGGCGACCAGCAGCGAGCGGGTGCGCTGCTGACGTCGTACGCGGCGACGCTCCAGCTCGCGGTCGCTCGGCTGCCGGTCGGTCACTGGAGCTCGGGGACGTCCACCACGTCGGACAGCCACTTCTGCTCGATCTCGGCCAGGGTGCCGTCGTCGGTCAGGGTGGCCAGGGCGTCGTCGACGCAGGGCACCAGCTCGCTGCCCTTCTCGAACAGCATCCCGAACTCCTCCTGGTCACCGGTCTCGGGCTGGAACTGGCCCACGACCTTGCTCCCGGGGATCTCGGCGGCGCTGATGTAGAACGCCGTGGGCAGGTCGGCGAGGATCGCGTCGGTCTGGCCGTTGAGGAGCGCGTTCTTGGCGGCGACGGTGTCCTCGAAGACGGCCGGCTCGTCCTTCGGCTTCACGACGTCGCGGATCGCCTTCAGCGACGTGGTGGCCGTCTGCGCGCCGAGGTTGAAGTCGGCGAGCTCCGCCACGGTGGTGACCTCGGAGACCGGGCTGCCCTCGAGCGCCACGACGGCCTGCGAGGCGGAGTAGTAGCCGTCGGAGAAGTCCACGACCTGCTTGCGCTCGTCGGTGATCGAGATCTGGTTGATGTCGAAGTCGAAGTTCTTCTCACCCGGCGCGAAGGAGGTGTTGAACGGCACGGTCACCCAGGTGACCTCCTCGGCGGTGAAGCCGAGCTCCTTCGCCACCGCGTAGGCCACCGCCGACTCGAAGCCCTCACCGCTGGTGGGGTCCTCGTCCACGAACCACGGGGAGAACGCCGGCGAGTCGGTGCCGATCGTGAGCGTGCCCTCCTGGGTCAGCGGCAGGTCGCCCTTGTCGCAGGACGCGGCGCTCGCGTCGCTGTCCTCCTTCTCGTCGGCCGGCGCGCACGCGATGGCGGCGACGAGCACGGGCAGGACGGCGAGGGCGGTACGACGCAGGCGCATGGGGAAATCGTAGGGCCGGGCGACGCCGCGTCCGACCGGGTCGCCTGCGCTGGACTGGACCGCGTGACCCGCACCACGCACGCTTGCAACTCGTTGCATAGGGCTGGCAGGCTGCCGCCATGGCCCTCGAGCACGCCCTCCTCGTCGCGCTGCGCGAGCAGCCGGCGAGCGGGCTCGACCTCGCCCGGCGCTTCGCCCGCTCGATCGGCTTCTTCTGGAGCGCCACCCACCAGCAGATCTACCGGGTGCTCGCGCGGATGGAGGCCGACGGCTGGCTGGCGGCCACCGAGGTCGCCCAGACCGGGAGGCCCGACAAGAAGGTGTACGACGTGACGCCGGCCGGCGCGGAGGTGCTCGCCGCGTGGCTGGCCGAGCCGACGCCGACCCACGCGCTGCGCAGCGACCTCGCGGTGAAGATGCGCGGCGCCTCGTTCGGCGACCTTGGAGCCGTCTTGGACGTGGTCCGCGCCAACCTGGCCGACCACCACGTCCGGCTGGAGCACTACCGCGCGCTGAGGCAGCGCGACTACCCCCGGCCGGAGACGCTCACCGGCCTCGACCTCGACCACTACCTCGTGCTGCGCGGCGGGATCCTCACCGAGGAGACCTGGGTGACGTGGCTGACCGAGTACCTGGAGGCCCACGCATGACCGCCCCGTCGCCCTACCCGCACCTGCTCTCGCCGATCACGCTCGGCTCGCTCGAGCTGCGCAACCGGGTGGTCATGGGCTCCATGCACACCGGGCTCGAGGACTCCCGGCGCGACCTGCCCGACCTGGCGGCGTACCTCGCCGAGCGGGCCCGCGGAGGCGTCGGCCTGATCGTCACCGGCGGCTACGCCCCTAACAAGCGGGGCTGGCTCAAGCCCCTCGCCGCCGAGATGACCACCCGGCTGCAGGCGATGCGGCACCGCGAGGTGACCGCCGCCGTGCACGAGGAGGGCGGGGCGATCGCGATGCAGGTGCTGCACGCGGGTCGCTACGGCTACCACCCCTTCAGCGTCTCGGCGTCGGCCACGAAGTCGCCGATCACGCCGTTCCGCCCGAGCGCGCTGTCGACGCGGGGCGTCGACCGGACCGCGACGGACTTCGCGCGGTCGGTGGCGCTCGCGGTCAAGGCCGGCTACGACGCCGTCGAGATCATGGGCTCCGAGGGCTACCTCATCAACCAGTTCCTCGCGGCGCGCACCAACGACCGCACGGACGCCTGGGGCGGCTCGGCCGCCAAGCGGATGCGCTTCCCCGTCGAGGTCGTTCGCCGCTCGCGCGAGCTCGTCGGCGCCGACCTGCCGATCGTCTACCGGATCTCGCTGCTGGACCTGGTCGAGGGCGGCCAGAGCTGGGAGGAGGTCGTCGAGCTCGCCGGGCTGCTCGAGGAGGCGGGGGTGACGGTGCTCAACACCGGCATCGGCTGGCACGAGGCACGGGTCCCGACGATCATCACGCAGGTGCCGCGCGGCGCCTGGCGCTCCGCGACGGCCCGGCTCAAGGCGGCGGTGTCCGTGCCGGTGTGCGCCTCCAACCGCATCAACACCCCCGAGCTCGCGGAGTCGATCCTGGCCGCCGGCGAGGCCGACCTGGTGTCGCTGGCCCGGCCACTGCTGGCCGACCCCGAGTTCGTCGCGAAGGCCGCCGCCGGTCGCGCCGACGAGATCAACACCTGCATCGCCTGCAACCAGGCGTGCCTGGACCACGTCTTCGAGAACCGCAAGGCCTCCTGCCTGGTCAACCCGCGCGCCGGCCGCGAGCTGACGCTGACCCTCGGCCCGACCCGCCGGGCGGCCTCGGTCGCCGTCGTGGGGGCGGGGCCCGCGGGTCTGGCGACCGCGGTGTCGGCGGCCGAGCGCGGCTTCGCGGTCACGCTGTTCGAGCGGTCGGCCGAGCTGGGCGGGCAGTTCCGGCTGGCGATGGCCGTGCCCGGCAAGGAGGACTTCGCCGACACGCTGCGCTACTACACCCGGCGCCTGGAGGTGCTGGGCGTCGACGTGCGACTCGGCACCGCCGCCGGCGCGGCCGACCTGGCGGCGTACGACGAGGTCGTGGTGGCGACCGGGGTGCTGCCGCGGGTGCCGTCGTTCCCCGGGGTCGACCACCCGAAGGTGGTGTCCTACGCCGACGTGCTCTCCGGCGCGGTCGTGCCCGGGCGCCGCGTGGCGGTCGTCGGCGCGGGCGGCATCGGCGTCGACGTGAGCGTGTGGCTGACCCACGACCGGTCCGAGGACCTCGACGACTGGATGTCGCACTGGGGCGTCGGCGACCCGAGCCTGCACCCCGGCGGCCTCACCGAGCGCAAGCCGCGCACGGCGCTGCGCGAGGTGACGCTGATCCAGCGCAAGACGACGCCGATCGGCATCGGCCTGGGCAGGACCTCCGGCTGGGCGCACCGCGCCGTGCTCAAGCAGTCCGGCGTCACGCAGGTGTCCGGGGCGACCTACGACCGCGTCGACGACGCCGGCCTGCACCTGGTGGTCGACGGCGTCTCCTCGGTGCTCGACGTCGACCACGTGGTGCTGTGCGCCGGCCAGGAGTCCGTGCGCGACCTGTACGACGAGCTCGTCGCGACGCGCGCGGACTCCGTGCACCTCGTCGGCGGCGCCGACGTCGCCGCCGAGCTCGACGCCAAGCGCGCGATCGAGCAGGGGACGCGCGTGGCGGCGGCGCTCTGAGGCCGGTCGCCCGCTACCGCCGGACCGCCCGGGTGGCCGTGCTCCGCTGGGTGAGCGGGGCGTAGCCGGGCCTGGTGCCGGTGACGCGCACGGTGACCCGCTTGCCCCGGTAAGCCCGCGTCAGTCGGAACGACGTGCCGTCGGCCCCGCGCACGGCCCGCCCGGCGACGTACCACTGGACGCGCAGGCGCACCGGTCGCGGACCCCAGGCGCCGGGCCGGACCGTCAGCCGGCGGCCGACCTTCGCGACGCCGGTGACCACCGGTCGCCGCCCGGTCAGGCGTCCCGCCGCGACGGTCGCGGCCGCGGAGGTCGCGCTGCTCGGCGGCGCGTAGGGACGCGTGCCCGTGACCGTCACCGAGAGCTTGCGGCCGACCAGGGCCGGGGGCACCACGAACGTGCGACCGGTGGCGCCGCGGACGGGCTGCCCGCCGGAGAGCCACTGGTAGGCCAGCGACGTCCCGCTCGGCCAGGTCCCGGGGTCCGCGGTCAGCGTCGCGCCGACGCGCACCACGCCGCGCACCGACGGGGTGCCGGCCTCGGGAGCACCGGGCGCGGCGACCGTGACGTTGCGGACCTCGGAGACGTCGACCCCGCCGTAGGGGTTGGTCGTCTCGACGTACCAGCCGTGCTCGCCCGGCGCGACGTCCCAGTCGACGGTCTGCGTCGAGCCCGACGGCACGCCCCGCAGCACCGCGATGTCGCGGCTGGTGAGGATGTCGGCCCGGAAGCCGTCGGTGCCGAGCGTCTTGGTGGTCGGGTCGATGCCGACGGCGGCGTAGGGGATCTCGAACTCCTGGTGCTGCGGGTCGAGCGAGGGCTCGTCGGAGTCGAAGTCGTCCAGCGAGGGCGAGTACGTGCGGACGATCATCCGCTCGCCCTGGTTGTCGAAGTGCAGCAGCCGCAGGTAGCCCAGGCCGCCCTCGGGCAGGCCCTGGTAGTCGAAGAGCATCGAGTAGACCGTGCGGTCCGCGACGCCGTCGCCGTCGTCGTCGAAGTCGTCGGTGCGGGTGTAGGCGTCGTGGTAGTGCCCCGAGGAGACCGCGAAGACGTTGGGGTTCGGCGCCACGACCTCGTCCATGATCCGCTGCGGGATCGGTCCGAGACCGCCGGTGGTCAGCATGAACTCGTGGAGGTTCACCCACACCTTGCGCTCGGGGTAGCGCGCGATCACCTTGTTCATCCAGGCGATCTCCTCGTCACCCGCGCCCCAGCCCATCGACAGCATCAGGAAGTCCACGCCGTCGGCGCTCACCAGGTCGTAGTGACCGCGGTTGTTCTCGTAGGACTCGCCGTACCAGGGGTTGGCGGCGTAGCGGTCCTCGCCGAACCACTGCCCGAAGGCGCCGTAGTCCTCGTCGTGGTGGCCCACGTCGTGGTTGCCGGCCAGCACGCCGTAGGGCAGACCGGCCGCGTCGAGCTTGTCGTAGGCCGCGTCCGCCTTCTCCCACTGCCGCTGCTGCGAGGACACGTTGACGATGTCGCCGGTGTGGATGACGTACTGCAGGTTGAGCTCGTCGCGCTGGTCGAGGAAGAACTGGTTGATCGCGACCTGGTGCTTGTAGAAGTCGTCGGTCTCGTTGTAGTACTGCGTGTCCGACTCCCAGCCGATGGTGAAGTCGTAGTCCGAGCGGGGCGTGACGCCCTTCGCGGAGTACGGCGCCGGCGTGCTGGCCCGCGTCGAGCGGACCTCCCCGGCGAAGCCCTCCGAGTGCTGCACCAGGACCGTGATCCTGCCCTCGGCCGTGTGGCCCGCGGTCGGCACCGTCGTCTCGAGCGTGAACGGCTCGCTGTCCTCGGTCACCCGCCGAGCGACCTCCTCCCAGCCTCCGCCGACCGCCTTGACGTAGAGCAGCACCTTGGCGCCGGCGTTGGCCGAGCCGGTCCAGCGCAGCCGCGCGGTGGCGTCGGCCCCCGCGTCGGCCGGCACGGCCACGGTGAACAGCTGGTAGGGCAGCTCGGTGTCGGAGGACACCTCGTGCTCGATGCCGTCGGTCGTGGCGACCTGCGCCAGCGCGTCCTCGGAGAGGACCGCCTTGTCGCCGCGGTCGGTGCCCTCGGCGTGCCCGGTCGTGCCGTCGTAGGCGCTGACCTCGGCGTCGGTGGGCACGAACGTGTCGCCCTCGCGGAAGGCCATGGTCAGCGCGTCACCCTCGGGCGACTGCGCCGTGGCGGACAGCTCGACGCTGCCGGCCGTGACGGTCTCACCGTCGCCGGGGCCGCCCAGCTCGGCGTCGGGCCGCTCGTCGGCCGTCGTGAACGTCACCGAGCGGGTCGTCTCGTTGCCGACCCGGTCCTCGGCGGTGAAGACCGCGACGTGCTCGCCCGGGGTGAGGCGCAGCGAGCCCGTGGCGTGCGGGAGGTCGATCGGCTCGCCGTCGAGGGTCGCGGTGACCCCGCCCTCGCCGAGACCGGCACCCGCGTCGGTCGCCGCGGCGTCGATGGTGAACGGACCGCGGAAGCGGGCACCGTCGGTGACCGTGGGCGTGACCACCGGGGAGGTGTTGTCGACGTTGACGGTGCGAGTGATGCCCTGCGCGCCGGCGGCGGTCACGGTGTGCGGCCCGTCGGCGACGGCCGTGGTGTCCCACTCGTGGGCCAGCGAGTCGAAGGCGTCGTCGGGGATCGTGAACGTCGCGGTGAAGTAGACCTGCGTGGCGTCGGCGAAGCCGATGCGGGTCGCGGGGTCGGGGCAGGCACGGACCGTGGGCTCCTGGCCCTCGCCGGCGCCGCCGCAGGTGGTCGGGCGCAGCACGCGGCCGTCCGGCAGCGCGAGGCGGAGGTTGAGCGCGGCGAAGTCGTCGTTGTTCTCGTTCGGGTCGGGCTGCGGGAACGCCTTGGTGCCGGCGTAGATGCCGAGGGTGAGCGGCTGGCCCTTCACCACCTTCTCGACCGGCACCGTGGCGGTGACCGTCTCGACCCGCTCGTAGAAGCCCTCGTCGAAGACGGTCAGCACGTCCTCGCCCATGCGGACGCCGTTGCGGAAGAACGCGTCGGTGTTGGTGGCCTCGAACGCGAAGATCGGGGCGCCCTCGAGCGCCGGGACCGGCGCCGGGACCTGCTGGCCGTCGACGGCGAGACGCAGGGCGGCCGGGTCGTCGGCGGTCGTCGCCGCGAGGCGCGTCGTGCCGGCGACGTACTGGCCGTCGGTGACGTTGAGCCGCACGGGCGCGGGCTCGGCGTCGGCCAGCTCGATGCGCTTGGGGCCGAGGGTGGAGGTGTGGGTGCCGTCGGAGGTGGTGACGGTGTACTCCACCCAGCGCTTGCCGTAGAGGTCGACGGCGGGCACGGAGTAGGCGTAGCGGTCGGGGGCGCCGAACCGCACGAAGCGGGTCACCGGCTCGTCGACGTCGGTGTCGATGGTGAGCGCGACCGTGCGGACCTGCTGGGCGTCGGTCACGCCGAACTCCAGCGCGAGGTCCTCGGTGTCGGGGGTCTCGGTGCCGCCGGTGAGGTCGGTGATCACCGGGGCGACGGCGTCGTCCGGGGTCGCGACGAGACCGGCCGGGACCTGCTCCGGCGCCGCGTAGCCCGGCGTGGCCGTGCCGATGCCGATGCGGGTCTGGAGGGTGCCGGACTCCCAGCGGTACTGCAGCGGCTGGTCGGCCACGGTCTCGGCGTCGGTCAGGTAGTGCGCCCGGCTGACGTCGTACCCGCTGTTGGTCATCACCTGGATGCCGCGCAGGCCGGCGTTGGCCATGCCCGCCGAGGTCATCTCGACGAGGTCCTGGCCCGCGACCAGGCGGGCACCGAAGTGGGCGTTAAAGTCGGCCGCGGTGAGCGCGGCGTTCTGCGGGTTCTTGACCCACAGGACCAGGGTGCGTCCGGGCTGGATCACCGGGTCGGCGGGCACGGCGGGCCACAGCGCGCTGTTGGTCGTGACGCCGCTGGCGTCGATGTAGAGGTAGTTGATGGTGAAGTCGCGGAAGCTCACGGGCTCGTCGGAGCCGTTGTAGACCTCGACGAACTCGTAGCCGTCGGCGCCGCCCACGTTGGCGGTGTCGGGCGCGACCTCGGTGACCTGCAGCAGCGGCGCCTTCAGCGCCGGGTCGGTCGCCGGGGCCGGACCCTGGACCGGCACGCGGGGGCCGGTCGGCTCCTCGGTCGGCGTCTCCGTGGGCTGCTCGGTCGGCGTCTCCGTGGGCTGCTCGGTGGGGGTGCCGACCTGGGCCGGGTCGACGGCACCGGGGGTGGGGGCCTGCTGCTGCCCGTGGACGCTGAGCTGGGTGCTGCCGGCCGTGGCGGGACGGCCGTAGGTCACCGTCTTGTCGGAGGCGATGTCCGCGGCGGTCCAGGTGATGCGGGAGATCTCGGTGCCGCCCCGGGTGAGGTACATCGACGTGCCGGAGTTGCTCAGGCCGTCCTGCCCGGTGAGGTGGCCCAGGGCGTAGTCGCCGGTCACGCCGAGCCCGGTGTAGAAGTCGCGGAACTGCTGGTCGGTGAGGCGCGCGTCGGGCCCGCCGGTGGCGGTGGCGTCGCGGTACTTGCTGTTCTTGGCCCACAGCACCACGGTGCCGTGCGCGGGGACCACGGTCCCGGGGTCGTAGGCGAGGGTCTTCGGCGTCGAGCCGCTGAGGTAGACGACCTGGACGCCGGCGGCGGTCAGGTCGATCGCGGTCCCGGTCGTGTTGTGGAGCTCGACGAACTCCCACGCGTCGGCCGACGTGCCGTCGGCGGCCGGCATGTTGCCGGAGTTGACGTTGACCTCGGTGATCATCAGCGACGGCGCTGCGGCGGGGCCGGCGGGCGGGCTCGTCGTCGGGTCGGTCGGCAGGTCGGTGGGGCTGGGGTTGTCGGTCGGGGACGGCGGGTCCGTGGGCGAGGGCGGGTCGGTCGGCGTCGGGGTGTCCGTGGGCGTGGGGGTGGGCGTCGGGGTCGGCGTCGGCTCCTCGGTCGGGACCGTGGCGCCGGGCGTCAGCTGCTGCGGGGCGGCGGTGCCCGGCGTCGGCACGGCCTTGCGGGCGTAGACGGTCGCGTCGGTGGTGCCGGCCGCCGGGGCGGCGTACTCGGCGGAGGTGCCGGCGCCCTGGTCGGTGGCCGGGAGGTACGAGGATCGGCTGACGAGGGTGCCCGCGCGCTGGATGCTGACGGGCAGCGCGGCGGCGCCGGAGTTGGCCATGCCGTTCTGGCCGGTGAGGTGGATGACCGGCGCGTCGGAGGCGATGCCGTAGTGGGCCCAGAAGTCGGTGTCGGAGAAGAGCAGGGAGTTGGGGCTGCCCGCGCTGTAGCCGTCGGCGCTGCCGACCTGGTAGCGCAGCCACAGCGCGACCGTGCCGTGCGCCGGCACGACGGTCGGGGCCACGGAGTCGGCGGCCACCGTGAGGGCGGCCGCGCGGTAGTGCAGCGTGTAGCCGGCGGTGGCCAGGTCGATGGCGGCGTCGGTGGTGTTGGTGACCTCGAGGTACTCGAAGTTGTCCTGGGTGCTCGGGTGCCCGGCCACCTGGTGGCTGCCGTTGTCGACGACGACCTCGGAGACGAACAAAGGCGGCAGCTCCCCTGCTGCGGCGGCGGCGTTCGCCGGGCCGGTCTGCGGCTGCGAGGCCAGCACCGGGCCGGCGGTGGCCAGCACCCCCAAGGAGAGGGCGACGGCCAGGATGCGGCCGGTGGTGCGCGACCGCGGGGTGTTCGGGAGCATCGGGTTCCACCTTCTGTTCGTGACTGGCGGGCGGAGAGTCTCAGGGCCGGGGTGCCCGGGGTCGAACGTCGTGTGGCCGCGAGGTGGACGGGAGTCGAGCGGTTCGCGGTGGTCGCGACGCGGCGGCTACCGTCGGCCGGGTGATCCGCGACCTGACCGACGAGGAAGCCCGCCGCGCCCTGGTGCTCAAGTGGGGGGAGGTCGAGGCCGACGTCCTGCCCGCCTGGGTGGCGGAGATGGACTACGCGCTGGCGCCGCCGATCGCCGAGGCCCTGCAGCGGGCGGTCGCCGACGGCGTCACCGGCTACCCGTCGACCGGCACCGGCGGCGAGCTCGGCGAGGCGTACGCCGGGTGGGCGCGGCGGCAGTTCGGCGCGGAGGTCGACCCCGAGCTGGTGTCCCCGACCGTGGACGTGACGGCCGGGATGCGCCTGGCGCTGGACGCGCTGTCCGATCCGGGCCCGGTGGTGGTGCCGGTGCCGGCGTACTCCCCGCAGCTCGACCTCGCCCAGGTGACCGGGCGCGAGCGGGTGGACCTCCCGCTCGACCCCGACGCGGCGCGCGCCGAGCTCGACCTCGACCGGCTGGACCGGCTGTTCGCCGACGGCGCGCGCACGCTGCTGCTCACGCAGCCGCACAACCCCTGGGGCCGGGTGTTCACGCGCGCCGAGCTCGAGGGCGTGCGCGACGTGGTGGTGCGCCACGGCGCCCGGGTGATCTCCGACGAGATCCACGCGGGGCTGGTGCTCGAGGGCGCCGAGCACGTCCCCTACCTCTCGGTCGAGGGCACCGCCGACCACGCCGTCGCGCTGGTGGCGGCGTCGAAGGCCTTCAACGTCGCCGGCCTGCGCTGCGCGCAGGTCGTCGCCGCCGACCGGGCGACGTTCGACCGGCTCACCGGCGTGCCCATGGTGCGCAACGACTCCTGGTCACCGCTCGGCGTGGTCGCGGCGGTCGCCGCCTACACCCACGGCGACCCGTGGCTCGACTCGCTGCGCGCCCGGCTGTCGGCGCAGCGCGACCTGCTCGTGCGGCTCCTGGCCCAGCACCTGCCCGAGGCGCGGATGCGCCCGCTCGAGGCGACCTACCTGGCCTGGCTCGACCTGCGTGCCTACGGTCACGAGGACCCCGCCCACGTCGCGCTCGAGCGCGGCCGCGTGCGGCTGGCTGCGGGTCGCGACTACCAGCCGGGGCTGGGTGGGCACGTGCGGCTCAACATCGCCACCTCGCCCGCCAGGTTGACGGAGATCGTTCGCCGCCTGGCCATCTCGATGGAGGCGGGAGACACCTCGCGCTCCTAGCGTCGGCGCCGTGGAGACCACGGTCATCGGCTGCGGGTACCTCGGCGCCACGCACGCCGCCTGCCTCGCAGAGCTCGGCTACGACGTCCTCGGTGTCGAGGTCGACGCCCACAAGCGGGCCCTGCTCGCCTCGGGCCAGGTGCCTTTCTACGAGCCCGGCCTGCAGGACCTCCTCGCCACGCACGTGGCCAGCGGCCGGCTGCGCTTCACCGACTCCTTCGAGGAGGCCGCGGCCTTCGCCGACCTGCACTTCGTGTGCGTGGGCACGCCGCAGCTCCCCGACAGCATGGGCGCCGACACCTCGCAGGTCGAGGCGGCGGTCCGCGCGCTCGCGCCGCACCTGACCCGTCCGTCGTACGTCGTCGGGAAGTCGACCGTGCCCGTCGGCACGGCCGCGCGGATGGCCGCGCTGGTCGCCGAGCTGTCGCCCGTGGGCGGCGAGGCGGAGCTGGCGTGGAACCCGGAGTTCCTGCGCGAGGGCTTCGCCGTCGAGGACACGCTCGCGCCGGACCGGATCGTGCTCGGGGTCGCCACGGAGAAGGCCGAGAAGGTGCTGCGCGAGGTCTACGCGCCGCTGCTCGACGCCGGCACGCCGTTGGTCGTGACCGATTACGCCACCGCCGAGCTGGTCAAGGTCGCGGCCAACGCCTTCCTCGCCACCAAGATCTCCTTCATCAACGCCGTCGCGGAGGTCTGCGAGGCTGCGGGCGCCGACGTGGTGGACCTCGCCGACGCGATCGGGCACGACGCGCGCATCGGCCGCCGCTTCCTCAACGCCGGCATCGGCTTCGGCGGCGGCTGCCTGCCTAAGGACATCCGCGCGTTCGTTCACCGCGCCGGCGAGCTCGGCGTCGACGACGCGCTGACGTTCCTCCGCCAGGTCGACGACGTCAACCAGCGCCAGCGGCAGCGGGTCGCGCGGATCGCCACCGCGATGCTCGGGGGCAGCGTGACCCGGGCCCGGATCTGCGTGTGGGGGGCGGCGTTCAAGCCCGACAGCGACGACGTCCGCGACTCCCCCGCGCTCTCGATCGCCGGGAGGCTGCACGTGCGCGGCGCGAAGGTCACGGTCTACGACCCGCAGGCCACCGAGACCGCGCGGGCGAGGTTCCCGACGCTGGACTACGCCTCCTCCGCCGTGGACGCCGCGCGCGACGCGGACCTGGTCCTGCACCTCACCGAGTGGCCGGAGTTCCGGGCCGTCGACATCGCCGAGGTCTCCACCGTCGTACGGCGACAGCTGCTGCTGGACGGCCGCAACCTGCTCGACCTCCCGGCCTGGCGCGCCGCGGGCTGGACCGCCCGCGGGCTCGGGCGGGGCTGAGCGGGGCCCGTCGCGCGTCGCGCTGAAGCGGGTCAGCCCTGGCCCGCCGGCTGGGCGGCGATCATGGCGGCGTACCACTCGTAGGAGCGCTTGGGGGTGCGCTGCTGGGTCTCGTAGTCGACGTGGACGAGGCCGAAGCGCTGGGTGTAGCCCTCGGACCACTCGAAGTTGTCGAGCAGGGACCAGGCGTAGTAGCCGCGCACGTCGACCCCGCGCTCGACCGCCGCCTGGACGGCCTTGAGGTGGGCGTCGAGGTAGTCGATGCGGGGCTGGTCGTCGACGACGCCGTCGGCGTCGGGCTCCATGTTGTAGGCGCAGCCGGACTCGGTGATCATGATCGGCGGCAGCGCGGCGCGGAAGCGCGCGCGGAACATGATGAGCCACTCGCGCAGGGCCTCGGGCACGACCGGCCAGCCGAAGTCGGTCATCGGGTGACCGAGCAGCTCGCGGAACTCGAAGGGCATCTCCGCGTCCTCGGGCGCGGCGCCGATGCGCATCGGGTTGTAGTAGTTGACGCCGTAGAAGTCGAGGGGCTGGCGGATCGTCGCCATGTCGCCGGACTGGATCACGTCCTCGAGCAGCGGCTGGAGGTCGACGGGGTAGCGCCCGAGCAGCATCGGCTCGAGGTAGAGGCCGTTCCACATGGCGTCGAACAGCTTGGTCGCGCCCACGTCGGCGGGCTCGTCGCTGGCGGGCCACATGGGCGCGTGGTTGTTGGCGCAGCCGACGCTGGTCGCGCCCGCCGCCCGCAGCGCGATCGCCGCGCGACCGTGGCCGAGCAGCAGGTGGTGGGCGACCGGCAGGCTGTCGAACATCAGCGTGCGCGCGGGCGCGTGCATGCCGACGCCGTAGGCCATCATCGTGACGACGTTGGGCTCGTTGACCGGGATCCAGTGCTCGACGCGGTCGGCGTAGCGCTCACCGACGATGGCGGCGTACTCGGCGAAGCGGTCGATCGTCGTGCGGTTGAGCCAGCCGCCGTCGTCCTCGAGCGCCTGCGGCAGGTCCCAGTGGAAGAGCGTGGCCATGGGCTGCTGGCCGTGGGCCAGGAGGGTGTCGATGAGCCGGTCGTAGAAGTCCAGGCCCTTCTCGTTGGGCTTGCCCGAGCCGGTGGGCTGGATGCGCGGCCAGGCGATCGAGAAGCGGTAGCCGCCGGTGCCGAGGCCCTGCATCAGGGCGACGTCCTCCTCGTAGCGGTGGTAGTGGTCGCAGGCCACGTCGCCGGTGGAGCCGTCCTTGATGTGCCCGGGCTCGTGGGTCCAGGTGTCCCACACGCTGGGGCCGCGACCGTCCTCGGTCGCCGCACCCTCGATCTGGTACGACGCGGTGCTGGTCCCGAAGCGGAAACCGGGCGGGAGCTGAGGGTAGGGCTGGTCGGGCACGGCACAATCTTGCCCGTGACCGCCAACATCCGCAGGGCTTCCGCACGCTTCACCGACCGGGCCGCCGGGAGGGCCACCCACCACGCCTTCTCGTTCGGGCAGCACTACGACCCCGAGCACGCCTCCTTCGGTCCGATGGTGTGCCACGACGACCACCTGCTGGGCTCGGGCCAGGGCTTCGAGCAGCACCGCCACGCCGACCTCGAGATCGTCAGCTGGGTGGTCTCGGGCGCGCTCACCCACGGCGACGAGACCGGTGGCTCGGAGACGGTCGTCGACGCCGGGAGCGTCGCGGTGCTCTCCGCCGGCTCCGGGGTGGCGCACGCCGAGCACGCCTCGGCCGACGGGCCGGCCCGGTTCGTCCAGGTGTGGCTGACCCCCGACTCGCCCGGCACGGCACCGTCGTACGACGTGGTGCCGGTGGCCCTGCCCCGCAACGAGCTCGTGCCGGTGGCCGCCGGCGACGGCTCGGCGCCCGCGCGGGTCGGCGTCGCCGGGGCGACGTTCGCGGTGGCCCGCCTCGACGAGGGCACGACGCTGGCGCTGCCGGAGGCCCCGCTGGTGCACGTCTTCGTCGCCACGGGCGCGCTGGTGCGCTCCTCGCTGGCCGAGCCGCTGTCCTCGGGGGACGCGTTGATGCTCACCGACGAGACCGGGCGCTCGGTCACCGCCGCCGTGCCCACCGAGCTGCTCGTGTGGACGTTCGCGGGGTGAGCGAGGAGACGCCGGCGTCCGGGTGGTTCGCCCACGCGCCGTTGGGTGTGGAGGACGGGCTCGACGACGAGGGTCCTCCGGTCGGGGTCATCCGGCTGGGGGGCGACTACGGCGGCGCCGCCCTGTGGGACGAGCGCGGCGGCATCGGCGAGGAGCCCGACTACCTGGGTCGCCACCTGGGGCTGTCCCCGGAGCTGGTGGCCGACACCGCCGAGTGGGGCCAGGACTGGGACGGCGGCCGCGGCCCCGCGCACGACGAGCGTGGGCGGGTGCTGCTGGCGCGGCTTCGGGATGAGTGCCCGGGCCGGGAGTTCGTGCTGCGGCTCTGAGTGACATGCGGATGCGTCAGGAGCCGCCGGTCTCACTCCTCCCGAGGCAGGTCGCGGTGCCTGATCAGCGCGGTGCGGATGCGGGTCTCGGCGGTCCCCAGGAGGCAGGCCGAGGCTCATCGGTCCGCCAGACGGACAGGCCCAGAACGTCAGGGATTCAGCATCTGCTGGTAAGCCAGCCCCCGCTACCCCAGGAACTCCGCTTTCACGGCGTCGAGCAGCGGGTTGGCGTGGAGGTCGTCGGCCCAGCCGTAGTTGACGGTCCACAGGATGGTGCCGCCGACGCCGTGCTCCTCGACCCAGTCGGCCTTGGCCGCGATCGACTGCCCGTCCTCGTAGGAGAGGAAGCCGGCGGGGTTGGCGGCGGGGTCGCTCGCCGGGACGTACCCGCTCTCGGGCGTCCCGTCGCCGTAGGTGCGGTACGTCGACTGGGCCTCGGCGTCCCACATCCGGGTGCCGTGGTCGAAGTAGCCCTTCTCGCGCAGCGTCGCCCAGCCGAGGGCGGTGTCGCTCACCTCGTAGATGTCGTTGCGCTCGTCGTACTGGCGGGGCCCGGTGATCGTGGGGCCGTAGTAGATGCCGTAGAAGCCGATCCCGATACCGATCCGCGCTGCCGGCACCCCGGCGGCGACGTACGCCGCGACGCTGCTGGCGATGTCGACCGGCGTCGAGGGTGACTGGCCGGTCAGCGCGCCGGAGAACCACGACTCCCAGCCCGTCCCGTGCCCCCACCAGGTGGTGCCGACGCCGTAGGCCATCAGGTTGTACTGGTCGACCCGCTGGGCGATGTCGGCCTGCCACGCCGGGGCCCTGCCGCCGGTGTGCACCAGGTCGTTGGTGTTGAGCGCGTAGCCCGGGAAGGTGACCAAGGCCGGCTCCTGGGCGTAGCGCGCCCGGGTGGCGGTCTCGGTGCGGATGTCGGCGATCAGCTCCCGCAGCCGGCGCCGGGCCTCCGCGGCCGGCAGCGGCGCCCGGCCCTCGGCCTCTCCGCAGCCGGCCTCGCCGTGCAGGCAGTTCTCCCAGTCGACGTCGACGCCGTCGTAGTCGTGCACGACGAGGTGGTCGACCACGGCGTCGACGAAGCGCGCGCGTCGGTCGTCCGCTGCGGACAGCATGAAGCCGCGCCCGTCGGCGCCGTCGCCGCCGAGCATCAAGAGCGCCTGGCCGCCCGCGGCGTGGGCCCGGTCGACCAGGTAGTCCTCGACGCTGCGCACGCCGTCGGGCGCCAGCCCCGGGTCGTGAGCGGTGCCGGCCCCGAGGACGACCCGCCCGGGCTCGCCGTCCAGGGAGCCGCCGCCCGGCGCCACCCGACCGAAGACCAGGTGGGTCATGGCGGACATGTCGACGAGGTCGGGTGCGTAGCTCTCCCAGAACCACCCCGCGTAGTAGCCGGTCACCCACGGCGTGTCCCCCACCGGCGCGTCGACCGCCCGGGTCTCCTGCGGCGCCGTCGCCACCGCCGGGGCGCCGCGCCAGGGCTGGGCCACCACCCGGTAGCGGGTGGTGGCGTCGACGGTCACGACGTACGACGTGCGGCCGGCACGGTCCTGCCGCAGCGTCGCGAGCGTCGTCCAGGCGCCGCCGCGCGAGGCCTGGACCGCGACCGGTCGGCCGGGGCGCGCCGGGAGGAAGCGCGCCCCGACCGCCACCCGGGTCCCGGTGCGCACGGTCGGCGGGAGGGGGGACGCCCCGCGCTGGCGCACGGGCCGGAGCGTCGTGACCCGCGACGTGAACGCGCGCAGGTGCCGCGCGCCCACGCGAGTCGGCGGCGCCACGACGCGGTACCGGGTGGTCCTGGCAGGCGCCCGCAGACGCCAGGTGTAGCCGCCCCTGGCGGTGCTCCGCGCCCGGTCCTGGGGCTCCCAGCGTCCGCCGTCTCGAGACTGTAGGACGACCGGACGGCGCACCCGGCCCGGGACGCGACCGGCCACGGTGACCCGCTCCTGCGCGACGACCGGGGTGGTGCCGCGCTCGGCCCGCGCGGGCGGAGACGAGGCGCCGGCCGGAACGGCGAGCGCGGACAGGACGGCGAGGCACGCGACGAGCGCGGCGGGGAAGGGGCGGGGCTGGTACATGAGACGGCTCCTCGGCTCAGCGGATCCGGGTGGACACGGCGACGGCGCGCGAGGCGAGCCCGGGCGCTCCGGCGTACCGCACGCGGTAGGTGACCTTGCCGCGGGGCTGTCGGGTCAGCACGGCGCGCAGCGCACCGCCGCGCAGCACGCCGCGCAGCACTGTCCGGCCGCCGCGGGTGACCACGATGCTGCCACCGGGCGTGACGCCCGGCAGGCGAACGGCCACGACGACCCGGGCCTTCCCGGGGGCACCCGGGGTGAGCCGTGCGGTGACGACGGGCAGGCCGATGGCGACCGGGGCGGAGGCAGCACTGGTCACGACCGCGTCCTCGTGGCCGGGCAGCGAGCCGCGCACGCGCACCGAGATCCGGCGCCCGGAGTCCGCCGGCAGCAGCCGGTACGTCGCCGCGCGGGCGCCGGGGATCGCCGCGCCGTCGCGCAGCCACTGGTAGGACAGCGTCGCCGGGTCGCCGGGGCCGCGCTGCTCGGGCGGCTCCTGGATCCGCGGCACGGTCGCCCGGAGCAGCTCGCCGACCCGCGCGGTCCCGCGGAGGCCCGCCGAGCCGACCACCTGGAGCGGTCGCCCCCGGACGACGTCCGAGGGGTCGGTGAGGATCGTGAGGGTCTCGTAGCCCGGTGCGCTCACCTGGATCCGGGCGCGCAGGCGATGGCCGAGGTCGGCCTGCGTGGGCGAGTACTCACGGCTCGTGGCGCCCTCCACGACCGCGCCGTCGCGCAGCCAGGCGTAGGCGACGGTGACGGCGTCGGGCCCGGTCACGGTCAACCACGTCGTCGTCAGGGTGCGCCCCAGCAGGGCCAGCCCCTCCAGCGCGGGCTGGGTGGTGGGCGTGATCCTGCCCAGCGGCACCGTGACGTGCGAGGACGTCAGCGGTCGCGGCGCGACCCCCTCACGGACGGGGGAGACCCGCACGCGCAGGTGGCTGCCGGCGTCGGCGGCGGTGACGGCGTGGGTGCGGCCGGTGCCGACGACGGTGTTGACCCCGTCGGTCTCGCGCAGCCACTCGTAGGTGTGGCCGGTGGGGGCCGGGCTGACCTGGGGGTCGACGGCGGTCAGGGTCTGCCCGATCGCCGGCGTGCCCGCGACCTGCGGGCTGCGCAGGATCGTGAACTCGTCGTCGACGACGGTGTAGGTCGCCGACCGGGTGACCTCGTTGCCCACCCGGTCCCACGCCCTCACGCTGATCGTCTGCGGACCCAGCACACTGGTGTCCACCGGCGTGCCCGGGGCGAACGTGCCGACGCAGCCGCCGAGGCCGGACTGCTGCTCGGCGCAGTCGAAGGCGAGGGTGGCCGAGGTGCCCTGGACGATCTCCCCGCCGGGCACGGTCCTGCCCCGGAAGGTGACGACGGGTGGCGTGCGGTCGATGCCGATGCTCACCTGGCCGAACGTCGAGTTGTCGTTGCCGTCGACCGCCTCCACGTCGAGCGTGGTCGGCCCGCTGTTCGTGACGCTCACGGTCCCACCCTCGGTGCGCGAGACCATGCCCGTGCCCGTCTGAGCGCCCGAGAGCGCCCAGGAGACGCTGCGCACGCCCGCGGCGTTGAGGTGGTCATCGGTGGCGCGCACGCCGACGGCCACCGGACCGGCGTACCAACCGTCGACCGCGCCCGGCGGCCTGGTGATCGTGAGGACGGGTGGCGTCAGGTCCTCGGGTGGCTCCCCGCCGCCGCCGGCAGCCAGGGCGGGCGACGGGGTGACGACGGAGGCGGCGGCTACGGCGACGAGCGCCCCGAGCAGTGCGGCCCTCACGCCGCGTCCTCGGCCACGATGGGGCTGCGGCCGACGGCGAGCCAGATCCCGACCACGATCAGGCCCAGGGAGGCCGCGAACGGCAGACCCGGCACCCCACTGGCCGCCACCGCCCCGAAGAGCAGCAGCGCGAAGCCGCCGGCGAACGCCCCCAGGCCTCGCGAGACGAGCCGCTCCCGGAACGCCATCCAGGCCAGGCCGCCCAGGGCCACGACGACCGGGACCCAGGCGATGTAGGGGCTGAAATCGTTCATGACGTAGTAGGTGTAGAGCCCGGCGTCGTCGTAGGTGCCCTCCTCCAGGGCGCCGTGGGCGTAGTTGCCCAGCGCGCCCTTCCATCCGTAGGCGAGGCTGAGCGAGGATGCCGCCGCGACGAGGCCGAAAGTCACCACGGGGGCGCCCAGCGACCACACGAAGCGCTGCGCCACCCGGCGGTGCCACACGGCGGCGAGGACCAGCAGCAGGGCGACCGTGACGTAGCCGGTGGTGCCGCCGATGCGGTGCAGCTCGTGGTCGAGCCCGGCCATGTCCGCGGCCGAGACGGTGTAGTCCATGTCGGAGGTGTCCCCGGCACGGGCGTCGGTCACGACCGTGGAGACGAAGCCGAGGGCGCCTGCGGCGGTGGCCCACAGGGGCCAGGCGCGGAAGCCGCGGGAGGCGGGGGCGGGAGGGGGTACGGGGCGGGTACGGGCGGTCGGAGCCGGGCTGGTCGGTGCGGACATGTCGGTGGCCTTCTCGTGCGGGCACGGCCGGGATGCCGTGCCCCCGCAGCCTCCGACGCCCGACGGCACGGGCGGCAGGGACGCGCGTCCTCGGTTGCCCGGGTCGCCGGGGGCGGGTCGTGTGTCGCCGCCGGCGCTCGACAGCCGTCTCGGGCACACGACCCGCCAGCCGGGAGCCGCCAGCCCGGGGCCGCCCGCAGGGGCGCTTCCTCAGCCAGGGTCGCCGCTGCGCTCGACGCCGACGCCGGCGTCGCGGGCCTTGGCGACCAGGGCGGCCCGGTCGCTGACGTCGAGCTTGGTGAAGATGGCGTAGACGTAGTTGCGCACGGTCTTGCTGGTGAGCACGAGCATCCGCGCGATGGTGGCGTTGTCGTGGCCGCGCGCGACCAGCTCCAGGACGTCGCGCTCCCGGTCGGTGAGCTCGGCGAAGACGCCGCCCCGGGCGCTGCGGGCGTTGGTGAGGTAGTCGACCGCGCGCGTCGCGACCTGTGGCCCGAGCATCATGGCGCCGCCGGCGACCGCGCGGATCGCGCGCTCCACCTCGTCCGGGGCGGCGCCCTTGAGCAGGTAGCCCCGTGCGCCGGCCCGGATGGCCCCGAAGAGCGCCTCGTCGTCACCGAACATGGTCACCACCAGCACGCCGGTCGAGGGGCGCGCCCGCAGGATCGCGCGGGTGGCCTCGACACCGGAGCCGCCACCCAGGTCGAGGTCCATGAGGACGACGTCCGGCCGCTGCTCCGCGGTGACCGAGACCGCCTGCTCCTCCGAGGCGGCCTGCCCGACGACGTCGATCCCGGCGATCTCCTCGAGCAGCGCGGTCATCCCGATGCGGAACACCGGGTGGTCGTCGACGACCACGACCCGGATCGGGCTCGCGGGGACCTCGGTCATGGCAGCTCCATCCTCACCCGGGTGCCCGGGCCGTCCGCGCGGGGTCCGACGACCAGGGAGCCGCCGAGCTCGGCGGCGCGCTCGCGCATCGACGTGAGTCCCACACCGGCACCACGGCCGCCGTCGACCCCCCGCCCGTCGTCGAGGACCAGGAGCTCCACGGGCCCATCGGCGGGCGCCCGGACGTCGATGACGACGGTGGTGGCGTGGGCGTGGCGGTAGGCGTTCATCAGTGCCTCGGCGGCCACGTGGTAGACCGCGATCTGGCGCCGCGTGGCGAGCTCGCCGTCGATCGCGACACCGACCTCGACGAGGAGACCGGAGGAGCGGAAGCGCTCCGCCAGCACCCCGAGCGCGCGCGGTAGGTCGCCGTCGTCGAGCTGCGCCGGCAGGAGCGCCCGGGCCAGCAGGCGGACGTCGTCGGTGCGGCGCTCGATCTCCGCCTCGAGCTCGGCCAGCAGGGCCGCCGTGCCGGCCGGGTCGTGGGTGAGCCGCCGCTGAGCCGCGGCCAGGCCGAGGCCCACGCCGGCCAGGGCCGGCCCCATGCCGTCGTGCAGGTCGCGCCGCAGGAGTCGACGCTCCTCGTGGCGGACCTCCAGGAGACGGCCGCTGGTCTGCGCCAGCTGGTCGTTGACGTGGGCCAGCTCGAGCGCGACCGCGAGGACGCTGCCCATCTGCTCGACCAGCCGGTGGGTGCGGGGGTCGATGCGCTGGCCGCGAGGCGGGGCGACGGTGAGCAGACCGACGTACCGGCCCTCCACGACGAGGGGCAGCCGCAGCTCGGCGCGCTCGACCTGTCCCGCCAGGGCGCGGACCGCGCCGTCTGCCGAGCGCACCTCGACACCGCCCAGGCGCAGGCCCTCGCGCAGCGCCTCGACCAGACCCTGGAGGCTGGTGCCCGAGCGGCCGTCGCCGAGGTCGCGTCCGAGCGAGTCCAGGAGATGCCCCGGATCGATGCCGTCGCCGTAGACCAGACGGTCCACGCGGGCCTGCAGCCAGTGCCGCAGGGGCTGGCCGAGCGCGACGACCAGACCGACCGCGACGAAGCCGGCCAGCCCCTCCGAGCGCGGGACGACCTGGCCCACCAGCCAGGCGAGGGCCGCGTAGCCGGAGAGCACCGCGACGGTCAGCAGTGCCCACACCGTGACGCGGCTCAGCACCAGGTCCACGCCCCACAGGTGCTGGCGCAGGACCACCACGAGCAGCGCGACCGGCAGGAACGCCTGGGCGAGGATCAGGCTGACGCCGGAGAGCTCGAAGACCCAGTCCTCGAGGCGTACGAAGAGGACCGGGACGAACGCCGCGGTGAGGAACCCCTGGCCCACCGCAAGCCAGCCGTAGCCGGTCCGGTCGGTGCCGCGCCGCCGCCACCACACGCGGGCCAGGTGGACCACGCCGACGGCGGAGAGCGCGAGGCAGACCCGGTCCGGCCACAGGCCCAGCACCTCGACGCCGCGCCTCCAGGGCGCCCAGGACACGAAGAAGGGGTTGCCCGGGCTGCCGCGGTACTCCGAGGTGAGGGCCACCGCCGTGGCGCCCGCCGCACCGGCCGCGCCGAGGGCGGCGGCGGCGCGCATCCAGGCGCGGGTGACGGCGGTCTCCCCGCGTCGTACCAGCCACGGCAGGACGCCGAGGGAGGCGTAGGTGCCGGGCATCCACGACGCATAGCCGAACAGCATCAGGCCCATGCGGTCCACGCTCGGCGGCTGCGGGTCGACCACCAGCAGCTGGGTCACCAGCCCGGAGAGCCCGCACCCGATCGCGACCAGGAGGATGATCCACACCACCGGGTGGCGCGTGCGCGGGAGCATCAGCAGCGTGGCGGCGCCGTAGACCACGGCCGACAGCACGTCCATCAGCCACTGCGAGACCCCCACCGGCTCGTTGCCGTGCACGGCGTAGAGCACCAGCGCCGCACCGGCCAGCGCCCACGACGTGCCGCACACGGCGACGGCGATCACGCCCCACGCCGTCAGCACGCCGCCCGGCGCGACCACCCCGCGCAGCCCGGTCGGCGGCGGGGTGTCGGGGCGGTCGTCCGGATCGGCGTCGACGCGGTCACCCGTCGTGGCCTCGGGGGCGTGGGCGGCCGGATGTGCGGCCGGGCGCGGGGAGCGCGCGGCCGGACGCACGGGTCGCACGCTGGACACGCCTCGGATTATGGCCGCTCGCACGGCCCGGCGGGCACGGACTGAGAACCTCGGCCGCCTGGGCCGTACCGGTCCCCGCGGGGGGCGCGGCCGGGAGGTTCTGGGCATTTCCCCGCGCTTCTGGGCCGAAGTTCTGGCCCAGAAGCGCAGGTTTTTCAGCAACTGCTGAAAACCCTGCTCAGCAGACCACCGCCAGCGCGGCAGGCAGCACCTCGACGACGGCCGGCGGACCGGAGAGGCCGGGGAGTGCGCCGAGGGGCTCGCCGTCGCCGCCGACGGGCACGGGGCCCCGGCGACCGTCGGCCGCGATCTCGACGCGGCGGCCGGTCAGCACCGTCACCTCGGGGAGCGCGACGTGGCGGCCGTCGTAGACCTTGGGCAGGGAGCGCATGAGCTCGAGCCTCCCGGCGGCCTCGATGACCACCACGTCGAGCACGCCGTCGTCGACGACGGCCGCGGGGGCGATGTGCATGCCCTTGCCGTAGTAGCCGGAGTTGGCGACGACCACGCAGGCCGCGGAGTACTCCCGGGTCTCGCCGTCGACGCTCACCCGGCAGCGCGCCGGCTGGTACGTCGCCAGCGCGCGCAACGCGGCGTAGGGGTACTGCAGCGCCGAGGGCAGCCGGTGCGACCGGTCGACGATCTCGGCGGCGCGGGCGTCCACGCCGGAGTAGACCGAGCCCGCGACGCGGCGTGCGGCGGCGCCCGGCATCGAGAACGACAGCAGGTCGACGCGCCGCACCGTGCCCTCGAGCAGGAGCCGGGCCTGGGCGGCCGGGTCGTCGGGCACCCCGAGCATGCGCGCGAAGTCGTTGCCGCGGCCGGCCGGCAGCAGGCCGAGCGTGCCGCCGCGCAGCGAGACCGCACCCGCGAGGGAGGAGAGCATGCCGTCGCCGCCGACGGACACGACGACGTCGCCGCGCTCGATCGCGGCGTCGACCAGCGCGCCCATGGCCTTGGGGCCTGGCGAGTAGGTGACGTCGACGGTCGCGCCCGCGGTGCGCAGCTGCTGGGCGACCGGGACGACGGCCTCGGGAGCGGCGCCGCCGCCCGAGGCGGGGTTGACCAGGAACGAGAAGGACCGGGCGCTCATCTCGGGGTCCCTGCGGAAGGCGGAGCACAGCGAGCATCTTCACGGGGTGTTCTCACGGAATGAGCACCCCCGGGTTGAGCACGCCGGTCGGGTCGAGGTCGGCCTTGACCGCCCGCAGCACCGAGGCGCCGAGCTCGCCGATCTCGCGCGTCAGCCACGGCCGGTGGTCGGTGCCGACGGCGTGGTGGTGGGTGATCGTCGCGCCGGCCGAGACCATCGCGTCGCTGGCCGCGACCTTCGCGGCGTGCCACTGCGCGAGCGGGTCGTCGCCCTGCTTGGTCGCGACCGTGAAGTAGAGCGAGCAGCCGGTCTCGTAGACGTGCGAGACGTGGCACAGCACCAGCGAGCCCTCCCCCAGCGTCGTCTCGAGGGCGCGCTTGACGTCGGAGTAGAGGCGGTCGCGGTTGGACCAGAACGTCGCGGTCTCCAGCGTCTCCACCAGCACGCCGACGTCGAGCAGCGAGTCGCGGAGGTACGGCGCACCGAAGCGGCCGTGCGCCCAGGCGCGACCCGGCTCCTCGCCCAGGCCCGTGCCGCCGAGGCCCTCCAGCACGGCGGTCACCGCGGCCCGCTTGGCGGCGTTGGCCGAAGGCTCGCCCTCGTAGCCGGTGATCATCAGGCAGCCGCCCGCGGACCCACCGCCGATCTCGTCGGGCCGGGCCAGGTTGATCGCGGTCTCGGCCTCGTCGGAGAGCCGGACGACGGTGGGCAGCAGCCCGCTCTGGGCGAGCGCGCGCATGGCGTCGGCGCCGGCCTCGAACGACGGCCAGTGCCAGCCCTCGTGGACCTTCTCGGCGGGCAGGCGCCGCACCCGCACCGTGACCGACGTGATGACGCCGAACGCGCCCTCCGAGCCCAGGACCAGCTGGCGCAGGTCAGGCCCGGCGGCGTTGGCGGGGGCGCTGCCCAGGACCAGCTCGCCGCGCGGCGTGGCGACCCGGAGCCCCACGACCAGCGCGTCGAAGCGGCCGTAGCCGGCGCTGGACTGGCCGCTGGAGCGGGTGGCGGCGAAGCCGCCGATCGTGGCGTACTCGAACGACTGCGGGTAGTGCCCGAGCGTCAGGCCCTCCTCCGCGAGCAGCGACTCGGCCTCGGGCCCGCGCAGCCCGGGCTCGAGCACGGCGGTCATCGAGACGTGGTCGACGGCCAGCAGCCGCTTCATCCGCACCAGGTCGAGGGAGAGCAGGCCAGCGAAGCCCTCGCGCCGCGCCACGAGGCCGCCGGTGACCGAGGTGCCGCCGCCGAAGGGCACCACCGCGAGGTGGTGCTCGACCGCGAAGGCCAGCACGGCCGCGACCTGCTCGTGACCGTCGGGCCGGACGACGGCGTCGGGGGCGTCGGCGAGGTCGCCGCTGCGGGCGCGCAGCAGGTCGGGCGTCGACTTGCCGCGGGTGCGCAGCCGCCGGGTCGCGTCGTCGGTGAGCACGTGCTCGGCCCCGACCACGGCGCGGAGCCCGTCGAGCAGCTCCGGCGGGAGGCCCGGGGACGGCAGCGCGAACGACGCCGCGGCCGGGTGGTCCTCGATCCCGAACGCCATCTCGATCAGCCCCCGCGCGGCCTCCGGGAGCTCGGTGGCGGCCGCGGGGTCGCCCCAGCGCTGGGGATGCATCTCGGACTGCACGAATGGGGTCACGTGTTACAGTGTGACATGTGACGTCACTTCGTAACAACCCCTCCGACGACGCGAGGGACGCCTACCTGGACGCCGCGCGCGCGTGCATCCTGGACGTCGGCTGGCGGCGTACGACGCTCACCGAGGTCGCCCGCCGGGCCGGCGTCTCGCGGATGACGATCTACCGCAGCTGGTCGGACATGCAGACCCTGCTCGGCGACCTGATGACCCGCGAGTGGACCGGGGTGGTGCAGGCCGCGCTCGCGGACCAGGACCCCGCGCGGTCCGCGGTCGACCGGCTGGTCGCCGGGATCGTCGGCACGGTGCGGGTGCTGCGCGACAACGAGCTGTTCGTGCGGATCATCGAGCTCGACCCCGAGCTGGTCCTGCCCTACGTCCTCCACCGGCGCGGCCGCTCCCAGGACCTGATCCTGGCGCTCACCGACGAGGCGATCCGCGCGGCCCAGGCGTCCGGGGAGGTGCGCGCCGGCAGCTCCGTGGCGATCGCCCGCGGCCTGCTCCTGGCCGCCCACGGCTTCGTGCTGTCCGCGCACACCATGGTCGACGACGAGGTGACCGAGCCCGAGCTCGACGCCGAGCTGGCCGCCCTGCTGACCCGGAGCCTGGCGCCGTGAGCGGGCCGCAGGCCACCCGGATCACCCCCGGGCTGGCCGGCGCCCCCGCCGACGTCGACCTGGTCGTCATCGGCCTCGGCATCACCGGCGTCGGCGTCGCCCTCGACGCCGTGACGCGCGGCCTGACGGTGCTGGCCGTCGACGCCCACGACCTGGCCTTCGGGACCTCCCGGTGGTCCTCCAAGATGGTCCACGGCGGCCTGCGCTACCTCGCCCAGGGCCAGGTCGGCGTCGCCCGGGAGAGCGCCGTCGAGCGCGGCATCCTGATGGAGGTCACCGCTCCCCACCTCACGCACGCGATGCCGATGGTGGTGCCGCTGAGCTCGTCGGTCTCGCGCGTGCAGGAGCGCCTCACCCACGCAGGCCTGCTCGCCGGCGACGGCCTGCGCCGCAGCGCGGGCACGAGCGAGGAGACCCTGCCGCGACCCCGCCGGCTCACGGCCACCGAGCTGATGGCGATGGCGCCGCCGCTGCGCTCCGCCGGGCTGCGCGGCGGGCTGCTCTCCTGGGACGGTCGGCTGGAGGACGACGCCCGCCTGGTCACGACGATCGCCCGCACCGCCGCGTCGTACGGCGCCCACGTGCGCACCCGCGCCCGGGTGCTGTCGGCAACCGGCACCTCCGTCGAGCTGCGCGACGAGCTGACCGGCGCCGCCCACGCGGTGACGGCCCGCGCCGTGGTCAACGCGACCGGGGTGTGGGCCGGCGAGCTGGTCGACGAGGTCCGGCTGCGGCCCAGCCGCGGCACCCACCTGGTGCTGCGCCAGGACACCCTGCCGGGCCTCGCGGTCTCGGTCTTCGCGCCGATCCCCGGCTCGACCAGCCGCTTCGTGCTGGTGCTCCCCCAGCCCGACGGCACCGTCTACGTCGGGCTGACCGACGAGGCCGCGGACGGGCCGGTCCCCGACGTGCCGCAGCCGACGGAGCCGGAGATCGGCTTCCTGCTCGACGTGGTCTCGGCGGCGTTCGAGCGCCAGCTGCGCCGCAACGACGTCGTCGGCGCGTTCGCCGGGCTGCGCCCGCTCCTGGACACCGCCTCCGACGACCCCGACAGCCCGGACGGCCCCGGGTCGACCGCCGACCTGTCGCGTCGCCACGCCGTGCTGACCAGCCGTACGGGCGTCGTGACGGTGGTCGGCGGCAAGCTCACGACGTACCGGCAGATGGCGCAGGACGCCGTCGACGCCGCCGTGGCCACCGCCTCCGGACTGCGGGCCGGGCCGTGCCGCACCCGCGACCTGCCCGTCCTGGGTGCCGCGCCGCGACCGGTGCTGGCCGCGCTCGAGCAGCCGCCGCGGCTGGTGCGCCGCTACGGCACCGAGGCGGAGCTGGTGCTGGAGAGCGGCCGTCGCGTCAGCGGCCTCACGGACGCCGAGCTGCTCGCCCCCGTCGCCGCGACGGTGCCGGTCACGCTGGCCGAGCTGGTCTTCGGGGTGACCCACGAGGGCGCCGCCGACGTCGACGACCTCCTGGACCGCCGCACCCGCGTGGGCCTGGTCCCCGCAGACCGCCCCCTCGCCGTGCCCGCCGCCGAGCGGGCGCTCGCCCTCGCCCGGCGCGCGGTGCCCCAGGAGTGGTCCGCGAGGACCGATGAGTCCGGGCGTCGACGCAGGTCTCCAGAGGAGGCAGACTGGACGACGCGAGGAGCAGCACCCATGACGACCACGATGACATCGGGGACCGAGACCGTGACGACCGACCGAGCGAGCGCGAGCACCACCACTGCGGGCACGGGCACGGGCGAGCTGGCGGACTTCGACGGGCTGACCGAGCGCTACCAGCGCGAGCTGCTGGCCCACTGCTACCGGATGAGCGGCTCGGTGCACGAGGCCGAGGACCTCGTGCAGGAGACGTTCCTGCGGGCGTGGAAGGCCTCCGCCGACTTCCAGGGCCGCTCCTCGGTCCGCACCTGGCTCTACCGGATCGCCACGAACGTGTGCCTGACCAACCTCGAGGGGCGACCGCGCCGGCCGCTGCCCGCCGGGCTCGGCACCCCCGACCAGATGGCCGGCGACGCCCTCGAGCAGGACCACGAGATCGCCTGGCTGGAGCCGGTGCCCGACGCCGCCGTCGTGGTCGCCGAGCGCGACTCGATCCGCCTGGCGTTCGTCGCCGCGCTGCAGCACCTGCCGGCGCGCCAGCGCGCGGTGCTGATCCTGCGCGACGTGCTGCGCTGGTCGGCCGCCGAGGTGGCCGTCGCCCTCGACACCACGACCGCGGCCGTCAACTCCGCCCTCCAGCGCGCGCACGCGCAGATGAAGGAGCGCGGGCTCACCGAGGACAGCGTCGAGCCGGCGCTGACCTCCGCCCAGCAGCAGCTGCTCGAGAAGTACGTCGCAGCGTTCTGGCGCAAGGACGTCGACACCATCGTGGAGCTGCTGACGGCCGAGGCGGTGTGGGAGATGCCGCCGTTCACCGGCTGGTACGTCGGCGCCGACAACATCGGACGGCTCATCGGCACGCAGTGCCCCGGTGGCACCCACGACATGCCGATGCTGCCCACCTCCGCCAACGGCCAGCCCGCCTTCGGCCTCTACATGCGGGCCGCGGACGGCAGCGGGTTCGTGCCGTTCCACCTGCAGGTGCTCGAGCTCGAGGGCGACCGCGTCAAGCACGTCGGCGCCTTCTTCGACGTCGACTTCACGCGGTTCGGGCTGCCGGCCCGTCTGCCCGCCGACCACACGCCCTGATGACCTCGCTCGACGGTGCCGTCGAGCTGCTCGACCGGTCGCTGTCCTACACCCGCGTGGCCCTCGCCGCGGTCGCCGACGCCGACCTGGGGCGGCCGACCCCGTGCGCCGGCTGGGACCTGGCGCGACTGCTCGCGCACATGGAGGACTCCCTGGACGCCTTCGACGAGGGGGCCGCAGGAGAGGTCCGGCTCAGCGGCAGCGTCCGCGCGCGGGTGCGCGTGCGGTCGCTGCAGGAGAAGGCCTGCGCGCTGCTCGGCACCTGGAGCACGGAGCCGCCGACCCGCACCCGGATCGGCCCGCACCTGGTCGACACCTCCGTGCTCGTCCTGGCCGCAGCCCTCGAGATCACCGTGCACGGCTGGGACGTCGCCGCCTCGCTCGGGCTGTCGCACCCCATCCCCGACGAGCTGGCCGGGCGGCTGCTGCCGGCCGCCTCGGCGATGGTCGGCCCGGACGACCGCGGCAGCCGGTTCGGGCCGGTGCTCGCCGCCCGTAGCACGAGCGGCGACGCCGCGCGGCTGCTTGGCTTCCTCGGGCGTCAGCTGACTGGTCCACCTGGTGGAGTTATGGGCAATCCCGACACCGGACCGCGGGTGGCTTCCTAGCCTGGGCGCATGTCCCCGTCCGAGGCGTCGCCTCCCGTCACCGACCTCGCCACCGCCCTCGACGCGGCGTCCGCCCTGGTCAGGGCCGGTGCGATCGGCGCGGCGCTGCGTGACCTGGACGCCCTGGCGACCGCCTCCGGGACCCTCGACGCAGCCGGGCGGGCCCGGCTCCTGGCGCTGCGCTCGGAGTGCCGGCTGGCCCGCGGCGACCTCGCGGAGGCGATGCGCCTGGTCGACGAGCTCACGCCGCACGTCGAGACGACCGGCCTCGCCGGTGCCTTCGCTCACCACGCCAAGGGTGAGCTCGCCGCGGCGCTCGGGGACGCCGAGAACGCCGCCGAGCACCTGCTCGCCGCCGGGCGGGCCGCCGCCGCCGGCCCCGAGGACCCCGAGCGGCTCCCCTGGCGCGCGGGCGCCGCGCTCGCGCTGGTGCTCACCGGCCGACACCACGAGGCGGCCGACCTCGCCGTCGAGCAGCACCGCATCGCCGTGGCCCACGGGTCCTCCTTCGCGATCGCCCAGGCCCTGCGCACCCTCGCCGCCGCCGACCCCGGCGGCCACCGCGTGGAGACCCTGCGCCAGGCCCGCGCGGCCCTGACGGGCGTCACCGCGGGCCGGCTCGCCGCCCAGGTCGACGCCGACCTCGCCGGCCTGCTGCTCCTGCGCCACGACCCCGCAGCCCTGCCCGAGGCGGTGCTGCTGCTGCGCGGGGCGGAGCTCTACGCGGGGCTCGAGGAGCTCTGGCCGCTGCAGAGCCGGATCCGGCGGCTGCTCGACCGCTGCGGGGAGTCGCCGCACCGGGTGCGCTCGGAGGCGCTGGCGGTCCTGACCCCCGCCGAGCTGCGCGTCGCCGGCCTCGTCGCCGCTGGTCTCACGAACCGCCAGGCGGCCGAGCGGCTCGAGGTCTCGGTCAAGGCCGTCGAGTGGCACCTCTCGCGCACCTACCGCAAGCTCGGCATCACCTCGCGCGCCGGCCTCGAGCCGGCGTTCGCCGTGCCGGCCTGACCCGAGGTCGTCGCCGGGCTCACGCGTCGAGGATCCGGCGCAGGAACTCGCCCTCACGCGCGTCGTCGAAGGTGAACGTGGCGTGCAGCTTCTTCTTGATGAGCGTCCCGTCGGGTCGATGCCGGTGCGCGCGGCACCAGGCGACGTTCAGCTGGTGCCCGCGCATGGCCGCGAACAGCCCCTCGTTCTGCGCGAAGTACGTCTCGGCGGACACCAGCGTCACCCGCTTGGGCTCGCGCACGAACGCCATCGAGAACATCGCGCTGCCGGCGAACCCCGCCAGCTCGGTCGCCGAGCGGAACATCTGCACCTGCTCGCCCAGCGGGTAGTCCTCGGGATAGACGATCTCGAACCCTCGCCGGGCGAAGAACTCCTCGACCTCGGCCGGGTTGGTCGCCGAGCGCTTCTCGTGACGGCGGCTGCAGAAGATCCGGTCTGCGTACTCCCGGGACGGCGCGTCGGCCGCGAGGTCGTCCCCGACGCGGTCGTAGACCTCGCGGGCCGCCTCGTGGACGTAGCCGGGCTGCGAGAACGCCGGCGTCACGGCGAGCAGGCGCTCGGGCCGGACCGGTCCGTCCAGCAGCACCAGGTCCTCACGCCGGACGCCGGCCGCCTCGTACAGCCGGTACTCCCACTCGGCGATCGTGGTGTGGGCACCGTTGACCAGCACCAGCGCCCGGAGGTCGGGGTGCGCCGCCTTGGCCTCCTCCCACGCCCAGAGACGCGAGAGCTGCTCGGTCATCGCGTGCCCGAAGTGACCGCGGAACTCCGAGTCGAGGTAGAACCACGTGCCGTCGAGGTCCGCGGGATCCGGTCCCTTCGTCTGGGCGAAGCGCGGCGCCGCCGGCACCGTGAACCGGTTGTTGAGCCGGGCCCGGAAGTTGTGCCGGTAGGTGTCGGGCAGCACGACGTTGTCGGTGCACAGCACCTGCCCCACCCGGCACTCCGCACGGTCGTACTCGCGCACCCGCAGCGGAGGCGCCCGGAAGGTCGTCTTGTAGACCATCGCGCTCTCGGACTCCGAGACCACGACCGGGGCCGGGTTCACGACCACCGAGCCGGGACGGCTCGTGAGCACCCGGCCGACGCGCCCGTCGGTCGCCTCGAGGTAGGCGTCGACCTCCTCCTCGCGCAGCTTCGCCAGGTAGGGCCGCCCGCGCGGGTTGGCGCTCAGCACCAGGTGGTCACCGCGCACGGTCACGGACTCGACCGCGCGGGCGAGGTGCAGGTCGTCGGGGTCGAGCACGTCGTCGGGCAGCAGGCTCGACCGGACGGCGGTGAGCGCGGTCTCCGCGGCCCGGGCACCCTCGGCCCGGGCGTCCATGACGACGAGGAGCCCGCCGCGGCGGAGGTGGAAGAGGATCTGCCGCGACCTCGCCCCCCGCTCGTCCGCCAGGTCGAAGATCGCGTCGAAGGACCCGGCGGCCGCCAGGGCCACGTGCAGGTCGGAGTCCCCGACGGCCGGGTCGAGCACGGTGAGGCGGGCCTGCGGCCACACCTCGAGCAGCGCCCGCGCGATCGGGGGGTCGGCCACATCGGCGACGACGGCCACGGCCGGAGCGGGCCGCTCCCCGAGCCGGAGCAGCAACGGGCACAGCGCGACCGCGAGATCCGCATCCTCGAGCTCCTCCAGCCGGTCGGCGGCGGTCGGCTCCGGACGGGCCAGGCGGGCCATGGCCCCCCTCACACCCGAGCGCACGACATCAGCAGTCACGGATCTCACACCACGTCTACGCCGCGCGACCCTGAGGGGGTTGTCGAGCGCGGCGGACGACGTGCTCCCGACCGTGGGACGGACGTGGCCGGACCGGTCAGTCGCGCAGCGGGTGCGCGATCTCGTCCTGGGGCAGCCGCGCCCAGACCGTTGCGACGACGGCGGCCACGCCCGGCACCACCGCGGCGATGAAGAACGTCGTGCGCAGGCCGATGGCCTCCGAGACCGGTCCGGCCAGCGCCATCGACACCGGCATCAGGCTGATCGACACGAAGAAGTCCAGCGACGCCACCCGCCCCAGCAGGTGGGGCGGGACCCGGCGCTGCAGGAGCGTGCCCCAGATGACCATCGGGGCCGAGAACATCGCACCGAGCACCAGCGCGGCGACGACGACCTGCCACACATCGGTCGCCACGCCCATCACGGCGAGGGGTAGGCAGCCGACGCCCCACATGAGGTTCATGACGGTGAGGTAGCGGCGCGGCATCCGGAAGGACGCCATCGCCAGCGACCCGACCGCACCGCCGATGCCGAAGGCGCCGAGCACCAGCGCGTGGTCGCCCGCTCCGCCGCCCAGCCGGTCCTTGACCAGGAACGGCACCAGCACCTCCAGCGGCCCCATCAGCACCAGGATCATGATCGAGGCGAACAGCAGCGTCGCGAGCAGCCACGGCGTGCGCACCATGTAGTGAAAACCCTCGCGCATGTCGGCGAGGGCGCCGGCCACCGCCGGCCGGTCGTCGTCGTCGGCCTCCGGGTCGCGGCGTACGGCGGTCTTGGGCACGGCGGTCAGCGCCAGCAGCCCGAGCCCGGACGCGGCGGCCGCGACCCCGACCGCGGCGCTGGAGCTGAGCACGCCGACGACGACGCCCGCGACGCCCGGCCCCACGGCCTGTCCGATCGTGGGGCGGACCATGCCCTCGAAGCCGTTGACCGCCATCAGGTCCGACTCGGGCACCAGCGCGGGCAGCCACGCGGAGTAGGCGGGGTAGTAGAACGCCATGCCCATGCCGACCAGGAACGTCACGGCGGCGAGGTGCCAGAGCTCGGTGAGGTCGGCGTAGGACAGCGCGGCCACGGTGGCCATGCCGCACAGCTCGAGCGTGGCGACCCCGATCAGGATCGTCTTCTGCGGCACGCGGTCGGCGACGACACCGGCCAGCAGCGCCGGGAGCAGCACGCCCACGGCGCCCGCGGTGGTGACCGCCGACAGCTGGCCCGGGCCGCCGCCGATGCGGATGACCTCCCAGACCAGCCCGACGGTCCACACGCCGCTGGCGAAGGTGGTGAGGACGAGGGCGACGGCCAGCCGACGGTAGGCCGGGTGGCGGAACGGCGTGAGGGCGCGGGGCAGCTGCCGCCCGGGCGGCGGGTCGGCGACCCCGTCGGGGTCGACCTCGAGCTGGTCGGTCATGGCGTCCTCCGCGTCCCATCGTGACGGGAAGGACCGACAGGCGCGAGCCGACTCATCGGTGGCGCGGCGAGGCCGAGGTCGTGCTGCCCGATCGCGTGCATGACCCCAGTGGACAAGCTCAAGCCCGCTTGAGGTCAAGCGGCGCGCGCCTCCTCAGTCGGCGGGGAGGGCGACGTACGTCGTCTCGAGGTACTCCTCGATGCCCTCGAAGCCGCCCTCGCGGCCGAAGCCGCTGGCCTTCATGCCGCCGAAGGGTGCCGCGGGATTGGACACCAGGCCGGTGTTGACGCCGACCATGCCGAAGTCCAGCGACTCCGCCAGGCGGATGGTGCGAGCCAGGTCGCGGGTGTAGACGTAGGAGGCGAGGCCGTACTCGGTGGCGTTGGCGCGCTCGATCGCCTCGGCCTCGGTCTCGAACGTCGTGATCGGTGCGACCGGGCCGAAGATCTCCTGGGTGTTGATGGCGGAGCCCGGCGGGACGTCGACGAGGACGGTCGGGGAGTAGAAGAAGCCGGGGCCGTCGGGGGCGGAGCCACCCGTGACGACGCGGGCGCCGTCGTCGATGGCGTCCG
Source organism: Nocardioides sp. 503 (assembly GCF_004522095.1). Lineage (GTDB taxonomy): Bacteria > Actinomycetota > Actinomycetes > Propionibacteriales > Nocardioidaceae > Nocardioides. Next base: position 1,107,978 of record NZ_SPUI01000003.1, read on the forward strand.
CGACCAGCCGGGTGACGCCGTCGAGCGCCTTCTCGTCGATGAGCGGGCCGACGTCGACCCCCTCGTCCTGGCCGCGGCCCAGCCTCAGGCCGCCCATGCGCTGGCCGAGCCGCTCCCCGAACTCGGTCGCCACGCTGGCGTGCACCAGGAAGCGGTTGGCCGAGGTGCAGGCCTCGCCCATGTTACGCATCTTGGCGACCATCGCACCCTCGACGGCGGCGTCGAGGTCGGCGTCCTCGAAGACCAGGAACGGCGCGTTGCCGCCGAGCTCCATGCTCAGGCGCTGGAGCTGGTCGGCCGACTGCGCGACGAGCGTGCGGCCGACGGCGGTGGAGCCGGTGAAGCTGACCTTGCGGAGCCGGTCGTCGCTCTGCAGCGCGGTGCTGAGCTCGCCCGTGGACGAGGTCGTGACGACGTTCAGGACGCCGGCGGGGAGGCCGACCTCCTCCAGGATCGCGGCGAGCGCCAGCATCGTCAGCGGCGTCTGCGAGGCCGGCTTGACGACCATCGTGCAGCCGGCCGCGATGGCGGGCCCGATCTTGCGGGTGCCCATCGCGAGCGGGAAGTTCCAGGGGGTGATGAACAGGCACGGGCCGACCGGCTTGCGCACGGTCAGGAGCCGGCTGCCGCCCGCGGGCGCCTGCATCCAGCGGCCGTGGATGCGCACGGCCTCCTCGGAGTACCACCGGAAGAACTCCGAGCCGTAGGCCACCTCGCCCTTGGCCTCGGCGACCGGCTTGCCCATCTCGAGGCTCATCAGGTGCGCGACGTCGTCGGCGCGCGCGGTGAGCAGCTCGAAGGCGCGGCGCAGGATCTCGCCACGCTCGCGCGGCGGCGTACGCGCCCAGTCGGCCTGGGCCGCCACGGCGGCGTCCAGGGCCTCGACGGCCTCCTCGGTGGAGGCGTCGGCCACGTCGGTCAGCACCGAGCCGTCAGCCGGGTCGATCACCTCGATCCGGGCGCCGCTCGCGGCCTCCCGCCAGGTGCCGCCGATGAACAGGTTGCGCTGCTGGGCGCCCAGCAGGTCGAGTCCGGTCATGAAATCACTCTGTCACCTGGGGACAACCGGGGAAACGGATACGGGGTCACGGTCGGGGGCGTAGCATCGAGGAGTCGACTTTCGAGGGAGCACCGAGAAGGCGACGTTGGGCCCCTTGCCGACCCCATGCGGCAAGGGGCTCTCCCCTTTCCGGGGCACGTGCGACCCCCCGGCGGACGCCGACGCGGGGCCCGGCCGACGGCCGGGCCCCGCGTGGGGTGTGCGTTGCGGACGGGCCTACGGCACGTCGTACCTCAGGGTGTAGGAGCCCGAGCCGGAGTAGGCGTAGACCTCCACCCGGTAGGTGCCGGCACCGGCGGTGTAGGCGATCGACTCCGACGAGGACGAGCTCTCGCTGGCCGCGACGTCGGACCAGGTGCCGCTGCTGCTGCGCTTCTGCAGGAACAGGTCGAAGTCGGTGCCCGACGGACCGGTCAGGCAGGCGTTGATGACGCCTGCCGCAGCCGTGAAGCCCGACGTCGACGGCTTGTAGGACGAGGCGCGCGAGGCGACGGTGCCCGTGGCGGTGACCTCGGAACAGGTGCCGCCACCGGGAGGCGTCGAGCCGCCGCAGGTGGGCTCACCCGACTGCGCGGGGACCGAGACGGCGTCCCAGGCGGCCTTGACCTTGGCGAACGTCGTGCAGTCGGTCGAGCCGTAGAGGTTCTTGGTGGCGGTCAGCGTCGCCACCCGGGCCTTGCCGTGGGTCCACGACGAGGTCTTGAGCAGCAGGCCGTTGTAGAAGATCTTGCCGGCCGTCTGGATGCCGACGCCCGTCACCGTCGAGCCGTTGCAGGTCGGCGACGCCGGGGAGGCGTTGGAGCCCTGCGAGAGCAGGTAGAACCAGTGGTTGAGGGGACCCGCCGCCGCGTGCACCTCGGTGTTGGGGATGCTCGAGGAGTAGCAGTTGGGGTCGCCGACCGCGCTGGGGTTGTACATGTTGCGGATCGGGCCCTGACCGACCAGGTCGGCCTCCTCACCGACCAGGAAGTCGGCCGGGTCGTTGGGGTTGGCGGCGTAGGCCTCGGTGAGCGCCCCGAAGATGTCGCCGGCCGCCTCGTTGAGGCCGCCGGTCTCGTTGCCGCCGGTGGAGCCGCCCGGGGTGGTCTGGAAGACCCCGTGCCCGTTCTCGTGGGCGACGATGTCGATCGCGGTCAGCTGGCGCGCGTTGTCCTGGCTGTGGCCGAAGCTGAGGTAGCTGCCGTTGTAGAACGCGTTGACGTCGTTGAGGCCGACCCGGGCGGGGTAGTTGGTGCCGTCGCCCTTGATGCCGTTGCGACCCAGCCACGCCGAGAGCATGTCGGTCTCCTTGCCGGCGGCGTACAGGACGTCGACGCAGGCGGTCTCCAGGTTGGTGCCCGAGCCGTTGCCCCACACGTTGTCCGTGCCGGTGTAGACGGCGCCGTTCTGGCCGCCGCACTTGAGGCCGGGGTGACCGCCGTCGGTCATGGAGTACGACGAGCCCGAGCCGGACGTGCCGATGGTGACCGCGCCGTTGTAGTAGCCGGTGCCGCTGCCGTGCCGGACCAGGTCCCACGCGAGCAGCACCTTGCCGGTGCGCGCGTCGGTCCACACGGTCTGGATGGACGGGCTGCCGGCCTTGCGCCCGGTCACCTTCGTGACCCAGGCGAGCCGGGGCGTGCCCTCGGCGTAGACGGTCAGGCGGGGCTTGGTGACGCGCGCCGCCCGGGTGACCTGGCGGCGGGCGGTGGCCCTGGCCTGGGCGCGGGTGACCGTCGGGCGCACCGAGGCGAGGGAGATCCGGCGCTCCTGGCCGCTCGTGGAGCCGGTGACCTTGCCGGAGCCGTCGACGGCGAGGACGAAGTCGCCGCCGTAGACCGGGAGGCCGCGGTAGGTGCGCGTGTAGGCGACGTAGTGGCTGCCGCGCGAACCGGGGGTCGTCGCGACCCGCGTGAACGAGTCGCGGGCACCGGCGCGGAAGGCCGTGCGGTGCTCGCGCACGTAGTCGGACGCGGCCTCGATGGCCCGGGTGCGCCCCTCGCCCTGGGCCACGGCGCCTTGGGCGCGGGCGTCCTGGGTCTGGGCGGCGGGCAGGTCCGACGTGGAGTACGACGGCGCCTGCATGCTCAGCGCGAGCGCGCCGGACAGCGCGCTCGCCAGCGCTGCACCGAGCAGCGTGGTGGTTCTCATGGCTCTCCCTGGGGGGTGGTGGGGTGGGGTCCTGCGGTGGCCGACCGTGGGTGACGGTGCGGCCTGGACCCGAACCTAGGAACGCCACCCCCCGGGGGTAAGGGGGGAAACCCTTGTCGACCGGGTGGCGGCTGCTTCTCGGCTCGCGGGGTCTCGAGACGGGACTTCGTCCCTCCTCGACCGCCGGCGGTCCCGGGGGTTGAGCAAGGCGCCCTGGCGCCTGTCTCGAAACCCCTCCTGGCTACTCGGGGGGCTGGGGCACGAGGAGGGTGGCGAGCTGGGTGCGGGAGCGGAGGTCGAGCTTGCGGTAGATGCGGGTGAGGGTCGCCTCGACGGTCTTGACGCTGACGTAGGTGCGCTCGGCGATCTCGCGGTTGCTGGCGCCCTGGGCGACCTCGCGCGCGACGCGGCGCTCGCCGTCGGTGAGGCGGTCGAGGAGCGGGTCGACGCCGGGGCCGGAGCGCTGGGGCAGGAGCTCGGCCTGCACCTGGCGGACCCAGGAGCGGGCGTGGAGGGAGGTGAACAGGTCGTGCGCCTCCTGGAGCGCCGCCCGGGCCGCGGCGACGCGGCGGCGGCGGCGCTCGAGGTGGGCGCGGGTCACGAGGGTGCGGCCCAGGTCGATGCGCATGCCGACGTCGGCGGCCACCTTGGCGGAGCGGTCCAGGACCAGCTCGGCGCCGACCAGGTCACCCCGCGCGATGAGCAGCTCGGCCTCGGCGCGGTCGAGCTGGGCGGCGACGCCGTCGGTGCCGCTGCGGCCGTCGAGGACGCCACGCGCCTGCGCCAGCAGCGACTCGGCCTCGTCGAGCTGGCCGAGCAGGACGAGGGCGCCGACCAGCTCGGCCTGCCAGCGGTTGACGGTCGGGTCGGCGATCGCGTGCTCGCGCTCCAGCTCGCGGATCCGGGTGAGCGCGTCGCGGGCGCCGCTGGCGTCCCCGCTGCGCAGGAGCCCCTGCCCGAGCAGGATCAGGTGGCGCTGCAGGTAGCGGATGTCGCCGCGCTCCCCCGCGGCCTCCGCGCCCCGCTGGGCCAGCGTGACGGCCCGGGCCAGGTCGCCCCCCACGAGCTCGGCCTGGGCGGTGATGAACCAGCCGGTGTGGGCGCTCAGCCCGAACTCCTCCCCCACCGTGGTCGCCCGCTCGGCGTACTCCCTCGCCTCCCGGCACCGCCCGGTGCGCGCGGCGACCTCGACCAGGCACCGCAGGACGTGGACGTGGTCCATGCCGGCGCCCCGCTCGACGTGGGCCAGCATCGCCAGGAAGCCGGTCCAGGCATCGTCGAGGCGGTCGTCGTAGAGAGCGAACCGGGCTGCCATGTAGGCCGGCGATGTGTGCAGGAAGCCGGTGGGCACCGGGACATCGAGCGCGACCGCGCGTGCGAGGTGGTCGGCGTGGTCGAGGCCGAGCCAGCGGCGCGCGACGGCGAGCGCGGTCAGGCCCACGGCCAGGTCGTCGACGTCGCCCGAGGCCTCGAGGAGCCCCACGGCGCGCTCGGCCGACCTGGCGGCGGCGGCCGGACGCGACTCCATCAGCGCCATCCGCGACCGCTGGAGCAGGACCATCGCGACCAGTCGGTCGTCCTCGCCCGCGTCGGCGAGCGCGGCCGTGAGCACCTCGTCGAGGAACGCCGGGCCGCTGCCGGCGAGCTCGGGTACGGCGAGGCGCACCCGCACCGCCTGGGCGGGGGTGGCATGCGTCTCGAGGAAGTCCGTGAGCCCGCGGTGGAGGAGCTCGACGTGGTTGCCGGGGGCGGCGGTCTCGACCGCCGTGGCCAGCCACTCGACCCGCTCCAGCGCCAGCTCGCAGGGCGCGCGGTCGGCCGCGAGCAGGTAGAGCTCGGCCGCGAGCTCGCGTCCACCGGACTCCAGCGCCTCACGGGCCGCGAGGCCGAGCTCGTGGGCCAGGTCGGCGTCGGGTCGCGGGTCGGCGAGCGCGACGTGACGCAGCCGCTCCGCCGGGGTCGCGGCGACGTCGGCCAGGCGACGGTGCAGCGCGGCGCGGTCGGTGGCGGCCATCGCGTCGGTCACGATCGTGCGCAGCATCGTGGGCGTGAACCGCACGGCGCCCTCCGGTCCCGTGACCAGGCCCGCCTGCGCCGCGCGGCGCAGCTCGTCGTCGGCGCTCAGTCGCCCGGCCCGTTCGAGCTGGCGGGCGGTGGGGCGGTGCAGCAGGGCGGCGTGGCACAGGGTCTCGCGCACGCCGGCGGGCTGGGCCAGGACGCGGTCGCGCAGCACCCGCTCGAGGCTGGTCGGGAGCGGGGTCGGGCGCCCGAGGAGGGACGGCGTGGCGCCGATCGCCCCGGTCAGCGCCAGCGCGAGCGACGGCACGCCGCCGGACTCGACGTAGACGGTGTGGGCGACGTCGGCGGGCAGACCGTGGGCGCACAGCAGGTCGACCATGTCGTCGGCCGCGAGCGGCGGCACCTCCACCGGGTGCAGGTCGCTGACGTCGACGTCCGCGTCGGCGTCGCCGGGCCCGACGGTCGCGACCACCGCGACCCGTCCGCGCAACCGGCGCCGGGCGTAGCCGACGATGCGCGAGGACTCACCGTCGAGCCACTGCACGTCGTCGAGGAGCAGCAGGATCGGCTGCTCGGTGCCCCAGGCGTCGAGCACCGAGTGGAAGGCGGCCGCGAGGTCGGAGCGCAGGTCGTCGGTGGCCTCGATGCCGACGAGCCCCGCCTCGACCACCGCACGCGTGGTGTCGGGCAGCCCTGCGACGTACGTCGCCGGCACCTGGGCCAGCAGGTCGCGCAGGGCGGCGAACGGCAGCCCGTGCTCGTCGGCGGCGCCGCCGGCCCGCAGCGAGACCGCCCCGCGACCGGCGCGGTGGTGCTCCTCCAGGTGGTCGAGCAGCGCGCTCTTGCCGACCCCCACCGGGCCGTGGAGCGCGACGGACTCGCCCCGCCCGAGAAGGACCTGGACCTCCGAGAGCAGGGTGCGACGGCCGACGACCCGAGACATCCCTGTCAGGGTAGGGCTGGCAGTGCCGCAGGGACAGCCCTCCGGCGCCCCGAGACGCCAGCTCCCCGCGGGGTAGTCCCTGACGCTCGTGTCGTCTGGGGGCCTCTTCGATGACACCAACGTCAGGGACTACCCCGGCGGGCGCGACTCAGCGGGCCTTGCGCAGGAAGGCCTCCAGGATCGGGCCGGCGGTGCGGGAGCCGGAGGCCCCGACCTCGACGAAGACCGCCACCGCGAGGTCGCCCTGGGCCGCGATCATCCATGCGTGGGTCTGGACCCGGCCGTCGCGCTCGAACTCGGCGGTGCCGGTCTTGGCGATCACCTCGGGCCCGGGGACGTCCAGGAGCCCGGCGCCGCTGCCGTCGGTGACGACCCCGCGCATCATCGCCTTGAGCTCGCGCGCCTCGCTCGGGCTCAGCGCCTTGACGTCGGGCGGCGTCACCTCGACCGAGGGCAGCAGCCGGGGGACGACCACGGCGCCGCGCTGCACCGAGGCGACCACCGCCGCCATGGCCATCGGCGAGGCCAGGATCCGCCCCTGCCCGATCAAGTTGGCGGCCTTCTCGGTGCGTGAGGCGGCCGGCTCCACCTGGCCGAAGTAGGCCGGGAAGCCGAGGTCGTGGTCGATGCCCAGGCCGAGCGCGGAGGCGGCCTCGAAGAGGTCGAGCTCGCCGAGCCGGGGCGCCTGGGAGATGAAGGCGGTGTTGCAGGAGTTGGCCAGGGCGGTACGCAGCGGGATCCGGCCGATCGCCGAGGCGGGGTAGTCGGAGTAGTTCTTGAAGCGCTTGCCGTCGACGGTGATCGTCGTGGTGCACGGCACGGGGGTGTCGGGGGTGACGCCGGCGCGCAGCAGCGCCAGGGCGCTGGCGGCCTTGAACGTCGACCCGGGGGCGAACTGCCCGAACGTGGCGATGTTCTGGCCACCGGTGCCGGGACCGTTGGCGGCGACGAGGAGGTCGCCGTTGCTCGGGCGGAGGGCGACGATGGCGCTGGACGGCCCGACGTCGCGCAGCAGCAGCTCCGCCTCGATCTGCAGGTCGAGGTCCATCGTGAGCTTCAGCGGCTTGCCCGGGGCCCCGTCCACGCGGAACAGCTCGCGCTCCTTGCCGTCGGAGCCGACCGCGTTGACGACGGCACCCGGGGTGCCCTGCAGCTGCTCGTCGTAGCGGGACTGCAGGCCGGAGAGCCCGGCCTGGTCGCCCGGCTGGTAGCGCTCGGGCTCCTCGGCCACCATCTCGGCGGTGACCTCCCCGACGGTGCCGAGGATCGGCGCCGCGAACTCGCGTGACGGCGCCAGGGGTACGTCGTCGCCGAGGGCGCGGGCGCCGGGGATCTGCTCGTAGCCGTCGCCGACGCGCTCCGGCACCTCGTCGGCGCGGTAGACGATGGCCTCGACGAACGCGAGCTCGCCCGCACCCGTGACCTGCTTGACGAAGGGGGCGACGTCGATGCCGACCAGCCGGGCGAGCCGGCGCGCCGAGGCACCGGCCTGGGCCTTCGGCACCTGGCCGCGGTCGATGCCCAGGCGGACGACGTCGCGGGGGGTGACGATCTTGAGCCCGCGCGCGCCGAGGATGTCGCCGCGAGGGGCGCGGACCGGCGTGAGGTCGAGGGTCGTCGACTCCCCCAGCGTGGGCTCGACCAGCTCGCGCGTCCACACGACCTGCCACTCGTCGTCGACGCGGGTCAGCGTCGCCTCGCTGTCGTAGGTCCAGGGCTGGTCCGGGCTGACCGGCCAGGACCACGAGAGCGTGGCGGTCGCGGTGTCGCCCTCGGTGGCGACGTCACCGGCCTCGACGGCGGGCTCGACGTCGCCCATGCCCTCGACGACCTCGCCCAGCTCGGCCTTGACCTCCGCCGACGTCACCTGGGTGAACGTGACGTCGGCGAGGTCACCGCTGACCAGCCCGGCGGCCAGCGCCTCCGCGGCCGCGTCGGGGGCCGGGCCCTCGTCGGCCGGGTCGCCCGAGGAGTCGCACGCGGCGAGGAGCAGGACGAGCGCGGTAAGGCCCGCGAGGCGAGAACGCATGCGTCCCTTCTAGCATCCGTCGCCCTCGGGCCTCGCGATCAGTGGCGGGCGAGCCACCGCTCGAGGTCGATGCCCGCGCGCCGGGCTGCCACGCGTGCGGCACGCGTGGTCAGGTCGGGCACGCGGAACGTCTCCGGCTCGATGCGCGCGTCGACCGCGGCGTAGCGGCGCTGGGAGGCCAGGATCTCCGCGGCCGGCACCCGCGCCCCGTACGACGTGGTGGTGCCGCGCGCGGCAGCGCCGGTCAGCAGCGGGCTGACCAGCGGCGCATAGCCGGAGGAGTGGCCGAGGCGGTTGGGGTGGTAGCTCTCGCTGATCGGGTTGGACAGCCCGTTGAGCCACTCGGGGCTGTCGCAGACGGCGTGGCCGGTGAAGCGGCTGGTGGGGTTGGCGAAGGTGAAGCCGCGCGCGGACGCGGCGGCGGCCAGCTTGCTGTTGAGCAGGTCGGCGGTCTGGTTGAGCCGCGTCTCCTCCGCGGGGGAGAACCACGTGAGGGCGTTGCAGTCCTCGCCCTGGAAGATCCGGGGGTAGCCCACGACGACCACCTTGGCGCTGGTGGCGCGTGAGCGGATCGCGGAGTACAGCGTGCTCAGGCGGCCGGGCAGGGTGGTGCGGATGAAGGCCTGCGCGGTGTCGATGGCGCCGTCGCAGTCGCCGGCCCACCAGGGCGTGGCGCACTCGGTGAGCACGCCGGTGAAGTCGGCGTCGTTGCCGCCGACCGAGAGCGTGACGTAGCGCGTGGTCCCCGACAGCGCGCTGAGCTGGGCGCTGGTTACGTCGGCGATCTTGGCGCCGGAGCAGGCGCGCAGGTTCAGCGCGTAGCCGCGGGCAGCAGCGAGCAGGCTCGGGTAGGCGTACGTCGAGCGCTGGCAGGAGGTGCCGTCGGCGAGGTAGGAGCGGGTGCCCGTGCCGGAGGAGTAGGAGTCGCCGAGGGCGACGTAGGACGGACCGGCCGCCTGGGCGGGCGGGGCCACGAGGAGCGTGGCCGTGGTGCCCAGCGTGGTGGCCAGCGCTGCCAGGGCGAGCAGGGCGGGACGAGCGAGACGTGTGAGCACGTGAGACCTCCGAGACGCGGGCCGCCACGGCGGTGTGGCGCGCGTCACACACCATGCCACTACCAGTGGGGCGTCGACCAGAGCGCGCCGCCGTCGGCCGCTCCGGTCACGAGGTCCTCGACGTGGTCGCGGAAGCGCGGGCAGGTCGCGATGTCGTGCGCCCGGCAGCGCAGCGCGTGCTCGGTCATCTCCCGCGAGCGCTGCATCTCGAGCATGCGCCGGTCGAGGTCGGCGACGTGCTGCTCCAGCACCCGGTGCCGGTCGCCGGACTCCGCGTCCAGCAGCACCAGGATCTGCTCCAGGCTCATCCCCGCGGCCTTGCTGCGCAGGATCACCGCGACGCGGTAGACGTCGTCGCGACCGTAGCGGCGTCGCCCGCCGCCGTCGCGGACCGGCGCGAGGAGGCCGACGTCCTCCCAGTGGCGCAGGACGTGGGTGGCCACCCCGAAACGGGCCGCGAGCTCGCCGACCGACAGGTCGACCTGGGCGCTTGACTTCATGTCAACATGAAGACACATCCTCGTGACTGACACAAGTTCTCGACGTCAGGAGACGCAGATGCAGATCGACCAGTACGACGTGATCGTGGTCGGCGGCGGACCCGCCGGCCTCCAGGCGGCCCTCACCCTGGGCCGCATGCACCACCAGGTGCTGCTCCTCGACTCGGGGAGCTACCGCAACGACCCGACGGGTCACCTGCACAACTTCGTGACCCGTGACGGGACGCCGCCCTCGGAGTTCCGTGCGCTCGCCCACCGCGACCTCGACGAGTACGCCACGGTCGAGCGGCGCTCGACCACCGTGGCCTCGGTCGAGCCGGCCGGCGACAACGCCGCCGGCGACGGCTTCACCGTGACGCTCGCCGACGGCTCGCAGGCACTCGGGCGCCGGGTGGTGCTGGCGACCGGGCTGCGCGACACGCTCCCCGAGCTCCCGGGCCTGGAGGAGCTCTGGGGCGACGTGGTCGCGCACTGCCCCTTCTGCCACGGCCACGAGTTCGCCGGCGGGCACGTGGCGCTGCTGGGGGCCGGCCCGCACGTCTCGCGCCTCGCGCTCATGGTGTCGCGGATCGCCGACCGGGTCACCGTGCTGACCGACGGCGGCGACCTGGACGCGCCGACGCTGAGCCTGCTGTCGGGTGCGGGGGTCGCCGTGCGGGACGACCGCGTCAGCGGCCTCGCGCCCAGCGAGACCGGGGCGACCGTCTCCTTCGCCGCGGGGCCGGACGAGGAGGCCGCCGGGGTGTTCGTGTCGACGACGCTCACCCAGTCGGCGCCGTTCGCCGAGCAGCTGGGACTGGCGATGCTGCCCTCCGGCGGCATCGAGGTCGACGTCATGGGCCGCACCAGCCTGCCCGGCGTCTACGCCGCCGGCGACCTGGCCCACGTGGCCGAGCTGCCGATGGCGTTCGCCTCCGTCCTCACCGCCGCCTCCGCCGGCCTGGTCGCCGGCGCCGCCTGCGTCGCCGACCTGCTCGCGATCGACCACCCGGTGCCGGTGCCGGCGTAGCGCAGGGCAGCAGGGACACCCGGTCCGGCGCACGGAGCAGCGTCGTGCCACGATCCTGCCCATGATGGTGGCCGAGGCCCTGATCGAGCGGGCTGACCTGCAGAAGCGCGTGGAGCAGCTGCGTCAGCGCATCGAGACGAACGCCCGCTACCAGGAGGGCGAGGAGCCCTCCGAGGACGCGGCGGCCCTGCTGCGCGAGTGCGGTGACGTCCTCGTGCAGCTGCGTCGTCTGGTGACGGCGATCAACCTGACCAACGCCACCACGACGGTGGCCGACGGCCGCACCCTCACCGAGCTCCTCGCCGAGCGTGAGGCACTCCGAGCACACCACTCGCTGCTGGTCGCGGCGGCGGCGGCCGCGTCGGGCAGTGGGCACGGATACCGCCAGATGCGCAGCGAGCTCCGTCAGATCGCGGCGCTGCCGGTCGCCGAGGTACGGCGCCAGGCCGACCAGGTCGCGCAGGAGCTCCGGGCGCTCGACGTCCTGGTCCAGCGGACCAACTGGGAGGCCGTCCTGGTGGAGGTCTGAGCTCAGACGTGGTGAGTCGGTAGGCGCACCGGAGCGAGCACGAGCCGTGCCGGGCGGCCAATCCCGGCTCCGCGGCGCGGTGGGCAGCGCCTGGCCGACTGGCCTTCACGCACAGCCCAGCACCGTTCACCGGTGACACCGCACGCAGGACGACTCATCACCGTGTGCTGGCCGGTCGCCGAGGGCGGGTACGGGGACCTCACCGTCTGAGCTCGTGACCGCCCCTCGGAGCGGCACCGTCGAGTACGTCGCCCGCCGCCGAGGCGCCATGGCAGGATCGCGCGGGTGGTGGGTCTGGCGCGGGCGACGGGGTGGGCCGAGCGCGTGTGGGGGCGGCCGGTCACCACGGCCACGCCCCTGCGCGGCGGGTGGACCTCCACGATGCTGCGGCTCACCGCCGCCGACGGCGAGCAGGCGGTCCTGCGGCTCCTGACGCGCCAGCCCTGGCGCCACCACGGGTCCGCGCTGCTGGGGCGTGAGTCCGAGGTCCACACCCTCCTCGCCCGTACGTCGGTCCCGTCACCGCGCAGCCTCGGGGTGGATCCGACCGGCGAGCTGGCCGGCCACCCGGCCCACCTGATGACGCACCTCCCCGGCGCGCTCGAGCTGCGCGCCTGCACCGACGAGCTGCTGGCGAGCCTCGCAGGGACCCTGCACGACATCCACGCGGTCGACCCCGGGCCGGACCGGCCCCGCGAGTACGAGTCCTGGGCGTCGCCCGCCAAGCGCGTGGTGCCGCCCTGGGCGGCGCGGCCGGGCCGGTGGCGCGAGGCGTTCGCGCGGCTGGACGCCGGTCCGCCGGCGTACCAGGGGCGCTTCCTGCACCGCGACTTCCACCTCGGCAACGTGCTGTGGCGAGACGGGTGCGTGAGCGGTGTCGTCGACTGGGTGGAGACGTCCTGGGGGCCGGCCGCGCTGGACGTGGCGCACGCCGCGACCTACCTCGCCCTGCTGCACGGCGGCGACGCCGCGGAGCGCTTCACGACCGCCTACGGCCAGGACGACCACGAGCCCTACTGGGCGCTGCTCGACGTGGTCGGCTACCTGCCCGACCCCACCAAGGTGGCGACGCCGTGGCGCGAGCTGGGGATCGACGTCGGCGACGACCTGGCCCGGCGGCGCCTCGAGGACCGGCTGGAGCGGGTGCTGTCGCGCGCGGGGTGACCGCACGCGACAGCGTTCAGCTCTTCTTGTGGCGCGGCTTCTTGAAGGGGCGGTCGCCGCCGTCGGCGCCGTCACCCTCGGGCGGGCGGGTGCGGTTCATCCGCGGGCCCTTGTCCTCGGTGAGCTCGATCAGCTTGCCGCTGATGCGGGTGTTCTCGAGCTTCTTCCAGACCTCGGCGGGCAGCTCGGCCGGGAGCTCGACGAGCGAGAAGTCCGGGCGGATCTGGATGTGCCCGAAGTCGCCGCGGCTCAGGCCGCCCTCGTTGGCGATGGCACCGACGATCTGACGCGGCTCGATCTTGTGCCGACGGCCGACGTTGATCCGGTACTGCGCCATCGGCTGGTCGGAGCCGCCGCGCGGGCGGCGCTCCGGCCCCGCACCCTGGCCGCCGCGCTCGGGGCGGTCCTTGCGAGGTGCCCGCTCGGCGCGGTCGGCGCGCTCCTTGGCCTGCGCACGACGCTCGACCTCGGGGTCGAGCAGCAGCGGGGTCTCGCCCTGCATCGCGATCGCGAGCGCCGCGGCCACGTCGACCTCGGGCACGTCGTTGGCCCGGATGTAGTGGCTCACCACGTCGCGGAAGAAGCCGATGGAGGGCGAGCTCAGCGCCTGGGTGATCTGGTCGTCGAAGCGCGCCAGACGCGTGACGTTGACGTCCTCGGCGGTCGGCAGCGCCATCTTGGTCAGCGGCTGACGGGTGGCCTTCTCGATGTGCTTGAGGAGGTACTGCTCGCGCGGGGTCACGAACGAGATCGCGTCGCCCTTGCGCCCGGCCCGGCCGGTGCGGCCGATGCGGTGCACGTAGGACTCGGTGTCGGTCGGGATGTCGTAGTTGATGACGTGGCTGACCCGCTCGACGTCGAGCCCTCGGGCCGCGACGTCGGTCGCGACCAGGATGTCGAGCTTGCCGGACTTGAGCTGGTTGACCGTGCGCTCGCGCTGCACCTGCGCGACGTCGCCGTTGATGGCCATCGCGGAGAAGCCGCGGGCCCGCAGCTTCTCGGCCAGGGTCTCGGTCTCGTTCTTGGTGCGGACGAAGACGATCATCCCCTCGAAGTTCTCGACCTCGAGGATGCGCGTGAGGGCGTCGACCTTCTGCGGGTAGCTGCAGATGAGGTAGCGCTGCGTGGTGTTGACCGAGGTCGTGGTCTTGTTCTTGACGGTGATCTCGACCGGGTCGTTGAGGTACTTCTTCGACAGGCGTCGGATCTGCGCGGGCATCGTCGCCGAGAACAGCGCGACCTGCTTGGTGTCCGGGGTGTCGGCGAGGATCGTCTCGACGTCGTCGGCGAAGCCCATGTTGAGCATCTCGTCGGCCTCGTCGAGCACCAGGAAGCGCAGCTCCGAGAGGTCGAGCGTGCCCTTCGCGAGGTGGTCCATGATCCGGCCGGGGGTGCCGACGACGATGTGCACGCCGCGACGCAGGGCGCTGAGCTGCACGCCGTAGGCCTGGCCGCCGTAGACGGGCAGCACGTGGACGCCGCGCGTGTGGGCGGCGTACTTCTCGAACGCCTCGCAGACCTGGAGCGCCAGCTCGCGGGTCGGCGCGAGCACGAGGGCCTGCGGCTTCTTCTGCTTGACGTCGAGCTGGTCGAGGATCGGCAGCGCGAACGCCGCGGTCTTGCCGGTACCGGTCTGCGCGAGGCCGACCATGTCGTTGCCGGCCAGGAGCGGCGGGATGGTGGCGGCCTGGATGGCGGACGGGCTCTCGTAGCCGACGTCCTTCAGGGCCTTGAGCACTGCGTCACCGAGCCCGAGGTCCGCGAAGGTGGGAGTCGCTCCCTCGATCGTGTCGGTCTCTGATGGTGTGGTCACCCGTCAACGGTAGTGGCTGCGCGCCCCAGCGTCAGATTCGCCAGCGCGGTGGCTTGTATCACGCGGTTCGCAGCGCCCTCACCCGGCGTACGCCGTGGCGACCCGGGTGGCGATCCGTCGCAGCTCGTCGGCGGTGCGGAGGACGTCGCCGATGCCGTTGTTCCTCGCGTCGACGACGAGCAGGCCCTCCTCGACCTCGGCGATGATGCGCGTGTGCGGTGAGCCCACGTAGTCGCCGGTGAGCATGACGGCGCGCACGCCGCCGGCGAGACGGACCTCCCGCTGGGCGAGGCTCGGGTCGCTCTCGAGCTCGACCAGCTCGGCCAGGGTGTCGCTGCCGTCCTCGAAGCGCCACGTCAGCTCGAGGCTGTCGTCCGGGTCGATCCGGGAGAAGCAGTGCACCTCGAAGCCCTCCTGCGGACCGATGACCGTCTGCGAGGAGCCGGCCCACTGCGAGAGCTGCTCGTCGTCGACGGTGTCGCACGGCGGGCCGGTCTCGTCCTCCTCGCCGGCCCCTTCGCCCTCGGTCGCCGACCCGGACGCCGTGGCCTCCGGGCGGTGTGGCCGGCCGGCCTCGCGGTCCGCAGGCTCGTCATCGCTGCAGCCGGCGAGCGTGAGGACGAGGAGTGCGGTCGCGCCGGCGAGGAGGCGGGTCATGACTCGTCCCTACCCAGCAGCGGACACCTCACTCCACGGTGACGCTCTTGGCGAGGTTGCGCGGCTTGTCGATGTCGTGGCCGAGGACCTGCGCGGCGTGGAAGGCCAGCAGCTGCAGCGGGATCGTCAGCAGGATCGGGTCCAGCTCGCGCGCGCTGCGGGGTACGTCGATGCGCTGGACGTCCAGCCCGCGCAGGTCGACGTCGGGGTGGGTGACCACCACGAGCGGCCCACGACGCGCGGCGATCTCGTGCAGGGCGCCGACGTTGCGCTCGGTGAGCTCGTCGTCCGGTACGACTGCGACCGTCGGGACCTCCGGCGAGATCAGGGCGAGCGGCCCGTGCTTGAGCTCGGAGGTCTGGTAGGCCTCGGCGTGGCGGTAGCTGATCTCCTTGAACTTCTGCGCGCCCTCGCGCGCCACCGGGAAGCCGCGCACGCGGCCCACGAAGAACAGCGACTCCGCCTGCGCCAGCCCGGTGGCGATCTCGGCCAGCCGGTCCTCGCCGTCGAGGACCTCCTGCAGCTGCGCGGGGATCGCAGTGAGCGCGTCGATGAGGCGCTTGCCCTCCGAGATCGAGAGGTCGCGGACCCGGCCGAGCTGGAGGGCCAGCAGGGCGAAGCCCAGGAACATGTTGGTCAGGGCCTTGGTGCTGGCCACGGCCACCTCGGGCCCGGCGTGCAGGTAGATCCCCCCGTCGCACTCACGTGCGATCGCCGAGCCGACGACGTTGACCAGGCCGATGACGCGCCCGCCCTTGCGCCGGATCTCCTGCACGGCCAGCAGCGTGTCGATGGTCTCGCCGGACTGGCTGACCGCGACGTAGAGGGTGTCGTGCTCGATGATCGGGTTGCGGTAGCGGAACTCGCTCGCGGCCTCGGCGTCGGCCGGGATCCGCGCCAGCTCCTCGACCAGCGAGGCGCCCATCTGCCCGACGTAGTAGGCGGAGCCGCAGCCGAGGATCTTGACCCGTCGGATCTCGCGGGTCTCCCGGGCGTCCATGTTGAGGCCCCCGAGGTGGGCGGTGCCGAAGCGCTCGTCGAGCCGCCCGCGCAGCACCCGCTCCGCGGCGGCGGGCTGCTCGAGCATCTCCTTGCGCATGAACGACTCGTGCTCGCCGGCGTCGTAGGAGGCCGGGTCGACGTCGACCTGGGTCGCCGTGCGCTGGACCCGCGTCAGGTCCTGGCGGTACGTCGTGAAGCCGGTGGCGGTCACCGTGGCCATCTCGCCGTCGTCGAGGTGCGCGACGGTGGTGGTGTAGCGGACGAGCGCGCCGAGGTCGGAGGCGACGTGCATCTCCTTGTCCCCCACGCCGATGATCAGCGGGCTGCCGTTGCGGGCCACGACGATGCGGTCGGGGAAGTCGGCGTGCAGCACCGCCACGCCGTAGGTGCCCTCGATCGCGGCCAGCGCCTCGGCCACCCGCTCCTCCAGGGTCTCGGCCGTGGAGCGGGCGACGAGGTGGGCGAGCACCTCGGTGTCGGTGTCGCTGACCAGCTCCACGCCCTCGTCGGTGAGCTGCTCGCGCAGCGCCGCGGCGTTGTCGATGATCCCGTTGTGGACGACGGCGACGTCGCCCTTCGCGTCGACGTGCGGGTGGGCGTTGACGTCGTTGGCGGGACCGTGGGTGGCCCAGCGGGTGTGGCCGATGCCGATCTTGCCGCCGAAGCGCTTGGGGAGGTCGGCGCTGAGGTCACGCACGCGCCCGGCCTTCTTGGCCACGCGCAGCCCCGAGCCGAGCACGGCCACGCCGGCCGAGTCGTAGCCGCGGTGCTCGAGGCGGGTGAGCCCCTCGAGCAGCAGCGGGGCTGCCTGCTGGGTGCCGATGTAGCCGACGATGCCGCACATGGTGATGTCCTCTTCAGGTGTAGATGAGGCGGCGGATCTGCCGCTCGGTGAGGCGAGGGGCGGCGACCACGCGGTCGGCCAGCTCGCTCGCGATGCGCGCGAAGATCTCGGGGTTCCTCGCGCCGTACGTCTTGAGCTCGGTGTGGCGCCGGCGGACGTAGTCCTCGACGGGCTCCGCGGCGAACGCGAGCACGTCCTCGATCACCCGGGCCGCCTCCGCCGGCGACAGCCCGGTGCTCGCCGCGACGCGCTCCACGAGCTCTCGGTCCGGTGCCACAGACAGCACTGTGTCGGGCGGACGTGCTCCTTGCAAGTTTCTGCCCGTTTCCGGGCAGGAACGCTCAACTTCTGACCAGTTCGGCGCCGGGCGGTCTGTGGATCGGTGTTGGTCCCCCTCGGGCTGCCCCGAGGAGTGGAGCGAGTAGTCCCGTCAGCACTCCTCAGGAGGGTTCAGGTGGGGCGTCACTGCCGATCTCAGGCGGGGACTGTCCCTCTAAGTGGGGACGTGCTACCTTGGTGAACACCAGATGAACAGGAGGTGTCCCATGTACGAATCCCAGATGTCCGACCAGCAGCTCGTGATGCGCTGGATCCCCGTCGTCGACCCGTCCGGTCGCACCCGCATGGAGTCCTGCTGGATCTCTGCCGCGCAGGCCGCCCCGGTGGCGGCTGCCGTCCAGATCCACCACGCGGCCTGACCCGCCGACCCGCCTCGCGCGGGTACTCGACACTCGCACCGCCTCCCGCACCCGCGGGGGGCGGTGCGCTGCGTGCGGGCCCGGCGAACTTCTCGAGCCCATCGGGAATGAAAGCGGACCCTGGTCCGTTTGCATCATCGTTGACACTTCAACCACCCGACACCGAGGAGATCCCCATGAGCAGCGACTTCGACCCGAGCACCACCGTCATCGACGACATCGCCGGCGACTACACCATCGACGCGAGCCACTCGCGCCTCGGCTTCGTCGCGCGCCACGCGATGGTGACCAAGGTCCGCGGCCACTTCGGCGACTTCGGCGGCACCGCCCACATCGACACCGCCAACCCGTCCGCCTCGACGGTCACGCTGACCATCAAGACCGCCAGCGTCTCCACCGGCAGCCCCGACCGCGACGGCCACCTCGTCTCCGCCGACTTCTTCGACGCCGAGAACAACCCCGAGATCACCTTCGCCTCGACGAACGTCTCCCGCGACGGCTCCGACTGGACCATCGCCGGCGACCTGACGATCAAGGGCACCACCAAGCCCGTCACGATCGAGTTCGAGGAGACCGGCTCGGCCCGCGACCCCTTCGGCAACCTCCGCGTCGGCTTCGAGGGCTCCACGACCCTCAACCGCAAGGACTTCGACCTCACCTGGAACGCCGCCCTCGAGACCGGTGGCGTCCTCGTCTCCGACAAGATCAAGCTCGAGCTCGACATCTCAGCCATCCAGAACGCCGGCTGACCCTGGACTGACTTACGTCAGTCCACACGACGCTGACCCGCCCGAAACTCTCGGGCGGGTCAGCGTTCATTTTGCTTGAATGCGGCCATGCACGCGCGACCCGAGCTCAGCGGCCTGCCGGAGGGCTACACCTCCCGCCCCCTCCGCCTCGACGACGCCGCCGCGGTGACCGCGGTCATGGCCGCCCAGGAGCTGCACGACGTCGGCGAGGTCGTCATCGAGGAGGCCGACATCGTGGCCGACTGGCAGCGCCCGTCCTACGACGTCACGCGGACCTCCGTCGGCGTCCTGCAGGACGACCTGCTCGTCGCCTACGCCGAGATCACCGGCGGCGACCGAGGCGACGCGGCGGTCCACCCCGACCACCGCGGCCGTGGGATCGGCACCGCCCTGGCCCGCTGGATGCAGGACCTCGCCCGCGCCCAGGGCACTGCCGTCGTGGGCATGCCGGTGCCGCAGGGCTCACCGGCCGACCGGCTGCTCGAGGCGCTCGGCTACCACGTCCGCTGGACCAGCTGGGTGCTCGAGCTGCCCGACGGCGCGACGGTCCCGGAGCGTCCGCTGCCCGAGGGCTATGCGCTGCGCGAGGCGACCGAGGCCGACCACGAGCACGTCTGGACGGTCCAGGAGGACGCGTTCCTCGAGTGGTCCGAGCGGGACCGGGAGCCGTTCGAGGACTGGCGCGCCGGCGTACCGCTGCGGCCGGGCTTCGAGCCGTGGAACCTGCGCGTGGTCACCGACCCCGACGGTGACGTCGTGGGGATCGCGCTCATCCACCTCAACGGCGAGGACGCGGCCCGCGAGGGGTACGTCGACCGGCTGGCCACCCGGCGCGACCAGCGCGGTCGCGGCCTGGCGCAGGCGCTGCTGGTCGACGCCTTCGCCGCGGCGCGCGAGCGCGGCGCCGTGCGCTCGACGCTGTCCACGGACTCGCGCACCGGCGCGCTCGGCCTCTACGAGAAGGTCGGCATGCAGGTCACCTCGGTGTGGGTGAACCGCGCGATCGCCGTCGTGCCATCCACGTAGAACCTGTTCTACTTTTCTGTCAGGGTGGCGGCATGGCCCACTTCGTCACCCGCTACGACTTCCGCGCCCCCGGCGCCGACCCCGCCCAGCGGCAGGAGATCTTCGCGCGCGCGATCGAGCAGGCGGCTTACCTCGACGAGCACGGCGAGGACGCGATCATGCTCTCGGAGCACCACGCGTCGGCCGACGGCTACCTCCCGAGCCCGATCCCGGTCGCGGCGGCCGTGGCCGCGGTGACCAGCAGGGTGCCGATCACGGTCTCGGCGCTGCTGGCCAACCTCTACGACCCGGTGCGCCTCGCCGAGGACATCGCAGTGCTCGACCACCTCTCGCGCGGGCGGGTCAGCTACACGATCGGCCTGGGCTACCGGCCCGAGGAGTACGAGCACCTCGGCCGTCCCTGGGCGACCCGCGGCGCCGACATCGAGGCCGCGATCCTGGTGCTCCAGCAGGCCTGGAGCGGCGAGCCCTTCGAGCACGAGGGCCGGACGGTGCGGGTCACCCCGGCGCCGTACTCGCAGCCGCACCCGGTCCTCTTCTACGGCGGCGGCTCGCTGGCCGCGGCCCGCCGCGCGGCCCGGCTCGGCCTGCACTTCGCTCCGCAGCACGGCGACCCGGTGCTGCACGCGGCCTACGAGGAGGCGTGCCGCGCCCACGGTCGCGAGCCCGGCCTCATCCTGCGCTCGCCGCGGGGCCCGGCCAACGTCTTCTGCGCGGACGACCCCGACGAGTTCTGGGCGACGTACGGCCACCACCTGCTGGCCGACGCGACCAGCTACGCCGCCTGGCGCGGCACCGACCAGCGCTCCTACGTGCAGGACGACTCCGCCACCGTCGAGGAGATGCGCGCCGCCGGGGTCTACGTCGTGCTCACCGCCGACGAGCTCGTCGAGCGGTGCCGCAGCAAGGAGATCCGGCTGGTGACCAGCCACCCCGCGTGCGGCGGCCTGCCCGCCGAGCCGTCCTGGGAGAGCGTGCGGCTGATCAGCGAGGTGGTGCGTCCCGCGCTCGCCGGCTGAGGGCCCCATGACGGATGTCATGGCGAGGCGGTGCACGAGGGCCACAGACCGATGACGTGGCGCACTGCCGCGGGCGACCCCGTCGCGGCACCGTGGAGACATGGACACGACGACCTCCTCGCGACCGGACCGACGACCCGACGCCCGATCCCGACCCGCCGCCGGCGAGCCCGCGATCCGGGTGCGCGACCTGCGCCGCAGCTACGGCTCGGGCAAGCAGGCCTTCGAGGCGGTGCGCGGCGTCGACCTCGACGTCGAGGCCGGCACGGTCAGCGCCCTGCTGGGCACGAACGGCGCCGGCAAGACCTCCACGATGGAGCTGGTCGAGGGTCTGGGCCGGCCCAGCGCGGGCGAGCTCCGGGTGCTGGGCCTGGACCCCGTGGCCGACCGGGCCGCGCTGCGTCCCCGGCTCGGGATCCTGCTCCAGCGCAGCGGGTTCTCCGGTGACCTGAGCGTGCGGGAGACGCTGCAGATGTGGCACAGCACGCTCAGCCGGCCGCGGCCCGTGGACGAGATGCTGGCGGCGCTGCGGCTCGACGGCCGGGCCGACACCCGCGTCGTGGGGCTCTCCGGCGGGGAGCAGCGCCGGCTCGACCTCGCCTGCACGCTCATGGGCGACCCCGAGGTCGTGCTGCTGGACGAGCCGACCACGGGCCTGGACCCCGAGAGCCGCCGCGACGTGTGGTCGCTGATCCGCGCGCTGCGTGACGGCGGGACGACCGTGCTGCTGACGACCCACTACCTCGACGAGGCCGAGGCGCTCGCCGACGAGCTCGCGATCATGCACGAGGGCCGGATCGTGCGTCGCGGGACGGTGGCGCAGATCGTGGAGGGGCATCCCTCCGTCGTCCGCTTCACCACCCCTGACCGGCCGCTGCCCGACCTGCGCGGCACGGCCACCACCGAGCGCGGCACCACCGTCGTCGAGACCGACGACCTCCAGCGCACCCTGACCGCGCTGCTCACGTGGGCCGACCGTGACGGCGTACGCCTCACCGACCTCTCCGCCCGCACCGCCAGCCTCGAGTCGGTCTTCCTCGAGGTGGCCGACCAGGAAGGAAGCACCCGATGAGCACCTCCACGACCTCCTCGCCCACGTCCGCATCCACGACCGGCACGAGCGGGTACGCCGTCTCACGACGCCGGGTCACGGGCCTGGCCCGCGCCAACGTGCTGCTGATGACGCGCAACCGCCTGACCCTGCTCTACGGGCTCGTCCTGCCGCTGCTGCCGCTGCTGCTCCTGCTCTCCGGGGAGCGGGGCGACACCGAGATCGGAGCCAGCTCGGTGACCACCGCGCTGCTGACGGCGCTGCTGTTCCCCGTCTACTACAACATCCTCTCCCTGGTGGTCTCGCGGCGCGACGAGCTCGTGCTCAAGCGGCTGCGCACCGGCGAGACCCGGGACGCCGAGCTGGTGGTCGCGCTGTCGCTCCCGGGCGTCGTCACGGCGGTCGTCCTCTCGGTCCTGACCCTGCTGGTCGGGCTCGCCGCCGGCCTCCCGGCGCCGGCCAACGTGCCGCTCTACCTCGTCGGGATGCTCGTCTCGTCGGTGATGTTCGTGGCGTTCGCATTCTGGACCGCGGCCTGGACGAAGACGGCCGAGGCGGCGCAGATGACCAGCCTGCCGATCATCGCGCTGGCCGTCGTCGGGACGATGTCGGCGGCGTTCCCCCAGCGCTTCGCGGAGGTCGTGGAGCGCACCCCCACCGGCGCGCTCCGGCAGCTGGTCGACCTGTCGTGGTTCGGGGAGGACGGCTCGCGCAGCGTCGGCTTCGTCGACAGCTGGGTCGCGGCCGGCGAGCCGGTCCTCGTCCTGGCCGCCTGGACCGCGGCGGCCGTGTGGCTCGCCGCCCGCGCGCTGCGGTGGGAGCCCCGCACCTGATCTCCGTAGGCTGACCGGCACCTACACCGGCACCGACGCGACGAGCAGCGGGAGGGAGCACCATGACAGGCACACGGCAGGACCGCGGGTGGCCGTGGCGCCGCTGGTCGGCCCTGAGCGAGATCGAGCGCGTCGACGTCTACACCCGCCAGTCGCTGTACGTGCTGCTCTGGTCCTCGCTCGGCTTCGCCCTCGTCGGGGCGCTGCCCGAGTCCGACGAGGTGACGCCCCGGCTGGTCGCCGTGCTCGTGGCGGCGGTGGTCGTCGGGGTCCTGGGCACCCGCGCGCTGACCGCGGTGGCCGACCTCTACCCCGCGACCGGCCCGATCCCCTGGCGGCGGGTGGCGCCGCTGCTCGCCGCCTGTGCCGCCGCCCTGGCGGTCGTGCTCAGCTGGGCGGGTGACCTCCGCATTGCCGCGGGAGCCGGGGTCTGGGTCGTGCTCGCCTGGTCGCTCGGCGGACTGCGCGGTCGGGTCCCGAGCGCGCTCCTGCTCGTGGTCCTCACGGTGCTGCCCGCACTCGTCAGCACCGAGTGGTGGGGCCTCGCCTACGGCCTGGTCACGGGCGCCTTCTTCCTCTTCACGTGCCGCGTGTCCCTGTGGCTGCTGGGCGTCGTCACCGAGCTGGACGCCGCCCGCACCGCCCAGAGCGCGCTGGCCGTGGCCGAGGAGCGGCTGCGCTTCTCCCGCGACGTCCACGACGTCCTGGGCCGTCGGCTCTCCACGATCGCGGTGCAGGCCGAGCTCGCCGCCACCCTCGCCCGGCGCAACGACGAGGGCGCCGCGGCGCGCATGCTCGAGGTGCGCGGCATCGCCCACGAGGCCCTGCGCGAGGCGCGCGAGCTGGCCCGCGGCTACCGGCCCACTGACCTGACCCAGGAGCTCGAGGGGGCCCGGTCGCTGCTACGGTCGGCGGGCATCGGCGCCGAGGTCGACGTCGAGGGTCTCGACCTCTCGTGGCACGAGCCCGCCGCCTGGGTCGTGCGCGAGGCCGTCACCAACGTGCTGCGGCACTCCAGCGCCACCACCGTCGCGATCTCGTACGCCGGCGACGTGCTGGAGGTGCGCAACGACGGGGCGGACCGTCCCGCGGCCGGCGCCGACGGCATCGGGCTGTCCGGGCTCCGGGCCCGGCTCGCCCCGCGTGGGGCGACGCTCGAGGTCGAGCACGACGCGCCGTCGTTCGCCGTGCGCGTGCGGATGCCGGCTCCGGCCCTGACGGGAGCGGGCTCGTGATCCGCCTCCTGGTCGCCGACGACGAGCACCTGATCCGGACCGCGCTCGCTCAGCTGCTGGGCCTCGAGGACGACCTCGAGGTCGTCGCCGAGGCGTCGAGCGGCGGCGAGGCGCTGGCCGCGGCCGTCAAGGCGCAGGTGGACGTGGCGATCCTCGACCTCCAGATGCCCGAGCCCGACGGGATCGCGGTCGCCGAGCGGCTGGCCGCCGAGCTGCCCGGCTGCCGGGTGGTGATCGTGACCAGCCACGGGCGGCCCGGCCACCTCAAGCGGGCGCTCGCGGCCGGGGTGCGCGGCTTCCTGCCCAAGACCACCTCCGCGGCGACGCTCGCCGACGTCGTGCGCCAGGTGCACGCCGGGGGCCGGTACGTCGACCCCGAGCTCGCCGCGGAGGCCATCGCGGCCGGCGACAGCCCGCTGACCCCGCGCGAGGCCGACGTCCTGGAGCTGGCCGCGGACGGCGCGAGCGTCGAGGAGATCGCGCAGCGGGCCTCCCTGTCGCCCGGCACCGCCCGCAACTACCTCTCCAACGCGGTCGCCAAGCTGGGCGCCGCCAACCGGCACGAGGCGTTCGTCAAGGCCCGCCGCCTCGGCTGGATCTGAGCCCTAGGAGCATGCGGGCAGCTCGATCGTCGTGGTCACCGCGGTGACCGACGGCCGTCGCGGCGTCGAGGAGAAGCCGAACCGTGGGGGCGGGTCGAGCGGCGCGAGCGCGCCGAGCTCGCGACCGTCGTAGGCGCCGGTGAGCGAGACGACGGCGCGGTTGTCGGTGGCGCCGTACCACTCGCGGCGACCGCCACCGGCCGTGCCGCGAGTGCGGACGCCGCTCAGCGCCACCCGGGCGACCGGGTCGGTGAGCGCGCAGAACCACGGCGCCTGCGCCACCGCACGGGGCACGCACCGGACCAGCAGGCCGAGCCAGGTCCGGTGACCGGCGGACCAGTCGAGGGTGAGCGACGTCGAGCGCAGCCGCCAGTGGTCGCCGTCGCCCTCGACGGTGACGGTGACGTCGACCGGCTCGACCCGGACCTCGTCGAAGACGTAGGTGCCGGCCACGAAGTCCGCCACCTCCTGGCTCGGCGCCACCAGGACCCGGTGCCCCCCGGGCAGCTCGACCATGGCGTCGGCGAACGCGCCGTACGGCGACTCCGGCCATTGACCCACCACGACGCGGATGCCGCTGCTGCTGCCCAGCCCGGCGATGGACCCGCGGAAGCGCCGGCGCTCCCCCGGGCGCCGCCGGCTCATCGGATGGGCGCGCCCGAGACCGTGCGCGCGATGACGAGGCGCTGGATCTCGGAGGTGCCCTCGAAGATCGTGTAGATCTTGGCGTCGCGCGCCATGCGCTCGACGGGGTACTCGCGGGTGAAGCCGTTGCCGCCGAGGATCTGCATCGCCCGCTCGGTGACCCGCACCGCGGTCTCGCCGGCGAAGAGCTTGGACATGGAGCCCTCGGCCTTGTCGAAGCGCCTGCCCTGCCGCGCCATCCACGCCGCGCGCCACACCAGCAGCCGCGACGCCTCGATCGAGGTGGCCATGTCGGCGAGCATGAAGGCGATCGCCTGGTTCTCGATGATCGGCTTGCCGAACTGCTCGCGGGTCCTCGCGTAGTCCAGCGCGACCTCGTACGCCGCCCGCGCGATGCCGATCGCCTGCGCGCCGACCGCGGGGCGGGTGCGCTCGAAGGTCGCCATGGACGCGTTGCCCGACGAGCTCGCTCCCTCGCGCGCCTTGGCCAGGCGGGCGTCGAGCTTCTCCTTGCCGCCGAGCAGGCAGCGGCCCGGCACCCGGACGTCGTCGAGGACGACCTCGGCCGTGTGGGAGGCGCGGATGCCGTGCTTGGCGAACTTCTGGCCCTGGCTGAGCCCCTTCGTGCCCGGGGGCACCACGAAGCTGGCCTGCCCGCGCGTGCGCAGGTCGGGGTCGAGGACGGCGGTCACGACGTGCACGTCGGCCAGGCCGCCGTTGGTGGCCCAGGTCTTGGTGCCGGTGAGGACCCACTCGTCGGTGGCCTCGTCGTAGCGGGCGCGGGTGCGCATGGCGCCGACGTCGCTGCCGGCGTCGGGCTCGGAGGAGCAGAAGGCCCCCAGCTTGAGGTCGCCGGGCTCGCCGAACATCTGCGGCACCCACTCGCCGACCTGCTCGTCGGTGCCGTTGGCGCGCACCCCGGCGGCGGCGAGCGCCGTACCGCAGATGGCCAGACCGATGCCGGCGTCGCCCCAGAACAGCTCCTCCATCGCGACCGGGATGCCGAGGCCGGTCTCGTCGAAGCTCTGGGTGGCGAAGAAGTCGAGGGAGTAGATGCCGGCCGTGGCCGCCTCCTCGAGCACCGGCCAGGGGAACTCCTCCCGCTCGTCCCACTCGTGGGCGGCGGGGCGGATCACGTCGGCGGCGAAGGTGTGGAGCCAGTCGCGCAGCTCCAGGTGGTCGGGGCCGAGCTCGAAGGAGGGAGTCGTCACCCACCCGAGCGTAGCGACGTCGGCCCCGAAGATGTAACTCGGTGTTACAGGTGGTGGGCGGACCGGCGCCGTGGCGCCGGCCCACCCCCACGTCACTCGGTGGGCGCCTCGGGCTCGGAGCCGTCGGCGAGGATGCCGTAGAGCTTGCGGCGGGTGTCGACGAGGACGCCGACCGCCGCGCTGCGCTGGCTCTCGGAGCCGGAGCTGACGATCTGCCACACCGCGCCCATGACCTGCCCGATCTCGGACTTGATGTCGGCCGAGGCGGGCTCGGCGCCGTCGCTCTCCTCGCGGGTGAACGGGGCCCACACCGCGGTGAGCTCGTCGGCGTGCTCGGCGACGTACGTCGCACCTTCGGCGGTCAGCCTCAGGCTGCGGCGGCCGCGCCCGTCGTCGGCCTCGACGAGACCCTCGTCCTCGAGCTGCTGGATAGTCGGGTAGACCGACCCGGGGCTGGGTCGCCAGGCGTCGTTGCTCTTCGCGGCGATGGCCTGGATGACCTGGTAGCCGTTGACCGGCTCCTCGGCCAGGCCGGCCTCGCGCAGCACGTCGAGGATGGCGGAGCGGACGTCGCCGCGGCGTACGCGGGGGCCGCGCCGGCGCTCGTCGGGCTCGCCGAGGCCGAACAGCCCGGCCAGCCAGGGCGGGCCCTGGTGACCGGAGCGGCCACCGCCCCAGCCCCCGCCGGCCCAGCCGCCGCGGTGACCCTCGGGTCCGCCGTGGCCGCGGCCGCGGTGCTGCTCCCAGGGGCTCTGCGGGCCCTCGGCCCACTCGCCGTTGAAGCGGTCGTTGCGTCGTTCGTGTCGGTTGCGTCGTGGGTGTCCCATGTCGCAACTCCTTCCGTCGTAGGTGGATCGCGGTCTGCCGGACGTCCGTGTGACTGTCGGCGACTGTTCGCGATATATCGTTACTGTACGTCGGAAGAAGCGGGCGCGCAAGGGGACGCCGGGATAGTCCCTAACGAATGCGTGCCTAATCCGTCCCCTGGACCACGAATTTGTTAGGGACTACCCCGCGCGAGCGGGTCAGCGCGAGAGCCAGGCGGCGTACGCGTCGAAGGTGTAGGGGCGGCCGAGGAAGTCGGCGACGAGGTCGGCGGCGTCCTTGCTGCCGCCAGGCGCCAGGACGCGGTCGCGGTAGCGGCCGGCGGTCTCGGTGTCGAAGAGGTCGCGGGGGTCGAAGGCGCTGAAGAGGTCCTTGGCGATGACCAGCGACCACATGTAGGTGTAGTAGGCCGAGCTGTAGCCGCCGAGGTGGCCGAAGCTGGCGAACATGTGGGTGTCCTCGATGTAGGGGAACGGCGCGTACCTCGCCTGGAGCTCGCGGGTCTTGGCCGTGAGGTCCTCGGGGCGCTCCTGGTGGAACCAGTAGGACATCGAGGCGTAGAACATCTGCTGGCGCGCCAGGTAGCCCTTGCCGAAGTCGTCGCCGCGGCGCATCCGCTCGACCAGGTCGGCCGGGATCGGCTCGCCGGACTCGTCGGTGGCGAAGGTGCGCAGCACGTCGGCGTCCCAGGCCCACTCCTCCAGCATCTGGCTGGGCGCCTCGACGAAGTCCCACTCGGTGCTGACGCCGGCGAAGCGGGTCCACTGCCCGCGCCCGCCCAGCACGTGGTGGACCAGGTGCCCGAACTCGTGGAACAGCGTCACGACGTGGTCGTGCTCCATCAGCCCGCGCGAGAAGTTGCAGACCAGGACGCCCTCGGAGAGCTGCCGTCCGCCGACGCCCTCGGTCAGCGTGAACTGCGCGGCGTGCTTGTACTTGCCCTCGCGCGGGTGCAGGTCGAGGTAGATGCGGCCGAAGGACTCCGCGTCGTCGCCGTCAGCGACCGAGAAGACGTCGTACGCCGTCACGTCGTCGGCCCACAGCGTGGCGCCGGCGACCTCCTCGTAGCGGAGCCCGAAGAGCCGGCCGGTCACGTCGAGCAGGCCCTGGCGCACCTTCTCGAAGGCGAAGTAGGTGCGCACCTGCTGGGCGTCGACCTGCAGCTGCTCCTTGCGGACCAGCTCCTCGTAGTAGGTCGCGTCGGCGCCGGTGATCGAGGTGGCGTCGGGGTGGTCCTGGCGGAAGCGGTCGAGCAGGATCGTGAGGTCGCGGCGCATCGGCTCCTCCGCGGCGGCGGCGATCCGGTCGATGAACTCCGGGATCGCCGGACCGGTGCCGATCATCTTCACGTCGGCGTCGTAGGAGGCCCAGTCGTCGTAGCCGACGAGCGTCGCGAGCTCGTGGCGCAGCGCGAACATCTCCTTCAGCAGCGCGTCGCTGGCCGGCCAGCCGCGGTTGAGGAAGGCCATCGTCAGCTGGCGGCGTACGTCGGCGTCGTGGGCGAACATCCGCACCGGCACCACGTCGGGGTAGTCGGTCGTGACCGTGACCAGGCCCTCGTCGTCGGCCGGGTGGGCCTCGAGCCAGTCGGCCGGCAGCCCGTCGAGCCGCTCGGGCGTGACCCGGACCGTGCGGACGTCGTCACGCACGACCTTGCCGAACTCCTGGTCCAGCTCGGTGACGCGCTCGTTGATCGCGGTGATCCGGGCGCGGGTCTCGTCGTCGCGGTCGACGCCGGAGCGGCGGAAGTCGTCGAGCACCTTGGTCAGCAGCCGGGCGGCCTGGTCGTCGAGGCCGTCCGCGTCCAGCGCGGCGAAGACGTCGTAGAGCCCGCGGTCCAGGCTGAGCTCGGTCACCAGCCGCTGCACGTCCTGCTCGGCGGTCTCCGCGGCGTCGCGGACGTCCTCGAGCGGGTGCACGTTGGACAGCAGCGAGCCCATCGCGGCGACGTTGCTCAGCTGCAGGCTGACCTCGTCCCACTGGCGCAGCGCGTCGAGGGTGTCGGTCGGGGGCGTGTCGCGCAGCCGCTGCACGAGCTCGCGGGCGCGCGCCAACCCCTCCTCCGCGCGGGTCTGCACCCAGTCGTGGGCGGCGTCGGCAGCGGGCAGGTCCAGGGGGCGAAGGCTCACCCGTCCAGCCTGCCATGCAGGCCGTGCCCTACCGAAGCGCTTTCGCCGTCGTGGGTCGAGGAAGGCGCGCCACTCCTGGGGTTTCGAGACAGGACTTCGTCCTTCCTCAACCCCCGGGCCGGTCCCCACCGGAGGTTGAGGAAGGCGCGCCACTCCTGGGGTTTCGAGACAGGACTTCGTCCTTCCTCAACCCCCGGGCCGGTCCCCACCGGAGGTTGAGGAAGGCGCGCAGCGCCTGTCTCGAAACCCGATGAGCCGCACGCCCGCCTGGGGTTTCGAGACAGGACTTCGTCCTTCCTCAACCCCCGGAGAGCTGGTCGCGGCGGCGGGTGAGGTAGGCGCGCTCGGCGGGGTTGGCGGTGGCGGCCAGCGCGGCGTCGTACGCCGCTCGCGCGTCGGCGGAGCGGCCCAGGCGGCGCAGGAGGTCGGCGCGCGTCGCGTGGAAGGCGTGGTACGTCGCCAGGGCGGCCTGCCGCGCGGGGAGCCGGTCGACCTCGGCGAGGGCCACCTCGGGGCCGTCGAGCTCGGCGAGGACGACCGCGCGGTTGAGGGCGACCAGCGGGCTGGGGTCGAGGGCGTAGAGCTGGTCGTAGAGGCGGGCGATCTGGCCCCAGTCGGTGTCGGCCGCGGTGGGGGCGTCGGTGTGGACGGCGTTGACCGCCGCCAGCAGCTGGTAGCGCCCCGGCCGCCCGATCGCCAGGCACTCGCGCACCAGCGCGTGGCCCTCGGCGACGAGCGCGCGGTCCCAGCCGCCACGGTCCTGCTCGGGCAGCGGCACCAGCTCGCCACCGGCCAGCCGCGAGGGCCGGCGCGCCTCGATGAGCAGCATCAGCGCCAGGAGGCCGGTGACCTCCGGCAGCGACGGCAGCAGCCCGTGCAGCAGCCGGCCGAGCCGGATCGCCTCGCCGGTGAGCTCGTCGCGGATCGGGGTCTCGGCCGAACCGGAGAGGTAGCCCTCGTTGAAGACGAGGTAGACCACGGCCATGACCGCGGAGACCCGCTCCGGCAGGTCGTCGGCCGCCGGCACCCGGAAGGGGATCCCGGCGTCCCTGATCTTGGCCTTGGCGCGGGTGATGCGCTGCGCCATGGTCGTCTCGGGCACCAGGAACGCCTGGGCGATCTCGGCGACGGTGAGCCCGCCGAGCAGGCGCAGCGTGAGGGCCACCCGGGCCTCGGGGGCGAGGGCGGGGTGGCAGCAGGTGAACACCAGCCTCAGCCGGTCGTCCTCCACGACGCCCGTGGGCTCGTGGGGGGTGTCGTCCTGGACCATGAGGGCCGCCTGGTGCTTGGCGTCGCGGCGCTGCTCCCGACGGATCCGGTCGATGCCCTTGCGGGCGGCGGTCGTGGTCAGCCACGCGCCCGGGTTGGGCGGCGTGCCGTCGACCGGCCACCGCTCGAGCGCGACCACGAGCGCCTCGCCCGCAGCCTCCTCGGCGGCGTCGATGCCGCCGAGGCGACGTACGAGAGAAGCCACCACGCGGCCGTACTCCTCGCGGAAGATCCGTTCGATCGCGGCGTGGGCCGTGACGTCGAGCGCCTCGCTCACGCCTCCGGCTCGTCCTGGAAGGGACGGACCTCGACCTTGCCCTGGCACGCCTTCGATCCCTCGACCGCCCACGCGAGCGCGGCGTCGTGGTCGGCCGCCTCGATGACCCAGAAGCCGCCGAGATACTCCTTGCTCTCGATGTACGGGCCGTCGGTCACGATCGGCGCGTCACCGGTGTTGTCGACGGTGGTCGCCCGGTCGATCTGCTGGAGGCCGCCGGCGAAGACCCACGCGCCCTCGCTGCGCAGTCGCTCGTTGAAGCGCTCGACGGCCTCGAAGATCGGCTGGAAGTCCTCCATCGTGCGGGTCTCGGCGGCGTCCTCGTCGCGGTTGCCGTGGACGGAGAGCAGGTACTGCGACATGGGGTTCCTCCTGGGTGCGGCGGCGGCCGTCGGCCGCCTCTCACGGTCTCTACGAACGGGAACGCGCCGCCACGACAGCCGGTCGGACACCTGCTCCTGGGATTCGTGCGGACAGCCTGCCAGAAACGCCGTATCGGTCGATCGCTCCCGCGGCGCTTACCCTGGACCGTGACCTCCTCCCCCTCCCGCCGCGGCGCGTGGCTGCGCCCCGGCACCGCCCTCACCGCGCTCGCGCTCACCGTCGGCCTCCTGGCCGGCACCGGCACCTCGGCCCAGGCCGAGCGGGCGATCCCCGCGGCAGCGGCGTCCCACGGGTCGACCAGCGCGTCGAGCACCACCACGGCGGCGTCCGCCCGGGCCACCGCCGCCCGCGCCCGTGACCCGCGCAAGACGCGCGCCCTCTACCGCGACCCGAAGTCGTCGGCGGCCAAGCAGGGCCCGGCGTACGCCGCCATCGGCCGGCGTCCCGCGGCGAGGTGGTTCACCAACGAGGCCTACCCGCAGCGCAAGGTCACCGCGGCGGTGCGCGGACACCTCACCCGCTCCACCAAGGCCCGCAGGACCGCGACGCTGGTCGTCTACGCGATCCCGCACCGCGACTGCGGCCAGTACTCCTCGGGCGGCCTCGCCAACGGCAAGGCCTACCGCCGCTGGGTGACCGCCTTCGCGCGCGGCATCCGAGCCGTCCGCGGCAGCAAGCCGATCGTGATCCTGGAGCCGGACGCGATCGCCCAGTTCGGCCAGTCCAGCTGCGCCAGCCCGCGCGACCGCCTCTCGCTGCTGCGCTTCGCCACGCGCACCCTGACCCGCGCCGGCGCGTGGGTCTACCTCGACGCCGGCCACTCCAACTACACGCCGTACGACACCCGCCCGGCCATGCTCAAGAGCGCCGGCGTCGCCTACGCGCGCGGCATCAGCACCAACGTCGCCAACTTCCGCACGCTCGCCGACGAGAAGGCCTACGCCACGCTGATGGTGCGCCAGCTGCGCGCGCTCGGCGTCCGCGGCACCCGCTACGTCGTCGACACCTCGCGCAACGGCGCCGCCGACCCCGTCGCGGGCGACGTCATCAACCCGACCTGGGCGCGCCTCGGCGTGCGTCCGCGCCTGGTGTTCCAGGGCGCCTTCGACGGGACGCTCTGGGTGAAGAACCCCGGCGAGTCCGACGGCAACACCAACGGCGGGCCCGCGGCCGGTCGCTGGTGCGACCTGCTGGCCGACCGCCTGCTCGGCCGCGGCGAGGGCAACAACTGCTGAGTCCGCCGGCTACCAGCCGTGGGTGCCCGGGCCGCCCTTGAAGGGCCCGACGACCCGACGCGTGATCCAACCGCCGTAGAAGCCGCCCGGCTGGGGGGTGACGGCCTCGCCGTCCACGGTGCACTGCTCCACGAGCAGCGGCGTCACCGCGACCGCGTCGGCGATGACCTCGAAGCCCTTGCTGGGCTGCGGGTAGGTCCACGCCGCACGCGCGGCCACGGTGCTGCCGACGACCAGGTCGAAGTAGGCGGCCTGCCCCTTCCACTCGCACCACGTGGCGCCCTCGGCCTCGCGCAGCACGCCGGGCGCGAACGCCGTGCGCGGCAGGTAGTACGTCGGAGGGTGGCTGGTCTCCAGCACCCGCCAGGACACGTCGCTGCGCGCGACGACCTGGCCGCCCAGGAGGATCTCGACGTGCTCGGAGCTGGGCTCCACGCGCGGCGGGCGCGGGTAGTCCCAGACGGACTCCTGTCCGGGGCCGGCGGGGTCGGGCTGGGGGTGTCTCATCACCACCAGTCTGGCGCAGGGGTGGTCGCCCGTCGCCCGCTCGCGCTCAGGCCCGGTCCTCGGCGAGGGTGTGGGCCACGATCGCGTTGGCGTGGCCGTGGCCCAGTCCGTGCTGCTCCTTGAGCAGACCGACGAGCTGCATGTGGGTGGCCTCGGCGCCGTAGCCGGGCGCGGAGCGCACGACCTGCTTCCAGTGGGCGACGGGCATGCCGTACGTCGCCTCGATCGACGGGAAGTACGACGCGGGCCCCTTCGGCTTGTCGGTCACGGGGTCTCCTCGGGGTCGGTGGGTGAGCGGTGCGGATGCCGGTCGGACCCGAGAGGGCCGCGGAAGTCATCGCCCCTAGCCTGGCGCCCATGAACCTCTTCGAGTTCGAGGGCAAGCGCCCGCGTGTCCACCCCGAGGCCTTCGTGGCGCCGACCGCGACGCTGATCGGCGACGTCACGGTCGAGCGCGGCGCGAGCGTGTGGTTCGGGGCGGTGCTGCGCGGCGACATCTGCGCGATCGTGGTGCGCGAGGGCGCCAACGTGCAGGACAACTCGGTCGTGCACGCCACCCCCGACCAGACGGTCGAGATCGGCGCCGGCGCGACCGTCGCGCACGGGTGCATCGTCCACGGCGCGACCGTCGGCGAGCGGGCGCTGCTCGGCAACGGCAGCACGATCCTCGACGGTGCCCGGCTGGGCGCCGGGTCGCTCGTCGCCGCGGGCTCGCTGGTGGGTCCCGGCGCGGAGATCCCCGAGGGCGTGCTGGCCGCGGGCACGCCGGCGAAGGTCAAGCGCCCCCTGGCCGGCACCGACGCGGAGTTCTGGGTGCAGTCCAACCCGCCGTACTACGCCGAGCTGGCGCGGCGCCACCTCGCCGGCCTGCGGGTGCTGGGTCCGGACGAGCTCGAGCCCGACAGGGCCGAGTCTGACGGGGTCTAGCAGCGGCCGATGCCGCCGAGGACGGCCGAGTCGCCGAAGCCACCGACGCCGTCGCTCATGCCGGCGCCGACCTGCTGGCCGCTGCCGCGGCGGACGGTGAGGGTGCGGACCTTGGTGGTCGTGCCGGGGCGGGCCACCAGGTTGACGCGCTGGAGCGTCTTGGCGCCCTTCGTCACGGAGTAGCCGGCCTCCCAGCGGGTGTCGTCGCGGTTGACGAGCCGCACGCGGATCTTCCAGTACTTGCCGTCCGCGGTCGGCGCCTTGCACGCCTGCGAGCGGGCGCCACCGGCCTTGAGGACCGTCGTCCAGGACGCGGCCGAGGCCGGGCCCGCGAGACCGAGGGTCAGGGCGAGCAGGACGACGGGGACGAGGAGGCGCGGGAGCGCCGCGAGGGATCGGCGAGACATGACGCCATCATGCCGCAGCCGCGTGCGCGCCCCGGGCGGCGGCGTCGCGGGCGGCGCGGCCTGGGTAGGTTTGGCGCGTGCAACTCCGGGGGCTGGTGGCCGACACGCGACCGCTGCGCATCCCGCACTTCCGGCGGCTGTGGCAGGCCAACATCATCACCGTCGTCGGTGCGCAGCTCACGGTCGTGGCCGTGCCGGCCCAGATCTACGCCGACACCGGCTCCTCGGCGTACGTCGGGCTCACGGGGCTGTTCGGGCTGGTGCCGCTGGTGGTCTTCGGCCTGTGGGGCGGCGCGCTGGCCGACGTGTTCGACCGGCGGATCATGCTGGTCATCACCACGCTCGGGCTGATCGTCACCAGCGGGCTGTTCTACCTCCAGGCGGCGTTCGGCAGCACGAACGTCTGGCTGCTGCTCGGGCTGTTCTCGGTGCAGCAGGCGTTCTTCGCGGTCAACCAGCCCACCCGCAGCGCGGTGCTGCCCAAGCTGGTGCCGGCCGAGCTGCTGCCGGCGGCCAACTCGCTCAACACCACGGTGATGCAGGCCGGCGCGATCGCGGGGCCGCTGGTGGCCGGCGTGCTGATCCCGGTGCTGGGCTTCGAGTGGCTCTACCTGATCGACACCTTCACGCTGCTCGCGACGCTCGGCGCGGTGGTGCGGCTGCCGCCCATGCCGGTGCTCGGGGCGGTGCGCCAGACCCCCGGGCTGCGGTCGGTGGTGGAGGGCTTCACCTACCTGCGCGGGCACCCGGTGCTGATGATGTCGTTCGTCGTCGACATCATCGCCATGGTCTTCGGGATGCCGAGGGCGCTGTTCCCGCAGATCGCGCACGAGAGCTTCCTCGGGCCGGAGGAGGGCGGGCTCGCGTTCGCCGCGCTGTTCGCGGCGATCCCGGCGGGCGCGGTCCTGGGCGGCATCTTCTCGGGCTGGGTCTCGCGGGTGTCCCGCCAGGGGCTGGCGGTCATCGTGTGCATCGTCGTGTGGGGCGCGGCCATGGGCGGCTTCGGGCTCGCCGTGGCACTGTCGAGCCAGTGGCGCACGCCGATGCTCGCGGCGGCCGTCGGGATGCTGGTCGTCGGAGGCGCGGCCGACATGGCGTCGTCGGCGTTCCGCACGACGATGCTGCAGACCTCGGCGTCCGACGCCGTCCGCGGCCGGCTCCAGGGCATCTTCATCGTGGTCGTCGCCGGCGGCCCGCGGGTCGCCGACGTGGCCCACGGCGCCAGCGCGGCCATGGTCGGCACCGCCGCGGCCGCTGCCGGCGGCGGCGTCCTGGTCGTGGTCCTGACCGTGGTCGCCGCGATCGCCGTGCCGTCGTTCGTGCGCTACCGCGTCACGCGCCCAGCAGCCCTCTGACGTACGCCGCCTGGCCGGCGTGCTGGAGGTCGTCGTTGGCGACGCTCGCCAGCCGGACGCCCAGCGTGACCGGCGGGTCCCAGTCCTCGTCGACGACGCGGTCGAGGTCGTCGGCCTCGAGGCCCGCGAGGTAGCCCGTGGTCTGCGCGTGGACGGCGCGGAGGTAGTCGGTCAGCAGCGCGGCGTCGGCGCGCACCCGGCCGACCTCCTCGCTGGACTGGCCGTAGCCGATGGCGGAGACCTCGAACGGCAGGTCGAACCGGGCGGCGTACCCCTGCGCGGTGTAGACCTGCTCGAGGCCGGCGACGGCGGCGACGTGGTCGTCCTGGACGCGCGCGAGGTGCCAGACGAGCCACGCGATGGGATTGGCGTCCTCGCCGGGGCGGGTGGCGAGCTGGTCCTCGGTGAGGCCGTCGACGGCGGCCTCCCCGCTGGTGAGGACGCGCTCGAAGAGCTCGGTCAGCAGGGCTGCGGGAGTCATGCCCCGACGGTAGCCCTCACCCGAAGTGGGTAACGGCCTGCCATGACGAACTTCGGCTACACCCTCATGACCGAGCAGAGCGGCCCGCGCGAGCTGGTCTCGTACGCCGTGGCCGCCGAGGAGGTCGGCTTCGACTTCGAGGTCTCCAGCGACCACTTCTCGCCGTGGCTGACCGAGCAGGGCCATGCGCCGTACGCCTGGACGGTGCTGGGCGCGGTCGCCCAGGCCACCTCGCGCGTGGGCCTGATGACGTACGTGACGTGCCCGACGCAGCGCTACCACCCGGCGATCGTCGCGCAGAAGGCCGCGACGCTGGGGCTGCTGTCGGAGGGGCGCTTCACCCTGGGCCTCGGCTCGGGCGAGAGCCTCAACGAGCACGTCGTCGGCGGCGGCTGGCCGGGCATCCTGACCCGTCAGGAGAAGCTCGTCGAGGCCGTCGAGATCATCCGGGAGCTCTTCACCGGCGAGCTCGTGGACTACCGCGGCAACCACTTCGACGTCGACTCCGCCCGCATCTGGGACCTGCCCGACACCCCGGTGGAGCTCGCCCTGGCCGTCGCGGGCGAGCGCGCCATCAACACCTTCGCCCCGGTCTCGGACCACCTGGTCGCCGTCGAGCCGGACGCCTCGCTCGTCGAGACCTGGAACGGCGTCGACGGCGCGCCGCGCATCGGCGGCGGCGGCAGCGCGAAGGCCATCGGGCAGATCCCGATCTGCTGGGGCCCCGACGCCGAGGAGGCCAAGAAGCTGGCGCACGAGCAGTTCCGGTGGTTCGGCGGCGGCTGGAGCGTCAACGCCGACCTGCCCACCCCGGCCGGCTTCGCCGCCGCCAGCCAGTTCGTGACGCCCGACGACGTCGCCGAGTCGATCCCCTGCGGCCCCGACCTGGACGCGATCGTCGAGGCCGCGTCGGCGTACTGGGAGGCCGGCTTCACCGACGCCGCCCTCGTCCAGGTCGGCGACCAGCACCAGCGCGCCTTCCTCTCCGACGCCGCCGGCCCGCTCCTCGAGAAGCTGCGCGCCGCTGCTCCGTGAGTCGGTCGATCTGCATGTAACACGTTGATATGACCTCTTCCACGTTGATATTTCGACGTGGAAGAGGTCATAACGACGTGTTACATGCACCTGTCGGCGCGGCCCCGACCGTCGTACGCTCCGAGGCATGACCACGCCGACGCTGTTCGAGTGGGCCGGCGGGGCGCCGGCGTACCGCAGGCTCATCGACTGCTTCTACGACCGGGTCGAGGCCGACGAGCTGCTCAGCCCGTTCTTCCCCGGAGGGGTGTCCGAGCACCACCGCGCGCACGTCGCCGCATGGTGGGGCGAGGTGATGGGCGGCCCGGCCGACTACACCGCGGAGCACGGCGGCTACGAGCGCATGCTCGCCCACCACCGCGGCCTGGGGATCACCGCCGAGCAGCGGCTGCGGTTCGCGACGACGATGAGCCTGGCCGCCGACGACGCGGACCTGCCGAGCGACCCGGAGTTCCGCGCGGCGTTCGTCGGGTACGTCGAGTGGGGCACCCGCCTGGCCATGCACAACTCCGCCGAGGACGCGACCGACGTCGTCGAGCAGGCGCCGGTGCCGCGCTGGGGCTGGGGCGTCGCGCCGCCGTACCAGCCCTGACCGTCACCCTGCCGGTCACACCTGCCGGGCCCGGCGCGTCATCCCCGTAGACCCACCCCTACGAGAGGACCCGCCATGCTGAGCCAGAGCTCCTACCCCGCCGCCTACGTCGCCGCCTGCCGCGACACCGTGCACCGCCACCTCGACGACTACCACGCGCTGCCGCTGTCGGACGCCGACCGGGCGGCGTTCGAGCCGGGCTACCTGCGCCAGCTCGTGCTCGCCCTGGACACCTACGCCCTGCACCGCAGCCGCGGCCAGGAGGGCAAGGACGGCAACCCGCTCAACGAGGTCCGCCTCCTGTGCACCTCCCTCCGCGAGCACGAAGGTCTGCTGACCGGCGAGAAGTCCATCAAGTACGCCGCCGACCGCTCGGTCCTCGGCCTCCCCCTGGGCGACCAGATCACCCTCGACGCAGCCGCCTTCCGCCGTCTCGCCGACGCGTTCTTCGCCGAGCTCGAGGCCCGCTTCCCGGGGTAGTCCCTGACGTTTGTGTCATGAAACGGGCTCCGGAGTGACACGAACGTCAGGGACTACCCCGGCGGGGACGACCTCAGTCGCGGAGCTTGGCCAACCTCGAGCGGAGGGCGTCGCGGCGGTGGGCGTTGCCGTGGAGGTCGACGTAGCGGTCGGCGTACGTCGCCAGGAGGGCGTCGTCGAGGCGGCGGACGGCCCCGGGCGGGTAGCGGTAGTCCATGCGGGCGTTGAGGTCGCCGGGGCTCGCGCGCAGGGTGTCGTTGAGCTCCTCGAGGCTGGTGATGCCCAGCTCGAGCAGCAGCCCGGAGATCCACGCGTAGTGGTCGGTGCGCGACCAGCCGGCGTCGTCGTACTGCCCGGCGAGGTAGGCCGCCAGCTCGCGCTGGTCAATGCGCGGGTCGTCCACGACGTCCGACGGGCCGGGCCCGCCGGCACCCGCCGCACCCGCCCCGGTCGAGCGCAGCCGCTCGCGGATCGTGGAGAACTCCTGGTCGGCCAGCTCCAGCAGCCCGGCGGCCAGGGTGAAGCGGCGGTCGAGGTCGCGGGCGTGCTCGTCGGGCACGTCGCCCTTGTAGCGGATGTCGTGCTCGAACTCCGCCCACGCGTGCTGCAGGACCGTGCGCACCTGCACCTGCGCGACCCGGCCGTGCAGCGCCGCGTAGGCGCGCTCGCTCTCGCGCGCGGCGTCGAGCTGGATCAGCAGGTGGCGGCTGGCGTAGCCGAAGCGGCCCTGGCTGGCCGTCTCCTGCCCCATGTCGCGGTCCTCCTTGACGACCACCTGGTCGCCCAGGAGCTCGGCGACCGCGGAGACGTCGCTGTGCACGTAGGTGATGACGCGCACGCCGATCTGGTCGGTGATCTCGCGCAGCGGGTCGGGGAAGACCGGCTTGCCGTCGACCATCCGCGCGGCCTTGGCGGCGAAGGACTGCACGCCCTTGGTGCGACCGGTGACCGAGAGGTAGTTGATGCCGGCCTCGTCGAGGATCGAGGTCACCAGCGCGACGAACTGCGCGCCGGCCTCGACGAGCGCGGGCTGCTGCGCGGCGTACTCCTGCGTCGCGGCGCGCGCGTCGGGCAGCGAAGGGGTGACGATGTAGCCGGTCTCGAGGTCACCGTACGTCGTGGTGCGCTCGGGCCAGCGCTCGCGGAAGTAGGCGACGTAGGCGCACACGACCGCGTCGACCTGGTCCTCGACCACCCGCAGCTCGCTCTTGCGGGTCGCGGTCTCGACGGCGACCCGCAGCGCGGCCCACTCCGCGCCGGTCTGCACGACGTCCTGCACGTGGCCCATCAGCGTGAGCAGCTCGCCGCGCAGCAGCTCCAGGTCGCGGCCGCGCTTGTCCTTGTACTTCAGCGTCTTGGTGAGCCCGAACAGCACCACGGTCGCCGGGTGCGGGTAGACCTCGATGGCGCGGCGGGCCCGGCCCGAGCGGGGGTTGAGGTCGAGGCCGAGCCGCTGGCACACCTTCGCGCCGCGGGTCTCGCCGCCGGCGAACTCCGGCTTGGTGGTGTTGGAGGGGTGCGTGCCGGCCTCGAAGCGCCGGAAGTCCTTGCTGAGCTGCTGCTCGGCGGGCCGGGAGCCGGTCGCGTTGGTGACGATGAGCGGCGCGTCGATGCCGACCAGGCACTCGCCGCCGACGTACGGCGCCAGGGCGTCGGCGATCTCGTCGACGGTGCGCACGGCACGGATCATCAGCAGGCGTGCGTCGTCGTCGAGGACGGCCAGCCCGGTCGGCTGGCGCTCCCCCCACGCGAGGTCGATCCCGATGTGGTGCACGGGGTCAGCCTGCCCTAGTCGCGGCTACCCCCGCGCGAACTCGACCGCGACGTCGGCGCCGAGGCGGGCGTTGCTGCGCACCAGCGCGATGTTGGCGGTCAGGCTGGCGCCGTCGGTGAGCTCGACGATGCGGCCCAGGAGGTACGGCGTGGCGTCCTTGCCGTGGATGCCCAACGAGTCCATGTCGGCCAGCGCGCGGTCGATGATCAGCCCGATCTCCCCGGCCGGGATCTCGTCCTCGGCCGGGATCGGGTTGGCCACGACGATCCCGCCGCCCAGGCCGAGGTCCCACTTGGCGCGCATGACGCCGACGACGTCGGCGGGCGTGTCGACGCGCATCGGGGCGCGGTGGCCGCTCTCGCGGGAGTAGAAGGAGGGGAACTCCTCGGCGCCGTAGCCGAGCACCGGCACGCCGAGGGTCTCCAGCGTCTCCAGGGTCAGGCCGATGTCGAGGATGCTCTTGACCCCGGCGCACACGACGGCGACGTCGGTCTGGCCCAGCTCGGTGAGGTCGGCCGAGACGTCGAAGGACGTCTCCGCGCCGCGGTGCACGCCGCCCAGGCCGCCGGTCACGAAGACCCGGATCCCGGCCAGCGCCGCCAGCCGCATCGTCGAGGCGACGGTGGTCGCGCCGTGGACGCCGCGGGCGACGACGTACGGCAGGTCGCGCACACTCACCTTGGTCACCTCGGGGTGGCTCGCGAGCAGCTCGAGGTCGTCGGGCGACAGCCCGATCCGCGGCCGGCCGTCGAGCACCGCGATCGTGGCCGGGACCGCGCCGTACTCACGAACGATGCCCTCG
This sequence comes from Nocardioides sp. 503, assembly GCF_004522095.1. GTDB lineage: Bacteria > Actinomycetota > Actinomycetes > Propionibacteriales > Nocardioidaceae > Nocardioides. The sequence goes on from NZ_SPUI01000003.1 coordinate 1,148,280, forward strand.
ACCTCGACCGCCATCGCGACGTTCTGCGGGTAGGGCATGCCGTGGCTGATGATCGTGCTCTCCAGCGCGACCACCGGACGGCCCTCCTCGAGCGCCGTGGCGACCTCGTCGGTGACGGTCAGCAGGGGGTGGGTCACAGTCGGCTCCTCACGAGCTCGTCGGTCAGGTCGGCGCGCACGGTGTCGCCGGAGGCCACGGTGAGCGCGGCCGCCGCGTGCCCGTAGGCCGCCGCCTCGCCCGGGGCGGACCCGCCCAGCAGGGCGTGGCAGAACGCCGCCAGCATCGCGTCGCCGGCGCCGGTCACGTCGACGACCTGTCCCGGCACGGTGTCGAGCTCCAGCTCCCCGTCGGGGCCGCTGAGCACCGAGCCCTCGGCGCCGCGGCGCACCCAGACGAGCTCGACGCCGCGGTCGTGCAGGGCCCGGGCGCTGCCGCCGAGCACGGCCAGCTCGGCGCTGTTGGGGGTCACGCACCACAGCGGCCGCTCGCCGACGAGGTGGGCCAGCGCGGCCGCCTTCGGGACGCTCACCGGGTCGAGCACGACGCGCACGCCCGCCTCGGTCGCCAGCGTCCAGGCGGCGGCCAGCGTGTCGGCGCGCAGGTTGCCGTCGAGGACCACCAGGTCGGCGCCGGCGAGCAGCGCGGGGTCGAGGTGCTCGGGGCCGAGGGTGGCGGTGGCGGCCATGTCGGAGACGCCGACCGACAGCTCGCCGGTGGGCTCCAGGACGGCCAGGTAGGTGCCGGTCGCGCCCGCCACCCGGCGTACGGCGGACACGTCGACGCCGGCCGCTGCCGTGGCGCCGAGCAGGTCGTCTCCGAAGAGGTCCTGGCCCACGGCCGCGACGAGGGCGGTCGGGGTGCCGAGGCGGGCGAGGTTCTCGGCGATGTTGCGTCCGACGCCGCCGGGGCTGGTCACGAGTGACCCGGGGTTGCTGGTGCCGGGCACCACCACGGCCGTCGTCCGCGCCTTCAGGTCGAGGTTGGCACCCCCGACCACCACCACCGTCACGGGCGTGAGGCTACCGGCGGCGGGCGCGGCCGTCGGCGGCGGTCCTCGACCGTCCCCGGCGCCGGGCTGGCGCGCCGCGGCGTCAGGCGCGCCCCAGGGCCCGCAGCGTCCGCCGTACGAGCTGCTCGTCGAGGCCGGCCAGCGGGAAGCGCAGCGTGCCCTTGCCCGAGGAGTACGGCGCGAGGTCCAGCACCAGCCCCGGGTCGTCGGGCGGCGCGGGCGGCTCGGGGTAGACCGACACGAACCGCCGCCACCCCGCGACGTGCAGCACCGTCGCCTCGCCCCGCCGGAAGGTCGGCATGTTGTAGGCGATCGTCTCGCTCAGCCCCGGAACCTCCTCGTGCACCCACCTGCGCAGCTGCCGCACCCCGGCGGCCGGGCGCTCGTCGAGGTCGGCGAGGTAGGCGTCCACATCGGCGTACTTCTGGGCCATGTCCGCACGCTAGCCGTCGGCGTTAGTCCCTGACGTTCGTGTCGGTTCAGGCGCCGAAACGTGACACGAACGTCAGGGACTACCCGCGCGGTCAGCCTGCGGGCAGGGACGCGACCTGGTCGTCGAAGAGGCGGACCGGCAGGGCCTCGACGCCGTAGACCGCGGAGAGCTTGCGGAAGTCCAGCTCGGAGGGGTCGGCGGTGATCGCGAGGTCGGGGAAGCGCCGGGACAGGCCGCGCAGGGCGATGCGCAGCTCCATGCGCGCCAGCTCCGCGCCGACGCAGCGGTGGATGCCGTGACCGAAGGCGAGATGGCGCGAGGTGGGGCGGTGGGGGTCGAACCGGTCCGGGTCGGAGACGAAGGCGGGGTCGCGGTTGGCGCCGAGCAGCGAGATGCCGAGCACGTCGCCGGCCTTGATGTGCGCCCCCGCGACCTCCATGTCCTCGCGGGCGAACCGCACGAACGCGAGCTGGACCACCGTGAGGTGGCGCAGCAGCTCCTCGACGACGCGGTCGACGGCCGCGGCGTCGTCGCCGGCCATGATGGCCATGGCCTCGGGGTGCTGGGCGAGCAGGTAGGTGCCGAGGGCGAGCATGCTGGCCGAGGTCTCGTAGCCGCCGAGGAAGACGCCGTCGGCCAGGCCGCCCAGGGTGACGTCGTCCAGCTCGTCGCCGTGGTCGCGCAGCAGCGCGCCGATCAACCCGTCACCGGGGTCCAGCCGCTGCTTGGCGACGGAGTCGATGAGGAACTCCCGGGTGTGGGCCGCGGCGCCGAACACGCCGACGCCCCCCTGCGAGAGGTCGAAGCGGGCGGCGCCCAGGGAGTGGAAGCGCGCGCGGTCGTCGACGGGCAGGTCGAGCAGCTCGCAGATCACCTCGAACGGGATCGGGAACGCGAACTGGTCGACCAGGTCGACGTCGGGGCCCTGCTCGGCCATCGCGTCGAGCCGGGCGGCGACGATCCGCTCGATGACCGGCTCCAGGCGGGCCAGGCGGCGCATGGTGAACTCGGGGGTGAGGTAGCGGCGCAGGGCGGTGTGGGCCGGCGGGTCGGTCATCCCGAGCCCGCCGATCTGCTCGGAGTCGTCGCGGCCCTCCTGGGAGACGAACTGCCCCAGGTCGTTGGACAGCGCGGCGCCGTCGGCGAGCAGCGCACGCGCCTCGTCGTAGCCGCTGACGAGCCAGATCCCCTTGCCGAACATCTCGGCGATCCGCTTGACCGGCGCCTCGGCGCGGACCTGCGCCATCTCGGGCAGCGGGTCGAGCACGTCGCGCTTGAGCGGCATGGTCGTCGAGTCCGGCAGGAACCGCAGCTTGCGCAGGTCGATGCCGTTGCGCGTCGACCGGGCCAGGAGACGCGTCGCCACCCGGCGCTTGACGGTGCTGAGTATCCCCATAGGCACAAGTTCACCAGAAAGTGTGCCCGCCCGTGCATCAGGCATGACCCTGAGCGTGCCCCGGGACCCGGTCGCGCGGCCCGCACGCCGCCTCAGGTCGCCACCTCCGGCGTACCGTGGACGCATGCGAGCCATGTGGAACGACCAGGTCATCGCCGAGAGCGACGACACCGTCGTCGTCGAGGGCAACCACTACTTCCCCGCCGACGCGGTGGACGCCGCGGTGCTGCGACCGTCGGAGACCCACAGCCACTGCCCGTGGAAGGGCGACGCCTCCTACTACAGCCTCGAGGTCGACGGGTTGGTCAACGCCGACGCGGCGTGGTACTACCCCACGCCCTCGGAGGCCGCCGCCGAGATCAAGGACCGCGTCGCCTTCTGGAAGGGCGTCACCGTCTCCGAGTGACCCGCTCGCCCAGGTCGGGCAGGGCCTCGAGCAGCGCCACGTCGGCCGCCGCGCGGCCCGCGACCCAGCCCTCGGGGTCGGCCTCGGGCAGCGGTTCGTCGTCGGAGGACGACTCCGGCATGAGGCCCAGGCGTTGCTCGATCCGGTAGGAGTACGACGCCAGGAACGACCGGTCGAACAACGCGGTCCGCGCGATGTTGCCGCCGCGATACCTCAGCGCCGTGGTCGCCTGCACCAACAGCGACGACGCGAGGTGCTCGGCCACGTCGAGGTCGGACCGATCCCCGACCGCCACGCAGCAGCCGAGGGTCTCCCCCTCAGCGACACGGCCACCCACAGACCTGACCACGGCATAGACGAGCTCGGCCTTGATGTCGACGTGAGGCGGGTCGATCCAGAGCAGGCGGGACACCGACCCGTCCGATGGCTCGGTCAGGACCGGTACGCACGCGAGCAGCACCGCCACCTCCAGCACCACCGCCATCGCGTCGACCTCGTCGGACAGCGGGGGCCTCGGCAGGGCTGGGTCCGCTTCCGCGACCGGGTCCAGGACCTCGCCCAGTCGGATCAGACCCGCAGGAGCACGACGACACAGGAGCTCGAGGAGGTCTTCGTCTCGCCAACCGCGGTCGACGGCCCTCGCCACCACGAGCGTGAGCACGGCGTTTCCGGCTCGGGTGACGACGTGCGCCGGGGCCGCGCCCAGACCGGCGACCACGGCTCGAGCGCGGCGGTGCACTCCGTCGGCATCCACCCTCCGGCCCACGATCGCCAGCACTGCCTCGAGGATCAGGAGCGATGCCCGCGAGATGTGCTCGTCGTCCCACGTGGGCTGATCGAGAGGCGGGCTCGTGGGCCGATCGCGCGGAGGACCGGCCGGTCCTGTGGACCGTGGCGGACGCCTCCGGGACGGTCCCTGCGGTGGCCGCCGGCGCTCGCGGGCCTGGCGTCGACGTCTGCTGTTGGCTCCCATGGACCCAGGATGCGCGGGTCGGCGCCGTCGTGGGATCTCTCTCCACAGGCCGTGCCGGGAGGGCCGTGAAGGGCCTCAGCCGCGGTCGGCCCCGGGCCGGTCGACGAGGGCGACCAGCCGCCGCGGCGCCTGGACGCAGTAGCTGTCGGTGAGCAGCTCGGCGACCTCGTCCCAGTCGGTCGCCTCGTCGATGAGCAGGCCGGCGGCGGTGGGCCACCACTCGGGCTGGAAGTACGGCGGACCCAGGTGCCCCAGCGTCGCCGCCTCGTCGGACTCCGCGCGGAACACCAGCACCAGCCCGGGTCCGTCGGTGCCCGCGGCGCGGGCGTAGCCCTCCGGCCGGCCGTCACGCACCAGGCACACGTGGGCGAAGGTGCGCCGTCGCACCCGCCACCGGACGCCCACCCAGGCGTCCTCCTCGCGAGCCTCCGGGAGGGCGAGGCAGATCTCGCCGAGCCGCCGGACCGCGGCGGCGAGCGCGTCGTCGTACTCGCTCATCCGGCGACGGTAGCCCTCCCCGCCGACGCTCCGGAAGCACCGGAGTCGCCGGCGGGGGGACCGGCGTCAGTCGGCGTCGAGGCGGGCGAGCTCCTCGGGCGTGAGCTGAAGGTCGGCGGCGGCCGCGGAGTCGGTGATCGACTGCGGACGCTTGGCGCCGGGGATCGGGATCACGACCGGGGACTGCGCGAGCTCCCAGGCCAGCGCCACCTGCTGGGCGCTGACGCCGTGGGCCTGGGCGATCTCGGCGAAGGCGGGGTGCTTGTCGGCCAGCTCCTTGGCGTCACCCAGGCCGCCCAGCGGGCTCCAGGGCAGGAAGGCCAGGCCGAGCTCCTCGCAGACGTCGATCTCGGGACGGCTGCTGCGGAAGGCCGGGGAGAACTGGTTCTGCACGCTCGCCAGCGCGTCACCGAGGACGGCGTGCGCCGCACGGATCTGCTCCGGGTCGGCGTTGGACAGCCCGACCCAGCGGACCTTGCCGGAGTCGGCGATCTCCTTGAGCGTGCCGATGACCTCCTCGTAGGGGACCTTCGGGTCGGGCCGGTGGTGCTGCCACAGGGCGATCTGCTCCACGCCGAGCCGCTCGAGGCTCGCGTCGACGGCCTCGTGGAGGTGGGCGGCGGAGCTGTCGGTGTCCCAGCCGCCGCCGTCGGTGCGGACGTGTCCGCCCTTGGTGGCCAGGACGACGTGGTCACGGACGCCGAGCTCGTCCAGCAGGCCGGCGATGAGCCGTTCGTTGGCGCCCTGGGCGCCCGCGCCGAGCTCGTCGCCGTTGCCGTAGGCGTCGGCGGTGTCGAAGAGGGTCACGCCCGCGTCGAGGGCCGCGCGCACGGTGGCGGCGAGCTGCTCGCGCGGCTGGGTGCCGCTCTGGTCGAAGGTCATGAGGCCGAGGCCGATGGCGCCGACCTCGAGGGGTCCGGTGGTCTGGGTTCCGAGGTGTCGTGTCTGCACCCCTCCGACCCTACGGAACGGGCCCGAACGTCGCCGACGGCTTCACCCGCGACAGCGGGAGACGGCCCAGCAGGCCGGCCGGGTCGGGCAGCTCGCCGGGGGCGCGGGCGCCGGGCGGGAGTCCGCCGGACAGCAGGGCGAGCGCCACCTCGGCCACCAGTGGCCCGGTGACGGCGTAGAAGTCCTCGCCCGCGACCTCGGCCGTGCGCTCCTCGTCGCCGCGGCGGGCGATGACGCGCACGGAGTAGGGGTCGCCCGCCTCCCGGGCGCGCAGCCTCTCGTCGGGCGTCAGGTCGCGAGCCGCCTCGAGGTCCTCGATCGCGGAGGCGTTGACGGTGGTCTGCAGGGTGCGCACCGGCAGGTGGCGCGGGACGAGCAGATGCTCGGACAGCCGGAGCTCGACGCGACCCGGCGCGGTCGTGGCCGGGGTCGTCACCAGCAGCCCCTCGTGCAGGCGGAGGCGGTCGCCGGGGTTGCGGTCGCCGGTGGCGAGGGTGCCGTCGGTGGGGTGCCAGCCGGCCAGCTCGACCTCGACGTCGACGCGGTCCCAGGGGGCGCCGTCGTCGGCCTGGCCGACCAGGGAGGTGAGCACCAGGTCGCCCAGGGCGCCGAAGAACCCGACGCCGGGCATCACCACGACCCCGGCGCGCTCCGCCCGCCCGGCCCACGAGTGCAGCAGCGCGAGCGTGCTGGGCTGCTCGGCCGCGATGTCGACGTAGTGGGCGCCGGCCGCCAGGGCGGCGCGGGCCAGGGGCAGCGCCGTGTCGGCGAAGGGACCCGCGCAGTTGACCACCAGCCCGACCCCGGCCAGGTCGGGCACCGCGTCGACGCCGAACGCCCGGGACTCCACGCCGAGCTCACCCGCGAGGGCGCCGAGCCGGTCGGGGTCACGGCCGGCCAGCACGGCCACCAGGCCGCGCTCGGTCAGGGCCCCCACGACCGCCTGCCCGGTGTGGCCGGTGGCGCCGTAGACCAGCACGGGCCGCGATCCGTCGTTCGTCATGACCGATGTCTACCGGAGGCCACCGACGGACCCTTGCCATATGCAGGTATTTACCTGCAGGATGCATCCATGAGCGACGACGCCAGGTTGGACGAGGTGTTCAAGGCTCTCGCCGATCCCACCCGGCGGCTGCTGCTCGACCGGCTCCGGGTGCGCGACGGCCAGGCCCTGGGCGAGCTCTGCGGCAGCCTCGACATGTCGCGCCAGTCGGCCACCCAGCACCTCGACCAGCTGGTGCGCGTCGGCCTCGTGACCGTCGTGCGCCGCGGCCGAGAGCGCCTGCACTACCTGAACCCCGTCCCGATCCACGACATCGGCGAGCGGTGGGTCGCGGCGTACGCCGCTCCGCGGCTGGCCGCGATCAGCGCCATCAAGACCCGAGCAGAGGAGCAGTCCATGACCAGCCCGATCCCGACCTACGTCTACGTCACCTACATCCGCGCCACCAGCGGGGCCGTGTGGCACGCCCTCACCGACGCGGACACCACCGCGCGCTACTGGGCTCACGCCAACGTCTCCGACTGGCAGCCGGGGTCCACCTGGGAGCACCGCCGCACCGACGGCTCGGAGGCCGTCGACGTGGTCGGCACCGTGCTGGAGGCCGAGCCGCCGACACGCCTGGTCGTCACCTTCGAGGACTCCGACGAGGTGCGCGAGCACGGGCCGTCGGTGGTGACGTTCCTGGTGGAGCCGCACGAGGACATCGTCCGGCTCACCGTCACCCACGAGAACCTCCCCAATCCCGAGATGCTCCAGGGCATCTCGAGCGGCTGGCCGGCCGTCCTCGCGAACCTCAAGTCGCTGCTCGAGACCGGCGACGTCCTGCCCACCGACCCGTGGGCGGTCCCGTCGGCGGCACCGGCGGCGCACGCATGAGCGACGAGCTCGACCTGGCCCGCGACCACGTACGTCGGGTGCTGGACCGGGTCGGCCCCGAGGACCTCGGACGGGCGACGCCGTGCGCCGGCTGGGACGTCGGCCGCGTCGTCCTCCACCTGGCCGACAGCGCCGACGCGGTCACCCGGCTCCTGGAGACGGGCGAGCTGACGTTCACCGAGGCCTCGCGCCGTGAGGTGGACGACCCGGTGGGCGTCGCGCGGGAGCGGCTGGCCGCGATGGACTCCGCCCTGGCCGCGGCCAACCCCGAGCGGGCCGCCGGTGCGCTGCTGCCGACGCTGGTCGAGCTGACGGTGCACGGCTGGGACGTCGGCGTCGCCCTCGACCCGGCCCACCGCCTTCCCGACACGCTCGCCGCCCACGTCCTGTCCCTGGTGGAGCCGGTGCTCGTCGGCGAGGCGCGAGGCGACCGCTTCGCCGCACCGCTCGCCGTACCTCACGACGCGCCGGCCTCCGACCGGCTCGTGGCCTTCCTCGGGCGTACGCCGCCGGCGTGACCGCGCCCAGGTTTTGTCCTCGCCCGGCGTGGACACAAGCCTGGTGCCGACCGGCCCCGGGACGGGTCGACCCGGAGGTGACGCGATGAGCGCCTGGTCCCGCTTCGCCACGCTCGACGCCGTGCTGCTCGGCGTCCTCGCCCTCGGCACCTGCCTGCCGTTCGGCGATGACGGCGGTGAGGGGTTGTGGTCGGCCGACCTGAGCAGCAAGTCCGTCAGCACGACGATGGCGGTCCTCCTGCTGTTCGTCGTGCTGCTCTGGGGTGCCCTCGCGACGGCGGGCGCCCACGCGCCGAGCGTCGCGCAGCTCCTCGTGGGTCTCCTGACCGCCCTCTCTGTCGGCACCCAGCGTGACCTCGGCCCGGGAGGCTCGCTGATCGTGACGACCGCCCTGCTCTCGGCTGCCGCCGGCGCGGTCGCCGAGCTGACGGCCTGGCGGGAGCACGGTCGGCGCGCTGCCTGACGTCCGCCCTCAGCCGGGGCTCTCGGTGCGGACGAGCCGCGCGAGCAGCCCGGCCAGCTCCTCGGGCCGGCTCAGGTGCGGGCAGTGCCCGGTCGCGATCGCGTCGGGCCGGTCGATGCCCAGGCGCTCGACGGCCACCCGGCGCTGGACGGCCTCGGGGAGGAAGCGGTCCCGCGTGGTGACCACGTAGCGCGCCGGCCCGGACGGCAGGCTCGCCATCGGCCAGGGCGCCGCGCCCAGCCGCGCGCTGGTCGGTCGCTCGCGGGCCGTGGCCTGCGCGACGAGCTCCGGCGGGACGTCCTCGTAGAACGCCCGCACGGGATCCGGGTCCGCCATCTCGCCGTGCCACCCCACGGCGTCGAACCACTCGCCGGCGCTCTCCCCGGGCCTCGGCACCATGCCGGCGACGTACACGGTCAGCCGTGCGCCGAGCCGCTCCGCGACCAGCGGGGCGACGAAGCCGCCGGCCGAGTGCCCCACGACCACCAGGTCCGAGGCGTCCCCGACGTCCTCGACCGCTTCGGCGACCGTGTCGACGCAGTCGTCCCAGGTCGCGTCGTCGCGGTCGGTGGGCAGGTCCGGCGCGACCGCCTCGTGGCCGCGCTCGCGCAGGGCCCGCTGGACCAGGTGCCAGGCCCAGCCGCCGTCGCCGGAGCCGTGGACCAGCGCGTACGTCGTCATGCTGGTCAGACGCCCGCGGGCGCCCGGAGTCATCGCCGGTCGGTCCGCCGGTCAGCCGGTCAGCCGCGCGCGGGCAGCACGCAGAGCTCGTTGCCCGACGGGTCGAGGTAGGTGCGCCACGGCACCTCGGGGTTGTCGGGCAGCTCCTGCCCGCCGCGGGCGAGGATCGACTGCGCCACCGTCTCGGGCTCGTCGTCGCCGGGCTCGAGCCGGAGGTCGAGGTGGAGGTGGTTCTTCGTCGACCCGCGCTTCGGCTCGTCCTCGGGCACCAGCTCGAGCAGCGGCCCGCGTCCCGACGGGTGCCGCAGCGCCAGCACGCCCCCCTCGTCGACGGGCTCCCAGCCGCTGAGCCACTGCCAGAAGTCGCGGTCGCGCTCGGGGTCCGCCGACCACAGCACCAACGCCGCGACCGGCCCGGTGCCGACGTACGCCGCGCGCTCCTCCATCACGCAGAACGCGTTGCCCTCGGGGTCGGCCAGCACCACCCACGGCACGTCGCCCTGCCCGATGTCGGCGCGGGTGGCCCCGAGCTCGAGGAGCCGGTCGACCACCTGCTGCTGCTCGGCCCCGCCCCGCAGGTCCAGGTGCAGCCGCCGGGGGCCGTGCGCCGGCTGCGCGACCGGCTGGAAGCACAGGTCGAGGTCGGGCCCGTCGGGCACCGCCAGCCGGGTCTCGTAGCCCCCGGGGTCGTCGGTCAGGGTCTCGGTGCCGAGCGCGGCCTCCCAGAAGCGTCCGAGGGTCCACGGGTCGCGCGCGTCGAAGACGAGGTTCTCCAGGTACACGGATCCAGCCTAGGTCCGGACCCGGTCGACGGCGAGCGGTTGCCGGCGCACCGGCGTCCCAGGGTGGACCTGGCGTTCCTAGGCAGCACCGGGCGACCACGAACGGGACGGAGGCGGGCCACGGCCGACGTTGGGACGGACGACACCGCTCCGGCCGCCGGCCGCTGCGGGTCACCCTCCACGAAAGGCCAGACCATGGACCGCATCACCACCCCGTTCGGGTTCACCTCCACCACGACCGACGTGACGGCCGGCGTCGACCTGACCGGCAGGCGGGTCGTCGTCACCGGCGGCGCGTCGGGCATCGGCATCGAGACCGTCCGCGCGTTCGCCGCCCTGGGCGCCGAGGTCACCCTGGCCGTGCGCGACACGGGTGCCGGTCAGGACGTGGCCGACGCGATCACCCGCACGACCGGCAACGACCGGCTCGCGGTCGCCCACCTCGACCTGGCCGACCGCGGCACGATCCACGACTTCACCGCGTCGTGGGCAGGTCCGCTCGACGTCCTGGTGAACAACGCGGGCGTCATGGCGCTGCCCGAGCTGCGGCGCACCGCCGACGGCTGGGAGATGCAGCTCGCGACCAACCACCTGGGGCACTTCGAGCTGGCGCTCGGTCTACACGCCGCCCTCGCCGCCGCCGGTGCGGCCCGCGTGGTCTCGGTGAGCTCGAGCGGCCACCTCTTCTCCCCGGTCCTCTTCGACGACCCGCACTTCGACTTCACCCCCTACGACCCGGTCGTCGCCTACGGGCAGTCCAAGACTGCGTCGACCCTGTTCGCCGTGGGCGCGACCCGCCGGTGGGCGGCCGACGGCATCACCGCCAACGCCGTGATGCCGGGCGCGATCGCGACCAACCTGCAGCGACACACCGGTGGTCTCCGCACGCCGGTCGAACGGCGCAAGACCCCCGAGCAGGGTGCCTCCACGACCCTGCTCGCCGCCACGTCCCCGCTCCTCGAGGGCGTCGGCGGTCGCTACCTGGAGGACAACAACGAGGCGGCCGTGGTGACGCGACGCGGTCCGGACCTGACCGGCGTGGCGCCGTACGCGCTCGACGCGGGCAACGCCGACCGGCTCTGGGAGCTCTCGCTGGCTCTGCTCGGCTGAGGTCTGCCGCGCGCCCGCTAGGCCGTCGGGGCGGTCGGTGCCTCCGCGCCCACGGAGGCGGCCAGCCTCGCGAACGCCGCGGCCGACGGCGTGCCCGGCTCGGCGTGGTGGACCACCAGCAGCTGGCCGCCGGCCCCGCTGACCGCCAGCTTCTCGTGGCGCAGCTCCATCGGACCGACGAGGGGGTGGCGGAGGCGACGTACGCCACCGACCTTGGGCAGCACGTCGCGCCGCGCCCACAGCGCCGCGAACTCCTCGCTCGCGGAGGAGAGGTGGTCGACGAGCTCGCCCAGCCGGGGGTCGGCGACCCGGGCACCGACCGAGGCCCTCAGCCCGGCCACGGCCTCGGCGGCGACCTGGTCCCAGTCCTCGTAGAGCAGCCGGGTCGCGGGGTCCAGGAAGGCGCTCTCGAGCAGGTTGACGCCGGTGGCGAAGGCCGGCGACAGCGCCCCGGCCAGCCGGTTGGCGGCGAGCACGTCCATGAACCGGTCCTGTACGAACGCCGAGACGGTGGTGTCGAGGGTCAGGAGCAGGTCACGGATGCCCGGCTGGAGGCGCGCCTCGGGCCGTCGCCCCGGCGCCGGAGCCGCCGCGAGCCGGTGCAGGTGCGAGCGCGAGGGCCGGTCCAGCCGCAGGGCGCCGGCGATCGCGTCGAGGACCTCCTTCGAGGGCCGGTGCCCGCGGCCCTGCTCGAGGCGGACGTAGTAGTCCGGGCTGATGCCCGCCAGCGAGGCGACCTCCTCGCGGCGCAGCCCCGGGACCCGGCGCCGAGGTCCCGGCGGAAGGCCCACGTCCTCCGGGCGCGTCAGCGAGCGTCGGGCCCGCAGGAAGCCGCTCAGCGCCTCCTCCTCCGGGTCCACGTCGGCCACCGTAGCCGCTGCCGGACCCGCCCGTGGGCCGGAGCTCGACCCGTCAGTGGGCCATGTCGACGAAGCGGGAGTAGTGGCCCTGGAAGGCCACGGTGATGTCGCGGGTGGCGCCGTTGCGGTGCTTGGCGACGATCAGGTCGGCCTCGCCGGGGCGGGTCGACTCCTTCTCGTAGGCGTCGTCGCGGTGCAGCAGGATGACCATGTCGGCGTCCTGCTCCAGGGAGCCGGACTCACGCAGGTCGCTCATCATCGGGCGCTTGTCGCTGCGCTGCTCGGGACCACGGTTGAGCTGGGACAGGGCGATGATCGGGAGCTCGAGCTCCTTGGCGAGGAGCTTGATCTGGCGGGAGAACTCCGAGACCTCGAGCTGGCGGGACTCGACCTTGCGGCCCGACGACATCAGCTGCATGTAGTCGATGACGATGAGGCGCAGGTCGTGGCGCTGCTTGAGCCGTCGGGCCTTGGCCCGGATCTCCATCATCGTCATGTTGGGCGAGTCGTCGATGAACATCGGCGCCGAGGACACCTTGCCCATGTGGCGGGCCAGCTTGTCCCAGTCCTCGCTGCCCATCTTGCCGTTGCGGATGTGGTTGAGGGGGACCTTCGCCTCGGCCGAGAGCAGCCGCATCGTGATCTCCGAGCGCGTCATCTCGAGGCTGAAGAAGACGCTGGCGAGGTTGTTGTTGATCGAGGCCGCGCGGCAGAAGTCGAGCGCCAGCGTCGACTTCCCCATGGCGGGACGGGCGGCGACGATGATCATCTGGCCGGAGTGGAGGCCGTTGGTGAGGTCGTCGAGGTCGGCGAAGCCGGTGGGTACGCCGTAGAGGCCGGACTCGCGGTTCTCGATGGCCTCGATCTCGTCGAGGACCTTGTCCATGATGTCGGACAGTGGCGCGTAGTCCTCGGCGCTGCGGCGGTCGGCCACCTGGTAGATCTCGGCCTGCGCGCGGTCGACGATGTCGTCGACCTGGCCCTCGCCGGCGTAGCCGATCTGCACGATCTTGGTGCCGGCGTCGACGAGGCGGCGCAGGACGGCCTTCTCGCGGACGATCTCGGCGTAGAAGGCGGCGTTGGCGGCGATCGGGACGTTGGCGGCGAGGGTGTGGAGGTAGGGAGCGCCGCCGATGCGGGCCAGCTCGCCCTTGCGCTGGAGCTCGGAGGCGACCGTGATCATGTCGACGGGCTCGCCGCGTCCGAAGAGGTCGATGATCGCGTCGTGGATCGTCTCGTGGGAGGGGCGGTAGAAGTCGACGCCGCGGAGCACCTCGGACACCTCGGCGACGGCGTCCTTGGAGATCAGCATCGAGCCGAGCACCGACTGCTCGGCCGCCATGTCCTGCGGCGGGGTCCGGTCGCCGGGGCGGCTGGGCCGCTCGCCGGGCGCGTAGGACACCGGGCCGTCGCCCCAGTCCTCGAACGGGGGCTCGGAGGCCCCTCGTGTGTCGGACTCGGTGACGCTCAACGCTGGCTCCCTGTCGTCCGGTGACCGGTCGGAGAGGTGGTCGGGGGTGGTGCGGGCAGGCCCGGGTGGTGAGTCGACACGCTAGGAGAGGGCACCGACAGCGGGTGGGTCAGCCGCGAACCTACGGGTCCCGAGGGCCTCGGCGGTAGGAGCCTGTCCACAGGGCCTGGGGATAACTCTGGACACGCCGTGGACGACACGCACGCTGCTTGTGCACAGCATGGGGAGGAGCCTGTGGAGACAGGTCCGCGGCCACCCCGGAACAGCCCTCTGACCTGCGCAGACGCTCTGCGCGGCATGTGCACGGAAAATACTTCGCCGCGATCTCGGTTCACCGCCCGTCCACCCGCCCGTCGAGTGCCGGTATGTCGACAAAGAGCCCGTACGTCCACGGTTTCCACACGTTATCCACCGGCCGGGCGTTTACCAGAGAATGTCCTGGTGCGCCGGGAAATCGACCGAGAGATCTGGAGACTGGCGGTCCCGGCCTTCCTCGCCCTGGTCTCCGAGCCGCTGTTCCTGCTCAGCGACGCCGCCATCGTCGGCCACCTCGGGACCCCGGAGCTGGCCGGCCTCGGCATCGCGGCCGTGGTGCTGCAGACCGCGGTCGGCCTGTGCGTCTTCCTGGCCTACGGCACCACCGCCAGCGTGGCGCGCCACCTGGGTGCCGGCGACCGCTCCCGCGCCCTCGCGCAGGGCGTCGACGGGGTGTGGCTGGCGGTCCTGATCGGGGTCGTGACGACCGTGGCGGGCGTCGCGCTGACCGGCCCGCTGGTCGCCGCCTTCGGGGCCGAGGCAGAGGTCTCGGACCACGCGGCGACGTACCTGCGGATCGCCTTCCTTGGCACCGTCCCGCTCCTGGTGATGCTCGCCGCGACCGGCGTGCTGCGCGGCCTGCAGGACACCCGTACCCCGCTCGTCGTGGCCGTGGCGGGCAACGCGCTCAACATCGTGCTCAACCTGCTGCTCGTGTACGGCGCCGGCCCGGTCGCCGGGATGGGGCTGGCCGGCTCCGCGGTCGGCTCGGTGCTCGCCCAGCTGGCGAGCGCCGCGGCGCTGGTCGCGGTGGTGGCCCGCGGCGCGCGGCGCGAGGGCACGTCGCTGCGCCCGGACCTGCGCGGCGTGCGGGCCGCCGCCCGCGCGGCGGTGGCCCTCGTGGTGCGCACGCTGACCCTGCGGGCCGCCCTGCTCGTCACGACGTACGCCGTGACGCTGGGGGCCGGCGCCGGCTCCGCGGTCGACCTGGCCACACACCAGCTGGCGATGACGCTGTGGACGTTCCTCGCGTTCGCGCTGGACGCCATCGCCATCGCCGCGCAGGCCATCACCGGACGCCACCTCGGGGCGGGCGACGTCGCGGCCGCGCGGGCGGTGACCCGGCGGATGGTGCAGTGGGGCGTCGTCAGCGGGGTGGCCACCGGCGTGGGCCTGGCCGCCCTGAGCCCGCTGCTCGGCCCACTCTTCAGCTCCGACCCCGACGTGCAGCGGCTGCTGGTGCCGGTGCTCGTCGTCGCGGCGGTCGGGCAGCCGGTCGCCGGGGTCGTCTTCGTGCTCGACGGCGTGCTGATCGGGGCCGGCGACGGCACCTACCTCGCGTGGGGCGGGCTGGCCACGCTGGCGGTCTACGCGCCGCTGGCGATCCTGGCGGCGCAGCTCCTGGGCGGGCTCGTCGCCGTCTGGGTGGTCTTCTCCGCGGTCTTCATGGGCATGCGGTTCGTGGTCCTCACCCGTCGCGCCCGGACCGACGCCTGGCTGGTCACCGGCGCCCCTACAGTGACGACATGAAGCCCCTGCAGTCGGCCGCGATGGGCTTCGTGTTCGTCGCGCTCTACGCACGCTTCCACGGCTACGACGCCTACGCGGACCCCTTCGGCTGGCTGCTGGTCCTGCTCGGCGTACGCCGCCTGCCGCGCGCGACCCCGCTGCGCGCCGCCATGCTGGCGACCGGCGCGCTGACGCTGGCCGTGTCCGTGCCGCTGTGGTTCCCCGACGTGCGCGACCGGCTCGCCGACCTGGACGCGTCGGTCGGCTGGAGCGCCGACCTGCCGGCGTTCGCCCTCGTGACGCTGCTGTGCCACGGCCTGGCCGAGGCCGCCGGGGCCGCGGGCGACGAGCGCGCGGCCCGCCGGTTGCGGCTGCTGCGGACGGTGGTCGTCGTCGTGGCGCTGCTGCCGGTCGTGGTCTTCGGCGCCGGCGTCGACTCGCTGTCCTCGACCGCGGCGCTGGCCGCCCAGCTGCTCTACGTCGCCCTGGTGTGGCTGATGTTCAGCTGCTCCGGCCGCGTCTGGGCCGGCGGCCCCGGGCCGCGGGTCGCGAGCGCCGCCGAGCCCATGTAACACGTCGATATGACCTCTTCCACGTTGATATTTCGACGTGGAAGAGGTCACAACGACGTGTTACATGTCCGGACAGCGACCCGAGCGGGCGAGGCTTCTAGGCTGTCGCCGACGACGAGCGCGGGAGTGCTGATGACGACGGGAGCCGCGACACCGGCGTTGCCGGTGCGGGACATCGAGGCAGCGGTGCAGCACTACGCCGACCGGTTCGGCTTCGCCTGCCCCCACCGGGACGACGGCTTCGCGATCCTCACCCGTGACGAGACCTTCCTGCACCTGTGGGCGGCCGGCGACGACGGCTGGCGGCTGCGACCCGAGCAGGACCTGCGCGACTCGCCCGTCTCGACCGGCGCCGAGACCTTCATCGCGGGCACGGCCAGCTGCCGCATCCACGTCACCGACGTGGACGCGCTCCACGCCGAGCTCGCCGCTCGAGGGGTGCTGCACCCCACCGACCCCGGCGCGCCGACCGACACCGACTGGGGCACCCGGGAGCTCGCCGCCCTCGACCTCGACGGCAACCTGCTGACCTTCTTCCAGCAGCGCTGAGGCCGCCGAGCCCATGTAACACGTCGTCGTCGGTACTTCCATCCCGCTGCAACGGGCTGAAAGAGTCGTGGACGACGTGTTACATCATCGTCGGCCGACCCCCACACATGCGACGAGGCCGCCCTCCCCGAAGGGAGGACGGCCTCGTCGTGGTGCGGGTGGGGCTGGGTCAGGCGGGGATCACGTTGAGGGCCACGTCCGCGGACACCTCGTCGTGCAGCTTGACCGAGACCTGGTGGCTGCCGAGCGCCTTGATCGGGTTCTTGACGACGATCGTGCGCTTGTCGACGGCCTCGCCGGACACCGTGGTGATGGCGTCGGCGATGTCGGCGACCGTGACGGAGCCGAACAGGCGGCCGCCGTCACCGGCGCGGACCTTGACGTCGACGGGCGACGACTCGAGCTTGGTCTTGATCTGCTCGGCGTGGTCGTGGTCGCGGACCGAGCGCGAGGCGCGGGCGGCCTTGATGGAGGTCACCTGCTTCTCACCGCCACGGGTCCAACGGATCGCGACGTTGCGCGGGATGAGGTAGTTACGGCCGTAGCCGTCCTTGACCTCGACCACGTCGCCGGGCGCGCCGAGACCGGTCACTTCCTGGGTCAGGATGAGCTTCATGTTGGTCAAGCCCCCTTATCGACCGGTGGACGTGTAGGGCAGCAGGGCGACCTCGCGGGCGTTCTTGACCGCGATCGCGACGTCCCGCTGGTGCTGGACGCAGTTGCCGGTGACCCGACGCGCGCGGATCTTGCCGCGGTCGGAGATGAACTTGCGGAGCAGGGCGGTGTCCTTGTAGTCGACACCGGTCGCCTTCTCCTTGCAGAACTGGCAAACCTTCTTCTTGGGCTTGCGAATCACTGCCTTGGCCATTGTGGTGCTTCCTCTCTAGAAGCCCGGCCCCGAGTGGGTACGGCGCCGGAATGGTTCGGGTTGATTGCGTGGATGTGGTGCGTGGAGCCGGATCGGCTCAGAACGGAGGCTCCTCCGAGCCCACGCCCGGGGCGCCCCAGGGGTCGGACGCCGGAGCGCCGCCACCCTGGCCGCCGGCCGGACGCGACGGCGCCGCGGTCGCCCACGGGTCGTCGCCACCACCGGACGGCTGGCCGCCGCCGGAGGACTGGCCGCCGCCGTAGCCGCCGCCACCGCCGCCACCGCCGGAGCGCTGGGCGCGGGCGACCTTGGCCGTGGCGTACTTCAGGGAGGGGCCGACCTCTTCGACGTCGATCTCGAAGACGGTGCGCTTCTCGCCCTCACGCGTCTCGTACTGGCGCGACTTGAGCCGCCCCTGCACGACGACGCGCATGCCCTTCTGCAGCGACTCGGCGACGTTCTCCGCCGCCTGGCGCCACACGGCACACGAGAGGAAGAGGGCGTCGCCGTCCTTCCACTCGTTGGACTGCCGGTCGAAGGTGCGCGGCGTCGACGCGATCCGGAAGTTGGCCACTGCCGCCCCCGAGGGGGTGAAGCGGAGCTCCGGGTCGTCGACGAGGTTGCCGACCACGGTGATGACGGTCTCGCCTGCCATGAAACGTCTCCCTAGCTGAGTTGATCCGGGGTGGTGCGTGTCTGCGTCTCAGCTCATCAAAGCCTGAGCCGTCGACAGTGGAAAGTGCGTGTCCACAGGACGCGCGTGCGGACCTCAGGTCAGCGAGCGCGCTCCGGGCCGGATCACCTTGGTGCGCAGGATCGCCTCGTTGAGCGTGAGCTGGCGGTCGAACTCCTTGACCGTGGCCGGCTCGGCGCTCAGCTTGATGACGGCGTAGATGCCCTCGGCGTTCTTCTTGACCTCGTAGGCGAGCCGGCGACGTCCCCAGACGTCGACGTTCTCGACGGTGCCGCCGTCCTTGCGGATGACGTTGAGGTACTTGTCGAGCGAGTCGGGAACGGTGCGCTCCTCGATGCTGGGATCGAGGATGACCATCACTTCATAGTTGCGCAAAGCGGTACTACCTCCTTTGGACTCGGCGGCCACGGTCTCTCCGTGGCAGGAGGGCCTTGCAGTTCATCTCGGGGCACGCCCGTCGGTGGGCGTGACAAAGACAGGCAAGGTTAACAGCGCGCGCGGACCCTGTGGAAATCCCGGCCCCGGTGGTCCGCACCGGCCTAGCGTCCAGGGATGCGCACGACCGAGCCGCCCCTCGCCGGACGCTACGTCCTGCTCGACCCGATCGGCGTCGGTGGCATGGGGTCGGTGTGGCGCGCCTGGGACCTGCGCGAGCGCCGGCTGGTCGCGGCCAAGCTGCTGGGGAGGTACGACGACGCGCTGCTGCAGCGGTTCGTGCGCGAGCAGGCGGTGCGGGTGCGCCACCCCCACGTCGTCGCGCCGACCGACTGGGCGGCCGACGGGCGGCGGGTCGTGCTGAGCATGGACCTGGTCACCGGCGGCTCGGTGGCCGAGCTGCGCGCCGAGCACGGGCCGCTGCCCGAGCCGGTGGTGGCGCGGCTGCTCGACCAGCTGCTCCAGGCGCTGGCGGCCGTGCACGCCGCCGGGATCGTGCACCGCGACGTCAAGCCGGCCAACCTGCTCCTCGACCCGGGACCGCTGCACCTGCGGCTGGCCGACTTCGGCGTCGCCGCCGTGCTCGGCGAGCAGCGCCTGACCGGCGCCGGCCCGGTCGGCACCCGCGGCTACGCCGCCCCCGAGCAGGAGCGGGGCGCGGCACCGCACCCCGCCCAGGACCTGTACGCCGCCGGCGTGGTCGGCCGCGAGCTGACCGGCCGGCGGCCCGGCGTGCTGGACCCCCTGCTCGCCGCGCTCACGGACCCCGACCCCGCGCGGCGGCCGCCGTCCGCGACCGAAGCGCTCGCCCGGCTGCGCCGCCTGCCGGTCGCCGAGCTGGCGCCGACCGCCGCGGGCGTCGTCGTGCCCGACCGGCTCGGCCCGGCGGCGTACCCCCCGCGTGCCGGACGGCTCGCCGTCGTCCTGGCCTGCGTGTGCCTGGCGCTCGCGACCGTCGTCGGCGTGGCGGCGGTGCTCCGCGCCACCTGACCCCGCGCCTACTGGAACTGGAGCGGGTTCTCCGCGACGACCCGTCCCTCGTCGCCGACGACGAAGGCGCCGTTGACGCCCGCGATGCCCTCGGGCGCCTCGAACGGCACGTAGATGCACGTCGAGCCGGCCCCGAACGTCCAGGTGTCCTGCAGCGAGCTGAGCTGGTCGTCCTCGTCACCCAGGGCGTAGTAGGTCACCCCGATCGGGACGCCGTCGGGCAGCCCCTCGACGACGTACTCGGCGTAGAGCATCTCGCCGGCCTCCACGCTCAGGGTCTGCGGGCTGGCGGGGCTGCTCGTGCCCTCGCACTCGCCCTGCTCGCCGTCGCGCACCCAGCCGGCGGGACGGAACGTCGCCTCCGCCGGGACGTCGGTCGACTCCGGAAGCTCCTCGGCGTACGGCGAGACGTAGGAGGGGTCGCCGCCGTCGCGGGCGATCTTGAGCACCTCGTCGGCCAGGGCCACCGGGCGGATCAGCGCGGAGCCCGACGTGATGGCCCCGGCGTCCTCGGAGCCGGCGGTGATGACGGCGGTGTTGACGCCGATCACCTCGCCGGCGTCGTTGATGGAGGGGCCGCCGGAGTTGCCCGAGCCGAGCCGGACGTCGCTGTCGATGAGGCCGCGCTCGGTGTCGACGATCTCGTCGGCCTGGAACGTCGAGACCACGCCGCGCGTGACCGTGAGCGGCCGGTCGAGCGTGGCGCGGACGTTGCCGATGGAGGGGTAGCCCAGCGCGGTGATCTCGTCGCCGGTGTGCAGCTCGTCGCTGTCGCCGACCGGCAGCGGCTCGGGCAGGTCGATCTCGGAGTCCTCGAGCTCGTTGCCGTCGGCGTCGGCGTTGATCTTGAGGACCGACAGGTCGAGGTAGCCGTCCGTCACGATCGGCTCGGCGCGGTAGGCGGCCGTGGCCGGCTTGTCGTCCTCGCTCGAGGTGAGCGAGACCAGCAGGTAGGCCGGGTCGGGCGTCTCGCTGGCGCCCTGGCCGGGCGCCGAGGGCTGGGCGACGTGGGCGTTGGTGAGGATCAGCCCGTCCTCGCTGATGATGCTGCCGGACCCCGAGTGGGTCGGCGTCCCGCTCTCGTCGACGGCGATCAGGTAGACCGCCGCGGCCTTGGCGCGGGCGAGGTTCTCGGGGCTCAGCCCACCGGCGCTGGGGGTGTCGCCGCCGTTGTCGTCACCGCCGAGCAGGACCGCGGTGGTGATGCCTCCGCCGATGACGAGCAGCAGCGCGAGCGCCGCGCCGACCAGCGTGAGGGTGCGGCGGCGCTTCTTGCGGTGGATCGCCGCGGCCGCCTGGCCGGCGCCGACGACCGGCACCAGCTCGAGCTCGAAGCCCGCGGTGGGGTGGCCGAGCAGGACCTCGACCGGCTCCTCGATCTTGTACGCCGTCAGGCGCTCGCCGTCGACGTACGAGCCGCTCGTGGACCGGTCGACCCACCACCAGCCGTCGGGTCGCGGCTCGATCACCGCGTGCCAGCGCGAGACCGCGGCGTCCTCGACCACGACCTCGAGCGCGGGGTCGCGGCCCACGCGCACCGGGGCGTTGGCCTGGAAGCGCAGGTCGCCGCCGTCACGACGGCGCACGAGCAGGCTCGGCCCACTCGTCGCGCCGGGGAAGCCCGGGAGCCCGGGGATCGGGGTGCCCGTCACGACGGTCTGGGCCAGCAGTCCCGACGGCGGGGCCGGGGCCGGCCCGCCCATCGGGCGGTCGGCCGGGCTGGATGGCGAGGCCGGGGGGACCGGCGGGCCCTGCGGGAGCGGCGGAGCGGGGGCGGCCTGCGGGACCGGCGGCACCTGAGGGCTCGGCGGCATCGGCGGGCCGGCCGGGCTCGCCGGGCTCGGCGGCGGGAAGCCGACGGCCGGGGTCCCGACGGGCCCGACGGGCGGCGGGGGAGGCGGCGCCACGGCGCCGGTGACGGTCACCCGCAGCGTCAGGGCCTCGTCGTCGGCGCCGAAGGACAGGGTGGAGGTGCCGCTCAGCAGGGCCTGGCGCACCGGCCGACCGTCGACGCGGGTGCCGTGGGTGCTGCCGAGGTCGACGACCTCCCAGCCGTCGCCGGCGGCCCGGATCTCCGCGTGCCGGCGCGAGACCGTCGGCTCCACCGCCACGATGTCGTTGTCCGACTCGCGCCCGACGCGGAACGTGCGTGGCTGCTCCGAGGCCCACGTCCCGGTGGGCGACTGGATGCTGATCGTGCTCATGGCGGCCTCTTCTTCGGTGCCCGGGCGGGTGGACAGGAGCCTAAGCCCGCGCCGCGCCGTTCTGGTCGTTGCTCGCATCTGTGCCCCCCACGACGTCGCGGGAAACGAGGGGGGCGCCGGCTCCTACGATGAACGGCATGAGCATCGCCATCGGAGCCCACGTCGACCAGACCGACCCCGTCGCCGAGGCGAGGGCCCGCAACGCGCCGCTGGTGCAGTTCTTCCTGGGCGACCCGCAGAGCTACGGCGGTCCGGAGATCGCCTACGCCGGCGGCGCGGAGGGGCTGAAGGCCGACGCCGAGGCCGCGGGCGTCGACCTCTACGTCCACGCGCCGTACCTCATCAACGTCGCGACGACCAACAACCGGATCCGGATCCCGAGCCGCAAGCTGCTCCAGCAGCACGTCGACGCGGCCGCCTCCGTCGGCGCCAAGGGGCTGATCGTGCACGGCGGCCACGTCAACAAGACCGACGACCCCGAGAAGGGGTTCGACAACTGGCGCAAGGCCATCGAGGCGACCGACCTGAAGCTGCCGCTGCTGATCGAGAACACCGCGGGCGGCGACAACGCGATGACCCGCTACCTCGAGCGGATCGGCCGCGTGTGGGACGCGATCTCGGGCGCCGAGGGCTTCGAGCAGGTGGGCTTCTGCCTGGACACCTGCCACGCCCACGCGGGTGGCAACCCGCTGGAGACGGTGGTCGAGGACGTCCGCCGGATCACCGGCCGGATCGACCTCGTGCACTGCAACGACAGCCGCGACGAGTTCGACACCGGGGCCGACCGGCACGCCAACTTCGGCGCCGGGCGCATCGACCCCGAGCTGCTCGCCTCCGTCGTGCGCGACGCGGGCGCGCCGGTCGTCTGCGAGACGCCGGGCGGGGCCGAGGAGCACGTCGCCGACTTCGAGTGGCTCCGCGAGCGGCTGTAGCCTCGACCTGTGCTGAGCGTCCGAACCATCCCCGAGTCCCAGCACCTCGACCTCCTGGCGTCGCGCGAGTCCGCGAGCTTCCTGCAGACCCCCGCGTGGGGCCGGGTCAAGAGCGAGTGGCGGCGCGAGTCGCTGGGGTGGTTCCGCGACGAGGAGCTCGTCGGCGCGGCGCTGGTGCTCTACCGCCAGCTGCCCCGGCTCAAGCGCTACCTCGCCTACCTGCCCGAGGGTCCGGTCATCGACTGGGAGACCGACGAGCTCGACCAGTGGCTGGCCCCGATGACCGCGCACCTGAAGTCCCAGGGCGCCTTCGGCGTGCGCATGGGTCCGCCGGTGGTGACCCGCCGCTGGTCGGCGGCCCAGGTCAAGGACGGCATCGCCGACCCCGCCGTACGCCGCCTCGACGACCTCGCCCCGACCGAGCGCGACACCGTGGGCGCGCGCGTGGTGAGCCAGCTCGACGAGCTCGGCTGGCGGCGACAGGTGGCGGAGGGCGGCTTCGCGGCCGGGCAGCCGCAGTACGTCTTCCAGGTGCCGCTCACCGCCGACGGCGCCCCGCGCTCCGAGGACGACGTGCTCAAGGGCATGAACCAGCTCTGGCGCCGCAACATCAAGAAGGCTGCCAAGCTGGGCGTCGAGGTGACCTCCTCCGGCGGCACCGAGGACCTCAAGGCCTTCCACGACCTCTACGTCCACACCGCGCAGCGCGACCACTTCACGCCCCGCCCGCTGGCGTACTTCCAGACCATGGCCGACGCCCTGAGCGCGGAGAGCCCCGACCGGATCCGGCTGTGGTTCGCGCGTCACGAGGGCGACCTGGTGGCCTCGACGATCGCGATCCGCGTCGGCACCCACGCCTGGTACTCCTACGGCGCCTCCTCCACCGAGAAGCGCGAGGTCCGCGGCTCCAACGCGATCCAGTGGGCGATGCTGCGCGACGCGCTCGCCGCGGGCGCCCGGGTCTACGACCTGCGCGGCATCACCGACACGCTCGACCCCGACGACTCCCACGCCGGCCTGATCCAGTTCAAGGTCGGCACCGGCGGCGAGGCCGTCGAGTACGCCGGCGAGTGGGACCTCCCCCTCAACCGCCCGCTCTACGCGGCGTTCGACCTCTACATGAGGCGGCGCTGATGCGCGCGACGACCGGTCCGGCCGGGAGCCTCTGGGCATTTGCTGTCGCTTCTGGGGTGGAGTTCTGGCCCAGAACGTCAGGTTTTTCAGCAGCTGCTGAAAAACCTGCGACCGGAGCCACCCCATGAGCCTCACGCTGACCGTCGACGGCGAGCGGTGGCGCGCCCACCTGCGACAGGTGGCCGACACGCACCCGGGGCTGGCGCCGGTGGTCAAGGGCAACGGCTACGGGTTCACGCTGGGGCGGCTGGCGCGCAAGGCGCAGTGGCTCGGCGTCGACACGATCGCGATCGGGACCTACGACGAGATCGGCCACGTCGCGCAGCGCTTCGACGGCAGCCTGCTGGTGCTCACCCCGTGGCGCCCCTTCGGCGCCGCGCTCGACGCCGACGGCGTGCAGGACCCCGCGCTGGCGCGGCGGCTCGTCCACACCGTGAGCCGCGTCGAGGACCTCGAGGCGCTGCTCACCCGCCAGCCCGACGCCCGCTTCGTGCTCGAGCGGATGACGTCGATGCAGCGCCACGGGATGACCGCCCGCGAGCTGTGGGCCGCCGCCCGGGTGCTGGCCGACCGCCCGCACGCCCGCCTCGAGGGCATCGCCATGCACCTGCCGCTGGCGCAGGGCTCGCACCTGTCGGAGGTGACGCGCCTGATGAACGACGTGGTCGCCGCCGGGCTGCGCACGACGACGGTGTGGGTCAGCCACCTCACCGACGGCGAGCTGACCGCGCTCGGCGCGTCGTACGCCGACTACACGATCCGCCCGCGCATCGGCACCTCGCTGTGGCTCGGCGACCGCGAGGCGCTCAGCGTCACCGCGACGGTCCTGGACGTCCACGACCTCGAGCGCGGCGACGCCTTCGGCTACCGCGCCCGGACCGCCCCCAAGAGCGGGCACCTGCTGATCGTCAGCGGCGGCACCGCGCACGGCATCGGCCTCGAGGCGCCCACGGGCGAGTCCTCGATCAAGGCGCGGGCGGCGACCCTGGCCCGCGGCGGCCTGGACGCGGTGGGCTTCGTGCGCTCGCCGTTCTCGATCGACGGCAAGCAGCGGCTCTTCGCCGAGCCGCCCCACATGCAGGCCTCGATGCTGTTCCTGCCCTCGGGCGCGCGGGTGCCGGCGGTCGGCGACCGGATCGACGTCCGGGTCCGCTACACCGCGACGGCGTTCGACCGCGTCGTCGTCAGCTGAGGCTCGCGCTCCACCGGGTCGCGCTCGGGGCGCCACACGTCGCGCACGACGACCGCGACCAGGTAGAGCTCGCACACCATCCGCACCGCGATCGCCACCCAGTAGAAGCCGACGTCGCCACCGCCGGCCGGCTCCAGGTAGCCGCCGAGGTACCACCACACCGAGGCGAAGTAGAAGACCTCGCCGGCCTGCCAGATCAGCTGGTCGCGCCAGCGCGGCCGCGCGAGCACGGCCAGCGGCAGCAGCCACAGGACGTACTGCGGCGAGTAGACCTTGTTGACCAGCAGGAAGCCCGCGACGATCAGGAAGCCGAGCTGGGTGAAGCGCGGCGTCTGCGGCGCCAGCATGCCCAGCGCGAACACCGCGCCGCACCAGATCGCGAAGACCGCCCACGACCAGGCGTTGATCGTCGACGCGCTCAGCGCGAGGTCGCCGGCCTGGTCGATGACCAGCCAGACGGAGCCGAGGTCGGCGGTCCGCTCGGAGTTGAACGACCAGAAGACCTTCCACTCCGTCGGGCTCGCGAGGTACGCCGGCGCGTTGACCAGCAGCCAGGTGGCGAGCCCCGCGAAGACGACCGCCCCCAGCTGGTCGAGGCGGCGCCGGCGCAGGCAGATCACCAGGACCGCGCCCAGCAGGAACAGCGGGAAGAGCTTGACCGCCGTACCGAGCCCGATGAGCGCGCCGGTCAGCAGCGGGCGATCGCGCGCCCATGCCCACAGGGCTCCTGCGACGGTGGCCACGGCGAGCAGGTCCCAGTTGATCAGCCCGGTGAGGGCAAGCGTCGGTGAGAGGGCGAAGATCGCGGCGTCCCACGGGCGACGGGGGTCGACCTTGGCCAGCAGCCAGGCGCTCAGGATCGTCAGCAGCGCCAGTCCCAGGGCGTTGACGGCGACGTAGAGCCGCGTCTCCCGCTTGATCTCGGGGTCGGCCTGCAGCTCGCCGACGGTGCGGGAGTAGCGGTCCTCGAGGTCCGGGGAGCCGTTGAGCCAGTGGGTGACGCGCGAGGTGGCCCAGGCCCAGTAGGAGATCCCGACGGGGTACTCCATCGACTCGTAGCGGTCACGGGTCTGCGCGTCGTCGGTGTAGGGATAGGTGTGCTCGGCGAAGCCGCGCAGCGTGTAGAGGAACGGCAGGTCGGAGTAGCACATCGCCGAGTAGCGGGTGTCGCCCTCGCTCCAGGTGCCGTCGACGCACGGCGCCTTCTGCACCATCCCCAGCGCGAAGCCGACCGCGGCCATCAGCACCACGACCCGCAGCGGCGTCCACCACCGGCTCGGCCCGATGCGGTCGCCGGCAGGCCCGCCGACGCTCTCGCTCAGGCCGGCGACGACCGGGTCGTCGTGGGTCGGGTGGACGTGACCGCTCACGCGGTCACCAGTATCGGTACGACTCGCGGTACGCCCGGGCCCGCGGCGTCGCGCCGCCCGCGGGGGTGGTCTCCGGCGGACCGGTCGGCAGCGTCGGGGTGGGCGCGGTCGGCGAGGGCGGCGTGGGGGTGGGCGTCGGGGTCGGCGTCGGCGTCGGGGTGGGCGTCGGCTTCGGCGTCGGCTTGTCCGAGGGCTTGTCCGACGGCTTCGGCTTCGGCTTGTTGGTCGGCTTCGGCGGCGGGGGCGGCGTCGGCGAGTGGCCGTCGTCGGGCGCGTCGCCGTCGACGTAGACGGGGTCGGGCAGGTCGAGGACCTCGGTGCCCTCCAGCGCGCGCTCCATCACCGCGGTCCAGGTGGCCGTCGGGTAGTCGCCGCCGTAGAAGCTGGGTAGCCAGCCGTCGAGCGGCTCGGCGCCCTTGCCCCGCACGTAGACCACCGAGGTGGCCAGCTGGGGGGTGAACCCGGTGAACCACGACGAGACCACCCGGCCCTCGTCGTTGGTGGACGTCCCGGTCTTGCCGCCGGCCGGGCGACCCAGCGCCTGGGCGTCGGCGCCGGTGCCGCCGGGCGCGTCGATCACCTGCTCGAGCGCGTAGGAGACGTCGGCCGCGATGTCCTTGTCGAGGACCCGCTTGGTGTTGTTCTTGTGGGTGTAGAGGACGTCGCCGTCCTTGGCCACGACCTTCTGGATGACGTACGGCGCCGCCGCCTCGCCGCCGTTGGCGATGGTGGCGTAGGCGTTGGCCATGTTGATCGGGCTCACCGTCGCGCTGCCCAGCGCGACACCCACGTTGGGCTCGAGGCCCGGCGTCCGCGTGGGGATGCCCTTGGGGTTCTTGCCGCGCGGCTTCTCCGGCGGGATGCCGAGGGCGTTGGCGGTCTCGACGACCTTCTCGGGGCCGCCGGGGATGGAGTCGGTGAGGTCGATGAAGGCGGTGTTGATGGAGTCCTCGGTGGCCTTGAGCAGGCTCACCGGGCCGAAGGACTCGTTGCCCTGGTTCTCGAAGTCGGTGTCGCCGATCTCGATCGGGCTGTTGCCGTCGAAGGTGTCCTTGAGCGAGAAGCCCGCCTTGATGCCGGCCGCCAGCGCGAACGGCTTGAGGATCGAGCCGGCCTGGCCGCCGGCGACGGCCCAGTTGAGCTGCGACTGCAGGTAGTCCTGGCCGCCGTAGAAGCCGCGGACCGCGCCGGTGCCGGGCTCCACGCTGGCCACCCCGACGTGCAGCTGCTTGTCCTTGAAGCCCTCGGGCCGGGCCGCGACCACGCCCTCCTTGGCCGCGCGCATGGCCTTCTCGGTGAACGTGGTGGTGATGCGCAGGCCCTTGCCGTCGATCTGCTCGTCGTCGAAGCCGAGCTTGTTCAGCTCGTTGCGGACCAGCGTGAGCATGTGGCCCTTCTGGTCGCCGTAGGCGCTGCGGGCCTTGATCTTGGGGAACTTGGGGAGCCGCTCGCGCGCCGCGGCGGCGGGATCGGCGTACTTGTCGTCCATGTCGGCCATGCCGTCGAGCACGAACTGGAAGCGGCCGAGCAGCGCCTCGCGCGCGGACGCGCCGTTGGCGGGGTCCAGGCGCGTGGGGTTGTTGAGCACGCTGGCGAGCACCGCCGACTGGCGCAGGTTGAGCGCCTTGGCCGGCTTGTCGAAGTAGGCGCGGGCGGCCGCCTGCACGCCGTAGGCGCCGCGGCCGAAGTAGATGGTGTTGAGGTAGCCGGCCAGGATCTCGGACTTGGTCATCTGACGACGGATCTTCAGCGACAGGATCGCTTCCTTCGTCTTGCGCGTCAGCGAGCGCTCCTGCGTGAGGTAGAGGATCTTGACGTACTGCTGGGTGATCGTGGACGCGCCCTGGGTGCTGTTGCCCGACGCGTTGCTGAACGACGCGCGCAGGATGCCCTTGGGGTCGATGCCCGGGTCGCTCCAGAACGTGCGGTTCTCCGCCGCGATCACGGCGTTCTGCAGGTCCTCGGGGATCTCCTCGAGCGGGATCGACTCGCGGTCCTGCACCGCGTAGCTGCCCAGCTCCTCCTTGCCGCCGTCGTAGTAGACGAACGACGTCTCGGTCTGGAAGTCCTCGTTGGCCTCGGGGATGTCGATGGTGTTGTAGAGGAACACGAAGCCCGCGACCGCGACCAGGGCACCGACCAGGCCGACGATGAGCAGCCACTTGGCGACCTTCTTGACCCGCTGGCGAGGAGTCCGGGGCGTCTTGGCGCCCTTCTTCTTCCTGACCTTCGTCACGGGGGGTCCGTCGGCCCTGCGCTTGGCACTCAAGTTCACTGCTCCGGGGGTCGGGGACGTGGGCCGCCACCGCCACCGCACGTCGTACGGCGGGCGACAGCTCCTCAGGGTACGCAACCGGGCCTCGCCCACCCCATTCCACTCGCCATGTCCCGGGGACGTGACACGCGGCCGCAACGCGATGGATATGTCGCCGATTCGTAATCGCCGGATATATCGCTACGATAGGTCTCGTGGCACGTCGCGGAGAGACCATCGAGCTCGCAGTCCTCGGACTGCTGCACGAGGGACCCATGCACGGCTACGAGCTGCGCAAGCGGCTCAACCTGATGCTGGGCTGGAGCCGGGTGCTGAGCTACGGCTCGCTGTACCCGGCGCTGAAGAAGATGCTGCGCGGCGCGCTCATCGAGGAGCACACCACCTCCCCGGTGCCGGGCGTCCCGGTCACCCGTCGTCCGCGCATCGTCTACCAGGTCACCGAGGCCGGCACCCGCGAGTTCCAGCGGTTGATGTCGGAGGTCGGCCCGACCGCCTGGGAGGACGACAACTTCGACATCCGGTTCGCGTTCTTCGGCAGCACCGACATGGAGATCCGCCTGCGGGTCCTCGAAGGTCGGCGCACCCGGCTGCAGGAGCGGCTCGACCGCGTGCAGTCGCAGCTGTCGCTCACGCAGGCCGAGGTCGACCGCTACGCCCAGGAGCTCCAGCGCCACGGCGTCGAGTCCGTGGAGCGCGAGGTCCGCTGGCTCTCCGACCTGATCAACGCCGAGCGCAGCCTCGACCAGATCGAGCTGCGCCGGCCCCCGACCGAGCAGCCCCAGTAGCTCCCGGGCTCGCCGACCAGGCCAAGCACCACCGCACCACCCGCACCACCGCACGATCTCCAGAGAAGTCACACGACGAAGGGAAGCCCCCATGGGTTCGGTACGAGTAGCAATCGTGGGCGTGGGCAACTGCGCCACGTCACTGATCCAGGGCGTCGAGTACTACCGCAACGCCGACCCGGACGCGACGGTCCCCGGACTCATGCACGTCATGTTCGGTGACTACCACGTCAAGGACGTGGAGTTCGTGGCGGCATTCGACGTCGACGCCAAGAAGGTCGGTTTCGACCTCTCCGAGGCCACGCAGGCCTCCGAGAACAACACCATCAAGATCGCCGACGTCCCGCCGCTCGGCGTGACCGTCCAGAAGGGCCCCACCCTCGACGGGCTCGGCAAGTACTACCGCGAGACCATCGAGGAGTCCGACATCGACTCCGTCGACGTCGTGCAGGTCCTCAAGGACACCGGCGCCGACGTGATGGTGTCCTACCTCCCGGTGGGCTCCGAGGAGGCCGACAAGTTCTACGCGCAGTGCGCGATCGACGCGGGCGTCGCCTTCGTCAACGCCCTGCCCGTCTTCATCGCCTCCGACCCGGTCTGGGCCAAGAAGTTCGAGGACGCCGGCGTCCCGATCGTCGGTGACGACATCAAGTCGCAGGTCGGCGCGACCATCACGCACCGCGTGATGGCCAAGCTGTTCGAGGACCGCGGCGTGGCGCTGGACCGCACCTACCAGCTCAACGTCGGCGGCAACATGGACTTCAAGAACATGCTCGAGCGCGACCGCCTGGAGTCCAAGAAGGTCTCCAAGACCCAGGCCGTGACGTCCAACCTCGCGGGCTCGCTCTCGGGCAAGATCCACGACCGCAACGTCCACATCGGCCCCTCGGACTACGTCCAGTGGCTCGACGACCGCAAGTGGGCCTACGTCCGCCTCGAGGGTCGCGCGTTCGGCGACGTCCCGCTCAACCTCGAGTACAAGCTCGAGGTCTGGGACT
The DNA here is from genome assembly GCF_004522095.1 of Nocardioides sp. 503. Lineage (GTDB taxonomy): Bacteria > Actinomycetota > Actinomycetes > Propionibacteriales > Nocardioidaceae > Nocardioides. Next base: position 1,178,472 of record NZ_SPUI01000003.1, read on the forward strand.
CCCCCAACTCCGCCGGCATCATCATCGACGCGATCCGCGCCGCCAAGATCGCCAAGGACCGCGGCATCGGGGGCCCGATCATCTCGGCGTCGTCGTACCTCATGAAGTCCCCGCCGGTCCAGCTCAACGACGACGAGGGCCGCCGCCGCGTCGAGGCCTTCATCGCCGGCGAGGAGTGACCTTTTCGTCACCCTGCACAACGTGAACGCCCGCCGACCCGCCAGAGATCCTCTGGCGGGTCGGTGTCATTTCGGCGGCTCCTCGGGATAGTCCCTCACAAATTCGTGGCTGAGAGCCTTCTCGAACCACGCTGAGGTGAGGGACTATCCCGACGGACGGCTCAGCGCGGGCCGTGGGTGTTGAGCCAGAGGACGGGACCCTCGAGGGCGTTCCCCAGCTCGCGGATGGCGGCGAGGGACTTGCCGGTGTAGACGGGCTCCAGGGTGAGGCCGGCCTCGCGGGCGGCGGCCACCTCCGCGAGCGACGCCGGCGTCGGGTCGCCGTAGGTCTCGCCGAGCCAGTCGGGGCGCAGGTCGAAGTCGGCCGCGCCCAGGTCGGGTACGTCGGACAGCCCGCGGTCGCGCAGGAGGTCGGCCGTGCGGCGGCTCAGCCGGGCCATCGAGGCGGCGTCGAGGCGGAGCATGTCGTTGACGACCGCGCCGAGCACGCGGGTGCGCAGGCCGGCGATCCGCAGGCCCAGCGTCAGCCCCGTGACCGTGCCGCCGGAGCCGACGGGCACCACCACGGTCGCCGGCTCGGGCAGGTCGCCCGAGGCGACCTGGGCGGCGATCTCGGGGGCGACGTCGACGTAGGCAAGGGTGCCGAAGGCGTTGGAGCCGCCGGCGGGGAGGTACCACGGGCGGTGGCGCAGCAGCAGCCACGGCGCGGCCAGCTTGAGGCGGCGGGTGGAGGGGTAGCGGTGCAGCTCGGCCCCGGACGCCGACAGCCGCGCCAGCTGGTCGCGCACGTGGTCGTCCTCGGGCTGGTCGACCAGCCCGAGCACCGTCCGCAGCCCGTGCTCGCGGCCGTAGAGCGCGCACGCGAGGCCCCAGTGGGTGCCGATGCCGCCGACGGTGAAGAGCGTGCGCACCCCGCGCCGCTGCGCCTCGGGGATGATCCACTCCAGCTTGCGGACCTTGTTGCCGCCCCATGCGCCGTCGCCGAAGACCGACTCGTCCTTGAGCCAGACCTCGGGCGCGAAGCCGAGGTCGAGCGGGCGCACCGGGGTCGGCGCCCGGCCGAGCGAGACGTGCCCGAGTCCGGGCACGAGCTCCGCCAGCCGGGCGCCGGGGCTCACCGCGAGGCCCACCACGCCAGCAGGGCCGCTCGTGCCTCGTCCTCGCCCATCGGGCCGCGGTCCATGCGCAGCTCGAGCAGGTGGTGGTAGGCCTCGCCGACCTCGCGCCCGGGGGCGATGCCGAGGATCTCCATGATCTGGTTGCCGTCGAGGTCGGGCCGGATCGAGCCGAGCTCCTCCTCCTCCGAGAGCCGCGCGATGCGCTCCTCGAGGGCGTCGTAGGTGCGCCGCAGCCGCTCGGCCTTGCGCTGGTTGCGCGTGGTGCAGTCGGCGCGGGTCAGCACGTGCAGCCGCTCGAGCTGGTCGCCGGCGTCGCGCACGTAGCGACGTACGGCGGAGTCGGTCCACTCGCCGTTGCCGTAGCCGTGGAAGCGCAGGTGCAGCTCCACGAGCTTGCTGACGGCCTCGACCTCGTCGTTGCTGAACTTGAGCGCCTTCATCCGCTTGCGGGTCAGCTTGGCGCCGACCACGTCGTGGTGGTGGAAGGTGACGGTGCCGTCGTCGACGAAGCGGCGGGTGCGCGGCTTGCCGACGTCGTGCATGAGCGCGGCGAAGCGCGAGACGAAGTCGGGCTCGCCGCCGAGGCGGTCCTCGAGGTCGATGGCCTGCTCGAGCACGGTGAGGGTGTGCTCGTAGACGTCCTTGTGCCGGTGGTGCTCGTCGCGCTCCAGCGCCAGCGCCGGCAGCTCGGGCAGCACGCGGGCGGCCAGGCCGGTCTCGACGAGCAGGGTCAGCCCCAGGCGGGGGTACGGCGCACAGACGAGCTTGACCAGCTCGTCGCGCACGCGCTCGGCGGAGATGATGTCGATCCGCTCGGCCATGGCCGTCATGGCGGCCACGACCTCCGGGGCGACGGTGAAGCCGAGCTGGGCGGCGAAGCGGGCCGCGCGCATCATCCGCAGCGGGTCGTCGGAGAAGGAGTCCTCGGGCCGCCCCGGGGTGCGCAGCACGCGGTGGGCCAGGTCGACGACGCCGCCGTAGGGGTCCTCGAGCTCGCGCCCGGGGACCTGCACGGCCATCGCGTTGACGGTGAAGTCGCGCCGGCCGAGGTCGCCGTCGAGGGAGTCGCCGAAGTCGACCGTGGGCTTGCGCGAGGTGGGGTCGTAGACCTCCGAGCGGTACGTCGTCACCTCGACGACCCACTCGCCCTTGCGGCAGCCGATCGTCCCGAACGCCCGGCCCATGTCCCACAGCGCGTCGCCCCAGCCCTTGAGCAGCCGCTCGGTCTCCTCGGGGCGGGCCGAGGTGGCGAAGTCCAGGTCGTGGTGGGCGCGGCCCAGCATCGCGTCGCGCACGGGGCCGCCGACCAGGGCCAGCTCGTGCCCGGCGTCGGTGAAGAGCCGTCCGAGGTCGTCGATGACCGGTGACATCCGGTCGAGCTCGTCGGCGACGGCGCGCTGGACGTCGGCCAGGCGCAGGGTCGGGAGCGGGGCTTCGGGCACGACCCACGAGTCTAGTGCGTGCCGACGGGGCCCGGCCCCGTCGGTCGGACGGGACGACCGGCGGCCGATAGGCTCGCCCGGTGGTCCGGTCTTCCCTGCGTGTGCGCGCCCTCGGGGCCACGCTGGGGGCGGCGGCGTGCCTGGCGCCCACCCTGGCGGCCGCGCCGGCCGTCGCGTCGGCGACCGCAGGACCGACGGCCGCGAGCCTGAGGGCGCGGCCGCTGTCGAGCGCGACCGCGGCGCCGTCGCGCGCCGAGGAGACCGAGCCGCTCAGCATCGTCCTCGACGACGTCAGCCCCTCGGCCGTGCCGCGGCAGGGCCCGATCGTGGTCACCGGCACGGTCACCAACGTCGACACCGAGACCTGGTCCGCGGTCAACCTCTACCCCTTCTTCGGCCGCGAGCCGATGCGTACCGCCGCCGCCCTGGAGGCCGCGACGAGGGTGCCGGTCGACCAGGCCGTCGGCGAGCGGCTCACCGACCGCGGCCCCCTGGACAGCGTCGCGGAGCTGGCGCCGGGGCAGTCCTACGACTTCACGATCACCGTGCGCCGCAGCGACTACGAGCTGCCGGCGCGCGGGGTCTACTGGTTCGGCGTGCACGCCCTCGCCGAGGGCCCGCTGCCCCGCGACGACGTCGCCGAGGGCCGCGCCCGCACCCTGCTCCCCTACGTGCCCGAGCGCCTCGAGGGGTCCGTCGAGACCGCCGTCGTGGTGCCCCTGCGGCGCTTCATCGACTACGCCGCCGACGGGTCCCTGGCCGACGTGGAGTCCTGGCGCGAGACCCTCGACGACGGCGGGCGGCTGCGCGGGCGGCTCGACCTGGGCGCCGCCTCCGGCGCGACGCCGATCACCTGGCTGATCGACCCCGCGCTGCTGGACGCCGTACGCCGGCTCTCGCTCGGCAACCCGCCCCGCTCGCTGGAGCCGACGCAGCCGCCCGGCGAGGGCGAGGAGCCCGAGGACGGCGAGCCCACGCCGTCGGAGACGATCAGCCCCGAGGAGCAGGAGCCCGAGGCCGACGACGAGGAGCTCACCCCGCAGGCCGCCCAGCTGGCCCGAGTGGCGACCGACTGGCTCTCCGACCTGCGCGAGGCGGTCGCGGGCGACCAGGTCCTCACGCTGCCCTACGGCGACATCGACGTCGCCGGCGCCGCCCGCCACGACCCCGAGCTCGTCGACCTCGCCGTGCGCCGCGAGGGGGTGGTCCTCCCGTCGTGGGGCGTCTCCGGCTCCCCGGCCATGGGCTCCCCGGGCGGCTACCTCGACACCGACGGCATCGCCCTCGCGGCGCCCGGCACCACGGTGCTGGTCTCCGACCGGATGTTCGCCACCGACCCGCCCGCGGTCGTCACCACCGGCGAGCAGCGCCTCGTGGTCACCTCCAGCGGCGCCGCGGCCGGGGGCCCGCTCCCGGGACCGCGCCTGTCGTCGGTGGCCGTCCGCCAGCGCCTGCTCAGCGAGGCCGCCGTCCGGTTCCTCTCGCGCGCGCCCCGGCCCCTGGTGATGGTGCTCCCGCCGCAGTGGAACCCCGACGACGCCGACGGCTTCTTCGACGCCCTCGACGCCGACTGGCTCGACCTCACCACGGTCGCCGACGTGGCCGACGGCCCCGCCGGCACCGTCGAGGCCGACCGCCTCTCCTACCCCCGGCGCGAGGTCGAGAGCGAGCTCGACGGCGCCGCCTTCAGCGCCGTACGCCGCCTGGCACGCGACGGCGAGACCCTGCAGAACCTGCTCACGCGCAACGACCAGGTGGCCGGGGTCGTGCTCAACCAGGCCCTCGCCGGCGCGTCCTACAGCGCCCGGCTGGCGCCCAGCACCGCGCTCTCCTCGATGACCTCGTCCCGGCGGTGGATCGACGACCAGCTCGGCGCCGTGCACGTCGACGGCCCCACCGGCGTCACGCTCTCCGGCGGCAGCGGCAACTTCGCCGCCACCGTCACCAACACCCTCGACGAGCCCGTCACCGTCGTGGTGAGCGCGACCAGCGACGCCCAGGTCGACCTGGGCGACTCCGAGCCGCAGCTGCTCGGGGCCGGCAGCAGCGCCACGGTCCTGCTCCCGGTGCACCGGCTGCGCCAGGGCGTGCACCAGGTGACGCTGCGCGCCGTCGACGCCGAGGGCAACCCGCTCGGCTCGGCCGACTCCTTCCCGATGCGCTCTGCCCAGGTCAGCACGGTCATCTGGGTGATCCTGGCGACCGGGTCCTCGATCCTGTTCCTCGCCATCGCCGTGCGCCTCGTGCGGCGCTTCCGCCACCGTCACGACCCCGTGGCGGCCGACGCGGCGGAGCCGGCGTGAGCACCGCCGACGACCAGAAGGTGCTGGCCTCCAGCGCGGTGATGGCAGCCGGCACGATCGTGTCGCGCCTGAGCGGCTTCGTGCGGCTCAGCCTGCTGGCCGCGGCGCTCGGCGTCTCGGTGCACGCCGACCTGTTCACGATCGCCAACACGATCCCCAACATGCTCTACATCCTGCTGGCCGGCGGCGTGTTCAACGCCGTCCTCGTGCCCCAGCTGGTCCGGGCCATGAAGAACGACGCCGACGGCGGCGAGGCCTACACCAACCGGGTCATCACCCTGGCCGGGCTCTTCCTCGGCGTCGTGACCGTGCTGCTCGTCGCGGTGGCGCCCTGGGTGACCTCGCTGGTGCTCAGCTCGGAGTACGACGCACCGGCGCTCGCCGAGCAGCGGCAGTCGGCGATCGACTTCGCCCGCTTCTGCCTGCCGCAGGTCTTCTTCTACGGGATGTTCGTGCTCGTCGGGCAGGTCCTCAACTCACGCGGCCGGTTCGGCCCGATGATGTGGGCGCCCATCGCCAACAACGTGATCTCCGTGGCGGTGCTGGCGGTCTACCTCGTGGCGTTCGGGCCGGCCCGCGGGTCCGAGGTCTTCGGTGCCTTCACCCCCGGGCAGGAGGCGCTGCTCGGCATCGGCTCCACCCTCGGCATCGTCGCCCAGCTGCTGATCCTGGTGCCCTACCTCGCCAAGGCCGGCTTCCACTACCGGCCCCGCTTCGACTTCCGCAACGCCGGCCTGGGCCACACGCTGCGGCTGGGCATCTGGACGCTGCTGTTCGTGGTGGTCAACCAGGCGGCGTACGTCGTGGTCGTCAAGCTCGCCAGCTCCGGCCCGGCCGAGGGCGGCCAGGGCACCGGCATCACGATCTACTCCTCGGCGTTCCTGATCATGATGGTCCCGCACTCGATCATCACCGTCTCGCTGGCGACCGCGATCCTGCCCCGGCTGTCCGCGCGGGCCGCCGAGGCCGACCTGCCGGGCCTGGCGTCGTCGCTGTCGAGCACGCTGCGCTCGGCGATGGCCGTCGTGCTGCCCTTCGCCGCGCTGCTGCCGGTCATCGCGCACGACATCGCCCAGGTCGTGTGGGGGCACGGGGCGGCCGCCGACGACTTCCCGCGCTACGTGCCCACGCTCGGGCTGTTCGGGGCCGGCCTGGTCTTCTTCACCGTCCACTACCTGATGCTGCGCGGCTTCTACGCGCTCGAGGAGACCCGCACGGTCTTCTTCATCCAGTGCTCCGTGGCGCTGACCAACATCGTGGTCGCCGTCGTGCTGGTCGGGCGCACCGACCCCGAGCACACGGCGCCCTCGCTGGTGCTGGCCTACACGGCGGCGTACGTCGTGGGCTCGGCGGTGTCCTTCGCCGTGCTGCGCCGGCGGCTCGGCGGCCTGGAGACGCCGCGCCTGCTGCGCTTCCTGGCCCAGCTGGTGCTCGCCGTGGCCGTCTCGACGGGGATCGCGCTCGCGGTGACCCTGGTCCTGCGCGGGCTGTCGGACACCCCGCCGTGGCCGGTGGCGGCCGCCCAGGCCGCGCTGGTCACAGGCATCGACGTCGTGCTCTTCGTGGTCCTGGCGCGGGTGCTGGGGCTGCGCGAGGTCACGTCGGTCATCGAAACGGTGACGCGCCGCCTGAGGCGCTCCCCGGCGGCGTGAACCGCCCTACGATGACGGGGACGTCAGCGACAGCAGGCCGAGCACCCGGGTCGACCGGGTCCGAGGGAGGTGGGGCAACCGCAGTGCCGCACACCATCCGGCCCGGCGACGTCCTCGCGGGCCGCTACCGGCTGGTCGACCTGCTCACCGAGAGCGGTGGCGGGCGGTTCTGGCGTGCCCACGACCGGGTGCTGCAGCGTCACGTCGCCCTGCACGTCATCCCCGCCGACGACCCCCGCGCCGAGGGCCTGCTCGAGGCCGCGCGGAGCTCGGCGGTGCTGCTGGACCGCCGCGTCCTGCGCGTGCTCGACGCCGAGACCCACGACGGGCTCTGCTACGTCGTCAACGAGTGGGGCTCGGGCACCTCGCTCGACATCCTGGTCACCAGCTCGGGCCCGATGGAGCCGCGCCGCGCCGCCTGGCTGGTCGCCGAGGTGGCCGACTCCATCGCGATGGCGCACGACGCCGGCGTCTCCCACGGGCGGCTGGTCCCCGAGAACGTCCTGGTCGACCGCACCGGCGAGATCCGGGTGATCGGGCTCTCGGTCGACGCCGCGATGCACGGCCTGACCGGCTCGCGCGCCTCGACCGACGTCGCCGACCTCGCCGGCCTGCTCTACTGCGCGCTCACCGGCAAGTGGGCCGGGGTCTCCGCGTCGAGCGTGCCGCGCGCGCCGGCGGAAAGCGGCGAGGTGCTGCGCCCGCGGCAGGTCCGCGCGGGCATCCCCCGACCGCTCGACGCCCTGTGCGACGCGGTGCTGCACGTGCCCGGCTCGGCCGGCTCGCGCACCCGGGAGCTGGTGTCGGTGACGACGGCCCGCGAGATCAGCGCCTACCTCAGCGACTTCGTGGGCGACCCGGCCGGCATCGCCGAGGAGCTGCTGGCCACGCTGCCGCGCCGCCGCGACGTCCCCGTGGTGCTGCCGGCCATGCCGGACGTGCCGGTGCGCGACAGCGGCGAGCAGCCCGCCGTACCGCGCGCTGAGGCGGAGGAGGCGGCGGAGGCTCCCGCGGCCGACGAGGAGGAGCCGGCGACGAGCACCGGCCTGGACGCTCCCACCGCACCGCGCGTCGAGGCGCCGGAGCTGCCCACGCAGGCCGGCATGCCGATCTTCGACGACCAGTCCGACGACGTCTCGTGGCTCTCGGTGCGCGAGCAGCCGGCGCCCCCGCCCCCGCCGTTCGAGGAGCCGCCGGAGCGTCCGCTCTTCGCCCCCTCGCCGCCCAGCGGGACGCCGCTGCGCACCCCGCGACCGGGCAGCGCCGCCACCGACGCGGCCTCCGACTTCTGGCCGTGGGAGAGCACCGGCACCGGGGCCCCCGGGCAGCCGGGCAGCCACACGTCCGGCGGCACCGGCAGCGGGGTGATCCCGGCCGTGGACGACGAGCCGCCGCCGGGGCGCAGCTGGCTCCGGCTGGCGGCCGCGATCGCGGCCGGGCTGCTGCTCCTCGTGGCGCTCGTCGTCGCGTTCAACCTCGGCCGCGGCAAGAACGCCCTGGGCGGCGAGCCCGCCGACTCCGACCCCAGCCCGTCCACCTCCTCGACGCCGAGCCCGTCGGCTCCGGCCGCCGCGCCGCTGGCCGGGCTGGTGGCCGACGACCTGGACCCCCAGGGCACGCCGGAGCGGGAGGAGAACGGCGCCGACGTGGGGCTGGCCCTCGACGGCGACCCCGCGACCTCGTGGTCGACGTCCGGCTACGACCAGCAGCTCGGGCCCGGAGGCCTCAAGACCGGGGTCGGCCTGACCCTCGAGCTCGGAGGCGAGCACTCGGTGTCGTCGGTGCGGCTCACGCTGGCCGGCTCGCCGACCGGCGTCGCCCTCTACGTCGCCGACGAGCGCCCCACGGACGTCGCGGACCTCACCCCCGTCGCCACCGCCACGGTCAAGGGCGAGACGGCGGCCATCAAGCTGCCGACGCCCACCACGGGCCGGTTCCTGGTCGTCTGGCTCACCGAGCTGCCGCGCGACGGGTCGCGCTTCCGCGGCCGCATCGCCGAGGTGGAGGTGCTGGGTGCCTGAGGCCGTCGCGGACCGCGGCCTCGGCGACGACCCCACCGACCTCGCGCTGCTGCGGGCCCACGTCGACGGCGACACCGCGGCGTTCGGCACCCTGTTCGCCCGCCACCGCGACCGGCTGTGGGCCGTCGCGCTGCGCACGATGGGCAACCCCGAGGACGCCGCCGACGGTCTGCAGGACGGGCTCGTGGCGGCGTACCGCCGGGCCGGGTCGTTCCGCGGGGAGGCGGCGGTCACCACGTGGCTGCACCGCGTCGTCGTCAATGCCTGCCTGGACCGGCTGCGCGCGGCCAAGGTGCGCCGCGCCGAGTCGCTGCCCGACGACCTCGAGGAGTACGGCGACCGCGGCTCCACCCTGACCGCCGCGACGGTGGCCGACCCGGCCGACCTGGCGGTGCAGGACGAGCGACGCCGTCGCGTGCTGGACGCCCTGGCCGAGCTGCCCGACGAGCAGCGCGCGGCGCTCGTGCTGGTCGACATGGAGGGCTACCCCGTCGCCGAGGTCGCGCGGATGCTCGACTGCGCCGAGGGCACGGTGAAGTCGCGCTGCTCGCGCGGGCGGGCCCGCCTCGCGGTCTCGCTGAGCCTGCTGGCGCCCGGTGGTGACCCGGACCACGCCGACCCGGGGAACCCCGCCGACGGCCCGTCCGTCAGATCCACGCAGGCCTCGCGGGCGCCGCCCCCCGACTGAGGGCACCTGCCCGACCCACCCACGACCCCGACGAGGAGAATCTGCCCCGATGTCCGACGAGCGAGAGCTGACCCCCGCGGAGGAGGAGCGCGTCCGACGCCTGCTCGCCGAGGCCCGGGTCGAGGCTCCGATGCCCGAGGACGTCGTCACCCGCCTGGACCGGGTCCTGGCCCAGCTGGGTGAGGCCGAGCCGGGCCCCGACGCCCACGTGGTGGAGCTGGCCTCACGCCGGCGCCGCAAGGTCACGACCCTGCTCGTCGCGGCGGCCGCCGTCGTGGCCATCGGCGTCGGGGTCGGACAGGTGCTTCCCCAGGCCGAGCAGTCCGACTCCCAGGCCTCCTCCGACGCGGACGCGGGCGGTGACCCCGCCGGTGGCCGCGCGCAGGCACCGGACGCGGCGGCCCCCGAGGGCAGCATGGAGCGCAACGACACGACGTTCGACCTGGTCGACGGGGTGCCGCGGGTGCGCGCCAGCCGCTTCGCCGACGACGTCGCCCGGGTGGCCGAGCTCCAGTCGGCCCAGGCGTCCGACCGCGACAACCTTCCGAACGCCCTGCAGTCGCAAGCCGATGGGGACGCGACGGCCATCTGCGACCCCGCGGCCTGGGGTGCCGGCAAGCTCCAGCTCGTGCGCTACGACGCCCAGCCCGCGGTCCTGGCGTTCCGGCCGCCCATGGGCGACACCCAGGTCGTGGACCTGCTGCAGTGCGGCACCGGCGAGCTGCTGCGCTCGGTCACCCTCGCCGTGGGCTGACCCCGCGCGCCGTACCTCCGGGAAGAATGCTCGCCTACGATCGGTTGACATCAGTGAGCCCCCGGACGGGGTCCCCGAGCAGCAACGAGAGTTGGACGGCATGTCTGAGACGCGCAACGTGATCATCATCGGCTCCGGCCCCTCGGGCTACACCGCGGCGGTCTACGCCGCCCGGGCGAGCCTGCAGCCGCTGGTCTTCGAGGGCTCCGTGACCGCCGGCGGGGCGCTGATGACGACCACCGAGGTGGAGAACTTCCCCGGCTTCCGCGACGGCATCATGGGCCCCGCGCTGATGGACGAGATGCGCGCGCAGGCGGAGCGGTTCGGCGCCGAGCTCATCTCCGACGACATCGTCGAGGTCGACCTCACCGGCAAGGTCAAGGTCGTCAAGACCCACACCGACACCTACACCGCCCGCGCGGTGATCCTGGCGACCGGCTCGGGCTACCGCAAGCTGGGCCTGCCCAACGAGGACACCCTCTCCGGCAAGGGCGTCTCCTGGTGCGCGACCTGCGACGGGTTCTTCTTCCGCGAGCAGCACATCGCCGTCGTGGGCGGTGGCGACTCCGCGATCGAGGAGGCCACCTTCCTGACGCGCTTCGGCTCCAAGGTGTCGCTGATCGTGCGCCGCGACGAGCTGCGCGCCTCCAAGATCATGCAGGAGCGCGCCTTCGCCGACCCCAAGCTCGAGATCGAGTGGAACTCCGTCGTGGAGACCATCAACGGCGCCGACCGGCTGGAGTCGGTCACGCTGAAGGACACCGTCACCGGCGAGACCCGCGACCTGGCCGCCACCGGCCTGTTCATCGCGATCGGCCACGACCCGCGCTCGGAGCTGCTGACCGGCCAGGTCGACCTCGACGACAACGGCTACGTGCTGGTGCGCCATCCCTCCACGGCCACCAACCTGCCCGGCGTCTTCGCCGCCGGCGACCTGGTCGACCACCACTACCGCCAGGCCATCACCGCCGCCGGCACCGGCTGCGCCGCCGCGCTCGACGCCGAGCGGTTCCTGGCCGAGTTAGACCACAGCTCGGCCTCGGGCTACGAGGCCCAGGACGCCGTCGCCGCCTCCGCGCTCGCCGAGGACGTCCAGACCGCCGGTCTCTGAGGCGCTGTCACCCCTGCGGTTTGGTCACAGACCGCAGGTTCTCGGCCCCCGAACGTGCGGTTGGTGACCAAACCGCAGCGACACGGGGCAGCGGGGAACAGCCACCGCACGTGTGGTGTTCACTAGACACAGACCTCTGAGTCGAACCTAAGAAGGGATACTGCCGTGGGCAACATTTCAGCCGTCACCGATGCCGAGTTCGAGGCGCAGGTGCTCAAGTCGGACAAGCCGGTCCTCGTGGACTTCTGGGCGGAGTGGTGCGGCCCGTGCCGCCAGGTCGCCCCGATCCTCGACGAGCTCGCCGGCAGCCACGGCGACAAGATCACGTTCCTCAAGATGAACGTCGACGAGAACCCCGTCACCCCGTCCTCCTACCGGGTGACCGGCATTCCGACGATCAACGTCTACCAGGGCGGCGAGGTCGTCCGCACGATCGTGGGCGCCAAGCCCAAGGCCGCGCTGCTCAAGGAGCTCGACTCCTTCATCAGCTGACCCGCTGACGTACCTGCCTCACCCCGTCACCGCTCACGCGGCGTCTCCTCGGAGCGTCGAGTGAGCGGTGACTGCGTTCGGGGGTCGGCTTGGGGTGCGGCCGTACGACGCCCAGCAGCCGCTCCACCGCCGCCTCGACCTCGTCGCGCCAGGTCAGCGCCGAGCGCAGGTCCATGCGCATCCGCGGGGTCAGCGGGTGCGGTCGGTGGGTCTTGAAGCCGACGCTGCCGAGGAAGCCCGCCGCCACCAGGCAGGACCCGAGCGCCGGAGCGGTGGTCCCGAAGGCCTCGACGGCCCGGATCCCGCCGCGCTCGATGAGGTCGCGGGCCATCGCCTGGACCAGCATCCGGCCCAGTCCCCCGTCGGCGTGCTCATCGGCGACGTACGCCGTGGTCAGCAGGACCGCGTCCGGGGACACCGGGGCCGTCGGGAAGGCCCCTGCCCCGGGCACGTACGCCGCCGGGGCGTAGACGACGTAGCCGACCACCTGGTCGTCGACGAGGACGACCCGCCCGCAGGAGCCCCACTCGCGCAGCACCTCGGAGAGCCACGCCTCCTTCTCGGCCAGCGCGGCGTCGCCGCTGACCCGGGCCCGCCGCACGGGGTCGAGCTCCCAGAACAGGCAGGAGCGGCAGGGGCCGGGCAGGTCGGCGAGGTGGTCGACGGTGAGCCGGACGACCGTGCGGGACATGGCGGGCCTCCTCGGAGGGTGGGACCGGAGCGTGCGCGACGGCCCCTCCTGAGAGGATGACACCCGTGCGCCCGATCCGGCAGAGCCGCAAGCTCCACAACGTCCGCTACGACGTGCGGGGACCCATCCTCGTGGAGGCCCAGCGCCTGGAGGCCGAGGGCCACCGGATCCTCAAGCTCAACATCGGCAACCCGGCGCCGTTCGGCTTCGAGGCGCCCGAGGCGATCCTCGCCGACATGATCCACCACCTGCCGGAGTCGCAGGGCTACAGCGACTCCCGCGGGATCTACCCCGCGCGCACGGCCGTCGCGCAGTTCTACCAGCAGCAGGGCCTGCTCGACGTCGACGTCGAGGACGTCTTCATCGGCAACGGCGTCTCCGAGCTGATCTCGATGGTCCTGCAGGCCTTCGTCGACGACGGCAACGAGATCCTGGTCCCCGCGCCCGACTACCCGCTGTGGACGGGGGCGGTGACGCTCGCCGGCGGCGTACCCGTGCACTACCTGTGCGACGAGGACGACGACTGGAACCCGGACCTGGCCGACATCGAGGCCAAGATCACCGAGAACACCCACGCCATCGTCATCATCAACCCCAACAACCCCACGGGTGCGGTCTACAGCAAGGCCACCGTGGAGGCGCTGGTCGACATCGCGCGGCGCCACGAGCTGGTGGTCTTCGCCGACGAGATCTACGAGAAGATCCTCTTCGACGACGCCGTGCACCACCACGCGGCCAAGGCCGCCGGCAGCGACGTGCTGTGCCTGACGTTCAGCGGGCTGTCGAAGGCCTACCGCGTCTGCGGCTACCGCGCCGGCTGGGTGATGGTCTCCGGGCCCAAGGAGCTCGCCGAGGACTTCCTGGAGGGGCTCACGCTCATCGCCAACATGCGCATGTGCGCCAACGTGCCCGCGCAGCACGCCATCCAGACCGCGCTGGGCGGCTACCAGTCGATCCAGGAGCTGATCGTGCCCGGCGGGCGCTTCTACGAGCAGAGCATGCTCGCCCACCGCCTGCTCAACGAGATCCCCGGCGTCTCCTCGGTCAAGCCGCGCGGCGCGCTCTACTGCTTCCCGCGCCTGGACCCCGAGGTGTACGCCGTCGAGGACGACGAGCAGCTCGTCATCGACCTGCTGCGGGCCAAGCGGCTGCTGGTCACCCACGGCACCGGCTTCAACTGGCCCACGCCCGACCACTTCCGGCTCGTGACGCTCCCGGACGTCACCGTGCTGGAGGAGGCCATCGGCCGGATCGCGGAGTTCCTGGCCACGCGCCGCTGACCTGGGCGGGCACGGGGCTGGACGGGGCTGGCAGGCTGTCCCCAGCCCGACCGACCGCTCGACGAGGAGCACCATGCGCGATCTCACCTACCCGCCGATCATCCTGACCGCCAAGACCCTCTTCCGAGCGCTCGGGCAGCGCTTCGACCTCACCGGCACCGAGCACGTGCCCCGCGAGGGTGGCGTCCTGCTCGCGTTCAACCACGTGAGCTACCTGGACTTCATCTACGGCGGGCTCGCTGCCAACCCGTCGGGGCGGCTGGTGCGGTTCATGGCCAAGCGCGAGGTCTTCGACCACGCCGTCGGCGGGCCGGTCATGCGCTCGATGCACCACATCCAGGTCGACCGCGGCGACGGGCTGGCGTCGTACCGCTCGGCCGTGGACTACCTGCGCAACGGTGAAGCCGTCGGGATCTTCCCCGAGGCCACGATCTCGCGGGCCATGGAGCTCAAGGAGTTCAAGTCCGGGGCCACGCGCATCGCCGCGGCCGCCGGGGTGCCGCTCGTCCCGGTCATCCTGTGGGGCACGCAGCGGCTGATGACCAAGGACCACCCGCGCGACCTCTCGCGCGGCACGACGATCGCGATCCGCGTCGGTGAGCCGCTGCACCCCTCCGGCGAGGACCCCGCCGCGGAGGCCGAGGAGCTGCACGCGGTCATGTCCCGCCTGCTCGACGAGACGATCGCGGCGTACCCGGCCGCGGAGCAGCCCCCGGGCGCCTGGTGGCTCCCCGCCCGTCACGGCGGCGGCGCCCCCACGCTCGAGGAGGCGGCCCGCCTCGACGCCGAGGAGCAGCGCGAGCGCGCCGCCCGTCGTGCCGCCAAGCGCGCCGCGAGGAAGTCCTAGCCCCGGGTAGTCCCTGACGTTCGTGTCATGTTTCGCGTGAAACATCGACACGAACGTCCGGGACTACCTGTGGGGGGCCGGCTCGGAGGAGATTCACCGGGTACCCGGTGAAACTCGCGCTTCCGGCATGAAGTTTCGTACCGGAAGCAGGAGATTCACCGGGTAGGCGGTGAATCTTGAGGCTGATGTGGCGACGGATGACACCGACGAAGTAGCCCTGACGACTTGTCGACATATCGATGGGTCGCTAGATCGGCCTGTCGTTGCGGTTGCGGGGGTCCATGATGTCGATGATGCGGCGCAGGTCGTCCAGGGAGGCGAACTCGACGGTGATCTTGCCCTTGCGCTGGCCGAGGTCGACCTTGACCCGGGTCTCGAGGCGGTCGGAGAGGCGCTCGGCGATGTCGGCGAGTCCGGGGGCGGTGGGCTTGCGGCGGGCGCTGCGCTGGCCGGTCGAGCCGACCTCGCCCACGGCGACGATCTCCTCGAGGCCGCGCACGCTGATCCCCTCGGCCACCACGCGCTGGGCGAGGCGGTCCTGGATCTCGGGGTCCTCCACGGCCAGCAGGGACCGAGCGTGGCCGGCCGACAGCACGCCGGCTGCGACGCGGCGCTGGACGGCCGGGCTCAGCCGGAGCAGCCGCAGGGTGTTGCTGATCTGGGGCCGGGAGCGACCGATGCGGGTGGCCAGCTCCTCGTGGGTGCAGGAGAAGTCCTCCAGCAGCTGGGCGTAGGCGGACGCCTCCTCCAGCGGGTTGAGCTGCGAGCGGTGGAGGTTCTCCAGGAGCGCGTCGCGCAGCATGTCGTCGTCGTCGGTCTGGCGGACGATGGCCGGGATCGCCTCGAGGCCGGCCTGCTGCGAGGCGCGCCACCGCCGCTCCCCCATGACCAGCTCGTAGGCCTCCGGACCGCTGCGTCGTACGACGATCGGCTGGAGCAGCCCCACCTCGCGGATCGAGTGGACCAGCTCGGCCATGGCCTCCTCGTCGAAGACCGTGCGCGGCTGGACGTGGTTGGGCTGGATCTGGCCGATGGGCAGCTCGGCGAAGTACGCCCCCGCCTCGTTGGGCGGCGGCTCGGGCGTGGGCTGAGGGGATCCGGACGACGGCGCCCCGTCGGGGGCCCCGTCCTGATCGGCGGCCGGCTGGGGCTCGGGCTCGCTGGGAGCCGTCGGGATCAGGGAGCCCAGGCCGCGGCCCAGGCCCCGTCGCTGCTGCGGACGACTCACGGACGTACCCCCTTGGTGGCGATCTCGCGTGCTGCCTCGAGATAGCTGAGCGCACCGGGGGACCCCGGGTCGTAGGTCATGACCGTCTGCCCGTACGACGGCGCCTCGGACACCCGGACCGAGCGCGGGATCGAGGTCTTGAGCACCTGGTCCCCGAAGTGGTCGCGGACCTCCTCCGCGACGCCGGCGGCGAGCCGGGTGCGGGCGTCGTACATCGTGACGAGGATGGTCGAGACGGCGAGGTCGGGGTTGAGGTGCGCCCGCACCATGTCGACGGTCTCGAGCAGCTGCCCCAGCCCCTCGAGCGCGTAGTACTCCGCCTGGATCGGGATCATCATCTCGTCGCCGGCGACCAGCGCGTTGAGCGTGAGCAGCCCCAACGAGGGCGGGCAGTCGATGAACACGAAGTCGAAGCGGTCCTCGCCGGCCTCCGCCGCGGTCCCGACGAGCGGGTGTCCGGAGATGGCGCGCTGCAGGCGACCCTCGCGGGCGACGACGCTGACCAGCTCGATCTCCGCGCCGGCGAGGTCGATCGTGGCCGGGACCACGAAGAGACCCTCGATGTCGGGGCACGGGCTGACCACGTCGGCCAGCGGCACGCCGTCGACCAGGGCGTCGTACGTCGACGGCACGCCGCGCCGGTGCTCGACGCTGAGCGCGGTGGAGGCGTTGCCCTGCGGGTCCAGGTCGATGACGAGCACCCGTTGCCCGAGCTGGGCGAGACCGGCCGCGACGTTGACGGTGGACGTGGTCTTGCCGACCCCGCCCTTCTGGTTGGCCACCACGAACACGCGGGTGGCGTTCGGGCGGGGGAGCGCCGGTCGAGCCGACGACTGCTGGCGGGCGATGAGGCTGTGCTGGGCGGCCCGCGCCAGCGGGGTGGCCGCGTCCTCGAAGCCGCCGTCCATCGACGCGACGTCCGCCGCGGTCCGCACGTTCATACCCACGGGTGCGGTCACCGACCGAGCGCTCGTTTCACGTGAAACATCGACCGATTCGGTGGTTTCACGTGAAACCGGCTCAACCGAGCCAAATTCCCCATCCTGTGGATAACTGGCCTGGACCTGTGGACGGTCACGCTCAGGGAGCGGGGTGCCACCGGTGGAAAACTCCTCGGTCACGCGTTCCGCCTCTGCTTGCGTCGGTTCTGATCGGTGCCGCGCCGCCGCCGCGACGGCGTCTGGGCAAGCGGCCAAGATACCCGCGTCGGGTCGGCCCAGGGAACCCGGACGGCGACCGTGGTGGAGGAGAGCAGCCCCTCACCCAGCACGCTCACCTCGGGCTCCCCGCACCCCAGCTGGTCGAGCACCTCCCGGGCCTCCTCGATCTCGTCGTGCACCGAGGATCCCTTCATCGCCACCATGGCGCCGTGGGCCGCCACCAGCGGCATCGACCAGCCCAGCAGCCGCCCCAGAGGAGCCACCGCCCGGGACGTCACGACGTCGAAGCGCCGCTCACCGTGGAGGGACTCCGCCCGGCCCCGGACGACCTCCACGTTGTCCAGGCCCAGGGTGGCTATCGCCTCCTCGAGGAAGGTGGTGCGGCGCAGCAGGGGCTCCACGAGCGTCACCTGGACGTCGGCCCGAGCGATGGCAAGCACCACGCCCGGCAGGCCGGCTCCGGAGCCGAGGTCCACAAGCGTGCTGCCCTCCGGCACCAGGTCGGCCAGGACGGCACAGTTGAGGAGGTGTCGGTCCCACAGGCGCGGAGCCTCGCGGGGCCCGATCAGGCCGCGCACCACCCCGTCGGCGGCCAGCAGTGCGGCGTACTGCTCCGCCAGCGGGAGCCGGTCCACAGCAAACACCCTCCGGGCCACATCAGGCACGGAGGGCGTCTGCGGGTGTTCCTCGCTCATCGCGAGGCGCCGTGTTCCACGTGAAACATCACGCCGGGACGATCACCACGAAGCGGCGCGGCTCCGCGCCCTCCGACTCGGACGTCAGTCCGGCGGCGGCGACGGCGTCGTGGACGACCTTGCGCTCGAACGGGCTCATGGGGTCCAGGGAGACGGGCTCGCCGCTCTCGCGGACCTGCGCCACCAGGCGCTCGGCCAGCTCGACGAGCTGCTGACGCTTCTCCGCGCGGTAGCCGGAGATGTCGAGCATCAGGCGCGAGCGGTCACCGGTCTCGCGGAACACCGCGAGGCGCGTGAGTTCCTGGAGTGCCTCCAGGACCTCGCCGTCCCGTCCGACGAGCTGGGAGAGGTCGGCGCCCACGATGGAGACCGCGGCCCGGTCGCCGTCGACGTCGATGTCGAGGTCGCCGTCCAGGTCGGCGATGTCGAGGAGCTCCTCGAGGTAGTCGGCCGCGATGTCGCCCTCGCGCTCCAGCAGCTGGATGCGGGTCCCCGTCGCGGGCGCGTCGACCGTGTCCTCCCCGGCGCCGGCGGCCGCACCGGAGTCGGTCGGGACCGGCTCGGTCTGCTCGGTCCCCTCGTTGTCGGTCAGCTCAGCGCTGTCGGTCAGCTCACCGCTGTCGGTCCGCTCACCGGTGTCGGTCTGCGCGCTGTCGGCGTCGGCACTCATGGGGTGTCTCCCTTGTTCTCGTCAGGTCGGGGCTTGCGCTGGGCAGGCTTCTGGCCCTGCTGCGCGGACTTCTGGGCCTGGCGCTGCTGCGCCTGGCGCTGCGCCTTGGTGAGCTTCTTGGGCTGCTGGCGCACGGCCGGGCGAGGGGCCTCGGGCTCTGCGACGACCTCCTCGGTCACCACCGTGCCGTGCTTGGCGGCCTTCGCCTTGTCCCGCTCGGTCTTCGCCTGCGCGGCCGGCGTGCCCGGCGCGGGGTTGTTGCGGATCACGTAGAACTGCTGGCCCATCGTCCATAGGTTGGAGGTGGTCCAGTAGAGGAGCACGCCGATGGGGAAGGCCACGCCACCGAGGCCGAACGCCACGGGCAGGATGTAGAGCAGCATCTTCTGCTGCTGGGCGTAGGGGCCGCTCAGCGCGTCGGCCGGCATGTTCTTGCGCATCAGCTGACGCTGGGTGGTGAACGTGGTGGCGGTCATGGCGAGCACCAGGACCAGCGCCACCAGCATCACCGCGACGTTCGAGTCGGGGTTGCCCCCCCACACGCGGGCACCCCAGAAGCTGTCGTTGATGGGGATGACGCCGAAGATCTCGGACTGACCGAAGCTCTTGGCGAGCTTCTCGTTGAGGAAGCCGTGCGCCTTGTTGCTCTTGGCGGCCTGGTCGAGCAGGCGGAAGAGCGCGAAGAAGATCGGCATCTGCAGCAGGATCGGCAGGCACGAGGCGAACGGGTTGGTCCCCGTGTCCTTGTACAGCTTCATCGTCTCCTGCGCGAGACGCTCCCGGTCGTGGCCGTACTTCTTCTGCAGCTCCTTGACCTTGGGCTGGATCAGCTGCATGTTGCGGCTGGACTTGATCTGCTTGACGAACAGCGGGATCAGGCAGACGCGGATGACCAGGGTCAGGCCGATGATCGACAGGGCCCACGCCAGACCGCCGTTCTCGTCCAGCCCGAGCAGCGTGAAGAGCTTGTGGAAGCCGATCATCACCGCCGAGATGATGTAGTACAGCGGCGTCAGGATGAAGTTGCCGATGTCGGACAGGGTTCCCACGGATCAGGCTCCTTGGTTGGGCGTCGAGTGGCCCGCGGCGACGCGGGAGGGGACGGGGTCGTAGCCACCCGCGGCCCAGGGATGGCAGCGAGCCAGGCGGCGTACGGCGAGCCATCCGCCTCGGACCGTACCGTGCTCCTGCACCGCTTCGAGGGCGTACGCCGAGCAGGACGGGTGGTAGCGGCAGACCTGCCCGTACAGGGGGCTGATCACGGCGCGGTACGCCTTCAGGAGCCCGATCACGACGTACTTCATGCGGCGCCCCTCGGTTGCACTCGCCCCAGACAACGATCGAGGTCCGCGGCCAGTTCCGGCCAGGCCGCGGTCGAGGCCGCCGGGAGCGCCCGCACCACGAGGGCCGAGGACGCCGGCAGCGTGTCCAGCCGCTCGCGCACGAGGTGGCGCAGCCGGCGCTTGACGCGGTTGCGCACCACGGCGTTGCCGACCGCCTTGCTCACCACGAAGCCCGCTCGGCTCGGACCTTCTCCGAACGGGGCCAGGTGCACGACGAGCGTGCGCGAGGACGACCGCCGTCCCGTGCGGGACGTACGGCGGAAGGTGTCGGCGTCGGTGAGCCGGTGCTCCGGTGGCAGCACGAGTCGGGCGCGTCTGGCCAGCTCGGCCGGAGGACGCGGACCCTCAGACGGCCAGTTCCTTGCGCCCCTTGCGGCGGCGCGTCGACAGGATGGCGCGACCGGCGCGGGTGCGCATGCGCAGGCGGAACCCGTGCACCTTGTGGCGACGACGGTTGTTCGGCTGGTACGTACGCTTGCTCACGACTGTGTCTCTTTCGGTTGGTTCGGGAAGGGTCACGCCGGTGGATCGGCAGTGCCTGGCCCCTCGGGACGGGCCCGGGAGGCCGGTTCAACTGGCACCGCCCATCCACGGAGACGAGGACTCATCCCGTGGACATGCGGCACCGGTCGACACCGGGCGACCGGCCAACGGTACGCGCAGGCTCTCCACAGGGTCAAACCGTCGATCGACCTCCTGGGGACCTCGTCGTCCACGCCTGTGGATGACGGCTTGCCGCTGCTGCCGAACCCGGGTTACGTTCGGGCCACCGAGGTTCCCCCGCAGCCCCGGAACGCACCGACTCGACGGGGTCTGTGACCTCCGCCACACCGGCGGGCCAACGGCCTCTGACCTGCGACAACAGCCGAGATCGAGGCGTCAGGCTGCGTCTCGGGCCGGCTCTCTCCACAGACACGGGGTCGGGTTCACAACCTGTGGACAAACTTGTGGAGACAGCGCCCCACGCGGGGCGGAACGATCGACTCGGGCCCGAAAGGCGGCGCAAGCCACGTGGAGCACATGACGTCCGATCTCGACCAGGCCTGGCGGCAGGTCGTCAACGACCTGCAGCCCAACCAGCGGGCCTGGCTCCGGGCCAGCAAGCCGGTCACCCTGCACGAGAACACCGCGATCATCGCGGTGCCCAACGACTTCACGCGCGTGCAGCTCGAGGGCCGGCTGCGCGGGCAGCTCGAGGACGCGCTCACGGTGAGCTTCGCGCGCGAGATCCGGATCGCCGTCACGGTCGACGCGGCCCTGGACGACGGCCAGATGATGCCGGACCACCCCCATGGCGATTCGGAGACAAGTCGAGAAGTCGACATATCGACGACGCCGCAGGCGCCCCCGGTCGCCCCGGCTCCGGTGTTCGTGCCCGAGGCCACCGAGGCCGTCAAGGGCAGCGCCCTGGAGACGCGGCTCAACCCCAAGTACACCTTCGAGACCTTCGTCATCGGCAGCTCCAACCGCTTCCCCCACGCCGCGGCCGTCGCCGTGGCGGAGGCGCCGGGCAAGGCCTACAACCCGTTGCTGGTCTACGGTGACTCCGGTCTGGGCAAGACCCACCTCCTGCACGCGATCGGTCACTACGTGCGCAGCCTCTACGCCGGCGCCAAGGTGCGCTACGTGTCGAGCGAGGAGTTCACCAACGAGTTCATCAACGCGATCCGCGACGACCGGCAGGACCGGTTCAAGCGTCGCTACCGCGACGTCGACGTGCTCCTCATCGACGATATCCAGTTCCTGGAGGGCAAGACCCAGACCCAGGAGGAGTTCTTCCACACGTTCAACACGCTGCACAACGCCAACAAGCAGATCGTGCTGACCTCCGACCGCGCGCCCAAGCGGCTCGAGGCACTGGAGGACCGGCTGCGCAACCGGTTCGAGTGGGGCCTGATCACCGACGTCCAGCCTCCCGACCTGGAGACCCGGATCGCGATCCTGCGCAAGAAGGCCGCGATGGACCGGCTCACGGCGCCGCCGGACGTGCTGGAGTTCATCGCCTCCAAGATCCAGACCAACATCCGCGAGCTCGAGGGCGCGCTGATCCGGGTGACGGCGTTCGCCAACCTCAACCGCCAGGAGGTCGACATGACCCTGGCGGAGATCGTCCTCAAGGACCTGATCCCCGAGGGCGGCGAGCCGGAGATCACGGCGTCGCTGATCATCGCCCAGACCGCGGCCTACTTCGGGCTCAGCATCGAGGAGCTCACCGGGCCCAGCCGTGGACGACACCTCGTGATGGCGCGCCAGATCGCGATGTACCTGTGCCGCGAGCTCACCGACCTCTCGTTGCCCAAGATCGGCGCGCAGTTCGGCAACCGCGACCACACCACGGTCATGTACGCCGACCGCAAGATCAACCAGCTGCTCGCCGAGCGCCGCGCGGTCTTCAACCAGGTCAGCGAGCTCACCAACCGCGTGAAGATGCAGGCCCGCCAGTCCTGAGGCCCGGAGGTTGAGGAGGTCGCGCAGCGACCGTCTCGAAACCTCTCTCGGTGGGAGCCGACGTCCGGCTGGGTTTCGAGACGGGACTTCGTCCCTCCTCAACCCACGAGGGAGCGGTTCAAGACGGGACTTCGTCCCTCCTCAACCCACGGTCTAGGTGACGGGCTCGTCGAGGCCGACGAGCATCCGGTCGAGCAGCCCGCGCAGCTGGCCGGCCTCGGCCTCGGTGAGCCCCATCCCGCTGGCGATGCCGAGCGGTACGTCGGCGACCCGGTCGCGCAGCTCCCATCCCGTGGGCGTCACCTCGAGCAGCACCCGGCGCTCGTCGGCCGGGTCGCGTCGCCGACCCACGTGCCCCGCCGCCTCGAGGCGCTTGAGCACGGGGGTCAGGGTCCCGGAGTCCAGGCGCAGCCGCGCCCCCAGCTCGCCGACGGTCACCGGCTCCTCGCTCTCCCACAGCGCGAGGAGGCAGAGGTACTGCGGGTACGTCAGCCCGGCCTGCGCCAGCAGCGTCGTGTAGCGGCGCGTCACCGCGCGGCTGGCGGCGTACAGCGGGAAGCAGAGCTGGGCGTCGAGGCCGAGCTGGGGGAACGAGGTCACGCCCCTCAGCCTATCCCCTTGCGCAATTAGGTTGTGCACAATATGTTTGTTCACATGAACATTCTCTACACGGCCTCCGCCGTCGCCACGGGCGACGGCCGCAACGGTCACGTCCAGTCCACCGACGCCCTCGTCGACACCGACGTCCGCACCCCCACCGAGCTCGGCGGCCCCGGCGGGGCCACCAACCCCGAGCAGCTCTTCGCCGCGGGGTACGCCGCCTGCTTCCACTCCGCCCTCAAGCTGGTCGCCGGCCAAGCGAAGGCCGACACCACCGACTCCGAGGTGGTCGCCGACGTGTCCCTGGGCGCCAACGACTCCGGTGGCTTCGGTCTCGCGGTCCAGCTGGAGGTCACACTCCCCGCGCTGGAGCGCGCCCAGGCCGAGGAGCTCGTGGCCAAGGCCCACGAGGTGTGCCCCTACTCCAACGCCACGCGCGGCAACATCGAGGTCACCCTCACCGTCGCCTGACCCGACCGGCTGAGCGGCCCGACGAACGGTCCCGAGGGCGCTGTCTTCCTGTGGAGGCAGCGCCCTCGTGGGTCCGAACTACACGGGGAGGATCTGTGGAGGAGAGAGCGCGGCCGCCGCGCAGCGTCGTGTGATTCCACATCGGACGCGGGCCGGCCCGAGGTCATCCACAGGCGTCTCCACCCCTCCGCAGGCGGTCTGACCTGGGGCGACGGTGCTCCTCCACAGTTTCCACCGATGCTATGACGACTACCTACCTCTAGATGTGTCGATGAACGGTGCACGTCCACTCGGCCCCCTGCCTGGGGATGACTCGTGCCGTACCGACCCACGTGGCAGGATGCGCATCCCGAGATATGTGTGAGACCGAGCCCCAGACGAAGGATGCATCGTGAAGTTTCGTGTCGACCGCGACGTGCTCGCTGACGCCGTCGCCTGGGCTGCCCGCAGTCTCCCGGTGCGCCCGAGCGCCCCGGTCCTGGCCGGCCTGCTGATCGACGCGTCCGACGACGGGCTGGTGCTCTCGACGTTCGACTACGAGACCTCGGCGCGCGCGACCCTCACCGCGGAGGTCAGCGACGAGGGCCGCGCCCTGGTCAGCGGCCGCCTGCTCGCCGACATCTGCCGCAGCCTGCCGGGCAAGCCGGTCGACATGGCGCTGGACGGCGCCCGGGTCACCCTGACCTGCGGCTCCGCGCGCTTCACCCTGCAGACGATGCCGGTCGAGGACTACCCCACGATCCCGCAGATGCCCGAGGCCACCGGCACCGTGCAGAGCGACGTCTTCGCCCACGCCGTCGCGCAGGCCGTGACCGCCGCCGGCCGCGACGACATGCTCCCGGTGCTGACCGGCGTCCGCATCGAGATCGACGGCACCACGATCTCGCTGCTCGCGACCGACCGCTTCCGGCTCTCCCAGCGCGAGCTCAACTGGGAGCCCCGCTCCCCCGACGAGTCGGTCGCTGCGCTCGTGCCGGCCCGGGTGCTGGGCGACACCGCCAAGTCGCTCACCGCCGGCAGCGAGGTCAAGATTGCGCTGGCCGCGAGTGGCTCGGGCGAGGGCCTCATCGGCTTCGAGGGCAACGCGCCCGGCGGCGTACGTCGCACGACGACGCGCCTGCTCGACGGCGAGTTCCCCAAGGTCCGCAGCCTGTTCCCCGCGGAGAAGCTCACGGTCGCCAAGGTCGACAAGGCCGCGCTGATCGAGTCGGTCAAGCGCGTCTCCCTGGTCGCCGAGCGCAACACCGCGGTGCAGCTCGCGTTCAGCGACGGGGTGCTGACCCTGGACGCCGGCTCCGGCGACGAGGCCCAGGCCTCGGAGTCGATCGAGGCCGACATCGAGGGCGAGGACATCACCACGGGCTTCAACCCGCAGTTCCTGCTCGACGGCCTCACCGCGATCGACGAGGCCGTCGTGGAGCTTGCGTTCACGCAGGCCTCCAAGCCGGTGGTCCTGAGCGGGTCGGTGGAGGACGGCGGCGCAGACAGCGGGTTCCGCTACCTGCTGATGCCCAGGCGCCTGCTTTCCTGAAGGCACGGTTTTCCTAGGGCTCGGGAGGGCACACGCATGGACATCGGACTGGTCGGCCTCGGCAAGATGGGCGGCAACATGCGCACCCGGATGCGCAACGGCGGCGTGACGGTCGTGGGCTACGACCGCAACCGCGAGGTCTCCGACACCGACAGCCTTGAGGCGATGGTGCAGCAGCTGCCCGCGCCCCGCGTGGTGTGGGTGATGGTGCCGGCCGGCGGGCCGACGCACGACACGATCACCGAGCTCGGCGGGCTGCTGGAGGAGGGCGACCTGATCGTCGACGGCGGCAACTCCCGCTGGACCGATGACATCGCCCACGCCGAGGCGCTCGCGGAGAAGGGCATCGGCTTCGTCGACTGCGGTGTCTCCGGCGGGGTCTGGGGCCTGGAGAACGGCTACGCCCTGATGTACGGCGGCACCCCCGAGGACGTCGCTAAGGTCCAGCCGGCCTTCGACGCGCTCAAGCCGGAGGGCGAGTTCGGCTCGGTCCACGCCGGCAAGGTCGGCGCCGGGCACTTCAGCAAGATGGTCCACAACGGCATCGAGTACGCGATGATGCAGTCCTACGCCGAGGGCTGGGAGCTGCTCCAGGCGGTCGACATGGTCGACAACGTCACCGAGGTCCTGCGCTCCTGGCGCGAGGGCACCGTCATCCGGTCCTGGCTCCTCGACCTGCTGGTCAGCGCCCTGGACGAGAAGCCCGCACTGGAGGGCATCACCGGCTACGCCGAGGACTCCGGCGAGGGCCGGTGGACCGTCGAGGCCGGCATCGAGCACGCGGTGGCCACCCCGGCGATCACCGCCGCGCTCTACGCCCGCTTCGTGTCCCGCCAGGACGACTCCCCGGCGATGAAGGCGGTGGCCGCGATGCGCAACCAGTTCGGCGGTCATGCCCTGCGCACCAGCGCACCCGAGGGCGGCGACGCCGACGGTGGCACCCCGGACCAGTCCCGCGCGGCCGAGAAGGCCGGCTCGGGCGACGACTCCGCAGCGGCCGAGAGCTAGCCCAGCTCCCCCGGTGTACGTCTCCCACCTCACGCTGCACAACTTCCGCTCCTACGCCACGGCCGACGTCGCGCTCGAGCCCGGCGTCACGGCCTTCATCGGTCGCAACGGGCAGGGCAAGACCAACCTGATCGAGGCGATCGACTACCTGTCGCGCCTCAGCTCGCACCGGGTCGCTACCGACGCGCCGCTGGTGAAGGCCGGCTGCGACCAGGCGATCGTCCGGGCCGCCGTCGTACGCGACGGGCGGACCGCGGTGCTCGAGGTGGAGCTCAACCCGGGCAAGGCCAACCGGGCGCGGGTCAACCGCTCGACGCTGCCCAAGTCGCGCGACCTCGTGGGGCTGGTGCGCACGGTGGTCTTCTCCCCCGAGGACCTGACGCTGGTCAAGGGCGACCCGTCGGACCGCCGGCGCTTCCTCGACGACCTGCTGGTGCTGCGCACGCCGCGCCTGGCGGGGGTGCGCTCGGACTACGACCGGATCCTGCGCCAGCGCAACTCGCTGCTCAAGACCGCCGGGCACGCGCGCCGCGGCTCGACGAGCCAGGAGTCGGCGCTGTCCACGCTCTCGGTGTGGGACGGCCAGCTGGCGCGCACCGGCGCCGAGCTGCTGCGCGAGCGGCTCGCGCTGGTCGAGGCGCTGCGGCCCTACGTCGGCAACGCCTACGCCACCGTGGCGCGCGGCGCCTCCCGCGAGGACGCCGAGATCGACTACCGGCCCTCGTTCGAGCTGACCGACGACCTCGAGGCGGGCCTGCTGGCCGAGCTCGAGCGCCGGCGCAACGACGAGCTCGACCGCGGCATCTCGCTCGTGGGGCCGCACCGTGACGAGCTGCTGCTCACGCTCGGCGGACCGCCCGACGCCGGCGGCGTGCGGCTGCCGGTCAAGGGCTACGCCTCGCACGGCGAGTCGTGGTCGTTCGCGCTGTCGCTGCGCCTGGCGTCGTACGACCTGTTGCGCTCCGACGGCGACGACCCGATCCTGATCCTGGACGACGTCTTCGCCGAGCTGGACACCGAGCGGCGCGCCCAGCTCGCCGAGCTGGTCGCCGGCGCGGAGCAGGTGCTGGTCACGGCCGCGGTCGGCGCCGACGTCCCCGAGGCGCTGGCGGGGGCCCGCTACGCCGTGGCCCAGGGAGAGGTGACGCGTGCCTGACGAGCCGGACGACGCCGCCCTCCCCGAGCCGGAGCCGGACCCGCCGCACGCCGACGACGGCCTCGACCTGGCGCGCGCCCTCACCCGGGCGGCCGCGGGATCGACGCCCCGTCACCGCGCTCGGGCCCGCGGCCGCGCGCGCCCCGCCGGCACGGGCCGGGTGAGCGGCGCCCACCCCGACGACCGCGACCCGCAGACCCTCGACTCCACGCTCGCCCGCCTGGTCGACGACCACGGCTGGGCGCTGGACCTGCGGATGCGCGGGGTCTTCGCGCGGTGGCCCGAGCTCGTGGGCGACGAGGTCGCCGCCCACTGCACGCCCGAGAGCTTCACCGACGGCAAGCTGCTGGTCCGCACCGACTCCACGGCCTGGGCCACCCAGCTGACCCTGCTCGCGCCGACCGTCGTACGCCGCCTCAACGAGGAGCTCGGACCGGCGACCGTCGTCGCGATGGACGTGGTCGGCCCGCACCTGCCGAGCTGGAAGAAGGGCCGCCGCTCCACCCGCGACGGCCGTGGCCCCCGCGACACCTACGGCTGAGGGGCGACGCCACGGGCGACCGAGAGGCTCCTAGCTCGACCTGGCCGGCAGCGGGAGGCCGGTTCCGGCCAGCGCCACGCTCCGCCTCCCGGTCGGTGTAGTCCGTTCGCAGGCCCGGTCCACCGTGCACCGCACCACGACCTCGTCGGCCCCGTCCCAGTTCTCGCCGGTCACGATGACCGCCAGGAACGAGCGGTCGCTCTCGATGACCACCTGCTCGGTGCGCACGAGGGAGTAGGGGAGCTGCTCGGAGTTGGAGTTGGGGAAGGCGAACGCCGTCGGCGCGTCGCCGCCGGGTGCTCCCCGCAGGGTGAGCACGGCGGGTTGGCTCGGGTCGTCAGGGACCGACGCCTCGACCTCCAGCGTGCCGTCGGCCGAGCGCGCGACAACCCCGGTGGGGGCCAGCCCGTCCTCGCTGCGGTCCCAGGCCTCAGCCACGGCGCGGTCGGCGGGCTCGAGGGCGTCGTACTCGGACGCACGTCGCCGGTGGGCCCCCCGGACGACGGCGAGCCGCTCGCCGGTGACGGCGTCCATCACCGTGACGAGCGGCGGACCGAAGGGCGACTGGTAGCGGAACAGGATGTGACCGGTCTCGCGCACGAGCACCGGATCGTGCTCGTGTGGCCGGCCGATGTCGGTGAGCGTGCCGTCGTCCGCGACCGTGGCCACCTGGCCTCCGCCGTCGGCCACGTAGGTGCTGCCGTGGTAGGACCCGAGCGGCTTCCCGCCCTCGAAGTCCTCCGGGAGCGAGATCCTCCTGCCGTTGTGGAAGAGGGTGAGGTCGATGAGCACGTCGACCCCCGGCCGCGGCCCCTTCGGCAGGGCGGCGGCCACCACGGTGACCGGGTCGTCCGCCGTGACGGCTGGCCCGTCGTCGTTCCCCTGGCCGCAGCCGGCGAGTCCGAGCAGAAGGACGACGACGCTTGCGAGGCCGAGGGGGCGAGTGGGCACGGCAAGCCTCCTGGAGATCGACATGGGACGTACGTGAGACGCCCTGGGAGGTCACCAGGTTGCCACGTCGGACCCGGTCGACCGGGGGTCCCCGGACCCCACAGCCTCAGGCCTCGCTCAGGCGATCTGCGGGCCGTGCAGCGGTATGGGGACCTGTCGGCACCCCTGTTCGGCCCTCCGGGAGGCCGTTACGGGACGCTCAGGGACATGTTTCCTCCACGCATCCCCCCGTTGCCGTGGTCGGTGCGTGGAATGCGGCCCTAGAACCGGTATCATGGGTGTCGGCCGCCGTGACGGGACTCCACCCTGGTCCGCGGCCTTCTGTGTGCCACACCCCCGGAGTAGATGAGGTCCTGCGTGTCCGACGCCACCCCCCCGCCGCACTCGAACGTCACGGGCGACTACGACGCCTCCGCGATCCAGGTCCTCGAGGGTCTCGAGGCGGTGCGCAAGCGTCCCGGCATGTACATCGGCTCGACCGGTGAGCGCGGTCTGCACCACCTGATCTGGGAGGTGGTCGACAACTCCGTCGACGAGGCGCTCGCCGGCCACTGCGACCGGATCGTCCTCACGCTGCTCGCCGACGGCGGGGTGCGGGTCGAGGACAACGGGCGCGGCATCCCCACCGATACCGCACCCGGTCAGGAGATGCCGGCGCTCACGATGGCGCTGACGATGCTCCACGCCGGCGGCAAGTTCGGCGGCGGCGGCTACAAGGTCTCCGGTGGTCTCCACGGCGTCGGCATCTCGGTCGTCAACGCGCTCTCGACGCGCGTGATCGCCGAGGTCCGCAACCGCGGCCACGAGTGGCGCCAGACCTTCACGATCGGCGTGCCCGACGGCGAGCTCGAGCAGGTCCGCGCGATGGAGCCCGGTGAGCGCACCGGCACCACCATCACCTACTACGCCTCGCCGGAGATCTTCGAGACGACGACGTACTCGCTGGAGACGATCACCAACCGGATCCGCGAGATGGCCTTCCTCAACAAGGGCCTGGAGATCGTCGTGCGCGACGAGCGGCCCGAGGCCGACGACCTCGTCGAGGCCGTGCAGGACGCCACCGTCGAGGCCGAGGTCGACACCGCGGGCCACGACGGCATCAAGAAGGCCGAGGGCGGCGGGCTGGAGCAGGTCTTCAAGTACGACCGCGGCCTGGTCGACTACGTCGAGCACCTCAACCGCCGCAAGGACAAGGCCAACCCGACGATCATCGCGTTCGAGGCCGACTCCGACCTGTTCTCCAATGGCAAGGGCAACGACAACGCCGACCACCACATGAGCCTCGAGGTGGCCATGCAGTGGAACACCTCCTACACCGAGTCGGTCCACACCTTCGCCAACACGATCAACACCCACGAGGGCGGCACCCACGAGGAGGGCTTCCGCTCCGCGCTCACCTCCCTGGTCAACCACTGGGGCGAGGAGTGGGGCCTGATCAAGAAGCGCGAGGACCGGGTCTCCGGCGACGACATCCGCGAGGGCCTCACCGCGATCATCTCGATCAAGCTGGGCGAGCCGCAGTTCGAGGGCCAGACCAAGACCAAGCTCGGCAACACCGAGGCCAAGGGCTTCGTGCAGCGCCTGACCAACGACCAGCTGGGCGCGTGGTTCGAGCAGAACCCCGCCGAGGGGCGCGACATCGTCCGCAAGAGCCAGGCGGCGGCGTCCGCACGCATCGCGGCCCGCAAGGCGCGCGACCTCGCTCGCGGCCGCAAGGGCCTGCTCGGCGGCGGCGGCCTGCCCGGCAAGCTGTCGGACTGCCAGTCGACCAACCCCGCCGAGTGCGAGGTGTTCATCGTCGAGGGCGACTCGGCCGGTGGCTCGGCGCGTCAGGGCCGCGACCCGCGCGTCCAGGCGATCCTCCCGATCCGCGGCAAGATCCTCAACGTCGAGAAGGCCCGCATCGACAAGGTGCTGGCCAACACCGAGGTCCAGGCGATCATCTCGGCGCTCGGCACCGGCATCCACGAGGAGTTCAGCCTCGAGAAGCTGCGCTACCACAAGGTCGTGCTGATGGCCGACGCCGACGTCGACGGCCACCACATCAACACCCTGCTGCTGACGCTGCTGTTCCGCTTCATGAAGCCGCTCATCGAGCACGGCTACGTCTACATGGCCCAGCCGCCGCTCTACCGGATCCGCTGGAACAAGCCGGCCGAGCACGAGTTCGTCTACTCCGACGCCGAGCGCGACCTGATGATGCGCGACGGGCTCGACCAGGGCAAGAAGCTCCCCAAGGAGAACCCGGTCCAGCGCTACAAGGGTCTCGGTGAGATGAACGCCGAGGAGCTGTGGGAGACCACGATGAACCCCGAGCAGCGGCTGATGCTCCAGGTGACCCTGGACGACGCCGCCCAGGCCGACGAGATCTTCTCGATCCTCATGGGCGAGGACGTCGAGCAGCGCCGGTCGTTCATCCAGCGCAACGCCAAGGACGTGCGATTCCTCGATATCTAGCTCTCTAACCCGAGCCCTAGACAGTCGTAGACGCACCGAGAGAGACGAAGACAAGTGACTGAGACCCCCACCGGCGGCGGCACCACCACTCCCCCCGAGGGCCCCGGCCCCGGCGGCCGCATCGAGCCGATCGAGCTGCAGACCTCCATGCAGCGCGCCTACATCGACTACGCCATGGCGGTGATCGTCGGCCGCGCGCTGCCCGACGTACGCGACGGGCTGAAGCCGGTGCACCGCCGGGTGCTCTACGCGATGTTCGACGGCGGCTACCGCCCCGACCGCGGGTTCTCCAAGTGCTCGCGCGTGGTCGGCGACGTCATGGGTCAGTACCACCCGCACGGCGACACCGCGATCTACGACACCCTCGTGCGCCTCGCGCAGCCGTGGGTCATGCGCGCGCCGCTGGTGCACGGGCAGGGCAACTTCGGCTCGCCGGGCAACGACTCCGCGGCCGCCATGCGTTACACCGAGTGCCGCATGGCCCCGCTCGCGCTGGAGATGGTGCGCGACATCGGCGAGGACACCGTCGACTTCCAGCCCAACTACGACGGTCGCTCGCAGGAGCCCGTCGTCCTGCCGGCGCGCTACCCCAACCTGCTGGTCAACGGCTCGGCCGGCATCGCGGTCGGCATGGCCACCAGTATCCCGCCGCACAACCTGCGCGAGGTCGCCGACGGCGCCCGGTGGGCGCTTGAGCACCCCGACGCCACCCGCGAGGAGCTGCTCGACGCGCTGCTCGAGCGCATCAAGGGCCCCGACTTCCCCAACGGCGCCATGATCGTGGGCCACGAGGGCATCGAGCAGGCCTACCGCACCGGCCGCGGCTCGATCACCCAGCGCGCCGTCATCGAGGTCGACGAGGACGCCCGCGGGCGCACGATCCTCTCGATCACCGAGCTGCCCTACATGGTCAACCCCGACAACCTCGCGCTCAAGATCGCCGAGCTCGCCGACTCCGGTCGCGTGCAGGGCATCTCCGACGTGCGCGACGACTCCTCGGGGCGCACCGGCCAGCGCCTGGTCGTCGTACTCAAGCGCGACGCCGTCGCCCGGGTCGTGCTCAACAACCTGCTCAAGCACACCGAGCTGCAGACCAACTTCAGCGCCAACATGCTGGCGCTCGTCGACGGCGTGCCGCGCACGCTGCCGGTCGACCAGTTCATCAGCAACTGGGTCACCCACCAGGTCGAGGTCATCCAGCGGCGCACCCGCTACCGCCTCGCCCAGGCCGAGCGCGACGCCCACATCCTGCGTGGCCTCGTGAAGGCGCTCGACGCGCTGGACGAGGTCATCGCGCTGATCCGCCGCTCCCCCGAGGTCGACGACGCGCGCGACGGGCTCATGGAGCTGCTGGAGATCGACGAGACCCAGGCCGTCGCCATCCTCAACCTGCAGCTGCGGCGCCTCGCCGCGCTGCAGCGCCAGAAGATCATCGACGACCTGGCCGAGATCGAGCTCAAGATCGCTGACCTCGAGGACATCCTCGCCAACGAGGCCCGCCAGCGGCAGATCATCGGCGACGAGCTCACCGAGATCACCGACAAGTACGGCGACGACCGGCGCACGCAGATCATCGCGGCCGACGGCGACCTGTCGATGGAGGACCTGATCCCCGACGAGGAGCTCGTCGTCTCCATCACGCGCGGCGGCTACGCCAAGCGCACCCGCGCCGACCAGTACCGCTCGCAGAAGCGCGGCGGCAAGGGCGTGCGCGGCGCGACGCTGCGCGGCGACGACGTCGTCGAGCACTTCATCGCCACCACCAACCACCACTGGCTGCTGTTCTTCACGACCGCCGGCCGCGTCTACCGCACCAAGGCCTACAACCTGCCCGAGGCCTCGCGCGACGCCAAGGGCGGCCACGTGGCCGGGCTGCTCAGCTTCCAGCCGGACGAGTCGATCGCGCAGGTCTTGGCGATCCGTGACTACGAGCAGGCGCCCTACCTCGTGCTCGCCACCCGCAACGGCCTGGTCAAGAAGACCCGCCTGGGCGACTACAACAGCCCGCGCCAAGCCGGCGTCATCGCGATCAACTTCCGCGAGGACGACGACGAGCTGATCGGCGCCGAGCTGGTCAACGCCGAGGACGACATCCTGCTCGTCTCGCGCAAGGGGTCGGCGATCCGCTTCCGCGCCGACGACGCCCAGCTGCGGCCGATGGGCCGGGCGACGTCCGGCGTCTCCGGCATGAAGTTCCGCAGCGAGGACGACTCGGTGCTGTCGATGTCGGTCATTCGCGCCGCGCAGGCGGCCGTGGAGGACTCCGACGAGAACGTCCAGTACGTCTTCACGATCACCGACGGCGGCTTCGCCAAGCGCAGCCGCATCAGCGAGTACCGCCTCACCAACCGCGGCGGGCTCGGCGTGCGCGCCATGGCCCTGGCCAACGAGGACCGCGGCGGACTGGTCGGCGGCTTCATCGTCGAGGACGGCGACGAGGTCCTGGCCATCACCCAGAGCGGCCAGGTCGTGCGCAGCCCGATCAACGAGAACTTCCGCCCGACCGGCCGCTCCACCATGGGCGTGAAGTTCGTGTCGCCCAAGTCCGGTGACTCGGTCGTCGTCGTGGCCCGCTCGGTCGAGGCGAAGGTGATCGAGGAGGTCGTCGAGAACGCCGAGAACGCCGAGGCGGAGGCCTCGGAGACCGGGCCGGACGCCGTCGGCTCGTCGGATGTGGCGGCAGATGTCACAATCGAGGAGTCCGCTGCACCGGAGACCACCGACGACACAGGCGAGAGTGAGGGCTGATGACGGAGCGTTCCGCCCAGCCAGCCACCCAGCGCACGCCGACCCGCACCGGGTCCGAGCGATCGACCGCGGACGACACCGCCGTACGACCTCCGCTGCGCCAGCGCATCCAGGCCAAGGTCGCCAACGTGACCGACGAGCACCGCGCCAACGCGGAGCCGGAGTCGAAGAGGGCGGCCAAGAAGGCGTCCGGCCCGGCCAAGCCGCCACGTCGCGCGCGGCTGCGGCTGACCCGCATCGACCCGTGGTCGGTGATGAAGACGGCGTTCCTGCTGTCCATCGCCTTCGGCGTCGTCACCGTGGTCTCGGTGATCATGGTCTGGTCCGTGCTCGGTGCGGCCAACGTCTGGGACTCCATCAACCAGACGATCCAGGACAGCATCGGCGGCAACGAGACGGCCAACTTCGACATCGAGAACTACATCGGCACCTCGCGTGTCGTCGGGTTCACGATGCTCGTCGCCGCCGTCGACGTCATCCTGCTGACCGCCATCGCGACGCTCGGCGCGTTCCTCTACAACATGGCCGCCGCGCTGCTCGGCGGCATCGAGGTCACCCTCGCGGAGGACAACGCCTGACCAGGGCCGACCACCCCTCCGGCCGTTTTGTGAGCGGCGTTCGCGGTGGGGTAATGTTCGCGGCTGGCAGTCGCCAAGCGGGCCTATAGCTCAGACGGTTAGAGCGCTTCCCTGATAAGGAAGAGGTCAGAGGTTCAAGTCCTCTTAGGCCCACCACCACCCCTTCAGCCGCCAGCGCGGTCACCACGTGTCACGGGAGTCAGCATGAAGAAGGTCCTCCTGGTCCTCCTCGCCGCCGGCGGCGCCGTCCTGGCCCGCCGCAAGGTCGCCGAGGGCCGCGCCGAGCAGGCGCTCTGGGCCGAGGCCACCGACAACGTCGAGAAGGTCTGACCCGCTCGACGTACCACCACGGCCCCGGACCCGCTCCGGCGCTGAGGGGCCTTGGCGCAATTGGTAGCGCACCTGCTTTGCAAGCAGGGGGTTAGGGGTTCGAGTCCCCTAGGCTCCACCGAGAGAATCGCAGGCAATCCTGTGCTTTCTTCTGACTTATGGCCTACTTCCTCCCTCCGCCGTATCCGCCGTAGAGATTGGTGGGGGAATCTCTCACCGGCGGGGCTGAGCTGGGCCTCGCGAGGGCGGCCTGGGAACCCTTTGAACGGGTTGACGAGTTCCTTCGAAGCGCCATCACTGAGTTCGTCGCCAGCGAGACCATCAAGCCAATTAGGAGTCGGCAACCACCGACGGCCGGAATGCCGTCCATTTAATGTCATGGGGAGCTGAGCTGATGCTGCGCCAGGTCCCAGACGACGACCAGCGGCCGGCCCGTCACAGCGCCGCGCTCGCGTGGTGGGAACCGCGTACAGCCTTCGACAGGCTCCGGGCAACCCGTTCTGTACGAAGCCTCAACCGTGCGGCTCCCACCCCCATGGTGGTGCCTCTGCCGTCGCTGCGCTCCTGAGAGCCGACGGCGATGCCATCGTTGCAAGCCACGTCAAGGTGGTCGAGATCGCTGGCTTGGAAGTTGAGGCTGTCGCCCCAGTCCCAGAGCAACCGCCTCTTCCAGACACCGCACTTCTTCGCGAGTCGTTCTTCGCCCAGGTCGCGCAACCGCCAGAGCGGCCACATTCGTGAACAAGGAAAGTAGCGTTGATGAGCTGGAGGGGCGCAGCGACGACCACTGTAGACAGAGCACCGAGAAGCCACCATCTGAAGCGAGGCCCGACTCGACCATCCGTTGGTCCAGTTCATCACGGGACGCCTCCGGCCTCGGTAGCTTCGCTGCTACCACGTACCCCTTCCGTGTCCTACTGAGGGGGTATCATTTCTTGAACGAGAGCAATCCCGCTCTCGCAACACCCAACTGGGGCTCAGCCCCCAAGGCAGAAGGAGAAACGCATGGATTCACAGCCACGACCCAAGTTTTGGAAATTACCCGCGTCATCGACGCCCGTGACCTAATCGGGCTCTATCAACTGAAAGGAAAGCAGCGGGTTTTCACGGGCGTCACGACGCGGGGCAGCGATGCGAGTCCCCCGATGCACAACCACCGTGAAGACTCCCCAGCACCACAACCAGCAGAACTCTTACAAAAAGCACTTCAACCTCCCTTCGATCCGCGCTGCCGTGCTGCCTGGAGGGTCGATGGGCATCGCGTTGTTCGCGCCCTTCCTTGGCGTATGGCCGGGGGTCTTCCTTCTGGCTCCGACGATGATGTTCGCCTGGTACGTGATCTACGTGCCGACCTGGGCAGCGGAACGGAAGTTCGCATCCGAGATCAGCATGGGGGCGACCAAGACCGAGGCGCGCCTGCGGGCCCGCAGCGTCCACGACCACTACTTGCTCTGGCGCCGCAACCCGCACGGTGACACCGACCCGCCCATGAAGCAGTAGCGCTGAGTGGAGCCGGCAGAGTGCGGGATGAGACTCACCCCGACGCTCTGCAGGCTTCGACGTAACGTGGCGCCATGACCCGTTCTGAGAAGTGGGTCCCTACACCGCGCAGCGCTTCACTCTCCGGCAGGGCCTCCAAGAACACCGAGCCCGAGTTGATGCTGCGTCGCGCGCTACACGCGGCCGGAGTGCGCTTCCGGCTCCACCGACGCATCGACAAGGGCTGTACCCCTGACCTTGTTTTGCCCGCCAGACGGATAGCGATCTTCGTTGACGGAGACTTCTGGCACGGCTGCCCGATGCATTTTCCTGACCGCAGGCCGGCCGGCCCGAACGCTCCGCTTTGGCAGCAGAAGTTCGAGCGGACGCAAGAGCGCGACGAGCGCTCGACCGTGATCGCGAAGAGGGCCGGATGGACCGTCGTACGGCTTTGGGAGTGCGAAATCCGCGAGGCCCCTGAGGCTGCGGCGGCGCGTGTGCTCCACTCCCCGTGATATCGAACACTTGTTCGATCGACACGCATGCCCAATACCGGCGTGCCGGAGCCGGTGCTCTAAGCTTTCCGGTATGGCAAAGTCCGCGTCTGCGTTCCGGTTCGTCGATCTCTTCGCAGGAGTCGGGGGCTTTCACGCGGCCCTGAAGGCGTACGGCGGCGCGTGCGTGTACGCGGTTGAGATCGACAAGGCTGCGGCTGCGGTCTACGAGCGCAACTGGGGCCGCAACCCGCTCGGCGACATCAAGGTCGACGCGAACGAAACGATCATGAATGTGCCCGACCACGACCTCCTAGTCGCAGGCTTCCCGTGCCAACCCTTCTCGAAGTCTGGCGCGCAGCGCGGTATGGACGAGGCGCGCGGCACCCTCTACTGGCACATCTTGAAGATCATCGAGAAGCGAAAGCCGAAGGTCGTCCTCCTCGAGAACGTCCGCAACCTTGCCGGACCGCGGCACCTTCATGAGTGGCAGGTCATCATCGAGACGCTCCGCGAGCAGGGTTACCGCGTGTCGGAGACGCCTGCGATCTTCTCGCCGCACCTGCTCCCTCCCGAACGAGGTGGTCGCCCCCAGGTCCGCGAGCGCGTCTTCATCACGGCCACCCACAACCCGACGGGGCTCGGAGACGACTCGTTCGTCGAGCCGGTCGCACGAATCGGGCACGGGATCGGCGGCTTCGACCCGAAAGCGGAGTGGCACCTGGAGGATCTGCTCGACGACACACACAACGTCCCAGGCTGCGACTTGACGGAGGCTGAGGTTCGGTGGGTCGACGCCTGGGACGAGTGGGTCCAGACCTGGTTCGAGAAGTTAGACGGGCGGCGACCGCCCGGGTTCCCGATCTGGGCGGACTCGTGGACGGACTTCGACAAGGTCGTGAAGCGGTTCGGCGACGTGCCGGACCACCGCGAACTGATGGACGACGATGAAGGCCTGCCCGCGTGGAAGGCCGGCCACCTCGCGAAGAATTACGCGCTGTACTCGATTCACCGCGAGTGGATAGACGTCTGGGCCCAGAAGTGGGGCATCTACACGGAGAAGTTCCCTCCGTCGCGGCGCAAACTGGAGTGGCAGGCGCAGGACACGCCGCGCCTATGGGACACGGTCATGCATTTCCGGCCGTCGGGCATTCGTGCGAAGGCGCCCACGTACCTACCCGCACTGGTCGCGATCACGCAGACATCGATCGTGGGGGGGACTCGGCGTCGCCGTCTGTCTCCGCGGGAGACCGCGCGACTGCAGGGGCTCCCCGACACGTACGACTTCGGCGCCCAGCGCCCGGCCGCTACCTACAAGCAGATGGGTAACGGCGTGAACGTCGGCGTCGTATGGCACGTCCTGCGCGAGCACGTGGCGCGTGATGAGGACGTGCTGAAGAAGACAGCGGCCGGCCGAAACATAATAAGGGCCGTGCAGACGGCTCCGCTGTCACCCGACGAGGTCCTAGCGAAGCACAAGCCCGTGACGGCCGGCTGAGCCTCACCAGGGGTGGCGTGGGTCGTAGTCCTTCTCCCACTGCGGCCGACGGATCTCCCAGCCGAACACGATCCCGGTGCCACCGGACGGATGGCGCCACGCCTCGAAGGACGCCTCCGCTCGGGGACCGATGGTCCAGCCGCGAAGCCGGAGAATCGAGTCTGCAAACTCGATCAGCGGGCGGTAGTAGAGCGGGCCGTTGTTCTTTACAATGGACCTGATGTTCTTCACGGTCATTGCCGCATCGCCGGTGGTGTGCAGTGTCGCGGCGTGGTCAAGGGACGTCTCGTCATAGTCGAAGCCGTACCCAACGACTGCGATTCGGCGCGTCCACCCGTACTCCCGAAGCCGCAGCGCGTCGTGAAGAACCCCTCGGTCCTTCAAGTACGGGGACAGCATTTTGGCGGTCTCGTGGTCGCCGTTCTTCCCGTTGTCCCCGACGAACTGCAGTCGCTTGACTTCGACGCCCCACTCGGGCGGCTCGTCGATCAACCCATCGGTCGTGAAGATGTGGTCAAGCTTCGTGGTCGATGGGACATCCGTAGTTGGGTAACTCACCTCGGTCTCGCGGAAACTCCGCTCGTCCGCGTACAGGGTCTCCCACGCCGCGTCCATCAGCGGCACGACCACCGACTCTGTCATGGGTTGGATGCCAGGCTGATATGCGACCTTAGTCCGCGCGTTGACTCCGACGACCGTCGTTGTAGCGTCGACTTCGGCCAGCGAGTCGGCGTACCGCTCTACGATCTCCTGCAACTCCACCCGTGAACCGTAGTCAGCTGAGCAGCGCCAAGGGGGACTTCAGGTGGATCCACCGGGGTCTCGTACCTGAGCCGATTGCACTGGACCGGCAAACACCACGCGCGTGTCACGGTCTCAGGTATGAGGTCCTCGCAACGCCGGTCTGCACGGACGACTGCGCGCCTCTCCACCTCGGTCCCTCAGCGAGAGATCGACTTCTGACCGTGCGCGTCTTCGCCTCCTGACGTGCCGGACTCCCCGAGTCGATCAGTCGAGTTCTTTGCGCAGGTGGACGTCGCCGACGCCGGCGCCGGCGGCGACGAAGGTCCGGCGGGCGCTCTCGGCGTGGCCGTAGACGCGCAGGTGGACGTCGCGGACGCCGACCTCGTGGGCGTGGCGACGCAGGGCGCCGAGGAACGACTTGGTGAGGCCCTGGCCGCGGTGCTCGGGGAAGAGGTCGATCGAGTGGCCGAGGAAGTCGAGCGCGCCGTCGCGCTCGACGAAGGTGCCCCAGGCGCGGCCCACCGGAGTGCCGTCGACCTCGGCGACCATGAGCATCTCGTCCTCCGGCGGGGGATCGAGGGACACGCGGGCGAGGCGCTCCTCGAGCTCCTCGTTGCGTCCCGCAGCAGGGGACACCACGCCGGCGCGCTCCATGCCGTCGGTGAGCAGGCCGCGGACGTCGACGACGTACCGCTCGCGCTCTTCGCGCGTCATCGGCCGTACGGCGACGCGCCGGTCCTCCTGGAGCTCGGGCGCGGAGCCGGGGTCGAGGCGCTTGCCGATGCCGGTCATCGTGGCGAGGAAGCCGGCGGCCGTGAAGACGCGGGCGAGCTCGGGAGCCACCCCGACGACGAGCACGGCCGCGCCGAGGCCACGCCCGTGCGCCTCCAGCGCGGCGACGGCCGCGGCCCAGTGCTCGTCGGCGTCGCGGGGGAGGGTCGTCTGCAGGACGCGAACCGAGCAGCGGGTGCCGCCGACGTCGGGGGTGAGTTCCAGCAGGGCGCCGCCGACGGCGACCCCCTCGACCTCGAGGGTCACCGCCTCCTGCGTGCCGTCCCGAGCAGGCTCGGGCAGCGGCGAGCCGTCCGCGGCCCGGGCCTCACGCCAGGCGGCGAGCTCGGGCCCGGGCATCGCCAGCACCCGGGCGCGGCTCACCGGAGCTTCTTGGTGCCCGACGTGGAGCCCTGGACGCGCTTGCTGGGCAGCAGCTGGGCGCGGTAGGTGGTGCTGGCCGCGCCGTTGGTGTCCTTGACGGTGACGGTACGACGACCCCGGCCGTCGAGCACGACAGTCTTGACGGCCTTCCACTTGCGGCCGACCTTCGTGAAGAGACGCACCCTCTCGCCGGCCACCGAGGCCGGGCCGGTGACGACCAGACGGTCGGGCTTCGCACCCTTACTGGAGCCGGTGAGCTTGATCTTGGCCGTCCCCTTCTTGCCGGAGCCGAACCTCACCGTGGCGGTCCCGGTCTCCTTCGCGGCCTTCGCCTCGGCGCGCAGCGCGCCGATCTCGCTGGCGGCGACGGGCTCGACGGCGTCGGCCACCGTGACGGTGAAGGTGCCGGCCTCGCTCGTGGTCGCGGAGCCGGTCAGCTTGCGGGCACCGCCGAGGAGGATCCCGGCGTCGGCGTCCTTGCCGGGGACCATCTCGACGCCGCGGACATAGTTGAGCGCGATCGCGCGACCGGCGACCGGCCACTCGCCGACGCGCAGGCTGCCGGCGTAGGCGACCTGTCCACCGGTGGCAGCCGTGCCGGCGCCTGGGCTGAGCCGGAGCGTCGAGTCGCCCGCCACGATCGTGTGGCGCCGGAAGTCCTCGAGGTCGTCGCCGTCGGTGTGTTGCAGGGTCAGGGCGCCGTCGGAGGCGGCGGCGGGGTTGAAGGGCACCACCGCCCGGCCCGACGCGTTGGTCGAGACCGTCGTGTCGCCCGGGGCCTGGCCGCCGGTCGGGTAGAGCCGGTACTCCAGGTCGCGCACGCCCGGGAACGGCTCGCCCTCCTGGTCGACGACCTGGAGCGCGATGTCGCCGGCGGCGTACTCCTGGTCGTCGAAGACCTTGCCGTCGGCCAGGAGCAGCTCGACCCCGGCCGCCTCGGGCGTGTAGGCGGGCGTCTCGTAGTTCTCGAGCGCGCGGTCGGTGCTCGCCTCGTACTCGTCGACGTCGGTGGTGTTGACGTAGTAGGTCGCCGTCGTGCTGTTGGGCTGGACGTGCCGGATCCGCCCCGCGCCGTCGGTGTAGCCCACGAGCGAGCCGTCGCCGAGGCGGACCTCGGCCCCAGCGACGCCGTAGCCCTGCACGTCGGTGACGGAGAGGGTGATGCTGGTGCCCTCCGAGGTCGTGACCGTCTTGTTGGAAAGCACGCCGAGGGACTGGATGGTCTGCTCGTAGAGCACCCCGGTGTCGACCTCGTCGCTGCTCCCTCCGCCGGCCAGGGCCGCCCGGACCGCGACGCGGTCACCGATCGTGGCGTCGAACGCCGACAGCTCGACGGCCGCGTCGAACCGACCGCCGTCGACGTAGGTGAAGTTGTTGACCGCCGAGACCTTGAGGTCCGCGGGTGACACGGCGGCGTCGGTCAGGCCGTGGAAGGTCCCGTCGTCCTGGCGCCACTGCGACAGCTCCACCTGCCCGCTCGTGGCCGTCGTGTTGCCCGTCAGGCCGACGAGCTGCTGGGTGCGCTGCGAGGAGTCGTAGGGCTGCGTGAAGACGCCGCCGCTGAACCCGGTGAAGGACACGCTGTCCGCCGGCGAGGCCTCACCGGTGACCGCGACGTCGTGACGGGTGGAGTACGTCGGGTCCTGGCCCGGCAGCGTCGACACCACGCGCACCGAGACCCGCTTGCCGACGAGGTCGCCGGCGTTGACGAGACCGCCGTTCCACGACGTGACGAGGAAGTCGCCCTCGTCCTGCACGTTGTTCTGGCCGATGTCGGTCCACCCCGCAGCCGCGTCGCCGGCCTGGGGGTCGGCGTTGGCCTCGAAGGTGATCACCGCACCGGGGTCGAGGCGGGCGGCGACGAGCCGGATCGGGTACGTCGCCGAGATCTCGCTGTCGGTCTTGGTCGAGGCGATGCCGCTGCTCAGGCTGACCAGCACCGCCGCGGGGCCGCTCGGGTCCGCGTGGGCCGTCGGGGCCGTCGCCAGACCCGTGATCGTGAGCGCGGCGACCGCGCTCGCTGCCAGTCCCTGACGCAACCCCGTGTGTGACATGGCGTGACCATATGGCCGCATCCGCACCGTTGACTGGGTTTTGGCGCAATCTGGTGGTCCCGGCGGGCCGGGCACTGCGTGCCCACCGCGGCGGGGAAGCGGTCCTGGCCGCTAGCGTGGACGGACCGAGCCGACGACGAGGGCGGGGGACCGACGGATGGGCGGACAGCACTCGCACGCGCGGCACGCCGCTCCCGGCGAGACCCGGACCCCGCTGGTCGCCTGGCTGGTGATCGTGCCGATCGCGCTGCTCACGCTGGGTGCGATGGCCTGGCTGTGGCCCTCCGACGACGCCGTGCCCGAGCAGCAGCAGGCGTCGGCGGACCAGTACGCCGGGACCGTGGTGTCGCTGCAGCGCGAGGACTGCACCGAGCGGCTCGAGGACGACGTCAACGGGTGCGGCAGCGCCGTCGTCCGGCTGGAGCAAGAGGTCGACGGCGCCCGGGACGTGACAGTGCCCTTGCCCAACGGCGCCGGGGCGCCGGAGGTGGCCGACGGCGACGACGTCGTGCTGGTGGCGGTCGAGGCGCCCGACGGAGCGACGTACACGATCGTCGACCACCAGCGCGGTCGTGGACTGTGGGTGCTGGCGGCGGCGTTCGCCCTGGCGCTGGTGGCCTTCGGCCGGTGGCGCGGCCTGATGGCGCTCGCCGGGCTGGGCGTGACGTTCGGGCTGCTGCTGCTCTTCGTCGTCCCGGCGATCCTGGCCGGCGAGCCGCCGCTCCTGGTGGCCATCGTCGGCTCGGCGGCGGTCATGCTCACGGTGCTCTACCTGACCCACGGGCCCGGGCTGTCCACGACGGTCGCGCTGCTCGGGACCCTCGCGAGCCTGACGCTGACCGGCCTGCTGTCGTGGCTCGCGGTCGCCGGCCTGCACCTCACCGGGATCACCGACGACATCTCCGGGTCGGTGGCGATGACCCAGGGGGTGGACACCCGCGGCCTGCTCCTGGCCGGCATCGTCATCGGCTCGCTGGGCGTGCTCGACGACGTCACGGTCACCCAGTCCGTCACGGTGACCGAGCTGGCCCGCGCCAACCCGTCGTACGGCGCCCGCCAGCTCTACCGCGCGGCGAGCCGCGTCGGCCGCTCCCACATCGCGTCGGTGGTCAACACGATCATCCTGGCGTACGCCGGCTCGTCGCTGCCGCTGCTCATCCTGATCGTCGCCGCGGACGACTCCCCCGGCGGCGTGCTGACCGACCAGGTCATCGCCCAGGAGATCGTCCGCAGCGCGGTCGCGACCATCGGCCTGATCGCCGCCGTCCCGATCACCACCGGGCTGGCCGCCCTCGGCTTCCGCCGCAAGCAGCCAGCCCCCACGGCCGGATAGTCCCTCACAGATTCGTGGTCTTCCGGCCTCCGGGACCACGAATTCGTGAGGGACTATCGCGACGAACCGCCCGCCCTACCGCTTGGCGCGCTTGACGACGACGACGCGCACGGGCGAGGCCGACGCCTTGGTGGTGCGGCTGCCGGCGTAGGACGCGACCAGCTTGTGCTTGCCGGGCTTGAGCTTCAGCTTCAGCACGAGCTTGCCCTTGACCACCACCGTCCGCACGACCTTGCGGCCGTCGCGGATCACGACGGTCCCGGAGGTCACGCCGGTCAGCCGGATCTTCAGCGTGACCTTCTTCCCGGCCTTGACGCTGCGCGGCGCCGTCATCGTCAGCTGTGTCGCGGTCGCCGCGGGAGGCGTCACGACCACCGGCACCTGCACGCGGAAGGTGCGCGTCGCCGGGCTGGCGTCGACGTTGCCCGCCGCGTCCACCGCGCGGAACGCCACGGTGTGCGCCCCGTCAGTCAGCGAGCCGAACGTCGCCGGGCTGGTGCACGCCGCCCACGCCTGCGCGTCCACCCGGCACTGCACCGAGGCGGTGTCGCCGGCGCTGCCGGCGAAGGCGAACGTCGCGGAGCGGGTGGTCAGGACCGACCCGTCCGCGGGGCCGGAGCTCACGACCGTGTCGGGGGCGACCGTGTCGACGGTGAACCTGCGGACCGCCGGCGTGGCGTCGGCGTTGCCGGCCGCGTCCTGGGCCCGGAAGCGCACCGTGTGCTCGCCCTCGGACAGCCCGGCGAACGTCGCCGGGCTGGTGCACGCGGCCCAGTCGCCGTCGTCGAGGCGGCACTGGAGCTTGGCGGTGTCACCGACGGTGCCGGAGAAGCCGAACGTCGCCGACGCGGTCGTCAGCACCGCGCCGTCGGCCGGGCCGGAGTCGACCGTGGTCTCGGGCGCGCCCGTGTCGACGGTGAACGTCCGCACCGCAGGCGTGGCGTCGACGTTGCCGGCGGCGTCCCGAGCCCGGAAGCGCACGGTGTGCTCGCCCTGGGCCAGGTCGTCGAGCACGAGCGGGCTGGTGCAGCTCGCCCACTCGCCCTCGTCGACCCGGCACTGGAGCGTGTCGGTGTCGCCGGCGGTGCCGGAGAAGCCGAACGTCGCCGACGA
Source organism: Nocardioides sp. 503 (assembly GCF_004522095.1). Classification (GTDB taxonomy): domain Bacteria; phylum Actinomycetota; class Actinomycetes; order Propionibacteriales; family Nocardioidaceae; genus Nocardioides. Next base: position 1,222,835 of record NZ_SPUI01000003.1, read on the forward strand.
GGTCGTCACCACCGCGCCGTCGGCCGGACCGGAGTCGACCGTCGTGTCCGGCGCGGTCGTGTCCACGGTGAACGTCCGGACCGCAGGCGTCGCGTCGGCGTTGCCCACGGCGTCCTGCGCCCGGAAGCGCACGGTGTGCTCGCCGTCGGCCAGGCCGGTGAGGGCCAGCGGGCTGGTGCAGTCGGCCCACTCGCCGTCGTCGACCCGGCACTCGAAGGCGTCGGTGTCGCCCGCGCTGCCGGAGAAGACGTACGTCGCCGCGCCGGTCGCCAGGGTCGCCCCGTCGGCCGGCCCGGAGTCGACGGTCGTGTCCGGTGCGGTGGTGTCGACGGTGAACGACCGCGTCGCGGGCGTCGTGTCGGCGTTGCCGGCCGCATCGACCGCGCGGAAGCGCACGGTGTGCGCGCCGTCGGCCAGGCCGGTGAGGGCCAGCGGGCTGGTGCACTCGGTCCACTCGCCGTCGTCGACCCGGCACTGCAGCAGCGCCGTCTCGCCCTCGGTCCCGGAGAAGCCGAACGTCGCCGTGCCGGTCGTCAGCACCGCACCCTCGGCCGGACCGGAGTCGACCGTCGTGTCGGGCGCGACCGTGTCGACGGTGAACGTCCGCGAGGCGGGCGTGGCGTCCTCGTTGCCGGCGGCGTCCCGGGCGCGGAAGCGCACGGTGTGCTCGCCGTCGTCTAGTCCGGTCAGGGCCAGCGGGCTGGTGCAGTCGGCCCACTCGCCGTCGTCGACCCGGCACTGGAAGGCGTCGGTGTCGCCGGCGGTGCCGGAGAAGCCGAACGTCGCCGCGCCGGTCGTCAGCGTCGCACCGTCGGCCGGACCGGAGTCGATCCTCGTCTCGGGTGCCACCGTGTCGACGGCGAACGTCCGCACCACGGGCGTCGCGTCGGCGTTGCCGGCCGCATCCACCGCGCGGAAGCGCACGGTGTGCTCGCCCTCGGCCAGCTCGGTGAGCGCCAGCGGGCTGGCGCAGGCGGCCCAGTCGCCGTCGTCGACCCGGCACTGGAAGGCGTCGGTGTCGCCGACGGTGCCGGAGAAGGCGAACGTGGCCGCGTCGGTCGCCAGCACGGCGCCCTCGACCGGGCCGGAGTCCACGCTCGTGTCCGGAGCGGCGGTGTCCACGCGGAACGTCCGCACCGCGGGCGTCGCGTCGGCGTTGCCCACGCGGTCCCGCGCCCGGAAGGCCACCGTGTGGTCGCCGTCGCCCAGGCCGGTGAAGGTGGCGGGGCTGGTGCAGTCCGCCCACTCGCCCGCGTCGACGCGGCACTCGAGCTTCGCGGTGTCACCCGCGGTGCCGGAGAAGCCGAACGTCGCCTCGTCGGTCGCGAGCCTGGCGCCCTCGGCCGGGCCGGAGTCGATGGTCGTGTCCGGCGCGGTGGTGTCGACGGTGACGGTCCGGCTCGCCGGCGTCGCGTCGGCGTTGCCGGCGGCGTCCTGCGCGCGGAACAGCACGGTGTGCTCGCCCTCGCTCAAGCCGGTCAGGACCAGCGGGCTGGTGCAGTCGGCCCACGCGCCGGCGTCGACGCGGCACTGGAGCTTGGCGGTGTCGCCGGCGGTGCCGGAGAAGGTGTACGTCGCCGCGCCGGTCGCGATGGCCGCGCCGTCGGCGGGACCGGAGTCGACCGTGGTCTCGGGTGCGACGGTGTCGACGCGGAACGAGCGGACGACCGGGGAGGCGTCGGTGTTGCCGACCGCGTCCTGGGCGCGGAAGCGCACGGTGTGCGCGCCCTCACCGAGGCCGGTCAGGGCCAGGGGGCTGGTGCAGTCGGCCCACGCAGCGTCGTCCAGCTGGCACTGGAGCTTCGCCGTGCCGCCGGCCGTGCCCCGGAAGGTGAAGGTCGTGGTCGTCGTCGCGATCGTGGCGCCCTCGGCGACCCCGGTGTCGAGGAAGGTGTTGGGGGCCGTGGTGTCCACGCGGAACGTGCGCGTCGCCTCGGTCGGGTCCTCGACGCCGCCCTCGCCGATGGCGTAGACGCGGAAGGTGTGCGAGCCCTGGCTCAGACCGGTGAAGGTCTTGGGGTTGGTGCACACCGCCCAGGGGCGCGAATCGATCTGGCAGCCGAACGAGCGGGCGGCCCCGGCCGGGACGCTCGCGAACGTGAAGGTCGCCGTGGTGCTGGTGATCGTCGAGCCCTCGGCGGGCCCGGTCACGATCTGGGTGTCGGGCTCGGGGATGCGCTCGAGGGTGCCGTCCGCGACGGCGGTGCCGGCGCGGGGGACGACGACCGCGGTGGCGGCCGCGAACGTGGCGGCGTCGGAGTAGAACTCGTCGGCGTAGGGGCCGGCGTTGCGGCAGTTGCGGTAGCCGACGACGTACGTGCCGGGCACGACGTCACGGAAGCGGTAGGTGCCGCCGCTGCCGGTCACGACCGGGTCCTGGACGCGGGTCTGGTTCTGGTTCCACAGGTCCACGCAGATGTTGGGCAGCACGGCGCCGGCGTCGTTCTTGACCGTGCCGGAGACGTGCCCGCCGATGACCATGCTGGCGTCGATGACGGTGGGGCGCCCGGTGGTCACCGTGAAGGTGTCGGCCGTGGCCGCGGTCTTGCTGTCGTACCACTCCTGGATCGGGTAGCCCAGGCCGCAGTCGAGGAACTCGATGATGTAGGTCTCGGGGATGACCTCGACGGAGTAGCGGCCGTCGCCGTCGGTGCGGACCTGCCACGCCTGGTTCTGCCCGGCGACGGACGGGGTCACGCAGATGTTGGCGAGCGGGTCGCCCTGGTCGTCGGTGACCCGGCCGGTGATGATCGCCGGGTCGGAGGGCAGCGAGACCTGCGCGTCGATGTCCCTGGTCCGGGTGCCCGCGACGACCGTGACGTCCTTGGCGAGGGCGTAGGTGGCGACGTCGTCGTAGAACTCGGGGAAGGCGCCGGAGCCGCAGTCGCCGAAGCCGACGCGGTAGGAGCCGGGCGCCAGCCCGTAGATCCGGTAGTCACCGGCGTAGTCGGTCACTGCGCGGCCGACCGAGGTGCCCTCGGCGGAGTAGGCGTCGGCGCAGACGTCGGCGAGCCCGTTGCTGTTGCGGTCGACGACCCGCCCGGAGAGGGATCCCGCCGAGCCGGCCGCGGCGAGCTGGCCGTCGATGCCGGTGGTCTGGGCGTCGGCGCGCACGCGGACGGCGGTCGCGTCGTCGTAGGTGGTCACGTCGTTGAAGAACTCGGTCACGAAGGCACCGGTGCCGCAGTCGCTGAAGCGCACCCGGTAGTCGCCGACGGGCAGGTCCGGCAGCGTGTAGTAGCCGGTCCCGTCCGTGACCGCCTGCTTCGCGGACTGGCCCTCGGTGGCGTAGGCGTCGACGCAGATCCCGGTGAGCGGCTCGGCGGCGCTGTCGGTGGCCTGGCCCCTGATGGCGCCGGTGGGCGGACCGGAGGCGGCCACGGTGAGGGTGAACTGCCCACCGGTGCCGTCGTAGGCGTCGAGCGCGATCCGGTACGTCGTGCCCGCGGCCGCCTCGAACGAGGCGGCTCCCTGGAGCCCCCCGTCGCCGTCATCGGCGGCGGCGACCGAGCTCAGGTCACCGACCGCCGGCCCGGTGTAGACCCCGACGACCGTGTCGAAGCCGGTGCCGGCGGGGTCGACCGAGACGAAGCCGTCGGCCGCGGCGGTCCAGGAGTACCAGACGGAGGCGCCGCCCGGGGCGCCGGCGTGCGACGGCTCGTTGGGCTCCTTGGTCGCGTCGCTGCTGTCACCGGTCACGGTGGCGGGCAGGTCGCCGAGGACCTGGGCGGCGGCGAAGTCGTCGTTGGTGGGGGCGGCCGCAGCAGCGGCGGCTGAGGCCGGGGCGGGCACGGCGGCGAGGCCGGCGATGCCGAGCAGGGGGCCGAGGGCCAGGGCGACCAGGCGGCCGCGGGCGCCAGGGCGCGCGAGTACACGGGTGGAGCGGTGGGGGAGCATGCAACGGACCGTAGTTAAGCAAGGCTCTTCGCGTGGCGCGAACGCCGAGACTGGCCGAGACCGGTCACCCGGCTGGCCGAGATCGGCCATCCGGGAGACGCCGCGGACGGATAGTCCCTCACAAAATCGTGGTGATCCGCCCTCAGCGACCACGAATTCGTTAGGGACTACCCCTCCGCAGCAGCCCGCGGTCCTCGAGCGCGGCCCGCAGTCCGGCGCCGTCGGGAGCCCACACCGCCGGCGTGCCACCCTCGGTCGCGGCGTCGGTCAGGGCGTCGGGGCCGGTGGGCAGGCCGTGGTGCGCGAGCTGCTCGCCGACGCTCAGCTGGCGGATCGCGATCGCACGCACCCGGTCGGGGTGGGCCTGCGCCGCCTCGGCGTAGATGGTGGGGTCGTGCTGGCCGTCGTCGCCGACGAGCAGCCACCGCACCTGCGGCAGGTCGGCGAAGAGCCGCTCGAGCTGCGCGTGCTTGTGGGCCCGGCCGGAGCGGAACCAGCCCTCGGCCGTCGGCCCCCAGTCGGTCAGCAGCAGCGGACCGGGCGGGTAGCCGTTGCGGTCGAGGAAGTCGCCGAGCGCCCCGGCGGTGTTCCACGCGCCGGTGGAGAGGTAGACGACGGCGGCGTCGGGGTGCGCGGCCAGGACGTCGGCGTACAGCGCCGCCATGCCCGGCACGGGCCGGCGCGCGCTCTCGTGCACGAGGAAGGCGTTGCGGAAGGCGAGCAGCGGCTTCGGGAGCATCGTCACGATCACGGTGTCGTCGACGTCGCTGAGGATCCCGTACGTCGTGCCGTCGCCGACGATCCGCACCGGTGCGGTGACCGGCGGGGTGTCGCCGACGGACAGCTCGACGCTGCCCCATCCCGGCGGCAGGTCGCAGGGCAGCCGGACGTCGACGTAGCCGTCGCGACCGCTGGTCACCACGTGCGTCGCCTCGCCGACCTGCACCGTCACCTCGATGCCGTCCGCCGACACGCTGGTGAACCGCCGCCACCCGCGCCGCTCGGGGCGGGCCTCGCGCGGCGTGCGCGGCGGCGCGAGCAGCACCCGGGCCAGGACCCGCACCCAGCCGGCTCCGCCGTAGCCCACGTACGGCGTGAGGTGCGGCGTCCAGCCGCGCGCCACGAGCCGGGCCTCCAGGAGGCCGTGCAGCCGGTCCTCGATCCGGGCGGCGTGGTGGGTCGGGCTCATGCCCCGGAACCTACCGCCGTGTGCGGCCGCCGAGGTCTGCCGCTACGCGTCGCCGCCGGACGGCGGCGGCCGCAGCGACGCCGGGTTGAACACCGCCCAGACGCGCCGTCGCAGCGGCACGTCGGCGGCGAGGCCCGAGCGGCGGTCGCGCACGAGCGCCCAGAACGCCGCCGCGTCGGCGGCGGCCGGCTCGTCGGCGCCGTAGATGCGGGCGTCCGCCTCGGCGGCGAGGGTCAGCAGCGATCCGACGTCCCGGTCGCCGGCCACGCCGTCGTCGGGGTGCGCCACCGCCCGCGCCTCGGCGGGCCGGGTGAGGCCGCCGGGCACGGGCGTGCCGAGGTCGCGGGCCCGGTCGACCAGCTCGAGCCACGCGCCGGCGTAGCGCGCGGTGACCCGGCGCGCGGCCAGGCGTCGGCGGCGGCGCACGAGCTTCGCGAGGGGGATGGCGGCGACGAGCAGCACGAGCAGCAGCAGCACGACCAGGCGCCACGGCACCCCGGGGGAGGAGTCGCCCGCGGAGTCCTCCGCCTCCTCGTCCGCCGGCGGCTCCTCGGCCTCCGGCTCCTCGCCCACCTCGGGGGTGGGCGGCTCGAACGGCGGGAAGGTCCGTGGCTCCGGGCCCTCCAGGCCGCCCCGCTCGGGGGGCTTGCGTCCCATGAAGGTCTCGGTCGGCAGGGTGCGCCAGGAGCCGTCCTCGATCCGCACCTCCACCCACGCCTGCACGTCCTTGCCGCGCACGGTGCCCGACCTGGGCACGACGGCGCCGACGACCACCCGGGCCGGGATCCCCAGGCGGGTGGCCATCAACGCCATCGTGGCGGCGTACTGCTCGTCGTCGCCGGCCGTCGGGTCCCCGAGCACGAAGCCGTCCCCGAGGCGCTGCTCGCTGTGACCGGGGCGGAAGCCCGACTCCCACGGCTCCGAGCCGGAGCTGTAGCGCCCGACCTCCTTGAGCCGGGCGGCCACCTGGAAGAGCGCCTGCATCGGGTACTTCGCACCCGCGGCCCACGCCTCGACGGCGGGCTGTAGGAACGCCGCCTGGTCGTAGAGCTCGGTGTCGAGCCGGTCCGAGGGCGACATGCGCTGCTTGAGCAGGCCGCCGGTCAGGGCGGTCGTGAACAGGTAGGCGTCGCCCTTCTCCAGCCGGTCGTCCATGACCGCGGTCTGCGTGGCCGGGTTGTAGCGCAGGTGCGACTGCGCGTCCGGGCGCGCCGACCCCAGGAACTGGAAGGACCGCAGCGCCCCCACCGTGGGCACCCACGGGTCGGTGTACTTCTTGGTCGGCCGGACGGTGATCCTGCGCTCCTTGCCGGAGGACGGGTTCTCGATCGTCGTCGAGAGCCGCAGGAAGCGGTCGTCCTGCCGCGTGGGGTCGGTGTCGTTGTCGGCGCGCCAGCTGGAGCCGTCGTAGGTGTCGAGGGTGGCCAGCCGGAGCCGGGCACCGGTGGGGGCGCCCTCGACGGTGAAGAGCTTGGTCTCGAAGACGTTGCCGTCGGGCCTGCGCTCCTGGCGTGTGAAGTCGCGGAACTCGTCGAGCGGCGTCGAGAGCTGCTCCACCTCGTACGGCGCCAGCGTGCGGCTGAGCAGCAGCCGGTCGCCCGAGCCTCCCGTGCTGGCCAGCAGCCCGGCGATGAGGGCCACGACCACGACCAGCGCCACGCTGCCCACGAGCCGCCAGGCCCGGGCCGGGTCGCGACCGTGGGCGGCCTCGTCGATGCGCAGCCCGCGCAGGCGCATCCACAGCATCGCGAGGGTGCCGTAGCCGACCCCCTGCAGCAGCACCGAGACCGGCTCGGGCTGCGCCAGCATCAGGACCGCGCCGAGCACGAGCGTCGGCGGCACCAGCGGCAGCGCCGCGCGGGTGCTGCGCATGGCCAGGGCCGCGCCGATGCCGGCGGAGACGAGGCCGAGGAGCACCGGCGCGATCAGGACCGCGCCCGAGGCGTCGATCCGGGGATGGGTGCCGAGCAGGACCGTCCAGCCCTCGGAGTTGGCCCGGACCCCGGCTTCCAACGTCCGTAGGCCGTCGAGGCGAGGGGTGCCCTCGACGATCGGCCCGGACACCAGGTAGTAGCCGACGAGCAGCGCCAAGGTCACGAGCTCCACGCCGCCGTGGGCGGAGACGACGAGCACCGCGACCAGGATCCCGACCAGGGCGGCCAGCCCACCGGCCACCCACCAGCCGGGACCGTTGAAGGTCGACTCCCACCCGACGAGCGCGATCGCCGTGAGGGCGAAGACCAGCACCAGGTCCCAGACGTGGAAGGACTTCACCACCGGCTCGCGAGGAGGGCGCCGCGGCCGCGGTGCTGGGCGCAGGTGCGGCGTCAGGTCGGGGGCGCTCACTGGACGATCCCCCGGACGTGGCCCGCCAGCAGTCCCGGCAGCCGCTCGAGCTCGGTGACGGTGACCAGCTGCGGGCCCTGCGCGCCGACCGCGTCGGGGTCGGCCTGCCGGTCGGCGCGGAAGCCCAGGAAGCGCACGTCGTCGGCGAAGGCCGCGCGCACCTCGGGCAGCAGCCCGGTGTCGAGCTGACCGCCGGACACGACGATCAGCTGGCTGGCGTCGGGCGCCAGGTGGGCGGCCGTGCGGGCGGCGACGACCAGGTCGCCCGCGGCCAGCTCGGAGAAGCAGAACGCGTCGAGGACGTGGTGGGCGGCGCCGGAGAGCTGCTGGGGCCCGCACACCAGGCTCAGGTCGAACTCGTCCAGGGCCACCCGCATGACCACCGACGCGGCGATCTGCAGCGCCAGCTCGAAGTCCTCGGGGTCGGCGTAGGCCGCGCGGGTGTCGTCGACGAGGACGACGACGTGGCTGCGGCGGGTGTCGTGGTACTGGCGCACGTAGAGGCGCCCGGCCCGCGCGGAGGAGCGCCAGTGGACGTGGCGCAGGTCGTCGCCGCGCACGTACTCGCGCAGCGCGTGGAAGGCCAGGTCGCTCATCGACACCTGGTCGCTGGGCGTGCCCTCGAGGTCCTTGACCGACCCGGGCCCGAGCCCCTCGACCGACACCATGCGCGGGCGCACGAGCAGCTCGGCGGACTCCGACCAGGCGGCCTGGCGCTGGAAGAACCCCAGCGGGTCCGTACGGCGCGCGCCGGCGGGCCCGACGCGGAGCACCCCACGGCGTACGGCGGGCACCTCGAACTGCTCGACCTCCGTCTGGTTGCGGCGCAGCACCGGCATCCGCACGTGCACGCGCTGCGCGCCGCGGCGGTCGTCGCGCGCGGCGTCCAGCGGCACGCTGACCAGCGGGTGGTAGAGCGGCGTGAGCCGCAGGTTGGTGACCCGGAGCTCGCCGAGCCCGGTCTCCCCGGCGACGGTGTGCGCCGGGCGCAGCTCGAGCCGGGCCCGCACGCGGGTGGGCAGCGCGAACAGCAGCAGCGCGACGAGCACCAGCAGCCCACACATCACCGAGATCAGGTGGAACTCCTCGTAGCCGGCCTGCGAGGCGATCACCGTGCTCACCACCCCGAGCACGATCACGGCGCGGCCGGCGGGGGTGATGCTCGCCAGCGCGAGGCGCGCCAGGCGGCGCAGGTCGGGCACGGTCGCCCGGGTCAGCCGCGGGCGCGGTCGAGGGGCGGCGGCACCGAGGACAGCAGCTCGGCGATCACCTCGGCGATCGTGACGCCGCTGAACTGCGCCTGCGGGTCGAGCAGGAGGCGGTGGCACAGCACCGGCTCGGCGAGGGTGTTGACGTCCTCGGGGACGACCGCCGTACGGCCGTCGGCGGCGGCCCAGGTCTTGACCACCCGCACCAGGGCCAGGCAGCCACGGGCGGACAGGCCCATGCGGACGTGGCGCAGGTCGCGCGAGGCCTCGGCGAGCTGGCGGATGTAGGTGACCAGCGAGCGGTCGATGTGCACCTGGGCGGCCAGCGCCGACATCTCGGCGATGACGGCGGTCGTCGCGATCGGCTTCACGAGCTCGGCGCGGTCGCGGATGTGGGAGGAGAGCAGCAGCTCCTCGGTCGACTCGGCGTCGGGGTAGCCGACCGAGCTCTTCATCAGGAAGCGGTCGAGCTGGGCCTCGGGGAGCCGGTAGGTGCCGGCCTGCTCGATGGGGTTCTGGGTGGCGATCACCATGAAGGGCCGGGGCACGTCGTGCGTGACGCCGTCGACGGTCACGTGCCCCTCCTCCATGACCTCCAGCAGCGCGGACTGCGTCTTGGGCGAGGCCCGGTTGATCTCGTCGGCCAGCACGATGTCGTGGAAGATCGGCCCGGGGTGGAACTCGAAGGTGCCCTTCTGCTGGTCGTAGACGGTCACGCCGGTCACGTCGGTGGGCAGCAGGTCGGGCGTGAACTGGATCCGCGCGTGCCGGCCCTCGACGGTGTTGGCCAGCGCGCGCGCCAGCATCGTCTTGCCGGTGCCGGGCAGGTCCTCGAGGAGCAGGTGGCCCTCGGACAGCAGGCACGTCAGCGACAGCCGCACCACGTGGTCCTTGCCCAGCAGCGCCTGCCCCATGTTGTCCACCATGTCGGTGAACCCCGAGCGGAACCACTGCGCCTGCTCGGTGCTCAACGTCATGGCCGGAGGCTACCCGTGGGCGCCGGTGCGTGCGGGAGTTGCGCCGCAACCGTCTCGAAACCCGCGCCGGCTCGTTGGTTGAGAAGGTTGCGCAGCAACCCTCTCGGGAGGCTGCCCGTCGTGGGTTGAGGAGGTTGCGCAGCAACCGTCTCGAAACCTGGTGAGTGGGGCGGCGGCGTTGGGGTGGGGTCGCGGGGTTTCGAGACAGGCGCTGCGCGCCTTCCTCAACCTCCGGGGGTGGTCGTCGTTGGTTGAGGAGGTTGCGCAGCAACCGTCTCGAAACCTGGTGAGTGGGGCGGCGGCGCTGGGTGGGGTCGCGGGGTTTCGAGACAGGCGCTGCGCGCCTTCCTCAACCTCCGGGGGTGGTCGTCGTTGGTTGAGGAGGTTGCGCAGCAACCGTCTCGAAACCTGGTGAGTGGGGCGATGGCGCTGGGTGGGGTCGCGGAGTTTCGAGACAGGCGCTGCGCGCCTTCCTCAACCCACGGCGGGGGCGCTGCGACGGGGGCTCCGTACGCTGGAGGCGTGCGCGCCTACCTCTCCCCCCGGATGATCGGCGCGCACCTGCTCGCGCTGGTCTGCGTGGGCGTGGCGTGCGGCCTGGGCGTCTGGCAGTACGGCGCGTGGCAGGCCCACCGCGAGTCCGAGGCCGTCGACCTGACGCAGCTGGAGCCGCTCCCGCTCGCCGACGTGATGGGCAGCGACGACCCGTTCCCGGGCGACAAGGTCGGGCAGCCCGTGGAGGTCTCGGGCACCTGGTTGCCCGACTCCACGGTCTTCGTCGAGGGCCGCGAGGTCGACGGCGTGTCCGGCTTCTGGGTCGTGACGCCGCTGGCGGTCGGGGCCGCGGACGGGCCCGCGCTGCCCGTCGTACGCGGCTGGACCGAGCGCGTCGAGGACGCCCCGGCCGCGCCCTCGGGCACCGCCGAGGTGGTCGCCTGGCTGCAGCCGACCGAGGGCACCGGGCAGGCCGACGACGACCCGAGCGACGACGTGCTCCCGCAGCTGCGCACCGCCGACCTCGTGCAGCACGTCGACCAGGACCTCTACGGCGCCTACGGCGTGGCCACCGAGCCACTGGGCGGTCTGCAGGCCGCCACCCTGGAGCAGCTGCCCTCGCCCGGTCGGTTCACGGCGCTGCGCAACTTCCTCTACGCGCTGGAGTGGTGGGTCTTCGGCGGGTTCGCGGCCTTCATCTGGTGGCGGTTCGTGCGCGAGGAGCGCGTGCCCCCGGAGCCTGTGACCCAGGACGACCGGGTACGTTCGGAGGCGTGAACGGCACCCTGACCCGCTACCGCGTGATGGCCACGATCGTGGGTGTCCTGCTGATCGTGCTGATCCTGGTCGGGATGCCGCTGAAGTACCTCCTCGAGGAAGGCTCCGGCGGCCAGGAGGCCGGCGAGTGGATCACCACCAACCTCGGCGTGGCCCACGGCTGGCTCTACATGATCTTCCTGGTGACGGCGTTCCTGCTGTCCCGCAAGGCCGGCTGGGAGCTGGGGTTCACCGTGGTCACGCTGCTGTGCGGCACCGTGCCGGTGCTGAGCTTCTGGGCCGAGCACCGCGCCACCGCGCGGGTGCGCGCCGAGCACGGCGACGAGCTCGCGCCCAGCGCGGCCTAGCCCCATGCCCTCGGCCGGCGACGGCGTGACGACCGCCTTCGTCCTCGGCGGCGGTGGGGTCCTCGGCGCGGTCGAGGTCGGGATGCTCCGCGCGCTCTTCGAGCGCGACGTGGTGCCGGACCTGGTGCTCGGCACGAGCGTCGGCGCGCTCAACGGCGCGCTGGTGGCCCAGGACCCCACCGCGGCGGTGGTCCCGCGGCTGCTGGAGCTGTGGCGCGGGGCGAGCGAGTCGGGGCGCGAGGTCTACGGCGACAGGCCGCTGCGCACCGTGCGCCGCGCGGTCTCGACCGGCACGCACATCTACTCCTCCGGGCCCCTGACCCAGCGGCTGCGCGAGGAGCTCGGCGACGTCACCTTCGAGGAGCTGCCGGTGCGCTTCCAGGTGGTCGCGGCCAGCATCGAGCGGGCCGCCGAGCACTGGTTCACGACCGGCCCGGTGGTGGACGCGGTGATCGCGAGCGCCGCCGTACCCGGGCTGCTGCCGCCGGCCAAGGTGGGCGAGGAGCACTACCTCGACGGCGGCATCGTCAACTCCATCCCGCTGGGCCGGGCCGTCCAGCTCGGCGCGACCCGCGTCTTCGTCCTGCAGGTGGGCCGCATCGACCGGCCGCTCAGCGTGCCCAAGCGGCCGTGGGAGGTGGCGCGGGTGTCCTTCGAGATCGCCCGCCGGCACCGCTTCGCCCGCGAGCTGGCCGAGCTGCCCGACGGCGTGGACTGCCACGTCCTGCCCGCGCGCGGCACGTCGGCGCGCGACGACACCCTCTTCGGCACCCGCGACTTCCGCACGGTCGAGGAGCGCATCGACCGCACCTACGACGCCGGGCTCGCCTACCTCGACGAGCACCTGTGACGCGACTGCTGCGCCGGGTCGTCGTCGCCCCCGCCGTGGTGGGGCTCGCCGGCGTGCTGTGGCTGACGCTGCCGCTGTGGCTGGTCGGCGCCGCCGCCCTCTCACCGCTGCTGCCGGGGCGGTGGCGGGCGCTGCGGCTGGCGTGGGTCGTGCTGGTCTACCTCACGATCGAGGCCCTCATGCTGCTGGTGCTGCTCGGGCTGTGGCTGGCCAGCGGGTTCGGGCGCCGCATCCGCTCGCCGTACTTCGAGGGCATCCACTACGACCTGGTGCAGGGCGTGATGTGGGTGTTCTTCCGCGAGGCCAGGCGGGTGCTCAAGCTGACGATCGAGACCGACGGCCCCGACCCCGACGCCCACCCGGGCCGGCCGCTGCTCGTCGCCTGCCGGCACGCCGGGCCGGGCGACTCGTTCACGCTGGTCCACGCCCTCATGCACTGGTACTCCCGGGAGCCGCGCGTCGTCCTCAAGGACACCCTCGCGTGGGACCCGATGATCGACGTCGTGCTGCGCCGGATCCCCGCGCGCTTCATCTCGCCGCACCCCGCGGCGGGGGAGGACCTCGAGAGCCAGATCGCGGCGCTGGCCACGGACCTCGACGAGAACGACGCCTTCGTGATCTTCCCCGAGGGCGGCAACTTCACCCCGGCCCGGCGCCAGCGCGCGATCGACAAGCTGCGCAAGCTGGGTCTGGAGCGGATGGCCGAGCGCGCCGAGGCGATGACCAACGTCCTCGCGCCGCGCCCCGGCGGCTTCATCGCCGCCCTCGACGCGGCCCCCGAGGCCGACGTCGTGCTGGTCGCTCACACGGGGCTCGACCACCTGCTCACCGTCGGGGACCTCTGGCGCGAGCTGCCGATGGACAAGCGGATCGTCATGCGCTGGTGGACGGTGCCGCGCGACGAGATCCCCGAGGGGCGCGAGGAGCGCATCGACTGGCTCTTCGGCTGGTGGGAGCGCATCGACGCCTGGATCGACGAGCACAGCGCCAAGGACACCGACCCGCGCCGCAAATGACGCTGACCCGCCCGAAAAGTTTCGGGCGGGTCAGCGGTGGAGCGGGTCGTCAGGTCAGGACTTGGGGTCCTCTACCTCGACGACCTCGGCCGGCTCGTCCGGCGTGGTGACGGGGTGCGGGGTCTCGGCCAGGTCGGCCAGGGCCTCGTCGGGCGAGGAGCCGCCCGGGTCGTCGGTCGGCGGGACGGTCGCGGTGTCGGTCGGCGCGGGCGCCGGCGTCGGAGCCGGGCTCGGGACGTACGACGACTGCCAGTTGTCGGCGGCCGCGTCGCCGCCCTGCAGCTTCTTGGCCACGAACGCGACCACACCGGCGATGCCGGCGAACAGCAGGAACTTCTTGAGCTTCCCGCCCTTCTTCGGCTCGGGCTCGCCCTTGAGGCGGGCGACCTTCGCGTCGGCCACGGACTTGGCGGAGGCCGCCTTCTCGGTGGCGAGCGCGGCACCGGTGGCCAGCAGCGGGGCTGCCTTGTCACGCGCGTCGCTCGCGGCCGCAGTGGCCTTGGTGCGGGCGTCGGCGATCACCGGGGCGGCCTTGTCGCGGGCGTCGGCCAGCACGGGGGCGGCCTTGTCCTTGGCGTCGAGGAGCGCCGGCACGGCGGTGTCCTGCACGAACTCGCGCGCCGACTCGTAGGCCGCCTCGACGTGGGGCTTCGCTGCCTCGACGTACTCGCTGGCCTGGTCCATCAACGTCTTCTTCTTGCGCAGTCCCATCAAGCGCTCCTTCTGTGGGGTCCTTCCATCCCACCATGCCCGTGGTGAGCAGGCCACCCCCAGGGGGGTGACCTGCGCGCCCCCGCCTTGCGACCCGTGCGAGGATCGATCCCGCAAACCGGCGCGGCAGCACAGGCGCCGGACATCCCAGGCGAAAGGCAGTCATGGCGGAGCAGCAGGCCATCCTCAAGACCAACAAGGGCGACATCACCGTCAACCTGTTCGGCAACCACGCCCCCGAGACGGTCGACAACTTCGTCGGCCTCGCGACCGGCGAGAAGTCCTACGACGCGGGCAACGGCCGCACGGGCAAGTTCTACGACGGACTGGGCTTCCACCGGGTCATCGAGGGCTTCATGATTCAGGGCGGCTGCCCCCTCGGCACCGGCACCGGCGGCCCCGGCTACACGTTCAAGGACGAGATCCACCCCGAGCTCGTCTTCGACAAGCCCTACCTGCTCGCGATGGCCAACGCCGGACCGGGCACCAACGGCTCGCAGTTCTTCATCACCCTCGGCGCCACGCCGTGGCTCAACCGCAAGCACACCATCTTCGGCGAGGTGGCCGACCAGGCCTCCCGCGAGGTCGTCGACGCCATCGGCTCGGCCCCGACCGGTGCCGGCGACCGTCCGCAGGACGACGTCGTGATCGAGTCGGTCGAGGTCGTGGCTTCCTGAGCGACCACCCTGCTCCCGTCCCCGGGGTGCCGGTCACCACGTGCTACCGGCACCCCGGGCGGGAGTCGTACGTCCGCTGCCAGCGCTGCGGCAAGGTCATCTGCCCCGACTGCATGCGCCAGGCCTCGGTGGGCTTCCAGTGCCCCGACTGCGTGGCCGAGGGTGCCAAGACGATGCGCACCGCCCGCACGGCGTACGGCGGCATCCGGCCCAGCAACCCGGGCGCGACGACGATCGCGCTGATCGGCATCAACGTCGCGGTCTGGTTCGCGATCGTCGCGACCGGCTGGAAGACCAGCCAGCTCATCGACCGGCTGGCGCTGACCCCGGTGGGGACCTGCTTCACCTCGGACCTCAACAACTACTTCCCGAACCTCACCGAGGCCACCTGCGTGGCGCCCGGGCAGGAGTTCGTCCCCGGCGTCGCCGACGGCTCCTACTGGCAGCTCGCGACCAGCATGTTCGCCCACGTCGAGATCTGGCACATCGCGTTCAACATGTTCGCCCTCTACGCGCTCGGGCCGCAGCTCGAGCTCATCCTGGGCCGCGCCCGCTTCCTGGCGCTCTACCTGCTCTCCGGCCTGGCCGGCTCCACCGCGGTCTACTGGCTGGCGGCGGAGCGCGGCGCCACCCTCGGCGCCTCGGGTGCGGTCTTCGGGCTGATGGGCGCGCTGCTCGTCGTGGCCTTCAAGGTGGGCGGCAACGTCCAGTCGGTCCTCACCTGGATCGGCATCAACGTCGTGATCACCGTCGTCGGCGCGCAGTTCATCTCCTGGCAGGCCCACCTCGGCGGCCTGGTCGGCGGCATCGTCATCGCGGCCGCCCTGGTCTACGCCCCGCGCCGCAACCGCACGCAGTTCCAGGTCGGCATCCTGGTCTTCCTGGCCGCGGCCCTGGCGCTGGCCGTCATCGCCCGCTCCGCCGTCCTCACCGGCTGAGCCGCCCCGGTCGCGAGTCCACAGGTTCCTCCACAGATGTGGAGAACCACACGCGTGTAACTCCTCCACACCTGTGGACTTTCCTGTGGAGAACTCTGCTCCACGCCCCGAAACGCCGCTGACCCGCCCGAAAGTTCCGGGCGGGTCAGCGGGGGGTCAGCTCATTCCCAGCGCGTGGCGTAGGTGAAGCCCACGGCCATGAAGGCGATGCCGACGAACAGGTTCTTCTGGCCGAGGTCGTTGAAGACCCAGATGCGCGACGGGTCGTCGCTGATGACGTAGAAGGTGCAGATCCACAGCAGCCCGAGGATGAAGCAGCCGAGCATGCCGACGACGACGCCCCGGCCGCGGCCCAGCGGCGTGGACGGGTGGGCGGCCAGGGCCAGGCCCAGGAACAGCGCGCCGAAGCCGATCAGGTAGTTCCAGTCCTTGAGGTCGGCCATGAACTTCGGGTTGCCGGCCTTGGGCGTGGGGAGGACGCTCGGGTCGGGGCGCACGGCGAAGTAGTAGAAGACGATCCAGGCGATGCCGAGCACGACCAGCAGCAGGGAGACCACGGAGCGTGGCGTCAGCAGCTTGCCCCCCGGCTCCGCGAAGGGATCGTTGGCCTTGAGCTTGGACACGGTTCTGCTCCTCGTCGCGGTGGCGCCGCCGCGACGTCTCGCCGCGGGTCGCGGGATACCTTAGTCGGCATGACGTCCGGTTCCCACGCGAGCCCCTCGGGGCCACCGCCGGAGCGTCCGCGCCGCAAGCGCGGCGCCTGGCGCATCGGGACGCCGGTCGTGCTGCTGCTCAGCGGCTCGCTGTTCGCGATCAGCGCCTACAACAGCGAGGGCACCGACCTGCGCCCCGGTCGCTACTCCGACCTCGCCGGCCTGGTGGACACCGAGGCGGAGAAGTACGACCAGCTCAAGGGCCGCCTCGACGACCTCACCGAGGACGTCAACACGCTCACCGCCGGCGTCAAGGACCGCAAGGTCAACAAGCTGCGCCGCCGGGTGGAGGACCTCCGCGACCCCGCCGGCCTCGAGCCGCGCCGCGGGCCCGGCGTCACCGTGACCCTCTCGGACGCCCCCGAGGACGTCATCAACTCCACGACCCGCAAGCTCTCGCTGCTCGTCGTGCACCAGCAGGACATCCAGGCCGTCGTCAACGCCATGTGGCGCGGTGGCGCCAGCGCGGTGACCATCCAGGGCCAGCGCGTCGTCAGCACCACCGGCATCAAGTGCCACGGCAACGCCGTGCTCCTGCAGGGCATCCCCTACGCCCAGCCCTACGTCATCCAGGCCGTCGGCGACCCCGACACCCTGGGCGACGCGGTCATCGACGACGAGGACGTCGACTACTACCTCCAGCGCGCCCAGCTGCCGGACATCTCCGTCGGCTGGGACCTCGAGGCCGAGGACGACGTCGAGGCGCCGGCGTACGACGGGCTGCTCGACGTCCAGCACGCCGAGGTGCTCCGCAAGCAGGGATAGGTCCGGGGGGTTTCGAGACGCGACTTCGCCCCTCCTCGACCTCCGGCTAGTCGCGGTCCTCGCGGTCGCCGCGGCTGGGGATCGGGATGCTCGGCGTGTCCGTCGGGGCTGTCGGCGTCGGCGTGGTCGGGGGCGGCGGCTCGGTCGTGGGGGCGGTCGGGGTCGGCTCGACGTAGGTCGAGACGAACAGGATCACCTCGGCGCCCGCGTCGGCGGTCTGCTCGCCCAGCGGGAACTGGTCGACGACGGTGCCGGCCGGCTCGGTCGAGGAGGCGTCCGGACGGACGACCGGGGTGAAGCCGGCGGCGCGGACCTTCTGCTCCGCGACCTCCTGGCGGTCGCCGATGACGTCCGGGATCTTCTCCTGGCCGTCGGAGTAGAAGATGGTCACGGTGCTGCCCGTGGGCACCTCGGTGCCGACCGCGGGGTCGGTCTCGACGACCTCGTTCTTGTCCTCGTCGGAGTCGCGCTCCTGCTGGTTGACCTTGAGCCCGGCGGCCTCGAGCGCGGCGGCGGCGTCCTTGCGGGGCTGGCCGATCACGGCCGGGACGGCCACCAGCGGCTTGCCGTTGGAGATCACCAGGTCGACCGCGGAGCCGGGGTCGACGAACTGGTCGAGGTTGGGGGACTGGCTGATCACGTGGTTCTCGCGCACGGTGTCGTCGGGCGCGTAGGAGACCTCGCCCTTCGTGAGGCCGGCGTCGGCGATCTCGAGCAGCGCCTCGTCGTAGGTCAGGCCCACGAGCCGCGGCACCTGGGTCTGCTCCGGAGGGCTCTCGAAGAGCTTCGGCAGGAAGAAGACGCCGGCCACGATGAGCAGGAGCGCGAGGATGCCGAGGAACCACAGGAGCCCGGTGTTGCGCCCGCGGTCGTCGTCGGTGTCGGCCGGCAGGGGCGGACCCGGGGCGGTCGCGGCCACGGTGGTCGTCGCGGGGACGGCGGCCCCCACCACCATCGTGTGCTCCGGCGGCGGCGCGACGGTCGCCTGCACGGGTACGCCGGCGAGGTAGCGCTCGATGTCGGCGCGCATCGCCGCGGCGGACTGGTAGCGGTCCTCGAGCCGCTTGGCCAGCGACTTCATCACGATCGTGTCGATCTCGGGCGGCAGCTCGGTGTCGTGGTCCGACGGCGGCGCGGCCTGCTCGCGGACGTGCTGGTAGGCGACCGCGACCGGGCTGTCGCCCACGAACGGCGGCCGGCCGGTGAGGAGCTCGTAGAGCAGGCAGCCGGTGGAGTAGACGTCCGAGCGGGAGTCGACGGTCTCGCCGCGCGCCTGCTCGGGGGAGAGGTACTGCGCGGTCCCGACGACGGCGGCGGTCTGCGTCATCGTGGACGAGGCGTCGCTGATGGCGCGGGCGATGCCGAAGTCCATGACCTTGATGTCGCCGCTGGGCGTGAGCATCACGTTGCCGGGCTTGATGTCGCGGTGGATGATGCCGGCGCGGTGGCTGTAGTCGAGCGCGGACAGCACGCCGCTCGTGATCTCCAGCGCCCGTTCGGGCAGGATCTTGCGGCCCTCGCGCAGGATGTCGCGCAGCGTGCGGCCGGCCACGAACTCCATGACGATGTAGGGCTGGGCGACGCCGGACCCGTCGGCGGCCGGCTCCTCGCCGGTGTCGTAGACGGCGACGATCGAGGGGTGGTTGAGCGACGCCGAGGACTGCGCCTCGCGGCGGAAGCGCGCCTGGAACGTGGCGTCGCTCGCCAGGTCGGTGCGCAGGCGCTTGACCGCCACCACGCGCCCCAGGCGCGTGTCGGTGCCCTTGCGGACCTCAGCCATGCCGCCGCGGCCGAGGAGCTCGCCGAGCTCGTAGCGGCCCCCGACGACCGTCGGCTGTGAGTTGCTCATCGGGTGGGCACTTCCTCGGGGTTCGTCGTCCGCTGCTGCGGCGACTGAGCGGGATCTGACGGCGTGGAGTCGACGGGCTCGCTGGGCGGCGTGTCGCTCGGGGTGTCGCTGGGGGTTTCCGACGGCGTGTCGCTCGGGGTCTCCGAGGGAGTCTCGCTGGGCGTGTCGGAGGGGGTGTCGCTGGGGGTGTCCGACGGCGTCTCGGGCGGCGGCTCCGGCTCGTCCTCGGACTCGGTCGGCTCCTGCGTGGGGGTGTCCTCGGTCGTGGGCTCCGAGGTCGGTGTCTGCGCGGGCGGGGTCTCGTCGTCGGGATCGTCGTCCCCGCCGGTGACGAGCAGCAGCACGACCGCGGCCGCGGCCACGAGCAGCAGCACCAGCAGGACGATGCCCCACGGGCCACGGCGACGGTCGTCGTCGGGCGTGGCCGGGCCGGGTGGCACCGGTGGCACGGGCGTGACGACCGTCGGACCGGCCGCGACCGGGACGGGTGCCATGACCTGGGTGCTCAGGTCGTCGGCGACCGGCGGCGGCGGCGCCATGACCTCGGTCGCCGGGTTGCGCAGCGCCGTGGCGAACGCCGCGGCGTCGACGTAGCGGTCGGCGGGCTCCTTGATGAGCGCACGCCGTACGACGGCGGCGAGGTCGGCCGGCACGCCGTCGGGCAGGTCCGGGACGGGCTGCTGGAGGTGGGCGAGCGCGGTGGCGATCGGGGACTCGGCCTCGAAGGGCCGCCGGCCGACGAGGCACTCGAACGCCACGACGCCGAGGGAGTAGACGTCGGAGGCGGGCGTGGCGGGGTTGCCGCGCGCCTGCTCGGGCGAGATGTACTGCGGGGTGCCCATCACCTGGCCGGTCTGGGTGATGCCCACACCGTCCGCGGCGCGGGCGATCCCGAAGTCGGTGATCTTGATCTTGCGGTCCGGCGTCACCAGCAGGTTGGCCGGCTTGATGTCGCGGTGCACGATCCCGGCGGCGTGCGCGACCGCCACGGCGTCGGCGGCCTGCGCGAGCAGGTCGCGGGCGACCTCGGGGTCGAGCGGCCGGCCGCCGCGCAGGAGGTCCGACAGCGGCTTGCCGTCGACCAGCTCCATGACGAGGTAGGGCCGCGGCGCGCCGGACCCGTCGGCGGCACCCGGGCCCAGCGCCTCGCCGAAGTCGTAGACGCCTGCGACGCCGGGGTGGTGCAGTGCCGCGGCGTGCTGGGCCTCGGTCTCGAAGCGGGAGCGGAACGTCGGGTCGTCGGCGAACTCGTGCTTGAGCAGCTTGACGGCCACCTCGCGGCCCAGCGTGGTGTCGGTGGCGCGCCACACCTCGCCCATGCCGCCGGTGGCGATGCGGGAGTCGAGCCGGTAGCGGCGCGCGTCGTCGGCGAAGCGCTCCGGGGTGCCGGACGTGCCAGACGTGTCAGTCATCGAGGATCGCCTCCATCACGGCCTTGGCGATGGGACCGCCGAGCTGGCCGCCCGCGATCTCGCCGCGCGGGATGTCGGCCGACTCGATCATCACCGCGACGGCGACCTCGGGGTCCTCGGCGGGCGCGAAGGAGACGAACCAGGCGTAGGGCGGCACGTCGTCCTGCCCGCTCTGGGCGGTGCCGGTCTTGCCGGCGACGCTGACGCCGGGGATCGCCGCGGGCGAGGCCGTGCCGTTGTCGACGGTGGCGACCAGCAGCTGGGTGAGGTCGGCGGCGGTGGAGGACGACACGGCCTGCGACAGGTCGCTGGCCTCGGTCTTCTCGAGCGTGGCGAGGTCGGCCGACTGGACCTCGTCGACGACGTAGGGACGCCTCACCACGCCGCCGTTGGCGATCCCGGCGACGACCATCGCCATCTGCAGCGGCGTGGACCGCACCTCGAACTGGCCGATCCCGGCCTGGCCGGTCTGAGGCGGGTTCATCTCGGTCGGGAAGTTCGACTTGGCCTGGGGGCGCAGGTCCTCGAGGTAGGTGGTGTTGAACCCGAAGGCCTCGGCCTGCTTGATCATCGCCTCCGCGCCGACCTCCACGGCGAGCGCCGCGAAGGTGGTGTTGCAGGAGTTCTCCATGGCCTGCTCGAAGGGGATCCTGTCGGTGCCGCAGTCGCGGCCCTCGTTGTCGATGACGCCGCTGTCGCCCGAGGTCTGGGGCAGGCGGTACGTCGCGCCGCCCGGCACCATGCTGTCCGCGGTGTAGGCGCCGCTCTCGATCGCGGCCGCCGCGGTCACCAGCTTGAACGTCGAGCCCGGCGGCAGCGTGGTCTGGATGCCGCGGTTGAGCAGCGGCTCGGAGTCGTCGGCGAGGAGCTTGTCGTAGGTGTCGCTGACCTCGTCGAGGTCGTGCGAGGCCAGCTTGTTGGGGTCGTAGCTCGGGAGCGAGACCATCGCCAGGATCTTGCCGGTGCTCGGGTCGAGCGCCACGACCGAGCCCTCGACGTCGCCGGGCAGCGCGTCCAGGCCCTCGAAGGCGGCGTCCTGCGCCTCGGGGTCGATCGTGAGCTGGACGCTGCCGCCCTTGTGGGGGTCATTGGTGAGCAGGTCGACGAGCTTGGTGACGAACAGGCGCGGGTCCTCGCCCGAGAGGACCTGGTTCTGGGAGCGCTCCACGCCGGTCTGGCTGAAGTAGGAGAAGTAGCCCGTGACGGGCGCGTAGCGGAACGGCTCGGCGTAGGTGCGCTGGAACTCGAACCGGTCGTCGCTCGGCACGCTCTCGGCCACCGGGTCGCGGCCGACCAGGATCGCGCCGCGCTCGCGGGAGTAGGACTCCTCGATCACCCGGCGGTTGCGGGCGTCGTTGTTGAGGTCGTCGGCCTTCCAGAACTGCAGGTAGGTCGCGTTGAGCATCAGCGCCACGAACAGGAAGAGGCAGAAGAGCGAGACCGTGCGGATGGGCTTGTTCACAGCTTGATCACCTGCGTGGACTGCTCGTCGGGCGCCTCGCTCGGCCCGGAGAGGTCCGGGACGGGGCGACGGGCCTGGTCGGAGATGCGCAGCAGCAGCGCGATGATGACCCAGTTGGCCACGAGCGAGGAGCCGCCGTAGGACAGGAACGGCGTGGTGAGACCGGTGAGCGGGATCAGCCGGGTGACGCCGCCGACGACCACGAAGACCTGCAGCGTGACCACGCCGGCCAGCCCGACCGCGACCAGCTTGCCGAAGCCGTCGCGCGAGATCAGCGCCGCGCGCAGGGCCCGCTCGACGATGAGGCCGTAGAGCACCAGCACGGCGATGACGCCGGTGAGCCCGAGCTCCTCGCCGATCGCGCCCATGATGAAGTCGGCCTCGGCGTAGGTGATGCGGGTCGGGTCGCCCTCGCCGAAGCCGCGCCCGATGAGGCCGCCCCAGCCCATGCCGAACATGGTCTCGACGATCTGGTCGCTGTAGGGCGGGCGCGGGGCGTTGTAGTAGTCGAAGGGGTGCAGCCAGATGTCGACGCGGTCCTGCACGTGGCCGAAGAGGCGCCACGCGACGAACGCGCCCGAGATGAACAGCCCGCCGCCGACGACCAGCCAGCCGGGCCGCTCGGTGGCGACGTAGAGCATCACGAGGAAGAGGCCGAAGAAGAGCAGGCTGGAGCCGAGGTCGCGCTGGAAGACCAGGATGCCGAGGCTGACCAGCCACATCGCGAGGATCGGGCCGAGGTCGCGGCCGCGCGGCAGGTCGACGAAGAGGACCCGTCGTCCGGCCAGGGCGAGCGCGTCGCGGTGCAGGACGAGGTAGCCGGCGAACGCGACGACCAGCAGCACCTTGGCGACCTCGCCCGGCTGGAAGGTGAAGGGCCCGACGCCGATCCAGATCTTGGCGCCGTTGATGGTCTTGCCGACGCCGGGGACCATCGGCAGGAGCAGCAGCACGATCGCCAGCAGGCCGAAGGTGTAGGTGAACCGGGTCAGGATGCGGTGATCGCGCAGGACCACGAGCGCGCCGACGAACAGCACGACGCCCAGCGTCATCCAGGTCAGCTGCTGGCGGGCGAAGGTGGTGCCCTCGGTGAGGTCGAGGCGGTGGATGACCGCCAGGCCGAGACCGTTGAGCGCGGCGACGACCGGCAGCAGCACCGGGTCGGCGTACGGCGCGACCAGGCGGACCGCGACGTGGGCGCCGACGAGCAGCGCGGCCAGCCAGCCGCCGTAGCCGAGGATGTCGACGGGCACGTGGCCCTCGACCCCGATGCCGACCGCGGCGTAGGCGCCGATGCCGACCCCGAGCGCGAGGATGAGCAGGAACAGCTCGGCACCGCGTCGCCGGCGGTGCACGAACCCCATCAGGGCCGAGGACTGGGACATGGCTCAGCCGGCCCCTTCGGTGCTGGCCGTGCTCGGCGGGGTGCCGGTCGGCGTCTCGGTGGCCGTGCCGGTCGGGGTGTCGGTGGGGGTGTCTGCGGGGCTCTCCGCGGGGGACATCTCGGCGGACAGGTTCTGGACGGTCTCGCGGGCGGCGTCGAGGTCGCTGACCTCGATGCCCTGCCGCACGCGCCCGGCGTCGTAGTCGCTGAGTCGGTCCAGCTCGACGTCGCTGGTCTGGTAGAGGTCGCTGAGGTCCATGCCGGGCAGGTCGGTGTTGATGCCGCGGTAGATGACGACGTTGCCGTCGCTCTCGCCGACGAAGTACTGGCGCTGGGTCCAGGAGTACGCCGCCGCGGCGGCCACCCAGACGACGCCGACCACGACCGCGAGCACGAGCAGGCGGGTCAGCCACTGGTAGCGCGACGGGGGGATCGGGGCGTAGCGGGCGGCCTCGGGGTCCACCGGCGCCGACGAGCCGCCGGCCCCGCCCCCGGGTCCGCCGACGATCTCGTCCTCGATGGGGTCCAGCTCGCCGGTGTCGCCGGCGCGGTGCCCGCGGAAGAGGCTGCCCTTGGCGCGCGGGGCGCGGCGGCGCAGCTCGGCGGCCGCGCCGACCAGCAGCGGCTCCAGGGCCTCGTAGGCCGGGTCGTCGGCCGAGGCCTCCTCGGTGACGACGTCGGCGACCAGGCAGGTGACGTTGTCGGAGCTGCCGGCCTCGAGGCTGGCGCGCACGAGCTCGACCGCGGCGTAGTCGGGCGTGCCCATCGAGAGGATGTCGGCGAGCCGGCCGTCGTCGAGCACGCCGCAGGCGCCGTCGCTGCACAGGAACAGCCGGTCGCCGGGCACCAGCTCGATCATGAACAGGTCGGGGTCGGCCTCCTGCATGCCGTCGAGCGCCTTGAGGATGAGGTTGCGGTGCGGGTGGACCCGCGACTCGGCCTCGGTGATGCGGCCCTCGTCGATGAGCGACTGGACGAAGGTGTGGTCCTTGGTGAGCTGGGAGAGCTCCTGGTCGCGGTAGAGGTAGGCGCGGCTGTCGCCGACGTGGCCCATCCCGACGCGGTCGCCGTCGAAGAGCGCGACGGTGGCGGTGGTGCTGGTGCCGTTGAGGGCCGGGTCGGCGTCGACGAGCTGCCCGATGCGCAGGTGCGCCTCGTGCAGCGTGTCGGCGACCCGGTCGAGCAGGTCGGCGCCGGTGTCGTCGGCCGGCGGCACGTCGAGCTCGCGCAGGGTCTGGATGGCGGTGGCCGAGGCGATGTCGCCCCGGGCCGCCCCGCCCACGCCGTCGCACACGGCGAGCAGCCAGGCGCCGGCGTACCCGGAGTCCTGGTTGTCCTTGCGTACGCGGCCGACGTCGGAGATGGCCGAGTAGTGCAGGCGCAGGCTCATGAGCAGCTCACTTGCGCAGCTCCAGGATCGTCTTGCCGATCCGGACCTGGGTGCCGAGCGTGATCGTGGTGGGCTGGGTGATGCGGACGGTGCCGATGTAGGTGCCGTTGGTGGAGCCGAGGTCCTCGACGAACCACTGGTCGCCCGAGGCGGCGATCCGGGCGTGTCGGGTGGAGACGTAGTCGTCCTCGAGCCGGATCGCGGCGTCGGGGCCGCGGCCGATCAGGATCGGGGCGTGGTCGAGCGAGGCGGTGGCGCCGTTGTTGGTGCCGGAGGTGACGACGACCTGGGTGGGAGAGCCACGGCGCTTGGGCGGCTTCTTCTGCTTGGCCGGCTTGGCGCCGCCGGCGGCGGCCCGCGCGGCCTCGGGCACCCGGGCGCCGAACATGTCGGAGCGGATCACCGAGATCGCGGACAGTACGAAGATCCACAGGATCGCGAGGTAGGCGATCCGGATGAGGAAGAGCGTCAGCTCAGACATCGGCGTCCTCCCGGACCACGCGCACGGTCATGGTGGTGTTGCCGATCTTGACCCGCGAGCCGTCGTGCAGGCCGGCGTGCTTGACCTTGCGGCCCTCGACCAGCATGCCGTTGGTGGAGCCCAGGTCGTGGACCTCGATCTCCAGCTCGTCGCCGACGCCGGAGACGGTGAACTCCACGTGCCGTCGGCTGACGCCCGGGTCGCTGATGCGGACGTCGGCCTCGGTGCCGCGCCCGATCACCAGGCCGGGAGGCTGCAGCGGGTGCTGGGTGCCGTTGACGTCGAGCACCGCGCGGGCCCGGCTGACCTGCGTGTGGGAGGCGTTGCCGGTGACCGACGCCTGGGCGGAGCTGCGGATCCGGAAGCGGCCGGTGGTGAGGTCGTCGGCCGGCTCGAAGCCGAGCTGCACGGGCCCGGTGAAGACGTAGCCCTGGGCGTCGGCGTGCTCACGGAGCTGGCCGATGAGCTCCTTGGCCATGGCGCCCTCGTACGTCGCGAGCCGGTCCAGGTCGGTCTGCGAGAGCTCGACGTGGAAGTCGTTGGGCACCAGCCGGCGGTCGCGCGAGAGGATCTGGGCGTTGTTGTCGCACTCGCGCTGGAGCGCGGCGGCGATCTCGACCGGCTGCACGGCGGAGCGGAACGCCCGGGCGAACGCGCCGGAGATCATCTGCTCGAGCCGTTGCTCGAACCTCTGCAGGCCTCCCACGTCCCCCTCCTTCCGCAGACAGCGCCAGACATGGCGAACGGACCCGTCCTCGAGACGGGGTTCGATCGATCGTATCGGGGTCGTGCCCGCGCATCGTGCACCCTCCGGCCCGGTTTGGGGGTCAAACCCGCCCTGGGATAGCCTGACCCGGCTCACTTGCGCGAGTGGCGGAACGGCAGACGCGCTGGCTTCAGGTGCCAGTGTCCGAAAGGGCGTGGGGGTTCAAATCCCCCCTCGCGCACAGATAGACCGCAGGGCCCCGGGTCTCCCGGGGCCCTGCGGCGTTGTGGCGAGCGGTGCGCAGTGGGTGCGTGGTGGGTCGGTGCGGGGTCGGTGCGGGTCGTGTGCCGCAGGCAGCGCCGGAGCGCGCTCTCCGGCACACGACCCGGTCGGCGGCGCGTCCACCGATCAGCTGGACGGGTCAGGCGCGCCCGGCGGCGGAGGTCGCCCTGGGCGCGTCGGCCGGGGGGACGGGCGGCTCACCGGCGCGGCGCGCCGTGCCGCGCTGCACGAGGGCGGTGGCGCCGTACAGCGTCTCGCCCTGCGGGCCGTCCATGTAGGAGCGGGTGCCGATGACCTCGCCGGTGCGCGGGTCGAGGATGAGGACGTCGCGAGTCAGGAACACGCCGTCGGTGCGGGTGAGCCCGACGCCCGGGCGACCGAGCAGGTCGCGTGCGCCCGCCTCGACCTGGACGCCGGGGATCCGCGTGAGCGCCTGGAAGAGGGCGGCGGTGACGTCGGGCGGCGCGGCCACCTCGCCCATCAGGCTCGCGATCTGGTCGAAGACGACCTGGTCGCGGGTGCGGGCGTCGTCCCAGGGCGCGAGCTGTGACTCCAGCGCGTCGAGGAGCTCGTCGGGGTCGGTCGGCAGGGAGGCCAGGTAGCCGTAGGTGGGACGTGCCGGACCCGCCGGCACCGGCCCGCCGCTGCGGATGGGCCAGTCCTGGCCGAACTCGCGGATCAGCCCGAGGTCCTGGGTGGGTCCGTCCTCCTGGCTCAGCCAGATCTCGCGGACGTGGCGCCCGGCCAGCTGGACCGGACCGCCGTACCGGCCCTCGTTGGAGCGCACGATGCTGCGGGCGTAGAGCAGCTCGCCCGGCGCCGGCGGCGTGACGTCGCGGCGGGCCGCGTTGCGCGAGGCGCGGTCGAGCACCTGGACGGCGAGCGGCGCGGCCACCACGGGACGGACCCGCTGGGCGCTCCCGCTCTCGGGAGCGGGGGACCCGGCGACCAGCACCGTCAGGGTGACCACCGCTCCCAGGCACGCGAGGACGACGCCGGGCGCGGCGACCGCGCCGGCACGCTCGCGCCACGCGGTGGCGCGCTGCTCGCGTCGGGCCTGGTGGCGCAGCCCCTCGCGCAGCCTCGCCTCGATGCGGTCCCGCTCGGGCGCCGTCGGTGAAGTCGTCACCGGTGCGGGGAGGAGGTCGTGCAGGGTCTGCTCGGGGGCGGTCACCGGTGTCCTCGGGGGTTCGTGGGGGCGGGGGCGGGACGAGTGGACGGTGGCGTGGGGGCCGGGTCCGGTCCCGCGGTCAGCGTGCGGAGCCGCCGTCGCGCGCGGTTCAGGCGCGAGCGCACCGTGCCGACCGGGACGCCGAGGGCCTCCGCGGCCTCGGCGTACGTGAGCTCCGACCAGACGCACAGCGTGACCACCTCCAGCTCGGGGCGGGTCAGCGCCGCCATCGCCGCGCGGGTGCGCTCGAGGAGGCGGGCGTCGTCGAGGCGGCCGGCCGTCTCGTCGGCGAAGTCGGCGACCACCCCGGGTCGGGCCCGGCCCGAGTGCAGGAACGACCGCCGCCGGCGGATTCCGCGGGTGGCGTTCATCGCCTGGCGGGCGGCGATGGCGAGCAGCCAGCTCCGCAGCGGGAGGTCGCTCAGCTCGACGGTGTGGCGCCGTCGCCAGGCGACGAGGTAGACCTCGGACGTGACGTCCTCGGCGACGGCTCGCAGGCCGGTCAGGCGCAGGGCCAGCGAGAACACCTCGTCGGCGTGGTCGGCGAAGAGCCGCCCGAAGGCGTCGTGGTCGCCGGCCCGCAGCAGCGCGCGCTGCGCCCGGTGCTGCGGGGCGTCGGGACGGTCGGGGGAGGAGCTCACACCCGTCACTGTCCGCGACGCCGTCACGGTTGCGCGACCAGGCCGGTGTTTCTCGGTCGGGGCTGCGGGTTGCCCGGGAGGGTCGTGTGCCCCCCGCAGCGCCGGAGCGCGCTCTGCGGCACACGACCCCGGCCCGACGCCCGACGCCCCCGCACCGCGACCGGCGCCTGGGGTCCGCGAGAGAATGGGCCCATGACAGCCACCGAGGTCGTGCGCAACGACGCCGAGAGCCGCTACGAGATCCGCGAGGGGGAGACGCTGCTCGGGTTCGCCGCCTACCAGTCGACCCCCGAGCTCGTGGTCTTCACCCACACCGAGGTGTTCCCCGGCTCCGAGGGCCAGGGCGTCGGCGGCGCCCTGGTGCGCGCGGCGCTCGACGACGTCCGCGCCCAGGAGCTGCGGGCGCTGCCGGTGTGCCCCTTCGTGCAGGCCTACCTGCAGCGCCACCCCGAGTACGCCGACCTCGACTACCGCGCGCCCCGCTCGACCGCCACCGACTGAGGGTCCCGCGTCGCGGGGTCGGGTCGTGTGCCGGAGGCCGCGTCCCGGCGCTGGGTGCGGCACACGACCCGCCGCGCCGCCGCGCCGCCGCGACCCACGCCCCGGAGATCGGCGGAACGACGACGCGGCACGCACCTGCCGTGGTCGAATCAGACGAGAGGCAGGCCGGACGTCGGCGCCCGAGAACCTTGGAGCGTCGTGAAGAGCATCCGCGCGTGTGTCACCGTCCTGTCCCTGTGCGTCGCCGGTCTCGCCCTGACGCCGGCCGCGCCCGCTGCCGCGGACCCCGGCTCGGACGTGACCGACCTGCAGGCCGCGCTGGCCGCCTGCGCCGGATCGCCGTACCGCGTCGCGCTGACCCAGGACCTGAGCGGTCCCACCACCGTGCTCGAGGTCGGCTGCGACACCGTGCTCGACCTGGCTGGGCACGACCTGACCGTCCGCAGTGTCCAGATCGGCGGCGGTCAGACGCTCGAGGTCACCGACTCCACGACGGCGGCGACTGCGGGCGTCCTGACCGCCGACGCGAGAGCGAGCGAGGCAGACCAGTACTACGGACCCGCCGGCATCCGCAACGGTGGCCCGCTCGTGAGCTCGGGGTTCGCCCACGTCCGCGCCTACGGCGGCTTCGGCTCCGCCGGCGTGGGCGGCCAGGGTGGCGGTGGCGGTCGTGACGGAGGCGACGTCACGGCGCGCGGCCACTCGACCATCGAGGCAGTCGGCGGCCACGACTCAGCGGGGATCGGCGGGGCGGAGTACGGCGGCAACGGCACCGTCCGCAGCGAGGACTTCGCCACCATCAGGGGGACCACCGGCGACCACGGCGCCGGCATCGGCTTCGGCAGGTCCGGCCGCGGCGGTGCCAACCCGGTGGTCGCCGACGACGACTCGGTCATCACCGGCCTCGGCGTCGAGGGGGGTGCCGGCATCGGCGGGGGGCTCTTCGGCACGGGCGGGGCGACCGTCGTGGCCAACGACCGGGCCACGATCAACGCAGACGGCGACGGCGACGGCGACGGCTACGGCTACGCCGGGATCGGCAGGGGCGCCCAGAGCCCCTCCGGCCAGGCCCTGGGCGCCGTGTCGGTCACGGTCAACGACGAGGCGACCGTCGTGGCCCACGGCAAGGACGGTGCGTCGGCCGTCGGCGACGACGCGGCGGCGCCGACCGGCATCCTCGTCACCGTCAACGGCGGGACCCTGCGTCTGCGGAGCAACCTCGTGGTCCCCAACCTCGGCGCCGATCCGAGCGTGGTCGTCGCGGCCGCCGGGACGATCGAGCGCGACCCGGCCACCTCGGCCGGCCTCACCGGCGCCGGCACCGTCAGCAACGGCGGCGCCATCACCGTCCCCACCGACGGGGTGACCGTCGCCGAGGTCACCGGGCGCCACACCACCATCACCTACGACGCGGACGGCGGCACCCCCGTCCCCGCACCGACCACGGTCTTCGCCGACACGCTCGCCCACGGCGACCGCACGCTGCCGCCGTCCCCCGAACGGGCCGGCCACGTCTTCACCGGCTGGGTCACCGGCGCCGGCGCCGACCCGCTCGGCATCGACACCGACCTGACCGTCTTCGGCTCCAGCACCGACGGCACGGCGGTGGCGGTCACGGCGCGCGCGAGCTGGCAGCAGATCGTCGACGTGCCTGCGCCGACCCTGTCCAACACCAGCAGCGCCACGCGCGGCACGGGCGCCCCCGCCGTCGGGGACGTGCTCCTCGCCAGCACGGGACCGACGTCGCCGAGCGGCGCGGACGTCACCTTCACGTGGCAGCGCACCGCGCGCGGCAGCACGACCCCGGTCGCGGCGGCGACCGGCCCGACGTACGAGCTGACCCCGAGCGACCTCGGTGCCACGTTCAGCGTCGTCGCCGACGCCGAGCTCGCGCCGTACGCCCCGGGCACCGGCACGTCGCAGCCCACCGGCGTCGTCCGGCGAAGCGCCCTGTACGACCTGCCCAGGATCGGGCTCACCGGCCCGTCCCTCGTGGGCCGGAGGATCACCGTCACCCTGCCCGCGTGGACTCCGACTCCGAGAATCATGTGGCAGCGTGACGGCGTGGCGATCGCGGGCGCCACCGGGCTGCAGCACGTCCTCACCGCCGCCGACCTCGGTCACCGCGTCGCCGCCAAGGTCACCTTCTCCAAGGCCGGCTACGTCGACCGCAACCGGTTCGTGGGTCGGGTGGTCCGCCCCGGGCGGCAGCACCGGGTCCCCGTGCCCGCGGTCAGGGGCACGGCTCGGGTCGGCCGGGTCCTCACCGCCGTCCCCGGAGCGCACGACGCGGGCGCCACGCTCACCTACCGGTGGAGCGCGGACGGGGTCGTGATCAGGCGCGGCACCGGCCCCCGGCTGCGGCTCCGGCCGGTCCAGTGGGGCCGGCGGATCACCGTCACGGTGACCAGCGTCAAGACGGGCTACCGGTCCACCGTCCGCACGAGCACGCCCACGGACCGCGTCCAGCGCCGCTGACCGGCGTCGGCGTCGCCCTCAGGCGTGGTGCTCGGTGAGCACCAGCGCGAGGTCGTCGTCGACGGAGGTGCCGGCGTGCAGCAGTAGCTGGTCGACGAGGTGGTCGAGCGCCTGGTCCAGCGAGCCGTCGGCCAGCTCCTCGGCGTGGTCCTCGAGCGGGAAGAAGCGGCCGCGGCGGTCGCGGGCCTCGACCAGGCCGTCGGTGAAGAGGAGCAGGCGGGCGCCGTCGGGCCACTCGTGGGTGCTCAGGACCGGGTCGGCGCCCAGGCCGAGGGGCAGCGTGTGCTCGCTGGGGTCGAGGACCACGGTCCGCCGGCCGGCCACGAGCACCGGCGAGGGGTGGCCGCAGTTGGCCAACGTGACCCGGTCGTGGGTGAACTCCGCGACGATGGCGGTCACGAAGTCCTCGTCGGAGACCATCCGGCCCACGGCCGCGTCGAGCGTGCGAGCCACCGCGCCGACGTCGGTCTCGGTCACCGCGGCGTGGCGGAAGGCGCTCAGCACCGAGGCCGCGATCTGGACCGCCTCGATGCCCTTGCCCTTCACGTCGCCGACGATCATCCGCACGCCGTACGGCGTGGAGCTCACCTCGTAGAGGTCCCCGCCGACCTGGGCGGCGGTGGTGGCCGAGACGTAGCGCGCCGCCAGCTCGACCTCGGCCAGCCGGGACGGCATCGAGCTGAGCAGGGCCTGCTGCGCGGTCGCGGCGATCACCGTCATCCGGCGCAGCCGCTCCTCGCGCCGGTCGCGCACCACGGCCGAGATCACGGCGAGCACGCCGAGGGCGGCGCCGAGCCAGCCGCGCAGGAGCCATTCCTCTCCGGCGGCGCCGTCGTCGAGGTAGCCCACCAGGAACGCCAGCACCCCGCTGACCACGGCCACGGCCGCCGTGCGGCGGGCGGTGGTGAGCATCGAGGCGATGATCGCGCTGGCCGAGTAGGTGGCGGTGAGCAGGATGTCGCGGCGCAGGTCGCCTACGACGAAGAGCGCGAGGACGCCGAAGCCGGCCTGGAGCCCCCGATCGCGTGCGAGGAGCCCCAGCCGTCCGAGAGTGCTGGGGGGCATGCGCAGAGCATCGCAGCAGACAGGCCCCCTGACCTGCGAATACGTAGACCCGCTGCGGAATGTTCCGCATGACGTCGGTCACCCCCGTTCCCGCTTGCTCCTGCTGCCAGGCTGGCCCCATGTCCGCCACCGCCGTGCTCGACGCCGTGCTCGACCGCTCCCTCGTGCTCGGCTACACGAAGATCGGGCCCGCGCTGCGCCGCCGGTGGTGGCCCGCCGACCCGGCGCCCGGCTCGATGCACGGCAAGCGGGTCGTCGTCACCGGGGCCACGTCCGGCATCGGCGAGGCCATCGCGGTCTCCTTCGCCGAGCTCGGCGCGACCGTCCACGTGCTCGGGCGCAGCGCCGACAAGGTCACCCGCTACGCCGAGCGCCTGCGCCGCGCCGTGCCCACCGCCGAGGTCGTCGAGGAGGTGTGCGACATCGGCGACCTGGACGCCGTACGCGTCTGGTGCGCCGACCTCCTCGGGCGCGTCGACGTCCTCCACGGCCTCGTCCACAACGCCGGCGCCATGCCGCCCGAGCGCGCCGAGACCGCGCAGGGTCACGAGCTCGCCCTCGCCGCCCACGTCCTCGGGCCGCACCTCATGACCGAGCTGCTCCTGCCCGTGCTCGGCGCGGCGACCACCACCGGCGGCTCGTCGGTGGTGTTCATGTCGTCGGGGGGCATGTACGGCGCCGGGCTGCGCGACACCGAGGACGGGATCGAGTTCCGCGACGGGACCTACGACGGCGTCCAGGCCTACGCCCGGACCAAGCGGATGCAGGTCGTCCTGGCGGAGGCCTGGGCCGGGCGGCTGCGCGGCGGCGGGGTCCGCGTGGAGAGCATGCACCCCGGCTGGGTCGCGACGCCGGGCGTGAGCGAGAGCCTCCCGCGCTTCGACAAGGTGATGGGACCGCTCCTGCGCGACGCCCGCAGCGGCGCCGACACGGCCGTGTGGCTGGTCGCGACCCGTCCGGAGTCCTCGGGCAGCTACCACTTCTGGCACGACCGGGCGCTGCGCCCGACGACGTACGGCTGGCAGCGCGGCGAGGACCACACCAAGGTGCGGCGCTTCCTCTCCTACGTCTCCGCGGCCACCGGGACGTCCGCCGCCTGGTAGCGGCTGCTCACCAGGCGACGGGCCCGGCCGCGTCGACGAACGTGGCGGCCGGGGTCTCGGTCGGCGACCCGGCCCGCCACACGACCTCGGAGGCCTCCGTGGCGGTGAGCGGCGCGATGTTGCGGCTGAAGGGCGTCAGGTCGGTCTGCACGAAGCCCGGGCAGACGGCCGTGACGACGACGGACGTCCCCTCCAGCTGACGCGCCAGCGAGACGGTCAGGCTGTTGAGTGCGGCCTTGGACGCGCGGTAGGCCGGCACGGCCGTGGCGGCGTACGGCGACGCCGGGTCGGCGTGGTCGCTGAGCGAGCCCATGGTGCTGGACACGTTGACGACCCGGCCCGCGTCGCTGCGCAGCACGAGCGGCAGGAACGCCTCGATGACGAGCGCGGCGCCGACCACGTTGGTGTGGAGCGTCCGGGCCAGGACCGACGGCTCGGCGAACGCCGCGCCCGTCGAGGTCGCCTCGGGCAGGATCCCGGCGTTGTTGACCAGCACGTCGAGGCGGTCGTGGCGGCGCGACACCTCCTGCGCCGCGCAGCGCACGCTGACCTCGGAGTCGACGTCCAGCCCGACGCCGGAGACCTCGAGCCCCTCGAGGCGCAGCCGGTCCACGACCCGGCCGAGGGCCTGCTCGTCGCGGCCGGTGAGGACGACGTGGTCGCCGTCCTCGGCGAAGCGGCGGGCGGTGGCCAGGCCGAGGCCGCGGGTGCTGCCGGTGACCAGGACGATGCGTGACATGGGATCTCCTTCGAGGGGGTGTCCTGCCACGGTGCCGGTCCGGCGCCGCGCGCTCTCGCGGGATCCGGACCTGTCATCCCCGGGCTGCCCGGGCCCGGTGATACTGGCGCCATGGACGAGGGCCACACGGAAGCCGACCGCACGGAGCCGTCGCACGCGCCGATGCCCGGGGCCGAGTCGCTGGCCGAGCCGCTGCGCTCGCGCTGGAGCCCGAGCATCTTCGACGACACCCACCGGCTCGGGCCCGAGGACGTCGAGACGCTGCTGCACGCGGCGCAGTGGGCGCCGAGCTGGGGCAACAGCCAGCCCTGGGCCTTCGTGGTCGCCGAGCGCGGGTCGCCGAGCCACGACCTGCTGGTGCCGCACCTGAGCCGCGGCAACGCCGGCTGGGTGCCGCGGGCGAGCGTCGTCTTCGTGACCGCGGTGCAGGTCGCGCCGGACCCCGCCGGCGAGGGTGGGGCCAGCCCCGGCCACGCCTTCCACGACCTCGGCCAGGCGGCCGCGCACCTCACGCTGCAGGCGCGGTCGATGGGGCTGCACGCGCACCAGTTCGCGGGGTTCGACCGGGAGGCGGTGCACGCGGCGCTCGGGGTCCCGGTGTGGTTCGAGGTGATGACCGGGATCGCCGTCGGCGTGCGCGGCAACCCCGAGGACGTGCCCGAACGCGACCGCGGCCGCGAGCAGAAGGTACGCCGACGACGCGAGCTGTCCGAGTTCGTGTGGGGTCCCTCCTGGGGTGAGCCCTGGGGCGCGCCCGGGCGGGCCGAGTGAGCCGGCGAGGGAAGTCGCTGCTGCTGCTCGCCCTGGTGGCGCTGCTGGTCAACCTCCCCGTGGCGCACAGCACCTGGACGAGCTGGCGCGTGGACCGGCACGGCGTCGACGTCACCGCGGAGGTCACCGACACCGAGGAGCTGGCCGGCGGCGACGGCTACCTCGTGGAGTTCCAGATGCCCGCGGAGGTCGACCCCGACGAGGAGCTGTGGGTCGCGCAGGTCGACGAGGCGACGTACGACGAGGCGATGGCGCGCGAGCGGGTCGACGTCCGCGTGCTGCGCGACCAGCCGTCGGCCTACACCGTGAGCGGGCAGATCACCAGCCGGGTCGGCCTGGTGATCATGGGCCTCGTGGACTCGCTCCTGCTGGTCGGCGCGCTGCTGCTGTGGCGCGGTCGCGGTGGTCGGGGCGGGCACGCGCTGGTGCTCGCCGCCGACGGCGACGTGGAGCGGTGCCGGCCCGGTGCGCTGCTGGAGCGGCAGGGCGACGGGCACTACGTCGTGGCCGGTGAGGTGGTCGCGATCGAGGCCGACCGGCTCGTGCTGGACGTCGACGGGCGCGAGGTGACGGTGCTGCTCGAGGGGCACCACAACCCGGTGGGCCACCAGCAGCCGGCCCGCGTCACCGGACACCTGGTGGGCTGACGTGGGCCGCGGGGGACACTGGGGAGCATGAGCGCACTCCAGGACTTCTCCGCCACGGGCATCGACGGCCGCGACGTCGACCTCGCGGACTACGCCGGCCAGGTCGTGCTGGTGGTCAACACCGCCTCGCAGTGCGGCTTCACGCCGCAGTACCAGGGGCTGCAGCGCCTCCACGACGAGTACGGCGGCCAGGGCTTCACGGTCCTCGGCTTCCCGTGCGACCAGTTCGGCCACCAGGAGCCGGGCGAGGACGCCGAGATCGCGGGCTTCTGCGAGCGCAACTTCGGCGTCACCTTCCCGCTCTTCAGCAAGGTCGACGTCAACGGCGCCGACGCGCACCCGGTCTTCGAGTGGCTGCGCTCGGAGAAGGGCGGCCTGCTGGGCAAGAAGATCAAGTGGAACTTCACGAAGTTCCTGATCGGCAAGGACGGCAAGGTCGTCGGCCGCTACTCGCCCACCACCGCGCCGGAGAAGATCAGCGGCGACATCGAGAAGGCGCTGGCCGCCTGATGGCGGTGTTCTCCTCGACGACCAAGGCCGAGGCGGTCGTGCCCCACGACCGGGCGCGCATCTGGGACGCCCTGGTCGACGCCTCGCTGGTCGGCCGGATGACGCCGTTCGTGAAGAGGATCGAGGCGTCGCCCTCCGGCGAGCACTGGGTCTGGTCGATGACCGGCCTCGAGGTCATGGGCATCGGCTTCTCCCCGACGTTCACCGAGCGGATGACGCTCAAGGACCAGGAGCGCATCGAGTTCGAGCACGACCCGCCGTCGGGCGCCAAGGAGCGCGCCGGCGTCACCGGCTGGTACGACCTGCGCGACGTCGAGGGCGGCACCCGCCTGGAGACCAGCCTCGAGGTCTGCATCAGCCTGCCGCTGCCCCGCGCCGCCGGCCCCGCCGTCCGCTCCGCCATGAAGGGCGTCATGGCGACCATGGGCGACCGTTTCTCGAAGAACCTGCTCGCGCACCTCGCCAAGGGCTGAGCAGGTTTACCAGCATCTGCTGAAAAGCCGCCGCTTCTGGGCGTAACTCCGGCCCAGAAGCAGCGACTTACCAGCATCTGCTGAAAAGCCTGCTCAGACGCGCGCCGAGCGCTCGCTCTCGAGACCCTCGAGCTCGTCCTCGAGCTGGTGGCCGGTGAGGTGGGGGCGGACGAGCTTCTCGCCCTCGACGTCGACGTTGGGCAGCAGGCGGTCGAGCCAGCCGGGCAGCCACCAGGCCTTCTCGCCGAGCAGGTACATCAGCGCCGGGATCAGGGTCATGCGCACGATGAAGGCGTCGAAGAACACCGCGACCGCGAGCGCGAAGCCCATGGACTTGATGATCGGCTCGTCGATCAGGATGAACGCCGCGAACACCGAGATCATGATGACGCCGGCCGCCGCGACCACGCGGGCGCTGTTGCGGAAGCCGTCGACGACGGCCCCGCGGGTCGACATCCCGTGCACGTGCGCCTCGCGCATCCGGGTCACCAGGAAGACCTGGTAGTCCATGGCGAGGCCGAACACCAGGCCGATCAGGAAGATCGGCATGAAGCTCACGATCGGCTGGCCCTCGACGATCCCGAAGGTGCCCTCCTGGAAGACCGCGACCGTCACGCCCAGCGTCGCGAGCACCGAGAGCAGGAAGCCCGCGGTGGCCGTGAGCGGCACCAGGATCGAGCGGAAGACGATCATCAGCAGCAGGAACGCCAGGCCGACGACGACCGCGAGGTAGATCGGCAGCGCACCGCTGAGTCGCTCGGACACGTCGGTGGTGATCGCCGTGAGGCCGGTGACGCCGGTCGTCGTACCGGTCTTCTCCTCGATGCCGCCCTGACCGTCGCGCAGGTCGGAGAGCAGGTCCTCGGTGGCGGTGTCCTCGGGCCCGGTCTCTGGGGTGATGAGCACGATGGCGCCCGTGGCGTCGTCGGCCTCGGGGCTCGTCGCGTTGGTCTGGACGACCTGCGCGTTCTTGACGTTGTCCAGGCCGGCGGCCCAGGCAGCGACCTCGCCGAACGCCGCCCCGCGGTCGGCCTTGGGTACGTCGCGGGCGTCGACCACCGTGAGCATCGGCGCGTCGCGGCCGGGCCCGAACGCCTCGGCCACCAGGTCGGAGGCCTTGCGCTGAGTGGTGTCGGAGCCGGCGGTGCTGTCGCTCGGGAAGGCGAGGTGCAGGTTCTGCAGCGGGAGGGCGAGGGCCCCGAGGCCGACGACCACGAGCAGGACGACGGCGATCGGCGCGCGGGCGATGGTGCGCGCCCAGCGGACGCCGTTGTTGAGGATCAGGCCGTCCTCGTCGCGGGTGGGGCGGTAGTGGCGCACCCGGCCGCCGAACGCCTTGGACTTGGTCATGCCGAGCAGCGCCGGCAGCAGGGTGAGCGCGACGAGCACCGAGATGAACACGGTGGCCGCGGCGGCCAGGCCCATGCTGGCGAGGAACGGGATCCGGACGACGAGCAGCGCGGACAGCGCGATGATCACGGTGAGGCCGGCGAAGACGACGGCCGAGCCGGCCGTGCCGACCGCGATCCCGACCGCCTCCTCGCGGTCGTCGGTGTGGTGCAGCTCGCTGCGGTAGCGCGCCAGGATGAACAGCGCGTAGTCGATGCCCACCGCCAGGCCGATCATCGTGGCGAGCATGGGCGTGGTGGAGCCGATGTCGGTGAACGCGGTCATCGCCGTGACGCCCATGATCCCCAGCCCCACGCCGACGAGCGCGGTGAGGATCGGGAGCCCGGCGGCCACGAGCGAGCCGAAGGTCAGGATCAGCACGATCAGGGCGACGCCGATGCCGATCAGCTCGGAGGTGCCGCTGAGCTCGGTCATGCCGGTGGTGCCGGAGCCGTTGGCCTCGACGGTGAAGCCGTCCCCGCGGGCGTCGTCCATCGCGTCCATGAGCGCCTCGATCGTGGCGGGCTCGACGTCGGCGACGGAGTCCACGTCGAAGTCCCAGGAGATGGTGCCGACCCGACCGTCCTCGCTCAGCGGCGACAGGGCCGCAGCGTTGGCCTTGGCGTCCGCGACGGAGCCGCCGGCGTCGGTGGCGGCCTGGACGAGCTGGTCCTCCTGCGCCTGCGCGGTCTCCACCGGTCCACCCAGCGGGGCGTCCGGCATCTGCGGGAGGGCCGAGAGGTCCTTCAGCAGGGCGTCGACGCGTCCGGCGTACTCCGGGTCGGAGAGCTTGCTGCCCTCCGGAGCGGCCACGACGACCTTCACGGAGGCCTGGTCGAAGGCGTCCACGGCGTCGGGGAACAGCTCGGCCTGCAGGTCGCCGGCCTTCTCCGAGGGGATGCCGGGGATCGAGAACGAGTCGGTCATCGGCTTGGACATCGTCGCCGAGAAGGCGCCGACGGCGAGCACGGCGATGATCCAGCCCGTAAGGAAGAGCGGCCAGCGGCGGAAGGCCGTCTTGCCGAGGCGGTAGAGCACGGTGGCCATGGGGGAACTCCTGGTTCGGGTGGGGAAGGTCGAGGGCTGGTCAGGGGCTGGTCAGGTCAGGGGCAAGGTCAGGCGAGGAGCTCGCGCGCGAGGCGCAGCTGGTCGAGGAAGACGTCACCGAGAGGACGGTCGTCGCCCTCCTGGGTGGGCAGGCAGCCGTCGAAGAGCGCGACGAACAGCTGGACGAGCAGGCGGGCGCGGTCGGCGCCGTACTCCTGGCCCTCGCGGGCCAGGATCATCTCGACGAACTCGCCCGCGAGCGCCTCGAAGCGCTCGTGGGCCGCGACGATCAGGCGCGGCGTGGTGACGACGATGCGCCGACCCCGGGCCATCTCCTCGCGGTCGAGGACCTTGGAGCGCAGCAGGACCATCGCGAGCTCGCCGAGGTCGTCGACCAGGTGGCCGTGCGGGCCGCCGGCGTAGAACGTCGCCAGGACGTCGGGCGGCACCTCCGGCGGGTTGCCGAGCACGGCGTCGATCTTGCTGGGGAAGTAGTTGAACAGCGTCCGGCGCGACACCTCGGCCGTCTCGGCGAGCTCGTCCATCGTGAACCCGTCGAGCCCGCGCTCGTCGGTCAGCCGCTGCGCGCAGATCGTGATCCGGTGCTCGGTCTCGAGCCGGCGCCTCTCACGCAGCGTTGCACTTTCTTCCATGGAGTGCATTCTTGCACTCTTCTCGTGAAAGTGCACAAATGTGTCGCCCGTCACTCGGCGGAGGCGGTGACTTGCCGGTAACCCGCGCGGGGAGCGAAGGTGGCGAGGTGTCCAGACACTCCGCCACCACGTCGTCGTACTCGATCACCATGCGCCTGCACACCGCGCCCGACCACGGGGTCGTCGGCCAGGTCGCCACGGCGATCGCCCAGGCGGGCGGGATCGTCACCGCGATCGACGTCGCGGAGTCGACCGGCACCCGGCTGGTCCTCGACGTCACCTGCTCGGCCGGCGACGCCGACCACGCCAAGGAGCTCGAGGCGGCGGTCGACGCGGTCGGCGGCGTGGAGGTCTACAAGGTCAGCGACCGGACCTTCCTGCTCCACCTCGGCGGCAAGATCGAGGTGTCCTCCAAGGTGCCGCTGCGCAACCGCGACGACCTGTCGATGGCCTACACCCCCGGCGTGGGGCGCGTCAGCAAGGCGATCGCCGACCACCCCGAGGACGTGTGGCGGCTGACGTCGAAGGGCAACACCGTCGCGGTCGTCACCGACGGCTCCGCGGTGCTGGGCCTCGGCAACATCGGCCCCGGCGCGGCGCTGCCGGTGATGGAGGGCAAGGCCGCGCTGTTCAAGCGCTTCGCCGACATCGACGCCTGGCCGATCTGCCTGGACACCCAGGACGTCGACGAGATCGTGCGCGCGGTCGAGATGATCGCGCCCGGCTTCGGCGGCATCAACCTCGAGGACATCGCCGCGCCGCGCTGCTTCGAGATCGAGCGCCGCCTGCGCGAGAGCCTGGACATCCCGGTCTTCCACGACGACCAGCACGGTACGGCGATCGTCGTGCTCGCCGCGCTGACCAACGCGCTGCGGGTGGTCCGCAAGGACCTCGCCGCCGCCCGCGTGGTGGTCTCCGGCGCGGGTGCGGCCGGCAGCGCGATCGTGACCCTGCTGCTCGCGGCCGGCGTCAGCGACGTCGTCGTCTGGGACCGCGAGGGCTGCCTCGCCGAGGGCATGACGGGCCTCTCCCCGGCCAAGCAGCGCCTGGCCGAGAGCACCAACCCGCGCAAGGTCACCGGCGACCTGCGGGCCGGGCTCGCCGGGGCCGACGTCTTCATCGGCGTGAGCGCGCCGGGCGTGCTCAGGGCCGAGTGGATCGCCGACATGGCCGACGACGCCG
This sequence comes from Nocardioides sp. 503, assembly GCF_004522095.1. Lineage (GTDB taxonomy): Bacteria > Actinomycetota > Actinomycetes > Propionibacteriales > Nocardioidaceae > Nocardioides. The sequence continues at coordinate 1,263,077 of NZ_SPUI01000003.1, forward strand.
TCGTCTTCGCGCTCGCCAACCCCGACCCCGAGGTGGATCCGGCCGAGGCCGACAAGTTCGCCGCGGTCGTGGCGAGCGGGCGCTCCGACTACCCCAACCAGATCAACAACGTGCTGGCGTTCCCCGGGGTGTTCCGCGGGCTGCTCGACGCCCGGGCCTCGGAGATCACCGTCGACATGCTGCTGCGGGCCGCCGACGCGATCGCGCACGTCGTGCGCGACGAGGAGCTCAACTCCAGCTTCATCATCCCCAGCGTCTTCGACGCCGACGTGCCCAAGGCGGTCGCCGCGGCGATCCGCGGCGACCAGCGCTAGCCGGGTCCGTGCCCGCTCAGCGGTGCGTGAGGCTCTCGGGCTCGCGGAACCGCACGGTGGAGGCCAGCGCGTCCTCGCGCAGCACCCTGCGCTCGGCCACCACCTGCACGGCGTAGGGGTGGTCGACGTACATGACGGTCACCGCGTAGCCGCCCCCCGGCAGCTCGCGGCGCCACTCGTGGCGCAGCGGCGTGCCGTCCCGGCCCTCGACCGTGGTGCGCCGGTTGCCGGCGTACTCCTCGTCGATGGCCTTCCGACCGCCCTTGACCGAGCGCAGCTCGCTGTAGGTGATGGAGACCGGTGAGCCGGAGACCTCGAAGTCGCACATCCACACCGTGCGCCGGCCGGACCCGCGGCCGCTGCGGCGCAGGTCCTGGCAGTCGTCGCCGCGCGGGCTGAACGACGGGAAGACCCAGGTCAGCCCGCGCACGCCCTTCGGTCGCCCGCACGTGTCGACGTCGTCGACCTCGTCGCCGTTCCAGCAGACGAGGCTCGGAGCGGTGGCGTCGGCGCTGGGCGGGTCGGCCCACATCAGGCGGGCGCCCACCAGTCCGGCCAGCAGGAGACCACCCACCAGGGGCAGCACGACCAGCGGCGTGCGCCGCTGGAGCAGACGGCGTACGGCGCCGCCCGGTGCCTTCGGGGTCATGACCCACCTCGCCTCGGTCCGATCGTGTCATTGTGACCACCGCCACCACCGAAGTCAGCAGATCGGCGATTTCCGGCGCTGCGGCACGGTGTCGCGCTGACGCCGCGCACCCACCGATGAGTCCCCGGCCGCACGCCGGTCTGCCCCTGCTCGCGGGCCCTGCCGGGCGTCCCCGGCTCCCACTACCCTGCGAGATCGACCCCTGAGGAGACACATCGATGATCGAAGCACGCGGACTGGTGCAGACCTTCCACACCGGGCAGGGCAGGAAGAAGCGCCCGGTCCACGCCGTGAGCGGGGTCGACCTGGACGTCGCCGAGGGCGAGGTGGTGGGCTTCCTCGGCCCCAACGGCGCCGGCAAGACCACGACGCTGCGGATGCTGGTCACGCTGCTCAAGCCGACCGCCGGCACCGCCCGGGTGGCTGGCTACGACGTCGCGCGCGAGCCCGCGCAGGTGCGCCGCAGCATCGGCTACGTCTCCCAGACCGGCGGCGTGTTCAGCAGCGCGCGCGCCGGTGAGGAGGTCATGGACCACGGCATGCTCTACGGCCTGTCCCGCTCCCAGGTGGAGACCCGCGGCCGCGAGCTCTTCGAGCAGCTCCAGCTCGACGGGCTCTGGGAGCGGATGCCCAAGAACATGTCCGGTGGCCAGAAGCGCCGCCTCGACATCGTCGCCGGGCTGATCCACGACCCCACCCTGGTCTTCCTCGACGAGCCCACGACCGGCCTGGACCCGCAGGCGCGCGCCAACCTCTGGGAGCACATCGCCAGGCTGCGCTCCGAGCGCGGCGCCACGGTCTTCCTCACCACCCACTACCTCGACGAGGCCGACGTGCTGAGCGACCGCATCGTCATCATCGACCAGGGCCGCATCGTCGCCAGCGACACCGCCGACAACCTCAAGGCGCAGGTCTCCGGCGACCTGGTCGACCTCGAGGTCGCCGCCGACGGGCAGGTGGCGGTGGCCCGCGACAAGCTGGCCTCGATCGCCACGCAGGTCGAGGTCGAGGGCCGCCACGTCCGCGGGCGCGTGCAGCGCGCCGGGCGGGCGATCCCCTCGCTGCTGCGCGACCTGGAGGCCGCCGAGGTCTCCCTCGACTCGATCGAGGTGGCGCGCCCGACGCTCGACGACGTCTTCCTGACCCTCACCGGCCGCTCCCTGCGCGACGCGGAGGCCGCCCCCGACCGCGCCGACGGCGACGGCGCCGACCCCGAGACCGAGCTCGAAGGAGCCTCCTCATGAACAGCTTCGTCCGCGACTCCTCCATCGTCTTCCGCCGCCAGATCCGGATGAACCTTCGCAACCCCGCCTGGGTGCTCATCGGCGTCATGCAGCCGGTGCTCTACCTCCTGCTCTTCGGGCCGCTGCTCAAGCCGGTCGTGCGCACCTTCCCCGGCTTCGACGGCAACGAGTTCACGTTCCTGGTGCCGGGTCTGCTCGTGCAGCTGGGGCTCTTCGGCGCCTTCTTCGCCGGCTTCGGCCTGATCGCCGAGTGGCGCGAGGGCGTGGTGGAGGCCGAGCGGGTCACCCCGGCCAGCCGCACCGCGCTGCTGTGCGGGCGGCTGCTGCGCGACCTCGCCCAGCTGCTCGTCCAGGCGATCATCCTGGTGGCCCTCGGCTACGTCATGGGGCTGCGCGGGTCCTTCGGCGGGATCCTCGTCGGCATCGTGCTGACGCTGCTCATCGGCGGCGCCTGCGCGGCGGCCTCCAACGCGCTGGCGCTGACCACCAAGTCCGAGGACGTCATGGCGCCGCTGATCAACATGATCATGATGCCGGTGCTGCTGCTCAGCGGGATCCTGCTGCCGATGACCCTCGGCCCGGCCTGGCTGCAGCACACCAGCGACTTCATGCCGTTCCGCTGGATCGTCGACGGCGTGCGCGACTCCTTCACCGGCGACCTCGGCAGCAGCGGGGTCGTGTGGGGCACCACCTGGGCCGCCGCGCTGTTCGTCCTCGCCCTCTGGTGGGGCACGTCGGTGTTCCGCCGCGACGACGCCTAGGCCTGGGAGGAACCACCCGGGCTGGCCCCACGTCCCAGGACCATGAGCCTCGGACCCCGCCGCACCGCTGTCGCCCTGACCACCCTGACCGCCGCGCTCACCCTCGGGCTCGCCGGCTGCTCGGACCACCACGAGCCGGAGCCCGGCCCGGAGCCCGGCACGGTGACCCGCGGCATCGACGCGGCGGCGTACGCGGAGGACTACGAGGAGGCCGAGCAGGGCGACGGGGCGGTGAACTACTCGGCCACCGCCCCCGGAGCGGTCGCCCAGGACGGCGGCTCAGAGCCGACGTACGAGCCGGGGCTCCTGGAGGACGACACCTTCGTCGACGCGGGCACGAGCGGCTTCGTGGACCCGCGCGAGGACGCCGAGTCGACGTTCGCGCTGGACGTGGACACCGGGTCGTACGGCGTGGCGCGCACCCTGCTGCGCGAGGGGGTGCTGCCGCCGCCGGAGTCGATCCGGGTGGAGGAGTGGGTCAACGCGCTGCCGACCGGCACCGGCCGCGCGCCCGAGGACGGCCAGGACCTGGCCGTCACCAGCGACTCCGCGATGGCGCCCGGGCTCGACGACGGCACCCAGCTGGTGCGCGTGGCGGTCGAGGCGCGCGAGGTGACGCCGGCCGAGCGACCCCGGGTCAACGTCACCCTCGTGGTCGACCGCTCGGGCAGCATGGACATCCGCGCGCGGCTCGGGCTGGTGCGCTCCTCCCTCGCGCTGCTGGCGGACCGGCTGCGCGACGACGACACGGTCTCGGTGGTGTCCTTCGAGGACGAGGCCACGCCGATCCTGCAGCCGACCCCGGTGCGCGAGACCGAGACCATCCTGGACGCGGTCGAGGAGCTGACGCCCGGCGGCAGCACGAACCTCGAGGCGGGGCTGGCGCTTGGCTACGAGCAGGCGCGCCGGGGCTTCGACGAGGACGCGGTCAACCTGGTGGTCCTCTGCTCCGACGGCGTCGCCAACGTCGGCGCCACCGGCCCCGGCTCGATCAGCGAGCGGATCGCCGAGGAGGGTCGCGACGGGATCAACCTGGTGACGGTCGGCTTCGGCATGGGCAACTACAACGACCACCTGATGGAGCAGCTCGCCGACCTCGGCGACGGCTTCTACTCCTACGTCGACAGCTTCGCCGAGGCCGAGGAGCTCTTCGGCAGCGCGCTGACGACCACCCTCACGCCGGTCGCGGCCCAGGCGCGGACCCAGGTGACGTTCGACCCCGAGCGCGTGGCGTCGTACCGCCTGGTCGGCTACGACAACCGCGCGATCGCCGACGAGGACTTCGAGGACATGGGCGTCGACGCCGGCGAGCTGGGGGCCGGCCACCACACCACGGCGCTCTACGAGGTACGGCTGGCCGACGGCGTCGTGCCCGGCGACCTGCTCGGCACGGCCTCGCTGCGGTGGACCTCGCCGCGCGACGGCGGGACCGGGGAGGCCGCCGCACGGCTGCGCGCCGCGGACCCCGAGCAGGCCGTCGACGGCTCGCTCGCGCTCGCGGCGGCCACCGCCGACCTGGCGCAGCTGCTCAAGCACGACATGCCGCACGCCCACCTGGCGGGACCGCTCGAGGCGCTTCGCGACCGGGTGGAGCGACTGGACGCCGAGGGGGTCGCCGGCGCGGAGGAGCTGGCCGAGCTGGTCCGCGAGGCGCAGGCGACCACCTGACTTTACAAACGCGAAGGGGTTGTCAACCCGGTTTACAAACGTTACCTTCCTGTAAACCGCACGGAAGGCAGTCCTCATGGACCAGATCGCCCACAGCACCGTCCCCGCCGGCTCCACCGACCACTGGCGCGACCGCAAGCGCCGGCTCTGGCTGATCGGGCTGGTGGTGCCCAGCCTGGCGTTCCTGGGCTACGGGATGTGGCTCGCCACCGGCCTGGGCGCCTGGTTCTGGATCGGGCCGGTGGTGATCCTCGTGGTCGTCCCCGCGATCGACCTGGTCACCGGCCTCGACCGCTCCAACCCGCCCGACGACGCGATCGAGGCGCTGGAGAAGGACCGCTACTACCGCTGGATCACCTACCTCTTCCTGCCCGTGCAGTACGCCGGCTTCGTCGGCGCGATGTACCTCATCGCCCGCGGCGACCCGCTCGGTCTCGGCGGCGACCTGGCGGTCGTGGACAAGATCGGCCTGGCGATCTCGATCGGCTGCATCGGCGGCATCGGGATCAACACCGCCCACGAGCTCGGCCACAAGCGCGAGGCCAACGAGCGCTGGCTCTCCAAGATCGCCCTGGCCCAGAGCTTCTACGGCCACTTCTACATCGAGCACAACCGCGGCCACCACGTGCGCGTCGCGACGCCCGAGGACCCGGCGTCGTCGCGGCTCGGCGAGACGTTCTACGCGTTCTGGCCGCGCACGGTGCTCGGCTCGCTCAGGAGCGCCTGGCGCGTGGAGAAGCGCCGCTACGCCCGGCGCAAGCAGCACCCGTGGCGCCTGGGCAACGACGTGCTCAACGCCTGGCTGATGTCGGCGGTCCTCTTCGCCGGGCTCGTGGCGTGGCTGGGCGTCGGCATCGCGCCGTACCTCGTGCTGCAGGCGGTCGTGGGCTTCTCGCTGCTGGAGGTCGTCAACTACATGGAGCACTACGGGATGCTGCGCCGACGCGTCGGCGTCGGCGAGCGTCAGCGCTACGAGCGGGTCGACCCGTCGCACTCGTGGAACTCCAACAACCTCGCCACCAACGTGCTGCTCTACCACCTCCAGCGCCACAGCGACCACCACGCCAACCCGACCCGGCGCTACCAGACGCTGCGCGACTTCGAGGAGTCCCCGGTGCTGCCGACCGGGTACGCCGGCATGATCGTGCTCGCGCTCGTCCCGCCCGTCTGGCGGCGGGTCATGGACCCCCGCGTGGTGGCGCACTTCGGCGGCGACGTCACCCGCGCCAACCTCCAGCCGGGCCAGGAGGCCAGGCTCCTCGCGCGCTGGCCGAAGCCTCCGGAGGTTGAGGAGGTTGCGCAGCAACCGTCTCGAAACCCCGGGACCCGGTCAGTCGCCGACGACGTCGTCGCCGCGCGCTGCCCCGGCTGCGGCTACACCTACGAGGTCGAGGCCGGCAACGAGCTCGAGGGCTTCGCGGCCGGCACCGCCTGGTCGGAGGTCCCCGACGACTGGTGCTGCCCCGACTGCGGGGTCCGCGACAAGGCGGACTTCGTGCCCCTGAGCTCCGCCGACGCCTGACGTCTACCCTTCTGGGCGTGAGCCCCCCGCCCGCCGAGACCATGCGCGCCCGCGTGGTCGACGCCGCGGTGCGGCTCACGTCCGAGACGGGCTGGGCCCACGTCACGATGGCCCGGCTGGCCGACGAGGTCGGCGTCAGCCGGCAGACCGTCTACAACGAGATCGGCTCCAAGGCCGGGCTGGCCGAGGCGATGATCCTGCGCGAGCTGGAGCGCTTCCTGGGCGTCGTGACCGTGGCCTTCGACGAGCACCCCACCGACCTGGTCGACGCGATCCGCGCAGCCGCGACCAGCGTGCTCGGGCTGGCCCAGGACAACCGGTTGCTGCACGCCGTGGTCTCGGCCACCCACGGCGCCGACACCGAGCTGCTGCCGCTGCTCACCACGCACGCCACCTCGCTGCTCACCGCGGCCAAGCTGGTGATCGCCGAGCGCCTCACGCCGTACGACGTCGGGCTGGGCGAGGAGCGGCTCGACGCGGCCATCGACATGGTGGTGCGCGTCGTCCTCAGCCACGTCATGCAGCCCAGCGCCACCCCGGAGGCCACCGCCGACGACATCGCCTGGATCGCCGGCCGGGTGCTGCGGGTGGAGTGACGACGAGGCAGGCACGTGGCCGCGGGCCTAGGGTGCAGCCGTGAGTGCTTCGGAGACCTCGGCGGTGCGGCTGGGCACGAGGACCGGGCGGGCCGTGGTGGCCGCGGCGGTGCTGGGATCCGGCCTGACGATGCTGGACGGCACGGTCGTCAACGTCGCGCTCCGCACGATCGGCGAGGACCTCGACGCGAGCCTGGCGCAGCTGCAGTGGGTGACCAACGGCTACCTGCTCTCGCTGGCCAGCCTGATCCTGCTCGGCGGCTCGCTCGGCGACCGGTTCGGGAGGCGGCGGGTCTTCGTGGTGGGGACGGTGTGGTTCGCGGCGGCCTCCCTGCTCTGCGGCATCGCGCCCAACCCCGAGGTGCTGATCCTCGCGCGGATCCTGCAGGGCGTCGGCGGCGCGCTGCTGACCCCCGGGAGCCTCGCGATGATCCAGGGAGCGTTCGTGCAGGACGACCGGCCGGCCGCCATCGGCGCCTGGTCGGGGCTCGGCAGCATCGCCGCGGCGCTGGGCCCGTTCGTGGGCGGCGTCCTGATCGACTACGCCCACTGGCGCTGGATCTTCCTGATCAACCTGCCGCTGGCCGTGGTCACCGTCGTGATCGCCCAGCGCTGGGTCCCCGAGACGCGCGACCCGCACGCCTCCACCCACTTCGACCTGCCCGGTGCCCTGCTGGCGACGCTGGCGCTGGGCGGCACGACGTACGCGCTGATCGAGTGGGGCGGCGACCTCGCGCCGTACGCGGCGGTGGCCTCGGTGCTGGCGGTCGCGGCGTTCCTGACGGTCGAGCGGCGCAGCCGCGAGCCGATGCTCCAGCTGGGGATCTTCGCGGACCGGACGTTCAGCGCCGCCAACGCCATGACGCTGCTGGTCTACGCCGCCCTGGGCGCGGTGCTGTTCTTCCTCACCCTGCAGCTGCAGACCGTGGCCGGCTACACCGCGCTGGCGGCCGGGCTGGCCTCGCTGCCGATGACGCTGTGCATGCTCTTCCTCGCGGCCAAGGGCGGCCAGCTCGGTGCGCGCATCGGCCCGAGGATCCCGATGACCGTCGGCCCGATCGTGATGGCCGGCGGCACGCTGCTGCTGCTCGCGGTGGGCGAGGACGGGTCGTACTGGACCGACGTCCTGCCGGGGATCACCCTGTTCGGGCTGGGGCTGGCGCTCCTGGTCGCGCCGCTGACCGCGACCGTGCTCGCGGCCGCGCCGGACGAGCACGCCGGCATCGCCAGCGGCGTCAACAACGCGGTCGCGCGAGCCGGCTCGCTGCTGGCCGTGGCCGCGCTGCCGGTGGCGGTCGGTCTGGGTGGGGAGCAGTACGCCGACCCGGTGGCCTTCGACGCCGCCTTCCGCTCCGCGATGGTGGTCTGCGCCGCGCTGCTCGCGGCCGGCGGCGTGCTGTCGTGGCTGACGATCCGCAACCACGTCCTGACCGAATGACCTCGCGCCTGTGACGGGCGGCATACCCTCGGGGCGGGAGGGACACATGCGGAGAACGCGCGCGCTGGCGGCGACCGGGCTGGTCGTCGTGCTCGCCGTGCTGCCCGCCTGCAGCCCCGCCGCCGACGACGAGGGGGAGCCCCAGGCCGGCGACACCACCTCGGCCACCCCGGCGCCGAGCGCGACTCCCGCCGGGACGCCGGCCATCGACCCCGCCATGGCGGTCGAGGCGCCCGGACCGCGACAGGGAGCGCTGGAGTCCTCGGACATGATCCTCATCGCCGAGGAGCCGTTCACCGAGGAGGACGTGACGGCCATCGGCGCGGTCCGCGGCGTCCAGCGGGTGGTGCAGTTCTCCTACTCGCAGGTCCCCATCGAGAACCGGCTGCTCAACGTCGCGGCGGTCGACCCCGCGACGTACCGCAACTACACGCCGCTGGGCTCCGCGGACTCCGCGGCCTGGGACCGGGTGGCCGGCGGGGAGTTCGCGATCGACCGCAGCCTGGCCAAGCGGCTGCCCACCGACGAGGACGGCTTCCTCAAGCTCGGCGTGGCCGACGACGCCCCGCTGGTCCACCTCGGCGCCACCGTCGACCAGGCGCCGCTCGTCGACGTCGTCGTCAACGAGAAGTGGGTGGAGCCGCTGAAGATGAAGCAGGGCAACGCGCTGCTGGTCGGCACCGGCACCACCTCGCCGTACGCCGTGCGCACGGCCGTCGAGCGGGCCGCCGGCGTCGCCGCCTCGATGACCGACGTCGTCGCGCGCGAGGGCCTCGACCCCGGCGCGAAGCAGATCGCGGTGCCCACCGGGACCGTGGCGGAGGCGGTCGGCACCTTCTCCTACACCGTCCTCGGCGGCGGCCGCATCGCGCCGGACCCGGCGTGGGTGTCCTCGCACATCGCCACCGAGCAGGTGCCGATCCTCGGCAGCGTCACCTGCAACCGCTTCATGATCGCGCAGCTGCGCGAGGCGCTCCTGGAGATCCAGCAGACGGGTCTGGGCGACGAGATCCACCCCGACGAGTACGCCGGCTGCTACTACCCGCGCTTCATCGCCGGGTCCACCAAGCTCTCCAACCACTCCTTCGGTCTCGCGCTCGACCTCAACGTGCCCGGCAACCAGCGCGGCACCGTCGGCGAGATGGACCGCCTCGTCGTCGAGATCTTCAAGAAGTGGGGCTTCGCCTGGGGCGGCGACTGGAACTACACCGACCCCATGCACTTCGAGATGAGCCGGATCGTCCGGCCGAAGTGAGCGGGCGCGAGACCGGGTCGAGCACCGCGGGCGGCCGTGGGGCGGCTGCCTAGGGTGTCCTCTCCACCGTCGGAGCGAGAGGGGAGCCCGTGTCGTCGTTGCTCGACTGGCTCGTCGGGCTCATGCGGGCGGTCGGTGCGCCGGGGGTCGGGTTCGCCACCGCGCTGGAGACGGTCTTCCCGCCGGTCCCCTCGGAGGCGGTCCTCCCGCTGGCCGGCTACACCGCGAGCCAGGGCCACTACGGCCTCGTCGCCGCCATCGCCTGGGCCACGGCCGGCTCGCTGGTGGGGGCGCTGGTCCTCTACCACGCCGGCGCCCGCCTCGGCCCGCAGCGGCTCTCGGCCGTGGCCGAGCGGGTGCCGCTGCTGCACGCGCGTGACGTCGAGCGCGCGATGGAGTGGTTCGACCGGCACGGGCGCACGGCGGTCCTGCTGGGGCGGCTGGTCCCCGGCGTACGCAGCCTGATCTCGATCCCCGCGGGGGTCAACCGGATGCCGCTGCTGCAGTTCGCCGGCTACACCACCGCCGGCAGCCTGCTGTGGAACGGCCTGCTGATCGGCGCCGGCTACGAGCTCGGCGCGCAGTGGCACGTCGTCGAGGCCCGCGCCGGCGAGATCTCGAACGTCGTCTACGTGCTGCTCGCGCTCGTCGTCGTGTGGTTCGTGGTCCGTCGTTGGCGGCGCCGCAGGTCGGCCTGAGGTCGATCCCGGGCATGTAACACGTCGTAATGACCTCTTCCACGTCGAAATATCAACGTGGAAGAGGTCATAGCGACGTGTTACATGCTTGTGGCCGGAGCCGCCGCCGGCATCCGGCACGCGTCGGTGCCGCCGGGGAGGCGGTAGCGGTAGCGGGCGACGACCGCGTAGCCCGCGGCCGCGATCGGGCGCACCGGCGGGAGGTCGAGGGCGCGTCCGACGAGTCGCCACCCGGGGCCGCACGAGCGCAGCGCGGCCGCGACGGCGCGGGCGCCGCGGAGGGTGTCGTCGCCGTCGAGCCAGTACGCCGCCGTGGTGACCTGCTCCTCGGTCAGCCCGGCCGCGGGCAGGTCCAGCGACTGCCACGGCGCCACCTCGGCGGAGCTGCGGGCGGCCACGAAGTCCGCCGAGCGCGTGCAGAAGCCGCAGTCGGCGTCGTACACGAGGGTGGGCACACCTCGAGCCTACGCACGGCCCGGTGGGTAGCCTCCGACCCATGCGCGCAGCCCAGGTCGTCACCACCGCCGGACCCGCCGACGTCGTGATCCGCGAGGTCCCCGACCCCACCCCCGGCCCCGACGACGTGCTGATCGAGGTGCACCGCGTCGGCACGTCGTTCCCCGACCTGCTGCTCAGCCGGGGGGAGTACCAACTCAAGCCCGACGTCCCGTTCACCCTCGGCGTCGACGTGGCCGGCACGGTCGTCAGCGGGCCCGGCTTCGAGCCCGGTCAGCGGGTCGCGGCCGTCGGTCCCTACGGCGGCGCCGGCGAGCTGGCGGCCATCCCGGCGATGTTCACGTTCGCGCTGCCGGACTCGCTCACCTTCGACGAGGGTGCGGCGCTGCCGATGAACTACCTCACGGCGCAGTTCGCGCTCGCCGAGCGCGGCAGCCTCCGCGCCGGCGAGACCGTGCTCGTGCACGGCGCGGCCGGCGGCGTGGGGACGGCGACGATCCAGGTCGCCAAGGGCTACGGCGCCCGCACCATCGCCGTGGTGAGCACTGAGGAGAAGGCCGAGGTCGCCCGGGCCGCGGGTGCCGACGAGGCCGTGCTGGTCGACGGCTTCAAGGACGCCGTGATGGGCCTGACCGACGGCAGGGGCGTCGACGTCGTGCTCGACGTGGTCGGCGGCGACGTCTTCACCGACTCGCTGCGGGTGCTGGCCGCGCAGGGGCGGCTGCTCGTCGTGGGGTTCGCCTCCGGGCAAGGCATCCCCGAGGTCAAGGTCAACCGGCTCCTGCTCAACAACGTCGACGTCCGCGGGGTCGGCTGGGGCGCCTACGCGATGATGCGGCCCGGCTACATGCAGGAGCAGTGGGCCGCGCTGCTCCCGATGATGGAGAGCGGTGTCGTGAAGCCGCCGGTCGGCAGGGTCTACGACTTCGAGGACTTCGGCGCGGCCCTCACCGACCTCGACGAGCGCCGCACGCTGGGCAAGGGCGTCGTCCGGGTCCGTGACTGACCCGCGCGCCGCCGCGGCGCACGGTCAGCGGGCTCACGCCGTACGGATGGAGTGGGGCCCCGCCGGAGGTACGGCGGTCGCCGCCGGCGCCGACGTGGCGGTGGTGGTCGACGTGCTGTCGTTCACGACGACGCTGACCGTGGCCGTCGAGCGCGGCATGGCGGTGCACCCCTTCGCGTGGCGCGACGAGCGGGCGGCGCAGCACGCGGCCGAGCTCGACGCCGTGCTGGCGGTGGGGCGCTTCGAGCAGCCGTCGGCCGGGGTGGCCGCGGTCAGCCTCTCGCCCGCGGCGATGAGCCGGGTGGAGGGGGTCGAGCGGATCGTCCTGCCCTCGCCCAACGGCTCCACGATCAGTGCGGCGCTGGCGGGCTCCGGCGCCACCGTGGTCGGTGCCTGTCTGCGCAACCGCGCGGCCGTCGCCCGGTGGCTGGCGCCGCGCGTGGCCGCGGGCGCGGTCGTGGCCGTCGTACCCGCGGGGGAGCGGTGGCCCGACGGCTCGCTGCGTCCGGCGGTCGAGGACCTGTGGGGAGCCGGCGCGGTGCTCGCCGAGCTGGTCGACCTCGTGATGACCGGCGCTCCCGGGGGCGTCGGGCTCAGCGCCGAGGCGGCGTTCGCGCGCGACGCGTTCCTGGCCGTGTCGACGACGCTGGCCGGGTCGCTCGCCGACTGCGCGAGCGGGCGCGAGCTGGCCGCGGTCGGCTTCGCCGACGACGTGGCCGTGTCCGCCGGGCTCGACGTCAGCGATGTGGTGCCGGTGCTGGGCGAGGACGGCGCCTTCCGCGACGCCGGCGTACCGACGCAACCCTGATCACTCGCGCCCCACTGCCGTCACGAAACTCATGCTTCCGTCACGAAGTTTCGTACGGGAAGCGTGAGTTTCACCGGGTACCCGGTGAAACTCTCACCTCAGCGGCGCGAGCGTGTGGATCGCCAGCTCGCCGGCGAGGACCGGCCCGAGGACCTCGAACGCCTTGGCGACGTGCGGGGTGGACATGTGGGCGGTCATGTCGTCCTCGCTGCGCCACTCCTCGATCGTGACGAAGGTGCCGGGGGTGGAGGAGGACTCGTAGGCGACGTAGGAGACGCAGCCGTCCTCCTGCGAGGAGGACGCCGCGAGCTCGGCGAGGGCCGGTCCGGCGGCGGCGACGCCCTCGGAGGTGATCGGGATGGTCGCGACGACACGCAGGACATCAGTCATGGCGCATGTCTAGCAGTCCCGCGGCGCCCTGGGCGCGCTTCCGCGAGACGGTTAGGGTCGTGGGGTGAGCATCCTCGATGACGCCCGTGACGGCATGAACCCCGACATCCGCCCGCAGGACGACCTCTTCGGCCACGTCAACGGCCGCTGGCTCGACGAGGTGGAGATCCCCTCCGACCGCTCCAGCTGGGGCCCGTTCGTCCAGCTGGCCGACGCCGCCGAGGACCACGTCCGCACGATCATCGAGGACCTCGCCGCCGGGGAGCCCCGCGACGACGACGCCCGCAAGATCGGCGACCTGTTCGCGTCCTTCATGGACACCGCCGCCATCGACAAGCTCGGCACCCGACCGGTCCGCCCGCTCATCGACGCGGTGGCCGCGCTGCGCGACGTGCGCGACCTGGCGGCGTTCCTCGGCGAGTTCGAGCGGATCGGCGGCCACGGCGTCTTCGGGTCCTACGTCGACACCGACGACCGCAAGTCCGACCGCTACCTCTTCCACCTCACCCAGGGCGGGCTCGGGCTGCCCGACGAGTCCTACTACCGCGACGACAAGTTCGCCGAGCAGCGCGAGGCCTACGTCGCCTACCTCACCCGGCTGCTGGCCCTGGGCCGCCACGAGGACGCCCCGGCCGCTGCGGCCACGATCCTCGAGCTGGACACCAAGCTGGCCGCCGGCCACTGGGAGCGCGCCGAGACCCGCGACGTCCAGAAGACCTACAACCTGCTGACCGCGGCCGAGCTCAAGGAGCTGTGCCCGGCCTTCGACTGGGACGCCTACGTCACCAACCTCGGCGGCAGCGACGAGACCATCGCCGAGGTGTGCGTGCGGCAGCCGTCGTACTTCGCCCACCTCTCCACCGTCCTGGAGTCGGTGCCGCTCGAGGACTGGAAGGCCTGGCTCCTCGCGCACGTCCTGCGCTCCGCGGCGCCGTACCTCACCGACGACTTCGTCGAGACCAACTTCGACTTCTACGGCCGCACCCTCAACGGCACCCCCGAGCTGCGCGCCCGCTGGAAGCGCGGCGTCGGCCTGGTCGAGGGGGCGCTCGGCGAGGCCGTCGGCAAGGAGTACGTCGCCCGCCACTTCCCGCCGCGGTCCAAGGAGCTGATGGACGACCTGGTCGCCAACCTGCTCGCCGCCTACCGCGACTCGATCTCGGCGCTGGACTGGATGACCGAGGAGACCAAGCAGCGGGCCTACGAGAAGCTCGACACCTTCCGTCCCAAGATCGGCTACCCCGAGAAGTTCCGCGACTACTCCGGGCTGCGCATCAGCGCCGGTGACCTGCTCGGCAACGTCGCGGCCGCGTCCGCCTTCGAGACCGACCGTCAGCTGGGCAAGATCGGCTCCCCGGTCGACCTCGACGAGTGGTTCATGCTGCCGCAGACCGTCAACGCCTACTACAACCCCGGCACCAACGAGATCTGCTTCCCCGCGGGCATCCTGCAGAAGCCGTTCTTCTCCCCGGACGCCCACCCGGCCGAGAACTACGGCGGCATCGGCGCGGTCATCGGCCACGAGATCGGCCACGGCTTCGACGACCAGGGTGCGCAGTACGACGGCTCCGGCAACCTCAACGACTGGTGGACCGCCGACGACAAGGCGGCGTTCGAGGTGAAGTCCAAGGCGCTCGTCGAGCAGTACGACGCCTTCGAGCCGCGCGCCCTGCCCGGCGAGAAGGTCAACGGCGCGCTGACCGTCGGTGAGAACATCGGCGACCTGGGCGGGCTGACCATCGGCCACAAGGCGTTCGTGATCTCCGAGGGCGGCGACGCCTCGGTCGAGGACCGCCGCGCGCTGTTCCTCAACTGGGCCTACGTCTGGCGCACCAAGCGCCGCACCGAGCAGGAGCGCCAGTACCTCACCATCGACCCGCACAGCCCGCCGGAGTTCCGCGCCAACATCGTGCGCAACCTCGACGAGTTCCACGAGGTGTTCGAGACCCGCGAGGGTGACGGCCTGTGGCTCGAGCCGGCGGATCGGGTCCGGATCTGGTGAGCTCGGCACCGCTCAGGGGATGACGATGTTGAAGTCCTGGTCGTAGGGCGCCAGCTCCGTGGTGTCGGCGTCGGGGAAGGTGCGCCGGAGCGTGACCACCCCGAACGCCGGCGCGACACACGAGTCGGACGTCTCCACCATCGCCTGGCTGCCGTTGGTCACGGGCTGGCTGGCCGACGTGGAGAAGTTGAGCGACAGCATCGCCACGCGGTCCGCCGAGCTCACGCCCGGCACCGTGACGCAGTAGAAGCCGGTCCCCTCATGGGCGACGGTGATCCCGCCGGACTGCTTGGTGACCTCGGTGTCGTGGACGTAGGCGTAGGCACGTGCCACCCCGGGGCGACCGGGAGCGCCGGGTGCCCCCGTCCGGCCCTTCAGCTGCGTGACGGTGGCGGGCGCGAGGTCCTTGGTCCGCAGGCTCTTGTTCCTCACGTCGGCGCTGGCCACGGTGTTGTCCTTGATCTGGGCGCCGGTGACCATGGTGCCGGCGACGGCCCCGCCGCCCGCGGAGAGCAGGAGGGCTCCGGCCGCGAGGGCGAGGGTCAGCGTGGTGGGCCGGATGCGGGTGGTGGGGGTCGCGGTGCCTCGTGTCTGCGTCATGCCGAGGACGCTACGAGCGCCCACTTCGAGTCTCCTTCGGGTTTCCTTTCGCTCGCGTCGCCCGTCCCGGGTCCTACGCTGGGCCGATGACGGCCCCGGGGCGCGAGCGATCCCTCGCCCGGCTGCTCGATGCCGTGGTGGACGGCTCGGTCAGCGGGTGGACCTGCGAGCTCGTCGCCGGTGACGACCCGGCCTGGGACGCGAGTCTGCGGGTGCTGGCGCTCGTCCTGCTCGGCCGCTGGGACCACGCCTCGGAACTGGCGCACTCGCTGCCGCCCGTCGACCCGGACGACGGCGACGCCTGGTGGCTGCGCCTCGCCGTGACCGCCTGGGCGGTCTCCGGTGACCCGCGCCCCGGCTCGGACTCGGTGCTCGTGGCCCTGGACGGCACGCTGCTCGGGAGCGTGCCGGGAGCGCGCCTCCCGGACCCGACCACCGCGCTGGGCCGCTTCGGCGCCTCCGTCCTGGCCGAGGCCCTGCTGGCTCACGCCCGCCTGGACCTCGCCCGAGCCCTGGTCGACCGGCTCGGACCGCCGCTGTGGGAGCCGCTGGTGCTCGAGGGCCGGCTGCATGCCTTCGGCTCCGTGGTCGCCGCGTGCCGGGTCCGGCTGCTCGCGTTCCGCGGCGACATCGACGCGGCCGGGGCGGCGCACCGCGAGGCGCCCGCGGCGTCGCCGGGTCCGGTCGCCGCGCTCCAGGCCGCCACCGGGTGCCTCGTGCGCGGCAACGACGCCCAGCCGTCCGACGTACGCCGCCTGGTCGGCGAGGTCGACCGCTGGGCACCGGAGCCGGCCGACCTGCTGGGGCGCGGCGCGCAGATGCTGGTGGCGTTCGGGCTGATCGCCGTGGGCGACGTCGCGGAGTCGGCCCGACGGGTCCTGGCGGCCGGGGGCGACCCGGACCTCTCGGCCCTCAACGTGATCGACCGGGCCCTCGGGCTGGAGCTGCTGGTGGCGCTCGCCGTCGCCGAGGAGGACCTCGACGCGGCCCAGGCGTGGGCCGCGCGGGCGCTGCCGCTGCTGGCCTCGCCGATCGCGGACTCCACAGTCAGCCGGCTGCTGAGCCGGGTCGCCCTGCTCGACGACCGGGTGGAGGAGGCGGTGGCCTGGGCCGAGCGGGCCGTGGCCCGGGCGCGCGCGGCCGACCGGATGATCGAGTACGCCGAGGGCGAGATCGTGCTCTCCCGCGCGCGGCTGCGTCGCACCGGTGGCGCCGGCTCAGCGGCCGCGGTGCGGGCGCTCGAGCGGATGGTCGCCGAGGCCGAGCGCACCGGGCACCGGGCGGCGCGCCGCTCGGCGGCGCGCGAGCTGCGACCGATCGGGCGGCGGCTGAGGCCGACGTCCGGCAGCGCCTGGGCCGGCCTCACCGCCCGCGAGGCCGACGTCGCCCGGCTCGTCGCCGAGGGCGCGAGCAACCGCGAGGTCGCCACCCGCCTGCACCTGTCCGAGCACACGGTCCGGGTCCACGTCTCCCGGGTCCTCGCGGCGTTCGGGGTGGCGACCCGCTCCGCGCTGCCCGGCGCGATCGGGGCCGCGCCCACCGCGGCGGCGTACCCCTCGCTGACGCCGCGGCAGCGCGAGGTGGCGGCCCTCGTGGCGCGCGGCCTGTCCAACCGCGAGATCGCCGACGGCCTCGGGCTGAGCCCGCGAACGGTCGAGCGGCACGTCGCGGACGTCCTCACCCGGTGGGACCTGACCGGGCGCACGGCCATCGCGAGGGTGGTCGGCGCCCCGCCGCCCTGACCGTCAGGGGACGAGGATCGTGAAGCCCTGGTTGGCGTTCTCGAGCACCGTGGTGTTGGCGCTGGGGAAGGTGCGGATGAACGTGCGGACGCCGAAGGTGCCCTGGGGGCAGGCCAGCGTCGCCACCTCGATCGCTCCCTGGGGCGCGTTGGGCTCGGTGCTCGTCGAGGAGTGCGCGTAGTCGAGCGAGACCACCGCCGGGCTCTCGAGCGGGTCCACGCCCGGCACGGTCAGGCAGAAGGTGCCGGTGAACGGGTTGGTGACGGTGATGCCCCCGGACTGGCGGTCGATGTTGGCGCCGACGACGTGCGCGTAGCCGCGGACCGTGCCGGGGGCGCCGGGCTGGCCCTTCGGCCCCTGCTGGCCGCGGAGCCGGGCGACGGCCTTCGGCGCCAGGTCGGCGGTGCGCAGGCTCCGGTCCTTGACGTCGGCCGAGGTCACGGTGCCGTTCTTGATCTGGGCGCCGGTGATCATCGTGCCCGCGACCGCACCGCCGGTGGCGGTGAGCACCAGGGCGCCGGCCGCGACGGCCAGCGTCAGTCCGGTGGGCAGGGTGGGACGGAGACGGAGACGGAGACGGAGGCGGGGGCGGGAGGGCGTCGAGGCGCCGCGCGGGGTGGTCATGACGCGGACGCTAGGAGGGCCGGCTTCGGGTTGCCTTCGGGATTCCTTCCAACGTCTTTGTAAGCGTGTAATCATGTAAGCATGAGCAACGCGACGACGGAGCGGGTGCGGGGCTGGTTCACCGGCCGGCTGCCCGCGCAGTGGCAGGACCAGGCCCCCGAGGTGGCGGTCGACCGCGAGGAGGTCACGGTGGTCCTCACCCTGGCCGACGTGGCCGGGGGCTCGTCCGAGATCGAGCGGTCCGAGGCCCGCGCCGGGAGGGCGCGGGCCTTCCGCGAGGAGACCCGCGAGGAGCGCATGGCGATCGCCCGCGAGGCGGAGCACCGCTTCGAGCGCACGGTGTCGTGGGGCGTCCGGGTGGGCGAGCGCGAGGAGCTGTGGACCCACGTCTCGGCGCCGGTGATGACCCGCCTGCGCCAGCCCCAGCGCCGGGTGCTCGACACGCTGGTGGAGTCGGGCGTCGCCCGGTCGCGGTCCGAGGCGCTCGCGTGGTGCGTGCGCCTGGTCGGCCAGCACGAGGCCGACTGGCTCGCCGAGCTGCGGGACGCGATGACGCACGTGGACGACGTACGCGCCCAGGGCCCCACCGCCTGACGACTCGCCGCACACCGGACGGGTGTCCCTGCACCCCCGCGCTACCGCAGCGCGGCCTCGCGCACGGGCTCGCCGGCCGCCGCGGTGGGCGCGACGTCGTCGTGCAGGTCACGGCCCCGGGTCTCGGGTAGCAGCGCCGCGCACGCCAGGCTGATCAGCGCGACGACGACGTTGTAGCCGGCCACCAGCCAGAGGGTGCCGTCGCCCTTGGTCACGAGCCAGGCGGCGATCAGCGGGGTCAGCCCCGAGGCGAGGACGCCGGAGACCTGGTAGAGCGTGCTGAGGGCGGAGTAGCGGTAGCGGGTGTCGAACAGCTCGCTCCAGAACGCCGCCAGCGGGCCGTAGACGATGCCGTAGACGACCCCGAGCCCGCCGATGAACGTCACGGCGATGCCGAGGGTGGTCCCGCCCTGGACCAGCCAGGCCGCCGGGAACGCGAACAGCAGGGCGATCACGACGCCGGTGTTGTAGACGCGCTTGCGGCCGAAGGTGTCGCTCAGCCGGCCGGAGGCCAGCACCAGCGCGACGCCGAGCAGCGCGCCGACCATGATCGCGTTGAGGGCGGTGGACTTGGGGATGCCGACGTTCTTGACGGTGTAGGCCAGCAGGTAGACCGAGAACAGGTTGAACGTGAAGCCCTCGATGAAGCGGGTGCCCATCCCCAGCAGCAGGGTGCGCGGCTGGCGGCGGACGAGCTCGGCCACCGGGTTGGGGGAGATCTCCTTGGTCGCCTGCACCACCTGGAAGGCCGGCGTCTCCATCACCGACAGCCGGATCCACGCGCCGATCGCGAGCAGCACGATGCTCACCAGGAAGCACGCCCGCCAGCCCCACGCCAGGAACGCCTCGTCGGGCAGCTGGCTGGCGAGGGCGAAGGCGCCCGAGGCCAGGAACAGCCCGCCCGGCACGCCGATGTGGGCGAAGCTGCCGAAGAAGCCGCGTCGCTCCGCCGGGGCGAACTCGACGGCGAGCAGCACGGCGCCGCCGTACTCGCCGCCCACGCCGATGCCCTGCAGGATGCGGAGCACCACGAGAAGGACGGGCGCCCAGACGCCGATCTCGTCGTACGTCGGCAGCAGCCCGATCGCCGCGGTGCCGGCGCCCATGATGAGCAGCGTCCAGATCAGCATCGTCTTGCGGCCGATCCGGTCGCCGAAGTGGCCGAAGATCAGCCCGCCGATCGGGCGCGCCACGAACCCGACGGCGAAGGTCCCGAACGCCGCGAACTGTGCCGCCGGCCCGTCGAGACCGTTGAAGAAGAGCTGGTCGAAGACCAGGCCGGCGGCGGTGCCGTAGAGGAAGAAGTCGTACCACTCGATCGTGGCGCCGACGGCGGAGGCGGCGGCGACCTTGCGCGGCGAGCTGGCGGCGGTCCCGTCCGGGAGGGTGGGCGCGGTGGTCATGGGAGTCCCCTCGAGAGATGTCCTGGTCAAAACCCGACAAAGACTAGTGCAATTGTGTTATATGGGGAAGCGAGCCTGTCGGAGTCCACTGGTAGACATGCGGTCATGAGCTCCACCGACGTCGTGACCGGCGACCGCCAGGCGGTGCGCGAGAGCGCCGAGGCGCACCTGCGCGCGCTGGTCGGGCGCGACGACGTGACGCTGCGCGAGGACCAGTGGACCGCCATCGAGGCGCTCGCCGTGGACAAGCGCCGTGCGCTCGTCGTGCAGCGCACCGGTTGGGGCAAGTCGGCGGTCTACTTCGTGGCGACCCTGCTGCTGCGGGCGCAGGGGGCGGGCCCGACCGTCATCGTGTCGCCGCTGCTGGCCCTGATGCGCAACCAGATCGCCGCCGCCGAGCGCGCCGGCATCCGCGCGGTCACCATCAACTCCACCAACCTCGACGACTGGGAGTCCACCCACGACGCCATCCGCGCCGGGGAGGTCGACGTGCTGCTGGTGAGCCCCGAGCGGCTCAACAACCCCGGCTTCCGCGACGAGGTGCTGCCGCGGCTGGCCGCGACGTGCGGGCTGCTGGTGGTCGACGAGGCCCACTGCATCTCCGACTGGGGCCACGACTTCCGGCCCGACTACCGCCGCATCCGCACCCTCCTGGACGACCTGCCGCCGGGCATCCCCGTGCTGGCGACCACCGCGACCGCCAACGCCCGGGTCACCTCCGACGTCGGCGAGCAGCTCGGTGAGGGCGTCCTGGTGCTCCGCGGCACGCTCGACCGGGAGTCGCTGCGGCTCGGCGTGGTCCACCTCAAGACCGCCCAGCAGCGCCTCGCCTGGCTGGCCGACCACCTCGCCGAGCAGCCCGGCTCCGGCATCGTCTACTGCCTCACGGTCGCGGCCACCCAGGAGGTCGCCGACTACCTCCGCTCGCGCGGCCACGACGTCGCCGCCTACTCCGGGCAGACCGAGCAGACCGAGCGCCTCGCGCTCGAGGCCGACCTGATCGCCGGCCGGGTCAAGGCGCTCGTCGCCACCAGCGCGCTCGGCATGGGCTTCGACGCGACGCTCGGGTTCGTCGTCAACCTCGGCGCCCCCTCGTCCCCGGTCGCCTACTACCAGCAGGTCGGCCGTGCCGGCCGCGGACTGGCCAAGGACGGGGACAGCGCGACCGTGGTGCTGCTGCCCGCGATCGAGGACCGCGACATCTGGGCCTACTTCGCCTCGCTGGCCTTCCCCCGCGAGGAGCTCGTCCGCCGCACGTTGGAGGTCCTCGCCCAGGAGGGCCGCCCGCTGAGCACCGCCGCGCTGGAGACCCACGTCGAGCTCAACCGCAACCGGCTCGAGACGATGCTCAAGGTGCTCGACGTCGACGGCGCCGTACGCCGGGTGCGCGGCGGGTGGGAGTCCACGGGGCAGCCGTGGTCCTACGACGAGGAGCGCTACCGCCGCGTCGCCGAGGCTCGCGAGCGCGAGCAGCAGGCGATGGTCGACTACCTGCGCACCACCGAGTGCCGGATGTGGTTCCTGCGCGACCAGCTCGACGACCCGCAGGCCGAGCCGTGCGGCCGCTGCGACAACTGCGGCGGTCTCGCGCTGTCGCTCGACGTCTCCAGCGCCGCCGTCGCCGAGGCGGAGGAGCGGCTCTCGCGTCCCGGCGTGGTCGTGGAGCCGCGCAAGATGTGGCCCACCGGCCTGGCCTCGATGGGCATCGACCTCAAGGGCAAGATCTCCGCCGGCGCCTCCGAGGGTCGCGCGGTCGCCCGGCTCACCGACCTGGGCTTCGGCCAGGCCCTCCGGGAGCTGTTCCGCCCCGGCGCCGGCGACGGACCGGTCCCCGTGCCGCTGGTCCAGGCCGTCGTGGCGGTCCTCGGCGACTGGCGCCCGCACGTCGAGGCGATCGCCGTCGTGGAGTCCGCGACGCGCCCCACGCTCACCGCCGACCTGGCCGACGGGCTCTCGCGCTACCTCAAGGTGCCGGTCGTGGCCCGCTACGCGATCGTCGACCCCGACGTCGCGCCCGGGCAGGGCGCGATGAACTCCGCCCAGCGGGTCGCGGCGGTCGGTCGCCGCTACGCGCTCCAGGGCGACGTGCCCGCGGGGCCGGTGCTGCTGGTCGACGACCTCGTCGTCACCGGCTGGACGCTCACCCGGGCCGCCCACGCGCTGCGCGAGGCGGGCGCCTCCGAGGTGCTGCCGCTGACGTTGGCCGTCCAGAGCTGACCGCGCCACGCCGCGCTGATCTGGGACTTCCGGTGAGGCCGCCCGACCGACCTTAGGGTGCCCGCATGACCCAGGCACCGCCTCCCGGCCCCCCGACCGGCCCGTCCAGCGCCCCGCTGGCACCCCCGACGCCACCGACCTCAGGGGTGTCGCGCCTCGTCGACGACTTCCGGCCGCTCGTCTCGGTCGGCGTCGGCCTCCTGGCGACCGCGGTGGTGCTCTCCACGGCCTACTCGCGCGCCGACGGCGACCTCGACTGGTCCAACTACGCCGTCGGGCTGCTCGCGACCCTCGGTCTCCTCGGCATCGCGGCCGTCGCCCTCGTGACCGCGCGGGCCGCCGACCCGATGACCGACCTGGTCGCCTGGCCGGGCGCCTTCGGGGCCGGCAGCGTCGGGCTGATGATCGCCGTCGCGATGGACGGCGGCGAGGCCACGGCGTACGTCGGCGGGCTGGCCGTGGTCGCCCTCTCGCTGGTGGGCCTGCTCCTCACCGGTCGCGGGCCGTTCGTCGTGACCGCGGTGCTGGGCCTCTACGTCACCTACGCCAAGGTGCTCGACGACGTGATCAGCGTCCCCGACGACGCCTCCGAGGAGGTCGGGGCGATCTCGATCGCGCTGGGGCTGGCGCTGTTCGCGGTCATCGTCACCGTCGCGGGCTGGGTGCGCGCCGACACGCGCGTGCTCGCCGGTGCGGTGTCCGGCGCCCTCACCGTCGTGGGCTTCGCCGGCCTGACCGGCGTCCTGGTCGTGGCGCAGGCCCTCGCGCCGCTCATGTCCATGAGGTTCGACGAGGACATGATGCCGAGCGAGCCGCCGCGGTTCGACGGCTACGACGACGACACCTGGGTGATCCTGGGCCTCTCCCTGCTGCTGATGGTGGGCTGGGCGGTCTGCGCGGCGCTGACCGGCCACGTGGTCTACCGGATCCTGGTCGTGGCGATCGCGGTGTCGGTGACGCCACTGGCGACCGCGGTGCTGTCGGTCGAGCACCCCTCCTGGTGGGGCCTGGCCGTGGGTGCGGTGGGCGGCGCGCTGCTCGTGCTGGCCACGGTGCGCACGGTGGGGACCAGCCGACGGCGGTCCCTGGACGTCAACTAGAACGCGTTCTAGTCTGCGGGGCATGACACCCCTGCGCGTGGTCCAGTGGACGACCGGCAACATCGGACGGCGCTCGCTGCACGCGATCCTCGGCCGCGACGACCTGGAGCTGGTCGGGGTCTACGCCCACGGCGCGGACAAGGTGGGCGTCGACGCGGCCGAGCTCTGCGGCTGGCCGGACCCGACCGGCGTGCTCGCGACCGACGACGTCGCCGCGCTGCTGGCGCTGAAGCCCGACGCGTGCTGCTACAACCCGCTCTGGCCCAGCATCGACCACCTGGTCGCGCTGCTGGAGCAGGGCGTCAACGTCTGCTCGAGCGCGGCCTGGATCACCGGCGGCAAGCAGTCGCCCGAGGACCTCGCCCGGATCCGCGCCGCGTGCGAGGCCGGCGGGTCGACGATCTTCGGCAGCGGCGCCCACCCCGGCATGACCAACCTGGTGGGGATGGTGCTCAGCGGCTCGTGCGAGCGGGTCGACGAGATCCGGATCACCGAGTCGGTCGACTGCTCGACGTACGAGTCGGCGGGAACGCAGCGGGCAATGGGCTTCTCGCAGTCACCCGACACCCCCGGCCTCGCCGAGAGCGTGCGGCTCGAGAGCGAGGTGTTCGCGGAGTCCGCGGCGATGATGGCCGACGCGCTCGGCGTCACCCTGGACCGGATGAGCTTCGACGTGGAGTTCACCGCGGCGACCGGCGACACCGACCTCGGCTTCATGACGATCCCGGAGGGCACGGTCGCCGGCGTCCTGGGCTACCACCGCGGCTGGGTGGGCGAGCGCAACGTCGTCAGCGTGGGCTTCAACTGGACGATGGGCGACCACGTCGTCCCGCCCAAGCCGCTCGCCCACGGCCACGTCATCCAGGTCTTCGGCCTGCCCAACATGCGCACGGTGATCCACTGCCTGCCCCCCGCCGACTGGAAAGAGGAGGGCTTCATGGGCCTCGGCATGATCTACACCGCGATGCCCGTCACCAACGCCGTCCCCGCCGTGGTCGCCGCCGCCCCCGGCATCAAGACCCTCGCCGACCTCCCCCCGATCACGGGCCGGGTGCGGGTCTGATCCATGTAACACGTCGTCCACGTCTCTTCCATCCCGTTGCAGCGGGCTGAAAGAACCGTGGACAACGTGTTACATGCAGTGCGGCGCGCTCAGTGGCCGACGAGCGCGGTCGGGTCGACGGGGGCGGCGGACCTGCGGCGGGGGAGGAGGAACGCCGGCACGAGGACCAGCGCGACCATGACCGTGGCGACGACGAAGACCGTGGCGAAGGAGTCGGCCAGGCCGGCGACGTAGCGGGCGGGGTCCTCGGCCGGGGAGACGCCGATGTCGAGGATGCCGTTGGTGAGCAGCACGGCGAAGACCGCCGTCCCGATGGATGCGGCGACCTGCTGGACGATGTTCATCAGCGTCGAGCCGCGCGCGATCGTGTGCGGCTCCAGGGTCGCCAGCGCCGCGGACATGATCGGCATCATCGTGCCGCCCATGCCCAGGCCCATCACGAACAGCGCGCCGAGGATGAACGCGTACGACGTGTCGGCGGTGAGCTGGGTGAACATCGCCATGCCGATGGTGATGACCGCGATGCCGGTCATCACGATCTTGCCGGGGCCGATGCGGTCGGCGAGGATCCCCGCGACCGGCATGGTGAGCATCGCGCCGATGCCCTGAGGCGCCAGCAGGAGCCCGGCGCCCAGGGCGTCCTCGCCGCGGACCTGCTGGAAGTACAGCGGGAAGAGCAGGCTGGCGCCGAAGAACGCGATCGCGAACAGCGCCATCGCCAGGACCGCCACCGTCATGGTGCGGCTCTTGAAGAGGCGCAGGTCGATGAGCGGGTGGACGTTGCTGCGGTGCAGGGCCCACGGCACGAACGCCGCGATCAGCAGCGCGCCCACGACCGCGGGTGCCACGACCTCCGGCGTCCACACGGTGCCCTCGCTCTGCTTGGCCTCGGGGATCGACGAGACGCCGTAGAGGAACGCCGCCAGGCCGGGCGAGAGCAGCAGCATCCCGACCCAGTCGAAGGTCTCGGACGGCTCGACCTCGTCGGCCGGGAGCACCTTCCACGCGTAGACGAGCGCGACGATGCCGATGGGCAGGTTGATCAGGAAGATCCAGTGCCAGCTGGCGGAGTCGATCAGCGCGCCGCCGAGGATCGGGCCGAAGATCGGGCCGAGCAGCATCGGGATGCCGAGCACGGCCATGACGCGACCGACGCGCTCCGGCCCGGCGGCGCGGGTCAGGATGGTCATGCCCAGCGGCATCAGCATGCCGCCGCCCAGGCCCTGCAGCACGCGGAAGGCCACCAGCATCCCCAGCGAGGACGCCGCGGCGCACAGCACCGACCCGGCCGTGAACAGCACGACGGCGAGCAGGTAGAGCCGCTTGGTGCCGAACCGGTCGGCCGCCCACCCCGTGAGCGGGATGACGCTCGCCAGGGCCAGGGTGTAGCCGGTCATCGTCCAGGCGACCTCGGCCGACGTGGCGTCGAAGTCCCGCTGGAACGTCTCGAGCGCCACCGACACCACCGTGATGTCGAGGATGGACATGATCGCGCCGAGCACGACCACGCCGGCCACCATCAGGACGCGGCGGTCCAGCTTGTCGGTGGTGGGCGGGGCGGTCTCGGAGCTGGTCTCGGTACTCACCGCAGAATCCTAGGAGCCCTGCTCAGGCCCGCGCATCCGACTTTGGTCGGTCCCGGCCGTGGTGTCGGTCACGACCCCCGCTCACGACCAGGGGCGATCAGGACAGCTGCGACTCGATCGCTGTGACGAGCGCGGGGTCCTGCGGCTCGACGCCGGGGTTGAAGCGGGCCACGACCGAGCCGTCCGCGGCGAGCAGGAACTTCTCGAAGTTCCACTGCACGTCGCCGGTCTCGCCCTTCTCGTTGGGCACCTCGACCAGGGAGCGGTAGAGCTCGTGGCGCCCATCGCCGTTGACCTCGACCTTCTCGGTCATCGGGAAGCTCACGCCGTACGTCGCCGAGCAGAACTCCGCGATCTCCTCCGACGTCCCGGGCTCCTGGCCGCCGAACTGGTTGCACGGCACCCCGACGACGGTGAAGCCGCGCTCGCCGTAGGCCTGCTGCAGCTCCTCGAGGCCGGTGTACTGCGGTGTCAGCCCGCACTTGCTCGCCACGTTGACCAGCAGCGCCGGCCCGCCGCCGGTGAGGTCGCCCAGCGTGGCCGGGGAGCCGTCGAGGCGGGCGATGGGGGTGTCGAGGAGGCTCATGCCCCGACTCTAGGCGCCAGCAGGTCGGCGGCGGGCAGCTCCTCGACCTCCGGACGGGAGTCCCCGCCCAGCACCGCGAGACAGGCCACGTGGCCGGCCGGCGCCCCGTCCAGGCGGTGCAGCGAGACGCGGCGTACGACGTCGGGCCGCTCGGCCCAGCCGACCAGCCGGTACGGCGCCCGGTCGCCGCCGAGCTCGAGGCCGGCCATGGGCAGGCGCAGCCCGTCGCCCGTGGCCTTGAGGATCGCCTCCTTGGCCACCCAGCGCTCCGCGAACCCGCGGACGAAGACGGCCTCGTCGAGCCGGGACGGCCCGGTGAGTCGGCTGAGCTCGGCGCGCGTGAGGGCGTCGGCGGCGAGCGTCCTGGCGTCGTCCAGCCCCGCGAGCGGCTCGACGTCGACACCCACGGGCAGGTCGAGGGCCGCGGCGACGCCGACGGCGTCCCCCGCGTGCGTGACCGACAGCCGCAGCCGCGACCCGGGGCTGCGTGGCGGCCCGTGCGGTCCGCCGCACGTCGCGCAGCGGCGGTCGACGGGCACCTCCGCCGGCGGCACCCCGAGGTCGCGGCCGAGAGCGTGGCGCACCATCAGCGCCCCCAGCACGAACCGGCGCCGGTCGTCCTCGCGCCGGAACGCGGCCGCGCGCGAGCGCTCGACCGGGTCGAGGGGTCGCTCGTCGAGAAGGGCACCTCCCAGGCTCGCCCACCAGACGCGCACCGTCGTCACGATCGTCGGGCTCCGTCCACGGGGCCAGGCTGCCACGGGGTCCGCCGCAGGGGGGAACGACTTGTCCCTGCCAGGCGTTAGCGTCTGAGTCCCACCCCGCCACTGCTGAGGTCTGCGCTTGAGCTTCGTCCCTGTCACCGGGCCTGCGACCTTCCGCCCGGCCGACCCGCCCCGCGAGGGCGTGGTCGAGTTCAGCGACGACCGGCGCACGGTGGCCCTGCCGATCCGCGCGGCGCTGCCGGTGCTGACCAAGGCCCACGCACGCGAGGACGTGCACCCCAGCGTGGGGCTGCTCAGCGGCGCGGCCCTGCTGGGCCTGCGGCTGGTCGCGGCGGGCCGGTTCGAGCCGTCCGAGAGCGGACGCAGCTGGCGTGCCGGGCCGCTGGGGGCCGACGACACCGACCGGGTCGCGATGCTCGCCCGCTGGCGGTCCTACGACGACGTGGTGGGCGCCGACGCGGAGGCCCTGGTCCGGCAGGTGCTCGACGCGGTCACCGACGCGATGCCGCGCTCCGCCCCGCTCGCCACCGCCAGCCGCGCGCGCACCCCCAGCGCGGCGGGCGGCGCCGCGGGAGGCCGCTCCGAGCGCGGGTCCGACTTCGAGTCCCGGCTGCAGGCCCGCCTCGCGCGCCACCGGCGCACGGCCGACCTCGACCTGCCGCACCTCGTCACGATCTCGCTGCGCGTCGAGGCCGACGAGGAGGAGCTGGTCGCGGGGGCGGTGCGCCTGGTGCTGCAGGTCGCCGACGAGCAGAACCCCCTCCACCTCTGCGACGCCGTCGCGCTCTTCACCGAGCACGGCCGCGACGCGACCCACGGCTTCGGTGAGCGGGCGCGCACGCACGCACTGATCGCGCTGCGCGCGGCCGCCGACGCCTGGCCGGTGCTGGACCGCCTGCTCGCCCTGCGCGTGCCCGACCAGATCACCCTCGACGCCGACGAGCTGGTCAGCCTGCTGGAGCACGGCGTCGGCGCCCTCAAGGACCGCGGCGTCGACGTGCTCTGGCCGCGCAGCCTGGGCCGCGACCTGACCGCGACGGCGGTGCTCGACCGGGCGCCGAGCGGCCCGCGCGAGGAGCCGCTGCAGCAGGGGCTGCTGTCGACGGAGGCGATGTTCTCCTTCAAGTGGCAGCTGGCGCTGCACGGGGAGCCGCTCAGCTCCGAGGAGATGGACCTCCTGGCCAACGCCGCCGCCCCGGTCCTCAAGCTGCGCGGCAGCTGGACCGTCGTCGACCCGGCGATGGCCAAGCGGGCGCGCAAGCGGCTGGTCCGCACGGTCAAGCCGGTGCAGGCGGTCGCGGCCGCGCTCACCGGCGTCGTACAGCTGGAGCCGGCCGACGGGGGCGGCTCGGCCACCGAGACCCAGGTGGTGGTCGGCGCCTCGCTGCTCCAGGTGCGCGACCAGCTGCTCAACGCCGCCACCCGCGACCCGGTCGAGGTGCCGGTCGCCCTGGAGGCGACCCTGCGCGACTACCAGCGCCACGGCCTCACCTGGCTCGCCGACCTCACCGAGCTCGGCCTGGGCGCCTGCCTGGCCGACGACATGGGCCTGGGCAAGACCATCACCCTGATCGCGCTGCACCTGCACCGCCGCGCCGCCGGCGCGACCGGCCCGACGCTCGTCGTCTGCCCCGCCAGCCTCCTGGGCAACTGGGAGGCCGAGGTCGCGCGGTTCGCCCCCGGCACGCTGACGCGTCGCTTCCACGGCAACCAGCGCTCGCTCGAGGGGCTGACCGGCCCGGGCGGCGAGGGCGGGTTCGTGCTGACCACCTACGGGACGATGCGCGTCGACCACGCCGCGCTCGCCGGGGTCGGCTGGGACCTGGTGGTCGCCGACGAGGCCCAGCACGTCAAGAACCCCCAGTCCTCCACCGCCCGCGCGCTGCGCGCGATCCCGAGCCGGGCCCGCGTGGCCCTGACCGGCACCCCCGTCGAGAACAACCTGACCGAGCTGTGGGCGATCCTCGACTGGGCCACCCCCGGCCTGCTCGGCAGCCGCAACGCCTTCCGCAAGGTGTGGGCGGGCCCGATCGAGTCCGGGCTCGAGCCGACCAAGGCGCGTCAGTTCGCCGACCTCATCGAGCCGTTCCTGCTGCGGCGGCGCAAGTCCGACCCCGGCATCGCACCCGAGCTGCCGCCCAAGACCGAGACGGACCACCCGCTGGGGCTCACCCAGGAGCAGGTGGTCCTCTACGAGGCGTTCGTGCGCGACTCCATGGAGCGCATCGAGCGCGCCGACGAGGAGACCCGCCGCGGGCTGGTGCTCGCGCTGCTCACCGGGCTCAAGCAGATCTGCAACCACCCGGCCCACTTCCTCAAGCAGTCGAGCGGCCGGCTCGCCGGCCGCTCGGAGAAGCTCGACCTGCTCGACGAGCTGCTCGGCACCGTCCTGGTCGAGGACGGCGCCGTGCTGATCTTCACCCAGTACGTTGCCATGGCACGTCTGCTGGAGACCCACCTCGCGAAGGCGGGGGTCCCCCACCAGTTCCTCCACGGAGGCACCCCGGTCCGCGAGCGGGAGGCGATGGTCACCCGCTTCCAGGCCGGCGAGGTGCCGGTCTTCCTGCTGTCGCTCAAGGCCGGCGGCACCGGCCTCAACCTCACCCGCGCCGACCACGTCGTCCACGTCGACCGCTGGTGGAACCCCGCCGTCGAGGAGCAGGCCACCGACCGCGCCTACCGGATCGGCCAGACCCGGCCGGTGCAGGTGCACCGGATGATCACCCAGGGCACGATCGAGGAGAAGATCGCCGAGCTGCTCACCCGCAAGCGGTCGCTGGCCGACTCCGTCCTCGGCCGCGGCGAGGCGGCCCTGACCGAGCTGGGCAACGACGAGCTGCGCGACCTGGTCACGCTGCGGCGTACCTGATGGGTCCCCCATGACGACCGAGGTCGACCGCCGCGTCGTCCACGCCCGGCTCGCGCCGCGGCGCAGCGCGGCACGGGCCACCCGCTGGTGGGGCAAGGCGTGGGTGCGCGCGGTCGAGGAGGCCGCCTACACCGAGACCGACCTGCGCGCCGCGCGTGGCCTGGCGCGGGCCGGCCGGGTCGGCGGCATCACCGTCGGCGTCGGCGAGCTGGTCGCGAGCGTCGAGGACGAGGGCGGCCTCGCGACGGTCTCCGGCACGCTGCCGGTCCTCGACGGCGCGAGCCGCGACGCGCTCGTCGAGACCGTGGCCGCCGAGTCCGGCCGGATCGCCGCCCTCCTGGCCGGTGACCTCCCGCACTCGCTCGTGGAGCACGCCGACCAGATGGGCGTCGAGCTGCTGCCCTACGGCGCCGAGCTCGCCACGTCCTGCACCTGCGACTTCTGGGCCGACCCCTGCCCCCACGCGCTGGCCGTCCTCTACCAGCTGACCTGGCTGATCGAGGCCGACCCGTTCGTCCTGCTCCACCTGCGCGGCCTCCCGCGCGAGGAGCTGCTCGCCGACCTGCACGCCCGCACCGTAACCGCCGACGAGCTCGCCGGCGACTCGTCGCCGGGCCGTGCCGACGACGTGGACACCGCCCTCGACGCCGCGGTCCGCGCCGCCCGCATCCTCGAGCTCGTCGACGACCCGGCGCGGCCGATCGACCACCTCTTCTGAGCCCTTGCCGAGCCAGTTCGTGGGCCGACGTCCGGGGCCATAAAATGCGGCGACACCGGCACGCGGAGCAGGGAGGATCTCGGGATGCCCACCGCCCTGATGCGCCATGCGCGCCCGCCGTCGCCGCTCGCCGGCCGGCTGGCCGGGCAGTCGCTGCTGTTCGCGCTCGGCGAGGGCACGTTCATGACGGGGTCGGCGGTCTTCTTCACCCAGATCGTGGGGCTCTCCGCCGCCCAGGTGGGGCTCGGGCTCACCATCGCGGGTGCCGCCGCGTTCCTCGCCGCCCTGCCGATGGGCAAGCTGGTCGACCGCTTCGGCCCCAAGCGGATGTGGGCGCTCAGCGCGACCGGCCAGGCCGCCATGTTCTCCTTCTGGCCGTTCATCACCGACTTCCGCGGCTACGTCCTGATGGCCGTCGGCATGGAGGTCATCGGCTCCCTCGGCGGCGCGGCCCACGGCGCCTACACGATCGGCGTGCTGCCGCCAGGCGAGCGGGTGCAGTCGCGCGCCTACATGTACTCCGCGCTCAACGTCGGGTTCACGCTCGGCTCCCTGCTGGGCGGCATCGCGCTCGCCTTCCACTCCAACACCCTGCTGCACGCGCTGCCGTGGTTCACCGCGGCGGTCTTCCTGGTCAACGCGGCCGCGATCATCCGGCTGCCCCGCGCGCCCCACGACGACCGCACCCCGGAGGACCGGAAGCTGAAGGTCCCGGGGCCGGGACCGCTGCGCAACCCCGGGTGGCTGCTCACCGAGTTCTTCGGCGGCGTCTTCTGGACCAACCAGGTGCTGCTCAACATCGTCATCCCGCTCTGGCTCGTGGAGGAGACCGACGCCCCGCGGGTGCTGCTGGCCTTCCTCTTCGGGACCAACACGGTGATGTGCATCTTCCTGCCCATGGCCGCCGCGCGGGGCGTCCGCGACGTGACCACCGCGCTGAAGGCGATCCGCATCTCGTCGTCCTTCTTCGTGGTCTCCTGCCTGATCACGCTGGCCACCCACGACACCGTCGGCTGGACCACCATCGCGCTGGTCTGGCTGGGACACGTCACGGTCACCGGGGCCGAGCTCTACCTCTCCGCGGCCAGCTGGGCCTTCGAGGCCGAGCTGATGGACCCGCGCCAGCGCGGCGCCTACCAGGGCGCCGGGGAGCTGACCTCCACGCTCGGGCGGGTGTGGGCGCCGGCCGTCTACACGTTCCTGGCCATGAACTGGGGCGCCGCGGGGTGGCTGGTCATCGCCGGCATCATCGTCGTCGCCACCGTGGGCATCCACCCCTCGACCCGGATGGCGCACCGCTTCCTCGAGCGGCACGTCCCCGCCGACGTGCTGGCCGAGGCCCGGGCGTCGGCCCCGGAGGCCGAGGAGGGGGCCGGTGCCGGTCCGCCGTCCCTCATCGACTCCGAGCCGCCCACCGCGGGGCCCGCCCGCTGAGCCGGACGCTCACCGAGGCAGCAGTGCGCGCAGCGCCATCGCGATCAGCAGGTCGTGCAGCGACGGGTCGGGCAGCGCGCCGGTGCGCGGGGTGGAGTTGATGAGGCCGAACGCCGCGTGCGCCATCGCCCGCGCGGCGGTGAGGTCCAGGCCGTCGTGCAGCAGCCGGAGCTGGTCGGCCCAGAGGTCGACGTAGGACCGCTGCAGGTCGCGCACCCGCGCCCGGGCGTCGAACGGGAGCGACTCCCAGTCGCGGTCCTGGACGATGATCAGGGCGCGGTGGCGCAGCGCGAAGTCCACGTGCCAGTCGACGAGACCGCGCAGCGCCTCCTCGGGGCCGCCCGCCGCGGCCACCCGCTCCCGCCCGACGTCCAGCAGTCGCACGCTGATGTCGACCAGCATCTCGGCCAGCACGGCGTCCTTGGACGCGAAGTGCTTGTAGAGCGCCGGTCCGGAGATGCCGCAGGCCGAGCCCAGGTCGGCGACCGAGACGCCGTGGAAGCCGCGTGCCGCGAACAGGTCGGCCGCCGTCGCCAGGATCTGCTCGCGCCGGGTCGGCGCCTCCTCGGTCGACGTGGTCACGGCCTCAGGTTAGCGGTCGCTAACGCGGTCACGGAGGAGGACATGGACGCCCAGGTTAATGATCGCTAACCTAGAGGCGTGCCCGCAGACCTGAAGGACCTCGTCGCCGACCTCCGAGAGCGGCTGGCGGCCGCTCGGCTGGGCGGGAGCGAGGCGGCCCGCACCAAGCACACCGACCGCGGCAAGCTCCTGGTCCGCGACCGGGTGGACGCGCTGCTGGACCCCGGCAGCCCGTTCCTGGAGCTGAGCCCGCTGGCCGCCACCGGCATGTACGGCGACGCCGTGCCGAGCGCCGGCGTCGTCACCGGCATCGGGCGCGTGAGCGGGCGCGAGTGCGTGATCGTCGCCAACGACGCCACGGTCAAGGGCGGCACCTACTACCCGATGACGGTCAAGAAGCACCTGCGCGCGCAGACCGTCGCCTCCGACAACCACCTGCCGTGCCTCTACCTCGTCGACTCCGGCGGCGCGTTCCTGCCGATGCAGGACGAGGTCTTCCCCGACCGCGAGCACTTCGGCCGGATCTTCTTCAACCAGGCCAACCTGTCCGCGCGCGGCATCCCGCAGGTCGCCAGCGTCATGGGCTCCTGCACCGCGGGCGGCGCCTACGTCCCGGCCATGTCCGACGAGACCGTCATCGTGCGTAACCAGGGCACGATCTTCCTCGGCGGCCCGCCGCTGGTGAAGGCCGCCACCGGCGAGGTCGTCAGCGCCGAGGACCTCGGCGGCGGCGACGTCCACGCGCGCACCTCCGGCGTCGTCGACCACCTCGCCGACGACGACCGCCACGCGCTGGCGATCGTGCGCAGCATCGTCGACACCTTCGAGCGGCCGGTCACGCGCTCGATCGCGGTGCACGACGTCGAGGAGCCGGCCGAGGACCCCGCGACGCTCTACGACGTCGTGCCGGCCGACACCCGCACGCCGTACGACGTGCGCGAGGTGATCCGCCGCATCGTCGACGGCAGCCGCTTCCACGAGTTCAAGAAGCTCTACGCCGAGACCCTGGTGACCGGGTTCGCGCGGATCTGGGGGATGCCCGTCGGCATCGTGGCCAACAACGGCATCCTCTTCGGGGAGTCGGCCCTCAAGGGCGCGCACTTCATCGAGCTGTGCAACCAGCGCGGCATCCCGCTGGTCTTCCTGCAGAACATCACCGGCTTCATGGTCGGTCGCGAGTACGAGAACAAGGGCATCGCCCGCGACGGCGCCAAGCTCGTCACCGCGGTCGCCTGCTCGGTGGTCCCCAAGTTCACCGTCGTCATCGGCGGCTCGTTCGGCGCCGGCAACTACGGCATGTGCGGGCGCGCCTACGACCCGCGCTTCCTGTGGATGTGGCCCAACGCGCGCATCTCGGTCATGGGCGGCGAGCAGGCCGCCTCGGTCCTCGCGACCGTCGCGGGCCGGCCGGACGACGAGGACCTCAAGGCCCCGATCCGCGAGCAGTACGAGACGCAGGGCTCGCCCTACTACTCCACCGCCCGCCTCTGGGACGACGGCGTCATCGACCCCGCCGACACCCGCCGGGTGCTCGGCATGGGCCTCGCCGCGGCCGCGAACGCGCCGATCCCCGAGCCCTCCTACGGCATCTTCCGGATGTGAGATCACCCCACGACGTTCTTCGCTCCCCCGCTGCGCTCCTCCGCGAACAACGCCGCGGGGACCCCGATCCCGATAGAGGTGTTCTGCTTTGCTTGATCCGAGCATGAGAGTCCTGATCGCCAACCGCGGCGAGATCGCGGTCCGGATCGCGCGCACCTGCCGCCGGCTCGGGGTGCCGACCGTCGCGATCTTCACCGACACCGACGCCGACGCGCCCCACGTCAGGGCGTGCGACGAGGCCGGGCGGGTGTCGTCGTACCTCGACATCGACGAGGTCGTGCAGCAGGCCCGGCGCTTCGGCTGCTCGGCGGTCCACCCCGGCTACGGCTTCCTGTCGGAGCGGGCGCCGTTCGCGGCCGCGCTGGAGGCCGCCGGGCTCAAGCTCGTCGGGCCCTCGGCGGCCGTCATGGAGCAGATGGGCCGCAAGGACGCCGCGCGCGAGATCGCCGTGGCCGCCGGCGTCCCGGTGGTGCCCACCGGTGACGACGCGCCGTTCCCGGTGCTGGTGAAGGCCGCCGCGGGCGGCGGCGGCAAGGGGATGCGCGTCGTGCGCTCCGCCGACGAGATGGACGAGGCCGTCGCGGCGGCCAGGCGCGAGGCGCTGTCGGCGTTCGGCGACGACACCATGCTCGTCGAGAAGTACGTCGAGCGCGGCCGTCACATCGAGGTCCAGGTGCTCGCCGACGCCCACGGCAACGTGGTGCACCTCTTCGAGCGCGACTGCTCCACCCAGCGCCGGCACCAGAAGGTCCTGGAGGAGGCGCCGGCCCCGACGATCACCGCCGAGGTCCGCGAGCTGGTGACCTCCAGCGCGGTCGCGCTGGCCGCCCACGTCGGCTACGAGAACGCCGGCACGGTGGAGTTCCTCCTGGACAGCGACACGGGGGAGGCCTACTTCCTGGAGATGAACACCCGCCTCCAGGTCGAGCACCCCGTCACCGAGGCCGTCGTGCTGGTCGACGGCGAGAGCCTCGACCTCGTCGAGCTCCAGCTCCGCGTCGCCGCGGGTGAGCCCCTGCCGTTCGGTCAGTCCGACGTCACCGTCTCTGGCCACGCCATCGAGGCGCGCGTCTACGCCGAGGACTCCTTCGGCGGCTTCCTGCCCCAGGCCGGTACGGCGAGCATCGTGCGCTGGCCCTCGGGCCCGGGCGTCCGGGTCGACCACGCCCTGGAGAGCGGCCAGGTCGTGAGCACGTCGTACGACCCGATGCTCGGCAAGGTGATCGCCCACGGGCCCGACCGCGAGAGCGCCCGTGACGCGCTCGTGGCGGCGCTGGAGGAGACCGCGGTCCTCGGGCTGACCACCAACACCGGCTTCCTGCGCACGCTCGTGGAGAGCGAGGCGTTCCGCGACGCGAGCATCGACACCGCCTGGCTCGACCGCGTCGACATCGGCACCGACGTCCCGGCACCCCGGGCCGACGTGCCGCGGGCGATGGCCGCCTGGGTGTCGGCGATGATCACCGCCTTCGACGCCGGTCACCCGTTCCAGGCCGACGGCTTCCGGCTCGGCGGCCCGCCCGCGCCGACCCTGGTCGAGCTCGACCGCGACGTCTCCGTCGACCGCCACGCCGGCACCGTCGACGGCGTGCCGTTCGTGGTGCTCAGCGCGGCGGACCACGTCGTCGACGCGGTCGTCGACGGCCAGCGCGAGCGCGCGGTCGTCAACGTCCAGCCCGACGTCGTCGACGTGTCCTACCGGGGGCAGCGCTTCGTGCTGACGCCACCCGACCGCCTCGCCGACGCGGTCGCGGCCGGGGACGGCGTCCTGGTCGCCCCGATGCCGGGCACGGTGCTGGACGTCCGCGTCGCCGAGGGCCAGCAGGTCGCCGAGGGTGACGTGCTGGGGATGATGGAGGCGATGAAGATGGAGCTCACCCTGAAGGCGCCGTTCGCCGGCACCGTCACCGCCGTCGGCGCCGCCGCCGGCCAGCAGGTCGCGCTCGGGGCGCGGCTGTTCGTCGTCGAGCCGGAGGAGGCCCCGTGAGCGCGCTGCCGGAGCAGGTCACGATCTACGAGGTCGGTCCGCGCGACGGCCTCCAGAACGAGAAGGCGCTGGTCCCCACCGACGTCAAGGCGCAGTTCGTACGCCGCCTGGTCGCCGCCGGCCTGCCGGTCGTCGAGGCCACGAGCTTCGTGCACCCGAAGTGGGTGCCCCAGCTCGCCGACGCCGCGGAGCTGATGGAGCTGCTCGGCGACGAGGGCCGCGACCACCCGGTGCTGGTGCCCAACGAGCGCGGGCTGGACCGGGCGCTGGAGCTGGGGATGCGCCACATCGCGATCTTCGGCTCGGCCACCGAGACCTTCGCCCAGGCCAACCTCAACCGCAGCCTGGACGAGCAGTTCGCGATGTTCGAGCCGACCGTCCGGCGCGCGCGCGACGCCGGCCTCGACGTCCGCGCCTACGTCTCGATGTGCTTCGGCGATCCGTGGGAGGGCGCCGTGCCGGTCGAGCAGGTCGTCGGCGTCGGCAAGCGGCTCTTCGACCTCGGGGCCAGCCAGCTCAGCCTGGGCGACACGATCGGTGTCGGCACCGCCAACCAGGTGACCGCGCTCGTGGCGGCGTTCGGCGCCGCCGGGATGTCCACCGACCAGCTGGCGCTGCACTTCCACGACACCTACGGCCAGGCCCTCGCCAACGCCCACGCCGGGCTGCAGGCCGGCGTCACGACGTTCGACGCCAGCGCCGGCGGTCTGGGCGGCTGCCCCTACGCCAAGAGCGCCACCGGCAACCTCGCCACCGAGGACCTCGTGTGGCTGCTCACCGGCCTGGGCATCGAGCACGGCGTCGACCTCGACCAGCTGGTCGCGACCAGCGCCTGGATGGCCGAGCAGCTCGGACGGCCCAGCCCCTCGGCGGTGGTGCGGGCGCTCAGCCCGGGTGCGGCAGAATCAGCCGGGTGAGTGCCAAGCGACGCGTCTTCCTGCACGTCGGAGCCCCCAAGACCGGCACCACCTACGTCCAGGACCGCCTCGCGCTCAACGCCAAGCTGCTCGCCGACCACGACGTGCACTTCCCGACCCGTCCGCCGCGGGTCAACGCCACGCTGTTCCACTTCCGGGCCGCGCTCGACCTGCTCGGCCAGGACTGGGGCGGCCATCCCGGCCACGCACGCGGCAGCTGGGACGCGATGGTGCGCCGCGTACGGCGCCGCAGCGGCACCGTCGTCATCAGCCACGAGATCCTGGCCCCGGCCCCGGCCGACGCGATCGTGCGCGCCAAGCGGGACCTGGCCGACGCCGAGCTCCACATCGTCTACAGCGCCCGCGACCTGGCGCGCCAGATCCCCGCGGCGTGGCAGGAGTCGGTCAAGCAGGGCCGGCGCTGGACCTACCGCCGCTTCCTCGACGGCCTCGAGAAGGACAGGCCCTGGTTCTACCGCGCCTTCGACCTGCCCAGCGTGCTCAGCGCCTGGGGGGCCGGCCTGGACCCGGCGCACGTGCACGTCGTGACCGTGCCGCCCTCGGGTTCCGGCGGCGACGAGCTCTGGCTGCGCTTCTGCGCGGTCCTCGGCATCGACCCGGCCTGGGCGCCGCGCGACAGCGAGCTGGTCAACGAGTCGCTGGGGGTCGCCGAGACCCAGGTCGTCCGGCGCCTCAACCGGAGCATGGACCGCGCCACCCGCCGCGAGTCGACGTTCGACGAGCTGATCCGCGAGATGCTCGCCCACAACGAGCTCGTGGGGCGGGTCTCGCCGCCGGTGCGGATGCCGCCGCGGCTCCAGCCCTGGGCCGAGGCCGAGACCGGACGCTGGGTGGAGTGGATCGAGCAGAGCGGCGTCGACGTCGTCGGCGACGTCGCGGACCTGCGTCCGCTGCCCCTGCCCGCAGGCGAGCGCTACGTCGACCCCGACAAGGTGTCCACCAAGCAGCAGCTGCGGGTGGCGATGGACGCGCTCACCGCCATGACCCACGAGGCCGCCCGGCGCCCCGACCCCGACCAGCAGCTCATCAAGAAGGTCCGCACCCACGCGAAGCGGATCCGCGAGTAGTGGCCGGCGACGACGGCCGGCGGCGCGCGTGGGGGTGGGTCGCCCACCTGCGCGACGGGGGTACGACGCCGTGGGCCGGCTGGCACGCCGAGGCCGAGCGCGGCCCCTACCTGCCCGGTGCCCAGCAGCTCGAGCTCCTGCGCCGCCTCAACCTCGCAGGCAGGCCCTCGGCCGCGCTGGTCGACCGCGTCCTCTCCGCCAGCGCCCCCGGACGCGGCACGCCCGACCTCGAGCTGGTCGGCGCCGACTCGGGCTCGGCCTTCGGCCCCCGTCCGGTCGACCCCGCGCAGCTGCCCGAGGTCGAGCTGACCCGGGTGGCGAGCAGCCTGGTGGCCGACGACCTCGTCACCGCCGGCACGCCGGCCCTCCGCGAGCCGGCGTTCGTGCGGCCCTGGCGCACCCGCTACCGCCTGGTGGGCGACCCGTGGCTGGCCGACCCCGCGCGCGACGCGCTGACCGCCCGCGGCCGGCCGCCCGGTGGGCGCGGCGCCGTCGTGCTCGTGCTCGGGACCGACCTGGCCACGATGGTCGCCGACGTCTGGACCGCCCGCGCGTTCGGCGCCGGCGTCGCGTCGTGGCGCGAGTGGCTCGACCCGCTCGCCCGTGCCCGCAGCGTGCCGCCGCGGGTCGACCTCCCACGGACGGCGACCGCCTGGGCCGGACGCGTCGGCGCGGGCCGGGTTCGGGTGGTCCTCGACCCCGCCGCGCTGCCCCGCCTCGTGGGCGTACGCCGGTCGCTGCCGGCCCGGCCGCGCCCGAGCGCCGACGCGACCGACCTCGCCCGCCGGGTGGGGGCGGTGCTCGGCATCCTGGTGCTCCCGCAGCGCCGCACCGAGCTGCTGCGCCGCTCGCTGCTGCCGCGCCTGCTCGAGGGTCCCGGGGCACCCGGCGCACCGCTCGCCGTACCTCCTCAGCACGCCGACTGGGCCCTCGACCGGGCCGCCCGGATGCGCGACGACCTGACCGGCGCTGGCTACGCTGTCCACGGCGACCCGGACCTGCTGCTGCCCCGCCGCGAGGACCTCGCGGCCGCGACGGCCGGCCCGACCGAGTCGGGGGTGCTGGAGCTCGCGCTCCGGCTGCTGCTGGGGTCGGGGGACCGGCCGGCCGACACGTCCGACAGGCCCACGGAGAGGGAGGGGCACCGATGACGCGGCGCGTGCTGCTGCACGTCGGCACCCCCAAGACCGGCACGTCGTACCTCCAGGACGTGCTGTTCCGCAACCGTCCGACGCTGGCGAGTGCGGGGATCCTCTACCCCGCCGACCGCTTCGACGGCCACTTCCTCGCCGCGCTCGACCTGATGCGACTGCCGTGGGGCGGGCTGGAGCGGGAGGCGATCGGCGCCTGGGACCGGCTCGCCACGCAGGTGCGGGCCCACCCCGGCACCTCGATCATCAGCCACGAGATCCTCGCCGCGGCCTCGCGCTCGCAGGTGGGCCAGGCGATGGAGTCGCTGGGCCACGGCAGCGGCACCGAGGTGCACGTCGTCCTGTCGGTGCGCGACCTGGTGCGCCAGGTGCCGGCGGAGTGGCAGGAGAACGTCAAGCACCGCAGCACGATCAGCTACCAGCGCTTCCTGCGGCAGATCCGGGACCCCGCGCGGCGCGGCCGGATCTCCAGCTGGTTCTGGAGCGTGCAGGAGATCCCCGACATCCTCAACCGCTGGGGCCTCGACCTGCCGCCCGAGCACGTGCACCTGGTGACCGTGCCTCCGCGCGGTGGCGACCGCGAGCTGCTGTGGAAGCGCTTCAGCCACGTGCTCGGGCTCGACGGCCTGGACCTCGACCTCGAGGCGGAGCGGGTCAACCCCTCGCTGGGCGTCCCGGAGACCGCGCTCATCCGGCGGATCAACCGCGCGGCCAACCGTCAGGTCGCGCCGGTCGACTACCGTCCGCTCGTGCGCGAGCTGCTCGCCCACCAGACGCTCTCGCGGCGCACCCGCTCGCCGCGCCTCGCGCTGCCGCCCGACGTCCACCCGTGGGTGCGCGACCTCGAGGACGCCTGGGTCACCGAGATCCGCGAGCGCGGCTACGACGTGGTCGGCGACCTCGAGGACCTGCGCGGGGGTCCGCCGCCCCGGCGGTGGGCCAACCCCGACTCACCGGTCGAGAAGCAGGTCGCCCGCGCCGCGGTCGACGCGGTCAAGGCGCTGCTGCTGGAGAACGCCCGTCTGCAGCAGGAGGTCCGCGACGTGCGGGGCGAGCTCGACGAGGCCTACCGCGCCCTGGAGCGGTCCTACCTCCGACCGACGTACCGCGCGCGCGCCAAGGCCGTACGCCGCCTGCAGGCCTCGGCGATGGGCCGCAACGCGCTGCAGGCCTACCGAGCGGCGCGGGGCAGGAACTCCCGGTCGGCGTAGCGGCCGATCTTCCAGGTGAGGTAGCCGTCGGCGCCCATGCCAACGATGCCGCCCACGACCGGCACGCGACGCCCGATCGTGATCGCGAGGCGCTTGCCGGCGACCTTGGTGATCAGGTCGGAGGCGACCTCGGTGGAGATGACCTGGTCGAGGGCGGCGTCGTGCACCGGCGCGGTGGCCAGCGCCATCGGCGGCGCGGGCAGCTTCTTCTTCTTGACCAGCGAGGTGACGGAGTCCTCGCCGAGGATGGTCACGAGCAGCGCGTTGCGCACGCGGGGGTCGTCGAGGTCGTAGCCGCGCAGGTGCGCGATCGCGGCGATCATCCGGCACTGCACCAGCGCCAGGCCGGTGATGTTGGTGGGGATCGTGAGCGCGGCCGTCACGAGCCCGCCGATGTTGGTGACGAAGCCCTGGGCGCCGGCGTAGCGGACGTGGTTCTCGATGACCTCGTGGACGGCCTTGTCGACGTCGCCGTGCTGCTCCGCGAGCTGCTTGTCGGCCGCCACCGCGGCGGGCGGCAGCGGGCCCACCCCCGTGATGGCGCGGTGGAGCGCCTCGCGCACGAACGACGCCGTCAGCCCCGGGGCCAGCCCCGCGACCTTGGGCGCGAGCTGCTTGCCGACGCGTCCGGTGAGTCCCATGCCCCGATCCTAGAACGGCTACGGTCGTGGCCGTGCCTCCCGTCGAGCCTCCCCCCACCGCGTGGGTGTTCGGCGACCCCGGACGCTTCGACCCCGAGGACGACCTCGTCGGCATCGGCGCCGACCTCGAGCCGGGCACCCTGCTGGCGGCGTACCGGCGCGGGATGTTCCCGATGCCGGTCGACGAGGTGGCCGGCCCGATGTACTGGTTCAGCCCCGTGGAGCGCGGCGTGCTGCCGCTGGACGGGCTCGTGGTGTCGAGGTCGCTGCGGCGCTCGGCGCGCGACTTCGAGATCCGCGTCGACACCGCGCTGCCGGAGGTGATCGACGCGTGCGCCGACCCCACGCGGCCGGCGGGCTGGATCGACGGCCGCGTCCGCGAGGCCTACCTGCGCCTGCACGAGCTCGGCTGGGTGCACTCCGTCGAGGCGTGGCGCGACGGGGAGCTGCAGGGCGGGCTGTACGGCGTGGCGATCGGCGGCCTCTTCGCCGGTGAGTCGATGTTCCACCGCGCCCGCGACGCCTCGAAGGTGGCGCTGGTGGGGCTGGTGGACCTGCTGCGCGACGAGCACGCCGAGCGGCGGCTCATCGACACCCAGTGGGTCACCCCGCACCTGGCGACCCTGGGCGTGCGCGCGCTGCCGCGCGACGACTACCTCGCCCGGCTGCCCTCGTTGTTCACCGTCCCGCCACCGACCCGACTGGCGATGTGACGTGGTCGAAGGCGTGAAGCGGGTGTGAGGTGGGTAGGTAGCGCCTTCATCCCCGAACTGAGGAGAACCAACCCCATGAAGATCGCCCTGCTCGCTGCCAGCCTCGTCCTCGTCGGCGGTACCGCCACCGCCTGCGGTGGTGGAGCGCCGACGGACGCGTCGAAGGCTGACTTCTGCGACTCCTTCACCAAGATCAGCGAGAGCGCCGCCGGCTCGGACGGCGGGGACCCGAGCAAGGAGGACATCAAGAAGGTCAAGGACGCCGTCAAGGACCTCGAGGACACCGGCACCCCCGAGGGCATCTCCGACGACGCGCGCGAGGGCTTCGAGATCTTCACCGACGCCGTCGCCGACATCGACGACGACGCCTCCGCCAAGGACCTCGAGGAGCTCGACAAGTTCAGCGGCGACGAGAAGAAGAAGTTCGAGGCCTTCGGTGAGTACGTCTCCAAGACCTGCGCCCCCGAGACCCCGGACGCGCCCGAGACGGAGTGACCCCGACCGAGCACCGGGACGGCCCTCGCGGGTCCGGCCCGGTGCTCGGTGCTATTTCGGGCCTACTTCGGGCTTGCTTCGGGCCCCGTTGGGGCGGAGCTCAGACGACCTGCGGGGGCTGGCCGGTGTCACTGACCATCGGCCGGCCGGCCGCCTCCCACTCCAGCATCCCGCCGTCGAGGTTGACGACGTCGTAGCCCTGCTCGGCGAGGTAGCCGACCGCCTGCGCGGACCGCCCGCCCACCTTGCAGACCACGAGCGTCTGCTCGCGCGGCAGGTCGGCGAGGCGCTGCGGGAGCTCCATCAGCGGGACGTG
The DNA here is from genome assembly GCF_004522095.1 of Nocardioides sp. 503. Classification (GTDB taxonomy): domain Bacteria; phylum Actinomycetota; class Actinomycetes; order Propionibacteriales; family Nocardioidaceae; genus Nocardioides. Next base: position 1,305,848 of record NZ_SPUI01000003.1, read on the forward strand.
CAGGGCGCCCTCGATGTGCCCGTGGGCCCACTCGGCGGGCTCGCGGACGTCGAGGACGGCCAGACCCTCGGGGAGGGGGTCGGGGACGCCGGAGACGGACACGGTCGGGATCGCGGTCATGGACCTATTTGAGCAGCCGGCTCATGCGCCGGTCGGCCAGGGGCTTGCCGCCGGTCTGGCAGGTGGCGCAGTACTGCAGGCTCGAGTCGGCGAAGGACACCTCGCGCACGATGTCGCCGCACACTGGGCACGGCTTCCCGGTCTGGCCGTGCACGGCGAGGTTCGACTTCTTCTCGCTCTTCAGCTCGCTCGCCGCGAGCCCCCGCGAGCGGTCGACCGCGTCGCCCAGCACGCCCCGGATGGCGGCGTACAGGGTGTGCAGCTCCTCGTCGTCGAGGCTGTTGGCCGGCTTGAACGGCGACATCCGGGCCGCGTGGAGCAGCTCGTCGGAGTAGGCGTTGCCGATGCCGGCGATCGTGCCCTGGTGGCGCAGCACGCCCTTGAGCTGCTTGCGGCCCTCGCGCTGCAGGATCTCGCTCAGCACCTCGATGGTGAACTCGTCGGCGAGCGGGTCGGGCCCCAGCCGGGCGATGCCGGGGACGTCGGCGGGGTCGCGGACGACGTACAGGGCCAGGGACTTCTTGGTGCCGGCCTCGGTGACGTCGAGGCCCGTGTCGTCGTCGAGCACGATCCGCACGGCCAGCGGCGACTTGTTGCTCGGCTTGGGCGGCAGCGCCGGGACCTCGTCGCGCCACCGGATCCAGCCCGCGCGGGCGAGGTGGAAGACGACGTGGAGCCCGGAGGCGTCGATGTCGAGGAACTTCCCGTGCCGCGTCACCCCGTCGACCAGCGTGCCCTCGAGCGCGCTGAGCGGCGGGTCGTAGGTCTTCAGCGCGCTGAACGCCGCGATGTGCACCTTGGTGATGGCGCGCCCGTCGAGCCGGCCCCGCAGGTCCAGGGCCAGCGCTTCCACCTCGGGCAGCTCGGGCACGCAGCGATTCTAGGCGGCACGACGTAGCCGGCGGGGCTGTTGTGCGCTCGCGTGGGTGAGGTTCTGGGGGTTCTCCGGCGCTTCTGGGCCGGAGTTCTGGCCCGGAAGCGCCAGGTTTTCAGCAGATGCTGAAAAACCTGCTCCCGCGCCACCTCCCACGAAACCGGTGACAGCAGGCGAGCAGCGGGCGCATGATGGGGCATGCCCGCCGCACGTCCGATGCCCGAGACGGGGTCGATCTTCCTCGACGCCCGGGGTGCGGACCGAGCCCTGCGGGTCTCCTGGCACTCCGAGGCCGACGTCGTCGTGCTGTCGCTGTGGCGCGACAACCTCTGCACCGGCTCGTTCCGGCTGGCCATCGACGAGGTCCCCGACCTCATCGACCTGCTCCGCGGCGGCCTGGCCCAGTCGTACGCCGCCGTCCACCGCCCCGACCCCTGGGACGACACCGCCACGCGACCCCGCACCGCCACCGGCTGACCGCACGTCGGGGTAGTCCCTGACGAACGTGTCGTCAAAAGTCGACATCCACAGCACGAACGTCAGGGACTATCCCGACGGCGCGCCACTCTAAGGAATCGGCTAGACATCCGGATACGGTCCTCGCATGGACCCGATCCGCAACCCGTACGCGCCCGGCGCGGGTCAGCGTCCGCCCGAGCTGGCGGGGCGCGACGAGCAGCTGCGGGCCTTCGACGTGGTGCTGGAGCGGGTGGCGCGGGGGCGACCGGAGCGGTCGCTGGTGCTCACCGGGCTCCGGGGGGTCGGCAAGACCGTGCTCCTCAACGCCCTGCGCTCGCAGGCCGTGCGCAAGGGCTGGGGCACCGGCAAGCTCGAGGCGCGGCCCGACCAGCACCTGCGACGACCGCTGAGCAGCGCCCTGCACCAGGCCGTGCGTGAGCTGGCGCACCCCGAGACCGACCAGAGCGACCACGTGCTCGGCGTCCTGCGCGCCTTCGCGCAGCGCGAGGCCGGTCCCCAGGCCAAGCTGCGTGACCAGTGGAGCCCCGGCATCGACGTGCCGGCGGCGCGCGGCCGCGCCGACTCCGGCGACATCGAGATCGACCTGGTCGAGCTCCTGACCGACGTCGGCGGCCTGGCCGCCGACCTCGGCAAGGGTGTCGGCGTCTTCCTCGACGAGATGCAAGACCTCGGGCCCGACGACGTCTCCGCGCTGTGCGCGGCCTGCCACGAGATCAGCCAGACCGGGCTGCCGGTCATCGTCGTCGGCGCCGGGCTGCCGCACCTGCCGGCCGTCCTGTCGGCCAGCAAGTCCTACTCCGAGCGGCTCTTCTCCTACCAGCGCATCGACCGCCTCGACCGGGCCGAGGCCGACCGGGCGCTGACGGCGCCGGCGGGCGAAGAGGAGGCCACGTTCACCGACGACGCGCTCACGGCGATGTACGACGCCACCGGCGGCTACCCCTACTTCGTCCAGGCCTACGGCAAGACCGTGTGGGACGTCGCCCCGCGCTCGCCGATCACCGTGGACGACGTGGCGGTGGCCGCGCCCGAGGCCGAGCGGGAGCTGGCCGTCGGCTTCTTCGGCAGCCGCTTCGAGCGGGCGACGCCGGGGGAGCGCGAGTACCTCCACGCCATGGCCGACGCCGCCGGCGACGAGGTGGACGCGGTCGGCTCGGTGCCGACCGCCGACGTCGCGGCCGTGCTCGGCAAGAAGCCGCAGTCGCTCTCCCCGGCGCGCGACTCGCTGCTCAAGAAGGGCCTGATCTACTCCGGGGAGCGGGGCCGGATCGCCTTCACGGTGCCGCACTTCGGCCGCTTCCTGCGCTCACGCTGACCCGCGACGCGACGCGGCCCCCACCGACAGGCAAGACTGGTCCCATGAGGCCGCAGGTCGTCGCCCATCGGGGAGCGAGCCACGAGAGGGCCGAGCACACCCTGGGTGCCTACCTCGCCGCGCTCGACACCGGAGCCGAGGGCCTGGAGTGCGACGTCCGGCTCACCGCCGACGGCCACCTCGTGTGCGTGCACGACCGCGACCTGCGCCGTACGGCGAGCCGCAAGGGCGCGATCTCCACGCTCGACCTGGCCGACCTCTCCGAGCTCGACTTCGCGTCGTGGAAGAACCCCTGGTCCGAGCTCGACGACGAGGCGCCCGACCGCGACGAGGAGCTCGACCGGGTCCTGACCCTGCGCAAGCTCCTCGAGACGGTCGCCGACTACGACCGCCGGATCGAGGTCGCGATCGAGACCAAGCACCCCACCCGGTACGGCGGTCTGGTCGAGAAGCGGCTCGTGGAGATGCTTCGCGACTTCGGCTGGGACCGGCCCGGCTCGCCCGTGCGCGTCATGAGCTTCTCCTTCACCGCCCTGCAGCGGGTGGAGCGCATGGCGCCCGACGTCCAGCTCGTGCAGCTGGTCGAGCACGCCGTCAGCTGGCGGATGCTGCGCCGCGTGATCGGCAAGGACTGGATCGTGGGGCCCGGCATCGACGAGCTGCGGGAGAGCCCGCGCTTCGCTCGCCGCATCGCCGGCAGCGGCCACGACGTCCACGTCTGGACGGTCAACACCGCCGAGGACCTCGAGCTGTGCCGCAGCCTCGGGGTCAAGGCGGTCATCAGCGACCGCCCGGCCTACATGCTGGAGCTGCTCGACCAGTAGGTTGCGGCCATGGCCAAGCGCAACCGCAGCATCCGTCGAGAGAACCTCCCCGCCGGCGAGGTCGGCCCCCGCCAGCCCTGCCCGTGCGGCTCGGGCAAGCGCTACAAGGCGTGCCACGGCGCCAAGGGCGGCGCGCCCGACGTGTTCGTCGGCCGCACCTTCGAGGGGCTGCCCTCGGAGTGCGACATCGTGGCGCTGCGCGAGCTCGTCCCGGCGGCCACCGCGCCGCTGACGGTCCCCACCGCCGGCGACCGCCCCGTCGTGCTGTGCTCGCTGCTGCCGATGGCGGTGCCGGCGATGTCGCGCGACAGCGGCCAGGTCTGGCTGGGCCTGCAGGTGCAGCACAACTACGGCGACCCCTCGCGCGACCTGGCCGCGGTGCTCACCCGCGCCCTGGAGGCCGAGCCCGGCATCGTGGGCCTGACCGAGGCGCCCGGCGAGGGCCCCCGGCTCCAGGACCTGGTCACGGGCACCTCGCTGGACGTGACCGTCCACGACGGCTTCGACTTCTGGGTCAGCGACGTCGAGGACACCAGCGGCATGGAGGCCGCCCTCGAGCAGGCCAACCAGCAGGCGACGCCCACGGCCCGGCTGACGTCGGTCGAGGCGGCGTACTGGACCAACGTCGGCAGCAAGGAGCACCTGCGCTGGGTCATGCCCGAGCCGGAGGACCAGCTGCTCGACGCGCTGGCCCGCCTGCACGCCGCCGGTCAGGACTCGATCGCGACCGACTCGCGCCTGGTCGGCATGTTCCGCGCCCACGGGCTGCTCGCGCCGGTCTGGGACCTGCCGGTCGGCACCGGCGCGGAGGTGCTCGAGGACAGCGCGGCGGCGTTCGCGAAGGACCTCGCCGAGGCGCTCGCGGACACCTCCGACCTCACCACCGAGCAGCGGGCCGCGCGCTCGGGTCTGGCCAACCGCCAGGTGACCATCCGCTGAGTCCCCGAGAGTTGGCCCGGGCGCGGCGGAGCGTTTAGATTTGTCGCTGGCTCGGTCGCTGCCGAATCCCCCGTTGGCAGCGGCCGAGCCGCTTGCTTCCCTCCGCCCGTGCGGGTGCCGGGCTCAGCCCAGGCGCGACTCGGCGACCGCGTCGAGGGCCTTCTTGAACGACGGCATCTCCTCGCACAGCTGGCGCACCGTCTCGTCGGTGAAGTGGATCACCTCGAGCGGCGTGAGCGCCACGATCGAGGCGTTGCGGAGCTTGTGGCCGATGATCGCCTGCTCGCCCATGACGTCGCCGGGGCCCAGCTGGGCGATCTCGGTGCCGTCGCGGCGCACCGAGACGGTGCCGTCGATGAGGATGTAGGCCTTGTCGGCGGGCGTCCTCTCCCAGATCGGCGACCAGCCCTGGGGCAGCCGCACGTGGCGGCCCTGCGCGCTGATGCGCGCGACCTCCTGCGGGGTGAACGTGTCGAAGAACGAAGCCATGCCGTGCCCTTTCGCCGTGGGGCCCTCCCCGCAGGGGATCCTCTCCCGCGCCGCGGGCACTGTCCAGCAGCGGTCCACCCCGGCGCGGGGAGAGCCCGCGCTACACCAGCGGGTCGCGGGCGACGGGGCAGCTCATGCAGCGCGGGCCGCCACGGCCCGACCCGAGCTCGGAGCCGGCGATCCGCACGACCTCGATGCCGGCGTCCTCCAGGCGGTCGTTGGTCTCGTCGTTGCGCTCGTAGGCCACCGCGACCTTGGGCGCCAGCGCGAGGGTGTTGTTGCCGTCGTCCCACTGCTCGCGCTCGGCGGTGACCGGGTCCAGGCCGGTGTCGATCTGGTGCAGCTGGTCGATGCCCATCGCCTTGGCGGCCGCCACCAGGAACGGCTCGGCCTCGGCCACCAGCAGCCGCAGGGTGCCGTCGTCGTCCTGGCCGTCCTGCGTGACGGCGTACGCCGTGAGGGTGTGCGCGACGTTGGGGTACATCACGACCTTGTCGACGTCGACCATCGTGCAGACCGTGTCGAGGTGCATGGTCGCGCGCTCCTGGGCGATCGGGACGGCGAGCACGGTGTCGGCCAGGGAGGCCTCGAACACCTGCCGCGCGAGCCGCTCGACGCCGGCCGGGGTCGTGCGCTCGCCGACGCCCACCGCGATCACGCGCGGCGCCAGCAGCAGTACGTCGCCGCCCTCGACGTGCTCGAAGTGGTGGCCCAGGATGCGGGGCGAGTCGGCGAAGCGCGGGTGCAGGCTGTAGATGATCTCGGTCAGCTGCGACTCGCGCTTGCGCGCCGGCATCGCCAGCGAGGTGATGGCGATCCGGTCGTGCACCCACACCGAGGAGTCGCGCGTGAAGAGCAGGTTGGGCAGCGGGTCGACGAGGAAGTCGTCGTGGGCCAGCAGGGAGGTGACGAGACCGAAGCCACCGCGCACCTCGTCGTTGCGGATGCCGGCGGTGAGGTAGCCGGTCAGGTCCTCGGCGCTCGCGTCGTGCAGCATCCCGTTGAGGTAGCCGCGCATCGTGTCGCCCAGGTCGAGGTCGGCCAGGGCGGTGGCGATCGCGCTGTCGCGGGCCGCCTGGGTCTCGAGCGTCTCGGTCAGCAGCTCGGTGAGGTAGAGGACCTCCACGTCGCGCGAGCGCAGGGCCTCGGCGAACGCGTCGTGCTCCTCCTGGGCCCGCGCCACCCACGGGATGCCGTCGAAGAGCAGCTTGTCGTTGTTGCGGGGCGTCAGGCGCTTGAGCTCGTTGCCGGGCCGGTGCAGCATCACGGTCCGCAGCCGGCCGACCTCGCTGTCCGCTCCGTGGGTCGCAGTCATGAGCCCACACTAGGGCCCGGGGCGGCGCTCGGGGGTCAGCGCACCAGCTCGTAGATCGTGAGGGCGGCGAGCACGAGGCACACGACCGCCCCGAGGTAGTGCAGCACGTGGATCGAGATGAAGCGCAGCAGGCTGCGACCCACGATCACCGCTAGCGCGCTCACGGTCAGCAGCGCCCCGAGGGCGCCGACGAAGACGCTCAGCGGCGCCTCGTACTTCGCCACCAGCGACAGCGTCAGCAGCTGGGAGAGGTCGCCCCACTCGGCCGCGAAGAGCACGAGGAACGACGCCAGCACGGCGCGGAAGCCCTGCACGGGCTGGGCCTTCTCGGCGAACTCCTCGCCGTCGGCCTCCTGGTGGCTGCGGCCCTCGCGGAAGAGGACGACCGCCCCCACCAGGAACAGCACGATGGCCGCGGTCTTGACGACGTCCGGCGGCAGCAGGGACGCGGCGTGGCCGAGCAGCACCGCGACCAGGGTCTGCACGGTGAAGGCCAGGCCCACCCCGATCCACACGAGGATCGGCCGGTACTTGGTGGCCAGCACGAGCGTCGCCAGGAACGTCTTGTCCGGCAGCTCCACGAGGAAGATCGCCCCGAAGGTGAGCGCGACGGCGGCGAGGTCCATGGGTGCCATTCTCCGTGGTCCGCAGGCGTGGGCCCACTCAGGGTGGGCTCACCCGGGCCAGCCGTGTGAGGTACGCCGCGATGCCGGCCGCGCCCTGCATCCAGCCCGTTCCGGGCGGCAGCAGCGGGTCCGGCTGCTCGGGGGCCACGAACCGCCAGCAGGCCCCGTCGCCGTCACGCACCGCCCGCTCGACCAGCGCGTCCCCGAGCCGGCGTGCGAAGGCGAGGTCGTGCGCGTCGCCGCCGGACTGCCACGCGTCGAGGACGATCTCGCCCACGCCGGCGGTGCCGCAGCAGCGCCCGTCGTTGTCCCAGAAGCCGGGGCGCAGCCGCTCGGGCAGGCCGGAGGAGACGACGCTCGCCAGCAGGCGGCGCCGCCAGGTCGCGGGCGGCTCCCCGGCCACGGACGGCACGCCGGCCCGCTCGAGCGCCGCGAAGAGCTGGGAGGTGCCGGCGGCGCCGTGGCACCAGCCGAACGAGTAGGGCTCCTCGTCGGGCAGCGGCTCGGGCGCGTAGCGGGGCAGGACGACGCCGTCGCCGCTCGGCACGGCCAGCGTCACGAGGTGCGCGGCCCCGGCCGTGGCGGTCTCGACGAGGTCCGCGCGGCCGAGCGCCTCGCCGGCCAGGGCCAGCGCTGCGGCGATGCCGGCGGTCCCGTGCGACCAGTTGGGCATCTCGGTGGCCGGCGTGGTGCGGAAGCGCTCCGGCACGAACCGCCACCGCAGGCCGCCCTCGGCCGGCTCCGCCTCGGCGAGGAGCACACCGGCGGCGTGCTCGGCCACCTCGCGCGCGCCCGTCACGTCGTGCTCGAGCCCGGTCACGGCCGCCAGCAGCACCCCGGCGGTGCCGAGGGTCGCGTCGCTGATGCGCGCGCCGGGGAGGAACTTCGGCGGCGTCGTGACCGTCTGCGCCCAGCCGTCCGGCGTCGCCAGCTCGGCCAGCCGGGCGAACGCCGCCTCGGCCCCGTCGGCCCCGTCGGCGCCGTCGGCGCCGTCGCCACCGTCGGAGCCGAGGGCCAGCAGGGCGCACGCGTCGCCGGGTAGCCCGTCGAACCAGGTGGCGTCGTACGACGTGGGGATGCGTCGCCGCAGCCGCTCGGCCACTCCGAAGGCGAGACGCTCCTCCTCGTCGGTCCACGGACGGGTACGGGCGACCTCGGCGAGAGCCAGGGCGAGCCCGGCCACCCCGCTGTGCAGGCCGTCGCGGTCCGGAGGCGGGCCGGCGTCGTCCGGCCACGGCACGGAGGTCGGCAGCCACGGGCCGTCGTCCCAGCGGACCTGGGCCAGGACCCAGCGCCACGCCTCGGCCGCGACCTCGGCGTACGTCTCGTGCGCGGACACCTCAGGCGAGCGCGAGGGCCCCGCGGCGCCGGCCCTCGGACAGCGAGGTCCGGGTCTGGCGCCACAGCTTGCCGAGCTGGCGCGGGAGGGTGCGGCGGTCGGTCTCGGCGAGCCAGTCGTTGGGCAGCGAGAGCCGCAGCACGCGGTGCCAGGCGCTGGCGACCTGCTGGGGGAGCGGGCGCGCGTTGTAGCTCAGGCCGTAGCGCTCGAACAGCTCCCGCACGCGCGGCGCGATCTCGGCGTAGCGGTTGCTCGGGAGGTCGGGGAACAGGTGGTGCTCGATCTGGTGGGAGAGGTTGCCCGAGAGCAGGTGCATGATCGGCGGGCCCGAGATGTTGGCCGAGCCGAGCATCTGGCGCAGGTACCACTCGCCCTTGGTCTCGCGGGTGTCGAGCTCGCGCATCTCGAACGTCTCCACGCCCTCGGGGAAGTGGCCGCACATGATGATCGAGTGGCTCCACAGGTTGCGCACGAGGTTGGCGGTCGCGTTGGCCGTCAGGGTCGCCAGCCAGCCGGGGCCGGCGAGCAGCGGGTGCACGACGTAGTCCTTGGTGATGCCCTTGGACGCCTTGGCGGCGGCGGCGCGGATGCGCTCGCGCAGCTCCGGGGTGAAGCCCTTGCCCTGGCGCAGGTGCTCGCCGAACTCGATGTCGTACATCGCGATGCCGTACTCGAAGATGCACGCGTTGACGAAGTTCCACAGCGGCTGGGCGAGGTGCCGCGGCTGCCACTCCTGGTCCTCGTCGACGCGCATGATGCCGTAGCCGAGGTCGTTGTCCTGGCCCAGGATGTTGGTGTAGGTGTGGTGCGTCTCGTTGTGCGCGCGCTTCCACTGCGCGGGCGGCGAGGCGTGGTCCCAGTCCCAGGTCGTGGAGTGGATCTTGGGGTCGCGCATCCAGTCCCACTGCCCGTGCAGGACGTTGTGGCCGATCTCCATGTTGTCGAGGATCTTGGCCAGGCTCAGCGCGGCGGTGCCGGCGACCCACGCCGGCGGGAACCGGCCGGCGAGCAGGATCACGCGGCTGGCGAGCTCGAGGCGGCGCTGGACCGCGATCACCCGCCGGATGTAGGCCGCGTCGCGCTCACCGCGCGTGTCGAGGACGTGCTGGCGGATCCGGTCGAGCTCCTCGCCGATCTGCTCCACGTCGTACGGCGTGAGGTGGCGGACCTGGCTGTGGGCCTGTCGTTCGAGCGCAGTCATGGGGTGACCTCTTCGCGATGGGGGCGCGACGTGCGGTACCCATTCTCCCCGATCGCGACGCGACCGCGCGCGCGGCCCGGTCGTGGCGGGAGGTTCTGGGGATTTCCTGGCGGTTCTGGGGCGGAATTCCGGCCCAGAACGTCAGGTTTTTCAGCAGATGCTGAAAAACCTGCCCCTCACGACCGGAACGGGTCGGCCGCGTAGACGCCCAGGATCTTGATGTCGGTGGTGAAGAACGCGAGCTCCTCGAGGGCACGGGACAGGCCGGGGTCGTCGGGGTGGCCGTCGACCTCGGCGAGGAACTGGGTGGCGGCGAAGTGGCCGCCGACCATGTAGCTCTCCAGCTTGGTCATGTTGACGCCGTTGGTGGCGAAGCCGCCGAGGGCCTTGTAGAGCGCCGCGGGCAGGTTGCGCACGTTGAAGATGAAGCTGGTGACCACCGGGCCGTCGCCGGCGGGGGCCTGGACGAGGTCGCGGGAGAGCACCACGAAGCGGGTGGTGTTGTGGTCCTCGTCCTCGACGTCCTTCGCGAGGATCTCCAGGCCGTAGATCTCGGCGGCCAGGGGCGGGGAGATCGCGGCCTGCGTGGGGTCCGCGGCCTCGGCGACCTCGCGGGCGGCGCCGGCGGTGTCGCCGGAGATCAGCGGCACCAGGCCGTGCTCGCGGATGATCTTGCGGCACTGCCCGAGGGCGTGGACGTGGCTGTGCACCGTGCGGACCTGATCCAGTGTCGCGCCGGGCACCCCCATCAGGTGGAAGCGGATCCGCAGGAAGTGCTCCGCGACGATGTGCAGCCCCGAGCCGGGCAGGAAGTGGTGGATGTCCGCGACGCGGCCGGCGATCGAGTTGTCGATCGGGATCATCGCCAGGTCGGCCTCCTCGGCCTCCACGGCGGCGAAGACGTCCTCGAACGACGCGCAGGGCAGCGTGTCCCAGTCGGGGTAGTGCTGGCGGCACACCTGGTGGGAGTTGGCGCCGGGCTCGCCCTGGTAGGCGATGCGTCGAGGGGAAGTCACGCCCAGAGTTTAGGGTCGGCGACGTGGTCTTCCTCGTCGTGCTCAGCCTGGTGGTCGCCCTCGCCTCCCTGACGGTGTCCGCGCTGGTGCTGCGCCGCCTGCGCCGCGCGAGCGACGAGATGGGGGCCGACGCGCTGCCCGAGGACGTCCACGGCCTGCGCCAGGAGGTCGCCGCGCTGCGCGCGGAGGCCCGCGGCTCGCTGCGGCACGTCGCGGTGGTGCGCTACGACGCCTTCGGCGACATGGGCGGGCGGCTCTCGTGGTCGCTGGCGCTCCTCGACGACGGCGGCGACGGCGTCGTCCTCACCTCGATCCACGGGCGCTCCGACGCCCGCGGCTACGCCAAGAACATCGCCGGCTGGACCTGCGACCAGCAGCTCTCGCCCGAGGAGGACGAGGCCATCGCCCACGCCCGGCCGTGAGCGCTGGCCCGCGAGGGCGGGTCGGGTGGACAGTGAGCAGTCGGTGAGCCGAGACAACCTCGGAGGGCGTCGGGCGTCTCATCAGCATGACCACCGACGTGACCACGAGAGGCAGGCCCATGGCCAGGACGCGTGCGGGAGCGCCCCCGACCTTCGGTGAGGCCGAGCTCTCGGAGCTGTACGCCGCCCACCGGCTCTCCCTCGTCCGCCTGGCGATCCTGCTCGTCGACGACCTGGCCTCGGCCGAGGACGTCGTGCAGGACGCCTTCGCGGCGATGGCCGGGCGCCGCGGGCGCCTCGACAACGGCGCGGCCGCGCTGGCCTACCTGCGCACCTCGGTGGTCAACGGCAGCCGCTCGGCGCTGCGCCGCCGGCGTACGGCGCGCGGCTACGTCGCCCCGCACGACACCCCGCCCGACGGGCCGGAGGCCACGGCGGTGCTCGCCGAGGAGCACCGCGAGGTCTACCAGGCGCTCGAGCACCTGGCCCCGCGCCAGCGGGAGGTCCTCGTCCTGCGCTACTGGTCGAACCTCTCCGAGATCGAGATCGCCGAGGCCCTGGGCATCTCCCGGGGCTCCGTGAAGTCCACCGCCAGCCGCGCGCTCGACGCGCTCGAGAGCATCCTCAGCAAGGAGGGCCACCGATGAGCACGATCGAGGACCGCCTCACCCGCGCCCTGCAGGCGCGCGCCGACCAGGTCCAGCCCGAGGACCTGCGCCCGCTCGAGGCCCCCACCGCAGAGGTCCACTGGCTGCGCCGCCCCGCGACGTACCTGGTCGCGGCCGCGGCCTGCGCGGGGATCATCGCGGCACCGTTCGTCCTGGGGGTCGGTGACGGGGACGTCCACCCCCGGCCGCCGGTCGGCTCGCAGGCCGCGGAGCCGACCCTGCCCCCGCAGGAGGACGTCGGCGGCGACTGGCCGATCGAGTTCCCCACGGACCCGGTCGACGTGGACGGCGACAGCGTCGAGGACGCCGTGCGCATCCGGCAGGAGCCCGGGAAGCCGCTCGTCGGCCCGCGGGCCCGCATCGAGGTCGACCTGTCCGCCTCCGGGGACACGGTCTTCGGGCTCGTCGAGAGCTTCGGCGTGCTGGTCAACGTCGCGGACGTCGTGGACCTCGACGGCGACGGCGACCGGGAGCTCACGATCTACCGGGGCGACAGCGACGACAGCAACGGTCCCGAGACCTTCGCGGTGCTCGCGCTGGTCGACGGGCAGCTCGTGGAGGCGTCGCAGCCCGACGAGCCGGCGCTCACCACCGGCACCGTGCCCGCCGAGGACGGCCGCGGGCGTGACTCACGGGTGTTCGTGCGGGAGGGCGCCCTCTACTCCTACCTCTCGGTCGACGCCTTCTCCGGCGGCGAGCCGCTCGCGCTGCCGCAGACCTACCCGGTCGAGGTCACGCGCTGGTCGCTCGTCGACGGGGCGCTGGTCCCCGGCGAGCCCGACCGCCAGTGCGTCGACCACGCCGCCACCGACCCCATGACCTACGACGGGCTGCCGATCGCGTGCCTCGACGGTGACGGCACCGCGGTGCCGCAGCTGTTCCCGGCGGCCGAGGCCACCATCGGTGTCGGGGGGTCGGAGGACTACGAGCTCGACGGCGAGCCCGTCACCGTCACCCTGGAGCGCAGCCGGGTGGTCCTGACCGGCGCCGGTCCCGAGCGGTCGGTCCCGCTCCCGCAGGGCGGGGAGCCGGTGCTGTTCATCGACCAGCTCCTGGTGCCGGGCGACGAGCTCTCGCTGCTGGTGCGCCAGGAGTCCGGGGAGTTCGACGAGCTGACCGTGGTCACGACCTTCGACGGCGGCTTCTTCGCCGCCGAGGTCCCCGACGGGGTGCTGTTCGGCAACGGCGCCACCGACGCCGGGACCTACGACACCACCATCGGCGCGGACCGCACGCTCTACACACGGCTCCTGACCGACCCCGACAGCCAGGAGTACGAGGTGAGGTCGTGGACCCTCGGGGGCACGGTCGCGGCTGGCACCGCTCCGCCGCTGCAGCCACTGAGCCAGGGCTGCGTCCGCATCGACGAGACGCTCAGCCCGCCGACCGTCCAGCGCTGCTGACGGACCGGCGGTCAGGGCTCGAGGGTGTAGCCCAGCCCGCTCGTGGTCACGAGGTGGCGCGGGTGGGCCGGGTTGTCCTCGAGCTTGCGGCGCAGCTGGGCGGCGTAGACCCGGAGGTAGTGGCCCTCGTGCTCGTAGCCCGGTCCCCACACCTCGCGCAGCACCTGCTCGCGGGGGACCAGCCGCCCGAGGTTGCGGGCCAGCAGCTCCAGGAAGGCCCACTCCGTGGGCGTCAGCCGTACGTCGGTCCCGTCGCGCGCGACCCGCTTGCGGGCGAGGTCGATGAGGAGGCCGCCGACCTGCACCGTCGAGACCGTCGGGGCGACCTCCTCGGCCCGGCGCACCGCCGCCCGCAGGCGGGCCATCAGCTCGTTCATGGCGAAGGGCTTGGTGACGTAGTCGTCGGCGCCGAGGTCGAGCGCCTCGACCTTGTCCTCGCCGTGCTGGCGCGCCGAGAGCACCACGATCGGCACGCTGGTCCAGCCCCGCAGCCCGGAGATGACCTCGGTGCCGTCGAGGTCGGGCAGCCCCAAGTCGAGCAGCACCACGTCGGGGTGGGTGGTCGCGGCGGCGTCCAGCCCGCTGCGGCCGTCGGCGGCGGTGACGACCTCCCAGCCGTGGGAGCGCAGGTTGATCGCGAGGGCCCGGGCGAGGGCGGGCTCGTCCTCGACGACCAGCACCTTGTGGCTCACGCGTCCGCCTCCTCGGGTGCCCGCGGCACCGACACCACCATCGTCAGGCCCCCGCCGGGGGTGTCCTCCGCCGACAGCGTGCCACCCACGGCCTCGGTGAGCCCGCGCGCGACCGCGAGGCCGAGGCCCAGGCCGCCGGGCGAGCTGTCGCCGAGGCGCTGGAAGGGCTCGAACATCCGCTCGCGCTGGTCGGGCGGTACGCCGGGGCCGCGGTCGACGACCATGACCTCGACCGAGTCCGGCAGCACGTGGGCCAGCACCCGCACGGGCGCCCCCTCGGAGACCCGCACGGCGTTGCCGACGAGGTTGGCCACCACGCGCTCGAGGAGTCCGGGGTCGGTGAGGACCAGCGGCACGGACTCGGCGACGTCCAGCGACACCGCCCCGGGCGGATGACCCGTCACGGCGATCGGCAGCACCTCCTCCAGCGACAGCGGACGCAGCACCGGGTGCAGCAGGCCCGTCTGGAGGCGGGACAGGTCGAGCAGGTTGTCGATGAGCCGCTCGAGCTGGTCGGTGGACCCCTCCAGCGCGTCCAGCAGCGTCTGCCGGTCGGTGGGGTCGAGGTCGCCCGAGACCAGCCCGTCGACCGCCGTGCGCATCGTGGCCAGCGGCGTGCGCAGGTCGTGGCTGACCGCCCGCAGCAGGGCCGTGCGGGTCGCCTCGGCGCTCTCCAGGGTGGCGGCGTGCTCGTCGCGCTCGCGCAGCCGGCGGTACTCCAGCACCAGGCTGGTCTGCAGCGCGAACGCCTCCAGCACCCGCTGGTCGGAGGCCCGCAGCCGCTCGCCGCGCAGGCACAGCACGTGCTCGTCGTCGACGCGCACCTGCGTGTCGCCCTGGTCGGGGGCGCAGGCGTGCTCCGGCCCGCTGGAGGTCACCACCGACCAGCCGGACCCGGAGCGGCCCAGCAGCGACACCGACTGCTGGGCGAAGGTCTCGCGGACCCGGGCGACGATCGCGTCGGCGGTGTCCTGACCGGTCAGCACCGAGCGCGACAGGGCGCTCATGGTGGCGGCCTCGCCCCGGGCGCGGGTGGCCTCGCCCGCCCGCCGGGAGGCGCGGTCGACGACGGTCGCGACCCCGACCGCGACGGCGACGTAGACGCCGAGCGCGACCACGTCGCTGCCCTGCGCGATGGTCAGCCGGCCGAGAGGCGGGGCGAAGTAGTAGTTCAGCGTCATGAAGCTGACCACCGCCGCGAGCAGGGCGGGCAGCAGGCCGCCGACGAGCGCCACCACGACGGTGCACGCGAGCAGGAGGAGCTCGGCGACCGCCAGCTGGTCGGTCTCGCCCGACCGGTCGAGCGCGAGCGCCATCACCACCGGCAGGGCGAGGGCCAGGACCCAGCCGGCCGCCTGCCTCGCTCGCGAGAGCGGCGAGAGGAACGACCGCGTGCGGGCCGCGCGGGCGACCTCGTCGTGGGTGACGAGGTGGACGTCGATGGCGCCGGCCAGGGAGGCGATCCGGTCGCCGGTCGTGCCGGCGACCAGCCGGCGCAGGCGCCCGTGGCGGCTGACGCCCACGACCACCATCGTGGCGTTGGCGCCGGAGGCGAAGTCGACCACCGCGGCCGGGACGTCCTCGCCCACCACGGAGTGGAAGGTCCCGCCCAGCGAGGCCACCAGCTCCTGTGCCCGCCCGAGTCGCCGGTCGTCGGGGGAGCGCAGGCCGTCGTCGGCGACGACGTGGACGGCGAGCAGGTCGGCGCCGGCGGCCCGCTGCGCCAGCCGCGCCCCGCGGCGCAGCAGCGTCTCGCTCTCGGCCCCGCCGGTGACCGCGACGACGATCCGCTCCTTGGCCGGCCAGGTCTCCGCGATCCGGTGGGCCCGGCGGTAGTCGCCCAGCGCGTCGTCGACCCGGTCGGCCAGCCACAGCAGCGCGAGCTCGCGCAGCGCGGTGAGGTTGCCGACCCGGAAGTAGGAGGTGAGCGAGGCGTCGACGTTGTCGGCGGCGTAGATGTTGCCGTGCGCCATCCGCCGCCGCAGCGCGTCGGGGTCCATGTCGACGAGCTGGATCGAGTCGGCGGTGCGCACGACCCCGTCGGGCACGGTCTCCTGCTGCCGGACGCCGGTGATCCGCGCGACCTCGTCGTTGAGCGACTCCAGGTGCTGGATGTTGACGGTCGTGATGACCGAGATCCCGGCCGCGCGGATCTGCTCGATGTCCTCGACCCGCTTGGCGTGGCGGCTGCCCGGCACGTTGGTGTGGGCGAGCTCGTCGACCAGCACGACGGCGGGGGCCCGGGCGATGACCGCCTCGGTGTCCATCTCGGTGAACGTCGAGCCGCGGTAGGTCACCTCGCGCCGCGGGACGACCTCCAGGTCGCCGACCATCTCCTCGGTGTGGGCGCGCCCGTGCGTCTCGACGTACCCGACCACCACGTCCGTGCCGCGCTCGCACCGACGCCGGGCCTCGCCCAGCATGGCGTAGGTCTTGCCCACCCCCGGCGCGGCGCCGAGGTAGACGCTCAGCCGACCTCGGCGCGGCTCGTCGACCATGTCCCCACTATCCCAGTGCGGCGAGGACCGCGGCGTCGAGCGTCAGGACGTTGACGTGCGGCTCGCCGAGGACGCCGAGCGTGCGGCCGTCGGTGTGGTCCTCCACCAGCCGGCGCACCTCGTCCTGGTCGAGGCCGGTGAGCCGGGCCACGCGCGGCACCTGGAGGGCGGCGTACGCCGTCGAGATGTGCGGGTCGAGACCGGACGCCGACGCGGTCACCGCGTCCGCGGGCACGGCCGAGGCGTCCACGCCCTCGCGCTCGGCGACCTCGGCCTTGCGCTCCTCGATCGTGGTGACCAGCTCGGGGCTGAGCGGGCCGAGGTTGGAGCCGTAGGTGCTCAGCAGGTCGTAGCCGTCGCCGGCGGCCGAGGGCCGCGGCTGGAAGAGCCGCTCGTCGTCGACGACCTGCCCGACGATCGCCGACCCGACGGCGTCGCCGCGGTCGGTGGTGTGCGAGCCGTCGGCGGTGACCAGCGAGCCGTCGGCGTGCCACGGCATCGTGGCCTGGGCGATCCCGGTGATCGCCAGGGGGTAGGCGACGCCGAGGACCAGGGTCATCAGCACGAGCACGCGGAGCCCGGCCAGGCTGGTGCGGAAGAGCGTGTGCAGGTCTTTCATGGCGGTGTCCTCAGAGTCCGGGGATGAGCGAGATGACGAGGTCGAGCAGCTTGATGCCGACGAACGGCGCGACCAGGCCGCCGACGCCGTAGAGCAGGAGGTTGCGGCGCAGCAGGGCCGTCGCGGACGACGGCGAGTAGCTCACGCCGCGCAGGGCCAGCGGGATCAGCGCGACGATCACGAGCGCGTTGAACACGACCGCGGAGACGATCGCCGACTCGGGGCTGCTGAGCTGCATCACGTTGAGCACGTCGAGCTGCGGGAAGGCGACCACGAACATCGCCGGCAGGATGGCGAAGTACTTCGCCACGTCGTTGGCGACCGAGAACGTCGTCAGCGCGCCGCGGGTGATGAGCAGCTGCTTGCCGATCTCGACGATGTCGAGGAGCTTGGTCGGGTCGGAGTCCAGGTCGACCATGTTGCCGGCCTCCTTGGCCGCGGTCGTGCCGGTGTTCATGGCGACGCCGACGTCGGCCTGGGCCAGCGCGGGGGCGTCGTTGGTGCCGTCACCGCACATGGCGACCATGCGGCCGCCCTCCTGCTCCCGGCGGATCAGCGCCAGCTTGTCCTCGGGCGTGGCCTCGGCGAGGACGTCGTCGACCCCGGCCTCGGCGGCGATGGCCCGGGCGGTCACCGCGTTGTCGCCGGTCACCATGACCGTGCGGATGCCCATGGCGCGCAGGTCGGCGAAGCGCTCGCGGATGCCCTCCTTGACGACGTCCTTGAGGTGGATGACGCCCAGCAGCCGGGCAGGGCCCTCCCCGCGCTGCTCGGCGACCACCAGCGGCGTGCCGCCGCTCGAGCTGACCCGGTCGACGAGCTCGTCGAGCTCGGCCGAGGCCTCGCCGCCGGAGTCACGGACCCACTGGACGGCCGCGGACGCGGCGCCCTTGCGGACCCTGAGGTCGTCGGCGTCCAGGCCGCTCATCCGCGTGGTGGCGGAGAACTCCACGAGCGTGGCACCGGCCGGGACCGGACGGCCCTCGCCGATCAGGGCCACGATGCTGCGGCCCTCGGGGGTCTCGTCGGCCAGGGAGGACAGCAGCGCCGCCTCCACCAGGTCGTCGCGGGCGACCCCGGTGATCGCGAGCAGCTCCGAGGCCTGCCGGTTGCCGTAGGTGATCGTGCCGGTCTTGTCGAGCAGCAGCACGTCGACGTCGCCGGCCGCCTCGACCGCGCGCCCCGACATGGCGAGCACGTTGCGGCGTACGAGGCGGTCCATGCCGGCGATGCCGATGGCCGACAGCAGCGCCCCGATGGTCGTCGGGATCAGGCAGACCAGCAGCGCCGTCAGGACGATCAGCGACTGGTGCGCGCCGGCCTGGTCGGCGATGGGGTAGAGCGTGGCGCACACCACCACGAACACCACGGTGAGCGCCGTCAGCAGCACGTTGAGCGCGAGCTCGTTGGGCGTGCGCTGCCGCTCGGAGCCCTCGACCAGGGCGATCATCCGGTCGACGAAGGACTGGCCCGGCTCGGAGGTGATCCGCACGACGATCCGGTCGGACAGCACCACGGTGCCGCCCGTGACCGCGCTGCGGTCGCCGCCGGACTCCCGGATCACCGGGGCCGACTCGCCGGTCACGGCCGACTCGTCGACCGAGGCCACGCCCTCGACGACGTCGCCGTCGCCGGGGATGCGCTCGCCGGCCTCGACGACCACGCGGTCGCCGGTGCGCAGGGCGGTGCTCGGCACCGCCTCCTCGCTGCCGTCGGTGCGCAGGCGGCGGGCGGTGGACTCCTGCTGCAGGGCACGCAGGCTGGCCGCCTGCGCCTTGCCGCGGCCCTCGGCGACCGCCTCGGCCAGCGTGCCGAACAGCACGGTGAGCCAGAGCCAGACGGTCACGAGGACCGAGAGGCTCGAGGGGTCCAGGACCGCCATGACGGTGGTGGCCAGGGCGCCCACCTCGACGACGAGGAGCACCGGGGTGGCCAGCAGGGCGCGGGGGTCGAGCTTGCGGAGGGCGCCGGGCAGCGCCTCGGACAGGGATGAGGCGTTCACGACAGGGACTCCACGATCGGGCCGAGGGCGAGCACGGGCACGTAGGTCAGACCGACCACGACCAGGGCGACGCCCGAGAGGAGGGCCACGAAGAGCGGCCGGTGGGTGGGCAGCGTGCCGGCGCTGGGCGGCGCCTGCTGCTGGGAGGCGAAGCGGCCCGCGAGGGCCAGCACGAAGATCATCGGCAGGAAGCGCCCGACGAGCATCAGGACGCCGAGCAGCGTGTTCCAGAACGGCGTGCCGGAGGTGAGCCCGCCGAACGCGCTGCCGTTGTTGTTGGACGCCGACGTGACGGCGTACAGCGCCTCGGAGAGGCCGTGCGGGCCGCTCTCCTGCAGCCCCGCGAGCCCGTCACCGGCGGTGAGGGCGACCGCGGCGCCGCACAGGACGAGGACCGGCGTGGTCAGCACGTAGAGGGCGACCAGGACGATCTCGCGCTGGCCGATCTTCTTGCCGAGGTACTCCGGCGTGCGTCCGACCATCAGGCCGCAGAGGAAGACCGTCACGATGGCGAGCATCAACATGCCGTAGAGGCCGGAGCCGGTGCCGCCGGGGGCGATCTCGCCCAGCATCATGTTGAAGATCGCGACGCCTCCGCCCGGTGCGGTGAGCGAGTCGTGCATGGAGTTGACCGCCCCGGTCGAGGTGCCGGTCGTGACCGCCCCGAAGAGCGCCGAGCCGGCCTCGCCGAAGCGGACCTCCTTGCCCTCCATCGCGGCTCCGGCGGCGTGCGGCGCGAGGCCGGGACCGGCCATCTCCGACCACGTCATGAGCGCGATCGAGGCGCCCAGCAGCAGCGCCATGACGCTCAGGATCGCGACGCCCTGGCGCCGGTCGCGCACGATCAGCCCGAAGGCCCACGCCATCGCGAAGGGGATCACCAGCATCAGGAAGACCTGGAGCAGGTTGGACAGGGCCGTGGGGTTCTCGAAGGGGTGGGCGGAGTTGACGTTGTAGAAGCCGCCGCCGTTGGTGCCGAGCTGCTTGATGGCCTCCTGGCTGGCCACGGGGCCGCCCGTCAGCTGCTGGTTCCCGCCGGTGAGCGTGCGGACCGGCGAGGTGCCCGACAGGTTCTGGATCGCGCCGAGCGCCACCAGCAGCAGGGCGGAGACCACCGCGCCGGGCAGGAGCACGCGCAGGACGCCGCGCACGAGGTCGGACCAGAAGTTGCCGACGCGGCCGTCGCGCTGGGAGCGGGCCAGGCCGCGGGCGAACGCCGCGGCCGCGGCCATGCCGACCGCAGCCGACACGAAGTTCTGCACCGACAGGCCCGACATCTGCATCAGGTGGCCGACGGTGACCTCGCCGGAGTACCACTGCCAGTTGGTGTTGGTCACGAAGGACACCGCGGTGTTCCAGGCGCCGTCGGAGGGCAGGGCGGAGAACCCCAGCGACAGCGGCAGGTGCTGCTGCAGCCGGCCCAGGCCGAAGAGGGCCAGGATGCTCACGAGCGAGAAGCCGAGCAGCGACACCGTGTAGGTGCGCCAGTGCTGGTCGGCTTCGGGGTCGAGGCGCAGCACCCGGTAGGCGGCGCTCTCGACACGCAGGTGGGTCGGCGAGGTGTAGAGGTGCGCGAGGTAGCGGCCCAGGAAGGGCACGGCCACCGCGAGCGCGGCGACGAGCAGGAGGACCTGCCCGAGGGCGGGGAGGACGTCGCTCATCGGTCGAGCCTCCGGTCGATCACGCCGACCAGGAGGACGGCGAGCGCGAAGAGGACGAGGGTCAGGAGGAGGAAGAGGAGATCGGGCACGCCCCCACTACAGACCCGCCGGGACCGCTCGCCGTACGTCCTTGACGCTTCCTTGACGCCCGCGGGCCGGTTGTTGACGCAATCCGTCGGCCCGGGTGCTTCAGCGTGTGAGCTCGGCGCCCATCGCCGCGACCAGCGCGTGCAGGCCCTTCATCGGCCGGACCATCACGGTGAAGGAGGTGAGCCGGCCGTCGTCGCCCCAGCGCAGCATGTCGACGCCGTGCACGGTGAGCCCGTCGACGACGGACTCGAACTCCAGGACCGCGCTGCCCTCGGCGTACCACTCGTCGACGTAGCGCAGGCCCGGCCCGAGCACGACCATCGCCGCCGCGAGGTACGCCGTGGTGACCGCCTTGCCCTCCTGCGGGGTGTGGACCGCGGGCGATCGGAACACCACGTCGTCGGCGAGCAGCTCGTCGAGGCCGGCGGGGTCGCGCGACGCGGCCACGCGGTGCCAGGCCTCGACGGGGGCCGGTCGTGAGGTCATGCGGTCTCCTTGGTTCAGCGTGGGACGCGGACGAGGAGCCGCCCGTGGACGCACTCCATGTCGAGGGTGCGGCCGGGGCCGACGGAGTCGCCGTCGAGCTGGCGGGGGGTGTCGGTGTGGGCCCTGATCGAGACCCGCTGGCCGGTCATGCGGTTGATCGTGTCGTCGGTGCGCGCGCCGCGCGAGAGGACCCGCACGGCGAGCGGGATCCAGGACAGGAAGTGGCGCGGGTGCAGGATCACCACGTCGATGACGCCGTCGTCGATGGAGGCGTCGGGCAGCAGCGGCATCCCGGCCTGCAGGAAGCCGACGTTGCCGACGACGATCGTGCGGGCGCGGTGGGTGGTGGCCTCGGCGCCGTCGATGCTGATGTCGACCTTGACCGCGGGGAACATCAGCGACTTCAGGCCCGACACGACGTAGGCGACCCAGCCGACGCGCTTCTTGAGGTCCTCGTTGACGCCCTCCATGATCGCGGCGTCGAAGCCCATGCCGGCCATCACCATGAAGTGGCTGTCCTCGAGGTGGTCGCCGGTCACCTTGACCATGTCGATGGCGCGGTCCTGGCCGGTGAGGGCGATGTCGATGGCGGCGCGGATGTAGAGGGGGATGTCCAGGTTGCGGGCCAGCAGGTTGCCGGTGCCGGCCGGGACGATGCCGACCGGGATGCCGGTGCCGGCGAGCTCGGCGCACACCTCGCGCACGGTGCCGTCGCCGCCGCACACGATCACCAGCGCGGCGCCCTCGACCGAGGCCCGCTCGGCCTGGCCGGTGCCGGAGTCCTCGACGGTCGTGAGGTGCCACGACGGCGTGGACCAGCCGGCTTCGACGGCCATGGCGTCGACGATCGCCTGGAACTGGCCGACGTCCTCGACCTTGATCGGGTTGAGCACGACCGCGAGCTTGCGCCCGTGGGGCAGCACCTCCGCGAGCGGCTCGCTCTTCTTCGCGTGGCTGCGGGGCAGCGGGTTGAGGACCACGAGGCCGAGCAGCACGACGCCGGCGCCGAGCAGCACCCCGCCGATCACGTCGGTCGGGAAGTGGCGGCCCAGCAGGACCCGGTCCAGGCAGACGGCGACGACCACCAGGACGACCAGGAGGCCGATCAGGCGGCGGATGTTGGGCCGGCGCAGCAGCATGGTCGCCAGCACGACGACCACCCCGCCGAGCGCCGCGACCGACGAGGCGTGGCCCGAGGGGAAGGCGTTGTTGCTCAGGAGCCACTCGGTCTCCTGCCACTCCGGCCGGTCCCGGCCGACCGCGAGCTTGATCAGCGTGGTCGCCACGGACGTCGAGGCCATCACCGCGGCCGTGTAGTAGGCCGCGCGCCGGTGGCCCTTGACGAACATCGCGACCGCGAGCACGACCGTGTACGCCGTCATCGCGACCGTGCCGAAGCCCACCTCCACGACCCGCAGCACGTGGCGCAGCGTGGCGTCGTCCACCGCCCAGCCGCGGACGGTGTTGCCGCGGTCGTCGAAGGAGGCGAGTCCCGCCCAGCCCTGCACGACCGCCACGGCGAGCACCGCCAGGACGGCGAGGCACAGCACGCTCCAGCTGAGCAGGAAGGCGCGGGTACGGTCGAGCACGGCGACCAGTATGGGCGACGGGGTCGTCACCGCGGCCGACCAGGGGCAACTCGGATGAGCTGCGCCACGTCGCCCCGATAGCCTGAGGCCATGATCGACCCACGCATCCTCCGAGACGACCCCGACCGCGTCCGCGCCGCCCAGGCCAAGCGCGGGCTGTCCGACGAGGTGGTCGACCGGGCGCTCTCCGCCGACACCGCCCGCCGGGCCGCGATCGTCGCCTTCGAGGCCAAGCGCGGCGAGCAGAAGCGCCTCGGCAAGCTCATCCCGCAGGCGCAGGGGGACGAGAAGCAGGCCCTCCTCGTGCAGACCAAGACCCTCTCGGCCGAGGTCAAGGAGGCCGAGGCGGCACAGGCCGCCGCCGAGGAGGAGTGGCAGCAGGCCCTGCTGTCCATCCCCAACCTCGCCGAGGACGACGTCCCGGCCGGCGGCGAGGACGACTTCGTCGTGCTGGAGACCGTCGGCACGCCCGCGGAGTTCGACTTCGAGCCGCGCGACCACATCGAGCTCGGCCGCCTGCTGGGGGCGATCGACCTCGAGCGCGGCGCCAAGGTGTCGGGCTCGCGCTTCTACTTCCTGACCGGCATCGGCGCGGAGCTGGAGTTCGCGCTGATCAACCTCGCCAACGAGACCGCCCGCGACTTCGGCTTCACCCAGGTCATCGCCCCGTCGATGGTCAAGCCGCGCGCCATGGACGGCACCGGCTTCCTCGGCCAGGCCGCCGACGACGTCTACCGCATCGAGGGCCAGGACATGTACCTCGTCGGGACCTCGGAGGTCCCCATGGCGGCGTACCACTCCGACGAGATCCTCGACGGCGCCTCGCTGCCGCTGCGCTACGCGGCGTTCAGCCCCTGCTTCCGCAAGGAGGCCGGCTCGCACGGCAAGGACACCAAGGGCATCATCCGGGTCCACTGGTTCGACAAGGTGGAGATGTTCGTCTACTCCACGACCGAGGAGTCCTACGCCGAGCACCGGCGCCTGCTCGAGATCGAGAAGGCCTTCCTCGACAAGCTCGAGCTGGCCTACCGGGTCATCGACGTCGCCGCCGGCGACCTCGGCCTGTCGGCGCAGCGCAAGTTCGACTGCGAGGCGTGGATCCCGACGCAGGGCAAGTACCGCGAGCTCACGTCGACCTCCAACTGCACGGAGTTCCAGACCCGGCGCCTCGACACCCGCGGCCGCTTCGGCGACGAGGTCAAGGCCATCTCGACCCTCAACGGCACGCTGTGCGCGATGACCCGCACCATCGTGGCGATCCTCGAGACCCATCAGCAGGCCGACGGGTCCGTGCGGGTGCCCAAGGCGCTGCAGTCGTTCCTCGGCGGCCGCGAGGTCCTCGCGCCGGTCACCGCGTGAGCACGCCCGACGGCTGGCGGCCCGGCATCGTCGCCCTGGACATCGACGGCACCCTGCTCAAGTGGGTCGAGGGCGCGGGCATGACCTACGAGCAGGTCGAGCCGGCGGTCTACGACGCCGTGCACCGCGCGCTCGACGCCGGCGCCCACGTGGTGCTCGCCAGCGGGCGCTCCCCCCACGGCATGACGCCGATCGCCGACCTCCTCGACCTGCGCGGGCAGGGCGAGGAGCGGGTCTGGGTCGTCGCCAGCAACGGCGCGGTCATCTTCCGCTACCCGCCCCTGGAGGTCGTGCGCGAGGAGACCTTCGACGCCGGGCCCGCGGTCAAGGCGGTCCTGGAGCGCCAGCCCGGCGCCATCGTCGCCGTCGAGGAGCGGGGCGTGGGCTACCGCGTCTCCACGCCGTTCCCCGAGGGCGAGCTGTCCGGCGACATGATCGTCACGCCCGTCGACGAGCTGGTCGCGGGCCCGGTCAGCCGGGTGATCATCCGCGACCCCGAGTCGAGCGCCGACGAGTTCGTCGCCATGGCCGCCGAGCTCGGCCTGCACGGCACCAACTACGTCGTCGGCTGGACGGCCTGGCTCGACCTGTCGCCCGTCGGCGTCTCCAAGGCCTCGGGTCTCGAGTACGTCGCCCGCGAGCTCGGCCTGACCAGCGCGGACGTGCTCGCCATCGGTGACGGCCGCAACGACATCGAGATGCTGCAGTGGGCCGGCCGCGGCGTCGCGATGGGCCAGTCCGTGCAGGACGTCATCGACGTCGCGGACGCCGTGACCGGCTCGGTCTACGAGGACGGCGCCGCCACCGAGATCGACCGGTACTTCGCGTGAGCGACCAGCCGGCGCTCCCGGAGCTGATCCGTTCCGAGCGGCTCCGGCTGGTGCTCCTCACGCCGAGCGACGCCGCCGACATGCGCGCCGGGCGGCACCAGGACCGCTGGCACCCCGACTACCCGCGCACCGACGACGTCGACGCGGCCGGGATGCTCCGTGAGGGCGACACCTGGGGGCCGCGCCACGTCGTGCTCGGCGTGCAGGCCGTCGGCAGCATCGGCTGCTACGGGCCGCCGGTCGACGGGGAGACCGAGGTCGGCTACGGGCTGGTCGAGGCGGCCCGAGGGGCCGGCGTCGCCACGGAGGCGCTGCGCGCGCTCACGGCCGAGGCCGACCGCCTCGGCGTCCGGTTGCGGGCCTCCGTCGAGCCCCACAACCGCGCCAGCCTGCGGGTGCTGGCCAAGTGCGGCTTCACCCAGCTGCGCGGCAGCGACGAGGACGGCAACCTGGTCATGGCCAGGCCGCTCCCGTGAGCCGCCCCCGGCTGGTCGCCACCGACCTGGACGGCACGCTGGTGCGCAGCGACGGCACGGTCTCCCCGCGCTCGGCGCGGGTGCTGGCCGACCTGGACGCGCGCGGCGTACCCGTCGTCTTCGTGACCGCCCGCCCGCTGAGGTGGATGGACGAGCTGTGGCCGATGGTGGGCGAGCACGGCCTGGCGATCGTCTCCAACGGCGCGATCCTCTACGACGTCACCCACCGCGCGGTGCGCGAGGTGCGCGGCCTCGAGCCGGCCGCCGGTCTGGCCGTGGTCGACGCGATCGCCGCGGCGCTGCCCGCGGCGACGTTCGCGTTCGAGTCGGTCGACGGGCTCCGGGTCGACGAGCGCTACGTCGACGTCGAGGGCACGGGGGAGGAGACGGCCCGCGGGCCGCTCGCGGAGCTGTGGACCGCCCCCGCCGTCAAGCTCCTCGTGCGCGACCTCGACGCCGACCCCGAGGAGCTGCGCCGGGCCGTGTTCGAGGCGGTGGGCGACGCCGCGGTCGCGACCTGGTCGGTCGACCACCTGCTCGAGATCAGCGCGCCGGGGGTCACCAAGGCGGCCACCCTCGCGCGGGTCGCGACGGAGCTCGGGGTGGAGGCGGCCGACGTGGTGGCCTTCGGGGACATGCCCAACGACCTGCCGATGCTGCGCTGGGCCGGCACGCCGTACGCCGTCGCCAACGCGCACCCCGACGTGCTGGCGGCGGGGCGGGTCGCTCCGAGCAACGACGACGACGGCGTGGCCCGCGTGCTCGAGGAGCTCTTCGGCCCGTGAGCGCGCGCTCCTCGACTGGTGCGCGTCACCACCGATCTGTTGTGATGGGGCCCGTGCTCGCCTCCGTACGCCGTCTGCTCCTCGCCGCGCTCGTGGTGGGCTGCTTCGTCACGGTGGGCGCGGCCCCGGCCCAGGCCGCGTGCTCGTGCGCGGAGGCCGCGACGCCCCTGATGGCGCGCCTCAAGGCCGCCGACGCGGTGTTCACCGGCACCGTCACCTCCGTGGAGCGCCTCGGCAGCGTGCCGTCGGCCCCGGGAGGCGTGGGCGCCGCCAGCCGGGTGTTCACCCAGCAGGTGGAGGCCGAGACCGTCTACAAGGGCCGCGTGGACGCGCCCGCCCAGGTGGTCACCACGACCCCGCAGGTCCGACCCACGTGCGGCCTCGGCCGGCTCGTGAGCGGTGAGCGCTACGTCTTCCTGGTGCAGGCCGCGGGCACCGCCGGCGCCGAGGGCTGGTCCGACGACGGCTGCGCCGGCACCCGCCTGGCGACCGACGCCTACGTCGCGCAGGTCGAGGAGGTGCTCGGCAGCGGTGACCCCGTCACGCCGCCCCCGCCCCCGCCCGCGGCGGTGCTGACCGACGTCGACACCGACGCCCCGACCTCGGTGGGCCGTGCCGTGGCCCCGGGCCTCGCGCTGACGCTCGTGGGGCTGCTCGGGCTGGTGCTCGTGCTGCGGCTGCGCTCGCGCCGCCGCTGAGCCCGCTGGGTCGGGCGGAACGCTAGAGGTACATCCCGCCGGAGCTGCCCGGCCGAAGATCCTCGTCCTGCTGCGGCGCGGCGGCCTGCGGTGCCTGACCGCCCATGCCGGCCGGCAGCGCGCGGCGCATCTCCTCGAACTGGGCGCGGGCGGCCATCTGCTGGGCGTACATCGCGGTCTGGATGCCGTGGAACAGGCCCTCCAGCCAGCCGACGAGCTGGGCCTGGGCGATGCGCAGCTCCCCGTCGGAGGGGGTGGCGTCGTCGGTGAACGGCAGCGTGAGCCGGCCGAGCTCCTCGATCAGCTCGGGCGCGAGGCCCGCCTCCAGCTCCTTGATCGAGGCCTGGTGGATGTCCTTGAGCCGGTTGCGGCTGGCCTCGTCGAGCGGGGCGGACTTCACCTCCTCGAGCAGCTGACGGATCATGCTGCCGATCCGCATGACCTTCGCCGGCTGCTCGACGAGCTCGGTCAGCGGCCGCGCCGAGCCGCCGTCCTGCTCGCCGTCGTCGTCGGCGCCGTCCTCGCCGGCCTGGGCCAGGGCGGACGCCGGCAGCGTGCCGATCGGCTTCCCGTCGGGACCGACGATGACGACCTGCTGCTCCTGCTCGGTCTGCTCGCTCATGCAGGCCACCCTATGCGGCGGGTGGGCGGGACTTGCGGGGGGCAGTTTCCCCAAGGTATGCAGCCGAAGCGTCACTTCCCTCGGTGTGCAGCGGGCGGGAAGTGACGCCTTCCCTGCATACCTTGGGGAAACTGCCCGCGCCCGGCCCGGCTCAGACCGTCAGCACGATCTTGCCCATGTGCTCGCCCGACTCCATGAGGGCGTGGGCGGCGGCGGCGTCCTCGAGCGGCATGGTGCCGTGGACGATCGGGCGCACGAGCCCCTCGGCGACGAGCGGCCAGACGTGCTCGACGAGCGCGGCGCAGATGGCGGCCTTCTCGCCGACCGGCCGCGAGCGCAGCGAGGTCGCGATGACCGCGCCGCGCTTGCGCAGCAGCGCGTTGATGTCGAGCTCGCCCTTGCTGCCGCCCTGCATGCCGATGATCACCAGCCGCCCCTCGAGCGCGAGCGCGTCGACGTTGCGGCCGAGGTACTTGGCGCCCATGTTGTCGAGGACCACGTCCACGCCGGCGCCGTCGGTGGCGTCCTTGACGACCTCGACGAAGTCCTGGTCGCGGTAGTTGATCGTCACGTCGGCGCCCAGCGCGGCGCAGGCCGCGAGCTTGTCCGCCGTACCGCCCGTGGTGAGCACGCGCGCGCCGAGCCGGTGGGCCAGCTGGATCGCGAACGTCCCGATGCCGCCCGCGCCGCCGTGCACCAGGAGGCTCTCGCCGGGCTGGAGCCCCGCCACCATGAAGACGTTGGACCACACGGTCGCGGCGACCTCCGGGATCGCCGCCGCGGTCACGAGGTCCACGCCGGCGGGCACCGGCATGACCTGGCCGGCGGGTACGACGACGCGCGAGGCGTAGCCGCCGCCGGCGAGCAGGGCGCAGACCTCGTCGCCGACCGCCCAGCCCTCCACTCCCTCGCCGAGCGCCGCGACCGTGCCGCTGCACTCCAGGCCGATGATCTCCGAGGCCCCCGGGGGCGGCGGGTAGAAGCCCTGGCGCTGCAGGGTGTCGGCCCGGTTGACCGCGGTCGCAGCGACCGCGACGGCGATCTCACCGGGACCCGGCTCCACGTCGGGCACCTCGGAGACGGACAGGACCTCGGGGCCACCGGCTTCGGCGGCGATCACGGCGCGCATGCGGCCAGTCTGTCAGGCCTCGAAACGCTCGTCGGAGTGGTCGACGGCGCTGTCGTCGGGCACCGGCTCGTCGACGTCGAGCGGGTCGCGGAAGCCCGCCGGCCGGTCCCAGCCCTCGGCTAGCGCCTGGGCGAGCGCGGCCAGCCGCTCGACGCGCTCGGGGTCGGCGGTCCGGGAGCCGGCGGCGTAGCCGAGGAGGTAGGTGGTCACCGGCCCGGCCGTGCGCTCGACGTTGTCGATGGCGATGTCGCTCAGGTCCTTGAGCAGTCCTTCGTCGACCTCGGTCTCGATGTCGAGCACGTCGCAGAGCTCATCGATCCAGTCGTGGAGGTTCACGCCCCCAGACTCCCCAGTGACGCGCGAGGCCGCAACCCCCTTCCGGCGACCGGCTCCCGACCGGCCGGGGTCAGGAGAGGTCGCGCAGGTCCGACCAGGTGTCGACGTCGCGGTGCTCCTGGCCCACGGAGGCGACGGGGACGAGCTCGAGCGTCGAGAGCAGCCGGTGCAGCGGCAGGTCGTGCTGCTCCTCGTGACCGGGTCGCACGGCGTCGAGGCGGCCCACGTCGAGCACCAGCGCCAGCTGGCGCCGCCCGTCGGGGTCCACGAGCGCCGCCCCGTCCGCGGTGCCGGCGGCGGCGGCGGTGAGGAGGCGGCGGAAGGTGTGCGTGTCCAGGCGCGGCATGTCGACCGCCAGCACCGCGAGGTACGGCGTGCGGTGCAGGAGCGCGTCGCGCCCGGTGAGCAGCGCGGCGACCGGACCGCCGTAGCGGGGGGACTCGAAGGTGAACGTCACGGGCCGCTCGGTCGGGACCGGCTCGCCGACCACCACCAACTCGGTGGCGTCGATGACCGCGTCGATCGCGTGCGCGAGCAGGGTGCGCCCGGCGATCTCGACCGAGGCCTTGTCCACGCCGCCCAGCCGGGCCGCGCGGCCGCCCGCGAGGATCACCGCGCTGAAGGGGCTCAGGCCCGGGTCGACGTCCACGCGAGGAGTCTGTCACCGCCCGCCTCGCCGCCACGGTCGGCCGTGGCACTCTGGGGCGGTGACCTCGACCACCGCCGACGAGCTGCGCGTCGCCCTCGTGCAGGAGGCCGCGGGCCTCGACCCCGCGGGCAACCGCGACCGGCTGGAGGGGCTGACCCCGGCCGGGGCCGACCTCGTGGTGCTCCCGGAGGCCTTCGCCCGCGACTTCGGCGAGGCCGGCTCCGACGTCGGCCCCTTCGCCGAACCCGTGGACGGTCCGTTCGGGCGCGAGCTGGAGCGCGTGGCTGCCCTGCGCGAGACCACGCTGGTGGCCGGCATGTTCGAGGCCAGCGACGACCCGGCCCGCCCGTGGAACACCCTGCTGGTCCGGGGCGCAGCGACGGCGGCGTACCGCAAGGTGCACCTCTACGACTCCTTCGGCTACCGCGAGTCCGACCGGCTGCTGGCCGGGCCGGTCGAGCCGACCGTGGTCGAGGTCGGGAGCTTCTCGGTGGGCCTGCTGACCTGCTACGACCTGCGCTTCCCCGAGCTGGCGCGGGCGCTGGTGGACCGGGGGGCCGAGGTGCTCGTCGTGCCGGCCGCGTGGGTGGCCGGCGAGCGCAAGGTCGACCACTGGCGCACGCTCGTGCGCGCCCGGGCCATCGAGAACACCGTCTTCGTGGCGGCGGCCGGGCAGCCCGGGCCGCGCTACTCCGGCCACTCGCTGGTCGTCGACCCGCTCGGCGACGTGCTCGCCGAGGCGGAGGACGGGCCGGCCCTGCTCGAGGCGACCCTGAGCCGGTCCGTGCTGGACGCGGCCCGCCGGACCAACCCCTCCCTGGCCAACCGTCGTCTGTAGCCTGTTCCTCCGTGTCCAGGTCCGCCGCTCGTCGCCGCGCGCCCGACCCGCGCACCGGTTGGCGGGGCCGGGTCTCCGGCATCGGTGAGAGCCACCTGCCGGTCGGCGCCTTCCTCGCGCTCGTGGCCGTCGGGCTCGCCGCGCTGGTCGCCGGCGTGGTCACGGTGGGGCCTGACTGGCTGCCGGGCGTCGGCGCGGTCGTCGTCGCCAGCGCCTACTCGTGGGCGCTCGCCGCGCGCACCGGCGGCCGTCCGGTCGTCTACGGCAGCCTCGCGGTCGCCCTCGGCGTCGTGGTCCTGGTCAGCGACGAGGACTACCTGCGCACCGGCGCCGCCGTGATGACCTGCGTGGTGTCCTCCGTGCTGGGCGTGATGGCCACCGTGCCCGCCGTGCGGTTCGTCGAGGCGGCGCGCGAGTGCGTGATCGCGATCGGCATCGCCTGCGTCGGGGCGCTGGCCACCGTCGGCTTCGAGCCGACGATCACGGTGGTGGAGTTCGAGTACGCCACCTTCGGGCTGGGCCTCGTGGCGGCGTTCGCGGTCGTCTACCGGCTCGGCGCCGGCCTGCACGGTCTGGGGCGTCGCGGGGTCGCGATCGTGCTCGTCGGGATGCTCGTCCTGGCGGTGACGCTGCTCTACGCCGAGCTGCTGCGCCGCTACGGCACGCCGGGCCTGGTCGAGTCGCTGCTGGACGTCGTGCGCTGGAGCCGCGAGAACCTCGGCGCCTTCCCGCGCCCGATCGAGACCGTCCTCGGCATCCCGGCGCTCGCCTGGGGCTGCCACATGCGCGCGCGCCGGCGGCAGGGCTGGTGGGTCTGCGCGTTCGGCGTCGCCGCCACCTCCGCGGTGGCCAACTCGCTCGCCAACCCGGCCATCACGCTGCGCGAGAGCGGCCTGTCGGTGGTCTACGGGCTCGTGGCGGGGCTGCTCATCGGCTTCGTGGTGATCCGGGTCGACCTGCGCGTGACCGGCTCCGCCGGCCGCCGCAGCCGGCGCGCCGAGGAGGCCGCCGCCATCCGGCCGGAGCCGGCCCGCACCAGCGCGCTCCACTGACGCTCGCTGACTGGGGCATACCTGCCGGTAACGGCTAGCGTGCCGGGCATGGCCCGTGAACAGGTGACCGAGATCCTCGCCGAGATGGTGGCCAACGTGCTGTCCCTCACGGTCGCCCCCGGTGACACCGTGGCGCCCGGCGACACCGTCGTGCTGCTGGAGTCGATGAAGATGGAGATCCCCGTGCTGGTCGAGATGTCCGGCACCGTCCGGGCCGTGCGCGTCGCGCCCGGCGACGTCGTCCAGGAGGGCGACGTCCTCGTCGAGCTCACGCCCGACGCCTGAGCGACACGCCGTACTCGACGGGGATCCCTGCAGGCACGGCAGAGGGGGCGGGATTCGAACCCGCGGCTGACATCTCTGCCAGCGACCGCTTTCAAGGCGGTTCCGATCGGCCACTCCGGCACCCCTCCGTGCACGCCGAGGCGTACGGCGGGCAAGTCTAGGCCGCGCGGGGCCGGGCGAGGGTCGCGGCTACTCGGAGCCGCCGAGCTCGATCTCGACGTCGTCGTAGGCGAGGTCGTGCAGCCGCTGGACGTGGCGGCCGATGTCGACCAGCAGGCGCTTGCCCTCCACCCGCACCGCCTCGACGTCCGCGCTCTCGAGCACCCCGGGGCCGAGCGAGCCGAGGCGGGCGAGCAGCGCGTTGCGCTCGCGGAAGGCCGTGCCTCCCCGCGCGGCCAGCCACCCGTCGTCGGGGGAGCTGGTCTCGCCCACCAGGGCGTCGCGGACGACGGCGATGCGCTGGCGCACCACCCAGCGCCAGTTGCCGAGGGCCGCGCCCTCGCGACGGGGTGCGTCGAGCGCGGCGTCCAGGCCGCGCAGCGCGCTCGCCAGGCCAGGGGTGATCGCGGGCATGGCTGCCTCCCGGTGGTCCGGCGCGCGGTGGACTCCCGAGCATGGCCCCCCGCGCGGGTCCCGGCAAGACCGGGTGGGCGGCGAGTTGCGGTGTTGTGTTCAATTCTTCCCATGACCGCCGCCGAGACGTCCGACTATCGGCTCTCGCGCGCCTTCGCCGCCCGGTTCGTGGGCACCTACCTCGTCCTGCTCGCCGTGCTCATGTTCGTGGCGACCGCCGTGGTCGCCACCACCGGCTTCGTGACCCCCGACGCCCTGCTGGTGCTGCTGGTCGTGGGCGTGGTCGGGCTCGTCGTCCTGGGCTCCTGGCTGCGCTCGTCCTACGTCGTGCGGTTCGACCCGACCGGCTACCACGTGCGGATGATCCGCGGTGCCGGCGTCAAGCAGGCCTCCTGGAAGGAGGTCGAGGACGCCGGCACGGCCTCGCCCAGCGGCATCCCCTGCGCGGTGATCCGGCTGCGCGACGGCCGCAGCACCACGATCCCGATGCCCGCGCTCGAGGCCGACCGCGAGCAGTTCGTCCGCGACCTCGCCGGCTACCTCAACCGCGGTGAGGGCCTGCGCCCCCTCTGAGCCACGAAGGTCGGCCGCGGCGGCGTCGGGCGCGACAACCGGCCCGGGACCGGCGCCCGCTCAGCGAGCCGGGTCGAGGCTCGCGAGGAGGCGGACCATCCGGGTCTCGATGTCCTCGGGCCACGGAAACCGGGCGGCCACGGCCCGCTGGTGCGCCAGCCCGTGCAGGCCCAGCCACAGGGCGGTGGCATCGGCGCGGACGTCGGTGCTGAGCGACGTGCCGTCGGCGACGCACTCCGCGAGACCGGCGGCGAGCACCTCGAGCGCCTCGGCCCCGAGGGCGAGGACGCTGGCCTCGGTCAGGGAGTCGCCCCGGTCGGGGTCGGCGCGCCAGACGCCGCCGAACATCACGCGGTAGCGCGACGGGTGCTCCTCCGCGAACCTCAGGTAGCCGCCGCAGACCGCCTGCAGCCGAGCGGTGGGGCCGCCGCGCTCGGACTCCGCGGCCTCCGCGAGCCGGTGCCGCAGCATCTCGAAGGCCTCCTGGGCGACGGCGAGCAGGATCGCGGGCGGGTCCGGGAAGTGCCGGTAGATCGAGGGGGCGCTGATGCCGGCCCGCCGGGCCACGGCGCGCAGCGTCACGGCCTCCGCGGTGCCGGCCTCGTCCAGCACGGCGGCCGCGGCGGCCACGATCTCGTCGCGCAGCCGGTCGCCCTGGCCGCGGGGGTTCCGGGTGCGGGTGTGGCCCTCCGGAGGTGTGCTCACCCGGGCGACGCTAGCGGAGGCGGGGTGGGCGGCGGCACTCACGGGACGAGCACCACCTTGCCGCGCACCTGGCGCGACTCGGCGACGGTCATCGCCTCGCGCACGTCGACCAGCGGGTAGGTCGCCGCGACCTGGGGAGTGAGCGTGCCGTCGGCGAGCAGCGCCAGCACCGCGTGGATGTCGTCGCGGACGCGCGAGCGGAACCGGGCGGGACGGCGCAGGTGCCCGGACCAGAGGTCGTAGAAGGTGGCGCGCTTGCCGTTGGGCAGTGCGTTCCACGCCAGGACCTTGCCCAGCGCGGCCAGGAACGGCCCCCAGATCGAGCCGGTGCCCCGCACCTGGGTCGCGATGGCGTAGGCCACCAGCCTCCCGCCGGGGGCCAGGAGGTTCCAGGACCGGGTGAGGCTGTCTCCTCCGAGGTGGTCGAACACCGCGTCGACGCCCTGGGGCGCCAGGCCGCGCACGGTCTGGAACAGCTGCGGGTCGTCGTAGTCGACGGGGACGACCCCGAGGGCGCGGAGCGCGTCGTGGTGACGGGGGTGGGCGGTCCCGACGACCGTGACGCCGTGATGCACCGCCAGCTGCACCAGCGTGGTCCCCACGCCGCCGCTCGCGCCGTGGACGAGGATCGTCTCGCCGGGCGCGACGCGGGCGCTGCGGTGCAGCATCTGCCAGGCCGTGACGCCGTTGACGACGAGGGTCTCGACCTCGACGGGGTCCAGCTCACGAGGTACGACGACCAGGTCCCGGGCGTCGAGCGCGGCGTGGGTGGCCCAGCCGCCGGTCTTCGTCATCGCGGCCACCCGGGTGCCCACCAGCGTGGGGTCGACCCCGGGACCGGTGGCGGTGACGGTCCCCACCAGGTCGTAGCCCGGCACGAACGGGAACTTCGGCTGTCCGGGGTAGCGGCCGCGCCGCATGGACTGCTCGGCCATCGAGATCCCGGTGGCCTCGACGCTGACGAGGACCTCGCCCTTGTCGGGGACCGGCAGGTCGCGCGTCCGGATCTCGAGGCCGTCGGGCTCGACGACGCCGGGCAGGACGACCTCGGTCATGGTCGTGGTGGTCGTGGTGGGGCTCGCTGCGCTCTCGGACATGGGGGCCTCGTTCTTGGAGTGGGTTTACAAGCGTTAAGTTACACCCGTATATCCACCCTGCCAAGGGGCTAGCGAGGGACGAGCAGGTGCCGTTGGTGCTCGACGGCGAGGTCGCCCGCCAGGGCGAGCGCGCCCAGCACCTCCGAGCGCTCGCCGAGGGTCGAGGCGCGGACGACGACGCGCGCCGCGGCGGCCGGCTGCGCCCAGTGCTGCACCGCGGAGGCGACGTGCTCGGCGAGGAGCTCGTTGACCGAGGCGAGGTGGCCGCCGACCAGGAGCAGCCCGGGGTTCAGGACGGTCACGAGGCTGGCGAGCACCTGTCCGACGGTGCGGCCGGCGTCGGCCACCACGCGCACGGCGCCGGGGTGGCCCTCGCGGACCAGGCGGCCCAGCTCGTCGGCGTCCAGGTCGTCGCGCGTGACGGGGGCGAGGGCGCTCAGCAGCCGTGGCACGGAGACCACCGTCTCCAGGCAGCCGCGCGAGCCGCAGCGGCACAGGACCCCGGCGGGGTCGACCTGCACGTGCCCGATCTCGCCGGCAGTGCCGCCCTCGCCGCGGAACAGCCGCCCGCCGAGCACCAGCCCGGCGCCGATGCCGGTGGCGAGCTTGAGGTAGACCAGCGACCCGGACGTCGGCGAGGCGTCGCCGGTCGCTCCGGCGCCGTGTCGCTGCTCGCCGAGCGCCCCCAGGTTGGCGTCGTTCTCGACCACGAGCCGGGTGCCGCCCGGGTCGCCCCCGAGGTGGCCCCCCTGGTAGCCCAGCAGGTCGCCGAGCTCGACCCCGGGCTGGCGCCCGACCCACAGCGGGAAGATGTTGTTGTCGGCCACCCGTCCGGTGCGCTCGTCCAGGGGCACGGGGACCCCGACCACGGCGATGCGGACGTCGCCCAGGTCGTGCCCGGCCTCGGCGAGGGTCTCGCCGACCAGGGTCGCCGCGCGGCGCAGCGCGTCCTCCGGCTCCTGCGCCCGGGCCAGCGGCACGCACCGCTCGGCGAGCACCGGGCCCCGGACCTCGCCCACCGCGACGCGGATGTGGGTGTTGCCGATGTCGATGCCGGCGACGACCCCCTCCGGCGCCCGCAGGCTCAGCAGGTACGCCGGGCGGCCGCGCCGCCGCTCCTGGCGGGAGTCCGGCCGCTCGTCCAGGAGGCCCTCGGCGAGGAGCTCCTGGGTCAGCGCGGAGATCGCGGAGGACGACAGGCCGGTGCGCCGGCCGAGGTCGACGCGGCTGCCGGGGCCGTGCTCGCTGAGGGCGGCCAGCACCTGTCGTCGCCCGGCGCCGCGCCCGCGGGACGCCGTACCGAGTGGTGCCGGGGTGTCCTCAATTTGTCCGTTCACAGCATGAAATGTGGCAGAGAAAGGAGCACCCGGGAAGAGGTAGCGGCACTTCCTCCGGCAGTGCTCTAATGCCGCAGTGACGGTCGTCACGGCATCGGTAGATTCAGCCAGTTGAGCGAAGGAAACACAGCTCCCCATGAGACTTCAGCTTCTAACTCGGGCGACGGCGGCGACGCTGAGCCTCGCCACCGCGACGGCCCTCGTCGCCCTGCTCCCCCTCGCGCCCGCGACCGCGGTCGACCCCGACCTCGCGCAGCTGGGCACCATCACCGCTTCGGCGTCCCAGGACGACCAGGACGGGGCGTTCCCGGCCGAGAAGGCCATCGACGGCGACCCCGCCACGCGGTGGGCCAGCGGCAACGGCCCCGACGACGTCGACGCGGTGTTCACCGCGGACCTGACCTCCGACCTCGGACGGGTCGCGACCGTCTCGTCGGTGGAGCTGTCGTGGGAGGCCTCCTACGCCACGGCCTACGACGTGCAGGTGGCGACGGCCGACCCGCAGGAGCCGGCCAGCTGGACCACCGCGTTCTCGACCACGACCGGTGACGGAGCCCAGGACGTCGTCACCCTCGACGCCCCGACGCCTGCCCGCTACGTGCGGGTCGCGATGAAGAAGCGCTCGGCGGCCACCTGGGACTCGCCGCGCCTGCACTACTACGGCTACTCGCTCTACACCTTCGCGATCCGGGGCAGCTTCTCCAAGCCGCTGGTCAACCTCGGCGCCCCGGCCAGCGTGCCGGCCGGTGCCACCGCGACCATCCCGGTCCGCCTCTCCAACGCCTCCGAGACCGAGGAGACCGTCCGCGTCCGCACGGAGGGCGGCACGGGCGTCGCCGGCACCGACTACACGGCCGTCGACGAGGTCGTCACGTTCGCACCCGGCGACACCGAGGAGACCGTCGACGTGGCCACGACCAGCCGCGGCGCGCTCGCTCCGCGCCGTACGGTCCAGCTCACGCTCAGCGAGCCGTCGCCCGGCATCGACACCGGCGCCCGCACGAGCACGACGCTGACGATCACCCCCACCGGCGCGCTGCCTGAGTCGGGCTCGCAGCAGGTCCTCCAGGGCTTCGAGGACGGCGTGCCCGCCGGCTACACGACCTGGGCCAGCCGCGACGAGGTCAAGCCCGTCCTCACCGCGGTCGTCGATGACACCGTGCCGGGCGCGGCGACCGACAACCACGTCCTGGTCGCCACCGTCGGCGGCGAGCCCACGGGCGCCGACTGGTTCGGCTTCACCAACGACACCGCCGCCACCGACTGGAGCGACCAGGACGGCTTCCGGTTCTGGTTCCTCGGCACCGGCTCGGGCAAGCGCCTCAGCTTCGAGCTCAAGAGCGACGGCAAGATGTTCGACCAGGACGTCACGGACGACAGCGTCGGCTGGCGACGCATCTCGGTGCTCTTCTCCGACCTGCGGGTCAAGGGCAACCACGCCTCCGAGGTCCGGTTCACCCCCCACGCCTCGACCGGCTTCGCGGTGACCCTCACCGGACTGGGCCAGGGCGCCTGGCGCTTCGACGACATCGCGCTCTTCGAGCGGGCGGTGCTCGTCGACGACTACGAGACCCCGGTCGCCGTCGGCTCGACCGACGACCCCGTCGGCTACTTCACCTGGAAGGGCTCCGAGGCCACCACCATCACCCTGGGCCGGGAGCCTCAGGAGCGCGGTGACGTCGTGGACAACGACGTC
Organism: Nocardioides sp. 503; assembly: GCF_004522095.1. Lineage (GTDB taxonomy): Bacteria > Actinomycetota > Actinomycetes > Propionibacteriales > Nocardioidaceae > Nocardioides. Next base: position 1,343,556 of record NZ_SPUI01000003.1, read on the forward strand.
CTGTCCGGCACCTACGACATCCCGACCGGGAGCTACGGCGGCTTCAGCAAGAACCTGCCCGACTCCCAGGACTGGAGCAGCTTCCGCGGCCTCCGCTTCTGGTGGTACGCCTCGCAGGCCAGCAACCCCGCCTCCCCGACCGCCGGCGCCGACATCGCCGTCGAGGTCAAGGACGGCGGACCCGACGGCGAGCACTCCGAGCTGTGGCGCGCCACCTTCAAGGACCGCTGGGGCTCGGCCGACAGCCGGTGGAAGCTGGTGGAGCTGCCCTTCTCCTCGTTCACGCCGAGCGCCTACCAGCCCGGGTCGCCGGAGACCAAGAACGGCACCTTCGACCTCACCAGCTCCTGGGGATTCGCGCTGACCTTCGCGCCAGGCACGACCGCACCCGTGCGGTGGGCCGTCGACGACGTGGAGCTCTACGGCACCCCGGCCACCGCCGGCACGGTCGCCGTGGCCCCGACCCAGGACGTGACGCTGGTCGACGCCGGCGACACCGCCGCGGTCACGCTGCGGCTCACCACCACGACCGGGGAGCCCCTGGCCTCGCCGGTCGAGCTGACCTGGTCCACCGGCGCCGGCAGCGCCGTCGCCGGCACCGACTACGAGGCGACGTCCGGGACGGTCACGTTCCCGGCCGGCTCGGAGTCCGGCGCCACCCAGGTCGTGGAGGTGAGCACCCTGGCCCGCGACGGCGCCTCGGAGGCGCTCGACGTCCCGATCGACCTGACCGGCACCGGGGTCGCCCTGCCGGAGACGCGGACCCGGGTGGTCATCAACGCCCACGGTCTGCCCTACCTCGACGACACGCTGCCGACCGATCAGCGCGTGGCCGACCTGCTGGGTCGCATGACGCTCGAGGAGAAGGCCGGCCAGATGGCCCAGGCCGAGCGCCTCGGGCTCGACAGCCCCGACCAGGTCGCCGACCTGGGTCTCGGCTCGATCCTCTCCGGCGGTGGCTCGACCCCCGCGGCCAACACGCCCGAGGCGTGGGCGGCCATGATCGACGGCTTCCAGCGCCAGGCGCTCTCCACCCGGCTCCAGGTGCCGCTGGTCTACGGCGCGGACGCCGTCCACGGCCACAGCAACGTCAAGGAGGCGACGATCTTCCCGCACAACGTGGGGCTCGGCGCGACCCGCGACCCCGCGCTGGTCGAGGAGATCGGTCGGGCCACGGCCTCGGAGACCCGGACCACCGGCGTCAACTGGGCCTTCGCCCCGTGCGTCTGCGTCAGCCGCGACGAGCGCTGGGGCCGCGCCTACGAGTCGCTGGGCGAGGACCCGGCACTCGTGCGCGCCTTCTCCCGCTCGGCCATCGTCGGTCTGCAGGGCGAGGACCCCACCGACATCACCGGCGCCGACGAGGTGCTGGCCTCCGCCAAGCACTGGGCCGGTGACGGCGGGACGACCTACGACCCGTCCAAGATCGGCAACGGCTACCCCATCGACCAGGGCCTGACGCAGGCCTCGTCGATGGCGGAGTTCCGCCGGCTGCACGTCACGTCGTACGAGCCGGCCGTGGAGGCCGGCGTCGGCACGATCATGCCGTCGTACTCCGGGGTCTCGATCAACGGCGGCCCCGACGTCCGGATGCACGAGAACACCGAGCTCAACACCGGTGTCCTCAAGGGCGAGATGGGCTTCCAGGGCTTCCTGATCAGCGACTGGGAGGGCATCGACAAGCTGCCGGGCGGCACCTACGCCAACAAGGTGGAGCGCTCGATCGGCTCGGGCCTCGACATGGCGATGGCGCCGTACAACTTCGGCGCGTTCATCGACGCGGTCACCGCCGGTGTCACCGCCGAGCGGATCCCCGCGGCGCGCGTCGACGACGCCGTCACCCGGATCCTCACCGAGAAGATGGACCTCGGCCTCTTCGAGCAGCCGTTCACCGACGCCTCGCAGCGCGACGCGTTCGGCGGCGAGGCGCACCGCGCCACCGCCCGCCGGGCCGCCGCGGAGTCGCAGGTGCTGCTGCGCAACGAGGGCTCCCTCCCGCTGGCCCACACCGGCAAGCTGTACGTCGCCGGCTCCAACGCCGACGACCTCGGTAACCAGATGGGTGGCTGGACCATCTCCTGGCAGGGCGGGTCGGGCAACACCATGACGACCGGCACCACCATCCTCGAGGGCATCCGCCAGGGCGCCCCCGACCTGGACGTGACGTACTCCAAGACGGCGACCGAGCCGACCGCGGGCTACGACGCGGGCCTGGTCGTCGTGGGCGAGACGCCCTACGCCGAGGGTCAGGGCGACGTGGGCAACAACGGCAAGTCCTTGACCCTGTCGGCGGCCGACCGCGCCGCCGTGGCCACGGTCTGCGGCGCGATCGAGACCTGCACCGTCGTGGTCGTCTCCGGACGCCCCCAGGTGCTCGGCGCCGAGCTCGCGCAGGCCGACGCGGTCGTCGCGTCGTTCCTGCCGGGCAGCGAGGGCACCGGCGTCGCCGACGTCCTGCTCGGTGACGTGCCCTTCACCGGGCAGCTGCCGCTGACCTGGCCGGCCTCGACCGACCAGGTGCCGGTCAACGTCGGTGACGCCACCTACGACCCGGCCTTCGCCTACGGCTGGGGCCTGCGCACGGACGTCCCGCGCGAGCGGCTCGGCGACCTGGTCGCCGAGCTGGACGGTGAGGCTGCCGCCGCCGGCCAGGCGCTCCTCGACGCCCCGGTGTGGGACGAGGACGGCGCGATCGACGACGCGGCCGCGGCCTGGCCGCTGCTGACCGAGCTCGCCGAGGCGCTGGCCGGCACCGACGACGCCACGCTGCCCCGCGCCGCGACCGCGGTGTCCCTGGCGCGCGACCTCGCCCAGGCCGCCGTCGTGGCGGGCACCACGGGCGTCGCCGACGGTGCCGCCCAGCGCGGCATCGCCGACGCCGAGCACCTGGTGTGGACCGGCGACGCCGCCGGCGCGGTGGAGCTGCTCGGCGAGGTGGCGGGCGTGGAGCCGGGCGGTGAGCCGACCGCGGTCACGTCGACCTCCGCCCCGGTGGTGCGCGGCACCCCCGTCGCGGGCGGCCGGCTGAGCGCCACTCCGGGGGCGTGGTCGGTGGCGGGCGTGGCCACGACGTACCAGTGGCTGCGCGACGGTGCCGTCGTGCCCGGCGCGACCGGGTCGACGTACCGCCTCGGTGCGGCCGACGTCGGTCACCGGCTCTCGGTCCGGGTGACCGCCACCGCAGAGGGCTACCTGCCGGGGACGGCGACGTCCGCGGCGACCGGGGCGGTGCGCAAGGCCCGTCCGGTCGTCACCGTCAGGGTCTCGGACCGCACCCCGCGTCCGGGTGCCCGACCGACGGTCCGGGTCCGGGTGTCGAGCCCGGCTGCCGCCCAGCCGACCGGGCGGGTCGTGGTCCGCTACGCCGGTCGCGTGCTGCGGGTCAACCTCACCGCGCGGGGCAACGGGGTCGCCACGGTGCGGCTGCCGGGACGACCGAGGGGCGCCTACCGCGTCCAGGTGTCCTACACGCCCACCGGCCAGTCCGCGCGCGTGCTGACGGCGGCCACGGCGCAGGTGGTCAGGGTCGTCGTCCGCTGACGTCACCCTCCGTCAACGGCGTCGTCCCCTCGGGGGCGGCGCCGTTCGCCGTTCCGGGGCACCTCGAGGAGGAGCGCTCGTGGTGCGCCGCTCGCATCCTCCGCCGGACCGCGCTGGCTTCACGAGAAAGAAGAAGCCCCAGGTCAAGGAGCTGACCTGGGGCTTCTCGCTGCGGTGCGCCTGTAGGGATTCGAACCCCAAACCTTCTGATCCGTAGTCAGATGCTCTATCCGTTGAGCTACAGGCGCGGGACGCTCACCGAGGCGAACGACTGCACGAGGATAGCCGACCACCCGGGGCATCTGGAAATCACCCCGAGGCGCACCACGGTGGAGAAGCGCTGAAGCCGTGTGGGACAGTGCGATGCATCCACCAGGCGGGACCACGCGCCCGCGCCGACGGCAGTTCCACGAGAGGGAGCCAGGCAGAGATGGCAGATGTTGAGGCGGCCCTGGAGGCTGCCGGACTGACCAACCCCCACGTCCTCGAGTACGTCCGCCACTACGCGGACCTCACCGGGGCCGAGCGCGTCGAGGTCGTCAGCGCCGCCGACGACGCCCGCCTGATCCAGGAGTCGCTGGACGCCGGCGAGCTCCAGCAGGCCGGCGAGGGGCGCTACTACTCGCGCAGCTACCACAAGGACACCGCCCGCTCCGAGGAGCGCACGATCGTCGCGACCAACGACGAGAAGGACAAGGGCGTCTACAACAACTGGCGCCCCGCCTCGGAGATGAAGCCGCTCCTGCACGACCTCATGCGCGGGCAGTCGGCCGGCAAGACCATGTACGTGATCCCGTACCTGATGTCGCCCCCCGGCAACGACCTCGCGCCCTGGGCGGCCGGCGTCCAGCTTACCGACACCCGCACCGTCGTGCTGCACATGATCCGGATGTCGCGTGTGGGTCCTCACTTCCTCAATGACCTCGAGGACCCCTCGCACTTCGTGCGCGCCGTCCACGTGACCGGCGACCTGGAGAACCTCGGTCAGGGCACCCCCGACGACAAGCGCTACTTCGTGACCGTCGCCGACGAGCGCACGATCCTGCACTTCGGCTCGTCGTACGGCGGCAACGCGCTGCTGGGCAAGATCGCCCACGGTCTGCGCCAGGGCGCCTACGACGGCTGGGCGTCGAAGAAGTTCCTCGCCGAGCAGTACATGCTGATCGGGATCCACGACAAGGAGACCGGCACCGACTACCACATCTGCGGTGGCTTCCCGAGTGCCTCGGGCAAGACCAACCTCGCGATGATGCTGGCCCCGGACGTGCTCGGCGAGCGCTACCACGTCTCGTTCTACGGCGACGACATCGCGTGGCTGTGGGTCGACGAGAGCACCGGCCGGCTCATGGGCATGAACCCCGAGTACGGCGTGTTCGGCGTCGCCAAGGACACCAACGAGAAGACCAACCCCACCGCGCTCGCGTCGCTGGACGAGGGCACCAAGACGATCTTCACGAACGTCGCCTACAACCCGCAGTCCGGCGAGGTCTGGTGGGAGGGCCGCACCAAGCAGCCGCCGGCCGACACGAGCGGCTGGCTCGACTGGACGGGCGCGCCCATCGCGGACCGCAAGGACGAGGACGAGAGCCCCTGGGCCCACCCCAACAGCCGGTTCACCACGACGCTGGACAACGTGCCCAACATCGCCGCCGACTACGACGCCGCGCCGGGCGTGCCGATCGACGCGATCATCTTCGGCGGCCGCACCCGCGACCGGGAGCCGCTGATCCGGGCCATCCACGACCTGGCCGAGGGCGTCTACGACGGCCTGACGCTCGGCGCGGAGGCGACCTCGGCGGCGGAGGGCAAGGAGGGCGTGCTGCGCTACGACCCGATGTCCAACCGCCCGTTCATGGCCTACGGGGAGGGCGACTACGCCCAGCACTACCTCGACGTCGTGGGCGCGGCCACCGACCAGCCGATCTTCGCCCACGTCAACTGGTTCCAGCGCGACCCCGAGGACGGCCATTTCCTGTGGCCCGGCTACCGCGACAACCTGCGCCCGCTGCTGTGGCTGCTCCAGCTGCGCAACGGCGAGGTCACCGGCCGCCAGACCCCCGTGGGCATCATCCCGACCGAGGAGGAGCTCAACCTCGAGGGCGTGGAGATCACCCCGGAGGACCTGGCGACCATCCTGACGATCGACAAGCCCCGCTGGCAGCAGGAGATGACCCACCGCGCCGAGCACCTGGAGCTGTTCGACCGCATGCCCGAGGCGATCTGGGAGGCCCACCGCCGCGTGGCCGGCGCCCTGGAGCGCGACGAGGCCTGACGCACCACCCGACGGCCCGGATCCCCTGTGACGGCAGGGGTCCGGGCCGTCGTCGTACGCATTGATCGTTCCAATATGTGAACCCGGCGGCCCGGGTTAGCCTCGCCCCACCCATCTCGTCGGGCAATGGAGCCGGACGACACAGCACACTCCACGACACCTTCGTCGACACGCTCGACGACGCGGCGCTCTCGGCCCCCGGCTGCGGCGACGTGCAAGGCGCGAGAGGGACATCAGGCATGACAGCCGACACGCACACCCCTACCCAGACCACGGCGACCGACACCGCCCCCACCACCCACCAGGGCATCCTCGACTTCGTCGCCGAGGTGGCTGCCATGACGCAGCCCGACCGCATCCACTGGTGCACCGGCTCCGACGAGGAGTGGACCGAGCTGACCGCAGCCCTCGTCTCGACCGGCACGTTCACCCAGCTCAACCCCGCGATCAAGCCCAACTCCTTCTACGCCGCCTCCGACCCGATCGACGTCGCGCGTGTCGAGGACCGCACCTACATCTGCTCGGTCGACGAGAAGGACTGCGGGCCCACCAACAACTGGATGGCGCCCGAGGAGATGAAGGGCATCATGCGCGGCCTGTACGACGGCTGCATGAAGGGCCGGACGATGTACGTCATCCCCTTCGTCATGGGCCACCTCGAGGCCGAGAGCCCGATGTTCGGCGTCGAGCTGACCGACTCCGCCTACGTCACCGCCTCGATGCGCGTCATGTCCCGCATGGGCAGCAACGTCCTGGCCCGCATGGAGGAGCTGGACGCCTCCTTCGTCCAGGCCGTCCACTCCGTCGGCCACCCGCTGGCCGAGGGCCAGGCCGACGTCCGGTGGCCGTGCAACGACACCAAGTACATCGTGCAGTTCCCCGAGGAGCGCGCGATCTGGTCCTACGGCTCCGGCTACGGCGGCAACGCGCTGCTCGGCAAGAAGTGCTACGCGCTGCGCATCGCCTCGGTGATGGCCCGCGACGAGGGCTGGCTCGCCGAGCACATGCTCATCCTCAAGCTCACGAGCCCGACCGGCGTCAAGAAGTACATCGCCGCCGCCTTCCCGAGCGCCTGCGGCAAGACCAACCTCGCCATGCTCCAGCCCACCGTGCCGGGCTGGACCGTCGAGACCCTCGGCGACGACATCGCGTGGATGCGCATCGGTGCCGACGGCAGGCTCTGGGCGGTCAACCCCGAGTTCGGCCTGTTCGGCGTGGCTCCGGGCACCAACGAGCACACCAACCCCAATGCGATGAAGACCATCAACAAGGGCAACTCGGTCTTCACCAACGTCGCGCTCACCGAGGACGGCGACATCTGGTGGGAGGGGCTGGAGAACCCGCCGGCCAAGGCGACGTCGTGGAAGGGCGAGCCGTGGACGCCCGACAGCGACGAGCTGTCCAGCCACCCCAACAGCCGCTACTGCACCCCGATCAAGCAGTGCGACATCCTCGCGCCCGAGTACGACGACCCCCGCGGCGTCCCGATCGACGCCATCCTCTTCGGCGGCCGACGCAAGACCACGATCCCGCTGGTCTTCGAGGCCCGCGACTGGACCCACGGCACCTTCCTGGGCGCGACGCTCTCGAGCGAGACCACCGCGGCCGCGGTCGGCCAGGTCGGCGTCGTGCGCCGCGACCCGATGGCCATGCTGCCGTTCATCGGCTACAACGCCGGCGACTACTTCAGCCACTGGATCAACGTCGGCAAGGACAACGACGCCTCCAAGCTGCCGCGGATCTTCTACGTCAACTGGTTCCGCCGCGACGACGAGGGCGGCTTCCTGTGGCCCGGCTTCGGCGAGAACAGCCGGGTCCTCAAGTGGGTCGTCGAGCGCATCGACGGCCAGGCCGCGGCGGTCGAGACCCCGATCGGCCACGTGCCGGCGCCGGGGTCGCTCGACGTCGAGGGGCTGGACATGAGCGAGGCCGCGCTCGAGCAGGCCCTCGCGGTCGACCCGGAGGAGTGGAAGGCCGAGATCCCGCAGATCCAGGAGTGGTTCGAGAAGTTCGGCGACGACCTGCCGGCCGTGCTCTGGACCGAGCTGGACGGCCTCAAGGCCCGCCTGGGCGTCTGAGGCGAGCAGCACACCGCGCGACCGCAGGCCCCGCCCCCTCGGCGGGGCCTGCGTGATTTGTGGGACGATCCTGTGGCTCGGGGGAGCAGAGTCGGTGGGTGGGCCGAAAGGGGAGCACGGTGGCGAGCTACGGTCCCGACGAGCGCGCGGTCTTCGAGACGGCGTCCGCGAGCCTCTTCGAGGCGATCCTCGCCCAGGGCGGCATCCCGGCCGACGACGGCCGGATCGCGGCCGGCTCCGAGCAGCGGCCGGCGTTCGACCTGCTCGTCGAGCTGGGGCTCGTGCAGCACGACCAGGAGTCCGACACCTGGCTGCCGGAGGATCCCACGAGCGTCCAGTCGCGCATCGTGTCGCCGCTGAGCCAGGAGGGCGCCCAGCTCCTGGAGGAGTCCTCGCAGTGGGCCAAGGCCTTCGGCGGGCTCGCGCAGAGCTGGCGGCGCTCGCCGATGTCGTCGGCGCGCGGCCCCTTCACCCACATCCACGACGAGGCCATCGGTCCCTTCCTCACCGGGCTGGTCGCCGAGTGCGAGGACGAGGTGCTGACGGCGCAGCCCCAGACGGGCCGCGACGCCCAGTCGCTGGCCGCCGCCGCCCTGCGCGACACCCAGATGCTCGAGCGCGGCACCAAGATGCGCACGCTCTACCAGCACAGCGCCCGCCGCAGCTCCATCACGCACAAGTACGTCGCCGCCGTGACCGCCCGCGGCGCCGAGGTGCGTACCCTCGACGAGTTCTTCAACCGGATGCTGGTCTTCGACCGACGGATCGCGGTGATCCCGGGCCGTGAGGACCTGCGCGCCGCGATCGCGATCCGCGAGCCCTCGGTCGTGGCCTACCTCGTCGACATCTTCGAGCGGGCGTGGGAGCGGGCCCGGCCGTTCACCAACCGCGACGCGACCATGATGAAGGACATCGCGGCCGAGCAGCGCGCCATGACGATCCGGATGCTCATCGAGGGTCACTCCGACCCGGTCAGCGCGAAGCGGCTGGGGGTCTCGCCACGCACCTACGCCGGCTACGTGGCCGACCTCAAGGAGGAGTACGAGGCCGAGACGCGCTTCCAGCTGGGCTACACCATGGGCCAGCAGGGCGTCTCGGGCAGCGAGCCCCCCGACGGCGGCGGCTGAGCCGGACCCTGGCTCGCCCGGGGTGCGTCGTGGTGGAATGCAGCGAGGGCGGTGACTCGAGTCTGGATCGAGTCACCGCCCTCACCTTCGTTGAGACCGGCCGGGGGGTGGCACGGGGGCCCAACAAGTGGGGGGATGGTTGGGCCCGGGTCTCAAGTTCTGGGGGTCGTGCTGGTCGTGCCGGTGGTGCGGGTCAGCGCGCGGTGCGGCAGTAGCCGCCGCAGCCCCAGCTGGTGTCCTTGGCCTGCGCGGGGGCGGAGACGCCGAGGAGGCCGACCGACAGGGCGGAGGCCGCGACGAGGATGCCGAGCTTGCGAGCGATGTTCATGGGGTTCCCACCTTCATTCTCGTAGGGCCCACGGAATGGCCCTGAGAAGGAGTCTGGTCGCTCGCAGCGTCCAGGCGTGAGGGATGGGTTGGTTCATAAATGTGCATTGCAGAATGCTGCAATGCAGGTCTGTGCATCGCCGGGCCCCCGAGGCGCGCGGGTGTCCCATCGCCGGGTGACCCTCCGTCGTGCGAGAGAAGGTACCCGACGAAGCGCAGGATGAGCGCCGCCACGACGGGGAAGGTTCCGGCGCGAGCCGGCCTGTCCGGTTTGGCCGGGACCGGGACCGGGACCGGGACCGGCCAGGGCTGCACGCACGACACCCGGGCCCACGTCTCCGTGGGCCCGGGTGCGGCCGGTGCCCGAGGCACCACATGGCGGAGGCGGAGGGATTTGAACCCTCGATGGGGTTGTAGCCCCAAACCCGCTTAGCAGGCGGGCGCCATAGACCGGACTAGGCGACGCCTCCTCCGCGTCCCAGGCGGACCTGGAACAGCCTGCACAGGCTACAAGGACGCCCAGCCGCAGGACGAATCACCCCTCGGGCGAGTCGTGCGGCGCGGCGGCCTCAGTCCCGGGGCTTGGTCATGCGCGCCAGGAGCGGGGTCGCGAGGGCGTCGGGCAGGTGGGTGCCGAGCTCGGCCTGGATCCGGTTGCTGAACGAGCCCGCGACCACGCTGGAGCGCCCGGCCATGAGCGCCTCGAAGCCGTCGTGGGCGACGGTGGCGGCATCGTCCTTGTTCTCCATCTGGCCGATCTTGGTGTCCTCCATGTCGGCGCGGGAGAAGAACTCGGTCTCGGTGGGCCCAGGCATCAGGGAGGTCACGGTCACGCCGGTGTCCTTGAGCTCCTCGCGGATGCCCTCGGCGAAGGAGTGCACGAACGCCTTCGAGGCGGCGTACGTCGAGTGGTAGGGACCCGGGGCGACCGCCGCGATCGAGGAGGTGATGAGGATCCGACCGGCGCCGCGGGCCACCATGTCGGGCAGCAGCAGCTTGGCCAGGTGCACCGTCGAGCGGACGTTGAGGTCGACGAGGTTCAGCTCGGCCTCCAGCGACGACTCGTGGAAGGGCCCGTTGACCCCGACGCCGGCGTTGAGGGCCACCGCGTCGACCGGGCGGCCCTGGTCGCGGACGACCCGGGCGAGCTCCTCGACGCCCGCGGCCGTGGCGAGGTCGACCTGGACGGGGGTCACGGTGCGCCCGCCCCGGCCCAGCTCGGCGGCGGCCTCGTGGATGGCGGCCTCGTCGGCGGCGATGACGACGTCGAAGTCGTGCTCGACGAACTCCGCCGCGAGGGCGCGGCCGATGCCGGTGGAGGCGCCGGTGACGACGGCCAGGGGGGCGTAGGTGTCGGTGGTCATGGGCGGCCGGTAACCCGGGGGCGGCGTTCCATCCCCGGGCGCGGCGTCAGTCCGGGAACGAGCGCTTCCGGGCGGTGTCGAAGCCGTGCTCCAAGGCCCAGCGGGTCGCCTGGCTGCGCCGGTTCACACCGATCTTGGCGTAGGCGGTGCGGATGTAGGTCTTCACCGAGTTGACGCTGAGGTAGGCCGTGGCCGCGATCTCGTGGTTGCTCAGCCCCTTGGCGATCAGCGCCATCATCTCCGCCTCGCGCGGGCTCAGCCCGAACTCGCTGCCGGGCTGCACCGGGTCGGACTCCAGCGCGTCGACGTCGGCGGCCGGCACGACCCTCTCACCGGCCTGGATCGCATCCAGCGCGTCGATGAGCTCGAGCGCGCTGAGCGACTTGGGGACGTAGCCCGAGGCGCCGTCCGCCAGCGCCCGCTCCACGGCGCGCGGGTCGGTGCTGGAGCTGAAGACCACGACGCGCGGTCCTCCGGGGCGCACCAGGTCCACGATGTCGACGCCGTCTCCGGGCACGTAGCCGAAGGTGTCCAGGAGGACCACGTCCACGTCGGAGACGACGGTCTCCTGGTTGTCGAGCTCCACCACCTCGACCCGGTCGGGGTACGGCGCGAACATCGCCGCGAGACCCAGCACGACGAGCTCGTAGTCGTTGACGATCGCCAGGCGCAACGGCCGGGGAGCAGCAGCGGTCACGGTCGGCTCGTTCCTGGGGACGGGGAGGAGGTCCGACCATAACGCGGCCCGACCCGTCGTCACTCGGACGCGAGGTCGACGGGGCGCCCGAGCAGGGGAGCCACCATGGTGCGGATCGCCGGCGACGGGCGCAGGCCCAGCTCGGAGGCGAGCAGCCGGCGGTACCCGTCGTACTGGCGCAGCGCCTCGGCGTGGTTGCCCTCGGCGAGGTGGACCGCGATCACGCTGCGGTGGGCGCTCTCGCGCAACGGCTCGGACTCCACCGCGCCCAGCCCCGCGCTGAGCGCATCCGTGTAGCGAGCGCGCTGGCGCAAGGCCTCGGACGAACGTTCGAGCGCATGGAGCCGTTTCTGACGGAAGCTCTCCTGGGCCACCTGGAGCCAGTCGTCGTGCCAGCCGGGCAGGAGGTCCCGGGTGAGCGCGGTGAGGTCGACCAGGGAGTCGGCGGGCGGCGAGTCGTGCGCACACAGCAGGCGGGCCTGCTCCTCGGCCTCCCACAGGTCGACGCGCACGTCCTCGGCGAGCCGCACCGTGGTGGCCGTGCAGGTGACGAGGGTGCGACCTCGCGGGCGCGGCAGGCGCCAGAGCACCGATCGGAGGCTGGACGCGGCGCGGGCGGGCGGCGTCTCGGGCCACAGGCGCTCGGCGAGGGCGGTGCGCTGCGTCGGCCGCCCGCGCTGCACGACCGCCAGCTTCGCCAGGAGGCGCTGGGCCGGAGCCGCGACGTGCAGCACCTCGCCGGCGAAGCTGACCTCGAAGTCCTCGAGCAGGCCCAGGCGCACGTAGGGGTGTTCCACCGCTTCCACCGCTTCCACCGCGCCTCCCGCCTCTCGTCGCTCCCGACCTTCGGCAGGTGCCCACGCCCCGCGGCTCCCGTCTCACCCGACGGGGTGATTCGCGTCGAACCGGTCGCGAGACGGTGACGCTCGTGGGACGCGCGGCCGCACGTCGGACGTCACGATCCGGCGCACAGGTCGACCCACGGGCCGATCCACGCGCCGACCCACGGGCCGGACACGAGCGGCCGGAAGGGTCGTGGTCATCGGGAGCGATCGGCGCCCCCGCTCCGGAAGGACAGTCATGTTCCGACACAGCATCGAGCTGCAGAACGACGTCAAGCCCGACCGCCCGGACGCGCTGTTCGCGGCGAAGATCCAGGAGCTGGTCGGTGGCCAGTTCGGCGAGATGACCGTGATGATGCAGTACCTCTGGCAGGGCTGGAACTGCCGCATCCCCGGCAAGTACAAGGACATGCTCCTCGACATCGGCACCGAGGAGATCGGCCACGTGGAGATGCTCGTGACCCTCATGGCCCGCCTGCTCGAGGGAGCCCCCTCCGAGACCCAGGCCGAGGCTGCCGCGGCGAACCCGGCGCTCGCCGCCGTCCTCGGCGGGCAGAACGTCCAGCACGCGATCGTCACCGGCGGGGCGGCCATGCCCACCAACAGCCAGGGCGTCCCGTGGAACGGCGGCTACATCGTCGCGAGCGGGAACCTGCTCGCCGACTTCCGCAGCAACGTCGCCGCCGAGGCGCAGAGCCGCCTCCAGACCGCGCGCGTCTACCAGATGACCGACGACGCGGGGGTCAAGGAGACGCTGAAGTTCAACCTCGGCCGCGACACCTTCCACCAGCAGCAGTGGCTGCTCGGCATCGAGCAGCTCATCGAGGACGGCTACACCGACGGCCTCGAGGACTCGCTCAAGGAGGAGGAGGACAAGGACGCCGCCCGGACCTACTACAGCTTCCACGAGGGCAGCACCGCCCACGAGGGTCGGTGGGCCCAGGGCAACACGCTCATCGGGAACGAGGAGATCCGCTTCGAGGAGGGACGCCCGCTCTCGGACGACATCAACGACATCCCGGCGCCCGACCCCCTGCTGTTCGCGACCTACGACGGCCACAAGGGCCCCGGCAAGCCGGGGACCGCCGGCGGTGCCTATGTCCAGGGCGCGGAGAACCTGCTGTCGAAGGCCAAGGACGCCCTCACGCCCAACGACTGACGCCGCCCGCCACCACGAGGAGAGCATCATGGTTGAGATCCTGCTGCGGCCGCTGGCCGACGCCTTCATGCAGGTAGGGGTCTTCGTCGCTCTCCTCGTGGCGCCGTTCGGCTGGGCCCGCTACCGCTGGGGGCACCGGCTCGACGACGCCCTCGTGCGGCACCGCCGCCTCGGCCCCCTCGTGGCCGCGGCGCTGACGGTGCCGCCCGGGTGCGGCGGTGCCATCATCGTGATGGCGGTCTACTCCCGGGGGGCCGTGTCCTACGGTGCCGCGATCGCGGCCCTCGTGGCCACGATGGGCGACGCCTCCTGGGTGCTGCTCGCGGCCGACCCCGTGCTGACCCTGCAGCTCAAGGTGCTGCTGGTCGTCACCGGGGCGGCCGCGGGGTACGTCGTCGACGCTCTCGGGATCGCGCCCCGGCTGCGGCACGGGGCCGCCGTCGCCGAGCAGCGCCCGGCGCGGCCGGCACCCGTCGTGCTGCCTCCCGCGCCGGTGCGGCTGGCCTCGGCCACCCGGCTGCACGAGCTGGGCGTCCTGCCCGCGCTCCTGTGGCTGACCCTCGGCACCGGGGCGACCGTCAGCGTCCCGGTCACCTTCCAGCTGCTCCAGCCAGACAACCTCTACCTGGTGCTCGGTGTCGCCGGGACCCTGCTGGCCGTCGTCGCGTTCGCGCGCGGCGGGGGCAAGCTGGCCGACGACGACACCGAGTCGGCCCACCCGACGTCGATGACCCAGGTCCTGCGCCACGGCGGCCACGAGATCGCGTTCGTCACCGTGTGGGTCGCCGTGGCCTACGTGACCTGGTCGGTGGTGTCCCACACGACCGGCTTCGACGGCTCCCAGCTCCCGCTGTTCGGCGTCGCCGGCGTCCTCGTGGGTGCGCTGATCGGGCTGGTCCCGGGGTGCGCCATCCAGATCGTCTTCGCCGGCATCTTCCTCGCCGGGGGCATGCCGCTGCCCACGCTGGTCGCCAACACGATCAGCCAGGACGGCGACGCGCTGCTGCCCCTGCTGGCCCTCGAGCACCGCTCCGCCCTGCTGGCGACCGTGCTCACCACCGTCCCGGCGCTCCTCGTCGGCTCGGCCCTGCTCGTCCTCACCTGACACCTGCGGAGGTCTCCATGCACAGCACGCTCGGCACGACCCGGCTCCACCTGCTCCTCGCCGCGACCGCGGCGCTGACCGGCACGACGTACGGCCTCGCGGTGGCGCTCGGCGTCCTCGTCGTGGTCGCCCTGCGGCTCGCCGCGCGCGAGCTCGTGGCGAGAGAGGTCTCAGCCCCAGTGGGTGCTGGGGTGCTCGCCCCGGCGCAGCACGCCCACGTGCTCGATGCGGCCGGCCGCCCGCGCCATCGCCTGGCTGGCTGAGCGCAGCCGCGCGGAGGTCGGGTCGGGGGTACGCCGGGCGGCGGCGTCCACCAGATCGCGACCGTGGTCGATCACGGTCAGCGGCAGCGCGGCCAGCGCGTTGCCCGGAGGTCGGCGCGCGACGACGCGGTGCGGCCGCGTCGGCGCGGTGCGCCGTACGACCTCCCACGCGACGCCGAGCTGCCGCAGCCGGCTGGGCGGCACGGCCCCCTGCAGCCGCGGGAGCAGCCGGTCCTCCTCGTCGCGCACGTCCTCGCGCAGCACCTCCACCAGGCGGTCGAGGGCGGAGCACCGCTCGGCCGCGTCGAGCTCGTCGCTCTCGAGGCGCACCCAGATCTCGTTGACCTCCTGGTGCTCCTGCTCGACCTGCAGGGTCAGCTCCTCGCCGTCGGGCAGGACGCGCCGCAGCTCGGGCCACAGCACCGACTCCTCGGCGAAGGCGTGCGGGAAGACCAGCCGCGCGATCGCGTGCAGGACCCGCTCCTGGGCCGAGCCGGACGTGCCCTCGAGCTCCTGGAGGAGGCGGTCGAGGCGGACGTGGTCGCGCTTCTGGCGGGCCAGGACGCTCCACGGTCCGCCGAGCTGCTCGACGGACTGGTCGGCGAGGGAGGGCATGGGGATCTCCTGAGGTGGGGGACCGGGTGGTACCCCGGGCGCGGTCCGCCATTCGGCCCCCCCACTCTGCGTGCGGGGAGGCCTAGCCCGCGGCGTCGGCGAGGCGCCTGGACAGGCGGGCGCAGGCCTCGCGCAGCTCGGGCGGCCCGACCACGGTGACGTCGGCGTCGAAGCGCGCGACCGCCGCGGCCAGGCCGGTCCAGGACCACGAGCCGAGGACGAGCCGGCAGCGGTCGGGACCGAGCTCCTCGACCACCCCGTCCATCGCGTACGGCGTGACGTCGCGGGCGGGCAGCGCGAGGACCACCTCGCCCGTGCACGGCCAGTCGCCGGGACCGTCGGCCCCGCGGAACCGGCCGGCGACGAACGCCCCGACGTCGCCGCCGGGCACCTCGCGCGGGGTGAAGCGCGGGCCGGTGGGGGTGCGCGGCGTCATCCGGTCGGCGCGGAAGGTGCGCCAGTCGTCGCGGTCGAGGTCCCAGGCGAGCAGGTACCAGCGCCCGCCGCGCGACACCAGGTGGTGCGGCTCCGCGCGACGGGGAGGGGCGTCGTCCTCGGGTGGGCCGTAGTCGAAGCGCAGCACCTCGTGGGCGGAGATCGCGGCGGTGACCGCGACCAGGACGTCGGGGTCCACCGCGTCCGGCCGGGCGCCCACCGCGCTGACCTGGACCGCGTCGATGCGGTGGCGCAGCCGCGAGGGCATCACCTGCCGCAGCGTCGTGAGCGCCCGGGCCGCGGCCTCCTCCACGCCGGCGCCGCTCGCGGCCACGACCCGCAGGGCGACGGCCAGCGCGACGGCCTGCTCGTCGTCGAACAGCAGGGGCGGCAGCGCGGTGCCCGCGTCGAGCCGGTAGCCGCCGTCCGGACCCTTCACGGCGTGCACGCGGTAGCCCAGCTCGCGCAGGCTGTCGACGTCGCGCCGCACGGTGCGGGGGCTGACCTCGAGCCGCTCGGCGAGCAGCTGACCGGGCCAGTCGCGGCGTACCTGCAGCAGCGAGAGCAGCGCCAGCAGCCGGGCGGAGGGTCCGTTCGTCATGACCTCATCCTCGCGCAGGTAGCGGACAGGATCCGACCGCTACTCCCGTCAATCTCTCCCCAGTGCCCCGGACGGACCGGGGCCACATCTGCGAGGAGAACCCATGAGCATCACCACCGTCGCCCACCTCAACCTCCGCGGCGACGCCCGCGCCGCGCTCGAGCTCTACCGCTCGGTCTTCGGCGGCGACCTGGTCGCCGTCACCTACCGCGACGCGCACAGCGTCACCGAGCCCGACGAGGCCGACTGGGTCATGTGGGGGGAGGTCCGCTCCGAGGCCGGCTTCCACGTCATGGCCTACGACGTCCCGTCGGCCCGCCCGTGGAGCCGTGGCGAGGACCCGTTCTTCGTGTCGGTGCGCGGCACCGACCCGGCCGAGCTGACGGCGTACTGGGAGAAGCTCGGTGACGGCGCGACCGTGGTCGTGCCGCTCGCGCCGGCCGCGTGGTCCCCGCTCTACGGGATGCTCACCGACCGCTTCGGCGTCACCTGGGTCCTCGACGTGGCCGTCGCCTACGCGTAGCCCGACGGCAGGCGAGGCGTGTAGGCCTCCTCCAGCGAGGCCACCTGGTCGTCGGTGAGCTCGAGGTCGAGGGCCGCGGCGGCGTCGGCGAGGTGGTGCTCCTTGGTGGGCCCCACGATCGGGGCGTCCACCGACGGGTGCCGGAGCACCCAGGCGAGGGCCACCTGGGCCATCGGGACGCCGTGCTCCTCGGCCACCCGGCCGACGGCCGCGACGATCGGCTGGTTGGCCTCGTCGACGTAGCGCTGGCCCATCGGGTCGTTCTCCGAGCGGAGGGTCTGCTCGCCCCACGGCCGGGCGAGCCGGCCCTTCGCCAGGGGGCTCCACGGGATGCTGCCGACGCCCTGGTGGGCGAGCAGGCCGAACATCTCGCGCTCCTCCTCGCGCTGGAGCAGGCTGTACTGGTTCTGCATCGACACGAACCTGGTCCAGCCGCCCAGGTCGGCGGCGTGCTGCATGGTGGCGAACTGCCACGCGTGCATCGAGGAGGCGCCGAGGTAGCGGACCTTGCCGGCGCGCACGACGTCGTGCAGGGCCTCCATCGTCTCCTCGACGGGAGTGTCCGGGTCGAAGCGGTGGATCTGGTAGAGGTCGACGTAGTCGGTGCCGAGCCGGGTGAGCGAGGCGTCGACCTGCTCCAGGATCGCCTTGCGGGACAGGCCGGAGCCGCCCGGGCCGTCGTGCATCGGGAAGAAGACCTTGGTCGCCAGCACCACGTCCTCGCGGCGGCTGTAGCGCGCGATGGCGCGGCCGGTGATCTCCTCCGACGTGCCGGCGCTGTAGACGTTGGCGGTGTCCCAGAAGGTGATGCCCAGCTCGACGGCCTGACGGAAAATCGGCTCCGCCGCGTCGTCGCCGAGCGCCCAGCCGTGGGCGCCGCGCGAGGTGTCGCCGAAGCTCATGCAGCCCAGCGCGATGCGGCTGACCTTGAGGCCCGAGCCGCCGAGACGGGTGTAGTCCATGTCCTGCTCCTTGGGTGTCCGAGAGGTGCTTCCACCGTAGGCGGCCCGTGGGGAGGTCCTACCCCGAGCCGGTGAGAATCACCGGGTACCCGGTGAAACTCACGCTTCCTGTAGGAAACTTCGTACGGGAAGCAGGAGTTTCTCGACGGCCGTGTGGCGGGTGGGAAGGGCGGGACGGGTGCCTGGGACGACGAGCACCGCCGCGATGATGTGGCTGCTGGTGCGCGGGGCGCTGTACGTCGCCGTCGCCGTCGTCCTCTCCCAGTACTACTGGCCGGAGCCGGCCCCGCCGGACGGTGGCAGCGGGGACGGGGTCCTCTACGAGATCGACGAGTTCATGTCCGCGGGCGCCATCGCGATCATGACGGGCGCCGCGGTGGCGCTCGGCGAGCTCGCCGCCCACCTCCACGGCGATCATGACGGGCGCCGCGGTGGCGCTCGGCGAGCTCGCCGCCCACCTCCACCGTGACCGCCGCCGGCGACTGGCCGCAGCCCACGGGACCGGCGCCGTCCGAGGCTGAGGCGCTCCCCGCCGGCGAACCTCCGGACGGAAAGCGCGGCGAGCCCTCCACCCTGACGCTGGTCTAGGCCGATCGACCTGCTCGCACGAAGGACCCTCACGTCCGGCGCGTGCCCCGCAGACTGTGACGCGGACCTGAGTGCTCGCTCGCAGCGCTGGTCGGCAGGAGTCACGACGTGGCACCCTCGGTGGCGGACCGGTTCCTGGCCTGGCGCTGGCTGCTGTACGTCGTGGTCGTGGTCGTGGTGGCGTGGCTGCTCTGGCCGGATGCTCCACAGTCGGGCGACGACCCCGACATCGACGACGACGGTGCCCTCCACGAGTGGATCCAGCTGCTCGCACTCGCGGCCGCCCTGGTGGTGGGCGCCGTCGTCGCACTCCTGGGGGAGCTGGCCGCTCACCGCCGTGCTGCTCGGGGGCGTCGCGAGGTCACGCACTCGCTGTAACGCGGAGTTATCTGCTCTGCGGCCCCCCTGCAGGGGAGCCGAGGAGCCGACAGAGGGGCACCAGACGCGCCGTCGCGGGGACCCGTACGCCGCCGTCAGGCGCGCAGCTTGGCGTTGACCGCGTCGGGGGAGAACTGCTGGTCGACGACCAGGCGGGTGAGGCCGGCGACGGCGGCGTCCTCGCCGAGGGTGCCGAGCTGGAGCGCCATGTGGCGGGTGGCGCGGGGCAGGGCCAGGCGGTAGAGGGTCTCGCGGATCCCGGCGAGCAGCGAGGCGGAGGCCAGCGCGCCGCCGATGAGCACCACCTCGGGGTTGAGCAGGCACACGACGGTCGCCATGACCTCGCCGATGCGCTGGCCGGCCTCCTGGGTGAGCCGGGCCGCCTCGGCGTTGCCGGCCTGGAGGAGCTGGCGCACCTCGCGCCCGGACGTCGCCGGGATGCCGAGAGCGGTGAGCTCCGCGGCCACCGCGCGGCCGCTGGCCACGGCGGCGAGGCAGCCGGTGAGGCCGCACTGGCAGCGGGCGTCGGAGCGCGGTGAGACGCGGACGTGGCCGATGTCGCCGGCCCCGCCGTCGACGCCGCTGTAGGAGCGGCCGTCGATGACGATGCCGGTGCCGATGCCCGTGGAGACCTTCACCAGGCAGAGCGAGCGGACGTGGGAGTAGCCGGCGGCGTACTCGCCCATGGCGGCGGCGTCCGCGTCGTTGGCCGTGAGGACGGGGACGCCGGGCAGCGCGCTCTGCAGGTGCTCGGCGATGGGGTAGGCGTCCCAGCCGGGCAGGATCGGCGGCTGGCTCGGGCGGCCGGACTCGGGGTCGACGGGACCGGGCAGGCTCAGCCCCAGACCGCACAGGTGCTCGACGCCGACGTCGTGCTTGCCCAGGAGCGCGCCTGCGGCCGCGGCGATCCGGTCGAGCACCGCGGAGGGGCCCTCCTCGACGGCCACGTCGATGGAGTCCTCCGCGAGCACCGCGCCGCCGAGGTCGGTGATCGCGATGCGGGTGTGGGTGGTGTCGATCGCGGTGACGAGCACGTGGGACTGCGAGGTGTTGAACTCCAGGCTGCGCCGACGGCGCCCGCCGGTGGCCTCGGTGGTCGGGCCCTCGACGATCATCCCGGCGGCGAGCAGGGCGTCGATGCGCTGGGTGATCGTCATCCGCGACAGGCCGGTGACCGCGAGGACGTCGCCGCGGGTGCCGGCGCGGCCGTGGCGGATCAGGTCGAGCACGTCGCCGGGGCCGGTGGGCATCGGGCACCCCTCTCTGCCGGTCCGTGGGGCGCGAACGGGCCATCCAAGCACCGTTGCGGACCCTGAGTATAACGAGCGCGCAACAAATGCTTGACAGATATACGACATAGGTCCAATGTCTGGACAAAACTATCCGAACTCCCGGAGGCCTCATGTCCACACCCCGTCGGCGCCGCGTCAGCGTGGTCGCCGCGCTCTCGACGCTCGTGCTCGGAACCCTCGCCGCCTGCAGCTCCGACGACGGCGGCGACGGCGGCGGCGACGGCGACGCCATCACCGTCTGGATCGTCGAGGACCTGCCGGACCGGGTGGCCGCCACCCAGGCCATCGTCGACGACTTCACCACCGCCTCCGGCGTCGACGTCGAGCTGGTCTCGGTGGCCGAGGACCAGTTCAACCAGGTCCTGACGTCCAGCGCGGCGGCCGGCGACCTCCCCGACGTGATCGGCGGCCTGCCGCTCGGGCAGGTCCGCACGCTGTCGGCCAACGAGCTGGTGGACACCGCGGCCGTGGGCGACGTGCTCGACACCCTCGACCCCGGCACGTTCAGCGAGAGCTCCCTGGAGCTGACCTCCGACGGCGACGACCAGCTGGCCATCCCGAGCGAGTCCTGGGTGCAGCTGCTGGTCTACCGCAAGGACCTCTTCGAGCAGGCCGGCCTGGAGGTGCCCTCGACGTACGACGACGTGCTGGCCGCCGCCGAGGAGCTCGACTCCGGCGACGTCGCCGGCTTCCTCGGCGCCAACGTCGCGGGCGACGCGTTCACCGCGCAGACCTTCGAGGAGATCGGCCTGGGCAACAACTGCCAGATGGTCGACGACGAGGGCGAGGTGACCTTCGACAGCGACGAGTGCGTCGAGGCGCTCGACTTCTACGGGACGCTGCAGCAGGACTACTCGATCGAGGGAGCCCAGGACGTCGACACCACCCGCGCGGCCTACTTCGCCGGGCAGGGCGCGATGCTGATCTGGTCGAGCTTCATCCTCGACGAGATGGCGGGCCTGCGCAACGACGCCCTGCCGAGCTGCCCCGAGTGCAAGGGCGACCCGGGCTTCCTCGCCGAGAACAGCGGTGTCGTGACGTCGATCCAGGGTCCCTCGGGCGAGGAGCCTGCGACGTTCGGCGAGATCACGTCGTGGACGATCACCGCCGACTCCGCGACCGACTCCTCGAAGAAGTTCGTCGAGTACCTCCTCAGCGACGGCTACGAGCCGTGGATAGCGATCGCCCCCGAGGGCAAGATCCCGGTCCGCACCGGCGACACCCCCGGCGGCACGGAGTACTCCGAGGCCTGGGCCAAGATGGACGTCGGCGTGGACACCAAGGCGCCGCTGTCGAAGTTCTACGGCCCCGACGTCATCGAGGCCCTCACCGGTGGGGCGGACACCCTGGCGCGCTGGGCGATCCCGCAGGGCCAGGGCGACCTGCTCGGCGCGATCCAGGGCGAGCAGCCCGTAGCCAACGCCGTCAACCAGGTGGCCGGCGGCACCGATCCCGAGGAGGCGGCCAAGGCCGCCGACGAGGCGATCACCTCGGTCCAGGACTCCCAGTGAGGGACGACCAGTGACCGATTCGCCCGCTCGGGAGCACCGATGACCACAGGCGGACCGGCCGGACAGGCGGCCACGGCCCTGGAGGCGCCTCCCCCGGCGCCCCAGGGCCGGCGGCCCCGCCGCGCGCGGGGCAGCCGAGCGAGCGACGACCGGCGCGCGGGCTACCTGCTCATCTCGCCGACCGTCGTCATCGTCTTCGCGATGGTCGTGCTGCCGATCCTCTGGACGTTCTCCCTGGCCTTCCAGCAGGTGCGGCTCCTCAACCTGCGCACGACCGGGATCATCGGCGACTACAGCCTGGAGAACTTCACCAACGTCCTGACCTCCCCGGGCTTCGTCGACGCGCTGACCACCACGCTCGTCTACTCCGTGGCCGGTACGGCGTGCGCCATCGGCCTCGGCCTGGTGGCGGCGCTCGCGCTGCGCGCGCCGTTCCGCGGGCGGGGGCTGGTGCGCGCCTGCATGCTGCTGCCCTACGTCGCCCCCGTGGTGGCCGCGACCTTCGTCTGGTCGACGATGCTCAACCCGCAGTTCGGCATCGTCAACCACTACGGCGCGAGCCTGCTCGGCTGGGACGACCCGATCGCGTTCCTCAGCTCCTCGGACCCGATCTCGCCGTTCGGCATCGACCTGCACGTCAGCATGTCGCTGTTCACGGTCGTGCTCTTCGAGGGCTGGCGTTCGTTCCCGTTCGCGTTCCTCTTCATCACCGCACGGATGCAGGCGATCCCCGAGTCGCTGGAGGAGGCCGCGACCGTCGACGGCGCCACGCCCACCCAGCGCTTCTTCCACATCGTGCTGCCCCAGCTGCTGCCCACGATCGCGGTGCTGACGGTGCTTCGATTCATCTGGACCTTCAACAACTTCGACGACATCTACCTGCTCACCGGCGGCGCGTCCGGCACGCAGGTCGTCGCGGTGCGGGTCTTCGACTACCTCATCAACCGCGGCGACATCGGCGCCGCGGCCGCCCAGGCCCTCGTGCTTGCGGCGATCCTGGCCGTGCTGGTGGGCATCTACCTCAAGTTCTTCGGCCGGTCGGAGGACGTGGCATGAGCTCCTTCAACCGCGACGCCGTCGAGCGGCGCATCTTCGGCGCCCTGCGGCCGCTGACGATCGTCGTGCTGCTGCTGATCTGCCTGTTCCCCTTCTACTACATGCTGCTGCTGTCCTTCCGACCGCTCGACGCGGTCATCCAGGACCCCGGCGCCCTGTGGCCGAAGGGCGGCGAGATCGACCTCGGCACCTACCGCGACGTGCTGGCCTCCCCCGAGGACGGCGGGCAGGGCTTCCTGGTCTTCATCCGCAACAGCTTCATCGTGGCGATCGGCACCGTCGTGCTGACGTTGCTGGTCGCGATCCCCGGCGCCTACGCCGTCAGCCGGCTGGAGTTCTTCGGCCGCCGGCAGATCAGCGCCGTCTTCCTGGGCGTCTACTTCTTCCCGGCGATCCTGCTGGCGATCCCGCTGTTCGTGTTCTTCACGCGCATCGGCCAGCGGGGCACGCTGCTGGGGCTGCTGGTGGTCTACGTCGCGCAGGTGGCGGCGGTGTCGATCTACATGCTGCGCAACTACTTCGACACGATCCCGGCCGCCATCGAGGAGGCGGCCGCGATCGACGGGTGCACAAGGCTGCAGGCGATGCGCCACGTCAGCCTGCCGCTGGCGATGCCGGCGATCATGTCCAACGCGCTGTTCATCTTCATGATCGCGTGGAACGAGTTCCTCTTCGCGCTGCTCTTCCTCGTGGAGAAGCGCGAGAACTGGACGGTCTCGCTCGGCCTCTCCCAGCTCGCCGGCAGCATCGAGGTCCCCACCACGGTCCTCATGGCCGGCTCGGTGATCCTCACCGTGCCGATCATCGCGCTGTTCTTCCTCAGCGAGCGGTGGCTGGCCGGCGGCCTGACCGCCGGCGCCGAGAAGGGCTGAGCGGCCCACCGCCCGACCCCGCGCTGTCCCTCCCTCGTCCCCTCGCCCCACCCAGGAGCTGTCCGTGCCCGACGTCGTGTCCTTCACCGCACCCTTCGAGGTGGCGCTGGTGCCCACCGAGGCCCAGCCGCTGGCGCCGGGCACGGTGCGGGTCCGCACGTGGTACTCCGGCATCTCGGCCGGCACCGAGCTGACGGCGTACCGCGGGTCCAACCCCTACCTCACCGGCACCTGGGACGCCGAGCGGCGGCTCTTCGTCGAGGGCGCGCCGACGTTCGGCTACCCGGTCGAGGGCTGGGGCTACTCCGAGGTCGGCGAGGTCGTGGAGGTGGCCGACGGCGTGGAGGCGCCCGCGCCCGGCGACGTCGTGCACGGCATCTGGGGCCACCGCAGCGAGGCGGTCGTCCCGGCCGCGGCCGTGCGTGACCGGGTCTGGACCGGCGAGGACGCGCTGGCCGGGATCTTCGCCCGCGTCGGCTCGATCGCCCTCAACGCCGTGCTGGCCGCCGAGGCCCGGCTCGGCGACCGGGTGGCGGTCTACGGCCAGGGCGTCATCGGCCTGCTCGCCACGCGGCTGGCGGTGCTGAGCGGCGCCGAGGTCGTGGCCGTCGACGGGGTGCCCGACCGGCTGGAGACGGCCCGCCGCATGGGCGCGAGCCACACACTGGCGCCCGACGCCCCCGGCGGGGCGGGCGCGCACGTGCGGGAGTGGTCCGGCGGCGGCGTCGACTCGGCCATCGAGCTCAGCGGCAACGACCGGGCTCTGCACGAGGCCGTGCGCTCGGTGGTCGTCGACGGCACGGTGGTGGCGTCGGGCTTCTACCAGGGCGGCGCGGCGCACCTGCGGCTCGGCGAGGAGTTCCACCACAACCGGGTGCGGATCGTCGCCAGCCAGATCTCCGGTACGCCGCTCGCGCTCGGGCCGCGGTGGGACCAGCCGCGGCTGGTCCGCACGTTCATGGAGCAGGTGAGCCGGGGTCGGGTCGACGTCCGCTCGCTGGTCACCGACGTGCTGCCGGCCGCCGAGGTGGCCTCGGTCTTCGAGCGGCTCGACCGCGGCGACCCGGACGTGCTGCAGGCGGTGCTCCGCTTCCCGGCCGCGCCGGAGGAGCAGTGAGCGACCTCGACCTCGCGCGGTTCGACACCGGCCCGCGCTTCCCCGAGGACCGCGGCGGGGTCGCGATCCTGGGCGCCGGCACGATCGCGCAGTCCGCGCACCTGCCGGCCTACGCCCAGCACGGCGTCGGCGTGACCGGCGTCTGGAGCCGGACGCCCGCCACCACCGCGACGGTGCGCGAGCGGTTCCCCTTCGTCGGGCGGGTCTACGCCAGCGCCGAGGAGCTCCTGGCCGACCCCGAGGTGCGCTTCGTCGACCTCGCGACCGGGCCGGAGGGCCGGCTGGACTGGCTCGAGGCGGCCGTCGAGGCCGGCAAGCACGTGCTCGCCCAGAAGCCGCTCACGCTCTCGCGCGACGACCTCGACCGGCTGCCGGCGCTGTTGGCACGCGCCGAGCGCGCCGGCGTGCGCATCGCCGTCAACCACAACGGGCGCTGGGCCCCGCCCTGGCGCGCGGCGACCCTGCTGCTGCGCGCCGGGGCGATCGGCGACGTCGTCGGCGTCACCCACGTGCACGACAAGGCCCTGCCGCCGCTGGCCGGCACGCCGTTCGACGACGTGCCGCACATGCTGCTGACCGACTACCTCCTGCACTGGGTGGACATCACGCGCACCTGGCTGCTCGACGGCGGCGCCGGCCCGGTCACCTCGGTGCAGGCCGTCGACTCCCGGGTGCCCGGCCAGCCCCCCGAGGCCCGCAACCCCTGGTCGGCGACGGTGTCCCTCGCCACGGCCTCCGGCGCGACCGCCAGTGTGCGGATCGTCGGCAGCGTCGTCTCGTCCGAGCCCGGCTGCCCGTTCTGGGTGCACGGCACCACCGGCACCCTGCGCGGCAGCGTGCTCCTCGACTCCGACCGGCTCGAGCTCGACGACGGTCGGCACCGGACCGCCGTACCGCTGACCGGGGCGTGGTTCGTGGACGGCTTCGCCGCCGCGATGGGCGAGCTGATGTGCGCGGTCGCGGAGGACCGGCAGCCGGAGAGCTCCGCGGCCGACGCCGCCGAGTCCGTGCGCCTCGTGCTCGCGGCCGCCGAGTCCGCGGAGCGGGGCGGGACCCCGGTCGAGGTGTCGGCGTGAGCGCACCCGAGCCCGGCCACGTCGTCGACGAGGTCTCCGTGGACCCCGTCGCCGGCCGCGTCTACGCCGAGGGCTGGCAGAGCTGGAGCCCCGCGACCTGGTACGCGGTCGGCGGCACCGGCCGCGCGCCCGCCGAGGAGTGGGAGCACCAGATGCGCTTCCGGCCCGGCACCTCCGTCGCCCGCCACGGCCTCCAGGGGGAGGGGCTGCTCGTCGTCGACCCCGGCACCGGCGCGCCCGCGCGCTGCTACGGCTCGACCGACCCGACCGTCGTGCCCACCGTGCGCGCGCACCTGGAGGGCGACTCCGTCGTCGTCCGGTCCACCGGCGCCGTCGCCACCACCGAGCACGCGGGCGGCGGCGAGGCCGCGCTGGCGGCGTACGGCGACACGCTCGCGGCCGGCGTCGAGCGCCGTCCGCTGCCGCCGCCGCGCGTGTGGTGCTCGTGGTACCGGTTCTTCGAGGAGGTCACCGCCGACGACGTGCTGGAGGCGGTGCGCGACCTCGACGCCTACGACCTGCCCGTCGACGTCGTCCAGGTCGACGACGGCTGGAGCCCGGGTCTGGGCGAGGGGCTCGTCGTCGCCGACCGCTTCGGCTCGCTGCCCGCGGTCGTCGACGCGATCCGCAGCTCCGGGCGCCGCGCCGGGATCTGGCTGGCGCCTTTCACCGTGGGCGCCGGGACCACGCTGGCTCGCGAGCACCCCGACTGGCTCGTCGGGGAGGCCGGGCGCAACTGGGGCCAGCCCCTGCGCGGCCTCGACCTCACCCACCCCGGCGTCCGCGACCTGCTCGCCCAGTCGCTGCGCGGCCTGGTCGACCTGGGCGTGGACTACCTCAAGCTCGACTTCCTCTACGCCGGCGCCGTGCCCGGTCCGCGCCACTCCGGCGTCGACGGCGTCGCCGCCTACCGCTCCGGGCTCGAGCTCGTGCGCGAGGTGGTCGGGCCGGACGTGCAGCTGGTCGGCTGCGGGGCCCCGCTGCTGCCGAGCGTGGGGCTGGTCGACGCGATGCGGGTCTCGCCGGACACCTTCCACGAGGGTGGCGAGGACGGCTCGACCGGCCTGCGAGGGCTGATGCCGCTGGCCGCCCGCGCCTGGCAGCAGGGCCGGCTCTGGGTCAACGACCCCGACTGCGTCGTCGCCCGTCCGTCGTACTCCCAGCGCGAGACGTGGGCCGACGCCGCGCGCACCTACGGCGGCCTGCCGTCGTTCTCCGACCGCGTCGGCGAGCTCGACGAATGGGGCCTGGAGACGGTGCGCGGCCTGCTCGCGGGCGGCGGCACGGCTGAGCCGTTCGCGCCCGACGTGCTGAGCTCCGGCGCGGCGCTGGCCCGCTCCGAGGGGGAGCGGTGAGCGCCGGCCCGCTGGACGCCCGCGACCTCGCCGCCCGGATCGCACCCCACCTGGCGCTGCTCTACCCTGACGAGCACGCGGAGGTCTCCGCCCGGCTGGTCGGCCTGGCGGAGCGGTACGCCGCCCGGCTGGCCGGGCGCGCGGTCGACCCACCGACCCACCGGACGGCGTGCCTGATCACCTACGGCGACGGCATCCGGCGCCGCGGCGAGGCGCCGCTGCACACGCTGGCGGTCTTCCTGCGCGAGCAGGTGGGCGACGTGCTCAGCGACCTGCACCTGCTGCCGATGTTCCCCTGGACCTCCGACGACGGCTTCGCGGTCGTCGACCACCGCGCGGTCAACCCGGCCCTGGGCACGTGGGACGACGTGGCCGAGCTGGCCGCCGACCGGGCGGTGATGTTCGACTTCGTCGCCAACCACACCTCGAGCCACAGCCCGTGGTTCCTGGGCTGGCTGGCCGGCGACCCGGCGTACGACGGCTTCTACGTCGAGCGCGACCCCGGCTTCGACGCCTCGCGCGTCGTGCGGCCGCGCACGTCGCCGCTCTTCCACGCCTACCTGCGGCCCGACGGCACGCAGCGCTGGGCGTGGACGACGTTCGGTGACGACCAGGTCGACGTCGACGTGCGACACCCGCGCACCTTCGAGGAGCTCACCGACGTGCTGCTGGGCTACCTCGACCGGGGCGCGTCGGCCGTGCGGCTCGACGCGATCGGCTTCCTGTGGAAGGAGTCCGGCACCACCTGCCTGCACCTGCCGCAGACGCACGCGGCGATCAAGGTCTGGCGGGCGCTGGTCGAGCACGTCGCCCCGGGCGCCCGGCTGCTGACCGAGACCAACGTGCCGCACGCCGAGAACATCTCCTACTTCGGCGACGGCCACGACGAGGCCCACCTCGTCTACCAGTTCGCGCTGCCGCCGCTGGTGCTGCACTCCTTCGTCGCCGGCTCCACCGCGCGGCTCAGCGCGTGGGCCGACGGGGTGGGTCCGGTCAGCGACACCGCCACCTGGTTCAACTTCCTGGCCAGCCACGACGGCATCGGCATGCGCGCCACCGAGGGCATCCTCGACGACGCCGAGCGCGAGGCGCTGGTCGAGCGCACGCGCTCCCACGGCGGCGAGATCTCCTGGGCCGGCCGGCCCGACGGCACCCGTGCGGTCTACGAGCTCAACCTCAGCTACCTCGACGCGCTGTGCACCGTCGAGGAGGCCCACGACCCGGCGGTGCTCGCGGCGAAGGCCCTGGCCGCGCATAGCATCCTGTTCGTGTTCCTCGGCGTCCCGGCGGTCTACCACCACTCGCTGGTGGGCTCGCCGCCCGACCTCGAGGGCATGGTCGAGAGCCGCATCAACCGCCGCATCAACCGCGCCGTCCTGGACGCCGACCGGCTCACCGCCGAGCTGCACGACGACCCGCGCCGCCGGGCCGTTTTCGAGGGCATGCGGCACCTGCTCGACGTACGCCGCCGGCACGAGGCGTTCTCGCCGTTCGGCACCCAGCGGGTCGAGCGCCTCGACGACCGGGTCTTCGCCGTGCGCCGCGGCGAGGGCACCGGCGACGAGCTCCTGTGCGTCACCAACGTGTCGGCCGAGGCGGTGACGCTGCCCGTGCGCGGGCTCGACGTCCTCACCGGCGAGCGCGCCGACCCGCTGGTGCTCCGGCCGTGGGGCTACGCCTGGCTCAGGCCGGAGGCGTGAGCGCGCTGCGCGTCGTCGTCGCGATGGACTCCTTCAAGGGCTCGCTGGCCAGCGCCGCGGCCGGCGAGGCGGTGCGGCTCGGAGTCCTGGACGCCGCGCCCGAGGCCGAGGTGCTCGTGCTGCCGCTCGCCGACGGCGGCGAGGGCACGGTCGAGGCCCTCGCCTGGGGCGCCGGGGGCGAGCCGGTCGAGACGGACACGGTCGACGCGCTGGGGCGGTCGCTGCGTGCGGCGTACGTCGTGCTGCCCGACGGCACCGCCGTGGTCGAGGCGGCCCGGACGATCGGCCTCGAGGGGCTGGCGGTCGTGGACGACACGGTGCCGCCGCGGGCGTCGTCGAGCGGACTCGGCCTCCAGCTGCGCCACGCGCTCGCGGCCAGGACGGGCACGGTGCTGGTGGGGCTGGGCGGCAGCGCCACCACCGACGGCGGCACCGGGATGCTGCGCGCGCTCGGCGCCGACGTGCGCGGCGGGGAGGGCAACCCGCTGTGGTCCTTCGCGTCCCTGGATGTCGCCACGCTGCCGGACCTGTCGCGGGTCGTGGTCCTGTCCGACGTCACCAACCCGCTGACCGGCGACGCCGGCGCCGCGCGGGTCTTCGCGCCGCAGAAGGGCGCCACCCCCGAGCAGGTCGAGCACCTCGAGGCGCAGCTGCTCCGCTGGGGCGCCGCCCTGGACGGCCTACGTCCGGTCTCGGGGCTGCCCGGTGCGGGCGCGGCCGGCGGGCTGGGCGCCGCGCTGCTGGCGTGCGGGGCGCGGCTGGTCGGGGGCTTCGACGAGGTGGCCCGCCGCAGCGGGCTGCGCGAGGCCGCGACCGGCGCCGACCTGGTCCTCACCGGCGAGGGCTCGCTCGACCACCAGACGGCGATGGGCAAGGGCCCCGCCGGGGTCGCCCGGCTGGCGGCCGAGGCCGGCGCGCTCGTGGTCGGGCTCGGTGGTCGGGTCGACCGACCGGCGCCGGCGCCGTTCGACGCGGTCTTCGCGATCCACGCCGAGCCGCGCAGCCTCGCGGCCGCGCTCGACCCCGCGACCACCGCCGCCGAGCTGCGCGCGACGGCGCGCGAGGTGGTGGCGCTGCTCGGGCACCGAGCCCCCCGAGGGGCCCGGTAGCCCGGCAGCGTCGTGCCGTGGACCGGGCCGTCAGGCGCTGAGCCGGGCCCCGCTGGCCGTGTCGAAGACGTGCACCTTGTCGGGCGTCGTCGCCAGGTGGACGGTGGCGCCCTTGACCAGGTCGCGGCGCGCCTCGACGCGGACCACCATCTGGTGCAGCGGGTCCGAGCCCTCGGCGGCGGGGGTGCCGTAGAGGTAGGCGTCGGCGCCGAGCTCCTCGATCACCGCCACCTTGATCGGGTAGCCCGGCTCGCCGTCCTCGGCCAGTCGCCAGGACTCCGGACGCACGCCCAGGGTGACCTCGCCGTCGGCGCGCGAGAGCGCGGCGCGGTCGACCAGGAGCTCGTGCCCGTCGACCTCGACGCGGCCGTCGGCGCCGACCTTGGCGTCGAGCAGGTTCATCGCCGGTGAGCCGATGAACCCGGCGACGAACAGGTTGGCCGGCCGGTCGTAGAGCGCGAGCGGGGTGTCGACCTGCTGCAGGATGCCGTCCTTGAGCACGGCGACCCGGTCGCCCATCGTCATGGCCTCGACCTGGTCGTGGGTGACGTAGACGGTGGTGATCCCCAGGCGCTGCTGGAGCGCGGCGATCTGGGTGCGGGTCGAGACGCGGAGCTTGGCGTCGAGGTTGGACAGCGGCTCGTCCATGCAGAACACCTGCGGCTGCCGCACGATCGCGCGGCCCATGGCGACGCGCTGGCGCTGGCCGCCGGAGAGCGCCTTGGGCTTGCGCCCGAGGTAGTCCTCCAGGTCGAGCAGCTTGGCGGCCTCCTGGACGCGGGTGCTGCGCTCGGCCTTGCTGACGCCGGCCATCTTGAGCGCGAAGCCCATGTTCTCGGCGACGGTCATGTGGGGGTAGAGCGCGTAGTTCTGGAACACCATCGCGATGTCGCGGTCCTTCGGCGGGACGTGCGTGATGTCGCGATCGCCGATCCTGATCGTCCCGTCCGTCACCTCCTCGAGACCCGCGAGCATGCGGAGGGAGGTGGACTTGCCGCATCCCGAGGGGCCGACGAGGACCATGAACTCCCCGTCCTCGATCTCGAGGTTGAGGTCGTCCACGGCCGGCGTGTCCGACCCCGGGTAGATGCGCTGAGCTTTCTCGAAACTGACAGAAGCCATGACGAGGCCATCCCTTCACCGGCAGGCACGTGCCGGACGATCCGTAGTGAGAGGGTCGACCGGGTGATCCCGGTCACAGCGGACTCTACGGTGCGTCGCCGGGGGTGACCAGGGTTGCGAGTGGGTCTTGCGCGGGAGCAGGGTTTTCAGCAGATGCGGAAAAACCTGACGTTCTGGGCCGAAATAACGGCCCAGAAGCGAGGGGAAAGCACCAGAACCTGCCGATGCTGGTGGGCGGCCGCCAGCTCAGTCGGGCGCGACCTCGCGGGTGATCAGCTCCAGGAACTCATCGGCCATGTCCAGCTGGCGGGCGAGGGCGGCCCGGCGCTCGATGGCCTCGGTGCGGATGGCGTCGACCCGCTCGCGCGCCGTACGCCGTGCCTCGCCGTCGGCGGCGGGGTCGCAGAGGGTCTCGGTGTCGACGAGGACGCCCTTCATCTGCTCCAGGGTGAAGCCGAGCGGCTTCATCCGTCGGATGACGAGGATCTTCTCGACGTCCGACTCCTGGTAGAGCCGGAAGCCGCCGTCAGTGCGGCCCGACGGGTGCAGCAGGCCGACCTCGTCCCAGTGCCGCAGGCTGCGCAGCGACAGCGACGTCCGGGCGGCCACCTCGCCGATGTGCATGGCGGCGGAGCTGCCGGACATGGCGGCGGGATCGCTCACGGTGCTCAGCCTCACTCTCGGGACGCCCAACCCTACCCTCACGTGAAGGTAGGGTTGGGTGACGCCGAGGCAGACCGCCCGCCACCTCGAACGGAGCACGACCATGTCCGCCACCACCTCCCGCGCTCTCCTGCCGGAGACGCCGACGGTGCGTGACGCGCTGCGCTCACCGCGGCTGCTGCGCACGGAGGTCCTCGCCGGGCTGGTGGTCGCGCTGGCGCTGATCCCCGAGGCGATCTCGTTCTCGATCATCGCGGGCGTCGACCCGCGGGTCGGCCTGTTCGCGTCGTTCACGATGGCGGTGGCGATCTCGTTCCTGGGCGGGCGCCCGGCGATGATCTCGGCGGCCACCGGCGCGGTCGCGCTGGTGATCGCGCCGGTCATGCGGGACCACGGCTACGACTACCTGGTCGCCACCGTGCTGCTCGGCGGCGCGATCCAGGTCGTGCTGGCGCTCGTCGGGGTCGCGAGGCTGATGAGGTTCATCCCGCGCTCGGTCATGGTCGGCTTCGTCAACGCGCTCGCGATCCTGATCTTCGAGGCGCAGCTCGACCACCTCGTCGACGTGCCGTGGCTGGTCTACCCGATGACGGCCGTCGGCATCGCCGTCCTGGTCGCGCTGCCCCGCGTCTCCACCGTCGTCCCGGCCCCGCTGGTCGCCATCGTCGCGCTGACGGCGTTCACGGTCCTCGGCGGCCTGAACGTGCCCGACGTGGGCGACGAGGGGGAGCTGCCCGACAGCCTGCCCTCGCTGTTCCTGCCCGATGTCCCGTTCAGCCTCGAGACGCTCCAGACCATCGCGCCGTACGCGCTGGGCATGGCGCTCGTCGGGCTGCTCGAGTCGCTGCTGACCGCCAAGCTCGTGGACGACATCACCGACTCCCCCTCCGACAAGACCCGCGAGGCCTGGGGCCAGGGCGCCGCCAACGTCGTCACCGGGTTCTTCGGCGGGATGGGCGGCTGCGCCATGATCGGCCAGACGATGATCAACGTGAAGGTCTCGGGAGCGCGCACCCGCATCTCGACGTTCCTCGCCGGCGTCCTCCTGCTCGTCCTGGTCGTCGGCTTCGGGGACGTCGTGGCGCTCATCCCGATGGCCGCGCTGGTCGCCGTCATGGTCATGGTCTCGGTCGGCACCTTCGACTGGCACTCGGTGCGGCCGAGCACGCTGTGGCGGATGCCGAGGTCCGAGACCGCGGTGATGCTCGCGACCGTCGTCGTCACGGTGCTGAGCCACAACCTCGCCCTCGGCGTCGGTGCGGGGGTCCTGGTCGCGATGACGCTCTTCGCACGCCGCGTCGCCCACGTCACCGAGACCCACCGCGAGCTCGTCGAGGGGCCGGACGGGACCGCCACGGCGGTCTACACGGTCACCGGCGAGCTGTTCTTCGCCTCGAGCAACGACCTCTACACCCAGTTCGACTACGCCGGCGACCCCGCGCGGGTGGTCGTCGACCTGTCGGCCTCCCACGTCTGGGACGCCTCCACCGTCGCCTCCCTGGACGCGATCACCTCCAAGTACGAGCGCAAGGGCAAGACCGTGGAGATCGTCGGCCTCGACGCGGCGAGCGCCGAGCGCCACGGCCGCCTGACCGGACGGTTCTCCGCCCCGTAGGCGCCAGCCGCCGTCAGGACCTCAGGTACGTCAGCGTCGCGAGCACGCGGCGGTGCCCGCTGTCGGAGGTGGAGAGGCCGAGCTTGGAGAAGATGTTGCCGATGTGCTTGCTCACGCCGGTGTCGGAGAGCACCAGCTCGCGGGAGATGTCGGCGTTGGACTTGCCCTCCGCGACCAGCGACAGCACCTCGCGCTCGCGCGGGGTCAGCGAGCGGATCGGGTCGTTGCCCGAGCGGCGGCTGAGGAGCTGGGCGATGACCTCGGGGTCCATCGCGGTGCCGCCGTCGATCACGCGGCGCAGCGCGTCGACGAACTGGCCCACGTCGCCGACGCGGTCCTTGAGCAGGTAGCCGACACCCCCGGAGCCGCCGGAGAGCAGCCGGCCGGCGTACTGGTCCTCGACGTGGGCCGACAGCACCAGTACCGGGAAGCCGGGCTGCCGCTCGCGGAGCTCCAGGGCCGCGCGCAGGCCCTCGTTGGTGAACGTCGGCGGCATCCGCACGTCGAGCACGGCGCCGTCGACGCCCTCCTCGCGGTGCGCGTCGTACGCCGCCAGGAGGTCGTCGGCGTTGTCGACCGCCTGCACGACGGTGAACCCCTCGCTCTCGACGAGCAGGGTCAGGCCGGCGCGCAGCAGCGCGTCGTCCTCGGCGATCAGAATCCGCATGGGAGCTCCACCCGCACCATCGTCGGCCCTCCGGCCGGGCTGATCAGCACCAGGTCGCCCTCGAAGGCCGCGGCGCGGCGGCGGATGCCGGTCAGGCCGCTTCCGGTGCCGTCGTCGACCGCGCCCCCGTGGCCGTCGTCGCGCACCTCGACGACCAGGACCTGCTCGGCCTCTCCCTGCTCGGTGTCGACCCGCTCGGTCCGCAGTGCCACGTCGATGCGGGAGGCGCCGGAGTGCTTCATCGCGTTGGTGAGCGCCTCGGCGAGGACGAAGTACGCCGCCGACTCGACCGCCGCCGGGGCCCGGCGCAGCCCGCTCACGTCGAGGGTGCAGGGGATCGTGGAGCGGCTGGTCAGGGAGGAGGCCGCGTCACCCAGCCCGAGCTCGTCGAGCACCGGCGGGTAGATGTCGTGCACCGCCGTGCGCAGGCCCGACAGCGCGTCCCCGGCCGCGTCCTGCGCCTGCTCGAGCAGCGGCAGCGCGTTGGTCGCGCCGCTCTCCAGGGCGCGGCGGGCCATGCCGAGCATCATCACCACCGAGACCAGCCTGTTCTGCGCACCGTCGTGGAGCTCGCGCTCGATGCGGCGCAGCTCGGCGGCGTGCGCGTCCAGCGCGGCGGCCCGGCTCACCGAGAGCTCGTCCACCCGCCGGGCGAGCACCTCGGAGCGCGGCGCCTCCAGGATGCCGAGGGTGCTCCGGGCGATCCGGTGGGAGGTCCACGGGACCAGCACCCACGCCAGTGCGCCGTAGAGCAGGCCGAGCGCCACGGTCGCCCCGGCGCGCTGCCAGCTCGTGATCTCGAAGGCCAGCGACATCGGCACGTCGTCGGGGAACAGCCACCACCAGGGGGCGGCGAGGGTGTAGAGCACCGGGGCGACGCTCAGCGCCACGAGCAGCAGGGAGAGGGCGAAGACGACGGTGGCGTGCAGGACGAGCCACCACAGGTTGCGTCGCGTCTGCGGCGCGCCCAGGCTGGCCGCGGCCTCCTCCGGCAGCTCCGTCGTACGGCGGTCGGTGGCGAGCCGCGCGGCGGCGGCGTGGGCGCGCAGCGCGAGCCGGTGGACCACGTCGAGGGTGGGGGAGCCGCCGGTGCGCCCACCGACGAGCACCGCCAGCGGCAGCACCACGACGCTGGCGACCAGCAGCGCCATCGACGCGGGCCACGAGACGGCCTCGAGCGCGAGGTAGCGCAGGTCGCGACCGCGGCGCCTCAGGGCGGGGGGCGTCGTCACGGTCACCGGTCCATCCTCCCGTCCGCGCGCCGCTTTGTCGGTAGAGCTGGCTACACCATCAAGAGGGTGGTCAGCACGGTCGAGAGTGCCGCGTCCGAAACCTAGCGTCGAAGACACACCACGACGCACCACGGACGAAGGACGGACCATGCAGACCCAGGACCTCACCACACCCCCCAGGACGGCCGCCGCCGCGCTCTCGCTGCGCCACGTCACCAAGACCTACGGCAGCGGACCGCGTCCGGTCACCGCCCTGCGCGACGTGTCGGTGGAGATCCCCACCGGGTCGTTCACGGCCGTGATGGGCCCCTCGGGCTCCGGCAAGAGCACGCTGCTCCAGGCGGCCGCCGGCCTGGACCGCCCCGACAGCGGCACCGTCGTCGTCGGCGGCACCGACATCTCCCAGCTGCGCACCAAGGCGCTGACGACCTTCCGTCGCGACCACGTCGGCTTCGTC
This sequence comes from Nocardioides sp. 503, assembly GCF_004522095.1. GTDB lineage: Bacteria > Actinomycetota > Actinomycetes > Propionibacteriales > Nocardioidaceae > Nocardioides. Next base: position 1,379,276 of record NZ_SPUI01000003.1, read on the forward strand.
TTCCAGGCCTACAACCTGCTCCCGCACCTCTCCGTCGAGCAGAACGTCACCCTCCCGCTGCTCCTCAGCGGCCACGACGTCGACCGCGCCTGGCTGGCGCACATCCTGGAGCAGGTCGGGATCGCCGACCTCGTCGGCCGGATGCCCTCGGAGCTCTCCGGCGGCCAGCAGCAGCGCGCCGCCATCGCCCGCGCGCTGGTCACGCGGCCCGCGGCGGTCTTCGCCGACGAGCCCACGGGCGCGCTCGACTCCGTCACCGGCCAGCAGGTCCTCGAGCTGCTCCGGCAGACCGCCCAGGACCTCGGCCAGACGGTCGTCATGGTCACCCACGACGCGGTCGCGGCGGGCTACGCCGACCGCGTGCTGTTCCTCGCCGACGGCGAGCTCGTCGGCGCGATGGACGCACCCGACGCGCGCCGCGTGGCCGAGCACATGACGACCATGATCGCGGGGCGCTGACATGTGGGGCCTCGCCCTCGCCGGGATCCGCCGCCACCGCGGCGGGTTCGTGGGCGTGTTCGTCGCGGTGCTGCTCGCCTCGACGCTGATGACCGGGCTCGGCGTGCTGATGGAGTCCGGGCTGCGCGGCGGCGTACCGCCCGAGCGCTACGCCTCCGCCGACGTCATGGTCGGCGGCCGCCAGTCGATGCCGGTCGAGGAGGACCTCGCCGTGCCGTTCGCGGAGCGGGTGACCCTGCCCGAGGACGCCGTCGACGAGATCGCCGCCCTGCCCGGGGTCGAGCGCGCCGTGGCGGACGTCAGCGTGCCGCTGGGCACCGCCGACGGCGAGCCGGTCGACGCCCACGGCTGGGGCTCCGCCGTCCTGGGCTCGCAGGACCTGGTCGACGGCGAGGCGCCGCAGGGCGACCTGGACGTCGTGGTCGGCACCGGCCTCGGGCTTCACCCCGGCGACGACCTCGTCCTCACCCACGGCGCCACCCCGACGACGTACACCGTCAGCGGCACGGTGCGCGGCGACGCCGACACGGTGCTGCTCAGCGACGCGCGCGCCGGGGAGCTGTGGCCCCACCCGGGGCGCGTGGCCGCCGTCGGCGTGCTCGCCGCCCCCGGCACGGACGCCGACGACCTCGCCGAGGTCGTGGAGCGCGAGGTGGCCGGCGTCGAGACCTACACCGGCAGCCGACGCGGCGACCTGGAGTCGCTGGAGTCGTTCTCGGCGCGCGACCAGCTGATGCTCCTCAGCAGCTCCTTCATCGGCGTCGCCCTGGCCATCGCGGTCTTCGTCGTCGCCGGGACGCTCTCGATCGCCGTCGGCCAGCGACGCCGCGAGTTCGCGCTGCTGCGCGCGGTCGGCGCCCTGCCCGGACAGGTGCAGGGGCTGATCCGACGCGAGGTGCTCGTCGTCGCCGGGCTGGCCGCGCTCATCGGCGCCGCTCCGGGCTACTGGATGGCCAGCGTGCTCGGCGGGCAGTTCGCCCACGCGGGCGTCATGTCCACCGACTTCGCCCTCGCCTACAGCCCGCTGCCGGCGCTGACCGCGGTCGTGCTGTGCCTCGTCAGCGCGGTCGGCGCGGCCGCGCTCGCCGGGCGGCGTACGTCGCGGATCTCGCCGGTCGAGGCGCTCGCCGAGGCCGACGTCGAGAGCCCCGAGCTGTCGCGGCTGCGGACCGTGAGCGGGCTCGTCCTGATCGCGGGCGGCCTCGCGTCGGCCGGTGCGCCGTTCGTCGTGTCCGGCGTCGCCGGGCTCCTGGCGGCGGCCAGCGCCGCGCTGCTGCTGCTCTTCGGGGTGGGCCTGCTCGGCCCCCAGATCGTGCAGCGCGTCGTCGGGACGGCACACCGCGTCACCCGGCGCAGCAGCTCGCCCAGCCTCACGCTGGCGAGCGCCAACCTGCGCGGCTACACCCGCCGCTCGGCCTCGGCCGTCGTGCCGCTGGCCCTGGCGATGTCCTTCGCGTGCGTGCAGCTGTTCCTGCCCACCACGGTGGAGGCCGAGGCCTCGGGGCAGTCGCGAGACGGCCTCGTGGCCGACTACGTCGTGGCCGCCCCCGCGGGCATCTCGGCCGGCGCCGCGCAGGAGGTCGCCGGGCTCGAGGGCGTCAAGGACGTCAACCGGGTCGTGCGCAGCCAGGTGCTGATGACCGGGACCATGCTGGGCGACCCGACCACGGAGGCCTTCGCCGCCCAGGGCGTCGACCCCGAGGCCCAGGAGAGCACGCAGGACCTGGACGTGACCGACGGCTCGGTGGCCGACCTGGGCCGTCCGGGCACCGTCGCCCTGAGCACCGAGGCGGCCGGCTTCGTCGGCGCCGACGTGGGCGAGGTGGTCTCGCTCCACCTCGGCGACGGCACCGCCGTCGATGCCGAGCTGGTCGCGACCTACCAGCGCGGCCTGGGCTTCGGCGACGTGACGATGGACGGCGAGACCCTCCGCGAGCACACGACCGCGGGGCTCGACGACTACCTGCTGGTCAACGTCGCCGACGGGCAGCAGGCCCAGGTCGAGGCGGCCGTGGGGGAGCTCGGCCTGGCGCCGAGCAGCGCGGAGTCCCTGGCCGAGGAGGGCTCCGCGGAGCGCGACTCCCAGGCCTGGGTCAACCGGATCGCGCTCATCGTGATCCTGGGCTACGTCGCCCTGTCGGTCGTCAACAGCCTCGTGATGTCCACGCTGGGCCGGCGCCGCGAGCTCACGCTGCTGCGGCTGGTCGGCGCGCAGGACCGCCAGGTGCGGGCCATGACGCTCATCGAGTCGCTGGCCACGGGCGTGATCGCCGTGGTGCTCGGCGTCCTGGTCGCCGTTCCGCCCCTGGTCGGCATCGCGCTGGGGGTCTCGGGGCAGCCGCTGCCCTCGATCGTGCCGGTGGAGCTGCTCTCCATCGCCGCGGGCGTCCTGGTGCTCGGAGTGGCGGCCGTCGCCCTCCCGACCCGCTCCCTGATGCGGGCCCGGCCGGCCCCCTGAGCGGGCGGAGGTCCCCCGGCCCCGGGTCCGCGCCAGCGGATCCGGGGCCAGGTCACGGCGAAGACTCGGTTTGGACACAGTGCTTGACAACACACCGGCTAAAAAGGATCCTCATCCTACTAAATGTGTCCCAGGATGGAGACCGCCTTGAAGAGAACAATCACCACCGCCCTCGCCGCGTGCGTCGTCGCACTGTCGCTCACGGCCTGCGGGTCCGGCGGCAGCGACGACGACAGCGGCAACGCGGCCGACGAGCTGCGCCTCGGCATCGCCCTCGGCGACCTCGCGACGTTCGACCCCGCCCGGGTGCTCGCGGACGCGATGCAGCTCGTGATCCCGATGTACGCGGAGACCCTGGTCGACGTCGACCAGGACGACCCCAAGACCGTGCTGCCCAACCTGGCCACCTCCTGGGAGGCCTCCGAGGACCTGAAGACCTACACCTTCAAGCTCCGCGACGACGTCACCTTCCCGAGCGGCAACACCATGACCGCCGAGGACGTGAAGTTCAGCCTCGAGCGCGTCAAGAACGTCCAGGGCGCCTCGGCGTTCAAGATGGGCATCGTCGACTCGGTCAACGTCGTCGACGACACCACCGTCGAGTTCGTGCTGACCGGCCCGGACAGCTCCTTCCCCTCGCGCATGGCCGCTCCCTACCTGTCGGTCTTCGACTCCAAGGTGCTCCAGGAGAACGGCGCCGTCTCGGACGCCTCCGCCGTCACCGCGGACGACGCCCAGAAGTTCATGGACGAGACCACGGTCGGCACCGGCCCCTACGAGCTCGAGGAGTGGCGCCGCAACTCCGAGGTCGTCTTCAAGCTCCGTGACGACTACTGGGGCGAGGCCCCGGCGTTCGACACGATCGTCCTCGAGGACATCCGCGACGCCTCCACGCAGGCCCAGCTGGTCGAGCGCGGCGACATCGACATCGCGATGGACATCGAGCCCGACACCGCCGCCTCGCTCGAGGGCAAGGACGGCATCAAGGTCGTCACCGAGCCGTCGTTCAACATCAACTACCTGGCGATGAACCACAAGAGCAAGGACGCCCCCGAGCTCGCGGACGACCGCGTGCGCCAGGCGATCCAGATGGCCGTCGACTACGACGGCATCAGCTCGGCGCTCGCCGACGGCGCCCCGCGTCCCGCGGCCGTCGTCCCGATCGGCTTCGTGGGCTCCGACAAGGTCGAGCCGATCGGCTACGACCCCGACGCCGCCAAGAAGCTGCTCGACGAGGCCGGTGTCTCCGGTCTCGAGCTGGATGTCGAGTTCGCCAACGTCACCTGGTACGGCGTCTCCCAGCAGAGCCTGTGGGAGAAGCTGCAGTCCGACTTCGACAAGGTCGGCATCAAGGTCAACATCCGCCCGGTGGAGTACGAGAAGTGGATCGAGGGCTACCGCGCCGGCGAGTTCTCGATCACCTCGGGCCTGTGGGCGCCGGAGGACTTCGACTCCTCGTCCTACTTCGACCCGTTCGGTCGCGAGGCCGGCATCTACGGCGAGCGCACCTCGATGGACTTCCCGATCGGCCAGAAGCTCTACGACGAGTACCTCGCCGAGAAGGACCCGGCCGGCCGCGAGAGCATCGCCGAGGAGCTCATCACCGAGATGCGCGACGACGCGACGCTGATCCCGCTGTTCCAGGCCAACAAGTTCCTGGTGCACTCGGACGCCGTCACCGGGGTGCGCTACAGCCCCAACAAGCAGATCCGCCTCTCGGAGATCAAGCCCAGCTGATCCCCGCAGGCTGACCGGCCCGCTCCACCCGTTCCACCCGCGAGGCCCCCGACGACGACGTCGGGGGCCTCGCGGCACTCCCAGGAGGATCCCTGTGCGCATCACCGGCCGCACCGCCGTCATGTTCATCCTGTGCGACCCCGTCGACCACGTCCGCGGGAGCGACCTGCTCAACCGCCGCTTCGCCGCGGCCGGCGACGACGTGGCGGTGTCGCCGCTGCACGTGCTGCCCGAGGACCTCGCCGCGGTCGTCGGGACCCTGCGGGCCCTGCGCAACGTCGCCGGCTTCGGCGTGACCATCCCGCACAAGGTCGCGGTCGTCGACCGTCTCGACGACCTGACCGACCGTGCGCGCCTGGTCGGTGCCGTCAACTTCGTGCGCCGCGACGCCGACGGTCGGCTGACCGGCGACAACGTGGACGGCGGCGGCTTCCTCGCCGGTCTCGCCGCCGACGGCATCGCCGTCGAGGGTGCCTCCGTGCTGCTGGTCGGGGCCGGCGGCGCGGGACGCGCCCTGGCCTTCGCGGTGGCCGGGGCCGGTGCCCGGCGGCTGGCGATTCACAACCGCAGCGAGGACGCCGCGCGCGAGCTGGCCGCGGCGGTCGCGGCCGCCCGCCCGGGCTGCGAGGTCGTCGTCTCCGACGGCGACCCCGGGGCCGTCGACCTGCTCGTCAACGCCACCTCGCTCGGGCTGCGCGCCGGCGACCCGCTGCCTGCGGACGTCTCGCGGATGTCGCCCGGGGCAGCGGTCGCCGAGATCGTCATCGAGCCCCGGACGACGCCGCTGCTCGAGGCCGCCCTCGCCCGCGGCATGCGGGTGTCCTACGGGCAGTCGATGCTCGAGGGCCAGTTCGACCTGGTCCGCGCCTTCGTCTGGCCCGACCGGCTGCCGCCGCGCGTCTCCGAGGGCTGAGTCAGGACCAGGTGGTCTCGCCGTGCCGGTCCACGAACCGGCCGGAGGCGTGGCCGGGTCCCTCGGTCGCGAGCGCCACGACGGCGTCGGTCCCCTCGGTCACGGTCTGCGGGCCGCTGTGGGCGTTGAGGTCGGTCGCGGTGTAGCCGGGGTCGGCGGCGTTGATGCGGATGTCCGGGAAGGCCTTGGCGTACTGCGTCGTCAGCATCGTGAGGGCGGCCTTGGAGGCCGTGTAGACGGGTGCGACGACGTGCGACTCCGGGCGGGACGGGTCATGGGTGTGCTCGAGGGAGCCCATCCCGCTGCTGACGTTGACGATGACGGGGTCGGCCGATCGTCCCAGGAGCGGGAGGAAGGCGGTGGTCGTCCGGACGGCGCCGGCGACGTTGACGTCGAGCACGTCGAGGACGTCCTGGCCGCTGAGGTCGGCCGGCTCGACGCCGTAGGTGCCGGCGACGCCGGCGTTGTTGATGAGCACGTCGAGGTGTCCCTCGTGGCTCTCGACGTCGGCGGCGGCGGCCCGGACGGAGTCGTCGTCGGTGACGTCGATCTGGGCGAACCGGACGCCGAGGTCTCGCGCCGCGGCGGCGCCGCGCTCGGGGTCCCGCGCGCCCAGGATGACGGTGTGGCCGAGCTCGGCGAGGCGGCGGGCGGTCTCGAGGCCGAGGCCCTTGTTGGCTCCGGTGATGAAGGTGGTGGTCATGGCTCGATCCTGCGCGCTCCGGCAGGGCGCCACCAGGGACGTCGCGACGGTAGGAGCGGCAGTACCACCCAGGATCGCCCCGAGGGTGCGTCGGCGAGGGATGATGGTGGGGTGACGACCGCCAGCGACCTCGGCTCCACGATCCGTGCCTGGCGCGACCGGCTGGCACCGTCCGCCGCCGGGCTGCCCACCCGGCTCGGGCGGCGGACGACCGGGCTGCGCCGCGAGGAGCTGGCCGAGCTGGCCGGTGTCTCGGTCGACTACGTCGTACGCCTCGAGCAGGGCCGGGCCACGACGCCGTCGTCCCAGGTCGTCGCCGCGCTGGCCCGCGCCCTCCAGCTGAGCGCCGAGGAGCGCGACCACCTGTTCCGGCTGGCCTCCCTCGCGCCGCCCAGCAGCGGGCACGTCTCCGAGCACCTGTCCCCGAGCGTGCAGCGCGTCGTGTCGCGCCTGGGCGACGCGGCGGTCGCCGTCTTCGCCGCCGACTGGCAGCTGGTCTGGTGGAACCGCAGCTGGGCCGCGGTGCTCGGCGACCCGGCCGGCGTGCCGGTGCCCGTGCGCAACTTCGCCCGCTGCGTCTTCCCCCTCCCCGGAGACGGTGCCGCCGTCGCCCAGTGGCCCGTCGTCGTGCAGGACCAGGCGCACACCGAGGCCGCGGTGGCCTCCGACCTGCGTCGCGCCACCGGCCGCTTCCCCGACGATCCGCGGCTCCACGGCCTGGTCCGGAGCCTGCTGGCCGGCAACGCCCGCTTCGCCGAGCTGTGGGCCGCCGGCACGGTCAGCGCCCACCGCGAGGACCGCAAGGTGGTTCACCACCCCTCCGTCGGACCGATCTCCGTCGACTGCGACACCCTCACCGACGGCGACGCCGACCTCAAGATCGTCGTGATGTCCGCCGCCCCTGGCACCGAGGACGAGAGTTGCTTTCGCCTCGCCGTGGTCGTGGGCGCCCCGGACTCCGTGCCAGCCATGCCGAAGGCCTGACGATCAGCCCGAGGTCGACCTGGCGAGGAACTCGCGGACGGCGTTCTCGGTGAGCCGGGCGACGTTGTTGTCGAAGCCGTCGTAGGCCAGGCTGCCGGTCCACGAGATGGCGGCCGTCGACAGGACGGCGCCGCCCGCCGGCGTCTCGAAGTACGTGACGTCCGCCCGGACGTCGGGGTTGTTGGTGCCGTTGATCAGCGGCGTCGGCGCGGGCACGTTCTCGTTGGAGGCGAGGTAGTAGGCCGAGTGCGGCTGGGAGGTCGCCACGACCAGAGCGTGCCGCGGGGTGCCGAGACTGACGTCGGCGCGGTCGATCTCGTCGCCGGCGGCGCCGCCCAGCACGAGGCCGAAGTCGCCGATCACGTCGCCCTCGACGCCCTCGAAGAGGAACGCCGCGCGCTCGTCGTGCGAGGCCTCCGTGCGCTCGAAGCCGGGCGTGGCGTCGTCCCAGCCCTGTCCGGCCATGCCGATCCCGACCAGGAGGTTGGGCGCCCGGCCCCGCAGCCGCCAGAGCCCGCCCTCCTCCACCGACTGGCTCATGACCGTCTCGCCGGGCTCGCTCTGCCAGGTGCGGATGCCCTGGTGGCCACGGCGCATCTCGACCAGGTGCGGGCGGTCGAGGTCGGCGCTGGTCACCCAGTAGAAGCCGTTGCCGCCGAGGTAGACGATGCTGCCGCCGTCGTCCAGGAGGGCCTGGGCGGCGTCGAGCATCCGCTTGCTCCAGTACTCCGGGTGGCTGCCCGTGACCAGGACGCGGTGCCCGGCGAGGGCGTCGACACCCTGCTCGTGCAGCGCGTGGTCGGTCGTGACCGCGTGCTCGATGCCGAGGTGCCGCAGCCAGGTCGGGATGACCAGGTCGGCGGCGAAGTGGCGCGGCGCGTCCTGGATGGCGCTGCGGAAGTCCCAGCGCATGTTGAGGATCGGGCGCAGGTGCGAGGAGTAGCAGACTCCCGAGCCGTCGGTGTGGTGGTCGTAGAGGGAGCTGCCGAACTCGCGGTGCGCGTAGATCTGCTTGTCGCGGTCGCTGGGGATGACCTCGCGGTTGGTCAGGACGTCGCCGGAGTAGTCGAACTCCTCGGCCAGCCGGGCGTTGGCGTAGGCCAGGTAGGAGAACGTCGGCAGCAGGAACAGCACGCCGCCCGGACTCTGCGGCCGTACGACGACGGGCACGTGGTCCACCGAGTCGGAGCCCTCCACCAGCACCGCGTAGATCCCGCTCGGGAGGTCGTCGGGCAGGGCCAGCTCGTGCGTGACCGTCCAGCCGCAGTCCTCGAGGTCGTCGCTGTGGAAGTGCGCGGCGGCGTACTGGCCCGGCGCGAGGCGGTGGTCGACCTCGGTGGCGTCCCACCAGCGACCGGTGACGTTGCGGGTCGGGGCGTTGACGAGCAGTCCGTCCGGGGCGCCGTCGGTCGTGCCGCGGAACACCGTGGTGGCGAAGTCGCTGCCGAGGTCCCAGGCCGCGAGCGGGGCGTGGGCCCGGGGGTCGGTCGCCAGCTCCGCCAGGGCGTCCGCGTCGCGGGCGCCGTCGAGGACGGTGGGCGCGTCGAGCTTGCCGTCGTAGCAGTGGAGGCCGCGCGGGCTCCCGTCGGCGGCGGTGGTGGTGCCACCGGCCGCGAGCAGCAGGCGGTGCAGCGGCCCGAGCCCGCCCAGGTCGCCGCTCGCCTCGGTGGTGCGGGGCCGGTCGCCTGGCACGAGCCGGTCGAGCGGGCGCACGTGCAGCCGCAGGCTGCCGGCGAGGGGGTCGACCGAGAGGGCGAGGGTCACCCACTGCCGCAGCTGGAGCGGTACCTCGTCGACGACCTCGACCACCCGGCCGCCGGTGCGGACGCGCCCGGTGAGCACCCCGTCGGCGTCCGCGGTGAGCTCGACGGTGCCACCGACAGTGCCCTGGTCGCCGCCCAGGGACAGCAGGGTCGAGCCCTCGCTCGCGAAGCGCGTGGGCCAGGCGTGCACCACGACCGTGAGCCCGCCGTCGGCGGCGAGGTCGAGGCCGTCGACGAGGCCGAACGACCCCACGTGGATCGGCTGCGCCGTCCCCGAGGTCTCCTGGACGGGGACGGAGGCAACCGGCCGGTGCCGGTGCCGGATCCGCTCGGTGTCGCCGTCGGCCCAGGGCCGCACCAGCGACACCCGCAGCCGCTCCGAGCCCGACGACGTGTGCAGCCGGACGACCTCACCCGGGGCGTGGTCGAGGCGGTCGCAGTAGGCGAAGGTCTCCTGCTCCGAGGTGCCCGCCACCGCTCAGGAGGCCTGGCTGGTCGGGGCGATGACGACCTCGCGGACGCACACGTCCTGGGGGAGCTCGTAGAGGCCGACGATGGTCTCCGCGATCGTGGCCGCCTCCAGGCCGCCGCTCAGGCGGGTCTTGGTGGCCTCGTAGGACTCCTTGATGGCGGCGTCGGACACCGACACGAGGAGGTCGGTGTCGACGATCCCGGGGGAGACGAGGCTGAAGCGCACGCCGTCGTCGGCGTGCTCGCGGCGCATCGTCTCGGTCATGGCGTTCACGGCGAACTTGGTGCCGCTGTAGACCGCGTGGTTGGGGTAGACGTTGTGGCCGGCGATGGAGGAGATGTTGACGACCGTGCCGCGGCCGGCGGCGACCATGCCCGGCAGCACGAGCTGGGTGGCGGTCAGCAGGGCCAGGCAGTTGACGTCGAAGAGGGTGCGCCACTCCTCGGGGTCCTGGTCGACGACCCGCGACAGCGGCATCACCCCGGCGTTGTTGACGAGCAGGTCGGGGGCGCCGTGGCGCGCCGTCGCCTCGTCCAGCGCGGCGGCGAGCGCCTCACGGTCGGTCACGTCGACGGACCGGGCGAGGGAGTCGGGGACCTGCAGCTGCTCGATGAGCTCGGCGCGTCGGGCCAGGAGGAGGGTCGGGTAGCCCCGGCTGCCGAACGCCTGTGCCGTGGCGGCACCGATCCCGGAGCTGGCTCCGGTGATGACGACGAGCGGACGGTCCTGGGACATGCGGATCTCCTGGGGGGGATGGCGGACCTGGTGGTCCGGGTGGGGGTTCAGAGGCGCGAGGAGTTGCTCGCCCACTTCTCGGGTCGCAGGACCGGCGAGTCGAGGTGTCCCGACTTCTTGATCACCGCGAGGAAGGACTTCAGGTGGCGCTCCATCGCCTCGGAGGCCCGCTCGGGCTCCCGGGCGGCGATGGCCTCGACGATGTCGCGGTGCGCGCCGCGGGCGACGCAGACGTCGTCGTGGGACAGGCCGGCCTGCGGGGTGTGCCAGGCCGCGATGTTGAGGACGTAGCCGAGCGAGACCCGGTAGAACTCGTTGCCGCACGAGTCGGCGATGAGGTTGTGGAAGGACACCACGCCCTCGACGGTCTCCTGACCCTCGTCGTCGGTGGCGCGGAACATCGCCTCGATCTGCTCCTCGGTGGCGTGCGTGGCCGCGAGGCTGGCCGCCGCCGACTCCACCCCGAGGCGGAAGTGGAACAGGTCGCCGAGCGTGGCGTCGGACAGCGCGAGGAGGACGGCGATGGACCGGGTGGCCTGCGAGACGTCCGGGCGGCTGACCCGCACCCCGCCGTAGGGACCGCGGCGGGTGCTGATGAGGCCCTCGGACTCGAGCAGCCGCAGGGCCTCGCGGACCGTGCCGCGGCTGTAGCCGGTGCGCTCGATCAGCTCGCTCTCGTTGGGGAGGTCGCGACCCACCGGCATCTTGGTCACGACGATCTCGTCGCGCAGCTTGTCGGCGAGGACGGCGGAGGCCTTGGGCACCTTGGACTTGGGCCAGGGCGGCCGCTCGCTCTGGTCGGCCTTGATGAGGTCGCGACCGGAGAGGTCGTAGTTCATGGGGGGCTCCTGGGGTCTGGACGCCGGGAGGGGACCGGCGCTCACGAGTCTGCGCCACCGTGGCGCATGCGTCGGATCATCTCCTGCGACAGCCCCAGTGTCTGCAGCACCGCGTCGGTGTCCGCGCCGTGGCGCGGCGGCGCGGACGTGACGGGCAGGGAGGCCCCGTCGACGCGCAGCGGCGTCCGGACCTGCGGGACGCCGTCGACCTCGACCACCATCCGCTCGGCGATGACCGGGTCGGCGAAGACCTCGGGGAGCGTGTTGACCGGCGCGACAGGGACCTCGGCGGCGGTCAGGACCTCCAGCCAGTGCGCCCGGCCATGCGTCAGCAGCCGCGCCTCGAGCTCGGCCACGAGCTCGGCCCGGTGGGTCACCCGGGCCCGGTTGTCGACGAACCTCGGGTCCTCGGCGAGCTCGGGAGCGCCCAGGCCCTGCGCGAACCGCGAGAACTGGCGGTCGGTCCCGACGGCGACGGCCAGCGGCTGGTCGGCCGTCTCGAGCGTCTCGTAGGGCGCGATGCTCGGGTGCTGGTTGCCGAAGAGCGAGGGCTCCTTGCCGGCGGCGAGCCAGCCGGAGGCCATGTTGGCCAGCATCGAGACCTGCGCGTCGAGCAGCGAGATCTCGATGTGGCGGCCGCGGCCGGTGGTCTCGCGCTCGTGCAGCGAGCTCACGATCCCGAGCGCCGCGAACACCCCGGCGAACAGGTCGGTGACCGCGACGCCGACGCGGGTGGGGGTGCCGCCCTTGGCGCCGGTGATGGACATCAGGCCGCCCATGGCCTGGGCGAGGAAGTCGAAGCCCGGCCGCTCGGCGTAGGGGTTGTCGGAGCCGAAGCCCGAGATGGAGGCGGTGACCACGCGCGGGTTGTCGACGGCCACGGAGTCGCGGTCCAGGCCGAACGCCGCCAGCCGACCGGGCAGGAAGTTGTCGATGACCACGTCGGCGTGCCGCGCCAGGTGCTGCGCCACCCGGGCGCCGTCGGGGTCGGCGAGGTCGAGGCACACGCTGCGCTTGTTGTGGTTGACCGCCAGGAAGTAGGAGGCCGTCACGCCGTCGGGCGCGAACGGCGGGCCCCAGTGGCGGGTCTCGTCGCCACGCGAGGGCGACTCCACCTTGATCACGTCGGCGCCGAGGTCGGCGAGGTTCATGGTGGCGTAGGGACCGGCCAGGATCCGGGTGAGGTCGAGGACCCGCACCCCGGTGAGCGGTCCGGGCCGGGTCTCACCGGCGGGCCAGCCGGTCGACGACTCGACCGCGAGCTGCTCGTCCGCCTGCGTCTCGTCGGGCAGGTCGGTCACTGAGCGGCCTTGCTCGCCACCAGCTCGGCCATGCCCGGCTGGGCGAAGTGGCAGGCCACCATGTGCTTCTCGCCGTCGGTGCCGACGTCGCGGAACTCGGGCTTGTCGGTGGCGCAGATGTCCTGCGCCAGGGGGCAGCGGGTGCGGAAGACGCAGCCGCTGGGCGGGTTGAGCGGGCTGGGGACGTCGCCCTTGAGCAGGACGTGCTTGCGGTTGCGCTCCACGTCGGGGTCCGGGATCGGCACCGCCGACATCAGCGCCACCGTGTAGGGGTGCTGCGGGTCGTTGTAGACGGTGTCGCGCGACGCCAGCTCCATGGGCCGGCCGAGGTACATCACCAGGATCCGGTCGGAGATGTGGTGCACGGCCGACAGGTCGTGGGAGATGAAGAGGTAGGACAGGTCGCGCTCGCGCTGCAGCTCGCGGAAGAGGTTGAGCACCTGCGCGCGGATGGAGACGTCCAGGGCGGCGGTGGGCTCGTCGCAGATGATCAGGTCCGGCTCGACGGCCAGGGCCCGGGCGATGCCGATGCGCTGGCGCTGCCCGCCGGAGAACTCGTGGGGGTAGCGGTCCAGCGCCGACTCCGGCATGCCGACCAGGCCGAGCAGCTCGGCCACGCGCTCGCGGTGCTGGGCCTTGGGCAGCGTCTCGTGCACCAGCAGCGGCTCGGCGACGATCTGGCCCACGGTCATGCGCATGTTGAGCGAGGAGGTCGGGTCCTGGAAGACCATCTGCGTACGCCGCCGGGCGGCACGCACCTGCCGGTTCTTGAGCTTGGTGAGGTCGACGCCGTCCAGCATGATCGAGCCCGCCGTGGCCTTCACCAGGCCCTGGATCGCCAGGCCGGTGGTGGACTTGCCGCAGCCGGACTCGCCGACCACGCCCACGGTCTCGCCGTGCCCGATGGAGAAGTCCAGGCCGTCGACGGCCTTGACGACGCCGGAGCCGCCGCGGGCGCCGGCCTTGGCGTTGAAGTGGACGGCGAGGTCGGTGACCTCGAGCAGGGCGTCAGGCATGGGTCCTCGCCTCGTCGGCGGCGACGAAGCACGCCGCCTGGTGTCGGGGGGCCACGTCCACGAGCTCGGGCATCCGGCTCAGGCAGCGGTCCTCGCGCACGTCGCAGCGCGCGTAGAAGGGGCATCCGGGGGGCAGGTCGACCAGGCTCGGCGGGAGCCCGGGGATGGAGACCAGGTCGTTGCGGTCAGGGTCGCGCAGCCGCGGCACCGAGCCCAGCAGCGCGCGCGTGTAGGGGTGGCGCGGGTCGTGGAAGATCTCGCGCACGGGCCCCTGCTCGATGATCGAGCCGGCGTACATGACGGCCACCCGGTCGGCCAGGCCGGCGACCACGCCGAGGTCGTGGGAGACCCACACGATGGACAGGTCCTGGAAGGACCGGACCAGCTCGAGGATCTGGGCCTGGACGGTGACGTCGAGGGCGGTCGTGGGCTCGTCGGCGATGAGGACCTTGGGCTCGCCCGCCAGGGCCATCGCGATCATGGCCCGCTGGCGCATGCCGCCGGAGAGCTGGTGGGGGTACTGGTCCACCCGCTGCTGGGGGTCGGGGACGCCGACGCGCTCCAGCATCTCGATCGACAGCGCGCGCGCCTGCTTCTTGGAGAGCCCGCGGTGGCGGCGTACGCCCTCGCTGATCTGGCGACCCACGGTGAGGATCGGGTTGAAGGCGCTCAGGGAGTCCTGGAAGACCATCGAGATGTCGCGGCCCAGGACGTCGCGCAGCTCCTTGCGGGACAGCGAGAACAGGTCGACGCCGTCGACGAGCACCCGTCCGCCCGTCGTGCGCGACGGAGGCGTGGGCAGCAGGCGCAGCGCCGCGAGCAGGGTCGCGGTCTTGCCCGAGCCGGACTCGCCGACGATCGCCAGGCACTCGCCGGGCGCGACGGAGAACCCGACGTGGTTGACGGCCTTGGCGACGCCGGCGTTGGTGCGGAACTCGACCTGCAGGTCGTCGACCTCGAAGATCGGCTTCACGCCGGTGGGCGTCAGCGTCGTGGTCTCGGGGCCGGTCGTGAGGGGAGGCGTGGTGCTCATGCGGCGCGCTCACCCGCCTTGCCCAGGAACGTGCGGCGCAGGATGCGGGACATCGCCCCGCCGCCCTTGCTCCGCTGGGTGCGCATCTGGGGGTCGAACCGGTCTCGCATCGCGTCTCCGATGAAGTTGAAGGCGAGCACCATCGACAGGATCGCCAGGCCCGGGAAGAGGCCGAGCCACCAGCTGTCGATGCGCGACTGCGCCTCGCTGACCATGGCGCCCCACTCCGGGGTGGGGGGCACCGCGCCCACGCCGATGAAGCTCAGGCCGGCGGCCAGGAGGATGACCATGCCGAGGTCGACGGTGGCCTTGACGAGGATCGGCTGCAGGCCGAAGGGGAGCACGTGCACCCGGAAGACCCGGGCCCGCGAGCAGCCGATCGACTGCGCCGCGAGGACGTGCAGGTTGTTGCGGATCGAGAGGACCTGGCCGCGCATCAGTCGCGTGTACTCCGGCCAGGTCACGGCCGCGATCGAGATCACCACGTTGGTGGTGCTGGGGCCGAGCGCGGCGGCGATGGCCAGGGCCAGCACGATCGCGGGGAAGGACAGCACGATGTCGCTGATCCGCATGATGACCTCGTCGGCGATCCCGCCGAGGAAGCCGGCCACGGCGCCGATGAGGCAGCCGATGGCGACCGAGACCGCGACCGTGATGAGCGCGATGGGCAGCGAGAGCCGGGCGCCGTACATGACCCGGGCGAAGACGTCGCGGCCCAGGTTGTCGGTGCCGAACCAGTGCTCGCCGCCGGGGCCGGCGAGCCGGCCCTGGAGGTCCTGGTCGGTCACGGGGTCGAACGGCGTCCACCACGGGATGGTGATCGCGATGAGGACCCACAGCAGCACGAGGGTCACGCCGATGTTGAAGGCGAGCCGGCCGCCACCGCCGCCGCGGTCGGCCTTGCTCAGCGCGAACGTCGGGGTCACGGGCGCCCCGGACATCGTCTCGCCTGGGCCGGCGAGCGCGACCGGGGAGGTCGCGTCGGTCGCGTCGCCAGGACGCTGCATGTCCGTCATGTCATTCCCCCAGCCGGATGCGTGGATCGAGGGCGGCGTAGACGATGTCCACCACCGCGTTGGTGACGACGTAGACCGCGCCGATGAGCACCGTCACGCCGAGGATGGCCTGGTAGTCGAGGGCCTTGGCCGCGTCGACGGCGTAGCGCCCGATGCCCGGCCACGAGAAGACGGTCTCGGTCAGCACCGCGCCGGCCAGCAGCCCGCCGATGGCCAGGCCGAGGACGGTCACGGTGGGGATCAGCGCGTTGGGCAGGATGTGGAACTGCAGCAGGGTGCGCGCCGAGACGCCCTTGGAGCGCGCCGTCACCAGGTGCGGCGCGCGCAGCACCTCGAGCATGGAGGCGCGGGTCATCCGGGCGAGCAGGCCCAGGAAGAACGAGCCCAGGACGAACGCCGGCAGCAGCAGGTGCCGCATCGCGTCCCACATGGTGCCGAAGTCGCCGGTGATGAGGGCGTCGAAGGTGTAGAGGCCGGTGATGTGCGTCGGCGGCTCGAAGTCGCGGCCGAGGCGTCCCTCCGGGCCGGGCAGCACGTCGAAGCGCAGATAGAAGACCTGGAGGCCGATGATGCCGAGCCAGAAGACCGGCACGCCGGAGGCCACCAGGGCGATCGTGCGGACCACGAGGTCGGGCCACTTGTTGTGGTAGAACGCCGCGACCGAGCCGAGCACGAGGCCCAGCACGCCGGCGACGACGATCGCGGCCAGCGCCAGCTCGACGGTGGCCGGGAAGAACTCGAGCAGGTCGTCGGCCACGCCGCGCCGGGTCAGCGTCGACTGGCCCATGTCGCCGGTGACGAGGTGCTGCAGGTAGACCCAGAAGCGCTCGTAGATCGGCGCGTCCAGCCCCCACTCCTTCTCGTACGCCGCCCGCGCGACCGGGTCGCTGCCCCCGACGTCGCCGAGGAGACGGGCCAGCGGGTCACCCGGCAGGTAGTTCGCCAGCACGAAGGCCACGACGAGCAGGCCCAGCAGGGTGGGAAGGGCGAGGAGCAGGCGGCGTGCCGCGAACCGTACGAGTCCCACGTGCGATGTCCTCCGACAGCCATAGAATTTGTAGATTGATTATCCTATAGTGAGGTGACCCAGACCATAAGTCAACGACCTGGTCCGGGCCCTGACACGCAGTCGCGGCCCGATCGCCGGCCACCCCAGGAGGTCCCGTGCGGCACCCCGAAGACACGCAGCCACCCACGCCCGACCAGCTGGCGCTGCTGGCGGACCGCGCCACCTTCATCCGCTCGGAGACGGTACGCCTCGCTGCGATCGCGGGTGCCGGCCACTACACCTCGGTGTTCTCGATCGCGGAGATCCTCGCGACGCTCTACTACGGCCAGCTGCGGCTCACGCCGGACGAGCCGCGCGACCCCGACCGCGACCGGGTGATCCTCAGCAAGGGCCACGCGGCCATCGGGCTCTACCCGGTCCTGGCGGACCTCGGCTACTTCGAGCCGTCCGCGCTCGACGACTACACCCGGCTCGGCTCGCCGTTCGGCGACCACCCCGACATGAAGAAGGTGCCGGGCATCGACTTCAGCTCCGGCTCGCTCGGGCACGGTCTCTCGATCGGCGTCGGCATGGCCCTGGGCGGGCGCCTCGGCGGCCGCGACTACCGCACCTGGGTGCTGCTCGGCGACGCCGAGCTCAACGAGGGCCAGGTGTGGGAGGCCGCGATGAGCGCCGCCCACTTCGGCCTGGGCAACCTGGTCGCCGTGGTCGACAACAACCAGCTCGGCATCGACGGGATGACCCGCGACACGATGGCCGTCGAGCCGCTGCGCGAGCGCTTCGAGAGCTTCGGCTGGGAGGTGCAGCGCGTCGACGGCCACGACGTGGGCGCCCTGCTGGCGGCGTACGCCGCGCTGCCGGACACCGCTCACCGCGTCCCGCAGGTGATCGTCGCCGACACCGTCAAGGGCCGGGGCGTGCGTGCCATGGAGTACAGCCCCGACTGGCACGTCGGCAACCTGGTCGGCGAGGACTACGACGACGTCATGGCCGAGATCGCGGCCGGTCTGCGACCCCTGGAGGCACGCGCATGAGCGAGGACACCACCACCCTGCCCGAGGGCGCGGCCCCCGACGCCGCCGCGGCCGCCGCGGAGGCGGCGCAGGAGCAGTCCGACATCTTCAACGGCACCGGCCGGACCGGGCTGCGCAACGCCCGCTCCTCCGACGGCAACGACACCCGCGCCATCCCGGCGTTCGTGTTCGGCGAGGAGCTCGCCGACCTCGCCGACGTCGACCCGCGCGTGGTCGTGCTGACCGCCGACCTGGCGCGCGCCAACCGCGCCGTGGACTTCGCCGAGCGCCACCCCGACCGGTTCTTCAACGTCGGGATCGCCGAGAAGAACATGATCACGGTGGCGGCGGGGCTCGCGTCGTGCGGCTACGTGCCGTTCGCCGCGACGTTCGCGTCGTTCGCCGCCCTGCTCGGCTGCGAGCAGATCCGCACCGACTGCGCCTACCCGAAGATGCCGGTGCGGGTGGTCGGCCACCACTCCGGGGTGTCCATGGGGTTCTACGGCACCAGCCACCACAGCCCCGAGGACCTCGGGATCATGCGGACCATCGCCGACCTCACCGTCGTCTGCGCCACCGACGCCAACCACCTCCGCGCGCTCCTGCGCGCGAGCCTGGACCACCCGGGGGCGATGTACCTGCGCCTGGGCCGCGGCCGTGACCGCGACGTCTACGACGAGGTGCCCGACCTGACCATCGGCAAGGCCATCACGGTGCGGCCCGGCGACGACCTCACGATCATCGCGACCGGCACCGAGGTCGAGCCGTCGCTGCGCGCCGCCGAGGCGCTGGCGGAGTCGGGGCACAGTGTCGGGGTGATCGACATGTTCACCGTCAGCCCGCTGGACACCGAGGCCGTGCTCAGCGCCGCCGCGCGCACCGGCGCGGTCCTCACCGTCGAGGAGGCCAACGTGACCAACGGCCTCGGCACCGCGGTCGCGGAGTGCCTCTTCCAGTCCGGGACGGGTCAGCCCGTCCGCTTCCGCAAGGTCGGCATCCCCGATGCCTACGTGCCCGTCGGGCCTCCGGCCGCGCTCTACGCCCACTACGGGCTGGACGCCGCCGGCATCACGAAGACCGCCAAGGAGATGCTCGTATGACCACGACCCAGACCACCAGCACCGACCAGGCGCTGCGCGCCCGCGCCCGCGGCGTGATCCCCGGTGGCATGTACGGCCACATGTCGATGGGCCCGATGCCGCCGTCGTACCCGCAGTTCATGGCGCGGGGCGAGGGCGCGCGGCTGTGGGACGTCGACGGGCGCGAGTACGTCGACCTCATGTGCGGCTGGGGGACCATCGTCCTGGGCCGCCAGCACCAGGAGGTGGACGCCGCCGTCGCGGCCCAGCTCGGCAACGGCGACTGTCTCAACGGCCCCGGCCCGGTCATGGTCGACCTGGCCGAGCTGCTGGTCGAGACGATCCCCAGCGCGGACTGGTCGATGTTCGCCAAGAACGGCACCGACGCGACGACCATGTCGGTGACGATCGCCCGTGCGGCGACCGGCCGTCGCCGGGTGCTGATGGCCAACGGCGCCTACCACGGTGCGGCGCCCTGGTGCACGCCCGGACCGTCCGGCGTGCTGCCCGAGGACCGCGCGTTCATCGACAAGTTCGACTACAACGACGTCGAGTCGCTGCGCGCCGCCGTGGCCGCGGCCGGCGACGACCTCGCCGCGATCATCGTGTCGCCGGTGCGCCAGGACAACCGCCGCGACCAGGAGCTCGCGCTGCCGGAGTTCGCCCGCGAGGTGCGCGAGCTGGCGACGTCCTCGGGCGCGGTGCTGATCCTCGACGACGTGCGCTGCGGCTTCCGCCTCGACGTGCGCGGCAGCTGGGAGCCGCTCGGGGTCCGCCCCGACCTCACCGCGTGGTCCAAGGCCATCGCCAACGGCCACCCGCTGGCCGCCGTGACCGGCATCGACAGCCTGGCCGAGGCGGCCTCGTCCATCTACACGACCGGGTCGTTCTGGTTCGCCCCGGCCGCGATGGCGGCCGCGATCACCACGATCACGCTGCTCCGCGACACCGACGCCATGGCGCACACCCACCGGATGGCGCAGCTGATGCGCGACGGCATCGAGGAGCAGGCACGTCGCCACGGCCTGGAGATCCGCCAGTCCGGCCCGGCCGCGATGCCGCTGGTGCTCTTCGAGGGCGACACCGACCTGTCCACCGTGGCCTCCTGGGCCGACGAGTGCGTCAGCCGCGGGGTCTACCTGCACCCCTGGCACAACTGGTTCTACACCGCCGCGCACCAGCCCGAGGACATCGCCTGGGCGCTCGAGCGCACCGACGACGCGTTCGCGGCCGTCGCCGCGCGCCGTTCGGCGTAGGCCGGCAGGTTTTTCAGCAGATGCTGAAAAACCTGCGCTTCTGGGCTGGAATTCTGGCCCAGAAGCGACAGTACATGCCCAGAAGGTGCCTCCGCCGCGCGTCGTGGGGCTGACGCACCCGGCAGGAGAGACGACGAGGGGCGGCCCCGCACGGCGGGACCGCCCCTCTCGTCGTCCCCGGTCCGCGGCGCAGGGCCGCACGGGGGTTCAGCCCCGCGGGCGGAGCCCGGTGACGACGGCCTTGGAGTGGAGGTAGCCCTCGAGCGCCTCGGTGCCGTTCTCGGCGCCGATCCCGGACTCCTTGATCCCGCCGAAGGGGATCTGCGCGCCGCTCACGGCGACGGTGTTGACGCCGACGATGCCGACCTCGAGCAGCTCGGCGGCCCGGGTGGCGGTGGTGAGGTCGTCGGAGAAGAGGTAGCCCGCGAGCCCGTACGGCGTGCCGTTGGCGCGCGCGATCGCCTCGTCGAACGTCGCGAACGTCGCCACCGGGGCGATCGGCCCGAACGGCTCGGTCTGCATGATCGCCGCGCTCTCCGGCACCCCGCTGAGGACGGTGGGGGTGTAGAAGTAGCCGGCCGTGTCCTCGACCCGGTGCCCGCCGGTCCGCACCTGCGCGCCCTGGCGCACGGCGTCCTCGACGAGCTCGCCGGCACGCGCCAGCCCGCGGGCGCTGGCGAGCGGGCCGACGTCGGTGCCGTCGGCCAGGCCGGAGCCCACCGTCAGCGCCGCCGTGGCGGCGGTGAAGGACTCGAGGAACGCCTCGGCGATGGTGTCCTGGACGTAGAAGCGGGTCGCCGCGATGCACACCTGGCCGGCGTTGCGGAACTTGCCGGCGGCGCACAGCCGGCCCGCGAGCTCGGGGTCGGCGTCGCCGAAGACCAGGACCGGGGCGTGCCCGCCGAGCTCCATCGACACGTTCTTCACGCCCTGCGCGGCCAGCCCGAGCAGGTGCCTGCCCACGGGGACCGAGCCGGTCAGGCTCACCTTGCGGATGACCGACGAGCCGATGAGCTGCTCGCTGATGGCCGCGGGGTCGCCGGTCACGACGTTGAGCACGCCCGGCGGCAGGCCGGCGTCGGTGAGCGCGGTCGCCATGGCCAGCGCGGCGCCGGGCGCCTCCTCGGCGGGCTTGAGCACGACCGAGCAGCCGGCCGCCAGCGCGGGGGCGACCTTGCGGGCCGCGAGGAGGACCGGGAAGTTCCACGGCGTGAACGCCGCCACGGGACCGATCGGCTGGCGCAGCACCTGCATCCGCTGGTCGGGGTTGCGCGAGGACACGGTGCGGCCGTAGATGCGGCGGGCCTCGTCGGCGTACCAGTCGAACTGCTCGACCGTCGCCTGGAGCTCCGCGCGGGCCTCGGCGAGCGGCTTGCCCTGCTCGCGGGTCAGCATCGTGGCGATCTCGTCGGTGCGCTCGTCGAGGAGGGTGGCGGCCCGGCGCAGGACGCCGCTGCGCTCCCACGGGGTGACGGCCTTCCAGGCCTCCCAGCCGGTCGCCGACGACGCGAGCGCCCGGTCGAGGTCGGCCGCGCTCGCGCGGGGCGTGCTGGCGATCACCTCGCCGGTCGCGGGGTCCTCGATGTCGACGACGGCGCCGTCGGAGGCGGCGACCTGGTCGCCGTCGATGAGCATGGCGTGGACGTGGGTCATGGCAGGCGCTCCGCGGGTCGGTGGGGTGGGGTCGGTCAGGGGGTGAGGACGGCGGCGTCGCGCACGAAGGCCTCGAGCTGGTCCCAGTCCCTCAGCAGGCCGTCCGAGCCGAGGCCGGAGGCGACCAGCGCGGCCGCGCCCGAGGCGCGGCGCAGCGAGTCCTCGACGGAGTCGCCGCGGACGGTGCTGAGCAGGAACGTCGCGCAGAACGAGTCGCCGCAGCCGGTGGTGTCGACGACGTCGACGCGGAACGCCGGCTGGTGCACGAGCCGCTCGGCGTCGCGGTAGACCGCGCCGTGCTCCCCGCAGGTGACGACGACGGCGCGCGGCCCGTGCTCGAGGAGCCGGCCCGCGACCTCCTCGGGGGTGCCGTCGCCGACCAGGCCGACGGCCTGCTCGAGGTTGGGCATGAAGTAGTCGGCTCCGGGGAGCAGCTCGAGCAGGTCGGCCCCGAGCCACTGCGCGGAGGACTGGAAGTCCAGCGAGACGACGGCGCCGGCGGCCCGCGCCGCGCGCATGACCTCCAGCGACCGGGGCCGGTCCAGGGCGCTCATGGCGTCCAGCCCGCCTACGTGCACGCCGGCGAAGCCCTGCAGGTCCGGCGGTCCGAGGTCGTCCCAGGTCGCGATGCCGTTGGCGCCCTTGACGTGCAGCGCCGGCCGGTCGCCGTTGGGCCGCACGAGCAGGATCGAGGCCGACGTCTGCACCCCGTCGAGGTGGACGACGCCCGCGGTGTCGATGCCGTGGCCCTGCAGGCTGCTGAGGAGGAAGGCGCCGATCTCGTCGTTGCCCACGGCGCCGTACGTCGCCACGTCCGCGCCCAGCAGCGCCAGGTCGACCGCGACCCCGGCGGCGGTGCCGGCCGGGGCGACGCGGATCTCCTGCAGGCGCAGGCTGTTCTGGCCGCTGGGCAGGTGGTCGACCGGCGCGCCCAGGGTGTCGAGGATGTGGACGCCGACGGTCGCGATCCGGGGCCGGGTGGTGTCGGTGGTCTCGGGCTCTGTCACGGGCTGGGTCTCGGGCTGGGTCATCGGGTCCTTCACAGTCGGTAGCCGGTCTGCTGAGCGCTGCGCGCGACGTCCTCGAGCTCGGCCATCGTGAGCTCGGCCGGCTCGCCGAGCGTGGCGGCGCGGCAGTAGAGCTGGCACAGCCACTCGAGCTTCTCGGCGTTCTGGGTGGCCTCCTCCAGGTCCGTCCCGTAGGCCACGGCGCCGTGGTTGCGCATCAGGGCCGCGCGCCGGTCGCGCAGCGCCGTCGACACGTGCTCCGCGAGCTCCGGGCTGCCGAACGTCGCGTACGGCGCGACCCGGACGGGCCCGCCGAGGGCGCGGATGGCGTAGTGGACGCTCGGGAGCGTGTCGCGGACGAGCCCGAGCGCGGTCGCCCAGGGCGCGTGGGTGTGGACGACGGCCCGTGCGTCCTGCGACCCTCGGTAGACCGCCAGGTGGAGGGGGGCCTCGGAGGAGGGCGGGAGCGGGGCGTCGACCACCGTGCCGTCGCGGAGGTCGAGCGTCGCGAGCTGGTCGGGCACCATCTGCTCGTAGTCGACACCGGAGGGCGTGATGAGGACCTGGTCGCCCACCCGGGCACTCACGTTGCCGGACGTCCCGGTGACCAGCCCGGAGCGCAGCATCCGCCGCGAGACGTCGACGACCTGGCGGCGTACCTCGTGCTCCGACGTGGCGTGCATCACGGCCTTTCCAGAGGGTCGACGTACCGTGGGTGATTAAGTATATTAAACCTCACTTAGTCGAAGATGTTCAAGGAGATCGCCGTGGACGCCCAGCACGACCTGCTCGATGTGGACCACCTGCTCGATGACGAGGAGCGTGCGATCCGCGACACTGCCCGACTCTTCGCACAGAAGCGCCTCGCCCCCCACGTCGCCGAGTGGTTCGAGTCCGGCACGCTGCCGGCACGCGAGATCGCTCGGGAGATGGGGGAGGCCGGCCTGCTCGGCATGCACCTCGAAGGGTACGGCTGCGCCGGCGTCTCGTCGCTGGCCTACGGCCTGGCCAGCGCGGAGCTGGAGGCGGTCGACAGCGGCCTGCGCTCGCTGTTCTCCGTGCAGGGCTCGCTGGCGATGTACTCGATCCACGCCAACGGCTCCGAGGAGCAGCGCCAGCAGTGGCTGCCGGGCATGGCAGCCGGCACCTACGTCGGCGCCTTCGGCCTGACCGAGCCCGACCACGGCTCCAACCCCAAGGGCATGCGCACCAAGGCCCGCCAGGACGGCAGCGACTGGGTCCTCAACGGCTCGAAGATGTGGATCACCAACGGCAGCATCGCCGACGTCGTGATCATCTGGGCCCAGACCGACGAGGGCGTCCGCGGCTTCGTCGTGCCGACCGACACCCCCGGCTTCTCGGCGCGCGACATCAAGCAGAAGATGTCGATGCGCGCCTCGGTGACCAGCGAGCTCGCGCTCGAGGACGTCCGGCTCCCGCACGACGCCATGCTGCCCGGCGCCCGCGGCCTCAGCGGCCCGCTCGGCGCCCTCAACGAGGCCCGCTTCGGCATCCTCTTCGGCACCACCGGCGCCGCGCGCTCCTGCGTCGAGACCGCGATCGAGTACGCCAAGACGCGCGTGCAGTTCGACCGGCCCATCGCCGCCTTCCAGCTCACCCAGCAGAAGCTGGCCGACATGAGCCTCGAGCACGGCAAGGCGCTGCTGCTCGCGGTGCACCTCGGCCGCCTCAAGGAGGCCGGCCGGCTCACGCACGCCCAGGTGAGCGCCGGCAAGCTCAACAACACCCGGGTCGCGCTCGACATCGCGCGCACCGCGCGCACCGTGCTGGGCGCCAACGGAGTCTCCGGCGAGTACCCCGTGATGCGCCACGCCAACAACCTCGAGTCGGTCCTGACCTACGAGGGGACGGCCGAGATCCACACCCTCACCATCGGGCGGGCCCTGACGGGCATCTCCGCCTTCGAGTGACCTCCCACCTCCGCGAGACCCCCCGACGATGAAGGAGCAGCACCGGTGAAGATCGGCGTCCCGAAGGAAGTCAAGAACCACGAGTACCGGGTGGCGATCACGCCGGTGGGGGTGCACGAGCTGACCGCTCATGGTCACGAGGTGTTCGTCCAGGCCGGTGCGGGGGTGGGTTCCTCGATCGCCGATGAGGAGTACGTCGCGGCGGGGGCCGTGATCGTGGCGGACGCGGATGCCGCGTGGGGCACCGACGGGTCGATCGACCTGGTGCTGAAGGTCAAGGAGCCGGTGGCGGAGGAGTATCA